>CAWHFU010000017.1:0-1509275 GCA_963828685.1 uncultured Pseudomonadota bacterium
AGTTGGCGTCGACGACCATGGCGGCCATCCGGCCCTCGCGGACCAGGGCTCCCACCATGACCGCCAGGTCCGCCGGCCGTCCGGTCGGGTAGCCCTCGAAGACGGCCCGGTCGAAGACCAGAAGCCCGTAGTCCAGGTACGCATGGGTGCCAGGGGGCTCGCCTTTGTAGTACCCCACCACCATGCCGCCGGAGATGCTGGCGTTGCTTGACTGGCCCCGATCCCGGTTGTGGACGACCGTCATGAGCGCGGGGGTGGCCGCACCTGCGGAAGGCGTCCTCCACCGCCGCCATGGGTTGATCGAGCAGCGTGTCGCCGTAGGTCACCCAGAACACGTCGTCGAGCCGGTCGGGCCGCGGCGATCGCGCCTGCGGTCCCGCGGAGGCCGGGCCCGTCGTCGACGAACGAGACCCGGAGCCCGAGGCCGGCGCCGTCGCCGAGTGGTCGCGCAGCGGTCCGGCACCGTGGCCCACCAGCATCACCACGTCGGTGACGCCCTGCGCCGCGAGCACGGCGAGCTTGTAGTCGACGAAGGGGCGGCCGTCGACCGGGACCAGCGCCTTGGGAAGCGTCCGGGGCGCGATGAGGTCGCGACCCGCGTGCCGAGACCGCCGGCGAGCACGACGGCCTGGTGCATCAGCTGTCGACGGCGTGGTCGGGCCCCATGTAGTCGAACCCGAAGCGGACCTCGTGCAGGCCCGAGTCGGCCATCGCGGACCGCAGGCGCGCCTTGTCCTCCGCGTAGAAGAGCAGGAAGCCGCCGCCGCCGGCGCCGACCAGCTTGCCGCCCAGCGCGCCGCGCGGCGATGCCGGTCTGGATCCAGTCGTCGACCGTCCGATCGTGACCGGCGTCGGGCGCGGTCGTACTTCAGCTGCCACTGCTCTGAGAGAGGCGCCGAAGGCGGCGAGATCGCCGCCGTCCGAGCGCGTCCTGCGTCCGGTAGCCGATGTCGCGTCACCGCGTCGAGGTTGCGGCTCAGCTCCGGGTGGTCGAGAGCCTGCTGGTCGGCGAGGACCTCGGACGCCGGCCGCCGAACGCCCGTGTAGAAGAGGAGGAGATCGTCCTCGAGGCAGTGCCGGACCTCGTCGCTGACCGGCACCGGGCTCACCCCGACCGACTCGTCGTCGCGGAACTCGAAGCGCGCTGAGCCCTCCGACCGCGGCGATGTACTGGTCCTGCTTGCCGATCGGCTCGCCGAGCCGGTCGATCTCGATGTGGCACGCCTGCTCGGCGAGCTCGCGGTTCGCCACGATGCTCCGCCGGTATGCGTGCAGCGCCGAAGCACGCCGACGGTGAACGCGCCGGACGAGCCCAGCCCGGTGCCGGCCGGGATGTCGGCCATCGACGAGATCTCGACCGCGGCCGACGCCGGTGCAGAGCAGGCGACTCGCGGAGGAGGCGGTGCTCGACCTGCGTCGGCGGGCACCCGCTCGACCTTCGAGTACTTGAGCAGGATGTCGTCCTCGAAGTTGTGGTTCACCGCGATGTAGATGTGCTTCGTGATGGCCGCCGCGATGAGGAAGCCCTGCCGGACTTCCGGTAGTACGACGGGCATATCGGTGCCGCCGCCGCCGAGCGAGATGCGCAAGGGCGTGCGCGTGATGATCATCGGCGGTACGCCTCCTCTGCGATCCGGAATGCCGGCGATGCAGTCGTCGAGGGTCGCGCCGATCGCCGGGCGCCCGTCGAGGCCGTCGGCGACGTCGGCGAGCTCGTCGTGCCACGAGAGGTCGTCGGCCGGCCATTCCTCGGTCGTCGTCGCCGGTGGACCCATCTCCGGACTCATCTCGTAGACCGTGAGGCGCTCGGCGCCGTAGCTGCCGCCCAGACCCGTGACCTCCAGCTTGGCCCGCTCGAGGGCCACCTCGAACGAGAACAGGTTCTTCCACTCGGTCCATGACGCGTGAAGCCAGCGAACGCCCCCGCGTCGCCCCGCAGGGCGAGGTAGGCGTTGTCCTCGACCTCCATGGGCCAGAAGTCGGTGCGCAGCTCGGAGAACGCCAGCGTGACGTCGCCGAGGAAACCGGGTGAGGTCGATGAGGTGCATGCCCTGGTCGATCAGCTCGCCGCCCCCCGACCGACGCGTCGGCCCGCCATTCCCTTCGTACCCGAGGCGGCCGCCGTGGCCGAGATGCTCGGGCCGCACCAGCACGGGACCGAGATAGCCCGCCCTAGCCGGCGTCCGGGCCCGCGGACGGCGGGGCGGAACCGGAGGTTGAATCCGACCCGAACGACCAGGCCCCGGCGTCGGCGGCGGCGCGAACCGGCTCGAGCCACCGGAGAGCCGGCCGCCCGGCTTCTCGACCAGTACATGGCACCCGGCATCCACCGCCGCCCGGGCGGTCGTCGTGAGGGCGTCGTGGGCATCGCCACGATTCGTGCGCAGCGGCCGCAGATCCATGGATACATCTTCAGCGCACGCTCGCGGTAGCCCAATTCGCGCTGCTCCGCATTGCGCCGCGCCTCGGCCACGATACGGTCGAGCTTGGCATTGTCGATGGGGGGCCTGATCGGCATGGTCGGTTCCGCTGGGTACGCTGCTTGATGGGACGCACGATAGCGCAATCGGGCCGGGCCCGGCAGGATCTGTCGAACCCGTCACGGCCATACGGGGCCGTTCTCGCGTTGTCCTGCGGGACGGTATACTGAGACGCTTCTGTGCCACGAATTGCCACGAATGAACCCCAACTTCCTCGATTTCGAACAACCGATTGCCGAACTGGAAGCGAAGATCGAAGAGCTTCGCCATGCCAGCCATGGCCAGGCGTTCAATATCGACGAGGAAGTCGGTCGCCTGCGCGAGAAGCTGAAGGTCAAGACCGCCGAGATCTTCCGCAATCTCAACTCCTGGCAGATCACCCAGCTGTCGCGCCATCCGGCGCGCCCCTACACGCTCGACTACATCGGCGCGATCTGCGAGGAATTCCACGAGCTGCACGGCGACCGCATGTTCGCCGACGACGCGGCCATCGTCGGCGGCCTGGCGCCGCTCGACGGCCGTCCGGTGGTGGTCATCGGCCACCAGAAGGGGCGCGACACCAAGACCAAGGTCCGCCGCAACTTCGGCATGCCGCGTCCGGAGGGCTACCGCAAGGCGCTGCGCCTGATGAAGCTGGCCGAGCGCTTCAAGCTGCCGCTCCTGACCCTGATCGACACCCCCGGCGCCTACCCGGGCGTCGGCGCCGAGGAGCGCGGCCAGAGCGAGGCGATCGCGCGCAACCTGATGGAAATGGCCGAGCTGCGGGTGCCGATCATCTGCACCGTGATCGGCGAAGGCGGCTCCGGCGGCGCGCTGGCGATCGGCGTCGGCGACCGCATCCTGATGCTGCAGTACTCGACCTATTCGGTGATCTCGCCGGAGGGCTGCGCCTCGATCCTGTGGAAGAGTCCGGACAAGGTCAAGGATGCCGCCGAGGCGCTGGGCATGACCGCGCCGCGCCTGCTGGAGCTGGGCCTGATCGACAAGCTGGTGCGCGAGCCGCTGGGCGGGGCGCACCGCAATCCGCGTTCGATGGCGATCCGCCTGAAGGCGGTGCTGCTCAACCAGCTGGACGAGCTCGAGGCGATGCCGGTCGCCGACCTGCTGGAGCGGCGCTACCAGCGCCTGCGCAGTTATGGCGCGTACCAGGAATAGCCCGGCTCCGGGGATGACGGCCGCCACGCGCTTGGCGGTAACATCGGTGGCACCTCCACGCTGCCGGGATTCGCCATGGCCCAGGACACCACCAAGCTCGCCGTACTGATCGACGCCGACAATGCGCGGCCGGCGATCGTCGAAGGCCTGCTGGCCGAGGTCGCCAAGTACGGCACCGCCCACGTCAAGCGCATCTACGGCGACTGGACCAAGCCCGACCTCACCGGCTGGAAGGACGTGCTGCTGCGCCACTCGATCCAGCCGATCCAGCAGTTCCGCTACACGGTCGGCAAGAACGCCACCGATTCGGCGATGATCATCGACGCGATGGACCTGCTCTACACCGAGCGCTTCGACGGCTTCTGCATCGTTTCCAGCGACAGCGACTTTACCCGACTGGCCTCGCGCATCCGCGAATCCGGCCAGACCGTCTACGGCTTCGGCGAGAAGAAGACCCCCGAACCGTTCCGCACCGCCTGCGACAAGTTCATCTACACCGAGGTACTGGTGCAGGCCACCGAGGCCGAACCCAGTGCGGGCCTGAAGCGGCGCAACGCGAAGGAACTGCGTGGCGACGCGCAGCTGATGAACCTGCTGCGCAACGCGATGGAGGCCGCCTCGGACGATTCCGGCTGGGCCGCCCTGGGGGCGGTCGGCAGCATCATCAACAAGCAGTCGCCGGACTTCGACCCGCGCAATTACGGCTACGCCAAGCTCAGCGGACTGGTCAACGGGATCGGCCTGTTCGAGACCGAGGAACGCCTGATCGGCAACGGCAAGCACCTCTACGTGCGTCCCCGCAGCGGCAAGAAGTGAACGATCCGCTGCACCGGCATCTTTCAGCCGCGCTGGCCACCACATCAGCGGCACGACTTTGCGTCGCGTTCAGCGGCGGTCCCGATTCCACCGCCCTGCTGCATGCGCTGGCGCAACTGCCACAGGCGCGCGCGCGAGGCCTGCGCGCGCTGCATGTCGATCACGCACTGCATGCCGGCAGCGCGGCATGGGCGGAACATTGCCGCCGTTTCTGCGTTGCGCTGGCGTTGCCGTGCGAGGTGCTGCGCGTGCAGGTCGACCGCCGCGGCGGCAGCGGCATCGAAGCCGCCGCCCGCGATGCCCGCTATGCCGCACTGGCGGCACAACTGCACGATGACGAATACCTGCTGCTCGGCCATCACCGCGACGACCAGGTCGAGACCGTGCTGCTGAAACTGCTGCGCGGCGCCGGACCGGACGGCCTGGGCGGCATGCATGCCCTGCGCCCGCTGGGCCGCGGCCAGCTGTGGCGGCCGCTGCTGGCGCTGTCGCGGCAGCAATTGCGCGAATATCTCGATGCACACCGACTTTCCTGCGTCGACGACCCGTCCAACAGCGATACCCGGCTGGCGCGCAACCACCTGCGCCACGAGATCCTGCCGCGGCTGAGCGCACACTGGCCGCAGGCGGTGGATTCGATCCTGCACAGCGCCGCCCTCAGCCGTGCCGCCGCCGAGGCGCTGAAGACACAGTGGCTGGCGGCGCTGGATACGCTGCGCGATCCACTGACCGGCAGCCTGGACGCGGCAGGCTGGCTCGCCCTCGCTCCCGCACTGCGCGAGCCGTTGCTCGATCACTGGTTGCATGGACGCGGCCTGCCGGCTCCGACCACCGCGCAGCGGTGCCAGATCGAACGCCAGTGCGGCGCCCGACCAAGCCAGCTGCCCTGCATCCGCTGGCCCGGCGCGGAGCTGCACATCTGGAAGGATCGACTGTGGGCGCTGCCGCCGGGACACAGCATCGCCGCCGACTGGCAGGCGACCTGGGACGGTGCGCCGCTGACCTTGCCCGATGGCAGCACGCTGACCCTGCTCGACCCCGCCGCCCGCCTCACCGAGCCCCTTGGCGTGCGCCTGCGCCGTGGCGGCGAGCGCATCAAGCCAGCCGGCGACGCGCATACCCGCGAACTGCGCGACCTGTTCCAGCACAGCGCCATGCCGCCGTGGCGGCGCGTCGGCTGCCCGCTGCTATACGCCGGCGACGAGCTGGTCGCGGTGGCCGACCGGTGGTGCAACGCGCACGGCGCCGCCATTTTCGAGCACGCAGGCACGCGCCCGCACTGGCAACCGGCACGCTGACCCACCGCTCCCGAACCCCGTTGGCCGGTCGTGCGGATTGATTCCGGACGGCCGCTGCGTTAGCGTTGCGGCCCATGGCCAAGACCGTTCCCGCACCTGTCAAAACCCCGCCCGCCGTGGACTTCGAACACTCCCTCGACGAGCTGGAGCAACTGGTCGCACGCATGGAAGGCGGTGAGCTGAGCCTGGACGAATCGCTGGCCTCGTTCGAGCGCGGCATCGGCCTGTTCCGTCATTGCCAGCAGTCGTTGCAACAGGCCGAACTGCGTGTGCGCCTGTTGCTGGATCCCGATGCCCCCGACGGCGCCGAACCGTTTGAACCCGAACTCTGAGCTCGGCCCTGCACTGCAGCTGTTGATCGAGCGCGCCGAACTGGCGCTCGAGCGAAACCTGCCACCGGCCGACCATTCCCCCACCGAGCTGCACCGCGCGATGCGCTACGCCGTCCTGGGCGGCGGCAAGCGACTGCGACCGATGCTGGTCTACGCCGCGGCCCATGCGCTAGGCGAGGACGGCCCGGCGCTCGATGCCGCAGCCTGTACGGTGGAGCTGATTCATGCCTACTCGCTGGTGCATGACGATCTGCCGGCGATGGACGACGACGCCCTGCGCCGTGGCCGGCCGACCTGCCATGTCGTGTTCGGCGAGGCGATGGCGATCCTGGCCGGCGACGCCCTGCAGGCGCTGGCATTCGAGCTGCTCGCCGATGGCCACGCTGGCCAGGCCGCTCCGTCCATCCACATT
This sequence comes from uncultured Pseudomonadota bacterium, assembly GCA_963828685.1. Classification (GTDB taxonomy): domain Bacteria; phylum Pseudomonadota; class Gammaproteobacteria; order Xanthomonadales; family Rhodanobacteraceae; genus Rhodanobacter. The sequence goes on from CAWHFU010000017.1 coordinate 6,494, forward strand.
GAGATGCTGCGTACGCTCGGCCGCGCCTGCGGTGCGGAAGGCATGGCCGGCGGTCAGGCGCTGGATCTGGCGGCGGTCGGCCAGCGACTGACCCTGGCCGAACTCGAACACATGCATGCCTGCAAGACCGGCGCCCTGATCCGCGCCTCGGTGCGGCTGGGTGCGCTTCTCGCCGGCGCCGATACTGCCGCCTTGCAGGCGCTGGACGGGTATGCCCATGCGGTGGGCCTGGCCTTCCAGGTGCGCGACGACATCCTCGACGTGGAAGGTGAATCGGCCGTGCTCGGCAAGACCGCCGGCAAGGACGCGGCCGCCGACAAACCCACCTTCCCCTCGATCATCGGGCTGGATGCCTCGCGCGCACGCCTGGCCGAACTGATCGATACCGCACGCGAGGCGATCACGCCATGGGGTGTAAAGGGCCGGCTGCTGCACGAGTTGGCACTCTACGCAGCCCATCGCACGTATTGAGTCGCGCAACGCGATCGAGGCCGTGATCCAGGGTCATCACATCGCGCCATGAAAAAGGGCGGCTTGCGCCGCCCCTATATCCAAACCGCCAGACCGGTCGGCTCAGGCTGCGGCGTCTTTCGGGTCCGGGCCGTACTGGTTGGCACCCTGATCGCCATTGATGGCGAACAGCACGATGATCCAGATCGTTCCGATCAGCGGAATCAGCGCGATCAGCCACCACCAGCCCGTGCGTCCGGTGTCATGCAGGCGACGCACGCCCACGGCCAGTCCGGGCACCAGCATGGCCAAGCCGTAAAGCGAACCGAGCACCTCGAAGCCGATGGCCCTGCCGATCAACCCCAGCACAATCGAAATGATCAGATTGACCAGGAAGAACATCCAGTATTCGGTACGCCGGGCACGCCCCTCGAAATCCGCGTAGTGGCCCTTGACGCACTTCAGATACCAGTCAAAAAAACCCATCAGTCATCCCCTTGAATAGATTTGTCGTCCCTTCCAGCGGGGTTGTCCAGTCTCGTCATTCCCCCAACCCCGCCCCATGCCTGCCGCATCGTCCGGACGATGGCAGACCGGTCAAGTCTATTCGAAACCCGCAGCGGGCCGCCATCCGGCGCAAGGCGCGCCGGATGGCCTTTGTATCCGGCTCAGTTGACCAGCCGCAAGGTGAACGGATAGCGGTAGGTCGTGCCCTCGTTGGACTTGATCGTGGCGATGATCACGAACACCAGCCAGGCAATCAACACGGCCGGCAACAGCAGGAATCCAATCAGGATGAAGACCAGGATCCAGCAAACGATCGCCGCGATGGCCACGGTGATGTTGAAGTTCAGCGCCTCCTTGCCCTGATCGTTGACGAACGGCATGGTGTCCTTCTTGATCAGCCAGATCACCAGCGGGCCGATGATGCTGCCCAGCGGAATCACCAGCCCGAACAGCGCGGACAGATGCGCGAACATCGCCCACTGACGCTCTTCGGCCGACGGGGCGCCGACCAGGGGTTCACTCGGCGGGGGCGGATTGACGGAATCGGGTGGAACGCTCATGCGCATCTCCTCAACGTCGACAGATCGCCGGCCCAGTGCCGGTCATCCGGATGCTAGCAAGCCATGAACGGTTTGCCGAGTGAACTTGCGGCAGGGGCGAAACTTGCTGCGGCCTACTCGCCCGCCACCGTCATCCGCTCCAGCAGGATCGAACCGGTGAGGATGTGCGAGCGCCGATCGACATCCGTGCCCACCGCCACGATCCCGGCGAACATCTCGCGCAGGTTGGCGGCGATGGTGATTTCCTCCACCGGATAGGCGATCTGACCGTTTTCCACCCAGAAACCCGCCGCGCCACGCGAATAGTCGCCGGTGATGGTGGACACGCCCTGCCCCATCACCTCGGTCACCAGCAAGCCGGTGCCCATGCGCCTGAGCATGCCGGCAAAATCGTCCAGCGCATGATCGGCACTGCCCGGATCGACGATCAGGTTGTGGATGCCACCCGCATTGCCGGTGGATTCCAGCCCCAGCTTGCGCGCCGAGTAGCTGCCCAGCACGTAGCGCGCCAGCACGCCACTTTCGATCAGCGCGCTGTCGCTCGTCGCCACCCCTTCGGCATCGAAGCTGCTCGAGCCCTGCCCGCGCTGGAGCTGCGGTCGTTCGTTGATATTGAGCCAACCCGGCATCACCGGCTTGCCTACGTGGTCGAGCAGAAAGCTGGCCTGGCGATACAACGCGCCTCCGCTGACCGCGCCCAACAAGTGGCCGATCAAGCCGCGCGCCAGCTCCGGCACGAACAGCACCGGGCACTGCCGTGTCGACAGGCTGCGTGCACCCATGCGTGCCAGCGTGCGTTCGGCAGCCTTGTCGCCGAGTGCCCTGGCGCTGATGAAATCGCCAGCCGTGCGCACGCTGTCGTACCAGTAGTCGCGCTGCATGCCGTCCTCGTCACCGGCAATCAGGGCCAGCGACAGTGAATGGGATGTGCCGCGCTCGCGCCCGACGAAACCGTGCGAGTTGGCATATACCGACACCCCCTGCCCGGCCTGCACGCTGGCGCCGTCGGAATTGCTGATGCCGGCATGCGCGCGGCCGGCATCCTCGATCTCGATGCCCAGCTCGATCGCTCGCGTGGTGTCGATATCCCACGGATGCCACAGGTCCAGATCCGGAAACGACGTGGCCATGCGTGTCGCGTCGGCCAGTCCGGCGGCGGGATCGGCCTCGGTGTAGCGAGCGATGGCACAGGCTTGGTCGAGGGTCGCCTGGATCGAATCCGGATGCAGGTCGGCGGTGCTGGCCGAACCCTTGCGCTGACCGAAGTACACCGTGAGGCCGAAGCCGCGGTCGCGGGTGTGCTCCACCGTCTCCACCTCACCCAGCCGCACGTTCACGCTCAACCCGGTGTTGATGCTGGCGGCCACCTCGGCTTGGCTGGCGCCCGCTGCGCGAGCGCGGCGGATCACGTCCTCGGCCAGTTCGGCCAGCCGGTCGAGCTCCTGCTCGCTGCGATCCTGCTGGCTGCGGTCCTGGCTGATGGTGCTTTCGCTCACGTTGGGCTTTCCTCGGGGTTTGACGGGTAGAATAGGCGGTTCGCAGCCGCCAAGCTTCCCGATGGGGTCAATCGCCCAAGATGGGGTCGCCGCGGCAGAATGCAAAGAGCTGCGGAGAACGCCCATGCAACCCACCGCCGGCATCTATCGTCATTACAAGGGTCAGCGTTACCGCGTGTTGGGCACCGCCCGTCACAGCGAGACGCTGGAGCCGCTGGTGGTCTACCAGGCGCTCTACGGCGATCACGGGCTGTGGGTGCGCCCGGCCAGCATGTTCAACGAGACCATCGAACTGGACGGCGAGCCGATCGCCCGCTTCGCACTGGAATCGACCGAGCCCGACCTGGCCGAGCCCGACCGTGATACCCCGCCTCTCTGACACCGCCCCTTCCTGGAACTGAACATCGTGAGCCCGAGCCGCAGCCGCAACCAGACCGAACTCGACGAAGAGGACTACGGTCCCAGCCGTACCCAGCAGCGTCGCGAAGCGCTGGCCGTACTGACCCTGGCCGGCCAACTGATCGAGCTGCAGCCGAGCCGACTGGCCAAACTCGAACTGCCGGAAGACGTGCGCCGCGAGATCGACATCACCCGCCGCATGACCGCGCACGGCGCACGCAAGCGCCAGCTTGCCTTCCTCGCCAAGGTCATGCGCCGTTACGACGACGAGGACTTCGCTTCCGTGCGTGCCGAACTCGGCGAGAACCGCGAAAGGCAGCGCCAGGAAAATGCCGCCATGCATCGGCTCGAATCGATGCGCGACCGGCTGATTGCCGAGGACGAGGCGGCACTGTCCGAGCTGATCAACGAATACCCGCAGGTCGACCGCCAGCACCTGCGCTCGCTGGTGCGGCAGGCGCGTGTCGAAAAGGATACGCCGAACAAGCCACCGCGGGCGTATCGGGAGATTTTTCAGCTGTTGAAAGAGTTGATGGCGGACGCGCCATCCTCCTCCAGCTGATCCGGACTAGCATCAGCTGATCCGGGCATCGCTTGCCGATCGGCACACGGCCGTGCATTTGACGTCCGTGCCGCTGCAGGCATACGCTGCGCGCTTACCCACAGGCCCACCTGAGAGTGATCAACCATGAGTCTGGATATCTCGATTTCGCTGACCGATTCTGACCTGAAGCTTTTCATCGACGGCATCAAGGGTGCCCAGAAAACGGTCGACAATCAGGACGAGGCCACCATCGTCGCCGCAGCGCGCAAATTGCTCGAAGAAAGCCACGCCACCCATCTGCCCGATTTCGTCAGCACCCGGCTGAAGCACATCAACACAATGATCGCGATGGTCGAGGACAAAGGCTTTGACCTGCCCGACGCCGACCGCAACAACGTGCTGGCGGCGCTAGCCTACTTTGCCAGCCCCGATGATCTGCTGCCGGACAACATCCCGATACTGGGCTTCCTCGACGACGCGATCATGATCGAGCTGTGCGTCCGCGAACTGGAGCACGAGATCGAGGCCTACTGCAATTTCCGCAACTGGCGCGACAACGAAGCCAGCCGGCGCGGCGTGGACCATGCCGGACTGATGTTGACCCGCGTCGAGTGGGCCGAAGCACGCCGGACCCAGGCGATCGAGCGCATGCATCGCAATCGCGAAGAGTCCTACGCCAGCGGCCGCTGGGCGCCGGTGCTGTTCAGGGTGCGCTGAACCGCCTCCAGCGGTGCGGCTCGGAGAGATGGAAGGGGCGCCTCGGCGCCTCTTTTGGCTCACCGCACATGGTGACGCGGCGAGCGGAAGGATCGATCATGTGCGTATTGAGCTGATTCGCGCTGACATGCTCCATGAGGGCAGCGGTGATCGAATCGCTATTGGTGTGAGAGCTATCGGCTTATTTTCCGCCCGCCGCCTCCAGCCATCTCCTCGCCTGTCCATATGGCGTTTCCCGCCTGTCCGCGAAAAAGAAAACGGCTGGCGGATCTTCCGATCCGCCAGCCGCGATGAAGCCCTTGCCTGATTTCAGCTGCCGATCAGATCGCCAACCAGACGTAGAAGTACAAGGTGTTGTTGTCGCTGGCTTTGCGCCCCGCCCCATCCACGTTGTGCACGAGGCCGTTGAACTTCGAATAGAAGGTGTACTGCAGGCCAAGGCGCACGTTGGCGTAGGGCTGTTTCCACGAAGTAGCCTGACCGAACGGGTTGTAGTTCAACTCGACGATGCCGCCCTGGGTGTTGGGTGAACCGTTGTTGCCGTAGAGGTTCAGGTCATTGCTGCCATTGCTCGCGAACCCGGCCAGTGTCACGCCATAGGTGTTGCGGAACCAGTAACTGCCCTTGAGGTTGAACGAATTCAGCGTGTCGTGCAGATTCGAGGAACCGTTGCCGCCATCGTACGTACTGTTGAGAGTTTGCTTCTCGTGCACGTACAACCCGTTGACCGTGACGATGTGGTCACCCTTGAAGTACTGGTAGTCGCCGGACAATCCCAGGTCGTTGAAGTTGTCGGTGGGACCGGACAACGGAATGTCATTTCCGTTGAGATCCGAACCGAGTCCACCACGCTTCACGTTCAGCAGGAACCCGCCCATCGTCAAATCACCGTGCGGGACTTTCCAGGTGTATGCCGCTCGTGCATACGGGGCCGCGCTGGATATCCTGCCGGAATAATCGGCATTCACGTGATGGGTGAAGGCGATCGACAGCGAACGATACGCGCCGGCTTCCAGATACCATTTGCCGTCAATCTGGGCATAGGCGGTGGCGCCGATCGACTGGCCACCCAATCCACCGAACAGGATCGGTGCGGCAGGTGCTCCCGGCACCATCTCCGAACCCATGTATGGGTAGATCCAGGCCGGTGCGCTATTGAACGCATCACTGACGGTCGGGTTGTTGTTGACCGAAATGCCCCAGGTACCGCTGTGGTCGCCATGGGTGAACGGGCGCGCATAACGCACGTCCGCATTGTCCCAGCCCAGCAGGTGACCATTCTGGGAGTAGGTAGCCTGGGCAAACACGCCCATGTGATCGCTCAGACGTCCGGCCAGGAACAGCGAGGCCTGGTCCAGCGACCAATTGTTGTTGGTGCCAAAACCACTCGGCATGTCCGCCGGGTCCTGTGCCTTTTTCGTATGCTCGAACGACTCGACCAGCATCGCCGAGAGCGGCACCTTCGTGTCGTTGCCGACCTTCATGGTGTAGCCATTGATCTTGAACTCGCGCCCGAATGGCGTCAGTTCAGGGCCAAAGCCTCCGACATGGCAGGCTGCGCAGGGCTGATGTGTCTGCCGCGCGTAGGACGGCACGGCCAGCACCAGCGTGGGCGCCAGCAGCAGACAGGCTGCCGTCGCAAGCTTTCGAAACCACCGGCCGTCGGTCTTGCCTCGATCCGGATTCCCCTCGTTCACCGCATTCATGACTATGTGCTCCTTATAACTCAGTGGATGACTCTTTGATGACGCTGTCATTAAAGAGGAGTTAAACACGGCGTCGAATGAGGTTTTTGACACAAGTCAAAAGAGTTGTCGTAAGAATCTGCGGCCATTCCCCGAGGGCTTGCGTTGCCCTTTCCGCTGCGCCTGGGCAGCCGTCTGTTTGAGACGCGAAAGTGTTGAAGCACTGCGCTTTGCCGGGTCTACCGGTGCCGTACGTCGGCTGATCTGGCTGGATATGCCCCGCCCTGTCCAAGCATCGCGCCGCGACATTGCGCCACGGCTCCGATTGAGACCCGGGGCCGATCGCGCGCACGCTGCGACGGCCCCGCATTGTTGAAGCAACAGACAAACGTCTCTGGCGCCACCGCGCCAGCGATGTCAGGAAGCGGTGCCGCCTACGGTCATGTTGTCGATTTTCAGGGTCGGCTGACCGACACCGACAGGCACGCTCTGGCCGTCCTTGCCACACACGCCCACGCCCTCGTCCAGGGCCAGGTCGTTGCCGATCATCGAGACCCGGTTGAGCACCTCCGGACCGGAGCCGATCAGGGTGGCGCCCTTGACTGGACGGGTGATCCTGCCGTCCTCGATCAGGTAGGCCTCGCTGGCGGAGAACACGAACTTGCCGTTGGTGATGTCGACCTGGCCGCCACCGAAGTTCGGCGCATACAGGCCACGCTTGACCGAGCGGATGATCTCCTGCGGATCGTGCGAGCCGGCCCGCATGTAGGTATTGGTCATGCGCGGCATCGGCAGCGTAGTGAACGACTCGCGCCGGCCGTTGCCGGTCGGCGCCATGCCCATCAGGCGTGCGTTGAGCTTGTCCTGCATGTAGCCCTTGAGGATGCCGTCCTCGATCAGGGTGGTGCACTCGCTCGGCGTGCCCTCGTCGTCGATGCTGAGCGAGCCGCGCCGGCCCGGCAGGGTACCGTCGTCGACGATGGTGACGCCCTTCGCCGCCACGCGCTGGCCGATGCGACCGGAAAACGCCGAGCTGCCCTTGCGGTTGAAGTCGCCCTCCAGGCCATGCCCGATCGCCTCGTGCAGCAACACACCGGGCCAGCCGGGACCGAGCACCACGGTCATGCTGCCGGCCGGCGCATCGACCGCGTCCAGGTTGACCAGCGCCTGGCGCACGGCCTCGTCGGCGAATGCCAGGGCGCGGCCGTTCTCGATCAATTCGCGGTAGCCGTAGCGGCCACCGCCACCGGCGTTACCCTGCTCGCGCCGGCCATTCTGCTCGGCGATCACCTGCACGCCGATTCGCACCAGCGGGCGCACGTCGGCGGCCAGGGTACCGTCGGAGGCAGCAATCAGGATCGTGTCGATGGTTGCCGCGAGGCTGACGATGACCTGCTTGATCCGCGGATCGCGCGAACGCGCATAGGCATCGACCTCTCGCAGCAGCGCGATCTTGTCGGGATTGGGCAGGCTCTCGACCGGATCGATCGCCGGGTAGAGCTGGCGCGCGCCGTTCAGTGCCAGCGGCTTGCCGGCCCCGTTGCCGTCATGCGCGATCGCCCGCGCGGCGCGGGAGGCTTCCAGCAGTTGCGGCAGCACGATCTCGTCGGAATAAGCGAAACCGGTCTTCTCGCCGGAGATCGCGCGCACACCGACGCCCTGCTCGATCGAGTGACTACCATCCTTGACGATGCCCTCTTCCAGCAACCACGACTCGCTGCGTGAGTGCTGGAAGTACAGATCCGCCGCGTCGATCGACGGCCCCATCAACTGGGTGAATACGCGGTCCAGATCGCCGGTGGCGATGCCGCCGGGGGACAGCAACTTGCTTTCGGCTAGCGCGATCAGGGAATCCATGGGTATCGAGTTCGTCTGCGGTGGGTCGGGAACTATCCCACATGGGGTTGTCGGCGCGCGCTTTAAAGCCCGCCGCGCTCGGTTACCATGCCGCATAGCGCCAGCCGGCGTGCGACGTGAAGGATCACCCGTGAGCGAACATTCGAAACGCCAGGCCGCCCGCAAAGTCATCGGGCGCGCGGTGAAGGCACCGGTGCAGGAAACCCGCGAACTGCTGCACGGGGATGGCGAACTGACACCGGGGCTGGGCCGGATCAGCAGCGTGATTGCGTTGTCGCTCGGCTTCCTGGGCCTGCTGGCGGTACTCGCATTCCACTTTCCGCAGTACCTGACCACGCCGGACCTGCGCCACAAGTATTCGGTCGACGTACTGCGTCAGGTACTGCTGGTCGGCTTGCTGGTGGCCGGCGGGATGTCGCTGGGCAACCTGGTCCTCAACCGCCAGCGCAACCTCAACGTCGTGGCCTTCATGCTGGTGGTGGCGGCCGTCGCGCTGGGCGGCTCGCGCGTGCCGGTGGGCAACTTCCCCGACCACACGCCGTATATCGGGCTGGACTGGTTCATCCTGGACCTGCTCGGCTCGACCCTGATCTTCGTGGTGATCGAGAAACTGTTCCCGCTGTATCGGGGCCAGGCGATCTTCCGCAAGGAGTGGCAGACCGACCTGAAGCACTTCGCGGTCAACCATTTCATCGTGGGGCTGGCGTTGCTCACGGTGAACTTCCTGCTGCATCACATGTTTGGCTGGCTGGTCAGCAGCAACTTCCAGCAGACCGTCCGGCACATTCCGTTCCTGCCGCAGTTGCTGCTGTGCGTGCTGGTGGCCGACCTGGCGCAGTACTGGACGCACCGCGCGTATCACGAGATCCCGTTCCTGTGGCGCTTCCACGCCGTGCACCACAGCGTGAAGACGATGGACTGGCTGGCCGGCTCGCGCCAGCACATGCTGGAACTGATCGCCACCCGCGTCTGCGTGCTGGCGCCGCTGTACATCCTCGGTTTCAGCGAGGCGGCGATGAACGGCTACATCCTGATCGTGGGCTTCCAGGCAGTATTCAACCACGCCAACGTGTCGCTGCCCTGGGGGCCGCTGAAGTACCTGGTCGTGACGCCGGATTTCCACCACTGGCATCACGCCTCCGACGACGAGGCGATCGACCGCAACTACGCTGCGCACTTCGCGTTCATCGACTACGTATTTGGCACCGCGGTGAAATCGAGCAACCGGTTCCCGCAGCGCTACGGCGTGGTCGGCGACTACATGCCCGATGGCTTCGTCAAGCAGCAGCTGTTTCCGTTTCGCCACGGCAAGGAGCCGGCCGAACCCGCCGAACCTCCGCGCTAGCGGCGCTTCACGGCTGCACCGAGCTGGCTGCCGCCGGTGCCGTCACGCTGCCTGCCGCAGCAGGCAGGCTGTCGACCGGCCCGAGCAGCGGCAGCGCCGGTGGCGCGACGGTGCCGTGTTTCTCCACCAGAGTCATCACCGGGTTGTCCCAGCTGCCGGTGACCCGGTAACGCGCACTGGCTGCCTGATTCAGGCCCCTGCCGAGCAGGCCCTGCACCGCGAAACCTGCCGCCGCACCGATCGGGCCTCCCACCATGGCGCCGACCAGCGGCAGGCTGTTGCCGACATGTGGCACCACCCGCACCTGCTGGTCGTAATCCCTCGCACGCAGGCCGGTGCGACCGGTGATGCTGATATTCGCCGACGGGCCGGCGATCACCAGATTGCTGGTGGTGGCATTGCCGTTGCCCAGGCGGAAATCGCCGGTAATCGAATCGAAGCCCAGCCCCTTGCCGAACACGTCGCCGAAATCCAGGGTGAGCCGCCGCGGCAGTTCGGCCAGCGAAACAAGGCCGAGCAAGCGCCCCACCCCAGGCGATGTGGCCTCGGGAATACGGCCGTCCCTGACGTCGACGGTCAGGGTGCCATCCATGGTGGCCAGCGCGAGTGCGCTGGGACTGCCCGGCCAGCTGGCATCGAGTTGATCATGGGTCTTGCCGCCCTGAACCAGTCCGTCGAATCCGAACGCACTGAGCATGGCGCCGAGGTCCTCAGCCGCGAAATTGATGCGCATGTGGGTATGGCTGTCGCTGGCGCTGCCATTCCAGTCGCCGCTGGCGTTGACCTGCACGCGGCTGGACAGTGCCCGCAATTGCTCGATATGCATGCCGGTCTGGGTCGGCCAGGTCTCCAGCCGGGCCTCGCCGAGTCTCGCATCGCCCAGACGCAGATCCCCCACCCACAGATGCAGCGGCGGCAACGCCGCCGGGTTGATCCCGGTATTCGCGGGATCGTGCAGCACCACCGCACTGGCAGCAGCGGCAGAGCTCGCGGCGGCGGCCGGCGCAGCGGCACGGTCGAGTTCCTGCGCAGTCGGGTCCTTCGGCCAGTGCAGCCGCTGCAGCCGAGCGGTGACCCCCCGCTTGTTCAACTCCTGCGTCGGCACACTGAAGTTGCCGGCCATCGCGGCACCATCCGCATCGATGCTCAGCAGATCGGGCTGCGGCGTGGCCCGGAGCCTCAACGCTCCCAGCGAACGACCGAACCAGCCGGCCTGATCGGTGCTCACCTCGATGCTCTCCAGCCCCGGACCCGAGCCGGCGCTGCCGGCCACCACGCGCTGCACCCAGCCGGTGATGTCCAGTCTGGCCGCATGACCGCGAATGCGCAGGTCCCGCGGCGGCAGGATCTGCGGCATCTGGTCACCGAACGCCAGGGTCGCCGCCAGTGGTCGCTGCGCGCCATCGGCCAATCGAAGGTGCCCGCGCATCAGCTGACCCAACGCCACCTGCACGTCGCTGCCGCCGACCGGAAGGCTCATCGTCAGATGCAGCGGCAGGCTGCTCGCGGCGGACTTGTCCAGCGGCGCCGGCAGGTCCAGCGCGATTCCACTCAGCGGCGAGTCGATGCTGAGTGTCTGCGCCAGCGCATCGCTGCCCGCCGCCGGATGGGCGATCATGAATCCGATGCGGAAGTCGCTGCGGCCCGCAGCCAGCTGGCCCAGCCAGTCCAGTGACGGAAAACCCTGCACCAGCTCGGCCACGCGGTAATTGCCCTGCAGTTGCGCCGACAGCACCGTGGCCGGATCGCTGTTGGCTCCGGCAAGCGCCAGCCGCAGCGTGGAAGGCTGGCCACGGAAGCCGGCGTCCAGCGGGCCGGCCCGCAGGCCATGCAGATCGAACTGCAAGGGTCCGTTGAGCTTGTCCAGCCTGAGGTTCCAGTCCGGCGCGGTGAGGTCGGCGTCCTGCAGTTGCGCGGTGCCGCTGAGCTGCGCGTCCTGGACCTGCTTCAGCGGCAGCGCCAGATGGAAATTGAAGCTGCCACGCCCCCCCAGATTCAGCTTGGCCAGGGTACCGGCCTGGCGAATGCCGATCGGGCTCCTGCTCACGAAATTCATCAGGCTGGCGCCGCTGCCGGCACCCTGCACGTTGAGATCGAGCAGGCCCTCGCCGAAATCCGGGATCAGCGCCACGGCCTTGTCCACCTTCACACCCAGCGACTGGCCATTGCCGGCTTCCACCAGCATGCCGTTGTTGACGAAGCTGGCTACCGCGCTGATGCCTTCGGCGCGCGGCCAGTCCTTGCCGTAGTCGAACGTCAGGTCGCTGATTTCCGCGCGTGCCTCGAAGCGCCCTTCGTTGTGACGGAAAGGCCAGTCGCGGAGATCGCCCCGCAGCAGCACCTGGGCCTGGTCGAGCTTGCCGGCCACCAGCGCCCGATCCAGCCAGGCAATGGTGCCGGGCGACATCGCGTCGATCGGCCAGAACAATTTTGCCGCGACCACGTCGGCATGCTCGAGGCTGGCATACACGTCCATGAACGGCGGGCCGCCGTGCGCCGGCAAACTCATCTCGCCACGGACCTGGCCGGAGAAGCCGGCACCGGCAAACTCCAGCGTATCGACGCCGATGTGCCAGTCACCGTCCTGGGGCCAGAACGCCAGGGTCCCGGCCAGTTTCGACAAGGCGAACGGCTGCCGGAACGCATGCGGAAACTGCACGGTGGCGACCTGCGCCGGCAGCTCCAGCGACAACGCTTCCGCATCGCCCCGCAGATCGCCATGCAGGGCGCTCACGCCAGGCAGTTTGCCCACCGGGTCGATCGCCAGTCCGGTAAATGCCACCTCCACCGCCTGCAACCCACCGGCACGGGTCCAGTGCAGTGCGACATGATCGAGATCTCCGCGCGGACGCCCGCCGCCCAGCCATTTCGCCAGCGCCGACGACAGATCCGGTTTCAGTGCCAGCCAGGGCAGCAGCGGCTCCAGCTGCAGATCGCGCGCGGACACGCCCGCACTGGCTTGCGCCGTACCGGGCTGATGCAGACGGAGTGCCAGTGCGCTGCCGTCATCGCCGGCCCAGCGCACGTCGTAACCGTCATCGGTCTGGCGTACTCCGGCCAACCCATGCAGCGATGCCACGCTGGCGGTGCCGCCGGCGGGCGAAGTCACCACCAGCGTAGCCAGATCGAAACGGATCAGGCTGCGACTCAAGGTCCCCTTGCGCCAGTCGAGCCATGCGGACAACTGGCCACTACCGTGATCGACCGTGTAGCCCCGCATGTCGATGCCATCCAGCAACGGTTTGAACTCCGCGCTGGCGACACCGACCCAGACCTCGCCAGCGCTGCCGTCCTCACGAAAGCGGCCGGCCATGCGCAGCATGGCCCCCGCCACACCGTCACGGCGCAGCGTGCCCCCCACGCGAATCTGGTTGCCCTGGTGGCTCAGGCGCAGTTGCCTGGACAGCAAGGTGTAGTGCTTGCCGAGCATGGCGTCGGTGACCACCACGCGCAGGTCCCCCAGCCACAGGTCCACCGACAACCGGCCCAGTGACAGCGGCTGCCGCTCCGCCCCTCCGGCCACGCCGATACCGTTGACGTGCCAGCCGGCGGCATCGTGCAGCAGATCCAGCTGCAGGCCACGCACATGCAGGTTGAGCAGATGCCGCGAAGGCAGCAGCCAGCCACCGAAGTCGAGTTTCATTTCGGCTTCGGGGACCTTCAGCACGGCGCCAGTCTCGCCAGCCGACGCACCGATCATCACGTCGTGCATCACGAACTCGGGACCGGACGCGGTCCAGCGCCCCTCCATCGAGGCAAAGCTGACCGGCCGCTGCAGGCGCTGACTGAGCTGCGCCGCCACCCACACCGGCTGGCGCGCCAGCAACGGCAGGGTCAGCTGGGCCAGCGCCGCCAGCACGGCCAGCAGGATCACCAGCACACCGGCAGTCCAGCCCAGGGCACGGGCACAGCGATGCAGTCGACGCTGCCAGGCGGGTTTCACGCGTGATGATCCAGGCCGGAGTTACAGCAACACGACATCAAACTGTTCCTGCGAATAATGCTCTTCAGCCTGAAAGCGTATGCTTTTGGAGATGAACTCTTCCAGTTCGGCCACCGCACTGGACTCCTCTTCGAGGATGCGGTTGACCACCGCGGGGTTCGCCATCACCAGCAGCTTCTCGGCGTTGAACTGGCGCACCGCACGGGTGATCTCGCGGAAGATCTCGTACGTCACCGTTTCGGCGGTTTTCAGCACGCCGCGGCCATTGCAGGTCGCACACGGCTCGCACAGCTGGCGGGCCAGGCTTTCAGTGGTGCGCTTTCGGGTCATCTCGACCAGCCCGAGTGCCGACATCGGGTAGACCGTGGTCTTGGCGTGGTCGCGCGCCAGTCCCTTGTTCAGCATGCGCAGCACCTGGCGCTTGTGCTCCTCATCGTTCATGTCGATGAAGTCGATGATGATGATGCCGCCCAGGTTGCGCAGCCGCAGCTGCCGCGAAGCCGCCTGGGCAGCCTCCAGATTGGTGCGGTAGACCGTCTCCTCCAGGTTGCGCGTCCCCAGGTAGGCACCGGTGTTGACGTCGATCGTGGTCATCGCCTCGGTCTGGTCCACGATCAGGTAGCCGCCGGACTTCAGCGGCACCTCCTTTCGCAGCGCGCGCTGCATCTCGTCCTCGACTCCGTACAGGTCGAAGATCGGTCGCTCGCCGTCGTAGTGTTCGATGCGATCATCCAGCTGCGGCATGAACTTGTGCACGAACTTGACCACCTTGTCGAAGGTCTCGTGCGAATCCACCCGCACCTTCTCGATGTCGTCGTTGAGCATGTCGCGCAGGCTGCGCAGCGGCAGCGACAGTTCCTCGTAGACACGTTCACCCATCTTCGCCTTGGCGATATTCTCCTGCACCACCCGCCAGACCTTGGTGAGATACGCCACGTCGAAGGCCAGCGACTCGGCGCTCTGGCCCTCGGCATTGGTGCGCACGATGTAGCCCAGCGGGTTGTCGCCGATCAGCGGGGTCAGCACGTCCTTCAGGCGCTGGCGTTCGGCCTCGTCCTCGATGCGGGCGGAAATGCCCAGCGTGCGCGCGTACGGCAGCAGCACCAGATACCGAGACGGGATCGACAGATGTGCCGACAACCGCGCGCCCTTGGTGCTGATCGGGTCCTTGACCACCTGCACCACGATCTCCTGGCCCTCGTGCACCAGCTCGCTGATCGAGGGAACATGGCCGTTGCCGTTCGACTCGGTCCCATCGGCCGCCAGTGCCGACGGACGCACGATGTCCGAGGCATGCAGGAACGCCGCCCGATCCAGTCCGATCTCCACGAACACCGCCTGCATGCCGGGCATCACCCGCTGCACCCGACCCTTGTAGACATTGCCGACGTAGCCCCGCCGGGAGGCGCGCTCCACGTGCACCTCCTGCAGCATGCCGTTCTCGACCACACCGACCCGCGTTTCACGCGGGGTCACGTTGATCAGGATTTCTTCGCTCACCGCATACTCCCAGGACAGGCCATCTTTATAGCGGCTGCGCGGGCGCACTGTCGATGCATAACGCACGCCACGGAATATCCGTGACCATCTTGCTTTAGGCTTGGAACATGCTTACACGAGGCCACGCATGAAATTGCTGCTGGTGGAAGACTCCGAACGCCTGCGCCAGACCCTGCAACGCGGCCTGCAGGGCGCCGGCTTCACCGTGGATGCCGCCGGCGATGGCGTGGAAGCCTGCGCCTTCCTGGGCAGCTATGACTATGAACTGGTAGTGCTGGATCTGATGCTGCCGCGGCTCGACGGCATCGGCGTACTGCGCAGCCTGTCCAGCGGCGGTCAGCGGCCAAGGGTGCTGGTGCTTTCGGCACGCGACCAGGTCGCTGACCGGATCGAGGCGCTCAATGCCGGCGCCGACGACTATCTGGTCAAGCCGTTCGCCTTCGACGAACTGGTCGCCCGGTTGCACGCGCTGGCACGGCGACCGCAGGAGGCACAGCCACTGATACTCAGCCATGGCGCGCTGGCGTGGGATCCGCGTTCGCACAGCGCCAGCGCGAACGGGCAGCCGCTGTCGCTGACCCCGCGCGAGTTCGCCATGCTCGGCCTGCTGCTGCGCCATCGGGGCCGGGCGTTCAGCCGGCTGGAGATCCTCGAGCGCACGGCTGGCAGCGACAGCGAGGTCTCCGATCGCAGCGTCGAGGTGCTGGTGTTCGGCCTGCGCCGCAAACTGGATGCCGCGGGCCTGCCCGGCCTGATCGAAACCCGCCGCGGCGCAGGCTATCTGATCCCGTGAACGGCTGGCAGCCATGAAGCCGGCCTCGCTGTCGGCCCGCATCACCACCTTGCTGGTCGTCACCAGCCTGCTGGTGCTGGGCGGCGGAGCCAAACTGATGGACTGGCGGGTCGACCACGAGCTGGAGAGCCGCTTCCAGCAGAACCTGCTGACCCAGGCCAGTGCCTTGAGCACGATGATCCAGCTGGAGCAGGACGAGGCCCCGGGCGACCAGCGCCTACACCCGCAGGCAGGTCTGCTGGGCGGCGACAGCCCCACGTTCTACGAGGTGCGTTGCGATGGCATGCCGGCCCTGCACAGCACGCCGCCAGCACCGGTCAGCCCACCGGACTGGGCCCGTCAGACCGATTCGCAGCCGCGCTTTGCCGACCTGCCTCATGCCGATCAGCAGCTGGGCTCCGTGCGGTTCGCGTTCGCTCTCCCGCCGGACGAGCACAACGACGGACCGGCGTCGCGCTCTTCCCCCGCCCACCCGGCATACCGCCGCGCATGCCTCCTGCTGTTTGAACAGGATCGCAGCACGACCAACGAGATCCTGCTCGCCATCGACTGGATCCTGCTGCTCAGTCCGGCGCTGGCGCTGGGTATCGCCTTGATCGCGGTGCCGCTGATCGTGCGCCATGGACTGCGCCCGATGACCGTGCTGGTCGATCGCATGCGCGACATCGGCCCGAACGCACCCGGCCAGCGCCTGGCAGCCAGTGGCATGCGCGAGCTCGATCCGCTGGTGACCCGCTTCAACGACGTGCTCGGACGCATGGACGATGGCCTGGCCCGGGAGCGTCAGTTCGCCAGCGGGCTGGCCCATGAGACGCGCACGCGGCTGGCCGAATTGCGTGCCTTGACCGAGGTGGAATCCCGTTATCCCAGCGACCGAGGCTTGCCCGAGATCCTCGGCGAAGTTGGCCAGATCGGCGCCGAACTCGAGGCCACGGTGACCGCGCTGCTGCTGCTTACCCGGCTGCAGTCCGGCCTCGAGCAACCGCAACCGGAGGCGCTTCCGCTGGCCGCCTGGCTGCAACGCCAGCTCCAGCGGCAACAGGGCCAGGCGGCCGACCGCGGGGTCACACTGCAGTTGGAGGGCACACCCCCGGCGGGCCTGCGCACCGACCCTGCCCTGCTCGAAGTGATCGTCGGCAACCTGCTGGGCAACGCCTGTGCCTATGCGCCCGCCGGCGACATCGTGACCATGCATCTGAGCGCGAGCGGACTGGACATCGACAACGCCGCCCCCGAACTGGGAGCCGATGATCTGCTCAATTTCGGCCAGCGCTTCTGGCGCAAGCAACCGCCGCATGCCGGCCACGCGGGACTCGGACTGGCACTGGCCCATGCCGCCGCCGAGGCACTCGGCCTGCGGCTGGAGTTCCGACTCGATGCAGGGCAGCGCCTGCATGCCGTGTTGTCGTGGCCGAACCAGATGACACAACGGATAATCCGATCATGACCACCCCTGTCGAAGCCAAACCCATTCTGCTGGCCTGGAGCGGCGGCAAGGACTGCCTGCTGGCACTGCAGCGTCTGCTTGCCGATCCGCAGTGGCAGGTCGTGGGCCTGCTCACCACGGTCAACCGCAATTACCAGCGCGTGGCCATGCACGGTGTGCACCGCGACATCCTGCTGGCGCAGACCGCCGCGCTCGGCCTGCCTCTGGTCGAGGTCCTGCTGGACTGGCCCGGCAGCAACGAAGCCTACGAGCAGGCGCATGCGCAGGCTCTGGTCGAGGCACGCATGCGCTGGCCGGGTATCCGCCATTGCGCCTTCGGCGACCTGTTCCTGGAGGACGTGCGCGACTACCGCGTGCGCCAGCTCGGCCGAGAAAACTGGCGTGCAGTGTTCCCGCTGTGGGGCGAGGACACCGCCGCCCTGTCGCGGCGCTTCGTCAGCGAGGGTCATCGTGCCGTACTGTGCTGCGTCGACACCCAGCAACTGGATGCCGGTTATTGCGGCCGCGATTTCGACGCCGCCCTGCTGGACGCGCTGCCGGCCGGGGTCGATCCCTGCGGCGAGCGCGGCGAATTCCACACCCTGAGTCATGCCGGCCCGCTGTTCCGACAGCCGCTCGCGCTGCGCCGCGGCGAATCGGTCCTGCGCGACGGGCGCTTCCAGTTCACCGATTTCATCCTCGACGAAGGTCCGCCCGACGAAAGCCGGCTCGATCAGGGCGGGCAGCATGATGTCGCACGGGACTGAGGCGCCCGCACGATCGGAGGTGATCCTGCCCGATGTGCTGCAGGCCGGGCTGAGTCTGGTGTTCTGCGGCACCGCCGCCGGGCGACGTTCGGCCGCCGAACGCGCCTACTACGCCCATCCCGGCAACCTGTTCTGGCGTGCCCTGTTCGAGGCCGGGCTGACCCCGCGCCAGCTGGCGCCCGCGGATTATCCGCTGCTGCCGCACTACGGCATCGGCCTCACCGACCTGGCCAAACGCCACGCTGGCAACGACAGCGAACTGCCGCGCGATGCGTTCGACGTGCCCGACCTGTTCGCCAGGATCGAACGCCATCGCCCGCAATGGCTGGCGTTCACCAGCAAGAACGCGGCGCGCGCGACGCTCGGTCATGCCGTCGATTACGGCGTACAGCGGGATTGTCTGGGCAGCACACGACTGTTCGTGCTGCCCTCGCCGTCGGGGCAGGCCCGCGGACACTGGAGTCTCGCGCCCTGGCTGGTGCTGGGCAGGCTCCACCGGGCGGTACAAGCGGCATCGGCCACAACCACCACGGGACACGATGTTGCGGGGGCAGCATTCCGCTGAGTTCATTGCACCGACGCCCAGTGTTCAATCCATCGGCGTCTGCCGGTACCTGCTCACATCCTCGGGGCGAACCACCGCGGCATGGTTCGTCCATGTGCGACGGATATAGCTGACCACCGCCGATACCTCGCTGTCACTCAGTTGCTGAGCGAACGGCGGCATCGAATAGGGTCGTGGATTGGCCGTGGTCAGCGGCGTGAAGCCACCGAGCAACACCATCCGCGTCGCATTGATCCCGCTGGGTTCGGTCACCGAGGAGTTGCCGTCGAGTGGCGGATAAATGCCGGCGACTCCGCCGCCGTCCTTGCGGTGACAAGCCGCGCAGTGCTGGGCGTAGACCTTCTCGCCCTGCTGCACGATGGCCTTGGCATCGAATGGGGGTTTTTCCGCCGCCGCCGGTGCGCGGGGCGGCAACGAGGCCAGGTAGGTCGCTATCGCCTGCAGGTCATCGTCGGTGAGGTGCTGGGTGCTGGTAGCGACCACGTCGGCCATCGGGCCAAACGCCGCCCCTCTTGCCGACAGGCCGGTTTTCAGCAGGTCGACGATGTCCTGCTCGCGCCAGCCCTGCAGACCACCATTGCGCTGCATGCTCAGATCGGGGGCGTACCAGTTCTGTACCGGTATCTGCCCCCCGCTGAGATGCTCATCCTGCGGCGTGCCACCGAACGAGTCGCGCGCGGCATGGCATTCGTTGCAGTGGCCAGGCCCCTGCACCAGATAGGCTCCCCGATTCCACTGCGGCGACTGCGCCGGGTCAGGCTTGAACTCCCCCTCGCTGAAATACAGTGCGCGCCATGCCGCCAGACTCCTGCGCACGCTGTAGGGAAAGCCCAGCGACGGTAGCGCGGGCGCTTGATGGATCGGCGGCAGCGATTGCAGGTAGGCGAAGATCGCCAGCGCGTCGTCGTGATTCATCCGGGTATAGGAGGTGTACGGAAATGCCGGGTACAGCAGTTCGCCGTGGCGTCCCTTGCCCGCGTGCAATGCCTGCCAGAAATCCTCGAAGCTCCAGTTGCCCAGGCCGGTCTCCCGATCCGGCGTGATGTTGGGAATGGGGATGTTGCCGAATGGCGTCGCCAGCGAGCGGCCTCCCGCAAACGGTGCCCCACCCTGCGCGGTATGGCAACCGGCGCAGTCGCCGACCAGGGTGAGGTAGTCGCCTCGGGCGATCAGGACCGGATCATGCAAGGTGGCTGCACTCACCTTGCTCACGGCCATGGATGTCGGTCGGCCGCCGCCATCGCCGAACAGCACCCAGCCCAGCAGCAGGGCAACCGGCACGACGATCAGCGCGATCAGCAACACCACCCAGCGCAGCCGCCTCATGGGTTGGCTCCGCCGGCGCCCAGCACGCCGCATCGCAACGGCGGCGTCACCGAGCCCGCCGCCTGCGCGTGCGTGTCGGGCGGTGGCTGCCGACTGGCCAGGGCTGCCGCCACCGCGGTGATATCCGATGCGCTCAGTCGATTGGCGATCACCGCCATGCAGTCGGGCGCCAGCGCGGCGCGGGTATGCGTGCGCCATGAGCCCAGTTGCGCGCTGAGGTAGTCGTACGGCAGGCCGACCAACCCCGGTGTGGACGGCTCCACCCCGGTGAGCTGACTGCCATGACAGCTGGCGCAGGCGGGGATTCTGCGCGCGGGATCGCCGTTGCTGACCAGCTGCTCGCCACGCTGCAGCGTCGTCGCGGAGACCGGTGGCAACGGCGAGCGGCGATAGGGCACCTGCTGCGCCGCGAAGTACCCGGCGATCTCATGCATGAATGCAGGACTCAGCTGGCGCACTGTGTATTCCATCGGCGCGTATTTGCGCAGCCCGTTCTGGAAATCCTGCATCTGGCGCACCAGGTAGTCGACGGGTTTGCCCGCCAGACGCGGAAAGTAGCCGCTGCCCGGCGTACCTTCGCCATGCACGCCGTGGCAGCTGGTGCAGGCGACGATACGCTGCTGCAAGGTATCGGGAATCGGCATGGCATCGGCCTCGGCGGCATGGCTGGCCGCGCCGTACAGGATGCCAAGGACCAGCAGCGTCGCCACGATGGACGGCTTGATGGAATGCAGGCTGGGGGTCGTGATCATCCGGCAATTGTACGCCCGCGGCAGCGGCGACCTGCCCGGCCCGGCGCGCAGCCCAGGGGATACGTGACAACGTGCCACAGCCGTCGGGCGCCGGGCGCCTCTCCGGCGGCAAAGCTCAACGTGCCGATGGACGTCCGAACCCAGCCGCGGAATTCGCCGTCCGGCACTCCCGGCCGGAGAGGCGACTGCCTGCCGCCTGGCTAGCGGACGCCGGTACCGCCGACCGACTTGCGCACGATCAGCATCGCCAGCTCCAGCGACTGCTCGTAATTGAGGCGCGGATCGACCATCGACTTGTAGGCTCGGTCGAGGTCGGTTTCGGACAGGTCGCGCGCACCGCCCATGCATTCGGTGACATCCTCGCCGGTCAACTCCAGATGCACGCCGCCGAGCCTGGTACCGGCGGCAGCATGGATGTCGAATGCCTGATCCAGTTCGCCGCGGATATTGTCGAAACGGCGCGTCTTGTGCCCGTTCGAGGTGCTCTCGGTATTGCCATGCATCGGATCGGCGACCCACAACACGCGCCGGCCCTCACGCCTGACCGCCTCCAGCAATGAGGGCAATGCTGCGCTGATCTTCCCGTTGCCCATGCGATGGATCAGGGTGAGCCTACCCGGCTCGTCGTCCGGATTCAGCGCGTCGATCAGCGGCAACAATTGCTCCGGCGTGACCGTGGGACCCACCTTCACCGCGATCGGATTGCGGATGCCGCGGAAATACTCCACATGCGCGCCATCCAGCGCGGCGGTGCGCATGCCGATCCAGGGGAAATGGGTGGACAGGTTGAACCAGCCGGGATGACGCGGCACCTGCCGCGTGAGCGCCTGCTCATAATGCAGCAGCAAGGCTTCGTGCGAAGTGAAGAAGTCGACCCGGGAGAAGCCGGCGATCGGCCCGGCCAGGGTTTCCATGAAGCGCAGTGAATCGCCTATGCCGGTGACCATCTGACGGTACTCGGCAGCCAGCGGTGAATGCTCGACCCACGCCAGGTCCCAATATTCCGGATGATGCAGGTCGGCGAAACCACCGTCGATCAACGCGCGCACGAAGTTCATCGTCAGCGCGGAATGGGCGTGCGCCTGGATCAGTCGCTGCGGATCGGGGCGGCGCGCCTCGACCGTGAAGTCCGGACTGTTGACCACGTCACCGCGAAAACTCGGCAGGGTCAGACCATCGCGTGTCTCGGTATCGGTCGAACGGGGCTTCGCGTACTGCCCGGCGAAACGGCCCACCCGAAGCACCGGCTTCTTCAGCCCATGCACCAGTACCAGGCTCATCTGCAGCAGCACCTTGAGCCGGTTCGAAATCACCGGGCTGGTGCAGTCGGCGAAGCTCTCGGCGCAGTCGCCGCCCTGCAGCAGGAAACGATCGCCGTCCTGCGCCTCCGCAATCGCCTGCTTCAGCGCAAGCACTTCCCACGACGTGACCAGCGGTGGCAGCTGCGCCAGATGCGAGCTGGCCCGGGCCAGCTCGTCCGCATCATCGTAATACGGCTGCTGCAGCGCCTCGCGCTGCTGCCATGATTCCGGACTCCAGCGCACCGGTACCGTCGCCGGCGCGGAAGCTTCGTGGCCGGGCATGATCTTCATAACGTCACTTGCCTTCATTTGCGTAGCACCCGCTGTCGCACAGCCATCATCGTCAATACCGCCAGCAGGGCGAACCACAACAGCGTCCACGCTGGCATCGGCAAGCCCAGGATCGGCTCGACCTTGGCGCACTCGCCCGATCCGGTGAACACCAGCTCGAGCACTTTCTGGAACGGAAACGCGCTGAACATGTAATCCAGCGGCGGACCGCAGGACGGGATCTGGTCGGTCGGCAGGGACTGGATCCACAGATGCCGCCCGGCCACGGCCATGCCGAAGATCGCACCCAGCCAGACGCCGATGGCGTAGGCCCAGCGTCCACGGCCCCGCGGCGCATGCAATCCGCCGAGCAGGAAGAACACCGCCATCACGATGAAAGCAACCCGCTGGAAGATGCACAGCGGGCAGGGAAACATCTGCCAGTACTTTTCCGCGTAGAGCGCGAAGCCAAGCAGGCCCGCACAGACAACGAAGCCGACAAGAAAACTGACACGATACGACCAGCGGAATGGATTCATGGCATTTTGCTGCGTTGCGGAACAACGACATTACCTGTTCCCCGCCGCGCTGTCAGCAGGATGACGGCATTCCGCTGCAATCGGCCGTGAAACGGGAGCTCCAAGAAAGCAGAAACCCGGCTGGTTGCCCGGCCGGGTTTGCTTGTGGACGCCTGAACGTCCAGCCGCTCGGTGTCGCCAGTCGCCTTATTCGGCGTCGACTGCCTCGACCTGCGGGCGACCGACCAGCTCGACATACGCCATCGGCGCATTGTCTCCGGGGCGGAAGCCGCACTTGAGGATACGCAGGTAACCGCCGGGACGCTCCTTGTAACGCGGTCCGAGCTCGACAAACAACTTGCCGACCGCTTCCTTGTCGCGCAGGCGCGAGAAAGCAAGGCGCCGATTGGCGACGCCATCGACCTTGCCCAGCGTGATCAGCGGCTCGGCCACACGGCGAAGTTCCTTCGCCTTGGGCAGGGTGGTACGGATCAGCTCGTGCTTGATCAGCGACGAGGCCATGTTCTTGAACATGGCTTCGCGATGCGAACTGGTGCGATTGAGTTTGCGTCCGGATTTTTGATGGCGCATGACTGATTCTCTGTCTGTTGTTATGAAAAGCCGGCGCGTATGTCCGGATTCCCGCGGTTACCCGCTATGAGGAGCCTTTTGTATCGGACTCTTGTTTGAAAGTACGGTCGCTGACGACCGTCTTTGGCGGCTGGCGAAGGGGGCAAACCCATACTCGCCCAACCGAATGACACAGCGATCAAAGGGGATCGCAAAAAAAAACCGCGGCCAGGATGGCCGCTTGTGGCGACTGGCGAGAGAGTCGGAACTCAACCTCGCCAGTGCACCGGTATCGCATGCGACCACGAGTGATCGCAAAACCGCAATCAACCCAGCTGCATGCCGTGCGACAGGCCCGGCGGCGGCCAGTTTTCGAGCTTCATGCCGAGGGCCAGGCCACGTCCGCCCAGCACATCCTTGATCTCGGTCAGCGACTTCTTGCCCAGGTTCGGCGTCTTAAGCAACTCGACCTCGGTCTTCTGAACCAGGTCACCGATGTAGTAGATGCTCTCGGCCTTCAGGCAGTTGGCCGAACGCACGGTGAGCTCCAGATCGTCGATCGGGCGCAACAGCAACGGGTCGAACCCGCTCTTCTCGGCCTTGTCGGTCGCACTCTCGCGACGCGAGAAGTCGCCGAACACCGAAAGCTGATCGTTGATGATCTCGGCCGCCTTGCGAACCGCGTCTTCAGCACCGATCGTACCGTTGGTCTCGATATCCAGCACCAGCTTGTCGAGGTTGGTGCGCTGCTCGACACGAGCCGCGTCCACTTCGTAGGCCACGCGCAGCACCGGCGCAAATGACGCGTCCAGCTGCAGGCGACCGATCGGACGTGCTTCATCATCCGGATGCTGGCGCGTGCTGGCTGGCTGATAGCCGACGCCGCGACGCACCTTCAGACGCATGTTGAGTGCAATGTCCTTGGTCAGATGGCAAAGCACATGCTCGGGGTTGATGATCTCCACCGAGTGGTCGACGACGATGTCCCCGGCCGTGACCACGCCCTTGCCCTTCTTGGACAAGGTCAGGGTGACTTCATCGCCGGTATGCTGACGAATCGCCACGTCCTTCAGGTTGAGCAGGACTTCAATGACGTCCTCCTGCAGACCTTCCAGGGTGGTGTATTCGTGCAGCACACCATCGATCTCGACCTCGACGATGGCACTGCCGGGGATCGAAGAGAGCAGCACGCGACGCAGCGCGTTGCCCAGGGTGTGGCCGAAGCCACGCTCGAGCGGCTCGACCACCACCTTGGCGCGGTTGGCTCCGAGCTGTTCGACGCTGAGGCCACGCGGCCGCAGCACACTAGTTGACGAAACTGCCATGCAGAGCTCCGGTAATTACTTCGAGTAAAGCTCGATAATCAATGCTTCATTGATGTCGGACGGCAGATCACCGCGATCCGGCACCGACTTGAACGTACCTTCAAATTTCTTCGCGTCGACTTCGACCCAGATCGGACGCAGATCCATGGTGTCGAATACGGTCGCCGCTTCCTGCACACGCAACTGGGTGCGTGCCTTCTCGGTGAGCGCAATCGCGTCGCCCGGGCGAACCTGGTAGGAAGGAATGTTCACCTTCTTGCCATTCACCAGGATCGCCTTATGGGCAACCAGCTGGCGAGCCTGGGCGCGGGTTACTGCGAAGCCCATGCGATAGACGACGTTGTCCAGACGGCTTTCGAGCAAGCGCAACAGGTTCTCACCGGTGTTGCCCTTGAGGGTCGACGCCTTGGTGTAATAGTTGCTGAACTGACGCTCGAGCACGCCGTAGATGCGCTTGACCTTCTGCTTCTCACGCAGCTGAACGGCGTAGTCGGACATGCGCATGCGCTTGTTCGCGCCATGCTGGCCGGGCTTGTTTTCCAGTTTGCACTTGGAATCCAGCGCACGCGCGGGACTCTTCAGGCTGAGATCTGCACCCTCACGACGGGCGAGTTTGCAGGTAGCTCCACGATAACGGGCCATGGGTATGCTCCTTAGACTCGACGCTTCTTGGGGGGACGGCAGCCATTGTGCGGAATCGGCGTGACGTCGATGATGTTGAGCACTTTGTAGCCCAACGCGTTCAGCGAGCGCACCGCGGACTCGCGGCCCGGACCTGGGCCCTTGATGCGCACTTCCACCGTCTTCACTCCGTAGTCGCCTGCAGCGCGACCGGCCTTCTCGGCGGCCACCTGGGCAGCGAACGGGGTCGACTTGCGCGAGCCACGAAAACCGGCGCCGCCGGCTGTAGCCCACGACAAGGCGTTACCCTGGCGATCGGTGATGGTGACAATGGTGTTGTTGAAGGAGGCCTGCACGTGGGCCACGGCATCCGTGACAACGCGCTTGATCTTCTTCTTGGTCTTAACCGGCTTAGCCATATTCGGAATCCGTTACTTCTTGATCGCGCGACGGGGACCCTTGCGGGTACGTGCGTTGGTACGCGTGCGCTGGCCGCGCACCGGCAGGCCACGACGGTGGCGCAGACCGCGGTAGCAACCCAGATCCATCAAACGCTTGATGGCCATACCTACCTCACGGCGCAGATCGCCCTCGACAATGTACTTGCCGATTTCGTGGCGAATCTTCTCCACCTCGCCTTCACTGAGGGACTTGATCGGGGTGGTCAAAACCACGCCCGCATCCACGCAGACCTTTTTGGCTCGGCTGCGACCGATACCGTAAATGCTCTGCAGACCAACCCAGACATGTTTCTGGACCGGCAAATTGACACCCGCAATGCGCGCCATGATGTTCTTTCTCCGATGCGTTTCGTGCGCGGTAAACGCGCAATTTTAACCTGAATTACCCGAACTGGAAAGCCCTGCGACACCGCGGTGTCGCCACTCCCCGACTTTGGCCCTACGTTCGCAGCATCAGCTGCGGCGAAGATTGGCCTTCTTGAGCAGACTTTCGTACTGGTGACTGACCAGATGCGCCTGCACCTGTGCCGTGAAATCCATCACCACCACCACCACGATCAGCAGCGACGTGCCGCCGAAATAGAACGGTACATGCCAGGCCTGCTGCATGAACGACGGCACCAGACAAACCAGCACCAGATACAAAGCGCCAACACCGGTCAGGCGGGTCATCACCGAATCGATGTAACTTGCTGTGGCCCGACCCGGGCGAATCCCCGGAATCAGCGCACCCGACCGCTTGAGGTTGTCGGCGGTCTCGTCGGCGTTGAACACGATCGCCGTATAGAAGAACGCAAACCCGATCACCAGTACTGAAAACACGATTTCATACAGCGGGTTGCCAGGGCTCAGCGACTGCGTCAGATCCTGCAGCCAGCGCGAGGGGTGACCCGTGCTGAACCAGCTCACCGCAGTTGCCGGGAACATCAGCAGGCTCGAGGCGAAGATCGGCGGAATCACACCGGCCATGTTGATCTTCAGCGGCAGATTCGAACTCTGGTTCTGGTAGGCCTTCTGACCGCCCGACCGCCTCGCGTAGTTCACCGTGATGCGCCGCTGGGCGCGCTCCATGAACACCACGAACGCTGTCACTGCCAACGCCAGACCGAACACCATCAACAGCTTGATCAGCGACAGCTCGCCGTTGTTGGCCATGCCCAGCGTATGTACCACCGCTGCCGGCAGACCCGCGACGATACCGGCGAAGATCAACAACGAAATACCGTTGCCGATACCGCGCTCCGTCATCTGCTCACCCAGCCACATCAGGAACATCGTGCCGGCAGTAAGCCCGACCACGGACGACATGACGAAGCCGAAACCTGGCGTGTAAACCACCGGTGCACCACCCGCTGCCACCTGACTCTGCAAAGCGACCGCGATACCGAATGACTGAAACGCTGCCAATGCCACCGTGGCATAGCGCGTATACATGGTCATCTTGCGCTTGCCGGCCTCGCCTTCCTTGCGCAATGCCTGCAGGCTCGGCACCACCGAGCCCATCATCTGGAACACGATCGACGCGGAAATATACGGAATCACGCCCAGCGCGAACACCGAGAACCGCGCCAAGGCGCCGCCGGAGAACATGTTGAACATGTCCATCAGGCCATTGCCGTTGACCAGATTGGTCATCGCTTCCGGATTGACGCCAGGTACCGGAATGAACGAGCCAAGCCGGAACACCATCAACGCACCGATCACGAAGAAGATGCGCTGACGAAGCTCAGTCAGCTTGCCAAGCTTGCCCAGTGCGTTGCCCTTGGCTGCTGCCACCGTCAATTACTCCACGCTGCCGCCGGCAGCCTCGATGGCTGCCTTGGCCCCGGCCGTGGCCAGCAGACCGGACAACTTCACCGCGCGACCGATTTCACCCTTGAGCACGACCTTGACCCGCTTCGCGCGGCTGTTGATCAGGCCAGCCTGATGCAGCGCAACGACGTCGATCACGTCACCTTTGAGGTTGGCCAGCTGGTACAGGAACACTTCCTGGCTCTCGACCTTCTTCTTCGAACGGAAGCCGACCTTCGGCATCCGGCGGTTCAGCGGCATCTGGCCGCCCTCGAAACCAAACTTGTGGGTGCCGCCGGCACGGGCGTGCTGACCCTTGTGACCGCGACCGGCCGTCTTGCCCATACCCGAGCCGATGCCGCGACCGACGCGCAGACGCGTCTTGTGCGAACCGGCCGCCGGTTGAATGTCATTCAAACGCATGATGCTTACTCCTCGACCCGGACCAGGTAATAGACCGTGTTGATCAGTCCACGAACCTGCGGGCTGTCCTTCAAGTCACGAACGTCGTTGATCTTGCCCAGACCCAGCGCCTTGACACTCAGGCGGTGACGAGCCTGCACGCCGCGCAGGCCCTTGACCAAGCGCACGCGCACGGTCTTGTCGGCAGTTTTTTGGGACTTAGCCATTACCGAGCACCTCTTCCAGGGTCTTGCCACGCTTGGCGGCGATCTTCTTGGGCGAGGCAACCGCCTGCAGACCCTTGATGGTGGCGCGCACCAGGTTGATCGGATTGCGCGAACCGACAGCCTTGGCCAGCACGTTCTTGACGCCGACCACCTCGAGCACAGCGCGCATGGCGCCACCGGCAATCACACCGGTACCTTCGGAGGCGGGCTGCATGTAGACGCGAGCCGCACCGTGGTTGGCCTTGATGGCATACCACAGGGTGCCGTTGTTCAGCTCGATGCTCACCATCTGGCGGCGGGCACGCTCCATCGCCTTGGAGATGGCCACCGGCACTTCACGCGCCTTGCCATAGCCGAAGCCGACTTTCCCCTCACCGTCACCGACCACGGTCAATGCAGTGAAGCTCATCTGGCGGCCACCCTTCACGGTCTTGGCCACGCGGTTGACGGCGATCAACTTCTCGAGCAAGCCGTCCGAATTTTCGCGATCGTTAGAAGACATGTTCTTTTCCATGTGCCCGGCGAACCAGGACTTTGCTTGCGGCTTGGCCGCTTGGAGTTGTAGGTACCTCAGCGGGCAATCGAGTCGCTCGGGAGCGAACCCTGGCCCGGGTATTACTTCAGAATTTCAGACCGGCTTCGCGAGCAGCGTCGGCCAACGCCTTGATACGACCGTGGTAGCGGAAGCCGGAGCGATCGAACGCCACCGACTCGATACCTGCGGCCATCGCACGTTCGGCGACCGCCTTGCCGACTGCTGCTGCCGCAGTCAGGTTCTTGGTGCCCTTGAGGCCTTCTGCGACCGACTTCTGCACCGTGGATGCCGCGGCGACCACGTTCTGGCCGGAGGCATCGAATACCTGCGCATACAGATGCTGTCCGGTCCGGTGCACCGACAGCCGCGCCACCGCCAACTTGCGAATGTGGCTCCGCGTGGACTTGGCGCGGCGCAGGCGATTTTCGTTCTTGTTCATCTTGATATCTCCAGAAAGCGGATGGGCCTTTTTCGGCAGGTTGCCTGGATAGCGCAGTCAGGAATGACTGCCTACCCACGCTGGCACTGCGTACTTACGCCTTCTTGGCTTCCTTCAGCGTGATCTTCTCGCCGGCATACCGCACACCCTTGCCCTTGTAGGGCTCCGGCGGACGGAACCCGCGAATCTTGGCGGCGACCTGGCCCACGACCTGCTTGTCGGTGCCCTTGATAAGCACTTCCGTCTGCGTCGGGGTCTCGATGCTGACGCCTTCCGGCGCATCGAACAGCACCGGGTGGGAAAAGCCCAGACTCAGGTTCAGCGACTTGCCCTGCATCGCTACGCGATAGCCCACGCCGACCAGCTCGAGCTTGCGCTCGTAACCGGTTGACACACCAGTGACCATGTTGGCCAGCAGGGCGCGTGCAGTACCGCCGAACTTGTCGTCGGTACCCTCGGCAAGGGCGATGCTCGCAACGCCGTTGTCGACAGCGACCGTCACACCCGGCAGGTGATGCACCGTGAGCGTACCCTTGGGGCCCTTCACCGAGATATTTTCGGCATTGACCGTCAGTTCGACGCCCTTCGGCAGGGAAATTGGTTTCTTGGCAACACGCGACATGAAAGACTCCTTATGCCACTTGGCCGATGACTTCGCCGCCCAGACCCTTGGCACGGGCCTGCGCATCGGTCAACAGACCGGCGGAAGTCGAGATGATCGAGATACCCAGGCCACCCAGGACCTTCGGCAGTTCGTCCTTGCCGCGGTATACACGCAGGCCGGAGCGACTGACACGGGAGATGGTCTCGATGGCCGGCTGGCCTTCGAAATACTTGAGCTTCAACTCGAGCACCGGCTTGCCTTCCTCGGCGGAAGTCTTGGCGTCGAGGATATAGCCCTCGTTCTTGAGAAGGTCGGCGATCGCCACCTTCAGTTTCGACGACGGCATACGAACGGTCGGCTTGCCCATTGCCTGGGCATTGCGGACGCGCGTAAACAGATCGGCGATGGGATCAGTCATGCTCATGAAAACATCCTTCAGAGTGCACCGATATCCGATAAAACCGGAAATCAATCAAATTGTGAGCCGACATCGACGTCGGCCTGCCTTGCGCAGACCGCCGACTATATCAGCAATTTCGGGTTTTAGCGAATCTCGATGCGGTAGTCGCATCAACGACGGCATCAGGGAAGCCGCCGGGTGAACCGGTCGAGGAGCAACGCCCCTTCAACCGGTCCTGCAGTCATCGGTTACCAGCTGGCTTTGCGCAGACCCGGCACATCGCCGCGCATGGTTGCCTCGCGCAGCTTGTTCCGGCCAAGACCGAACTTCGCGTAGACAGCGCGCGGGCGACCGGTCAACGCACAACGGGTGCGCTGGCGCACCGGGCTGGCATCGCGCGGCAACTTCTGCAGCTTGGTCTGCGCTTCCATCTTGTCCTCATAAGAGGCGGTGGAACTCAGCACGATCGCCTTCAGGTCGGCCCGCTTTGCAGCGAACTTCTTGACGAGTTTGGTCCGCTTGATATCGCGGTTCACCATTGATGTCTTGGCCATGGATTACGCCTATCAGTTGCGGAACGGAAAGCTGAACGCTGCCAGCAGGGCTTTGGCTTCGTCGTCGGTGCCGGCAGTCGTGGTGATGGAGATATCCATGCCACGCAGCGCATCCACCTGGTCAAAGTCGATTTCAGGAAAAATGATCTGTTCCTTGATACCGAAATTGTAGTTGCCACGGCCGTCGAACGCCTTCGCCGAAACGCCGCGGAAGTCACGCACGCGCGGCAGCGAGATGTTGATCAGGCGATCCAGAAACTCCCACATCTGCGCACGACGCAAGGTGACCTTGCAGCCGATCGGCCAGCCGTCGCGGATCTTGAACGAGGCCACGGAGACGCGCGCCTTGGTCGTGATCGGCTTCTGGCCCGCGATCTTGGCCATATCGGCCACGGCGTTCTCGAGCACTTTCTTGTTGCCCGCAGCTTCGCCCACGCCCATGTTCAGCGTGATCTTGGTGATGCGGGGAACCTGCATCACATTCTGGTAGCCGAACTGCTCGGTGAGCTTGGCGACTACCTGCTCTTTATAAAAATTTTCAAGGCGCGTCATGATCGTGTTCCTTACGCGTCCACGACCTCGCCAGTCGAACGGAACACGCGGACCTTGCGCCCATCTTCGAGCGTTTTGGTGCCGACGCGTTCACCCTTGTTCGTGGCGGGGTTGAACAGCTGCACATTGGAGAGATGGATCGAAGCTTCACGCTCGACGATGCCACCGGCCTGGTTGGCCTGCGGATTCGCCTTGGTATGACGCTTGATCAGATTCACGTTGGAGACGAATACGCGATCGTCCGCAACACGCAGCACATCGCCGCGCTGGCCCTTGTTCTTGCCGGTGATCACGAGGACCTGATCACCCTTTCGGATACGGTTCATTTTGTGATCTCCGCTCAGAGCACTTCGGGCGCAAGCGAGACGATCTTCATGAACTTCTCGCTGCGCAGCTCGCGGGTAACCGGCCCGAAAATACGGGTACCGATCGGCTCGAGCTTGTTGTTGAGGAGCACCGCTGCATTGCCGTCGAAACGAATCAGCGAGCCATCGGACCGGCGCACACCCTTGGCGGTACGAACCACCACGGCATTGTACACCTCGCCTTTCTTTACCTTGCCGCGGGGAATGGCATCCTTCACGGTGACCTTGATGACATCACCGATCGAGGCGTACCGGCGCTTGGAGCCGCCGAGCACCTTGATGCACATCACTTCCTTTGCGCCGCTGTTGTCCGCTGCGGATAGCGTGCTTTGCATCTGAATCATGTCTGCACCCTCCCTTAGACTTTGGCGCGCGTGATGATTTCAACCACGCGGTGATGTTTGGTCTTGGACAACGGACGGCATTCCGCGATGCGAACGAGGTCACCCTCACCCGCGCCGAGATCGTCCTGCGCATGCAACTTGGTCGACCGGCGGATGATCTTGCCGAGCAGCCAATGCTGGACCTGACGCTCGACCAGCACGGTCACGGTCTTGTCCATCTTGTTGCTGGTGACGCGGCCCTCGAGGGTGCGCGCCTGCTTCGTTTCTGCTTGAACCTGGATGTCGCTCATGTCGGCCGTCCCTTACTTCTTGTCGCCGAGCACGAACTTCGTGCGGGCGATGTCACGCCGAACGCGGCGTAGCTGGTGCGGCTGAGTGAGCTGGCCGGAGCCCTTTTGCATACGCAGGTTGAACTGCTCCTTGCGCAGGTCCAGCAGATGCTGCTTCAACTCTTCGGCCGACTGGTTATTGATATCTTTGGTGGCCATCACATCACCGCCCGGGTTACAAACTGGGTCTGCACCGAGAGCTTGGCTGCGGCCAGGCGGAACGCCTCGCGCGCGGTCAACTCATCGACGCCCTCGATTTCATAAAGCATGCGACCAGGCTGGATCGGTGCGACCCAGAACTCGACGCTGCCCTTGCCCGCGCCCATGCGGACTTCGATCGGCTTCTTGGTGATCGGCTTGTCCGGAAACACGCGGATCCACAACTTGCCGCCACGCTTGACGAAGCGGGTGATGCAACGACGGGCGGCTTCGATCTGACGCGCAGTGAGCGCACCATGGGTCGTCGCCTTCAGGCCGTACTCGCCAAAGCTGACGAGGTTGGAGCACTGCGCCAGACCGTCGTTACGGCCCTTGAACTGCTTGCGGTATTTGGTTCGCTTGGGTTGCAACATGGCAACTCTCCTTACTTCGCAGACCGCTCGCGGCGGCCGTCACCGGCCTCGCGACGCGAATCATTACGACGACCTTCGCCACCTTCGCGGCGCGGCTGCGACGACTCGTCCTTCGACTCCTGGCTTGCTGCAGCCAGATCAAAGACTTCGCCCTTGTAGATCCAGACCTTGATGCCGATGATGCCGTAGGTGGTTTTCGCCTCGGCAGTCCCGTAATCGATGTCGGCGCGCAGCGTATGCAACGGAACACGACCCTCGCGGCTCCATTCGGAGCGGGCAATCTCGGCACCGTTCAGACGACCGGACACGTTGATCTTGATACCCAGTGCCCCCAGGCGCATCGCGTTGCCGACCGAGCGCTTCATGGCGCGGCGGAACATGATGCGGCGCTCCAGCTGCTGCGCGATCGACTCGGCAACCAGCTGTGCGTCCAGCTCGGGCTTCCGCACTTCATTGACGTTGATGTGCGTCGGAACGCCCATCATGTCGCTGACTTCCTTGCGCAGCTTCTCGATATCCTCGCCCTTCTTGCCGATCACCACGCCCGGACGGGCGGTGTGGATCGTCACGCGTGCGGTCTTCGCCGGACGCTCGATCTGGATTCGGGAGATGCCGGCAGCAGCCAGCTTCTTCTTCAGCATGTCGCGGACTTTGATATCGGCCACGAGATACGTGGCGTAATCACGCTTGTTGGCGTACCACTTCGAGTTCCAGTCCTTGGCAATGCCGAGGCGGATACCGGTGGGATGAACTTTATGACCCATCGTCTACGTCCCCAGTCAGTTGCCGACAACCACAGTGATGTGGCTGGTGCGTTTCAGGATGCGCGAACCGCGGCCTTTGGCGCGGGCGTGCATGCGCTTCATCGCCGGACCTTCGTCGACGAAAATGCTGGCCACTTTCAGCTCATCGACGTCGGCGCCGAGATTGTTCTCGGCGTTGGCGACGGCCGACAGCAACACCTTGCGTACAAGGAGCGCGGCTTTCTTGTTGGTGAAGGTGAGCACGTCGCTGGCCCGGCCCACGGGAAGCCCGCGGACCAGATCAGCCACCAGGCGTGCCTTTTGCGCCGAAATGCGGGCGCCACGCAGGATCGCTTTGGCTTCAGTGCTCATCACTTGCCCTTCTTGTCGCCGACATGGCCCTTGAACGTCCGGGTCACCGCGAACTCGCCGAGCTTGTGCCCGACCATGTTCTCGTTGATCAGAACGGGCACGTGCTGACGGCCGTTATGGATGGCGATGGTCAAGCCGACCATTTCCGGCAGGATCATCGAACGACGCGACCAGGTCTTGATCGGACGCTTGTTGTTGGCGGAAACCGCAGCTTCCACCTTCTTTACGAGGTGAAGGTCGACGAACGGACCTTTCTTCAGAGAACGCGGCATGTCGGCTTCCTGTTACTTGGTACGACGACGCACGATGAACTGCTGCGTGCGCTTGTTGTTACGGGTCTTGTAGCCCTTGGCCGGCGTGCCCCAGGGGCTGACCGGATGACGACCGCCAGAAGTCTTGCCTTCACCACCGCCGTGCGGGTGGTCGACCGGGTTCATCACCACACCGCGAACGGTGGGACGAATACCCAGCCAGCGCTTGGCACCGGCCTTGCCCAGCTTCTTCAGGCTGTGCTCGCCGTTGCCGACTTCGCCGATGGTGGCGCGGCAGTCGACCGAGACGCGACGCATCTCGCCGGAGCGCAGGCGCAACGTGGCGTAACCGGACTCGCGAGCCACCAGCTGCACCGAGGCACCGGCGCTGCGTGCGATCTGCGCGCCCTTGCCCGGACGCAGCTCGATGCAATGCACCGTGCTACCCATCGGGATATTGCGCAGTTGCAGGCAGTTGCCGGCCTTGATCGGCGCATCACGACCGGACACCAGACGATCGTCAACCTGCACACCCTTCGGCGCGATGATGTAACGACGCTCGCCATCGGCGTAGCACAGCAACGCAATGTGCGCGGTGCGGTTCGGGTCATACTCGATGCGCTCGACGCGGGCAGCAATGCCCTCCTTGTCGCGCTTGAAATCGATGATGCGGTACTGCTGCTTGTGACCGCCACCGCGATGACGCACGGTGATGCGGCCATGGTGGTTGCGACCACCGGTGCGGGACTGCGACTCAGTCAAGGGTGCGTAAGGAGCGCCCTTGTGCAGGCCTTCCGTGCGTACGCTGACTGCGTCGCGACGGCCCGGCGAGGTCGGCTTGTGGTTGATTAGTGCCATCTCACAAAACTCCTGGCTCAGGCCTTGGCGGACACGTCGATGGTCTGCCCATCGGCGAGGCGCACATAGGCCTTGCGCTTGCCCTGGCGACTACCAGCGCGTTGACGGAAGGCCTTGACCTTGCCCTTGGTATTAACGAGGTTCACCTGCTCGACCTTGACGTCGAACAGCTTCTCTACGGCAGCGCGGACATCGGCCTTGGTTGCCGCGGGGGCAACCACGAATACGTACTGGTTATGTTCGGCCAGACGTGCCGATTTCTCGGAAATGTGCGGCGCGCGCAGGGTATCGAGAATGCGTTCGTTGTTCATGCCAGCCACTCCTCGACTTTCTTCACGGCATCAACCGTCATCACCACGTGGTCGGAACCGACCAGGCTGACCGGGTTCAGGCCCATCACATCCAGCACGTGGATATACGGGATGTTGCGAGCAGCCAGAAACACCGACTCGGAGGCATCCTCGGACACCAGCAGAACGCGACCGGAAACCTGCAGCTCGGCCAGCTTGGCGACCATCGCCGAAGTCTTCGGCGTCTCGACGCCGAAACTCTCGACAACCTTCAGGCGATCCTGGCGAACCAGTTCGGAGAAGATCGAACGAATCGCAACACGATAGGCCTTGCGGTTGACTTTCTGCTCATAGCTGCGCGGCTTGGCAGCGAACGTGCGGCCACCACCGACGAAGATCGGAGCACGGTAATCACCGTGACGGGCGCCGCCGCCCTTCTGCTTCTTGAATTTCTTGGTGGTACCGGACATCTCGCCGCGCGACAGCTGCGACTGCGTGCCGGCACGGCCGGCCGCCTGATAGGCGACAACGACCTGATGAACCAGGGCCTTCTTGTACTCACCGCCGAACACATCGTCCGACACGTTGAGCGACTTGGCGCCAATGACATTCAGTTCCATGGCGGTCTCCTCAACCCTTCATCGTCGGGCGGATAATGACGTCGCCACCGGTTGCACCCGGCACCGCGCCCTTCACCGCAATCAGGTGACGCTCAGCATCGACCTTGACCACTTCCAGACCCTGCTGCGTGCGATTCACCGCACCCATGTGGCCGGACATTTTCTTGCCGGGGAACACGCGACCCGGGGTCTGGCGCTGACCAATGGAGCCCGGTGCGCGATGCGACAGCGAGTTACCGTGGGTGGCGTCACCCATCTTGAAGTTCCAGCGCTTGATCGTGCCCTGGAAGCCTTTGCCCTTGGATACGCCGGCGACATCGACGATCTGACCGACACTGAACACGTCGTCAGCCTTGATTTCGGCGCCCACGGTGTACTTGCCGAGGTCGTCGGCAGACACCCGGAACTCCCACAGACCACGACCCGGCTCAACCTTGGCCTTCGCGTAGTGGCCCTTCAGCGGCTGCGTCAACAGGTTGGCTCGCTTGGTGCCCACCGAAACCTGGACAGCGCTGTAGCCATCATTATCGTCCGTCTTCAACTGGGTCACCCGGTTCGGCGTCGCTTCGATCAGCGTCACCGGAATCGAGTGGCCATCTTCAGTGAAGAGCCGGCTCATGCCGCATTTGCGGCCCACCAATCCGATACTCATCTTCGTATCCTGTCTGTCGCTCAACCGAGCTTGATCTGAACATCGACGCCAGCGGCGAGATCAAGCTTCATGAGCGCGTCCACGGTTTTGTCGTTCGGGTCAACGATATCGAGCACACGCTTGTGCGTACGAGTCTCGTACTGATCGCGTGCATCCTTGTCGACGTGCGGCGACGTCAGAATGGTGTAACGCTCGATCTTGGTCGGAAGCGGAATCGGGCCGAGTACCGTAGCACCCGTGCGCTTTGCCGTCTCGACGATCTCGCTGGCCGAGCGGTCGATCAGACGATGATCGTACGCCTTCAGCCGAATCCGAATCTTCTGGTTCGCCATAACCGTGTCCTGTTGTCGAAAGAACGTAATGTGAAACGAAGCGGCTTCTCACCGCCTCGCACAACCCTTTTGTCACTACACCGGTGGCCGCACAAAACCCGCGACCCCAACTCGAAAACGCCAAGCGAGCACAAAGAGGCTCGCCTGGACGTTCATTGCCAATCGCGCAAATCATCGAAATCGACAGGTCAAACCCTGTGACTACACCGAATTGCGAGGGCCATCCCGGCCTGCGAACTCGAAGCACATCCTGTGCCTCATTTCGCGGTAG
The DNA here is from genome assembly GCA_963828685.1 of uncultured Pseudomonadota bacterium. Classification (GTDB taxonomy): domain Bacteria; phylum Pseudomonadota; class Gammaproteobacteria; order Xanthomonadales; family Rhodanobacteraceae; genus Rhodanobacter. The sequence continues at coordinate 43,695 of CAWHFU010000017.1, forward strand.
GTCGACCGGGATCGTACCCCTGTCGACAAGCAAGCTGCGAAGTATACCTGTAAATATCCACTTAGTGAAGTGGCCCGGGGAAATTTCCTTCCTCGGGCACCACCGCACGGTGCGAGCCAGTTCAACACCTGTCCGAACCCGGGTCGCCATGGTGAGCGATCCCGGAGTGCGCACCAGACTTCTTATTTGATGACCTTGGCCACCACACCGGCGCCGACGGTACGGCCGCCTTCGCGGATGGCGAAACGCAGACCCTCGTCCATCGCGATCGGGTGGATCAGGCTCACCACCATCTTCACGTTGTCACCGGGCATCACCATCTCCACGCCTTCCGGCAACTGGCAGGCGCCGGTCACGTCGGTCGTGCGGAAGTAGAACTGCGGGCGATAACCCTTGAAGAACGGCGTATGACGACCACCCTCGTCCTTCGACAGCACATACACCTCGGCTTCGAAGTCCGTATGCGGGGTGATCGTGCCCGGCTTGGCCAGCACCTGACCACGCTCCACGTCGTCACGCTTCAGACCGCGCAGCAGCAGACCGGCATTGTCGCCCGCCTGACCCTGATCCAGCAGCTTGCGGAACATTTCCACGCCGGTGACCGTGGTCTTCTGCGTGTCGCGGATACCGACCACTTCGATTTCGTCGCCGACCTTGATGATGCCGCGCTCGATACGACCGGTCACCACGGTGCCGCGACCGGAGATCGAGAACACGTCTTCCACCGGCATCAGGAACGGGCGGTCAATCACGCGCACCGGCTCCGGAATGTAGCTGTCCAGCGCATCGACCAACTTGATGATCGACGGCACGCCGATCTCGCTCTGGTCGCCTTCCAGCGCCAGCTTGGCCGAACCGTGGATCATCGGGGTGTCGTCGCCCGGGAACTCGTACTTGCTCAGCAGCTCGCGAACTTCCATCTCGACCAGTTCCAGCAGCTCGGCGTCGTCCACCATGTCCGCCTTGTTCAGGTAGACCACGATGTACGGCACGCCGACCTGGCGCGACAGCAGGATATGCTCGCGCGTCTGCGGCATCGGGCCGTCCGCGGCCGAGCACACCAGGATCGCACCGTCCATCTGCGCCGCACCAGTGATCATGTTCTTCACATAATCCGCATGGCCCGGGCAATCCACGTGCGCGTAGTGGCGCAGCGGCGACTCGTATTCCACGTGCGCGGTCGAGATCGTGATGCCACGCGCCTTCTCTTCCGGCGCCGCATCGATCGAGCTGTAGTCCTTGAACTCGCCACCAAAACGTTCCGCACCGACCTTCGTCAGTGCCGCCGTCAGCGTCGTCTTGCCGTGATCCACGTGACCAATCGTGCCGACGTTGACGTGCGGCTTGGTGCGTTCGAATTTACCCTTTGCCATGACTCAAACCTCAAAAGAACTGTAGTTATTCGGAAAAGATCGACCCTATCAGGCCTTCTTCATGACCTGTTCGGCGATATTGCTCGGCGCTTCGGCGTAATGGTCGAATTCCATCGTGAAGGTAGCTCGACCCTGGCTCTGTGAACGCAGACTGGTGGCGTAACCGAACATCTCGCCCAGCGGCACCGTAGCGTCGATGACCTTGCCTGACGGCGTATCGTCGGAGCCCCGGAGCACGCCGCGACGGCGACTGAGATCGCCCATCACGTCGCCCATGTAATCTTCGGGCGTCACGACTTCTATCTTCATGATCGGCTCGAGCAACACCGGATCGGCCTTGCGGAAACCTTCCTTGAAGGCCATCGAAGCGGCCAGCTTGAACGCCATCTCGGACGAGTCGACATCGTGGTAAGAGCCGTCGACCAGACGAACCTTGACGTCGACCACCGGATAACCGGCGAGCGGGCCGCTGGTGATGGTCTCCAGGATGCCCTTGTCGACCGCCGGAATGAATTCCTTCGGAATCACACCGCCGGAAATCGCATTCTCGAACTCGTAACCCTTGCCCCGCTCCTGCGGAATCAGCTCGATCACCACGTGACCGTACTGACCTTTGCCGCCCGACTGCTTGGCGTGCTTGTAATCCTGCTTGACGGTCTTGCGGATCGTCTCGCGATAGGCCACCTGCGGCTTGCCGACGTTCGCCTCGACGTTGAACTCGCGGCGCATGCGATCGACCAGAATATCCAGGTGCAACTCACCCATGCCGGCAATGATCGTCTGACCCGATTCCTCGTCGGTGCGCACCCGAAAGGACGGATCCTCCGACGCGAGACGACCCAGCGCAATGCCCATCTTCTCCTGATCGGCCTTGGTCTTCGGCTCGACCGCCATGGCGATCACGGGCTCCGGGAAAACCATACGCTCGAGCGTGATGATGTGGTCCTGCGCGCACAAGGTGTCGCCGGTGGTCACATCTTTCAGGCCGACGGCGGCGGCGATGTCGCCCGCGCAGACCTCCTTCAGCTCCTTGCGCTCGTTGGAGTGCATCTGCAACAAACGACCGATCCGCTCTTTCTTGCTCTTGATCGGGTTGTACACCGCATCGCCCGACTTCAGCGTGCCCGAATAGACCCGGAAGAAGGTGAGCGAGCCGACGAACGGGTCGGTCATGATCTTGAAGGCCAGCGCCGAGAACGGCTGGTCGTCGCCCGCAACGCGCGACGTCTCTTCCTCGTTCTCGTCCAGCCCCGGCACGGGCGGGCGGTCGGCCGGCGACGGCAGCAACTGCACCACGCCGTCCAGCATGGCCTGCACGCCCTTGTTCTTGAACGCGGTACCGCAGTAAACCGGAATCAGTTCGGTGGCCAGCGTACCGGCGCGAATACCCGCAACGATCTCGTCCTCGGAGAGCGAACCCTCTTCGAGGTACTTGTTCATCAGTTCTTCGGACGTCTCGGCGGCCGCCTCGACCATGTAGTTGCGCGCTTCGTCGACGATGTCTTTCAGGTGCTCGGGAATTTCCCGGTACTCGAACTTCATGCCCTGGGACTCCATGTCCCAGATGACCGCCTTCATCTTCAGCAGGTCGACCACACCCTCGAAACCTTCCTCGGCACCGATCGGCACCTGCATCGGCACCGCGCGCGCGCCAAGGCGCGCCTTCAGCTGACCGACGACCTTGTCGAAGTTGGCCCCGGTGCGATCCATCTTGTTGACGAAGGCCAGCCGCGGCACCTTGTACTTGTTGGCCTGGCGCCAGACGGTCTCGGACTGCGGCTGCACGCCACCGACCGCGCAGAGCACGAACACCGCGCCATCCAGCACGCGCAGCGAGCGCTCGACCTCGATCGTGAAATCCACATGCCCGGGCGTGTCGATGATGTTGAAGCGATGCTGCTCCAACGTACCGTCCATGCCCTTCCAGAACGCCGTCGTTGCCGCCGACGTAATGGTGATGCCTCGCTCCTGCTCCTGCTCCATCCAGTCCATCGTGGCTGCACCGTCATGTACTTCGCCAATCTTGTGACTGACGCCGGTGTAGAACAGGATGCGCTCCGTGGTCGTGGTCTTCCCGGCATCGATGTGGGCCATGATGCCGAAATTGCGGTAGCGTTCGATGGGAGTGGTGCGTGCCACGGGTCTAACCTCTGATCGTGCTTGCTGAAGCGGCGCTCATCCGAACCAGCGGCGCTTACCAGCGGTAATGCGAGAAAGCCTTGTTGGCTTCCGCCATGCGGTGCGTCTCTTCACGCTTCTTCGCCGCGCCGCCACGGCTTTCCGAAGCCTCCAACAGCTCCGCCGCCAGTTTGCGCGGCATCGAGGTCTCGCCACGCTTGCGAGCGGCGTCGATGACCCAGCGCATCGCCAACGCCATACGTCGACCCGGACGCACTTCCACCGGCACCTGATAGGTGGCGCCGCCGACCCGGCGTGACTTCACCTCGACCGCCGGAGCGATGTTGTTCAGCGCCTTCTCGACCAGAGCCACCGGCTCTGCATTTTTCTCGCCAATGTGCTGCAGCGCACCGTAAACGATGCTTTCAGCCACGGACTTCTTGCCGCTTTTCATCACCATGTTGATGAAACGTGCGATCAGCTGGCTGCCATGCTTGGGATCCGGCAGAACCAGACGGGCGGGATGTGAACCTTTACGCGACATGTTTCGAGTCCTTTACTTCTTCGGGCGCTTGGCGCCGTACTTCGAGCGCGATTGACGACGCTTGGTGACACCAGCGCAATCGAGGCTGCCGCGCACCGTGTGGTAACGCACACCGGGCAGATCCTTGACACGACCGCCGCGGATCAGCACCACCGAGTGCTCCTGCAGATTGTGACCTTCACCGCCGATGTAGCTGATGATCTCGAAGCCATTGGTCAGGCGTACCTTGGCAACCTTGCGCAAGGCCGAGTTCGGCTTTTTCGGGGTGGTCGTGTAAACGCGCGTGCAGACGCCACGACGCTGCGGGCTGCTCTGCAGAGCCGGCGACCCACTCTTGTAGGTCTTGGGGCTGCGGGATTTGCGCACCAATTGGTTGACTGTCGTCATGCGTAGCTGTTCCTGAAAACATAAAGGCAGCCCGATCAAGCTCGGTCTGCCAAGAAGCGGGAATTTAACATGAGCAGCCTGCCATAGGCAAGCCGGCGCTCTGCCGTCCTTGACCCGAACACGAGGCGCGTCCATGCACCTCATTTCGTATGTCAGCGAGCAGAACCCTGGACGGGCTTACTCGACACCGTTATCGCTACCGGCCGGAACCTCGGCAAACGAGGCGGTAGGCGTGGAAATGGAGAGAGTCTCCAGCTCCGTGGCGGTCAAACCGCCCTGACGACGACGCGCTGCGTGGTACGCCAAGCCTGTGCCTGCCGGAATAAGACGGCCGACGATAACATTTTCCTTCAAGCCGCGCAAGGTATCACGCGTGCCACGCACCGCTGCCTCGGTCAGCACCCGGGTGGTCTCCTGGAACGAAGCCGCCGAAATGAACGACTCGGTCGCCAGCGAGGCCTTGGTGATGCCCAGCAGGATCGACTGGTACTCGGCCGGACGCTCACCCTTGGCGATCGCACGATCGTTTTCGCCGTTGATGCGCACACGCTCGATCTGCTCGCCACGCAGGTAGTGGCTGTCGCCCGGCTCGACGATCTCGACCTTGCGCAGCATCTGGCGAATGATCGCCTCGATGTGCTTGTCGTTGATCTTCACGCCCTGCAGGCGATACACGTCCTGGATCTCCTTGACCAAGTACGAGGCCAGTGGCTCCACACCCAGCAGGCGCAGGATGTCATGCGGGCTCGGCTCGCCGTCGACGACGGTTTCGCCCTTCTCCACATGCTCGCCCTCGAACACGATGACCTGACGCCATTTCGGAATCAGCTCTTCGTGCTCGTTGCCGTCCACATCCTTGATCACCAGACGCTGCTTGCCCTTGGTGTCCTTGCCGAAGCTGATGATGCCCGAGCGCTCGGCCAGGATCGCCGGCTCCTTCGGCTTGCGTGCCTCGAACAGATCGGCCACGCGCGGCAGACCGCCGGTGATGTCGCGAGTCTTCGAGCTCTCCTGCGGGATACGTGCCACCACGTCGCCCACACCCACTTCGGCACCGTTCTGAATCGACACGATGGCACCGGCCGGCAGAAAGTACTGCGCCGCGATGTCGGTGCCCGGCAACTTGAGCTCCCGGCCCTTGGCATCTTCCAGACGCACGATCGGACGCAGATCCTTTGCCTGCGCGCCGCGCCGCTTCGGATCGGTGACCACGGCCGATTCCAGACCGGTCAACTCGTCGGTCTGGCTCTGCACGGTGACGCCATCGAGGAAGTCGATGAAGCGCACCACACCGGCCACCTCGGTGACGATCGGATGGGTATGAGGATCCCAGTTGGCGACGGTCTGGCCCGGCTTGACCGGAGCGCCATCCTTGACCGCGATGATCGCGCCGTAAGGCACCTTGTAGCGCTCACGCTCGCGGCCGCTGGTGTCGATCACGCTCAACTCGCCGGAACGCGACACCGCAACCAGGTGACCCTGCTTGTGCTGCACCGACTTGAGATTGTTGAACTTCAGCGAACCGGTGGTCTTCACCGTCACGTTGTCCACCGCCGCCGCACGCGAAGCCGCACCACCGATGTGGAACGTACGCATCGTCAGCTGAGTACCCGGTTCACCGATCGACTGCGCGGCGACCACACCCACGGCCTCGCCCATGTTGACCAGGTGACCACGCGCCAGATCTCGGCCGTAGCAGAGCTTGCACACGCCATGCGTGGCCTGGCAGGTGATCGGCGAACGCACTTTCAGCACCTGCACGCCGGCCTTGTCGAGCTTCTCGACCAGGGCCTCGTTGAGCAGGGTATCGCGGGTGACAATCGGCTGATCGTCGTCGCCGGGGGCGTAGACGTCCTCGACCACCACACGACCCAGCACGCGCTCGCGCAACGGCTCGACCACATCGCCGCCTTCCACGATCGGCTGCATGATCACACCGTTCTCGGTGCCGCAGTCGTCCATGGTGATCACCACGTCCTGTGCCACGTCGACCAGCCGGCGGGTCAGGTAACCCGAGTTCGCGGTCTTCAACGCCGTATCCGCCAGACCCTTACGGGCACCGTGGGTGGAGTTGAAGTACTGCAGCACGTTCAGGCCTTCACGGAAGTTCGCCTTGATCGGCGTCTCGATGATCGAGCCATCCGGACGAGCCATCAGACCGCGCATACCGGCCAGCTGACGAATCTGCGCGACCGAGCCGCGGGCGCCGGAGTCCGCCATGATGTACAGCGAGTTCATCGACTTCTGGTTGACCATCTTGCCGTCGACATCCATCACCTTCTCGGTGCCGATGCCGTCGATCATCGCCTTGGCGACCAGTTCGCTGGTACGCGACCAGATATCGACCACCTTGTTGTAGCGCTCGCCGGCGGTAACCAGACCCGACTGGTACTGCTGCTGGATCTCGACGACTTCCTTCTCGGCCTCTTCCAGGATCGGCTTCTTCTCGGCCGGAATCAACATGTCATCGATGCCGATCGAGATACCCGCGCGCGTGGCGAAGCGATAGCCGGTGTACATCAGCTTGTCGGCGAAAACCACGGTTTCCTTCAGGCCCAGCAGACGATAGCTGGAGTTGATCAGGCGCGAGATGTTCTTCTTGGTCAGCTCGGTGTTGGCCAGCTCGAACGGCAGGCCCTCCGGCAGGATTTCTGCCAGCAGCGCACGGCCCACGGTGGTGTCGACGATCTTTGTCTCGTGCATGCGGGTGCCGTCCTCGGCAATGTGCACCAGCTTCAGGCGCACCTTGACCTTGGCATGCAGTTCGACGGCACGGTTGTCATAGGCGCGGCGTGCCTCGCCAATGCCCGAGAACACCATGCCCGTGCCCTTGACGTTGATCAGCTCGCGGGTCATGTAATACAGGCCCAGCACGACGTCCTGGGTCGGCACGATGATCGGCTCGCCGTTGGCCGGGCTGAGGATGTTGTTGGACGACATCATCAGCGTACGCGCTTCCAGCTGCGCCTCGATCGACAGCGGCACATGGACGGCCATCTGATCGCCATCGAAGTCGGCGTTGAACGCGGTACAGACCAGCGGATGCAGCTGGATCGCCTTGCCCTCGATCAGCTTCGGCTCGAACGCCTGGATGCCGAGACGATGCAGGGTCGGCGCACGGTTCAGCAGCACCGGATGTTCGCGGATCACTTCCTCCAGGATATCCCAGACCTGGGCTTCCTCGCGCTCGACCAGCTTCTTTGCCGCCTTGATGGTGGTGGCTTCGCCACGCGCTTGCAGCTTGGCGAAGATGAACGGCTTGAACAGCTCCAGCGCCATCTTCTTGGGCAGACCGCACTGGTGCAGGCGCAGGGTCGGACCGACCACGATCACCGAACGACCGGAGTAGTCCACGCGCTTGCCGAGCAGGTTCTGACGGAAGCGGCCCTGCTTGCCCTTGATCATGTCGGCGAGCGACTTCAGCGCGCGCTTGTTCGTGCCGGTGATGGCACGGCCGCGGCGGCCGTTGTCGAGCAGCGCATCGACCGACTCCTGCAGCATGCGCTTCTCGTTGCGCACGATGATGTCGGGTGCATTGAGCTCGAGCAGACGCTTCAGGCGGTTGTTGCGGTTGATCACTCGGCGATACAGATCGTTCAGGTCGGAGGTCGCGAAACGACCACCGTCCAGCGGCACCAGCGGACGCAGGTCCGGCGGCAGCACCGGCAGCACGGTCAGCACCATCCACTCCGGCTTGTTGCCGGATTCGAGGAACGCCTCGATCAGCTTCACGCGCTTGGTCAGCCGCTTCAGCTTGGTCTCGGAATTGGTCGAACCGATCTCTTCCTTCAGGCGAATCACTTCACCCGGCAGATCGAGCGACTTCAGCAGATGGAACACTGCCTCGGCACCCATGCGCGCGTCGAACTCGTCGCCGTGCTCTTCGGTCGCCTCCAGGTACTGGTCTTCGCTGAGCAACTGGCCACGCTCGAGCGCGGTCATGCCCGGATCGATCACCACGAAGGCTTCGAAGTACAAGATGCGCTCGATGTCGCGCAGCGTCATGTCCAGCATCAGGCCGATGCGCGAGGGCAGCGACTTGAGGAACCAGATGTGCGCGGTCGGGCTGGCCAGCTCGATATGGCCCATGCGCTCGCGACGCACCTTGGCCAGGGTGACCTCGGTGCCGCACTTTTCGCAGACCACGCCGCGATGCTTCATGCGCTTGTACTTGCCGCACAGGCACTCGTAGTCCTTCACCGGGCCGAAGATGGCGGCGCAGAACAGGCCGTCACGCTCCGGCTTGAAGGTACGGTAGTTGATGGTTTCCGGCTTCTTCACTTCGCCGTACGACCACGAACGGATCAGCTCCGGCGAGGCCAGCGCGATCTTGATCGCGTCAAAATCCGGCGTCGCGCGCTGCTGATTGAACAGATTGAGCAGGTCTTTCATTGCATGGCTCCTGTGACTGCGCGGGTCACTTGATCTCTTCCAGATCGATGTCGATGGCAAGCGAGCGGATTTCCTTCACCAACACGTTGAAGGATTCCGGCATGCCTGCGGTCATCTCGTGGTTACCGTCGACAATGTTCTTGTACATCTGGTTGCGGCCCTGCACGTCATCGGACTTCACCGTCAGCATTTCCTGCAGGGTGTAGGCCGCGCCGTAGGCTTCCAACGCCCACACTTCCATCTCGCCGAAGCGCTGGCCGCCGAACTGAGCCTTGCCGCCGAGCGGCTGCTGGGTGACCAGCGAGTACGGACCGGTGGAACGCGCATGCATCTTGTCGTCGACCAGATGGTTGAGCTTCAGATAATGCATGTAGCCCACGGTGACCGGGCGATCGAACGCTTCGCCGGTACGGCCGTCGTACAGCGTGGTCTGGCCCGACTCGGGCAGATCCGCCAGCTTCAGCATGGCCTTGATCTCGGTCTCTTCCGCACCATCGAACACCGGCGTCGCCATCGGCACGCCTTCCTGCAGATTGGTGGCGAGCGTGAAGATCTCCTTGTCGGTGAGCGACTTCAGGTCGACGTACTGCACGGCACCAGCCACGTGGCTGTTGTAGATCTGGTCGAGGAACTCGCGGATCTTGGCGACCTTCTCCTGCGCCTCGAGCATCTTCTGGATCTTCTTGCCCAGGCCCTTCGCGGCCCAGCCCAGATGGACCTCCAGAATCTGCCCGATGTTCATGCGCGAGGGCACGCCCAGCGGGTTCAGCACGATGTCGACCGGCACGCCGTCGGCGGAGTACGGCATGTCTTCCACCGGCACCACGTTCGAGACCACGCCCTTGTTGCCGTGGCGACCAGCCATCTTGTCGCCCGGCTGGATACGACGCTTCACGGCCAGGAACACCTTGACCATCTTCAGCACGCCCGGTGCCAGATCGTCGCCCTGGGTGATCTTGCCCTGCTTCTCCTTGAAGCGCTTGTCGAACTCTTCCTTGTGGCGCTTGACCTGGTCGGCCGCGCGCTCGAGGAACTCGGTGACTTCCTCATCCTTGACGTTGATCTTGAACCAGTCGTCCTTCTTCAGCCCGTCCAGGTAGGCGTCGGTGATCTCGGTGCCGCGCTTGAGGCCACCCGGGCCGCTCATCGCGGACTTGCCGACCAGCTGGGTACGCATGCGGCTGTAGATGGCGCCCTCGAGGATGCGGAACTGATCGTCCAGATCCTTGCGGATCCGCTTGACCTCGGTTTCCTCGATCTGCTTGGCGCGCTTGTCCTTCTCGATGCCGTCGCGGGTGAACACCTGCACGTCGATGACAGTGCCGTCCATGCCCGGCGGCACGCGCAAGGACGAGTCCTTCACGTCGGACGCCTTCTCGCCGAAGATCGCACGCAGCAGCTTCTCTTCCGGCGTCAGCTGGCTCTCGCCCTTGGGCGTGACCTTGCCGACCATGATGTCACCGGCCTTCACTTCCGCGCCGATGTACACGATGCCGGACTCGTCCAGACGTGCCAGCGCCTGCTCGCCCACGTTCGGGATGTCGGCGGTGATTTCCTCGGCACCCAGCTTCGTGTCACGGGCGATGCAGGACAGCTCCTCGATATGGATCGAGGTGTAGCGGTCTTCCTGCACGACGCGTTCGGACAAGAGGATGGAATCCTCGAAGTTGTAACCGTTCCACGGCATGAACGCGATCAGCATGTTCTGGCCGAGCGCGAGCTCGCCCAGGTCGGTCGACGAACCGTCGGCCAGCGTGTCGCCCTTCGCCACCACGTCACCGACGTTCACCAGCGGACGCTGATTGAGGTTGGTGTTCTGGTTGGAACGGGTGTACTTGGTCAGCGTGTAGATGTCGACGCCGGCGTCGTTGTCGCCGACCTCTTCCTCGTTCACACGCACCACGATACGGGCCGCATCGACCTGGTCGATCACGCCACCGCGCTTGGCACTGACGATGACACCGGAGTCGCGCGCCACCGCGCGTTCGATACCGGTACCCACCAGCGGAGTCTGCGAACGCAGGGTCGGCACGGCCTGGCGCTGCATGTTCGCACCCATCAGGGCGCGGTTCGCGTCGTCGTGCTCGAGGAACGGCACCAGTGCCGCCGCGACCGACACGGTCTGCATCGGCGAGACGTCCATGTAGTCGACTTCGGCTGCCGGACGCAGCTCGGATTCGCCACGGAAACGACAGGACACGAAGTCCTCGATGAAACCGCCGTGCTTGTCCAGCGGCGAGTTCGCCTGGGCGATCACGTGATCACCTTCCTCGATCGCCGACAGATAGTCGACCTTGTCGGTGACCTTGCTGTTCGCCACCTTGCGGTACGGCGTCTCGAGGAAGCCGTACGAGTTGGTGCGGGCATACACGGCCAGCGAGTTGATCAGGCCGATGTTCGGACCTTCCGGCGTTTCGATCGTGCAGACACGGCCGTAATGGGTCGGATGCACGTCGCGCACCTCGAAGCCGGCGCGTTCGCGGGTCAGGCCGCCCGGCCCGAGCGCAGAGACACGACGCTTGTGGGTGACCTCCGACAGCGGGTTGTTCTGATCCATGAACTGGGACAGCTGCGAGGAGCCGAAGAACTCCTTCACCGCCGCAGCCACCGGCTTGGCGTTGATCAGGTCCTGCGGGGTCAGGCCATCGGCCTCGGCCAGCGACAGACGCTCGCGCACCGCGCGCTCGACGCGCACCAGGCCGATGCGGAAGGTGTTCTCGGCCATCTCGCCGACCGAACGCACGCGGCGGTTGCCCAGGTGATCGATGTCATCGACGGTGCCATGACCGTTCTTGATGTCGATCAGCACCTTGAGCACGTCTAGGATGTCGGACGTCTCGCCCTGTTCCTTGACCAGGTTCTGCGAGGCCTCTTCCTTGCGCTCGCTGAAGAACTTGTGGTCGTACAGCACGCCCGGACCGAGGATTTCCTTGCGGCCCACGCGGCGGTTGAACTTCATCCGGCCCACGCCCGACAGGTCGTAGCGATCGAAGGTGAAGAACAGGTTGAAGAACAGGTTCTGCGCAGCATCCTTGGTCGGCGGCTCGCCCGGACGCATCATGCGATAGATTTCCACCAGCGCCTCCAGCGGCGTCTTGGTGTTGTCGATGCGCAGGGTGTGCGAGATGTAGGCGCCACGATCGAGGTCATTCACATACAGCGTCGGCACCGTCTCGATGCCGGCCTTGCGAAACGCCTCCATCTGCTCGGCAGTGATCTCGTCGTTGGCCGAAGCCAGCAATTCGCCGGTGTTGCTGTCCACGATGTCGGTGGCCACGATACGGCCGACCGGATAGTCGTCAGGCACTTCCAGCGCGGTGATGTCCTCGGCCGCCAGCTGGCGCACATGGCGCGCGGTGATGCGCTTGCCCGCCTCGACCAGCACCTTGCCACCGATGGCCAGATCGAAGCTCAGGGTCTCGCCGCGCAGGCGCTCGGCGACCAGCTCCAGCGTGGTGGTGCCCTTCTTGCCGAGGTGGAACACGTTGTGCTCGAAGAAGATGCCCAGCATCTCCTCGTTGTTGTAGCCGAGCGCGCGCAGCAACACCGTCACCGGCAGCTTGCGGCGACGGTCGATGCGGGTGAACAGCGCGTCCTTCGGGTCGAACTCGAAGTCCAGCCAGGAGCCGCGGTAAGGGATCACGCGAGCCGAGAACAGCAACTTGCCCGAACTATGCGTCTTGCCGCGGTCGTGATCGAAGAACACACCCGGCGAACGATGCAACTGCGAGACGATGACCCGCTCGGTGCCGTTGATGATGAAGGTGCCGGTGTCGGTCATGAGCGGAATCTCGCCCATGTAGACCTCCTGCTCCTTGATGTACTTGACCACCTTCTTCGAGGCCGGGCTGTCCTTGTCGTAAATCACCAGGCGCACGGTGGTACGCAGCGGCGCACCGTAGGTCATGCCGCGATTGCGACACTCGCGCTCGTCGAATGCCGGCTCGCCCAGGCGATAGTCGACATACTCAAGCGCCGCATTGCCCGAATAGCTGGAAATCGGAAATACTGACTTCAACGCGGCATGCAAACCCTTTTCGCCGCGCTGTTTGGGCGCGACATGCTCCTGCAGAAACTCCCGGTAGGAATCGGTCTGGATGGTCAGCAGGTTCGGCACACCCAGTACGGGTGGACGCTTGCCAAAATCCTTGCGGATGCGTTTCTTCTCGGTAAACGAGTAGGCCATGATCGGTAGCGCCTCGGTTCGCAGTGACGCCGGTGGTGCACACACCGGCTGAATGAAAAATCAGATGTTCGACAAATCCGTGGATTTGGGAATCGAGAATGCGGAATCCTTGCAGGATTCCGCATTCTCCATTCCCCCTTCCTGCTGAAGCAGGCAAAGCCCGGGGACTCGCGCCCCCAGGCTTGCTTGACGTCAAGTCGAAGCTACGGCGCGCAAACGCCGATTACTTCAATTCGACCGTGGCGCCGGCAGCTTCGAGATCCTTCTTGAACTTCTCGGCGTCTTCCTTCGAAACGGCTTCCTTCAGGACGCCACCGGCCTCGGTGAGGTCCTTGGCTTCCTTCAGGCCCAGGCCGGTGATGGCGCGGACAGCCTTGATCACGTCGACCTTCTTGGCGCCGGCGGTCTTCAGCACGACGTCGAACTCGGTCTGCGCTTCGGCAGCCGGGGCGGCAGCGGCCGGACCGGCCACGGCGACCGGGGCGGCGGCGGTCACGCCAAACTTCTCTTCGATGGCCTTCACCAGGTCCATCACTTCCATGAGTGACTTGGTGGCGACGGCTTCAACGATCTGTTCGTTGGTCAGGGACATTTGATTTACCTCTGGAAATGGATTCGGTTTGAATAGACGTTGAACTTAGGCGGGCTCGGCTTCGACCGGCACTTCGGCGGCAACTTCGCCACCACCCTGCTGGTCAGCCACGGCCTTGACGACACGGGCAAACATCGTGGCCGGCTCGGCCAGCACGCGGGCCAGCATGGCCAACGCCTGTTCGCGGGTCGGCAGCGCGGCCAGCACGTCGACGTGCTCGGCCGGCAGCAGCTTGCCTTCCATCGAGACGAGCTTCGCCTTGAGCTTGTCGTTGCCCTTGGCAAATTCCTTGATCAGACGCCCGGCAGCGCCGGGCTCTTCCGTCGAGAACGCGTACAGCAGCGGACCGACCAGGACGTCCTTGACGACCTCGAATTCGGTACCAGCCACGGCGCGCGAGGCCAGCGTATTCTTGACAACCCTCAAGTACACACCGGATTCACGAGCCTTTTTGCGCATCGCGGTCATTTGAGCGACCGTGGTGCCCGCATACTCGGCAGCGACCAGGGAGTGAGCCTTCGCGGCAACTTCTGCCAGTTCGGCGACTACTTCTTGCTTCTGAGACAGATTGAGAGCCATTGCACTCCTCCAAATGAACTCCGCTTACGGCTCCTGCCGCTTGCGGTCCTGGGCGACGTCCTCCTTGACGTCGGGGACCGGAGGTCCCGGGTGTTGGCCTTTCCAGATCAAGACGATTCCAGAAGGGGCAGCACCATCTGCGCAGGCCGGATTCGCGAAGAACCCGATTAAGCGATCCCGCTGGCGACGACGGCGATTCCCTGCCATTGGCGAGCTCCCTGCCCGTCGTCATCGCGCGCTGATCGCGCCTGCGGTCTTTGACGGCGATCCCGGCCTGCGCCGGGACTGCCCTCAAAAACTGCCCGCGCCGGCCAGAGGCCGGTGCGGGACTTGTACTTATCGAGTGGCGATCGTCAACGACGAGGTATCGACGGCTACGCCTACACCCATCGTGCTGGACAACGCCACTTTCTGCAGAAACTGACCCTTCGCACTGGACGGCTTGGCCTTCAGCAGGTCGGCGATCAGCGTGTTGAGGTTGTCCGCGAGCTGGGACGCCTCGAAACTCGCCTTGCCGATGGTGGCGTGGATGATGCCGCCCTTGTCGTTGCGGAACTTCACCTGGCCGGCCTTGGCATTGGTGACCGCGGTGGCGACGTCGGCGGTGACCGAGCCATCCTTCGGATTCGGCATCAGGCCACGCGGACCGAGCAGCTGGCCGAGCTTGCCGACCACGCGCATCGCGTCCGGCGTGGCGATCACGCGACCGAAGTCGAGATCACCCGCCTGCATGCGCTCGGCCAGGTCGTCCATGCCGACGGCGTCTGCACCGGCGGCCCTGGCAGCCTCGGCCTTTTCGCCCGGCGGGCAGAACACGGCAACCTTGACGGTCTTGCCGGTGCCGTGCGGCAGCAGCGAGGAGCCGCGCACGCCCTGGTCCGACTTCTTCGCGTCGATGCCCAGACGCACGGCCACATCCACCGACTCGGCGAACTTGGCCTTGGCGTTGTCCTTGACGATCTTGAGCGCTTCTTCCAGGCCGTAGAACTTGCCCGGCTGCACCGCGGCCTGAGCCGACTTCATACGCTTAGTGAGCTTTGCCATGTCTTAACCCTCCACCACAAGGCCCATGCTGCGGGCGCTACCGGCAATGGTGCGCACCGCGGCGTCGAGATCGGCAGCCGTCAGATCCGGCTCCTTCTGCTTTGCCACGTCTTCCAGCTGCTTGCGGGTGACCTTGCCGACCTTGTCGGTATTCGGCTTCGGCGAGCCCTTGGCGACACCGGTGATCTTCTTCAGAAGAATGGTGGCGGGCGGGGTCTTGGTGATGAAGGTGAAGCTGCGATCGGAATACGCAGTGATGATCACCGGAATCGGCAGACCCGGCTCAAGCTTCTGCGTGGCGGCATTGAACGCCTTGCAGAATTCCATGATGTTCAGACCGCGCTGACCGAGGGCGGGGCCCACCGGCGGCGACGGGTTGGCCTGACCGGCCTTGACCTGCAGCTTGATGTAACCGACGACTTTCTTTGCCATTGGATTTTCCTCGCGAGTCCAGGCGCCTTGCGGCTCCTCGCTGTTCACCTTTCCATGGATGGAAGGAAGACCTGCCTCGTGCAGATCCGAAAACACGGGCACGCCGGATCGTGAGACCCAAGCGTGAACCGCGCAGTATAGAGATTTATAGGTGTATCAGCAAGCCCCGTGCCAAAAGCCGGCAAACTGAACCCGATCGAACACCGCAGCCCGTCGGATCAGGCCTTTTCGACTTGGCCGAACTCCAGCTCAACCGGCGTCGAACGGCCGAAGATCAGCACCGCGACACGCAGGCGACTCTTCTCGTAATTGACTTCCTCGACCACGCCATTGAAATCGTTGAACGGGCCTTCGGTGACACGCACCATCTCGCCCGGCTCGAACAGCACCTTGGGCCGCGGCTTTTCGACACCCTCGCGCACACGACTGAGAATGGCCTCGGCCTCGCTGTCCTTGATTGGCAGCGGACGATCGGCGGTACCGCCAATGAACCCCATTACCTTCGGGGTTTCCTTGATCAGATGCCAGCACTCGTCGTCGATACGCGGCGACTTGCCTTCGGTATTCGTCTCGATCTGCACCAGCACATAGCCGGGAAAGAACTTGCGCTCGCTGCGGCGCTTCTGGCCGCCGCGCATCTCGATCACTTCCTCGGTCGGCACCAGCACTTCACCGAACCGCTCTTCCATCTCGGCGCGCTTGATGCGCTCCTCGAGCGACCGCTTGACCTGATTCTCGAAGCCCGAATAGGCGTGCACCACATACCAGCGCTTGCTCATGCTCACCACCTCAGGAACCCAACTTCAACAGCCAATCGAGGATGACCGAGCTCAGGATCAGGTCGATCAGGCCCAGTAACAACGACAGCACGATCACCACCACGATGATGATGCCGGTGGTCTTGATCGTTTCATCGCGGGTCGGCCAGACCACCTTGCGCATCTCGAACTGCGACTCGCCGAGGAAGGTCCGGACCCGCCGCCCCAGTCCCGTGAACGCAGCGATGGCCAGCGAAATCACCAGCGCGGCCAGCACACCCAGCAGGCGCACCGACGAGGAAATGTTGCCGTCCCTGCCGAGCCAGGAATAAGCGACGATACCGGCAACCAGCACCAACCCTGCCAGTATCAGCTTGCCGATGTCGGCGGCGTTCGTGCCCTTGGGCTGTTCTGCCTTGGTATTCATGCACTAGTGATCAGATGTCGCAGCACGCCGTACCTTGCGGCCGACCTTGCCATCGTCACCCGTCTCGTTCCTCGGGGAAGTGGCACGCCAGGAGGGACTTGAACCCCCAACCTGCGGTTTTGGAGACCGCTGCTCTGCCAATTGAGCTACTGGCGTACATGGCTTGAACTTCAAACACGACGGCGAGCGGCTTGAATCCGCTCGCCCCGTGACGTTTACTTCAGCCATCCTCCCTGATGGCAGAGATCAAACCGGCATCCATGCCGGACTATTCATAGGAGCAGTTTACTTGATGACCTTGGCCACCACACCGGCGCCGACGGTACGGCCGCCTTCGCGGATGGCGAAACGCAGACCCTCGTCCATCGCGATCGGGTGGATCAGGCTCACCACCATCTTCACGTTGTCACCGGGCATCACCATCTCCACGCCTTCCGGCAACTGGCAGGCGCCGGTCACATCGGTCGTGCGGAAGTAGAACTGCGGGCGATAACCCTTGAAGAACGGCGTATGACGGCCACCCTCGTCCTTCGACAGCACATACACCTCGGCTTCGAAGTCCGTATGCGGGGTGATCGTGCCCGGCTTGGCCAGCACCTGACCACGCTCCACGTCGTCACGCTTCAGACCGCGCAGCAGCAGACCGGCATTGTCGCCCGCCTGACCCTGATCCAGCAGCTTGCGGAACATTTCCACGCCGGTGACCGTGGTCTTCTGCGTGTCGCGGATACCGACCACTTCGATTTCGTCGCCGACCTTGATGATGCCGCGCTCGATACGACCGGTCACCACGGTGCCGCGACCGGAGATCGAGAACACGTCTTCCACCGGCATCAGGAACGGGCGGTCAATCACGCGCACCGGCTCCGGAATGTAGCTGTCCAGCGCATCGACCAACTTGATGATCGACGGCACGCCGATCTCGCTCTGGTCGCCTTCCAGCGCCAGCTTGGCCGAACCGTGGATCATCGGGGTGTCGTCGCCCGGGAACTCGTACTTGCTCAGCAGCTCGCGAACTTCCATCTCGACCAGTTCCAGCAGCTCGGCGTCGTCCACCATGTCCGCCTTGTTCAGGTAGACCACGATGTACGGCACGCCGACCTGGCGCGACAGCAGGATATGCTCGCGCGTCTGCGGCATCGGGCCGTCCGCGGCCGAGCACACCAGGATCGCACCGTCCATCTGCGCCGCACCGGTGATCATGTTCTTCACATAATCCGCATGGCCCGGGCAATCCACGTGCGCGTAGTGGCGCAGCGGCGACTCGTATTCCACGTGCGCGGTCGAGATCGTGATGCCACGCGCCTTCTCTTCCGGCGCCGCATCGATCGAGCTGTAGTCCTTGAACTCGCCACCAAAACGTTCCGCACCGACCTTCGTCAGTGCCGCCGTCAGCGTCGTCTTGCCGTGATCCACGTGACCAATCGTGCCGACGTTGACGTGCGGCTTGGTGCGTTCGAATTTACCCTTTGCCATGCGCGCTAAACCCCGATGGAGTCAATGAATTGAAGGAAACTGCCCGTTTCGGGGCCGGCCATGACGGCCGAATGAAATGGTGCTCATAACAGGAATCGAACCTGTGACCTCTTCCTTACCAAGGAAGTGCTCTACCGACTGAGCTACATGAGCACTGAACGTAACGCGAGAGCCAATGGAGCGGAAGGCGGGAATCGAACCCGCGTAATCAGTTTGGAAAACTGATGTTCTACCATTGAACTACTCCCGCCCTGCGCGGAACTCTTGCTGGTGGAGGGAGGTGGATTACTCCGGGCATCCTGCCCTCCGCCCCTCCGGGGCCGCGCCGCTTTCGCGTCGCGTTCAAGGCAGCTCCTGCCGCCTTGTCAAACCATTCAGAGGGATCGGTGGCTCAAATCCACCTTTCACTTTTTTCAACCTCGGACAACCGGTCGCGCTGGCTGTCGCGGATACCTTGCTGGTGGAGGGAGGTGGATTCGAACCACCGAAGGCGTAAGCCAGCAGATTTACAGTCTGCCCCCGTTGGCCGCTTGGGTATCCCTCCAACAAAGAACGCGTATTGTGTGGATCGGGCCCCGAACTGTCAACACCCAAGGCGACCATATCCGCATGCGGGAGCGATTTTTTCCGTGCGGCGATCAGTCGCTGTCGGCCACGCCGGGGTCGACCAGCCGCTCCATCCCCTTGGACAGCTCCAGCAGCTCTCTCGCCTGTCGCTGCAGACGCCGCTCATTGTCGTCACGCGGCTCCCAGTGCGGCACGGGGGTTGGCCTGCCATCCGGGGCGTCCAGCGCCACGAAGACCATCACGCAACTGGTGGCCAGCCGCTGCTCACCCTTGCGCAGGTCGCGTGCCAGCACGTCCACTGCCAGATGCATGCTGCTGGTGCCGGTGTGGATCAGTCGCGCCCTGACCGTCACCAGATCGCCGATCAGGATCGGGGCCACGAACTGGATGCCGCTGACCGACACGGTGACGCAATACGCCCCGCTCCAGGCTACGGCACAGGCATAACCCGCCTGGTCGATCCATTTCATGGCCATTCCACCGTGTACCTTGCCGCCAAAATTGACGTCGGTGGGCTGGGCGAGAAAGCGGAATGTCACTTCGTGCTGTTTTCCGGACATGGGGTGGGCATCTCGTGGGCGGAATCCAAAGCCGGAATTATGCCTGAGCGTGCGCATTTTCCCGCACCAGAGCACAGTTGACTGGCTTGCGGCCCACCTTAGCTTCATGGCTAGATGCCAGAGCGAACCGGGGAGAATCAGCATTGGCCTTGCGCAGCATCGCATCACGGACGGCACTGTGGGTCCTGCTTGGCTCCACCTTGGTGCTGTCAGCCATTGGCGCCTTGTTGCTCAACCTGACCCGCACGCAGATCCTCGAACACGTTCATCATGAGGCAGCCGCCTTGGCAGCCCATGCCGGCAGCCAGATCCAGGCACGAATTGATCGTGTCGCGGTCTCAGCGCAAATGCTTGCCGCGATCATCGCCACCCGGCGGGACGACGCCGAACCGCTACTGCGCGACACGTTGGCCGCCAACCCGGACATGGACGGACTGGCTGCGGCATTCAGACCTTCGCCGGGCTCGGCCGACAGCCCGCCATACTCGCCGTTCGTGAGGCGGATGGACAACGGTGCCCTGATCAGCCGTGATCTCGCGCGCGACGCCAGTCCGTACTGGAGCAGCAACTGGTTCCTGGGCGGACTCGGCTGCAGCAACGGTTGCTGGCAGCGGCCATTCTTTTCGCAGTCACGACACCGCCAACTGATCAATTATTCCGTCGCGATCAATCGCGACGGCTACCCTGCCGGGATCATCAACACCGACGTCACGCTCAACTGGCTGCATCAGATACTTGGCCACCTCGCCAAGCCCGAAGGCGCCTATGCCTTCGTGCTGGACAGCGATGGCAACTATCTTGCGCACGACAACTCGAACCTTGTAGGCAAGCGTGGCGCAACAGCCCTGCTCGGGGCACTGGCCAGCGACCAGCCCGAATCGAAGCGGCTGCCTGTGGCGCAAAACCCTCGCGCGCACGGCGCGGTCTGGGTCTACTCCGCTCCCATCAAAGGGACCCGTTGGCGGCTTGGCCTGGCGGTCCCGGAATACCAGATCTATGCCGGCGTGAGGGGCATCTTCCTGCTCAGTCTCGCCTTGGGCCTGCTCGCCCTGCTGGGCGTCGCACTGATCACGCAGCTGACCATCCGACGCATGATGGCACCATTGGGTGTACTGGCCGATCGCGCCGAGCATGTCGCGCGAGGCGAACTCGACTTCGAACTCCCGCCCGTCAACCGCCTCGACGAGGTGGGCAGCCTCACCCATTCGTTTGATCGGATGCGCAGGGAGCTTGGGTTGCACATTGAAGATCTCGCACGAGTGGCGCGAGAGAAGCAGCGGCTGGCCAGCGAACTGGAGATCGCCCGCCAGATACAGATCGGCCTGTTGCCGAACGAGCACTACTTCGACGCCACCTGTACCCGCTTCGAACTGCATGCGGCACTGCGCCCGGCGCGCGAGGTCGGTGGTGACTTGTACAGCTATTTCATGCTCGATCTCCATCGCCTCTACATCATGGCGGGCGACGTTTCCGACAAGGGAATCCCGGCAGCCCTGTTCATGGCGCAAACCATCACCCTCGCCAAGGCACTGGCGCCGCGTGCGCAAACCCCGGACAAGCTCCTGGAGCTGCTCAACATCGAGCTCTGCCACGGCAACGACAGCTGCATGTTCGTCACCCTGCTGTGCGGTCTGCTCGATACCGGCAACGGCAGGATTGCCCTGGCCAGCGCCGGACATGAGCCCCCCGTGATATGCGGCGGGGCCGCCCCGCGATTGATCCAGTTCGAGACCGGCCCCGTGCTGGGGCTGCATGACAGTGCAAGCTACCCGGTGCACAATCTCGTCCTGCAGCCGGGGCAGACGCTGCTGATGTATACCGATGGCATCACCGAAGCCAGCAATCATGCTCAGCAGATGTATGGCATCGAACGAACCATCGAGTGCCTGGCCCGGCTGCCGGCAGAAGCCGCGCCGGCCGGGTACGTACGTCAACTGCTCGCCGACGTGGACGAGTTTGTGGGGGACGCGCAGCAAGCCGACGACATCACCATGCTGGCCCTCACCTGGCACGGCACCATTACCGCAACCCGCGAGATCGTTGCGGCCAACCAGTTGCCTGATGTGTTTGAGGCACTCGACCGATGCGACGAGATGCTCCGCATCGCGGAGGCGCCTGCGTCCTTGCGCGACGATATCCGCCTGGTACTCGAGGAACTGATGGTCAATACCGTCAGCCATGGCTATCCCGATGGACGCGCTGGCCGGATCCTGCTGCGCATGAAGCCCGGGAGTGGCAGCGTGTGGGTCGAGCTGGATGACGACGCCATCGCATTCGATCCACTGCGGCCCGTCGCACCCACGCTCAGCGGGGACATCGCCGACCGCGAAGAGGTTGGCGGCCTGGGAGTGCATCTCGCACGCGCGCTGACCAGCGAAATACGCTACACCCGTGATCTGCACGGCAACCACCTGCTGCTCCGCTTCAATCACCCGCGCGAGGAAGGACCCGGATCATGACCCTCATCCTGCACAGCGAAACCCCGGCACCCGACCGGGCCATCATGCACATCGGCGGCCGCCTGGACGCCATGACATTCGGCGAGCTGGACCAGGCCATGCTGGAACTGCTGCCGAAGGTTGCCGATGGCGGCACCATGGTGATCGATCTTGCCGGGCTGGAGTATGTCAGCAGTGCGGGCCTGCGCAGCTTCGCCAAGATCCGCAAGAGCATGAAGGCCCGTGGGGGCCATACCCTGCTGATCCACCCGCAGCCGCAGGTGCGCAAGGTCTTCGATATCGTCAAGGCAGTGCCGGTGAACGAGGTATTCAGCAGCACGCAAGAGCTGGATGCCTACCTGGACAAGATGCAGCGGAAGGTCGTCGAAGGTGACGACGACACCTGACTCGACTGCATGTCGAGGCCGACTTGCCCGGCCCCTTCGATGGATTCCGATCAGACGTTGAAAAGGAAGTTCATCACGTCGCCATCCCTGACTACGTAGTCCTTCCCTTCGGCGCGCATCTTGCCGGCTTCCTTGGCACCCTGCTCACCGCGGTAGTGGATGAAATCGTCGAAACCGATCGTCTGCGCACGAATGAAACCGCGTTCGAAGTCGGTATGGATCACCCCGGCAGCCTGCGGCGCGGTATCGCCGGTATGTATGGTCCAGGCGCGCACTTCCTTCACACCGGCAGTAAAGTAGGTCTGCAGACCGAGCAACTCGAAAGCGGCGCGGGCAAGGCGGTTCAGGCCCGGCTCTTCCAGCCCCAGTTCGGCCAGGAACTCCGCCCTGTCGGCATCTTCCAGCTCGGCCATGTCCGATTCGATCGCGGCGCAGACGGCTACCACCGGTGCACCTTCGGTCGCTGCATGCTCGCGAACCTTGTCCAGCAGCGGATTGTCGATGAAGCCATCCTCGGCCACGTTCGCCACGTACATCGCCGGCTTGACGGTCAGCAGCGACAGCGGCTTGAGGATGGCCTTCTCCTCGTCCGACAGCGAGGCCGAACGGGCCGGCCTGCCCTCGTTGAGGTGCGGCAGCAACCGCTCGAGCACAGCGACCATCGCCTTGGCATCCTTGTCGCCGGCTTTCGCCTTCTTCGACTCGCGCTGAAGCGCCTTGTCGACCGTGGCCAGATCCGCCAGCGCCAGCTCCGTGATGATCACGATGATGTCGTCGATCGGATCGATCCGCCCGGCCACATGCACGATGTTGTCGTCGTCGAAGCAACGCACCACGTTGACGATGGCATCGGTCTCGCGAATGTTGGCGAGGAACTGATTGCCCAGACCTTCGCCTTTCGACGCGCCGGCCACCAGGCCGGCGATATCGACGAACTCCACGATCGCCGGCACCACCCGCTGCGGGTTGATGATCTGCGCCAGTTGCGCCAGCCGCGCGTCAGGCACCTCGACGATGCCGACATTGGGCTCGATCGTGCAGAACGGGTAGTTGGCTGCCTCGATACCCGCTTTGGTCAGCGCGTTGAACAGGGTGGACTTGCCGACGTTAGGCAGACCAACGATGCCGCATTTGATACCCATGATGATTCCGGTGGGGAAACGCGCGCTGCAACCGCTCGAATGACCGACCTGCAA
The DNA here is from genome assembly GCA_963828685.1 of uncultured Pseudomonadota bacterium. Classification (GTDB taxonomy): domain Bacteria; phylum Pseudomonadota; class Gammaproteobacteria; order Xanthomonadales; family Rhodanobacteraceae; genus Rhodanobacter. The sequence continues at coordinate 67,171 of CAWHFU010000017.1, forward strand.
CCCGCGTCTGCCGCATGAATTGTGGTGTTACTTGGTTTTGCCGTCTTCTGTCGTGTGCAATTGCTGCATGGCCTTCTCGAACTGCCCCTCGACCGCCAGCGGCAGCGCGTCCATGGCCCGGGCAATACCGTCCAGGATCGCCCCCTCATCCTGCGCCGATGGCCGGCCCAGTACCCACGGCGTGACCTGATCGCGGTGGCCGGGGTGGCCGATACCCACACGCAGCCGATGAAACTTGCCATGCCCGAGATGCGCCATGATGTCGCGCAACCCGTTCTGGCCGCCATGGCCGCCGTCGAACTTCATTCGCACGGTGCCGGCCGGCAGATCGAGGTCATCGTGCGCCACCAGGCACTGTTCCGGTTCGATCTTGTAATAGCGCAAGGCCGAAACCATGGCGATGCCGCTCTTGTTCATGAAAGTGGACGGTTTGAGCAACCACACCGGCGTGCCGCCGATACGCACCCTGCAGGCCTCGCCATGCAGCTTGCCGTCGAACCCGAAGCGCTCGCCCTGCCCGCTGGCCAAGGCGTCCACAAGCCAGAACCCGGCGTTGTGCCGGGTTCGGAGATATTCGGTGCCGGGATTGCCCAGCCCGACAATGAGTCGCAAACCAGCCATGCGAACAAGCAGCTGCTGACGGCCCGCCCTCCCAGTGGAGTACGGGCCGTCGCGGCTTACTTCTTGTCGTCCTTCTTGGCCGGTGCGGCGGCTGCAACCGGCGCAACGGCTTCGCCTTCAGCAGGCACTTCGTCGACTTCCTCCTGCACGGTATTGGCCGTGACCACCGGGATGTCGTGACTCTCGCCCAGATGCAGCGCCACGATCTCCACATTCGGCGGCAGCTTCAGCTCCGACAGATGGATGATGTCGCCCGGGTTCAGCTCGCTCAGGTCCAGCTCGATGAACTCGGGCAGGTCCTTCGGCAGGCAGGAGATTTCGACTTCCGTCAGATTGTGCGAGACCACCACACCGGAGGTCTTGCCGGCGGCCGACTTCTCCTGGTTCAGGAAGTGCAGCGGCACGCTGACCCGGATCGTCTCGTTCTCGTTCACGCGCAGGAAATCCATGTGCATCATCAACTGCTTGAACGGATGCTTCTGCCAGTCGCGCACCAGCACCTTCTCGACCTTGCCATCGATGTTGAGGTCCAGCACGGACGAGAAGAACCACTCGTGCTTGGCGGCCAGGAGAATGGTGTTGTGCACGATCTGGATGCTCTGTGGAGCCTGACCGGCACCGTAGACAACGGCGGGCACGAAGTTCGCATGACGCAGGCGGCGGCTCGCACCTTTCCCCTCGTCCTTGCGGCTTTGTGCCTTGATTTCATGAGTCTTGGACATTTGATTACTACCTAGTTTTTTGAAGAACCGCCTCGCGGTGGTTTCATGACTTTTCCGCGACCAGAAAAGCCGGTTGTGCCGGGCGGCAGGGCCGCCACGGCGAATTTCGATGGATCAGTCGACGTACAACGAACTCACCGACTCGCCAAAGGCGATGCGGCGAATGGTTTCGGCCAGCAACTCGGCGACCGAGAGCTGACGGATCTTGGCGCAGGCCTGCACTTCCGGGCGCAGCGGCAAGGTATTGGTGACCACCAGCTCATCGAGCTGGGAGCCTTCGATATTGCTGATCGCCGCACCCGACAATACCGGATGCACGCAGTAGGCCACCACCTTGCGGGCGCCGCGCTCCTTCAGCGCCGCGGCTGCCGCACACAGCGTACCGGCGGTGTCGACGATATCGTCGATCAGCACACAGGTCTTGCCGCTCACGTCACCGATGATGTTCATCACCGTGGCCACGTTCGCCTTCGGCCGGCGTTTGTCGATGATGGCCAGATCGGCATCATCCAGCCGCTTGGCCAGGGCGCGGGCACGCACCACGCCACCGACGTCCGGGCTGACCACGATCAGGTCGTCCATGGCGTGGTTGCGCCAGATGTCGGCCAGCAGCACCGGCGAGGCATACACGTTGTCGACCGGAATATCGAAGAAACCCTGGATCTGGTCGGCATGCAGATCCACCGTCAGCACCCGGTCGATGCCGGCAGCGCCGATCATCCGGGCGGCCAGCTTGGCGGTGATCGGCACCCGCGCCGAACGCGGCCGGCGATCCTGCCGGGCATAGCCGAAATACGGAATCACCGCGGTGACACTGGACGCCGAGGCACGCTTCAGTGCGTCGGTCAGGGCCAGCAGCTCGAACAGATTGACCGCGCTCGGCGCGCCGGTCGGCTGCAGCACGAACACGTCCTGCTGGCGGACGTTTTCCTCGATCTCGATCTGCACTTCGCCGTCACTGAACGTGCCGACCAGCGCCTTGCCCAGCGGCACACCCAGGCGGTGGGCGACGTCCTCGGCAAGCGCGCGATGGGCATTGCCGGTAAACAGCATCATCTGGGTGGACGTGTCCACAGTGTTACCTCGGAACAAAAGCCATCATGAATGGCTGGGGCGGCAGGATTCGAACCTGCGTATGCGGGAATCAAAATCCCGTGCCTTAACCAGCTTGGCGACGCCCCAGTGAATTGTGTGTTCGTTTGAACCTGAATCTGTATCCGTCAGCCGGCGCGATGTCGCGCCAGCGCATCCTGCAAGGGTGAAACCTCGACACCGGTAGCCACCCATGCCCTGAACTCCGCCGGACATTGCGCCGCCACGTCCTGCGCCCGGCTCAGCGAACGCAATTCCAGGAACACGCAACCTCCGCTGCCGGAAAGCCGCGCCTGACCAAAACCACCCAGCCAGTCCAGCGCCGCGGCCACCCGCGGGTGTCGCGCACGCACTACTGGCGTAAAGGCATTTTCGGTTGTTTCGCCGGAAGCAAAGGACGAAATTGTCGCCCGCGGCGCATTTCGTGTCAATTCAGGCGCTTGAAAAAGCCCTGCGGTCGGCACCGGCTCAAGCGGGTCGAGCACCACATAGTGGCGCGGCGGCAGGCTTACCGGGCTGAGCCGGTCGCCGATACCCTCGGCCCAGGCCGAGCGACCACGCACGAACACCGGTACGTCCGCACCCAGCTGACGCCCCAGTTCAGCCAGCACGTCGCCGCCCAAATCCAGTTGCCACAGCAGATTGAGCGCCACCAATACGGTGGCCGCATCGGAACTGCCACCACCGAGACCGCCGCCCATCGGAATGCGCTTGTCCACCTCGATATCCACGCCAGCCGTGCTGCCGGCATGCCGCCGCAGCGACTCCGCCGCGCGCACCACCAGATCGCTTTGCGCCGGCACGCCCGGAGCCCCTTGCAGGCAGCGGATGTCGCTGTCCTCGCGCACCCGCAGGCGAATCTCGTCACCCCAGTCGAGCAATCGGAATACCGTCTGCAGCTCATGGTAGCCGTCGGGTCGTCGACCGGTGATGCGCAGAAACAGGTTCAGCTTGGCCGGCGCCGGCCATGCCGTCCATTGACCGCGAGCAGGTGCCGACAGCGACCGGCTCATGAACACGCGCAGGTGATCGGGAAAACCATTCTCGCGATCGCGCTGGCGTGCGTAGGCGAACGCCGGATCATCCTTGTCGACCCGCGCAAAGCCGTGCTTCGCGTAGAACGGCGCGTTCCAGCGCACATCGGCCAGCGTGCCCAGGTCGACCCGCCGGTAACCGGCCATGCGCGCCCACGCACAGGCGTGATCCAGCAGGGCCGCGCCGATACCCTGCCGGCCATGTTCCGGCAGCACATCCATTTCGGCGATGCCGATGACATCGCCGCCGGCCAGCGTGTCCAGCCAGACAAAGCCGACCGGCTCATCCACTTCACCCAGAGCCACCCAGACCAGGCCGCGATCGATGGCCTGCTGCAGCAGCTCCGGCGGGATCGCCATGGCCGAATAGGCCGCCCATGCCGGGTGACCGCGAAAAAGCTGCACGGCCTTGCGCTCGATCGCGCACAAGGCAGCGACCTGGCTCGGGTCCGCGCGTTCGATCACGAGTGACATCGGGGTTCCGGGATTCACTTGACGGCGCTGCCGCCGGAGGGCGCACAGCCTAACCCAACCGGCCCGCCGGCAGGCCCAGGAGCCTGTCGGGCTTTGATGGTCGAGGCGGGAATTCGGCTGTGCGAGGACAGATTTCTGACGATTCGCCGGCCCATAGTGGCTCTATGGGCCAAGAAGCGGCGGGAATCTGGACCGCACAGCCGGATGCGCAGACCGGCCGACCAAAGCCCGACAGGCTCCTAGCGGAACTGCCACGACTCGATCGACAACTTCACCTTGTACGGCGATTTCCCGGCGTACACCTTCTTCGGCAAGGGTGGCTGGCGGCTGGTGTCCCATTCGCGATAGTCGACGACCCAACCATCCTGCTGCAGCAGCGCGGGCAGGCGATCCGCACCGAAACTCAGTTCGGCTGGGCCACTGTCGGCGCGCAGGCCGAGTACCCATGCACGCAGATCTCCCAGCGGCACCTCCCAGCCCAACGCCTTGCGCATCAGCGCCTCGGCGTCCGGCCCGCGCAACGGGCCAGGCTCGAGACCTTCCAGCAAAGCGCCCTCCGGACCGCCACTCAGCCGGAAGCTCTTGCCGGTGATCGGGGCACGCAAGACGAACTCGTAGCGGGTGCCATCCTGGGTCCAGCTGAAACTGCCGCTGCCGCCGTCCTTGCCGTCGGATACACCGAGCCGGCCCTGCAGTACCCAGTGATCGGCGTGTGCCAGCGTCCGTTCGCGCGCCGCCTGGGCGCGCAGCAGGCCGGCGTCACTCTTGATCCGCACCGCCGGCACGCAGGCCACCAGCAGCAGCGGCATGACCGCCGCAAGGCATCGCAGGACCCACTTCATGGATGAAGTCGCTTCAGTGCTTCCTGCAAGCTGCTGCTGTGCGGATCGAGTTTGCGCACTTCATCGAATACTCGCTGCGCATCCTGCCTGTGGCCCTGCTTCCACAGCACCTCGCCCAGGTGCACGCCTACATCGGCATCCTTGCGCGCCTGCCATGCGCCACGCAGAGTGCGCTCGGCCTGATCCAGATGTCCCATGCGGTATTGCAGCCAGCCCCAGGAATCGGCAATCGCCGGATCGTTCGGCTTGGCAGTGCGGGCGGCCCGGATCAGCCGTTCCGCTTCGGGCAGATCGCGGTTCGCGTCGGCCAGGGTGAAACCGAGCGCGTTGCTGGCGTCGACATCACCCGGCTTGATCTTCAGCAGATGCTGGAAGTCCTTCACCGCCAGATCGATCTGGCCCGCTTCGGCGTAGGTGAGGCCGCGGCCATACAGCAACCCCGGGTCGTCCGGCACGACCTGCAGGGCCCGACTGAACGCAGTCTCGGCCTTCGCGTACTTGTGTTCCTGCAGATACAGCTCGGCATCGAGCTGCCAGGCCTGGCGCAGCTGCGCCGGCTGATCGAGGTAGTCCAGCTGCATCTGTCCCAGCAGTTGATGCGCCTCGGCGAGCTTGCCCTGCGCATGCAGGATGACCGCGCTGCGCAGGTCCGCATCGAAGGCATGCTCGTCGTCATCGCCCACCTGGCCGTACCAGTTCAGCGCCTCGGTATCGCGATGCTGCATTTCGGCCAATTGGCCGAGCAGATAGGCACCGTGCTCACGCACATCGGGCGCAGCTTTCTGCAACTCCCGGTAAAGCGCCGCCAGCGCCTTCTCATCCTTGTTGTGCGCCGCCAACCCGGCGCGCATGCCATAGGTGTCGATATTCTGCGGACCGTGTCCCAGCAGTCGGGATGCACCCGCGTAATCGCCGGCCTGACTGAGCATACCGGCGTAGGCCAGTCGCAGCTGGATATTCTTCGGAGCCTTCGCCAAGGCCTTCTGCAACAGCGCGCGGGCACCGTCGTGATCACCGTCCTTGAACTTCATCTGCGCCGCCCAGGCGTAGGTCTCGGCGCTCCTGAAGCGCTGCATGGCCGCATTGGCGATCTGCATGGCATAGGCATGGTGACCCAGCTTGTCACCCAGCTCGCTCATCGCCAGCCATGCATGCGCGTCGTTGGGCAACCGCTGTGGCGTCGCCAGCGCCTCCAGCAAGCGGGCGGCCTGGGCCTGGTCGCGGGCTGCCACCAGCACACGACCGAACTGGCGCCAGGCGTCCTTGTCACCGCTGGTGATCAACAGCTCCAGCTGATGCTTCGCTTCGACGGTATCGCCACGATCCAGCGCCAGTTCGGCGCGCGACTGGGCCATCTTGGCCGGAGTGGCACCCAGAGCCTGCCAACGATCCAGCGCGCGCTGGGCAGCGGCACCGTCATGCACGGCGATCGCCAGGGCAGCAGCCCGTTCGGCCACTCTGGGGTCGGCACTCAATGCCATCGCCTTGTCGTAATGACCCGAGGCCCCCTTCAGGTCGGCATGGGTCAACGCCATCTCGCCCGCCAGCAGCTGCGCCAGCACGTCGTGCGCGGCATCCGGGGTGACCACCAGCATATGTGCCAGCGGTTGCGCGGTACCCGGTATTTCGCGTGCGGGTCGCGACGGCAGGCCGGTACAGGCGCCCAATCCCAGCGCCAGCAGCGTGACTGCCGTAAAATGCCGCAGTTGCTTGAACTTGGTCAGCCCGCTCCGCACACTACTCTCCATTCGTTTGTCTTTTCCGGACACGCCCGTTCACAGGCGCCCCCTGCCAAGCTTAGCCTACGCCGTCGAACTCCTCTTCCCGAGATCCTCACCACGTCATGCCGCTCATCGCCCTCGGGCTCAATCACCTCACCGCGCCGGTCAGCCTGCGCGAACAGGTGGCGTTCGATGAGGACGCCGCCAGTGCGGCGTTGTTCGAGCTGACCCGGCAACCCGGCGTGGAGGAGGCGATGATCCTGTCCACCTGCAACCGCACCGAGCTTTACGTCGGCGTCGCGGCCGGCGCGGAGGAGATCCCGCAGTTGTGGCTGAGTCGTCATCACCGTCTGACTCCGGGCAAGCTGGATGAGTTCCTGTATCGACATGATGAACAGGATGCCGTGCGCCACATGTTCCGGGTCGCCACCGGGCTGGACTCGATGGTGCTGGGTGAGCCGCAGATCCTTGGCCAGGTGAAGGATGCCTACCAGCAGGCACGTTTGGCGCAGGCACTGAAGGCACCGCTGGACCGGTTGCTGCAGCACACGTTCTCGGTAGCCAAGCGGGTACGCACGGATACCCGCATCGGCGCGCACACCGTCTCGGTCGCGTTCACCGCGGTGCGCCTCGCCGAGCAGGTGTTCACCGATCTCAAGCAGGCCTGCGTGCTGCTGATCGGTGCCGGCGACACCATCGAACTCACCGCACGGCACCTGGCCGACAAGCAGGCGCGCCGGCTGATCGTGGCCAACCGCACGCCCGAGACCGCCCAGGAGCTGGCCGGCCGCTACGGCGGTTACGCGATTGCACTGGCTGACCTGCCTCAGCATCTGGCCGAAGCCGATATCGTCATCTCCTCCACCGCCGCGCGGCAGCCGATCGTGACCCGCAGCATGGTCGAGCAGGCGATGACGACGCGCCGGCGCAAACCGATGTTCATGGTCGACATCGCGGTGCCGCGCGACATCGAAACCAGCGTGGGTGAACTGCCCGACGTGTACCTCTACGGCATTGACGACCTGCGCCAGGTGATCGACGACAACCGCCGTTCCCGCGAAGCGGCGGCGCACGAAGCCGAGACGATCATCGATCTGCAGGTGGACCGCTACATGGCCTGGCGCCGGGCGCTGACCCTGAAGAACCCGGCGCTGGACATGCGCCAGCACGCCGAGGTCTACCGCGACGAGGTGCTGGGCAAGGCCCGCGCGATGGTCGCCAACGGCAAATCGCCGGAGGAGGCGCTGGCGTTTCTTGCCAATACGCTGACCAACAAGTTGCTGCACCATCCCAGTGCACGCCTGCGCCAAGCCGCGCTGAACGGCGATCTGGAACTGCTGCACGCCGCCGGGCGGTTGTACGGACCTGATCGGGAAGACGGTGGAGAGGAATGAGAAAATAGAGCAAGCCGTATCCAGCTACTCTCATTTCTCACTCCTCTGCGCCCTGCACTGTTCAATGACTCCATCGATCCGCCGCAAGCTTGAAGCACTGGCCGAGCGCCACGAGGAAGTCGGCCGGCTGCTGTCGCAACCGGACGTGCATGCCGACAACGTCCGTTTCCGTGAACTGTCGCAGGAATACGCCCAGCTCGAACCGGTCACCGGTTCGCTGCGCGAGCATGCCCGGGTCGAACGCGAGCTGGCCGAGGCCCGCGCCATGCTGGATGATCCGGAACTGCGCGAGATGGCCGGCGACGACATGCGCCGGCTGGAGCAGCGCCTGCTCGACCTGGATGGCGAACTGCAGCTGCTGCTGCTGCCGACCGATCCGCGCGATGAAGCCAACCTGTACCTGGAAGTGCGTGCCGGCACCGGTGGCGACGAGGCGGCGATCTTCGCCGGCGACCTGTTCCGCATGTACCTGCGCTACGCCGAAAGCCGCCACTGGCACGTCGAGATCCTCAGCGAGCACGCCGGCGAACATGGCGGCTACCGGGAGGTCGTGGCCCGCATCGAGGGCAAGGGCGCTTATTCGCAGCTGAAATTCGAGTCCGGTGCCCACTGCGTGAAGCGCGTGCCGGTCACCGAATCGCAGGGCCGCGTGCACACATCCACCGCCACCGTGGCCGTGCTGGCGGAACTGGACGAGATCGATGACGTCGCGATCAACCCTGCCGATCTGAAGACCGACACATTCCGTGCTTCCGGCGCCGGTGGCCAGCATGTCAACAAGACCGACTCGGCGATCCGCATCACCCATCTACCGACCGGCACCGTGGTGGAATGCCAGGAAGAGCGCAGCCAGCACAAGAACCGCGCCCGCGCGATGAGCCTGCTCAAGGCGCGCCTGCTCGACGCCGAGCGCAGCAAGCAGAGCGCCGCCCAGGCCGAGTCGCGCAGACTGCAGGTCGGCACCGGTGATCGCAGCCAGCGCATTCGCACGTACCGCTACAAGGACAACCTGGTGACCGATCACCGGATCGGCCTGAATCTGCACAGCCTCGCCGAAATCATGCAGGGCAACCTCGGCGAACTGATCGATGCACTGACCCGCGAGCACCAGGCCGACCTGCTGCAGTCTCTCGGCAGCGCCTGAACCTCGCCGTCACGGCCGCCCGGGTTAACCTGTCGGCACCAGAACATCCAGCGAGGCACTCATGAGCAAGCACTACCGCAAGGCCATGGACGAACTGCAGCTGGAGCTGGTCCGGTTGCAGCACGGATTGCACTGCAGCGGAAAGCGGATGGTCGTGCTTTTCGAGGGTCGCGATGCTGCCGGCAAGGGCGGCGTGATCAAGTGCATCAGCGAAAGCCTGGATACCCGCGGCTATCGCATCGCCGCCCTGGGCAAGCCGAGCGAAAGCGAAACCTCGCAATGGTATTTCCAGCGTTACGTCGCCCATCTGCCCTGCGCAGGCGAACTCGTGCTGTTCGATCGCAGCTGGTACAACCGTGCCGTGGTGGAGCCGGCGATGGGTTTCTGCAGCAAGGCCCAGTACGAGGCGTTTCTGGACGCGGTGCCGACCTTCGAGCAAATGCTGGCCGACGACGGCATCATCCTGCTCAAGTACTGGCTGGCGGTGGACCAGGTCGACCAGGAAAAGCGTTTCTCCGAGCGTGCCAGCGATCCACTGAAACGCTGGAAGCTGTCACCCGTCGATCTGGTCGCGCGTCAGAAATACGCCGAGATGGGCCGGCTGCGGGACGTGATGATCGAACGCACCCATCGCGATCACGCCCCCTGGTTCGTGGTCGACTTCAACGATCAGAAGCGCGGCCGGATCAACCTGATCCGGCATCTGCTGCAGCAGGTACCGCTGCACGACGAACCGATCGGCGAGGTAAAGCTGCCCAGGCTCAGGGGCAAGCCGCGGAAAGAGCATGTCACCGAAAGGGCGCTGTGGGTGCCGAACACGTTCTGAACGTCATCCGGTAAGGAAACCGTGCAGCGCCTGCTCAGGCAGCTCCTCGCGACTGACCGACTCGACCCGCGCGGCCGGCGGCCCCTGCCGCAACCAGCGCTCCAATGCATCGAGCATCTCCGCCGATCCACAGGCCAGTACCTCGACCCGACCGTCCGGGCGGTTTTTCGCGTGACCGGAAATGCCCAGCATCAGCGCCTGCTCACGAGTGCTGGCGCGGTAAAACACCCCCTGCACCCTGCCACTGACGATGAACCTTGCAGCCGGCATCACTTCACACCGATCAACTCGGCCAGTGACGCCTCGGTGACCGGGCCCACGATATGCCTGGCGACCCTGCCATCCGGGCTGATCAGGTAGGTGGTGGGCAGGCCGCGCGGCTCGTCGAAATCCTTCAGCGGCTTGTCCAGGGTGACTTGCGCAATCGGGTAGACCACCGGATGCTTCGCCAGGAACGCCTTGATGTCGGCCGGTTCGCTGTCTTCGTAGGCCAGCCCGATTGCCACGACATTCTTGTGGGTGGCGACGAAATGCGAGATGCCCGGCATTTCCTTGATGCACGGCACGCACCAGGTCGCCCAGTAGTTCACGATCACCCAGTGCCCGCGCTGGGCAGCCAGATCGAAGGTCTTGCCGTCCAGCGTGCCGACCTGCAGGGTCGGCTGGCTCGGCATGGCCGCATTGGCCGGCAGCACGAATGCCAAGACCAGCATCACGGCAGTGGCGCGGTACAGATATGAGGTGAACGTCGAGAACGGGGTCATGCAGGTAATTCCTCGATGCCCGTCGCCGCATCGGCGACCGGGGGATAGATCTGGTCCAGCCGGGTGCCCAGCTTCGCCTCCAGCGCCGTGGCCACGTCGGCCAGCAGCGACAGCAATTCCGGCGGCAAGTCGATGCCCAGCGCTGCGGCCTCTTCCACCGGCTGCAGCGGCAGACGATAGTCGGCATGCCGATACACGCGCAGCAGGTCGGTGCTGTCCAGACTGCGGCAAAGCAGCCAGCCCCCCGCCTCGCCACGCTGGATCAGGTCGGCCTCCTGCAGATCGTCGAAATAGGCGGCGATCAGTGCGCTGCGCAGATACGGCTCACGTACCCGCACGTCGGCCGGATCCACACAGTCGCCGCTGCGCTGGGCCTCGACAAAATGCCGCAATACCACCAGCAGGCCGAGAAATTCGGCGCCCTCGGGCAACGTCTGCGTCGGCGGGTGATACTCGAACGCGGACGCTGAAGCCGCGATCGAGGCCGCCAGGATCACGATGACCCACGACAGATAGACCCACAGCAGGAAGATCGGTATCGCCGCCAGCACGCCGTAGATCTGCTGGTAATTCTGCGCGTTCTTCACGAACAAGCCGAAACCCCAGCGGGCGATTTCGAACAGCACCGCACCGAGCAGCGCACCGATCGCCGCATCGCGACGCGAGACCCGGGTGTTGGGAATCACCGAGTACATCAGCCACAGCGTGAAAAACGTCACCACGAACGGCAACGTGGCCAGCAGGCTCTGGGCGATGCCACTGAGCTGATCGATGGCGCCATGCAGCAACGGTGCGGCGGTGACGTAGGAAGTGACGGCGATGCCGCCGACGATCAGGATCGGGCCCAGGGTCAGTGCCGCCCAGTACAGCAGCAGGCGGGAACCCCAACCACGTGCCTGATGCACGCGCCAGATGCGGTTCAGCCGGTCCTCGATGCTGATCATCATCGACAGCGCACTGAACAGCATGACCAGGATGCTGATGCCGGTGAGCTTGCTGGCATTGGCAGCGAAGCCCAGCATGGTGTTCTGCACGGCCTCGCCAGCCGAAGGCACGAAGTTGTTGAACACGAAATTGATCAGCGTGTCGCGCGCCGGCTGGAATACCGGAAACACCGAGAACATCGCGAATATCGCCACCATCAGCGGTACCAGCGATACCAGGGTGGTGTATGACAGCGCGCCCGCCGTCTCAAAGCACTTGTCATCGACAAAGCGCTGCCAGATGAAACGGCTGAAGCTCCTTGTTCGATCGCGATTGAAACGTCGGATCATGAGTTTTCCTTGGGCACAGCCACGCAGCGGCCACCATCATGAGTATCGATCAGTACACTAGTGTATTGGCGATGAAAGCCTCAAACACATGAGCCCGCGGCATGACTCAAGAAATCCTGGTCCTGTACTACAGCCGCAGCGGCCACACCGCCCAGCTGGCGCGCCTGATCGCCCGCGGCGTGGAGGAAGTGCCGGGCATGCTGGCCCGATTGCGCCAGGTGCCACCGGTGGCACCCGTAACCGAACTGGCGCAACCACCGGAGCCGGAAGACGGCGCACCGTACGTGGACCGGCAGGACCTGCTCGATTGCGTCGGGCTGGCCTTGGGCAGCCCGACCCGCTTCGGCAACATGGCCGCGCCGCTGAAGTACTTTCTCGATTCGACCGGGGCCGAATGGGCCAGCGGCTCGCTGGTCGGCAAGCCGGCCGCGCTGTTCACCTCGACCAGCACCATGCACGGCGGGCAGGAATCCACGCTGCTGACGATGGCACTGCCGCTGCTGCATCACGGCATGCTGATCGTCGGCCTGCCCTACACCGAGCCGGCGCTCACCGCCACGCAAACCGGCGGCACACCCTACGGCGTCAGCCACGTGACCGGTGCCGGGGGCGACAACCCGATCAGCGGACACGAGCGTGAACTGGCCCGGGCGCTGGGGCGGCGGCTGGCCGAAACCGCGCGCAAGCTGGCGGCTGACGCATGAGCACGCTACCCAGGGAACAACAGCTCGGCCTGCTCGCCTGGACCGGCCTGAGCGTATTGCAGCTGGTCTGGCACGGTTGGCTGTTTCCCCCGCAGGTCATCCCGATCTGGCTGGTCCTGGCGATCACGGTGATCCCGCTGCTGCTGCCGTTGCTGGCGATCCGCGACGCACGACGCGCGCTGTTGTGGGTCGGCATCCTCAGCTTGTTCTACTTCTCTCATGGCGTCGCCGAGAGCTGGAGCTCGCCCGGCCAGCGCTGGCTGGCGCTGGTCGAAGTCGTGCTCAGCCTGCTGTTGATCGCGACGCTGGGGGCGGGTGTCAAACGCAAGCAGCGCGGCTAGACGGACACGGCGGACGGGCGCCTGCCTATACTCGAGACCTTCGCTTTCGATGGAGTGCACCATGACGGGCTTCCTGCAGGATCCGGCGCAACTCGCCCATCCCTATCGCAGCGACCGCGTGCTGCTGTCCCTGCTCGATCGCGCCCTGCCCGCCGATCGGCGCGCCGCGCTGGATGCCGATCTGGATGCACTGGGTGCCTACGCGCAGCTGGCCTGGCAACGGGCCGGCACGACCAGCCGACGCAAACCGGTGTTGACCGCATGGGATGCCTGGGGCCGACGGGTCGACCGGATCGAGCTCACCACCGCATGGCAGGAAGGCCCCGGCCTCACCACGCGACACGCGGTACTGGTGGCCGGCCACGCACCGAGCGAACACGCCAGGCTGGAGGAATTCGCCCGGGTCTACCTGTATCACCTGGCCAGCGAGTTCTACACCTGCCCGCTGGCGATGACCGACGGCGCGGCCACCGCGCTGAAGGCCTCGGGCAACCAGGCACTGATCCAGCGCGCGTTGCCGCACTTCCTCAGCCGTGACACCGCCAGCTTCTGGCTCAGCGGCCAGTGGATGACCGAGAACAGCGGCGGCTCCGATGTGGGCCAGACCGAGACCATCGCACGCCAGGACGCCGACGGTCAGTGGCGGCTTTACGGGCGCAAGTGGTTCAGCTCGGCCGTCGTGGGCGAGGCGGCGCTGGCGCTGGCCCGGCCGGAAGGCGCCGGCAGCGGTGCCGCGGCGCTGGCCTTGTTCTACGTCGAGACGATGGACGGCGAGCGGCGCCGACCCGAGCTGGTCATCGACCGGCTGAAGGACAAGCTCGGCACCCACGAACTGCCCACCGCGGAAATCCATCTCGAGGGCCTGCCCGCCTGGCCGCTGGGCGAACTCGCCCACGGCGTGCGCCAGGTGGCTCCGATGCTCAACGTCACCCGCACGTGGAATGCCGTCTGCGCGGTCGCCAGCATGGCGCGCGCCATCAGCCTGGCGCGCGATTACGCCTCGCGCCGGCAGGCGTTCGGCCGTCCCGTGATCGAGCAACCGCTGCACGCGCTGACCCTGGCCGATATGCAGGCCGAGTTCGAGGGTGCCTTCGCGCTCGCCTTCGAGGTCGCCCACCTGCTGGGCCGGGTCGAACACGGCATGGCTGCCCCGCATGAAGCCGGATTGCTGCGACTGCTGACCCCTCTGGCCAAGCTGTGGACCGGCAAGCTGGCCGTGAAACTGTGCTCCGAGGCACTGGAGTGTTTCGGCGGCGCGGGTTACATCGAGGACACCGGGCTGCCGCAACTGCTGCGCGACGCGCAGGTGTACGCGATCTGGGAAGGAACCACCAACGTGCTGTCGCTGGACAGTCTGCGCGCGCTGGCCGGCGACCATCTTGCGCCCTTGCGCACGGCAGTCCGCGGCTGGCTCGAGGGAAGCGGCGAAGCGGCGGCGGTGAGCCTGATCGGCACCACGCTGGACGCGGCCGCCGCCTGGCTCGATCAGCATGCCTCCGACCGGGATTCACTCGAGACCGGCGCGCGCGGCCTCGCCTTCACCCTGGCTCGCTGTGCCAGCGCCGCTTTGCTGGCGCGCCAGGCCCGCTGGTCGGGCGAACGCGACGATCAGCGCCCTGCCGCGGCGCTGAGGCGGTTTGCCAGCCACGGACTGGACCGGCTGGTGACACCGAACTCCGCAGATACCTTGCTGCTTCTGGGTTAGCGCTTCCCGGCACGTGACCGGGATTACCCTGCCACGCGGCCGCCTCCGTCCCACAGGGGCTAAAATGCCCCGTTCCCCCAACTCGGCTCATCCGCATGCAGCATCTGACCATCGTCACCACCGGCGGCACCATCGACAAGATCTACTTCGACGACAAGTCGGACTACAAGATCGGCGCGCCGCAGATCGGCGAGATCCTCAGCCATCTGGGTGTGGCCTTCCAGTTCGACGTGATCCCGATCCTGCGCAAGGACAGCCTGCACATGGGTGCCGAGGATCGCGCGCTGGTGCGCTCGACGATCGAGGCGCAACCGCACCGCCACGTGCTGGTGACGCACGGCACCGACACCATGGTCGAGACCGCGCAAGAGCTGGCCAGCATCAAGGGCAAGGTGATCGTGCTTACCGGTGCGCTGAACCCGGCCCGCTTCCAGGGCTCCGATGCGGTGTTCAACATCGGCTGTGCGGTGGCCGCGGTACAGACGCTGCCCGATGGGGTCTACATCACCATGAACGGACGCGTGTGGGACCCGGCCAGGGTGCGCAAGAATCGCGACGCCAATCGCTTCGAGGAAGTTTCCGGCTGACCGGCCGCCGGGTTCTTTCGTGGCGAGGTTCCGCCCAGGTCGATGAAAAAGGGGCCCGATCGATCCGATCGGGCCCCTTTGCATCACGATCACGCAGAAGAAAAAAAAACGGGTCGTCCGTGACCCGTCAGGGGATTACCAGGTTGCCTTCAGCGACACGCCGGAGAACGCGGTGTAGCCGCGCAGCTTGATGTAGTACGTGCCCGCGGGGGCGCTGAACGTGCAGGTCTCGTTGTTGCCGGTCTTGTACGGACGGCAGTCGTAGCTGCTGGTGGTCGGTGCCGAGCTCTTCTTCACGTAGAGATCGGCGTCGCCGGTACCGCCCGAACTGGCGATGGTCAGGCTGCTGGTGCCGGCCGGGATCACCACGGTATAGCTGAGCTCGGCATTCTTCGCCGCGGCCTGGCCGGTCACCGGCACGCCGTTCTGCAAACCGCCACTGCCGCCACCACCACCGCCGGTGCCGTAGCTTGCCTTCAGGGTCACCCCGGAGAACGCGCTGTAACCGCGCACATTGACGTAGTAGACGCCGGCCTGCGGCGAAGCCACTGTGCAGGTCTCGCTGTTGCCGCTCACGTACGGGCGGCAGTCGTAGCTGCTGGTGGTCGGTGCCGAGCCGAACTTGGTGTACATGTCGGCATCGCCGGTACCGCCGGACATGGCGAATACCAGGTTCGTCGCGCCGGCCGGCACGGTGATCTTGTAGGCCAGTTCCTGGCCCGTGCTGCCCGACAGGCCCGTCACCGGCGTGCCGTTCTGCAGATCCGTGATACCGCCGCCGCCACCGCCGGTGCCCGGACACGTCACGCCCACGCCGGTGAATGCGCTGATCACGTCATTCGCGTTGTAGCCCAGATCGGTCGCCGCCGACTCCACGCCGCAAGCGCCGGAGTTGAACGTGGCCGTGGCCGTCCAGTACGACTTGTTGGCGAGTGCGAAGGCCTGGAACGCCTTCTTCACGTCCCAGCCGCTGGTCTTGGCCAGCAGGCAGAATGCCTTGTTGTAGACACCGCTGGAGTAGTGCACGTCCAGGCTCGAGGTGTAGTTTGCCGCGTTGTCGATCGAGCCGCCATCCTGCGGCGGATTGCACATGTAGCGCAGCGCATCGCCGATGCCGGCGCTGGTCTTGACGATATCGCGCCCGACCAGGAAGTCCGCCGAACCGCGATCGAAATATTCGGCCGCCTCGCCGGCAATATCCGAGTACGCCTCGTTCATGCCACCGGACTGGCCGGTGTACTGCAGGCCGGAGTTCTGCTCGGTGTAGCCGTGGCTGATCTCGTGGCTGGTCACATCCAGCGACACCAGCGGATAGAACGTGCTGGCGCCGTCACCGAAATACATCGCCGAGCCGTCCCAGAACGCATTCTCGTAGTTGCTCTTGTAATGCACCTTCATCACCAGCTGGATGCTCAGCGGCGGCGCGCCGGTGTAGGCGGTGTACATGTCATGCACCACTCCACCGAAGTGATGTGCATCGTTGACCGGTGAATAGGCGCCGTTGGTGGCGTCAGTATTGCTGGTCGGGCAGGTGAAGCTGACCACCGAGCCGCCACTGGTGCCGTGGTTGAGGTTGTAGGTCTTGACGTTGGTGTTGACCAGCGTGCAGGTGCTGCCCGACTGGGTCACGTCGAGCGCGGCGTAGTCGGTGCCGTAGAGGTACTGGCCGGTCTTGGTGTTGCCACCGGGACCATTGGCCGAGGCATCGGTCAGGCCATTCCAGCTCTGGATCACCGCGCCGGTGTTGGCATCGATGATCGCGGTGGGACGGCTTGGATTGGCGCCGCCGACGAAGTAGGAGACCCGATAGACCAGCCGGGCCGGACCGCCATCCTGCGGATACACGAACAGGTCGGCTTTCTGATTCTCCATCGCCGCATCACCGGTCAGGGTGGTATGGGCGTGCGCCTTCAGCGCGGCGATGGCCCGACCCTGGTTGAGCTTCGGCGCGACCGAGGCCAGGTCGAGCTGCGCGCCCTGCATCAATTCACCGCTGGCCCGCAGCGCATTGCCCTGCGCATCCTGCACCACGGCAATGCTGCGACCGTAGACCGGCACGCCGCGGAACATCTGCTGCTGGCGCACGACGTGGTGACCGCCGGCGAGGGCCACCGAACTGCGGGGCGCAAGCGACATGTCCTGCCCCAGATTGAGCTGGGCGGCCAGCGCACTGGCTGGTACGGCACCGAGATTCTGCTCGTGCAGGGTTCGCGTATTGGCTGCGGTCGCTACCGACGCGGTAGCCATGCCGATCGCGGCCACTAGCAGTTTCAGACGGAAATGGTTGGGCATGAAAAAACTCCTAGACAAAATTCGGGGCAAACGGGTCCTATGCGGCCGCAAAGCCCCATGCAGGAAATTGCCGTGCAAGGCACGGCTCGATATTCGTGAGCTGTCTGGCGATCCCAAAATACGTCCGGAACCGGCTGCCTTCCCCCTGGCTTTCCCTAGCGAGGGCAGCGCGTGGACGCGTAGCTGCAAAACGGTGGAGACACCGCTAAAGGATCATCCGTCAACCTCCCCGGTCGCGGATTCAGCAACGTTATTCCTTGCGACAAGCCGTGACAATCCGACTTTTTCCTACGCCCGGTGACCACGGTCACAGCGCGACCTGTCGGCCGGCGGCTATCGGCATCGCGTGGCGGGAACCGGCTGATTTCCTTGTTTCCAGCGCAGCATCACCGCGAACCACGCCCATCGGCTCACTGCCGGATCAGCCTGTTCCCCCGGTTACCCGCTCGCGGCACATCGCACGATTTTGCGAATGTGCGCTGTGTGGGCTGTCGATTCAGAGCATGCCGGTTTCGAGCTTGGCGGCATCCGACATCATCGAATGGCTCCACGGCGGATCGAACACCAGGTCCACGTCCGCTTCGGCCACGGTGGGAATCATTTCGAGCTTGGTGCGCGCGTCATCCACCAGGATATCGCCCATGCCGCAGCCGGGTGCGGTCAGCGTGAGCTTCACATAGACCTTGCGCTCGCCCGATGCGGTCTGCTCCAGGCTGAGGTCATAGACCAGCCCCAGCTCGACCACGTTGACCGGAATTTCCGGATCAAACACGGTACGCAGCTGGTCCCAGGCCAGCTTCTCCACATCGGCATCGGTGGCATCGGCGGCCACTTCGATCGGCACCGGCCGCTCCTTGCCCAGCGCGTCGGCATCGTTGCCGGCAATGCGGAACAGGTTGCCCTCCACATACACCGTGAAACTGCCGCCCAGCGCCTGCGTGATGTAGCCGATCTGGCCCGCGGGCAAGCTCACCACGTCACCTTGCGGCACCATGACGGCGCTGCAGTCGCGCAACAGGGTGAAGGGTTCGCTGCTCAGACTGAAACCACTCATGCCACTCGCCAATCCTGTGTCTGTGGGTACGACCAGCTGCCGACCCAGGTTGTACATTATGCCGCCCGCGACGCGGGCTGGCTTGTCCCAGATCAGGCCGGAATCCCCGAACTCAAGGGAATGCGACTGCTGGCGCCACCGCGGCGACCAGGCGGAGGCACGTTATGATGATCGCTTTGCACGATGGACAAGCCGATGTTTCCAACCGCCCCGCCATGTTGTCGCCGATGAGCGTGCGCAGCGCGTTTCTGTTCGTGTTCGCCCTCTTCAGTGCCGCCATGCTGGGACTCGCCGCCGGCGCGGTATGGATGGTGGTTTCCATGTATCTGCGCCATCCGCTGCCGTGGCTGGCACCGCCGATCGGCGCGCTGCTGGGCCTGGCCATTCGTGGCAGCGTGCGCCGGCCGGGCACCGGCGCCATGCTGCTGGCCGCCGGGGCCACGGCGCTGGCCGGGATCTACGTCAACATGCTGATCGCCGGTGTGCAGATCGCCGGCAACATGGGCGTGGGACTGATCGATGCCCTGCGTACCGCCGGTCCCGGAATGCTCTGGCAACTGGCCCGCCTGGCACTGACCCCGGCGGATGTCGGCTGGACCGTGCTGGCCGTCCTGCTGGCCGGCTGGCTGGCGCAGCGCGTGCCGCGCCGGCGCTGAGGCGCCGGCGCGGCTGATTGTGCTCAGGCCTCTATAGCCTTCAACTCGCTCACCAGCTCGCCCACCGCGGCCTGGCCGTCGCCGTACAGCATGCGGGTGTTGTCGCCGTAGAACAGCGCGTTCTCGATCCCCGCAAAACCGGTGCCCTTGCCGCGCTTGATCACGATCACATGCTTCGCATCGCCCACGTCGAGAATCGGCATGCCGTAGATCGGCGAGGCCGGATCGGTCCTCGCCAGCGGATTCACCACGTCGTTCGCGCCGATCACCAGCGCCACGTCGGTGGCGGCAAACTCCGGGTTGATGTCGTCCATGTCGGCGATCAGGTCATACGGCACACCCGCCTCGGCCAGCAGCACGTTCATATGGCCCGGCATGCGACCGGCGACCGGATGGATCGCGAATTTCACCTTCACCCCGCGCTTGATCAGCAACTGGGCGAACTCCCATACCTTGTGCTGCGCCTGCGCCACCGCCAGGCCATAACCGGGCACGATCACCACGCGTTCGGCATAAGCCATCATCACCGCCGCGTCGGCCGCGTCGACCGGCTTCTGCGCGCCCTCGATCGTCTGCGCTTCGCCTCCCGCCGCGCCGAAGCTGCCGAACAGCACATTGCCGATCGAGCGGTTCATCGCCTTGGCCATCAGCTGGGTCAGCAGGGTACCGGCCGCACCGACCACCATGCCGGCGATGATCATCGCCTCGTTGCCCAGCACGAAACCCTCGAACGCCACCGCCAGTCCGGTGAACGCGTTGTAGAGCGAGATCACCACCGGCATGTCGGCGCCGCCGATCGGCAAGGTCATCATCAGGCCGAACAGCAGCGCCAGCACGAAGAACACCACGATCAGCGGCAGGCTGGCATGACCGATGACCAGCGCAATGCCGACCACGACCGCTCCGGCCAGCAGCAGCAGGTTGACCACGCGCTGGCCTGGAAACACGAAACGCTTGTCCAGCCAGCCCTGCAGCTTGGCGAACGCGATCAGCGAACCGGAGAAACTCACCGCGCCGATCAGCGCGCCGAGCACACCCAGCGCCAGTTCGACCGGTGACAGCGTGACCAGCGCCGGCGGCGGGGTCAGCGCATTGATCGCCCAGCTTTCCGGCCGCAACGGCGAGGTGTCCGGGAGTCCCGGCGGATGCAGGATCGCCAGCGTGCGCACGTAGCCGATCAGCTCGACCGCGCCGATCGCCGCGGCCGCGCCGCCGCCCATGCCGTTGTACAGCGCCACCATCTGCGGCATCGCGGTCATCGCCACCCGCTTGCCGCTCCACCACGCCGCGGCCACGCCGACCAGCACGGCGGCGATGATCAACCCGCGGTTGTGCATGTCCGGCAGGAAGAACGTGGCGAGCACCGCCAGCAGCATGCCGTAGCCGGCCCACACGATGCCGCCGCGCGCCGTGCGCGGCGAACTCATCCGCTTCAGGCCCAGGATGAACAGCAGCGCGGCGAGGAAATAGCAGGCCTTGATCAGCGTCGGCAACCAGCTCATCAGTGGCTCCCCTTGCCGGCACCGGGCTTGCTGGACTTGAACATCTCCAGCATCCGCTCGGTCACCACGTAGCCACCGGCGGCATTGCCGGCGCCGAGCAGGACGCCGATGAAACCGATCGTCATCTCGAACGGCGTCTGCGCATGGCCTAGCGCGATCATGGCGCCAACCAGCACAATGCCGTGGACGAAGTTTGAACCGGACATCAACGGCGTATGCAGGATCACCGGCACCCGCGCGATGATTTCATAGCCGGTAAATGCGGCCAGCATGAAGATGTACAGCGCCAGGAAACCGTCGATCATGACCCCACCCCGTCAGGACTCAGTTGAGCTTGCATCATACGGGAACCCCGGGAAACTTCGAGGCTGCCGTGTGGGCCACGCGTGCCGGCCGGAGTCAACCTGCGCCAGGCTGCCGCGTTGAACACGGGAGTCCCACCGATGGAGCCCGAGGATGCGCCACCCGACGATGCAGGCGCGATGGCCATGAACAGTGCGGCCGGCACGCTCGACACGGACATGCTGATCGAAAGCGGTCTGAGCGACATCCGGGAAACCCCGGCCACGCTGGATGCGTTCCTGGCGCAGATCGAGCGGCGCGCGTTCCGCATGGCCGAGCTGCAGTTGCGCCATCGGGAGGACGCCATGGATGCGGTGCAGGACGCCATGCTGCGACTGGTCAGGCATTACCGCGACAAGCCGGCCGCGGAATGGCCGCCACTGTTCTGGGGCATCCTGCGTCGACGCATCGTCGATCTGCAGCGGCGCCGCAAGGTGCGCTCGATCGTGGTGGGCTGGTTCGGCGGCGGTCGTGACGGCGACGGTGACGAGCTGCCGGCATGGGAGCCGGCCGATCATGGCCCCGGCCCGCTCGAGCGGTTGCACGATGTGCAGTCGTATGCCGACATGGCTGCCGCCGTGAGGCAACTGCCGCCACGCCAGCGCGAGGCCTTCATGCTGCGCGTGCTGGAGGGTCTGGATGTGGCGGAAACCGCCCGTGCCATGGGCTGTGCCGAAGGCAGCGTGAAGACCCATCTGTCACGCGCCATGCATCATTTGCGCGATCAACTGGAGGACTGGCGATGACCACGCCTGACAACCGACCCGACACCCCGCTCGAACGGCGCGCCCGCAAGCTCTACGACGAGGCCGTCCAACGCGTCGACCCGGATACCGCCGGGCGCCTGCGCGCGGCCCGCCGACAGGCCCTGGAAGCCGCCCGGGCACCCGAGCGGCATCGCGCCCGCTGGCTGATCCCGGCGGGTGCCTTCGCGGTCATCGCCCTTGCCACGATGATGGTGTGGCAGCCGTTGCCGCACCGGGGCACCACGCCATCGGCGCACGTCGCGGGCACGTCGCCGAGCACGTCCGACCTGGACAACGACCTGCCGCCGGATGCCGACAAGACCGACCCGAACCTCTACCAGAACCTCGATTTCTACGGCTGGCTGGCCGCCAACAACAGCAAGCCGGCGACCCGCTGAGCCATGAGCAGACTCCCGAACCCGATCCTGCCCCTCCTGCTCGCCGTGTTGCTCGGCAGCGTCGTCGCGCCGTTGCGGGCGCAGGACGCGCCACCGCCACCGCCGCCGCATGGCGAGATGCCGCCACCGCCGCCGCGGCCGTGGAGCAGCCTGGACCCGGCCCAGCGCGAGATTCTTGCCCCGCTGCAGCAAGAGTGGAACAACCTGCCTGCGCGCAAGCAGGCACACATGCTGCAACGTGCCGAACGCTGGGTCACCCTGCCGCCGGACAGGCGGGAGAAAATCCGCCAGCGGATCGCCCACTGGCAGCAGATGACGCCACAGGAACGCGAACAGGCGCGTGCGAACGAACGCAAGTTCCACGAGTTGTCGCCGGAGCAACGCGAACAGCTGCACCGCACGTTCGAGCATTTCCAGCAGCTGCCGCCGGAGCAGCGCGAGCAGCTGATGCAGCGCTGGCACCACCTGCCGCCGTCCCAGCGCAGGCAATGGATGGAACACCCGGACCCGGGCGGACCGCCGCCCGGAGAACGTCCGCCAGCGCACGGCCCGCCCCCACCGCCGCCCGATTCCGACGGCCCGATATGAAAGCAGCCGCCCCGCCTTGCGCGGGGCGGTCGGTTTCAGGCGCCGAAGCGGGTTTCGCCGGCGTGGCTGAGGCAGCTCTTGGCGATCAGGTCGTCGTCGAAGTCGGGCCGCAGCGCGCCGTCGTGAACCAGCAGCTCGACGAAATTGTAGACATTGCGCGCATACATCTCCGAGGCGTGCAGCGGTGCGCCGGCGGGCAGGTTCAGCGGCCCCAGGATCACCACGCCACCATGCTCGACCCGCTCACCCGGACGGGTCAGCTCGCAGTTGCCGCCGCCCTCGGCGGCCAGGTCCACGATCAGCGCGCCCGGCTTCATGCCCTCGACCATCGCCGCCGTGAGGATCTTCGGCGCGGGCCGTCCGGGCACCGCCGCGGTGGTCACGATCACGTCGATCGACTTCAGATGCTCGGCCAGCGCCTGCTGTTGCGCGGCGCGTTCCTCCGCAGACAGCTCGCGGGCATAGCCGCCACTGCCTGCCGCGCTGACGCCGAGTTCGAGAAACTTCGCGCCCAGCGATTCGACCTGCTCGCGCGTCTCCGGGCGCACGTCATAACCCTCGATCTGCGCCCCGAGCCGGCGCGCGGTGGCGATCGCCTGCAGGCCGGCTACACCGGCGCCGATCACCAGCACTTTCGACGGCCGGATCGTGCCGGCCGCGGTGGTCAGCATCGGGAAGAATTTCGGCGACGCCTCGGCCGCGATCAACATGGCGCGGTAACCGGCCACGGCTGCCTGCGAGCTGAGCACGTCCATCGCCTGCGCCCTGGTGGTGCGCGGCAGCAGTTCCAGCGAAAACGCGGTCAGCTTGCGCGCGGTCAGCGCGGCAATACGCCGGTCGGCGCCGTAGGGACGCAACTGGCCGACCACCAGGCTGCCTTCACGCAGTCCGGCGAACACGGCATCCTCGGGCGGCAACACGCAGGCCAGCAAGTCGGCCTGCGCCAGCACCCCGGCGGCGTCGGCGAACTCGGTCTCCGCATAGGCTGTGTCGGGAAAGCCCGCGGCGCGTCCCGCATCGTGCTCGAGCAGCACCCGCAGACCCTTGCCGCGCAGTTTCTTCGCCATCTCGGGCGTGATCGCCACGCGCCGTTCCCCGGCGGCGGTCTCGCGCAAAGCGGCAACGGTGATAGGCATGACGCAATCCCCTTGGAATGGTCCGGACATCTTAGCGTCAGTTGGCGCGGACAGGTTTTGATCGAGTCGAGGGCGGGAGAGTAAGCTGGCCCGCCGGCACGCGCCGCACCGGGCCATCGCCGGAGATTCCGATGTCTGTATCCACCCATGCTTTGGACGACCTGCTGGCCCTGGCACGCCACGCGCGCGACCAGGCCTATGCGCCGTATTCCAGCTTCCACGTCGGCGCCGCCCTGCTCACTCTCGATGGCCGCACGTTCAGCGGCTGCAATGTGGAAAACGCGTCGTATGGCCTGTGCAACTGCGCCGAGCGCACGGCCCTGTTCGCCGCCATCGCCGCCGGCTGCCGGCCCGGCGACTTCGCCGCGCTGGCGGTGATCGCCGACACCTCCGCCCCGGTCAGCCCCTGCGGGGCGTGCCGCCAGGTGATGTCCGAACTGTGCGGCGACGCGATGCCGGTATTGATGGGCAACCTGCACGGCGACGTGCAGCAGACCACCGCGGGAGCGTTGCTGCCCGGCTCATTCAAGCTGCCGGCGGCCCCGTGAGCGGTCCCGCGAGGAAGCGCCCCCCGCCTGCCGGGAAGACGGCAGTGAAGCCATTCGCTATCCTGCACGGCAGGTTCCAGCGACGTCGTTCCGAACGCGCCGGTCGACCTCGGCAGTTCCGCACCCTGGCCTGAAAGCCTTCCGGTGCACCGCTTCATCCGCTGCCGCTCAAGCACTTCCAGAGATCGCCCATGGATTCCCTCGAGCACTACTTTGCCCCGTTTCGCGCCAACACCGTCGGTCACCAGCAGACGTTCCGCTCGCCGTATGGGGAGCAGCGCATCGTCTACGCCGACTGGACCGCGAGCGGTCGCCTCTACCGGCCGATCGAGCAGATGCTGCTGCAGCGCTTCGGTCCCTACGTGGGCAACACCCACTCGGAGAGCAGCGAGACCGGCCGGGCGATGACACTCGCCTACCACGAGGCGCATCGCATCCTGAAGGCGCACGTCAACGCGCGATCCGACGACCTGATCATTTCCACCGGCACCGGCATGACCGGTGTGATCAACAAATTCCAGCGCATCCTCGGACTGAAGGCGCCGCAAGGCCTGCGCCGTTTCGTGGATATCCCGGAAGCGGAACGTCCGGTGGTGTTCATCACCCACATGGAACACCACTCCAACCAGACGTCGTGGTACGAGACCGTTGCCGACGTGGTGGTGCTGCCGCCGGACCCGCAGGGTCTGGTGGATCTGGCCGCGCTCGAAACACTGCTGCAGGAGTATCGCCACCGTCCGCTGAAGATCGGCTCCTTCACCGCCTGCTCGAATGTCACCGGCGTCTGCACGCCGTATCACGCGATGGCCCGGCTGATGCATCGCGCGGGCGGCGTGGCGTTCATCGATTTCGCCGCGTCGGCGCCGTACGTGGACATCGACATGCATCCTGCCGATCCCGAGGCGCAGCTCGATGCGGTGCTGTGGTCGCCGCACAAGTTCCTCGGCGGACCGGGCTCGTCGGGCGCGCTGATCTTCAACCGCGAGCTGTACCGCAACACCGTCCCCGACGATTCCGGTGGCGGTACCGTGAACTGGACCAACCCGTGGGGGCAGTATTCGTTCCTGGACGACATCGAGGCCCGCGAGGACGCCGGCACCCCGGGTTTCCTGCAGACGATCAAGGCCGCGCTGGCGGTGCAGCTGAAGAACCAGATGGGTGTGGAGACGATGTGCCGGCGCGAGGAAGCCATCGTTCCCTACGTGATGGACGCGCTGCAGGCGATTCCCGGCGTGCACCTGCTGGCACGGGCGCACCGGCAGCGGCTGGCGATCTTCTCGTTCTACGTCGAGGACATCCACTACAACCTGATCGTGCAGCTGCTGAACGACCGCTTTGGCGTGCAGGCGCGTGGCGGCTGCTCCTGCGCCGGCACCTACGGTCACTACCTGCTGCATGTGGATCCGTCGCGGTCCCACTCGATCACCGAACGCATCGACCAGGGCGACCTGTCGGAGAAACCGGGCTGGGTACGGCTGTCGTTCCATCCCAGCAGCACGACCGCCGACATCGACCACGCGATCCATGCGGTGCGGGAGATCGTGGCGCATGTCGCGGAGTGGGCGAAGGACTATGTGTACTCGCCGACCACCAACGAGTTCGCGCCGCAGGGCGACGACGGCGGGGCGGCGCTGGCACGCATCAGGCGATGGTTTGAACTGGAGCCGCCCGATCAGGCACGCTCCGGGCCTGCCGGCCAGCCTGAACCCGCGGGCGGTGACCGGTCGTAACCACGCGACAGTGGCCGCGGAGACTGCTAAAACAGGTGGCTTCAGCGGAAGCCGGCTTGGGAGGAGTTGATGCGATCGACTCGCGCGGGAATCCTGTTCGCTTGCCTGCTGCTGGCCGGCGGCAGGCCAGCGGCAGGACAGGCGCCCTCGGGCGCCGAGTGGCAGGCCCGCCAGGGCGAGGCCTTGCGCCGCTCCGAAAGCATCCTGCAGCGAGCGGACGCACAGGAAGGACTGCTGGCCCAGTACCAGTTGATGCGCGATGCCTACACCGCCAGCCGCGACCCCGTCTTCCGTCGCGTCTTCGGCCAGTACCTGAGCTGGTACCAGACCTTCATCGGCGACTATCCCGCGGCCGCGGCGAGCTTCTCGATCAGGCAGTCGCTGTTGCCGCAGGACAACCCGTCACCCCTCGCCGCACCCGGCTACAGCGCCCGCAGCGCATCGAGGCGATCGCCGAACTGGCCCGAAACCGTCGGGCCGTGTTCTTCAACGAGGCGCACAACGTGCCGCTCACGCGCAGCCTGACCGTGCAGTTGCTCGGCCGGCTGCGCGCGGAGGGCTTCGATTACTTCGCCGCCGAGACGCTGTCCACCCGCGATGCCCGGCTGCCGTCGCGCGGCTACCCGGTCCGGGCGAGCGGCTTCTATACGCGCGAACCGATCGCCGCCGAGATGGTCCGTACCGCGCTGAAACTCGGCTTCAAGGTGATCGCCTACGAAGCCGGGCCGGACGTGACCGGCAATGCGCGCGAGGCCGAACAGGCAGCCAATCTCTATCGCCAGGTTTTCCAGAAGGACCCCGGCGCGCGCCTGGTGGTCAACGCCGGCTACGGCCACATCCAGGAATCCGGGGATTTCCTGGGTGGTTCGTCAATGGCCGAGCACCTGCGCAAGCTCAGCGGCATCGACCCGCTCACCGTCGAACAGACCGTGATGTTTTCGCATCCGTCCGCCGAGGACGACCACCCCTATTACGGCGCCGTCATGCAAGCGCTGCACCCGCACTCGCCGATCGTTTTCGAAGACGAGAGCGACCATCCCTGGACGCTTCGCGCTGGCTATGACGTGAGCGTGTTCTTCCCGCCACAGGTGCTGCGGCACGGGCGCCCGGAATGGCTCAGGCTGGGCGACCTGCGCCGGCCTTACTACATCAGCGGCAGCCGCTGTCTGTACCGATACCCCTGCCTGGTCGAGGCCCGCTACGCCGACGAAGGCGAGGATGCGATTCCCGCCGATCGCCTCGTGCTGGATCCGGCGCCGCTGAACGTGATGCCACAGCAGCGCATGCCATTCGCCCAGGCCCCCGCCGATGCCGATCTCTACCTGCGGCCCGGGAAATACCGGCTGACTTACAGGCGCCGGAATGGCCACGTGGCAGCGCGGGACACCATCACCGTCCAGGGCCGGCCGCCCTGAGGCGCGTCTCGTACGACGGTTCGCCGCAAGAAGCGGGCGCGCCCACCGTTCATGGCATGCGCGCCCGCGGCACCGGGGTGGCGTCGACTCGCTACCGGTGCCGTTCACGCTATTGCGCGTCCAGTCGACCGTAGACCCCATGCTCCTCATCAGCGGGTCCGGCAGTGAAGTACAGGCTGTCGACCGACTGATGCAGGTAGCCATTGCCGAACGCGATGCCCCACAGCCCCTCGATCTGGACCGGCCGGTAGCTGGCGTCGCGCAGGCTGCCCAGCGGGATATTGAAGATCGTGTCGTAGGCGTTGATGCGACCATCACCGAAGTTGCCGACCAGCAGGGTGTTGCCGAACAGGCCGAAGCCGGCCGGTGCCGTCGCCATGCCCCATGGTGCATTGAGCGCGCCGCGTGAAGCGATGCGCCTCAGCAGACGGCCGTTTGGTGTGTAGGCGTCCACGAAACCCAGCCCCGGGCCCTGCACGTCATCGTGTCTGCCGGCGTCTTGCTTGGCGTAGGTCACGTAGATGTCGCCGTGGATATTCTGGATGCCGAACGGTGCGAAGCCGTGCGGAATGCCGGGGTCCCTGAACGCCCCCGGCGACAGCGCCACCGGCGCGAAGTGGCTGTCATACACATCGACCTTCGCATTGAAGAAATCCGTCGCGTAGATCTGCCCGCCGTTGCCGCCTGCACTGATCGCGAGCCCCTTGTAGATCGCGCTGCCTGCGGTGCGTACCCGCACTGCATGGGTCGCATCCACGTTCGGCGCCCAGGCCGCGATCACCCCGTCCTCGGTGGCGAAAATGAACCGGCTCGGTCCGGAAACCGCGCCCTTGCTGACCACGAAATCGCCGGAGCCGTTGTAGACCACACCGGTCGGATTGCCGCCGCCATCCGTGGTCGGGCCGGGAATCTGCACCACCAGCGAAAGCACGTTGCCGTCGCCGTCGTACAGGGTCGAGGTGCCGCTGCCGTTGTTGGCCACCCAGACCGCGCCGGACGGATTGAAGGCGATGCCCCAGGTATTGACGAGGTGCGGGTCGACGTGGTCCGCCGGCACGAAGCCGTCGGACACCAGGTTATGTCGCTTGTAGGTAGCGCCGCCGGCGCTCGCGGCGGGTGCCGCGACGATGGTGAAAACGAGCGCCAGCGCGGCGCACAGA
The DNA here is from genome assembly GCA_963828685.1 of uncultured Pseudomonadota bacterium. Taxonomy (GTDB): domain Bacteria; phylum Pseudomonadota; class Gammaproteobacteria; order Xanthomonadales; family Rhodanobacteraceae; genus Rhodanobacter. The sequence continues at coordinate 95,983 of CAWHFU010000017.1, forward strand.
CGGGAGGATGTGGAGGAAAACAGTTTCATGTTCGGACTCCTGCGGCAATGAGGACGGAATACCCTTCGCACAAGACGCTCGTCGCGCGAGCGGCACCGGGCGTATCGTTGACACCGATCGCCCCGCACCCCCGGTCTGTTCCCGCCGGACACGGATTGGTTCATTGCCTGCGGGCATTGAACCGAAAGCGGCGCGGTGGGCATTCACCTCGAAGGCTCAGCAGCGAGGACATCATGCCGATCACCGAAAGCGAAGCGCGCGGACCGGGGCGTGGCGATGCCGCGCTGGACGAGATCGTCCTGCTCGACCGCGTCGCCGCCGAGGACGTCGACGCGTTCGAGTCGCTCTATCGCGCCTACCAGCCCCGGCTGAAGCGCTTCATCGGCCGCATGACCCGGCAACCGACGCTGGTCGAGGAAGTGCTCGACGACACGATGATGGTGGTGTGGCGCAAGGCGCATACCTACAACCACGCCGCCAAAGTCTCCACCTGGATCTTTGCGGTCGCCTACCGGCAGACGCTGAAGGCCCTGCGGCGCAGCGACGACACGGTCGAATTCGGCGACGAGCAACAGGGGGCGTCATCCGCCGCCGGCCCCGATGTCGAGTTGCAGCAAGATGAGCTGCACCGACACATCGACGACGCATTGGCGGGCCTGTCGGCGGAACAGCGCGCGGTGATCGAACTGACCTACTACCTGGGCTACGGCTACCGCGAGATCGCCGAGATCATGGGCTGTCCCGTGGATACGGTGAAAACGCGGATGTTCTACGCGCGGCGCAAGCTCAAGACGCTGCTGGCGCTGACGCGGGAGGAGGCGATATGAACGGGCGAGTACTCCGATTCGAGGGCTCCATCCACCTGGAAGTCGAACGGCTGCTGCCATGGCTGGTGAACGGCACGCTCGCGGACGACGAACTGGCCCTGGTGCAGCAGCATCTGGACGAATGCGTCGCCTGCCAGCACGAGGTGGACTGGCTGCGCTCGCTGCAGGCAGCGTGCACCGAGGAAACCCCGCCAGCGACGGACCTCGCACGGTCGGCACGGCGCCTGCGCCGACGCTTGGGCGCGGCACAGGCGAACGGCCGGCACGGCTGGGGTCGCCGCGCGACGTGGCTGCCCTGGGCAATCGCCGCACAAGCCGTACTGGTGCTGCTGCTGGGCATCGCGCTGGTGAACATCAGCCGGCCGCCGCCGGCAGCGGCATATCACACGCTGAGCGCGGCGCAAACGGCGCACGCCCGGCTGGTCGTGATGTTCGATCCCCAGCTCAGCGAATCACGGATGCGCCGGCTGCTGCGGGCCAGCGACGCCCGCATCATCTATGGCCCGACCGATGCCGGCGCCTATGTGTTGAGCGTGCCGGCCGTGCGGGTGAAGACGGTACGCGAGGCATTGCGCGCGGCGCCGGGCGTCAGCCTGGTGGAAAGCCTGGGCACCGGCGACGAGCGCTGACATGCCCAGGTCGATATCCCTCGCGCTGGTGTGCCTGGCCCTGGCCGCCTGCGCCGCCGTGGTGCGGCCGCCGAGCTCGACCGCACCGGGAGCCGATGGATGCGCAAAGGCAGATCCTGGTGACCTTGCGCATCGCGCCGCCGCACTTCCGGCCCGATCTGGATTACACCGGGAACTACCTGGCCGCGCCCGGTCGGGTGGCGCGTCGGCGCGTCGCGCAGCAACTCGCCCGTCGCTATCACCTGGTGTTGCTGGACGACTGGCCGATTCCCACCCTGAATCTGGATTGCTTCGTGATGCGGGTGGGCGGCGCGCGGGTCGACCCGACGCTGCTGCAGCAGCTGTCGGCCGATCCGCGCGTGGCGACGGTACAGCCGATGCATCTGTTCCACACGCTGGGCGGCAACGACCCGCTGTCGGCGCTGCAGCCAACGACTGCCGCCTGGCACCTGGCCGAACTGCACCGGCAGGCCACCGGCAGGCACGTCATCGTGGCCGAACTGGACAGCGGGGTGGAGCTGACCCATCCGGATTTGCAGGGACAGGTCGGCACGGCGCGCAATTTCGTGGATGACGGCGGATACCGGGCCGAGTCCCATGGCACCGAAGTCGCCGGCATCATCGCGGCGCGGGCCGACAACGGCCTGGGCATCGTCGGCGTGGCGCCCGGCGCGCACCTGCTGGCATTGCGTGCCTGCTGGCAACCGCCGCAGCCGAACCTGGCCGGCGCAACCTGCAGCAGCTTCACCCTGGCCAAGGCGCTGCAGTTCGCGCTGCAGTCGAACGCCCAGATATTCAACCTGAGCCTGAGCGGTCCCGGCGACCCGCTGCTGGCGCTACTGCTGGATGCGGCGCTGGCGCGCGGGATCACGATCGTCGTCGCGATCGATCCGAACATGGACGACGGCGGTTTTCCGGCTTCCCACCCCGGCGTACTGGCGGTCGCCGCGGACGATGACGGCAGCCACCTCGCCGGTGAGCTGCAGGCACCGGGCCGGGACATCCCGACGACCCTGCCCGGTGGCCAATGGGGTTTCGTCAGCGGTTCCTCGTTCGCCACGGCGCAGGTCAGTGGCCTGGTCGCCGTGCTGCGCGAGTTGTCGCCACGGCTGCGGCCGGCGCAACTGCGCGCTGCACTGGCTTCGAAAATTGCGCTAGGCTCGACCGCGCAGCGACCCGCGCTGATCGACGCGTGTGCAGCCGCGATGCGCCTCTCGCAACGTTGCGCATGCGATTGTGCCGTGCCGGCCATCGCGTCCCGGGGGTCGCACCCATGAGATCCTGCCGTGCTCCGTCGCGCGATCGCACTGAGTGCCCTGCTGTTCACGACTGCGGCCAGCGCCCAGGTCTCGGGTAGCGCTGCGCTGGTTTCCGACTACCGATTTCGGGGCATTTCGCTCAGCGACGAACGACCCGCCGCGCAGCTCGCACTTGCCTACGATCAGCGCAACGGCGGGTATGCCGGCATGCTGGCCTCCACGGTGAGGCCCTCGGGCACCCTCCGCACGCAGTGGCTGACTTATCTGGGCGTGGTGCGACCGCTAGCTGCGGGCCTGGACTGGGAAGCGGGAGTGGACTATGCCAGCATCGTCGGGGAAGGTCGCTACGCCTATTCGGAGGCCTACATCGGACTCTCCACCGAGCATTACACCAGCCGCCTGTACTACACCCCCCACTACTTCGGGCAACAGTCACCGGCGCTGTATGTGACGATCGATCGCAACTGGCGACTCACCGATCGCCTGCGCCTGCTCGGGCACCTCGGGCTATTGCGGCGCAACGGCCAAGCGGATTACGAAACGAGCCACTATCGCGCCGATGCGCGCGCCGGTCTCGGCATGACCTGGCAGGATTGCCATCTGCAGCTGTTCTGGACCATGGTCCGCGGCAGCGATGCGCCCTATCCGTTCGGCTATCGACCGGGCGGTCAGCCGGCACGCCAGACGTGGGGAATCAGCCTTTCGCGTTCGTGGTGACGTTTCCCTGCCCGGCCAGGCGCGAACGGCCTGGCCGGAGCGCTTTCAGACCCGGCAGGACAACCTGCGCCGCTGCCCGCAGCGGCACGCGCCACTCGGGCCTGGAGCGGGTTGTGTACGATGACGGTTTTCGCCACGACCCTGCCCATGCCCGACGCGCTCTCCCTGCTGCTCGAACGCCACTCGACCCCGTCTCGCCAGCTTGGCGAGCCGGCACCCGACGAATCCACGCTGCAGCGGCTGCTTGAAGCGGCGATCCGCGTGCCCGATCACGGCAAGCTGGTGCCGTTCCGGCTGATCCGCCTGCACGGCGAGGCGAAACTCACGTTCGGCCGGAGACTGGCCGCGATCGCGACCCGCAACCATCCGGAGATGTCCGAGGCCAAGCGGGAGAAGGAGCAACTGCGCTACACCTTCGCCCCGCTGGTGATCGCCGTGGTCGCCTGCCTGCATGCCGAGAGCAAGGTGCCGGAAATCGAGCAGAAGCTGTGCGCCGGCAATGTGGCCTACAACCTGTTGCTGGGCGCGCAGGCGCTGGGGCTCGGTGCGCAGTGGCTGACCGGCTGGGCCGCCTATGATGCGGATGCCGCGGCCATGCTGGGACTGGCGGCGCACGAGCATGTGGTCGGCTTCGTCCACCTGGGCACGCCGCAGATCGAGATCCCCGACCGCGATCGCCCCGCGCTGGCCGATCTGCTCAGCACATGGACACCGTGAACCCGCCGTCGGAAGGGCCTCCCACCGTCCATCTGGTCGACGGCAGCCTGTATGTATTCCGCGCCTGGCATTCGATGCCCGACGAGTTTTTCGACGCGGACGGCCACCCGGTCAATGCGGTGCACGGCTACACCCGTTTCCTGTGCGAGCTGCTCGAACGCGCCCAGCCCGAACACCTGGCGGTGGCCTTCGACGCCTCGCTGACCAGCTCGTTCCGCAATGCGATCTATCCAGCCTACAAGGCCAATCGCGAATTGCCGCCGCCGGACCTGGAGCGCCAGTTCATGCAGTGCCGCGCAATCACCGAGGCGCTCGGCATCCATCTGATGATCGACCACAGCTTCGAGGCCGACGACCTGATCGGCAGCACCGTGTGGAACCTGCGTGCGCTGGGCTGGCGCAGCGTGATCGTCTCGGCCGACAAGGACTTCGGCCAGCTGCTGGGCGAACACGACGAGCAGTGGGACTACGCCCGCGGCCTGCGCTGGGGGCCGGCCGGCGTGCAGGAGAAGCTCGGCGTGCATCCGCATCAGGTCGCCGATTACCTGGCGCTGTGCGGCGACTCGGTCGACAACATCCCCGGCGTACCGGGCATCGGCGCGAAAACCGCCGCGGCCCTGCTCAGCCATTTCGGCAGTCTGGACGTCCTGCTCGACCGCATCGACGAGGTGGCCTTCCTGCGCCTGCGCGGCGCGGCTTCCTGTGCCATCCGGCTGCGCGAGCACGCCGAGCAGGCGCGGCTGTGCCGCCGACTGACCCGCATCGCCCTGGATGCACCGGGTGCGAGCACGATCGAAAGCCTGCGGCGCCGGCGCCCGCAGCCCGACCAGCTCGAGCCCCTGTGCGAACACCTGCGCCTGGGTGCGTTCACCCGCAGCCGCCTGCGCGCGCTGCTGCGCTGACCCGCTCGCGCCGGTTGTCGCGACCCGCCGGACGGGTCAACATGGCCGCCGCCTTCGACCACCTGCGATCACCGATGAACTCACCCGCCAGCCGCATCCCCGACGACGCCAGCGCGCCCGTGGAAACCCTGTACGAGGGTCGCTGGCTGAGCCTGCGCAAACGCGGCCGCTGGGAGTACGCCGAGCGCAACAACCCCGCTGGCGCGGTGATCATCCTGGCGCTGACGCCCGAGGACAAGGTGCTGTTCGTCGAGCAATACCGGGTGGCGATCCAGCAGAGCACCATCGAGATGCCGGCCGGGCTAGTCGGCGACCTGGCCGATCAACCGGAGGAAAGCGCGCTGATCGCGGCGCAGCGCGAACTGGAAGAGGAAACCGGCTATCGCTGCCAGCGGGTAGAGTTCGTTCATCGCGGCCCCTCGTCGTCCGGCATGAGCACCGAGATGATCACCTTCGTGCGCGCCCGCGAACTGCAGCGGGTCGGCCCCGGCGGCGGTGACGAAAGCGAGAACATCATGGTGCACGAAATCCCCCTCGGCGAAGCCGGTGCCTGGCTGTTCGAGCGCGAGGCGGCCGGCTATTCGATCGACCCGAAGCTTTTCGCCGGGCTGTGGTTCATCGAGCATTTCCGTTCGGGCGGCGCCGAACCCTAAAGGTTTTCCGGGCATGGCCGATCTCAGGGTGCATGGTCCCCTGATTCTGGAATGCCCATCATGAAATTCAGCCTGCTTGTTTCCGCCCTGTGCCTGTTCGCTCCCATGGCAGCCAACGCAGCCTGCACCGCCACGGATTTCGTCATCAAGGATTTTTCCGTCAGTGCCGCCTCGGCCGGCATGCGTTCCAAGATGGTCATGAAAGGCGAACTGGTGAACCACTGCGCCGAAGCGGCCGCGGCGCAGATCGAAGTGCAGGCCAAGGACGGCAGCGGCAACGTGCTGCAGACCAAGAAGGGCTGGCCGGCCGGCACCACCAATATCGCGCCCGGCAAATCGGTGCAGTTCGATCTCGGCCGCCAGTTCCATTACGACCCCAGCATGCAGACCTATGCCGCCGGCATCGTGAACGTGCGCAGCTGGTAAGCCGACGGCGGCAGCCTGCCGGATGGCAACCATCCGCGGCCGGTTCCGGGATGTCGCGCCGAGGCGCGCCCGGCCGGCTGCACGACCGCTCTAAAGTTTTTCGTGTCCCTGCCGCTTAACAGGTTCACTCCCCCCACCCGATGATGAGATAACCCGAGATGAAGAACCTTCTGCTCGCCTCCGCCCTGCTCCTTGCGGCCCCCATGGCGGCACACGCAGCTTGCTCCCCTACCGATTTCGCGATCCAGGACTTCAAGGTCGCCGCCGCTTCCACCGGCATGAGCTCGAAGATGACCATGAAAGGTCAGCTGGTGAACCATTGCGCCGAAGCGGCCGCCGCGCAGATCGAGATCCAGGCCAAGGATGCCAGCGGCAACGTGATCGCAAGCAAGAAGGGCTGGCCGGCCGGTACCACCAATATCGGACCGGGGCAGTCGGTGGAATTCGATCTGGGCCGCCAGTTCCATTACGACCCCAGCATGCAGACCTACGCGGCCGGCATCGCCAACGTCCGCGCCTGGTAAGCGGACACGACGATCGGCACTCGCCCGACCGGGCCGGCCGATCGTCGCCGGCATGCAGTTCGAATACGGGTCGCCATCATGGCGGCCCGTATTCGTTTGCGTACATCGCATCGCCGCATCGTCGAGCCGGCACAAGCCTGACCGCCGACAGCACGGCAGTCCGCCCGCACTCCGCGCAGGACCGGGCTGTTCCGACCGGTGGCCGGCCCCTCCCTCCGCAGATACACAAAAGCTCCGGATTCCGGAGCCTTTGAATACTACGCTCGCGCCGACGCGACGGAATCCGCCGACCGGGCCCGACGACACCCGGGCCGCCTCGCCGCAGGAATCAGTGCAGCACGAACAGTTTGTCGAAGCCGGCCACGCGCAGCGTGCTGCGCAGTTCGCTGCCGGCGTTGACGATGCGGATCTCCGCACGATCGGCGCCGGCGTGCTCGCGCAACAACAGCAGCATGCCCAGCGCCGAGCTGTCCATGCTGTTCACCTCGCCGAAGTCGATGACGTAGCTGCGCGCCGGGGCGCCGCTACCCAGGCAGGCGTCGTGGAACTCGCGGTGAATGCTGAAATCGAAGCGCTGGCCCAGCTGCAGGGTCAGGCAATCGTGCTCTCCATCGTGATGGACGATCATGGTGCATTCCTCAGAACAATTCGATTTCGCCGGCGTCCATCGAGCTTTGCAGCGCCGGACCCCGTGAGCGCAAGCGCGCCTTTTCGCGTTGAACCGCCAGCCGGCTGCGCACCATCTGGGCTCGCTGGACCAGGTTGTCGGCGTCGATTGGCGCGCAGGCCAGTTCCTCGATGTCGTGCGTGCATTCGGCGACCACGTCCTGCAGCTCGACCAGTCGGGTGCGCGTCTGTTGCAGCAGCTGGCTGAGGATGTCCTCGAACTGCAGCGAGCGGATCGTGGTGGAGACATCGCTGCCGAGGCCCCGGTTGATCTCGACGACCTGGTCGGCCACGGCACTGGTCCGCGCGTCGCTTTCGGTGACGTGCGCCATCATGGCGTCGATGCCGCCCTTGGCCGAGAGCGCCACATTCAGATCCTGCGAGGCCATGCTGCCGACCAGGCCGCGCAACTGCTCCATCGCCATCCGGGCGCGTTCGACATGGCTGCCGATCTGCTCGTTGAACTGGTTGGAGTTGCTGGCCAGGTTGCGGATCTCGCCCGCCACCACGGCGAAGCCACGCCCGGATTCACCGGCCCGCGCCGCCTCGATGGCGGCATTCAGTGCCAGCAGGTTGGTCTCCTCGGCGATCGTGTTGACGTTCTTCAGCAAGCCGAACACCGCGTCCATCTCCTTCGCCATGCCGTCGATGCGGTAGACGATGCGCAGGCTCTCGCGCGACATCTGCACGATCATGCCGACGAAATGCTCCAGCAGGTCCCCGGTGCGGGCAGCGAAGTCCTGCACCGACACGCCGCCTTTCTGTGCGTCGATGATCTGTTTCAGCAGCGACTGCTGCAGCCCGGTCTTCTGCGAAAGGCCGTCGAAGCCGCCGCCCAGTTCCGATACCGCATCGCGCAGCAGATCCAGGCCCTGATGCAATTCGCGCGTGGCATGTCCGAGCTCGTCGACCAGCGCGCCGCGCACATCCTCCAGCGCCTCGCGCACCGGCGTGTTGTTGCTGAGCGTGGCGACGGGAAACTCCAGCGTGACATGACGCCGGCTTTCGACGATCCATACCGCGGTGAGCACGATGATCAGCAGCGGCGCCAGCCAGGCCGGATGCCACAGCAGCGACGACGACAGCGCCAGCGTGCTGGCCAGCCAGCCGTACAGCGGGCGATTGGCGAAGAGTCGGGAAATTCGAGATATGACAAGCATGAGCCGGTATCCGGAGTTCAGGCGCGCAAGGCAGCCTCGTGAGATGGGTGCGCCAGGGCAAGCAGGCGCGCGGCAATCTGATCCAGCGGCAGCATCTCGGCTGCCGCTCCAAGCTTCCAGGCGGCGCCGGGCATGCCCCAGACCACCGAGCTGGCCTCGTCCTGCACCAGGGTCGTGGCGCCCGCCTGCTTCAGTTCGAGCAGACCCCGCGCGCCGTCGTCGCCCATGCCGGTGAGCAGGGCGGCAATCGTACCCACGCCGGCGCTGGCCGCCATCGAGCGGAACAGCACATCCACGCTGGGCTTGTGCCGGTTCACCGCCGGTCCGTCATGCAGCCGGCAGACGTACTTGGCGCCATCCCACATCACCAGCAGATGATGGCTGCCCGGGGCGATGTAGACATGGCCGGTCTGGATCGGCTGACCGTCCTGGGCTTCGCATACGCGCATCGCGGAACAGCGGTCCATGCGTGCGGCAAACGGACCGCTGAAAGCCGCCGGAATGTGCTGGGTCACCAGGATCGGCGGTGCATCGGGCGGCATGGATTCCAGCACCACGCGCACCGCCTCGGTGCCGCCGGTCGAAGCGCCGATCACGATGATCGGACTGCCCCCGCGCGTGCCCTTGGTCTGCACGCGCGGCAGCACCGCATCGGCCGACAGCCGCGGAGGCACCTCCAGCTTGCGCACGGCGGTGCGTGCCCGCGGCCGCGCCTTCGCCGCCAGCTTCACCTTGGCGCAGATCTCCTGCGCACTCTCGCCGAAACTGCTGGCCAGATCGCTGCTCGGCTTGGCCAGGAAATCCACCGCGCCCAGCTCCAGCGCGCGCAACGTCACCTCGGCACCCTGCACGGTCAGCGACGACACCATCACCACCGGCATCGGGCGCAACCGCATCAGGTTTTCAAGGAAGGTCAGGCCATCCATGTGCGGCATCTCGACGTCCAGCGTGAGCACGTCGGGATTGAGCTGCTTGATCTTCTCGCGGGCGATCAGCGGATCGGCGGCGGTACCGACCACCTCGATCGCCGGATCGCAGGCAAGCATCGCCGTCATCAGCTTGCGCACCAACGCCGAGTCGTCGATTACCAGAACACGCACTCTTTCCATTGCCATCCATCTCACCTGCCAGGAAACACAAGCCACGTCGCGTTCGACAGCGGCCTCGTCGATATTCACCGGGTCGAATGCCGCTAGAACAGCTCGACCTCACCCTTTATCGGGTCATTTGCCAAACGCTTGAGGTACGTGCGCTCGTCGGCCACCAGCGCGACATCGTCGTGGCGGCGCAGCAGGCGCACGCGCGCGCGGCCGCTGTTGGGAAAGAACTGCACCTGCCGTGGGTAGACATCGCCCAGATCCGCGGCACACAGGTTCAGGTTTTCGGTGGCGATGTAACGCTGCACGAATTCGATATTGCGCTGACCGATGTCGGTGAGCTGCGCCAGCACGCGGCCGCCGCCGAAGATCTTGACCTGCAGATCCGCACGTTGGCCGCCGGCGGCCAGGATCGTGTTGATCAACTGCTCCATCGCATCGCTGCCGTAACGCGCCGCACGGCCGACGGTGGAGGTCCAGCTGTCGCGCTCCCCGCGCGGCTCGGGCAGCATGAAATGGTTCATGCCGCCGATACCGCGGCGAACGTCATGGATGCATGCCGCCACGCAGGAACCGAGCACCGTGGTGACCAGCTCAGGCTGGTTGCTCACATAGAACTCGCCCGGCAGCACCTTGACGGTCATGCACGATTGCGTCGGATCCCAGTAGCGGCGCAGGTGCTCGAATCCCGGTAGCGCCGGCGTCCGGCCCGGCGCCGTCGGGCGTCTGTCGGTCAGCAGGGTCATCGGCCCAGCTTCCGGTAGACCGTGCGGCCGATCAGCTCGAACTGGTCGTTGATCCCATGCAGCGACTCGGAGTGACCGAGAAAGAGGTAGCCACCGGCCGGCAACAGGTCGGCATAACGGCGGAACAGGCGCTGCTTGGTTGGCTGATCGAAGTAGATCACCACGTTGCGGCAGAAGATCGCATCGAACGGACCACTCATCGGCCACGGATGCAGCAGGTTCAGCGGCTCGATGGTCACCAGCTCGCGCAGACGCGGATGCACGCAGGCCAGCCCCTCGTATTCGCCGGTGCCACGCAGCATCCAGCGTTGGCAGCGTTCCTCGCTGATGCCGCTCAGGCGCTCCAGCGAATACACCCCCTTGCGCGCGCTTTCGAGCGCCTGCGGCGAGAGATCGGTGGCCAGGATCTTCGCATCCAGCGTGCCGTCGCTGCGCTCCAGTGCCTCGGCCAGCACCATGGCCAGCGCATAAGGCTCCTCACCGGTCGAGCAGCCGGCCGACCAGATCCGCAGGCGGTCGCCATCACGACGCTTTTGCTGCAGCCAGCGCGGCAACAGCTCGTCGGTGAGCAGATCGTAGTGATGCGCCTCGCGGAAGAACGAGGTGACATTGGTGCTGATCGCGCTGGCCAGCTCACCGAGCTCGCTGTGCGGATCGCTCCGCAGCAGCTCGCAGTAACCCCGGAAGTTCGACAGGCCCAGTGCGCGCAGGCGTCGAAGCAGGCGACCCTGCACCAGTTGCCGCTTCTGCTCACCGAGGGCGATGCCGCAGTGCTCGAGCACGAAGGCCCTCAGGTACTGGAACTCTGCCTCGCCCAGCGTCGGGCCGGTCGCACTCGAGGCGATGGCGGTGACATGGTCATCGGATTTGCCGGTCACCGCGTTCAATTCAGAACTCCTTCCACGCACCCGGTGCAGCGCCGGCTTCGGCGGGCATGCGCACCGGCCGTGCCGGCGCCGGAGGGGTGTTGCGCACGGCGGCGAACACCGCTTCGGCCTCGGCCACGGCGGTCCTGGCGCGACCGGATTCGAGCTGGTTGCTGGCTGCCACCGCGGCGTCGCTCAGCTGGAAGAAACCGACCTGGCGGGTGAGCTCGCCGGCCTGCTCTTCCATGGCGCGGGCAGCAGCGGAGGCTTCCTCGACCAGCGCGGCATTCTGCTGGGTCATCTCGTCCATCTGCATGACCGCATTGTTGACCTGGTCGATGCCGGCGGACTGTTCCTGGCTGGCCGCGGCGATCTCGGCCACGATGTCGGTGACTTTCTTCACGCTGTCGACGATCTCGGCCAGTGCCTTGCCGGACTGGTTGACCAGCTCCGAACCGCTGCGCACCTTCTCCGCGCTGTCGTTGATCAGCCCCTTGATCTCCTTCGCGGCACCCGCACTGCGCTGGGCCAGGCTGCGCACTTCGGTGGCGACCACCGCGAAGCCTCGTCCCTGTTCGCCGGCGCGGGCCGCTTCCACCGCGGCGTTGAGCGCCAGCAGGTTGGTCTGGAAAGCGATCTCCTGGATCAGCCCCACGATGTCCGCGATCTTGCCGCTGGAGGCGTTGATCTCGCTCATCGCCACGATCGCCCTGCCCGCCACTTCGCCACCACGCTCGGCCTGTTCACGGGCACCACGTGCCAGCTGGTTGGCGTGGCTGGCGTTCTCCGCATTCTGCTTGACCGTGGAAGTCATCTGCTCCATCGACGAGGCGGTCTCCTCCAGACTGGAGGCTTGTTCCTGCGTGCGCTGGCTGAGGTCGTCGTTGCCGTGGGCGATCTGCTGTGCCGCGGTGCTGACCGCATCGGAACCGCGACGCACTTCGCCGACGGTCGAGGTGAGGCGCTCGTCCATCGTCCGGAACGCCTCCATCAGGCGACCCAGTTCGTCCTTGCGCCGGGTGGCGATGTTGTGCCCCAGCTGACCCTGCGAAATGGCGTTGGCAACCTTCACCGCACGGTTCAGCGTGCCGACGATCGAACGGATCAGGAAGAACGCCATCATGATCGCCAGCAGCATGCCGGCACCGAGCGCGGCAAAGGTCATCACGCGGATGCGCCGATAGCTGGTCACGGCCGATTCGTAGCGCTGCTTGGCCTCGTCAATCTGCATGGCGATCAGCTTGCTCATCTCCGAGCTCATGATCGACACATTGGGCAACACGTCGGAATACAGCAGCGCGTTGGTGCCGTCGTCGGCCTTGTTCAGCGAATCCTTGATATCCGCCATCGAGGACGATACGTCCTCGCGGGCACTCTGGAACGCCGCCCACTGCTTCTTCACGGCCGGCGACATCGAGGTCTTCGCCAGGCTCTTCAGCAGCGCCGCATTCCCGGCCTCGACCTTGGCGACGTCGTCGAGCTTCTGCTTGACGATCGCCTTGTCGTCCTTGTGGAAGGCCGCTTCGCTCAACGCGATGAAGTTGTTCAGCGAACCGCGTGCCACCTCGTTGATGCTGGTCAACGGAATCAGCTCGTCCTGATAGATCCCGCGCGCACTCTCGTTCGCCCTGGCCATGCCGCCGAGGCCGATCCAGGCGCCCACCAGCAGCATGACGCACAACAGGCCGAGCACACCGACGAGGCGCGCCTTGACGGTCAGCGAGGTCAGGCGGGACAAGCTTGCTTTGAAACTCTTCATCTTCATCTCGATTCCCGGGTCAGGCTGCAACTTCAACTTCCTGGATGGCCGGCAGGGCCGCCTCCAGCGTTTCCACGTCTTCCGGACGCATCAGTTTTTCCACGTCCAGCAGCATCACCATCCGTTCGACATGGGTGGCAAGTCCTTTCAGATAGCGGGTATCGACCACCGCACCCATGTCGGGCACCGGCTTGATCGCGGCCGGATCGATGTCGATCACATCGGAGACCGCATCCACCACGATGCCGAACAGTCGCTCGCCGATGGCGACGACGATCATCACCGTGTCGTCTCCGTAGCTCTCGCGCTGCAGGCCGAAACGCAGGCGCAGGTCCATGATCGGCACGACCGCGCCACGCAGGTTCAGCACGCCCAGCACGTAGTCCGGTGTTTGCGGAATCCGGGTGACACGCGACCAGCTGCGGATTTCGCGCACGGCCAGGATGTCCACGCCGTACTCTTCGCCGGCCAGGCTGAAGGTGAGTTGTTGCAACATGGGTACCGCAGTCTGGTTGTCTTGGTGCATGGGCCTGTTACCTGTGAAGGACGTCCGTTGTCGTCCTGCTGCCTTGTCTGTGTCGGCGTGAACGACCGGAACTTGAATGCCGGGAGGCGTTTGTTCAGGCCGCCTTGCTGCGCAGGCCCAGTTGCACGACACCGCCCACGTCGACGATCAGGGCGACCGAACCGTCGCTGACGATGGTCGCACCGGATATGCCCTGCACACGCTGGTAGTGCGCCTCCAGCGACTTGATCACGGCCTGTTGCTGGCCCAGCAGATCGTCCACCAGCAGACCCACGCGCCTGGCATCCTGCTCGATCACCACCACGATGCCGCGCTCGATGTCGGTGATCGCCCCGACACAGGCGAACGCCTGGTGCAGCCGGATGATCGGCAGGTACTCGTCCCTGAAGCGGAACACCTCGCCACCACCGGCGATCTTGCGCACCATGTCGGCGCGCAGTCGCAGCGATTCGACGATCGATATCAGCGGCACGATGTAGCGTTCTTCGCCCACCGAGGTGACCAGGCCGTCGATGATCGCCAGGGTCAACGGCAGGGTGATGGTGAACGTGCTGCCCTTGCCGGTGACGCTGCGCACGCCGACGCTGCCGCCCAGGTCGCGCACGTTGCGGCGTACCACATCCATGCCGACACCGCGTCCCGACAGATCGGTGGCCTGGGCCGCAGTGGAGAAGCCGGGCTGAAAGATCAGTTCGGCCACCTCCGCATCGCCGAGCTCCTGTCCGTCGCTGATCAGCCCGCGCTGCAGCGCCTTGGCCACGATCGCGGCATGGTTGAGGCCGGCGCCGTCGTCACTGATCTGCACCACGATGTTGCCACCCTCGTGATACGCATTCAGCTTGAGCGTACCGGTTTCGGACTTGCCGGCGGCCTTGCGTTGCGCCGGCGATTCCAGTCCGTGGTCGATCGCGTTGCGCACCAGGTGCACCAACGGATCGCCGATCTTCTCCAGCACCGTCTTGTCCAGCTCGGTGCCCTCGCCGTGCAGTTCCAGCTTGACCCGCTTGTCGAGCTTGCGCTCCAGATCGTGCACCAGCCGCGGGAAGCGATTGAACACCGAGCCGATCGGCAGCATGCGTATGCGCATCACGCTTTCCTGCAGCTCGCGGGTGGTGCGTTCGAGCTGCTGCAAGCCATCGCGCAAGCGGGCCAGCTGCGACAGCTCGAATTTCTCGCCGATGTCGCTGAGCATCGACTGGGTAATCACCAGTTCGCCCATCATGTTGATCAGGGCATCGACTTTGTCGATGCCCACCCGGATCGAGCCTCCCTCGCTGGAGGTCGGCGCGGATTCGCCGCCGGAGCGGGCCGCGCCTGCGCCGGCCGGACGCCGTTGCAGTGGGGTCGCCGGCGACACTGGCGCAGCAGCCACGGCAGCGGTAGCCACTGCGGGCGTCTCGGCCAGCGCCTTGATCACCAGCTCGCAGTCGCCATCCAGCCAGTCGAATACCGCATCGATGCCGGCACGCGGCACGTTGCCGTGCAGATGCAGCGCCCAGCCCATGTAGCACGAGGTCGGATCGATCTCGGCCAGGTGCTCCGGCGCGCCATCGACGATGAACGCGCGGACCACATCGAGCTTGCCGAGCTGCTGCAGTTCGCGAAAGATCCGGATCGGATCGTTGCCGGTCCGCAGCAGGTGCGGCAAGGCGGTGAAGACGATTTCCCAGCCGCTGACCGCGGCGACCTGGGCGGTGCCGGTGGCAGCGCTTTCGCCCGGCTCGCCGCTGACCAGGCGCACCAGAGCGGCACGCAGGGCTTCGCTTTCGGCATCGCTCACCGGCTGCCCGGCACTCGAACGGCCCAGCATGGCGCGCAGGCAATCGACCGACCGCAGCAGCAGCTCGATCAGCTCCGCATCGACCGCGCGGCGCTCGCTGCGCACTTCCTCCAGCAAGGATTCGGCGACGTGGGTAAACGCTGCCACGTCGGCAAAGCCGAAGGTCGCGGCGCCCCCCTTGATGGAATGGGCGGCGCGAAAGATCGTGTGCACCAGCTCGCCGTCGCTGGAGCCCGCGTCCAGCTCGAGCAGGGCCGCCTCCATTGCATCGAGACCTTCCAGACTTTCATCGAAAAAGGTCTTGTGGAACTGAGTCAGGTCGACCGCACTCATCGGCGTTTAGCCCAGCACGCGCTTGACGGTGGCCAGCAGTTGCTCCGGGTCGAAGGGCTTGACCAGCCAACCGGTGGCACCGGCCGCCTTGCCTTCCATTTTCTTCTCGGTGTGCGACTCGGTCGTCAGCATCAGGATCGGCACGCCCTTGTAGGTATCCAGGGCGCGCAGTTCGCGCACCATCGCGATGCCGTCCATCACCGGCATGTTGACGTCGGCCAGCACCAGCTCGAACGAGCTGCCGCGAGCGATGTCCAACGCCAGCTGGCCGTTTTCGGCCTCGGTCACCTCGTGTCCGGCGCCGCGCAGGGTGAAGGCGACCATGCCGCGCATGGATGCCGAGTCGTCTACCGCAAGTATCTTTGCCATCTTGCCACCTCGAGTCAGACCAGCGCTGGGGCCGGCATTTCCAATGTTTGTGTCAGACCGAGCACGGCGGCTGCCTCGCTCAGGGCATCGCTCGCGCCACGCCAGCTCAGGCTGCCGCCGCCCATGGCCACTTCCCGCCGGAACAGCAGCAGCAACTGCAGGACGGCCGTGTCGGCGCGCTCGACCTGGCTGCCATCGAGCACGATGGCACCGGCGCCCAGGGCGCCCAGCAGCTGTTCCTTCAGGATGGGCTGCGCCGCCATCCGGCAATCAGCCGGCAACATGATCTCGGTCGGCCCGGCGACTCCCGCCGCCGTTGCCGCTTGCGCACCGACGACCGCCTCAGCGGCCGATTCGCCTGTTTCCCGCCTGCTTGCCGTCCGTTTGCCGGCCATGCCACGACTCCACTCACGCGAATTGCGCTGACGAGAGGCTTATCGACCGGTTTGGCGATCGCTTGAGGGATACGGCAGGCGGGTTTGCGCACGTTCTGACCGCCGTGGCGAAAGACATGCTCAAGTTTGTGTCGAGGCGGCCGTTAGCCCATATGGACGAAACCCGTTCAAATCATGCCAGGCGAATCCTCGCAGGACTTTCCCTTGATCATCCAGCCCACCAGTCTCGCTGCGCTCACCTGGGCCGGCGCAGCGTCCGGCACCACTGCGCAGAGCTGGCGCATCGGCACCGTTTTGTCGGCGCGGCCCCTGGGTATCAGCCCGCAGGGACAAATGGTGCTGCAGGTCGGCGCCCTGACCGTGGAAACCGAGGTCACCAGCAACGCACTGCCGGCACAGTTCCAGGTGCGGGTCCTGAATGCGGGTGCCCAGCCGCTGCTGGAAGTGCTTTCCTCCTCCGCGTCCCCCGCCGAGCAGACGTTCCAGCGTGCCTTGCTCGAGCGGCTGCCCCAGCAGAACGGCTACACGCCGCTGCTGGCCACGCTCGGGGCACTCTCCCAGCGTGCGTCGTTGCGCCAGCTTTCGCCCGACCTGCGCACCGCCCTGGCCATGCTCGAACAAACCATGCGCACGCCGGCCGACGTCACCAGCGGCGAGGGCCTGCGCCAGGCGATCCTTCGCAGCGGTCTGTTCCTGGAGGCGCAACTGGCCCAGCCGCAAGGGAGCCCGGCCGCCCTGGCCGAGGACGACTGGAAAGGCGCCCTGCTGCGAGTGCTCGGCGTGCTCGGCCAGCGCCCGTCGCCCGGATCGAACACCGCGTCAGCATCAGCACCTGCATCAACGGCGTCGTCATCATCAGGCCGTACCGATACGCCGCCGCCACTGCTGCAGCGCGGACTGCAGACGCAACCGCGCATGCCGGTACCGCTGATGACCGAGGCCGACGATGTGAGCTCGCTGTTGAGCCGTCTGCATGGCGACGTCAAGGCCGCCGTGGCCCGGGTGGAAGTGGCCCAGTTGGAAGCCACTACCGTGCCGGCCTGGATGATCGAGATTCCGCTGCAGGGCCGGGAGGGTCGCGACGTACTTCAGCTGCATCTGGAATACCTCAACGAAGCCCCCGAAGGCTGCCCCGGCTGGACTCTCGGCTTTGCGCTCGACCTGCCCTCGCTGGGTCCCGTGCAGGGCGAACTGCAGCTGCGCGAACCGCGGCTTTCGGTACGACTGTGGGCCGAACGGACGGAAACCGCGCAGCGACTGGAACAGCAGTTCGCACCGCTGCGCCAGCGGCTCGCCGCATGCGGCCTGCTGCTGGATCAGCTCAGTTGCCAGGTGGGTTTGCCGCAACCGGCAAGCCGGCACAGCGCCGTACTGCTGCAGGCGACCGCATGAACACGCCACTTCCGCCGACCTATCGCAAGGTCAGCCTGCGTCTGGCCAGTGGCGCCGGCGACCTCAAGGCCATGCCGGCCGAATCACTGGACATGCTGCTGGCGCGTGCCCGCGCGCTGGGCATGCCGTTGCATCACGAACCGCAGATTGCCGCCTTGCTGGCTGCGCTGAGGTTGCGCGACGACGTCCCCGTACAGCTCTATGCCGCTGCCGCCTCCGTGCTGGCCACCGTCTACGACGCCACGGAAGAATGAACCCGACGTCCCGCCGCGACGTGACGGTTCAGCGCTCGACCGGATGCAACTGCCGGACCAGCGTCGCTTCGTCGCGCGACAATCCGCAACGGGCAATCAGCTGTTCGACGTCGGCACCCTCGCGCGCGAGCTGCTGGGCCAGCTCGTAGGACACCGCCGACCTCGCCGGCTGCTCGAGCTGGGTCAGACGGCGCTCCAGCCGTCCCAGTACGCTCACCAGCATCGAGGTCGGCACATCGGTGTAGGCCTGGCTGGCATTTCCCGCGAGCACCTGGACACCCTGCTCGAGCCGGCGCATACGCCGCCACAGCGGAAACAGCAGGGCCGACTGCAACAACGTCAGCAGCAGCACCAGGCCGATGCCGATTTCAAGCCACATGATCGCTCTCCGTGGTCAGTCGACACAGTCGACGTACGTCGAACAATGCCACGAAACCACCCTGCCAGCTCAACACGCCGCTGACCGGGTCGTCACTGCGGCTGGCCCGGCCCGGCGGCGGCGGCGCAATCACGGCGTCGCCGATGCACAGCAGTTCCCCCACCGCATCCACCCGCAGACCGACCAGCTGGCCGGCATGCGACAGCATCACGATGCGCACGCCGGCCGGGTCGGCTGGCGGCTGCTCGGGCAGGCCGAGACGAAGCCGGCCGTCCAGCACGGGAACGATGCGTCCGCGCAGATGCGTGATCCCCAGCAGGTCGGCACTGGCGCCCGGCACCGGCGTCAGCTCGCCACTACGGATGACTTCGCTGACCTCGAGCAGGGGCGCCGCATAGAGCTGGTGGCCGATCTGGAACGACAGCCAGTGCTGCTCGCCGTCACGAGGACTCGATGCGACGGCGACGGCGCTCATGCCATCACCCCGCGATGTCCCGGGCAGCGCGGGCGCTGGCCGCTGGCCGCTCGCCGCACGGAGCCGGTCGCTCGATTCACGTCTGCGCTTCGGCCTGGACGGACTGCACGGTGGCTGATCATGGGTTTCGCCTTTCTGGGATGCCGCGCGCGGAAGTGTCCCGTGCGCTGAGTACGGTGGGCGCCAGCGCCGTGGGTTCATGCGCCGCCACTTCCGGGGACGGATCGGCAGCGGCCTGGATGAGCGGTGGCGTGGGCAGCGCGCCGGCCCCGCTTTCGCGCGACGACCGCACGATGCCGGCAGCGCCCCCGCGATTCGATGACGGGACGTCGGCGTGAACATGCACGGTCGGCAGCGAATTCGCATCGGCCGCGGCCGCCACCGGGTTCGTTATCGGCATGCCAAGCCGATCGGGCGCGCTGCGGAATCGCTCCGACCCGGCGTGGTCGCCTTCGACCACCACCAGCACCCGTCGATTCTGGTTGCGTCCGTCGCTGGTGGCATTGTCGGCGATCGGTCGCACGTCGCCCCAACCGATGATGCCGAGTCGGGCGGGGGCGACGCCATGTTCGGCGAACAGGCGCGCCACGCTGGCGGCGCGTGCGGCCGAGAGCTCCCAGTTGGAGGGATAGACCGGTGTGCTGATCGGCACGTTGTCGGTAAAGCCTTCCACCCGCAGTGCGTTCGGAAACGGCCCCAGGATCGAGGCCACGCCCACCAGCACCCGGCTGGCCGGTGCCGACAGCTGCGCCGCGCCGCTGGAAAACAGGATGTCGGTGCGAATCTCGATTTCCAGCCGGTCCGGCGTACGCCGCAGGAGGACCAGTTTCCGGTCGATCAGCGGCTGCAGCGCCTGCTGGATCTGCTGCTCGATCCGCTCCAGCGTGGTCGGCTTCGCGGCAACGGCACTCGCCGCGTGTTCGGCCGCCGGTGCTGCCGGCGTGCCGCGCAACGGGATCGGCAGGCGGATCGGCGAGCTGGATGCATCGTTCGTTGCCGGAACCGACGGCGGCGCGATCGCACCGGTCTTGCCGGCAGCCACCGGCACGACCAGCGCCGGGTGCCCGTTGAACGCATCCATCATCGACTCGGACATCACCCGGTACTTGCCCGTATTGACCACCGACACGGCGTACATCACCACGAAGAACGCCAGCAGCAGGGTCATCAGATCCGCATAAGGGATCGCCCATGCTTCGTGATTGAGGTGTTCCTCGTGCCGTTTCTTTCTCATTCGAGGTAGCCCTGCAGCCGGGCCTCGATCTGCCGCGGGTTGTCGCCCTGGGCGATCGACGCCAGCCCCTCGATCACGATCTCGCGCATCTGCGTCTGCCGGCTGATCAGGCCCTTAAGCCTTGCCGCCATCGGCAACATGAACATGTTGGCCAGCGCCACGCCGTAGATGGTCGCCACGAAGGCGGCGGCAATGCCGTGTCCGAGCTTGCTCGGGTCGGCCAGGTTCTGCATCACCGCCATCAATCCCATGACCGCTCCGATAATGCCCAGAGTCGGCGAGTAGATGCCCGCGTTCTCGTAGACCTTGGCCCCGGCCAGGTCGACCGACTCGCGAGTGTCCAGATCAACTTCCAGCACGCCGCGCAGCACCTCCGGCTCGCTGCCGTCGACCAGCAGCTGCAGCCCCTTGATGATGAACGGGTCGCTTTCCGAATCGATCTGCGACTCCAGCCCGAGCAAGCCCTGCCGGCGGGATATCTCGCTCCAGCCCACGATGCGCCGGATCAGGTCGTCGGGCCGGTGACGCGGCGGTTTGTAGATCATCGACATCATCGACAGCGCGTGCTTCAGCACCTTGCCCTGGTTCTGCACAAGCAACGCGGCGAACGTCCCGAAGAACACGATCACGAACGCCGCCGGATTCCACAGCGCGCCCACGGTCGAGCCCTTGAGCACGGTCCCGACGATGATCACCAGGATGCCCAGAATCGTGCCGATGATGCTTACCAGGTCCATGCGGCTCAGGCAGTCAGTTGCAGGGAGGGAAGAAGTTGTCCGGTGCTGTCGGCCACGCTGGCCAGATCCACCACCAGTGCCAGCCGGCCATCACCGGTGACGGTGGCACCGGCGATTCCCGGCACGCCGCCGAACAGCGGGCCAAGCGGTTTGACGATGACGTCCTCGCGCCCCATGACCTGATGCACCAGGCATCCCAGGCGCACATGACCGATGTGCAGCACCACCACATGGCGACCGGCGGCGGTTTTCGTCCCCGCCCAGCCGGCCAGGTTGGCCAGTGGCAAGGCGCGGCCGCGATGGTGTGCGACCAGGCGGCCGTCGAGCAGGCGATCCTGGCCGTCGACAAGCTCGAACACCTCCTCGACATTGGACAGCGGCAGCGCGAACAGCCGCGTATCGACGCGGACCATCAGCACGCGCAGGATCGCCAGGGTCAGTGGCACGGTCAGCTCCAGTTCGCTGCCCTGGCCGAGTTTCGAGCTCACCCGCAAGGTGCCGCCGAGTTCCGCCACGCGCGTCTTGACCACGTCCATGCCGACACCGCGACCGGAGATGTCCGAGACCGTCGCGGCGGTACTGAAGCCCGGCCGGAAGATCAGTTCATAACATTCGTTCTCGCTGAGGTGGGCGGCCTGGCCCGCGTCGATCACGCCTTTCTCCACCGCCTTGCGGCGCAGAACCTCCGCATCCATGCCGCGACCGTCGTCGCTCACCGAGATCACGATGCGTTCGCCGCGCTGGCTGGCGGACAGGCAGACCCGGCCCTTGCCCGGCTTGCCGGCCCGCTCGCGTTCGTCCGGCATCTCCACGCCGTGGTCGAGCGCGTTGCGCAACAGGTGGATCAGCGGGTCGGCCAGCGCCTCCACCAGGCTGCGGTCGAGATCGGTGCCCTCGCCCTCGAGCACCAGTTCCACATCCTTGCCGAGCTGGCGGGCGAGATCCCGCACGATCCGCGGGAAGCGCTGGAACAGGCGTCCCACCGGCTGCATGCGCATGCCCATCACGGCCATCTGCAATTCGTCGGCCACGCGATCGAGTTCGCCCGCAGCGGTGACCAGCGCCTCGCTGCCGTCGCGGGCGGCCAGGCTGAGCAGGCGGTTGCGCACCAGCACCAGTTCGCCGGCGTAATTGACCAGCACGTCGAGACGGGCGGTATCCACCCGCACCGTGGTCTCGGCCGCCGCCGCGGGACGCGCAGGTGTGGGCGCGGATTCCGGCTTCGTCGCCACGGCGGCCGGTGCCGGTGCGACGGCCGGCACCACCGCGGTCGGGGCGGCGGTGCCATGCAGCGCATCCAGCAATGCCTCGAACTCGTCGTCATCGATCGCCGGGGCGCTGCTGCTCGTGGCCACCGGCAAGGGCGCCGCCTCGACCGTGCCCGGCGCGTTCGTGCCATACATGCTGTCCAGCAGCGCTTCGAATTCGCTGTCGTCGATCGCGCCGTCGCCCGTCGCTGCCGTCGACGGCACGCCCGCGGCGGGCGGGACAACGGCGGCGGCGCGCGGAAGCAGGGATTGCAGCAGGCCGGCCGGCGGCATGCTTACCGGCGCTTCGGCGCTTACCGCCGCCATCATGTCATTGAGCAGGTCGAGCGCGTCGAGCAACGCATCCATGTGCCCCTGGGCGAGCATGACCTTGCCGCCACGGGCCTCGTTCAGCAGGTCCTCGGCGTGATGGCACAGCAGCACCATCGGCTCGATCGCCAGAAAGCCGGCACCGCCCTTGACCGTATGGAAGGCACGGAATACCGCGTTCAGCAGCTCGCTGTCGCGCGGCGAGCTTTCCAGGCCGACCAGTTGCTCACCCAGATGCTGCAGCAGCTCGCCCGCCTCGACCAGGAAATCCTGCCGCAACTCGCTGTCGAATTCCGCATTCACGACGCCAGAGCCTGTTTATGGTCCCCAAGCGCCCCGCGCAGGGAGCGGTTTGCGCGCGGGCCAGGGAAGAACGAAGGAGTGGACGTCCGTCCGCGACCGAGTGATGACGCCGGCATGCGCGCAAACAGACCCGGCCCTTCGGGTTGCCATCGAGTGGCCGCCATGCGGCAGCGCGCGGCTTTGACCCCTGCTTTCGCAGGGGCAGGCTCTGACGGCCAGTCAGGCGCTGCGCCACGCACTACCACCTGGCAGCCACTCGATGACAACGCGGGGTGTTTGGGGACCATGAGCAGGCTCTCGTCAAAACCCGAATTCGCTGAGCAGGCGGTCGGCATCGTCCTGACTGGATACCTTGACGGGGCTGTCCGGCTTCTCGCTGCCGGCCAGGGCGCCGGTCAGTCGAACCAGTTCCAGCAATGACGATTCCACCGTGCCGATGAAGCTGGCGACCTTCTTGATGCGCTGCCCGGTGAGATCCTGCCAGGACTGCGCCAGCACCATGTCGGCCAGCCCATTGCGGCAATTCGTGGCAAATTCGTTTGCCTCGCGCGCCAACACGGCTGCGGCATCGTTGCCGCTGGTCCACTCCAGCACCGCGCTGGCGTTATGCGCCAGCGACTCGGCCTGCGGCCGCAACCGGTCGGCAAAATCGAGGCTGCGATGGGCTGCCTGCGCGCTCATCTCCAGGGCGTCCTGCAGGTGCTGGCGTGCATTGGCGACCATGTCCGGCAGGCCCTCGGCGGCCAGCTCGCCGCCGAGCCGGCGCACGGCATCATGAAGATCGCGCGCCAGTTGGCCGAGTGCACGGAACAGGCGCTGCTCGCGCTGGCGAACCATCATGTCCAGGGCCTGTTCGAAGGCAGCGCCGTCGGGGCTGTTGAGCAGCTCGCGCAACTCGCTCGGCAGCACCTCGTCGACCGCAAGGGGAGTGATCATGTTCATGCGCTGACTCCACTGGCGGCGATCCGCTCGAAGATCTTGGTGAGCTTTTCCTTGAGGGTGACGGCGGTAAACGGCTTGACGATGTAGCCGTTCACGCCGGCCTGCGCCGCCGCGATGATCTGGTCGCGATTGTTCTCGGCGGTCACCATCAGCACCGGCATGCCTTTCAACGCATCCTCGGCGCGGATGGCCCGCAGCAGGTCGATGCCGGTCATGTTCGGCATGTTCCAGTCGGTCACCACCAGGTCGAACGGCTGGGTGCGCAGGATCGCGATCGCGCTCTCGCCATCGTCGGCTTCCTGGATCAACGGATTGCTGAAACCCAGCTCGACCAGCAGGTTACGCACGATCCGCCGCATGGTGGAAAAGTCGTCCACCACCAGGATTTTCATGTTCTTGTCCAAATGCTCTCTCCAAGTGCACGGTGCTGGCCAATGCGCGGCCTCAGAAACTCATGTGTATAGATTGATCAACCGCGCCAACCGGTCAGCCGTGCACGAAGCCGGATGACCGCCTGGCCATGAATCTGGCAAATCCGCGACTCGCTGACCCCGAGCACGGCGCCGATCTCCTTCAGATTCAGCTCCTCCTCGTAGTACAGCGACATCACCAGTTTTTCCCGCTCGGGCAGGCCGTCGATCGCTTCGGCCAGCGCATCGCGCATGCCATCACGCTCGATGTTTTCCTGGGGATTGAGGCCGCTTTCGTCGGCCACATCCAGTACCGAACCCTCCTCGCTGTCATCCGAGGTGGTCAGGCTGAGCAGTCGCACGCAGGCCGCGTCGGCGAGGACCTGGTGATACTCCTCGGCACTGATCCCGAGCCGGCGCATGATCTCGGCATCCTCCGCCTCGGCCCCGGTTTCGGTTTCGATCTGGCGGACGACCTCGGCCACCTCGCGGGTCTTGCGATGCACCGAGCGGGGCGTCCAGTCGGTGCGCCGCAATTCGTCCAGCATCGCGCCACGGATGCGGATCCCCGCATACGTCTCGAAACTGGCGCCCTTGTCGGAGGCGAAATGCCGCGACGCCTCCAGCAAGCCGATCATCCCCGCCTGTATCAGGTCACCCACATCGACACTCGCCGGCAGTCGCCCCATCAGGTGATAGGCGATCCGGCGCACCAGCGGCGCATGTCGAAGTACCAGCTCGTCGGCACTCTCGCGCGAATTTTGCAGATATTCCAAGGCCACACTCATCTCAGTACCCTGCCGCCGGTGTCACCCGGTTACCAAAAAAGGCGATCCGGTCGTGCCCTGCGCGCTCAGGTTCTGCCCATGTATCGACCGCACTGGCCAATTGCTTGAATGCCAATGCCGAACGACTGGACGGCCACAGGTCCACTACCGCACTCTGACGCCGGATGGCCTGCCGCAGGCGCTCGTCGTGCGGCACCCATCCGCTGAAATTGATCACCACATCGAGGAAGCGGTCGCTGACCCTGGACAGCTTGTGGTGCAGCTGCCGCGCCTCGCCTTCATTGCGCACCATGTTCGCCACCATGCGGAAGCGACGTACCCCGAAATCGCGACTGAGCACCTTGATCAGGGCGTAGGCATCGGTGATCGAGGCCGGCTCGTCGCACACCACCAGCACCACGTCGTCGGCAGCGGCGGCGAACATCGCCACGCTGTCGGTCAGTCCGGCCGCGGTATCCACCAGCAGGTATTGCGGCGGCCGGGTCAATTCATCGAACGCGCGGATGATCGCGGCATGCCCGTTGCTGTCCAGCTGCGCCAGCCGGCGCGCGCCGGACCCACCCGGAATCACCTGCAGCCCCCGCGGCGCGGTCAGCAACAGATCCTCCAGCCCGCATTCGCCATCGAGCAGATGCCCGATATGGCGCGACGGCATCAGCCCGAGCAACACGTCGACATTGGCCAGGCCCATGTCGGCGTCCAGCAACATCACCTCGTGGCCGGCCATCGACAGCGACATGCCGAGATTGACCGCCACCGTACTCTTGCCGACGCCACCCTTGCCGCCGGCCACGGTGATCGCGCGGCAGCGAGGGCGCGGGCACCCCGCCGCGGCGAGCAGGCTGCTGGCCTGGTGCCCGGGAGCGGGCGCCAGCTCCTGCCGGCCGACCATCGCCGACAACATGTTCTTCAGACCCCAAGCCTGATCCATCGCGAGTGCTCCGTTCATGCGCTTGCCACCGCCAGACCGAAGCGCTCGGCCATCAGGCTTTCATCCGGCACGTGTCCCTTCAGCGACTGCGCGGCACGGCATACCAGCACCCGCGCATCGGCCGCCGCGATGTCCTCCGGCACACGCTGTCCATCGGTGGTGTAATCCAGCGGCAGGCGGTGGCGGATAAGTACCGACAGCGCGCCGCCGAGATTCGGCGCCTCGTCCAGTTTGGTCAGGATGCAGGCGCGCGGTTTCAGCGGCAGATAGGCGCGCACCGCCTCGTCCAGCGACTGCGACTGCGCGTTCGCGGCCAGCACCATGCAGGCATGCAGTTCGCCCGCCTGCGAGAAAATCTCCATCTGCTGCGCCAGCCGCGGATCATTGCCGGCCACCCCGGCGGTGTCGATCAGCACGGTATGCCGGCCGCGCAGCAACTCCAGCACCTTGCGCAGGCTTTCCGCGTCGTAGGCCGGGTAGACGCGCACGCCGAGCAGGCGACCATAGTGCTCCAGCTGCGCCGAGGCACCGATGCGATAGTGATCGGTGCTGATCAAGGCGACCTGGTCCGCGCCGTGGCTCAGCACGGCGCGTGCGGCCAGCTTGGCGATGGTGGTGGTCTTGCCCACCCCGGTCGGACCGACCAGCGCGGTGACTCCGGCGCCGGCGGAGACGGCGCGACCGCTGACCGCGAGGCTGCTGCTGAGCATCCCCAGCGGCAGGTAACGCGCCTGCTCGGCATTGATCTGGGCGGGCAGTTCGGCGACCAGCTTGCGCGCCACATCGGCATCGATGCCGATCCGGGTCATCTCCCGCAGCACTCGCGCCCGCAACGGTTGACGCCGCTCCATGTCGTTCCAGGCCAGGCTGGACAGCTGGGTCTCGAGCATTTCGCGCAGGCTGCCCAGCTCGTTGCGCATGCGCGCCGTGTCCTGCATCGCCCGCTCGATCATCGGATGCGCCGGCGGGACTTCGTTGGCAGCCACCGCGGTCGCCGGAGCGGGAACCGCGACCAGCGATGGCGGCGACGGAATGTGCTGCCGGCGCGAGGGACGCACCACCGGTGCGGGTGCGGACGGCCCCTGTTCGACGGCGGGCGGCGGCGGGCTGGCGGGCGTGATGGATGTGGCGGGCCGGGCGGGTGCGGTCGGCTGCAGGTCCGCTGCCACCGGGGCGCCGTGCCGTGCCGCTTCGCGCACCAGCGACTCGTCGTAGTCGATGGCGGCGATCACCTCGATGCCTTCGTCGATGCGGCGGGTGGACAGGATCACCGCTTCCGGGCCCTGCTCCTCACGCACCTCGCGCATGGCGGCGCGCATGTCGGCTGCCACGAATCGCTTGATCTTCATGCCCGTCCGCTCCAGTGCGAAACGGCGCCCGGGGCATGCGCGACAAGACCCTCATCGTTCGAAATGCACGGCACGCCGCGCGAGCGTGTTGCGCCCATCCGTTGCCGCTGTCCTGCTGCCGACTCGTGCATCATCTCGTTCACCTCGATCATCGTCCCAATGCCTGCACCAATCGCACCCGGCGGTTGTCAGGAACCTCGTTGTAAGCCAGTACGTGCAGGTTCTGTGCCACGTGACGCGTGAAGCGCGCCAGCCACGGTCGCAACTGCGGTGCGACCAGCAATACGGCGGGTTCGCCGCTCGCTTCCTGGCGCCGCGCGGCGTCCGCCACGCTCTGCTGCAGACGGTCGGCCAGCCCCGGCTCAACCGCCGCGCCAGCTACTCCGCCACCGCCCGAGAGGGATGTCAGCAGGATCTGTTCGAGCTCCGGCGCCAGCGTGATGACCGGCACTTCGGTGCCCAGTCCGGTGATCTCCTGCAGGATCTGCCGGCCCAGCGCCACCCGCACCGCGGCGGTCAGAACGCCGGGATCCTGACTCTGACCCGCGTGCTCCGCCAAGGATTCGACGATGCTGCGCATGTTGCGGATCGGCACCCGCTCGGCCAGCAGGTTCTGCAGCACCTTGACCACTACGCCCAGCGCCAGCCGCTTGGGCACCAGGTCCTCGACCAGTTTCGGCGCCGTGGCGGCAAGCCGGTCCAGCAGCTGCTGCACGTCCTGGTGGCTCAGCAGCTCGTGCGCATGGGTCTGCAGGATGTTCGACATGTGGGTGGCGATCACCGTGGCCGGATCGACCACGGTGTAGCCGTAGCTCTGCGCCAGTTCGCGTTGGCCGCTGTCGATCCAGACCGCCTCCAGGCCGAACGCCGGATCCTGCGTGGGAATGCCCTGCAGGGTGCCGTGCACCTGGCCGGGATTGATCGCCATCATGCGGTCGTTGTGCACCTCGGCCTCGCCCATCGGCACGCCCATCAGGGTGATCCGGTAGATGTTCGGCGCCAGGTCCAGGTTGTCGCGGATGTGCACCGCAGGCACCAGGAAGCCGAGCTCCTGCGACAGCTTGCGCCGTACCGACTTGATCCGCCCCATCAGCTCGCCGCCCTGATGGGTGTCGACCAGGGGAATCAGCCGGTAGCCCACTTCCAGCCCCAGCGGATCGACGCTGGCGACGTCTTCCCAGCCGAGCTCGACACGCTCGGCCGGCTTGGCCGACGCCGGCGTCTCGGCCACCGCCTCGGCCAGCTGGGCGCGGGTCTCGCGCTCGCGCTTGAACAGCAGCCAGGCGGCACCGCCGCAGCTGGCACCGAGCAGCAGGAAGGCCATGTTCGGCATGCCGGGAATCAGCCCCATCACGGCCAGCACCGTGCCGGCCACGGCCAGCGCACGCGGCTGGCCGAACACCTGGCTCATCACCTGCTTGCCCATGTCCTGCGACTTGGACACGCGGGTGACGATGATCGCCGCCGCCATCGACAGCATCAGTGCCGGCATCTGCGCCACCAGGCCATCGCCGATGGTCAGCAGGGTGTAGGTCTTGGCTGCCTCGCTGGCCGACAGGCCGTGCTGCAGGACGCCGACGAAGAAGCCGCCGACGATGTTGATGATCATGATCAGGATGCCGGCGGTAGCATCGCCGCGGACGAACTTGGAGGCACCGTCCATCGAGCCGTAGAAATCCGCTTCCTCGCGTACTTCCTGGCGACGCTCGCGCGCTTGTTCCTGGGTGAGCAGGCCGGCGTTGAGGTCGGCGTCGATCGCCATCTGCTTGCCGGGCATCGAGTCGAGGGTGAATCGTGCGGTCACTTCGGACACGCGGGTGGCGCCCTTGGTCACCACCACGAAGTTGATGATGGTGAGGATCGTGAACACCACCAGGCCGACGGCGAAGTTGCCGCCGATGACGAATTCGCCGAATGCCTCGATCACCTTGCCGGCGGCGGCGGGGCCGTCGTGGCCATGCAGCAGCACCACACGCGCCGAGGCGATGTTCAACGCCAGCCGCAGCAAGGTGGCCATCAGCACCACGGTCGGGAACGCGGCGAACTCCAGTGGCCGCAGCACGTAGATCACCGCCAGCAGGATCACCAGCGACAGCGCGATGTTGAAGCTGAACAGCATGTCGAGCAGGATCGGCGGCAGCGGCAGCATCATCATTGCCAGCATCACCAGCACGGCTACCGGTGCACCGATACCGCGCCGCGCCAGATGCCTGAAGTTGCCCAGTAGGGTCTCGCCCGTCATTTGCTTGGCCTGTTACTGATCACGATAAGGTCCCATCAGGTCGGGATCGACCTCGGGGCTTGGCGGCACCGGCGCTGTCTCGCCGTGTGCAGTCGCCTGTTTCAACTGGTAGACGTAGGCCAGCACCTGCGCCACCGCCACGAACAGGGCGGCGGGGATTTCCCGTCCCAGTTCGGTGGTGGCGTAAAGCGCACGGGCCAGCGGCGGCGCCTCCACCAGCGGGATCCGGTGGCTGGCGGCGACCGTGCGGATCTGCTGCGCCAGCAGGTCGATGCCCTTGGCGACGACCCGCGGTGCGCCCATGCGGCCGTCGTCATAGACCAGCGCCACCGCGAAGTGGCTGGGATTGACCACCACCACGTCGGCGCGCGGCAGCTCCTCCATCATGCGGCGGCGCGACTGCATCTGCTGCACCTGGCGAATGCGCCCCTTGAGTTCCGGGTTGCCCTCGCTGTCTTTCATCTCGTCGCGGATTTCCTGCTTGGTCATGCGCAGGCGCTTGCCGTGGTCGAACTTCTGGTAGGCCGCATCGATGCCGCCGATCAGCGCCAGGATCGAGCCGAACCACAGCGCCGCGTTACCGAGCAGGCTGATCGACTGGGTGATCCCGGCCATCACCGAGCCGCGTCCGGTGGCCTGCAACTGGCCCTGCCAGTGACGCAGCAACAGCAGCAGCACGGCACCGATGAACAGCAGCTTCAGCAGCGCCTTGGCCAGCTCGACCAGCCCGCGCATGGCGAAGATCTTGCCAAGGCCCTTGATCGGATCGAGCCGCTCGAACTTCGGCTGCAGCGCCTCGGCGCTGAAGCCGATGCCGCCCAGCAGCAGCGGCGCGGCGAATACGGCCACCAGGGTCGCCGCCGCCACCGGTCCGAACAGCGCCAGCGCCTCGTGCAGCGACGCATGCAGGACCCGGCCCGGCAGTTCGTCGGAGAACAGCGCCTCCCGCGGGTAGTCCAGACCCAGCGCGAAGATCCGCCGCGCATGCAGGAACGCGCCGTGGGCGCCGTTCATCAGGGCAGCCACGCCGGCCAGCACGACCAGCGCGCCGGAGAGGTCGCGCGAACGGGGAACATCGCCCTTCTCGCGAGTTTCGCGCAGGCGTTTTTCGGTAGGTTGTTCGGTTTTTTCCTGGTCGCTGTCTTCGGACATGACATCATCCTCCGATCAGTTCGTGCATCAGCGACCACGCGTGGACCTGCAGCGCGTCGAACGCACCCGGCAGGCTGCGCAACGCCAGCCACAGCGCGATGAAACCCAGCGAGATGGTGATCGGGAAGCCGACCGCGAACAGGTTCATCGACGGCGCCGCGCGGCTGATCGCGGCAAAGCCGATATTCACCACCAGCAGCGAGGTCATCGCCGGCAGCGCCACCCGCACCGCACCGGAAAACAGGCTCGTGCCGAAGCTGACCACCGCATACAGACCGTTGGGACCGATCGCGGCCTTCCCCGGCGGCAGGCTGTGGAAGCTGTCGGCGAGCAGGCTGATCAGGCGCAGATGGCCGTCCATCACCAGAAACAGCAGAGTGACCAGCAACAGGTAGAACTGGGTCAGTACCGTGGAACTGCCGCCGGCCTGTGGATTGACCACCTCGGCGAAACCCAGGCTCATGCTCTGCGCGACCAGCTGGCCGCCGAACGCCACCGCCTCGAACACCAGTCGCAGCGTGAAACCCACCGCTGCGCCGATCAGGATCTGACTGGCCAGCGTGGCCACGCCCTGCGCCGTGAGCGGATCGATCGTGGTCGGCGCCAATGGCGCCAGCACCAGGGTCAGCACCAGCACCAGCCCGATCCGGAGCCGCGGCGACAGCACCGTGGCGCTGAATACCGGGGCCACCAGGAACAGCCCGCCGATCCGGCCCATCGCCCAGAACAGGCCGCCCAGCCACGCAGGGATCTGCGCCAGGTCCAGCGCGCTCATCTCACCGCGTCCGGCAGGCTCTCGATCAGCTGGCGGGTGAACTGCACCAGCACGCGCAACATCCACGGGCCGGTGATCAGGCCCACCAGCGCCATCGCGATCAGCTTCGGAATGAAGCTGAGCGTCATCTCGTTGATCTGGGTCGCCGCCTGGATCACGCCAATCAGCAGGCCGACCGCCAGCGCGGTCAGCAGCAGCGGCGCCGCTACCAGCATCGCCACGTACAGCGCGTGCTGGCCGAACTCCATGATCGATTCGGGCGTCATGTGTAGAAGCTCCCGGCCAGCGTGCCGAGCAGCAGGGTCCAGCCATCGACCAGCACGAACAGCATGATCTTGAACGGCAGCGAGATGATCATCGGCGAGACCATCATCATGCCCATCGACATCAGCACGCTGGCCACCACCAGATCGATGATCAGGAACGGGATGAACAGCAGGAAGCCCATCTGGAACGCGGTCTTCAGCTCACTGGTGAGAAACGCCGGCATCGCCACCACGAACGGCACGTCGGCCTTGCTCGCATACGGCTTTTCCTTCGCCAGCCGGGTGAACAGCTGCAGGTCGGCATCGCGGGTCTGGTCGAGCATGAAGTGCTTGAACGGTCCCGACGCCGCCGGCAACGCCTGTTCGGCGGTGATCCGGCCATCCATGTAGGGCTTCACGCCGTCGTTGTAGCTGCGCGTGAGCACCGGCGACATCACGAACAGGGTGAGAAACAGGGCCAGCCCCAGCAACACCTGGTTCGGCGGCGTGGACTGCGTGCCCAGCGCCTGGCGCAGGAAACTCAGCACGATGATGATCCGGGTGAACGAGGTCATCATCAGCACGATCGCCGGCAGCATCGTCAGTGCCGTCATCAACGCCACGACCTGCAGCGACAGCGTCCAGTTCTGTGCACCGCCGGCGGCGTTGTGCATGGTCAATACCGGGATGCCCGCCGACGCCGGCGGCAGCGACGGCATCGTCAACGCCGCCGGTGCCGGCGCGGCCGCCATTGCCGCGGGCGCCGCGAATGCCAACAGCGGCAGCAGCCACAGCGCGATCGCCAGCAGACGGGGCCAGCTGCGCCGGCGTGTGTTCGGGTGGTTCATGGCGTGCGCCTCCAGCGTGCCAGCAGCTCGGCAAAGCCGGGGACCGGGCTGGCCGGCGGCATCGCTTCGACCGTTGCCGGCTCGCCGCCTTCGTATACGTGCAGCGTGCGCATGCCGCCCTGCCCGACACCGATCAGCAGGCGCTGGCCATCGGCGTTGATCAGCAGCAGGCGATCGCGCGTACCCACCGCGAACGTCTCCACGCAGCGAATGCGCCGGCCACCCGCGCCGCTGCTCACCCGCAGCCGACGGCTCAACCAGCCGGCAGCGAGGATCAGCACGATGATGCCGACCAGGCTCAGGATCACCCGCAACAGTTCGCCGCCCACGTTGATGTCGGGTGCGGCGATCGAGGGCGCAGCTGCGATCAGGGCAAGCATGATCAGCGCAGCTTGCGTACGCGCTCGGCCGGGCTGATCACGTCGGTCAGGCGAATGCCGAACTTCTCGTTGATCACCACGACCTCGCCATGCGCGACCAGGGTGCCGTTGACGAACACGTCCAGCGGTTCGCCGGCGGAGCGGTCCAGCTCGACCACCGAACCCTGGTTCAGCTGCAGCAGGTTGCGGATGCTGATGCGGGTGCGGCCGACTTCCATGGCCAGCGTCACCGGCACATCGAGGATCATGTCGAGGTTGACCTCGCCGCCCTCGATGGGTGCACCGTTCAGCGTGTCGAATTCGACGCGCTCGCTGGTTCCTGCAAAAACGCCTTCGGTGGGCTGGCTCATACTGGCTTCTTCTCGGTGGCATGGTCGCCGGCCGAGCGTCTTTCGCGCCGGCCAGCCTGGGTGTGGAAACGTACGGCGTTGCGGCCATTGGACTGGCCATAACGGCCGCGAAAGACGGGCACGTCCTCGGCGTACACGGTCGCCAGCTCGGGCAACTGCACCGGAATGACGTCGCCGGGGCGCAGACGCAGGAATTCGCCGATGCTGAGTCGCGCCTCGAGCAGCAGGGAGCTGAGCCCCACCTCGGCGTCCAGCACCTCTTCCTGCAGGGTCTCGGCCCAGCGGCCGTCGCGGTCGGCGCGATCGCTCTGCACGCCGGCGTCGAGCAGGGTGCGGATCGGCTCGATCATCGCGTAGGGAATGGTCAGGTGGACTTCGCCGCCGCCGCCATCCAGCTCGACGTGGAAGCGCGAAACCACCACGGTTTCGGTCGGGCTCACGATGTTGGCGAACTGCGGATTGATCTCGGAACTCTGGTAGTCGAACTCAAGCTCCAGCACGGGCGCCCACGCCTCGATCATCGCGGTGAACAGCTCGGCCAGCATGATCTGGATCACGCGGCTCTCGGTGCTGGTGAAATCACGACCCTCGATACGCGCGTGATAGCGGCCATCGCCACCGAAGAAATTGTCGATCACGGTAAACACCAGGCGCGGCTCGAACACCACCAGCGCGGTACCGCGCAACGGCTTGATCCGCACCAGGTTCAGATTGCTCGGCAACGTGAGGCTGTGCACGTACTCGTTGAACTTCACCATCTTCACGCCAAGCACCGACACTTCGCAGGTCTTGCGCAGCACGTTGAAGACGCCGGTACGGAAGAACCGGGTGAACCTGTCGTTGACCATTTCCAGCGTCGGCAGGCGTCCGCGCACGATGCGGTCCTGCTGGGTGAAGTCGTATTGAAGCACCGTGTCGGGCGGCAGCGGTTCGTCGTTGCCGGTCTCCACCGCACCGACCTCGACGCCGTTGAGCAGCGCGTCGATTTCGTCCTGGGAAAGCAGATCGCTCATGAGCAGGCCGTCCCCGTCACTGGATCACGAAACTGGTGAAATACAGCGCGTCGACACCGTTGCTGCCGATGCGCGCATGGACGATCTTCTGCACCGCGGCCAGCGCCTTTCCCTGCAGCTGGGTGCGGCCGGCGGGATCGATCATCGCCGAGTAGTCCTGGCTGCTGAACAGCGCGAGCAGCGCGTCGCGGATGACCGGATCGGCACCCTTGACCGCATCGATCGCCCTGGGATCGTGCGTCATCAAGGTGATGCCCACCTGCAGATAACGCAGCGAGTCGGCGTCACGCAGATTCACCACGAACGCCGGCTCCAGCGGCAGGTACAGCACATCCTTGCCCACCGGATGCTTCGCCGCGACCTTGCCGCCCTTGTCGGCACTGCCATGCCCGCGTGTGAATGCATAACCGGCGGCGCCGGCAATCAGGAGCAGCACGATCACACCGATCAGCAGCGGCCCGCGCTTGCGGGAAACCGCCACCGGGGTCTCGATCACATCGTCTTGTTCGGGCTCAGCCATGAAAATCTCTATCCGGGATGGGGTGGGAGGGGAGC
Organism: uncultured Pseudomonadota bacterium; assembly: GCA_963828685.1. GTDB lineage: Bacteria > Pseudomonadota > Gammaproteobacteria > Xanthomonadales > Rhodanobacteraceae > Rhodanobacter. Next base: position 130,665 of record CAWHFU010000017.1, read on the forward strand.
GCCTGCGCAGCGGAGCTTCGAAGGGACAAAAGCAAACGGCGTGCCATCACACGCAATCGCTGTCAGGGCTTGGTTTCCGGGCATCTCTGCTATCGTCGCGGCGCTTTCTTGACACCCGTCAGCGGGTCGCCGCGACGCGATCTCGGCGGCGGTGGAACAGCCGCACCAGCGCGCGCGCCCACGTCAGCCGTTCGCCCGCCGGGGACGCCGGCCACGACCCGGCATCGGGCGGGCTGGATGGAAAATGAGTGGCGCGGCGTGCCGTCCTGTCCTCGCCGGAGCACCGGCGAAAACCAGGTCACGGCCCGACCGGCCCGGCCGTCAGGGGGCATCGCCGGACACTTGCGGTTGTCCGTGCGCGGAACTTCCGGAAGCACGACCGGGATGTCGCCGGACGGTCTCAGGCAAAGGCGTCGAGCAGACCCACCGTGCCGCTGGACACCCGAAGGTCGACGCCCTGGACTTCCTCGACCTCGCCCGCCGCCAGCAGCGGCCGCGCGTGGCTGCGCGCATCCTGGCGATCGCCGCGTTGCTGCTGATTGACCTCGGCGTGACCGAGCGACAGGCCGTGTTGCGCGAGCAGATGATCCAGCTGCGGCAGCGTCTGTTGTACCGCAGTGACCGCCGCCGGGTGCTGCGCGTTGAAGACCACGTCGACCCGCCCCTTGTTCATGCTGATTTTCACGTCGAGCTGGCCAAGCTCCTCCGGGTGCAGCCGGATCGAGGCCTGCCTCACCCCTTGCCCGGTCAGCCATGCCACCTGCTGGCCCAGCTCATGACCGAAGGCAGGGCTGCCGGCCGGCACCTGCAATTGGAGAATCTGCGGCGCCGCCGACACAGTCGCCGGTGCCGCCAGCAGCGCGGTCAACTGACCCGGATCGTTGCCGGGAGCCTTGCCCGAGTCGGCCGGTAGCGGCACCGCCGCGGCGGCCGTCGACAGGACATCGTGACCTGCGACGAAGGCGTTGGCGGCGGCAGTCAGCGCAGCGCTGCCGGCGTCGCCCGTCGACAGCGGCGTAGCAGCGCCGGTATCGATGGCTGCCGTGGCACCTTTGCCTGGCGTGGACGCCGCAGGGGAATTCCCCGTGGTGGCGCTGCCGCCCGGTTGCAGTGCGGCAGCGGCGGAAGGCAGCAGGGCCAGCATGGCTCCGGCCAGGGAGGCCGCTGCCACGCTGTCCGCCGCATGATCCTCGAGCGGGCTGGCCGTGGCCGCCGCGGTTTCATCCGTGGCCACGTCCGCACCCGGATTCACCGGCGTCAACGCAGCGCCAGGGACGGCCGCGGAGGGTGCGCCAGCCGCTGCCTGGGCGGCGCTAGCGGGACTGGCCGGCTTGCCGCCGGTCTTCTGCGGCTGATCATGCGCTGGCCGGTCCGCATCGTGCGCTCGTGCGGACGCGTCGCGGCTATCCGTCGGATGCTGCGCGTCATGGTCCGGCGCGCGCTGTTGCCTGGCGGCCTGGAATTGTCGGTCGAAGCTGCCGGCGTCGCCCGCGGGATCGCGGAGGTCGACGCCCCGGGGACCGGGCAAGGCGCTCGAAGCGCTGCTGGCGGTGGCGATAGCGGCGGTGGCAGTCATGGTGAAAGATTTCCTTCAGGGGAATCCACGCGTGCGGATGCGGGCATCCACGCGCAGGCAGGGCGCACGTGCGCAAGCGGCGGGCCATCGGGTCGGCATCGCGCTTTCATCGTGTCCGCCGGTATTGCGTGCGTTCGTCCATTTCCGCCTGTTCATGCCGATCGGCGGCCCGGCGCTCCTCCTCGACATAGCGCTCGACCACCGAGCCCAGGGCGCTCTCACGGGCGTGCGCATGGTGCCAGTGGGCGCGCACCTGTTCGAACTGGCGCTGCAGGCGGCTGATCTCGGCGGTCTGCTGAACGATTGCCTGGTCGATGCGGTCGACGAAGCTCTGCCGGTTGAGCAAGGCGCTCACCGACAGCGGACCCTCGCCGCCGGCGGCGTACTCGAGCCGATAGCGACGCAGCTCGAGCAGCTGCTGCTCGGCCTTGGCCAGGCGCTGCTGATGCGTCGCCATCTGCGCCAGCGCGTCCTCGCTGCGCTGCCTGGCCTGATCCACGGCCGGCAGCAGGGGTTGTGCGCGCGAGCTCATCCGCTCACCTGCTCGGCGAGAGTGCCCAGCGACTCGATCGCTTCTTCCAGCGTCATCGGTTCATCCACTTCTTGCTGCAGAAATTTGCGCAGTTGCGGCCACAGCTCGATCGCCTGATCGACCTGGGGGTCGGAGCCCTTCTGATAGGCGCCCACCGCGATCAGGTCGCGTTGCTGGCGGTAAGCCGAATAGACCTGGCGGAACCGTTGCGCCGCGCGAAGATGCTCGCGCGTGACCACCGCGGGCATCACGCGGCTGATCGATGCCTCGATGTCGATCGCCGGGTAGTGCCCGGCCTCGGCCAGATCGCGCGACAGCACGATGTGGCCGTCCAGGATCGCGCGGGCCGCATCGGCGATCGGGTCATGGCGATAGTCGTCGCCCTCGGTCAGCACGGTGTAGAACGCGGTGATCGAGCCGCGGCCTTCGGCATCGTTGCCGGCCCGCTCGACCAGTGCCGGCATCATCGCGAATACCGACGGCGGGTAGCCCTTGGTCGCGGGCGGTTCGCCGATGGCCAGTGCGATCTCGCGCTGTGCCTGCGCATAACGGGTCAGCGAATCCATCAGCAGCAGCACGCGCAGGCCGCGATCGCGAAACCATTCGGCGATCGCGGTGGCGTATTGCGCACCGCGCAACCGCTTCAGCGGCGGTGCGTCGGCAGGTGCCGCCACGATGACCGCGCGGCGGCGCCCTTCCACGCCCAGTGTGTGCTCGACGAACTCCTTGACCTCGCGCCCGCGTTCGCCGATCAGCCCGACCACCACGACGTCGGCATTGGTATAGCGGGTCATCATGCCGAGCAGGGTCGACTTGCCCACGCCGGAGCCGGCGAACAGGCCCAGCCGCTGGCCGCGGCCTACCGTCAGCAAGGCGTTGATCGCGCGCACGCCCACGTCCAGCGGCGCGTCGATCGGCTTGCGCGCCATCGGATTGATCGGCTTGCTCTTGAGTGCGGCGTGTTCGTCGGCCTCGAGCGGACCGAGTCCGTCCAGCGGTACGCCGTCGGCGCCGATCACGCGGCCGAGCAGTGCCGTGCCCACCGGCAGGCCGCCGCTGCGCGCGCACGGACGCACGCGCGCATTCGGCAGCACGCCGTGCATGTCACCCACCGGCATCAGCAACAGCCGCTCGTCGGCAAAGCCGACCACTTCGGTATCCAGTTTCGCGCCGTCGGCGGTATCGACCAGGCAGCGTGCGCCCAGGGCGGCCTCGCAGCCCTCCGCTTCCAGGGTCAGTCCGACCACCCGGCGCAGGCAGCCTTCCACGGTCAGCGGGCGCACGGCTTCGGCACGCGCGTGGCGTATCGCCAGCTGCTCGCGCCAGCGCGCCTGCCGTGCGTCCAGCCGGGCGGCTCGTGCGCTCATGCGCGAGCCCGCCGCCGAGCTGGCACCCATCGCCATGCTGCCATCGGGAAGCGGTTCATTCGCCGGCCTCCGTGTGATCCGCGTGATCCGCGTCATCGCCGAGCACCGCATCGATGACCGCCGCCAGCCGGGTTTCCACCCGCGCGTCCAGCCGCGAGCGCTCGCTTTCCATGCGGCAGTCCCCGCGCGCCAGCGTCGGATCGGCGAGCAGCTGCCAGTGTTCCTCGGCCGCGCCGAGCTCGCGCAGCAGGGCCATGTCGTCCGGGTGCAGATGCACGCGCAACTCGCGCGTCGCGGCGGGCAACGCCGCCGCCGCCTCGCGCACGGTCTGCACGATCAGGGCCGGCGCCAGCTGCAATTCCCGACCCACCACCCGGCTTGCGATCAGGGTAGCCAGCCGGGCCAGCTCCAGCTCGGTCTGCGTATCCAGCGATTCCAGCGGGCGGGCCGCCGCCTGGTACAACGCGGCAAGTCCGGCCAGTTGTTCGTCGAGTTGCTGTCTGCTGGCAGCCAGACCTTCCGCGTGGCCGGCCGCATAACCTTCTTCCCGCGCCTGCTGTTCCAGCGCTTCCAGTTCACGCACGGTGGGCTGCGGCGGCGAGGCCGCCGCGCTGGCCGACGACACCGTACCGACCTCGGGCAGCTCCCAGCGCCGGAATTCGGCCGCGGCGTCCTGGAGCGCGACGGCCATCAGACGTATTCCTCACCGCCGGAAGACAGATTGAGCTGGCCGGCATCGGCGAGCCGACGGGCCGTCGTCAATACCTCCTTCTGCGCCGCATCGACTTCGCTCAGACGCACCGGCCCCTTCACTTCGAGGTCGTCGCGCAGCATGTCGGCGGCACGCTTGGACATGTTGGCGAAAATCTTTTCCCGGATCGCCGGCTCGGCGCCCTTCATCGCGATGGTCAGCGTGGCCGAAGGCACCTCGCGCAGCAGCACCTGCATGCCGCGATCGTCCAGATCGGCCAGGTCCTCGAACACGAACATCAGATCCTCGATGCGCCCGCCCAGTGCCTCGTCCTGGCTGCGAATGGCCGATATCAGCTCGGTCTCGCGGCTGCCTTCCATCGCGTTGAGGATGTCGGCCGCGGCCTTCAGGCCGCCCACGTTGGCGGACTTCAGCTTCTTGGTGTTGCCGGAGAACTGGCGCTCCATGATCTCGTCCAGCTCGTTCAGCGCATGCGGCTGCACGCCATCGAGCGTGGCGATGCGCATCAGCGCATCGGAGCGCACGCGCGGCGGCAGGTAGCCGATGACCTCGGCGGCCTGGTCCGGTTCCAGGTGGGCCAGCACCAGCGCGATGATCTGCGGGTGTTCCTGGTTGATCATCTCGGCGATCGCACGACTCTCCATCCACTTCAGCGATTCCAGACCCTTGCTGCTGCGGCCGAGCAGGATGCGGTCGATCAGGCCACCGGCCTTGTTCTCGCCCAGCGCGTTGACCAGGATCTTGCGGATGTACTCCTCGGTGCCGACGCCCAGCGAAGTCTGCCGGCCCATGTCCTCGTTGAGCTTGTCCAGCGCGCGCTCGACATGCTCGCGGGTCACGCTGGTCAGCGCCGCCATGGCGCTGCCCACCGCCTGCACGTCGCGCGCGCTGAGATGCTTGAGTACCTCGGCGGCATCCTGCTCGCCCAGGGTCAGCAGCAGGATTGCCGCGCGCTGGGCACCATTAACCTGCGTCTGATCAGCTGGCATCTTCGCTCACCCAGTTCTTCACGACTTGCGCAACCTGCTTGGAGTTCTCGCCGACCATGCGTCGGGCGACACCGATTCGTTGTTCGTAGGCGAGCACGTTCGACGCGCCGCTGAGCCTGGCGGGCTCTTCATCCTGCGGGTCATCGGCGACTCGCACGGAAATCTTCTGCGCCGGCATCGGCAGCGCGCGCGCCGAAGGGTCGCCACGCAAAACCCCCTTCAGCAACGGTCGCAGCAGGCCGAAGGCCACCAGCAACGCGATCAGGATGCCCAGTCCCTGCTTGATCAGATCCATCGCGCCGGGCCGCTGCCACAGCGGCACTTCCGGCAGCGCCTCGATCGCCGGACCATGCTGGAATGGCTGGTTGACCACGCTCACGCTGTCGCCGCGGGTGGCACTGAAGCCCACCGCGTTCTTGGTCAGGTCGGTCAGATGCTGCAGTTCCTGCGCGTTGAACGGCACGCTCCTGGCCGGGGGCGGCGTGCCGTCGTCGGTGGCCTTGCCGGGTACCAGCTTGTCGTCCACCACCACCGCCACGCTGAGCCGGGTCAGCCTGCCCGCCGGATCGCTGACGTGACTGATCGTGCGATCGAGTTCGTAGTTGCGGGTGGCGCTGCTCGAACTCTCGCTGGGGCCGCTGGCGGAGGCGGTGGCCGCGCTCGCGGCGGCCCCCGGAGTACCGGCGTTCGGCTTGGCTGCGGTGGGCTGTGCCACCGTGTTCGGCGGCTGGTTGCTGAGCGCTCCGGGTACTCCGCCCGAGGCGTCGGCCGAATTGCGCTTTTCGCTGCTGGTCTGTTCGCTGCGCATGACCGCCGATTTGGGGTCGAAGGTCTCGGTGGCCTTCTCGGTCTGGCTGAAATCCAGGTCGACGTAGACCTGGGCATGCACCCGGCCGGGACCGACCAGCGGCGTCAGCAGCTGTTCGATGCGTGCCGCATAGGTATTCTCGATCCGCGTCGCCAGCCGCAGCCGGGTGTCGCTGATCGCTCCAGGGCTGTCCGGATCGGTGGTCAGCAACTGGCCTTGCTGGTCGATCACCGAAACCTGACTGGCATTCAGATCCGGCACGCTGGCCGACACCAGGTGCACGATCGCCGCGACCTGGCTGGCATCCAGCTGGCGCCCCGGATACAGCGTGACCAGCACCGAGGCGCTCGCCGCCCGGCTGTCCCGGATGAATGCCGACTGCTTCGGCAACGCTAGATGCACGCGCGCGGCGCGCACCGACTGCAGGCCGCCGATGGTGTTGCCGAGGTCGGCTTCGAGCTGTTGCTGATAACGCGTGCGCTCGGCCAGATCACTCATGCCGAACGGCGAATCTCCCGCGGGCGTGGCGCTGCTGGTGGCGGTGCCTTGCGGCAGTCCCCGCCCGGCCAGCGTCAGGCGCAGCCCGGCCAGATCCGCGGCCGGCGCCATGATCGAGGAGCCGTCGGCGCTCAACTGGTAGGGCGTATTGGTGGATTGCAGTTCCTGGGTGATCGCCGAGGCATCTTTCTGATCCAGGCCGCTGTACAGCAGGCCGAAGTTCGGCCCGCGCGACCAGAGCACCACGGCCACCCCCAACGCGACCGCCGCAGCCACCCCCACCAGCAGCAATAGCTGGCGCGTCGCAGGGCTGCGAGTGAATTGCTTGAGGGGATCCAGGCGCGAACCGTTGTTGTCGTTGGTCGCGATGGCATTGTCGGCCATGCTTGTGCTCGTTATCTAGGAAACGTGGGTGGCGATCGACGGGAACGTCAGACCGGCATGTTCATGATGTCCTTGTAGGCCTCCACCAACTTGCTCTGCACCTGCACCATCGTGCGCAGCGAGAGATCCGCTTTCTGCACCGCGATCATCGTGCTGGCCAGGTTCGCGCCCGGATCACCGCGCTCGAAACTCGTCGCCATGCGGCCGGCTTCCATCTGGGTCTGCCCCACCGCCGAGATCGACTGTTTCAGCAGGCTCGCAAAATCTCCCATGCCCGCCGTGGCCGGTGCCGCCGGTTTGAACGCGGTTTCGGGAACGCGCACCTGCGCCGTCATCTGGCGCATCTGGGAAAGAAGGTTGTTGACGTCGATCTGACTCATGACGGTTTTCCAGCACATGACGGTGGATATGAAGGGAGGTAGCACAAGCCGTGCCATATTCCGGCGCTGCCCGACAGGTACGCGTGCGGGACCAGCCGGCGGCGACGCAGCGGGCGGCGCGGATGAATTTCATCTGCCATCCGCATCCGGACCGTCGCCGCGCGCTAGGCCGCCAGGCTGCTCTGCAATCCGTACTTGCGCAGTTTTTCCACCAGGGTGGTGCGCTGCATGCGCAGCAGCCGCGCGGCATGGGCCACCACGCCGCCGGTGGCGTCAAGCGCCTGGCGGATCAGGCCCACTTCGATATCGGCCAGATGATCCTTCAGGTCGAGCCCGTCCTCCGGCAGGATCCCCAGCGTGTCGACCGCCGTATGGGCGCAACCGAGTTCGCCCGGCATCGCACGATCCTCCATCAGGGCCAGCAGTTCGGCACTGCGTGCGTCGTCACCGGACATCTGCCCGCGATATTTCTCCGGCAGATCGTTGACGCGGACTTCGCTGTGCGGATGCAGAATGGCCATGCGCTCGACCAGGTTGGACAGTTCGCGCACGTTGCCCGGCCACGGATAGGTATTGAGTGCCTGCATCGCCCCGGCGCTGAAGCGCACCAGGCCCAGCCCGCGGCGAGCCAGCCGCTTGTTGAACTCCGATACCAGCAACGGCATGTCGTCCAGGCGCTCGCGCAGTGACGGCAGCTCGAGCGGGAACACGCTGAGGCGATAGTAGAGATCCTCGCGAAAGTGATCGTTGGCGATCGACTGCTCGAGGTTGCGGTGAGTGGCCGCAATGATCCGCACGTCGCAGCGCTGGGTCTTGCTGCCGCCGACCCGCTCGAACATGCGCTCCTGCAGCACCCGCAACAGTTTCACCTGCATCGGCAGGCTCATGTCGCCGATCTCGTCGAGGAACAGCGTGCCGCCCTCGGCCAGCTCGAAACGCCCCTTGCGCATGCTGATCGCACCGGTAAACGCGCCCTTCTCGTGTCCGAACAATTCGCTTTCCAGCAATTCGGCGGGAATCGCACCGCAATTGATCGCCACAAACGGCTTGTCGCGCCGCGGCGAACCCTCATGGATCGCCCGCGCGACCATCTCCTTGCCGGTACCCGACTCACCGAGCACCAGCACACTCGAATCAAACGGTGCCACGCGGCGGATCAGCGCATTGACCCGCGCCATCGGCGCCGAATTGCCGACGAAGCGGATGCCGTCAGGCTGGCCGCCGAGCAGACGCCCGTGAACGCGGCGCATGACGTCAGCCATCTGCTCGTAGCGCAACGGAAATTCGACGATGCCGGTTCGCGCCGCGAAGGGAGAGCCGGCATCGCTCAAGCGCTGGACCCATTCCGAGTCTGCGGCCAGCAATACCGGTACATAGGCCGCCGCCGCGCCAAGCAAGGCCAGCTGGCGCTCCGCCTCGACGGTATCGGCGATGTGCCCGACATAGACGGCACACCAGTTCGGGGTGAAATCACCGGCTGCCTCGCAGTCCTCGCTGCGCCACGGGTTGTAACCGAGAAACTGCAGCGCCGACATGACCGATGCTGCGCGCACTTCGTCCGATTCGATAACGAGGAAGTCCATTTTTTTCATGGCCATCGTGAACTCTCTTCTGCTGTGTTGCCGTGGCTTGAATCGAAGCCACTCTTCCGGATGCCGATCTGCACGCTGACTGCTCGTCAGTGGCTGACAGGAGGGAGGGAGCAAGAAGAGGGCCAGCCATGCCGGCCGATGCGTTGGAAAAACATCACCACGACGTCGCGGTGACGCGACGCGCCATCGAATCATCCGTGGCAATTCGGCAGATATGTCCCGCAGATCGTTGGCTGGCAATGAATTTATCGTGAAGAACGACGAATGCACGGCGGCAAATGCGCACGGCAAGCATCCGCCACAAGCGTCAAGGAAACTTCACTAATCGTGACGGGCGTCACATTGGCGCCCGATCTGCGTCAGACGACAAACGTGACGCAGATCACGCTTGCCGTCTCGATCGCCCAGATGGTCACGACAGGGACTGACGCGTTTCGGCAATTTTGCGCCGATGCAGGCGAAACACGAGACGTTCCAGCGCGTCACACGTGCCCTCGCCAAGATCGGCGAACGCCACGAAGGCCAGTCCGTCATCAAAACGGCGCAGAATTCTCGCCGGAAGCTCCAGCGGCAGGCTCGGACAGACATCCGGATGAAGCCGCAGCAACACGGCATCGCCAACCGGCAGCAACACCGCCGGCAGGACAGCGCCCACCGGGTTGAAGCGGACGGTCTGCCGGGGCGGCAGGCCGTCCGGCGGAAGCAGCAGGCGATTGACGATATCCACCAGGGCGGTGAGCTTGGCGTCCAGCCGGACCATTTCCTGCAACAGCGGGTTGTCTTCGTCGACGCTCTCGGCGCGACGCTCTTCCAGCGCCCCGATGGTGGCCAGCGCATGGGCGTTCCGCTCGGCCAGACGGTGGATCTCGCCGCTCGGCAACGGCCATTCGATCGTCAGGCACTCGGCAGGCCAGCGGTTCTCGCAGCTCACACGTTCGGAAAACGCCAGCCAGGCATCATCATGCATGAGGTAACCGTCCTGTCATGGGATCCACACAGCGCCAGACGCATCTGCCGCACCGGAAGGACGATAGCCGATCACCGCCGCCCTACCTACCCGAAAACCCCGGCACCCACTCAATCTCCGTCGCAGGGCAGGAGATAGGCGTTCAGGGCCCGATGATTCTTCCGCTGCTGTTGCAGCTGCCTGGCAATCGAATCACGCGCCTGGGCCGTCAGCTCCACCAGTTGCTGATGTTGCTGCTGCACCTGGAGCAGGAAGCCACGCTCGACATCGTTTGCCGGCGCACCCTGCCGAAGCAGGGCATCGTATTCAGGGCGCAACCCGGCAACTGCCTTCCAGTCACCCTCGCGTGCCGCATCCAGCATTTGAGCGCCCAACTGCAGCGCATGCTCCAGATCGGCCCGCCCGGGGACGTTCATCGCATCGCACCGGCAACCTGCCGGTTGGCCGCCAGATAGCTTTCCCGGATGCCCTCCCAGCCATCGCGGATAGGCGTGAGCAGCCGGACCACTTCATCCAGCGCCGAGGGATCATTGTTCAACTGCGCAAAGAGCAGGCGCCGTGACACGTATTCATAGAGCGAATCGAGACGCTGGCTGAGCTCCCGATCCGCCTTGTGATCCAGGCTGTTGCGCAGCTCGCCGACGATGGCCAGGGCACGCGTGATGTTGCTGCCCTTGGCCGCCACGTCGCCGTGAACCATGTGTCCGCGAGCCTGCACGACCCGGTCGATGGCGCCGTCGAGCAGCATGCCGATCAGCCGGTGCGCGTCGGCATTTTCCACACCACCAGCAACGCTGTTCTGCTGGTAGAGTTCGCTGGCATTGCGCATATATCCGTAGCTCATGGGACTCCCTCTGAGATCAGTTGCCGGTCTTGGTGAAAGTGGCTTCCAACTGCGCCAGGGCGCCAGTCAGATAGCTGCTGGTGTTGCTGAGCTTCGACATCAGCGTGTCGAGTGCGGTGTATTGATTGCGCAGCTGGGTCTCGTACGTTGCCATCCGTGCATCCAGCGCGGCCTGCTCGGTGGTCAGCTTGCTCAGGCTGTCGTTGAGGCTCTTCTCGCGCGTGGCGATCACGCCGTCACTGGCGGTGAACGAATCCAGCGCCGTATTCAAGCGCGTGGCATAGCCGTTGGTGCCGGCAAACAGGTCCTGCACCGCACTTGGGTTGGAACTCAACGCGCTGCTCAGCTTGGTGCTGTCCAGGGTCAGTGAGCCATTCGCCGAGCGGGCGATACCCAGACTGGCCAGCGAACCGATGCTGTTACCCGCAACTTTGCTGCTGAGCAGGCTGGAGATCTGCCGCTGCACCGAGGTCAGCGTGGTATCGCCCAGCAGCACGCCCGCGGATTTGGTCGTGGGGTCGTAGCTGGACAGCGAATTCACCGTGCTGGCGTAGCTGTTGTAGGCATCGACGAAGCCCTGCACTGCCGTGTTGGCGGCACTGGTATCCCGGCTCACCGTCAGTAGCGTGCTGCCGGTCTTGGCCAGATTGATAGTGACGCCGTCGATCGCCCCGCTGACACTGTTGCTGGGGCTGGTGATACTGATCCCGTCCAGGGTCAGCTTGGCGTCCTGCGCCTCACTGCTGCCGGTGGTACCCAGCTTGGTCGCCAGCGTGGACAGGCCGCCGCTGCTGCCGCTGTCGGCGCTGATCGTGAAGGCATTGGCCACGCCGGTCTTGCTCGAGCTGAGCAGCAGCTGCGCGCCGCCGGCACCGTTGACCACGGTTGCGGTGACGCCGGGATTGTCCGACGCATGGTTGATGCTGGTCGCAATGGCTGAAATCGTGTCGGTCGAGGACACACTGAGATTGAAACTGTTGGACCCCACGCCGATGGTCAGCGTGCCGCTGCCTACCGCCGCCGTCGCGCCGTAGGCATCGCTGCTGCGCTTCTGTGCCGTGGCCAGCTGGGTCACGTCGAGCGCGTAGCTGCCGGCCTGCGCGTTCGGCAGCGTGCTGGTGGTGCCGATGCTGGTGTCCGACAGCACGGCGTTGTAGCTGCTGAAGGTGCCCGTCCGGGTCAGTGCTGACAGCGCAGACTGCAACGAGGTCAGCACCGAGCTCAACGAGGCCAGCCCGGTCAGGGTCGCATTCGTCTGCGTCGCCTTGTTGGTAATCTGCGCTTGCGGCCCCGCCTTCTTGGAATTGACCAGGGCGGTGACGATCGAATTCACGTCCAGCCCCGAGCCGACGCCGGCGGAACTGAGAATGCCGCTGCCGGGATTGGAAGAAGTGGGGCTGATGCTGGTCATGACGGTCCTCGTAGTTTTCGACGGCCCCATGGCGAAAATGCCGGGAGCTACGAGTCGCCTGCAAAAACCTCGCCAGTGCGCAAGGCCTTTGCAGGCGGCTCCTGTGGCAGCGGCGGCATCGGGATGAGCGATGCCGCCGCCGAGGTCGAACCCAGTTGACGGCCGGCCGCCTCACAGGAAGGCGGCGACCGGCCCGGCAACTGTTACTGCAGCAACTTCAGCACCTGCTGCGGACGCGAGTTGGCCTGCGCCAGCACCGAGATACCGGCCTGCTGCAGCACCTGGGCCTTGCTCAGGTTGGCCGTCTCCGCCGCAAAGTCGGCGTCCTGGATGGTTGACTGCGACGACTGCAGGTTGGTCGACTGCGAGCTCAGCGTGGCAATGGTCGACTGGAAGCGGTTCTGCACCGCGCCCAGCTGGGCGGCGAAGTCAGCCACCGAGCCCAGCGCCACGTCGATGCGCGAGATCAGGTCGTTGGCGCCGTCCACTGTCTTCGCGTCGCCCGTGGCCAGGGAACCACCCGTCGCGGCTGCCGTGCCGGCCGTGTAGGTGGCACCGGCGTTGGCATCCGTCGCATTGGCGCCGATGATGTTGCCACCGGTGTCGGCGACGGTCAGCGCGGCGTTCGAGTAGAAGTTGAGACCCTTGCCGTCGGCGCTCACCGCGGTGCTGACACCGGTGACACCGGCCGCATTGATCGCGTCGGACACATCCTGCAGGCTCTTCGCGCCGGTCAGGTCGACGGCGGTGCCGTTGATCGAAAGACCTTCGGTGGAAAGGTCCGGCGCCGCAATGACGGTGGCCACACCTGCGGCCACGCCCGTGGAAGCGGCGCCCGCAGTGGAGATTGCGACGGTACTGAATCCCAGTCCGGCCGCCTGAGTGCCGCCGATGGTGACCGCTTGGGAAGCATCGCTACTGTTGTCGATGGCAATTTCGCCGCCGGTGACGCTAGCCGTGCCCGTGCCGCCGCCGCCCGTGATGGCCGCATTGATCGCCGTGGCCAGGCTGGCGGCGGTGGTGTAGGTGCCGGCGAGATCCGTACCGTCGACGGTCAGGTCGCCGGCAGCAAGCTTCAGGCCCGTACCGCTGGCAAAACTGCTGCTGATATCGCCGCTCTTGACCTCGGCCACCTGGCCCAGGCTGCTGGCCTTGACGCTCTGGCCCAGGCTCACCGATACGGTCTGGCCAACGTTGGCGCCGATCTGGAAGCTCTGCGACTGCAGCGAGCCGTCCAGCACCTTCTTGCCGTTGAACGTGGTCTGGTTGGCGATGCGGGTCACCTCCGACAGGCGTTGCTGCACTTCCTGGTCGATGGTGGTGCGATCGGAATCGCTATAGGTGCCGTTGGCCGACTGCGCGGCCAGGTCGCGGATCGCCTGCAGGTTAGCGGTGACCTGATCCAGCGCGGAGCCGGCGGTCTGCGCCAGGTTGATCGCGTCCGAGGCGTTGGCGCTGGCCTGGGCCAGGCCACCGATCTGCGTGGTGTAGCGCTGCGAGATCGCGAAGCCGGCGGCGTTGTCGGCCGCGCTGTTGATCTTCAGGCCCGAAGACAGACGCTGCGTGGCCTGGGACAGTGCACTCCCCGACTTGGTCAGGTTGTTCTGGGTATTCAGCGAGGAAACGTTGGTGTTGATGACGAGTGACATGGAAATCTCCTAAGGGAAACCAAGAACCGGTTTGTTCTGGGGTTATGCATCCCGGCGGTCAGGTTCCATCGAAAGGAATTCCATCCGCCTCGGAGAGCTTTTCGGCGTCGCTTGGAAATACTTGAGTGTCGATCTATGGATTTTTCTCAATGCACACGCTAGGGATTTCCATCCGGACCTCCATCCCTGCGCTGTCGCCGCCATCCACGACACGGCGGGAACCGCTGCGCCACCGGCGCGGGCCTGATGCCGGACCGAAACCGCGCTACTTGATGTAGTTGAACAGGCTCATCGACTTGACCTGGGAGAAGACCTGCTGCGACGCCTGCAAGGCGGCGGACTGCACGGACAGATTACTGATGGCCGTATAGACGTCCACATTCTGAACATCTGAAAGCGCGCCCTGATACGTGACGCTCAGATCCTGATAGGCATTTTTTTGCTGGTCGAGCGTATTGAGCCGCCCGCCGATCGATACCTCGGTGCGGGTCACACTGGCCTGCACCTGATCGATCGACTCGATCTGGCGGTTGAGTGTGTTGGTCAGCTGCGTTTCGCTGCCGCCGCCCTGCAGCGCCGCGATCATGTTGTTGAACGTGCTGAAGATGTCCTGCTGACCTCCAGCCTGGACACCGACGGTATCGCCCGCCGCCGGCGTACCACTCAGCGAGATGGACATGCCATTGAAGGCGATGCTGCCGCCGTCCTGATAGGTGCCGCCAACGGGGTTGCCGCTGCCATCCAGCACGGGATTGCCACTCGAATCGGCTGCGCTCCAGTTGCCCGCCCCGTCGAAACTGATCGTGTAACTCCCTCCGTTGGCCGCACTGCCGGCGCTGAATGCAACCGGATCGGTGACGCTGTTGTCACCGACGACCAGGGTGCCTGCGTTGGCGCCGCCGGCGCTGGCGGCAAAGCTGCCGTTGCCCGCAGCAACGCTCATGAATATGCCTCTGCCGGCGTCGCCGGTAGGAACCTGCAGGCCCGACCCGATCGATGCCATCAACGACGCATCGTTGCCACCGTAGCTCACTGAGCCGCCCGGATTCTTCACGAACGGCGTAGTGGTGGTGCTGGTACCGGCGAACAGCGCAGTGCCGTTGCTGTCGCTGGCATTGGCCAGTTGCACGAGCTGGTCGCGCATCTGGGTCAACTGTGTGGCGATGGCCTGGCGATCGCTGCTGGCGAGGGAACCATTGATCCCCTGCAGCGCCAGCGTGCGCGCGCTGTCCAGCAGGTTTCCGACCGAGGTCAGCGTGGACTGTTCGGTCGACAACCGTGTGTTGGCGCTGTCGATATTGGTGGTGTACTGCCCGTTGGCGGCCAGGATGTGGCTGAGGCTGACTATCTGTCCGGCGCCACCGGGATCGTCCGAAGCGACGTTGATGCGCTTGCCGGTGCTGACCTGGTTCTGGGTCGCGGCCAACGCACTCTGCTGAGCCAGCATCGTGCTGGTCGACTGGTGGTACATCCAGCTGGTGGAAAGGCGCATGTCGACTATCCCTGGATCACGGTCAATGGATCGCGTTCAGCAAGCTGCTGAAGATCGTCTGCGAGGCGGCAATGATCTGCGCCGACGCCTGATAGGCCTGCTGGAACCTGACGAGATTGGCGGCCTCCTCGTCCATGTTCACGCCGGAGACGCTCTGCTGGGCCGAGACGGCCTGGTTGTTGAGGCTGGTCTGGGTGGTCAGGTTGGTGGCCGCCTGGCTGCCGACGTTGCCGATCTGCGTGGTGAGGGCGGCAAAAGCCTTCAGCACCGAGGTGTTGCCGCCGGCGAGTACGCCCTGCGTGGCCATGCCGGCCAGCACCAGCGCGTTGCTGTTGTCATTCAGTCCGTTGGTGTTGGCCGCCACGCTGAAGCTGTCGCCGGTCGCCGGTGTGCCCGAAAGCGTCACGCTCCAGCCGTTGGCCGAGATCGGCTGACCGGAGACATAGGCGCCACTGGCCAGCACGGTGCCACTGCCGTCGATGACCTGGTAGGCATTCGGCGCGGTGAAGGCCACCGAGGCGTTGCTCAGCAAGGCCGGATTGGCCGGATCGGTGACGCTCACCGCACCGGCCCTCGCGCTGCCGGTATTGGCGCTGCTTGCACCGATGTCGAGCGCCGCCGCGGCCGCGACGCCGGAGGGGTCCGTCAGCACCACCGCCAGCCCCGACGCGGCGTTGCGGGTGGGCTGGATCTGATAGCTGTCGCCGGCCTGTGCCGTCCCGGAAACGGTGAACGTCAGTCCATCGGCCGACAGACTGCCGTTCGCGTTCGTGGTCAGCGCAACGTTCTGCCCCGCCGTGGTCTGCAGGTTCCACTGGCTGCCGTCGTAGCTGAGCTTGTAGTCCGACGTGGTCAGCTGGGAAACGTCGCTGATACTGGCCGCGATGCCGGCATTGCCCTGATTGCCGGCGGCACCGAGCACGGTGGGCGAGGGCACGTTGAAGATCGCGCCGCCCTGCTGTCCGTTGAGATCGAGTCCCTTGGCCTGCTGCGTGTTGACGCTGCTCGCCAAAGCCACCGCCGCCTGGCCCAGCCCGTTCTGCACCGGCGCGAGGACGTTGGCCCGATAGTCCAGCAAGGCGCCGAGAGAACCGCCGCTCAGCCGACTGGTGATGTTGTTGCCGGAACTGTCGAACACATCCGGACTGGTCGGATCGTAGCTGCTGCGACCGCTGGACAGCTTGTACGCATTGGCACCGCTGACCAGGGCCTGCCCGCTCGACGAATACACGCTCACCGTGCCGTTGCTCTCGGCCACGGCGGTCACGCCCAGATAGCCCGACAGCGTGCCGATCAGCGCATCGCGCTGATCGAGCAGCGCGTTGGGCTGGCCGGTGCCGCTGGCCTGGTTGATCTGCTTGTTGAGGTCGGCGATGTTGCCGATCACGCTGTTGATGCTGCTGACCGTGCTGGTGATCTGGCCGTTGACCTGGCCCTGCTGGGAACTCAGCTGCTGGCCGAACGTGTTGAACACCGCCGCCAATGTGCCGGCGCTGCCCAGCAGGGCCTGGCGGCTGGAGGTGCTGCCTGGCGCATTGGCTACCGCACTGAACGCACCATAGAAGCTGTCGAGCGAGCCCTGCAGGTCGCCGCTGGCGCTGAGCGCGCTGTTCAGCGTGGTCGCCAGATCGTTGTAGGTCGACGCGTGCTGCAGGCTGGCATTGCTGCTCCACACCGCACTGGTCAGGTATTCACTGTAGGCGCGCTGCACGGCCACCACGTTGACGCCGCTGCCGATCGTGTAGCGGCCGTTGGACTGGGTAACGGCGTCGGTCTGTTGCACCACTTGCCGGTTATAGCCCGGCGTATTGGTGTTGCTGATGTTGTTGCTGACCGTGCTGAGCGCTACCTGCGCGGCATTGAGCCCGGAAATACCGGTGCTGAGCATGTTAGCCATGGGTCATTCCTGGGCGCTTCATTCTGATGATGTCGGCAATTTGACGGCGTTCTTGAGCGCCGACAACGCCTGACGCATGGCGGGACTGTTGGCGATGGCGGCGATCTTGGACGCATACGCCGGGTCGGTGGCATAGCTCCCGCTGATCAGTCCACGGGCAAAACCGAGCACGTCGTCGCCCTTGCCCAGGGCCGCGGCATAGCGCGGGTTGTCGCCGATCAGGCGGGCATAGTCGTCGAACGACTGCTGCGGAGACTCGTAGGCGCGGAAGTGAGCGTGCCGCCTCACCGCAACGCCATCTTCGAATTCCAGCGTCGGCACGTTGACCCGGCCACCATCCCAGCTGGAGCCGGCCTTGATGCCGAACAGGTTGTTGCTGCTGCTGCCATCGGCATGGGTCGGCATGTGCTTGCCCCACTGGGTTTCCAGCGCCGCCTGCGCCAGCACGGCACGCAGCGAGACACCGAGTTTCTCGGCGGCCTTCTTTGCATACGGCGCCAGTTGCCGCACGAAATCGGCAGGGTCGCCCGGCACCCATCTGGAGACGCTCTCGCTGGCGGAGCTCACCGCGTCGACCACTGTGCCCAGGCGCTTTTTCCAGTTGTCCTGCGAATCTGCCACTGGCTGGCCCGAATCGCCGGCAGCGACCGGTTGTCCTGATACGCCCGCCGCAGTACCCGCGACATGGCCACCCAGCTGGCGCACCAGCATGTCGGCGATGCCCAGGCCATGCCCCTTGCTCGACAGGCTCACCGAAAGCTGCTGATCGAACAGGCCCTGCCACGCATCGCCGGCCTGGCTGTCGAACAGCTTGTCACCGTAATTGGCTTCCCGCATCGACTTCAGCACCATCTGGGTAAAGATGGATTCGAACTGTTTCGCGACGACCGGCAACGCCGCCTTGCTGTCGGTCTGCGCCTGTTGACGCAGGGCACTGAACCCGGACAGATCGGTCCAGGTATTGAGGCTCTGCATCCCTTGGTCGCCACCGATGGCCATCAGATCACGACCAGCTCGGCATGCAGTGCGCCGGCCTGCTTCAGCGCCTGCAGGATCGAGATCAGGTCGCTCGGCGCGGCGCCGACCTGATTGACCGCACGCACGATGGTGTCCAGGCTCACGCCCGGATCGAACTTGAACATGTGCCCGCTGCCTTCGCTGATCTGCACGCTGCTGTTCTGCACGATCGCGGTCTGGCCCTTGCTGAACGGTCCGGGCTGGCTGACCTGCGGCTGCTCGCTGATGGTGACCTGGATCGAACCGTGGGCAACCGCCGCCGCACTGACTTTCACGTCCGAACCGATCACTACCGTGCCGGTGCGCGAATTGATCACCACGCGGGCCGGCGGGCTGCCGGGCGTGACATCGAGATTCTGGATCGCACCCAGCCAGGCCACCTTCTGCGACGGGTCCTGCGGCGAGCGCACCGAGACCGTGCCGCCGTCGACAGCAGCAGCCGTACCGGCACCGTAGGCATGATTGACGGCTTCGGCGATGCGCGCGGCGGTAGTGAAATCCGGGGTGTTGAGATTGAGCATCAGGGCGCCGTCCTGACTGAACGACGAGGCCACGCTGCGTTCCACTGACGCGCCGTTGGGGATACGACCGCTGTCGGAGATGTTCACCTGTACGCTGGAGCCGCTCTTGCCCTGCGCACTGGCGCCGCCGATCACCACGCTGCCCTGCGCGATCGCATAGACATTGCCGTCGGCACCGCGCAGCGGCGTCATCAACAGCTGGCCGCCGCGCAGGCTCTTGGCATTGCTGATCGAGGCCACCGTGACGTCGATGCTCTGTCCGGGCTTGGCGAATGGCGGCAGGTTCGCGGTGATGACCACGGCCGCCGCGTTCTTCAGCTGCGGACGGGCGCTGGCCGGCACCGTCACGCCGAACTGCTGCAGCATGTTTTCCAGGCTCTGGGTGGTGAACGGCGATTGCGTGGTCTGGTCGCCGCTGCCATCCAGACCGACCACCAGGCCATAGCCGATCAACTGGTTGCTGCGCACGCCACCGACCGAAGCGAGGTCCTGGATCTTGTCGGCATGTGCCGGTACCGCCAGCCCCAGCATCAGGCAGGCCAGCATCAGCGTACCGGTGGCGCGCCAGCGCAACAGCACTTCGCGTATCGCGATGCGGCGCAACTCGGCGGTCCTCCTGCCGTCATGCGCATCCATGTGCGGCATCGGCACGACCGGTCGGCCGTGACTGCCGCCAGCGGGTTCCGCCGCGGGGGCATGCACGGCCACCGGCCTCATCATTCGACGCGCTTTCATCAGAACGGCATCCACTTGGAATTGAAGAAGCGCGCCAGCCAGCCCTGCGTATTCGCATCGGCGAGTGACCCGCGTCCGGTATAGGCGATGTGCGCATCGGCCACGCGCGTCGAGGGAATGCTGTTGTCCTGGGCGATGTCCTGCGGACGCACGATGCCCGAAATGCGCACCAGCTCCTGGCCCTGGTTGATCGTCAGCCATTTCTCGCCGCGCACGAACAGGTTGCCGTTGGACAGCCGCTTCGCCACCGTGACCGTGATCTGGCCGGTGAGCTGGTTGCTCTGGCTGCTCGACCCCGCGCCGTCGAACGCGTTCTTCCCGTTCAGGCCGATGGTCCCCGGGTTGCCGCCGATCGACAGCGGCTGCCCCAGGATGGTCGGCGAGGCGAGCGCCACGCTGTCGTTCTTGCTGGTGCTGGTGGTGGCCTTCTTGCTGGCCTGGGTACTCTCCTCCAGCACCACGGTGAGGATGTCGCCCACGCGATGCGCACGCGAATCGGTGAACAGTTCCAGGCTTTGCGCGTCGTGGTAGATCGACCCATCGGCCGGTGGCACCTGATCGACCTCGGTCGGCGCGGTCGCGGCCCATTGCGAGTCGTCGTGCACCACGTGCGTGACACAGCCGGCCAGCAACAGCCAGCTCAGTGCCGTGAACCCGCGCAGGATTGAAGTCATCGATGCCATGCCGTACTCACATGTTGGTCGTCAGGTTCTGCAGCATCTGGTCGGCGCTGCTGATCGCCTTGGAGTTCATTTCGTAGGTGCGCTGGGTCTCGATCATGTCGACCATCTCGCCGACCACGTTGACGTTGGAGGATTCGAGCGAGCCCTGCTGCAGCGTGCCCAGGCCATTCAGTCCCGGCTGCCCGGTCTGCGGCGAGCCGCTGGAGCTGGTTTCCAGATAGAGGTTGTCGCCGCGTGCCTCCAGGCCGGCCGGGTTGACGAAATTCGCCAGTTGCAACGCGCCCACCTGGACCGACGCCGCCGCGCCGTTGGTGGTGGCAGAGACCGTGCCGTCGTTGCCGATGGTGATGCTCTGCACGTTGCTCGGCAGGGTCACCGGCGGATCCAGCGGGTAGCCGTTGGCGGTCACCAGCTGGCCGTTGGCATCGGTCTGCAGTGAACCGTCACGGGTGTACGCGGTGCTGCCGTCGGGCATGCTCACCTGCAGGAAACCGCTGCCCTGGATGGCCACGTCCAGCGAATTGCCGGTCTGCGTGATGCTGCCCTGGGTGAACAGTTTCGCCGTGCCGACCACGCGCACGCCGGTACCCAACATCAGCCCCGAAGGGGACAGGGTCTGCTGCGTGGTCTGCCCGCCGGGCTGGCCCTTGTTCTGGTACATCAGGTCCTGGAACGATGCCCGCGACGTCTTGAAACCGGTCGTGTTGGCATTGGCCAGGTTGTTGGATATGACGTCCATGCGCGTCTGCTGCGCATCGAGGCCGGTCTTGGCGATCCAAAGGGAAGAAAGCATGGTCAGTCACTCCAGATGATTGGCACAGTCGTCGGTCAGTTCGACTGCAGAAGTTTGGTGGCGGCGGCGGCGTTGTCCTCGGCACTCTTGATCGACTTGATCTGCATGTCGTACTGACGCGACAACGCAATCATCTTCACCAGCTCGGCCGAGGCATTGACGTTGCTGGACTCCAGTGCGCCGGAAGTGACCCGCACGCCGGGATCGACCTCGGCCTGCCCACCATCGGCCAGGTGCATCAGGCCGTCGCTGCCCTGGATCATTCCGGCCGGATCGGGATTGACCAGCCGGATCTGATCCAGCGCGGCTACCGTGTTCGGCCCGTCGCCGGCCGGCACCGCGGAAATCGTGCCGTCCTCGCCGATCCGGATGTGCTCGCTGTCGGCCAGGCTGATCGGGCCGGAGCTGCCCAGCACCGGATTGCCCTTGGCATCGGTCAGCTGGCCGGCGGAGGTCAGCTGCAGTTCGCCGGCACGGGTATAGCCTTCCGAACCGTCAGGCGACTGCACCGCGATCCAGCCGCTGCCGTTGAGCGCCACGTCGAGCGGTCGACCCGTGCTCGTGGTGGCGCCCTGCCCCTGATCCTGACCGACCCCCACCGCCACCGCGTTGACGCGCGTGGGCAGTCCTTCGCCCAGCACCGGCAGGCTCCTGAATGCGCTCAGCTCGCTCTTGAAGCCGACCGTGGAGGCATTGGCCAGGTTGTTGCTGACCACCTCCTGCGCACGCATCATCTGCGTGGCCCCGGTCATTGCCAGATAGAGGGAACGATCCATGACGGTCGATTACCTGGAGACTGCGTTGAACAACGCGGATGCCAAGGTGCTGTCGGTGGACAGCACCTGCGCGTTCGCCTGGTAGTCGCGCTGCGCCTGGATCATCTTGACCAGCTGCGAAGTGGTATCGGCGGTATTGGATCCCTCCAGCGCACCGGACTGGATGGCACCGAACTGGCCGGCCCCGGCCGTACCCATCACCGGCACGCCGGAATCGCCGCTGGCTGCCCAGGTGCCGCCGCCGAGCTGACGCAGGCCCTGCAGATTGGGGAAATTCGCCAGCGCGACCTGGCCGAGCTGGGTGCTCTGGTTGTTCGAATAGTTCGCCGTCACCACACCCTTGCTGTCGATGTCGATCGACGAGAAGGTGCCGGCCTCATAGCCGTTCTGGAAGATCGTGCCGGGCGAGTAGCCGGTGCCGAACTGGGTGGTGCCGGACACGTTGACAGTCAGCGCCAGCGGGGCGGAGCCGTTCGCCAGATTCACCGGGGCAAACGCCAGGTTGCCGTTGGCCGGCGTGGTGAGATTGCCGTTCACGTCGAAGGTCAGCGCCTGCGTGCCGGCACTGATCCCGTCGACATACAGGTTGGCATTCCAGCTGTTGGTGGCGGTCTTGGCGTAATAGACGGTGCCCTGGTGCGAACCGCCCTGCGAGTCGAAGACGGTGACCGGCGTGGCGGCCTGGTAGCTGGTCGCATCGGTCGGGTTGAACGGATTGGCGGACACCGTTGCGCTTGCCGGCAGATTCGATGTCATCGTCACCAGCGAGGTCGGCGTGGCATTGCTTTGCGCCGCGGTCAGCTGCAGGTTGGTCAGCGTGCTGGTATCGAAGCCACCGGCACCGTTGGACGGATAGACCTGCAGGAACGCGCCGGCGGGTGTGACGATATTGCTGTTGGCGTCCTTCTGAAAATCACCGGCGCGGGTATACGTGACACCGGTGCCATCGTTGATCACGAAGAACCCGTTGCCGCTGATCGCCATGTCCAGACTGTTGTTGGTGGTCGCCACATCGCCCTGCGCAAACTGCTGGGCCACGCTGGCCAGGCGCGCACCGCTGCCGGTCGCGGTGGAGTTCAGATTGGCTCCGCTCACCGCGAAGATATCCGCGAATTGCGCCCGCGATCCCTTGAAGCCGGTCGTGTTCGCATTCGAGATATTGTTGGCGATGACATTCAAATCCGCCTGTGCCGCATTGATTCCGCTGAGCGCCGTAGTCAAAGCCATGATGGATTCCTCGAACGATTGAAAGAGTTACGCCTGTACATCAGAGAATCTGCGCCACCTGGGTGAGCGGAACTCCGCCGACTCCCGCGACCTGCAGATAGGTCCCCACGCTGCTTCCGCCATAGCCGACCGCGGTCACCTTGCCCGCCGCGTACGTATCCAGCGAACTGCCATTGCTGCTTGCCGCCAGCGTGTACGCGCCCTGCGCCACCGGGTTGCCGCTGTCGTCCTTGCCGTCCCAGGTGAATTGCGAAAGCCCGCTGTTCTGGGTGCCCAGATCCATGCTGCGCACCACCTTTCCAGTGGAATCGAGAATGCTCACGCTGACGTCGCCGGTGCTGCTGACATTGGCCGCCCCGGTAACGGTGCTGCCGCTGTAACTGAGGGTGGACGAAGGCACCAGCACCTCCCGATTGACCAGGCTGGCCGAACCCAGCACCTGCGAGGTCTGCAGTGAACTGCTCAGGGTGCTGGTCAGTCCGTTCACCGAAGTGAGCAGGTCCTGGCTGCTGGAAAGCTGGCTGAACTGCGCCATCTGCGAAACGAACTGGGTGTTGTCCACCGGATGCGTCGGATCCTGCGCCTGCAACTGCGCCGTCATCAGCTTCAGGAAATCCGCCTGCGACAGGCTGGCGGAAACCGTCGACCCCACCGGGGAACTGGCGGCGTTTGCCGCGGCATTGTTGGTGTTGACCGTGGTCATGGTGCGCTCCGTTGCCTCTTATTGGCCGATCGTCAGTGTCTTCAGCATCAGCTGCTTGGTGGTGTTCATGACCTCGACGTTGTTCTGGTAGGAACGCGAGGCGGAAATCATGTTGACCAGCTCGTCCACCGGATTGACGTTGCTGGAATAGACGTAGCCGTTGGCATCGGCCAGCGGATTGCCCGGCTCGTAGCGACTCGGGATCGCGGCCTGGCTCTCGGTAACGCCGACCACCTGGACACCACCGTCGGCGCCATCGCCCGCATGGCCCGTACCCGCGGCGGCAAGCGACTGCTGCTGGATCTGCGAGAACAGGGGCTCTTTCGAGCGATAGGCCGCCTGCGGCGAACTGGCCACGCTATCGGCATTGGCCAGGTTGCTGGCCACCGTGTTCAGTCGCTGCGACTGCGCGGCCATGCCGGAACCGGCGACATTGAAGATCGAGAAGAGCGACATCAGGCTTGGCCCGTGATCGCGGTGCGCAACATGTGGATCTGCGCGGTGATGAAGGACAGGCTCGCCTGGTAGTGCACGCTGTTCGCCGCGAAGTCGGCCTGCTGCACCTGCTCATCGACGGTGTTGCCGTCCATGCTCGGCTGGCTGGGCACCTGATATTCGAGCGGTGCGCCCGACTGCGCCAGGGAAGATCCGATCTGCCCGGGCGACGTCGTCTCCAGCGCCAGGCTGCCCGACGCCGCGGACGTACCGCCGGCCGCGGCGAGCGCCTTGCGGAAATCGATATCGCGCGCCAGGTATCCCGGGGTGTCGGCGTTGGCCAGGTTGTTGGCCAGCACTTCACTGCGACGCTGCCAGAGGTTCAGCGCCTGGGTATGGATTCCGAAAAGGTTGTCAGGGGTCAGACTCATCGCTTCGCTCCGCGTGGCAGTTGCCGCACGAGAGAGAAGGCAAATTGCATGCCATCAGGCCGGAACCCTTGCTGGCGCTGGGCTGCGCCGGCAGTCGGCGACGCCGCCCCGACAGTTCAGGGGCGCGAAGACGGATTGTTGACGCGCCCCGGAACCGTCGATCAGGTCGCGGCGGGCCGCTCCGGCAGGAGATCCAGCACGGCCTGTGCCAGCACGTCCGGCTGGAACTTCGCGACGAAGCGATCCGCCTTGACCTCCTTGATCATGCCCTCGTTGAACAGGCCGCTCAGCGAGCTGTGCAACACCACCTTGAGCCGGCGCAACGCCGGCGTCTCGCGGATGGCCCGGGTCAATGCATAACCGTCGAGTCGCGGCATCTCGATATCCGACACCACCAGGTCGATCCGCTCAGCCGGTTCGGCGTCCGCCAGTTCGAGCAGGCGTTCAAGTGCCTCGCGGCCGTCCTGCGCCACCACGCACTCGATATTCATCTTGTTGAGCAGGCCCACGATCCGGCGCCGCGCGATCAGCGAGTCATCCGCGACGAGTACCCGTCGCGAATGGAGCAAGCGGGCATCGGCAGCCCGTTGCACATGTGCCGACAGCTCGGCCGGCGTGCCGTCGATGCTGGCCAGGATGTGCTCCACGTCGACCACGGCAAGCAACGCGCCGTTCACCCGGGTGACCGCATTGACCCGCGCGCCGAACCCCAGGGTGCTGGGTGGCGCCACCAGCGACTCGCCCTGGCAATGGACCATGTGCTGCAGGTCGGCGACCAGGAAACCCTGCACCGACCGGCTGAACTCGGTAACCATCAAGTGCGCGGATGCCACGTCGCGCAGCGGCTCGTAACCCAGTGCGGCGGCCAGGTCGATCACCGGTATGGTCTGCCCGCGATAATCACAGGTGCCGGCGTGCAGGGCATGCTGACCCGGCATGCGCTCGAGCGGCGGGCGTCGCAGCACTTCGCGCACCTTGAACACATTGATGCCGAACAATTGCGTGTCGCCCAGCCGGAACAGCAGCATCGCCACTCGGTTGTGCCCGGCCAACCGGGTGTGTTGCTCGACCTTGTCCAGCAGCGTGCCGCTCATGCAGATCCCTCGGATAAGGAGATACCGCGTCTGCGGCCCCGTGCCATGCGTATCGACCGCAACAGGCCCGGCTTGAGCGGCGGCCGCGCGCGACGGCGACACGATTGATGGCATGCGACTTGCTTGCTCAAGTTTCGAGCTTTCTTGACGATGCATCCCTGAGCAATCCCCGCTATCCAAGGTGACGTCCGCCTCATGAGTTTTATCTGGAAACAGCATCTGGCAGCCCTCGTGCAGGCGGCCGCTGCAGGCAACGACGCACAGGTCGCCGTCCTGCGGCGCAAATATCCACGCACCGCACGGGCGATCGAGCCGCTGCTTGCCTGCGCCGTCGCCAAACCACCCGCCGCCGTGGCGTTGCAGACGATGGAACAGCAGAGCCTGGTGCTGGGCGCGGTGCAGCAACTCGCCCGCGAACAGACGGCGCTGGACCGGGCCACCACGGAAAGCCGCAGCAGCGTCGATCGTTTGACGGCCGGCAGCGCCGGGATATCGACGGCACTGCAACAGGCCGGGGTCGACCTGGGTCAGGCTGGCGCATCCGGGCTTTCCGGCGAGAACAGCGTCAGCGAGCTGGACGGCCAGCTGCGGCTGCTGCGCAGCGCCCTGTCGGCCATGAACCGCAACCAGAGCAAGCTGGCCGAGCAAGTCGCGCAGATCCGCAAGCTCACCGGCGTCGTGCAGGAAATCGCCCACCAGACCAACCTGGTGGCGTTGAACGCGGCGATCGAAGCCGCGCGCGCCGGTGAAGCCGGCCGGGGCTTCGCCGTCGTCGCCGACGAGGTCAAGCAACTGGCCGAGAAAACCACCCTGACCACCACCGAGATCGAAACGGTGACCGGCTCGATCGGCGACTTCTCCCTGCAGCTCGACGGCGATGTGCAGCACGGCCTGCGCCAGCTCGAACGGGCGCAGACGGGTATCGTCCAGGCCGGCTCCGCGTTGCGCCAGGGCAGCGAGGCATTGCGTGCGGTCACCGAACGGGTCACCGGCCTGCAACAGAGTCACGATACGCAGCACGCCCGCGCCACCGCGACCCAGGCCGCGCTGGGCGCCTTGCAGCGACGTGGCACCGAAGCGCGGCGTCAGGCCGAAGCGCTGAACCGGGCCGCGCTGCTGGCGCACCGGCTGGGCCTGAACTGGCTGGAGAGCGAAAGCGGCAGCGATCCGGCAAGCCTCAGCCTGACCGTGCGCGAGACCGCATTCAGCCTGCGCCAGGCGATGGACCTCGCCCTGCTGGAACCGAGTGCGCTGGATCGCCGCTGGTTCGACACCCATGCATTGAATCGCAGCATCGCGCGGCTGGCCGCCCTTCACCAGGAGCTGCCGGCCGGCGCCGCCCTCAGCACGGCCGGTGCGCAGTTGCTCCAGCAAAGCAGCCAGTTCGTCGACCTGCTGAGCGAAGGCCAGCTGGAAAAGGCCACGCAACTGTCGCAGGAGCTGGAATCCGGGCGCGAAGCGCTGCTGGGACAGCTGGGCTCGTTGCTGGCGGACGCATGAGAAAGGCACTGTCGAGCCACTGTCGGCGAGTCATGGCGGCGTGCCTGGCCACGATCCCGTTCGCTGCGCCCGTCTTCGCCGCGCCGGCGATGCCGACGCAGTCGCTGACCGAAGTCCGCACCGCCGCCGCGCTGGCACTGCGCCAGCACTATGAATCGCCGGGCAGCCGGGTCGTCGTCGGCACCCGGCCTTTCGACCCGCGCCTGAAGCTGGCCCGTTGCCCGCTGCCCCTGCAGGCCACGGTGCCGGAACGCGCGGCCCCCGCCTCGCTGATGACGGTGCAGGTGCGATGCCCGCAGCCGGGCGGCTGGATCGTGCGAATCCCCTTGCGCCTGCAACTGTTCCGCCCGGTACTGGTGACTACGCGCCCGTTGGAGCGGGGCGACGGCATTCGCCCTGGCGACGTCCGTGTCGAGGAACGCGACGTCACCCGGCTGGGCTACGGCTATATAGGGAATCCGGATCAGCTGACCGGCCGCACGCTGGCGCGCCCGCTGGTGGCCGGCAGCGTGCTCACTCCCGCCGCCATGGGCGGCAGGCGCATGGTGCGCGCGGGCGACCACGTGCAACTGGTCGCCCAGCTCGACGGCATCGAAGTGCGCGCCAGCGGCATCGCGCTGGGAGGCGGCGACAACGGCGCCCGCCTGCGCGTGCGCAACGACAGTTCGGGACGGGTGATCGACGCCATGGTCAGTGCCCCGGGGGTGGTGCTTGTACTGCCTTGAACCGCACGACCGCCGCCTCCTGCGGGAAGCCGGGGCGGGCCTGACCGAATTCGCGCTAAAGTTTCCACTGCCACGGCCGATCTTGAGAGTTAACAGGGCCAACACCGCATCGAGAACGGACCCATGAACACAACTATTTCCAACAACGGACTGCCGGGCTTTGCACAGGCCACCGGCAGCAGCAAGGGAAGTGGCGGCGCATCGACGACGGCAGCCCCGGGGGGCTCCGGCGGCACCGCTCGCCCGGCCGACGACCAGCTCAAGCTGACCGATTCGGCCCGCGCATTGCAGCAGGCGGCGCGCCCCGATGACTCCGCCGCGATCGATCCGCTGAAGGTGGAGCGCGTGCGTCAATCGCTGGCCGACGGCAGCTACCAGATCAATTCCGGTCGCATCGCCGACCGCATGCTGGCGATGGATCAGCAGATCGGCGGCACGGGCAAGGCATGAGCCGGCAACTGCAGGGCGAGCTGGACAGCGCGCTCAAGGCGGTCGTCGACGACATGCAATGTGCCGTCGACGAGCTGGCGCAGGTTCTCGAAGCCGAGCGCACGGCGCTCGCCGCAGGCGACAGCGAAGCGCTGAACCAGGCCGGGACGCGCAAGCAGGCCCTCATGTACCAACTCGAACAGCTCGACGCCGAGCGTCTGCAGCTCAGCCGTGAATCCCCGGCTACGGCAACCCGGCTCGAGCAGGACTGGGCACAGGTCGTGCAGTCGCTACGCGACTCGCAGCGACTCAATCAACGCAACGGCGATGAGGTCAACCAGCGGCTGCGCCAGGTGCGCAAGGCGTTGTCGATACTGACCGGCCACGCCGGCGAAAGCGGCCTGTACGGCCGCGCAGGCGAGCTGCACGTCAATCTGCGCTCACGGGCACTGGCCGAGGCATGACATCTTGATCCGGTAAACGAACACCGCCGCCCGTTCTTCACAGACGGCATTCCCCTTGATTGCGAGACAGGTCCCGGCCCGTTCCCGCGTTAATCGCGATGATTGATCATGAGCAACCAAAACGCCTCCGCAAGCACCTCCGCATCGGCTGCCATCCCGGGCCCCGACGGGGTAGTTCTTCCGCTGCCGCTGCCGGTACTGCGGGTGCCGATGCTCGATCGCGAACGCCAGCTGTTCGCCTACGAAATCGTCTTTCATGGCGAAGTCGGCGACGACGAATCGTTCCTGCAGCGGGTGCTGTCCACGGTGACCGATGGCGCGCTGAACCGTCTCGTACGCGGCAACCGCGCGTTTCTGAAAATGCCGGCCGAGTTGCTCCCGGAAGACGCCGACGTGCTGCTGCATCAGCCTCGTCTGGGCGTGGTGCTCCAGCCGCACGTGGCCGACGACGCGGCTCTGATGAAGCGCCTGCAGAAGATGGCGGAACGCGGCTGCCAGTTCATGATCGACGCGGGCGACATCGATCTGGAAACAAGCCTGCCACTCGAAACCCTGCTGCAGATGGTCCAGTTCGTGCGGCTCGATGCGAGCCGGTTGACGCCGGAACGGCTGCAGGAACGCGCCGAGCATTTCCATACGCGTGGTATCCGCGTCGTGGCCGACCAGGTCAACGACCACCCCACCTACGAACGCTGCCTGCAACTCCCGCTGCAGGCAATCCAGGGACGCTATCTGCTGATTCCGCAGCCCATCGAAGTGCCGGTGCTGACGGCCAGTCGCCTGAGCATGCTGCGGTTGATGAGCCTGCTGCAGGAAAACAACCCCGGCCCGGTGGAGATCGGCAACATCATCCGCACCGACGCGGTGCTCAGCTACAAGCTGCTCAGCTGCGTCAACTCGGCCTATTTCGCGTTGCCGCGGCAGCTGAAGTCGGTGGAACAGGCGGCGATCTTCTTCGGCGTCAAGCGCATGCGCAACTGGATCGACACGATGGCGCTGTGCGGCATGGACGATCGTCCGCCGGAGCTGCTGCGTGCGGCCCTGATCCGCGCCCAGATGTGCGAGAAGCTGTGCGCCGGGAAGGGCCAGGCGGAAATGGCTTTCACCGTGGGCCTGTTCTCGCTGCTCGATACGCTGATGTGCGCACCGATGGATTTCCTGCTGACCCATCTGCGGCTGGCCCCCGAAATCAGTGATGCACTGACCGGTCGCGGCGGCCCGTTCGGACCATTGCTGCAGCAGATCCTCGCCTGGGAAGCCGGCGAGCTGACCAGCGCGCAGGTGCCTCCGCTGCGTATCCAGCGGATGGCCACCGTTTACATGGAAGCCACGCAATGGGCCGACCAGGTCTTTGCCAGCGCCAATGGCAAGGCAGTCGCCGAGTAACCGTTCGGCGCGGCCAGCCGCGCGTGCTCCAGCCGGGACATCGGCCCGGCAACTGATCGCATGAACCGGCAATGCGCCACCGTTGGCGGTGCGCTCAATCGGGACGACGCAGCCGCCAGCCGACCAGCAGCAGCCCCGCCAGGGTGACCGCCAGCCAGCCAATCAGGTTGGGCGCGCCGCCGCCCAGCCACAGTACGCTGGCCACGCTTCCGACGACCAGCGCACCGAGGCCCAGCGCCAGCAGGCCGTCACGCCGACGACGCTGCGTCGAGAGCAGCACGTAGGCACCCAGCGTGGCCAGCAGCACGGCCAGAATCCGCCATGTCAGCGCGAACTCCGGCGGCACCGGCAGATCCGGAAACATGTTCAGCAAGGACACGTCGCCAACCTGCACGCTGTAGCCCTTGCCATCGTCGGCGTCAGCCGCCGCCACCACGCGGTCGCCGTCCAGGCGCCCCACGATGGTCACCTGCTGCAGCGGCACTTCGTCCCAGCTCACCCGGACATCGCCCAGCCGCGGGTCGCCCGGATGTGCACTGGTCACCAGGTAGTCGTGGTAGCGGCTGAAACTGGCCGCGAGATTTTCCGGCAGCGCCGCGGAATCCGGCGTGACCCGGGCCGAACCGGGCAGCGCATGGATCAACACGGGACCCAGCCTGAAACCACCCATCTGCACCAGTCCGGCGTCGAACTGCTTGCCGCTGAGCGGAAAGCTGCCCGGATTCATGTGCCCGCGCGGATTGACGAAATGACTGGCATCGACCGGCCGGTCCACCCAGTCCAGCTCGTAGTGCACGTTGCCGCCGATGTCTATCTCGCGCCACTGGAACATTTCCACGTGGCGCACCAGCACCGGCGTGTCCACCCGCAGGTTGAACTCCGCGTCGCGCGGCGCCTCGACCACCCGAGGGATTCCCACGACGCGCGCCATGTAACCATGCTGACCCGCCTGCGGCTGGGCATCCGCACCGAGCTCGATCACCTCGCCACCGTGCCGGCTCGCTGCCTGGCGATAATTGAGCAGGCCGCGCGCAGTCATCGCGACCAGGCCGACGCCGGCCAGCACCAGCACGGTACCGACGACATTCAACGCCAGCGAGCGCATGGACAGTCCCCTGTGCAAATCCATCAGACCACCCCCGTCGGCGGCTGCGCCGGCATGCCCGGCAGCACGGGCTGCTCGTCGGCCGTGCCGAAACGACCCCGCTCGTCGCGCGTCACCCGCGCCAGCGCGCAATCGTGATCGTGGGTGAAGAACAGGCGCACGTCCCGGGCCAGCTTGTCCTCCAGAAAGGCGCGTTTTTCGTCGATCAGCTTTTCGGGCCAGCGGTCGTAGCCCATGGTGATCGGCAAGTGCACCCAGAAACGGCCGGGAATCAGGTCCGCACAGAACACCACGCCGGCGACTTCGGCCAGCATCAGCCCCGGCGTATGGCCGTCCGAAAAACTGAAGCGCACGGCCCTGCCCAGCGTCTGCGAGTATTCACCCTCGACCCGTTCCAGCCGGCCACTGGCCTCGAGCAACGGCGGCAGCTCGGGGATGAACGAGGCGCGGTCGCGCGGATGCGGATGCTGCGCACGGCGCCAGTGTTCGGCACCCGTCACGAAGCGCGCGTTCGGAAACAGCAGGCGTGGCGGACTGCCCTCTTCCCACGCCGCCAGCAAGCCGCCGGCATGGTCGAAATGCAGGTGCGAGAGCACCACCACGTCGATGTCCTCATGGCCCAGGCCCACCGCCGCCAGCGAATCGAGCAACACATGCCCGGACTCGACCACGCCGTAGCGCTCACGCAGCGCCGGCTCGAAGAATGCGCCGATGCCGGTTTCGAACAACACGTTGCGGCCGTCGAGATCCTTCACCAGCAGGCAGCGGCACGCCAGCGGAATGCGGTTCTGCTCATCCGGCACGATCCAGCGCGACCACAGCGCCCTGGGAGCATTTCCGAACATCGCACCGCCATCCAGCTGCTGCGAATTGCCGAGGATCGAGAACAGTTCCATGCGTGCCCTACTGCACCTTGCCCAGGCCCGAGGGATGGCGCGGATCGCTGGCCGCATCGAGCTTGTTGGTCTTGCGATCCCAGGTGATCGCGTTCATGAAGCCCCACGATTCATGCTGTTTGAGCGTGTAGCCCATGTGGGTCAGCGTGGCGCTGGTGGCAGGATCGAACGTGTCCTTCTCCACCATCACCATGTCCGGCAGGTACTGGTGGTGGAAGCGCTTGTCCGCGACGATCTGCTGCGCATTTTCGCCGTCGATGAAATGCAGGATCCCTTCCAGCACCTGGGTGATGATGGTGGAGCCGCCGGGCGAACCGATCACGGCGACGCGGTTGGCCCCGATCACGATGCTCGGCGACATCGACGACAGCATGCGTTTGCCGCCTTCGGGTGCGTTCGCCACGCTGCCGAGCAGGCCGTACACATTCGGCTTGTTCGGCACCAGCGCGAAATCATCCATCTCGTCGTTCAGCAGCACGCCGGTACCGGCGGCGACGAAGTTGGAACCCATGGTGTAGTTCACCGTGGAGGTCACCGCCGCCATGTTGCCGTCGGCGTCGATGATCGAGAAATGCGTGGTATGCATGCCCGGCTCGTGCGCCTGGGCGCGCGGCAGCATCGACGACGGCGTGGCCAGGTCGGGCAGGATGCCCTGGCGCAGGCCGTCGGCGTAGAACGGCGACAGCAGCATGTCCAGCGGCATCTTCACGAAGTCCGGATCACCCAGATAATCGTTGTGGTCGCGGAATGCGCGGCGCATCGCCTCGACGATGTAGTGCACACGCTCTGCCCGGTCCATCTTCGACAGGTCGTAGCCGGACAGGATGTTGAGGATTTCGGCGATCGCCACGCCGCCGGAGGACGGTGGCGGCGCGGTGATGATGCGATAGCCGCGGTAGTTCACCTCGATCGGCGCGCGTTCCCTGACCCGGTAGCCGGCCAGGTCGGCCAGCGTCCAGTTGCCACCGGCCGCATGCACCGCGGCGACCAGCTTGCGTGCCGTCGTGCCGCGATAGAAGCCGTCGTTGCCGTGAGCGGCGATCAGTTCCAGCGTGCGTGCCTGTTCCGGGTCGTGCCAGAGCACGCCCTCCGCCGGCGGCTTGTCGCCGGGCAGGTACTTGGCGGCCGAGGCCGGCCAGCGCCGCAGATCCTGCTGCACGCCCGCAATCGCGCCACGCAGGCGCGGATCCGGCTGGAAGCCGTCGCGCGCGAGGCGGATCGCCGGGGCCAGCGACTGTTGCAGCGGCAGCCGGCCGTAGCGCTCGGCCAGCAGCACCAGCCCGGCCGGCTCGCCGGGAATGCCGGCGGACAGCGGGCCTTTCAGCGCCGCGTCGCGGTTCGGGCTGCCATCCGGCTTGAGGTAATCCTTGCGATTGACTGCCGCGGGCGCGGTCTCGCGCGCGTCGATGAAGACGTCATGGCCATCCTTCGCCTGATGCAGCACGGCCATGAAGCCGCCGCCGATGCCGGAACTCTCCGGCTCCACCACCGACAGCGCGGCGGCCACGGCGACCGCCGCGTCGAACGCGTTGCCGCCCTTGTCCAGCACTTCGAAGCCGGCATTGGTGGCGAGGAAATTCGCACTGGCGATCGCCGCGTGGCCGGGCGGGCGCAGCCGCATCGGCGGCACCTGCATGATTCGCGCGGGTGCCGCTTTCGGTGCGCCGTCGGCGGCTGCCGCGGTTCCCGCCAGCGATACCAGGCCCAGCGACAACAGCGCCGACAACAGTCGACGCCAGTTCGGGGAAAAGCTCATGCCGCGGACTCCTTGGCCATCAGGTGGCGATATTTCAGCTCGAGCTGCGCGGTCGACTCGACGTGCCCGGGATCGCTGATGATGCATTCGACCGGGCAGACCACCACGCATTGCGGCTCGTCGTGATGGCCGACGCACTCGGTGCACAGGGCCGGGTCGATCACGTAGAACTCCTCGCCCAGCGAGATCGCCTTGTTCGGACAAGCCGGTTCGCAGACGTCGCAGTTGACGCAGGTATCGAGGATTTTCAGGGACATGGCAGTCGATACTACATGCTGGAGAGGCTCGCCCCGGGAAGGCGCACCAGCCGGTCAAGGCTTCGCCGCAACCGGTTTCGAACCATCGACCTCACGTCGTGGGAGAGAGGGCGATGTGGCCCTCCGCGCCGGCGCTGCCGTCACGGAGGGCCGCTTGCATCCTTACATCTGGACGAAGCGGATCGTCGCGCCGGTCGGCTTCAGGGCGTCGGAGACACGCTGCTCGTCGGCCTTGTCGCCGATGAACAGGATGATCACGTCCTTGAACGAGCCGGGCTTGGCATCCTTGAACGCCTCGATGACCAGGTCGGCGGTCTTGGTCGAATCCGGGCCGCCGAAGGCCAGCAGGTTGCCGGGCAGCACGCCGCGGGCGACGGTGTCCTGCACGCTCTGCAGCTGGCGATCGTTCTGCGCCTTGGTGTCGTCGGTGAGGCCGGCGGTGACCATGTACGCGTACGGCTGGTTCGCGCGCATGCCCTGCATGTTGTTCTGCACGATCTGCCCGAGGTAGGCGCCCCACGCCTTGGAGTCGCTCGGATCGGTCGGCTTCGGCGCCTGCTGTGCCTGCTGGGTGGTCGCCTGATCTTCTTCGTGCTTGCCGCAGGCGCTCAGGGCCAGGCAGGCGGTCAGCGCCACGACAACAATGAGAGCAAATTTACGCATGGTTATCACCTTCCGTTTCGGGTTGCTTGTTTGGGCCGGTCCGGCCCTTGTGCCAGCGCTGACGCATGGCCTGTTGTACCGCGGGATGCACGAAACCGGAAATGTCGCCACCGAGGCGACCGATCTCGCGCACCAGCGACGAGGATATGAAGCTGTATTGCTCCGCCGGGGTCAGGAACAGCGTCTCCGCCTGCGGGATCAGGTGGCGGTTCATGCTGGCCAGCTGGAACTCGTATTCGAAATCCGATACCGCGCGCAGGCCACGGATGATCACGCCAGCGCCGATTTCCTCGACGAAGGTGGCCAGCAGGCAATCGAAACCGCGCACCTCCACGTTCGGCAGATCCGCCAGCGCCATGCGCGCCAGGCTGATCCGCTCGCCGAGACTGAAGCCCGGACCCTTGGTGGAACTGTCGGCCACCGCCACGATCACCCGGTCGAACAGCGGAGCCGCGCGCGTCACCAGGTCGGTATGGCCATTGGTGATCGGATCGAAGGTGCCTGGGTAGACGGCCAGGCGCGGATTGCCCAAAGGTTTTCTCACGAGACGAAAGCGTCAGCAGCTGCGGAATTGACCCTAGCTTAACGGAAGCGCACGCCGATAGAGAGCAAAGCGCACCTCGCCGGCATGGCCCTCCCGGTGCAGCTGCCAGGTGGGCGGCAGCTCGAGCACGCCGCCACGGGGCGATTCCACGTAAATCCACGCCCGCGCGGCCAGCCAGCCGCCCTGCTCCAGCTGTCGCGCCAGCCCGGACCACAGCTCCAGCGCAAACGGCGGATCCAGCAACACCAGATCCTGCGCGCTGCGGCGCCGCCTCGAGAAACGCGGCCGCATCGATCGAGGCCACCTGGCCGGTGGCGCCCAGCCCGAGCCGCGCCAGGTTGTCGCGCAGCGCCTTCGCCGAACGCGGATCGCGCTCGACGAACTGCACGCTGGCCGCCCCGCGCGACAGCGCCTCGATTCCCAACGCCCCGGTGCCGGCGCACAGGTCCAGGCAGCGGGCGCCGTCGATCACCGGCGCCAGCCAGTTGAACAGGGTCTCGCGCACCCGCTCGGCGGTCGGCCGCAGGCCCGCCAGCTCGGGCACGTCGAGCCGTGAATTGCGCAGGTTGCCGCCGATGATGCGGATGCGCCCGGGCGGCTTGCGGCGGACGCCGCTCAAGGCCGCCGTTCCTCAGCGGCCAGTACAGGTTGGAGTGTTAGCATGCCGCCCATTGTCTTTGAATCACGGCCGCAATGCTCAAGTTCTGGAAGAAAAAGCCCGCCACGAAGGGGTCGGAGCAGCCCGCCGACACGATGCCGGCCGACACGGTCGTGCCGGACACCCGCGACCCGGCGCCGCTGCAGGAGGCGCCGGCGCCGACCGCCCCGGCGCTGGTGGAAATCCCGCCGGCCGATGCGCCGGAGCTGGCCGCGCCCACCGCCGTGGCCGAGCCGCCCGCCCCGGCCAGGCGCAGCTGGCGCGACCGCCTGTCCGGCAACTCCTTCGCGCGCGGGCTCAGCACCCTGTTCGTGCGCCATCCGCGGCTCGACGACGAACTGCTCGACGAACTGGAAACCACCCTGATCACCGCCGACGTCGGGGTCGAGGCCAGCACCGAGCTGGTCGAGGACCTGCGCAGGCGCATGCACAAGCGCGAGTTCGCCGACGCCCCGGCCCTGCTGGCCGCCTTGCGCCAGGCGCTGGTCGCCCTGCTCAAGCCGGTCGAACAGCCGCTGGATGTGCGCGGCAGGAAGCCGTCCGTGGTGCTGGTCGTCGGCATCAACGGCGCCGGCAAGACCACCACCATCGGCAAACTGGCCCGGCGCTGGCGCGACGAACACCAGGCGGTGATGCTGGCCGCCGGCGACACCTTCCGCGCCGCCGCGGTCGAACAGCTCAAGACCTGGGGCGAGCGCAACCAGGTGCCGGTGATCTCGCAAGGCCAGGATGCCGACGCCGCCAGCGTGATCTTCGACGCCCTGCAGGCAGCGCGTTCGCGCGGCATCGACGTGCTGATCGCCGACACCGCCGGGCGCCTGCACACCCAGGGCGGGCTGATGGACGAACTGGGCAAGATCGCCCGTGTGCTGAAGAAGATCGACGCCGACGCACCGCACGAGGTGCTGATGGTGATCGACGGCACCACCGGCCAGAACGCGGTCAACCAGGTCCGCCAGTTCCGCCAGATCGTGGGCGTCACCGGACTGGTCGTGACCAAGCTGGACGGCACCGCCAAGGGCGGCGTGGTGTTCGCGCTGGCGCGCGAGTTCGGCCTGCCGATCCGCTATGTCGGGCTGGGCGAAACCGCCACCGACCTGCGCGTGTTCGAGGCCGAGGCCTTCGTCGACGGCCTGCTGCCGGCCAGCCTCGGCGGCGGGGAAAGCGGCCATGACTGAATCGCGCTGGCGGGCCTGAGTCGATGTCGCGCCGACTGCGACTGATCCTGCTGACCCTCGGCGGCCTCGGGCTGGCGCTGGTGCTCACCGCGGTGATCGCGGTCTACCTGCTGCTGCAACCCGAGCGCTTCACCGCGATGCTGCAAACCCAGGCCGAAGCGGCCGGGCTGGAGCTGAACCTGGCCAGCCCGGCCAGCCCGACCCTGTTCCCGCGCCCGGCGCTCGACCTCAGCGGCATCACGCTCAGTGCCGACGGCGCCAACGTCCCGATCCTGCTCGCCGCCCGCGGCCAGCTGGCGCTGCCGTGGCGCACCCTGCTGGGCGGCCCCACCGTGATATCGCAACTGCAGATCGACTCGCCGCGGGTCGATCTGGATGCGCTGCAGGCCTGGCTGTCCGCCCTGCCCGCGCAGCCGTCCGGGCGTCCGCCGAACATTCCGCGCATCGAAACCGGGGTCAGCATCACGCATGGCAGCCTGGTGCGCGGCAACGCCGTCCTGCTGGACAACGTCTCGCTCGATGCCGGCAACCTGATCTCGGGCGAGCCATTTCCGCTCGTCCTTTCCGCCACGGTGGCCGGTGCACCGTGGTGGTTGCGGTTGTCCGCCACGCCGCGTATCGAAGGCAATACCCTGCAGCTGAACGCCATCACCCTGCACCTGTCCCAGGACGGCACGACGACACTCGCACTCGAAGGCAGCGCGCATTGGCATGGTGCGGCGGACGCCTCGGCCCGGCTCGTCGGCAAGCTCGACCGCGCCGATGCCGGGCAGTACGACATCTCGCTGGTGCTGACCCCCGCCGATCAGGACAATCCGCTGCTGCTGGCGCTGAAACTCGACGGCCCGGACAACCACGCCGACCTGCGCCTGCCGCCGCTGGCGCTGGCGCGCTGGTGGAGTCGGCTCGGCGACCCGCAGCAGCCGCAACTGGCCGTGCCGCCGGGCAGCGGTTCGGCGCAGATCGCCACGATCGACACCGGCAGCGTCCATATCGAGGGGCTCACCCTGCAGGCCGGCGACAGCGTGCCGGCCTCGGCCAGCAGCGCCCCCACGACCGCGAAACCGGCCGGCACTCCCCGGCCATGAGCGCGACGTTCGCCCGCCGCCTGCTGCGCTGGTTCGACCAGCACGGCCGCACCGACCTGCCGTGGCAACACCCGCGCGAGGCGTACCGAGTGTGGCTGTCCGAGGTGATGCTGCAGCAGACCCAGGTCGCCACCGTGGTCGCTTACTTCGAGCGTTTCGTCGGCGCGTTGCCCACCCTGCGCGATCTCGCCGCCGCCGACGAGGACACCGTGCTGGCGCTGTGGTCCGGGCTCGGCTATTACCGCCGCGCCCGCTTCCTGCACCGCGCCGCGCAACTCTGCGTGGCGCAGCACGAGGGCGAGCTGCCGCGCGAGCTCGCCGCACTGATGGCGCTGCCCGGCATCGGCCGCTCCACCGCCGGCGCGATCCTGGCGCAGGCGCACGGCCTGCGCCTGCCGATCCTCGACGGCAACGTCAAGCGCGTGCTCACCCGCTACCACGGCATCCACGGCGATCCCGGCCAGGCCGCGGTGGAGAAGCAGCTGTGGCTGCACGCCGAAGCGCATACGCCGTCCGCCCGCGTCGCCGACTACACCCAGGCGATCATGGACCTGGGCGCCACCGTGTGCGTGCGCTCGCGCCCGCGCTGCGAGGCCTGCCCGCTGGCCGCCGACTGCGTCGCCCATCGCGACGATCTCACCGCGCAACTGCCCGGGCGCAAGGCAACGAAGAAAGTGCCCACCCGCGCCACCGTGATGCTGGTGCTGCGCGACAGCCACGGCCGCGTGCTGCTGGAACGGCGCGGACCGCAAGGCGTCTGGTCCGGCCTGTGGAGCCTGCCCGAAGCGGCCGATCCCGACGGCGCCTGGCGCCTCGCCCAGCAACACGCGCGGATCGACGACGCGCAGACGCTGACCCCGTTCACCCACGTGTTCAGCCACTACCGACTGAACATCGAGCCGCTGCTGTTCGATCGCGCGACAGCCCGGTACGGCATCGCCGATAATCCGCAGTTGCGCTGGTGCGGCGCCGACGACCTGAACGCCCTGGGCCTGCCCGCGCCCGTGCGCACGCTCTTGCTGCAGATCAACGACACGCACTGAGCGCATGCGGCAGACTTCACTCTTCACCCCGGCCGCAGCCGACCCGGACGCGCCGACAAGGAACCCGCCCATGAGCCGCACCATCCATTGCAGCAAGCTCGACATCGACGCCGAAGGCCTCGATTTCGCCCCCTGGCCCGGCCCGCTCGGCCAGCGCATCTACGCGGAGATTTCCAAGCCCGCCTGGCAGCAGTGGCTCGCCCACCAGACCACCCTGATCAACGAATACCGGCTCAATCCGCTCGACCCGAAATCGCGCAAATACCTCGCCGAACAGATGGAACATTTCCTGTTCGGCGGCGACGTCGCCCAGGCCGCCGGCTTCACCCCGCCCGACCCCGAGTCTTGACGAAGCGCCGCACATTCGGTCTAATGCGCGGCTCCACACGACATCGGCCGCCCTCGCGGCAGTCAGTGGAAATCAGTTTCCGGCCGGGTAGCTCAGTTGGTAGAGCAGGGGATTGAAAATCCCCGTGTCGGCGGTTCGATTCCGTCCCCGGCCACCATGTATATCATCGTCTTGGGCCACCCTCACCGGGTGGCCTTTTTCGTTGCGTCGGCCCGGCAGGCACAACGCTTGCGGAGACATGTAAGCCTTGCTCTTCTGAACGGAGACGGGTCACGCGTCGTGGAAATTGGCGATCAGTCCACCGAAAAGACTTGAGGGTAGCGGCAGCGTAGCTTCGGGCGCATCGGGGGCGTCACACTCATCCGCGCCA
Organism: uncultured Pseudomonadota bacterium; assembly: GCA_963828685.1. GTDB lineage: Bacteria > Pseudomonadota > Gammaproteobacteria > Xanthomonadales > Rhodanobacteraceae > Rhodanobacter. The sequence continues at coordinate 170,589 of CAWHFU010000017.1, forward strand.
GCCCCCTCCCCCCGCCTGCGTCGCGGGAAAGGTGTGCTGAGCCGAGAAGATCATGCGGCCTGCCATTTTGACATTCCGATCAAGGCCATCTTTTGTGCGGGGATCTCAGCAAATCAAACGACGGTAAGTGGCTCTGACCCGCATAGCTTTGCCAGCCATGTCTCGGAATGCCGCTGTGACGGGCGATGGAAGAAAAAATGGGCCGGGTTCATTGATTCATTTACTCATTCGACATACATGACCCCACCCACTTTCCCCAAAATCTGAATTACCTCTGCGGCTCGGTTTCAAAGCGCTCAGGCAGGCGGCTGGCCAAGTTCTTCATCTGGTCCGGCATCAGATGCTTTTCGGCATGGGCCATCGCAGCGCGGAAATCAATACTGCAACTGTGTGTGTAGTCGAAAGCCTCAGCAGCCTGGGCCATGAAAATCTCCCTGTCCTTGGCCTGTTGAGCGGCAAACTCGGCAGTGAATTTATCGGCCCCGGCGCGAACAGGCGCTGCTGCGATGGCAAGGTGCCTCACCTTCATCCGCCTTGCATAACAGGCTACGGCCGGCAGCGCGTGAATCACGGTCGGAAGGTTGAAACCAAGTCTCTTCGGCATATCGCAGAAATCGTTCGGCGTAAAACGCGTCAACGACGTCTCGAACGCGGGTGCAAGTTGGTCCAGTTTCGTTACGTGATACTGGATCTTCCCGTCCGAATCCAGAATCCCTCGATAGTGGCTCTCGACCTGATTAAACAGGGCCACCAGCCTGGAAATTTCCGGAACCTGCATCGCGAGCACCACGTTTCCGCGAAAGGTTCGCTCCGTTCTTCTCCGCACCGCCTCGCTCATACCAAGCCAAAGGGCAACCAGCGTGGCTGCCGCCGTAGCTACAGCACCTACAGCATTCCAGTCGATCAAGGAACACTCCATGCGCGATCTCCCCACCCAATTATGTGTTCCCATGGTCCGCGTGACCCTACGTGGTAGCAAGCCTGTAGCAGATTGGGGTGCGTAAATGAGTAACGTCTCCCGCCGATTCGACGTCTGCGCGAGCCGCCGGGCTCTACCTCGCCGACAAGGACACTTCCGAGAAGTCCATGTCATCGGCAAGTGAAAAAAATCGACAAATCGTTCAATCATGTATCGAGCCACCCTGCAGTTGGCGGCCACGCGCATGCGCGCGCTGCTTGATCGCCATGAATACCGCCTTGGCATCGAAGCATGACGCTTTGTGCGACCCCCAACTTTTGCGAGCGAACTATACCGGCCTTGCGACCAGTGGGCTGCGTCAGTTGGGATCAGGCAACGATTCAGCCACCACCACCAAGCATTCATCCCCACAATGCCAGACTGACCCTCGCGCCGGCGCCAAGACATGGCTGGCGCGTCTCGGTCGCGCTCGCCCGCCCAGCATCCGCCGGCGACATCGGCTCCATCCATGTTTCGAGGGACGACCGGACTCATGCATTCCGTTGCCTGGATCGCTGCCATCGGCGGCTTGTTGCTGCTGACTTCGCTGTTGTCGGGATGGATCCGCGATTTTCCGATCACCAACTTCGCGATCTACCTGGTGGCGGGCGTGGCGGTGGGGCCGTGGGGGCTGGATCTGGTGCATATCGATCTGCGCGGCTACGGCACGTGGCTGGCCAACCTCACCGAGGTGGCGCTGGTGGTTTCGCTGTTCATCACCGGCCTGAAGCTGCGCCTGCGCTTTCGCAACCCCGCGTGGCGGGACGCGATCCGCCTTGCGTTTCCCGCCATGTTGCTGACCGTGGCCGGGGTCAGCGCGATCGCGCATGGCTGGCTGGGCCAGTCGTGGGGCATGTCGCTGCTGATCGGCGCGCTGATCGCGCCGACCGACCCGGTGCTGGCCAGCATCGTGGCGGTGGACGACGCGCGCGACGCCGACCAGATGCGGGTCGCGCTGTCCGGCGAGGCCGGCCTGAACGACGGCTTCGCGCTGCCGTTCCTGCTGCTGGCGCTGATGATGATCACGTCGCCCGACGGCGCGCTGACCAGTTCGGTGACGCTGCACTGGTTGCTGGTCGGCGTGCTGTGGGGGTTCGCCGCCGGCCTGTCGCTGGGATTCGGGCTGGGCTGGCTGGTCGGCCTGCTGGGCACGCGGCTGAAAAGCGCGTCCCGGGATGTCGCGCCCAGCGACTTCCTGGCGCTGGCCCTGATGGCGCTGGCCTATGCCGGTGCCGAGGCGATCTCGGCCTCCGGCTTCCTGGCCGCGTTCGCCGCCGGCCTGGGTTTGCGCAGCGCCGAACTCTACGTGGTCTCTCGTCATCCGCATCCGCAGTTCACCGAGACGAACGCGGCGAACGGCGGCGAAGGCATCCATCCACCCGCCGAAGGGCTGATCAATCCGAACCGCCGCGACAGCGACAGCGCCGACCACCCGGCCGCCTCGGTGGGCCTGGTGGTGTCCGACGCGCTGTCGTTCGGCGACACGCTGGAACGCCTGATCGCCTCGGCCCTGGTGCTGCTGGCAGGCGTGGCCTGCGCGCGCTACTGGAGCGTCGAAGGCGTGCTGATGGCCGCCGTCCTGTTCCTGCTGGTGCGACCGGTGTCGGTGTGGATCGGCATGCTCGGCTCGAAGGCACCGCAGTCGCGCCGCCTGCTGATCGGCTGGATCGGCATCCGTGGCATCGGCACGCTGAACTATCTGGCCTATGCGCTCACCCACGGCCTGGACAAGCCGCAGGCGATGCTGGCCGCACAGATATCCGTCACCATCGTGGTGCTGAGCATCCTGGTGCATGGCATGACCGCGCCACCGCTGATGGCCTGGCGTCACGCGCGGATGGACGCGCGCGGCGACGACGCCTGAGCCGGCTGAAGCCGGCAACGCATGCGCCGGCGCGCAACGTGCGAAAATCCGGCCACTTCCTGACACTTCCCCGACATCATGACCTCTCCGAAATATGATTTCCGCCAGTTCCAGGAAGAACTGGCCAGGCTCGAGCGCAAGGTGGAAAAGCAGCAGCCGGCGGCCAAGCCGCTGGGCAAGAAGGCCGCGGCGGCCCAGCGCCTGGCGATGGCCCGCGAGGAATTCCTCGGGCTGCGCAAGCGGCATGACCTGACCGTGGCGGACGTGGTGGCGTTCTTTCCCGAGGAAGAAGGCATCGCCTACCTGCAGGAGCTGATCGCGGCGGCCCAGGCGAAACCGCGGCGGACGCGCAAGACGTCCTAGGCCGGCATCGCGCCGGAACGCACTGTCCGCCGCGCTTTCAACAAGCACCGGCGCACCACCCACCTCGTTCGCGGCCGTTGCCTCGATGCGCAACATGCGCGTTGTCGTGCCCGCGAGGGTTGCGCACACGCTGCCGCGCCGAGCTGGCCGGTAACGCAAGAGAAAAAGCGCCGGGGCCGCGGACAGCCTGGTGCCGCCCGGGCGACGGGACAGAGCAAGATCAAGCCCTGGCGCGTGCCTTTGCCTGGCGAGGTTTGGTTGCGGCCTTGGCTGCTTTCGCGATGGTGCGGCGCTTGACCTTTGCCTTCGCCGGCTTGACGACCATGCGCACGCCGAGGGCACCCATGATCTTCGAGATGGTGATGAAACCCGGCTTCGCACCGGGGCGCAGCGCCTTGTAGAGGCTTTCGCGGCCAAGACCGCTATCTTCAGCCACCTTGCTCATGCTCCGCGCACGCGCAATGTCGTCGAGCGCGGATAGAAACAGGTCCGAATCATTCTCTTCGATGGCCTCGTTGAGGTATGCGGCAATGGCTTCGTCACTGTCGAGATACTCGGCAGCATCGAACGCCGAGAATTTGGTGGACATGACACACTCCTTTCCTGGTATTACCTGTCTGGGCACTACGCTGGCGACGAACTTGCGGCCAGTATCTTCTTTGCTCTTTCGATGTCCTTTTGCTGGCTCGACTTTTCGCCGCCGCACAGCAACAGGTACGACGTCTTTCCTTTCCTGGCGACATAGATCCGGTAGCCCGGACCGTAGTCGATACGCAGCTCGCTGATACCGTCGAAATGCTTTACGTCGCCCAGGTTGCCCTCGGCAAGCCGCTTGATGCGCACCAATACCTTGGCCTTCGCAGTCTGGTCCCGCAGACCTTTGAGCCATTCCCTGAATTCACCGGACTGCTGAACGGTATTCACCCGATCATTGTATCCATATGGATACAATTGTCAAATGTTGTCGAACAGCCTCGGTGGGGCGGAGGCGCGCTCAGCGACGGTTCGGAAACTGATCCAGGACACACGGCGCGACCGCTTGGTCAGACCGGGGCTTGACTCTTTCATATATTTCCATAATTCTGGAAATATGAAATCAATTGACGCACTCGCCTGCCTCAACGCGCTCGCCCAGGAGCATCGCCTGAACCTGTTTCGCCTGCTGGTGCAGGCGGGCGAGGACGGCATGGCCGTGGGCGAACTGGCCGCGGCAACCGGACTGGCCGGGGCCACCCTGACCAACCACCTGCACATCCTGCGTCGCGCCGGCCTGGTCAGCGACGAGCGGCGCGGGCGGGTGATCCAGTGCCGCGCGAACTATCCGCAAATGAACACCCTGCTCGGCTTCCTCACCGAGAACTGCTGCGCGGGTTCGGCCACCGCCGACTGCGCACCCGCCACCACCTGCAAACCCGTCAGGAGATCCCGATGAAACGCTTCCATGTGCACCTGAACGTCGATCAGCTCGACAGCAGCATCCGCTTCTACACCACCCTGTTCGGCACCCCGCCCAGCGTGCTCAAGCCCGATTACGCGAAGTGGATGCTGGACGACCCGCGGATCAACTTCGCGATCTCGCAACGCGGTCGTACGGCCGGCGTGGATCACCTGGGTCTGCAGGTCGAGGACGACGCCGAGCTCGCCGCGATCGGTGCGCGACTGCAATCTGCCGACGCCGTCGCGCTGGCCGAAAAAGCTACCAACTGCTGTTACGCGCGTTCGGACAAGTTCTGGGCCGAGGATCCGCAGGGCGTGCGCTGGGAGAGCTTCCGCACGCTCGGCGAAGCGACCACCTACAACGACGCCAGCGACACCGCTGCCACCGGCAAGGGCGGCGCCTGCTGCGGCCCGGCAGCCGCCACCACACCCGCCGCTTCGTGCGGCCCGAACGCCGCCAACGGCTGCTGCTGAGATCGCCATGTCGACCCGAATCTTCAATGTCCTGTTCCTGTGCACCGGCAACTCCGCCCGCAGCGTGATGGCCGAGGCGATGCTCAACGTGCTGGGCGAAGGCCGCTTCCATGCCTTCAGCGCCGGCAGTTTTCCCAGCGGTACGGTGCAGCCGATCGCGGCGGAGCTGGCACGCTCCATCGGTTACCAGGAGCCGCTGCGCAGCAAGAGCTGGGACGAGTTCGCCCGGCCCGACTCGCCGCCGATCGACATCGTGATCACGGTCTGCGACAACGCCGCCGGGGAAGTCTGCCCGATCTGGCCCGGCCATCCGGTGACCGCGCACTGGGGCATCCCCGATCCGGCCGCCGTCCACGGCAGCGAGGAGGAGCGCCGGCGCGCGTTCCAGTCGGCGTGGATGATGCTGCGTCGACGCATCGACCTGCTGCTGGCGCTGCCGCTGGACAAGCTCGACCGCCTGGCCACCCAGCGCGAGCTGCGCGCGATCGGCGAAACGGAACGCGCGCATGAGCACTGAACAACTGGCCGCACCCGCGCCCGCGCTGCCGCGCATCGCGTTCTTCGCCCGCTACCTGAGTGTCTGGGTCGCGCTGTGCATCGTCGCCGGCATCGCGCTCGGCCACCTGTTTCCCGCGGTGTTCGAGACGCTGGCCGCGGCCGAGCTGCAGCACATCAACCTGCCGGTGGCCGGACTGGTGTGGCTGATGATCGTGCCGATGCTGCTCAAGGTCGACTTCGCCCAGCTGGCCGGCGTGCGCCGGCAGGTGCGCGGGATCGGCATCACCTTGCTGGTGAACTGGGCGATCAAGCCGTTCTCGATGGCGCTGCTGGGCTGGCTGTTCATCCGCCACGTGTTCGCCGCCTGGCTGCCGACCGACCAGCACGATGCGTACATCGCCGGGCTGATCCTGCTGGCCGCGGCGCCATGCACGGCGATGGTGTTCGTGTGGTCGCGGCTGTGCGGCGGCGAGCCGAATTTCACCCTGGCCCAGGTGGCGCTGAACGACACCATCATGGTGGTCGCGTTCGCGCCGATCGTGGCCCTGCTGCTGGGCGTGGCATCGATCCACGTGCCCTGGGGCACGCTGCTGTTGTCGGTGCTGCTGTACATCGTGGTGCCGGTGATCGTCGCCCAGCTGTGGCGCGGCTGGTTGCTGCGCCGACGCGGGCAGGCCGCGCTGGAAGCGACCCTGCAGCGGATCGATCCGTGGTCGACCGCGGCGCTGCTGGCCACCCTGGTCCTGCTGTTCGGATTCCAGGGCGAGGCGATCCTGCGGCAACCGCTGATCATCGCGCTGCTGGCGGTGCCGATCGTGATCCAGGTCTACCTCAACGCGGCCATCGCCTACGGCCTCAGCCGCTGGCTGAAGGTGCCGCATTGCGTGGCCGGCCCGGCGGCGCTGATCGGCGCCAGCAACTTCTTCGAGCTGGCGGTGGCAGCGGCGATCAGCATCTTCGGACTGCGCTCGGGTGCGGCGCTGGCCACGGTGGTGGGCGTGCTGGTCGAGGTGCCGGTGATGCTGTCGGTGGTGTACATGGTCAACCGCACCGGCCACTGGTTCGAGCCGGAGCCCGCGTAAACGGCGGATACTGGGTGGCGACGACCATGCCCGGCGTGCCACGGACTCGCCTCACTCCATGCAAGACGCCACGTTCCGACTCGCGCTGTTCCTCGCCCTGCTGGCCCTGCTCGGTCTCGCCGAATGGCGCTGGCCGCGGCACATCCAGCAGCCGCGACGGCGGCAACGCTGGTCGGTGAATCTCGGGCTGGGCCTGATCAACGCGTTGTGCCTGCGCCTGCTGCTGCCGTGGCTGGCGGTGGACGCCGCGCTGTGGGCGCGGGCGCATGATTTCGGCCTGCTGCATCAATCGCGCATGCCGGCCTGGTCGGCGGCGGTGCTCGGCTTCGTGGCGCTGGACCTGCTGATCTACGCGCAGCATCGGCTGATGCATCGGGTCGGCTGGCTGTGGCGGCTGCATCGGGTGCACCACACCGACCTCAGCCTCGATGTCAGTTCGGGCGTGCGCTTCCACCCGCTGGAGATCCTGCTGTCGATGGGGATCAAGATCGCCGCCGTGCTGCTGCTCGGCGTCGCGCCGATGGCGGTGGCGGCCTTCGAGATCGTGCTCAGCAGCTTTGCCCTGCTCACCCACGCCAACCTGGACCTGCCGCCCCGGACTCGAGCGCTGGCTTCGCTGGGTGTTCGTGACGCCGGACATGCACCGCATCCATCACTCGGTGCTGCGCGACGAACACGACAGCAATTTCAGCTTCCATGTCTCGTGGTGGGATCGCCTGTTCGGCAGCTACCGGCCGTCGCCGCGGCAGCCGCAGCCGACCATGGCACTGGGCCTGGACGCATTCCGCGATGCCGCGGCCCAGCGCCTGCCCAGCCTGCTGCTGCAGCCGCTGCGCAAGAGCCGCTGAGTCAGGCCCGCATCATCCGCCCGCCGCGGACGGCTCGGCCCGGACGAGCGTCAGCCGCAGCCAGTCATGCAGGAACCGTTGTGCCGGCAGGGGCTCGACCAGCGCCGCCAGCGCCTCGCGCAGTACCGGCAGATCCGCGGCGCTGTCCACATCGGTGAGCGCGGGCACCCCGGCCACGCCACCGTGCGGCGTCAGCCGCTCGCGCAATTCGGCGGCGGTCCGCGGCTGCGAATAGCGCACCGAGGTCCAGACCTCGCGTGGAATCGGCAGCCGCCCGCCGAACAGCCAGAAGCCGCCGTCGCTGGCTTCGCCCATCACGAACGGCGCGCCGTCGTCGCGCAGCGCGTCGACTGCCGCCTGCAGCAGGGAGGGCGTGAGCTGCGGCGCATCGGCGCCGATCAGCAGTACCCGGCCATGCCGCGCCTGCAGCTGCGCATAGACATGGTGCAGTCGGTCGCCAAGGTCGCCCTCGCCCTGCGGCAACGAGGCGAAACCGGACCAGATGGCGGCCGCGGCCGGATCGGCTTCGGCAATCGCCCAGTACGGCGTCAGCAGCGACTGGCATCGGGCGGCCACTTCGGCGGTGGCGGCCGCGGCCAGCTGGTGGAAGCAGGTGGCGGCGGCCGACCCCAGGGTGGCGGCCAGGCGCGTCTTCACCGGCGACAGCCCCGGTGTCTTGACGAAGATCGCCAGCGCCGCCGTCATGGCCTGGACCGGTGCGAGGCGCGCCAGGCCGGCCACGCCTGCAGCGCGGTGAGTCGCCAGTGCCGCAGCGTGGTGATCAGCCAGCCATGCCGGGCATATTTGCGTGCGCTGGTTTCCAGCACCGCGGGAACGTGTCGCAGCGGCAGCCCGGCCTGGCGCGCGGCCCACACCAGCAGGTGGTCCTCGCCGCAATCCACCTGCTCGTCGAAACCGTGCAGCGCTTCGAAGCGATGCCGTGGCAGCAGCAAGCCCTGATCGCCGAACGGCAAGCCCAGCCAGCGCGCGCGCCAGTTCGCGCCGACGGCATTCAGTGCCGTCCAGCGCGGGCCGTCGTCGCGAAACGCCAGCGTGAACCAGCCCAGCGCCTCGTCGCCGCGGGCGATGAAGCGCTGCAAGGCGGGCATGGTTCCGTGGCGCAGGCGCGAGTCGGCGTGCAGGAACCACAGCCACTCGCCGCGCGCCACGCTGGCACCCAGGTTCTGCTGGCGGGCGCGACCGGCCGGGCTGCGGCAGACGCGATAGTCGAGCTGCGGTGGCCAGCTTTCAGGCGCCGGTCGCGGCGTGTCGTCCGCCGCCACCAGGATGACCTCGCTGCCCGCCGGCAGTCCGGCCAGCTGCAGCACAAGTTCCGCCCACTCGGTTTCACCGGGCGCCAGCGGCACGATCACCGACAAGCCACGCTGCGACTGCTCGCTCGCCACGACGTCCACCATGCTCAGCAGCACGTCGCCGCCGCGCCCGGCGCAACGGCCGCCGGCGCGCAGTCGAACAGGCCATGGTGCCGGTGCTTGTCGCCGTCGATGCGGAAATGCGCCGCATAACGGCTGCCGCCCAGCATGTCGGCGGTGTTGCCGCAGACCCGCATCGGCCGCTCGCGCTCGAACAGGTGGTGATCGTCCAGCGCGAAGCGATGCGGATGCTCGGGCACGCTGCCGAGGTAGGTCGCGACCTGGCCGTAATCCTCGCAGCGGTCCTCCAGCGGCAACTTGAAGGCACGCCAGGTGATCGACTCGAAGCGGGCAAAGCCGATCTTCCGCTCGATCGCCGCGTCGGTCAGCTCGATCGGGCTGCGCGCGCACACTCGCGCATCGGCGACGCCGAGCTCGTCCATCAGCCGGCGAAAATCCTCCACGTACAGCGCACCGGCCAGGCACTCGCCCAGCAACACCGGATCGGCCAGCAGTTCGCGCGGCAAGCGGCGATCGCTGAACACATCGGAGAAATACAGCTCGCCGCCGGGTTTCAGCACACGCATGATCTCGACGAACGCGCGGCGTTTGTCCGGCACCAGGTTCAGCACGCAGTTGGACACCACCACGTCGACCGAAGCATCGGCGATGCCGAGCGCCGCGAGATCGGCCAGGTCGCCCAGATGGAAGCGGACATTGGACTGCGCGTGGCCGAACGCCTGCGCATGAAACCCGCGATGGCGCTCGGCGACGTCCAGCTGCTGCGCGGTCATGTCGACGCCGATCACCTGGCCGCTCTCGCCGACCAGGCTCGACAGCAGGTACGCATCGCGGCCGCTGCCGCAACCGAGGTCGAGCACGGTCATGCCGTGCAGCGCCGGCGGCAGCGGCGAGCCGCAGCCGTAGAAGCGGTCGCGCACTTCCGGATGCAGCCGGGCCAGGATCGCGCGCAGATGATCGGGCATCGCGTCGATGCTGCAGCAGGCGGTGGTACGCAGGTCGCCACTCGACTGCAGGGTTTCGCCGTAGTAGCTGCGCACCACCGACTGCTGGGCCTCGGCGCTCGTTGCCGTGTCGTGTTCCATGTTCATGCCAGTGCGCCTCCACAGGAGCTGCCCGCGCCGGCGGTGCAGCCATAGCAATGCTCGGCGAACGCGATCGGTTCGCGCTCGACCTCGGTGAGTGCGTCGATGTCCCACAGGCTGCGTCGGCGGCCGCCCAGCGGCAACTCCAGCGCCTGGTTGAAATCGCAGTCGTACAGCTGGCCGCGCCAGTCCACCGACAGCAGGTTGCGGCACATCACGCCCAGCGCCGCCTGCGGATTGAACGCGTCGAGCAGGGTCTGCATGTAGCTGTCGTAACGACCCTCGCGCTCGAGCAGATGCAGGAAACGCTTGATCGGCATGTTGGTGATGGTGAACAGGCGATTGAAGACGATGCCGAAATGCTCGGCCAGCTCGCGCCGGTAGGTCGCCTCCAGCGCCAGCTGCGCCGGCGGCAGCGTCGCACCCAACGGGTTGTAGACCAGGTCCAGTTCCAGCCCCGAGTCCACCTGGCCGTAGCCGAGCGCATTGAGCTGGTGCAGCGCACGCAGACTGGGATCGAACACGTGCTGGCCGCGTTGCTGCTCGACATTGGCCTTGGTGTAGCACGGCAGCGAGGCGACCACCTTGACGCCCTGCGCGGCCAGGAAATCGGCGGTGTCCTCCTGGCCGGGACGGAACAGCACGGTGAGGTTGCAGCGGTCGATCACGGTCTTGCCCAGCGCGCGCGCGCCGCGTACCAGCGTGCGGAAATGCGGGTTCATCTCCGGCGCGCCACCGGTGAGGTCCACGGTATGGATGGCCGGCGCATCGGCCAGCAGCTGCAGCAGCCGTTCGACCGTGGCCGCCTGCATGATCTCGGTGCGCCTGGGGCCGGCTTCCACGTGGCAGTGCTGGCAGGCCAGGTCGCACAGCTTGCCCACGTTGATCTGCAGGATCTCCAGCGGCGTGCGCGGCAAGGCCAGCCCGTGCGAGCGCAGGGTGCGCGCAAACGATGGGCGTGAAGGGGCGAGAACGGCATTCACTTGAAATACTCCTGCCCGGTCGGGCAACGTCCGGTCGCGATGGTCATGGCGTGCTCACTGGCGCCGCCAGGTGTGGTAGCGCGCCAGCCAGCCCAGCACGCGCTCGGGAGCATGCGCCTTCTTCCACTGACCGGCAGCGTACTTGTTCGCCTCGGCCCAGGTCGGATACGCATGGATGGTACCGAGGATCTTGTTCAGGCCCAGCCCGTGGCGCATCGCCAGCACGAACTCGGCCAGCGTCTCGCCGGCGTGCTGGCCGACGATAGTGACACCGAGGATACGATCCTTGCCGGGTGCGGTCAGCACCTTGACGAAACCGCTGGCGAGGTCCTCGGTGATCGCACGATCCAGCTCGTCCAGGCCGTAGCGCGTCACCTCATGCGCGATGCCCTGCTCGGTCGCCTCGCGTTCGTTGAGGCCGACCCGCGCCACCTCGGGATCGACGAAGGTGACCGCGGGGATCACCGAATAGTCCGCTCGAAAACGCCTGACCTGGCCGAACAGCGCGTTGACCGACGCGTACCAGGCCTGATGCGCTGCGACATGGGTGAACTGGTACGGGCCGGCCACGTCGCCGCAGGCGTAGATGTTCGGGTACAGCGTGGCCAGGTAGGCATCCGTTTCCACCGTGCGCGCGGCCGGAATGCCCAGCTCCTCCAGGCCAAAGCCGGCCGTGCGCGGCTTGCGTCCCACCGCCACCAGCAAGCGGTCGAACGGCAGCCGGACAAGCCCGCCGGCCGCCTCGCACACCAGCACCGGCTGGTCGCCATCGCGCGCCACCGCCACCGCCTTGTGCCCGGTGCGCACGTCCACGCCGTCGGCCGCGAGCCGCGCCTGCACGAAGGCCGACACCTCGTCGTCCTCGCGCAACAGCAGTCGATCGAAGGCCTCGACCTGGGTCACCTGCGAACCGAGCCGGGCAAACGCCTGCGCCAGTTCGCAGCCGATCGGTCCGCCGCCCATCACCAGCAGCCGCGGCGGCAGTTCGCGCAGTTGCCACAAGTTGTCCGACGTCAGATAGTCCACCTCGCCGATGCCGGTGATCGGCGGCACGAAAGGTTCCGCGCCCGAGGCAATCACGATCGCCCGGGTGGAGATCGGCTTGCCGTCGACCTCGACGATCCAGGGCGAGACGATGCGCGCGTGGCCGTGCTGCACGTCGACGCCGAGCTCGCGGTAGCGCGCCACCGAATCGTGCGGCGCCACGGTCTCGACCGCCTGCTGCACCTGTTCCATCACTGCGCGGAAATCCACCCGCACCTCGCCCACCTGCACACCGGCGCGAGCGGCACCACGCGCCTGCGCCGCCAGCCGTGCGGCATGGATCAGTGCCTTCGACGGCACGCAGCCGGTATTGAGGCAGTCACCGCCCATCGCCTGTTTTTCGATGAGGGTGACGTTCGCGCGCACGGTCGCCGCGATGTAGGCGCTGACCAGGCCGGCCGAGCCGGCACCGATCACCACCAGGTTGCGATCGAAGCGTTTCGGCCTGGGCCAGCGTGCGTATACCCGACCCGCCTTGACCCGCGCCACGATCCAGCGCGCCAGCAACGGAAACACGCCGAGCAGGGCGAACGAACCGAGCACCTTCGGCGAGGCGATGCCGGACAGCGAGTGCAGGCCGGCCAGCTGCGTGCCGGCGTTCACGTAGACCACCGTCGCGGCCAGCATGCCGACCTGGCTGACCCAGTAGAACGTGCGCACCGGCAACCGGGTCAGCCCCATCAGCAGATTGACCACGAAGAACGGAAACAGCGGCACCAGACGCAGGCTGAACAGGTACAGCGCACCCTCGCGCCGCATGCCTTCGTTGATCGTCTCCAGTCGCTTGCCGAAGCGCTTCTGCACCGCCTCGCCAAGCACGAAGCGACTGGCCAGGAACGCCAGGGTGGCGCCGATGCTGGAGGCGAACGAGACCAGCACGGTGCCTTCGAGCAAGCCGAACACCGCACCCGCGGCGAGGGTCAACAGGGTCGCCGCCGGCAGCGACAGCGCCGCGAAGGCCACGTAGACCAGGAAGAATCCGGCGGCCAGCAAGCCCGGGTGTGCCTGTCGATAGGCGTCCAGGTCATGCTGGCGCGCCTTCAACGCCTCCAGGCTGAACTGGTGCTGCAGGCCCAGCGCAAAAAAAGCCAGCACCGCACCGAGCAGGGCGATGACCACGAGCCCTCGAATCAGCGTGAGCTTTTTCATGCGTTGAACGACCCGGGCGAAATGGCAGTGACCAGCATACCGATCCGGCGCATGCACCACGATGTCCCGGTGGATCGGCCAGCCGAACCGCCTGCCGCCCGGCCGCAGTCGAATGGTCGCGCGTACCGCCGGCGGCTCCCACGGCGCCGATGCGCCGGTTCGCGCAGCACGGAATCATTTCGCATCGACCACCTCGGCATGAAACAGCATGGGCGGGCTTCGCCGCGGCGAAGCCCATGCCACTACGTTCGCCGGCGGGAGGCTGCCGGTTACCTGCGGGATGCAGCGCCGCCGGCAAGCTGGCGCTCATCCACCGACCGTGCTCGCTGCCATCACGCCGCTGCGGACAGGCCCCGCGGGGAGCCCGAATCGGTCGATCCCAGGGCAGCCGAATACTCCAAAACGGTCGCGGCAAATCGTGTGGCAAGACGGCAAGATGAAACAGCAAAGCAGATGGAACGCACCAAACGCCTAAAATTTCGCTACATTGTGCGGGCCGCGAGGCCTCCGAGTCCTGAAAAGCCGGAGTTTCCCATTACCGAGATCAAATACATGGCTACCAAAACCACTGCCAAGAAAGCTCCCGCAAAAGCTGCCAAGAAAGCTCCCGCCGTCAAGGCGGTCGCATCGGTCAAGCCGCTGGGCGAAGCACTGTCGAAGTCCGGCCTGATCGCGCACATCGTCGCGTCCGCCAATGTCGAGGCGAAAGCCGTCAAGGCCGTGCTTGCCGGTCTCGAGGCAGCCGTGCTCGCTTCGGTACACAAGAAGGGCGTGGGCCAGTTCACCCTGCCCGGCCTGTTCAAGATCAACGCCGTCAAGGTTCCGGCCAAGCCGAAGCGCAAGGGCAAGAACCCCTTCACCGGTGAAGAGCAGACCTTCGCGGCGAAGCCGGCCACCGTCAAGGTCAAGGTGCGCCCGCTGAAGAAGCTGAAAGACGCCGCCGTCTGATCCTGCGCCATGACGCCTGTCCGTCGAACGACACGGACAGGCGTCATGGCGGTTTTTCCGGGACTCCCCGCTCGCCGCATCCCACGGCGAAGCTTCCGCAAATCCGTTCCGGCCACAGCCTTCGCCGTCACGCCGGCTCGGAACTCCGCTGATGCGGTGACAACGGCTGCGACGTGTCGATCCCGTCGACTGCCGCCGGCTCGGTGAACACGGCCACGTTGAGCCAGTCCGGAACGATCCCCGCCACGTCCACCGCGCTCATGTCGCCGGCCTCGATCGCTGCGTTGGCCGGTCCGCAGGGACCGTATTTCTTCGAACAGGTGACCGAGAACAGGCCGAGCGTCGGCGTGCCGCCTTTCGCGGCAGGCCGAATACCCGGCGCACCTGGAAGCGGTCGGCGAACAGGCTTTGCGCCGCATCGCCGCCACTGACCGGATCGATCTCGGCACCCGGATACGGCAGACGCGAGAAATTGCGCTCACGGCGTATCCGGGAAAACCTTCGAGAGGAAACGGGCGGCGGCGCCTTGCGCTACCCATCGCCAATCCCGAACACACGGACGGCGATCGACTCCCGCGAGGCTTGCCCGATGGTCCCGTGCAGAGACCCGCTGAGCGGGCCGACCATACGCTTCATGAACGAACACCACGAGGCGATCGCCCCATTCACTCTCTGTTTGCATCGTCCGTTCAAGACTCGGGTTCACGCAAGCAACGAGGCACGACCGATGAAGAACAGGATCGCAACGCTGACTTTCGCACTGGCTGCAGGCGCACTCTCGCTGGGGGCTTGCGGCATCGCGATGGCGCAACAGGCGAAGACGCAGCCGCAAGTGCAAAGCGAGCTCACCGAGCAGGGCTATACCCGGGTGCACGATCTGGAATTCAAGGACGGCATGTGGCGCGCGAAGGCAAAGAGCGCCGACGGCAGGCACGTGAAGCTTCGCATCGACGCCAGCACCGGCCAGGTCTATCCGGACGAACAGGTATCGCACTTGAGCAAGAGCGATATCAAGGCGGCGCTGGAAACCCAGGGCTATACGCACGTCCACGACGTCGATTTCGATGACGGCATGTGGAAAGCCAAGGCGAAGAACGCGGCGGGCAACCGCGTCAAGCTCAAGGTCGATGCCAGCAGCGGCAAGGTGATCGGTATCGAGTGATGCCGGCGGGATGGATGAAGGTTCCGGCGCAGTGCCGCGGCATGTGTCGGGACCTCGCGCATGGATCATCACGGAATTGTTCACTAGTGTGGTGTTGCGCGCTTGGCGGCCCTTTCGAGAGCCACCCTTCCGGCGCGAACGCGCCTTGCAGCTGACCCGAAGCCTGCCTCGCTGAAAGGGTCGCCAAGCGTGCAACACCACACTAGTATCGGGTGCCCACTTCCCCCGACAGGTGACTGCCCGTGAAGCGATTGCTCCTCTCTGTTCTCGTCATGTCCGCGTGCTCAGGCGCGCTGGCTTCGACTGCACCGACCTTCAGTACCCAGCGGCTGTCCGCCGAGGTCAAGATGCTTTCCTCGGACGCATTCGCCGGCCGCGGCCCGGCCACGCCGGCCGAGACCACGACCGTCGACTATGTGGTGGCACAGATGAAGGCTGCCGGCCTGCAGCCCGGTGGCGACCTCAAGGACGGCAAGCGTGCGTGGACCCAGGCGGTACCGCTGCTGCGCACCCAGATCATCGGCAAGCCGCAACTCACCCTGACCATGGGCGACCAGCACGAGTCGCTGAACCAGGGCGAGCAGATCGCGGTGCGCGCACCGATGGATGGTTCGACCTCGGTGGCGATCGCGAATGCACCGCTGGTCTTCGTCGGTTACGGCGTCAAGGCACCGGAGCGCCAGTGGGATGATTTCAAGGGCGTCGACCTGCACGGCAAGATCGCCGTGGTGCTGGTCAACGACCCGGACTTCGAGACCGGCAAGGGTGACTTCGGCGGCAAGGCGATGACCTACTACGGTCGCTGGACCTACAAGTACGAGGAGGCCGCGCGCCAGGGCGCACTCGGCCTGCTGGTGATCCACGAGACCGCGCCGGCTTCCTATGGCTGGCCGACAGTGAAGAACTCCAACATCAATACCATGTTCGACATCGTGCGCGACAAGCCGTCCGCGGTGCATCCGCAACTGGAAGGCTGGATCCAGCGCGACCTGGCGGTGCAGATGTTCAAGCACGCCGGACTGGATTTCGACAGCCTGAAGAAGCAGGCGCAGACCCGCGCGTTCAAGCCGGTGACCTTGCAGGGCGAGAGCCTGTCGGCCAACTTCAAGGTCGACAAGAGCGTGATCACCTCGCACAACATCGTCGGTCGCATCGAGGGCAGCAAGCATCCGGACGAAACAGTGATCTACAGCGCGCACTGGGATCACCTGGGTGTCGGCCAGCCCGATGCCAGCGGCGATCGCATCTACAACGGCGCGGTCGACAACGCGACCGGCACGGCGTCCCTGATCGAGATCGGCCGCGCGTTCGCCCATGCGCCGCGACCCGAGCGTTCGGTGGTCTTCCTCAACGTCACGGCCGAGGAGAAGGGCCTGCTCGGCTCCGAGTACTACGCCGCCAATCCGCTGTATCCACTGGCCACAACCGTCGGCGTGGTCAACATGGATGCGCTCGATCCACACGGTCCCGCGCGCAACTTCAGCATCTCGGGAAGCGCCCGGCTCGGCCTGCTCGACGATCTGATTGCGGACGCGAAGAAGTTCGGCATGGTCTACTCGCCCGACCCGAAGCCGGAGGCCGGTCACTTCTTCCGCTCCGATCACTTCTCGTTTGCCAAGCGCGGCGTGCCGGCGCTTTCGTTCGAGTCCGGCAACGACTGGGTCGACGGCGGCATCAAGGCCGGCAAGGCGGCGCAAGACGAATACGTCGCGAAGCACTATCACCAGCCGTCCGATCAGTGGCAGGCAAGCTGGCCGTTCACCGGCATGGCGCGCGACCTGCAGGTGCTCTACACCGTGGGCAGCCAGTTGGCGAACTCGGAACAGTGGCCGGACTGGAGCAAGGACTCCGAATTCCGCGCCACCCGCGATGCCACGGCCGCCGAACGCAAGTAGCGCTGTGTCGGAGCGGCTTAAGCCAGCGATGCCCTTGCTCTGAACTATCCAAAAGCAAGGGCATCGCGGCTGAAGCTCGTTCCATCGAGAAACCGACGCCTGAGCTTGCCTGGATGATGGACTCAATCGAGCCGGGCAAACCACGCACCGTAGCCGGGCAGGTGCAGGCGGCTGCCTTTCAGCCGGGCCTGCAGCAGACCATGGCCTTCGACGACCGTCGGCTTTCCCGGCGCCTGCGGCAGATCGAATTCGACGTCGGCATCGGCCAGATTGAACACGACCAGCAGGGTCTCGCCATCGAGTCGGCGGGTGAACGCCAGCACCGGCTCGGGCGTGTCGAGGAAGCGGATTTCGCCCCAGCGCAACGCCGGTTGCGAGTGGCGCCAGTGCATGAAAGTGCGGAAGCCGTTCAGCACCGATAGCGGGTCCGCGTCCTGGTGGGTTACCGCCAGCGCGCGATGTTCGTGCGGTACCGGCAACCACGGCCTGCCCTGGCTGAAGCCGGCATAGGCATCGTCGTCGTTCCACGGCATCGGCGTGCGGCAACCGTCGCGGCCCTTGAACTGCGGCCAGAACGCGATGCCGTAGGGATCCTGCAGCGACTCGTAGGGCACCTCGGCCTCGGTCAGTCCGAGTTCCTCGCCCTGGTATACGCAAACCGAGCCGCGCAACGAACAGACCATCGCGGTCAGCAGGTTGGCGAGCGGCGTCGAGGATTGACCCTTGCCCCAGCGTGTCAGCACACGTTCGACGTCATGGTTGGAGATCGCCCAGCACGGCCAGCCTTCGGTCAGCTGCGCCTCGAGCGCCTGCACCGTGCCGCGGATGTGCGCGGCGCTGAAGTCGTCGGTCAGCAGCTCGAAGCTGTAGCCCATGTGCAGGCGACCGTCGCGGGTGTATTCGGCCATCGTCGCCAGCGAATCCTCCGAGGAGATTTCGCCCAGCGCGGCCACATCCGGATAGCGATCCATCAGCGCGCGCAACTCGCCCAGGAAAGCCAGGTTCTCCGGCTGCGTATTGTTGTAGTAGTGGTACTGGAATGCGTACGGATTGTCCGGACTGAAGCCGCGACCGACCCGCTTTTCCTTCGGCTTGGGCGGGTTGTCGCGCAGCTGCCGGTCGTGGAAACAGAAGTTGATCGCATCCAGCCGGAAGCCGTCCACGCCCCGGTCCAGCCAGAAGCGCACGCTGTCCAGGATCGCCGTGCGTACCTCGGCATGGTGGAAGTTCAGATCCGGCTGCGAGGTGAGGAAGTTGTGCAGGTAGTACTGCCCGCGGCGCGGCTCCCATTGCCACGCCGACCCGCCGAACAGCGACAGCCAGTTGTTCGGCGGCGTGCCGTCCTCTTTCGCGTCGGCCCACACATACCAGTCGGCGCGAGAGTTGTCGCGGCTCTGCCGGCTCTCGCGGAACCAGGCGTGTTCGACCGAGGTGTGACTGAGTACCTGGTCGATCATCACCTTCAGGCCGAGGCCATGCGCCTTGGCCAGCAAGCGGTCGAAATCCTCCAGCGTGCCGAACAACGGATCGACATCCCGGTAGTCGGCGATGTCGTAACCGAAATCGGCCATCGGCGAACGGAAGAACGGCGCGATCCAGATCGCGTCGACGCCCAGGCTGGCCACGTAATCGAGCCGATCGACGATACCCGGCAGGTCACCCACCCCGTTGCCGTCGGTATCCAGGAAGCTGCGTGGGTAGATCTGGTAGGTGACGGCTCCGCGCCACCAGCTTGAATCGGTCATGCCGCGAAACCCCTGCCTTAGCAAAATGCGCCTTCCGGATCACTAGATTGGCGAACGGCGCCAGCTTAGCCGCAGGTTCCTGCTGTCTCGCATGGCTCTGCATACGTATTCATGTCTGCTGCAACCGCATAATCCAACCCGCCCGTGGCCGTTGCGTGACGTTCGACAGAGCCCGGCAAGCACGCCTTCAAGCAAGCATACACAAGGTCTCGACGATGGCGATCAGGCATTCGTCGGCCATCCGGATAACCGATGTTGCAGCGCGATCAGGTGGCAACCGGGCCAATCATGAATACGTATGCAGGTATGGGCGCGACACGGAAACACAGCCTTAACATCGCCACACGCCGCTGGTCACGATCGATCAGCGCAACCTGCCGACGGTCGTCGCCGACGAAAGTGCAGGCAAGCCAGAGCTTGAAAGAATACGGCGACATATTCGTTGGGGAGACGAGAACATGCTACTGAAACGCAACCTGATGGCTCTGGCTTTGATTTCGGCCGGCTTGTGCTGTACCGCTGTCGTGAACGCAACGCCCGCCGCCCCCGCCACTCCGGCGACCGGCACTCCGCAAAGCAGCCAGGATCAGGCTTCGTCGCAGGCGCCCGCTGACGCCAAGGACACCGACACCACCAAGCCGAGGAAGGCCAAGAAGATGGAGGCCATCCAGGTCTCCGGCTTCATCAGCAGTATCGAAAACTCCACGGCGATCAAACGCAACGCCGACAGCATCGTCGAGGCGGTATCCTCCGAGCAGATCGGCAAACTGCCTGGCACCAGCATCGCCGATGCGCTGGGCCGCCTGCCCGGCTTGGCCGTGCAGACGGTCAGCGGTCGCCCGCAGGTGGTGTCCATCCACGGCCTTGGGCCGGATTTCTCCACCGCGCTGGTCAATGGCGGCCAGCAGGTGTCGACCTCCAACAACCGTGACGTGCAGTACGACCAGTACCCCTCCAGCTGGTTCAATGCTGTCGTGGTGCACCTGAGCCCGCAGGCTGATCTCATCGGCCAGGGCCTGGCCGGCACGGTGGACATGCAGACGATCCGTCCGCTCGAGAAGAACAAGCCGGAAGCGGCGGTGAACGCCCACTACATCTGGAACGGCAACTCCCAGCTCGCCAACGGTCCCGGCGTCAGCGACAAGGGTTACAACGTCAACGGCGTGTGGGTGAACCAGTTCGCCGATCACACGCTGGGCGTCACGCTGGGCGCGGACCTGGAGTCCAACCCGGCGCAGATCGAGCACCAGGCACCATGGGGCTACCCGACCGATGCGAACGGCAATGCCGTGGTCGGCGGCTCGAAGAATTACGGCATTTCGGACACCATGAAGCGGCAGGGCCTGCTCGCCACCGTCCAGTGGGAGCCGAACGAGCACTACACCGGTACGATCGACATGACGTACGACAACTTCAAGGAAGTCCAGCAGGACAAGGGCATGGAACTGCCGCTGTTCTGGGGCTCGGCCACGCTGCAGCCCGGCGGCACCGTGCAGAACGGCCTGATCACCAACGGCACCTATACCAACCTGTCGCCGGTCATCCGCAACGACTACAACCGCACCAAAGCACGCGTCTACAACTTCAACTGGGACAACAAGTTCCACATCGACGAGAACTGGTCGGTCGACCTGGTGGGCAACTACTCGCGCGCCACGCGTCGCGACATCAACCTCGAGAGCTACTCGGGCAGCGGCTACAACAAGAGCGGCCCACTGGGCACGCTGGACTTCAGCGAGCTGGGCAACGGCCTGCTGTACGTCAACAACTCGGTCGACTACAGCAACGGCGCCGTGCTGACCGATCCGCAGGGCTGGGGTTCGGGCAACGACGTGGTGCAGACCGGCTTTATCAACGCGCCGCGCACGGTCGACTACCTGGCCAACCTCAAGCTCAGCGCCGAGCGTGATTTCATGAGCGGCCCGTTCTCCAGCCTGGAGTTCGGCGTCGCGGAAAGCACGCGCAACAAGACCTACAACATCGACCAGAACTTCCTCACCCTCGGCGGCGGCCTGCTGAGTCAGGGTGCAGTGCAGTCGACGCCCTACACCGGCGGCACCTGCTCGCCACTGGCCTGGATGGGACTCGGCGCCCAGCCGTGCTACGACCCGCTGGCGATGATCGCCAACGGCACCTACACCGAGATCCCGGTGTTCATGTCGAGCTTGCCGTTGCCGCCGAACTGGAAGGTAAAGGAGCGTGACACGACGCCTTACTTCCAGTTCAACCTTGACACGCAGGTAGGCAACGTCACCCTGCGCGGCAACTTCGGCATGCAGGTGGCCCGCACTCACCAGACCTCGACCGGCGAGCGTGTGGTCCCGGGCAGTTCCGTCACGGGAGGCCAGACCGCGCTGCTGCCGGTGACCGGCAGCACCACCTACACCCGCTATCTGCCGAGCGCCAACCTGATCTTCGGCCTGACCCCCGAGGACGACATCCGCGTCAGCGCGGCCCGCACCATGGCCCGCCCGCGCATGGATCAGATGAACGCCAGCCAGGCCGTGAGCGGCGACATCACCCACCTGACCTCGACCGATCCAAGCCAGGCGTACTTCAGCTCCACCGGCGGCAATGCCAAACTGCTGCCGACCATGGCCGACAACTACAACGTCAGCTACGAGCACTATTTCTCGAACGATGCCTCGGGCTTCAAGTGCAACTCGGCCGATTCCAAGACTTCGGATCTGTGCGCCGGCGGCGGTGGCGGTTACTTCGCGGTATCGGGTTACTTCCTGAAGCTGAGCGATTACATCAACCCGAACGCGGCCTACCTGTACGACTTCGCTGCGTTCGTCCCGTCCTACCTGACGCCGGCGCAGCAGGCGCAGCTGGGCACCACCCTGGGCACCGTCACCGGCCCGACCAACGATGGCCACGGCTACGTGAAGGGCGCCCAGCTGACCCTGAACCTGCCCGCCAACCTGATCAGCCCGGTGCTCGACGGCTTCGGCACGATCCTCACCGCCAATCGCACCAAGAGCTCGCTGGTCTATGCCGGCAACAGCAACGCGATCACCGTGCCGGGCCTGTCGAAGTGGGTGGCGAACGGCACCCTGTACTACCAGCACAGCGGCTTCGAGGCCCGCGTGAGCGACAGCTACCGTTCCAGCTTCCTGGGCGAGGTGTCCGGCATCAGTGCTTCGCGCATCGAGCAGACCCTGAAGGGCGGCAGCACCTTCGATGCGCAGGTCAGCTACACCTTCGACCATGGTCCGCTGAACGGCCTGACGCTCATCGCGCAGGGCTCCAACCTGTCCAACAAGACCTTCGTCACCTACCAGAACAACGATCCGCGGCAGGTGCTGAACTGGGAGAGCTACGGCCGCCGTTACGAGATCGGGGTCTCCTACAAGTTCCTGTAAGCCACGTAGGAGCCTGTCGGGCTTTTGGTGGTCGAGGCGAGAATTCGGCTGTGCGAGGACAGGTTTTCGACGCTTTGCCGGCCCATGGTGGTTCCATGGGCCAAGAAGCGGCGGGAATCTGGACCGCACAACCGGATTCGCAGACCGGCCGACCAAAGTCCGACAGGCTCCTAGCTACCCTCTGCCAGCCCCGTTGAGTCCATCCAACGGGGCTTTTTTTTGACAAGGCCGTGGCTAACCGCTAGTTAACGGCTTTCGCGTACTTCGGGCGAACACATGCAGGCCAATCCCATCCAACGCGTGGTCATTGTCGGCGGCGGCACCGCTGGCTGGATGACTGCCGCCCTGCTCGCCCGTGCACTGGGACCCCAGGTGCAAATCCGGCTGATCGAGTCCGACGAGATCGGCATCGTCGGGGTCGGCGAGGCCACCATTCCCTCGATTCGCCTGGTCAACCAGTTTCTCGGCCTGGACGAAGACGACCTGCTGCGCGCCACTCACGGCACCTTCAAGCTGGGCATCGAATTCAACGACTGGCGTCGGCTGGGCGATTCGTACATGCACGCCTTCGGCGACATCGGCCTGCCGCTGGGGCTGATCGGCTTTCACCATTACTGGTTACGCGATGTGCATGGACGCGAGCGTTCTGGGGCGCCGGATCTGTGGGCCTATTCGCTCAACGCGGCCGCGGCGCGCCAGCATCGTTTCGGCCGCATGGAGCGCGTCGGCAGCAGCCCGCTGACCGGCATCAAGTACGCCTACCAGCTCGACGCCGCCGCCTATGCCCAGTACCTGCGCCGGCACATCGACGCGGGCATCGTGCAGCGCATCGAGGGCAGGATCGTCGACGTGCACTTGCGCGCCGAGGATGGCTTCATCGAATCGGTACAACTGGCCAGCGGCGAACGCGTGGCGGGCGACCTGTTCATCGACTGCTCGGGCTTCCGCGGCTTGCTGATCGAGGGCGCGCTGAAGACCGGCTACGACAACTGGCAGCGGTGGCTGCCGTGCGACCGCGCACTGGCCGTGGCCAGCGAGCGGGTGGCGCCGATGCGCCCATACACCCAGGCCAGCGCGCGCACCGCGGGCTGGCAGTGGCGCATTCCGCTGCAGCATCGCAGCGGCAACGGCCACGTCTACTGCAGCCAGTTCATCAGCGACGACGAGGCCAGCACCCAGCTGCTGGCCAACCTCGAAGGAGCTCCGTTGGCCGACCCCCGTCCGCTGCGCTTCACCACTGGCATGCGCCGGCAGTCATGGAATCGCAACTGCGTGGCGCTGGGGTTGTCGGCCGGCTTCATGGAGCCACTGGAGTCCACCAGCATCCACCTGATCCAGTCGGGCGTGAGCCGACTGCTGGCGCTGTTCCCCGACCGCCACTGCGATGCCGCCCTCCGCAACGAATACAACCGCCAGACACGCTTCGAGTACGAGCGGATCCGCGACTTCCTGATCCTGCATTACAAGGCCACCGAACGGGACGACAGCCCGTTCTGGCGGCAATGCGCGCAGATGGAGATTCCCGAATCGCTGGCGCGGCGAATCGCGCTGTTCCGCGGCAACGGCAGCATCTTCCGCGACGCCGACGAGCTGTTCACCGAGGTCGGCTGGCTGCAGGTGCTGCTCGGCCAGGGCATCGAGCCGCAGCGCCATCACCCGCTCGCCGATACGCTCGATCAGGGCCAGCTCGACGAGTTCCTGGGCAATATCCGCACCCTGGTCGACCGCGCCGCAGGCACCCTGCCGCCGCACGAACGCTTCGTCGCCGAACACTGCGGGGCGCCGGACGCGCCGGCCAACGCCTGATGTCCACTCCGGCGCACCATGGACCGCGCTAGACCGGCGCGGCGCGGCAGTGCCGGTCGATGTATTGCTGGTGCGTCGGCATGTGGTGCACAGCCTCTTCGATCACCCGGCGCAGGCCCCGCAGACGCCCGGCGGCGTCGACCTGGCTGCGCATATCCGTCAGCGGATGATGCTGCTGCGGCCATACCTCCTGCCCCACCAGCACCGCCAGCCAGTTGGAGTTCTGGAACAGCTCCATGCTCTCGGCCACCAGTCGGCCGCCGCGGCGGAATTGCTCGATCTTGTATTCCAGCGTGTCGGGGATCGCCATCGTCGCGGTCTGGCGCCACAGCGGCTCGTCGCGCTGCACCGCGTGGTAGTGCAGGATCACGAAGTCGCGGATCCGCTCGTACTCGGCATGCGTGAGGCGGTTGAATTCCCGTGCGGCGAACGGGTCGAAATCGCGATCGGGAAACAGCGCCAGCAGGCGCGTGACGGCGGTCTGGATCAGGTGGATGCTGGTGGACTCCAGTGGCTCCATGAAGCCGGCCGACAAACCGATCGCCACGCAGTTGCGGCTCCATGACTGCTTGCGCCGCCCGGTGGTGAAACGCAGCTGCCGCGGCGAACCCAGCGGCTCGCCCTCCAGGTTGCCCAGCAGCGTTGCCGCAGCCTCGTCATCGCTGATGAACTCGCTGCAGTACACGTGGCCGTTGCCCATCCGGTGCTGCAGCGGAATCCGCCACTGCCAACCGGCCGCGTGCGCCGTGGAGCGCGTGTATGGCGTCACCTCTTTGCTGTGAGTGCAGGCCACCGCCACCGCGCGATCGCAAGGCAGCCAGTGCGTCCAGTCGTCGTAGCCGGTCTTCAGCGCGCCCTCGATCAACAGGCCGCGAAAACCGGAGCAGTCGATGAACAGGTCGCCCTCGATCACCGTGCCGCCATCCAGCGTCACGCTCTGGATGAAACCGTCGTCTGTGCGCAGGGTGACGTCCACCACCTTGCCCTCGGTCCGCCGAACTCCACGCTGCTCGGCATACTTGCGCAGGAAACGCGCGTACAGGCTGGCGTCGAAGTGATAGGCGTAGTCGAGTGAAGATTGCACCTGGCGGCGATCGGCCACCGGCAGGTCGAACTTGCCGGCGCGGGCGGCCGCCCAGGCCAGCGCGTAATCCTGCAGCGGCGTGTCGTCGCCGCGCTCGCGCTCGCGCAGCCAGTATTGATGCAGCGGCACGGCGTCGAACTCGGTGCCGAACTGACCGAACGGATGAAAGTAGCGTTGCCCGTCGCGGCTCCAGTCGACGAACTCGATGCCGAGCTTGAAAGTGCCCTGGGTGGCCGCCAGGAACGCGTTCTCGTCGATACCCAGGGTGCGGTTGAAATACTTGATCGGCGGAATGGTGGCCTCGCCGACACCGACGATACCGATTTCATCGGACTCGACCAGGTCGATCCGGCAACCGCCCTGCAATGCATTGGCCAGCGCGGCGGCAGTCATCCAGCCGGCCGTACCTCCTCCGACGATCACGATGCGGCGGATGGGGCGTTGAGTCATGTCGAGGATCCATCATTCAAGGCAGTTGCGTTCGGCAAGGCATTCATCTCATCCGCCGGTTCCACCGCGTCGTCCAGCGACAACGGTTCGCGATCGCGGCCGGAGGCGCGCAATCGCGGCGCGACCAGCGGCACAGTGAGCATGGTGCTGACCACGGCCATCAGCAGCAACGCGGTAAAGGTATCGGCGGTGATCAGATGCCGGTCGAGCAGGATGTTGACGAAGATGATCATGATCAAGGCCTTGGTCTGCAGCAGCCAGCCGATGCTCCAGGCCTCGCCCCTGCCCCAGCCCAGCAGGCGGCCGGCGATGTGCACACCGGCCAGCTTGCCGCCCACGGACGCCAGCAGCAACAGGCCGGCTGCCACGAATACCGCGGCGCCGCCCACGCCCCAGCTGGTGCGCAGCCCGGTCGAGAGGAAGAACACCGGCATCACCACCAGCAGCACGTGATGGCGCAACAGATCCATGCGCGTCTGGTCGAACCATTCGCGATCGATCACCGCGCCGGCCAGGAACGCACCCACCATGTAGTGCAGGCCGGCACGATCGGCGGCCAGTCCGCAGGCCGCCAGCCAGATCAGCCCGACATACCAGCGATCCGATTCCGTCAGCCGTCGCATCAGCCGGCGGAACAGCCACGCCGCGCAGACGAACAGCAGCAGGAACAGCAGCTGTCGACCGACCCGTTGCCAGTCCAGCAGGATCACCGCCAGCACCGCCCAGATCGCGATGTCGTCGAGGCTCGCGTAGCGCAGGATGCGCTGCCCCAGCGGCAGGCGCAGGATCGCGAGCTTCTCCATCAGCAGGATCAGGATCGGCAGCGCGGTCACCGCGCAGGCCATGCCTACGCCGAGCACGAACTGCCACGGCGCCGCCGCCGCGCCGATCCAGCCACCGTGCCAGCACAGCAGCATGATCGCGGCGATACTGCCGAACACCAGCGGCACGCCGAGCGCCAGGCTCGCGGTGATACCGCACTCGCGGCGACGCGCCCACACCTGGGCGAGGTCGAGCTCGATGCCGGCGATCCACACGAACAGCATCACCGCCCACCACGCCACGCCGTTGAGCGCCTGGATCACCGGGCCACTGAACACCGTTTCGTAGTAATGCGGAAAGGCCGCGCCCAGAATGCCCGGCCCCAACACGATGCCGGTGATGATCTGCACCACCACCAGCGGTGCGTAGTAGTCGAGCCGTGCAAGGCGCCAGATCAGATAGGGCGCACCGAAGATGATCATCATCGCGACCAGGAAAATATCCGTGCTGTTCATCGGTCTGCCCCTGCTCGCGCTTGCCTGGCCAAGAGTAGCGGATGCGGGCGCGACCACAGCGAAATCACCTTGCATCGCAGCATGAAAAACTGCGTCGCTTCACGATGAATACGTATGCAGACATGCGTTGCCGACCGGGCCATCGACCTACCATGCAGGAGCTCCCGGAACTCATTCGGACGTCTACTGCAAGCCACCGCAATCGGCCGAGGGAAATCCCGACAACCCTGATCCTCTGCAGGAGTCACGATGTTCCGCCGTCCCGCCTTTGTCTCGATCATCCTGTGTGCGGTGCTGCCGGCGCTGGCGATCACGGCGTCCGCCGCGTCCGCCGCGCGATCGTTGCAGGCGACGGCGCACCGCGATCCGGCAGTAGCGCCCTCCGGCGTGTACTACGAGATCTTCGTGCGCAGCTGGTACGACACCAACGGCGACGGCATCGGCGACCTCGACGGCGTCACCGCGAAACTCGACTACCTCAAGTCGCTCGGCGTCAGCGGCATCTGGCTGATGCCGATCAACCCATCGCCCAGCTATCACGGCTACGACGTCACCGATTACTACGGCATCGACCCGCATTACGGCAGCATGGCCGACTTCGAGCGCCTGCTGGCCGAGGCGCACAAGCGCGGTATCAAGGTGATCCTCGACCTGGTGATCAACCACACCAGCAACCGGCATCCCTGGTTCGTCGCCGCGCAGCGTCCGCAAGATCCACACCACGACTGGTACAGCTGGGCCACGCCCGGCACCGACGTCGCCGTCCCCAGCGCGGCCGGCGACAGGGCCTGGCAGGTGCTGCCGGATGGCCGCCACTACCTGGGCATCTTTTCGCGCGGCATGCCGGACCTGAACTACGACACGCCCGCGGTGCGCGAGGAAATGGTCAAGGTCGGCCAGTTCTGGATGCGCAAGGGCGTGGACGGCTTCCGGCTGGATGCGGCGCGCCACATCTACCTGAACTTCAAGTCGCAAGAAGGCGACCCGGCCGTGCTGCAGAAGAACCTCGCCTGGTGGCAGCGGTTCATGCAGGGCGTGCGCGCGGTGAACCCGAACGCCTACGTGGTCGGCGAGGTCACCGAGGGATCGTGGCAACAGCTCGCGCCCTGGTACGGCGCGCTGAGCGCCGTGTTCGACTTCCCGCTGGCCACCCGGCTGATCGACGCGGCACGCAGCGAACAGGCGGATGACCTGGCCCTCCGGCTGCAGCAGCGCTACGCCGCCTTCGCGGCCACCGCCGGCCAGCCGGGCGCCGATGCACCGTTCCTGTCCAACCACGACCAGGACCGGGTGATGAGCCAGCTCGACGGCAACCTCGCACACATGCGCGTGGCCGCCGCGCTGCTGCTGACCCTGCCCGGCCATCCGTTCGTGTACTACGGCGAGGAACTCGGCATGCGCGGGGTGAAGCCCGACCCGGACCTGCGCGAGCCGATGCGCTGGGACCGCGCGGCCGATGCGCCGGGCGAGACCAGCTGGAAGGCCTCCACCGCGCATGACGGCGCGGCGGTGTCGGTGCAGGCCGAACAGGCCGATCCCGGTTCGCTGCTGGACACCTACCGCACCCTGATCGGCTGGCGCCGCGAGATCGCTGCGCTGCGCGACGGCGCCGTGCATGCCTGCATGGTGAACAACCCGGCCATCGTGGCCTATCGCCTGGACGACGCCAACAGCCATGTGCTGGTGGTGCACAACCTGTCCCGCAAAACGCAGTCGGTCGCACTCGATGCCGCCGGCGTCCCGGCATACGCCGACATCGCAAGGCAGACCGCGCCGGGCGTGACGCTGGCCGGACACCGTCTCACCCTGCCGCCCTACACCACGGCGATCCTGCGCTGACGCGCTGTCGTCCGAGTCCCCACACGTTCCAGATCGAGGCTTGCACATGCGTTCCAACCCGATGCTTTCCCGCCGCCTCGCCGCAGCCATCAGTTTTTGTATCGGCCTGGCCGTGGCACCCATCCCCGCGGCGGCCCATGGACAGGCGGACGCCACGGCGGCGAACGGCACGAGCGTCGATCACGGCACGCTGAACCTGCCGCTGGACGGTGGCCGTCTGACGGTGGCGTTCATCGCGCCCAACGTGGTGCGCGTGCATTACCTGCCCGATGGCAAGACCAGTGCACCGTCGCTGGTGATCGACCCCAAGGCGTCACTGACCCCGCTGGCCAACGTGAAGGTCAACGAGGATGCCGACGCGATCACCCTGGCCAGCGACCAGGCTGCGCTGCATTGGGATCGCCATGGTGGCGCGCTGGTATTGACCTCCGCCCATGGCCGCACCTTGCTCACCCAACACCACCTTGCAGACCTCGGTCGCGGCCGGCTCGAGCTGGAGCATGCCCGCGGCGATGCGCTGTACGGTATCGGCGGTTACAACGCCACGGAGGATGCCAGCGCCGGGTTGCTGCGCCGGGGCGAACAGAAGATCACGGCCGGCGAACAGGGCCACGCGGGCGCCCCGCTGGTGTGGAGCACCGCCGGCTACGCCGTGCTGGTGGACACCATCGGCGGTGCGTTCCGCCTGGACGGCGATACGCTCAGCGCGACCGGCACCTCGCGCAGGGACGTGGACTACTACCTGATCACCGGCACGCCCGCGCAGATCTTCGCCGGCGTGGCACGGATCAGCGGCCACTCGCAGCTGTTCCCGAAATGGGCGATGGGCTTCACCAACAGCCAGTGGGGCATCGACCAGAAGGAACTGCTGCAGATCGTCGACACCTACCGCAGCAAGCACATCCCGATCGACAACTTCACCCTCGACTTCGACTGGAAGGCATGGGGCGAGGACTGGGGCGAGTTCCGCTGGAACACCAGCAAGTTCCCCGACGGCCCGGACGGCAAGCTGAAGCAGATGCTGGATGCGCGTGGCATGCACCTGAGCGGCATCATGAAGCCGCGCGTGCATGTGGACACGGTCGAAGGCCGCTATGCCACCGCGCACGGCTTCTGGTCGCCAGCCAGCCAGGTCGCACCGGACTATTTCTCCAAGAAGCCGATCCGCGAGCTGGATTTCGACCAGCCGGCGGTGCGCGCGTGGTTCTTCAACGACCCGCTCAAGCACTCGTTCGACACCGGCATGATCGGCTGGTGGAACGACGAAGCCGACGACATCGGCAGCGATACCCAGTTCACCAACATGGAGCGCGCGCTATATGACGGCCAGCGCGCGTATTCGCCGCTGCGCGTGTGGTCGATCAACCGCAATTTCTATCTCGGCGCGCAGCGCTACGCCTACGGCATGTGGTCGGGCGACATCCCCACCGGCTTCCCCAGCATGGCTGGCCAGCGCGCGCGCATGCTCAGCGCGGTCAACGTGGGCGCAATGCAATGGGGTATGGACGGCGGCGGCTTCAAGGACGGCACGCCGACCCCCGAGAACTACGCGCGCTGGATCGAGTTCGGCGCGTTCACGCCGATCTTTCGCGTGCATGGATCATTCGGCCAGAAGCGCCAGCCATGGGTGTACGGGCCGGTCGCCGAGAAGGCCGCCACCGACGCGATCCGCCTGCGCTATGCGCTGATCCCGTACATCTACAGCTACGAATACCGTCGGCATGTCGATGGCGTCGGCCTGGTCCGGCCGCTGATCTTCGACTGGCCGCACGATCCGAAGGTGCGCAACGACACCGACAGCTGGCTGTTCGGCGATTACCTGCTGGTTTCGCCGGTGGTCCGGCAAGGCCAGACCGCGAAGGACATCTACCTGCCGGCCGGACAGTGGACCGACTGGTTCAGCGGCATGGTCTATCAGGGCGGCCAGAGCGTCCGGCTGGCGATCGACAGCCACCACTGGGGCGACATTCCGCTGTTCATCCGCGACGGCGCGATCATCCCGATCCAGCCGCCGGAAGACTATGTCGGGCAGAAGCCGCTGGTCCAGCTCGACGTCGAGGTATTCCCCGCCGCCCGGCGCAGCACGTTCGATTATTACGACGACGACGGCAGCACCTACGGCTACGAACATGACGCCTGTTTCATGCAGACCCTGGCGGTGCAGCGCCAGGCGCACTCGGTGCAGTTCGACATCGGCAAGGCCGGCGGCACGTTCAGGCCGGCGCTGCGTTTTTATCTGCTGAAGATCCACGGCACGGCGGCGACGAAGGTCACCGCCGATGGCGCACTGAAATTCTTCGACGACCTCGCCGCTCTGGAACATGGCGGCGAAGGCTGGGCCAAAGGCAACGATCGGTTCGGCGCATTCACCTATGTCCGGGTGAGTGCGGCCACGGCGCGGCACATCGCGCTCACATGGGGGCGCTGAAGCGGGGCATCCGCTTTCGTCGCCCATAGGGGAAACAGCGATGACGCCGTCGTCCCGGCAGCTGCCTGGAACCAGCGATTGCATCGACGGTTTCCGATGCATCCATGCCTGCATGGATCACTCACTGGAGAGAAAGTCGATGTTCAATCAACGGATACCGTTTCAGGGGAAGACACCACGCCATTCCGGAACCGCGCTATGGCTGGCACTGTGCGTCGCACTGGCGGCGGGCGGCATGACCACCTCGGCGCAGGCGGCCAGCAACGACAACAATGTGGAGTGGAACGGCCTGTTCCATGACCAGGGCACGCTGTACGACAACCATGTCGAGCCCACCGCCAGCCAGGCGGTGACGCTGACCCTGCGCACGTTCAAGGGCGACATCACCGGCGCCACGATCAAGTACTACGACAACGGCACCAGCTCGTTCCATACCGTGGCGATGAGCTGGTCGTCGAACGATCCCACCGGCACGTTCGACTACTGGAAGGGCACGATCCCGGCCAGCGCCTCGGAGAAGTACTACCGCTTCCAGATCACCGATGGCACCTCGACGGCATGGCTCAACGCGGCCGGCACCAGCTCGAGCGAGCCGTCCAGCGGCGACTTCTTCATCATCCCCGGCTTCACCACGCCGAGCTGGATGAAGAACGGCGTGATGTACCAGATCTTTCCGGACCGCTTCTACAACGGCAGCACGGCCAACGACGTCACCAACGGCCAGTACACGTACTCGGGTTGCGCCACCGAGAAACACGCCTGGGGCACCAGCGTCTATGCCAACGTCAGCGGTTGCAACACCGCCGTATTCTTCGGCGGCGACCTGGCCGGCGTCGACCAGAAGCTCGGCTACATCAAGAACACGCTGGGCGCGAACATCATCTACCTCAACCCGATCTTCCTCTCACCGAGCAACCACAAGTACGACACCGAGGACTACATGACGGTGGACCCGGCATTCGGCAGCAACAGCACGCTGCAGACGCTGGCCAGCGACATCCACAGCACCGGCAACGGACCGAAGGGCTACCTGGTGCTCGACGGCGTGTTCAACCACACCGGCGACACGCACAAGTGGTTCGACCGCTACAACTGGTGGACCGGCATCACCGGCGCGTACGAGTCGCAGTCCAGCCCGACCTACGGCTACTACACCTTCCAGAGCTGGCCCGGCACCTACTCGGCGTTCTTCGGTTTCTCGTCGATGCCCAAGCTGGACTATGGCGCCAGCGGCTCGGCCGTGCGCAACGCGATCTATGGTTCGACCACCTCGGTGGTGAAGACCTGGCTGAAGTCGCCCTACTCCATCGACGGCTGGCGACTGGATGCCGCGCAATACCTCGACGCCAGCGGCGGCAACGGTAGCGACGCCACCAACCATCAGATCATGGCCGAGCTGCGCACGGCGGTGAAATCGGTCAACGCCAACGCCGACATCCTCGGCGAGTTCTGGGGCAACGCCGGTCCGTGGACCGACAACGGCACCGAGTGGGACGGCGCGATGAACTACGATGGCTTCACCCAGCCGGTGTCGGAGTGGATCACCGGCAAGGACTACGGCGGCGGCAGCGCCTCGATCCCGGTCTCGCAGTTCGACAGCTGGCTGCACGGCACGCGGGCCAACTACCCGACCAACGTGCAGCAGGTGATGTCCAACTTCCTGTCCAGCCATGACATCAGCCGCTTCGGCGGCCGTGCCGGCGGCGACATCTGGAAGACCTATCTCGCGCTGTTCTTCCAGATGACCTACGTCGGCACGCCGACGATCTACTACGGCGACGAGTACGGCATGCAGGGCGGTGCCGATCCGGACAACCGTCGCACCTTCGACTGGACCGTCGGCAGCATCACCAACAGCGCCGTCGCACTCACCCAGAAGCTGATCGCGATCCGCAATGCCTATCCGGCGCTGCGCACCGGCTCGTTCATGACCCTGCTCACCGACGATACCAACAAGTTGTATTCCTACGGCCGCTTCGACGCGACCAACCGGATCGCCGTGGCGCTCAACAACGACTCGGTGACCCACACGATCACGGTGCCGGTCTGGCAGCTCAGCGTGGCCAACGGGAGCCAGCTCACGGAACTTGTTTCCGGCACGGTCTATACCGTACAGAACGGCCAGGTCAGCATCACGGTGAACGGTCACTACGGTGCCATCCTGGCGCAATAGCCAGGCAGGTTTTCCCTCGCGGGAGCGGCTGCAGCCGCGACCGGCTTCCCTCCGGCCACAAGGGTCGAGGCTGGAGTCGCTCCCGCTTTTTTTTCCACGCGCACCGGTGGCAGTGACCCGATCGGCAAGGGCGAGCCCTGCCGGGCATGGCCGGAAGGCTATTCCTGCCACACGCACACCACGCAGGTGAGGCTCACCCTGACCCGCGCCTGTCGCCGCGCGTCAGTAACCGGCGGCGAGTCCGGCGGGACGACGCCGATCGTTGGCACCTTCCAGCCGATGCGTCTTCGGATCGACCAGGATCGCCTCGTCCGCACCCCACGACTTCACCGCCTTGAAGTGGTGTCCCATCGCTTCCAGCTTGCGCTGCGCCGCGGCCGTGAGCAGGCCGGGCTCGGCGAAGACCTGATCGGGCAGCCACTGTTCGTGCAGGCGCGGCGCGTCCACCGCCTGCTGCATGTTCATGCCGAACTCGGCCACGTTGAGGAAGCTCTCCAGCGTGGTCGAGATGATGGTGGAGCCACCCGGGCTGCCGGTCACCATGAACAGCTTGCCGTCGCGCAGCACGATGGTCGGCGACATCGAACTTAGCGGACGCTTGCCCGGCTCGATCTGGTTGATCTTGCCTTGCACCAGGCCAAACGAATTGGGCACGCCCGGCTTGGAGGTGAAGTCATCCATCTCGTTGTTGAGGAAGAAGCCGGTATCACCGGCGATCCGGCCGACACCGAACAGGTAGTTGATGGTGTAGGTCACCGCAACGGCGTTGCCGTGCGCGTCGACGACCGAGTAATCGGTGGTGTTGGTGCCCTCGACCGGCCCCAGGCTGCCCTTGATTTCGGACGACGGCGTGGCCTTGTCCGGCTTGATGGTCGCGCGCATCGCGGCCACGTGCTGCGGCGACAGCAGTTTGTCTATGGGATTTTTCACGAAGGCCGGATCACCGAGGTAGGTGTTGCGATCGGCGAAGGCGCGGCGCTCGGCCTCGATCATGTAGTGCACGCTGTCGACCGAGCCATAGCCCCAGCGAGCCAGCGCATATGGCTTGAGGACCTGCAGGATCTGGCAGATCGTGGCGCCGCCGGAGCTGGGCGGCGGGTCGGAGACGATGGTGTAGCCGTGGTAGTCGCAGGTCAGCGGCGTGTCCCACACCACCGAATAGTCGGCGAAGTCCTGCATCGACAGGATGCCGCCATGCGCGTGGCTGGCCGCGACCACCTTGCGCGCGATGCTGCCACGATAGAACGCCCGCGTGCCGCCTTGCTCGATCAGCGCCAGCGTGTGCGCCAGCTGCGGCTGCCGCAGCCGATCGCCCACCACGTACGGCTTGCCATGGTTGAGGAAGGTCGCCGCCACATTGGGATGTTTGGCGAAATCCTTGACCCGCTCGTTGAGGATGTTGACGTCACCCTGTCGCAGCACGAAGCCGTCACGGGCCAGCTTGATCGCCGGCGCGATCACCTGCCGCAGGCGCATGCTGCCGTACTTCTCCAGCGCCTCGTCCATGCCCATCACGGTGCCGGGCACGCCGACCCCGAGATAGCTGCCGGTGCTCTTGCCCGCGATCACGTTGCCCCTGGCATCCTGATACAT
The DNA here is from genome assembly GCA_963828685.1 of uncultured Pseudomonadota bacterium. Lineage (GTDB taxonomy): Bacteria > Pseudomonadota > Gammaproteobacteria > Xanthomonadales > Rhodanobacteraceae > Rhodanobacter. Next base: position 205,533 of record CAWHFU010000017.1, read on the forward strand.
GCCGGGGCTGGCTTGCAGCGACGCCTTCTCGCGGAAGTCCAGGAACAGGTTCTTGCCGCCGGCCAGGTGCACCACCATGAAGCCACCGCCGCCGATGTTGCCGCAGCAAGGATGTACCACGGCCAGCGCGTAGCCCACGGCGACCGCGGCATCCACCGCATTGCCACCTTGCCTGAGGATGTCCACCCCGGCCCGGGTGGCCAGGTGCTGCGCGGAAACCACCATGGCGTGTTTCGCGGTGACCGGTCTGGCCCTGGCCAGCGCGGCCATCGTGGTGGGTGCGGCGGTGGCGTCGAGCGCCTGGCGGGGGATGTTGCGTTGGGTCGACGATGGCTGGGTCGCCCACGCCGCTGGCGTCGCGGCGAGGATGGCGGTTGCCATCCATGCAGAGATTGTGTTGCGCATGATGGTCACTCGGTGAATGCCGGGAATGGGGAGGCGGGGCGGAAATGCGAGGCGCGGATTCCACGCGCACGCGGAATGCGCTGGGCGCACGGGGATGCCCTGATGCGGGCGTCCCCGTGCGCGACCGTGTCGTGTCCTGACTGCCTTACCAGTGGTAGGCCACGGTGCCGTAGTAGTAAGCGCCACTGAAGCCGAACGGCGAGGACCCGGTGTAGGGAAGGATGCCGTGGTAGTTGTTGGCGCTGCTGCTCTTCTCCGGGTAGGCGTCGTTGATGTCGTTGCCACCCAGGGTGAAAGTCCAGTCGTTCCAGTTGTAGTTCACCGAGGCATCGAGCACGAAGCGTGCGCCGTAGGTCTGGTCACTGCTGGCCGTGGTGCCGAGTGCGGTGAATTCCCCATAGCGGGTGACCTGGCCATGGAAGTTCCAGTTGCTCACACGCCAGTCGGTGGAAAGGAACGCCTTGGTGCGCGGGCTGCCCCTGGTGATGCGACCCTCCTCGGCGCGGTCGATGATCGGCAACGTCAGCCCGGCCAGTCCAAGCTGCGGTGGATTCGCCGCGATCGAACGGATGTCGGTCTTGTTGTAATTCATGCCACCGGTGAACTTCAGCGACGAGTTCTGCAGTTCCACCGGGTAGGTGCTGACCAGGTCGACGCCGCGGGTACGCGTATCCACTGCGTTGGTGAAGAAGCGGCCACCGCTGACGAACGGAATGCCGACCGATGTCAGGTAATCCTGCACCGCCGCGCCCACCAGGTTGCCGCTGAGGATGATGCGATGGTCGATGTCGATCTGGTAGACATCGAGCGTGGTGTACAGGCCACTGGTCGGGGTCAGCACCAGGCCGAAGCTGTAGTTGCGTGATTTCTCGGCCTTCAACGACTGCGCGCCCAGCGCCTGCGCGGCGGCATCGCTGACCGGGAAGGTGCGGATCGTGTAGGGAATCAGGTTGCCGCTGCCGTCGGCGACGAAGTTGATCGCCGTGCTCGAGTAGTACTCCTGCTGCAACGATGGTGCGCGGAAGCCGTTGGACACCGTCCCGCGCAGTGCCACCGTCGGGTTGAACTCGTAGCGGCCGGACAGCTTCGCCGAAGTGGTACCGCCGAAGTCGCTGTAGTGCTCGTTGCGGACCGCCAGTCCGGCGGACAGCTTGTTGGTCAGGTCACTTTCCAGGTCGACGTAGATCGCGTGGCTGTTGCGCGAATGCGAACCGGCATCGCCCGGCTGGTAGCCCGGGAACACCTGGGCACCGGCACCGGCATAGGAGGCCGCGTCACCCTGCTTGATCTCGAAATTCTCGTGGCGATACTCCAGACCCCACGCCACCGTCAGCGGGTTTTCCAGCATGGCGGGATTGAAATCCCTGTTGAAGTCGGCGTTGTACAGGTTCTGCCGATCGCTCAGGGTGCCGATGTAGAAGCCGGTGGGCGAGGCGCTACCCAACGAATAGTTGTACGTATCGCTGGTATTGAGCTTCCAGTGGTTGCCACCGGTGTTGGCACTGAAATCGTAGTTCCAGCCGGCCACCTTGCCGCGCACGCCCACGACCTCGGAGTCGTCGCGGATGGCGCTGTTCTCGGTCGGCAGGAAGCCATTCGGGTAGACCGCCACGGCGTCCGGGCTACTGCCGGAATAGCTGGACAGCGAGCGGAAGAAGCCGCCGGCGCTGACGTCCCGCTTGTTGAACAGGCTGAACGCGTAGATCTGCGCGTTCGGTGTCAGGTCATATTGCAGGTTGATCGCGCCCTGCCTGGCCTTGATCAGCGGCAGGCCGTAGTGGAAGGTGACGGTACCGAAGGTCGGGTCACCCGGATAGCGGTTGTCGGGGCCGGCGCGGTTGGTCGGGTCCTGGTGCATCGCGTTGAAGCTCAGATGCACCCAGCCCTTCTTGCCCAGGGCGAAGCCGCCATCGGCGCCACCCTGCCAGGTGCTGCCGTCGCCTTTACTGAACTGGCCGCCGGTGATGCTGGCCGATCCATGCTTGCTGCCGCCCTTGAGGATGATATTGATCACGCCCGCGATCGCGTCCGAACCGTACTGGGCTGCGGCGCCATCACGCAGCACCTCGACGTGGTCGATCGCATTCACCGGGATGGCATTGATGTCGACCGGCGAGGAGCCCCGGCCCAGCGAACCGTTCACGTTGACGATGGCGGTGGTGTGTTGCCGCTTGCCGTTGATCAGCACCAGCGTCTGGTCCGGCGCCAGGCCGCGCAGCTGCGCTGGCTGGATCGCATCGGTGGCGTCGGTCACCGACGGCTGGGGAAAGTTGAACGAGGGGAGCAGCACACGCAGCGCTGAAGCCAGATTTGTGGCGCCGGTGCCCACCAGATCCTCCGGCGTCAACACGTCGATGGGCGACAGCGAGGTAGCCTCGGTGCGATCGAACGAATGCGTACCGGTCGTGACCACGACGGCCTGCAGGCTGACCGTCTGCTTGCTGTCCGGCTTCTCCGACGAGGACGCACCGGGTGCCGGCGGATCATCCGCCGAATAGATCGTCACCGTCTTGGCATTGAGGAAACGGTATTTCAGGCCGGTGCCTTTGAGCAGTCTTTGCAGGGTGGCCTGCTGTGACAGGCCGGCCGGTGCGCCCTGGGTGCGCATGTCGTCCGCGATCTTCGAGACGTAGACCAGTTGCAGATGCGCATGCTGCGCGAAGGTACTGAGTGCCTTGTTCAACGGCATCGCCGGAATCACGGTGTCGGATACCGCCGGCGTCTGGAATGGAGCCGCCATGACGGGGCCGGCAAGCCCGGCGCCAACCAACGCCGCCAGGCAACACTTTGCAAGAATGGACTTGTGCATGAATCGGTTCCCCTGCTGGATACCACGGTGGTGCACACACCGGCAGTCAACGCTGGCTTGATGTGATGCGCTTGTTACTTACGAGCCCGATCGTGCGAAACCGGGTAATGCTTTTTTGATGTGATCGCCACATCGTGCCGATCCGGCTTCAATCACGATGCTTCCCCACGGCACGGCCGGTGATGATGATGCGTCGTTCCAGCGTCCGCACATGCACGCCGGGCATGGTGCCGAGGAACGCGACGAAGGTGGACACATCATGTGCGGCAAAGGTGCCGCTGATGGGCAACATGCCGATTCGCCGGTCGTCCACGCGGATCTGCAGATTGTTGTAGCGATTGAATTGCGTCGCCACCGCGGCGATGGTCTCGTCCTCGAAGACGATGTTGCCCTGGAGCCAGGCAGTGGCCTGCTCCACATCAACCGGACCTTGCGATTCCAGCCGACCGGAGGCGGCGATGCGCGCCTGATGGCCGGCGACGAGATCGACCAGCGGATGTCCCCGCCATGCATCTGCCGGCCGCCGAGCGCGATGCAGCCAACCGGTGGCGGGTGGTGCCGGCGGTGCCGGCCATACCTGCACCTGGCCTTCGGTCACCGTGACCGTGGTTCCCGTGGCTTGCCGGTAGACATCGAATGCCGTGCCGATGTCCTTGATCAGCAAGCCACCGACGCGCACGCCGAAGGGCCGTACCGGGTCTTTCGCCACCTCGAAATAGGCCTGGCCGCGAATGACTTCGACGAGGCGGTGGTGCTGGCTGAAACTGACCGCGATGGCCGAATCGGAGTTGAGCCGCACGAAGGTGTTGTCCGGTAGCTGCAGGCTGCGCTGCTCGCCGTGACTGGTGGCGTAATTCAGCACTTGCGGCCGGGACGTGAACCACCGCAGGCCGAAAACCAGGGCCGTCGTCACCAGCATCAGCGCCACGACATTCGCCCAGCGCGCGAGGGAACGCCTTGCCGCACGGGACGGATGTGCATGGTAGCCGGCACGGGTCCTGACCCGGTGCTCCTGCGGCGAGAGCATGCCGAACACCGATGCGCCGGTGGCGGCGTGAATTGGCACCACGCGATCCATGCCGCCGACGCCGCCCAGCAGTTGCTGCAGTGGCGTGGTGTCCTGTCGTGCCGCGTCTCCGATGTCGCGTGCGACTCCGGCGATGGCCAGGTATTCGGCCACATGCATGGGCGAGGCACGCAGCCAGCGCATGAAAGTCTTCTGTTGCTGCATGCCAGGCGTACCGTCGCGATGCGCCACATACCATTCCGCAGCCTGTTCCGCGATGAGATCCTGCAATTGCTGGTCTTCCTTGTGCATGACGACTACTCGTACCGGGCCAGGCCGCGGCGGCACAACGCCAGCGCCTTGACGACATATTTCTTGACCATGTGATTGGACACTCCCAGTTGCGCGGCGATTTCGTCGTAGCTCATGCCGTCGCGATGCTGCATCAGCATCACCGCCTTGCAGCGGGGCGGCAGACGGTCGAGCACCGTGTGCAGCCGTTGCCGTCGGAATTCGCGCTCGGCCTCGGCCTCGGGCGTACCTTGCGGGGATTCCAGCTCCGGCAACATCTGCGTGATGTCCACGCTCAGGCCCCGCCGTTTCTGCAGTACCGCATGCTCCTTGACGAGATTGGATGCCACCGTGAACAGGTAGGCTTCCGGGTTGGCGATGATGCTGTCCTCGCCACCGTCGACGCGCAACAGACGCACGAAGACTTCCTGGGCCAGATCCTGGGCATCCCAGCGATGCGCCACGCGACGCCGGAAAAAGCCGTTGAGCGTGGCCTGATGCGTAACGAACATCCGCGCCCAGAAAGGGCCTCTGTCGGAACTCATGGACTCCCTCATTCGCTGGCATCTGCAATGCGGCTACCTACACTATAAGAGGGCGACGAGGAGAATTCGGGTACCGGAGAAACTGGCGGGCCCGCGATTCGATGACGGAATCGAGGCGAACGGACGTTTGACGAATTCCATCAGGAACCCGACATCGGCGCGGATTCCCCGGAATGTGTCGCCGAAGGGGCGGCACCCGTGCGGCCGCCGCTGCAGGTCTTCGTCGGGTCGACTGCTGCCGGGACCGGCAGCAATCCCCTCTCCATCCATTTCAGCCGGGTCACTGGACGGCGCTAGCTGACTGTAAGAGACTGCCGTGCCGGCCATGTAAACGTTTACACCGCCATCCTTCGAGCAGGCCGAAGCGGACCTGTTCCGCCTGACGACAAGGAATCCCGATGATTCGTCCACGCACGATCCGCCGCCTGCTCCTGAGCGTTTGCGCTGCCGCCTTGATGGCCGGCCATGCGGCCGCCGCCACAGCCTCCGACACAGTACGTATCCGCGTCGATGCCCAGGCCCAGGGCACACCCTTCCCGCACTTCTGGGAGAAGATGTTCGGCTCCGGCCGGGCCTCGCTGGCGCTGCGCGACGACTACCGCAAGGACCTCGACGCGGTGCATCGGGCCACCGGCTTCAGCTACGTCCGCGCACACGGCATCTTCGACCACGATGTCGGCCTGGTCCGGCGCGATCCCGACGGCAAGGTCAGCTACAACTTCTCCTACGTCGACCAGATCTACGATGGCCTGCTCGAGCACGGCGTCAGACCCTTCGTCGAGCTGAGCTTCATGCCGCCGGAGCTGAGCTCCGATCCGAAGGCGTTGCAGGAGTTCTGGTACCACCCGAACATTGCGCCGCCGAAGGATTACGCCGAGTGGGACGCGATGATCGCAGCGTTCGCGAAGCACCTGGTCGCACGCTACGGCATCGACGAAGTATCGAGCTGGTACTTCGAGGTGTGGAACGAGCCGAACATCGGCTTCTGGGCCGGCAAGCCGGCACAACCCACCTATTTCACCCTGTACGACCACACCGCCCGTGCGTTGAAGGGGGTCAGCCCGCGCCTGCGCGTGGGCGGGCCATCCACCGCGCAGGGTGCATGGGCCACTGCGTTCCTGGCCCATGCGAAGAAGGACGACGTGCCGGTCGACTTCGTCAGCACCCACGTCTACGGCGACGATACCGCCGACAACGTGTTCCACACCGGCGAGAACATCCCGCGCCGCGACATGGTCTGCCGCACGGTGGACAAGGTGCACAAGGAAATCCTCGGCTCGCCCTTCCCGCACATGCCGCTGATCTTCAGCGAGTACAACGCCAGCTACGCGAACCTGCCCGACGTCACCGACAGCGTGTTCATGGGCCCGTGGATGGCCAACACCATCCGCGAATGCGCAGGCAAGATCCAGATCATGAGCTACTGGTCGTTCTCGGACGTGTTCGAGGAACAGGGCGTGGTACGGAATCCGTTCTACGGCGGCTTCGGCCTGATCGCCGCCGATCGCATCCCCAAGCCCTCGTTCAACGCGTTCGCGATGCTGCACAAGCTGGGCGACCGCCAGCTCAAGAGCACCTCGGAATCGGCGCTGGTGACCAGGCGAGACGATGGCACCGTGGTGCTGGCGCTGTGGAACTACGCGCCGCCGGTCGGCAAGACCGCCAGCTACACCCCGGGCGAACCGGTCGGCATACCCAGGCATTTCCGTATCGACGTGAAGCATCTGCCCGCCGGTGCCCACGCCACCGTGTGGCGAGTCGACCAAACCCACGGCAACGCGGTCGCGCTGTTCGATCGCATGGGCCGGCCCGACTCACCCAGCCGCGAACAGATCGCGCAATTGCGTGAGGCCGGCCAGCTGCCTGCGCCGGAACAACGAGACCTGGTCAAGGGCAGGTTCGAGATCACCATCCCGCCGCAGGGGCTGGTGCTGGTCGAGCTGCACTGACACGCTCGTCGGATCCACGGACCCGCATCGAGGCCGCGTTTGTCACGGCCTCGACGCATTCGGGATTGCGCCAATTGCATCGATGGCCCGACACTCGGCGATAGCCGGAGCTCGGCTCCGGTGCGACGGCAAGGCCAGCGGGCCGGTCGGCCAGCAGAGGGGAAACCGGCTCGCAAACCAGCGCCCATCACCACAAGAAGGATCTGCAAGCATGCGTCAAATGTTGAATATGCCGGGCTCGTCACTGCGCCTGATCATCCCCGCCATTCTGGTCATCGTGCTCTTGCTCAGCTCGTTCTTCGTGGTTCCTCCGAACCAGATGGCGGCGATTCGCTGGATGGGCGGCACCGTCACGACCAAACAGCCGCTGGGCACGGGCGTGCACTTCAAGGTGCCGTTCCTGGAGGAGGTCGATTACCTGCAGACCTCGCAATCGACCTACTTGCTACCCGAGCTGTCGGTGTACACCAACGACAACCAGGCGGTGGCGATTTCCATCTCGGTCATCTATCAGGTCCCGCCAGCGGCCGTGCTGCATCTGCTCTACGATGTCGGTCGCGCCGGCAACTCCGACATCGACACGACCATCGTTCCGGTCGTGCGTGATCGCGCGCTTGCCGTGTTCGCGAAGTACAACACCTTGAACATCTCGGACTCGCGCGCTCAGATCACCGAACAGATGAGGAAAGAAGTCGCCGAGGCGCTGGGTCGGCTGTTCGGCATCAACGTGGTCGATGTGCAGCTCACCTCGATCAAGTATTCGCCGGTGTTTTCCGAGTCGGTCGAGAACGCGGTCAAGGCCAAGGCGCAAGCCGTGCAGGCACAGAACACCGTGCTGCAGCGCAAGTACGAGGGCCAGCAGAAGACCGTGACAGCGCAAGCGGAGGCCCAGGCAAAGATCGAGTCCGCCAAGGGCATCGCCGAGTCCACGGTGCTGGAAGCCACCGCGCAGGCCAAGGCGATCCAGCTGGTTGGCCAGGCGCTGCGGGGCAACCCGCAGTACACCCGCTTCTACGCCACCCAGCACTGGAACGGCATCCTGCCGCAATACGTCGGCGGCAACGGCGCCGTGCCGTTCGTCGACATCGGCGGCAAGGGCAGCAACTAGGCACGGCCATGCCCACAGGCGTCGTCGAAGGGCATCCGACGGCGACGCCGACCTACGCAGCCACGCCTGCACCCCCGTGTCCCCGCTGCACGTGCTCCCGACACAGCTGCTCGACCAGTGCACGGTGGTCCGGCAGGTCGTTCAGCGCATGCCCGGCGATCTGCCGGATCATCGCGAATTCACGCCGCGCCGCCTCCATGTGGGGATAGGCGCTGCGCATCGGTTCGAGGTCGGTCCTGAACTCCATGCCATAGAGAACGTACTGCCAACTGGCCGGCATGAACATCTCCAGGTCGGTGACGAAGTCGAGCCGATGCGGCGGTCGGTGCCGCCACAGTTGCAACCGCTCCTGCAGGCTCGCCGGGATGCTGGCCAGGTCGGTATTGTCGATCCAGAACGCCGAGTCGCGACGCTGCGACAGGCAATAGTGCATCTTGATGAAGTCGATGATGCGGTCGTAGCGCGCGACCATCATCTCGTTGAACTTCCGCGCCGTGCTTTCCATGTCGTCGCGGTCACCCGGCAACAGATGGGTGACCATGTACGCGGCCAGTTCGATCAGCGCGATGCCGGTGGACTCCAGCGGCTCGACGAAGCCGCCGGCCAGTCCGATCGCCACGCAGTTCTTGCGCCAGTGCTCCGGCCGGTAGCCGGTCTCGAATTTCAGGTGCAGGGCCTCGAGCCTGTCGGCGGCAGGGCCGACGTAACGCCGTACCAGCTCTTCCGCCCGCTCGGCGTCGCCGTGCCGGGACGAATAGACGTAGCCGATGCCACGCCGCTTCTGCAGCCCGATATCCCAGATCCAGCCGGCTTCCTGTGCGGTGGATCGGGTGAACGGCAGGATCGGCGAGTCCGCTTTCGGATACGGCACCTGCAGCGCAACCGCGCGGTCGACGAACAGCACGTCGCGACGGCTGCGGAACGGCGACTGCATGGCGTTGCCGATCAGGGCGCCGCGCAAGCCGGTGCAGTCCACGTACAGATCGGCCGACAGTGCACCCAGCTCGGTGGTGACGATGCGCGCGATGGCGCCGTTTTCGTCCAGTTCGGCGCGCTCGACCGTGGCCAGGTGGCGTGTGACGCCCAGGCTCTGGCCATGCTCGGCCAGCGTCGCGGCGAAGCAGGCGGCATCGAAATGGTAGGCGTGGTTCAACGGCCCCTGATAGTCCGGATCGCTGGCGCGCTTTGGCGCCCGCCCGTGATCGACCAGATGGCTCTGCATCGTCACCGCCTCGGCAAAAGCAGTGCCTTCGGGGGCGCCGCCCAGCAGCCAGTAAGGCAGCAGTTCGGGGCTGCCGCCGCGCTGGCTGGGCGTGCTGAACGGGTGGAAAAACCGATCCGGTCCCGGCGCGTTCGGCGGCCTTACCCAGTTGACGTACTGAATACCCTGTTTGTAGGTCGCGGTCGCACCGACCAGGAATCGTCGTTCGTCCAGGCCGATCGCGGCCAGGGTGCCCCGGATCGACGGGAAGGTGGCCTCACCGACGCCGAGCAGGCCGATGCTGGCCGACTCGACCAGCTCGACATGGATGCTTTCCGGTGCGGCGCTGTTCAGCGCCTTGGCCAGATAGCACGCCGTCAGCCAGCCGGCGGTACCGCCGCCCACGATCAACACCTTCTGTATGCGTGGCATCTCGCCTCCTCCTGGCTTGTTGCTTCGCAGCAAGCTTATCGCGGAATTTCGCAGTAGCATCGCGGCCATGACAGCGCTGTCATATCAATTTGACAGCGCTATCATCGAAAGACTACCGCATGATCACGACGATTTGGGGAGAGGGTGAAAATGAAACTACGCTACTCAGCACTGTACATCGCCATGGCGGCCGTACTGGCCTCCGGCGCTGTTCACGCAACCGGACAGGAAGCAGATTCGGCATCGAAGGATGCTCGCGCTGCCAGCAAGGTGAAGACGCTGGCCTCGGTGCAGGTCACCGCGACCAAACGCGAGACGCCGCTGCAGAAGACCCCGGTGGCCATCAGCGCAGTCAGCGGCGACACGCTCGACAAGGAGCGCGTCATGACCGTGCAGGACATCACCAAACTGGTACCCGGCCTGCAGGGCACTTCCGAAGGCGATCACGGCGTGGTCACCCTCACCCTACGCGGCATCGGCAACGACAGCGCCAAGACCGAATATGCCGACCCCGAGGTCGCGACCTTCGTCGACGGCGTGTACTCCCCGCGGGCCGAGGCGGCCGCCAGCCTGCTGCTGGACATGGATGGCGTGGAAGTGCTGCGTGGCCCTCAGGGCACCTTGTGGGGCCGCAACTCCACCGCCGGCGCGATCAGCTTCACCACCATGAAGCCGGACATCAACGGCGGCTTCTACGGCAATGGCACGATCGAGGCCGGCAACTACAACCAGAGCGGCGTGCGTGCTGCGGTGAACCTGCCGATCAGCAGCACCTTCGCCATGCGCGTGGCCGCCGTGCACGAGCAGCACGATGGTTACGTCGATTACCAGAATCCGGTGGGCCAGATTCCCACGGTCGCGCAGCAGCAGGCGAACTATCTCGCCTCGGGCGGCGATCCGGCGAGCTTCCAGCCGATCGACACGAACCTGTTCGTGCAGAAGGGCAAGAAGTATGACGCGCAGGATCAGTCGGCCTACCGCGTGAGTGCGCGCTGGAAGCCCAGCGACAGCTTCGTCTGGGATCTGTCCTACGAGGATTTCAAGGATCGCGGCACGCCCAACATGAACCTGATGCAGCAACCACGACCGGGCCAGAAGTTCTGGTCGGCGCTGATCGACACCGCGCCTTACCTGGATCGCACGTCCCGGTCGGTGCGCAGTCGCATGGACTGGACCATCAACGACGGCATGGAACTGAGCTACATCGCCGGCTACAACCGCTACTCGGGCAAGGGCGACTTCGACCAGGACGGCGGCGTGAATGTGCCGACCAGCTTCACCACCAACGGCTCGTATCAGGAAGACCGCACCAACTTCTCCAACTACGTCAGTTCCAGCCAGGAGTTCGATCTGAAATCCACCGGCCAGAACACCCTGGACTGGATTCTCGGCGCGTACTACGAGCACGAAAACAACAACATCCGCTTCGATATCCCGATCATGAACGGCACCCAGCAGGGCACCGTGGGCTGGCAGGGCTCGTTCATCCAGCCGGAAGAGCGGGTCACCTCGACCGCGGCCTTCGGCCAAGCCACCTGGCACATGAGCGACACCTGGCGGCTTACCGGCGGCGCCCGCTGGTCGCATGACAAGCGGGAAAACAGGGGCGGCATCAACTGGGGCTGGGGCTACGACCCGGCCTTTCCGCAGCAGCCGATCTCGCCCGGAGAACAGCCTGGCGACGTCGGCTTCAATATCAGCCAGCACAACGATGCGACCTACAGCAAGAGCAAGCCGACCTGGCTGGTGCGGCTGGATCACGACCTGGGCAGCAATGGCCTGATCTACGCCAGCGTATCCACCGGCTACAAGTCGGGCGGCACACAGGACGGCGGCGCACTGTACAAGCCGGAGACCCTGACCAACTACGAGATCGGCACCAAGTTCTCCTTCTTCGATGGCCACATGACCTGGAACAGCGCGGCCTACTATGAGGTCTTCAAGAACTACCAGTTGTCGGCGCCGGTCACCTATCCCGACGGCACGCATGGGCTCGGCTTCTCGAACGTGGGCGGCGAGACCAAGGTGGCTGGCTTCGAGTCGGAGCTTGCCTACCAGCAGAGCAACGACCGCGCCAACCTGATCCTGTCGGTGATCCCGAAGAAGGAGCTGGGTACCGAGAAGTACGCGGCCAGCAACGACTACTACGTGCCGACCGCCTGCCCGCCTGAATCGACCATCAGCAACAACTGCATGGACATTTCCGGCAATGATCTGCCGCACGCACCGGACCTGTCACTCACCGCCATCTACGAGCATGATTTCGTGCTGAGCAATGGCGGCCGCCTGACCCCGCGCGTGAGCGCCCAGTACCAGAGCGCGCAGTGGCTGAGCTGGTTCAACTTTGGTGCCGGCGACAAGCAGAAGGCGTATGCCCGCGGCGATCTCTCGTTGCGCTACACCGAGCCAAACGAGAAGTGGTACGTCAACGCCTACGTGCAGAACGTATCGGACGGCAAGGTCAAGAGCAGTGCCGCGGGCAGCACGCTGCTGGCCAATGGCAACGTGGCATTCACCTCCCAGTACCTGCCGCCACGCACTTACGGCGTCCAGATCGGCTTCTGGTTCTAGGCGACAATGCAGTTCCCTCCTGGCGACTGACTGCTCCCTTCCAGTCGCCATCGGATGCCCCGGCAACGGGGCATCCTTTTTTTTCCTCGTTACTGAGCGCGTGGCTCGACGTGATTCGACACGCGACGCGGACATCCGCCAGGGGCTCTGCGGCCAGGCTCATTTGTCACAGCTGTCCCTGGTCGGAATCTGCAGACGGGTGATGCTCCTTGCCCATGACAGGAAGCCTGCCAAGGCGCCACCTGACAGTCCTTTTCGCACGAGGGCCGGGTGTGTCAGCACGGCGCGTCGAAGCGACCCGTGAGGCGTCGCGCAACAGGCCCACAGTCCAGCTCGCGATCGACCCGCACGGCGCCGCGCCGCGGCGGCATCGAGGTCGCCTAATGCTACGGGCAGTCCAGGGTCTTGTCCGCAACGGTGCCCAGCGCCACCTCGGCAATCGCGATTCGCTCGCCGGCGCTGCTGCTCCAGCGGAAAGGTGAATCCAGCTTTTGCATGTCGGCACCGGCGGCGCGGAAGCATTTCAGCGGAATGCCCACACGCAGCCACTGGCCGCGCGGCAGTGCGGCCAGCCCGTTGCCGATCGGCAGCCTGGCGCTGCAGCCGCTGCCGCAGGACACGCCAAGCGTGCTGCCCTTGGGTGATAACGCATCGATGCGCAAGGTGGTCACCAGCAACACGTCGCCGTTGGTCTCGCGGTCCAGGTCGACCGGTACCGCCGTGGTCAGTGCGACGCTTGCCTCGCCCGCACCGGACCAGCGCAGACTGCGGGCATCTTCCTGTGCCTTGTAGTCGAGCGCGCTGACCTGCAGGCTGCCGTCGGCGGTCGTCGCCGGCGTGGCGATGACGTCCATCGACTTGCCATTCGCCCCGATCATGTCGAGAGCGAAATCGTGTGCCGGCTTGCCGTGCAAGAAGTAGACGCCGGCACGAGCTGCTTCCAGGACCATGCCCGCGACCTCGGGCAACTGTCCGACGCTGGCCGGATGGGCGTAGCTTAGTCCATAGCCATACGGAAACTGCGGGTGGTAGTCGGCCTGGCCCACGTTGAGTGTCGTCTGCACCGCGGTGCGCGGCCACGAATAACCCAGCTTGCCGTGAAAGTCGTGGGCGACCCGGCCGTCACCCGTGCGCAACAGGACGTCGGCCACGCCCTCGCCTTCGCCGCCGGGCAGCCACGCGACGACGAACGCATCGGCGGCATTGATCTCGCGATTCATCCACAGCGGACGCCCACCGAGGAACACCGCCACCACCGGCACACCTTGCCGATGCAGGCGACGCAGCAGGTCGAGGTCGTGATCGTCACCCGGCCGGTAAGCCAGGTTGGGCAGGTCACCCTGGAATTCCGCGTAGGGATCCTCGCCGAACACCACGATGGCCGCGTCGGGCTTCTGCCGGTAGCTGCCATCCACCGACAGCTCTGCCGTGCCGCCTGCGGCTTTCACCTGCGCGTCGATGCCGGCCCAGATCGAGGTCGCGCCGGGGAAATTCGCGTTGGTCAGTCCGGTGCCTTGCCAGGTGAGCGTCCAGCCGCCGTTCTGCTTGGAGATATTGTCGGCCCCGTCGCCAGCCACCAGGATGCGCTTGCGCGGATCCAGCGGCAGCAGGCCATGCTGATTCTTCAGCAGCACCAGCGACTCCCGTACGGCGCGTCGCGCCAGCGCCCGGTGCGCCGGACTGCCGATGATGTGCGCGGCATCGACCGCCAGCGGGTCGGCGCTCGGCAGCCCCGCCTTGAACATGCCCAGCCGCATCTTCACCCGCAGGATCCGCGTCACCGCATCGTCGACGCGGCTCATCGGAATCACGCCTGACTTCACTTCGGCGAGGGTGTGCTCGTACAGGCCCTTCCACGAATCCGGTGCCTCCAGCATGTCCAGCCCGGCGTTGTAGGCCGCGGCACAATCCTCGTTGGTGCAACCGGGCACCTGGCCATGCGCGTTCCAGTCGCCCAGCACGATGCCGCCGAAACCCATGCGCCCTTTCAGCACGTCGGTGATCAGCGCCTTGTTGCCGGCCATCTTCACGCCGTTCCAGCTGGAGAAGGAGACCATCACGACCTGCACACCCGCCCGGATCGCCGGCGGATAGCCGGCCGCATGCACGTCGCGCAGCACGGCCTCGCTGACCTCGGCGTCACCCTGGTCCTTGCCGTCGCGGGTGCCGCCGTCGCCGACGAAATGCTTGGCCGTTGCGAGCACGTGATCGGCATCGAGAAACTCCGGCGTACCCACCGCGCCTTCCAGCCCCTCCACGATGGCGGAGGCGTACTGCGCCACCAGTTTCGGGTTCTCCGAATAGCCTTCGTACGAGCGCCCCCAGCGATTGTCCTGCGGCACCGTCAAGGTGGGCGCGAACGTCCAGCTGATGCCGCTGGCCCGCAGCTCTTGTGCGGTGACCTCGCCAATCTGGCGGATCAGTTGTGGATCGCGTGTGGCACCCAGTCCGACGTTCTGCGGGAACAGCGTGCTGCCGAGCAGATTGTTGTGGCCATGCACCGCGTCGATGCCGAACAGCACCGGAATCGCCGGGCGTCCACCCGAGACGTCCATCGAGACGCGATGGAACGCGTCGGCCAGCTGCTGCCATTGCGCCGCGGTGCCGTACTGGCCACCGTCCGGCCCGGAATTGCCGCCGGCCAGGATCGAACCGAGCCGGTATTTGCGCACGTCCTGCGGGGTCACGTACTTGATGTCGGCCTGGATCATCTGGCCGACCTTGTCCTCCACCGACATCCTTGCAAGCAGCGCCCTGACCCTGGCCTCCAGCGCGGGATCGGGCGGCAGCGGCGAAGTCACCTTCGGCCACAGCTCCGGATGCACGGTGGCCGCCGCCTCGGCCGCAGGCACGGGCGAGGCCTGCAGGAACAGCACGCAGGCGATCGACACGGCAGGGAAGATACGTTGCAGGACAGATTTCCGGGGGGAGGACAGCGACACGTCGGAGCTCCAGACAGGCGCGCAGGCGATGCGCGGAAGCCGCAGAGTGACACAGATGACAGCGCTGTCAATTCGCAAAGCAACATGACCGGCCGGCAGGCTCCCGCGCCTGCGGGGAAGTTTCAGGGAACGGCTGCGGTCGAGCCGCGGATCTCCAGCGAAAACGGCATCTGCTGCAGCTGGCCATGGCCGCGGCCGCGCAGCACTTCCAGCAGCTGCAACGCAGCGACCTTGCCCATCTCGCGACTGGGCTGGCGAATGGTGGTCAAGGCGGGCCACAGCTGGCTCGCCAACGGGATGTCGTCGAACCCGCACACGGAAAGATCCTGCGGTACCTTCAGGCCGCACTCGTTCGCCGCCCACATCACGCCCGTCGCCATGTCGTCGTTCGCGGCAAACACCGCCGTGGGACGCTCCGCCAGCGCAAACAGCTGCCGCGCCGCCGCCACACCGGAGCCGAACGTGAAAGCGCCCTGCACCACCAGCGCGGGATCCACGGTCAGCCCCGCGGCGGCCATCGCCTGACGATAGCCGGCCAGTCGCCAGGCACTGGCACCGTGGTCGGCAATGCCTTCGACATGGGCGATACGTCGATGCCCCAGCGACAGCAGATGCTCCACGATCGTGCGCGCCGCCTGCTGCTCGTCCATGGTGACGCCGATGTTGTCGTCGCGGATCCTTGGCGACACGCTGGCATACGGCACATTGCGCTCGCGCAGGCGCTTGAGCAGCGGCGCGTAGTCGGTGATCGGCGGGGTGAGCACGATGCCGTCCGGGTGATGATCGGAAATCAGCGCATCGAGCCGACGGATGAAATCGTCCCCGCGCATCCGCAGCGGACGCACCATCATGCTGTAGCGATGCGAATCACAGGCCTCCAGCACGCCGTCCTGGATCTCGGCCAGATAGGTCGAGGCCGGATTGTCGTTGTTGTCGTACAGCATCGCCACCAGGAACGAACGATTGCCCGCCAGGCTGCGCGCCGACGGCAGCGGACGGTAATCCATCGCCTCCATCGCAGCGAGCACGCGCTTGCGCGTGGTGTCGCTCACGTTGGCCTCGTCGTTGAGCACGCGGGACACCGTCTTGGGCGATACGCTCGCCGCGCGCGCCACATCTTCGAGGCGTACCCGCATGGATTCTCCCGGTGTTGTCACGCTATCGATCAACTATGCCGCCATAGTCGGCCGCTTTACAAGAACTCTTCTTCTTGCCACGGGTGGCTTGCGACGGCCCGCGCGCCCGGCAAGCGCCGGCCGTCGCGAATGAATACGTATGCAGGTGCTGGTTGCTGCATTGCGACGCTACCTACCATGCGGGGCCCACACTTGAACTTGCCCGTCGTCGATGCTGCAGTCGCAGCATGCAGCGCAAGTCCCGCCGTGACATAACAGCTGCCGGAGAGCTCATTGATGACGATCGACATGACCCGTGCCACCCACCCCATGCTGTCCCCATGCTGAGCCTGCTGCTGGCTGCGACCATGGCCGCCGGTCCCGGCGTCGCCCCGGCCTGGCACGACGGACTGGACTGGCATGGCGTGCATGTCAGCATGCAGCGCGATGCCAAAGACGCTTACACACTGGCATGGCCGTTCGGCCAGCGGGTGATACCGGCGCAGCCTTTGCGTGTGGATACCGCCAGCGTGCTGTTCAACGGGCTCTACGCGATGGCGCAGGACGACCTGGGCCAGGATTCCGTCAGCGCGATTCGCGATGGCGCGTTCGATCACGGCCAGCCGATTCCCTGCCACTGCTTCGAGACCGGGCTGAAATGGCCGTACGTGTGGACGCGCGATTTGTCCTACTCGATCGACCTCGGGCTGTGGCGGTTCGACCCGACGCGGGCGCGCAACGGGCTGGAGTTCAAGTTGTCCGGCGTGCGCGTGCCCAGCGCCAAGCAAGGCCTGTACGTGATGCAGGACACCGGCTCGGGCGGCAGCTGGCCGATCAGCACCGATCGCGTGGTGTGGTTCCTCGGTGCGCGGCACCTGCTCGGCGGCCAGGCGTTTGCGGCGCAGGTGCGGCAGGCGCTGAACGACACGCTGGCGCAGGACCGGCAATACGCGTTCGATGCGCAGTTCGGGCTGTACCGGGGCGAAACCTCATTCATGGACTGGCGCGAGCAGAGCTACCCGGCATGGACCGCGGACAACGTCGGCTTCATCGCCCAGTCGTATGCGCTGTCCACCAACGTGCTGCATTACCAGGCGCTGCAGCTGGCCGCCACGCTGGCCGATGCACACCATGAAACGAAGGCGGCCACCGGCTACCGCGCCCGGGCGGCCGCCTTGAAGCAGGCCATCAACGCGCACTTCTGGCGTGCCGATCGCGGCATGTACATGAGCTACCTCGGTGGCGACGGTACCCCGGTCGACACCTACGACCTGCTCGGCATCTCGCTGGCGGTGACCAGCGGCGTGGCCGAGGGCGAACGCGCACGGCAGACCCTGGCGAACTACCCGAGCTGGCCGGCCGGCAGCCCGATCATGTGGCCTGAGCGCACCGACCAGCCGATCTACCACAACCGCGCGATCTGGCCATTCGTTAGCGCCTATGCGCTGCGCGCCGCGCGCACGGTGAACGATCCGGCACGCATCGCCCACGAGATCGAGTCGGTGATGCGCGGTGCGGCGCTGTACGGCTCCAACCTCGAGAACTACGAGCTGCTGACCCAGGGCCAGCATCTGGACGACGGCAAGTTCAGCGGCCCGGTAGTCAATTCGCCTCGCCAGCTGTGGTCGGTGGCAGCCTACCTCGACGTCGTCACCGAGGGCGTGTTCGGCCTCGGCGAGGATGGTCGGGTGGAACCGAAGCTGCCCACCGCGCTGGTGCCGATGCTGTTCGGCACGCGCGACTCGATCACGCTGGAGCTGCCCGATCGCCACATTACCCTGGAACTGCCGAAACGGCGCAGCGGCGATCTGCTGGTCGCTGATCGCCGCACCACACAGGGAAACACCACGGTGGTGATGCTCAAGGCGGTGCAGGTGAATGACCTGCCGCTGCGCATGGACGCACCGTTGTACGCGCCGGTCGCGCCAGCGGCCCCGCTACTCAAGGCGGCTGGCAACCTGTGGCACGTACAGACCGATGGGAAGGTGCAGTTGTACGTCAATGGCCGGCGCGGCGCGACCGTCGACGGCCAGGGGCAGCTGCCGCGCACGGGAGCCCTCACCTGCGTCAGCGCCACCCGCGTGGATGCACATGGCCTGGAGTCGCTGCACAGCCCCGCGACCTGCGCGGGCGACGTGGCACGAGTCAGTGGCGACTGGCCACGTGCATGGACCGCGCCGGCCAGCGGCAGCTACCGGGTATCGGTGGACTATCGCAATGGCCACGGCCCGATCAGCACCGGCGTCACCGCGGCAGTGAAGATGCTGGCGATCCGCTGCGACGGCAGCGAGCTGCAGCGCGTACCGCTGGTGATGCCGCACAGCGTGGGCACGCAGCGTTCCACCCATGGCCAATTCACGGCGCAGGCGCACGCCCGCTGCCACTTCGCGCTGGAGGACGGCTTCAACATGAGCTATCTGCAGCACTTCGCGCATTACACCGGCGGTGCCGGCGGCATCGACGGCGCATTGAACAACGCCGGCATCGACGATCTGCTGATCGCGCCGCTGGCCAGCAAAGCCCGACAGACTGCTACAGGAAACACCACACCATGACCAGAAAACCCGAGCTGTCGTTCTGGCAGATCTGGAACATGTGCTTCGGCTTTCTGGGCATCCAGTTCGGCTTCGCGTTGCAGAATGCCAACGTCAGCCGGATCTTCCAGACGCTGGGTGCCAACGTCAACGACATCCCGATCCTGTGGGTGGCCGCGCCACTCACCGGTCTGATCGTGCAACCGATCATCGGCCACTACTCGGACCGCACATGGAACCGCTTCGGCCGGCGCCGGCCGTATTTCCTGGCCGGTGCGCTGCTGGCGACGCTGGCCTTGCTGGCCATGCCCAACTCACCCGCGCTGTGGGTGGCGGCAGGCGTGCTGTGGATCATGGATGCCTCGTTCAACGTCTCCATGGAACCGTTCCGCGCCTTCGTCGGCGACCAGTTGCCGGTGCGCCAGCGCCCGCTGGGTTTCTCGATGCAAAGCGTGTTCATCGGCGTCGGCGCGGTGGTCGCCTCGCTGATGCCATGGCTGCTGGCGAAGGTCGGCGTCAGCAATGTGGCGCCCGAAGGCGCCATACCGGACACGGTGAAGTACGCGTTCTACGCCGGCGGTGCGGTGCTGCTGGGTACGGTGCTGTGGACGGTACTGTCCACCCGCGAATACCCACCCGAGCAGTTGCGCGATTTCGACGATGCCAGCGAGCAACCCGCGGTGGATGCCACCCGCGCCTGGCTGCCCGGCCTGCTGCTGCTGGCTGCCTCCGTGCTGGTGCTGCTGGCGATCCGCCACTTCGCGCTGGAGAAGGAACTGTATGTCCTGGTCGGTGGCCTGGCCGTGTTCGGCGCGCTGTTCGCCTGGCTGGCCTTCACCCGCAGCGCCGGCATGCTGCGCCAGGTGATGGGTGACCTGTACAACATGCCCGACGCGATGCGCCGGCTGGCCGTGGTGCAGTTCTTCTCGTGGTTCGCCCTGTTCGCGATGTGGATCTACACCACCCCCGCGGTCACCGCGGTGCAGTTCGGCAGCAGCGATCCGCATTCGGTCGCCTACAACACCGGCGCCAACTGGGTCGGCGTGCTGATGGGTGCCTACAACGGCTTCGCCGCACTGGCGGCGATCGCGATACCGCTGCTGGTGCGCCGCATCGGCCTGCGCTGGAGCCACCTGATCAACCTGTGGCTGGGCGGCGCGGGGCTGCTGTCGTTCCTGTTCATCCGCGACCCGGACTACCTGCTCGTCTCGATGGTCGGCGTGGGCTTTGCGTGGGCCTCGATCCTGTCGTTGCCCTACGCGATGCTGTCGGACAACCTGCCTGCGCAGAAGATGGGCGTGTACATGGGCATCTTCAATTTCTTCATCGTGATCCCGCAGCTGATGGCGGCCAGCGTACTCGGCCTGCTGTTGCGGCTGTGCTTCCACGACCAGCCGATCTATGCGCTGGCACTGGGCGGCGCCAGCCTGTTCGTGGCCGGCCTGTTCACCCTGCGCGTGCACGAACCAATCGGGGACGCTGCGGCCACCACTGCCGTGGCGGGAAACCACCGATGACATTCCGCAGGCACCCGCTGATCCTCGCCCTGCTGGTCGCTCCTCTGGCGGCCAGCGCCGCACCCGCCTCCGTGCCGGAATTCGTCGGTACCGATGCACCGTTCGCGGCCAACGCGATCTACTTCGTGATGACCGACCGCTTCGTCAACGGCGATCCGTCGAACGACCATCGCCACCAGGGCGGCGCACACCCCACCTGGGATATCCCGGTACCCGGCGCGCCCAAGGGCGAGAGCGCGAACATCGGCTACCTCGGCGGCGACTTCAAGGGCGTGCTGGACAACGCCGGCTACATCCGCGGCATGGGCTTCGGCGCGGTGTGGATCACCCCGATCGTGGACAACCCGGACCAGGCCTTCACCGGCGGCGATCCGGTGAGTTGGGGTTCCAAATTCACCGATCGCGGCAAGACCGGTTTTCACGGCTACTGGGGCGTCAACTTCTACAAGCTGGACGAACACCTGCCCAGCAAGGGTCTGGACTACCGCCAGTTCACCGCAAAGATGCACGCGGGCGGGCTCAAGGTGGTGCAGGACATCGTGGTGAACCACGGCTCGCCCGCGTTCACCATGCCGGTGCGCCAGCCGCAGTTCGGGCAGATCTTCGACAAGGACGGCAAGCTGATCGCCGACGAGCAGAACCTGCCGCCGTACCAGCTGGACCCCGTGCGCAACCCGCTGCACCGCTTCTACCACGCCTACGACGACCTGGTGCAGCTGTCCAACAACGACGACCAGAGTTCGGCCGTGCTGAACTACATGGTCGGCGCCTACCAGCAGTGGATCGAGCAAGGCGCCGACGCGTTCCGCATCGACACCATCAGCCACATGTCGACCAGCTTCTGGAGGCAGTTCAGCGCGCGCATCCGGGCGAAGCATCCGGGTTTCTTCATGTACGGCGAGGCGTTCGACTACAGCCCCGACAACATCGGCAAGTTCACCTGGCCGCAGAATGGCGGCATCAGCCTGCTCGACTTCCCGCTGCGCGGACGCACGGCCGAGGTGTTCGAGCATCCCGACAGCGATTATGCGCAGTTGCTCGATCGGCTCTATCTCGCCAACGGCCCCTATGCGAATCCCTACGAGCTGGTGACGTTCTACGACAATCACGACATGGCCCGGCTCAACGCCTCCGATAACGGCTTCATCGATGCCGACAACTGGCTGTTCACCGCACGCGGCATCCCGGCGATCTACTACGGCTCGGAGACCGGCTTCGAGCGGGGCAAGGCCGAGCACCAGGGCAACCGCAACTACTACGGCCAGCAGCGCATCGACGCGGCCGCGAAAAGCCCGATCTACCGGCAATTGAAGCGCATCGCCCTGTTGCGTGAGCACACCATCGCCCTGCAGCGCGGACTGATGCTGCCGATCCGCTTCGCCGGCCAGCAGGCATCGTTCTATCGGGTCTACCAGAAAGGCGACATCCACCAGATCGCCCTCGTGCTGCTCAACAAGGGCGACCGCGCCGCCGCGTTCGACATCGGCGACAAGCTTCAGGCAGGCCACTGGAAGCCCGCGCTCGACGGCACACCGGTCGACGTGCTGCCAAATGGCCGCCTGAAAGCAACCGTGGCTGCGCACGATGTACAGGTTTACCTGCTGGATGCCACGGCAAGTCGGCCCGATCTGGTTACCGAGCTGACCCGGCTGATGCGCGAGCGCGGACACCCCGAACACTGACAGGCCGGTCGACACCAGCGAGGGGATCGAGATGAGCTTGAAGATCATCGGCGCCGGCTAGGGACGCACCGGCACACTGTCGACCTGGACGGCGTTGCGTGAGCTCGGGTTTCCCTGCTATCACATGATCGAGGTGCTCGAGAACAAGGCCAACAAGTCGCATCTCGATTTCTGGCGTGCGGTGGCCAACGCCCCGGCCTGGACCCGGCACGATTGGGCACCATGAACGACCGCGATGCAGCGATCGCGCTGTACCACCGGTACATCGCCGAGGTGACCGCCAGCGTGCCGCCCGAGCGCCTGCTGGTGTTCTCGGTCGACCAGGGCTGGGCACCGTTGTGCGAGTTCCTGAATGTGCCCGTGCCGACAACACCCTTCCCGAACGTCAACGATCGCACTGCGGTGAAGCAGACCCTGCGCCAGCTGACCCGCGGCACCTGCGTGATCGTGGGCCTGGCAACGGCCGCGGTGAGTGGACTGGGCTATCTGGCGGTTCAGCTGCTGTCGTGACCCGGGCCGGGCATGGAGCGGGCGATCAGCGCAGGCTCGAGCCCCGCACCATCAGCTTCACCGGCAGCACTTCGCTCTCGACCGCCTCGCCGCGGATCAGGCCGAGCAGGCTGTCGACCAGCACCTCGCCGGCTTGGCGGGTGTCCTGCAGCACGGTGGTCAGCGGCGGGTTGACGAAGCTGGCGGTGGCGATGTCGTCGAAGCCGGCCAGCGCCACGTCCTGCGGCACGCGCAGGCCGTGGTCACCGAGCGCGCGCATGGCGCCGATCGCGATCAGGTCGCTGGCGGCGAAGACCGCATCGAAGCCGACCTCGCGCGCGATCAGGCTGCGCATCGCCTCGTAACCGGAATGCTCGGTACTCTCGGCGTTCTCCTGCAGGGCGGGATCGATCGCCACCCCGGCCTGCTCGAGCGCGTCGACGTAGCCGCCGTAGCGGCCGAAGAACTCCGGGTAATGGCTGGAAGCGTCGCCGAGGAAGGCGATGCGGCGGCAACCACGTTCCAGCAGGTGCCCGGCCACCGCCTGACCGCCACGAAAGTTGTCGCAACCGATCGACACCCCGGGCTGGTCGGGCAGCACCGCACCCCAGCGCACGAAACAGGTGCGCTGGGCGACCAGTTTCTCCAGCTTGTCGCGATGGGTCAGGTAGTCGCCATAGCCGAGCAGGATGATGCCATCGGCCTTGTTGCTGTCGGCGAAATCGGCGTGCCAGTCGTGCGAGAACTGCTGGAACGAGATCAGCAGGTCATAACCGCGCTGGGCGCACGCACGGGTGATCGAACCGAGCATCGACAGGAAGAACGGGTTGATGTGCGATTCGTCGGCCGTGGGGTCCTCGAAAAGCAGCAGGGCCAGCGTGCCGCTGTGCATCCGGCGCAGGTTGGAGGCGTTCTTGTCGAGCTTGTAGTTGAGCTGCTCGGCGGCGGCCTGGATGCGCCGCCGGGTTTCCTCATTGACCAGCGGGCTGCCGCGCAACGCACGCGACACCGTCGCCTGGGACACCCCGGCCAGATGGGCGATGTCGATGGATGTGGCTTTTACCTTCATCTGCAGCGTGATCCGGAAGCTTGTCGTCAGACATCGCCCGACCGGCCATGGATTGGCCGTCGTTGATTCCGAATCCTAACCGCTTTGCGCGCCGCCTGTCGTAGACGGCGCCTTGCCGGTCATTACAGCGGAAGTTGCTTGCCACCAGGCGAGGCCGTCCCGGCGGAAAAGCGCCGCTCCATGATCCTCAGGCCTGCATATCCTCCAGCTCGACGCCCTTGGTCTCGCGCACCGCATACAGCACGAACATCAGCGACAGCAGCGCAAAGCCGGCGTACAGACCGTAGGCGAAGGTCAGCCCGAGCTCGGCCAGCGCCGGAAACGTGCTGGTGATCGCGAAGTTGGCCAGCCACTGCGCCGAGGCGGCCACGGCCAGTGCGGTGGCGCGAATGCGGTTGGGAAACATCTCGCCCAGCAGCACCCAGACCACCGGGCCCCAGCTCACCCCGAAGAACACCACGTAGGCATTCGCCGCAACCAGCGCCACGATGCCGACCGAGCCGGGCAGGCTCAACTCGGCACCGCTGCCGGTGGCCTGCGAAAAGCACCAGGCCATCGCGCCCAGGGTGATCGCCATGCCGGCCGAACCGATGACCAGCAACGGCTTGCGGCCGATCTTGTCGACCAGCGAGATCGCCACCAGGGTCACCAGCACGTTGACGATCGAGGTGGCCACCGTGATCGTGAATGAATCGGCCTCGCTGAAGCCGACCGAGTGCCACAGAGTGGACGAGTAGTAGAAGATCACGTTGATGCCGACGAACTGCTGGAACACCGACAGCAGGATGCCGACCCACACGATCGGCAGCAGGCCCGCGGCGGCGCCGCGCAGATCGCTGAGCCGCGGCTTGTGTTCCGAACGCAGGCTGTCCTCGATGTCGGCCAGCTTCTTGTCCAGCGCCTGGTCGTTGTGCATGTCCAGCACTTGCTGCAGCACGACCCGGGCTTCGGCCAGGCGGCCCTTGGCCACCAGATGGCGCGGTGACTCCGGCACGCCCAGCACCAGCAGGCCGTAGATCAACGCGGGCGTCACCGCCGCCAGGAACATCCAGCGCCATGCCGGCAGCCCCAGCCACAGCGTGTGCGCCGCGCCACCGGCCAGGTCGGCCAGCCAGGCGTCGCTCAGCAGCGCGGCGAAGATGCCCAGCACGATCGCCAGTTGCTGCATCGAGCCGAGCCGGCCGCGGATCCGCGCCGGCGCCACCTCGGCGATGTAGGTCGGTGCGATCACCGAAGCCACGCCCACGCCGATGCCGCCGACCAGCCGCCACACGATCAGGTCCCAGACGTGAAACGCCAGTCCCGAGCCCAGTGCGGCGGCCACCAGCAACACCGCCGCCACCTGCATGGTGCGTACGCGACCCCAGCGATTGGCCAGCATGCCGGCATACCAGGCGCCCAGCGCCGAACCGAGCAGCGCGCAGGACACCGCGAAGCCGGTCTGCGCCGCATCCAGCGAAAAGCTGCCGCGGATCGCATCGACCGCGCCGTTGATCACCGCCGTATCGAACCCGAACAGAAAGCCGCCCAGTGCCGCTGCCGCCGATATCAATACCACCCGCACGGTCGCGTGCTGGCCCAGCCCGTCTGTCACGTTCAATGAACTCATTGCGTCTCCCCCAACGTCATGGCGTGTCTTGCGTTCGATTCTGGGATGCACCCGCATCGCTGTCCGATTGAATACGTATGCAGTGGCGCCGGCAACCGCGTCATCGCCCGGCACAAAATCCCCGCCTGCGCGTCGGAACCTGTCTCACCACTTTCCTCCTGGTGAAATGACAGCGCTGTCAATACGAGCAAGCATAGCGCGACCGTCTCGCCCGTGGGAACACCGATCACGCGGCACGGCCGCTCTCCGGGCTGGCCGCTTCCCGTGACGGGCGCGGGGCTGCGCCCGTCGCCGCGCCGGCTCAACTCATTCGGCGGTCGCGTTGATCACCGCAAGGAAGTCGCGCCCGTAGCGCTTGAGCTTGGCCTCGCCCACGCCGCTGATCGTGGCCAACTCGTCCTCGTTCGCCGGCAACGCCCGCAACATCGCCAGCAGGGTGGCGTCGTGGAAGACCACGTACGGCGGCACGCCATGCTGCCTGGCCAGTTGCGTGCGCAAGGCGCGCAACTCGTCCCACATCGGCTGCTCGTAGGCTTCGATGCCGAGACTGCCGCCGCTGCTCTTGTCGCCGGTGATCAGCTGGCTGTCACGACGGCGACGGCTGCCGCGCTCGGGCCGGGCGTCCTCGCGCAGCTTCACCGGCTGGCCGCCGCTGAGCACCGTGCGACTGGCGGGGGTCAGCCGCAGCGTGCCGTAGCCTTCGGCGTCGGCCTCGAGCAGGCCGGCGGCCAGCAGCTGGCGGAACACCGAGCGCCATTGCTTCTCGTCCATCTCCGCGCCGATGCCGAACGTGCTCAGCCGATGATGGTCCAGGCTCAGCGCGCGCTCGGTCTCCTCGCCGCGCAGCACGTCGATCACATGGCCGGAACCAAAGCGCTGGCCGGTGCGATACACCGCCGACAAGGCCTTCTGCGCCGGCACCGTGGCATCCCAGGTCTTCGGCGGTGCGATGCAGTTGTCGCAGTGGCCGCAGGGCCCGGGATAGGTTTCGCCGAACGCCCCGAGCAGCAGTTCGCGACGGCAACCGGTGGCTTCGGCATAGGCCAGCAGCGACTCCAGCTTCTGCCGCTCGACCCGCTTGCGCTCGTCCGCCGATTCGGACTGCGCGATCATCTGGCTCATGGTGACCACGTCGGACAGCCCGTAGATCATCCACGCCTCGGCCGGCAGGCCGTCGCGGCCGGCACGACCGGTCTCCTGGTAGTAGCCCTCGATGCTGCGCGGCAGATCCAGATGCGCCACGAAGCGCACGTCGGGCTTGTCGATGCCCATGCCGAACGCGACCGTGGCCACCATCACCACGCCGTCCTCGCGCAGGAAGCGTTTCTGGTTCTTCGCGCGGGTGGCCGCATCCAGCCCCGCGTGATACGGCAAGGCCTCGATGCCGGACTCGGCCAGCCACTGCGCGGTGTCGTCCACCTTGCGCCGGCTGAGGCAGTAGACGATGCCGGACTCGCCCTGGTGACCGAGCAGGAACTCGCCCAGCTGGCGCTTCGCGTTGTGCCGCAGGCCGACCCGGTAGCCGATGTTCGGCCGGTCGAAGCTGGCCACGAACTGGCGCGCCTGCCGCAGCGACAGGCGCTCGACGATTTCCTCGCGGGTGCGCGGATCGGCGGTGGCGGTGAGCGCGATGCGCGGCACCGCCGGGAAGCGCTGGTGCAGGATCGCCAGCTCGCGGTACTCGGGCCGGAAATCATGTCCCCATTGCGATACGCAGTGCGCCTCGTCGATCGCGAACAGGGCCACCTCGGTACGCTCCAGCTGGGCCAGGAAGCGTCCGGTCAGCAACCGCTCCGGCGCCACGTACAGCAGGTTCAGCTCGCCGGCCAGCAACTGCCGCTCGACCTCGCGCTGGTCCTCGGCACTCAGGCTGGAGTTGAGATAGGCCGCCGACACGCCGGCTTCGCGCAGGGCATCGACCTGGTCCTGCATCAACGCGATCAGCGGCGACACCACGATGCCGGTACCCTGCCGCAGCAAGGCCGGGATCTGGTAGCACAGCGACTTGCCGCCGCCGGTTGGCATCAGCACCAGGGCGTCGCCGCCGTCACTCAGATGGTCGACCACGGCCTGTTGCTGGCCGCGGAAACTGGGATAACCGAAAACGCTTTGCAGCAGGTCGAGGGCAGTGGGATTCATTGGCGACATGCTAGCAAACCGGCGAATGCAGCCTGTCGGCGAGGGATGCGCCGGATGTCAACGATTCGATCGCATCCGTGCAGGGCCATGCCGGCGAACCCGCCTGCCCCGAGGACGGTCGAACGCCCTCGAACCGTCCCATCAATCCTCCGGCATCCCCCACAGGGCGTGATCCAGGTCGCCATCCAGCCCGAATCGCGACAGTGGCACGCGGCCATTCTTCACCTCGACGCCCTCCGCCCGCAGCAGCCGGCATTGCTCGCGAAAGCCGCGGCTGCCCGGCGGCATCGCGATGTGTCCGCTGGCGCGCAACACCCGGAACCACGGCAACACCATACCCTCGGGAACCTCGCCGAGCAGCCTGCCGACCAGCCGGGCGCGCCCCGGCAGGCCTGCGCGGGCGGCAATCGCGCCATAGCTGGCAACCCGCCCGGGCGGGATCGCGGCAATGGCGGCAAAGATGCGATCGTTGCGTTCGTTCATGGCGAATCCATCGGCGGTTGACGCGACTCAAACGGGAATACGTGGCAGAGTAACCGGTGCCCCTCCCAGTGGAAGCTGCAACATGCGTCACTTCGAAGCCGTGCGCTCGCACATCGGCAGCCAGCACGAACTGCACCACAACGACCCCTACCTGATCAGCTTCGACCTGCCGGTAAAGCACGAGCGCTACCAAGGCGTTTACCTGGCCGAGCTCGAGGACGAGTCGGGGCGGCGTTACCTGCGCGTGTCCACCCCGATCGGCCCGCTCGCCGGCACCGATCCGATCCGCTGCCTGCGCTTCAACTGGCAACAGCGCACCGGTTTCCTGGCCGTGGCCGACCTGGACGGCTCACCGTACCTGCACCTGTGCGAAAACCGCCTGTACGAATTTCTCGATGCTGCCGAGCTGGAACGCGTGGTGAGTGAACTGGGCTCGCTGGGCGACCAGCTGGAACAGGTGATCGCCACCGATGCGGACTCGTTCTAGCCGCCCGGCCGGTCTCGCCAGTTCGGTGTTGCACGCTAGAACGCCAGCTTGACCGCCATCACCAGGCCATAGGCCAGCAGCGCGGTAACCGGCAGGGTCAGGATCCAGGCCCACACCATCCGCTCGACCACCGACCAGCGGATCGCGTTGAAGCGCTTGGCCGCCCCCACGCCCATGATCGAGGCCGACACGTTGTGGGTGGTCGACACCGGGATGCCGAACACCGAGGCAGTCAGGATCACCAGCGCCGAGCTGGTCTCCGCCGCGAAGCCGTTGATCGGGTGCAGCTTGACCATCTTGTGGCCCAGCGTCTTGATGATGCGCCAGCCGCCACCGGCGGTGCCGGCGGCCATGGTCAGCGCCGATACCACCTTGACCCACACCGGAATCGCGAATCCGCCCACCGGATTCCCGGCGACGCGCAGGAAGCCCAGCCACACCGGCAGGTGGTCGAACTGATGCGTGGCGGTCGCGCCGGCCAGCGCCAGCGCGATGATGCCCATGCTCTTCTGCGCGTCGTTCATGCCGTGCGCCACCCCCATCGCGGTCGCCGAGACGATCTGCGCCTTGCCGAAAAAGCCGTTGACGAACGGCGTGCGCCCGAATCGGCGTGACCAGCCATGGCGGTTCGCGAACCAGGCCAGCAGTCCATACAGGCTGCCCATCAGCAGGAAGCTGATGACGAAGCCGGCGGCCGGCGACAACACCATCGGGATGATCACCTTGGGGATCACGCCGTGGCCCTTCAGCCAGCTGCCCTGCTCCCAGATCACCGCGCTGAAGTTGCTGCCCGAGGCGGCGATCGCCGCCCCCACCAAGGCACCGACCAGGGCATGGCTGGAGCTGGACGGCAGGCCCAGCCACCAGGTGATCAGGTTCCACACGATCGCGGCCAGCAGCGCGCAGATCAGCAACTGCGAGCTCATCTCGATCACGCCGGCGTTGATCAGCCCCGAAGCGATCGTGGCCGCCACCGCCGTTCCCAGGAACGCCCCGATCAGGTTCGTGCCCGCGGCCAGCAGCACCGCCTGGCCGGGAGTGAGCACCTTGGTCGCCACCACCGTGGCAATCGAGTTGGCCGTGTCGTGGAAACCGTTGATATAGGTGAAAACCAGCGCGATCAGCACCACCGCGATGACGACACTCATGCGTGGCTCCCGGCCGCTTGCAGACAGGCCATCACCGGGGACGGCAGATCGGCCGGGCAATTCCTCATGCGCAGGCTCACGGCGGCGACCTCAGGAGTTCTTCAGCACGATCGAATAGACGATGTTGCCGACGTCGCGGCACCTGTCGATCGCCTTCTCGATCAGCTCGAACAAGTCCTTCGCCAGCATCGCCCGCATTGCGTCGCCGCCTTCCACGTAGAGCGTGCGATACGGCGCCAGCAGCATGCGGTCACCTTCCGATTCCAGTGCCTGCAGCTGATCCTGCAACTTTTTCACCGGATCGATGCGCAGACCGCGGCGCAGTTCACCGATCATCTGGGCGACCACCTCGCTGGAGCGCTGCAGCACCTGTGCGCGCTGGCCGAAGTCCACTCCGTCCAGCCGGGAAAACACGATTTCGTATCGTTCGGCGAACTTCTCGATGGTCTTGGGGATCTTGTACAGCGCCGAATTCAGCGCCTCGATGTCCTCGCGGTCCAGTGCCGTGACGAAGGTGTTCACCAGCCCCTCGCTGATCTGCGCGGCCAGCTCCTTCTCACGGGCGCGGGTGGCCGTGAACACTGCCATCACGGCGGCTTGCCCGGGCGTGCCCAGCAGCTCGTGCAGGGCCCTGGCGCTGTCGCAGACGGTGGCCGCGCTTTGTTCGAGCAGGCCGTAGAACTTGTCGCCTTTGCCGAAAATCGTCTGCAGTGAAAACATGCGGGCCATGCCTGAGTGATCGAGATGACGGTAATGTTACAGGACACTCATGCCGCCCCGAATCGACACCAGATGAAGTACAGCCCCCGCTACCCTTACACTGTGCGCATGCCCCCTCCACCATCATTACCGCGATGCTGACCGAAATCGCGCTCGTCTTCGTGCTGTCCCTGTGCAACGGCTTCTTCGCGTTGTCGGAAATGGCCCTGGTGGTGTCACGCAAGAGCCGCCTCAAGCAGATGGCCCGGACCAGCCGCAAGGCCGCGCTGGCGTTGCGCCATGCCGAGGCGCCGGAATATTTCCTGTCCACCGTGCAGGTCGGCATCACCCTGGTGATGCTGATCACCGGTGCGGTCGCCGGCGATGCGCTGGGTGCGCACCTGGCCGAGGCGCTGCAAGGTGGCCGGATGTCCTGGTTGCTGCCGTATGCGCGGATCAGCGGCATCGTGCTGGGTTTCGTGCTGATTTCGTTCATCCAGGTGGTCATCGGCGAACTGGTGCCCAAGCGGTTGGCGTTGGCGGCACCGGAGCTGCTGTCGTCCTACGTGGCGATCCCGATGCTGGTGCTGTCGCGCGTGGCCGCCCCGTTCGTGTGGCTGTTGAATCATGCAAGCAACCTGCTGCTGTGGCTGATGCGGGTCAAGCAACAAGGCAGCGGGGTGGTCACCGAAGACGAGATCCGCCTGCTGGTCGCCGAGAGCGCCGAGCAGGGCGTGCTCGACCGCGACGAACACAACATGGTCAATCGCGTACTGCGGCTGGGCGACCGCACGGTGGACAGCGTGATGACCCCGCGCATGCGGATCGCCTGGCTGGACATATCGGCCTCGCGCGAGGAGAACATCGAGGTCATGCGGCAGACCCCGTATTCACGCTATCCCGTCTATCGCGGCGACGAAAGCGACGTGGTCGGCGTGGTCGAGGTCAAGCTCATGCTGCACAGTTTTGCCGAAGGCAGCCCGGAGTTGTTCGGTCATCTGTCCAAGCCGCTGTTCGTGCCGGCAGCGGCACGCGCGCTGGATCTGCTGGAGGAGTTCCGGGATGCCGAGACACCGCTGGCACTGGTCGTGGACGAATACGGCGACATCGAGGGTGTGGTCACCGTCAACGACCTGCTGGCCGCCGTGGTCGGCGCCAGCCAGATCGGCCATGGCGGAGCCGACGAGGACGGTCCCATCGTGCAGCGCGCCGACGGCAGCTGGCTGATCGATGGCAGCCTGTCCACCGACGACCTGCGCGAACTGCTGCGCATCAGCGAGTTGCCGGGCGAGCAGGATCACGATTTCCGCACGGTCGCCGGCATGGTGATGACCGCACTGGGCCATGTGCCGCAGACCGGCGAAGTGTTCGCCTGGCACGGCATCCGCTTCGAGGTGATCGATCTCGACGGTGCCCGCATCGACAAGCTGCTGGTCATCCCCGCACCGTCGCTGGAACTGCCGGACGACGAGCAGTAGCGCAAGTCCGCGGCTACTCCCCGCGCGATTTCGCCAATGCCGCCATGCGCTGGGCGTCCGCCAGAATGCCGTGCAGCACCCGCAACTCGCGCTCATCCATCTGCGCTCGCTGGAACAGCTTGCGCAGGCGCAGCATGATCGTGGTCGGCGTGCGGCCCTTGTGGAATTCGATATCGTCCAGCGTCTGCGCCAGATGCTCGTAGAATTTCTCCATCTGCTCCGCCTCGGCCGGCAACTCCGCAGGCACCGACGGCAGCGGCGCGGGAAGCTCGTCGAGCATCGCCATGCGCAGTTCGTAGGCCATCACCTGCACCGCCTGTGACAGGTTGAGCGAGCTGAAATCGTCCACGCTGGGAATCCGCACCATCGCGTGGCAGCGCGCCAGTTCCTCGTTCTCCAGACCGCTGCGCTCGTTGCCGAACACCAACGCCACCTGTTCGCCCCGTGCGGCAGCGGCCAGCGCCTGTACCGCAGCCTCGCGCGGCGACAGCTCGGGCAGGGTCACCCCGCGTCGACGCGCGGACAGCCCCAATGCCAGGTTGCAGCCGACCAGGCCGTCGACCAGCCCCGCGTGCACTCCGGCATCGGCCAATACGTCATCCGCGCCGGCGGCCAGGGCGCTGGCCTCCCGATCCGGGAAACGCGCCGGCGTCACCAGCTCCAGCCGCTGGAAGCCCATGGTGCGGATCGCCCGCGCCGCACTGCCGATATTGCCCGGATGCGAGGTGCGCACCAGCACGTAGCGGATGCGGGCGGCGAGATCGTGGAGGTCGTTCATGCGATGCACGGCGTGGCGAAGGAACGTCCAAGGATAGTGGAGACGGGCCTCCGCGGCCCGGTCCGGGCCCGCCTCTGCTAGAATCGCCGACCGCAACCCCGCTCTCTTCCAAAGTCGAAACCCATGGCCCGACCCCACGTCACGATCGCGGCGCGCGCCGCCCGTTCCGCAGGCAATGTGATCCTGCGCTACATGAACCGCATCGACGGCCTCAACATCGTCGAGAAGCAGCAGCTGGACTTCGTCTCCGAAGTCGACAAGCTGGCCGAGGCGGAGATCATCAAGGAGCTGCGCCGCGCCTATCCCGATCATTCGATTCTCGCCGAGGAAAGCGGAGCGACCGGCAAGGGGCCGCTGCAGTGGGTGATCGACCCGCTCGACGGCACCCACAACTACCTGCGTGGCATCCCGCACTTCAGCGTGTCAATCGCGCTGCTGGAGAAGGGCGTGCCGATCCATGCCGTGGTATTCGACCCGCTGCGCGACGAGCTGTATACCGCCAGCAAGGGCGATGGCGCCTACCTCAACGATCGCCGCATGCGCGTCAGCAAGCGCGAGAACCTGGGCGGCGCGATGATCGCCACCGGCTTTCCGTTCCGCCAGCGCGAGCATCTGGTACCGCAACTGGACATGACCCGCGCCATCCTGGGCCAGGCCGAGGACATCCGCCGCTCGGGCTCCGCCGCGCTGGATCTGGCCTACGTCGCCGCCGGCCGCTACGACGGCTATTTCGAGATCGGCCTGAAGCCGTGGGACATGGCCGCCGGCGTGCTGCTGGTGCACGAAGCGGGCGGCCGCTACTGCGACTTCGCCGGCCGCGACGGCATCCCCGAAAGCGGCAACATCATCGCCGGCAACCTCAACGTGGCCAAGGCCATGGTCGACGCGATCGGCCAGCAGGCGACGCCGGCGCTGCTCAAGGCTTGAGTACGACCTTCATCGCGTCGGTGTCCACGTCCAGCCGTGGACACCGCGCCGGATCGGCATCGCCGATGCGACGTACCTGGATCGCATCCTGCCGTGGCGATGGCGGAGTGCCCGGCGAGCCCACATCGCTCCAGAACATGCCTGTTCCGTCCAGGCCGGACGGAGTCAGTCGCAGCTCGACCAGATAGCCTGCATCTGGCGAGCGATCGAGCTCGAAGCGTGCCGAATGGTTGTCCACGACCTCCCAGACGAGAAAGCGCCTGGGCGCCAGCCCCGGAAAGAACACCCATCCGCCGGGAGCGCCGTGCACCGGATCGAGCGTGAGGCAGCCGTTGATCCGCCCCCGTTCCAGCCATTTGCCGCGCGTGTGACCTTGGGTATCGCGCAGCGGCCGGTCGAACAGGACCAGCGTGCCGGTACGGTACGTCGTCGCCGGGCACGATCCCTGGCAGATGCGGACTGCATAAGTGCCGGCATACACCGGCGGCGTGGGCACATCGTTTTCCGTCGCAGCGGCATGGAACGCCCACAGGCAGAGGATCGGCAACAGCCACTTCAGCATGATCGAACCCTCCTGGTCGAATGACGCTAGCGGTCGCCGGCCTCGCGCAGGAAGCCGCGCAAGAACGGCACGGTGATGCGCCGCTGCGCAGCCAGCGAGGCCTGATCCAGCCGATCCAGCAGGTCCAGCAAGGCACCCAGGTCGCGCGCGTATCGAGCGAACAGCCAGTCCAGCACGCTGTCGTCCAGTTCGATCCCGCGTGCGGCAGCCTGTGCCTTGAGCACGGCGCGGCGCTCGTCGTCATCGAGCGGCTTGAGCGCGAACTGGATGCAGGCACCGAGGCGCGAGCGCAGGTCGGGCAGCTCGATACCGAGCTGGGTCGGGATGGCATCCGCGGCGAACAGCAACGCGCTGCCTTCGGCGCGGGCGCGGTTGTAGAGGTCGAACAGCGCATGCTCCGCGTCGCGGTTGCCGGCGATGGCGCCCAGATCGTCCAGCGCCAGCAGCTCGCTGCCGGCGACTCCGCGCAGGGCCGCCGAGTGGTCCGCCAGGGTGGCCAGCGGCAGGTATTGCACCCGCCGTCCGGCCACGCTCGCTGCCTGGCAGGCCGCCATCAGCAGGTGGCTGCGGCCACTGCCGCTGGCGCCATGCAGATAGACCCACGGGGCCCCGGGTTCGAGCGCCAGCGCCTGGACCGCGGCCAGTGCGGCCGCGTTGGCACCGGCATGGAAGTGTTCGAAGCGCTGGCGACGCGGCCAGCGCAACGCCAGCGGCAATTGCGGAATCATGGCGAGGCCTGGTCGTCCGGCGCTGGCGTCGACGTATCGCCTTCGCCGCCGGGATGCACGATGACGGCCGCCTGGCCGATACCCGGATCGCCCCCGCCGGCCTCGTTGTACAGCTCGCTCATGCGATAGCGTTCGAGCACGTAGCGCAGCAGCACCATGATCACCGAGGCGGCCGGCAGTGCCAGCAGCACGCCGAAAAAGCCGAACAGGTAGCCGCCCGCCAGCACCGCGAAGATCACCGCGACCGGATGCAGGCCGATCTTGTCACCGACCAGCTTGGGTACCAGCACATAGCCTTCGAGCAACTGGCCGATCGCGAACACGCCGCAGACCAGCAGCACATGCGTCCAGTCGCCGTACTGCACCAGCGCCGCCACGAGCGCGGCCACGAAACCGATGATGAAACCCAGGTACGGCACGAAGCTGAGCAGGCCGGCGACCATGCCGATCAGCGGGCCCACGGTCAGCCCGACCAAGCCCAGGCCGGCCCCGTAGAACACGCCCAGTCCGAGCATCACCAGCAGCTGGCCGCGCACGAATGCGCCCAGGATCTTGTCCGCCTCGCGTGCCAGGTGCGCGATCGTCGGCTCGATCGAGCGCGGCAGCATGAGATCGATCCTGGCCACCAGACGATCCCAGTCGCGCAGCAGGTAGAACGCCACCACCGGGATCAGCACCAGGTTGGTCAGCCACATCACGATGCCCAGGCCCGAACGCGACACCTTGCCGATGACCGCGCCGGCGACGCCACCGATCGAACCGATATGCGAGCGGATCGCGGCCAGCAGCCGATCGCTGTCGAACGTGTGCGGATCGAGGTGCAGGCGCGCCTGTAGCCAAGGCCACACGGTGTTCTGTGCCCAGTCGCCGTAGCGCGGCAGGTTGTTGACCAGGTTCTCGACCTGTCGCGCAATCAGCGGGATCAGCAGCAACAGCACGCCACAGAACAGCACCAGGATCAGCACGAAGACGATCGTCGCCGCCCACATCCGGTTCAGCCCCAGCCGCTCCAGCCGGTCGGCCAGCGGGTCGCCCAGATAGGCCAGCATGGCGGCGATCGCGAACGGCATCAGGACCGGTGCCAGCAGCCAGATCAGATAGACGATGACCGCCGTGATGGCAAAAAGCTGCCAGCGACGGGCGTTGTCCTGGCTCACCCTAGTGGCCCTGCAACCAGCGCAGGTTGGCATCGGCGCCCGCATGCGGCTGCCCCTGCAACAGCAGGCGGCCGCCGGCGGAGAGATTCGCAGCCAGCCCGCTGATCGGCAGGGTGGCCTTGATGTCCAGCAGTACGCCGTCGTTCTGCGCAGCCACCGTGGTCACCTGCTGGATCGAGGGGTCGGCCGCCAGGATCGCCAGCAGGTCGGCATAGTCGACGGCCGAATTCAGCCCGCCGACCCACAACTTGCTCTCGCTGACGGCGGCACCTATCACGTTGAGCTGCTTGCCGAGGCGGTCGACCATGCCGTTGCCGGCATCCGTCAACAGGGCGCCACCGGCGCTGCCCTGGCTGCTCCAGCGCTGCGCCTGCCCGCCCGAAATCAGGGTCCAGTCGGCGCTGTCGCCATGCAACTGGCCCAGCAACACCAGGCCGGTTTGGTATTGCCGGTTGATCGTCGCCAGGGTGGCCGGATCGATGGCGGCAACCTTCGCCAGATCCGGTGCAGCACCCGCGGCGGGATACACCACGCTGGTGCCACGTGCCGCCGCGACCGCAGCCAGACTCGCCAGGGCCGACTGATCCAGCAGGCGGCCGTCCGCGCCCTGCACCAGCAGCAGTACCGGCGGCTTGATACCCGCACTCGCCACACCCAGTTTCGCCACCAGCCGGCGCACCGACGAAGGCGAAAAATCCACGTCCAGCACCAGGCCGGTCGCAGCCCGCTGGTACTGGAACTTCTGCACCAGCGAGCCGGCGCCGCCCAGCGCCGCCGCATAACCGGGGTTGCTGCGCAGGTCCTGGCCGCCGGCCACCCGCGTCATCACCTGTCCCAGCGCGGTGGCAAAGGCCTGATCGCGCTGGGCATCGCTGGTGTCGGTGACCGGGACGGTGACCGAGTACGGCGAAGCGGACGTCTGCGCGTGCAGCGGCGGCAGCGCGGCAAGACCCAGCAGCAAGCTGAGGAAGAACAGGCGGGACAGGCGCATGGAGGTGGGTATCTTCTGCAGGAAAACTCCGGGGAAGTCTGCCCAATCGCGCCCCCAGCGTCCATCGAAGCCGTCACCACCCTGGCCGACGCCGCACGACACACCCGGCATCCGCGCCGCATCCTGCTAAACTTGCGCGTTTAATCCACGCCGGTTTTCGCCATGTCAGACGCCCTCACCTACCGCGCCGCCGGCGTCGATATCGATGCCGGCAACGCCGTGGTCGAACGCATCAAGCCGCTGGTCAAGCGCACCTTCCGCCCCGAAGTGATGGGCGGACTGGGCGGTTTCGGCGGCCTGTTCGACCTGTCCGGCCGCTACAGGGAGCCCGTGCTGGTCTCCGGCACCGACGGCGTGGGCACCAAGCTGAAGCTGGCCCAGATCCTCGGCCGCCACGACACCATCGGCATCGACCTGGTCGGCATGTGCGTCAACGACGTGCTGGTGCAGGGCGCCGAGCCGCTGTTCTTCCTGGATTACTTCGCCACCGGCAAGCTGGACGTGGACACCACAGTGGCCGTGGTCGGCGGCATTGCCCGGGGCTGCGAGCTGGCCGGCTGCGCCCTGATCGGCGGCGAGACGGCCGAGATGCCGGACATGTATCCACCGGGCGAATACGACCTGGCCGGCTTCACCGTCGGCGCGGTGGAAAAATCGCAGATGCTCACCGGCGAGGCGATCGTGGCCGGCGACGTGATCCTCGGCGTGGCCTCCAGCGGCCCGCACTCCAACGGTTACTCGCTGATCCGCCGCATCCTCGAGCGCGCCGGCTGCACGTCCGACAATGGCCGGCTGGATCTCGACCTCGGCGGCGCAACCCTGGCCGATGCGCTGATGGCGCCGACCACGATCTACGTCAAGCCGATGCTGGAACTGATCAGGGATTGCTCGATCCACGGCATGGCCCACATCACCGGCGGCGGCCTGAAGGAAAACATCATCCGCGTGGTGCCCGATGGCCTGGGCATCGCGCTGCAGGCGTCGGCCATCGTGCTGCCGCCGGTATTCGACTGGCTGATGCGCGAAGGCAACGTGGCCCGCGAGGAAATGTGGCGCACGTTCAATTGCGGTGTCGGCTTCACCGTGATCCTGCCGCGCGACGCGCTGGCAGCGGCGGCGGCGCTGCTGGCGAAGCACGGCCTGGCCAGTTCGGTGATCGGCGAGATCGTGCCGGCGCAGGGCGACGAGCGCGTGCACATCGGCTGATCGAACCGCGGCGCTTCCGATGACCACACCACTACCGCGCATCGCCGTGCTCGCCTCCGGGCGTGGCAGCAATCTTGCCGCGCTGCTGGCAGCACGCGAACGCGGCGAGCTGCCGGTCGATTTCGTGCTGGTCGGCAGCGACAAGGCCGCTGCCGGCGCGCTGCGACTGGCCGAAGCGGCCAACATCCCGACCCTGGCGCTGGACCCGCGCAGCTATCCCGACCGCCTCGCGTTCGACCTCGATCTGTTTGCCCGCATCGCCGCCAGCGGGGCCGAGTGGCTGGTGCTGGCCGGCTTCATGCGGATCATCGACGCCGCCGCGCTGGCCCCGTGGGTCGGCCGGATCATCAATATTCACCCCTCGCTGCTGCCGAAATACCGCGGCCTGCACACCCACCGCCGGGCGCTGGAAGCGGGCGACCACGAGCATGGCGCCAGCGTGCACTTCGTCACCGCCGAACTGGATGGCGGCCCGGTGATTGCCCAGGCGCGCCTGGCGATCCAGCCCGGCGACGATGAGCTGCAACTTTCGCAACGGCTGCTGCCGCTGGAACACCTTTTGTTGCCGTCCGTGCTGCGCCTGCTGGCCGAGCGGCGCCTGAAATGGGACGGCCACGCCGCCCGATTCGATGGCCGGCTGCTGTCGGCACCCCTGTTGCTCGGCCCGCAAGGTCTGACACCGCAGGAGTGATCCGCGGTTCAGCCCGGGGCCGGCAGACTCGGCCCATGACTATCCGACCCCTGCTCGCCCCCCTCGTCGCCATCGGCCTGCTGTTCGCCACGCAAGCTGCCTTCGCCGCCCCACCCGGCGGCTTTACCGCTACCTACAACGTGCTCCAGGGGGGCGAGCCGATGGGTGTGGCCACGGTGAGTCTGCGCGCGACTGGTCACGGCGAATGGACCTACAGCAAGGACGTCAAGGGCACCGCCGGCCTGGCGGCCATGCTCGGCGCAAGTGTCCACGAAACCTCGCAGTTCCGCTGGAAGGGCGACGTACCCGAAACGATCAGCTACGACTATCGCCTGCAGACGGGCTTCAAGAACAAGCAGCGCCACCTGCGGGTCGACTGGAAGAAGGACCAGGTGACGGTCGACGAGGGCAAGGGTGCGCAAACCTACGCGGCCAGCCCCGGCATGGTCGAACGCAACAGCCTGCCGCTGGCCCTCGGACTGGCCCTGCGTGACGGCATGAAGCAGGTCACCTTGCCGGTGGCGGTGCGCCAGGAGGTGCAGACGCAGAACTTCAAGGTCAACGGCAGGGAAACCGTCAAGGTCCCCGCCGGCAGCTTCCAGGCCCAGCGCGTCGACCGCACCGATGCCGATCGCGGCTTCAGCGCCTGGTACGCGCCCGATCGCTACCCGCTGCCGGTGAAACTGTCGCAGCACGATGGCGGTGACATGGAAATGGAGCTGGTGAGTTACCGGGTCAACTAGTGTGATGCTGCACGCCGGGCACTCGCCACAGACAGCAAAAAGCCCGGGGCCTCCGGGCTTTTTGCTGTCTGTGGCAGCGGACGCTCAGTTCGGCAGGCGGCGAATCTTCGCGCCAAGCACACCGAGCTTTTCCTCGATGTTCTCGTAGCCGCGATCGATGTGGTAGACGCGGTCAACCACGGTATCGCCGCTGGCGACCAGGCCCGCCAGCACGAGGCAGGCCGAAGCGCGCAGGTCGGTGGCCATGATCGGCGCCCCGCTCATCTGCTGCACGCCCTGGATCACCGCGGTATTGCCCTCGAGCTGGATGTTCGCGCCCAGACGCTGCAATTCGTGCGCGTGCATGAAGCGGTTCTCGAATACCGTCTCGGTGACCACGCCGGTGCCTTCGGCGACGCAGTTGAGCGCGGTGAACTGCGCCTGCATGTCGGTCGGAAACGCGGGGTATGGCGCGGTGCTGATGTTGACCGCCTTCGGCCGGCGTCCGCCCATGTCCAGTTCGATCCAGTCGTCGCCGGTGGAAATATGCGCGCCAGCCTCCTCCAGCTTGGACAGCACGGCGTCGAGCGTATTGGCCCGCGCATGCCGCGCGCGCACCTTGCCGCCGGTCATCGCCGCACCGACCAGATAGGTGCCGGTCTCGATGCGATCGGGCAGCACGTCGTGCTCGGCACCATGCAACCGCTCGACACCGTGGATCACCATGGTGGACGTGCCCGCACCCTCGATCTGCGCACCCATCGCGATCAGGCAGTTGGCCAGATCCACCACCTCGGGCTCCTGCGCGGCGTTCTCGATCACCGTGGTGCCCTGCGCCAGCGTCGCCGCCATCATGATGTTCTCGGTACCGGTGACGGTGACCATGTCCATCAGGATGCGTGCACCCTTCAGGCGTTTCGCCTTCGCCTTGATGTAGCCGTTCTCGACGGTGATCTCGGCACCCAGCGCCTGCAGGCCGCGAATGTGCTGGTCGACCGGCCGCGATCCGATCGCGCAGCCACCGGGCAGCGATACCTCGGCCTGGCCGAAGCGCGCCACCAGCGGGCCCAGCACCAGGATCGAGGCACGCATCGTGCGCACCAGATCGTACGGCGCCACGCAGGTGCTGGTGGTGCGGGGGTCGACGTGCATCTTCATGCGATCGTCCAGCACCAGCTGCACGCCCATCTGGCCGAGCAGCTCGATGAAGGTGGTGACGTCGTGCAGATGCGGCACGTTGCCGATGCTGACCGGCTCATCGGCCAGCAGGCAGGCCGCCAGAATCGGCAACACGGCGTTCTTGGCGCCGGAAATGGCGACCTCGCCATTGAGCGGCGTACCGCCACTGATCAGGATCTTGGCCATCGTTTTCCTTCAATATACGGGAGGGGAAAGTACGGCTGCGGCCATCAATGGCGCGCCGCGGCTTCCTCGGGTGTCAGGGTCTTCAGCGCCAGCGCGTGGATCGCACCGCCCATCAGATCGCCCAGCGTGGCGTAGACCAGCCGATGCCGGGCCAGCGGCAATTTGCCGGCGAACTGGCTGGCGACCACGGTGGCCTCGAAATGCACGCCATCGGCACCCTCGACCTCGGCCTGGGCACCGGGCAGGCCGTTTTCGATCATTGCCTGGATGCGGGCTGAGTCCATCGGGGGGTGTTCCATGGCGGGAGCGGGGTCGAAAAGGCGTGGATTCGGTCGCTGCCGGAATCCATTGCACTGACTTATGACGTTAAAATGCGAATATGCCATGGTAATGGAAATCTGCTGGCACAGAAACGACAGCGATTCCATATCGGCATCACCGATGTCCCGGCGCCATGGCACCGGCGGCATCCGAACCTTCTCCCACCCGAGCGCCCATGAACGCACGCATCGCCCCGCCCACCCCGACCCACCTGGACCCGGATGCCATCTCGCTGAGTGCGCGCACGGTGATCGCCACCGAAGCGGCGGCCGTGCAGGCGCTGGAATCGCGGATCGGCCCGGACTTCGTCGAGGCATGCCGGCTGATCCTGGAGTGCAAAGGTCGGGTGGTGGTCAGCGGCATGGGCAAGTCCGGGCATGTCGCCCGCAAGATCGCCGCCACTCTCGCCTCGACCGGCACGCCGGCGTTCTTCGTCCATCCGGGTGAAGCCAGCCACGGCGACCTCGGCATGATCCTGCCGCAGGATGTGGTGCTGGCACTGTCGTATTCCGGCGAGACCGACGAGCTGCTGTTCATCCTGCCGGTGATCAAGCGCCAGGGCATCCCGCTGATCGCGATCACCGGCAAGCCGGGCTCCTCGCTGGCCCGCGAAGCCGACGTGCATCTGGACGGCAGCATCTCCAGCGAAGCCTGTCCGCTGGGCCTGGCACCGACCACCAGCACCACGGTGGCGCTGGTGCTGGGCGACGCGCTGGCGATCGCGCTGCTGGAGGCGCGTGGGTTCACCTCGGACGAT
The DNA here is from genome assembly GCA_963828685.1 of uncultured Pseudomonadota bacterium. GTDB lineage: Bacteria > Pseudomonadota > Gammaproteobacteria > Xanthomonadales > Rhodanobacteraceae > Rhodanobacter. The sequence goes on from CAWHFU010000017.1 coordinate 247,446, forward strand.
TTTGCCCGCTCACATCCGGCCGGCAGCCTCGGCCGGCGTCTGCTGCTGCACATCAGCGACCTGATGCATACCGGCGACGACGTGCCCCGCGTTTCGCCGGACGCCAACCTGACCGCGGCACTGGTCGAAATGACCCGCAAGCACCTGGGCATGACCGCCGTGGTCGACGCCGACCAGCGGCTGCTCGGCGTGTTCACCGATGGTGACCTGCGCCGCGCACTGGACGATGAAGGGGTCGATCTGCGTGGTGCCACGGTCGCCGAGCTGATGACGCACGGCCCGAAGACGATCGGCGCCGACAAGCTCGCCGCCGAAGCGGCGCAGTTGATGGAAAAGCACCAGATCCATGCGCTGCTGGTCGTCGATGACGAGCAGCGTGTCGTCGGCGCGTTGAACATTCATGATCTGCTCCGTGCGCGTGTGGTCTGATCTGATTTGTCTCGACAAATCAGATCAATCAGGCAACCCGCCTTTTTGACACTCCCACGCAAACCAAACTCCTGAACCCGTGACCACGACCTATCTCGCCAACCTCCCTGCCGACCTGCTCGCCCGCGCGGTCAAGATCCGCCTGGCGGTGTTCGACGTGGATGGCACGCTGACCGACGGCCGACTCTGGTATGGCGAAGATGGCCGGGAGACCAAGGTGTTCCACGTACATGACGGGCTCGGCCTGAAAAGACTGCAGGCCAACGGCGTGCAGGTCGCGCTGATCACTGCACGGATCAGCCACCCGGTCGCGTTGCGCGCCGAAGAACTGGACATCAACCACGTCTACCAGGGCCAGGGCGACAAGCGCGCCTGCCTGCTGGAGTTGCTCGACGCGCTGCAGCTGCAACCTGAACAGGTGGCCTTTGTCGGCGACGACCTGCCCGACCTGGCGCCGATGCGCCTCGCCGGGCTGGCAATAGCGGTGGCCAACGCGCATCCGTGGATCGCCGAGCAGGCACACTGGCAGACAGGCAACCGCGGTGGCGAAGGCGCTGCACGCGAAGTGTGCGATCTGATCCTGCACGCCCAGGGCAAGAGCGATGCCGAGCGGGAGCGCTGGCAATGAACCTGCGCCTGTGGTTGCGCGACCGGCGACTGCCGGCCGCCACCCTCGCCATCGCGCTCGCCGCCGGCGTGAGCCAGTTGCTGCTGTGGTGGCTCGGGCCGGCACCGCGAACCAACGACTTCGTCGGTCCGCCTCGCTCGGGCTACACCCTGACCAACGCCAGGGTCAGCGAGTACAACGCCGAGGGCCGGCCGAGTTTCTACCTGCAGGCGCCGCATCTGGAACGTCGCGAAGGCGACGATTCGCTCTACCTCAACTCGCCCACCTTCCAGCTCCCGGCCAAGCAGCCCGGCGTGCCGGACTGGCATGGCAAGTCGCTGTATGGCTGGGTCAACAAGAGCGGCACCCTGCTCAAGCTGCAGGGCCCGGTCGCCATGCACCGGCCGGCCTTCGACAAATCACCGGCGACCGACCTGCACACCTCCGATGTCACCGCATGGCCGAAGGAAAACCGGCTGGAGACCGACGCGTCGGCGCGGATCATCCAGGGAGCCTCTACAATCAGCGGGGTCGGCATGCGCGCCAACCTCACCAACAAGCACCTGGAGTTGCTCGATGATGTCCACAGCACATTCATGCCGGCCGAGTCGCACCGCTAGGCTCGCCCTGCTGGTCCTTGGGCTGGCCATGCTGCAGCCCGCGCTTGCGCGCAAGGACGATCGCCAGAAGCCGGCCAACATCGCGGCGAAGTCATTCGATGCCACCCAGCAAGGCAATGGCGTCATCCACTACAAGGGCAGCGTGCTGCTCACCCAGGGCACACTGAAGGCCACCGGCGCCCTCGCCACCGCTTACCTTGATGACAGCAACAGCGTCACGCGGGTGGTCATTACCGGCAATCCGGCCCATATCGAGCAACTGGACGACAGCGGCAACCTGATGCAGGGCGACGCCGCCGCCATCGACTACGACAACATCAAGCAGGTCGCCGTGCTGACCGGCAATGCGTCGGTCAAGCAGAAAGGCCGCGGCGAGGCGCACGGTGACAAGCTCACCTACAACACCCAGACCAGCCAGATGACCGGCGAGAGCAACGGCGACGGCATGGTGCACATGACCTTCCAACCCAAGCCGAAACCGGCCACTGCGCCCGCGGCTCCGGCCGCGGCGTCCTCGGCTCCGGCCGCGGCGCAAAGCAGCCCGACTCCCGCGCAGGAACAACCCTAGAAAATGCTCTCCGCCGAAGGTCTGCAGAAAAGCTTCAAGGCACGTCAGGTCGTGCGCGATTTCGCGTTCTCGATCCGCGAGGGCGAGGTGGTCGGCCTGCTCGGCCCCAACGGCGCCGGCAAGACCACCTGTTTCTACATGGTGGTCGGCCTGGTCGAGGCCGATGGCGGCACGATCAAGCTGGACAAGCAGGACATCACCGGGCTGCCGATGCATGCGCGCGCCAGGCTGGGCATCGGCTACCTGCCACAGGAAGCCTCGGTGTTCCGCCGGCTCAGCGTGGCCGACAACATCATGGCGGTGCTGGAACTGCGCAACGGCCTGAGCGCCCAGCAGCGCAGCAGCGAGCTGGAAAGTCTGCTCGACGAGCTGAAGATCGCGCATATCGCCGATCAGAAGGGCATCAGCCTGTCCGGCGGCGAACGGCGCCGGGTGGAGATCGCCCGGGCACTGGCCGCGCAACCACGCTACATGTTGCTGGATGAACCCTTCGCCGGGGTCGACCCGATCTCGGTCGGCGAAATCCAGCGCATCGTGCGACACCTCAAGGAACGCGGCATCGGCGTGCTGATCACCGATCACAACGTGCGCGAGACTCTGGGCATCTGCGACCGGGCCTATATCCTGAACGAGGGCGAGGTGCTGTCGCGCGGCACGCCGGCGCACATCCTCGCCGACGAGAAGGTGCGTGAGGTCTACCTGGGCCGCGAATTCCGCCTCTGAAGGCGTTCTCCAGGGCTGCTTCACATCACGATTTGCCGCCACTGGCTATGGCCGCGTCCGCGGCCACGCGCTAGGATGGCCGCAAGTCCCTTCGACCTGGCTGGTATGAAACCCGCACTGCAGTTTCGCCTCCACCAGCAACTGACGCTGACGCCGCAATTGCAGCAGGCGATTCGTCTGCTGCAGCTGTCGCAACTGGAGCTCGAAGCCGAACTGCGGCAGATCGCCGAGAGCAATCCGCTGCTGGAATTCGCCGAGGAAGTCGAGGATGACGAGGCGGTCGATGGCGCGGAAGCAGAGAGCGAATACCCGGGCACCGAGACCGTCGCCGGCAACCGCGAAAACGAGAACGATGAAACCGGCGACTGGGCGGATGGCGGCGGGGTCGCCGAGTCGCCGATCGACTTTTCCAGCAACAGCGTGAGCAGCAGCAGCGGCACCGGCTCGCGCGGCGATGACGATTTCGAACCACAGAACAGCGCGCCGGAGAATCTGCAGCAGCACTTGTTGTGGCAGTTGAATCTGGCATCGTTCAATCCGCGTGAACACCTGATCGCCACCGTGCTCATCGATGCGCTGAATCCCGCCGGCTATCTGGTCGAAGGCCTGGAAACGATCCTGCTCGCACTGCCGGCCGACATGCACGCCAGCATCGAGGAAATCGAGGCCGTACGGCGCCAGCTTCAGGGCTTCGACCCTACCGGCGTGGGCAGCCTCGACCTGCGCGACTGCCTGCGCGTGCAGCTGGAGCAGTTCGCCCTGGACACGCCTCAGCGCGAGCTGGCGCTGCGCATCGTCGACAGCGAGCTCGAACTGCTTGCGCGCAATGACATTGCCCGCCTGGCGCGGCGCCTGCGAGCCGACGAAAACGATGTGACCGACGCCGCCTTGCTGATCCGCAGCCTCGATCCACGTCCGGGCGCGGCGCTGGACACGACCCCGGTGGAATACGTGGCACCGGACGTCTACGCGGTGCGCGACGGTGGCCGCTGGCGGGTCAGCCTCAATCCGGACTCGCAACCGAAACTGGGGCTCAACCAGCATTACTGCGGCCTGATCGCCAAGGCCCGCGGCGAGGACGCCAGCTGGATGCGCGGCCAGCTGCAGGAAGCACGTTGGCTGATCAAGAGTCTGGAGTCGCGCGCCGAGACCCTGCTCAAGGTGGCCGATGCCATCGTGCGCCGGCAGAGCGCCTTCCTCGACTACGGTCCCGAAGCCATGCATCCGCTGGTGCTGCGCGAGGTAGCCGAGGAGGTGGGCATGCATGAGTCCACCATCTCGCGCGTCACCACGCGCAAGTACATGCATACCCCTCGTGGCACGTTCGAGCTGAAGTATTTCTTTTCCAGCGGGGTATCCACCGAGGATGGCGGCAGCGCCTCGGCCACCGCGATCCAGGCCATGCTGCGCAAGCTGATCGACGCCGAGGACGCCCGAAAACCCCTGTCCGACCTGGCCATCGCCGAGGAACTGCAACGCAAGGGCATCCAGGTGGCCCGCCGCACCGTCGCCAAATACCGGGAGGGGCTGCGGATTCCCACCTCCAGCGAACGCCAGCGCGCCGGTTGAGCCGTGCCGCCGATGCGAGGGAACTTGATTGATGCCAAGGCGTTCTCATATCGGTAACTGATGATCAAAGATGATTGCGAATGATTGATGATCGACCATTCTCGCAACGAGGGCGGCCGATCCACCCCCCCGCCGAAAGGCGGCACGCACCACCCAGGAGGCGCACTATGCAATTCCAACTCAGCGGCCAGCAGATCGAAGTCACCCAGGCCCTGCGCGACCACGTGACCGCCAAGCTCGATCGCCTCACGCGGCTCGACGACAAGCTGATCAGTCTGGTCATTGTCCTGTCCGTCGACAAACTGCAGCAGTGCGCCGAAGGCACGCTGGGCGTGACCGGCACCATCCTGCATGCGGAAGCGGCCGAACCGGACATGTACGCGTCGATCGACATCGTGTTCGACAAGCTGGTCAGCCAGTTGCGCAAGCACCGCGAAAAGGTCAGCGACAAGCATCAGCAGGAAGCGCGAGAAGCCCGCCTGTACGGCTGAGTCCCCTCCACGGCCCGCCCCCTCCCGGGGCGGGCTTTTTCCTCTCTGAACACCCGTTCCCGTCCAAGCTGGCACAATGGTCGCGTCGCCGCAGTCGCCCATCCGGGCCCATCATGCGGCACAAGGGCCTTGCTTGGATCGGATCAGCGCGCGACAACTCTACGATGGCGTCCACGAACGCATGGGGCTGCGCTGGCTGTCCGGCATGCGCGGGGAATCGCGCGCGCTCGAGCCAGGCGCAACCCAGTCGCGCCGGCCGTCCCTGATCGGCTACCTCAACGTCATCTACCCGAACAAGATCCAGATCATCGGCTCCGAAGAGCTGAACTATCTGGATGGACTGGATTCGCGCCAGCGCTGGGAGGTCATGCACAAGGTTGCCGCCTACCAGCCGGTGGCCCTGATCGTGACCAAGGACCAGACGGTTCCTGCCGATCTGCGCGAGGTCGCCGAGGAAACCAACACGCCGCTGTGGATCAGCCCCAAGCGCGGGCACGAGCTGCTTACCTACCTGCAATACCACCTGGCACGCATCCTTGCGGCGAAAACCACCCTGCACGGCGTGTTTCTGGAGGTCTTCTCGATCGGCGTGCTGATTACCGGCGAAGCCGGATCGGGCAAGAGCGAACTGGCGCTGGAACTGATCAGCCGCGGCCACCGGCTGGTCGCCGACGACGCCACCGAATTCACCCTGATCGCGCCCGACGTGATCGACGGCACCTGCCCGGAGCTGCTGCAGGACCTGCTGGAAGTGCGCGGCCTGGGTGTACTCAACGTGCGCGAGATGTTTGGCCACATGTCGGTCAAGGCGTCCAAGTACCTTCGTCTGGTGGTTCATCTCAAGCCCTTGCGCGACGGTGAGGAAACCGATGCACTGACCCGCCTGACCGGCGACATCGGTCACCGTCAGATCCTCGACGTACCGATGCCGATGATCACCATTCCGGTGGCGTCCGGACGCAACATCGCGGTGCTGGTGGAAGCGGCGGTGCGCAGTCACGCGCTGAAGAGCAAGGGCATCGATCCGGCGCAGACCTTCATTGACCGCCAGGCGCATCAGCTGCGTCGGCTGCCCCCATGGTGAATGCATGAGCGAGCACAAGACTTCCCAGCTCAACCCGCTGGTCGATCCACGCGACATCCATCTGATCGTGCTCAGCGGCCTGTCCGGCGGCGGCAAGACCGTGGCCTTGCGCGCGCTGGAAGACCTGGAGTTCTACTGCGTCGACAACCTGCCGTCGGCCCTGCTGCCGCAACTGGTGAACGCGGTCATCGAAGGAAGCGGCACCCAGAAGCATCAGCGCATCGCGGTGGGTGTGGACGTGCGCAACCGCAGCGTCGATTTCACGCAGATGCCGACCGTGCTGTCGGGGCTGGCCGCCGCCGGCGTGCAGGTGCACCTGATCTTCCTGGACTGCCGCGACGAGGTGCTGATCAAGCGTTATTCGGAGACCCGCCGGCGCCATCCGCTGGCCGCGCAGGGGTTGTCGCTGGCCGACGCGATCGCCGAGGAACGCAGGCTGCTGCGCCCGCTGATGGGGATTGCCGAGAAGGTGATCGACTCCAGCGAACTCAACGTGCATCAGTTGCGCCGCCTCGTCGCCACCGGTTATGCGCAGGCGACCGAGGGACTGACCCTGATGTTCCAGTCCTTCGCGTTCCGTCGCGGGCTGCCACTGGATGCCGACTTCGTGTTCGACGCGCGTTGCCTGCCCAACCCGCACTGGCAGGCCCGTCTGCGGCCACTGTCGGGCAAGGATGCCCCGGTGCGTGAGTTCCTCGACAGCGAGCCGCTGGTCGGCGAATACTTTGCCGATACTGCACACTGGCTGGACAAGTGGCTGCCTCGCTTCGAACAGGACGACCGCAGTTACCTGACCGTCTCGATCGGCTGCACCGGCGGCCGGCATCGCTCGGTCTACCTGGTCGAAAAGCTCGCCGCCCATTACCGTGATCATCGCCAGGGCGTACTCACCTTCCACCGCGAGCTTGAATGATGACTGCGCCGTCGATCCACCACCCAACTCCTGAAGGTCGGCAGATATGAGCGTCGGCGTGCTGTTGATGACCCACGAGGCAGTCGGCAAGGCGCTGATTTCCGCCGCACATCACGTGATGCCGAAACTGCCGTTGAGGGTTGCCGCGGTGGAGGTGCCGCCGCACGCCGACCCCGACGTCATGCGCACGCTCACCGCCCATCATGCACGCGAACTCGACCAGGGCGAGGGCGTGCTGATTCTGGCCGACCTCTACGGCGCCACCCCATGCAATATCGGGCTTTCCCTGGGCGCCCTCGGCGTCAATCTTCACTGCGTATCGGGCCTCAACCTGCCGATGCTGCTGCGCGTACTCAACTATGCGGAAAAACCACTGGATGAACTGGCCGAGATCGCGGCCAGCGGTGGCCGCGGAGGAATCTTCATCGACCATGCCTGACTTTAACCATGCTTGAACAAGAAATCGTCGTTTCCAACAAGCTCGGCCTGCACGCCCGCGCATCCGCCAAACTGGTGCAACTGGTGCAGGGCTTCAAATCCACCGTATGGCTGGTAAGCAAGAATCGTGAGGTCAACGCGCAGAGCATCATGGGGGTCATGATGCTGTCAGCCGGTATCGGCACGGTGCTGACCATCCGCGTCGATGGGCCGGACGAGGAATCCGCCATCGGCGCGGTAGCTGAACTGTTCGAACGGAAGTTCGACGAAGGAGCGTAATGGAGTCGGGAATCGGACATCGTCATCCCCACAAGGCAACCTCCCCGAGGTCGCCGGGAACGGGTACGGGCCGCTTGCACGGAGGCGGCCCTTCGGCTGTCGACCGCACCCGGCCGACGCTTTCGATGCCGCGCTCCCCGTACCGCATTCACCCGCCCGGCGGAGCCAGGCCATGAGGCAGGTGCTCAGCGGAACGGTGGCAGCCCACGGCATGGCCCTTGGCCGTGCCCGGCTGGTACAGCCCAGTCGCTATGCCGTCGATACCCGACCGCTGGCCGAGGAAGAGATCGAGGGCGAGCTGCAACTGCTGCACCAGGCACTGGACACGGCACGGCAGGAACTGCGCGAGCTGCGCGGCAAGCTGCACGGCGCACTGGCGCGCGAGGTCAACGAATTCATCGACGCCCACAGCCTGCTGCTGGACGACGCGGAACTGCTGCGCGGGCTCGACGATCTGGTGCGGATCGGCCACTACCGTCCCGGCGCCGCACTGAAGAAGCAGCGCGACCGGCTGTCTGCCGTGTTCGAGGCGATGGATGACCCGTACCTGCGCAGCCGCAAGGAAGATGTCGAACAGGTGATCAACCGGGTCATCTCCGCGCTGCAGCGGCAGACCAGCCCGGAGGAACGCAAGCTGGCGGCCCGGGTCGGCGAGATCCTGATCGCCGATAGCGTGGCGCCGGCCGACATGGCGCAGCTGGCCGGCAACGGTCTGCTCGGCGTGGTCGGCAGCTCCGGCAGCGCCTACTCCCACAGCGCGATCCTGGCCCGCAGCCTGGGCTTGCCGATGCTGGTCGGCACCCGCGACGCACTGTCCAGCATCCATGACGACGACCTGATCCTGCTCGACGCCGAGCGCGGCGAGGCGGTGGTGCATCCGACCGCCCAGGACCTGTCGCATTATCGCGCCTGGCAGCGTGAGGCCGCCAACGAGGGGCGTCGCCTGGCCAAGCTGGCGAATGCGCCTTCGCGCACCCGCGATGGTGTCGACGTCTGCCTGCTGGCCAATGCCGAAACCGCCTCCGACGTGGCGATGGCGCGTGCCCGCGGTGCCGATGGCGTCGGCCTGTACCGCACCGAGTTCCTGTTTCTCCGCAAACGGGTACTGCCCTCCGAAGACGAGCAGTTCAATGCGTATCGGGATCTGGTGCTGGGCATGGGTGGCCTGCCGGTCACCATCCGTACCATGGATCTGGGCGCCGACAAGGCCGATGCCGCCGGCCTGGCCACCCGTGGCGAGGAGAACCCGGCGCTGGGCGTGCGGGGCGTGCGACTGTCGCTGCGCCATCCGGCGGTGTTTTCCACCCAGATCCGCGCGATCCTGCGTGCCGCCTGTTACGGCCCGGTGCGCGTGCTGGTGCCGATGGTGACCCAGCCGGACGAGATGATCGCGGTGCGCACGCTGTTCAAGCTGGCGCGGCAGGAACTGAAACGCGAGAACATCGACCTGCCGGAGAAGCTGCCGCTGGGCGCAATGATCGAGGTGCCCGCTGCTGCCATCAACGTGCGCGCACTGCTGGAGTACTCGGACTTCCTCTCGATCGGCACCAATGACCTGGCCCAGTACGTGCTCGCCGCCGATCGTGGCAATGACGCCCTGGAAAACATCTACAACCCGCTGCAGCCGGCCTTTCTGCGCCTGCTCTCGCACGTCATCAGCGCCGGTCGCCGGGCAAAGAAGCCGGTCAGCCTGTGTGGCGAAATCGCCGGCGACGTGAATTTCACCTCGTTGCTGCTGTTGCTGGGTCTCAACGAATTCAGCATGCACCCGAGCCAGATCCTGCATGTCCGCGACCGTCTCGCCACGCTCGACCGCGCCCACCTGCGCCGCCACGCCGCGCAATTGCTGCGCGTGCATACCCACGAACAGGCCGAGGCACTGCTGAACGACATCGTCAACGCACTGCTGCCCGCCTGACGCTCTCCGTCGTCCGGGCGGCATGGCCCGCGTATCGACTGCGTACCGCCCGGGACGCGCTCAACGACCAGAACCGCTGTCGCCTGAATCGCTCAGCGCCAGAAACGCATCGAGCAGGGCGCCACGATATTTCTGCTTGTGCAGCAGCAGCGAAAGCTTCCGATGCAGATCGAGGAACGGGGTTTTCAGCGCCTTCAGGCGCCCCGTCGCCAGCGCATCGGTGACCGCCACGGCGGGCAGGCAGGCGATCCCCAGCCCCGCCACCACCACCTGCTTGATCGCTTCGATCTGATCCAGCTCCAGCACGGTTTCGCCGGGTGGCAATTGTGCCAGCACGCGCTCGCTGGTCGCTCGCGTGGCCGATCCCGGCTCGCGCAGCACCCAGCGCGCTCCGGCGAAGTCTGCCGGCTTCAGGCCGCGCTTGCGCGCCAGCGGATGCTCCGGCGCCGCACAGACCACCAGCAGGTCGTCGCGCCACGGCCGCACTTCCAGCATCGGGTGGGTGACCGGCCCTTCGACGCAGCCGATGTCCAGGCTGTGATCGAGCACGCCGGCGGCGATCGTTTCGGTGTTCGCCACGCGCAACCGGATCGCCACCTGTGGATGCGCACGCACGAATGGGCCCAGCAGCTCGCCCACCCGATAGTTGCCGACCGTGTTGCTGGCACCGATGCGCAATTCGCCGCCCAGCGCCGCGCCATCCTCGCTGCCGCGCCGGCCGAACTCGGCATGCCGTTCGAGCAACTCCTGCGCCAGCGGCAGCAGTTCACGCCCGCGCGCATTCAGACGCAGGCGTCCGCGTTCGCGTGCGAATACCGGCGCATCCAGCTGCCGCTCCATTTCGGCCAGCGCCATGCTGGCGGCCGGCTGGGTCAGGTACAGACGTTCGGCGGCGGCGCGCACGCTGCCAAGCAGCGCGATCTGCACGAATACCTCGAGTTGGCGCGGGCTGATGTTGATCATCAGGGCATTTTATATATCCCATCAGATATTCCAAGTTTTCCTGATGGGTGGCGACGCGGACAATGCGCGCATCGTCGGAGTCCACCCATGAACACCCCATCCATTGCCGCCATCATCCATCCCAGCATGCGCAGTCGCGTCCCCGGCCTGTTGCTGGCGCTGGCGATCGGCCTGCTGGCCTTGCTGCTGGGACGCTGGATGCCGCTGATCGGCGGCCCGGTGTTCGGCATCGTGCTGGGTATCGTGGTCCGCAACCTGTTCACACCGGGCGAGCTGTTCACCCCCGGCATCCAGTTCGGCGGCAAGCAGGTGCTGCAATGGTCGATCATCGCGCTCGGCTTTGGCTTGAGTCTGGGTCAGGTCGCGAAAACCGGCGTGCAGTCGCTGGCAGTTACCGCGATCACCATGAGTACGGCGTTCTTCGCGGCCTGGTTGCTGGGCCGCTGGCTCGGCGTGCACGACAAGCTGAAGATCCTGATCGGCGTGGGCACCGCGATTTGCGGCGGCTCGGCGATCGCGGCGATCACGCCGATCATCCGTCCCGACGACCACGATACCGCGTTCGCGATCTCCACCATCTTCCTGTTCAACCTGGTCGCCGTGCTGCTGTTCCCGCTGCTCGGTCACCTGATGCACATGTCCGACCTGGGCTTCGGCCTGTGGGCGGGTACCGCGATCAACGACACTTCCTCGGTGGTCGCCGCCGGCTACAGCTACAGCCACGTGGCCGGCGACTACGCCACCATCGTCAAACTGACCCGCGCCACCCTGATCATCCCGGTGAGTCTGGTACTGGCGCTGGTGGTTGCCGCCGGCGAAAAGCGTCGTCACAGGCAGGCGGGCGGCGGCGGCCACTTCAGCCTGGCCAGCATCTTCCCGTGGTTCATCCTGTGGTTCCTGGTCGCCTCGGCCACGCGTACCGCCGGACTGATTCCCATCGCGATCCTGCCGGCTATCCATATGCTGGCCGAGTTCCTGATCATCGTGGCGCTGACCGCGATCGGCCTGTCGGCCAACATGCGCAAGATGGCGTCCACCGGTGTGCGGCCGATCCTGCTGGGCCTCGGTGTGTGGATTGCGGTGGCGGCGAGCAGCCTGCTGGTGCAATACGTGATCGGCCAGCTTTGAAAAGCGGATATCCGGTCATAGTGAATTTTCCGGGCCGCGGTGCACTTCCCTCTCGGGGGATGATCGCGTGGCCTTGTGCGGTCAGTTGTCACTGGGGTTTGGGGGCCATTCCTTGAACCCGGCCACATTTCGGCTGCCGAGGGCTCAAGTCCACTCGTCAGGGGCCGTCATCATGGGTTGATCCCCCATCAAATTCGGACAAGCCCCACCGGCCACGAACACCGGCACAACTCATGATGCAGGGTAGGAGGCGAGACGGCTGCCGCGTGAACCGGGTGTCGATGGCGTCGATCCTCTGACGCCCTTGTATCCACTGCTACGGCAACCAGAGAGGATGAACGTCCATGTCACCGGATCGCGCGAACTCGGCAGGTGCCGACACTCAGTCCGCGCCGCCGTGGCCACAACGTCTGTCAGAGTTATTCCTGAGCACGGACCCGCGGCGGCGAATCCGGATCACCCAGTGGGGGATCACCGTCATCGTCTATGCAAGCAGCGCGTTGGTGGTGAAGTTCGCCTTGCGGCCAGGTTCCGCCGATGAACTCGGCTATGCCAGCTGGTGCGCCTTTCTGGCGCTGTTCCTGACCGGCATCTATGTGGCGCTGCGCAGTGGATGGAGCGAGCGCCTTGCCGACCCCGCACTCACCACGACGCAGATGATACTGGGCTCCATTGGCGTGGAATGGGGTTACGTGCTCTGCGGACCGGCCCGTGGCGCAACTCTCTACCCCCTGCTGCTGATCTTCGCCTTCGGGGCCTTTTCGCTGAGCTGGCGCCGGATCATGTGGCTGACACTGGGGGCTCTCGTCAGCCTGATCGCCACGGTGGCGGTGCTGGAAACGTCACGAACAGGCGACCCCGACGGCCTGCTCAAGGCCAGCGAACTGCACCTGGATCGGATCAACGTGCTGATGATCATCATCGTGCTGCCGGCCTTGTCGGTCACCGCGGCGCGCCTGTCGATGCTGCGCTACAAGCTGCGCTCGCAGCGCAGCGCGTTGTCCGAAGCGATGGAGGAAGTCCAGCGCCTGGCGACCCACGACGATCTGACCGAACTGGTCAATCGACGCCACATCCAGCAACGACTGGCCCAGGAACAGAGCCGCTTTCAGCGCCATGGCAGCCCATTCAGCGTGGTGATCATCGACCTCGACTTCTTCAAGCGGATCAACGACACCCATGGCCATGCCTTCGGCGACCACGTGCTGCAGGCATTTGCCGCCGAAGCCGTGGCCACGCTGCGCGCCTCCGACCTGATTGCGCGCTGGGGTGGTGAAGAGTTCCTGGTACTGCTGCCGGACACCCGCGCAGCGCAAGCGGCAACGATCATCCAGCGCCTGCTCACACGGATGCCCACGATGCCCCATGCCGGCGGGCCACCACTGACATTCTCGGCGGGCGTGACCGAATGCCGTCGGGACGAGGCCGTGGAGGATGCGGTGGCACGTGCGGATGTGGCGATGTACGAGGCGAAGGCATCGGGACGCAATACGGTGCGACTGAAAGAGACGGCGACCTGATCAGGCCAGCCGATACGGCCCGGATCGGAGGCAACGTTTGTGGCGCTGGCCGGCCACCCGGACGACACGGCCCTGTAGCCGGGTGCAAGGCCCGCGTGTTCGCGGACACCCGACTCCGCGCAGCGTCCCGGCTACCGCGAACACCAGGCGGAGACGCGCGCGCTCAGGCACGCCGCATCTGGCGAAGGTGACGCCACACATAGAGCCCGATGGCGATCAGGAGGCCACCGGCAATCAACCCGTCGAAGCGATGGAAATAGACACCCAGCGTGTCCCAGTGTTCGCCCAGCTTCATGCCGATCCAGGCCAGGCCCCAACACCAGAGGAAGGAGCCAAGGAAGGTATACACGCTGAATCGCCATGGCGACATGCGCACCACGCCGGCAGGGAAGGCGATGAAGGTACGGATCACCGGCAGCAGGCGACCGACAAAGATGGTGATATCGCCGTGTCGCTGAAACCAGCGATCGGCCAGATCGAGGTCGTGGCTGGAGATCAATATGTATTTGCCGTAACGCTCGATCAGCGGACGGCCACCCCACGCCCCGACGGCGTAAGCCAGCCATGACCCGATCAGGCAACCGACCGCTCCGGCCAGGGCGACCATGCCTAGCGTCAGCGTGCCCTGGGATACCAGGTAGCCCGAAAACGGCATGATGATCTCGGAGGGCAGCGGAATGCAGGCACTCTCGATCCCCATCAGCAGCACGATGCCCAGGTATCCCAGCCGGGAGATCACCGCGATGACCGCACTGGCGAGCAGAGCCAACAACTTTCCCAGCATGCGGCGCCCTTCTGTTTCTGGCAGCGAAAACGTGATGGTACCGCGCTGGCGAAAATCACTGTGGCCACCGCGCCCGGGAATCCCGTACCTTCAGCATAAGCCGAAGCAGTTCATCCACCGGCGGTGGCGGGTAGTTGGTGCTGAACGTCAATCGGCCCGACGCAGCGTGCCGCTCAGTGCGGTACCCGGCGCCACCGTGTTGAACACGGTGCCGTACTTCCGCACATTCTCGTGAAGCAGCTCGAGTCGATGATCGCTCTCGTCGGTGTCGACAAGGATCTCGTAGTCGATCGACTCCAGTCGCGGCGGCACGTCCTGGCGCACGCCGCGCAAGCGCACCTCCACGCCACGCAGTTGAAACTTGAGGATCGGCGCTATTCGCTCGATGCTCTTGATCACGCAAGCCGACAGCGCCGCAAGTAGCAGCTCGGCCGGGTTGAATGCATCGAGGCGACCGTCCAGATCGGTATCCAGCGCAAGGTCGGCATCCTTGCAGTGGGCGTTGCTCCCATGCGCATCGATGCGGCGGGCCGTGACATTGAAGATCATATTGGTTGGTGCCTCGGCCATGGGCAAATTTCCCGGTGGCTGTACGGTGCGCCATCGAGCATGAGAGCGGCGTCGTGGAAGGCCGCGCCCTGCCCGAAGTCGACAAGCAATGCACCCTCCCAGGTGGCCTTGCGCAGCGTCAGCGCCGGGCAGCACCGCCGCGCCTCGGCCAGCGCGACGGGTTCACCGGAACGATTCATGTCGCTGTCTCCTTCGCTTGAGTCAGGCGACGAGCCATTGTTCGACCTGTGCCCGGGTCGGTATGCCACCGGCATGCACTACCTTGCCGTCGATCACCACGCCAGGCGTACTCATCACGCCGTACTTCACGATCGAGGGAAGATCCTCGACCTTCTCCACCGAGGCCTCAATGCCTCTGGCCGCCAGCACGGCTTCGATGAGTTTCCCGGTCGCCTTGCAGTTGGCGCAGCCGCTGCCGAGTATCTTGATGCTGGTCATGCCGAAATCCTCCGGAAATGAAAAAGGGAATGAACTCGTGCGCTTCACATCACGAGGTTGAACACGTAGCCGACAAAGATGATTCCCACGGTTACCACGCCGGCGAACAGAGCGATCAACCGGGGTTTCATGACCTTCTTGAGTATCATGAATTCGGGAAGGGACAGGGCCGTCACGGCCATCATGAAAGCCAGCGTGGTACCCAGTGCGGCGCCCTTGCCCAGCAGCGCCTGCACGATCGGGATGATGCCGGCCGCGTTCGAGTACATCGGTACGCCGATGAGCACCGCCAGCGGCACCGACCACCAGGCACCCTTGCCCATCAGATGGGCCATGAAATCCTGCGGCACGTAACCGTGAATCCACGCGCCAACGCCCACGCCGGCGATGATGTAGGGCGCCACCTTGAGCACGATCCCACGCACATGCTGCCACCCCAGCGCGAAGCGTGCGGCCCAGTCTGGCCGGACTTCGCCATGGCTGACCGCAGGCACCTCGAACACCCACGGTTCCACCAGCTTGGCCTGATTCATGTGCCCGATCATCAGGCCTGCAGCAAAGGCCACCGCAAGGCCGAGGCCGAGATAGAGCATCGCTATCTTCCAGCCGAACATGCCCAGCAGTAGCGCCAGCGCCACCTCGTTGACCATCGGCGCAGCCACCAGAAACGAGAAGGTCACACCCAAGGGCACGCCTGCGGTCAGAAAGCCGATGAAAAGAGGTACGGCCGAACAGGAGCAGAACGGCGTGACGACGCCGAGGCTGGCGGCCATGGCATTGCCCATGCCCTGGCGCCGGCCAGCGAGGATCGCGCGCGTTTTTTCCGGCGAGAAGAACGTCTGTACCACGCCGACCACGAACACGATCAGTGCCAGCAGCATGACGACCTTGGGCACTTCGAAGACGAAAAAGCTCACCGCACCGTAAAGATGGGTATCGGCGGCGATCGGCAGCAGGTGCATGAAGGCGCCCGTGGCACGCTGGAGTTGGCTGTAGAGCGCACCCCAGGCGACCACGAACATCACCGGCACAAGCCATGCCCGCCAGGCCGCTGGCGCGGCTGGCGAGGGGCTCGCAAGCGTTTGATGCGGCGTGTTGATGGCAACCTCCAGGCAAGACGAGCTGTCCTGCCCTTGCAGACGAACCCCACGGCAGAAGGATGCAGAGTCCACGTTTCCGCTGACCCAACGAACCGATCCCTCGAACCACGGCAGGCGACGACGAAACCCGTCCGCTCACCGGGATCTCAGGCAAAAGCAGGCCGAGGCAACCCTCACCGCAGCCGGTGAATGGCTCAAGTGTTGTTCAAGGAAGGCTGCGCCACTTGTACGTGGTCCGGTTTGACCGAGATCAATCAGATCGCCGGGACACCCGGAACACAGTTCAAGGGCATACGCCCGTGCCATCGGGGACGGGAGTCGAATGAGAGATCAATGATTCAGGCCTTGCCCTGCTCCACCAGCGTCAACGCCACCTTGTCGCGCAGGTAGACCGGCAGGGCCAGCTCGGGCGCCTGCACGCGACCGGCCTTGAACTCGCGCATCGCCAGCTCGGCGACATGCGCGGCCTGCGGGTAACGCATGCCATCGGCGGAATGCAGGATACCGGTGAGGCGCTGGCTCAGCACGGTGGCATAGGTGGCCCAGCCGCTGCCGACCACCTGCCATGCAGTGGCCTCGGGCAGCAACAGCGTGTCCGCGGTGCAGACCCGCTCCTCGTCCAGTGCGACCAGACCGCCGTTGTCGTCGCGGCGGTAACAGGCGGCGTAGATCTCACCCATGCGCGCGTCGATCACGGCCAGGATCGCGGTGTGCTCCTCTTCGGGCGCTTCCAGCGCCAGCGCGGCCAGCGAGGAGATGGTGATCACCGGCAGATCCAGCGCCAGCGCCATGCCCTGCGCCAGCGACACGCCCAGCCGCACGCCGGTGAACGCGCCGGGCCCGCGGCCCACCGCGATCGCGTCCAGTGCGAGCCGGCCGATGCCGGCTTCGGCCAGCAGCGCATCGGCCATCGGCAAGACCAGTTCGGTATGCCGGCGCGGCGCGATCTCGCTGCGGGCGATCAGTTCATCGCCGTGGATCAGGGCGACGGAGCAGGCTTCGGTGGCGGTTTCGATGGCGAGCAGGTTCATGATCGCTCCATGATAGCGGCTGGCGGTCCGGACGAGGCCGCTGCGGCGGTGGTCGGTCCCGGGGTCATCGGCACGTACGCATACCAGTCGATGCGGCGGGTCAGGTACATCATCAGCGCCACCATCACCAGCAATACCAGGGCACCGATCAGCAAGGCGTACTGCTCGGCCGCGATCAACCCGTACAGCATCGCGTAGATCAGCCCCAGCACGCCGCCCAGCAGCATCCCGGCACGGCGCGCCCGCAGGACCGCCATCGCGTAGCCGCCCACGATCAGCACCACCGCCGACGCGGCCAACGCATACGCCGCGCCGAAGCCGATCTGTTCGGACAGTGCCAGCAGCACGACATAGAACGTGGCCAGCGCGGTACCGACCAGCAGGTATTGCACCGGGTGCACGCGCAGTCGCCGGAGCACCTCGAACAGGAAGAACGCGACGAACGTCATCGCGATGAACAGCAGGCCGTATTTGCCGGCGCGCACGTTGCGCTGGTACACGTCCACCGGCTGGTACAGCTGCACGCCGAAGCTCGATGCCTGCAGCGCCGGTTTCATGGCGTCGTCGGTATCGGTCCAGTGCTGGCCGTAACTGCGGTTCAGATCGAGCAGGTGCCAGTGCGCACTGAAGCCGCTGGCGTCGAGCCGATGCTCCAGCGGCAGCGCCGCGCCAACGAAACTGGGATCGCGCCACGGCGCGCGCATGTTGACGTCGGTACTGCGGGCCAGCGGCAGCAACTGCAGCGACTCGGTGCCGGCCAGCTTGAGCCCGATCTCCACCTCGATGGGCTGATCCGCCAGCGCGTCCAGATCGATCGGCACCACCACATTGGGCCATGGACCGAGCCGCTCGGCCGACGAATCGAAGCGGGCCGGCTTGCCGTTGATGCGCAGGTCGGTGATTTCCCGCAGTCCGCGCAGATCGCCGATCGGCAACCGCAATTCGGCCCTGCCACCCTGCCATGACGCGCTGCTGCCATGGCGGAAGCCGGCCAGGTCCTGCGCCCGGAACTGCGCGCTGAGTTTCACCGTGGAGACGAACACCGGCACGCTGTAGATACCGTAGCTGCGGGTCTGCACCGACATCGCCACGTCCATTTTCAGCGTGTCGGCGAGCATGCTCTCGCTGCCCGCACGCAGCTGATACGGCTGGTTTTCCGCCACGCTGACCTGGCGCAGGGTCGGCACCACCAGCACCGGGCCACCGAGCACCTGGTCGCCGCCCCAGCCCTGCGCGATCTGCGTGACCGCCGTCTCGCGCAGCTGCTGGCGTTCCAGCACCAGGCCATTCACCTGCATCAGCGGTATCGTCATCAGCAGCGCCAGCACGCCAATCCCGAGTACCTTGGCGGTCACCGTCTGTGTCCATGCAGCCATCACACGCTACTCCCTCGAATGGAGCGTCGATCACAGCAGTTGCAACGGCCCGGTCGCAGGCGAGCCAGGCCCGCGCGGTGGCGACAATCTGACTTTGCGATGTTCGTGCAACTTCGCCCGGAGGTGACGGTCACTTGCAGAAGCCATCGGTGAAATCGCCCTGCCCGGGGCCAGGCATTCGTCCATCGGAGGGGAACCATGCGCAAGATCGCCAAGTTTCTGGCCCGCAACAAGGGCTTCATCACCTTCCTGTTGTGCATGATCATGTTCCGCAGTGCCGTGGCCGACTGGAACGTGGTGCCGACCGGCTCGATGCAGCCCACCATCCACATCGGCGACCGCATCCTGGTCGACCGCATGGCCTACGACCTGCGCCTGCCGCTGACCCACATCAGCCTGCTGCACCTGGCCGACCCGCAGCGCGGCGACATCGTGGTGCTGGATTCGCACGCCGCCCACGAGCGACTGGTGAAACGGGTGATCGGCTTGCCCGGCGACCGGGTCGCCATGCGCGACAACGTGCTCTTCATCAATGGCCTTGCCGCCAGTTACCGCCCGACTGCCCGCAGCGGCATCCACGACGATCGACAAGACCCGGCGCATTACGAGATCGAACGCTATGGCGGCATGCACCACGCGATACGGCTGTCCGACGCCGGGCCCGGCCCGGCCAGCAACTTCGGCCCGGTGACGGTGCCGGCCGGTCAATACCTGCTGCTCGGCGATGACCGCGACAACAGCATGGACTCGCGCTATTTCGGCTTCTTCCCGCGCAAGGAAATCCTGGGCCGCTCGCGCCACGTGGTGGCGTCGCTGGACCCGGCCCATCACTACCTGCCGCGCGTGGATCGCTTCGGCGCGGCGCTGGAGTGATGCCGGCACCATGCCCGTTCCGACCGGGCAGCCATCCGTTCCGATTTGCGCATGATGGTGCGGCATCCACCCCGGTTCATTCCAAACCGAACCGGGATGCATTGCTCCGGTCAATTCGCCGTGCGCAACGCCGCAAAATACGCTTCGACATCATCGGAAAATTCGTAATGCGCGTCGGGCACGGGCGCACCACTCGCGATCAGCGCCTTGGCGCAACCGAGCCAGTCGCCCTCGGCGGAGATCGTGTTGCGCGAGGCGAAGCTCAGCGTGCCGTACACATTGTCGTGGTAGCCGTGACGCTCGTCGTAGCGTGCTCCGTGGGCGAGCAGGAAGGCGGCCAGCGCGCTGTCTCCGCGAAACACCGCGTTGTTCAGCGCGCTGCCGTCGATGTCGCCGCCGCGTACACCGATCGGCCAGCCTGCTTCCACCATCAGCTTCACTGCCTCGTCGCAGCCTTCGGCAGCGAGTTCGGGGAGCGTGCGCAGTTGCTCCGGGCCCAACGCATCGACCAGATCGGGATGCCGCTCGAGCATGTCGCGCACCGCGGCCCGATCTGCCCGCGCGCACGCGGCGACAAAGTCCTCGCGCGGGTCGCTCATCACGCTGGCTCCGGCGCGGAGCAACAGCTCGGCAACCTCGGCCATTCCCATGCGCAGCGCCAGCCGGTGCGCGCTGGTGCCATGCGCGTCGCACGACGATGGATCGGCACCGACTTCGAGCAGGGCGCGCACGACTTCCGGCGATCGCCGGCGCCGGATCGCATGCGTCAACGGATTGCCCACCGCCGCCTGTTCATTGGGATCGCCGCCATGCGCAAGCAGCAGGCGCACGGTCTGCGGGCGCTCGAAATCGAGCGACCGCGGCAAGGCATTGGTGCCCTGTATCCGTGCGCCGGCTTCGAGCAGCAGGCGCACGCATGCGGGATCGGCCGCCTCGGCGGCGTGGTACAACGATTCGCCATCGTCCGGATCGGCACCCGCGTCCAGCAACATGCGGGTCAACGGCGCATCGTGATTGCGGCCGGCAGCGCCGTAGAGCGCACTGAGGGGATCGCCGGGAAACGTCGGATCGACCGTGGTGTCGTGCACATCGGCGCCCGCCGCCAGCAGCAGGGCGGCACAATCGCGGATGCCCTGCGCGAACCCGGGCAAGCGGATCAGTCCGGAAAAGCAGGCACAAAGCAACGGCGACATCAGCGTCGCCGAACTGGGCGTGCGCACCCACTGCGCATCGCGGGCGATCATCTTGCGTACGCTGCTGACATCGCCGACCGCACATGCCAGCGCCGGTTTTCCCTCGAGCAGGGCCGGATGATCGTGCAACATTCGCGCGGCCAGTTCCGGTCTTGCGGACTGATACCCGGCGCCAAACGCCAACAGCTGCCAATGGCGCAACAGTGCGCCCGCGTCGGCGAGCGGAGCCGCTGGCGCGTCGACATGGGCCTTCAACTGCGACCAGGAGGCGAAGCCGTATTCGCGGGCGATGCACGATTGGGCATCGTGCAACTTCAACTGCATCGCTACCACCGCCGCGTCATCGCGCCCTGCGGCCGCAGGCAGCGCGATGCGCACGCGATCCAGCGCCACACCATCCTGTCGGCGGTACGCGCTGAGCAGCTCCTTCGCCTGTTTCTTCAGATGGCCAAGATGCGGCCGTTCCGGCAAGTCTTTCATGACAACCTCCATGCGTCGACGCCGAAGGTCCGCAAGCCCGGCTGCATAAAGGTCGATGGGTTGTACTGCAGACAAGTGGGCTGAACCCTTCCCGCGGACCCGGAGGCGGCTTGCGACGCCGTGGCAACGATAAGCGACGACGGCAGGCGTCGGCAAGCGCGTGGCGGCTCCATCACGCGTTACCGTGGCACGTGCTCCGGGCCAGGCTGATCCACGTTCGACCGCCGCTGGCTCAGGCGCCCTCGCGGATCGGTGCAACCAGGGTGCCTTGATGAAACAGGATCTCCCAGCCGTCGTCGCGGCGACGCCAGATCGTGCTGCGCCGGCTCAGGCGTTCGCCTTGTTCCAGGGTGTAGGTAAGCAGATAGGTATCCGGGCCGAGCCGACGACAGTGGAAGTCGCGGGTGATCCAGCTGCGCTCGCGGGGATCGAGCGGGCGCTGCTCCAACACGTCGAGCACGTGGGCGCGACCGTAGCGGTTGCCGGAGGCACCGATCTCCCAGAAGTCGACGGCGGTCATGCGTTCGAAGTCGGCACGGCTGCGACCGAACTCGGGCCGGTGGAAGATCGGTTCACGGCGGCGCAACTCGTCCAGCACGGGCAGCAGTTCGGCGGCCGTGTCGAGATCGGGTTCCATTGCGGAGCTCATCGCCATCCCCCGTTTCATCACGCCGGCGGTTGCCACAACTCGATGCGGGTGCCGTCGGGATCCATGATCCAGCCGAAACGGCCGAACTCGCTTTCATCGATGCGCGGGTCGACTTCGACGCCGGCGGCACGCAGTTGCGCCAGCAGTGCGTCGAGATCGTCGACGCGGAAATTGACCATGAACGGCTGCGTGCTGGGCGCGAAGTAGGTGGTGTCGGCAGCAAACGCCGACCACAGGGTGTAGCCGGCACGCTCCTCGTCCTCGTCGAAACGCACGCCGCCCCAGTCGTCGACCTGCAGGCCGAGATGCTCGGCGTACCACGCCGCCAGCGCGGTCGGGTCGCGCGACTTGAAGAAGATCCCGCCCAGTCCGGTGACCCTGGCCATGACTTGCCTCCTGCCGTACCTGCTGTTGTTTGTAGGAGCGCGCCCTGTGCGCTTCTACCGATCTGCCGTCACATCCACGGCTACATCATCGAAGAATGCCTGCACCTGCGCCAGCTCGTTCGTTCGCGGCATCGGCGGCAGGCTGGCCAGGAACAGGCGGCCATAACCCTTCGAGGTCAGCCGCGGATCGCACAGCACCAGCACGCCGCGATCGTGCACGTCGCGGATCAGCCGGCCGGCGCCCTGCTTCAGCGCGATCACCGCGCTGGGCACCTGCCAGCCCATGAACGGATTGACACCGGACTGCTCCAGCGCCGCGAGGCGCGCCATCAGTACCGGATCGTCCGGCGCGGCGAACGGCAGCTTGTCGATCACCACCACGCTGAGCGCCTCGCCGACCACGTCGACGCCCTCCCAGAAACTGGCTGCACCGAGCAGCACGCCGTGGCCGCTGGCACGAAACTCTTCCAGCAACCGCGGGCGCGGCGCGGTGCCTTGCACGAACAGCGGCCAGGGCACCTTTTCCTGCAGCAGCTCGGCGGCGCGGCGCAGCGCGCGATGCGAAGTGAACAGCAGGAACGCCCGACCGTTCGATGCCTGCAGTACCGGCAACACCGCCTCGATCACCTTGTCGATGTAGTCGCGCGCATTCGGATCGGGCAGCGCGGGCGGCAGGTAGCACAGTGCTTGCCGGGCATAATCGAACGGGCTGTCCAGGCTCAACGTGCGCGGATCGTCCAGCCCGAGCTGGCGGGCGAAGTGGTCGAAGTTGCCGGCTACCGACAGCGTGGCCGAGGTGTGGATCCATGCCGCCTGGGTGCGCTCGCGCAAACCGCGCATCGGTGCGGCCAGATCCAGCGGCGTGGCGTACAGCGCGAAGCCGCGCGGGTACTGCTCGTACCAGCGGACATCGCGATCGCCGTGGCCTTCGACGATGCGGTCGAGCCGCGCGGTGAACAGCGCGGCACGTTCGTGCAGGTTCGCGAAGCCGCGCGAGCGTTCCGCCTGCGAGGCGAGCAGCTCGGTCAGCGTGGCCAGCAGTTCGCGCAGATCATGCAGCGCCGCGGGCACGCCGGCGCGATCTTCCAGTTGCTGGAACGCGCCGCGTTGCGGCAGACGGATCCATCGCCAGGCGCAGGCGTCGCGCCGCATCCTGCAATGCCTCTACCGGTTCGAGCAGCAGCCCGATCGCGCCGGTGATGCCGCCGCATTCGGCCAGCGCATCCTGCGCCAGCTCGGTCAGCTGGCGCGCGCTGACGCTCTGCGAGAAGAACTGCCCGGCCAGTTCGGGAATCTGGTGTGCCTCGTCCAGGATGAAGGCGGCCGCGCCAGGCAGGATCTCGCCGAAGCCTTCCTGCTTCAGGGCGAGATCGGCGAACAGCAGGTGATGGTTGACCACCACCACGTCGGCTTCCAGCGCCTCGCGGCGAGCCTTCACCACGTGGCAGTCGTCGAAGAACGGGCACTCCACACCCAGGCAGTTTTCCGGCGTGGAGGTGACCCGCGGCCACAGCGACGACTCCTCCGGCACCTCGGCCAGTTCCATCCGGTCGCCGCGTCGGGTGCGCGCGGACCACGCGCGGATCGTCGCCAGCTGTGCCGCCTGGGCGCGTTCGAAGGTGGCGCCCTCGCGCACGGTCTGGTCGAGCCGGTACAGGCACAGATAATTCGCGCGCCCCTTCAGCAATGCCGTTTTCAAGCGCGCACCCAGCACCGAGCGCACCTTCGGCAGATCGCGGAAATACAGCTGGTCCTGCAGCGCCTTGGTGCCGGTGGAGATGATCACCCGCTCGCCCGACAGCAGCGCCGGCACCAGGTAGGCGTAGGTCTTGCCGGTACCGGTGCCGGCCTCGGCGATCAGCGTGTCGCGTCCGGCAATCGCCTGCTGCACCGCCCGCGCCATCGTCTGCTGCGCCTCGCGCGGGGCGAAGTTCGGCAGTTCGCGGGCGAACGGGCCTTCGGCGCCGAGCAGGGCTTCGACGTCGTCGCCGTCGTTGGTATCGAGATCCATCATCGATGCAGTATCGCCCAGCACCGGCAAGCGGCATACCCGTGGCGCACCCGCAGCTGGCAGGGGCTGACGGATTGATTCACCATGGCCGCACAGCTCGACAGGGGAAACGCATCCTGACGACCGAATGGTGCCTGCAGGTCGATATCGTCGACGGCGGCTGGCACTGGCGCTGGCGCTGCATCGGCGCGCAACGCGGTCGCTGGCGCCTGCCTCGCTGGCTATTGCCACGCAGCGAGGCGTTCAAGCGCGTGGAAGGCGGCCACTACCGCTTCAGCGTCAGTTTCGCCTTGCCCCTGCTCGGCGAGGTACCGCGCTACGGCGGACTTCTCCACGCCGTGACCGATTGACTCAATAGCGCGGAACGCCGGCCTTGTGGCACGCCTGCACATCCTTGCGCGCCGCGGTGGCACCGACACGGTCACGGGCCTGCAGACGTGTCTCCACGATGGTCTGCCAGTTGCGTGCACACAGCGGCCCCAGTCTCGGGCCCAGCGACCATGACTGCCGCGCCAGCTGCTCGGCGCGAGCGAAATCCCGCATGCCGATCGCGGCCTCGGCGCGCTCCTGCAACAGGTCGGGCGCGTCCGGATTGAGTCTGATCGCCTGATCGAGCTTGCTCGCGGCGTCGGCAAACCTGCC
Source organism: uncultured Pseudomonadota bacterium (assembly GCA_963828685.1). Classification (GTDB taxonomy): domain Bacteria; phylum Pseudomonadota; class Gammaproteobacteria; order Xanthomonadales; family Rhodanobacteraceae; genus Rhodanobacter. The sequence continues at coordinate 272,229 of CAWHFU010000017.1, forward strand.
CGCCTGTTCGTCGTGCTGCGCGGCATCCTGCAGCGCGGTGACCGCCGGATCGCGCAGCGGGTTGACGCTGATGATGGAGGTTTCGCGCTCGCCTGCGGCACGGATGGAAGCCACCAGATCGTGGCCAGGCGTCGCCGGTGGAGCGGCCGCCGGAGGCTTCGAGGCAAACAGGCTGCAGCCGGCGGCCAGCATGGCGACCAGCGGCACGGGCAACAGGCAAAGACGCTTGAACGGGAGCGACATGATCAATTCCTGGTCGGGGTGCCGGGGGGCTGGGCGGGAGGGGGCATGCCGCCGTCCGGCGGCGGATGGTCACCGCCGCCGAACAGGCTCTGCACACCCTGCCAGAAACAGCCTTCGGTATCGGCTGGCAAGCTGCCGGCAACCACCGGCACCTGCTGCGCACCCTGGCATTGCGACTCGGTGCGCTTGCCGTCGCTCGGGTTGATCCAGGCCATTTCCAGACCGGCGCCGGGTGCGGCCGACAGTGGCCGGGTCGGCAGCTTGGCGAACAGGTCGCGCCAGGCGCGCAGGCCGCCGCTGGCACCGAACAGGGTGGTGGGTTTGTTGTCGTCACGGCCGAGCCAGAACACCGCCAGGTGCTCGCCGGTGAAACCAGCGAACCAGCTGTCACGCATATCGTTGCTGGTGCCGGTCTTGCCGGCCGCATTCAACCAGGCCAAGCCGGAATTGCCGATGGCGCTGGCGGTGCCGTACTCCGCCACCTGCTGCATCGCCCAGGTGGTCAGGCGCACGGCCTCCTGATATTCGCCGTTGCCGCCCTGCACCTGATAGCGCTTGATCGTGCGGCCACTGCCGTCGAGTACGCCGCGCACCGCTACCAACGGCAACGCGTGGCCGTCGGCGGCCAGGTACTGATACAGCTGGGTCACCTGCAACGGAGCCAGGTCGATCGCGCCGATCAGCAGCGAGGGACTGGGGTTGACGTCGGTGAGGCCGAACGATTCGAGGAACGAGCGGATCCGCGGCAGGCCCACCGCCATACCGAGATGAATCGTCGCCAGGTTCCACGAATGCGCCAGCGCATCGACCATCGTCAACGGGTCATGGCTGCGATGATCGTCGTTCTGCGGTGTCCAGGTGCTGCCGTCGGGCTGGCGCATGCTGACCGGGCTGTCATCGAGCAGAGTAGCCAGATTCCAGCGCTCGGGCTGGGTCAGCGCCACCAGGTAGACGAATGGTTTGATCGTCGAACCGATCTGTCGCCGCGCGTCGAGTGCGCGATTGAAGCCCGGATCACCCGGCGTACTGCTGCCGACCACGGCCAGCACGCTGCCGCTGTGCGCGTTGGTCACCACCGCCGCCGCCTGCACGCCATTGCCGCGCTTGCCCAGGCCTTTCAGCGCGCTGGTGATCGCCTGCTCGGTATACAACTGGGCCGCCGGATCGAGCGTGGTGAAGATCGACAGGTTGCCCTCGCGCAGGGCCTGCTCGTCGAAGTCCACAGTGATCTGCTTGCGCACCAGATCCATGAACGCGGGGAAGCGGTTGTGCGGCAACTGGCCATTGCTGATGACATCCAGCGAGGCGGCCTGGGCGGCATTGAGCTGCGCGGCGCTGAGCAGGCCGGTGTCGGCAAACTCCTGCAACACCAGGTTGCGGCGGACCAGCGCTCGTTTCGGCGAACGGCGCGGATCGTAGTAGCTCGGCCCCTTGACCATGCCGACCAGCAGCGCGATCTCCTGCGGGCGCAGGTCCTGCAGGCGGCGGCCGAAGTAGAACTCCGACGCGGCGGCGAAACCGTGCACCGCCTGGCCACCCTGCTGGCCGAGGAACACGTCGTTGACGTAGGCCTCGAGGATCCGCCCCTTGCTGTAGTGCGCCTCCAGCAGCAGCGACATCAGCGCCTCGTTGATCTTGCGCGTGAAGTTCTGGTCGCGACTGAGGAACAGGTTGCGCACCAGCTGCTGGGTCAGCGTCGAGCCCCCCTGCACGGTATGACCGGCACGCAGGTTGGCGAACGCGGCGCGCGCGATCGCACCGAAGTCGATGCCGATGTGATGCTTGAAGTTGCGATCCTCGACTGCCTGCAGGCCATTGATCAGCAGTGGCGGCACGTCGGCCAGATGCACGAAGCGGCGCTCTTCCTGGGTCGCACCATACAAGGTGGCGATGCGCGCCGGATCGAGATGCGCCAGGGCGATCGGCTTGTCGCTGCCCGCCTCATGCACCGATTGCACGATGCCCCTGCCGAGGGTCACCTGGATGCGCTTGGGCAACTCGCCGCCATCCGGCCCGGCGTAGCCGCGCGAGGAAATCGTGTAGTGCACGCCGTGCTTCATCCAGCTGCCGGCCACCTCGCCGCGCCCGTCGTGGCTGTAGCCGGCGAAGGTGAGCTCGAGCTCCAGCGCCGCCGGCGTCATCGGCACCCCGGCGGCCAGCGGCAGTGGCCGCGCGTAGACTCGCGTCGGTACCGCGAACACCAGGTCGCTGAAGCGATCCTGCACGCGCTTGTTCAACACCAGCGTATAAGGCAGCACGAAGCCGAACAGCAGCCCCATGCCGATCCAGAACGGGATGCGCAGCCACGGCCAGCTGCGGCGTGCGAACGAACGTGTGCGGGTCAGAAAAGCCAACGTGGGGGGAATCCGGCAATCAGGAGGGTTCGATCATAGGGCCTGCATACCGGCGCGCATATGAACGCAGCAGCCGATTTGCGGGCAAAACGCGGGCAATGTGGCACGTGCGCGTCAGCGCGGCGAGATCCACATCGACGACTCCGGCTGGAACGGTCTCGGATGGACACCGAGCAAGCGGTGCAGTTCACCGTTGTCTGCCACCAGATCGCTGTCCAGGCGGCTCAGCGGGCCACGCAACGGCGGCAGCAGCTGCCGTCCCATGCGCAGCAGCCACGCCGGCAGCGGCAGCGGCACGGTGGCGCGCGGCAGGCTGCGGCGCACCCGCGCGAACATCTGCCCGCTGGGCAGTCGCTCACCGCCGCCGATCGGAAGGATCTGTCCGCTCGCTGCCGGGCAGTCGAGCGCCGCCAGCACCGCCTGCGCGATATCGTCGGCATGCACCGGCTGGCGCAGGCCCTGACCGGACGGCAACGGGAACAGCCGCAGGCGCATCGCCCGGCGTGCGATCGGGGTCAGGCTGCGGTCCAGCCCGGCCCCATAGACCAGGGTCGGACGCAGCACGGTCCAGGCACAACCGTGGCGGGCGCAGGCTGCCGCCAGCGCGATCTCGCCATCGCGCAGCTGGCGGGATATCTCGCGTTCCATCGGCACCGCCGAATCGCGTTTGGTCTCGGCACTCATCGAACTGGTGGCGATCACCCGTGGCGCGTCGCTCAGCCGTGCCTGCGCCAGCCAGCCGGCCAACGCCTGCAACGGACCGAAACTGATGATCGCCGACAACGTCGGCAGCGCCGGCACGGCATCGGGCAACGCCCCCTGCAGCCACTGCACGCCGGACTGCGGCAGTCGTGGCTGCCTGCTCAGCGCCAGGATCGGTTCGCCGCTGGCCAGCAGTCGCGGCAGCAGGAAATGACCGATCTGGCTGCTGCCGCCGAATACCAGTACCGTCATGCGGCGCTCACCGGCCACCCTGCAGTCGGGCGGTCAGATCGATCACGCGCGGATGATTCGGCGCCAGCTTGCGCGCATGGTCCAGCGACTGGCTGGCACCGATATGATCGCCGCTGGCCAGCTGTTGCTCGGCCTGGTCCAGCCAGGCGCCGGCCAGTCGATCGCTCAATGCAGCCTGCGCGGCGTCGCCCGGCGAAAGTTCGCCCAGGTCGGCCAGCATGTCGCCGGCCTGGACCAGCCTGCCTGCCGCCAGCGACTGGTTGAACTGCTGCTCGACCTGGCCGGGCAAGGCCTGCAATCCATGCAGCGCCACCGCACTGTTGCCGTCGATCGCCAGCGCGCTGCGATACAGGTCGTAAGCGCTGTCGCCCGGCGGAGTCATGATGTTGCCGTGGCTGGCGGCCACCTGGGCGCGCTGCACCAGCTGGGCCACCGCAGCACTCTGCTGCGGCGACAGCACGGCAGCAGCCAGCGGCGTGGCCGGTGCACGCTCCTGCTCAGTCGTCGTCGTCGAGTGCGAGCTGATGTTGTCCAAGCGCGCCCGCGCCGCCGCGAGATCCGCCGATTTCGGTGCCAGCTCGGTCGCCTGATCGAGCAGTCTGGCGGCCTGCATCGCGTCGCCGCCGTCGATCGCCGCGTTAGCCTGCACGGTCAACGCCTGCGCAACCCGGCCCAACCCGGCCCTGGCTTGTGCATTGTCCGGGTCGAGCGCCAGCGCCGCCTTGAAATGGGCCAGCGCGGTGTCGTCGCCGGCCCCCGCGACACGACCGGCACGCAGGGCGTCCTGACCCTGCTTGATGGTTGCGTCCAGCGCGCTGCTGTCCTGCTTGCGCGCCTGCGCCTGCAGCGCACGCAGCGCCGGCAACGCACCGTTGTTCGGTTGCAACGCAGCCAGCTGTTCGATGCGCGCACTGGCCGTGGCGTCATCCTTCGCGTCGAGTGCCTTGTGCGCCTGCACCGCCAGCGCGTAGCCCACCTGATCGAGCCCGTGCGCCGCCACCGCATTGTCGGGATCCGCGTGCAGCACACGCAGGTACAGCGCCCCGGCGCCATCGGCACCATCCAGCTTGCCGGCAGCGAACGCCTGCTGAGCCTGATCGACCAGGTCCACCGTCTTTACCTGAGTCGCGTGTGCATGGCTGATCAGGCTGTCGAGCCGGTCGACGTCGCTGCCGCCGCCAAGCAGCTCGCGCGCGACCGCGGCCTCCTGCGCGGCCTGGGCCAGCTGACCGGCTTGCAGTGCCTGGTCGGCCTGCGCCAATTCTGCCTGGCCTACCTGACGCAGGCCGTCGCGAGCGAGGTCGTTGTCCGGCTCCAATGCCACCGCTTTCTGGAACAGCTCACGTGCGCTGGTGCCGTCCTGGCCATCCAGATGGCCGGCTTGCAATGCCTGCTGCGCCTGCGTCAGCACGTTGTTGAGGTCGGTACGTGGCAGCAGGCCGCGCAGGCGTCCCTGGTTGAGCCAGAGTGCGCCGACCAGCGCCAGCGCCAGCAGCAGCAAAAACGGCAACAGCCATCGGCGTCGCTGGCGGCGTGCCTGCGAGGACGCCCGGGTGCTGCGCGAGCGGCGCGGCTCGACTGTTACCTGGGGCAGGCCATCGCCCGCGGGCACGCGCGGCGCGTCCGGCCGATCGAGCTCACCCAGGGTGGGCTCGGTACGAAGATGGGGGCTTGCGTTGTACGGGTCTCGGCGTCCGCTCATGATCCATGGCTGTCAAGGCTTGCCGGGCAAGCTTAACATCGGGCCGCGCACCACCATGCCGCCGGTGCTCCGGCATTGCAGGGGCATTCAGCCGACACCGACCCGCCGCACGTCCACCACGTTCGGCAGCGCCAGCAGCTTGCCGAGCAGGGTCGACAATTGCTCGAAGTCGCGCACGCGCAGGGTGAAGCGCATCTCCACTTCGCCGGTCTGGGCGAACAGGCGGCTGGACGAGGCGATGATGTGCGCGCCGGCATTGCTGATCACGCCGGTGACGTCCTTCTGCAATTCCTTGCGATCGTAGCCGCGCAGCTCGATATCGACCTCGTAGGCCTGGCTGGCGGCACTGCCCCAGCTCACGTCGATCACCCGATCCGGGTCCCGCCGTGCCAGCCGCGCCAGGCTGCCGCAATCGACGCGATGTACCGACACGCCGCGACCCTTGGTGATGAAACCGCGCACCGGATCACCCGGCAACGGCTGGCAACAGCGCGCCAGCGTCGTGAGCAGGTTGCCGACCCCCTCGATCGTCAGCGCGCTGTGGTCGAGTGCGGGGAGCCGCGCAGTGGAAACGGCCGGCACGATCGGTGCCGGCGCGGGCTGGGCAGCCTCCTGCAGGACGCGGGCAATCTGCCCGCTGGTGATTTCACCGAGTGCCAGCGCCACCAGCAATTCGTCCTGGGTCTGCAAGTGAAAATGCGCCGGCAGGCGGGACACGTCCGCACTCGACAGCGCCAGTCGCTTCAGCTCGCGCTCGAACATGTTGCGCCCGACGCTGAGGTTCGCGTCATGGGCGATCCGCCGGAACCACGCGCGCACCTTGTCCTTCGCCCGCGAGGTGTGCAGGTAGCCGTGATGCGGCGACAGCCAGTCGCGACTGGGCTCGCCCAGCTTGGTGGTGAGGATCTCCACCCGATCGCCGCTTTGCGGCTGGAAGGTCAGCGGCACGATGCGTCCGTTGACCTTGGCGCCGCGGCAGCGATGGCCCACCTCGGTGTGCACCATATAGGCGAAATCGAGCACGGTGGCACCGCGTGCCAGGTCGAACACCTCGCCCTTGGGCGTCAGCAGGTAGACCCGGTCCTCCAGCAACTCGGTATGCAGGTCGGCGGCCAGCGTGCTGTCATCGTCGCCACGCGGCTCCAGCAGCTTGCGCATCCAGGCGATCTTCGCCTCGAACTCGGCGTCGCCGCTGCCGCCTTCCTTGTAGCGCCAGTGCGCGGCCACGCCGAGCTCGTTGGCGCGATGCATCTCGTGGGTGCGGATCTGCACTTCCAGGGTCTTGCCCGCCGGGCCGATGACCGCCGTGTGCAACGATCGATAGCCGTTCGGCTTGGGCCGCGCGATGTAATCGTCGAACTCGTTCGGCAGGTGCGGCCAGCGCGCATGCACCACGCCCAGGGCGCCGTAGCAGTCGGTGATGTTGTCCACCAGCACGCGCACCGCGCGGATGTCGTACAGGTCGGAGAAGTCCAGCGCCTTGCGCTGCATCTTCTTCCAGATCGAGTAGATGTGCTTGGGCCGTCCGGCCAGCTCGGCATGGATGCCGGCGGCGGCCAGCGCGCGCTGCAGTTCGTCCAGCGATTCGCGGATGAAACTCTCGCGGTCACTGCGCCGCTCATCGAGCAGCTTGGCGATGCGCCGATAGACCTCCGGCTGCAGGAAGCGAAAGGCCAGATCCTCCAGCTCCCATTTCAGCTGCCAGATGCCGAGTCGATTCGCCAGCGGTGCGTGGATGTCACGGGTCAGCCGCGCCAGCGCGGCCGCCTGTTCGGCCGGCAACGTCGCCGCCGCACGCATCCGCGCCAGCTGCCGTGCCAGCAGCACGAACACCACGCGCAGGTCGCGCACGATCGCCAGCAACAGCCGGCGCAATCCCTCGGCGGCACCCTCCGGCGGCCGCTGCGCATGCAGCGCCCAGACCTGCTCGGCCGCCTGCTGGCCCAGCACCAGTCGGCGCAGTTCATCCGGCAGCTTGCCGCTGCGCTCGGCCCACAGCGTCGGGTCGACCCGGGCCAGTTCGAACCACAGCGCCGCGGCCTGGGTCTGCGCATCGCAACCGAGCATCGCCAGCAGATCCAGCACGTCGCAGCACTCCGCTTCGTTCAGCGGCTGCGATTCGGCGGCCTGCAGGGCATCGGCCAGCGGCGGCGCCAGCGTGCCGGCGCGATCACGCCACTGGGCCAGCCGGGAAGGTTTTGCGGGTTGTGCCATGTCGCCAATGTCCTTTGCGTGTGCCCATAGTAGCGACAGCCCGGCTGGATGAACGCCAGACACGCGGATGGCATCGGTGCGGTAACAGGACGCTTGGCTTGGGCACGGCTTACCGCGCAGAATCGCCACTTGCCTTCCGCGTCCCAGAGAGGATTCACCCGATGATGATCCGTCCACGTCACCTGATGCCACTCGTGCTGGCGCTTGCGCTATGCGGTCTGTCCGCGCATGCCCAGCAGACCGGCGGGCTGCAGCAGCGCATGAGCCAGGCCGAGTTCGAGGCCGCGGGTCTGAACAAGCTGTCGCCGCAAGAGCTGCAGAATCTCGACAACTGGCTGAGTGCACACGGCAAGGTCACCACGAAGATCGTCGACTCCAGCGGCGAACCGGTGTTTTATCCCGGCAAGAAGAAATACAGCAAGATCGAGGCCCATCTGGTCGGGCATTTCGACGGCTGGCACGGCAACAACGAGATGACGCTGGACAACGGCCAGGTCTGGAAGCAGATCGGCTCGGATGCGCCGATGTGCATGACCTCGGACAACCCGGCCGTCAAGGTCAAGCCCTCGCTGATGGGCAACTGGCTGATGTACGTCAAGGGCTGCAATGACACCGCCCACGTGCGACGGATCCGCTGACCGGACCTGTCAATCCAGCGCTGTCAGCGCCTTGGCCAGCCGCTTGGCCGACACCGGCTCGGCGGTCTTCAGCTCCTGCGCGAACAGCGACACACGCCATTCCTCGATCAGCCAGCGCAGTTCCTCCAGACCCGAGGCATCGGCACCGGCGGCGCGATGCTGCAGGTACGCACGCCAGTACGGCATGACCTGCAGCATGCGCTGCTGATCCTTCGCCGGATCCTGGCGCAGCCGTTCGCCACGCAGGCGCATCGCCTTCAGATAGCGCGGGAAGTGGGCCAGCCGCGTCGTCGGCAGTTCGCGCAGGAAGCCCGGCGTGAGCAGTGCATCGCACTGCTCGCGCAGGTCGTCGTAGCTGGCGCGGGCGAAGCCCAGCAACGGCGGCTGCAGCCACGGTTTCAGTTCGGCCTGCGCCTCGATTACCGGTTCGGCCAGCTTCAGACGCTCGACGCCGGCAGCAAACAGTTCGCGTGCACACTGCACGCGCAACTGCTCGAACGCGGCGGCGCTACGCACGTCCAGTTCGTGGCGTTCCAGCAGGTCGCCGAAGCCGCCTTCCAGCAGGTCCTCGCGCAAGCCGTCCACGCTGCCCAGCGGGGCGTATTTCAAGGCCAGTGCGTTGCCGATCGGCAGGCGCCGGCGCGCCTGTTTGGCCTCGCTGGCCAGGGCGTTGCGCAGCAACCGCACCACGCCTTGCCGATGCGCCGCCAGCGCCTCGTCGCTGCGCTCGAACACCCGCAGCGCCACCGTCTCGCCAAGGTCGACCAGTGCCGGAAACGCCATCAGCCCGGCATCGGAACGCACCTGCGCGGGGATCTCCGCGAAGTCCCAGCTGGCGACTTCCTCGCGGCTCAGTTCGATATCGGTCTTGCGCGAAAACGCCGCGCGCGCCTGGCCTTCCCATTGGCCGCGCAAGGCGGCCAGGTCGCGACCGCTGGCCAGCGTCTCGCCCGGCTCCGCCGAGGCATCCGCATGATGCAGGCGGTAACGCATGCGAAAATGTGCCGACAGCTCGATGCCGGCGAATTCCGCGGCGCTCACCTCGACCCCGGTGGCGCGTTTCAGGAAACCCGCCAGGGCCTTCGCCAGCGGCTCGTCGCGGGGTGATTCCGCCTCGGCGAACGCCCGCGCAAAGTCCGGCGCCGGTACGAAGTTGCGCCGCAGCGACTTGGGCAGGCCGCGGATCAGCTCGGCCACCTTGTCGCCCAGCAAACCGGGCACCAGCCACTCGCAGCGTGCCGCTGACAAGGCATTGAGCATCGCCAGCGGCAGATGCAGGGTCACCCCGTCGGCCTCGTCGCCGGGCATGAAGCGGTATTCGAGCTTGTAACGCTGCGCGCCGATCTCCAGCGTCGCCGGGAAGGCCTTTGCATCCAGCCCGCTGCCGCCGACCAGCACGTCGTCCAGCGACCAGCGCAGGGCCGCCTGCTCGGCCGGGCGCGCCTTGCGATACCAGGCATCCAGCGCACGGCTGCTGGCGATTTCCTCGGGCAGCTTGCCTTCGAAAAACGCCAGCAGATCGTCCTCATGGCGGATCAATCCTTCACGCCGCTGCTTCGCCTCGATATCGGCCGCCTCCTGCAGCACCCGCTGATTGGCGCGCACGAAGTCCGCCCGGCTGTCGATGTCGCCACGGGTCAGCGCCTCGCGCAGGAAGATCGCATGCGCCAGCGCCGGATCCTGCGCCTGGAACATCACCGCACGCTTCTCCACCAGCACCAGTCCGAACAAGCTGACCTGTTCCCAGGCGACCACGCAGCCGCGCTTCTTCGACCAGTGCGGATCGCGGCAATTCGTCCGCAGCAGGTGCGCCGCCTGCTGCTCGATCCACAGCGGCTCGACCCGCGCGTTCGCCATGCCCCACACGCGCCCGCCGACGTCGAGGATCTGCGCGGAGAAAATCCAGTTCGGCGGCGCCTTCGCCAGCGCCGAGCCGGGAAACACCTGGAACTTGCGCTCCCGCGTGCTCTGGTACACGCCCTTCTCGTCCTTGCGCCCGACCTGGGTCGGCAGCCCGGCCAACAAGGAGCGATGAATCGCCTCGAAGAGGCGGTCCATCGCTCCTTGTTGATCAGTGACATGCTCTTCGCGTTCGCCTCCTCTCCCCGTCGGGGAGAGGATTGAGGTGAGGGGCGGGTGCTCGCGGGACACCTTCCCGCTCCTGCTCTTTCGGGCCGTTGCAGCGCCAGCGCGTAGATTTTGGCGCAAAGCCGCCCCCTCACCCCCGCCCTCCCCCCGCAGGGGAGAGGGGGTCAATGCGTCGAGCCTCCAGCCCAGCTCCCCCACCACCAGCAGCAGCTGCCGATGCAGCTCGCGCCATTCGCGCATGCGCATGAAGCTGAGGAAATGCCGCGAGCACCAGTCGCGCAGCTTCGACTGGGTGAGTTCCTCGTGCACGTCGTGATAGGCGCGCCACAGATTCAGCACGCCGACGAAATCCGAGCTGGGGTCGGCGAACACGGCATGCGCCGCGTCGGCCTGCTGGCGTGCGTCGGAGGGGCGCTCGCGCGGATCCTGGATGCTCAGGAACGAGACGATCGTGAGCAGCTCGCGCAGCGCATGCAGCTTCTCGCCCTCGACCAGCATGCGCGCCAGCTGCACGTCGATCGGCAGGCGTGCCAGCAGGCGACCGGTCGCGGTGAGCTTGCGCGCCTCGTCGATCGCCGAGATTTCGGCGAGGCGGCGATAGCCATCGGCGACCACGCGCGGATCGGGCGCCTCGAGGAACGGGAACCGGTCCACGTCACCCAGCTGCAACGCCAGCATGCGCAGGATCACGTTGGCCAGCGACGAACGCAGGAGCTCCGGATCGGTGAACGCGGCGCGGCTGGCGAAGTCGGCCTCGTCGTACAGGCGGTAGCAGATGCCCGGCCCCACGCGGCCGCAGCGGCCCTTGCGCTGGTCGGCGGCGGCCTGCGAGATCGGCTCCACGTGCAGCCGCTCGAGCTGGCTGCGCTGGCTGTAGCGCTTCACCCGCGCGGTGCCGGTGTCGATCACGTAGCGGATCCGCGGCACCGTCAGCGAGGTCTCGGCCACGTTGGTGGCCAGCACTACGCGACGCTTGATGCCGGGTTTGAACACGCGGTCCTGGTCGCCGGCCGACAATCGCGCGTACAGCGGCATGATCTCGGTCTCGCGGTATTGCCGGCGCGACAGCAGCAGATGCGCGTCGCGGATCTCGCGCTCGCCGGGCAGGAAGATCAGCACGTCGCCGCGCGGGTCGTCGTGGCTGATCTCGTCGAGCACGGCGGCGATGTGCTCGGCGCTGCCCTGCTGCATGTCCTTGCTGCGTCCCTGCCGTGCCGCGACTTCGTCGAGCGAGCGCCAGCGCAGCTCGACCGGATGCGCACGCCCCTCCACCTCGACCACCGGCGCACCGTCGAAATGCTCGGCGAAGCGCGCGGTGTCGATCGTGGCCGAGGTCACGATGATCTTCAGCTCCGGCCGCTTCAGCGCCAGCTGCTTCAGATACCCGAGCAGGAAGTCGATGTTGAGGCTGCGCTCGTGCGCCTCGTCGATGATGATGGTGTCGTACGCGCTGAGCCAGGGATCGCCCTGGGTCTCGGCGAGCAGGATGCCGTCGGTCATGAACTTGACCAGGCTGCGTTCGGACACCTGGTCGTTGAAGCGCACCTGGAAACCGACGATCTCGCCGACCGGCGTGCCCAGTTCCTCGGCCACCCGGCGCGCCACCGAACGCGCGGCCAGCCGGCGCGGCTGGGTGCAGCCGATCATGCCCGCCTCGCCGCGCCCGGCGGCCAGGCACAGCTTGGGCAACTGGGTGGTCTTGCCCGAACCGGTCTCGCCGGCGATCACCACCACCTGGTGCCGGCGGATCAGCTCGATGATGTCCTCGCCGCGGGCGCTGATCGGCAGCGACTCGTCGAGCCGGATCGGTGGCTTCGCTGCCACCCGCGCTCGCCGTTTGGCGGCCGAGCGTTCGATGTCCACCCGCAACGCGGCCAGCTTCGCTTCGTCCGGCCGACGCGTCAGCACGCGCCAGCGCCCCAGCAGACGACCGAAGTCGCGGCTGGAGACCGTATCGAGCTGTCGGCGCAGGGCGCGCAGGCCGGGGTCGGCGGCGGAATCGGAAGCGGGCATGCGGATATCGTTCATCGGGCCGCCCATGATAGCCGCTGGCTATCGGCAACATCGGCAGGATTCATTTCCACGCCACCAATCGACCAGCTAGTGTCTGCCAACGGCATTCCCCTTCCCGCAAGGAGCAGCACATGGCCATTTCCATCGGTATCGCCAAGAAGGACCGCGAAACGGTCGCCAAGCATCTGTCCAAGATGCTGGCCGACACCTACTCGCTGTACCTGAAGACCCACAGTTTCCACTGGAACGTCACCGGACCGCAGTTCAACAGCCTGCACTTGATGTTCGAGGCGCAGTACAACGAGCTGTGGCTCGCCGCCGACGAGGTGGCCGAGCGCATCCGCACACTCGACGTGTTCGCCCCCGGCTCCTACAGCCAGTTCGGCAAGCTCACCTCGATCAAGGAAGAGGCGGGCGTGCCGGAATGGAAGGAGATGGTGAACCAACTGGTCGAAGGCCACGAGATCGCCGCGCATACCGCACGCCTGGCCACCAAGGCGGCCGATGCTGCCGGCGACGAAGGCACGGCCGACATGCTCACCGGCCGGCTGAAGGCGCACGAGAAGACCGCCTGGATGCTGCGTTCGCTGCTGAAATAGGCAACCCGCACCAGCAGCAAGAAAAGGCCCGTCGATGACGGGCCTTTTCATTTGCCGACTTGCCTGGCGGACTCGCTCAGCCCTTCGGCGCCGGCCCCTTCACCGCGGTGACGAAGCCATCCGGGCGTATGTGTTTCGCATAGGCCTGCTGCACCTCCCTGGCGGTGAGCTTGAGGTAGTGCTCGGCGGCGATGGTCATCGCGTCCAGCGGCTTGTCCTCGGTGGCCAGGCTCAACAGCTGACCGCCGATGGCGCCGAAGCTGGATTCACCCAGCGGGATCTGCCGCAGCAGGATGCCCTGGGCGCGCTTGAGTTCGGTCTCGGTCACCGGCGCCTGCTGCATCTGCTTCAGGTCCTGCATCACCAGTTCGCGCGCCGCGGCGACCTTGTCCGGATCAGCACCGAACGACACGGTGTAGGTGCTGCGGTTTTTGCCCAGATCGAAGCCGGTGTCCACCGTATAAACCAGCCCGCGCTTGTCGCGCAGGTCATGGAACAGGCGTGAGGCATAGAAGCCGCCGCCAAGCACTTCGTTGCCCAGATAGAGCGCATAGCGGGCCGGATCGTTGCGGGTGACAGCGATGGTTTGCGCCATCTGTACACTGTCCTGGCTGGCACTGGTGTCGGGTACATTCAACTGACCTGGCTTGTTCGCCGGCACCGCCGTGTAGTCCACCTCGGGCCTGGCGCCTTCGGCCTTCCAGTCGCCAAACGCCTGTTCCACCAACTGCTTCGCCTGCGCCGGATCTACCTTGCCGACGATCACGATGGTGGTCATGTCGGGGCGGAACGTCGAGGCGTAGTAGCTCCTCACCTTGTCCGGCGTCAACGCCATCACCTGTTGTGGCGTGGCGTGTCGCAGCTGCGGATCGTTCACCGGCAGCAAGGCCTTGTCCAGGCCAAGTTCGGTGAGGAAGTCAGGCGACTGCAGTTGGCCTGCGACGATACCGGCCATTTGGTGCTGCACCACGGCGAACGCCTGCGCCGGCAGCGCCGGGTGCAGCTCGTTGTCGGCCAACAGCTTGATGCCTTCGGCAAAATGCGCCGATGGCACTGACAGCGAGAAGCTGGAACCGGCACTTTCCTTTGCGCTGATCCCGTCCAGTGCCTGCTGCAACTGCAGGCGGTTAAGGCTGGTGCTGCCGAACGGGAAAAGCCCGTTGAGTACGTCGGCCACGCCCTCCTCGCCCTCGCCGGCCTGCAGATCCTGGTTGGTCTTGATCTTGCCGAACACTTCCACCGTGTCGCTGATCGACTCAGGTTGCACGATCAGATGGACGCCATTGGACAGGTGATACGAGACCGGCTTGAGGGTGGACCGCGGCACCGCCAGCCGGGCGAACGCCTGCGCCGCCCAGGCCGGCAACTCCACCGGCTTGTCCGGGCTGGAGGCAAAGCTCTCGGCGCCACCGAAGCCTTTGCCGGCGACCGGCTTGCCGGAACTCTCCGGAGTGAGGATCGCGGTCACGGCATGCGCCGGATCGAACGTGGCCCGGGCCAGCGCGTCGACGGATGCGGGGGTGACCGCCTCGATCGCCTGCTTCATCGCGTCGGGTGATTCCAGCCCCTGGAATGCCAGCGCGCCCGACCAGGCATTGGCCAGCCCGTCGACCGAGTTCTTCTTGAACTCCAGCTCGGCGATCGCTTTGCGCTTGGCCGCCTCGATCAGGGCCGGATCGATGCCCTTGCTGGCCGCTGCGGCGAGGACCGCCTGCATCCGGGCCAGGATCGGCTGCGGGTTGCCGCCTCTGGGGAAAATGCCCACCGCCATGCCGAACCCGGCCTGCGGCATCAGGTTGGCGCCAAACGTGCCGTACAGCGCGGTGCCATCCATACCCATGCCGAACAGCGCGGCACGTTGTGAGGCCAGCGCGCTGCCCAGCACCATCGCGGTGGCGTAATCCTTCGACTGCGTGCCGGGCATGCGATAGCCCAGGTAGACCGAGCCATACGGGCTGTCGGTGGGCAGCTTGATCGTCTTCGCCTGCACCGGCCTGAACGCGAACGTCGGCCGCGCCGGCAGGGCCCTGCGCGCGATGTCGCCAAACTCGGCCTTGACCGTCGCCAGCGTGGCGACAGGATCGACGTCACCGGCAATCACCAGGATCGCGTTGTTCGGCACGTACCAGCGGTCATGGAACTGCTTGAGCATCGCCGCCGTGGTCTTGTCGAACGAGGGACGCGTGCCCAGCGGCGTGTGCGCGTACGGCGTACCGTCGAACAACTGCGCCTGCAGCTGCTCGTAGAACTTGTACGAGGGGTTGGACAGGTCGCGCGAGACTTCCTGCTCGATCGCACCACGCTCCTTCGCCCACGCTGCCGCGTCCATGTCCACCCCGCGCATGCGCAGGCTCTGCACATGCAGCGCCACGTTCAGATCCTGCGACGGCGCCACGAAGTAATACTGCGTCACGCCCTGGGTCGTGTCGGCGTTGAATGCGCCGCCCATGTTCGCCGCGATCGCCGCCAACTGGTCCTTGCTCAGCCCCGGGCTGCCGCGAAACATCATGTGCTCCACCGCATGCGCGGTACCCGGAAAACCGGTCGGCACCTCGTCCGAACCGGCCATGTAATTCATCTCGGTCGTTACCACCGGCGCCAGCGCATCGCGCACGATCACCACGCGCAGGCCGTTGTCGAGGGTGGCGCGGGTGACCTCGGCGGCGTCACTCGCAACGGCACCGCCGGCACTCAATGCCAGCGCGATCGCGGTGGTCAGCAGCACAACTCGCTTGTTCATCAGTTTTGTCCTTGCAGGTAATTTGAATATCACGCCGAGGCATCAGGCGCGCTCCCGACTTGCCGCAACACCGGCTGGCCGCAGTCGGACTCTTGTGTCCAGGCATACTCGTCAATCCGACCATGGGCGGTCACTCAACGTTCCCCCCGACGAATGCCTGGTGAGGGCACAGGTCGGAATCGGCGTGCTGCATCCTGGGGAGCGGCCAGCAACGTGGCGACCACAGCGAGCAGTACGGCGACGATGCCGGAAAACTTCTCCTTTCAGACTTCATGTTTCGGCGACAGGGGTCTATAGGAAATATTCACGGTTGTGAATATCCACGAGAAAATGCAGGGCCGCCGACGGCCGGCGATCGCCTCGAGGCAACGGCACCGGAACAGGAGCGTATGGAGCCGGATGACGGACTCCCTGATGTCCTTCACGAGCGAATCACAAGTGGAGTCGTATGCGCCGACGGTGATATGTGCGGCGGAACGGGTGCGACCGAACTACGCCACCTGTGACTCACCCCCGGCACCGTGCCGGCCTGTCCGTGATGGACGTACTCCGCATGGAAGGAGCATGGGTCCACCTGGTCGACGATATCCGTCGACCAAACTGCGCTGGCCCTGTCGCACCGACCATGGCTGGACTTCTGACCTTGCGCTGACCGGCCGGCGCGGGGTTTATTGGCCGCTGGCCCCACATTCGTTAAGCTCCTCGGGCTTCATTGCCTGTTGCGCAGGCTCCCCCGGGAATTTTCTTGAGCGCTACCGCAACAAACCACGACAGCCGCTATCCCCTGTTCACCGCCCTGGTGCTTGCGCTGGTCGTGGCCGCGATGAATATCGGGCTGTGGTGGTGGGGCAACCTGCCGCATGGGCCGGAGGACTGGCACGGCAAGATCGACGGCTTCGCGCTGTCGGTGTTCCAGCGTTACCAGAGTCCGCTGAAGGGAGACTTCCCCACCGACGAGCAGATCGACGGCGACCTGAAGCTGCTCAGCCAGTACACCTCGCGGGTGCGCACCTATTCGATGCTGCAGACTCCGCAGTTGCCGCGGCTGGCCGAGAAGGAAGGCCTGAAGGTGATGGCTGGCGCCTGGATCGACCGGCGACTGGGCAACAACGAGAAGGAAATCGAGACCCTGATCGCCCAGGCACGGCACTACCCGGGCACGATCAACCGGGTGATCGTGGGCAACGAGGCGCTGTTCCGCAACGACGTCACCCCCGAGCAGATGATCGCCTACGCCGATCGCGTCCGTGCCGCGCTGCACCAGCCGGTGTCGATCGCCGAGCCGGACTACATCTGGCTGAAGTATCCGGAGCTGGTCCAGCACGTGGACTTCATCACGATCCACCTGTTTCCATTCTGGAACGGCGTGCCGCTGACCAATTCGCGCGGCGACAAGCTCGCCGTGAATCAGGCGATTGGCGCCTATGAGGCCATCCGCAGCCGTTACCCGGACAAACCGGTGGTGGTCGGCGAGATTGGCTGGCCATCCAACGGCGACCGGCATGAATACGCCTCACCGTCGGTCTCCAACGAGGCGATCTTCCTGCGCACCTGGTTCAACGTGGCCAGACGTGACCACATCGACTACTACGTGATGGAAGCATTCGACCAACCGTGGAAGGAAGGCCTGGGCGAAGGCCGCACCGGCGCCTACTGGGGCATGTTCAATGCCGACCGCCAGCCGAAGTTCCCGTTCACCGGCCCGGTGACCGAAGACACCGCTTGGCCATTGAAGGCGCTGGCAGCGGCGCTGCTGGCGCTGGGCCCGATGATCTGGTTCGGCCGCCGCTTCAGCCGCTTCAAGCTGACCGGGCGGTTCTTCTTCGCCGCCCTGATCCAGCTGGCCTGCGGGTTGATCGTGTGGGCCGCCACGCTGCCGTTCAATTTCTACCTGAGCTGGATCGACTGGACCATGCTCACGCTGTTGTTCCCGGCGCAGATCGCGATCCTGGCGATCCTGCTGATCAACGGCTTCGAGTTCACCGAGGTGTTGTGGCGCCCGACCTGGCTGCGCCACGCCGGCATGCTGCGGCCGGACCGGCCGGACCGGCAGCCGTTCGTGTCGATCCACCTGGCCTGCTACAACGAGCCGCCGGAGATGGTGATCGTCACGCTCGACTCGCTGGCCGCGCTGGACTACACCAACTACGAAGTGCTGGTGATCGACAACAACACCAAGGACCCGGCGGTGTGGAAGCCGGTGCAGGAATACTGCGAGAAGCTCGGCAAGCGCTTCCGCTTCTTCCACCTGGAACCGTGGCCCGGCTACAAGGCCGGCGCACTGAACTTCGGCCTGAAGGAAACCGACCCGGCCGCCGACGTGGTGGCGGTGATCGACGCCGACTACGAGGTGCGCCACGACTGGCTGGCCACCCTCACCGGTCACTTCCACGACCCCAAGGTGGCGGTGGTGCAGTGCCCGCAGGCGCATCGCGAGTTCGAGCACAATGCGTTCCGCCGCATGACCGCGTGGGAGTACGACGGCTTTTTCCGCATCGGCATGCACCATCGCAACGAGCGCAACGCGATCATCCAGCACGGCACCATGACCATGGTCCGGCGCAGCGCGCTGGAAGGCACGGGCGGCTGGTCCGAGTGGACGATCTGCGAGGACGCCGAGCTGGGCCTGCGCCTGATGCATGCCGGCTACGACCTGGTCTACGTCGACGAACTGATGGGCAAGGGCCTGACCCCGGCCGACTTCAAGGCATACAAGAGCCAGCGTTACCGCTGGGCGTTCGGCGCGATGCAGATCCTCAAGGGTCGCTGGAGCTGGATGGTCAAACCCGGTCCACTGTCGGCCGGTCAGCGCTTCCATTTCCTCACCGGCTGGTTCAGCTGGTTCGCCGACGCGCTGCACCTGATCTTCACCCTGATGGCACTGTTCTGGACCGCCGGCATGGTGGCGTTCCCGCAGTACTTCAGCCTGCCGATGCAGCTGTTCCTGATCCCGGTGATCGGCTTCTTCTTCGCCAAGGCGATCTTCGGCATCGTGCTGTACCGCGCCCGCGTGCCGTGCAGCTGGCGCGACACGCTGATGGCGTCGTTGGCCAGCATGGGCCTGTCGCATGCGATCGCGCGCGGCATCCTGCACGGGCTGACCCGCGAGAAGACCTCGTTCGTGGTCACCGCCAAGAGCCGTCGCCTGGGCGGCAGCAACTTCGCCGCGTTCGCCCCGGTGCGCGAGGAGTTGCTGATGGCGATCGCGCTGGCGCTGTGCATCGTCGGTATGGCCGAGGGCTTCGGCACGCGCTACCTCGAAAGCACCTTGTGGATGATCATCCTGGCGGCGCAGTCGATCCCGTATGTGTCGGCGGTGATCGGCGCCTGGATCGCGCACAAGGCGGGCGACAAGGCTGGTTGATATCGCCTGCCGTTGCGGCGTCGCTCGCATCGGCAGGCGAACCGGTCGCTGCGACTCTGCCGGCGCAGGCCTCCCACGCATTCATGCGAGGCCCACTCCGACTTGGGTAAGCTGCCACTCACTCCCGCACACGCCCCGAGGATGGATCCCCACGCATGCGCCGATCTCTCCGACGCCCGAGCCTGCTGCTGTCGCTGTTGCTGCTCGCATCGCAGGCGCATGCCGGCGTGCAACTGGTGGTCGACGGCGTCGCCGATCCGCTCAAGGCTGCGGTGATCTCGGGCGTGGAACTGTCGCAGTACGCCACCCGCCATGTCAGCGCGGCACAGGTCACGCGACTGGTCGAGCGGGCGCCGGGACAGGTGCAATCGGCACTGCAGCCGTATGGCTACTACGAGGCTGGCACCAGTATCGACCTGCGGCAACTCGGCGAGAACTGGCAGGTGACCCTGCATGTGAAAGCGGGCGAGCCGGTGAAGGTAACGGCGGTCGAAGTGCAACTGGACAAGACCGCCACCGCCATCGGCCCGATCCGGCGGGCTCAGCGCACGCTGGAACGACTGCAGGGCAGCACCCTCGATCACGGCGCCTACGACGCCGCGCGCGATGCCCTGAGTGCGCAACTCACCGCCAACGGCTTCCTCGATGCGAGGCTGGTCACGCACCGGGTCGAGGTGACCCGCGCCAGCCACAGCGCCGCGATCAAGCTGGCGTGGCAGGTTGGACCGCGCTACCGCTACGGTCAGGTGCGCTTCGAGGGCTCGCAATTCAACGACGGCTTTCTGGATCGCTACGTGCCGTTCAAGTCCGGCGACTACTTTTCGCAGGATCAGTTGCTCGAACTTCAGCAGGCGCTGAACGGCGCCGACTATTTCGCGGTGGTCAACGTGCAGCCGGACGTGGACGCGGCCAGCCACGGCAAGGTCAATGTCACCGTGCAGCTGACCCCGGCCAAACGCACGATCTACACCGGCGGCCCGTTCATCGGCACCGACACCGGCTTCGGCCTGCGCGGCGGTATCGAGCGACGCTGGGTGAACCGGCGTGGACACAAGTGGAAGAGCGAGCTGGCGCTGGCGCAGCGGCTGAAGACGTTGTCCACCCAGTATTCGATCCCGCTGCCCGGCGAGGACCAGCGCAGCTACAACTTCGGCGCGAACTATCGCGATGCGAACACCGACACCTCGCAGTCGCGCACGCTCGAACTGGTCGCCAACGAGAGCCGCCAGTGGCACGGCTGGGTCCGCAGCGTGGGCGTGCATGCGCTGGCCGGCACATTCACCGTGGGTCGCCGCGGCAACGAACCGGAGAACACGCCGGGGATCGATCACGGTCGCAGCACGCTGGTGTTCGGCGAGGCCTCGCTGACCCGCAAGCAGGCCGACAACCCCACCTTCGTGCGCCGCGGCTGGTCGATCAACCTGGCCGCCCGCAGCACCGCAGGCGGTCTGCTGTCCGACACCCGCTTCAGCCAGTTGACCGCCGACGCCAAGTGGATCCGCGCGTTCGGCGCCAGGCAGCGCAACCGGCTGATCCTGCGCGGCAGCGCCGGCACGACCTGGGCCGGCGACTTCAGCGCGTTGCCGCCGCAGCTGCGCTTCTTCGCCGGCGGCGACCGCTCGGTACGCGGCTACGGTTACCAGTCGATCGGCCCGACCAACAGCTTCGACCGCGTCATCGGCGGCAGGAACCTGCTGGTCGCCAGCAGCGAAGTCGAGCACTACTTCACCCGCAACTGGGGCATGGCCGCGTTCGTCGATGCGGGCAACGCGTTCAGCGGCACGGATTACCGGCCGAAGATCGGCGCCGGCCTGGGCCTGCGCTGGTTGTCGCCGGTGGGCATGGTCCGGGTCGACCTCGGTACGCCGATCCACGACGCGCACCGCCACGGCATCGAGCTGCACCTGGTGATCGGGCCGGACCTCTGAGATGAGCACGACCACCGCCCCCGCCGCAGCCGCCACCACACCGCCACGCCGACGCTGGTTGCGCCGGCTGGGCGTCGCGTTGCTGCTGACCCTGGCCTTGCTCGCCCTGGCCGCCGGCTGGTTGCTCGGTACCGGCGCCGGCCTGCGCTTCGCGCTGGCGCGGGTCGAGGCGGCCAGTGCGGGCGCGCTGCAGGTACAGCAGGCGCAAGGCCGGCTGATCGGACCGCTGGACCTGGCCGGCATCCGCTACGACGATGGCAAGGGCACCGTGGCCAGGGTGGCCACGGTGCACCTGGACCTGCGCTTCTGGCCGCTGCTGGCCGGGCGCGTGCACCTGCGCGTACTCGATGCCGACGGGGTCGAGGTGACGCTGCCGCTCCCCGTGCCAGATGCGGGCGCCGCTTCCGGCAGCCTCTCGCTGCAGCCGCCGATCGGGTTGATCCTCGATCGTGTGCGGGTGGGAACGCTCAAGGTCAGCCGGGCGGGCGAGCCGCTGTTCGCCTCCAACCAGCTCGAGCTGGCCGGCAGCTGGACCCGGGAGGGGATCGAATTGCGCCAGCTCGTCCTGCAGGCACCCGACGGCCATGTCGATCTGACGGGCAAGCTGGCGATCGGGCGGAACTACCAGGGCGACGGCAAGGCCAGCTTCACCTGGAAGGTCGGCGATACCGAATACGCCGGCGACCTGCTGGCGCACGGCGACGGCCAACGGGCGCATGTCGAGGTCCGGCTCAGTGCCCCGACCGTGGCGCAGTTGCAACTGGATCTGGACCAGGGAAGCGATCTTGCCTGGACGGCCCGGCTCGATGCACCGCGTTTCGATCCCCAGCCGCTGCTCGGTGGCGACTCGATCAAGGCGTTGGCGCTGGCGCTGCAAGCCCATGGCGACCGCTACGGTGGCACCCTCGACGGCAGGATCGATCTGAACGATTACCAGTTGTTGCTGCAACCGCTGCGCGCACAATTCAGTCATGACTACGCCACGCTGAACCTGCAACGGATCAGCCTCGGCTCGCCACAGATCAAGGGCCAGCTGGAGGCCAGCGGCACCGTGCAACTGGCGGCGCGGCCGCTCAGCGGTAAGCTGGCCATCCGCTGGAACGACCTGCTGCTGCCGGCAGCACTGGCCGGCCAGGACCTGGCCAGCCACGGCGCACTCACCGCCAGCGGCAGCGTGGGGAAATATCACGCCGAGGGCAACCTCGAAGTCGGCCCGCCGGGCCGGCCGACCCGGCTGGCGCTGAATCTCGATGGCGATGCACGACTGATCACCCTGCATGCGCTGGCGCTGAAACAGACGCAGGGTGGCTTGCAGGCGAATGGCACACTGAGCCTGCAGCCGATCATGGCGTGGCAAGCCGAGGTCAGCGCGAACCGGTTCGATCCGGGCCAGATATTTGCCGGCTGGAACGGCGCGCTGGATGCCGACATCGTCTGCCGCGGCAGCCTGCCCGCGGCAGGCCCGGATGCCACGCTGGAGATCCGTCGCCTGACCGGCAAGCTGCGCGAACGCGCGGTCAGCGGCAGCGGCAAGCTGCGTCTGTCACCCAATCAGGTCGTCGATGGCCGGCTACGGCTGGCTTCCGGCGACAGCACGCTGCAGCTCGATGCACGACCTGGCAACAGCAATGATGCGGAACTGCAGCTGGTGGTCGCTTCGCTGGGCGACTGGCTGCCGAATGGCGGCGGCCGTCTGGACGGCCATTTCGCGATCCGCGGCCGGCAACCGAAGCTCAGCATCAATGGCCAGTTGCATGGTCAGGCGCTGAGCTGGCAGCAACAGCACGCGGAAAACCTGCGGCTGATCCTCGGCGTCCCCGACCTCACGCGTCCAGCCGGCAAGCTGGATCTGCAGGCGAGCGGCCTGATCCTGCAAGGCCTCACGTTCCAGCAACTGAACTTGCTCGCCGAGGGCAGCCAGGGCGATCACGTGCTGCACGTGGAGGCACATGGCACCCAGCTTTCAGGCCAGCTGGCCCTGCACGGGGCGCGCAAGGGATCGACCTGGAACGGCACACTTTCCCGGCTCGACCTGCAGCCCCAGGGCATGCCCGGCTGGCACCTGCTGCAACCCTCCCGACTGAGCTACGACGAAGGTGCGATGAGCGTGTCCGAGCTGTGCCTCGGCGCCGGCAATCCGCGACTGTGCGTGGCGGCCAAACGCGACAGACCCGGCAATCTCGACGCCAGCTATCACCTGAACGAACTGCCGCTGGCCCTGCTGCTGAATGCGGCCGGCGAAGCCGATCTGCCGATCCGCGCCGATGGCTTGTTGCAGGGCAGCGGCGAGATCCGGCGTAGCGCCGGCGGCACCCTTGGCGGCCACGCGTCGATCAGCTCCGCCCAAGGCAGCATCAGCTACGCCGACCGTACCGACGCGCCTCTGCTGCACTACACGGAATTGCAGCTGGACGCCGAACTTGGTGCCACCAACCAGCGCGTCGATGTGCACAGCGGTCTGGATGATGGTGGCCGCATCGATGGCCGTGTCACTGTCAGCGGGGCGCAGCAAACACTGGCCGGCAAGCTCGACCTGCGTCTGAACAACCTAGCCTTCATCGAACTGCTGAGCAGCGACGTGGCCAGCGTCAGGGGCCATGCCGATGGCCATTTCCTGGTGACCGGCACGCTGCAGCAACCGGCCCTCAGCGGCCAGGCCACGCTCGACGGCCTGAGCGCCGAAGTGCCGGCGGCCGGGCTCAAGCTCAGCCAGGGCCGGCTGCGGGTCGGCAGCACCGATGCCCGGCAGTTCCAGATCGATGGCAGCGTGATGTCGGGCAAGGGCACGCTCACCGTCAGCGGTCACGCCGGCCTCGGCGCCACCGCGCAGACCGCGCTCACGCTCAAGGGCAGCCGCTTCACCGCCGCCGACATCCCTGCCGCCAGAGCTGGTGGTCTCGCCGGACCTGACCCTGCAGCAGGACGCCACCGGCATCCGCATCGGCGGCAGCGTGGACATCGACAGTGCCGACGTGAATGCCGACAAGCTGCCCGGTGCCGGCGCCACCCAGGCGTCGCCCGACGTGGTGGTGATCGACGAGAAGCAACAACAGCAGGCAGTCCGCAAGCTGCCGATCAGCGCGCAGGTCAAGGTGGATCTGGGCAGCAAGACGCACATCGTCGGGATGGGCCTGGATGGCCGTGTGAGCGGCGTGCTGACGGTGAGCGACCAGCCCGGCCGCGCCACCACCGGCCGGGGCCAGATCGCGGTGGACGGCACCTATCGCGCGTACGGCCAGAAACTGGACATCCAGCGCGGCCAGCTGCTGTTCGCCAGCACCCCGATCGACAACCCGGGGCTGAACATCCGCGCCGTCCGCAAGCTCAATCCCAACGCCACCATCGACGCCGGCCAGCAAGTGGGCCTGTACGTTACCGGCACCGCGCAGCGGCCGATCCTCACCGTGTTCTCCAATCCGGTGATGGAGCAATCCGACGCCCTGTCCTACCTGATCACCGGCAAACCGCTGTCCGAGGTTCGGGGTGGTGAAGGCAACATGGTCACCGCGGCCGCCCAGGCACTGGGCTCGGCCGGCGGCAACCTGCTGGCCAGAAGCGTCGGCTCCCGGCTCGGCATCGACGACATCGGCGTCGCCAGCAACGCCGCGCTGGGCGGCGGTTCCGCGTTCACCGTCGGCAAATACCTGTCGCCGCGGCTGTACCTCAGCTACGGCGTCGGCCTGTTCGAACCGGGCGAGGTGATCACCCTGCGCTACCGACTCAGCAAGCGCTGGAACTTCGAGGCGCAGCAGGCCACCGAGTTCAGCCGCGCCAGCCTGAACTATCGCCTGGAGAGATGAGCAGCTCAGCTGCCATAGGCCTTCAGGTACATCGAGCCGGCGAAGCCCAGTTTCACCTGCCTGGAAGTCTCGTCGGACAGCACTTCGGTATCGCCCGCCTCGATCCCGGCGATCACGGCAGCGGCGATATCTTCCGGCCGTGACTTCGGGCTGTCGACGTTCTTCACCATGTCGGTGTCGATGTAGCCCGCATGCACGCTGACCACCTGGGTACCCTGCCCGCGCAGTTCATTGCGCAAACCATTGCTGAGCGCCCACGCGGCTGCCTTGGTCACCGAATACGCACTCGAGCCCGGCAGGCTCACCCAGCTCAGTGCCGACAGCATGTTGACCAGCGCGCCACCACCGTTTTTCGCGAGTACCGGCGCAAACGCCTGGCTGACCGCCAGCATGCCGTGGAGATTCGTCTCCATCGCCGCACGCAGGGCATCCGTGCCCTTTGCGCCGAGCAGGGGCTCGCTCGCAATCACGCCGGCGTTGTTGATGACCAGATCGACATCGCCGCATTGCGCCGCGGCCGCCGCAATATCCGCCGCGTCGTTCACATCGAGTTTCACCGGCACCACGCCTGCGAGCGTCACCGTCGACGGATCCCGCGCGCCGGCGTAGACCTTCTTTGCGCCGGCGGCCAGCAGCGCCTTCGCGTAGGCCAGGCCGAGTCCGCGATTGGCACCCGTGACGAGTGCGGTACTGCCTTTGATTTTCATGAGAAGTCACCTTATTCGAATGGCGGGAGAGATACCGGGCGCCGTGCCATCACCTGGCGTGCCCGACCATGCGATGTCGCGCATTGCGCATCGCGGGAAAAGAGTGATGCCGTCAGCGCGATGCTTCGCGCACAGGCGCGCCGGTCAGCCGCACCGTGACCGTGCTCGACAGGCCGGGGCGCAACCGTGCCAGCGCGGCCTGACCGGGGTCGAAGCGGATGCGTACCGGCACCCGCTGCACGATCTTGGTGAAGTTGCCGGTGCCCGGCTCGAACGGCAGCAACGAAAACTGCGAGCCGGAACCGGGCGCGAAGCTCTCCAGTCGGCCCGTGAGCGTCTGGCCGGGCAACGCGTCGACTTCGACATCGGCACGCTGTCCGACCAGCATCCGCGCGGTCTGCGTTTCCTTGAAGTTGGCGACGACGTACAGCGCGTCCAGCGGCACCACGGTCAGCAAGCGGCTGCCCGGTTGCACGTAGTCGCCGGGCTCGACCTGCCGGTCGCCGACCACGCCGTCGATCGGCGCACGGACGATGGTGTTCGCCTGATCCTGATGGGCCAGATCGAGGGCCGCCCCGGCGCTGGCCACCGACGCCTCGGCCTGGGCCAGATTGGCCTGCAGGCTCAGCCGCCTGGCGCGCGTCACCGACGCGGCGTCCCGACTCACTGCAAACTCGGCGCGACTGTGCTGCGCATTCGCCTGCGCGGTCACCGCCGCCGTGCGGAAATGCTCGGCCGCACTGCGCGCCACCGCGCCGCTGGCGATCAACGCGTCGTAGCGGCGACGATCGGCTTCGGCCTGGTTCTGTTCGGCATCGGAGGAAAGGATCGACGTTCGCGCCGCACGCACGTTCGACGCGGCGAGTTGTTCTTCCGCATCCAGTGACACCAGCGCCGCCTGCGCCGCCGCGACCGAGGCCCGGGCGTTCTGCAGTGTCGCGGCGGCGGCGGCAACTCTGGCATCGAATTCTTCCGGGTCGATGCGCACCAGCGGGTCGCCGCGATGCACGGCCTGGTCGTGCTTCACCAGCACCGCGGCCACCAGGCCACGCACTTTCGGTGCGACCACCGAGCTGTCGGCCTGCAGATAGGCATTGTCGGTGGACACGCTGCGCCTGGGCGACGCGATGTACAGCGCGCCAGCCAGTGCGATCACGACCGCTACGGCGGCAACCACCAGCGGCCGTCGCGACAGCGGCAGGCGCCGCGGCGGCGCCACTTCGGAAACAGCAGCGGGGACGGTACCGTCAGCGCTCATTTCTGCATCACCAGCAAAGTGGAGGTGGCCGAGGCATAAAGCTTGCCTTCGGCATCGACGAGACGGGCTTCGGCAAACGCCACGCGGCGGCCGATCGAGAGCACGCGGCCTTCGGCCCGCACGCGGCCGCTCTGCGCGGTCAGTGCCTTGTGGAAAGCCACCTTCAGCTCCAGCGTCGTGTAGGCCTGGTCCGCCGAAAGCGCGGAATGCACGGCGCAACCGCAGGCCGAATCGAGCAGGGTGGCGAACCAGCCGCCATGCACCATGCCCATCGGGTTGAAGGTATGCGGACCCGGTTCGCCGGCGAACACCGCCGAGCCGTCGCCCACCTCGACCAAGTCGAACTCCAGCGCGTCGCCGATGCCCGGGCGCCGGCCGGCCGCCATGAAGGCTTCCAGTTGCGCCCGACCGTCCAGACCGGCGCCGATCTCACTGACCATGCTCATGCCGTGTGCTCCAGGCCGAGACGCCGGATCAGCTGCGCCCTGGAGGCGGCCAGGATCGCGTCCGAACGCTCACGATCGGGCTCGACCCGGGCCAGCGACAGCGCACCGACCAGCTCGGCAACCATCGAACGTCCCTCGTCTTGTGCGTCGGCATGGCCGAGCAAGGCGAGCTTCTCGCCCAGGCTGCTGGCCAGGTATCTCACCCCGGCCGCGAACTCCTCGCGCGACGGCGTCGCCAGCCGCGGCAGGTCGGAGGCCAGCGCCGCGATCGGGCAACCGCCACCGCGCGCATCGCGATGTTTCGCCGACAGATAGAACCCGATGTAGGCGAGCAGGCCTTCGGCCGGAGTGCGCCCTTCGGTTTCACGCACCATGCGGGTACGCGACTCGTCGAACATGGTGCCGATGGCGGCGGCGATCAGCTCGTCCTTGGACTTGAAGTGGGCGTAGAAACCACCGTGGGTCAGCCCCGCATCGGCCATCACGCCGGCCACGCCCACGCGCTCGGGGCCATCGGCGCGGATGGCCCGGGCGGCCACCTGCAGCACCCTCGCGCGGGTCTTCTGTTTGTGCTCGGTGTCGTAACGCATGGACTTTCGCCTCGCTTTATATGATGATCATCATACTTAAAATTTCCGCCGATGCAAGAGGCCTGTGTGAACGCCGCCATCGCCACTCTCCGCAACACCCCCCTCGTGCCCGCCGAGCTGCCGCTGGCGCGCAAATACCTGATCTTCGGGATCATGGCGTTCGGTCAGTTCATGGCGCTGATCGACATCCAGATCGTGGCCGCCTCGCTCAACGACGTGCAGGCCGGCCTGTCGGCCGGGCCGGACGAGATCAGCTGGGTGCAGACCGGCTACCTGATGGCCGAACTGGTGATGATCCCGTTCGCCGCGTTCCTCGCCCAGGCACTGTCGACGCGCTGGCTGTTCGCGCTGTCGGCCGGACTGTTCACCCTGGCCAGCGCGCTGTGCGGCCTGGCCTGGGACATCCACTCGATGACCGCGTTCCGGGTCGTCCAGGGCTTCGTCGGCGGCGCGATGGTGCCGACCGTGTTCGCCACCGGCTTCACCCTGTTCACCGGCAAGCAGCGCGCGATGATCCCCGCCATCCTCGGCATGATCTCGGTGCTGGCGCCCACCCTCGGCCCGACCGTGGGCGGCTGGCTCACCGACGCGATCGGCTGGCGCTCGATCTTCTACATCAACATCGTGCCTGGCATCGCGGTGACCTTGCTGTCCGCCGTGTTCGTGAAAGTGGACGCGCCGAACCTGTCCATGCTCAAACGCATCGACTACGTGCATCTGGGTGCGATGGCGGTATTCCTCGGTGGCCTCGAGTACGTGCTGGAGGAAGGTCCGCGGCACGAATGGTTCGGCGACCCGACCATCGTCACCGCCGCCTGGCTGTCGTTCGTGGGCTTTGCCCTGTTCCTCGAGCGCTCGTTCCGCTCGAGCATGCCTGTGGTGAAACTGTCGCCGTTCCGCAAGGCAACGTTCGTATTCGCTTGCCTGTTCAGCCTGGTGATCGGCTTCGGGCTGTATTCGGCAACTTACCTGATCCCGGTCTTCCTCGGCCGCGTGCGCGACTACAACAGCCTGCAGATCGGCACCACCGTGTTCGTCACCGGCATCGCGCAGATCGCCAGCGTGGTGGTCGCCGCGCGGCTGTCGCAGAAGATCGACCCGCGCTGGATGATCGCCGCCGGCTTGCCGCTGTTCGCCGCCAGCCTGTGGCTGGCTTCCTACATGACGCCCCGAATGGGGTTTTGCCGCCCTGCTGGCGCCGCAGATGCTGCGCGGCTTCGCGATCATGCTGTGCATCGTGCCCAGCGTGACCATGGCGCTGGGCGGCTTCGCCGAGGCCGAGCTGCGTTATGCCTCCGGCCTGTTCAACCTGATGCGCAACCTCGGCGGCGCGATCGGCATCGCGGTGGTCAATACCTGGCTGCAGGACCAGACCCGCATCCACGCCGCACGACTCGGCGAAAGCCTGGGCGAGGCCGGACGCTCGGCACCGGACACCGTGGTTGCGCTGGCGGCACGCATCGGCACCTTCACCAGCGACTCGACACAGGCACTGCTGATGGCGCAGGCTGAAATCGCCCACGTGGTGGCGCGCAACGCGCTGACGCTCGCGTTCAACGACGTGTTCCGGCTGATGGCCTGGCTGTTCATCGCAGCGTTGGTGCTGGTGCCATTCTGCCGACCACCGACCCATGTCGCCCCGGACGCCGCGGCGGCGCACTGAGAGCCGTTATCGCCCATAGCGCTCGCTACCCGGCCGCCAGCCTTCTAGAATGCGCAGTCTGCGGTACACCTTGCCGCCTTGCCCCTGGAACCCATGCGCCTTTACCTGCAAACCGCGCCCGGCAGTGCCGACGCTCCACGCTACGTCCAGATCACGCTGGAGCAGGATCTGCTCGGCGGCTGGACGTTGTACCGCGAGTCGGGAACGGAGGGCGGCCGCGCCACCATGAAGCGCGAGCAGTTTCTCGAGCGCGACGAGGCGATCGTCGCGTTCGAGAAGGCCCGCGACGTCCAGCTCAAGCGTGGCTTCCGGGTGATGTTCGCGCAGGGACAGGAAGGCCCGTACGGCCGCTGATTCACCCCCTCCCCACCAGTTGATGATCATGCCCGATGTGTTGAAGAACGACCGTTTCCTGCGCGCGCTGCGTCGCGAGCCCACCGACACCACGCCGATCTGGGTGATGCGCCAGGCCGGCCGCTACCTGCCCGAGTACCGCGCCACGCGTGAACGCGCCGGCAGCTTCATGGGCCTGGCGCAGAACCCCGAATACGCCTGCGAAGTGACCCTGCAGCCGCTGGACCGGTTCGAGCTCGATGCGGCAATCCTGTTCTCCGACATCCTCACCATCCCCGATGCGATGGGTCTCGGCCTGAGCTTCGCCGCCGGCGAAGGCCCGCAGTTCGCACGACCGGTGCGCAGCGCGGCCGACGTCGCCCGGCTGGCCGTCCCCGACATGGACGGCGAGTTGCGCTACGTGATGGACGCGGTGCGGCTGATCCGCAAGGAGCTGCATGGCCGCGTGCCGCTGATCGGCTTCTCCGGCAGCCCGTGGACACTGGCCTGCTACATGGTCGAAGGCCAGGGTTCGAAGGACTTCGCCACGCTCAAGACGATGTGCTGGAACGAGCCGAAACTCGCCCATCAGCTGCTCGACACGCTGACCGAGGCGGTCGTCGCCTACCTGATCGCCCAAGCCGCTGCCGGTGCGCAGGCACTGATGGTGTTCGATACCTGGGGCGGCTTGCTCGGCCCGGCCCCGTTCCGCGAATTCTCGCTGCGCACCATGGCGCAGATCGTCGCTGCGCTGAAGGCCGACCCGGCCTCGCGCGAGTTGCCGGTGATCCTGTTCTCCAAGGGCGCCGGGGCACACTTGGCTGAGCTCGCCGATACCGGCTGCGCCGGCCTGGGGCTGGACTGGACGATGGATCTGGCCGACGCCCGCCGCGTGGTCGGCGGTCGCGTCGCGCTGCAGGGCAACCTCGATCCGGCGATCCTGCGCGCCAGCCCCGAGGTGATCCGCCGCGAGGCGCGCGCCGTGCTGGACAGCTACGGCAACCATCCGGGCCATGTGTTCAACCTCGGCCACGGCATCACCCCCGAAGTCGACCCCGAGCACGTGCGGGTACTGGTCGACGAGGTCCACGCTTACGGCCGCACGCTGCGCGGCGGCTGATCACGTTCCTTCCTGCATGGAGTTACGCCGATGGCATGGCTGGTCACCAAATATCTGATCACCGCCGCCGTGGTGGTGATCGTGTCCGAAGTCGCCAAGCGCAGCGACCGGCTCGGCGGCCTGATCGCCGCGCTGCCACTGGTCACCGTGCTGGCGCTGATCTGGCTGTACGTGGAGCGTCAGTCGGAAACCAAGATCGCCAATCACGCCTGGTACACCTTCTGGTACGTGGTGCCGACGCTGCCGATGTTCCTGGCTTTTCCGGCGTTGCTGCCGCGCCTCGGCTTCTGGCCAACCCTGGCGGCCTGCGTGGTCATCACGCTGCTCTGTTTCGGATTGTTCGCGTTGCTGATGCGCCGCTTCGGCGTCAACCTGCTGTAACCGCCGACGTTTGCCAGTAGCTGTGCAACTCAGGGCGTCCCGGCAAACGCGTGATCGAGCCAGTCATGCATCAGGCGGTAGCTGCGCGCCGCGGCGGCAGCGTCGTAGCGGCAGCCGGGCGAGTGTTCGTCGACCTCGGTGAAGCAATGCACCGCATGACCGATCACCACGAACTGCCAGTCGGCCGGGCTGCCGCGCATCTCGTCCATGAACTTGCCCGCATCGGGCATGGTGCCCTTGTCGTCGGCGCCGTTCATCGCCAGCACGCGTGCCTTGATCTGCTTCGCCAGCGCCGGATCATCTGTGGCCAGGCCGCCATGGAACGACACCACCGCCGCGATGTCGGCGCCGCTGCGCGCCAGGTCCAGCACGGCCGAGCCGCCGAAACAGAAACCGATCGCGGCCAGCCTGGACAGGTCGATCGGCGCACTGCCGGCCTGTGCTTTCAGTTGCTCGAGCGCCATGTCGATCCGCTTGCGCATCAGGGCGCGGTCGCCGTACAGCGGCTTCACCGCGACCTGCGCCTGTGCCGCGTTGCCCTGCTGCGGACGCACGCTGGCGCCATACATGTCGGTAAGCAGGATCACGTAGTCGCTGCCGGCGATCTTCTCGGCCTTCTTCACCGCCGCTTCGTTGATGCCGTACCAGTTCGGCACCATCACGAGGCCCGGGCGTTTCGCCGTGCCCGCGTCGTCGTAGACCAGCACGCTGTGGAACCGCGTACCGTCCAGGTTCCATTCGACCGGTCGATGCACCATCTTCGCCTGCGCGGCGAGGCTTGATCCGGCCAGCAACAGCAGACAGCAGAGTCGGGCGATGCGCATGACAGCTTCCTCCAGCGTGGGGATTGGTTGATCGCCGGCGGACCCGAGAGGAAAACTCAGAGTCCGCCAGCGTGTTCCGAAAGACGCCGCTTCAACGGGGTGAGGCGATCGAGCAGGCGCACACCCAGTCCACGCGCCGCAACCAGCGCCGGCGACTGCCAGGCGTAGATCCGTGCCAGTGCGTCGAAACCCAGTGCATCCAGCGTATCGGCGCTGCGTCGACGACGCGCGTAGCGGCGCAGCACGTGCGCGGCGCCGATATCGCGCCCGGCGGTGCGCGCGGCCAGCAGCGTATCGCGCAACTCGACCACATCGCGCAGGCCGAGATTCACGCCCTGTCCGGCCAGCGGATGCACCGCATGCGCGGCATCGCCCAGCAGCACGAAACGATCGGCCTGGTAGCGTTCGGCCAGTTGCAGCTTCAATGGAAAGGCGGCGCGTGGCGTGGTCGAGGTGATCCGACCCAGCCGGAAGTCGCTGGCCAGGCCCAGCTCCTCGACGAACGCCCGGTCGTCCAGCGCCAGCACTCGCTGCGCCTCGGCTTCGGGCAGGGACCACACCAGCGAACTGCGACCATCGGCCAGCGGCAGCAGGGCCAGCGGCCCGCTCGGCAGGAAGCGCTGCCAGGCGGTCTGCCGGTGCGGCCGCTCGGTGCCCACGTGCGCCACCACCGCGCGCTGGGCATAGTCGCGACCGCGGGTGCCGATACCGGCCAGCCGGCGCAGCGGCGAGGCCGCACCGTCGGCAGCCACCAGCAGCAGCGCGGACAGCGTCTCGCCATCGGCCAGCTGCAGCTGGATGCGATCCTCGCCTGGCTCGAATCCGCTTACCTCGGCCGGACACAGTCGGCGCACGCCGGCGGCCTCCAGCGCCTGCCACAGGGTCCACTGCACCAGGTTGTTCTCGACGATATGGCCCAGCCCGTCGCGTCCCTCGTCGGCCGCATCGAAATCGATCGCCGCGCCGCTTTCGGCATCCCACACATGCATATGCGCATACGGCCCGCTACGGGCCTCGCGAATGGCCGTCCAGACGCCCAGATCGTCCAGCAGGGCGAGCGACGATGGTGCCAGGCCGACCACGCGAAGATCGACTTCGGCGGCGGCATCCCACGGTGCCGGTGCGCGTGCCTCCAGCAAGGCCGTGCTGAACCCGGCCCGGGCCAGCGCCAGCGCGGTGGCGGCGCCGACCATGCCGCCACCGACCACGGCCACGTCCAGCGCCGGTGCGCGGCGACGCCTTGAAGCATCGGCGGCGGATACGCTCATGGCAAGCGCTCCAGTACCGCCCGCGGCGGGTCACCGCGGAAACCCATGCCCCGCCGGGCCAGCGCCCGTTGCAGCGGCGGCACCCGATCACAGGCCAGCAGGGCCAGCGATCGCAGCGGCGCCAGCAGCGGTTGCGGCAGGCAGGCCAGTCGCACGAGGCCGTGACTCATCGTCATGGTGCCTTCGCGATCCGGGGCGCGACGGACCGCATAACGCTGCAGCAGATCGGCCGCACCGGGATCGGCGGCACCCGCCACCATTTCGGCCAGGGTCAGCGCGTCGCGCAGTCCCAGGTTGAAACCCTGCGCGCCGATCGGGTGCACGGACTGCGCCGCGTTGCCGACCAGTACCGCACGCGGCGCCACCAGCGCGCTGGCGGCAACGCGCCGGATCGCATACGGATGACGCTTGCCGGGCCGGCTCAGCCGACCCAGCCGCCAGCCGAAACGGCGCTGCGCCAGTTCGATGAAAGCCGCATCGTCGAGGGCGGCCACTGCCTCCGCCGCCTCCGTCGCCACGGTGAGCACCAGTCCGCAGCGCCGTTCGGCCAGCGGCAGCAACGCGATAGGGCCGCCATCGGCAAAGCGTTCCCAGGCACGATTGGCATGATCGCGTTCGGGCGTGATCGTGCAGACGAACAGCGTCTGGTGGTAATCGTGGCGCTCGGCCTCGATGCCGAGTCGGGCACGTACGAACGATTCGGTGCCGTCGGCGCCGACCAGCAGCGGCGTATCGATGCAGCGGCTGCCGTCGGCACTGTCGATCCGGGCAC
Organism: uncultured Pseudomonadota bacterium; assembly: GCA_963828685.1. Taxonomy (GTDB): domain Bacteria; phylum Pseudomonadota; class Gammaproteobacteria; order Xanthomonadales; family Rhodanobacteraceae; genus Rhodanobacter. The sequence goes on from CAWHFU010000017.1 coordinate 306,228, forward strand.
GCCAGCCGCCAGCCAGCGGCTCCAGCCCGGCCAGGGTGGCGGGCGCAAGCCGGGTCAGCCGGGTGCATTCGTCGAGCCGGCGCAGCAGCGCAACGCCCAGCTCGCGCGCCGGCAGGGTCCAGCCCAGCGCATCGACCCCGTGCGTGTCCGCATCGATGCGCGCGCTGCCGAATTCGCCGGCACGACTCACGTGGATGTGGCGGATCGGCGTGGCGCCGGCACGGGCGTGGCGCCACACGCCGATCGCCTCGAGCCCGTTGACGGTGGCCCGCGCCAGCGCCAGGTTGCGTTCGTCATAGCTGGGCTGGGCGTCGGCCCGCGGCGCGGCCGTTTCGACCAGGGTGGCGGCAATGCCGGCTGCATCCAGCGCGATCGCCAGGCTGGCGCCGACCAGGCCGCCGCCGATGATCAGCACGCCGGAGTCGTTCATGGCGGAGGATGTCGGGACATTCATGCGCCGATGATACGCGCTGAGGCCGCGTGGGTCGCTACGCATTGGGCTAGACTATTGAACTATTCAGACGCCTACACGGAGCACCACATGGCCAAGACGCAGACCCAACGCCTGGGCATCTTCCTGATGCTTGCCCTGGTGATGGCGGCCACCCGCCTGCATCATTTCGACGCCTTGCCCGACGCCTCATGGGGGGTGTTTTTCCTCGCCGGCTTCTGGCTGCGGGGATCGGCCCGCTGGGCATTTCCGCTGCTGATCGCCGAGGCGGTGCTGGTGGACTTCTTCGTGATCACCGGCCAGGGCATGGACTTCTGGGCACATTACTGCGTGTCGCCGGCGTACTGGTGCATGCCGGTGTATTTCGGTGCGCTGTGGCTGGGCGGCCAGTGGCTGGCCCGTCACCAGTTCGGCCTGCGCCTGCCCACGCTGGGCCTGGCCGCGGTAACCCTGATGGTCAGCGAGACGACCTGCTACCTGATCTCCAACGGCAGCTTCTACTGGCTCAGCGACAGCGTGCCGCTGCCGCGCAGCTTCGCCAGCTGGTTCGTGAATCTCGGGGACTGGTACCTGCCGTTCCTCGCCACGACTGCACTATACGTCGGCATCGGTGCTGTGTTGCACGTGGCCGCAACGCTGCTGGCGCGCACGCTGCGCGGATCCGGCCAGCCCGGCTTGAGCCACTGAGCGATCGCGATGGGCAACCGCCTCTCGAAGATCTACACGCGTACCGGTGACGACGGCAGCACCGGCCTCGGTGACGGCTCACGCGTGGGCAAGGACTCGCTGCGGGTCGGCGCCTACGGCACGGTGGACGAGCTGAACAGCACGATCGGCATGCTGCTGGCCGCCGAGGGCGTTACCGACGATGTGCGTGAAGCCCTGACCCAGGTGCAGCACGACCTGTTCGACCTGGGCGGCGAACTGTGCATCCCCGGCATGGCGATGGTCGAGGACAGCGATATCGATCGGCTCGAGGCGATCCTCGATCGGCTCAACGAGCCGCTGCCGCCGCTGAAGGAATTCATCCTGCCCGGCGGCGGCATGGCCGCGGCCTGTGGCCATCTGGCCCGCACGGTATGCCGTCGCGCCGAGCGCGAGGTGATCGCGCTGGCGCGGGTGGAAACGGTGCGCGCACAACCGCTGCGCTACCTGAACCGGCTGTCCGATCTGCTGTTCGTGATCTCGCGGGTGCTGGCGCGCGCCAGCGGCCATGGCGAAGTGCTGTGGCAGCACGAGCGTCGCCGCAAGCCCCAGTCTGCCGGATAGCTGGCGGCATGCTGCGGCTCTATACCCATCCCGCCTGCCTGCAGCACGATCCCGGCCCCGGCCATGCCGAACGGCCGGCACGGCTGAACGCGGTGCTGCAGGCACTGGATCACGATCGCCATGCCGCGCTGGACCGGATCGACGCACCGGCCGCCACCCGCGAACAGTTGTTGCGCGTGCACAGCCTGGCCCACGTCGACCACATCCTGGCCAGCAGCCCGCCCGAGGGCGGTCACTATCTGCTGGACGAGGATACCGTGATGTCGGCGGGCTCGGCCGAGGCAGCGCTGCGCGCCGCCGGTGCCGCCGTGGCCGCCGTCGACGCGGTGCTCTCGGGCGCGACCCAGCGTGCCTTCTGCGCGGTGCGACCACCCGGCCACCACGCCACCTGCGACCAGGCCATGGGTTTCTGCCTGTTCAACAACATCGCCGTGGCCGCCGCGCACGCGATCGCCGTGCACGGCCTGAAACGGGTCGCAATCGCCGATTTCGACGTCCATCACGGCAACGGCACCCAGGCCATTTTCGAACGCGAGCCACGCGTGTTGTTTGCGTCCAGCCATCAGTCGTCGCTGTATCCGCACAGCGGCCAGGAGCATGAGCGCGGCGTGGGCAACATCATCAATGGCATGCTGTCGCCCGGCGCCGGCTCGCATGAGTTCCGCGAGCTGTGGGACAGCGTTCTGCTGCCGCGGCTGCATGCGTTCAAGCCACAGCTGGTGCTGGTGTCGGCCGGCTTCGACGCGCACCGCAGCGACCCGCTCGCGGACGTCCGACTGGGTCAGGAAGACTTCGCGTGGATCACCGAGCGGCTGGTGGCACTCGCTCGCCAACATGCGGGCGGTCGGCTGGTTTCCACGCTCGAAGGGGGCTACGACCTCGCCGCACTCGCCGCCAGTGCCAGCGCGCATGTCGGCGGACTCGTCGATTGAATGGACTCCTGGCGGCATCGTGCCCCGCTCGTTCGAAAAACGGGCGCGAGGGTGCCCTGCCTGAGTCGGAGCGTCCACGCGGATCACGCGACCGGGCGCTCACCCGGACTGAATCCGCTGATCGGCTGCGAATGTTTGCCTGCCGTCCACCGGGTCTTTCTGCTAGCTTAACGAGCCTTCAAAGCCGGTAGATGCCATTGTGACGCCCAAGCTACCCCCACGCCGCCTGCTGGCGGTTGCCGCCGCCCTTGCCCTGATGGGCGGCCAGGCCCATGCCAAGGCTGGTCACGGCCACCGGAAAGTCGCGTCGGACGACGCCGACCCGTCCTGCCCGCTGGGCTCGTTCAGCTGTGCGCCGCGCCCGCTCAACTACGCGATGTGCCGCCCGAATGCGCTGCTGGAGTTCTACGACCCCAGCCTGGACAAGGACAGCAGCCTGCGCGATACCAGCCCGGCCCACGTGCAGGCGCAGCACGTGGACAGTTCCAATCAATCGGTCTACCACCTGTCGGGCAACGTGAAACTGCAACGCGCCGACCAGCTGCTGCAGGCCGACAGTCTCGACTACAACAGCGGCAGCACCGACTACGATGCGCGCGGCAACGTACGCTATCAGGAAGCCGGCCAGCTGCTGGCCGCCTCGCACATGCAGGGCAACACCGAAGCCAGCCGCGGCACGGCCGACGACGTGCGCTACCAGATGCTCGAGGCGCGCGGCAACGGTGTCGCCAGGCAGGGACACATGCTGGACGCCCAGCACACGCGTTATTCGGGGGCCACGTATTCCACCTGTGACGTCGGCCATCATGTGTGGGAGTTCCGCGCCAGTTCGATCAGCATCGACAAGGCCACCGGCGTAGGCGTGGCGCGCAACGCCACCATGCGGCTCGGCAGCGTGCCGTTCCTGTACCTGCCCTACTTCACCTTTCCGGTCGATGATCGGCGCAAGAGCGGCTTCCTGTACCCGACCATCGGCAACACCAGCCGTTCCGGTTTCGAGGTCAGCGCGCCGTACTATCTGAACCTGGCGCCGAACTACGATGCCACGCTGGATCCGCGCACGTACAGCGATCGCGGCGCGATGCTGGCCGGTGAATTCCGCTACCTGCTGCCCGGCACCCATGGCCAGCTCAACCTGGAATACGTGCCGAACGATCATGGCACCAGCGACGGCCTCGCCGATACCAAGGGCACGTCGCGCTACCTGATCAACTTCGCCGATCAGACGAGCCTGTGGCAAGGCTGGCGGTTCGTCGGTTCGTACAACCACGCGTCGGACAGCAGCTACCTGTACGACTACGGCAATGCGCTGTCGCACGCGGCGATCTACACGCTGGGCTCCAATGCTGCGGTCGTGGGTGGCGGCAAATGGTGGAGCGCATCGTTCGGCGGGACGATCTACCAGAACGTGAATCCGTTCGTGGGCGACAACGGGCTGCCGTACCGGCAGCTGCCCTATGCAAAATTCAGCATGGAAATTCCATTGTCTCGCTGGCTGGAAGTCGGCATGGACAGTTCGGCCGTGGCATTCCGCAAGAACGGCTTCGTCGAGGGCGAGCGCGAGGACCTGTACCCCTATCTGGCGGCCGATTTCGGCAGCTCAGCGTGGTTCGTGCGGCCCAGGCTGGCCTACCGTTACACCGCCTACCAGTTGAGCGGTGACTACCAGAATTACGGTTATCACGGTTTTCTGGGCAACAGCAGCACCGGGCCGTTCACGCAGAAATCGCCGAGCCGTTCGCTGCCGATCGCCAGCATCGACAGCGGGCTGGTGTTCGACCGCAGCACCTCGCTGTTCGGCAATGGCTACACGCAGACCCTGGAGCCGCGGCTGTACTACCTTTACGTGCCGTACCGCAACCAGAGCAACCTGCCGCTGTTCGACACCAATGTGATGTCGTTCGACTACTGGCAGCTGTTCTCGCCCAACCGCTTCTCCGGTGCCGACCGGCAAATGGATGCGAACAACCTCACCGCCGCGCTGACCACCCGACTGCTCGATGACAGTGGTGTCGAACGGCTGTCGGCCAGCATCGGCCAGATCCACTATTTCAGTCCGCAACGCGTAGCAGGCACCGACTGGGTCCACTCGGCCTATGTCGCCCAGCTCGACCTGCAGCTCAGCGACCTGTGGCGCTTGAGCAGCTCCTATCAGTGGGACCCGAATACGCGCCTTACCGACCTGGGCGCGGTGGAACTGCAGCGCCGACTGGGCACCGACGGCATCCTGAACTTCTCCTATCACTATCGTCGCGGGCTGCTGGAACAATACAGCGCCTCCGTGGTCTACCCGATATCCGAACGCTGGCGCCTGATGGGGTCGTGGACATATTCGGTGAAGGATCGCGAGACCGTCGAAGCGCTGGCCGGCGTGGAATACGACAGCTGCTGCGTCACGCTGCGGCTGGTCGATCGCAACTATGTGAATCAGACGTCCTACAGCTCCATACCGGCTCCAGCGGGTAGCAACATCAACTTGCGTGACAACGCGATCATGTTCGAGGTGGTTTTCAAGGGGCTCGGCTCATCGGGTGGCCAAATCGATCCACTGCTGCGCCGTGATATTCTCGGCTATCAATAAACGCATTCGCCCCGGCGACTCAGGCTTTCCACTGATGAAGCAACTCATTGCATCTTTCCTGCTCGCGCTCGCGATCATGTCCCCCGCCCATGCCCAGCTGTTGACGCCCAACGCGCCTGCCAGCCAGCCGCTTGATCGCATCGTTGCCGTCGTCAACGACGACGTCGTGCTGCAGAGCGATCTGAACGACGCCGTACGCTCGGTCCAGCAGCAATACGCCGGTCATGCCGAGCAGCTGCCGCCGATGAATGTGCTGCAGCAGCAGGTACTCAATCGCCTGATACTGATGCGCCTGCAGATCCAGAAGGCGCAGGATCAGGGCGTGACTGTTTCCGATGCTGATATCGACCGGGCGGTCGCCGGCGTGGCCCAGCAGAACAAGCTGACCCCGGAGCAATTGCGTGCAGAAGTGGAGCGCAGCGGCGCCAGCTTTGCGGCATTCCGGCAGCAGCTCGGTGAGCAGATCACCGTGCAGCGACTGCATCAGAGCGTGGTGCAGAGCTCGGTATCGGTCACCGACAGCGAAATCGACAACCTGCTCAGCAGCCCGTCCTACAAGGCTGGTGAAGTGCATCTCGCACACATCCAGATCAGCATCCCCAGCGGCGCCGACGCGGCGGCGATCCAGGTCAGCCAGGCCAAGGCCGAGCAGGCACTTGCGGCGATCAAGGGCGGCATGGATTTCAACGCTGCCGCGATCCGCTATTCCGATGCCCCCGATGCACTGGACGGCGGCGACCTGGGCTGGCGACGGATGGACGAGGTCCCGGCAGCCTTCGCTGAAACGATCGAATCGATGAAGCCCGGCGATGTCAGCCCGGCGCTGCGCGGCCCGACCGGTTTCCACATTCTCAAACTGATCGACCAGCGCCAGAGCAGTCGCAAGATGGTTACCGAATTCCACGCGCGGCAGATCCTGATCAAGCCGAGCGAGCTGGTGACGCCAGCCCAGGCCGAACAGAAGGCAAGGGATCTCTACAACCGCATCGTCAAGAAGCACGAGGACTTCGCCACCCTGGCGAAGGACAATTCCAAGGACGACACCACGGCCAATCTCGGCGGTGACATGGGCTGGTTCCAGCAGGACGCATGGGGATCCACCATCGCCGGCCAGCTGAGCGCGCTGAAGGACAATCAGGTATCGCAACCGTTCCAGAGCGAGATGGGCTGGCACATCCTTCAGCGCCTGGGGACACGCCAGAGCGACCTGACCGACAAGATCGCACGCGATCAGGCACGCCAGGCCATCGGCAACCGCAAATCCGAACAGGTCTACGACGATTTCCTGCGCGACCTGCGCTCCAATGCCTACATCAACATCCTGGTGCCCGAGCTGCGCGGTGCAGACAACCAGACCGCCACCGGCAACGCGCCGTAAGGCGCTTTGGAGACCATGTCACTGCCTCGGCTCGCGCTGACTGCCGGTGAGCCGGCCGGCATCGGCCCGGAGCTTCTTGCAAGACTGGCCGCCATACCGCTGGCGGCCAGTCTCGTCGCGATCGCCGATCGGGGCCTGCTGGAACGTGCGGCCGCACGTTGCGGCGCAAGCATCGAACTGATCGAAGACGATGGCAGCAGTGCAACAGAACCCCGCCCCGGCACCCTGCGCGTGCGTCACGTCCCCCTGGCGATCGAGGAAGTACCCGGCCAGCCGGATCCGCGCAATGCCGCGCATGTGCTGGCCACGCTGACCGAGGCAGCCGACGGCTGCCTGACCGGTCGCTACGATGCGATGGTCACCGCGCCATTGCAGAAATCCTCGATCAACGACGCCGGCATCCGCTTCAGCGGGCATACCGAATTCCTCGCCGAGCGAGCGCATGCCGATGTGGTGATGATGCTTGCCAGCCCGGAGTTGCGCGTGGCCCTGGCGACTACCCACCTGCCACTGGCGGCGGTGGCGGCGGCGATCACGCCCGAGTCACTGACCCGCACGCTGCGCATCATGCACAGCGAACTGCACATGAAGTTCGGCCTGGCCAACCCGCGCATCGCCGTGCTTGGCATCAACCCGCATGCCGGTGAGGGTGGCCATCTCGGGCACGAGGAGATAGACACGCTCATCCCGGTTCTTGAAATGCTGCGCGCCGAAGGCATGACCCTGATCGGCCCCTTGCCGGCCGATACCGCCTTTGTCCCGACGCAGCGGCGTCACTACGACGCCGTGCTGGCGATGTACCACGACCAGGCCCTGCCAGTGCTGAAGAGCGAGGCATTCGACCGCACCGTGAACCTCACGCTCGGCCTGCCGTTCATCCGCACCTCGGTCGACCATGGCACGGCACTCGACCTGGCCGGCACCGGGCAGGCCGACCCGGCCAGCCTGATCGCCGCCGCCAGGATGGCGTTGGAACTCGTGGCGCGCCGCGCCACTCATTCCCCTTCTCCCTTGCGGGGAGAAGGCCGGGATGAGGGGCCAATCTTGCCGAGAACGATCAAATGAATGCCCGCCCCAAGAAAAGTTTCGGCCAGCACTTCCTGCACGATCGACGCTACATCGAGCGCATCGTCAGTGTCATCGCGCCGCGCAGCGAAGATTTCGTGGTTGAGATCGGCCCCGGCGAAGGCGCCTTGACGCTGCCTCTGCTGGCCGCGGCGGGCAAGCTCACCGCGATCGAGCTGGATACCGATCTGATCCCGGGCCTGCAGGCCCGCGCCGTCGGCAAGGGCGAGTTGCACATCGTCCACGCCGATGTACTGAAAGTGGATTTCACCGCGATGGCCCACAGCCACGGCGTGCAGCGGCTGCGCGTGGCCGGCAACCTGCCCTACTACATCTCCAGCCCCATCCTGTTCCACTGCGTCGAGCACGCCGCGGCGATCCAGGACATGCACTTCATGCTGCAGAAGGAAGTGGTCGACCGGATGGCCGCCGAACCCGGCAGCAAAGTGTACGGGCGGCTTTCCGTGATGCTGCAGCTGGCCTGCCGGGTCGAGCCGCTGTTCGATGTTCCGCCGGAGGCATTCCGTCCGCCACCCAAAGTGGAGTCTTCGGTGGTGCGGCTGCTGCCGCTGGCATCGCACGAGCTGCACGACGCCCGGCCGCAGGATGTCTACGCAGTGGTCAAGGCGGCATTCGGGCAACGGCGCAAGACGCTCGCCAATGCGCTCAAGCAGTTGCTCGACAGCGATGCCATCCGCCGGGCGGACGTCGACCCCAAGGCGCGCGCGGAAACGCTTTCTCCGACTGACTTCGTGCGCCTGGCCAAGGTCTACGCCAGCCGGGAATGATCGCGATGGAGCCCAATCACGACTGCTCCGCCCCATTCATCGCGGCAGGCCTTACAATCCTCGCATGACTGAAAAATCTTCCTACACGATCGACGTGCAGGTCGAAACCCGCTTCGTCCCCGATCAATCGAAGCCCGGTGACAATCGCTACGTTTTCGCCTACACCATCACCCTGCGCAATGCCGGCAAGATGCCGGCACGCCTGCTCACCCGCCACTGGATGATCACCGATGCCAACGGCAAGGTGGAGGAAGTGAACGGTGACGGCGTGGTGGGTGAACAGCCGTGGATGCGGCCCGGTGAAAATTTTGAATACACCTCGGGTGCGGTGCTCGAGACGCCGGTGGGCATCATGGGCGGCAGCTACCGCATGCTGGCCGACGATGGCACCGAGTTCGAGGCCACGGTCCCGACGTTCACGCTGTCCATCCCGCGCACGTTGCATTGATGGCTCCGGTCTGACATGGCTACGTACGCGATCGGCGACGTGCAGGGCTGCTATCCCGAACTGCAACGCCTGCTGGAAAAGCTGCGTTTCGATCCGGCGCAGGATCAGCTGTGGTTCTGCGGCGACCTGGTCAACCGCGGCGGCGAGTCGCTGGAGACGTTGCGGTTGATCCATGACCTGCGCGAGCAGAGCGTGATCACTCTGGGCAACCACGACCTGAGCCTGCTGGCCATCGCCCAGCGACGGCCCGATGCCCAGGCGCGGGTAAATCCCGAACTGCGCGAAGTGCTGTTCGCCGATGACGCGCCGGTGCTGTTCGAATGGCTGCGCTCACAGAAGCTGCTGCACCACGATGAACGCCTGAACTGGACCATGGTGCATGCCGGACTCGCCCCGATGTGGACGTTGCGGCAGGCCCTGCGCGCGGCGCAGGAGGTCGAGCGCGAGCTGTCCAGTCCGCGTCACCCGCGCCTGCTGCGCAATCTGTTCGGCAACCGCCCGGCGATGTGGTCAAGCCGGCTGCAGGGGCTGGATCGGCAGCGTGCCACCATCAATACCATGACCCGGATGCGCTACTGCGACGTCAACGGGCGCATCGACTTCGAGGCGAAGGACATCCCTGGCACACAGAAGCCCGGACTGTATCCGTGGTTCTCGGTGCCCGGCATGCGCCGGCGCGATACCCGCATCGTCTGCGGCCACTGGTCGGCCCTCGGTCGCTTTGCCGGACTGGGTGTGTACGCGATCGATACCGGTTGCGTCTGGGGCGGGCAACTCACTGCACTGCAAATCGACGCGGAAGAGCCACGTTACATCACGGTCAATGCCGAGCCGCATCGCAAGCGCCCGCCCGGCGCCGAGGACTGAGTTCGCGCCCATGAAAAACCCCGCCTCGGCGGGGTTTTTCATGGGCGCTGGAACCGCTCAGCCGCTCAGGCCAGCTGGCCATGGCAGTGCTTGTATTTCTTTCCCGAACCGCACGGGCAAGGCTCGTTGCGCCCCACCTTGGGACCGTCGTGCTGCGCCGGCTGCTGGGCGATGCGCATCCCGGGACCGACCGCAGGCATGTCCGGCTCGCCGCCGCCAAATGCACCTACCGGCGCACCGCCACCGGTAGCCAGCATCTGCTTCTGCAGGCGCTCGGCCATACGCTGCTGTTCCGCCTCCATCGCGGCGACTTCCTCTTCGCTGCGGATGCGGATACGCGCCAGCATCTGCACGACCTCGGCCTTGATCCGACCAAGCATCTCGGAGAACAGCCTGAACGATTCGCGCTTGAACGCCTGCTTCGGATCCTGTTGCGCGTAGCCCACCAGATAGATGCCCTGGCGCAGGTAATCCATGCTCGACAGGTGATCCTTCCAGGCGTTGTCGACCACGGTCAGCATGATGTGCTTTTCCAGCTGACGCATGGTCTCGGCACCGATCTGTGCCTCTTTCGCCTGGAACAACCCGTTCACTGCATCGCGCACATGCTCGAGAATCATCTCGGCATCGATCTCGTGCTGCTGCTCGACCCATTTCCTGAGCTCGAGCGACAAGCCGAACTCGCTCTCCAGCTCACGGTCGAGGCCGGCCAGATCCCACTGCTCGTCGATGCTTTCGGCCGGCACGTAGGCACGCACCATGGTCTGCACCACGTCCTCGCGAATGTCGGCGACGGTGGCCGAGACATCCTCGCCCTCGAGCAATTCGTCGCGCTGGCGATAGATCACCTTGCGCTGGTCGTTGGCGACGTCATCGAATTCCAGCAGGTGCTTGCGGATGTCGAAATTGTGCTGCTCGACCTTGCGCTGCGCCTTCTCGATCTGCCGGCTGATCATGCGATCCTCCAGCGCGTCGTCGTCCTTCATGCCGAAGCGCTTCATCCAGCGCACCAGGCCTTCGCCGCCGAAGATCCGCAACAGGTTGTCTTCCAGCGACAGGTAGAAACGCGATGAACCCGGATCGCCCTGACGCCCGGAGCGACCGCGCAACTGATTGTCGATACGCCGCGACTCGTGCCGCTCGGTGCCGATGATGTGCAGGCCGCCAGCGGCGAGCACCTGTTCGTGCAATTTCTTCCACTCGGTCTTGGCGCGCTGGCGATCCATCTCGCTGGCACCCTCGGCCAAGGCCGCCAGGGCCGCTTCCAGACTGCCACCGAGCACGATGTCGGTACCACGGCCGGCCATGTTGGTGGCGATGGTGACCTGAGCCGGCGCGCCAGCCTGCGCCACGATGTGCGCCTCACGCTCGTGCTGCTTGGCGTTGAGCACTTCGTGCGGCACCTTGGCCTCGGCCAGCAACCCGGAAAGCAGCTCGGACACCTCGATCGAGGTGGTACCCACCAGCACCGGCTGGCCACGCTTGTGGCAATCCTTGATGTCCTCGATCACGGAGCGATATTTCGGCCCCTGCGACAGGAAAATCATGTCCGAGTTGTCCTTGCGGATCATCGGCTTGTGGGTGGGAATCACCACCACCTCCAGGCCGTAGATGCTCTGGAACTCGAACGCTTCGGTATCGGCCGTGCCGGTCATGCCGGCCAGCTTCTTGTACATGCGGAACAGGTTCTGGAACGTCACCGTCGCCAGGGTCTGGTTCTCGCGCTGGATCGGCACGCCTTCCTTCGCCTCGACGGCCTGGTGCAGGCCGTCGGACCAGCGACGGCCTGCCAGGGTGCGGCCGGTGAATTCATCGACGATGATCACCTCGCCGTCGCGCACGATGTAATCCACGTCGCGCTGGTAGATGCCGTTCGCGCGCAGGGCGGCGTTGAGGTGATGCACCACCGCCAGATTCTTCGAGTCGTACAGGCCGCTGTCCTGCTCGATCACTCCGGCCTCGCGCAGCAGCTCGTCGGCATGCTGCATGCCTGCCTCGGACAGGTGCACCTGTTTCTGCTTCTCGTCGACCCAGTAGTCGCCCTCCCCTTCCTCCTCGGTCTGCCGGATCATCCGCGGCACGATCTTGTTCACCGCCAGGTACAACTGCGGCGAATCCTCGGCCGGGCCGGAAATGATCAACGGCGTGCGCGCCTCGTCGATCAGGATCGAGTCGACCTCATCGACGATCGCGTAGTGCAGGCCGCGCTGATAGCGCTGCTCCTTGCTCAGCGCCATGTTGTCGCGCAGGTAGTCGAAGCCGAATTCGTTGTTCGTGCCGTAGGTGATGTCGGCGGCATAGGCTGCGTGCTTGTCCGCGTGATCCATGCCCGGATACACCACGTCGACGGTCAGGCCAAGGAAGTTGTACAGCTTGCCCAACTGCGCGGAATCGCGCCGCGCCAGATAGTCGTTGACGGTGACCACATGCACGCCCTTGTCGGCGAGCGCATTGAGGTAGACCGGCAACGTGGCGACCAGGGTCTTGCCTTCACCGGTACGCATCTCGGCGATCTTGCCCGAATGCAGCACCATGCCGCCGATCAGCTGCACGTCGTAGTGACGCATGCCCAGCGTGCGCTTCGCCGCTTCGCGTACCACCGCGAAGGCTTCCGGCAACAGTTTGTCCAGCGATTCGCCGCCGGCCAGCCGTTGCTTGAACTCGTCGGTCTTGCCGCGCAAGGCCTCGTCGCTCAGCTTCTCGAATTCGGGCTCCAGCGCATTGATGCGATGGACGGTTCTGGAAAGTTGGCGCAACACGCGTTCGTTGCGGCTACCAAACAGGCTCGTCAGGGCACGGTTGAACATCGATTTTCCGGATTGGGGATACAGAAGGCCCGCAACAGACACGGGCCAATCGAGCATGTTACTACATGCCCGCAAAGGCAGGCCCGCCGCAGACAGCCCTGATCGAACCAGGCCCGATCAAGGCAGGCCGACACAGCCATTCTTGATGGCGTCGATCAGGGCTCGATTCAAGTGGCGTCAGACGGGAGGGTTCTAGCGATGATTGCGCACAAAGGCCAGCGGATTGACCACGCGGCCGTCGTACCAGACCTCGAAATGCACGTGCGACCCGGTCGAGCGGCCGGTGGATCCGGCCTGGGATATCACGTCACCCACCTGAACGTGCTGGCCCGGATGTACATCCAGCCGGCTGTTGTGGGCATATCGGGTCATGTAGCCGTTGCCATGGTCGATCTCGACCACGTTGCCGTAACCGCTGCGCACGCCGGCAAAGGTCACCATGCCTTCGGCTACGGCATGCACCGGGGTACCTAGCGGGGTGGCGATGTCGATGCCGGTGTGCCGCGCGGAGTGCCCGTCGAATGGATCCGGACGCACACCGAAATAGGACGAGATGTAACCCGCCACGGGCATTCCGGTCGGCTTGAGATTCGATTCGATGCGGGCATCGAGCAACAGGCTCTGCAGCGCCGACAATTGCGCCTGCTGAATGTTGAACTGGCTGGCCAGCTGGTTGATGCTGCTGTCCAGCGCCGGCGGCAGCGCATAGGCACTCCCCCCGAGATCCTCGACACCACCGACGGCCGGCTGCTGATTGAAATCGAACTCGCCGTCGTCAAGCTTGCCGACCTGGGCCAGTCGTTCGCCCAGCGCGTTCAGCCGGATCGACTGGGCCTGCAACTGCCCCAGTTTCACCGCCAGTGCATCGAGGTCACGCTGGGCATCCTGGCGCACGCCACCCAGCTGGGTTTTCTGCTGCCGGATCTGTTGCTGCAGATCGTGGATTTCGGTCAACGCCCGGTCACGCGGACTGGCCACCATCAGGGCCAGGACCATACCCGCCCCCATGCAACCCATCACCGCCAGCGACAGCATGGAAAGAAGCTTCCAGCGCACGCGCCGATTGGCCAGATCGAGAGTCTTCGGCAATTTCCTGGCGCGTGATACGAGTATGATTTGCATGTCGTTCCAAAATCGAATTCCGGCACCATGCAACGCGCTACGCCCGCCACTTCCCGCCGCCTCGGCAACGGACCGAAGTCCCTCGTCGACTGCGGCTCCTTCGCGACGCTGGCCAAGAAGGCCGGCGCGCTGGAAGCGCTGGATCGCGCCTTGCGCCAGACGTTGCCGTCACCGTTGCGCGAGCAGGTGAGATTCGCCAACCTGCGCAACGACCGCCTCGTCTTTCTGGCGTCCTCACCGGCCTGGGCCTCGCGCCTGCGCTTGATGCAGACACAGATCCTTGCCACCGCACATGCCATCGGCACATGCGCCAGTTCAGTCACCGTGAAAGTGGCCCCCCAACCACCGGTTGCAATAACGCCGGATCGGTCAAAACCGCTTTCGCCTGCCGCCGCCACCCATCTAAGGGCCGCTGCCGCGTCATTCACAGACCCCGAGTGGCGGGCACTGTTCCTTGAGCTGGCGTCCCTCGCCGAAACCGCTGATTCCTGAACCGATGCATGCGCTGCGCATGTGGCAACGCATCTCAATGCCTCTCGCGAGAGCCTGGCCCGTGCCCAATACCCTCGCGACCGCTGGGTTTATACCACGCGTTCCGGGGTGAACACCAACAGGGATGATGAAACCGTGATGTTGATTCGGCCGGCGCCATCGGGCGCACAAAAGAAAACGGCCGCGTCTCGCGACGCGGCCGTTTTCGGAAAGACCTGGCGACTGCAGGCAGAAACCGGACGAAGAATCAGATCGCCTGTGCCGGATGCGCATAGGAGATCGGCGAGGTCGCCGGATCGTCCTGGTAGCTGACTTCTTCCCACGCCGAGGCATCGGCCATCAGCGCACGCAGTAGTTTGTTGTTGAGCTCGTGGCCGGACTTGTGCGCGTGATAGGCACCGATCAGGCTGTGACCGAGCAGGTACAGATCGCCGATCGCATCGAGGATCTTGTGCTTGACGAATTCATCCTCGTAACGCAGGCCGTCCTCGTTGAGCACACGGTAATCGTCCAGCACCACCGCGTTGTCCATCGAGCCGCCAAGCGCGAGGTTGTGTTCGCGCAGCATCTCGATGTCACGCATGAAACCGAAGGTACGTGCGCGACTCACCTCCTTGACGAAGGAAGTGGTGGAGAAATCAATCTCGGCGCGCGAAGTCCGCTTGCTGATGATCGGATGATTGAAGTCGATAGAGAAACCGACCTTGAAACCCTCGAACGGATCAAAGCTGGCCCACTTGTCGCCTTCCTGCACCTTCACCGGCTTCTTGATGCGAATGAAGCGCTTGGCCACGTTCTGCTCTTCGATGCCGGCCGACTGCAGCAGGAACACGAAGGGACCGGCGCTGCCGTCCATGATCGGCACTTCCGGTGCGGACAGGTCGACGTAAGCGTTGTCGATGCCCAGACCGGCCATCGCCGAGAGCAGATGCTCGACCGTGGAGACGCGGGCATCGCCATTGACCAGTGTCGTCGACAGTCGTGTATCGCCGACATTGTCCTGGCGTGCGCGTATGTCCACTGGCGGATCAAGATCCGTGCGACGAAACACGATACCGGTATTGGGCGCGGCGGGACGCAAGGTCATGTACACCTTGTCGCCCGTATGCAGTCCGACACCGGTCGCCCGGATGATGTTCTTAAGCGTACGCTGCTTAATCATTGTTGTTGGTACCTGTGTAGGCAGCAGCCAATCAGGAGCGGATGCTAACACAGTTTTAACCTGTGATAAAAGCAAACCGTACCGTACAGTCTTGTTAAGCCTTCATGCTCCTTTCATCCTTGAAAGTCATCGGCATCCTTCGCCGCTACTCCCGACACTCCGGCGGACCGACACAATGCCCCGTGCCTGGGACGGGAATCCGGCACGGAACATCGGACCAGCCCCAGCGCGCAAACCCGCCCGGACTGGCCATGCGTCATCCCGACGCACAGTCTTGCTGCTACACCAGCGAACGCCTGGCCCATCTCGATCCATCTGTGCCCTTCACGCGCAGCCGGACCTGGCTGCGCCGGACACCGAACCTGCGGCGAAACAGCTGCAATGGGCACGTTTGAACAATGACCGGCCCAACGCGCGTTCGTTCAATACTTTCTCATTTTCTTAACGTGTGCAATCCCCCGGATTGACCGGCCGGCCCGATTCAGTCCGCCTGGCGGCGCAGGAACGCAGGAATGTCCAGATAATCGAAACCTGGTTCGGCCTGCTTTGCCGGTGCGGCCGAGTCGGCCCGCCCATGACTGCTCACTGCCATGTCCGGCTGCGCGTAGTCGACCACCTCGTTGCCGGTACCGGTGCGCAGTACCACCGGCCGCGGACGCATCTGCACCTGCTGCGTCTCGACCATGCGGATCGACGGCTGCTGACGCGAAGCCGCGGCGCGGTTGAGCCCGGTGGCCACCACGGTGACGCGTACGTCGTCCTTCATGTCCGGGTCGAGCGAGGTACCGATCACCACGGTGGCATCTTCGCTGGCGAAGTCGTGGATGATCCGGCCGATCTCGTCGAACTCGCGCATGGTCAGGTTCGGACCGGCGGTAACGTTGACCAGGATGCCGCAGGCGCCGTTGAGATTGACGTCTTCCAGCAGCGGGTTCTTGATCGCCGCTTCGGCCGCCGCCTGGGCACGATCGTCGCCGCGGGCCGTACCCGAGCCCATCATCGCCAGGCCCATTTCCGACATCACGGTGCGCACGTCGGCGAAGTCGACGTTGATCAGGCCGGGGGCGGTGATCAGGTCGGCGATGCCCTGCACGGCGCCCTGCAGCACGTCGTTGGCTGCCTTGAACGCATTCAGCAGCGTCACGTCGCGGCCGAGCACACTGAGCAGCTTCTCGTTCGGCACGGTGATCAGCGAGTCGACATGCTGCGACAGGTCCTCGATCCCCTTCAACGCCACCTGCATGCGCCGGCGACCTTCGAACGGGAACGGCTTGGTCACCACCGCCACGGTCAGGATGCCCTTCTCCTTGGCCAGCTGCGCCACCACCGGTGCCGCACCGGTGCCGGTGCCGCCACCCATGCCGGCGGTGATGAACACCATGTCGGCACCTTCGAGCATCGCCTCGATCCGTTCGCGATCCTCCAGCGCCGCCTGCCGACCGACTTCCGGATTGGCACCGGCGCCGAGGCCCTTGGTCACGTTGCCACCGAGCTGCAGGTGGGTGCGCGAGCCGCAGCTGCTCATCGCCTGTGCATCGGTGTTGGCGACGACGAATTCGACGCCTTCGATATTGGCATTGAGCATGTGTGCCACGGCATTGCCGCCACCACCGCCCACGCCAATCACCTTGATCACCGCATTGGGTGCGAGTTTATCTATCAATTCAAACATTTCCCGTCCTCCGTAGAGTTGTTGTCGTTGTAACCAGGGAACGCGACTCCTGTCGGCTCCTGGTGCTGGGCGAACGTCCTTCTGCCCATGGCTGCGCGTCCTGCACCACCGAAAAAATCACGTTGAAAAGCACACTGGCGAGCATCAGAAATTCCTCGTCAGCCAGCTGCGCAGCTTGCCGACCAGGCCCCCAACCGTGCCGCCGACCGGACCGCCGATGCGCATGCCGCCTGCACGCGAGCCGTGCAGCAGCAGACCCACGCCGGTGGCGTGCAACGGACTGGAGACGACGTCGCCGAGACCCTCGATCTGCTGCGGCACGCCGATACGTACCATCTTGTGGAAGATCTCCTCGGCCAGCTCGAGCGCGCCTTCCATCTTCGAGGCGCCGCCGGTCAGCACCACGCCGGCGGCGACCAGGCTCTCGTAACCGGAGCGGCGCAGTTGGTCCTGCACCATCTCGAAGATCTCCTCGTAGCGCGCCTGCACGCTCTGCGCCAGCGACTGCCGGGCCAGCCGGCGCGGCGGACGGTCGCCGACGCTGGGTACCTGGATGGTCTCCTCCGCATGCGCCAATCCGGTCTGCGCACAGGCGTACTTGATCTTGATTTCCTCGGCGTGCGCCGTGGGCGTGTGCACGCCATAGGCGATATCGCTGGTGACCTGGTCGCCGCCGACCGGCAGCGAGGCGGTGTAGCGGATCGAGCCCTGCGTATAGATCGCGATATCGGTGGTGCCGGCACCGATATCGACCAGACACACGCCGAGCTCGCGCTCGTCGTCGGTCAACACCGCCTTCGCGCTGGCCAGCGCCGAGGGCACCAGCTCGTCCACGGTCAGGCCGCAACGCTGGATGCACTTGCTGATGTTCTGCACCGCCGCCGCCGCGCCAGTGACCAGATGCACGTTCGCCTCCAGCCGCACGCCGCTCATGCCGACTGGCGAGCGGATGCCGTCCTGGCCGTCGATGCGGTACTCCTGCGACTCCTTGTAGAGCACCTTGCGATCGGCCGGGATCGCCACGGCGCTGGCGGCCTCCAGCACCTGCTCCAGGTCGCTGGCGGTCACTTCGCGATCGCGGATCGCCGCGTTGCCGTGCGAGTTGCGGGTTTCCAGATGGCTGCCCGAGATGGAGGCATACACCGAGCGGATGTCGCAGCCCGCCATCAGCTCCGCTTCCTCCACCGCGCGCTGGATCGAGTGCACGGTCGACTCGATGTCCACCACCGATCCACGCTTCATGCCACGCGACACGTGCGTGCCGATCCCGATCACGGTGATGGGCTCGCCTGGTTCGTATTCGCCGACGATCGCCACCACCTTCGAGGTGCCGATATCCAGCCCGACCACCAGCTGCTTTTCGTTGCGCGGTTTCATAGGGAGATAGTCATGAGCGGGGCGAACCTCCAGCGTTGGCGGTGGCCGCTGGCGGCCAGCGCACGGCAAATCCGTTGGTGTAGCGAAGATCGGCGTAGGCGAAGCCGTCGGTGTGACCGGCCATCAGCTGCGGATAGACATCGAGAAAGCGGTGCAGCCGGCCCCCGGCCTGGTCGCGGTCGCCGATCACGATCCGCGCCCCGGTGGCCGTACTGACACTCCAGCTGCCGCGCTCGGTCAGCGCGACACCGTTGATCTGCAGGTGCGTGCCGGCAAACGCCTTGCGGGTTTCCGCATAGAAGCTCACCACCTCGGCCAGTCGCGCATCGGGGCCGCGCAGGTCCGGCAGGGCGCTGAGGTCGGCCGCGCCGGGCGCATCGAATACCAGCCCCTGCCGGCTGATCAGCTGTTTGTCGTTCCAGCGCGCGAACGGCTGGCGCTCGTAGATGCGCAGCTGCAGGGTGTCCGGCCAGCGTTTGCGTGCCTCGACCGACTCCACCCACGGCAGCGCGGCGACCGCCTTCTGCACCGCATCCAGGTCCAGCGCGAAGAAGCCCTTGCCCAGGCGCGGACGCACCGCCGCACGGATATCGGCAGGGCTTACATGCTTGAACTCGGCCTGCACCGTCAGCTGCGTCACCGGCCAGCGACCGGCCGCAAACCAGCCGCGCAGCACACCGACGATCGGCAGTGCGACCAGCGCGATCGCCAGACACCAGGCAACGAGGCGGATGGTTCCTTTCACGCGCCCTCCCGGAAGCTGGTTTCCAGCACGCGCCAGCACAGTTCCTGATAATCGATGCCGGCCACCGCGGCGGCCTTGGGCACCAGCGAATGCGAGGTCATGCCCGGTGCGGTATTCACTTCCAGCAGCCAGTTTCGGCCGTCGCGATCCCGCATCACGTCGACCCGGCCCCAGCCGGAGCAGGCGAGCGCATCGAACGCGGCCAGCGACAGCGCACCCAGTTCCACGCCGGCAACACCTTCGAGGCCGGGACAGATGTACTGGGTGTCCTCGGCCACGTATTTCGCGTTGTAGTCGTAGAACGCCGCCTTCGGCACGATGTGGATGCTGGGCAGGACCTGGCGACCGAGGATCGCCACGGTCAGCTCATCGCCCTCGATCAGGGTTTCCATCAGCAGGTCGCCCGGATATCTCGCGGCCAGCTCGACCGCCGCGTCCAGGTCCTTCGCCGCAAACACCCGGGTCACGCCGACACTGGAACCTTCGCAGGCCGGCTTCACGATCAACGGGAAGCCGATCCGCTGCGCGGCAGCGTGCACGTCCGAGCCGCGCGGCAGCGGCACGAAGGTCGGGGTCGACAATCCCAGCGACTGCCACACCCGCTTGGAGCGGGTCTTGTCCATCGACAACGCCGAGCCGAGCACGCCCGAGCCGGTATACGGCACGTTGAGCGATTCCAGCGCGCCTTGCAGCACGCCGTCTTCGCCCCCGCCATGCTGGCCGTGCAGGATGTTGAACACGCGGGCAAAATGGCCGGCGCGCAATGCATCGAGCAGCGCGGGGATGCCGTCGATCGCATGCGCGTCGATACCGCGCGCCCGCAACGCGGCGAGCACGTTGCGGCCCGAATCGAGCGACACCTCGCGCTCGGCCGAACTGCCGCCCATGACCACGGCGACACGGCCGAACTGGGCCGGATCGGTGATTTTCGGGGTATGGTTGCTGTTCACTTGTCTGTCCTCAGATGGCCGGCATGCGCCAGCTCCAGCGCCGCCGCACCGATATCGCCGGCACCCAGCAGCAACAGCACATCGCCATCGCGCAGCAGGCTCGGCAAGCTGTCGCGGAATTCGCGCGGATGCTCGACCAGCACCGGATCGACCTTGCCGCGGGCACGCACCGCACGAGCCAGCGCGCGCCCATCGGCGCCGGCGATCGGCGCCTCTCCGGCCGGATACACGTCGGTCAGCACCAGCACATCGACCTCGGCCAGCACGTTGGCGAAATCGTCGAGCAGATCGCGGGTGCGGCTGTAGCGATGCGGCTGGAACCCGACCACCAGGCGGCGATCCGGCCAGCCGCCACGGACAGCCGCGAACACGGCCGCGAGCTCGCGCGGGTGGTGGCCATAGTCGTCGATCAGCAGCACGCTGCCGTGGTCGAGCGCGATCTCGCCGCGCCGATGGAAGCGGCGCCCGACCCCCTCGAAATGCTTCAATGCGTGGGCGATCGCCTCCGCCTCCACACCGAGCTGCCAGCCGATCGTGGCGGCGGCCAACGCGTTCAACACGTTGTGCCGACCCGGCAGATTCAGCGTCACCGGCAGCGTCTCGTCCCGGCCCGGCAGCTGCAGGTCGAAATGCATCTCGAAGCCCTGCTGGCTCAGGTTCATCGCGCGCACGTCGGCACCCACGCTGTCGATGCCGTAGGTCGTCACGCGGCGGGTGGTGGACTTGGCCAGCTCCGCCACTTCGGGGTCATCCACGCACAGCACGGCCAGGCCATAGAACGGCAGGCGGTGCAGGAAGGTGTCGAACGCCTGCTTGACCTGGGCGAAGTCGCCGCCGTAGTTCTCCAGGTGATCGGCATCGATGTTCGTCACCGCGGCGATCACCGGCGACAGCAGCAGGAACGAGCCATCCGACTCGTCCGCCTCGGCGACCAGATACTGCCCGGTGCCGAGCCGCGCGTTGGCGCCGGCGGCATTGAGCTGGCCGCCGATCACGAAGGTCGGGTCGTAGCCCGCCTCGGCCAGCACGCTGGCGGTGAGGCTGGTGGTGGTGGTCTTGCCATGGGTACCGGCGATTGCCACGCCGCGACGGAAGCGCATCAGCTCGCCGAGCATCTCTGCTCGCGGGATCACCGGGATGCGCGCCTCGCGGGCGGCGACCAGCTCCGGGTTGTCCGGCCCGATCGCGCTGGAGGTCACCACGACGTCGGCATCGCCGATGTTCCCGACGGCGTGACCCACGTGCACGGTGACACCCATCTGCTGCAGTCGCTGCGCCGTCGCCGAATTCGCCCGATCCGAACCGGACACCGCATATCCGAGGTTGTGCAACACCTCGGCGATGCCACTCATGCCCACGCCACCGATGCCGATGAAGTGCACCCGACGAAACGTGCTCATCAGGTCCTCGTGTGCAAGCAGTCGACGCAGCGTCATGCGGCCACCTCCACGCAGGCACGTGCGATCATCTCGGCGGCATCGGGTTTGGCCAGCGTGCGCGCCGCCTCAGCCATGGCCAGCAGCGTGCCGCGGTCAGCCAGCAGCGATTCCAGCCGCTGCGCCAGTATCTGGACGTCCAGTTCATTCTCCTGCATCACGATGGCGGCGCCGACCGCCACCAGTACTTCGGCATTGCGCGTCTGGTGGTCGTCCACCGCATGCGGGAACGGCACCAGCACGGCACCGAGCCCGGCCGCGGTGAGCTCGGCCAGGGTCAGCGCGCCGGCGCGGCACACGGCCAAGTCGGCCCAGCCGTAGCTGGCCGCCATGTCATCGATGAACGACACCACGTCGGCGTCGACACCCGCGTTCGCGTAAGCCTCGCGCGCCTCTTCGAAACCGCGGCTGCCCGCCTGGTGCAGCACCTCGGGGCGCTGCTCCGGCGCCAGCCGGGCCAGTGCCTGCGGCAACGCCAGATTCAGCGCACGGGCACCCAGGCTTCCACCGAGCACCAGCAGACGTGGCCGGCCGTCGCGCCCGGCCATCCGCCGGGCCGGCGCGGGCAGCGCGGCAATCGTCGCGCGCACCGGATTGCCGACCCAGTCGGCCTGCGGCAGGGCGTCCGCGAAGCCGACCAGCACGCGCCGGGCCACACTTGCCAGCCTGCGGTTGGTGAAGCCCGCCACGCTGTTCTGCTCGTGCACCAGCAGCGGCCGGCGCAGCAGCCATGCGGCAAGCCCGCCAGGGCCGGCCACGTAACCGCCCATCGAGAGCACGCTGCGCGGCTTGACCCTGCGCAGCACGGACAAGGAGGCGAACAACGCACGGAGCAACATCAACGGTGCCTGCAAGCGGGTCTTCAGGCCCTTGCCGCGCAGGCCGCCGACCGCCACCGAGTGCAATTCGATCCGATGCGCCTGCACGACCTTCGTCTCCATGCCGCCGACCGCGCCCAGCCATACCACCGGCACGCCCTGTGCCCGCAGGCACTCGGCCACGGCCAGGCCGGGAAAGATGTGGCCGCCGGTACCGCCGGCCATGATCAACACGGGTGCGGAGTTCTTCATGCGGCCTCCGCCTCGCGCGGCTTCGCCGCGACATTCGCATCGGGCACGGCAACCGCGGCGGGCATGCGCGTGGCCATCTGCCGCGCGTCCAGCGCACGATTGATCTCGAAGGTGGCGCGCAGCAGCACGCCGGCCATGGCGCAGGTCAGCACCATCGAGGAACCGCCATAGCTGATCAGCGGCAAGGTCAGGCCCTTGGTCGGCAGCGCGCCGAGGTTCACGCCGACCGACACGATCGCCTGCATCGCCAGCATCAGCGAGACGCCGAAGGCGACGTAACCGGCGAAACGCTGGCCCACCTCGACGCCCTTCAGGCCCAGATACAGGCCACGCCCCACCGCCAGCCCGAACAGGCCGATCACCAGCACCACGCCGGCCAGACCCAGTTCCTCGCCGATCACCGCGAAGATGAAATCGGTGTGTGCCTCGGGCAGGTAGGACAACTTCAGCACGCTGGAGCCCAACCCCACGCCGGTCCACTCGCCGCGGCCGATCGCCATCAGCGACTGGGTCAGCTGGAAGCCGTCGTTGAACGGATCCTTCCACGGATCCATGAACGAGGTCAGCCGCTTCATGCGGTAGCTCTCGCCGGTCGCCGCCACGTATAGCAGCGGCATCAGCGGCAGGCCCATCAGGAACAGGAAGATCGGTCGAGCACCACCGAGCCAGACCATCGCGATGGTCACCGCGATCACCAGCGTCGCCGACCCGAAATCCGGCTGCGCCAGCAGCAACAGCACGATGATGCCAGCCACCATCACTGGCTTGAACAGGCCCAGGAAGCGCGTTTCCACGCTGTCGCGATGGCGCACCAGATAGCTGGCGATGTAGATCACCAGGATCAGCTTCACCGCCTCCACCGGCTGGAACGTGGTGACCAGCAGGTTCAGCCAGCGCCGCGCGCCATTGATGCGCATGCCGAGGTGCGGCACGAATACCGCCAGCAGCAGCACGAACGCGAGCAACATCAGGTGGAACGCGTATTTCTCCAGCAGCTTCAGCTCGGTGCGCATCGCCAGAGCGGCCGCGATGACGCCCAGGCTGAGGAAGATCAGGTGCTTCCTGAGGAAGTAGAACGCGCCCAGATGCTCGCTGTCGGCGACCGCAATCGAGCTCGACGCCACCATCACCACGCCGACGCTGGCCAACCCGATCAACGCGACCAGCAGCCACAGGTCGAAGCTGCCGCGCGGGCCGCTTCGCTTGGTCGCCTGTGAGGAGCCGGGCTCGAACATCAGCGCACCTTCAACGTGGCAAGACCGATCAGCACCAGCACCACGCTGATGATCCAGAAACGCACGATCACCCGCGGCTCCGGCCAGCCTTTCAGCTCGAAGTGGTGATGAATCGGCGCCATTCGGAACACCCGTTTGCCGGTGAGCTTGAAGCTGGCCACCTGGATCATCACCGAGGCGGTTTCCATCACGAACACGCCGCCCATCACCAGCAGCACGATCTCCTGGCGCACGATCACCGCGACGCAACCCAGCGCCGCACCCATCGCCAGCGCACCGACGTCACCCATGAACACCTGCGCGGGATAGGTGTTGAACCACAGGAAGCCCAGACCCGCGCCGGCCAGGGCGCCACAGAAGATCGACAGCTCGCCCGCACCGGGAATCGACGGAATACCCAGGTACTCGGAGAACACCTTGTTGCCGGCCAGGTACGCGAACATGCCCAGCGCGCCGGAAACCAGCACCGTCGGCATGATCGCCAGCCCGTCCAGCCCGTCGGTGAGGTTCACCGCGTTGGAGAAGCCGACGATCATGAAATACGCCACCACCACGAACATCAGCCCCAGCGGCAACGCCACGTGCTTGAACAGCGGCAGGTACAGCGCCGTCTCGGCCACCGGCAGGCCGGCGGCCGCATGCGGTGCGCCGAGATAGAGAAAAAGCGCCGCGCCCAGGCCGAACACCGACTGCCAGAAGTACTTCCAGCGGCTGGCCAGTCCACGGCTGTCCCGCAGCACCAGCTTGCGGTAGTCGTCGTAGAAGCCGATCGCGCCGAACGTCAGCATCACGGCCAGCACGACCCAGACATAGCGGTTGCTCAGGTCGGCCCACAGCAGCGTGGCGACGCTGACCGAGAGCAGGATCATCACGCCGCCCATGGTCGGCGTGCCTGCCTTGACCAGATGCGTCTGCGGACCATCGCTGCGCACCACCTGGCCGGCCTTGAGCGCGCCCAGTTTGCGGATCAGCGCCGGACCCAGCAGCAGCGACACCGCCAGCGCCGTAAGCGCCGCCATGATCGTGCGGAAGGTGATGTACTGGAACAGATGCATGGCGGTGAAATGCCGCGCCATCCAGTCGGCGAGCTCAAGCAGCATCGGTTGCCCCCTTGTTGTCCTGTTGCGCATCGCCGGCGCGATGACCCAGCGCCATCACCACCTGCTCCATCCCGGCCGAACGCGAGCCCTTGACCAGACAGGTGACCCCTTCATGCAGTTGCGCCTGCAGTGCGGCGATCAACGTCGCCTTGTCCTCGAAATGGGCACCCTGCGCGCCGAAGGCCTCGACCGTGGCGAGCCCGAGCGGGCCGACCGCGAACAGCCGGTCGACCCCGCGTTCGCGCGCAAGGGTGCCGACGGCGGCGTGCAGCGCCGCCGCCTGCGGGCCCAGCTCGGCCATGTCGCCCAGCACCAGCCAGCGCTCGCCCGCGGCCAGCAACAGCGTGTCGATCGCCGCTGCCATCGAGCTCGGATTCGCGTTGTAGCTGTCGTCGATTACGGTCCAGCCGCCAGCCATCACTTCACGGCGCAAGCGCCCGGCCACGCCGGGGACCTGTTCCAGGCCACTGACGATGGTGTTGAGCGGGACCTCCAGCGCCAGCGCGATCGCCGTCGCCGCCAGTGCGTTGGCGATGTTGTGGCGACCGGGCAGTGGCAGCGCCACCTCGGCATGGCCGGTCGGCGTGCGCAGCACGAAGCGCGATCCGTCCGCGCGTTGCTCGATGATCTCCGCGCCGACATCCGCCGGCTGGTCGAGGCCGAAGCGAAGCACCTTGCGCGTGCCGGCCAGTCCAGCGAAGAAACTGGCGAAACTGTCGTCGGCATTGACGATCGCCACGCCATCGGCCGGCAACGCCTGGTAAATCGCTCCCTTGGTCTCGGCTACGCCTTCGATGCTGCCCATTCGCTCAAGATGCGCCGGCGCGATGAGCGTGACGAGGCCGATGTCGGGCCGTGCGATGGCAGCGAGATACGCGATGTCGCCCGGCTTGCCGGCGCCCATCTCGAAGACCGCGTAGTCGGTGTCCTGCGGCATCGCCAGCAGGCTCAGCGGCAGGCCCAGTTCGTTGTTGTAGTTCCCTGCGCTGACATGGGTGCGGCCATGTCGCGACAGGATCGAGGCCGCCAGCGTCTTCACCGTGGTCTTGCCATTGGAACCGGTGATACCGACCACGCGAACGCGGCGTTGCGCGCGGACCGCGCTGGCCAGGTCGCCCAGTGCCAGGGTGGTGTCATCCACCAGCACCTGCGGCAGTTCGCTGTCGACATGACGCGTCACCAGGGCGGCGACCGCGCCACGAGCCGCCGCCTCGGCCAGGTAGTCGTGCCCGTCCACCCGCTCACCCTTGATCGCGACAAACAGGTCGCCCGGCTGCAGCCGGCGGGTATCCATGGCCACGCCCGTGATCTCCGCGTCGTTCCCGAGCAGGCGACCGTGGGTCCACATCGCAATGGTGTTCAGCCGCATCATGCGCGCGAACCCCGCTGCATTCGTTCCAGCACGGCGTGCGCTACCGCCAGATCGTCGAAGGGGCGCTTGCCGGCAGCGCCCTCCTGATAGGTTTCATGACCCTTGCCGGCAATCAGCACCACATCGCCGGCACCTGCCATGCCAAGCGCGGCGCCGATCGCCGCGGCGCGATCACGCTCGACTGTCATCGCCCGGGCCGCAGTCATGCCCGCGACGATCTGCGCCACGATCGCGTCGCCGTCTTCGCCGCGCGGGTTGTCATCGGTGACGATGGCGACATCCGCCAGTCGTGCAGCAATCGCTCCCATCAACGGACGCTTGCCGGCATCGCGCTCGCCGCCACAGCCGAACACGCAGATCAACTGGCCGGCGCAATGCGCGCGCAATGCGCTCAGGGCCTGCTCCAGCGCATCCGGGGTATGGGCGTAGTCGACCACCACCAACGGCAGGCCATGCAGACCGCCGAGCCGGCTCATCCGGCCGTTGACCGGCCGCAATTGCTCGACGGCGTTCACGATGCGCCCGAACGGTTCGCCCAGCGCGCCCAGACAGGCCACCACGACCAGCAGGTTCGCCACGTTGAAGCGACCCAGCAGATGACTGCGCAACGTGCGACTGCCCCAGGGCGTGCGCAGCTTGAACTCCAGGCCCTCGGCCGAGGTGACGATGCCGCTGGCGGCGATTTCTGCCTCGCTGTCGTCGGCCATGCTGAAACGCAGCGCCTGCACGCCGGCGGGCAATTGCGCCGCCAGTTCATGGCCGTACGCGTCGTCGATATTGATTACCGCCGCCTGCAGCCCGGGCCACGCGAACAGCCGGGCCTTGGCCGCGCCATAGGCTTCCATGCTGCCGTGATAGTCCAGATGGTCGCGGGTGAGGTTGGTGAATGCGGCCACTTCGAAGTCCACCGCGGCCACGCGGCTCTGCTCCAGCGCGTGCGAGGACACTTCCATCGCCACATGGCTGACCCCGGCTTCGCGGAAGTCCGCCAGCAACTCCTGCACCGTGACGGCATCCGGCGTGGTGCGTTCGCCTTCGCGCAACTGCCCATGCACGCCCGCACCGAGGGTCCCGATCGAGGCCGCACGATGGTCCAGCAGGGTCAGCGCCTGTGCCAGCAACTGCACGCAGGACGTCTTGCCATTGGTGCCGGTGACTCCGACCACCCGCATCGACTCGCTGGGGCGATCGTGAAAACGCGCGGCGATCTCACTGACTTGCCGGCCCAGATCGTCGATCCACAGCAGCGGTACATCGAGCTCGGCCACCTCGACGGGCGGCGCCTCGGCCAGTACTACCTGGGCGCCGCGCCGCACCGCGCCGGCCGCAAATTCGATGCCGTGATCCTGGCTGCCGCGCAGCGCGAAGAAGGCGTCGCCACGATTCACCCGGCGGGAGTCGAGGGTCAGCCCGGATACCACGATGCGCCCGGCGGCGGGCGGTGGCGGCGAGCTGCGCATCGGCGATGCCCAGCAGCAGCTGATCGAGATGGCCGGTGCTCATGGCGTGTCCTCGTCGACGGGCGCGTCGTCGATCGGCGCATCGACCGGCGGCTGGCTGCCGACCAGCCCACCGGCACCCTGCAGCGGACCGCCGACGTACCAGCGGCCGATGTTGTCCGGCGGCACGTCGAGCAGGCGCAGGGCACCGTCCATCACCTTGGCGAAAACCGGGGCGGACACCATGCCGCCGTAGTAGCTGCCCTTCTGCGGATTGTCGACCACCACCACACCGACCAGCCGCGGATTCGACGCCGGCACGATGCCGGCGAAGGCGGCGGTGTAGCTGCTCTTGTCGTAGCCGCCGGCGTTCGCCTTGTGCGCCGTGCCGGTCTTGCCGGCCACGCTGTAGTTGGCGATGCGCGCCTGCGGCGCCGTGCTGCCCGGTCCGGTCACCGTTTCCATCATCTGGATCAGTTCGTGCGCCACTTCGGGCGAGATGATCTGTTTCGCGCTGTTGTCGTTGTCCTTGATGAAGGTGGGGCTGTGCATCACGCCGCCATCGGCAATCGTGGCGTACGCGTTGGCCAGCTGCAGCACGGTCACGTTGAGACCGTAGCCGTAGCCCAGAATCGCCTTTTCCAGCGGCCGCCAGTCCCGCCCGATGCGCAGGTGACCCGACGCCTCGCCCGGAAAGCCGCTGTCAGTGCTGTTGCCCAGCCCGAAGGCTCGATAGGTGTCGTACATCAGTCCGGTATCGAGCTGCATGGCGATGTGCGCCGCGCCCACGTTGCTCGACTTGGTGATGACACCGGTCGGCGTGAGCAGTCCGTAATTGTGGGTGTCGTGGATGTCGTGGCCCTGGAAAAACCAGTGGCCGCCGGTGGTGTCGATGATCGGCGTGGTCGGGGTGAACCTGCCGCTGGACAGTGCTGCCGCCATCAGGATCGGCTTCACCGTGGAGCCCGGCTCGAGCACGTCGGTCATGGCCCGGTTGCGGCGCTGGCTGGGCTTGCTGCCGTTGATCGCATTCGGGTTGTAGGTCGGCAGGTTGACCATGGCCAGTACTTCGCCGGTCTTCACGTCGAGTACCACGATCGAGCCCGAATCGGCCTGGAACTTCTCCAGCGTGCTCTTCAGTTCGCTGTAGGCCAGGAACTGGATGCGCCGATCGATGCTGAGCGTGAGGTTCTGCCCCGGCTTCGGTGCGCGCACCTGTTCGACGTCCTCCACCACATGACCCATGCGGTCGCGGATCACCCGCTTGGCACCCGGCTTGCCGGACAACCAGTCGTCATAGGCCAGTTCCAGCCCTTCCTGACCGCGATCGTCGATATTGGTGAAACCGAGCACGTGCGCGGTCACTTCGCCGGACGGGTAAAAGCGCTTGAACTCGCGCTGGCCGTTGATGCCGGGAATGCCCAGATCGAGGATCGCCTGGGCCGCTTCCGGCGCCATCTGCCGGCGCAGGTAGACGAATTCGCGATCGGAGCGCTGCGCCAGGCGGCTCTTCAACTCGTCCGCATTCACGCCGAGCGCCTGCGCCAGTTGGGGAATGCGCTCGTCGTTGTCCAGCACTTCGGATGGATTGGCCCAGATCGACATCACCGGGGTCGACACCGCCAGCGGCTCGCCGTTGCGATCGAAGATGGTGCCGCGCGAGACCGGAATGGGCATCTCGCGCAGGAAGCGCGCGTCGCCCTGACGCTGATAGAACTGCTTGCGCACCACCTGCAGGTCGAACGCCCGCGCCATCAGCCCGCTCGCGGCCAGACCCAGCAGGCCGACCACCACCACCATGCGCCGACGCGCACTGGGCCCGGCGCTGCGACGGCGACCGGGCGGATGAGGCGGGTTGATGTGTTTGCGCCAGCTCATCAGCGCAGCAACCGGATGTCTTGCGGACGCGGATCGACCATGCCCAGCTTCTGCCGTGCCTCGTCGTCGATGCGCCGCGGCTCGGCATAGGTCGCCTGCTCGAGCTCGAGCTTGCCGTATTCGATGTTCAGTTCGTCGCGCTGGTTCTGCAGCGCGGTCAGGTTCACAAACAGCACGCGGCTCTCATGGCGCGTCCATACCACGCCCAGCGCACTGGCCAGTACGGCAACCAGCGCGGCGAACGCGAACAGGGCGCTGACCGCCTTCATGCCCGTCCTCCGTCTGCCAGCTTCTGCGCTACCCGCAGCACCGCCGAGCGCGAACGCGAATTCGTCGCCAACTCGGCATCGGACGGAAACTGCGCCTTGCCGACCGCCACCAGCTGCGCTGGCGCCGCCGCCACCGGCGGCCCTCGGCGACGATTCTGCACGTGGCCGGAGTGATCGCGAATGAACAATTTTACCGCACGATCCTCCAGCGAATGGAAACTGATCACCGCCAACCGGCCACCGGGCTTGAGTCGATCCAGCGCGGCCCGCAGACCCTGCTGCAACGCCTCCAGCTCGCCGTTCACACGGATGCGCAAGGCTTGAAAACTGCGCGTTGCCGGGTGCTTGCCCGGCTCGCGCCGTCCGACCACACGCTCGATCAGCGCGGCCAACTGTCCGGTGCGGGTGAACGGGACAGTCGCCCGATCGGCCACGATCGCCCGGGCGATGCGGCGCCCATGGCGCTCCTCGCCAAAATGCCACAGCACCTCGGTGATCTCGCGCTCACTGGCATGCGCCAGAAAATCGGCCGCGCTCTCGCCCTGGGTAGTGTCCATGCGCATGTCCAGCGGCGCATCGGCCATGAAGCTGAAGCCGCGCGCGGCTTCGTCCAGCTGCGGCGAGGACACGCCGAGATCAAGCAGCACGCCATCAAGGCCGGCGGCGGTTTCGTCCCACTCGGCCAGACTGGAGAAATTGGCATGCCGGATCGACACGCGCGCGTCGCCGGCGAACTCGGCCTGCGCCGCGGCGATTGCCTGGGGATCGCGGTCCATCAGCAGCAGCCGGCCGTCCGGGCCCAGGCGCGACAAGATCGCGCGGGCATGTCCGCCGCGTCCGAACGTACCATCCAGATAGCGCCCGCCAAGCTGCACGGACAGTCCCTCCACCGCCTCACCCAACATCACCGGGATATGCTGCAGCGGCCCGGCGCCTGAATCTGTATTCCGGCTCTGGGCCATGCCGCACTCCCGCTCCCGTTGTTCGTTCATTCCCGCGCCGGTTACAGGCGCAGGTCTGCCATTTCGTTGGTGATCTCGTCTTCGCCGATGCTCTGGCGGATCTTGGCCAGATGGGCCTGTTCGCTCCACAGCTCGAACTTGTTGCCCATGCCCAGCAGCACCGCCTTCTTCTCGATACCGGCTGCGCTGCGCTGGCTGGCCGGCAGCAGGATCCTCGCCGCACCATCGGGCTCGACCACGGCGGCGGCGCCGACCAGCTTCATCTGCATGTCGCGGTGGGCAGTCTTGACCTTGGGCAGCGCATTCACCTGGTCACGCACCTGCTCCCATTCGGCATACGGGAACAGCCACAGGCAACCCGATTCGAACGGGTTGTAGGTGACCACCAGACGATTGGCGCATTCGCCCGCAACCTGCTCCCGATACGCAGTCGGGATGGCCAGGCGGCCCTTGTCGTCAACGGTGATGGCGGTTTCGCCCTGGAACACGATCAGCAGACTCCACTAAAACCCACGATTTCACACTGGAACCCACGATAGTCTCGGGGCATGAGACTGTCAAGGGAAATCACTTGCGAATCAATGAGTAAAGGCGGAATTCTGACCGTATGTGCAGCATTTTCTCAGGAACACCAGCAAGGTGTTTGAATGCATGGATTTTTTTGCGAAACAATCTGCACCGATTCGGCATCAAACCGAACGAAATTGCGCGCTGGCAGCGGTTCGGGATGAATCCGCGTTCACAAAGCCGCACACCCCGCCAGCGCGGTGAGCCGCGCTGGCGGGGTGCATGCGAAAGAGGTGGAGTCGGCCTGTAAGCCGGGTTCTGTACGTCTTGCGACGCGACAGTCATTCCTCTCGGCCAGACGTCACCGTCTGGCTCCAGCAACCTACCCGGGAACAACGCGGGCCGCGTTATCGTTCCCCTATTTGGTCTTGCTCCGAGTGGGGTTTACCGTGCCACGCGACGTTGTCCCCGCGTGCGGTGCGCTCTTACCGCACCCTTTCACCCTTACCTGTGCCCTTGCGGGCCATCGGCGGTCTGCTCTCTGTTGCACTGGCCGTCAGCTCACGCTGCCCAGGAGTTACCTGGCACTCTGCCCTGCGGAGCCCGGACTTTCCTCGATGCGCTTGCGCGCGACGCGACTGTCCGGCCGACTCCACCGAGAAGAATACAGGAGCGAGTGGAGAGGAGTGAGAAAAGAGTGTTCATGTTTTCCCTCATTTCTCGCCCTGGTAAAGCGCCTTGCGCGGCGCCCCGGTGATCGCCGCGGCCATCTTTGCCGCCTTCGCCGGCGGCAGCTCATCGCGCAGGATCGCAAACACACGCTGCCCCTCGGCCAGCTTCGCATCGACCTCCTCGCCACGCCCGGCGACCAGGATCACGCATTCGCCCCGCTGCTGGTCGGAATCGGCGACCACCCGTGCCACCAGTTCCGCCAGCGGCTCACCCAGCACCGTCTCGAACATCTTGGTGAGTTCGCGCGCCAGCACCGCCTCCCGACCCGACCCGAAGATGTCGCGCATGTCGGTCAGGCTTTCGGCAACCCGGTGCGACGACTCATAGAAGATGAGGGTGCGCGCATCCCCGCACAGTTCCTGCAGACGGCTGCGCCGCGCCGCCGCCTTGGGTGGCAGGAAACCCTCGAACACGAAACGGTCGCTGGGCAGGCCGGCCACCGACAGCCCGGCGATCGCGGCACAGGCACCCGGCACCGGGATGCAGCGGATGCCGGCCGCGCGCGCGGCACGCACCAGCCGAAAGCCGGGGTCGCTGATCAATGGCGTCCCCGCATCGGAGATCAACGCCACCGAATCGCCCGACTGCAACCGCCGCACGATCGCATCCACCGCATCACGTTCATTGTGCTCATGCAGCGCGATCAGCGGTGTGTCTATGTTGTGGTGCACGAGCAACGGTCGACTGTGACGGGTGTCCTCCGCCGCGATCACCGCGACCTTGCGCAAACTCTCGATCGCGCGGGCGGACAGATCATCGCGATGACCGATCGGGGTGGCCACTACCCACAGGCAGCCTGGCTGAACAGATGACATCGGGGGAACTCCATGGGCCTGCAAGACGATCGGCTATGATCGCGCATTGACGACCATGACGAACAAGGGATCGCCCATGCGCTTCATGCGCCTATCGCGCACCGCCGCGACCGGATTGCTTTTTTCACTCGTGCTGGCCGCCTGTGTGCCGATGAATGCCCCGCGCTCGCCGGCCGAGATGGCTGCCGCGCAGAGTGCCGCCACGCTGGCGCAACAAGGCCAGTTCGATCAGGCCGCGCAGGCTTATCTGACGCTGGCCGCCCAATCCCCCGGCCACGCCGACAGCTATCGCCTGCTGGCCGCCGAGGCATGGCGCCAGGAAGGCCAGATCGAGCGCGCCGGGCCGATCCTCGCCAACATCAAGCGCCAGCATCTCATCGATGACGAGCCATTGCGCCTCGACCTGCTGCAGGCCGAACTGGCACTCAAGCTGCACGATGCGACCACGGCACTGCGATTGACCACCCAGCCCAACCTCGTCGTACCCGCCTCGCTGCAATTGCGCCTGCTCGAGTTGCGCGCCCGTGCGATGGCGGCAAGTGGCGACAACTGGGGTGCCGCGCGCACGCGCGTGCAGATGGACGATCAGCTGAGCGGCTTCGATCATGCCCAGAATCGCCAGCAGATTCTCGACCTGCTGAACAAGCTGGGCGTCGAGCCGCTCCAGCGACGCGCCGCCGCGATGCAGCCGGGTGATCGCATGTTGCCCTGGGTCAATGAAACGCTGAGCCAGCTCGGTGTCGCCGTCGCCCAGGCACAGCCGGAATTGCAGCAGCAGGTGGGCACGCTGTTGCCTGGTGCCGATGCCAACGTGCGCGAAGGCTACAAGGTGCCATCCCAGGTGGCCTTGCTGCTGCCCGCCGATGGCAATTTCGCGGCCGCCAGCACATCGATCCGGCAAGGTTTCTTTGCGGCCTATCTCGATGCCGGTCGCAATCATGCCCCGCGTCCGCTGGTGCGCGTTTACGACAGCAAGGGCACGGCTGACGGCGCGATCGCGGCATATCAACAGGCGGCAAGTGATGGCGCCCGGCTGGTGGTCGGCCCGCTCACCCGGGGCGAAGTCACCGCGGTGTTCGGCCAGGCGAGTTTGCCGGTTCCCGTGCTGGCGCTGAATCATCCGGACGACCGACAGCTGCCCAGCGGTGATGCCAGTGAATTCGGCCTGCTGCCGGAAACCGAAGGGGCCCAGGCTGCCGACCACATGGTCGAGCGAGGCCTGCGCCGCGGCTACGTGCTGATCTCCGGCGACGACTTCGCCCAGCGCGCGGCCAGCGCATTCAAGGCCGAGCTGGTGGCTCGCGGCGGTGACGTCACCGCCATGGCAGTGCTGCCGACGGGCACGACCAGTTACGCCAGCACCATCGCGGGCATGCACATGCAAGCGTCCGGCTCCACACCCGCCACCACCGCCTCGACCGGTGCGGCCGCGGGTACAGGCATGAGCGGCGTCAACGATGACGCCGGTATCTTCATCAGCATGCGCCCGCAGCAGGCACGCCTGCTGCTGCCGCAACTGCGCATCGCCCAGGTCGGCCTGCCGGTGTTTGCGACATCGCACGTCTATGCGGGCGACGACGACGTCGCCGCCAACCGTGACCTGGACGGGGTGGAGTTCTGCGACGCACCGTGGCTGTTCGACGCCCAACCAGGCCTGCCGAACCATGCCGACGTCGCCGCGCAACTGCCGGCGGCCCGCGGCGGCGCCGCCCGCTTGTTCGCCTTCGGCATGGATGCTTGGAATCTGGTGCCCTACCTCGACTGGCTGCGCGCACATCCGGGCAGCTACGTGCCCGGTGCCAGCGGCCAGCTCGCGGCCGACCACTTCGGCCGCGTGCACCGCGTACTGATCTGGGCGAAATTCCAGGATGGCCTGGCGCGACCGCTGGGTGGCAGCCTGCAGATGGACGACGTGCCTTCCAGCGCGCCACCGACCCCGACCAACCCGGCGCCGGCCAGTTCGTCACCGGCCACCGGCAACCCGCCCGTCACGGGCTGATGCGCGCCGCTGGCGATGGCTTCGAGCAGCGTGCCTGCGTCGAACTCGAAAGCGCCGGACTGAAGCTGCTGGCGCGCAATTACACCACCCGCCACGGTGAGCTGGATCTGGTGATGTGCGATGGCGACACCGTGGTCTTCGTCGAAGTGCGCTATCGCAAGAGTGCCAGCCACGGCGATGCCGCCGCCTCGGTCACGAACAGCAAACAGGCCAGGCTGATCCTGGCCGCCAGGCACTGGCTGGCGGCCCATCCGCAGCATGCCCGGCGGGCATGCCGCTTCGACGTGGTCAGCTACGACGGCCCGGTGGAGGCGACCCAGCGGCAATGGCTGCGTGGCGCATTCGAAGCCGGCTGACACTGCCCACGATTGCGATAGGCTTCATTCATGCCTCCAGCCGCCGAACTGCTCACCCGCCTGCGCGGGATCTTTCCCGCCGATGCGCTCGCCACCGGTGAGGCCGAGCGGATTGCCTATTCGTACGACAATTCACGCCGCCATGCCTTGCCCGATGCCGTGGTGTTCCCCAGCGAGCACGCGCAGGTCGAGGCGCTGGTGCAGGCCTGCCGCGAGTACCGCTTGCCGGTCGTCGCGCGCGGCCGCGGCAGCAACACCACCGGCGCCACGGTGCCGGTGGAGGGTGGCGTGGTGGTGAGTTTCGAGCGGATGAACCGGATCCTGCGCATCGACCCGGACAACCGCCTGGCGGTGGTCGAGCCGGGCGTCCTGAACGGCGATCTGCAGAAAGCGCTGGCGCCGCACGGCTTCTTCTGGCCACCGGACCCCAGCTCGGCACCATGGTGCAGCGTCGGCGGCAACCTGGCCTGCAACTCGGCCGGGCCGCGCGCGGTGAAATACGGCACGCCACGCGAGAACACGCTGGGCCTGCGCGCGGTGGCCGGCAGCGGCGAAGGCTTTCGTTGCGGCACCTACACCAGCAAGGGCGCCACCGGTTATGACCTGACCCGCTTGCTGATCGGCTCGGAAGGCACGTTGGCGCTGATCACCGAAGCCACCCTCAAGCTCACGCCGAAGCCTTCGGCGATACGCACCGTGCGCGCGACCTACCGGGATGTGGGCGCGGCCGCCCGCGCGGTAGCGCGGATCATGGCGCAACCGGTGACGCCGTGCGCGCTGGAATTCATCGACGACGTGGCGCTGAAGCTGGCCCACGCGCATGGCGGCGACAGCGTGCCGCTGGCCGGCGCCATGCTGATGATCGAAGTCGATGGCGAAGCGGCCACGCTGGACGGTGCAGTGGAGGCGGTTTCCGCCGCGGCACGCGGTGACGGACTGGAGCAGTTGAACATCGCGCGCAACGCCGAGGAGACGCTCGCGCTGTGGTCCGCCCGCAAGGCGCTGTCGCCGGCACAACGCACGATTTCGCCGAACAAGATCAACGAGGACGTGGTGGTGCCGGTCAGTCATCTGCCCGCACTGGTCGATGGCATCAAGCAGCTGTCGGCCAGGCACGACGTGCTGATCGTCAGCTTCGGTCACGCCGGCAACGGCAACCTGCACGTGAACCTGCTGCCCCGCGACGAAGCCGAGCGCGGGCGCGCACACGCCTGCCTGGCCGACCTGTTCGCGCTGGTGATCGCACTGGACGGCACGC
The DNA here is from genome assembly GCA_963828685.1 of uncultured Pseudomonadota bacterium. Classification (GTDB taxonomy): domain Bacteria; phylum Pseudomonadota; class Gammaproteobacteria; order Xanthomonadales; family Rhodanobacteraceae; genus Rhodanobacter. The sequence continues at coordinate 342,762 of CAWHFU010000017.1, forward strand.
TGTCGGGCGAACATGGCATCGGCCTGGTCAAGCGCGAGTTCATGCCGCTGGCGCTGTCGCCGAATGCACTGGGGCTGATGCGCAACATCAAGGACGCGTTCGACCCCGACGGCATCCTCAATCCGGGCAAGCTGCTGCCTTGAACGGAGCTGGCGATGGCTGACCGGGTGACCCGACTGCTTGGTGACATCCGCGCCTGCCGGCTCTGCACGGCCCACCTGCCGCTGGGGCCGCGGCCGGTATTGCAGGCATCGTCCACCTCGCGGCTGCTGATCGTCGGCCAGGCACCGGGACGCAAGGTCCATGAAAGCGGCCTCCCGTTCAACGACGTCAGCGGCGCGCGACTGCGCAAGTGGCTCGACATCGACCGCGACACGTTCTACGACGCGGCCCGCATCGCGATCGTGCCGATGGGTTTCTGCTTTCCCGGCACGGGTCGTGGCGGTGACCTGCCACCGCGTCCGGAGTGCGCGCCGACCTGGCACCCACGGCTGTTGCCGTTGCTACACCGGGTGAAACTGACCCTGGTGATCGGCCAGTACGCGCAGGCCGGCCTGCTCGGCGTGCCGCACGGCACGCGCCTTACCGATACCGTACTCGCATGGCGCGCCCATCTCGCCCGCGGCCAGCTGCCGCTGCCGCATCCGAGCCCGCGCAACCAGCTGTGGCTGACCCGCAACCCGTGGTTCGAAACCGAATTGCTGCCGGTCGCACGCGAACACGTCGCCGCGGCGTTGCGTGACGACGACTGAGCGCGCCCATGGCGCGCCTTGCCCGGTGCCCGCCGATTCATCTAACCTGCCGAAGCTTCATGGCCCGGGATCGTCCCCCGGCCCAACCTGGGGACTCCACATGCCGGATATCTGTCGATGAGCATCAAGCTCCGCCTGATCGCGATGAACTTCATGCAATTTTTCGTGTGGGGCTCGTGGCTGATCACCATCGGCGCCTACTGGTTCCAGTACCGGCACTGGTCCGGCGCCCAGTTCGGCGCGATCTTCTCGACCATGGGCATCGCCTCGCTGTTCATGCCCTCGCTGATGGGCGTGATCGCCGACAAGTGGATCAATGCGGAGAAACTCTACGGCCTGCTGCACATCGCCGGCGCGGTGGTGCTGTTCATCATCCCGAGCATCGACAATCCCACCACCCTGTTCTGGGTGATGCTGCTGAACATGATGTGCTACATGCCGACGATCTCGCTGGCGATCGCGGTGGCCTACTCGGCGCTCAAGGGCGACGGCAAGGACGTGGTGATCAACTATCCGCCGATCCGGGTGTGGGGCACGATCGGTTTCATCGCGGCGCTGTGGACGGTCAGCCTGTTGCATCTGGAAACCTCGACCGGACAGTTCTACGTGGCGTCCGCCGCGGCGCTGGTACTCGGCCTGTATGCGTTCAGCCTGCCGCCCTGCCCGCCCAAGCTCGGGCGCTTGCCGGACAAGTCGCTGCTGGACATGCTCGGGCTGACCTCGTTCAAGCTGTTCCGCAACGGCAAGATGGCAATCTTCTTCCTCTTCGCGATGCTGCTCGGCGCGGCGCTGCAGCTGACGAATGCCTATGGCGACACCTTCCTGCACGATTTCGCCACGGTCGATGCCTACAAGGGCCTGATCGCGGTGCGCTATCCCGCGATCATCATGTCGATTTCGCAGGTCTCCGAAACGCTGTTCATCCTGGCCATCCCGTTCTTCCTGAAGCGCTTCGGCATCAAGACGGTGATGCTGATCAGCATGCTGGCGTGGACCCTGCGTTTCGGCCTGTTCGCCTACGGCGATCCGGGCCCCGGCCTGTGGATGATCGTGCTGTCGTGCATCGTCTACGGCATGGCGTTCGACTTCTTCAACATCTCCGGCTCCCTGTTCGTCGAAGGGCAGAGCGACCCGGCGATCCGCGCCAGCGCGCAGGGCCTGTTCATGCTGATGACGAACGGCGTCGGTGCGGTGCTGGGCAGCTCGCTGAGCGGCCTGATCATCGATACCTGGTTCACCCACGCCGACGGCAGCAAGGACTGGCACGGCATCTGGATGACATTCGCGTCGTATTCGCTGGTGGTGGCGCTGCTGTTCGTGTTCCTGTTCCGCCACAAACACGATGCCGGGGTGCTCAGCAGCGCCCATCCCGGCCGCGGCGAGGTGGCGGCACCCTGACGCGGCGACCCGCGCGTCCGGGCAGCGATCCCGACTGCCGCTACAATGCGCGGATGAAGATCGGCCGCTATAGCATCGACCCGCCGCTGGTACTCGCCCCGATGGCCGGCGTCACCGACAAACCGTTCCGCCTGCTGTGCAAACGGCTGGGCGCGGGTCTGGCCGTGTCGGAGATGACCAACGCCGATCCGCGACTGTGGCATACGCGCAAATCCCTGCATCGGATGGATCACGCCGGCGAACCCGAGCCGGTCAGCGTGCAGATCGCCGGCTACGACCCGGCCATGCTGGCCGAGGCGGCACGCTTCAACGTGGCCAACGGCGCACAGATCATCGACATCAACATGGGCTGCCCGGCCAAGAAAGTGTGCAACGTATGGTCCGGTTCGGCCCTGCTGCAGGACGAGCCGCTGGTCGCGCGCATCGTCGGGGCGGTAGTCGACGCGGTCGAGGTACCGGTGACACTGAAGATCCGCACCGGCTGGAACCGTGACAACCGCAATGCGCTGAACATCGCCCGGATCGCCGAGGATGCCGGCATCGCGGCACTGGCCGTGCACGGGCGCACCCGCGCCGACAAGTACGAAGGCAATGCCGAGTACGACACCATCGCCGCGGTGAAGGCCGCGGTGCGCATTCCGGTGCTGGCCAACGGCGACGTCACCACGCCGCAGCAGGCCCGCCACGTGCTGGAGCTCACCGGCGCCGATGCCCTGATGATCGGCCGCGGCGCACAGGGGCGACCCTGGATCTTCCGCGAGATCGCACATTACCTGGCCACCGGCGAGCTGCTGCCGGAACCCGGGCCGGGCGAAGTCGGCCACATCCTGATCGGCCACCTCGAACAGCTCTACGCCTTCTATGGCGAATTGGCCGGCGTGCGCATCGCCCGCAAGCATCTGGGCTGGTACGCAAAGGACCGCCCCGAGAATGCCGCGTTCCGGCAGGTCGTCAATCGCGCCGAGTCGGCCGATACGCAACTGCGGTTGACCCGCGACTACTTCGCCGCGCTCGCGGCCGGCGAACGCCTGGCCGCCTGATCGAGGCCACCCCGGCAGGCAGGGGGGACCGCCGTGCGGCGGGTCGCGAGGGAGCCCGGCCTCGGCGCCGCAGGCCAGCTCCCCGCGACACCCGGCCGCCCTCCCCCCACTTCGGTGGATCCGGCAGCCGTCCACTCCCCAAGTTCCGCCATCGCGGAGTGCTTTCGTCAATGGCGCCACGTAACATGGCGGTTCGGCAGAGAGCAGCGGCAGCCCATGAACCCTCTTCAGACAGTGCGCACCTACCAGGGGGCGATCCTGCAACTTGAGCGCACCGAGGCGTACTGGTCGCACATCGACGCGCTTCTGCGTCGCCTGGTCACGCGGCTGACCTATGCGGCCGAAGGGCGCAGCGTGCCGCTGGACGCAGTACTGGGAAATATCCGCCGACAAGCGCGCTCGACGCTGGCCGAAGAAACACTGGAGCCAATGATTTCCGACCTGACCGAAGCGGTCACTTCGCTCGACGATATCGCCGCGCGCACCCCGGACATGGCCACGGCGCGCGACATGCTGCTCGCCCTGCTCGACCGGCTGCGTCTGGAGGACGAGCTCGCTGCACGCATTGCCAACTTGCGCGAGGCCATTGCCTCAGCTCCCGATCCTGGCAACCTGGCATCGCATGGCGAGGCGCTGGCTGGCCTGGTCAATCGCCATTGCCGGCAGATCGGTGAACAGAAGGCCGCCGCCGAGCGTTTGCTGACCCAGGTCACCGTGCAACTGGAGCAACTGACCCAGTACCTGGCGGAAGAAAACGCCGACCATCGGGAAGGCAGCGGATCGCGCCAGGATTTCGATCGTCGCCTCAGCAGCGAGCTCAGTGCCCTGGGTACCCACCTGCAACACGCGCCGGACGCGGGATCGCTGCAGGCGGAAGTGCAGTCACGGCTCGGCGCGATCGGCGCACACCTGCGAACCTTCCGCGAACGGGAGGAAACGCGCGAGCGGGACTGGCTGGCTCGTGCCGAGCAGATGAGCCAGCGCATCCACGAACTGGAGCAGTCGGCGCAGGCGATGGAACTCAACCTGCGCCAGGAGCATCAACTGGCCTCGACCGATCCACTGACCGGCATCGCCAACCGGCTGGTGTTCGAGCAGCACATGGCGGAAGCCTGCCGGCAGGTGGCGCAGACCGGCCGCGAGGCCTGCCTGCTGGTGCTGGACATCGATCACTTCAAGCAGATCAACGACCGCTTCGGTCACGCCGCTGGCGACCGCGCGCTGCGTATCGTCGCCGAGCAGTTGCAGGCCCGCCTGCGCCACGACGATCTGCTGGCTCGCTACGGCGGGGAGGAATTCGTTGTCATACTGGACGGCTCCAGCGCGGAGACCGGATATCGCGTCGCCGAGACTTTGCGCACCTGCATCGAGGGCCTCGCCTTCCGCGGCCAGCAGAAGCCGATCCAGATCACGCTCTCGTGCGGACTGACTGCCGTACGCCCGGGCGACACGCCCGACAGCGCGTTCGAACGGGCCGACCGGGCCCTCTACCTGGCCAAACGAGGCGGTCGCAATCGTTGCGAGACGCTTCAGGAAAACAGCTGTGGCCATCCAGACGTCTGAACGGAACCCGCCACGGTTGCCCACGTCCAGCTGCAAACCTGGGCAAGCCGTTGTATCATGCCCAGCTACCCTTTATCTCTCTATCCGAACGAAAGGATATATACCGCGATGTCCAACTACCTGTTCACCTCCGAATCGGTCTCCGAAGGCCATCCGGACAAGGTCGCCGACCAGATCTCCGACGCCGTGCTCGACGCGATCCTCGTGCAGGATCCGCGTGCCCGCGTTGCCTGCGAAACGATGGTCAAGACCGGCGTGGCGATTGTTGCCGGCGAAGTCACCACCAGCGCATGGATCGACCTGGAGGCGCTGACCCGCAAGGTCATCGTCGACATCGGCTACAACTCCAGCGAAGTCGGTTTCGACGGCGAGACCTGCGGCGTGCTGAACCTGATCGGCAAGCAGTCGCCGGACATCAACCGCGGCGTCGACCGCAAGAATCCGGAAGAACAGGGCGCAGGCGACCAGGGCCTGATGTTCGGCTACGCCACCAACGAAACCAAGACTTTCATGCCGGCGGCGATCCACTTTTCGCATCGTCTGGTCGAGCAGCAGGCCAAGGTGCGCAAGCAGAAGAACTCGCCGCTGCCGTGGCTGCGTCCGGATGCCAAGAGCCAGGTCACCCTGCGCTACGAGCATGGCGTCGCCACCGCGATCGATGCGGTCGTGCTGTCGACCCAGCATGATCCGGGCATCAAGCAGAAGGACCTGATCGAGGCCGTGCGCGAGTACATCCTCAAGCCGGTGCTGCCGGCGAAATGGCTGCACAAGGGCACCAAGTTCCACATCAATCCGACCGGCAAGTTCGAGATCGGCGGGCCGGTGGGCGACTGCGGCCTGACCGGGCGCAAGATCATCGTGGACACCTACGGCGGCTGGGCCCGTCACGGCGGCGGTGCGTTCTCCGGCAAGGACCCGTCCAAGGTCGACCGTTCGGCCGCCTATGCCGCGCGCTACGTGGCCAAGAACATCGTGGCCGCCGGCATCGCCGACCGCTGCGAAGTGCAGGTCAGCTACGCGATCGGCGTGGCCCACCCGACCTCGATCTCGGTCACCACGTTCGGCACCGGCAAGATCAGCGACGAGCAGATCGAGAAGCTGATCCGCAAGCATTTCGACCTGCGCCCGTACGGCATCCTCAAGATGCTCGACCTGATCCACCCGATGTACCAGCAGACCGCCAGCTACGGCCACTTCGGCCGTACCCCGCAGAAGGTCAAGGACGCCAACGGCAACAGCTACACCACGTTCTCGTGGGAGCAGACCGACCGCGCCGAGGCACTGCGCAAGGACGCCAAATTGAAGTAAGCCGTCGCTACACGCTGCAAACGAAACGGGCCGCCTTGAGCGGCCCGTTTCTACTTCAGGCCTGCGGCCTGTTCGAAACGCAACACCAGCTCACGCTGCACGGCAGGCGCCGCCTTCAACGACTGCCGTGCACGCTTGATCCAGCCCGCGCCACGACCGGCCAGATCCTCCCAAGCATCCAGCAGCAGAGTGGGTGCGCGCTGCAGGTGCCAGTCGATCAGACTCAACGCCTGGGAAATATCCTTGTTGCACTTTGCATGGCGTGGACCACGCTCGGCGGCCACCAGCAACTTGTGCAAGCCATAGCGCGCCGGATCGGGCAGATTCACCAGGCAGGCATCGGCGGCATCCAGCAGCACGGCCTGCCCCGACTGCTCCAGCAGGTAGTCGAGGAATTTCAGCGGCGTCAGCGCCACGCCAAGATCGGGTGCAATGACTTCATCACGCTTGCGCCGCACGGTGGTCAGAAAGTCGATGCGCAAGTCCGGTTCCTTTTCGCTGACGCATTGACTGGCAAATCCACGCGTTCCGCCCAACGCCGGCAAGAAGCCCATTTCCAACGACTTCATGGCATTGTCCGCATTCGCATGGAGATCGGCCGGCAGCGCCACGGCCAGGTTGCCGCCTGGGCCGCCATGCGCAAAGTCCGGATCAAGCGTGCGCGTCGCGCCACCCCAGGCCACGCCCAACTGATTGCCCATGGCGAGAAACGCCTGCGTACCCACCAGCAATCCCCCAGCTCGGAAGAACTGGTAGTCCGCAAAGCGCTTGACGATGCGAAAGTGCTTGGCCGTAGTCGTGGCATTACCCTGGACAACCGCAGCACGTGCCTGCCGCGCCACGGCTTCGAGCGCGGGCGCAGGCTTCCCGCGCGCCTGTTCTATCGCCGCGATCGCCGGCCCGTCTGGGCCGAGGTAATACTCACGTTTCCTGCCGTCGATTTCCTTGAACTGCCAGTAGGCATAACGGCGACCCTTTACTGTCTTCCAGCCCACCGTCCCGGTCAGCGATGCCGGCGAACGCATGGACTCAGCCACCTGCACCAGCTCCTGCAGCTCGGCATAGGCAGTCTGGGCGGCGGCGGGCAGCTCACGGTACAAGGCCATCTTGAAGGCTCCAGTGGACGCCTCGGTTATACCACCCACATCGAATGAGTGGTATAACCCACGACACCTTTTCTGCTCTTACAGACAGCCAACTCATGCGCCTTGACCAGTTGCTCAACGACATCGACCGGGATGCCCTGATCGAACTCTTCGGCGGGGCCGCGCTTGCCGCGGTCGAAGCCGCCCTGACGGAAAAGAACGGCAAGTCCTATGTTCACTGTCTGGTTCGCGACAAGCCCGTACAGGCCAAGCGCGAGGAACTGGTACGGCAACTGTGGCTGCAACGGCTGGCGCTGTATTACATGTACCCGGCATCCCGTCTCGCTGTGGAGTATCCCCTCACTTTCGGCCGCGACACCTCCAAGCGTGCCGACATTGTGGTGATGGACGCCGACCGTCCCACCGTGCCCTACCTCATCGTTGAAGTGAAGCAGGGCAAGCTCAAGGACGGCAAGGAACAACTTCGCTCGTACACCCACGCTACCCGATCTTCTTCGCCACCCAGCAATTGGCCAGCAAGGACAACAGCGGCGAGAAGATCATTGCCACCTCGCAGCCACGCCATCGCCTGTTCGATTGGACAAAGAGCGAAAAGCCAACGCTTGAAGGGCTGTCAGAAGACGAGTTGAAGCAACGTTTCGACGTGGCCGAAGCCGCCGGCCTGTATCGGGTCACGTATCCGGATGGCAAGGAAGGAGTCGAAACGACCCTAGCCCTGGTCGACCAGCATGGCAGTCTGGAGGCCATTCGCAAGAAGGACGGCTATCAGCTGCAGCGTCTGCGTGAGGTCGAGTCCTATCGCAAACCGTTGCGCGACAGCCACGGCCACTGGGTAACCGTAGGTGAGGTCACGGTAGTGCGGCAACGTAGAATCAATCCCCACTATTTGGCCGCTTTTCTTCGCTCTAGTGCTGGCCAGCTTCAGATTGATCGCTTCATCACCGGTGCGACCGGGCAGTTGCATCTGTACCCTCGCGACGTTGCCAAGCTGTGGGTACCAATCCTGCCTGACGATCAGCAGGCGGAATTTGAAGAGTTCGCGATTCAGGCTGCGCGATGTCGTATACGCGCCGCCAACCTGCTCGACGCTGCCAAACGCGCCGTCGAAATTGCCATCGAGGACTCCGAGACCGCGGCGTTGCAACACCTTGCTTCATTCGACCTGCCCGCGAACATTGCATCGTGACCCTCGTCCACTGCTCGCAAAAACTGATGCAGCGCTTACGCCTGCCTCCCGCGCCGGTTGAACCGGCGTCGTCGGACAACCCGCTGGGCGAATGGTGCGCTGACATCGATTTCATCGACCGCCAGCCGTTCGTGCTGCTTATGAACGCCGCCACGGGAACGGTGCTGATAGTGCCTGGCCGCGCCGCCGATTTGAAACGCCTGCATGAGATGGCGGCGGAGCAACTGCGGTTTCTGTTCGCCGCCTGCGGGATCGGCGGTGCGCTGGCCGAAGGCGAATTGGATGCCTGGCGATTGCCGCCGGCGTTCGCACGCAACGGCAATCGCAGCCTGGTTTCATCCATGAACCAGCGCAAGTACGAGGCGTGGTCGCAGTTCGCCCACAATCGCCTGACTGCGTTCGAGGTAGCGCTGCGCATGCTGGAGACACCGTTCTCACGCAAGGATCTGGGTCGCGACTTTCACTTCGCCGCTGACCTGCTGCGCGCCCGCCTGCTGCCGTCGGCAAAGATCATTCCACTTCGTCCTACGCGCGACCTTCATTGAGCCGCAAACCCCTTGCCGCGGCTAGAGCGGTGCCGCGCCTTCGCTCAACAGGGCGTAGTAACTCTGGTACACCCAGATGCGATTGCGCTGCTGGCCGGTGATTTCATTGAGCAGCCCCAACCCTTGCAGTGCAGCGATCGCGGAGCGCACGGTGGGCGCGGCCACGCTGAGCGTCTTGTGAATGGCCGGCGCGTCCAAAATCGGCCGGCGCACGAACTGCTCGAACACCTGCAAAGCATTGCCGGCGCGTCGGCCCAGCCCGCGTACCTTTTCGCGGTCGGCCTCGAACAAGGCCAAGATGCGCTGGGCGGTGTCCACTGCCTGCTGCGAGGTGGTTTCCACACCTTGTAGGAAGAACAGCAACCAGTCCTCCCAATTGCCGGTCCGGCGCACGGCATCGAGCTGCTCGTAGTACTGCTGGCGTCGGGTCTTGAAGTACAGACTGAGGTAGAGCGATGGCTCGCGCAGCACGCCTTCGGTGCAAAGGATCAGCGCGATCAGCAAGCGTCCCACGCGGCCGTTGCCGTCGTTGAAGGGATGGATGGTCTCGAACTGCACATGCGCCAGCGCCGCCTTGATCAGCGTCGGCATGGCGTTGCGATCGGTGTGCAGGAAGACCTCGAAGTCGCGCAGGCAATCGGCCAGGCGCTCGGGCGGTGGCGGCACGAAGCCGGCCAGCGCGGGCGACTTGCCGCCGATCCAGTTCTGGCTGGTGCGGAATTCGCCCGGGTCTTTTGTGGCGCCGCGCCCGCCACGCAGCAGCACGCCGTGGATCTCCCGGATCAGCCGCAGCGACAGCGGAAAATCGTCCTCGCGGAGGCGCTTCAAGCCATGCTGAAGCGCGGCGACGTAGTTGGATACTTCCTCGACGTCGTCGATGGGTACGCCGGGCGTTTCCGCCAGCTCGTAGAGCAGCAGATCGGACAAGGAGGACTGGGTGCCTTCGATCTGTGAGGAGAGCAGCGCCTCCTTGCGCACGTACTGGTACAGGAACAAAGCCGGATCGGGCAGCATCAGGGTGATGCCGTCCAGTCGGCCGAGGGCCTGGTTGGCGCGTTCGAGCAGAGCAACAAGGGCGGGGCCGAAGACAATGGCGGGTTCCGGGGGCAAGGGATGGGGCACGAAGGCCTTGTAATGGCTGCCGGAAAGGCTGCCTGCCACGTACGCACCGATCGTTCGCTCCATGACGCTCTCCGTTTTCCCAACCCGATGAGTGTATATTTTTAGGAAAATTCGATCAATCTTATTTTCTTAAAGCCACCGCGACAGCCTCGCTGGGAAAGACTGACACCGTCTTCCGACCTGCACGTGTGGCACCAGCTACAATGGGCGGATGTCTCTTATCCAATTGCAACGCGTCGACTTCAGTATCGGCGGCCCGCTCCTGCTCGAACACGTCGATCTGTCGATCGAGGCGAACGAGCGGGTGTGCATCGTCGGTCGCAACGGCGAAGGCAAATCCACCCTGATGAAGCTGATCGCCGGCGAGCTGCATGCCGACGACGGCGAGGTGCGCATCCAGAACGGCGTGGTGGTGGCGCGGATGGCGCAGGAGGTGCCGCAGGACACCGCCGGCAACGTGTTCGACGTGGTGTCCGAGGGGCTGGGCGATCTCGGCCACCTGCTGGCGCGCTACCACCACCTGCTGCACGAGCTGCATACCCAGGCCGATTTCGATGCGCTGGGCGAAGTGCAACACCAGATCGAGGCGCAGCACGGCTGGGATCTGGATCGCCGGGTGACCGAGGTGCTGACCCAGCTGGAGCTTCCCGGCGAGACCGACTTCGCCGCGCTGTCCGGCGGCATGAAGCGGCGCGTGCTGCTGGCTCAGGCGCTGGTGCGCAAGCCCGACGTGCTGCTGCTGGACGAGCCGACCAACCACCTCGACATCGAGGCGATCGGCTGGCTGGAGACGTTTCTCAAGCAGTTCGCCGGCAGCATCATCTTCGTCACCCATGACCGCAGCTTCCTGCGCGCGCTGGCCACGCGCATCGTCGAGATCGACCGCGGCGCGCTGACCGACTGGCCGGGCGACTACGACAACTACCTGCGCCGGCGCGAGGAGCGCCTGCATGCGGAGTCGCAGGCGAACGCGCTGTTCGACAAGAAGCTGGCGCAGGAGGAAGTGTGGATCCGCCAGGGCATCAAGGCGCGGCGCACCCGCAACGAGGGCCGCGTGCGCGCGCTGAAGGCGCTGCGCAACGAGCGCGCCGAACGGCGCAACCTCACCGGCAACGCGAAGATGGCGCTGGCCTCGGCCCAGTCCTCGGGCAAGAAGGTGATCGATCTGCAGCACGTGCACCAGGCCTTTGGCGGCCGGGTGCTGATCGACGATCTCAGCACCACCATCATGCGCGGCGACCGCATCGGCATCATCGGCCCGAACGGCGCGGGCAAGAGTACCTTGCTGAAGATCATGCTGGGCGAGCTGCAGCCGCTGCGTGGCGAGGCGACCCTGGGCACCAGCCTGCAGATTGCCTATTTCGACCAGCATCGCCTGCAGCTCAACGACAAGTTGAACGCGCTGGACAACGTCGCCGAAGGCCGCGAGTTCATCGAGCTCAACGGTCAGCGCAAGCACATCGTCGGCTACCTGCAGGACTTCCTGTTCTCGCCCGAACGCGCGCGCTCGCCGATCACCCGGCTGTCCGGCGGCGAGCGCAACCGGCTGCTGCTGGCGAAGCTGTTCGCCCAGCCGTCGAATCTGCTGGTGATGGATGAACCGACCAACGACCTGGACGTCGAGACGCTGGAGCTGCTGGAGGAACTGCTGGCCGACTACCAGGGCACCCTGCTGCTGGTCTCGCATGACCGCGACTTCCTCGACAACGTGGTCTCCAGCACCCTGGTGCTGGAAGGCGACGGCCAGATCGGCGAATACGTCGGCGGCTACACCGACTGGCTGCGCCAGCGACCCACCGCACGCAGCGTGGCCACGGGCAAACCGGCGGCTTCCGGGCCGGCGGCAGCCGTCGCCCAGGCGGAACCCAAGCGCAAGCGCAGCTTCAAGGAACAGCGCGAGCTGGAGCAGCTGCCCAAGCGCATCGAGCAACTGGAAGGCGACATCGCCAGTCGCACCGCCGCGATGAACGACCCGGCCTTCTTCCAGCAGGACAGCACCACCATCGTCAAGGCGAACGAAGCACTGGCGGCGCTGCAGGCCGAGCTCGACATCGCGTTCGCCCGCTGGACCGCGCTGGACGGCTGAATCCCCCGGCCGACCGGAGTCACCCTGGCGGCGTCGCGGCGTATCATCCCCGGACGATTACGATTCCCGCGGACGATGCCCATGTACACGCTCTACTACAGCCCCGGCGCGGCCAGCATGCTGGTACACCAGATCCTGCTCGAGTGCGGGGCCCCTCACGTGCTGGAACCGGTCGATCTGGAGGCCGGACAGCAGCGCAGCGCGGCCTATCTGGCACTGAATCCGAACGGCGTGGTGCCGACCCTGCTGATCGACGGCGTGCCACACGGCGAAGCGGCGGCGCTGGCCATGCTGCTGGTCGAGCGGCATGTCGATGCCGCGCTGGCGCCGGCGACGGGCAGTCCGCAACGGGCCGACTACCTGCAATGGATGCTGTACCTGGCCAACTCGCTGCAACCGCGATTCCGCCAGTGGTTCTATCCGGCCGACGACCTGCCCAGCGCCAGCGACGCGGTCAAGGAAGCTGCACGCATCGGCGTGGAAGCTTGCTGGTCGCGTATCAATACCCACCTGGCCACCCACGGCCCGTACCTGCTCGGCGAGACATTCAGCGCGGTCGACCTGTATGCGCTGATGCTGATGCGCTGGTCGCGCAACATGCCGCGTCCGGCAACCAGCTGGCCGCATCTGGCCGAGCTGGCCACGCGGCTGAAGGCGCGCCCCTCGTGGAAGCGCCTGTGCGCCAACGAGGGTCTCACCGAGTGGGCCTGAACCGGTGAGCGCGGCACCCGACGCCGATGCCTGGGCCGTCTATCTGCTGGAATGCGCCGACGGTCGCGTCTACACCGGTATCGCCCGCGACCCCGAACAGCGTTACGTGAAACATCTCAGCGGCAAGGGCGCGCGCTTCACCCGCTCCAATCCGCCACGCCAGCTGCTCGGCTGGGTCTGGGTCGCCGGCCGCGGCGAGGCGCTGCGGCTGGAGATCGCCTGGAAGCGGTTGCCGCGCGCCGCGCGCATCGCCGCGCTGCACCAAGGCATGACGACGCTGCAAGCGGCTTCCCGAGCCGACAGCTAGTCCGCCAGCACCGGATCAACCGGTATTCTGCAACCCCTGCGACACGCCATTGACGCACGCCACCAGCGCCTGCAGCAGGGCATCGTCGCTACGGTCACCCGCGCGCCAGCGCTGCAGCAGATCGACCTGCAACAGACTCATCGGATCGACGTAGGGATTGCGCAGACGAATCGAGGCGGCCAGACGGGGTGCATCCTGCAACAGCACGTCATGGCCCTTCAGCCGCAGCAGCCAGTGCCGGGTGCTGGCGAACTCGCCGCGTATCCGCCCGAAAAGTTCATCGTGCAGGGGACCGGACAAGCGGGAGAATGCCTCGGCGATATCCAGATCCGACTTGGCCAGCACCATTTCGACGTCGTCCAGCATGTTGCTGAAGAACGGCCAGTCATTCGCCATCTCGATCATGGCCTCCTCGCCGAATGCGTGCACACCCTGCTCCAGCGCGCTGCCCAGGCCATACCAGCCGGGCAGGATCGAGCGGCACTGGGTCCAGGCAAAGACCCACGGAATCGCGCGCAGGTCCTGCACCCCGCGCATGCTGCGTCGACTCGACGGACGTGAGCCAAGGGTCATCCGCTCGATCACGTCGATCGGCGTGGCCGCGCGGAAATAATCCACGAAATGCGGATGATCGACGAAGGCGCGATAAGTTTGCCGGCTGCTGGTCGACAGCATGTCCATCTGCGCACGCCAGCGCCCCTCGCGCGGCTCGTCCTCGCGCGGGCGCAGGGACGCGCTGAGCACCGCACCGACGGTCTGTTCAAGGTTGCGCAGCGCCAGCGCGCGAATGCCGTACTTGCGGTGAATCACCTCACCCTGCTCGGTCACCCGCAGCACACCGGCGACCGAGCCGCGCGGCGAGGACATCAGCGCCGGCGCGATGCGCGCGCCGCCGCGACTGGCCGAGCCGCCACGACCATGGAAGAACGCCAGCTGGATACCGGCGGTGTGGGCCACCTCGAGCAATTCGACCTGGGCTCGTTGCAGCCCCCAGCGCGAAGCCAGCGTGCCGCCGTCCTTGCCGCTGTCGGAATAGCCCAGCATCACCCACTGCTGGTCCCCGCGGGCCGCCAGGTGCTGGCGATAGACCGGATCGCCCAGCAGGGCGCGCAAGGTGGCCGGTGCATTCTTCAGGTCGTCGACGGTCTCGAACAACGGCGCAATGTCCAAAGGCACATTCTGCAACGCAGGATGACTTGCTCCCTTCTCCCCCTCGGGGAGAAGGTGGCCCGCAGGGCCGGATGAGGGGCGGGTGCTCGCCATAAGCACGCTGTTTGCGTTCGCCTCCTCTCCCCTGAGGGGAGAGGAATGAGGTGAGGGGCGGGTGCTCGCGGGGCCACTGATTGAAACCCGCTCATTGGAAGCCTCTCCGCCAGCATGTCCCCTCACCCCAGCCCTCTCCCCGGAGGGGAGAGGGGGTGATTCGGCGAGCCCGCCATGGCGCGCCAGCGCCAGCACCGCCAGCACGTCGGCGGCCGTGCGCGCCATGCTGATGATGTACAGGCCGATCGCCCCGGCACCGTACCGCGCACGGGCCACATTCAGCTCGTGGAACACGGCGCGCATGGTCACCGCGTTCTCGTCGTCGCTGCCGGCAAATGCCTGGCTGCCATTGGCGTATGGCTGCAAGCGGCACACGCGCTCCTCCGGTGCACGTTCACGCCAGCCCGGGTCGCCCTGCAGCGCGGCCAGCGCATCGTCATGCACCTGCGAATCCTGGCGTACGTCGAGCCGGGCCAGATGCAGGCCGAACGTGCTCACGCGGCGGATCAGTCGCTGCACGGCGTAGGCACCGGCATGCAGGCCCCGATGCTCGATCAGGCTGTCGGCGATCAGCTGCAGGTCATCGAGCAGCTCTGCAACCGAGCCGTAGCCTTCGGCGTGCTCGTCATCCAGGCTCGCTTCGAGACGGGCACCGATCAGGGTCAGCAGGCAACGGTAAGGCATGTCGGCGTGGCGCGGGCGGATCTTCGCGGCGGCCTGCGGAAAGCGCGCGCGATAGTCGGCCAGTCGCTGTTGCAGGGCCGCGGAGACGGCGACGCGCCCCTCGGTCTGGCTGAGCAGCCGCGCCAGACCGGCCACGTCGGCCAGGTAGTGCTCGATCACATGCGCGCGCTGGGTAGCCAGGCTGGCGGCGATGGTGTCCGCGCCCACATTCGGATTGCCGTCCATGTCGCCACCGACCCAGGTCGCGAAGCCGAGCAATTGCGGCAGCCTCGCCGCCACCCCATAGACCTTCTGCAGCGCCTCGGCCAGCGACTCGTACAGCGCCGGCACGATGCGATACAGCGGGTTGGCCAGGTAGAACCCGACGTGATGGTGCTCGTCCTGCACGGTGGGACGCACCGGCGAGGCCTCGGCAGTCTGCCAACCGGAAGACAGCGCCATGTAGATGCGGTCGTCGTCCTCCTTGCGCTCCTGCGGGGTGCGTGCGGGGTCGAAATTGTCGATCAGCGAGCGCACGACCGCCTGCTCCTTCTCCAGCAGCGAGCGACGCACCGCTTCGGTCGGATGCGCGGTGAACACCGGCTCGATCCACAACTTCTCCAGCCAGTCGAGCAATTCCTCAGGACCCACTCCCTGCGCCTTCAGCCGTCCCAGCACATCGAGCAGGGATTCAGGCTGGGGCGCCCCGCCCGCGCGCTGGTAGTCGCGACGACGGCGGATGCGGTGCACCCGTTCGGCCGTGTTCACCGCCTGGAAGTAGGTGGCAAAGGCGCGCGCCAGCGCCTCGGCATGTTCAGCATCGAGGCCGGAAAGCGAATCGGCCAGATCGGTGACCGGCGCGCCCTCGCGGCGACGCCGTATGGCCGCCATGCGTACCTGTTCGACCCGCTCGAAGAAGACAGTGCCACCTTGCTCGGCCAGCATCCGGCCGACCATCGCGCCAAGCCGTCCCACGTCCTCGCGCAGCGGACCGTCGTGCGGCAGGAAGTCGGGTTCGCGGCTGCTTTCCATAAACGAGCTCCAAAAGGGTCAAGCCCCCAGCGTAACCAATCCGGGGCATGTAAGGCGTCAAATCGAATCTCCCGCTACAATAAGCGGCTTGTACTGCCCGCCGAGGGGCGCTGCGACCGTTGTCGTGATGGTGCGGAACCACCCGCCATGGCCTGCACAGCTTGTGCATGCACATCACCCGACGGCCAGGCTCGGCGCGCACGTTCCACAACGGCGCCCGGTTGCATGTACGCGAGTCCCTTTGCCAAAGACCGGCCATCCATGGCCGGACTCGTCAAAAGAGCCTCGCATTAACCGGAGATACGCATGAACGCTGTCAGCAAAGACGCTGTTACCCACGATTACAAGGTCGCCGACCTTTCGCTCGCCGACTTCGGCCGCAAGGAACTGGACATCGCCGAGCACGAGATGCCGGGCCTGATGTCGATCCGCAAGAAGTACGCCGCCGCACAACCGCTGAAGGGCGTGCGCGTCACCGGCTCGCTGCACATGACGATCCAGACCGCCGTGCTGATCGAGACGCTGAAGGACATCGGCGCCGACGTGCGCTGGGCTTCGTGCAACATCTTCTCGACCCAGGACCATGCCGCCGCGGCTATCGCCGTCACCGGTACGCCGGTGTTCGCCTGGAAGGGCGAGACGCTGGAGGAGTACTGGGACTGCACGCTGGATGCGCTGAGCTTCCCCGACGGCAAGGGCGGCTTCCTCGGCCCGCAGCTGGTGGTCGATGACGGTGGCGACGTGACCTTGCTGATCCACAAGGGCTTCGAACTGGAGAACGGCTCGGACTGGGTCAACGAGAAGGCATCCTCGCACGAGGAGCAGGTGATCAAGAACCTGCTCAAGCGCGTGCACAGCGAGCGTCCGGGCTACTGGCATACCGTGGTCAAGGACTGGAAGGGCGTCTCCGAGGAGACCACCACGGGCGTGCACCGCCTGTACCAGATGCTGGAGGCCGGCAAGCTGCTGGTGCCGGCCATCAACGTCAACGACTCGGTCACCAAGAGCAAGTTCGACAACCTGTACGGCTGCCGCGAGTCGCTCGCCGACGGCCTGAAGCGCGCGATGGACGTGATGCTCGCGGGCAAGCTCGCCGTGGTCTGCGGCTACGGCGATGTCGGCAAGGGCTGCGCCCACAGCCTGCGTGCCTACGGCTCGCGCGTGGTGGTCACCGAGATCGATCCGATCAACGCACTGCAGGCGGCGATGGAAGGCTTCGAGGTCAATACCGTCGAGTCGACCCTGGGCCGCGCCGACATCTACGTCACCACCACCGGCAACAAGGACGTGCTGACGCTCGAGCACCTGAAGGCCATGAAGGACCAGGCGATCGTCTGCAACATCGGCCACTTCGACAATGAGATCCAGGTCGACGCGCTGAACACCATGGCCGGCGTGCAGAAGATCAACATCAAGCCGCAGGTGGACAAGTACGTGTTCCCGGACGGTCACGCGATGTTCCTGCTGGCCGAAGGCCGGCTGGTCAACCTGGGCTGCGCCACCGGCCATCCCAGCTTCGTGATGTCCAACTCGTTCTCCAACCAGACCCTGGCACAGATCGACCTGTGGGCGAACAAGGACAAGTACGAGAACAAGGTCTACATCCTGCCGAAGAAGCTCGACGAGGAAGTCGCGCGCCTGCATCTGGAGAAGATCGGCGTGAAGCTGACCACGCTCAGCGTCGAGCAGGCCAGGTACCTCGGCGTGCCGGTCGATGGTCCGTACAAGCCGGAGCATTACCGCTACTGAGCGCCGCCCTCTCCCTTCGCCGGGAGAGGGTTCGGGCTACCAGTACCGTAAAAGGGCGCAGCGATGCGCCCTTTTTTGTGCCTGCAAGTCAGCCAGCTGTAAGAATCGGCCTGCTCGCGCGTCTTGATGGGTGTGACTACCCAGGAGATGTGCCGATGCCCCTTTCACTGTTCAGCCAGGGTGAGCCGATGACGGAAGCCGAGCCGATCGATGTCGCCAGCCTCGCCCGCAGCTACGGCCGCTCGGTGTTCCACGCCGCCTATCGCGTGCTGGGCGATGCCAATCTGGCCGAGGACGTACAGCAGGAAGTCTTCCTGCGCCTGCTCGAGAAGCCCGTCGACGACATATCCTCATGGCCCGCCTACCTCGTCACACTTGCCACGCGGATGGCAATTGACCGATTGCGCCGGCACCAGCGCTGGCGGCGACTGCTTCCCAGGTGGCGCGCGACCGAACCCGCGGCTTTCGACAGTGCCGAACACGAAGCGATCCAGGCGCAAAGGGCTCGGCTGCTGCGCAAGGCCCTGTGCACACTGAAACCCAGGGAGGCCGAATGCTTCACCTTGCGCTACCTGCACGGGATGGAAATCAGCGCGATCGCGAAGGCCAGCGAGATGACCATCAACCACGTCAGCGTCTGCCTGCACCGTGCCACCCGCGCGCTGGAAGCACGCCTGAATGACGCCCAGACCCCGACTTCCCCGGAGGTGTTGTGATGACCGCCCAACTGTCCCCGAAACTGTCCGCGCATCTGTCAGCCCTGCAGACGCCCCCCTCCGACACAGCCGTCGAAGCAGCACAACGCAGGCTGGAGGCGCAGCTGTCGAAAACGGGCCCCGTCGCCATCGTGCGCCGTCCGTGGTTTGGCTGGGTAGCCGCAGCGGCCACCGGCTGTCTGGTACTGGCACTGGTCATGCTGCCGGCAACCCCAGGCATCGCCTTTGCCACCGTGCAAAAGCACCTGCGCGACTTCAACACGCTCAGCATGACCATTGAGCAGCAGTCGCAAGGCATCGAGATGCCGGGCATCCACGTACGGATGAACCGTGACGGCGACGTCCGCACCGACCTGGGCGAGGCCACCAGCATTGTCGTGAACTCGCGCGAGCATCGCATGCTGACCCTGCTGCACGGCCCGCATATGGCCATGCAGGCCCCGCTCGATGTCCGCGTGAATGCACGGCACGACGACAACCTGGCCTGGCTCGACGCGATCCGCCGCTTCCAGGGCCAGGCCCGCCAGCTCCCCGACAAGCGTGTCATCGACGGTCGGCCAACCACCGGCTGGGCGTTGGATACCGAAGGTATGCATATCGTGCTGTGGGCCGATTCGGACGGCCTGCCGCGGGCAGTGGAAATCAATGGCGGCAAATTGCTGAGCCAGCGGATGCACGTGGCCGTGGATGAACCCATCGACGCGTCGGTGTTCAGCACCCGGGTACCGGCCGGCTACCACCTGATGCCGGAGGATCAGGAGTAGCTCCGCCGACCGCCGAGACCCAAGGTGATGGTGTCGCCGATCACCCTGGGCTCTTCATATATCGCTTCATCGCGACGCAAAGATATATACTCGCCAGCACCATTATCAGGAACCCAGGCGATGCCGGCCATCAGCTTCGAATTCTTCCCGCCCAAGACCGACGAACAGCGCACCCAGCTCGATCGCGCAGCCCAGTTGCTGAAGGCCCATCGGCCGGAGTACGCCTCGGTGACGTTCGGCGCCGGCGGCTCCACCCTCAGCTACACCGGCGATACCGTGGCGCGGCTTCATTCGCACCACGGCTTGAACGTGGCACCGCACCTGTCCTGCGTGGGGGGCACCCGAACCGAGCTGGCTGCGTTGCTGGACGATTACCGTGCAGCGGGCTATCGACGCATCGTCGCGCTGCGCGGCGACATGCCATCGGGCATGGCCACGGCCGGTGATTTCCGCTACGCCGCCGAACTGGTCAGCTTCATCCGCGAGCATTGCGGCGACCACTTTCACATCGAGGTGGCGGCCTACCCGGAAACCCATCCGCAGGCCGACGATGCGCTGCGCGACCTGCACCATTTCAAGGCCAAGATCGACGCCGGTGCGAACGGGGCAATCACCCAGTATTTCTTCAATCCCGATGCCTATTTCCGCTTCGTCGACGACGTGCGCAAACTGGGCGTGAGCGTGCCGATCGTGCCGGGGATCATGCCGATCTCGAACTACAGCCAGTTGAAGCGTTTCTCGGACATGTGCGGCGCGGAAATCCCGCGCTGGATCGTCAAACGCATGCAGGCCCACGGCGACGACGCCGAGTCCGTGCGCACCCTCGGTACCGAAGTGGTGGCGCAACTGTGCCGGCGCCTGCTCGAGGGCGGTGCGCCCGGCCTGCATTTCTACACGCTCAATCGAGCCAGGGCGACACAAGCGGTACTGCAGCAGCTTTCCTGACGTGGGGGGCGCGTATCCTGATGCCATGCGCCGTCCGATCGCCCTGCTCTGCCTCGTCCTGCTTGTCCGGGCAATCCCGGTCATGGCACAGACGGCTATCCACCACTGCATCGGTGCGAATGGCGGTGCGGTGTTCACCGACCAGCCCTGCACCACGCTGCAGGCCACGCCGGTCAACCCCGCCGCCCGACCCAATGCCGACGCGCCGTCTGCCACGCCGCCGCCGATCCTGTGTGCCGCCAGTCTGGGCCAGCTGCGACAGGGCGTGATCAACGCGTTTGCCAGTCGCGACGCCAACCGGTTGGCCGGCCTGATGCTGTGGGACGGTTACGGCCGCGGCGCCGTGGTGGCGGACATACGTTCGCTGACCCAATTGATGAAAGCGCCGCTGCTGGATGTCGACATCCCGGGCGAGCCGGTCGCTAGCGACAACGATCCGCCGGCCCAGCCCGCGGCCGGCGACGATGACGCCCCATTCGTGGCCGACGCCCCGCCGGGCCAACCGCCGCGGCGCGATCAACTGGTGCTGCACATGGCCGGCAACGACGGCGGCGAGAGCCCCCGCGTGCGGCGTTTCGACGTGGTGCGCAATGCGGGCTGCCTGTGGCTGCGCAGCGCGGACTGAGCCGCAGCGGTTATCATGGGCAGTCCCCCTTGGAGAACCGACATGGCCCAGCAATACCCCGATTGGATCTGGCAGAACGGCAGCATCA
The DNA here is from genome assembly GCA_963828685.1 of uncultured Pseudomonadota bacterium. Lineage (GTDB taxonomy): Bacteria > Pseudomonadota > Gammaproteobacteria > Xanthomonadales > Rhodanobacteraceae > Rhodanobacter. The sequence goes on from CAWHFU010000017.1 coordinate 363,731, forward strand.
AGCCGTGGGCCGAGGCGACCACGCATGTGATGTCGCACGCCCTGCATTACGGCTCGTCGGTGTTCGAGGGTATCCGTAGCTATGCCACGCCCGATGGCGCGGCAATCTTCCGGCTCACCGACCATCTGAACCGGCTGTACCAGTCAGCCAAGATCTACGACATGGTGCTGCCGTATTCCGTCGACGAACTGGCCATGGCCTGCCGTGCGGTGCTGAAGAAGAACGGACTGGGCGCCGCCTATCTGCGCCCGGTTGCCTACCGCGGCCTGGGTGGATTCGGCCTGTCCGCCGAAACCCCGATCGACGTCGCCGTGGCCACCTGGCCGATGGGCCCGTATCTCGGGCCGGAAGCGCTCAAGAACGGCATCGACGCCTGTGTGTCGAGCTGGCAGCGGTTCGCGCCGAACACCATCCCGGCGGGCGCCAAGGCCGGCGGCAACTACCTGTCCGGCCAGTTGATCGCGCGTGAGGCGCGCCGGCTCGGTTTCGGCGAAGGCATCGCGCTGGCCTCCAGCGGCTTGCTCAGCGAAGGCGCGGGGGAGAACCTGTTCCTGGTCTTCGATGGCGTGTTGCACACCACCCCGGCCAGCGCCTCGATTCTTGCCGGGATCACCCGCGACACCCTGAAAACGCTGGCCCGTGAGGACGGCATCGAGGTCATCGAACGTGACATCCCGCGCGAATACCTCTACCTCGCCGACGAGCTGCTGATGTGCGGTACTGCCGCCGAGATCACCCCGATCCGCTCGGTCGACGGCAAACAGGTCGGCACCGGCAAGGCCGGCCGCGTCACCGAAAGGCTGCAGGAACTGTTCTTCGGCCTGTTCGATGGCCGCACCAACGACAAGTGGGGCTGGCTCGAGCAGGTCTGAACCCACCACAAAACAAACCCCGCGATGAGGGGTTTGTTTTTCGCCCTGCCACTCAACTGAACACGATACTGGCGATGGCGCCGTTGCCGTCGCTGCGCGGTCGCATCGAGACATCCCAGCCGTACAGCTCGCACAGCCGCCGCACGATCGCCAGACCGAGGCCGGCGCCGCTGCCGCCGGCGCCTTCCCCCCGCACGCCGCGCTGGAACAGCCGCTCGGCATCTTCCGGCTTGATCCCCGGGCCGGTGTCGATCACCTCGATACTGTCGACACCCACCTCGACCCGCACGCTGCCTTCGAGCGTGTACTTGATCGCGTTGCCGATCAGATTGGTCAGCGCCACCGCCAGCACGGAAGCCGGCGCGTTGACGATCACCGGGTCGATCACGTTCAACTCGATGGTCAACGGCTTGCCACGCATCTGCGGGCGCTGGCTCTCGATCACATCGGCGGCGACCTTGCCGACCTCGGTGGTCTCGCCACGGGTCGGGCCGCGCCGCTCGGCGCGTGACAGCAGCAGCAGCGCCTCGATCAGCTCGGTCGCCTGGCGCGAGGCACGCTCGATCCGCTTCAGCCGCTCGCTGATCTTTTCGGTGAGATCGGGCGAGCCCTGCAACAATTCGGTGGTGCTGGCGATCACCGCCAACGGCGTGCGCAGCTCGTGGCTGACGTCGGAGTTGAACTCGCGATCACGCTCGACCATGGCGGTGAGCCGCGCCGAATATTCGTCCAGTGCCAGCGCGAGCTCGCCCACTTCATCGTCGGCAAAATGCGGCGCCAGCGGTTCGGCCTTGCCCGCCTTGCGGAAGTCGCGCAGGCGCCTGGCCAGTTCGCTGACCGGCTTGAGCACCTTGCGCGAGAGCCACATACCCAGCACCAGCGAGAGCAGTCCGAACAGGAATACCGCGCCGATCACGCTGACCAGCAGCTGCTGCTTGCCCAGCTCATCGCGCGAGACGTCATAGCGCAGGAAGCTGATCACGCCACCTTCCCGCCGCACCGCCAGCTTGTAGCGCTTGGTCTGGCCGTCGGCATCGGTTTCGCTGATGTCGTGCACGCCTGTCGTCAGCTGTTGCCAGCTCAGCGGCGCCTTGTAGATCGTGCGATCGCTCCACGTCCACGCCTTGACGATGTCGAAGTGGGGCGTCTGGGTGGGGTCGGCACGCACCTGCGCATTTAGGCCGTCGACCTCGTCCTGCAGGCTCGCCGTGATCAGCTGGTCTTCCACCTTGGCGCGGATATTCAACGCGGCCACGGCAAACAGCGCGCTGAGGCCGAAGCCGAACAGCGCGAACGAGACGATCAATCGAAAGCGAAGCTTACGCCTGGACTGCATCCGGCTCGACCATTCGATAGCCAATGCCGTGTCGTGTGTGGATCAGCGGCTTCTCGAATGGTTTGTCGATCGCCGCACGCAGACCGTGGATATGCACGCGCAGCGAGTCGCTGTCCGGCAGTTCCTCGCCCCACACGCGCTGTTCCAGGTCCTGCCGGGTCACTACCGACGGACTCGCCTCCATCAGCGCCTGCAGCAGTTTCAGGCCGATTGGATTGAGCTGGATCGACTTGCCTTCGCGATTCACGGTCAGCGTATCGAGGTTGAAAGTAAGGTCGGCCACCTTCAGCACCCGGCTCTGCGGGCCCTTGCCCCGACGCGCCAGCACTTCCAGCCGCGCCGCCAGTTCCTGCAACGCGAACGGCTTGGTCATGTAGTCATCGGCGCCGGACTCGAAGCCGGTCAGCTTCTGCTCCAGCGCATCGCGCGCGGTGAGCATCAGGATCGGCGTCTGCTTGTGCGCCTCGTGCCGCAGCTTGCGCGCCACTTCGAGGCCATCCATGCCAGGCAGCGTGAGATCCAGCACGATCACGTCAAAATCGTGCACCACGGCCAGATGCAGGCCGGTCACGCCATCGCCCGCAAAATCGACCACGTTGCCGCGGTCTTCAAGATAATCGCCGATGTTGGTCGCGATATCGCTGTTGTCTTCGATCACCAGTACACGCATGTGTCACTCCTGCACAACCGGCGCACGGGCCGACTGGGGCTGCCAGCTTAACAAGCTTGCGTGAATGAAGCGTACCGCTTGCCAGGCGAAAATGAACGTCTCGTGGTGCAGGCAAGAAAAAGGCCCAGATGCGCGACTCGCCGTCGCCACACCTGGGCCCAAACTACTGCCCCGATACCATCATCTGCCGTCGCTCGGCCTTGCGGCTGAAGTGCCTGACAAATCGATAGAGACTGATTTATACGACGCCCATGGTTACGGTACGGTTAATCGGACCTGCTCCGGCAGCAAGCACATCGGACGACGCTACGGCGTTCTCTCCACGTGGTCGGTGCCAACGGCAATTTTCACCGGCGCCCCCTGACGAGACCCGCATCGTCACCGGGCCAGCGGCAAATATGCGTCCCGGTGACGACCTGGCAAGCCGCCCGGGCGCGGATCTCCTCGCTGCCCGCACGCGCGTCGGATGACGCCCGCGTGCCGGCCATCGCCGCATTCAGCACGAACACCATGGTCTGGCGGTATCGCCGTTGCGTTGCAGCGCCCTGCGGAACCGGATATTTCCATCCGCGCATCGCGTGCATCGCCGCCTGGTCGAATATGCCGGCCGGCTCGGCGTGAACGACCTGCAGATCCCGCAGACCGCCGTCGGCAGCGAGCCCGAATTCGATCACCACCTTTCCTTCGATCCCCCTCATCAACGCCATCTGCGGATAGATCGGCTGGCGGATGCGGATTGGCGTCAGTTGGGGCGGCGATGCCGGGGATGGCGGCGACTCCGTCGTCGCTATCGGCGCCACTTTCGGCATGGCCGCTGTCGCCAGCGGTAGCGCGACCCGCTGGATCGGTACGGCCTGTTCGGGGATCGCTGCGCCGGGTACAGACAGCCGCGACGCTTCGATTGCCCCGACCACAGGCTCCCGCCGAACCGGAATCACCGGCGATGGACGCAACGGCGTCAGATGCGGCAGGAAGGCGGCCACCGCGACATCCAACACGGGCATCATCGGACTTTTCATCGCGATCACGAACGGAGCAATCGTCGACGGCACTTGCAGGGAGACTTCGGCCAGCGTTTCCTGCTGACGGATCTGCCTCCACTCCAGCCGCAAGGTGAGTGCAATCAACGTGGCGCCAAGCAGCACCGCGACAAGGTGGGCTGGCGCCCTCCTCCGTTCGACCCGCTGCCCCGGCAGGACCATGTACTGCACGCGATCAAGCAATACACCGCCATTGGCGGCAAGCAGCAGCGAGCCGGGACGCTGACGCAACTCACCGAGTTGGGCCAGTGTCGCCGCGAATTCCTGCCGGCTGCCACCGGTAACCGACAATGCGAGTTGGTCGCAGCAGATTTCGCGTTCGTTGCGAACATCACGCGAAATCCAGTGCACCACCGGATGATAGAAATGCAATGTTTCCAGGATCACCTGGAACAGGTTGGCCACGGGATCCAGCCGCTTCAGGTGCGCCAGCTCATGGGCCAGGATCAGCTCGACCTGGGTCACCGGAAAATCGCACGCCACCGCCATGGGCAACAGGATCACGGGGCGTATCCAGCCCACCAGAATGGGAGTGACGACGAGCTTGCTGCACAGCACGGCTACACGTCGGCGCAACCCGAAGCGGCCGACCATCAGGTTGAGCCTGGCCTGCCACAACGGTGCTCGTTCAGCCATGCACACCAGGATCTTCAAGCGCCGCCACTGCTGCCAGGCACGCAGCGACAGCAGCAGCACACCCGCCGACCAGGCCAGCACCAACCAGGGCAGCAAGGTGTCAAGCCCGGCCTGCCAATCCAGTCCCGCGCCCGCTGTTGCGGAGGACATGGGCAAGGCCAGCGTCACCGTGTCGATGGCCGCCTGAGCCCGTCCGGCCGTGGTCGCCGCATCCAGCAGCCACCAGCACGTGAACACGGGGCACGCCGCAAGCACAATCAGCGCACCCATGCCGAATCGGTAACGCCATTCCCCTCGCGGCAACACCGACCGTACTGCCACGTAGACCACTCCCACCAGGGCGGCCTGCCACAGGAAATGCAGCAACACCCAGCCGATGACCCGCACGCCGCTCAGCATCAGGGAGAACGTGTCCATCACGGGGCGTCCTTGTCGAGCTTGTTCAACAGGCGGCGGATCTCGCGCAATTCCTCGGGGCTTGCTTGCTGGCTGCCCAGCGCATGCAGTACCAACTGGGAGGACGAACCGTCGAATACCCGCTGCACCAGATCGACCAGAAACCGCTTCTGCGTACGTTCCTTGCTCACGGCAGCGCGATACACATGCGCGCGCTGCGAATCATCACGCTCCACCAGTCCCTTGGCATGCATGACCTGCAGCAGTTTCAACGCCGTGGTGTAGCCGGTGCCTTCATTGAGGTGCAGCACGTCATGCACTTCGCGCACCGTGCAAGCATCCCGTGACCACAACACGTGAAGTATCTCCAACTCGCCCTCGGTTGGCTTCGGCAAACCCGCGCGGGTCTTCTTCATGTGGAATCACCCTCTGCGGCAGGACAGGCATCCCTTGCCCGGCCGACCGCGGCTCGACAATGAGCAGCGCTCTTCAGTTGCCACCGCCCCGGAGGTTCTGCACCCGCTTCATTTGGTCCATCACGTGCAGCCGGTCGCGTTCGTCCTGCATTTTCTGACCGTAAGTCACGCAGGTTGTCCGCGGGATGTGCGATCCCACCGGCGCGATCGATTCGCAAATCAGACGGTCATTGTCCCGATGGGTCAATGTGGTATTTACCGCTTCCTGATCATTGAAAAGCTGAATCTTTGCATTATGGTCCATCTTGTCAACGGTGTCGTACTTGTCGAACAGCGATTGCATGTCGGCCAGATGGCTGTCCACTTCGCCACGCTCTTTTTCACTGATGAGATCGTATCGGCCGCCCGGAAGCATTTCCTTGTGCACCGTGGCGACGACCGCCGTAAAGTCCGCCTTGTTGTCCACCTTGACGGCCACCTTGGCCTTGGATGCCTGAGCGACCCCTACCTGCAGCATCACCGCGACAGCAAATACTCCGATCAAACTACCCTTCAGTTTCATGCCCCACTCTCCCGATCGAGCCGCACACCCGTTGCGGGCTGCCTGTCGCAAGATCCCTGTGCGGGGATCATAAGAGAGAGTTTTCGACACTGTCAACGAAGATCATCGTACTATGCTTTTCGTAGCATATTCCGCCTCGGCCGGGCCTCTGCCGACACCTCGGCTGCATTCGATTGAAGCAACTCGATGATGGCGCCGGCCACGTCGACGCCGGTGGCCGCCTCGATCCCCTCCAGCCCGGGTGAAGCATTCACTTCCAGCAACAACGGACCGCGCCTGGAGCGCAGCAGGTCGACCCCCGCGATGCCCAGGCCGAGCGCACCGGCGGCACGCACGGCGATGCGTTTTTCCTCCGCGCTCAGGGTCGCCGCCAGGGCGCGCCCGCCGCGATGCAGGTTGGCGCGGAACTCGCCGGGGCTGGCCTCGCGCTGCATCGCCGCCACGACTTTCTTGCCGACCACGAAGCAGCGCAAGTCGCTGCCATTGGCCTCGGCGATGAATTCCTGCACCAGAAAATTGGCGTACAGGCCGCGGAATGCCTCGATCACGCTTTGTGATGCGCTGCGTTTCTCGGCCAGCACCACGCCGGTACCCTGGGTGCCTTCATTGAGCTTGATCACATGCGGCGGATCGCCGAGCAGGGCCAGCACGTCGGCGGTGTCGTCCGGGTTGTCGCCGAACACCGTGACCGGCATGTCGATGCCCTGCGCAGACAGGATCTGCAGGCAACGCAGCTTGTCGCGCGCGCGCAGCACGGCATCGGAGGGATTGGGCGTGTACACGCCCATCATCTCGAGCTGCCGCAACACGGCGGTGCCATAGAACGTGCTGGAAGTGCCGATGCGCGGAATCACCGCATCGATATCGCGAACCGCCTTGCCGTTGTAGCGGATCGCCACGGCGCCCGGTGCGATCCGCACATAGCAGCGCAAGGGGTCGAGCACGCGCACCACATGGCCGCGCACACGCGCCGCCTCGACCAGTCGCTTGGTCGAATACAGGCGGGTGTTGCGCGACAGGATCGCAATTTTCATACAGGGGCCATCATGCCGGGAAAGCGGCCGCCGACAGCGGTCGCGAGTGGGTATAGGAAAGTGCCGGATCCACCGCAAAACGGCCATGCAGCGCACTGCGGCCCAGCAGCATCGGAAACAGCATGTGCCGACGATCGGTGAGGTTGATGTCGACGCTGAACTGTTGCTCCGCCAGCAGTACTTCGCTGCGGATGAACCAGCGTTCGGTACGACGACCACCGGTATCGGTCACCGTGCGCCGATCCAGCGCCGGCGCCTCGCAACACAGGTCCAGCGGATGCCGGCGACCGACATGCATGGTGAAGCGCAGCCAGGTGGCGCCGTCGCGCTGAAACTCCTCCAGCGTGTCGACATGCAGCGAGCTGCTGCGGGCGCCGGTGTCGAGCTTGGCCTTGAGCATGCCGATCCCCAGCTGCGGCAGCGCCAGCCGCTCCCGCCAGCCCAACGTAACCAGGCGCGCGCTGATCAGATCCGCCATAGGGGTTCGCGATAGCTCGGGGATCGAAGGACCGGGGGAATGGAGCGGGTGAAGGGAATCGAACCCTCGTCAGTAGCTTGGGAAGCTACAGCTCTACCATTGAGCTACACCCGCGCTGGTCGGCGGATGGTAACCCGGGATTCGCCCGGTTGGAACTACCGGAATCCCTTCCCGCGGCATCCCATTCGATTGAACAGCGCTCATGGCGGACCGTCACGCTCGACCCAACAGCGCATGAATCGCAGATGGCGGCCAGCTGAACCGGCAGCAGCACGGAGCAGCAAAACTAAGCCCGTCCTAATCCCGCCCATGCGCATAATCGGGCCGTCATCGCAGAACGGACCGCGGATCGAGTGGATCCATCGTGCGATACATGCCACCTCACCCGAGGAAACACCATGCATCTGCTTGCCAGGTTCCTTTCTCCACTCCGCCGCCACGGGCGACTGCTGGCCGTCGTGCTGCTATGTGCCTGCGCCGGCCTGGCTCAGGCCCAGGCCGGCGTGAACGACGACAGCGCCGACCCGCCCGGCCGGGTCGCCCGGCTGTCGTACATCGCTGGCGACCTGGGCTTCCTGCCCGCCGGCGCCAGCGACTGGAGCGATGCCGACCTCAACCGGCCGCTGACCACCGGCGACCGCTTGTCCACCAGCGACAACGCCCGTGCCGAACTGGAATTCGGCGGCGGCACGCTGCGCATGGATCATCGGACCGACGTCGGCCTGCTCGACCTCGACGATCAGCTGGCCCAGGTCGAACTGACCCAGGGCACCCTCAGTCTCAGCGTCCGTCATCTGGATGACGGCCAGAGCTACGAGATCGACACGCCGACCGTGGCGCTGGTGATCGACCAGCCCGGCACCTTCCGGGTGGACATCGACGACCGTGGCGGCACCCAGGTCACCGCGTTCGACGGCAGCGCCTCCGTCTATGGACAGGACAACGCCCGGCGCACGATCGATCCCGGTCGCAGCTATCGCTTTGCCGATTCCAGCCTGGCGATGGTGACGATCATGGATATCGACGGTGGCGATGCGTTCGACGCCTGGACCGACCAGCGCAACCGGCGCTACGCGGAGTCGGTCAGCCGCCGGTACGTCTCCGACGACGTCGTCGGCTACCAGGATCTGGACCAGTATGGCGACTGGCAGGACACCAGCGACTACGGTGCCGTGTGGTACCCGAACCAGGTCGCCGCCGACTGGGCGCCTTACCGCGATGGCCACTGGGCCTACATCGCGCCGTGGGGCTGGACCTGGGTGGACGATACCCCGTGGGGTTACACGCCGTACCACTATGGTCGGTGGGCCTACACGCATCGCGGATGGGGCTGGATCCCGGGGCCGCGCGACGTGCGTCCCATCTACGCACCGGCGCTGGTTGCGTTCGTCGGTGGCGGCGGCTGGTCGGTCGGCATCGGTGGCGGTCCGGTCGGCTGGTTCCCGCTCGGCCCGGGAGAAATCTACGACCCGTGGTATCACGCCAGCCGCGGCTACTACACCGACATCAATGCCCACAACATGCGCGACCACCGCGGACACGATCACCGCGCCGACATCGACCATCACTACGATCGTTATCGTCGGGGTCTGCCGGACGCTGACGAGCACCATGCCAACCGCGACGCGCCACGCGGCTTCACCGCCGTGCCGGGCCGGGCGTTCGCCGGTGGCCGGAATGTCAGGCACGACCTGGTCCAGGTCGACGCACGCGAACGCGCCTCGGCGCCGATGCTTGCACGCGGATCCCGTCAGTTGCGCCCGAATGCGGAAGCCGCAAGAGCACCCGGGAATGCCCATGTGCGCAATCTGCCGGCCGGCGGCTTCAACCGCGAAGTGGTGGCGCATCACGCGCCACCGGTCATGACCCGAGGCGCGAGAGACATCGGTCACGCCGACCGATCGATCGATTCGCGGCGCGTTGGCCCTGCCGCCGACGCCCATGTCCGTGTGCTGGATCGGCGCCAGGTTTCCGGCCCGATCCGCGCGCTGCCGAGCGCCACCCGGGTGACCGCGGGTACACCCACCGACCGGCGCCATGGCGATGCCGCCGCAGTCCGCGCGGAGGCCGGATTGCCATCGGCCCGCTTCGCCCATCCACAGGGCCGGGACAATATGGACCGACGCGAGTCGATGCCGCGACCGGGCGTCAGCTACATCTCCGGTGCCGGCGAAAGAGCGAGTCGCCCGATTTCCCGAGATGGCCCGAACCTGCCCGCCGTGCCGCAGATCCGGCGCGCCGAACCGGTCAACCGGATCGCGCCGACCAGCGAGGCACGCCCGCAACAGCGCTTCGAGGCCAACCGCAGCGGGCAGCCTGACCGCCCCCTCCGGAACATCCCCATGCGCCGTGACCCCGAGCCGCGCTTCCAGCGCGCGGCCCCCGAGCCGCGCAGCTACGTCCGTGAAGTTCCACGCCCGATGCCGGCGCGCAGCGAACCGCCGCGGCAAATCATGCAGCAGCCGCGCTACCAGCAGCCGCCCCGGGCCGCCGCGCCACCCCGCGCCGTGGCACCTCGTGCGCAGCGCAGCGAGCCCCGACCAGAGAAAAAGCCGCCGCCGAAACGGCGGGAGGACGGGCAGCGGCAATAAAGCTGAGGTAGAGTCTGCTCCCTCGCCGCGACACCCGGCAGACCGGGTGCCGCGCAAGCCACGACGCCTCACCACGTTGCATGGGTGCGCCGCCCCGCTTTGTCGGGGGCGGGGGCAATTCCCTGGATTCCGCATGACCGACATCAGCGACAGCGCACCCCACGACGCCACCACGGGCTACATGCGCCGCATCCGCAGCTTCGTGCTGCGCGAAGGCCGCATGACCCCCGCTCAGCAGCGGGCGTTCGATACCCTGTGGTCGCGCTTCGGACTCGACTACCGGGGTAAGCCGCGCGACCTGGACGCCAGTTTCGGGCGGCAGGCGCCGCACGTACTCGAGATCGGCTTCGGCAACGGCGAAGCGCTGGCCTGGGCCAGCGAGCACGATCTGGCACGCGACTTCATCGGCGTGGAAGTGCATGGCCCCGGCGTCGGCCGCCTGATGAACGCTCTGGCCGCACGCGATGCCGGCAATGTGCAGGTGTACCGGCACGATGCCGTGGAAGTGCTGGAACACGAGATCGCCCCGGCCTCGCTGGCCGAAGTGCGCATCTGGTTTCCCGACCCGTGGCACAAGAAGCGCCACAACAAGCGCCGGTTGATCCAGCCCGACTTCGCGGCCTTGCTCGCTTCCCGCATGGTGCCGAACGGCCTGCTGCATCTGGCCACCGACTGGCAGCCCTATGCCGAACACATGCTCGAAGTGATGGAGGCAGCGCCAGGTTGGCGCAACCAGCTCGGTCCGGGCCAATACGCAGAGAAGCCCGCGTGGCGCATCGAGACCCACTTCGAGCGGCGCGGATTGAAGCTGGGGCATGGGGTGCGGGATCTGCTGTACCGCAGGGTCTGAACTCGTTGCTGCACCGTTTCGACACCGGCGTCGCGGGAAACGACATCATGGCGCATGCAAACGCGTCGTCCATAGCGCGGCGATTCACCAGCCGATGCGCTGGCCCGCTTATACTCGCCCCATCCACCCAGGGACGAATCGACGCAGCGTGAAGCTTCCACTGCCCTGTCATATCCAGCATTGCCCGCCGCCCTTCCGGGACGTCCGCTAGTGGGACTGTCGCTCACTCCCGAAATGATCCTGGTACTCGGGCTGGTGGGCTTCACCATGCTGATGCTGGTGCTGGAATGGATCCGCGCCGACATGGTCGCGCTGCTGGTGGTGGTGGCGATCGGCCTGACCGGGCTGATTCCCTCCGACCGCGTGTTCAACGGCTTCGCCGGCAACGCGGTGATCGCGATCATCGCGATCATGATCATGGGCGAGGGACTCGACCGCGCCGGCGTACTCAGCCACACCGCGCACTTCGTGATGCGCATGGCGCGCGGCATGGAATCGCGCCTGGGTGTGGTGATCAATCTGGTCACCAGCCTGTTCAGCGCAGTGATCCCGAGCCAGGCGCTGGCCGCGCTGATGATCCCGGTCAGCAGCCGGCTGTCCGCGCGTACCGGCGTGCCGCTGTCCCGCCTGCTGCTGCCGATGGCGTTCTGCATCCTGACCGCGACCAACACCACGCTGATCGCGAACTCCCCACTGATCGTGCTGAACGACCTGATCGCCAGCGCCAACCTCAACCTGCCGCCGGGCGCGCACACGATCCCGAAGTTCGGCCTGTTCAGCGTGACTCCGATCGGCCTCGCCCTGGCTTTGGTGGGCGTGATTTATTTCTATCTGTTCGGCCACAAGCTGCTGCCCAGCCACGAGGACGAGCGATTGAAGGTGACGCCCGGGCGCACCGAGAGTTACTTCGCCGAAACCTACGGCATCGGCGGCGAGACCGCCGAACTGACCGTCACCGCGGAAAGCCCGCTGGTCGGCATGAGCATCGGCGAGGCCGAATCGCTGTACGAGGCGCCGCTGATCCTGGCGATCAAGAGCGGCAACGACTCACGCATGGCACCGCCGGCCGATCATGTGATCTGGGTCGGCTCGGTGCTCGGTGTACTCGGCCCGCGCGAGCAGCTGAGCCAGTTTGCCAACAATCAGCTGTGCCGGCTGTCCACCCGCATGCGCCAGCTCGGCGAGCTGTTCAACCCGACCCGCGCCGGTATTTCCGAGGTGGTGATCCCGCCCAGCTCGCGCTTCATCAAGCAGACCGTGGGCGAGTTGCGCCTGCGCAAGCGCTTCGGCATCTCGGTGCTCGCGGTGACCCGCGGCGACCAAGTGTTTCGCGATGACGTGCGCGCGGTCAGCCTGCGCGCCGGCGATACGCTCGTGCTGCACAGCAACTGGCGCGACCTGGCGCTGGCCTCGGAAGACAAGGATCTGGTCGTCGTCACCGACATTCCGAAGGAAGAGCAGCGTCCCGGCAAGATCTGGCAGGCGGTGGGCTTCTTCCTGATGGCGCAGGGACTGGCGCTGTTCACCAACCTCGACCTGTCGGTGTCGATGATGACCGGCGCGATCGCGATGCTGTTGACCGGCGTGCTGAACATGGACGAGGCGTACAAGGCGGTCAACTGGAAGACGATCTTCGTGATCGCCTGCCTGATCCCGCTGGGCTGGTCGATGGACGCCACCGGCACCGCCGCGTGGATCGCACAGGAAGTGCTGCTGCATCTGGGCGGCGGCGCGCCCTGGGTACTGCAGCTGTGCCTGGCCGTCCTTACCCTGCTGTTCTCGCAGGTGATGTCGAACGTCGGCGCCACCGTGATGATGGTGCCGATCGCAATCAGCGTGGCCGTCGCCACCGGCGGCAATCCGTCGGCCTATGCGCTGATCGTCGCGGTGTCCTCGTCCAACACCTTCCTGCTCAGCTCGGGCCACCCGGCGCTGATGATGGTTACCGGCCCCGGCGGTTATCGCGGCAAGGATTTCCTGCGCGTCGGCGCACCACTGACTGTGGTGGTGCTGGTCGTCACCCTGGTCGTGGTCAACCTGATGTTCCATTGAATCCCCGCCCGGGCCAACTCGCCATGACGACCCGCTCCGCAACTCGCAGCGGCTCCGACCCGTCCATGCCGCTAGACTGAGCTTCGCCCGACTTGCGCCTGGCCCTTCCGGAAGCGACCCATGCGCGAGACCGCGTTGAACTCCACGAAAATCGCCATCGTCGACCTCGGCTACGTCGGCCTGCCGCTGGCCGTGGCATTCGGCAGGCAATCCGGGACCATCGGTTTCGATATCCACGCCGCCCGTGTCGAGGAGCTGCGTGCCGGTCGCGACCACACCGGCGAAACCTCGCCCGAGGAACTGGCCGGCGCCACCCACCTTCGCTTCAAGAGATCGCATCGTGCAACGTCTTCATCGTCACCGTGCCCGTCGACGAGGCTAACCGGCCGGACTTGCGTCCGCTGGAGGAGGCCAGCGCCAGCATCGGCAAGGTGCTCAAGCGCGGCGACATCGTGATCTATGAATCCACTGTCTACCTCGATACCACCGAAGAAATCTGCGTGCCGGTGCTGGAACAGGTTTCCGGGTTGCGTTTCAACCACGACTTCAGTTGCGGCTACAGCCCGGAGCGCATCAACCCCGGCGACCGCCAGCACCGGCTGCCCACGATCACCAAGATCACCTCCGGCTCCACACCCGAAGCCGCCGATTTCGCCGACGCGCTGTATCGGCACATCATCACCGCCGGCACGCACAAGGCGCCCAGCATCAGGGTGGCCGAAGCTGCCAAGGTGATCGAAAACACCCAGCGCGATGTCAACATCGCGCTGATCAACGAACTGGCGATGATCTTCAACGCGATGGGCATCGATACCCACGACGTGCTGGCCGCCGCGGGCACCAAATGGAACTTCCTGCCGTTCAAGCCGGGCCTGGTCGGTGGCGACTGCATCGGGGTCGACCCGTATTAGCTCACGTACAAGGCCACCGTGCTGGGCTACCACCCGGAACTGATCCTGGCCGCACGCCGCATCAACAGCCGGATGGGGCTGCACGTCGCCCACCAGGTGATCCGCCTGATGGCGAGCAAGCGCATTCACGTGGTCGGCTCGCGCATCCTGGTGTTGGGCCTGACCTTCAAGGAGGATTGCCCGGATCTCCGCAACACCCGGGTGGTCGACATCGTGCGCGAGTTGCGGGCCGTGAGCGCGGAGGTTGACGTCCACGATCCCTGGGCGGATGCGGACGAGGCGCAACAGAAACTCGGCATCCTGCCCATCGCGCAGGTCGAGGAAGGGGTCTACGACGCCGTGATACTCGCCGTGGCCCATCGGTGTTTTGCCGAGCTCGGCAGCGAGCCCATTCGCCGCTTCGGGCGTGCATCCTGCGCGATCTTCGACATCAAGAACCTGCTGCCACGGAACTTCGCCGACGGCCGTCTGTAAGCGGCGGAGCGCGGCGGATCAGGCGCCAGGCAACAGGTGGATCTCGCCGCCCTCCACCCGCAGCGCCACTTCGCGCAGATGTTCGCCACGGCAGGGTCCGTCGATGCACAGTCCATCGACGCGGTTGAACGTGGCCCCGTGCACGGCACAGATCAGCGTGTCGTTCTTGAGCAGAAACTTGCCGGGAGCGTAATCGAGCCGGCGACCGGTATGCGGACAGATGTTGAGGTAGCCGCGCACCCCCGCGCCATCGCGCAACAGGATCAGATTCTCCTCGCCATCGGCCAGCACGGCATCGACGGCGCTGGCGCCGCCATCGGGAATCTCGTCCAGCCGGCATAGCGGCTGACTTGCGAATTCGACCGGGGTAACTGTATCCATCGGCACTTGCCTCGCGGGCCGGTTGGCCTCATGGTTGTCGCGTAAGTCGTTGATTTTAACACACGGATTTTTAACACATGTACTTTTCCATGCCCTCCATGCGTCGCCCCCGTCACCCGCTGGCCCGTTTCCTGTCGCTGCTGCTGGGCATGGCGGTCATCGGTGTGCTTCTGGTGTTCGGGCTGGTGGTGGCCGGAGTGCTGCTGGTCGGCGGCATCGTGCTGTTGGCCGTGCGCCAGTGGAAGCATGCACGCAGCCCGGCGCAATCCGCGGCGTCAGTCTCGACCCGCCAGCCGGCCGTGCTGGAAGGCGAGTTCGTGGTGGTTCGGAACCATCGTCCCGTCGCGCATTGAACTCCGCCGCGACCGGCTCCTGATTCACTCCCGGCGACCCCGCTGTCGATCACGGCGTGCCACCTTGGCTGACGACAAGCGCGGCAGGCTCGCGGATAATGCGCCTTCCCCACACGATCCGCGCCCATGTCCGATATCTCTGCCCCTGTCGCGGCGGAATCACCGCACCCGCTGAGCGATCCCCGCTGGATGATTCCGTTGGCGCTGTTCGCGCTCTACCTTATCTGGGGCTCGACTTATCTGGGTATCCGCTTCGCGCTGGAAAGCTACCCTCCCTTTCTGCTCGCCGGCATCCGCTTCCTTTGCGCCGGCCTGGTGCTGTACGGTTTTCTGCGCCTGCGGGGGATGGCCTCGCCGACACCCCTGCAATGGCGCAATGCCGCGTTCACCGGCTTGCTGCTGCTGGGCATGGGCAACGGCCTGGTCTGCTTTGCCGAAGAACGGGTGAGCTCGGGGATCGCGGCAGTCGCGGTCGCCAGCATGCCGCTGTTTGCCGCGCTGTTCACCGGCCTGTACGGCCAGTGGCCGAACCGGCGGGAGGTCGCCGGCCTGGCGATCGGCTTCGCCGGCGTGATCGTGCTGAATCTGGGCAGCAGCCTGTCCGGCTCGCGTCTCGGTGCGCTGGCGCTGCTGGTCGCGGCGATGTGCTGGGCGTTCGGCTCCGCCTGGAGCCGGCATCAACAGATGCCCCCGGGGCCGATGAACACCGCCGCGCAGATGCTCTGCGCCAGCGTCGCCCTGCTGCTCGTCGGCTTCGTCGGCGGCGAGCACCTGCCATCGCATCCCACCGTGCATGCCACGCTGGCGCTGGTCTACCTGGGCGTGTTCGGTTCGATCGTCGCGTTCAGTGCGTATCTGTATGTCCTCAAGCATGCGCGGCCAGCGCTGGCCACCAGCTATGCCTATGTGAATCCGCCGGTGGCGGTGCTGTTCGGTGTCATGCTGGCCGGTGAACATGTCGGCCCGTATGACCTCACCGGCATGGCGATTATCCTGTTCGGCGTGGCGGTGATCACGCTGGCCCGGCAGAAGCGTCTCGCCTGAGTCCGTCAGCCGACCCCAGGCGTGGCCGACTTGCCTGCAGGCCGCGTCGGGCGCGACGATGTCGCGTCATCAGCGGAGAACGGAATGAATGCCTCGCGGGACGGATGGATGGCACGCGCCGCCTTGCGCTGTGCGACGTGGGCGGAGCAATGGTTTCCCGATGCCTGGGTATTTGCCGCACTCGGCATGGTCATCGTGGCAGCGGCGACACTCGGCTTCGGCGCCACGCCGACAGCCTCGCTGAACGCGTTCGGCGAGGGCTTCTGGAGCCTGATCCCGTTCACCATGCAGATGGCATTCGTGGTCATCGGCGGCTACGTGCTGGCCACCGCACCGGTGGTGGCACGTTTCATCGACGTACTCGCCCGCGCGCCGCGCACGGGTCGTGGCGCGATCGTCTACGTGGCCCTGGTCAGCATGCTGGCATCGCTGCTGAGCTGGGGTTTCTCGCTGGTGTTCGGTGGCCTGCTGGTACGCGCGCTGGCACGACGCCCCGACCTGCGCATGGACTATCGCGCGGCCGGCGCGGCGGCCTACCTCGGACTGGGGGCGATCTGGGCCATGGGCCTGTCGTCGTCCGCCGCGCAATTGCAGGCCAATCCGGCCAGCATGCCGCCGGGCCTGCTGGCGATCACCGGCGTACTGCCTTTCAGCCAGACGATCTTCCTGTGGCAATCGATCGTGCTGACCGGCGTGCTGATCGTGGCGTCGCTGCTGATTTGCCGGGTCACGGCGCCGTCGGACGCGAACGCCCGCACGGCAGCGGATTTCGATGCCGTCGTGGCGCCAGCGCCGGCATTGCCGGCGCGCACGCGCCCCGGCGAATGGCTGGAATACAGCCCGCTGCTGTCGATGGCGATCGGCCTGCTGGGCCTGGGCTGGCTCGGCCACGAGTTCGCCAGCAAGCCGGCGATCAGCGCGATCGCCAACCTCAATACCTACAACTTGCTGTTTCTCACCCTGGGCATCCTGCTGCACTGGCGCCCGCGCAGCTTTCTCGACGCGGTGACCCGCGCGGTGCCCGCCACCTCGGGCATCCTGATCCAGTTTCCGCTATATGGTGGTATCGCCGCGCTGCTGACCCAGGTGCCGGGTGCGGGGGGTGCGACGCTGGCACATCGGCTGTCGAAACTGTTCGTGCATGTGGCCAGCACCGACAGCTTTCCTGCCGTGATGGGAGCCTATTCCGCCGTGCTCGGCTTCTTCGTGCCGTCCGGCGGCGGCAAGTGGCTGGTCGAGGCACCCTACGTGATGCAGGCGGCCAACGACCTGCACGTGCATCTGGGCTGGGCGGTGCAGGTGTACAACGCGGCCGAGGCGCTGCCGAACCTGATCAATCCGTTCTGGATGCTGCCGCTGCTGGGCGTGCTGGGGCTGAAGGCACGCGACGTGGTGGGCTACACCTTCATGCAGCTGGTGGTGCACGTGCCGCTGGTGCTGGGCATGCTGTGGCTGCTCGGCCTGACGCTCGCGTACGCACCGCCGGTGATGCCGTAGAGCGAGGGGGGGTGAGTGAAGAGGAGTGAGAAAAGAGAGAGAGGACATGGCGTGCGTGGTCTCCCTTTTCTCACTCCTCTCCACTTTTTTTCCGCTTCTAGAGCTCGCGCAATGCGGTGGTCACCGGCAGCCGCGCCGCGCGCACCGCCGGAAACAGGCCACCCACGAAGCCGATTGCCAGCGCCCATTTCAAGCCGGTCCAGAGCACGGCTGGGGCGACCTTGAACTCGAAGGTGAGCTGGCCCGTGGTGCCGGCCGCCAGTGTGGACGCGGTATAGCCGTTGAATATCAACCAGGCGATGACCCCGCCAAGCGCGCCGCCGACCAGCGCGAGCAGCATGGTTTCGAGCATGATCGCCATCACCACCGGCAGGCCGCGGAAACCGATCGCCCGCAGCGTGGCGATCTCGCGTGCACGTGTGGCCACCGCCGCGAACATCGTGTTGAGCGCGCCGAATACCGCACCGATCGCCATGATCGCGCCGACCACGATGCCGATGATGGTGATCGCCTTCGTGGTGCCTTCGGACTGCTTGCTGAAATAGTCGAGCGTCGTCGACACATCCGTCTGCAGCCGCGGGTCGGAAGACAGCGCCGCCTTGAACTTGTCGAAGGCGGCGGCTCCGGTAAGTTTCGCGAACACCGTCGTCATGCTGGAGCCGCGCCGATAAGCGGGGCCGACCATGCTCGAATCCGCCCACAACTCCGAGTCCATCGCATCGTTCGAGGCGAAGATGCCGGTCACCGTCCAGGTCTGACTGCCCAGTTTGATCTGCCTGCCCGGTTCCAGGCCGGCAAACTGGTGCTGCGCGCCCTTGCCGGCAACCAGTTCGTACTTGCCGGGCTCGAACTTGCGGCCAGCGATGATTTTCGCGTTGGTGCGCAGCTTCCAGGCCTCATCGCCGACGCCGCGCAACTGCACGCTGCCGACATCCCGCTCCGGATCGCCGCCCTTCATCGGCAGATTGGCGGCAACGACGAGTTCCGGCGAGACAATCGGTTTGCCCTGATCATCGCGGGCAATGCCGGGTGCCTGCGCTATCACCAGGGTGCTTTCGTGATCCAGCACCGAGGAAACCTCCGCCGCCGAGCCGCCCCGCATCACGATGGCGGTGTCGTCGGCGCCCGTGCGGCGAAGAGTTTCGCGATAACCGTCGGCCATGGCCAGCATGGCGACCAGCACAGCGACCACGCCGGCGATGCCGATCACGATGACGGCAGAGGAGCCCAACCGTTGCGGCAGCGTACTGATGCCGACGGCGGTCACCGACCATGTCTGCTGGCCACGCCGGGTCAGGACCATCCACAAGGCGAGCAGCGCCAGCAGCACCAGCATGCCCGGCCAGGGCAGGCTCAGAAACACCATCACGCCGATGATGACGGCAACGAAGGTCGCAAGACCGATCAAGAAATTCATTGCGCTTCTCCTCAACGTCCGGCCAGTGCATCGACAATGTTCAGGCGCATCGCACGCCACGCGGGCAAGGCTCCAACGACCAACCCGATCGCAACGGCCAGGACGATGCCCAGCGCCCAGCTGCCTGCACCGACGCTGGTGTGAGTGATCATGCCGCCACTCTGCGACGACATGACCGGTGCAAGCACGCTGACCAGGCCAAGCCCGATCACTCCGCCCAGCAGCAACAGCAGCACCGACTCGGCCAGCACCATCATCAGCACACTGGTACTGGAGAAGCCTATCGTCTTGAGCACGGCCAGTTCGGAGGTGCGCTCACGCACCGCCTGCATCATCGTGTTGCCGGTCAGCAGCACCAGGGTGAAGAACACGGCGCCCATGATCGAGGTCACGATCAGGCCGATGTCGGCCATCTGCTTGATCCAGTTCGCGGTCGCTGCCTGCTCGGTCTGGGTCTTCGTCTCGTGATCGGAATTGTCCGACAAGGCATCGATCGCCTTGGCGATGCGGTCGGACTGGTTGATGTCGTTGACCCGGCTGATGTACCAGCCAACCATGCCGTTGTTGTAGGGCGTGGTTTCGTCGAACATCTTCCAGTGCATGATGATCATCTGGCTCTGGAACGCCTTGGCGTCCTTGGAATGCATGACGCCGACCAGATTGAAGCTCCAGTTCTTGCTGCCGCTCCTGTTCGGAAAGATCTGCGATTGCAGCGGAATCTTGTCACCGACCTTCCAGCCATATTTCTTGACGATGGTCTCGCCGGCGAGAATGCCGTCCTGGGTCGAATCGAAGACCTTGCGCTGCTCGGGAGCCACCTCGACTTCCGGATAGAGATCCAGATAATTGGGGCTCACCGCGAAGGTGAAAATCTGATTGTGCGGATCCTGGTAAGCCCCGCCGAACCAGTTCGCATAGGCAACGTCCTTGACTCCGTTGACCCTGGCGATCTGCGCGCCGAGTCCTTGCGGCAGCGGCTGGATGAAGGACAGCCGCGCGCCGGTCTGCAGGCGCTCGGCGCCGTTCGCCGACTGGCCCGCTTCGGCGAACGAAACCCGCACCGCATCGAGCATGCCGAACAGCAGGAACGCGGCGATGATCGACACGAGGGTGAGAATCGTGCGGGTCTTGCGCCGGAACAGCGCCGCCCAGATCAGATGAAGGTATTTCATGAATCGTGACCTCTCGGATTTGTGAGGCAAGCAACCGTCCTTGGTGCGCTGCCGCTCGGCTTCCTGCCTCGCCCTCGCGCGGCGCGCGTGATGCCCTTCAAGGCATCACGCAAGCGCGCCTTGCTCGACCAGGGTGCCCTTGTCCAGATGCAGCGTGTGGCTGGCGTATTCGGCCGCCTTCGGATCGTGCGTAACCATCACGATGGTCTTGCCATGCTCACGGTTGAGTTGCTGCAGCAGGCCGAGCACGTCTTCGGCCGACTGGCGATCGAGGTCACCGGTCGGTTCGTCGCAGACCAGCAGCGCGGGATCGGAGACGATGGCACGAGCGATCGCCACGCGCTGCTGCTGACCGCCGGACAGTTCGCTGGGCTTGTGCGTGGCGCGATCGGCCAACCCCACCAGTTGCAGCGCGATGGAGGCGTTCTTCCTGCGCTGGGCGCCGGACAGTCTGGTCAGCAGCAACGGCAGTTCGACATTGCGCTGTGCCGACAGCATCGGCATCAGGTTGTAGAACTGGAAGACGAAACCGACGTTCGACGCGCGCCATTTCGCCAGCGCACCGCTGCCGAGCTGGTCGATGCGCTGGCCGCCCACGCTGATACTGCCGGCGCTGGGCGCGTCCAGCCCGCCGATAAGGTTGAGCAAGGTGGTTTTTCCGGAACCGGACGGTCCCATCAACGCGAGGAAATCCCCCTCGGCGATGGCCAGGTCGACGTGATGCAACACCTCGACCTTCTGCTTGCCACGCTCGTAGGTCTTGGCCAGATTCTGGATATCGATCAGTGTGCCCATGCTGGATCTCCGATGAACATGAATTTGTTTGTTTTTGCAGGGGCCCGCCACGGTACGAAGCGAGCTACGGCTTTTTCATCTGGACGGCCGAACCGTCATGCAACCCGGCCGATGGTGAAATCACCACGTTGTCGCCCGGCTTCACTGCGGCCGGCAGCAGGCGCAGCTCACCATAGGCCTGCGCCGCCGGGTCGACCGTGCGCTGGTGCACCCGGTCACCATCGACCACGAACACCACACTGTGGCCGGCGCGCGACGCGATTGCCTTCGCCGGTACCAGCACGCCTGGCGGGGGCGGCGCCGTGGCGCTCTGCCTTCCTTCGAGGAACGACACCCGCGCGCCCATGTCGGGCACCACGCGGGCATCCTTCTTTTCCAGCGCCACGCGCACCTTGATGGTTGCCTTGCCGCGATCGGCGGTGGGCACGATGGCGACCACGTGGGCGGGGATCTTCCAGTCCGGGTAGGCATCGAGCACCGCCTCGGCCGGCATGCCCGGCTGGACCCGGCCGATATAGGCCTCATTGACATCGACGTCGACTTCCAGCGAATCCATGTCGACGATGGTGCCCACGCCCGTGCGGGTAAAACCGCCACCGGCGGATAGTGGCGAGATGATCTCGCCGACCTGGGCATCCTTGGTGGTGACCACGCCGCTGAACGGCGCGCGCACCACGGTGTAATCGAAATTCACCCGCGCCACCGCCGCCTGCGCATCGGCCGACTTGGCCTGTTTCTGCTGCGCGCCGAGCTGCGCACGCAAGGTGTTGACCTGGGTGCGCGCCTGCTCGGCGCCCTGGGCGGAAACCAGCCCCCTGGTCGCCAGCGTCTGCTGGCGCATGGCATCGCGTTCGCCTTGCGCCAGCTGGGCCTGGTACTGCGCCACCAGCGCGTGGGCCGACGCGGCCTGGGCCAGCGCCGCCTCGAGATTGGCCTTGTAGCCGCTGTCGTCCAGCCGCGCCAGCACCTGGCCCTGCTTGACGTGATCGCCCTCCTCGATCAACACCGCAGTCAACGTGCCGGTGATCTGCGCCGACACCGTGGCCTGCCGTCGGGCGGTAACGTAACCGGTCGCCTGCAGCACTGCACCCGCCTCGCCGCCGGGGCTTGGTGCGATCGCCGTGGCGGTCTGCACGGCCACCGCGCGATGACCGTACAGCATCCAGCCGGCGCCACCGAGCAAGGCCAGCAGCACGATCAGCGCACCGACGATCCACGGCCAACGGCCAGGGCCCCGGTCGTGATCTTCGCGCTGATCACGACCGATGCGCAGTTCCTTCAACAGTTCACCGTTGTCCACTCGTGTTCCCCGCCCGGCATGCCGGTTGCTCGATAAATGCAAGATTGGCCTATCGGCCGCAGCGCGATCAGGGTGCAGCATCAGCCATCGTCGATGACAGGTGTCATCCGGGGCGGGTTGTCTTGCCTGGCATAGCGCCTGAAGCTCATCGTGGGTCGCCTTGGTGGAGAAAGGGTCGCTTTCCATTAAAACGAACGAGATCGAAGAAAATCGACATCCGCTTGGAAATTTACCGGAACTCCAACGACCGGGTTCAAATTGCCATTACAGCAGTTGCTGCGCGATTGCGCGGAGCTGCGCAAAGAATAGCCTTCCTTGCGTTGCAGCTGCCACCCGGCGCGGATCCGGGAAGCAGGCACGACGGCGCGCATACGCTTTGCTACGCTTGCCGGCATGACCTACGCCATCGCCCCACCCGCTCAGACCAGCCTGCCTGTCATCGGCAGCGACCAACGCTTTCCGATCCGCCGGGTGTTCTGCATCGGTCGCAATTACGCCGAGCATGCGCGCGAGATGGGTGCCAGCGTGGACAAGACCGCCCCGATGTTTTTCTGCAAGCCGTCCGACGCGGTGGTCGGCGACGGCGCCGACGTACCCTACCCGCAAGCTACCGGTGACCTGCACCACGAAGTCGAGATGGTGGTGGCGCTGGGTGCCGGCGGCAGGGATCTCTCCGTGGAACAGGCCGCCACCCTGGTATGGGGTTACGGCGTGGGACTGGACCTGACCCGCCGTGACCTGCAG
Source organism: uncultured Pseudomonadota bacterium (assembly GCA_963828685.1). Taxonomy (GTDB): domain Bacteria; phylum Pseudomonadota; class Gammaproteobacteria; order Xanthomonadales; family Rhodanobacteraceae; genus Rhodanobacter. The sequence goes on from CAWHFU010000017.1 coordinate 386,752, forward strand.
ACACAGGCCAAGGCCAAAGGGCATCCATGGGACGTGGCCAAGGCGTTCGATCACTCGGCACCGGTCTCTGCTCTGAGGCCGGCTGCCGCGACTGCGCTGGATGCGAACAGCGTGCTGCGCCTCAGCGTCAACGGCGAGGTGCGTCAGCAAACCACGCTGGGCGAGATGGTCCACGACGTACCGCAGATCCTCGCGGCGCTGTCCGGCCTGTTCGAGCTGAAGGCGGGCGACCTGATCTTCACCGGCACGCCGGCCGGGGTGGCTGCCCTGCGGCGCGGCGACCGCTTTCATGCCGAACTGGTCGGTGTCGCCGAACTGGATGGCCTGATCATCTGAACCCCTGCCGGCATCCCTTTGCACGATCCCGATGCCGCGCTAAAGTCTCCTGGCCATTCGGCGCACACCGGGGAGAAAGGCATGAGCATGCTGCAGGAATTCAAGACCTTCGCCATGCGCGGCAACGTGATGGATATGGCCGTGGGCATCGTCATCGGCGGCGCATTCGGCAAGATCGTCAGCTCGCTGGTCAACGACGTGATCATGCCGCCGATCGGCTGGCTCACCGGCGGCATCGACTTCTCCGAGCTCAAATGGGTGATCAAGCCGGCCGACGCCAGCAATCCCGCGCACAAGATCGCCGAAGTGGCGATCAACTACGGCAGCTTCATCAATACCATCATCACCTTCATCATCATTGCCTTCGCAATCTTCATGATGATCAAGGCGATCAACCGCATGCAGCGCAAGCAGAACGCGGCACCCGAAGCGCCGGCCGCGGACGTGGTCCTGCTCACCGAGATCCGGGACCTGCTGAAGAACCGGCCGTAAGGCCGGCTTCCCGCGAGGGAACGATCGCACCCATGACTTCCGGCCTGAGCGATCGTTGACGATCACGCCATAATCGGGGCTCCCCCAGCGGAGTTCCCCGATGCATCGTCCCCGTCTCTCCCTGCTTGCCGTCAGCCTGTTGCTGACCGGTGGCATCGCCAGCGCCACCCCACCCGTCACCACGATTCCAGGCACCGTGGTGAAAGCCGCCGAGCGGCTGCGCGACAAGGCGCTGCACGACGACACCGGCTACCGGATCGTCACGTCGCTGACCACCGAGGTCGGTCAGCGCCTGGCCGGCAGCGAGGCCGATCAGCGCGGCCGCGACTGGGCTATCGCCAAGTTCAAGGCGCTGGGCTTCGACAAGGTTTACACCGAGCCGGTGACATATCCGCTGTGGGTTCGCCGCAGCGAGCACGGCGCCATCGTCGCGCCGTTTCCGCAGGCACTGGTGCTGAGCGCGCTGGGCTATTCGGCGGGGACGCCGAAGGGCGGACTCACTGCACAGGTAGTCCGCTTCGACAGTCTGGACGCGCTGAAGGCGGCCGCGCCGGCTGCGCTGAAAGGCAAGATCGTCTACATCGGCTATCGCATGCAGCGCGCGAAAGATGGCCATGATTACGGCATGGGCTCGGCCGTGCGCGTCGCCGGTCCGGTGATCGCCGCGGGCAAGGGCGCGGCGGGCTATCTGCTGCGCTCGGCCGGCACCGATGCGCACCAGCGCATCGCCCATACCGGTGTCACCGGCTTCGAGGATCCGGCCAGGGCCATCCCCGCAGCGGCACTGTCCAATCCCGACGCCGACCAGCTCGAGCGTATCCTGGCGATGGGCAAGCCAGTCACCGTGAAGCTGGACCTGGACTGCGGCGTGGTCGGGGAATACACCGGTGCCAATGTGATCGGCGAGATCACTGGCCGCAAATACCCGGATCAGGTGGTGGCGATCGGTGGCCACCTGGATTCCTGGGATCCGGGTACCGGTGCCATCGACGACGGTGCCGGCGTGGCGATCGCGATGGCGGCCGGCAAGCTGATCGGCGACCTGCCGCAACGACCCGATCGCACGATCCGGGTGATCGCGTTCGCCAACGAGGAGATGGGCCTGTGGGGCGGCCGCGCCTATGCTGCGAAGCATGCCGACGAAGTGGCGAAGTTCCAGCTCGGCACCGAGTCCGATTTCGGCGCCGGCCCGGTCTGGCGCATGAGCGCCAGCGTCAAACCCGGCGCACGCGATGCGATCGGACAGATCGCGGGCGTGCTGGCACCGCTTGGCGTGACCTATGACGGCTCGAAACCCGGCGGTGGCGGCTCGGATCTGTCGCAGATGCATGGCAAGGGCATGGCGGCGCTGTCGCTGACCCAGGACGGCACGCACTATTTCGACTGGCACCACACCAGCAACGACACGCTGGACAAGATCGATCCGAAGGAACTGGCGCAGAACGTGGCCGTGTATGCCGCATTTTCCTATATGGCGGCGCAGGCCGATGGCGATTTCGGCTCGGCTGCCGGTGCGTTTGCCGGGGACGGTGCCGGCGAATAACGGGCGGGAGCGAGCAAGTACGGGAGCTGGAGACGAGCGGCAAGCCGGACTCGTTTCCCGCGCCTATCCAGTTCCTACTTGCTGTAGTACTGCCCCGAGGCCACCAGCGGCTGCGGTATGCAGAACGTCTTCTGCCGTACGGTGATCGCGATCGGCACCAGCACGTCCTTCTCCACCCCACCTACGCTGGCGCAACGGGTGTCCGCCGGCAGGCGGTAATGGATGATGCGCACGGTGTACTGCGGACACACGTCCGAACAGGGAAACTCCGCAACCACCGGTACATTCCGATAACGGCCCAGTTCCACCGTGGTGTTCATCAGGGCCGCCTTGTCCCATGGCTTGCTGGCATAAGCCCGCAAGGCGGCGGCATCCATTTGCTGGGGCGAGCCCACGCAGGCGGCCGTGCCAACAGCCAGGCCGAGGCCAACGGCGAGTACGGTGATGATCGATATCAGCCGGCGCATGGTCGCTTCCTCGCATCAGATGCGACCAGCCTAGCCGCCCCACCCTGAACATCGCAAATTATTGCGCCCGTTTCGCCAGACTGCTGCAGGCCTTCGGCAGCTCGCTCACCGGCAACTTCGGCCACGCGGCCACACCACACACCACCAGCGCGATCAGCGGCAGCACGGCCTCACCCACAGCACTCGCTGATCATGGCCTGCGCTCGGCCCTCACCGGCGAGATGCGCCCATGCGCACCGTCGAGCAGCAGCACAGCGGCCGGCGCGCGTTCTTCCCGGGTAGCTGCTGCGGGATGACGTCCATGACCATTCTCAGCGGGACGCGCCACCGGCACCGAGGGCACATGACATGCCGGTCATCGGTTCACTCGCCGCGATCCTGCACGGACTCGGCGACATCCAGTGCCTGCAGGTTTTCCTTGATCCGGTTGAGCACCGTCATCGCCTGGGTCATCTCGGCGTGGGTGATGCCGCTGGTGGCGTCATGGCGCAGGTCCCGCGCGATCAACTCCATGTCGCCGACGATGACGCGCGCCTGCTCGGTCGTGTACAGCCGCCACGCACGGCGATCCTTCGGATCGGGTCGACGCTCGACGAAACCGGCAGCCTGCAGGCGGTCGATCACCCGCCCCACCGCAATCGGCTCCATTTCCAGCAATTCAGCCAGTTCGGTTTGCCGCAACCCTTCGCGGTGATGCAACATCTTCGTCGCACGCCACTGCGCGCGGGTCAATCCGAATTTCACGGCGCGCCGATCAAAATGCTTGCGAAACAACAAGGTCACGTCATTGAGCAGGTAGCCGAAGCTGATGTCTTCTGTTTTTGCCATGATCCGTCGTCGTCCCGTCACACTCCGATGCATGGCCGCAGCATAAGCCGCTACCCTCTGCGAAGCCATGTCCCTGCAAGTCATCACCGCCGACATCACCCGCTTGCGCAGGGATGCGATCGTCAACGCGGCGAACCCGAGCCTGCTCGGCGGCGGCGGCGTGGATGGCGCGATCCATCGGGCAGCCGGTGGGGCATTGCTGCAAGCCTGTCGTCGCCTGCCCGAACGCTCCCCCGGCGTGCGCTGTCCCACCGGCGAGGCGCGCATCACGCCGGGCTTTGCGCTGCCGGCGAGCTACGTGATCCATACGGTGGGGCCGATCTGGCACGGCGGCCAAGCGGACGAAGCGCTGCTGCTGGAACGCTGCTACCGAAATTCGCTGCGGCTGCTGCGCGAACGGCAATTGCACACCATCGCATTCCCTGCGATCAGTTGTGGCGTCTACGGCTATCCCGCAGCCGCTGCGGCGGCCGTGGCGACGAGCATCCTTCGCGACGAACTGCAGCATGACGATGCCGTCGAGGTGACCCTGTGCTGTTTCAGCGAGGCGATGCGCGAGGTCTTCCAGCAAGCCCTCAATGCAGCTTGAACGGATACAGCGGCGGCAGATCCGAGTCCGACTCGCCAGCGTCTGCCGCACGCCAGGCAAAGCCGCGCTTGAACGCCTCGGCCAACATCTCGCCGGTATCCGGCCCCGGTGTGCCGCCGGCGTAGTGGCGTTCCTGCAGGGTGGCTATCGCCGCTCGTTGCCGCGGATCGTCCAGTGCCGCCGCCAATCCACCCAGATGCTGGATCAGCGGCCGTTCCGCACGCGCCCACGCCAGCAGGCAACGCACCTGCGCGGTCGGATCGCCGCCGCGCGCGGCGGCGAGAAAGGCCAGATGCGCCTGGCGTGACGACGGTCGCTCCACCGGAGATCTGGTCGATGACACCACGCGACGTCGACGCCACAGCCACCATGCCAGTGCGCTGAACAGCCACAGCCCGATGCTTGCCAACGCGATCCAGCGCCACTTCGTGGGCAAGGTGGCAGTTGCCGTGGCCGCCTTGCCCGCGCTCGAGGTGGCGACAGGCGCGGACGGCGGCACGGTCGCAACCCCTGCCGCAGGCAGTACGGTCAAGCTGTGCTCCGGAATGCTGGCCACTTCCATCCGGTCGGTCAGCACGTTCCACCACTTCACCGTGGTCGCCGGGATCGTCAGCGTGCCGGCGCGTGCCGGCACGATCGCAAACGCCTGCTCGCGTCGACCGACCAGCCACTGGCCGTCCTGCCGGGTGCCGGTAACCGGCTTGTCCGGATACACCGTGGCGCCATCCAGCGCCGGCAGGCTCAGCGCCGGCAGCGCCTCGAACGACAGTCCGGTGGCCTGCAGCTTCATGGTCAGGTTCAACGGCTGCCCCACCCGCACCGGTTGCCGCGGGTCCGGCCAGCCAGCCAGGCTGAGGCTCAACTCGCGCGCGGGCAACCAGGCGGTATTGCCCCAGTCGGCGGGCGCCGGCTGCACGTCGATCGACACGGCTGGCGAGCTGGCCGACACCGTCGCGCTCGCCCCGAAGAAACTGTTCGGGTCATTCGGGTCGATCGCCTCGCCCTGAAAGTTCGCGGCAGGAATCCGGATCTGACCGGCATGCTGCGGAATCAGCGCGTAGCGTCGTTCCAGCACATGATAGTTGCGGTCACCACGATCGGTGTCGTAGTTGATATCGCTGCCGATCTGACTCAGTTCCACACCATCCACTCTGGGCGTGTTCAGCGCGCCGCTGCTGATGCTGGTGGCGTAGTACAGCCGCAACACGTAGCTCCATTGCTGGCCCACATAACCGCGCGCGGGGTCGACCCGTGCGTCCAGGAATACGTCCTTGCCGCTCGCCGCGGCCGCGTTATGGGCGGCCGCGGCGACCTCCAGTTGCAGCGGCGCGGTCAGCTGACCCGCTACGTTCAACGCGGGGATCTGCAACGTTCCCACATGCTTCGGCCGCAAGGCCACGCCGAAGGTCAGGCTCGACGTGGCCTTGCCGTTGATCACGCTGAGGCTGCTGTTCTGCGAGGTTCCCAGGATGTCGAAGTCCTGATCGAGTACGTGCAGATCGGGCATCTGAACGTCACCGCCGGCTCCCTCGACCCGCAGGTTCAGTGTCACGGTGTCGCCCAGTTGCACGCTGTTGCGATCCAGCGTTGCGGTCACCTGGGCCGCATGCACCAGAGCAGGAACGAGCAGCAGGGCCAGCATCCAGGCGCCAATGAGTCGTCGAAACTTCACGGTTGTCCCTCCTCTTCGGGAATGCCGCCGTGGCGCTGTTGATACTCGAGTTCGAACTTGCGGCGAAGCAGCGCACCGGGGTCGTCCGGCACGCGTTGCAACGCGTGCTGCAGATCCGCCGGCAGCTTCGATTGCGGATCGTCGTTCGCGATCGCACCCAGTTGATGCGCCGAGGTCTTCCCGGACGGGTTGTCCGGCTGCCCGGCCAAGGCTTGATCCATCTGCTTCTTCAGCGCCTGTCGTGCCTTTTCGAACTGCGCCTTCTGGGCGGCCTGCTCCTGCGCGGACGGCGGTTTTGGCTGGTCGCCGGACGCTGACTTGCCGGAGCGATCCCGGGCAGATGCGTCCTGGCCGGGATGATCCTGCCCCTTCGGCTTGCCCTGCTGCCCCGCCTGGTCGGAAGGCTTGGCGCCCTCCTGCCCAGGTTTTTGCTGCGCATCCGGCTTGCCACCCTTGCCCTGATCATCCGGCGACGACGATCCTTTGCCACCCTCGTGGCCCTCGCGCTTCTGCTTATCGGACGACTGCTGTTTCTGCTGCTGGCGCAGCCAGTCCTCGACCGCCTTGCGATTGGCCCGGGCGTCTACATTGGCCGGATCGAGTTTCAGCGCCTCGTCATAAGCCTTGATCGCCTGCTGATAGTGTTTCGCCTTGGCCAGGGCATTGCCCCGGTTGTATGCCCCGTCGGTGCCGGGCTGATCCTGCAGGGCGAGTACGGCGGCAGGGTAGTCACCGGCGCGATATGCGGCCGCACCGCGCCAGGCCGGATCACGCGCGAGTCGTTGTGCCTGCCTGGCATGCCCTTCCCGCAAGGCCTGCATCGCCTGCTGATCCGAGCGCTGCCACAAGTCCTGCCAGGTCGTCGCCTCGGCCGTGGCCGGCAGCATGGGAAGCAGCACCAGCGGCAACAGCAGCAGCCAGCCGCGACGAAATGCCAGGGCCACGATCAGCAGCAGTGGCAGCAGCAGCCAGGGGCCGCGATCCTGCCACTCGTCACCGACCTGAGCAGTTGCCGTGCCGGTCGGTGATGCACGCAGTTGCCCGTGCAGTGCGTCGATGTCGTGCTGATCCGCCGTCATCGTCACATAGCGGCCGCCGCCGGCTCTGGCAAGTGCGCCGAGTGCCACATCATCGCGACCGGCGAGCACCATGTGACCCTCCGCATCGTGCAGAAAGCCGCCGTCGGGCAGCGGCACCGGTCCACCCTGCGACGTACCCACACCCAGTACCGACACCTGCACACCGGCTGCGTGCGCCTTGCGGGCCGCGGCCCGGGCGGCGGCATCGGCCTGATCGGTGATCAATACCAGCGAACCACCACCGGCCTTGCCGTCATGGATCAACTGCATACCCAGTGCAATCGCCGCCGCCGCGTTGTTGCCGTCCTCCGGCATCGTGTCGGGCGCCATCGCATCGAGCAGGTCATTCAGGCTGTTCGCGTCGGAGGTCAGCGGAGCCACCACGAAAGCTTCGCCGGCGTAGCCGATCAGCGCATTCAGCCCGTCACGATTGCCGGCCAGCAGGTCGCGTGCCTTGTAGCGCGCGCGATCCAGGCGGCTTGGCGCGACGTCGCGTGCCAGCATATGGCGCGACAGCGAAATCGCCACCACCTGCGCTGCGCGACTCGCATACAGTGGCTGTCGGATGCGATTCCAGCTCGGCCCGGCCAGGGCGAGTGCACTCAGTAACCAGCCCACCATGAACAGCCACACCGGCAGGCTGCGGTTGCCGGTACGCCCGTGCAGCAGATGCGGCAGCAGGTCGGCATCGACCAGCCGCGACAATGCCTGTTGCGCCGTGCTGCGTTGCAGACCGAGCCAGTACAGCAGAGGCAGCGCGGCCAGCGCGGCCAGCCACCATGGCCGAAGAAAGTGAAACTGCTGCAGCACCTCGTTCATCCGGCTCGCTCCGCTACGCGACCGAACCGTCGCGGCACGATCACCAGTAGCAACAGCACGATGGCAGCCAGCAATGGCCAGCGGAACAGCTCATGTCGCGGCCGCAGGGTCGGCCCGTGCTGCGGCATCGGCTCCAGCGCATCGATCGCGCGATAGGCTGCGGCCAGTTCGCTGCTGTCGGTGGCGCGAAAGAACTGGCCGCCGGTCTCCCTGGCGATCGCGGTGAGCATGTCGGCATCCAGATCCGCCGAGGGATTGACCAGCTGGCTGCCGAAGAAACCCGGCACGCGCATCCGCGTGGCACCGATGCCGATCGTGTAGATCCGCACGCCGGCCGCCTTGGCCGCACGCGCCGCCTCGCGCGGCGTGATGTTGCCGGCGTTGTTGACGCCGTCGGTCAGCAGCACCAGCACGCGAGCCTGCTCGGGCAACGCCGACAGCCGCTTCACCGCTACCGCAATCGCGTCGCCGATCGCCGTCTCACTGCCGGCCAGGCCCACCGCCGCACTCTGCAACTGCGCACGTACGGCCGACAGGTCATAGGTCAACGGCGTCACCAGGAATGCCTGGCTGCCGAACAGGATCAGTCCCATCTCATCGCCGCTACGGCGACTGATGAAGTCGCCCGCAATCGCCTCGACTGCGCCGAATCGGCTCACCGGCTGCCCCCCCAGCTCCATGTCACCGGTGCGCATGCTGCCGGACAGATCGACGGCCAGCATCATGGCGCGCCCACTGCGCTGCTGCGCCTGGAGCGGGCCGACCCATTGCGGTCGCGCCACGGCGGCCAGCAGAAGCAGCCAGGCCAGCCCCAGCGCCCAGGGGGCGATGCCGTGGCCACGCTTGCCCGTCACCGTGGCCAGCTGCAGACCCGGCTGTGGCAGATGCAGCGCCTGTCCCGGAGCCGCCGGTCGCAGCCAGCGATGGAGCAGCCACGGCAACGGCAACAACACGATCACCCACGGCCATGCGAAGTCAGGCATCAGCGTGCTCCGGTGACAGCGGCTTCCAACTGGCCGGCACCACGGCAACACGCAGCCACTGTCGCATGGCCTCGATCGTGACGGCGTCATCGAACGACGACGGCGGTTGATAGATCAGCCGATCCAGCGCGAGCAGATGCTCCAGCGTGGAGGCGTCGACCGGAACACGGGCGAGGGTCTGGCGCCACGCTTCACCACGCTGCCGTGCCGCCGTCGGATCATGTCGCCGGGCCACCCGCCGCAGCAGTTGATGCATGCCACTGACCAAGGCAGCCTGATCACCCGATTGCCGACGCTGCCGCACGAGTCGATCGAGTTCGCGCAGGGCGTCCTGCTGTTGCCCCCGCACGCGCCGACGGCGTCGCCACCACCAGGCAGCGGCGACCATCACGGCCAGCATCAGCGCCGCAAGCACCCACCAGCCCGGTGCCGGCGGCCACCATGACGGTGCGGCGGGCAGATGGATGTCCCGCAGTTGGGGGCCTTGCGCGGACGGCACCGATGCCGGTTGGGCGGGTGGCATCCTCATCGTGGCGTCCTCGCCACACGGAACAGGCCAGCCACCGCGTCGAATGGATCGGCGGTGGTATCGATGCTGCCGCAACGCAGTCCAAGCGACCGGGCCAGTTCGCTGAGCCGGGTCGGGCCCGCGCCCAGCGCACGCTGGAACTCGCGGCGCTGCCGCTCGGACTGCAGCAGCACATCGCGGCGCTCGCCCGCATACTCCAGCGGATAGCGTCCCGGCGGAGCCGGCGCCAGCTCCAGCGCGTCGGCGACCACCAGCACGCTCAGCCCAGCCTGCCGGGTGAGATCGAGCATGCGTTGGCGCGCCAGCGCATCGCAGCTGAAGCCGTCGCTGATCAGCAGAACGCGACTGGCACCATGCAGCACGCGTGAGGCGCGGGTCAGCGCGTCGGCCAGCGGTTCGACCTTGCCGGATGGAGGCTTCATGTCCCACTCGGCCAGTGCACCGCATACCGCCAGCGCGCCGTGCGGCCCGGCGCGGGGGCGCAGCAACTGATCGGCATGACCGAACGCCATTACGCCGACGCGCTCGCCGGCGCGCACCGCATGCCAGGCGGCCACTGCCGCCGCCCGCGCGGCCTGCACCGACTTGAATCGCTCGCGTGTGCCGAAGCGCATGCTGGCGTGCGTATCCAGCAGGATCAGCAGACAACCCTCGCGGTCCTCCTGGAACAACTTGGTGTGCAGCTTGCCGCTGCGAGCGGTGAGTCGCCAGTCCAACCGACGCACATCGTCGCCCGCCTGGTAGACGCGCGATTCGGCATAGTCCATGCCGCGGCCGTACAGACGGCTGGACTGCTGGCCGCTACGCATCGCGCGACTGGGCAGAGGCACCAGCCGCACGCGCCCGATCCGCGCGCGCAATGCGATCAATTCGGCCAGCGAAACCTGGCTGCGGCCATCGCCATCGGTGTGAGGCATGACGACGGTGTTCACGGCAGCGGCACAAGATCCAGCAGGCGGTCGATCACCTGATCCGGGCGCACGCCCTCGGCTTCCGCCTCGTAACTGAGCAACACGCGATGACGCAGGACTTCATGGGCGATGCCATGCACGTCCTCGGGCAGCACGTAATGACGCCCGGCCAGCCATGCATGTGCGCGCGCACAGCGATCCAGCGCAATGGTGGCACGTGGACTGCCGCCCCACGCGATCCAGCGCTTCAGCTCGGCCCCGTAGCGGCCGGCATCGCGGGTGGCCAGCACCAGCTGGGTCAGGTATTCCTCCAGCGCCGGCGCCATGTGCACCGCCATCGCCGCATCGCGTGCGGCAAACACGTCGCTCTGACTCAGCAGCGCCGGCTGCGTCGGCACCGGGTGTGCCCGCCGGCTGGCCTGCTCGCGCGCAAGCTTGAGGATCGCCAGCTCGGCGATCGCGTCCGGATAGCCGATCGTCACGTGCATCAGGAAACGATCGAGCTGGGCTTCCGGCAGGGTGAACGTGCCTTCCTGCTCGATCGGATTCTGGGTCGCCATCACCATGAACAGCTCGGGCAGCTGCCAGGTGCTTCGCCCCACGGTGATCTGCTGCTCGGCCATGGCCTCGAGCAGCGCGGATTGCACCTTGGCCGGCGCACGATTGATCTCGTCGGCCAGGACGATGTTGTGAAACAGCGGTCCGCGCTCGAACTCGAAACTGCCCGACTGCGGGCGAAATACGTCCGTACCGGTCAGGTCGGCGGGCAGCAGATCGGGGGTGAACTGCACCCGATGGAAATCCGCCTCGATCCGTGCGGCCAATGCCTTGACCGCCGTGGTCTTGGCCAGGCCTGGAGCACCCTCGACCAGCAAGTGACCATCGGCAAGCAACGCCACCAGCAGGCAGTCGATCAGATGTGGCTGGCCGATGATGCAATGACGCAGGTCCTCGCGCAGTTTTGCGAATGACTGCTGCAAATGGCTCAAGGCTGGGATCTCAGGCATGTCCATGATCGGGTTCCGTGGTCGACGTGACGCTGGCGGCATCCGGCAATACGCAGCGGGCGCCGCCAGCGTGCTACAGACCACCATCGGCGCAGGAAGTTTAATCACTTGCCCGCGGCGTGCAGACGGCACAAAAAAAGGCGGCCGAAGCCGCCTCTTTTCGATACGTGCCTGAACGTTACTGCAAGGTGTCGCTGAGAATGCGCGGCGTCACGAAGATCAGCAACTCCGCCTTGGTGTCGCTCCGGGTCGATTTCCGGAACAGTATGCCGATGCCCGGGATGTCACCCAGCCCCGGAACCTTGGTGACGGTGTTGTTCTTGTTGACTTCATAGATGCCACCAAGCACCACGGTCTGGCCGTTGTCGACCAGCACCGAAGTATTGATCTCGCGGGTGTCAATGGTCGGTACCTGGCCACTACCAGGGACCGTCACGTAACCGGCCAGCGCGTCCTTCTTGACGTTGATGGCGAGGTAGACCCGATTATCCGCAGTGATGGTCGGCGTCACCTTCAACTCAAGCACGGCATCCTTGAAGGCAACGGTGGCAGTACCACTGCCAGCTCCGCCACCGGTGGAATTCTGATACGTGACGTAGCCGATCTCCTGACCTTGCCGGATCACGGCTTCCTGCTGGTTGGCGGTGATCACGCGCGGACTGGAGATCACCTCGCCACGACCCTCGGTTTGCGCGGCAGACAATTCCAGGTCGAGTGCATAGTTGGCGCCCAGAATGGCCAACCCGAGGCTGCCGGCAGCCCCGCTGGCAGGCAGGTTCACGTTGAGCCCGCCGCTGTTGTTGGCCGTCCCGTTGCCGTTGTCATGACCGCCGATGGACACCACGTTGCCGCCACCGAGACCGGCAGCCAGGGCCGGGCCGGCTGTCGCGGCATTCTGGAACTGGGTGTTGTTCTGCCGGCCGCTGACACCGAACTTGGCACCCAGCGCCCGGGTGAAGTCATCGGTGGCCACCACGATGCGCGACTCGATCAACACCTGCTGCACCGGCTTGTCGAGCACCGCGATCAGCTCACGTAGCTGCTTGATTTTTTCCGGCGTGTCGTTCAGCAGCAAGGTGTTGGTACGCTGATCGAAGGAGACGCTGCCACGGGGCGAGAGGAAACCGCGCTGCGTGTTCGCTCCGCCACCGCTGCCACCGCCCCCCTGCTTGCTGCCCGTGGTGAGCAGGGTCGCAATATCGGAGGCCTTGCCATAACTGATTGGCACGTAGTCGGTGACCAGTTCGGCAGTGTCCTGCGCCTTCAGCGCCGCGTCGGCAAGATCCTGCTCATACTTGGCCAGTTCGGCCTGCGGCGCGACCCACACCACGTTGCCATTGCGCCGCTTGTCCAGGCTCTTGGCGCGCAGGATGACGTCGAGCGCCTGATCCCACGGCACATTCACCAGGCGCAGGGTAACGCTGCCGCCGACGCTGTCGGACGCCACCAAGTTGAGGCCGGAAATGTCGGCGATCAACTGCAGCGCGGAGCGCACCGGAATGTCCTGGAAATTGAACGTCACGCGCTTGCCGTTGTAACTCGGCTCGCTGCCCAGCTTCGCCAGCTTGGCGTCCTTGGCAGCGGCTTTCTTCGGTGCCACTTCAACCACGTACTGGTCGGGAGTCTGGTAGGCCGAAGTATCAACGTCACCCTTGATCGCGATTTCCATGCGGGCGCCGCCACCGATGCCACTATGGGTGACGATGGATTGCACTGGCGTGGCAAAGTCCAACGTATCCAGCCGCTGAGCCAAATTGGCCGGTAGATTGGCATGGTCGATGGTGACCAGTACCTTGTCGCCCTTGCGGGTCATCTCGGCATTCGCGCCGCTGCCGCTGAAACTGATCAGCACGCGACCCTCTCCATTCGGACCACGGCGGAAATCGATATTGGAGATGGCCGGGCCGGCCGAGGAGGATGGCAGCGCCTTGGTCGGATCGATGGTGGAGGCCGTGGTGACGGATTGATCCGTGCTGCCGTTGTTGACCGTAAGCACCAGGCTGTGGCCCTCGACCCGAGACCGATAACTGGACTCCCGCATCAACTCGACAACCACCCGGGTGCGACCGCCAGCAGACACCGCAGATACTCCGGAGGTCGAGCCCTTGCCGATGTCCAGATGACGCGCAGCGGCATTGTCGGTATCGGCAAAATCCACTGCGATACGCGGTGGATTGCCGGTGGTGAATATTTTCGGCTGCGGCACGGGGCCATCGCCGAAGTTCATGTGCAACTCGACGCTGCCCCCAGGCAGGGCGTCGTAGCTGATGTCCTTCAGCGTCGTGGTCGCTGCCATCGCAGCACTGGCCCAGGTGGCACCGGCGATCAGCAGGCCCATCAGCATGTAACGGCTCGCATGGCGCATGACTCGGCCCCGGACGGATTGGATTTGGTTGGTCATTGCATCTGCCCCTGTATTTCCTATTGCTCGCCGAGCGCGATGCTGGCAGGACGTTCCATCCAGCCACCATTACCGTTGGATACCAGCTCGACCAGATCGATGTGGTCTTCACTGATCGCGGTGATATGCCCGTAGTTCTGACCCATGTATTCATTGACGTGGACACGATGAATCACGCCACCCGGATCCTTGATCAGGACTTCCATGTTCGCGCCGGCACCGACCGTCCCCACCATCTTGAGGCTGTCCAATGCGAACATTTCCAAGGGCTCCTTGGCGCGATTGGCATCCGGTCGAGGACCACTGGTAGCGCTGCTGGTCTGCAACTCTGCCGTGCTCGGACTGAATGGATCGCGCCGATCCTGATCGTCGTATTTGAACGTTTCGAATGTCTTGATCACAGGCAACGGCTGGATCGGCACGCCTTTCTTGGCCTTTTCCTGCGCGACCCAACTGCGCAGATCCGACATGCCGCGGGTGCAGCCACTGAGCAACACGGCGGCAGTCAACATGATCAGGAGACGCACAGCCTGGGCCGGCTTGATGGCAATCGACTTGTTCATCATTTCGCCCCCCTCGCCTTGCTGCCCGGGGTGGTGCTCTCCTCGTCATCCAGATAACGATAGGTCTTTACCGTGCCCTGCAGCACGAGCTGACCGCTGCCCTCACCCTTGCTCGGTCCTTTCGGGGTCAACGAGACATCATGCAGGGTCAGGATCACCACTCGTGGCAGTGACGCCACACCGCTGATGAATGTGCCGAACTGGTGATAGGTACCGCTCATGCGCAGCGTGATCGGCTTCTCCGCATAAAAATCTTTCTTGGTTTCCGGGCCAGGCTGGAACAATTCAGTCTCCAGTCCCGCCGACTGCGCCGTCTGCGAAATATCGATCAGCAATTCAGGCATTTCGGTCTTGCTTGGCAGCTGACGCAGCAACTGTCGCAGCATGTCCTGCATCTCGTCGAGCTGCTGCTGCAGTGCCTCGAGATTGACCGATTTCGCCTGTTTGGTCGAGAACTCCTGTTTGAGCTGATTTTCCTTGCCGGCGAGCGTCGCCAAGGAGTCCTGCTGATCGCTGACGAAGAAGTACCAGCCAACCAGCAGGACGACCGCGCACAGCAGACCGGTGAAGAACACCTTGACCGACTGCGGCCAGCCGCCGACGTTGTTGCGGTCGAGGTTTTGGATGTCGTTTAGAAAGCTCATCACCTGGCCCCTCCCTTGGCAGCTGGCGCAGGCTTGACCGCCGGCACCGCCGGCGCAACCGCGGGATTCTGCGGCACGCTGGTCATCACCTTGGCAGCGTTGCTGACCCCAGCCGGAATTGCCGCAGCCGGAGCCCCAGTGGAACTGGCTTCACCCGGCATCTTGCCGGCATCGACTTCATCCGTCTTGGGTCGACTCAGCGTCACATTCAACCCAAACACATACGGCATGCGGGTGGCATCATGAGTATTTTCGGTCTTGCTCAGATCGGCATGCCCCATCCAGGGCGACGCCTCGATGTTGCGCATGTATTCGGCAACGCTCGCATTCGACTGCGCCACACCATCAAGCGACATGGCTTGGCCGCTCTGCTTCAGCCCGGTCAGCCGGGCGCTGGAAGGAATCGTCTTCACCAGTTCATCGAACAGATGGACCATCTGCGAACGATCCGCCTGCAGTTGCTCGATGATCTGCTTGCGCGCCAGCAGATGCTCGCGAACCTTTTCCAGATCCTTGATCTTGGCAATGCGCACGTCGAGCTGCTTGATTTCGGTCTGCAGGTACGCGTTGCGATCGTTCTGGTTGTCGATGCGCTGATCCATCCAGAAGATCCACAGCAGCAGCACACCCAAGGCGACCACGAAGGCCGCGGCGAGTTGCATGTAGAACTCGCGTTCGCGTTGCTTGCGCCGTTCGGCGCGCCATGGAAGTAGATTGACATGTGCCATCAGTCGAAGCTCCTCAGGGCGAGGCCGACCGCGATCATCAGTGCGGGCGCGTCCTGTGCCAGCGACTGTGCCTGTACCCGCGGAGACAACGACATGCGCGCCAGCGGATTGGCAACGACACAGGGCACCCCGAGCTGCTCTTCCAGCATCGGGCCCAGCCCTTCGATCGAGGCGCAGCCACCGGCCAGCACCACCTGATCGACCTTGCTGTATTCACTGCCGGCAAAGAAGAATTGCAGCAAGCGGCTGATCTGCTGGATCAACGATTCCTTGAATGGCTCCAGCGCCTCGGTCTCATAGGATTCGGGCAAGCCGCCCTTGCGCTTGGCACGACCGGCCTCCTCATAGGAGAGCCCGAAGCGACGCATGATCTCGTCGGTCAACTGCTTGCCGCCGAAGACCTGTTCGCGTGAGTAGATCGTGCGCTGATTGCGCAGCACCGACAGCGTAGTCATGGTGGCGCCGATGTCGACCACGGCCACCAGGGCATCGCGGCCGACGTTGAGCTGATCGGCGACCATCGCGAAGGCGTTCTCCATCGCGAACGCCTCGACATCGATCACGCCAGCAGTGAGTCCCCCCAGATCCAGCGCAGCCACCCGCATGTCCACGTTCTCGGTGCGCGAGGCAGCGAGCAGCACGTTGTTCATGTCGGGGTTGTCGCGCACCGGGCCGACCACCTCGTAATCGAGGCTTACCTCATCGATCGGGTACGGAATGTACTGGTTGGCCTCGACCTGGATCTGGCCTTCCAGATCGTCGTCGGAGAGCTCGCTGGCCATCGGAATGATACGGGTGATCACCGCCGACCCGGCCACCGCGGCCGATGCATGCTTGAGCTTCGAACCCGAGCGGGCCAGTGCGCGACGAATCGCGTCACCGACCGCCTCGACCTCGACGATGTTCTTTTCGACCACGGCATTGGGTGGCAGTGGCTCGACCGCGTAATGCTCCACGCGATAACGACCGCCCGCTTGACTTAGCTGCAGCAACTTGACGGCAGTCGAACTGATGTCGACACCAATCAGCGCCGGCTTCTTCGGTGTAAAGAGCCCCACGGTGTTTCCCCCTTGCCGCTGACGCCCCGAACCAGAATCCTGGCGGGATGCGCACTGGCATTAAATCGAAAATTTGACGTAAAGGCAACGGTCTACGGCGACTTTCTCAAGTAATTGACGTGATGTCCACCACATTTGCGGCAATGGTCGGATGGCCCGACCCTTGCTTTAACCGACGCACATCTCATGCGTCGAATACTGCTACATCTATACTCTGCCATGTTTTGACTCAGGTCTCGCTATCTCCACACCATGCAAATTTTCAAGCGTTTGTTGCGCTGGGCACTGATCCTGGCCTTTTCCGGTTTGCTTCTGGCAGTTGTCGCGGTTGGCGTGGCGTATTGGCTGATAGCACCAAGACTTCCTTCGGTGACAGTCCTCAAGGACTATCACATGCAGGTGCCGCTGCGCGTGCTGAGCGCCGATGGAAAGCTGATTGCCAGCTTCGGCGAAACCCGGCGCATCCCTGTGGACATCGCCGACGTGCCCGACCGGCTCAAGCACGCGGTGCTCTCGGCCGAGGATGCCGACTTCTATCACCATCCCGGCGTGGACTGGCACGGCATCGCGCGTGCCGGCTGGCACGTCATCGTCACCGGTGGCGACAAGGGCCCCGGTGGCTCGACGATCACCCAGCAGGTCGCGCGGAACTTCTTCCTCAGCCCTGAAAAGCTGTACTCACGCAAACTCACGGAGATTTTCATCGCGCTGCGCATCGAGCACGAGCTCAGCAAGGATCAGATCCTCGAGCTGTATCTCAACAAGATGTTTCTCGGCCATCGCGCCTACGGCGTAGCCGCTGCAGCGGAGTATTACTACGGCAAGACCCTGGATCAGCTGACCGTCGCCGAATGCGCGATGCTGGCCTCGACCTTCCAGCTGCCCTCGGCGGTCAATCCGATCAACAGCCCCAAGCGCGGGATCGCCCGGCGCAACTGGGTATTGGGTGAGATGCTGCGGCACGATTACATCACCAAACCGGTGTATGAACAGGCAGTTGCCGAGCCAAACCACGCCTACCCGCATGAGCAACCCATTGAGGTCGATGCACCGTATCTGGCGGAGATGGTCCGCCGACAGGTGCTCGACCGACTTGGCAATGACGCGCTCACCGAAGGTTACGTAGTCAGGACCACGGTGCAGAGCGACCGTCAGCAAACGGCGGTGGATGCCCTGCGCAACGGATTGATCGCCTACGATCACAGGCATGGCTGGCGCGGTCCCGAGGCCCATCAGGACCTGCCCGCAAACGCCGGCGAGGCGGACTACGACCGCCTGCTGTCGAACTACGGCAGCATCTCGGGCATGCAGCCTGGCCTGGTCACGGCCAGCGATGCCAAGCAGGCCACGATTTATCTTCCCAGCCATGAGAACGTCATTCTCGACCTGGCCGGCATGAGTTGGGCACGGCCGCACATCAATGATGACCGGGTCGGCGCTGCGCCAACCCACGTGGACAGCGTGCTCAAGCGCGGCGACATCATCCGGCTCGCGCGCGATGACAAGGGGGAGTGGCAGCTTGCACAGATCCCCGCCGCTCAGGCCGGGTTGACCTCGATCAATCCGGAAGATGGCTCGATCCAGGCTCTGGTGGGCGGTTTCAACTTCGCGCGCAGCAAGTTCAACCGCGCGGTGATGGCGGCGCGCCAGCCCGGATCCAGCTTCAAGCCTTATCTGTATTCAGCCGCGTTCGAGCGCGGGTTCAACCCGGCATCGATCATCAACGATGCGCCGCTGGCACTGCCCGATCCATCGCGACCGAACGGAATCTGGACCCCATCCAACGATGACGGGAAGTTCGCCGGGCCCATGCGCTTGCGCGAAGCGCTGGTGCAATCGAAGAATCTGGTCTCGGTGCGCCTGCTCGACGCCATCGGCGTACGCTTCGTGCGTGAATACGCCACCCGCTTCGGCTTCTCGCTCGATGCCATACCCGCCAACCTGTCGATGGCCCTTGGCACCGCTTCGGTGTCGCCCATGAGCATGGCCCGCGGCTATGCCGTGTTCGCCAACGGCGGCTACCTGGTCACACCGTATTTCATCCACGAGATCGATGACCGGGACGGCAAGCCGGTGTACGTGGCCAATCCCGCGCGCGCCTGCCGCAACTGCCAGGAACGGCTGCTGGACACCAGCCCGCCCGGCCCGCCTCCCGCCGAAATGAACAAGACGCCCGCCAACGGCGTGGCCAGCGCCGAGGTGGCGCCGGCGACCTCCAGCAGCGTCGATGGCGTGGGCGAGGCCGTGCTGCCGGCCGATGTGCATGACGAAAGCACTCATCCACCGGTGCTGGCACCGCACGTCATCGGCCCCCGCAACGATTACCTGATCACGTCAATGATGAAGGACGTGATCCTGCACGGCACCGGCTCGGCAGCGCGTGCGCTGGATCGTGCCGATCTGGCCGGCAAGACCGGTTCCACCAACGATCACCGTGATGCGTGGTTTGTCGGCTTCAACGCCGACCTGTCGACGGCGGTGTGGGTGGGCTTTGACGACTACAGCTCGCTCGGTCGCGGCGAATTCGGCGCCAAGGCCGCACTGCCGATCTGGATGGAGTACATGGGCGCCGCGCTGAAGGGCTTGCCACTGAGCACGTTGCCGATGCCGCCGGGAATCAGTACGGTATGGATCAACCGGCAGAACGGCCTGCCCACCTCGTCGTCCGATCCTGACGGCATGAACGAGATGTTCAAGGTGGAAGACATCGATCGGCTGCGCAGTCAGGCGGCCCAGCAGAAGGAGCAGGATCAGCAGCACGCCTACGACATCTTCTGAATCCCTGGGGGGAGTCCCGGTCATGCGGGCTTCGCCCCTGTGCCGCCCACCGACAGATGAGGAGTGCGCCATGTCCCGAGGCGAACACCACCGCATCCACGCGCATGACCGATTGCAGCGCAATCGTCTGCGTGTCGCACAGGAAGCCGCTCGCCTGATGAGCGAGCATGGCATCCGCGACTTCCATCACGCCAAACTGAAGGCGGCCGAGCGCCTCGGCATCGTCGACACCCAGGCGCTGCCACGCAACATGGAGATCGAGCGGGCACTGCGCGAACACCAGCGATTATTCCTCGCCGACAGCCAGCCACGCTTGTTGCGGCAGCGGCGCGAGGCAGCTGTGGAAGCCATGGGTTTCCTGGCCACGTTCGATCCCCGCCTGGTCGGCGCCGTACTCGAAGGCACCGCGGATGCGCACTCGGCCGTATGCCTGCATGTATTCAGTGACGACCCGGACGCAGTCGCACTGTATCTGCGCGACCACGGCGTGCCGATCGAGGCGCAGGTTCGCCGCTTGCGCTACGGCCGCGACGAGCAACCCGAATACCCGGTGCTGCTGTTCGCCGCCGACGAGCTGCCCTTTGACATCACCGTGCTGCCGCGGGATGCGCTGCGCCAGGCGCCACTGAACCGGACCGATGATCGACCGATGCGCCGCGCCACACTGGCCCAGGTGGAAATGCTGCTGGATGAAGACTCCGATGACACCTTCGAACAGCAATTGACCGCCGCATTGCGCTGAGCCGCTTCCCCAACGAAAACGCCCCGACCGAAGCCGGGGCGCTCGTTGGGGAGCGGGGGAACCTCAGCCGCCCATCAGCACCAACACGGCGCTCAGCGCTTCGCGGTCGGCACGTAATCGCGCACATCGGCACCGGTATAGACCTGGCGCGGACGCCCGATCCGCGACCCCGGTGTTTCATGCTGCTCGATCCAGTGTGCAATCCAGCCGGAAGTGCGCGCTATCGCGAACATCACGGTGAACATCTCGGTGGGAATGCCCAGTGCCTTGTAGATGATGCCCGAGTAGAAATCGACGTTCGGATACAGCTTGCGCTCGATGAAGTACTCGTCCTTCAGCGCCGCCTCTTCCAGCTTCATCGCCACATCCAGCAGCGGGTCCTTGACGCCCAGTTCGGCCAGTACCTTGTGGCACATCTCACGGATGATCTTCGCGCGGGGATCGAAGTTCTTGTACACGCGGTGGCCGAAACCCATCAGGCGGAAACTGTCGTTCTTGTCCTTCGCACGCAGGATCGCCGACTCGACATTGTCCGGGCTGCCGATCTCCTCCAACTGCTTGAGCACCGCCTCGTTGGCGCCGCCATGCGCCGGACCCCACAGCGCGGTGATGCCGGCAGCGATCGATGCGTAAGGATTCGCGCCCGTCGAGCCGACCAGGCGCACGGTCGAGGTGGACGCGTTCTGCTCGTGATCGGCATGCAGGATGAACAGCAGGTCGAGCGCCTTGGCGGCCACCGGGTTCATCTGCAGCGGCTCACTCGGTACCTCGAACATCATGTGCAGGAAGCGGTCGACATATTCCAGGTTGTTGCGCGGGTAACGCAGCGGCCAGCCCACCGAATAGCGGTAACAGGCAGCGGCGATCGTCGGCATCTTGGCGATCAGGCGGATCGCGGCGAGCTTGCGGTCAGCCGGATCGTCGACGCTCAGGTTGTCATGGTAGAACGCCGACAGCGAGGCGACCGCGGCGGCAAGCATCGCCATCGGGTGGGCGTCGTGGCGGAAGCCCTGGAAGAAGTTCTTCTGAGCCTCGTGCATCATCGTGTGATGCGTGATGTCGTGCTCGAAGCCGGCGAATTGTTCCTTGTCCGGCAGCTCGCCATTGAGCAGCAGATAGGACACCTCGAGGAAACTGGAGTTTTCCGCCAGCTGCTCGATCGGGTAGCCGCGATACAGCAGCACGCCCTGGTCACCGTCGATGTAGGTGATCGCGCTCTTGGTGCTGGCGGTGCTGCCGTAGCCAGGATCGTAGGTGTAATGCCCCGTGTCTTTGTACAGCGTGCTGATGTCGATGCAAGCCGGGCCAAGCGTGCCGCTGACCAATGGCAGCTCACTGCTGCGTTTGCTCGACTCATCGACCAGCTTGACGATATGGGAATCGGACACGGAAACCTCCTTACATGTGGGTCACCACCAGCGGCTACCGCGATGACGGCGCCGCCCGGCGAGGGGAATGTCTGGGTATCGCGTACCGGGGCAGGCAGGCGATGCAACCAACGCGGCGGCGTCAGTTCGCTCACCATTATCGCACAGGGTCTCACCTGCATTCGATGGCGAATGGTCGAAATCCGGCCACGAAAAGACACGGGGCAAGCTTGCGCTCACCCCGTGTCTGGATTCGATACCACTGGCCGGCCGCCGCGAACGATGGCCGCGACCGTCGCTTACTCCTTGACGGAGCCCGCATAGCGGCGACGGAACTTGTCGACGCGACCGCCGACATCCAGCGTCTTCTGCTTGCCGGTGTAGAACGGATGCGAATGGCTGGAGATATCCACCTTGATCAGCGGGTACTCATTGCCGTCTTCCCACTTGATGGTTTCCTTGCTGGACATGGTCGACTTGGTCAGAAACGCGAAGTCGGACGACAGGTCCTGGAATACCACCGGCTTGTTGTTCGGATGGATATCAGGCTTCATGACAGGCTCTAAAGCGGTGGTGAAAAGAGCGGCATTGTAACGAGGAAGCGCCCCTCACCGCAAGTCTGGCCGCAGTGGGCTCCAGATCGGGTGACCTGCATGCGATCAGCGCTGCACACCAAGGGCACGCCGCACCATCGTGGCAAAGCGGACTTGGTCCACCTCCAGCACAATACGGGCCTGGGCCGGACGACCCAGTCGCCCAGCCCAGTCCACCACGGTGGCACCGCGGGTGAGGCGTCCATCCAGTTCCACCGCAACCGCCCGCTTCTCGTTTCGGGTGACGATCGACGGATCGATCGCCACCGCCATCGCCAGCGCGTCGGCCGCGATCAGACCGCTACGGTCGTGGCTGGCGTTGTAGCGGCGCGCCGCCCCCACGATCTTTCCGAAAAAGTCCGCCCGTCGATCACCGGCAGCCAGCCAGGCATCGAATTCCGCGTTGTCGAACGCATGCCGCAAGGTGACCTCCCAGTCGATCAGGTCGAACGCCGGAAATGCCTCGAACACGACGTGCGCCGCCTCTGGATCGAAGCCGATGTTGAATTCCGCCGGCACCCTGCCGGTGTTGCCGTGGCCAGTGACCGCGCCACCCATCACCACCAGCCGGGCCACCCGCAGGGGCAGCGTCGGATCCAGCCGCAACGCCAGCGCGAGATTGGTCAACGGCGCCAGCGCCACCAGGGTCAGTTCGCCCGGCCTTTCACGGGTCAGGCGCAGCAAGGCCAGCGCGGCGGACTCGTCGGGCAGTACGCTGGCCGGTTCGGGGAAACCGATATCGCCAAAGCCATCCTGCCCGTGCACGAACGCGGCGTCTTCCTCCGCCGCGCGCACCAGTGGTGTGGCACATCCGGCGAACACCGGAACCGAGGTACCGAGCAGATCGACCAGGGTGCGCGCGTTGCGCACGGTATGACCGAGCCCCACATTGCCCGCAGCAATGCACAGGCCAGCGATGTCGGCATGTGCATGCGCCATCAGGATCGCCAGCGCGTCGTCGACGCCGGGGTCGGTATCAATCAGCAGTTGCGGTCGAATCATGGGTCGCGGTCACCGGGCGGCAAAGCGGCAGCTTAACGGAACAGTCTCGAATTCCTACCGTCATGCGTGCACGTAACGTGCGGCGCCTCCGATCCAGCGCTCGATCAATTGCCCGGTCTGCCGTGGGTGGTGCACCAGCATGTGCTGGCCTACTCGTTGCACCGCCGGCAGCAGATGCGCGTCGCGAGTCAGGTCGGCGATGCGGAAACTGAGCTGACCGGTCTGACGGGTACCGAGCACTTCACCGGGTCCGCGCAGCTCCAGATCCTTCTCGGCAATGCGGAAGCCGTCATTGGTCTCGCGCATCACCTGCAGCCGCTCGCGGGCAAGCTGGCCCAGCGGGGGCTGATACAGCAGCACGCAGTTGGAGGCCTGCGCGCCCCGACCCACCCTGCCGCGCAGCTGATGCAGCTGGGCCAGACCGAGCCGCTCGCTGTTCTCGATCACCATCAGGCTGGCATTGGGCACATCCACGCCGACCTCGATCACCGTGGTCGCCACCAGCACGGCCAGCTCACCGGCCTTGAACGCCTCCATCACCGCCTGCTTCTCCTTCGGCTTCATGCGACCGTGGATCAGGCCGACCCTGTAACCGGCGAGCGCGGCAGAGAGCTCGGCATGCGCCACCTCGGCCGCCTGCGCTCGCAGTTGCTCGGACTCCTCGATCAAGGTGCATACCCAGTAGGTCTGCCGCCCCTCGCCACAGGCTGCATGAATGCGTTCGATCACCTCGATCCGCCGCGCATTCGAAATCGCGATGGTCTGCACCGGGGTGCGCCCGGGAGGCAACTCATCGATCGAGGACACATCCAGATCGGCATACGCGCTCATCGCCAAGGTGCGTGGAATCGGCGTGGCGGTCAGCACCAGCTGGTGCGGCACTTGTTCGCCGTCCCGTCCCTTGTCGCGCAGCGCCAGCCGCTGCTGCACGCCGAAACGATGCTGTTCGTCGACGATCACCAGCCCGAGCTGCGCGAACGCGACCCCTTCCTGCATCAGGGCATGCGTGCCGATCACCACCGGCGCGCCGGCGGCGACCCGCTCCAGCGCCAGCTTGCGCGCCTTGCCGGACACCTTGCCGGCCAGCCATTCCACTTCGATCCCGAGCGGCTGCAGCCAGTGCCGGAAATTGTGCAGATGCTGTTCGGCCAGCAACTCGGTCGGTGCCATCAGTGCCACCTGCCGGCCCGACTCCACCGCGGCCAGCGCCGCCAGCGCCGCGACCACAGTCTTGCCCGAACCGACATCGCCCTGAACCAGCCGCAACATCGGCCGGGGCCGCGCCAGGTCGGCGGCCACTTCGGCGCTCACCCGTTGCTGCGCCGCGGTCAGCTGGAACGGCAACCCCGCCAGCAGCTGCTGCCGCAGCACGCCCTCGCCGCCCAACCGGGGCGCATGCCGGCGCCTTACCGCAGCACGCATGCGTTTGAGGCTCAGATGCTGGGTCAGCAACTCCTCGAACGCAAGCCGCTGCTGCGCCGGATGCCGCCCCTGCATCAGCTGATCAAGATGTGCGTCCGGCGGCGGTCGATGGACATACATCAGCGCATCACGCAACGAGGTAAGACCGTGCTCAGCGCATAGTTCAGGCGGAATCAGCTCCAGCTGCGCGGCGGGTGGCAGCAGCGCCAGCGCCTTGCCGATCACCCCGGCCAATCGTTTGGTTCCCAGCCCCTCGGTGGTCGGATAGATCGGGCTGAGCAGCTCATCCACGGTGGCCGCTTCGGCGCCGCTGAGCCGTTGGTAGCTCGGGTGCACCATTTCCAGCCCCTGCGCACCATGGCGTACTTCCCCGTAGCAAAGCAGGCGGGTCCCGGGCAGCAATTGCTCAGCCTGCGCGCGGTTGAAATGGAAGAAGCGCAGCAGCAGGGTCTGCAGGCTGGCGTCGCCGACCGCGACCTTCAGTTGCGGGCGATAACGAAACCCCCGCTCCACCGCCTCGACCACACCCTCGACCTGCGCGCGCTCGCCAATCCGCAGGTCGGCGATCGCGGTGACCCGCGTCTTGTCTTCGTAGCGGAGCGGCAGGTGAAACCACAGGTCCTGCACCCGCTCCAGCCCGAGCCGTGCCAGCGACGCGAGAAGCGCCGGCCCGACGCCGGGCAGCGCATCCACCGGCGTGACGCCCGGATCGGTGCTGGAAGTGGAAGCGGGACGGACGGTACGGGCAGCCATGAAGCAAGCCTAACCGAGCGACGCCAGTTGCCGTAAGCGGGACACCGACAGGAGCTGTCGGCGCAAGCCGGCTGGAGCAATCAGACCATCCCGATCAGGGCAATACCATCACCGCATCGACCTCGACCTGGGCGGCCTTCGGCAGGCCGGACACCTCGATGGTGGAACGCGCCGGATAGGGCTGCTGGAAGTACTCGGCCATCACCGCGTTGACCGCGGCGAAATTCGCCAGGTCGGTGACATAGATGCCGATCCGCACGATCTGCGCCAGCGAACCGCCGGCGGCTCTGGCTACGGCATCGAGATTGTCGAACACCCGCCGCGTCTGGATCGAGATGTCGCCATCGACCAGCGCTGCCGTGGCCGGATCGAGTGGGATCTGGCCGGAAAAGTACACCGTGTTGCCAGCGCGCACCGCCTGCGAATAAGGGCCGATCGCGGCCGGCGCCTGCTCGGTGAAGATCGTGCTGCGGGACATGGGCTTTCCTCGCTTGATGGAAAGCCCGATTGTAGGACGAGACCGGGGGTCAGTAGCGGCTTCGCCGATTTCGCCGGTATCCGCTTCACAGCGGGTAGCGATAGGCCCCGCTGACCACGCCGGTACGACGCACGCGGCGGATGACATCGGCGAGGTGCTTGCGACTCTTCACTTCCATCGCAAACAGCAACGTCGCGGCCGACGCATCGCGCTCCACATATTCCACGTTCTCGATATTCGAATCGGCCGCGGCAATCGCCGCGGCCACGGTGGCCAGCACGCCCGGGCGATTGATCACCTCGATGCGCAGTTCGGCACGATAGTCGCCCTGGACACCACGATCCCATTCGATCGCCACGCAACGCTCCGGCGACTTGCGCAGCTCGACCACGTTCGGGCATTCCTCGCGATGCACCACGATGCCCTTGCCCGATGACAGATAGCCGATGATGTCGTCGCCCGGCAACGGATGGCAGCAGTTGGCGAAGCTGAGCACCCCTCGCTCGCCACCGGTGATGCGAATTTTTTCCTGCACGGGCGACGTTGCCTGTTTCGCCCCGGTGGCCTTCTTGCGACGTGAACCCAGCAGCTGGCTGGCCACCACGTCGGGCATGCGATTGCCCAGCGCGATGTCCGACAGGAGCTCCTCCAGCCGCTTGAGCTTGGACGTCTCCAGGAAGCGATCCAGCACGGCCGCCGGAATGCCGTCCAGACTGCTGCCCTGCGCATCCAGCGCGCGATCGAGCATGCGATGGCCGAAGTCGACCGCATCCTCGTGCTGCAGGTGCTTCAGGTACTGCCGGATCGCGGTGCGCGCCTTGCCCGTGACCACGACCTCCAGCCACGCCGGATTCGGCACCGCCGACGGCGCGGTGATGATCTCCACCAGCTGACCGGATTCCAGCCGCGTGCGCAGGGGCAACAGTTTCTTGTCGACCCGCGCGGCGACCGCATGATCGCCGACATCGGTATGCACGGCGTAGGCGAAATCCAGCGCGGTGGCGTTGCGCGGCAGCGAGAGGATGTCGCCGCGCGGCGTGAACAGGTAGACCTCGTCGGGAAACAGGTCGATCTTGACGTTCTCGATGAACTCCGACGAGGAAACCGTATTTGCCGAGCTGTCGACCATCGAGGACAGCCATTCGCGCGCCCGCGCCTGCGCGCTGTTGGCCGGACCGCTGTCGGTCTTGTAGGCCCAGTGCGCGGCAACGCCACGCTCGGCGACGGAATCCATCTCAGCGGTCCGGATCTGCACCTCGATCGGTGCACCGAACGGCCCCAGCAGCACGGTATGCAGCGACTGGTATCCGTTCGCCTTGGGAATCGCGATGAAATCCTTGAAGCGTTTGTCCACCGGCTTGTACAGCGCATGCACGACGCCGAGCGCCATGTAGCAGCTGGTCGCGCTATCGACGACCACGCGAAAACCGTAGACGTCCATCAGCTGCGTGAAACTCTTGTGCTCACCGCGCATCTTCGAATAGATGCTCCACGGCGATTTGATTCGCCCCACCACATGGGCCGACAGGTGCTCGTCGGAGAGCCTCGTCGACAGCGCCGTCTCGATCTTGCCCATCGCCTCGCGTCGGTTGCCAATCGCGGCCCGGATGCGTTCGCTGATCACCCGGTAACGATCCGGGTACAGCGCGCGGAAACCCAGATCCTGCAGCTCCGCCTTGAACTTGTTCATGCCCAGCCGTTGTGCGATCGGGGCAAAGATCTCCAGCGTCTCGCGCGCGATCCGGCGACGAGAGTCCGCATCCTTGGCCCCCAAGGTGCGCATGTTGTGCAGCCGATCGGCCAGCTTGATCAGGATCACCCGGATGTCGCGCGCCATCGCCAACAGCATCTTGCGGAAACTTTCCGCATCCGCCTCCTGACGGGTGCCAAAACGCATCTTGTCCAGCTTGGTGACGCCATCGACCAGTTCGGCCACCACTTCACCGAACTCGGCTGCCAAGGCCTCGCGGCTGAGCTCGGTGTCTTCCAGCGTGTCGTGCAGGATCGCCGCGATGATCGTCTCGGCATCCAGCCCGAGTTCGGCCAGGATGCCAGCGACGGCCACGGGATGGGTGATGTAGGGCTCGCCGCTCTTGCGCTCCTGCCCGGCATGCGCCTTGGCCCCGATCTCGAACGCGCGCAACACACGCTCGACCTGCGCGTCGGGCAGGTAGGCAATGCGCTCTTTAAGCGCCAGCACGTAGGGCGGCAACGCGGACATGTCGGCAGAAGCGGAATGAGTCGCCGCAGTCATGGATGCTGGCGCCGAATCAGGCGCCTACCCCGCGGCAGGAACCGCCAACGACCGCCATGCGCGTGCACGCCGTCATGCCGGATCCACCAGCATGAAAGAACCGCGCGCTACAGCAGGCGCCTTCCATCAGTCGTCGCCACCTTTGGACAGGTCGTCGTCAACCTCGGCCGCAGCCCACTCCAGCGCCTCGCGCTCGGCACGCTCGCGCTCGGCCTTGTCGATCTGGTCAATCGTGGCCTGGTCGATGCGACGGGCAGCGATCTCGCGCAGCGCCAGCACGGTCGGCTTGTCGTGATCCGGATTGACCGCCGGTTCGGCGCCCTTTTCCAGCTGGCGCGCACGCTTGGTCGCCATCAACACCAGCTCGAAACGGTTGTCGACCACCTCGAGGCAGTCTTCCACGGTAATACGTGCCATGCGAAATCCTCTAAGAATAAATAACTTATATGGTCTGACAGTGTAGCCAGCGGGTTCTTTGCTGGCAATGCGGCTGACGCGTATGATGGCGGGCTGGCCACGGATCGGCTCGTGCGAAAGCACAACGAAAGCCGTGCAAGATATAAAACCAGACAGTACACTTAATGCTGTCCCCGACATGAATCCCCGGCATCCAATGTCCCTACAGCTACGACTTTCCTCCTTGAGCCGCTGGTTGCCCGTGTTGGCAATCGTCTTGTTGACCGGCTGCACCATCGCCAAGCCGCGGACCGACGATCCACTGGAAAAATTCAATCGCGGCGCCTACAAGTTCAACGACACACTGGACAAGGCCGTCATTCGTCCGGTCGCCATGGGCTATCGCAAGGTGACCAATCCGCCGGTGCGTCGCTCGTTCAGCGATTTCTTCACCAATATCCGCATGCCGGTCACGGTAGCCAACGACCTGCTGCAGGCGCGTCCCAAGCAGGCGCTGCAGAGTACCAGTCGGTTCCTGGTCAACCTGACCCTGGGCATTGGCGGCTTCTTCGATCCCGCCAGCCAGCTCGGCCTGCCACTGGAGGACAATGACTTCGGCATCACCCTGGCTCGCTGGGGTGCGCCGGAGGGCGATTTCCTGATGGTGCCGTTCCTGGGGCCCAGCACCGCACGTGATATCTGGCGCACACCCGTCGACGGCTATTTCTTCGATCCGCTGGTCCTGTTCGCCAACAATCATCATTACAACGGCCTGCAATACCTGCCGCAGGCGATGTATCTGGTGACCCTGCGTTCGCGGGGGATCGACGCCGAGGGCTTCCTGCAATCGGCCTACGACCCTTACGTGTTCATCCGCGACGCGTACCGGCAGCAGCGTCTGTACAAGATCTACGACGGCAACCCGCCCATGGAGATCATCCAGCAGATGCAGGGTCTGGATACCCCGAACTTCGATCCCGAACAGTTGCTTGACCAGCAGCACGAGTGGGAGAACAAGCACCCGGGGCAAGCCACCAAGCACTGACCGCAACGCAGACTGGAGAAAAAGAAAGGGGCCGATCTGGCCCCTTTCTTGTGCGCCTGTGAAAAGCGGGGAAGGTCAGGACATCAGACGATCGACTTCGCACACCTGTGCCAATGCCTTCATACCCTCCGGCATGTGGACCACCTGCAGAACCTGCCCGCGACGGTCGGCCTCGGCCACCACCGCCAGTACACAGGCGAGGCCGGCACTGTCGCTGTGATCGAGGCCGGCCAGGTCGAGCTCCACCACGGCCCCGGCCGCAGCGGCCAGCGCGGCCTCGATCGCCTGCAGTGCCGCGGCGGCGGTGTCGAAGCTCAGCACCCCGCTCACCCCCAACCTTCCGGGGGCGGCGGTATCCAGCTGGAACCCGTCGATGGCCGTCACTTCGCTTCCCTGTTTTCCTTGTCCATGATCTCCAGTGCCTTTTCGCCCTGGGTTTCGAGATTCGTGATCAACTGGTCGATTCCGACCTTGCGAATCTCCGCATCCACCTGGTTGCGATAATTGGTGACATAGGAGATGCCTTCGATGATCACGTCATAGGCCTTCCAGTCGCCGCTGCGGCTCTTGCGGAAGGCATAGTCGATCGACACCAGCTTGCCGTCGTCCAGCACCACCTGGGTGCGCACCACCGTACGCTTGTCGTTGAGATCACCCTTGAAAGGAAGCACTTTGACCCGGCCGCGGGTGTAGTTGAGCAGGCCCTCGGCATAACGGTGCGTGATCGAGTTGTAGAACGCCTTGGCAAAACGCTCGCGCTCGGCCGGAGTGGCCTCCCGGGCATGCTGACCGAGCACGAGGATCGACGCGTAATCGAGGTCGAAGTGCGGCAGAAACACCTCGTCGATGATGCTGATCAACTTCTCACGGTTGTGCTTCAGCTCGTCGCGGTGCCCGTCGATCGCGGTGGCCAGCTGATCGGCAATGCCCTGCACGATCTGCACCGGGGTCTGCAACTGGGTGGCGGCCGTCGGCGCGGCGGCCGGGACAGATTCCTGGGCAATCGCGGGGACGGCGACCACGCAAGCGAACGCGAGGGCGGCGGCAAGGGCCAGTCTGCGCAACATGGGTAACTCCTTCAGCAGAACCGGCTCGATGCGAGCCGGTGGGGAAATCAGGCTATTTGCCGTTGCCGGCGTCTTTTTTGTCACTGGGCGAACCATTGACCAGGAATTTGCCGATAAGGTCCTCCAGTTGCATTGCCGACTGGGTCAGGATCATCTCGTCACCATTCTTGAGCGCGTCCGGCGAACCACCGGGCTGGATCGCAACATACTGGCTCCCGATCAAACCGCTGGTGAACACCGCGGCAGCCGAATCGTCCGGAATCTGGTTGTAGCGCTTGTCGATCGCCATCACGACCTCGGCATTCAGCTTGACCGGATCGGCATGTACGGACTGCACGCTGCCGATCGCCACACCCGCCATCTTCACCGGTGCACCGGCAGACAGCGTGCCGACATTGGTGAAGTTCGCCTTCACCGTATAGGTCCCACCGATATTGTCGGCCACGCCGCCGGCACCGAAGAACTTGCCGAGCATCTCCTCCAGCGGCTGAGAGGACTTCGTGCGCGCCAGCGTGCCGCCGGCCGCCACCACCTGCTTCGAACTGCCGTACTCGATGCCGACGTACTGGTCGCCCAGCAGACCGCTGGTGAAGATGGTGGCGACGGAATCCTGCGGAATATGGTCGTACTTCTTGTCGATCGACAGCTGCACTTCGGCCACGTCGTGACCCGGCGTCAGTGTGATCGACTGCACCTGGCCGACCCGGACACCGGCAATCTTCACCGGCGCACGCTCTTTCAACTGGCCGATATTGGTGAACCGCGCATCGACGCTGTAGCTGTCGCCCTGATGCACATTCGCCACGGAACTGGTCTGCGTCGCAAGGTACGCCAGCGCGGCAAAGCCCAGCACGATGAACAGACCGGTGCCGACGGCATAGGAACTTCTCTGTTGGCTCACGGCACGATCCTCGATGAACGATGGGAAATAACGGTAATGGTCATGGCGGCAGTCACATCAGGAAGGCGGTGAGTACGAAGTCCAACGCCAGGATCGCGATCGACGAGGCGACCACGGTGCGGGTGGTGGCATAGGCCACACCCTCGCTGGTCGGCGGCGTGGTGAAGCCCTGGTACACCGCGATCAGGGACACCACTGCGCCAAACGCCAGGCTCTTCAGCAGCACGCCATTGACGATATCGGTGTGCACATCCACTTGCGCCGTCATGTTCGACCAGAACGTGCCGTTGTCGATGCCCAACCAGGTCACGCCGACCAGATGGCCACCGAATATCGCCATGGCGCAAAATACGCAGCACAGCAGCGGCATCGCGATCAGGCCGGCCAGGAAGCGCGGCGTGGCCACGTAGGCGACCGGATCGACCGCCATCAATTCCATCGCATCGATCTGGTCGGTAGCGCGCATCAGGCCGATCTCGGCGGTGATCGACGTGCCGGCGCGGCCGGCGAACAGCAGCGCCGTGATCACCGGACCAAGCTCTCGATAGACAGCCAATGCCACCACCATGCCGCTGGCCGAAGTACCACCGAAAATCGACAGCACGTGATACAGCTGCAGCATCAACACCATGCCGACGAACAAGCCGCAAACCATGATGATGGTCAGGCTCATCGCACCGACAAACCACAGCTGGCGGACGGTCTCGCGGAAGTAACGCAAACTGCGCGGAACGGCCGCCAGCAAGGTCAGCAAAAACAGGCCGCAACCACCGATTTGCGTCAGCGCCTGAGTGACCACGTTGTTGCCTTGCGGTGTGTACCGGTTCATTTCGCGACTCCGGAAAAACCCAGTGCCTGTGCGTAATCGTCCGCCGGATACTGGAACGGCACGGGGCCATCCGCTTCGCCGCCGAAGAACTGCCGCGTCCACGGCGAACCATCGTCGGCGATGGTCTTAGGGTCGCCCTGCGCGACCACCTTGCCGTTCGCGATGAGCAGCACATGCTCGGCGATCTGCCGCACGGCAGCCAACTCGTGCGCCACCAGCACGCTGGTAATGCCCAGGGTCTGGTTCAGCGTACGGATCAACTTCAGCACCTGGTTCAACGCCACCGGATCGAGCCCCACGAACGGCTCGTCGTACAGGATCAGCATCGGATCGAACACGATCGCCCGCGCCAGTGCCACGCGCCGCGCCATGCCACCGGAAAGCTCGCTCGGGGTCAGCCGCGCCGCGCCGCGCAGGCCCACGGCCTGCAGCTTCAGCAGCACCACGTCGCGGATCAGCACCTCGGGCAATTTCGTATGCTGACGCAGGGGAAATGCGACATTCTCGAACACGTCGAAATCGGTCAGCAGGGCCGAGTTCTGGAACAGGTAACCGATGCCCTCGCGCAACTTGTACAACTGTTCGCGCGACAGCTCGGCCACGTTGCTGCCGTTGACTTCGATCGTGCCGGCATCGGCACGCATCTGCCCGGTGATGTGCTTGAGCAGGGTGGTCTTGCCGGTGCCGCTGGGCCCCATGATCGCGGTGATCTTGCCGCGTGGAATGTCCATGTCCAGCGAGTCGAAGATGGTCTTGCCGTTGAGTACCGTGGTCAGGCCACGGATCCGCACCAGGATGGTGTCGTCAGGCGTGGCGCGAACGGGATCGGTCATGGGCGGCAAATACAGTCGAGGAGTTGCACAAGGTAGCCGAAGCGCGTTTCGAAGGCCATGCGGAAAATCTCACCGGGAAACTCAGGCTTCAGCCGCCAGCAGGTCGGCGATCAACCCTTCGTGCCGCTGCCATTGCAACGCGCCGCGCAGGCGCACCGCCCGCACGATCGCCTGCAGGTCGGCCAGCGCATTCTCGAACGAGTCGTTGACCAGGATGTAGTCGAACTGGTGCGCATGGGCGATTTCCCCGCGCGAGTTGCGCAACCGGCGCTCGATCACCTCGGCACTGTCCGAACCGCGGCCACGCAGGCGTCGCTCCAGTTCCGCCCGCGACGGCGGCAGGATGAACACGCTGACGCAGTCGGGCTTGCTGCGACGGATCTGCTCGGCGCCCTGCCAGTCGATCTCCAGCAGCACGTCACGCCCCTGCGCCAGCAACTCCTGCACCATGGTGCGCGAGGTGCCATACAGGTTGCCGTGCACTTCGGCGTGCTCCAGGAAGATGCCCTCGGTCACCTCGCGCTCGAATTCGCTGCGCTCGACGAAATAGTAATGCCGCCCGTACAGCTCGCCCGGGCGCGGCGGGCGCGTGGTGTGCGAGATCGACAGCGAGATCGCCGGCTCGCGTTCCAGCAGGGCATTGACCAGGGTGGACTTGCCCGCGCCCGAGGGTGCGGCGACCATGAACAGGGTGCCTTCAATGGACATGATGCGCACCTCCCCGCACCCGCGCCGCACCCTGGCGGGTGCGGGGCTCAGGGGCCAAAACCCGCGCGATACGCGTCTTCATTCGATGTTCTGCACCTGTTCGCGCATCTGCTCTATCAGCACCTTCAGCTCGACCGCGGCGTTGGTGCTGCGCGAGTCGACCGACTTGGAGCCCAGGGTGTTCGCCTCGCGATTGAACTCCTGCATGAGGAAATCCAGCCGGCGACCCACCGGCTCCTTCAAACCGAGCACGCGCCGGGTTTCGCCGATGTGCGTCGTCAACCGGTCAAGTTCCTCGTCCACGTCGGTGCGGGTGATCTGCAGCACCAGCTCCTGCTCCAGCCGACCCGGCTCCACCGGCTGCTTCAGATCGGCCAGCCGCGTCTCCAGCCGGGTGCGCAGGGCCGCTCGAATTTCCGGCATCCATCCGCGCACCTCGGCCACCACGCGCTCGACCGCATCGAGCTTGTCGCGCAGGATCTCGCCCAGCTTCTCGCCCTCGCGCTCGCGGGTCGCGGTGAGCGCGTCCAGCGCACGATCCAGCACGTCGAACAGCGCGGCCTGCTGCGCCTGCGGGTCCGACTCGGCCTGTCGCATCACGCCGGGGAAGCGCAGCAGCTCGGTGAACTGCACTTGCAGGCCGGGAAACAATGCGGTCATGTCGAGATTCAGCTCGGCCAGCCGCGACAGCAGCGCGCTGTTGACCTGCAGCGACTCGCCGGGCGCATCACTGGCCCGACGCACGGTCAGGTCGAGCTTGCCGCGCGACAGCTTCGCCGCCACACGCTCGCGCAGCTGCGATTCGAAGGCGCGCAGGTCGTCGGGCAGGCGCGGGCTCAATTCCAGGTAACGGTGATTGACCGTGCGCAATTCGCAACTGAGCGTACCGGCGGGGCCGGTGGATTCGGCACTGGCATAAGCCGTCATGCTGCGGATCATTTGGGCGGCGTCCGGACGTGGAGAAAGAGCGCAATGGTAAACTCTCCGGTCACGCCTTGCCCAATCCGGCCAAGCGACGCCAGGAACCACCCCATGAATTCCGTCACCCGCCCCAGTGGCCGCGCCAGCGACCAGCTGCGCACCGTCAGCATCGAACGCCACTACACCCGCCACGCCGAGGGCTCGGTGCTGGTGAGCTTCGGCGACACCCGCGTGCTGTGCACCGCCAGCATCGAGGACCGCGCCCCGGCCTGGCTGCGCGGCAAGGGCGAGGGCTGGATCACCGCCGAGTACGGCATGCTGCCGCGCGCCACCAACACCCGCATGCAGCGCGAAGCGGCTCGGGGTGGCCAGGGCGGGCGCACGATGGAGATCCAGCGCCTGATCGGCCGATCCCTGCGCGCCTGCGTCAACCGGCAGGCCCTGGGCGAACGCGTGATCACGCTCGATTGCGACGTGCTGCAGGCGGACGGCGGCACCCGTACAGCGGCGATCACCGGCGCCTACGTGGCCCTGGTCGATGCGGTCAACCTGCTGATGAAGCGCGAGAACCTCAAGCGCAACCCGATCGTGGGCGCGGTCGCCGCCGTGTCGGTCGGCATCTATCAGGGCATGCCGGTACTCGATCTGGACTATGCCGAAGATGCCAATTGCGACACCGACATGAACGTGGTGATGAACGACGGCGGCGGCTTCATCGAAGTGCAGGGCACCGCGGAAGGGCATGCGTTCCGCCGGGACGAGATGGACGTGCTGCTGGCGCTGGCCGAACAGGGCATCGGTGAACTGGTCATCGCGCAGCGCGCGGCGCTGGCCGTTAATAAGCCGGGAGTCCGCACATGCATGCAACGTGTGGTGCTGGCCAGCGGCAACCGCGGCAAACTGGCGGAGTTCAACGCCCTGCTGGCCGACAGCGGCCTCGAGGTCGTGGCACAAGCCAGCCTCGGGGTGGACGACATCGAGGAAACCGGTCTGAGTTTCGTCGAGAACGCGCTGCTGAAGGCGCGTCATGCCGCCGAGCTCACCGGTCTGCCCGCACTGGCGGACGACTCCGGCCTGTGCGTGGAACACCTGCAAGGTGCGCCGGGCCTGCATTCGGCCCGCTATGCCGGCGGCCATGGCGATGCGGCGGCGAACAACGCGAAGCTGCTGCATGAACTGGCCGGCGTATCGGACCAGCAACGCCGTGCATTCTTCATCTGCGTGCTGGTGCTGCTGCGCCGCGCCGACGACCCTACCCCGCTGATCGTCGAAGGCCGCTGGCACGGCCGCGTGCTCGAGGGGTCGCGCGGTGCCCAGGGTTTCGGTTATGACCCGCTGTTCCTGCCCGATGGACAGACGGTCAGTGCCGCCGAACTCGATCCGGCCACGAAGAACCGGCTCAGCCATCGAGGCCAGGCGCTGGCGGCCCTGCGCACGCGCTTGGCCGGACCACCCGCATGAGTCTGCTGGCGCCCCCCTTGTCGCTGTACATCCACATGCCGTGGTGCGTGAAGAAGTGCCCGTATTGCGATTTCAACTCACACGGCCTGCGCAGTGAGCCACCGCCCTACGCCGACTACATCGACCATCTGCTCGCCGACCTGGATGCCGACCGCCGCGACTTCGCCGCGGCACTGGAGGGTCGCCCCATCCTCAGCATCTTCTTCGGCGGCGGCACGCCGAGCTTGTTCTCACCCGAACTGATCGATCGCCTGCTCGATGGCGTGCGCGAACGCGTGGCCCTCGCCGATGATGCCGAGGTCACCCTGGAGACCAATCCCGGTACCGTCGAGCACGGCCGCTTCGACGGTTACCTGGCGGCCGGGGTGAACCGGATCTCCTTCGGTGTGCAGAGCTTCGACGACGACAAGTTGCAGCGACTCGGCCGCATCCATTCGGCCGGTGAGGCCGAGGCGGCGGTGAAGTCGGCGCAGGATGCCGGCTACCGCAATATCAATCTCGATCTGATGTACGCACTGCCGCTGCAGACGCTGGACGGCGCTCTGGCCGATATCGAGCGCGCGCTGGCGCTCGAACCCGCGCATATCTCGCACTACCAGCTGACGCTGGAGCCGAATACCGCGTTTGCCGCCAACCCGCCACCGCTGCCGGACGACGATCATGCGTGGGCGATGCAGGAGGCCTGTGAAGCCCGGCTGGCCGGCGCCGGCTACGGCCAGTACGAAATCTCCGCCTATGCGCGGGCGGACCGGCGCTGCGCGCACAACCTCAACTACTGGCGCTTCGGCGACTACCTCGGCATCGGCGCCGGTGCACACGGCAAGATCAGTGATGCCCACAGCGGCCAGATCCATCGCCGCTGGAAGACCCGTCACCCACGCGCCTATCTCGACGCCACCGGCAGCCCTGCGCGCATCGGCGGTGACCAATGGGTCAAGCCCGCCGAGCTGCCATTCGAATACATGCTCAACGCCTTGCGGCTGGTCGACGGCGTGCCGATGACGGATTTCGCCGAGCGCACCGGCCTGCCGATCGAACGCATCGCGGCCGCACTCACTGCCGCTCGTTCTCGCGGCTGGCTGCACGATGATCCGGCCCGACTGCATACCACCGCGCTTGGCCAGCGCTTCCTTAACAACGTGATCACCGGATTCATGGAGTGAAGACCCCTTCACATCGGGACCTCATGGTTGGGCATAGACTCAAGTCATAAGTCTGGTCGCCGATAACTGGGTGCCATGAACAACGATTACCTGAATTCACCGCATCAGGACCAAGCCAGCCCCGATCGCCATCCCGATACGCGTTGGCCACCGCGAACCCGGCGTTTGCTTGGCGAATTGCGCGTACTGTGCGGCAACTGGTTGCACAAGCCCTTGCTGCGAAGCCTCGATCACTTCGACATGTGCCTGCACCAACAAGCGGAGCACAGCCGCAGCCACCTCGACCAGTCGCATTATCAAGCCACCCGTCAGCTGCTGATGATGGAACGCCAGACGTTCGACGAGCGCTTCATCGCCAGCATCAACCATGCCTTCGATCAGCTGGGCCAGCCCCCGGCGGAACCGGTGGCTCGTGCCAGGCAGGCACTGAGTCTGGTCGATCCGACGGAACATGAACTGACCACCTCGCTCGATCAGCTGGTCGCGCGCAGCGAGGCCCGCGGCGGAGCTCAACTGCTCGAACTGGGCTACCGGCTGGCCGCGCTGATTGCCACGGCACCGCTGGACGGCGCAGCCGTGCCGATCGGCCCGCAGGCGATGGCCAGGGCATTCTGCGATGCCAGCAAGACATTGAAACTGCCGAGCCAGCACGAGCTGTTGCTGCTGCAAAGCCTGGAAAGCAGCCTGATCCAGGAACTGACCTCGCTGCACGAGTTGGCCAATGCGCATTTGCAGGCCGATGGCATCCTGGCCTGCCTGCGGCCGTTTGCGCTGCCGCGTGCCACGCCGCGGCGCGAGCGCCCCCCGGAAAAAGCCACCCCCTCCGCAACAGCGGCGCAACCGGGCAGCGAGCCGCCACCCGCCGAAGTACCGGCGGTGCAAGACAGCACACCCGAACCGTCCGAGCAGACATCCCCCCCTGCGCGAACCAACCTGCCGGCCAGCGGCACCGTCAGTAACGCCGAGCTGCAGGTCGCGTTGGCCGCGCTGCAGGAATATCTCGTGCAAGCCGATGAACAGGCCCGTTGCGCCTTGCGCGACCCGCAGCATCTGCGCGAGGAACTGCTCATTCAGCTCAACGTCGGCCGCGCGGGCGATGCCACACGCGCCATTCTTGGCACGGAGCAGGACGACGCCCTGGAAATGATCGCGCGGCTGTTTGGACAGATTGCGCAGCAGTTGCCACGGAGCCGCGAGGCGCAAACATTGCTGGGCAATCTGCAGTTGCCGATGCTGCGCGTGGCACTGAACGACCACCGATTTTTCGAGCAGCACGAGCACCCGGCGCGCAAGATGCTGGGCAGGATCGCTGAAATCGCCCGCGACTGGCTTGATGACGCCAACGGCGAGACCGACCGCACGCTGCGCACCAAGTTGGGCCAGCTGATCGAGCGTGCAGGACGCGAGCCACCCGGTGCCAGCCTGTACATCAACCTGCTGGACGACATCGAGCAGTACCTGACGGAGCTGCAGCACAAGACCCGGCTGGCCGAACGCCGTCAGGTCGAGGCGATGCAGGGACTGGAACGGCTGGAACAGGCACGCCACCGCGCCGCCGAACTGCTGGGCATGCGCTTTGCCCCATCCTCTGCACAATGCCGGCGGCTGGGCCAGCTCGATCGCGCCTGGTCCGACGTGCTTGCCCTGACCCTGTTGCGACACGGCGAACAAAGTGAAGTCTTCGATACCCGGCTGGTGGTCACCGACCAATTGCTCGGTGCCCTGCCCGTCGGTGACCGGGCCAAACTGCTGCATGAAGTGGATGCCGGCCTGCGCCAGATCGGCCTGCACGGTGACGAGGCAGCTCAGGTGGCACAGCGGCTGATCGATGCCCGCCACGCCGAACCCGGCCGGGATACCTGTGCGGCTGATGTTGCCGGCAGCGCCCCCACCGAGTCGGAGGGTTCGCCGGGGCACCGGCCTCAGGTCGTCGCCGAAATCACTACCGACAACGCATCCGTCGAGCCCAGTCCCGAGGTATTGCGCATCCATCGGCACCTGCGTTCGCTGCCTGCCGGGGCCTGGTTCGAGTTCGTGGACCCTTCCGGCGAACGCGGCAAACGCCGCCGACTGGCCTGGTATTCGCCATTGACCGGGCACAGCCTGTTCGTTACCCGCAGCGGCCATCGCGCCGAGGAATTCAACCAGTTGCAACTGGCGCATGAAATCTCCTGCGGCCACATGCGCGAGGTCGCGATCGAGCACGATGAGGACTTGCTAGATCATGCATGGCGTGTCGTCTCCGAGGAGCTGGCCTTGCCCCATTCGCATCGTCCGCTCGCTCCCGGGGCGGGCTCATGAACCAGGCCAGTCAAGATCAGGCTCGACGTGACCAGCGCAGAAAACAACGCAAGCCGGTCGATTTCGACGCCATCGTCACCGATGTCATCACGGATCAGCCGTTCGGCCGGATCGGCAACCTGTCTGCCACCGGCATGCTGCTGATAAGCCCCGCGGCGCCACAAAACGAGGCGATCTACCAGCTGCGTCTGCCCTTGCCCGACAACGGCGGCAGCCAGGTGCACATCGACGTAGGGGTGCAGGAGCAGTGGCACGACCAGGCGGCCTCGGCCGACCTGATATGGGCGGGCTATCGCATCATTGCGATCAGCGATGCCGACGCCGCGCGGCTCCACACCTGGCTGGAACAGCCGGATTGACGCCCGCGCGGTACGCGCGTTCAGGTTGAAAACGCCTTCCCACTCGGCGATGCCAGAACCGTCTTGCCAGGCACGGCACCGGTTCGGCGAATATGGCGTACGTGCGGCATCCGGCATAGACTGAGCCCTCCGGGGAAAAGACAGGTTCTTGCATGGATGTCGGACAGGATCGACGCCGCTCGCTCGCGCCGCACCAGCCCGCTCGCCTCACCAGCGGGCGCTGGCCCGCGCGTGCGGAGCGTTTGATCGAAGCCAGCTACGCCTCGTGTGTCGAGGGTTTGCATGAACCCGTGCGGCATTGCCTGGGCGAGTTCGAGCAAAAGCTGTTTACCCTGGCCGACCATGCC
Organism: uncultured Pseudomonadota bacterium; assembly: GCA_963828685.1. Lineage (GTDB taxonomy): Bacteria > Pseudomonadota > Gammaproteobacteria > Xanthomonadales > Rhodanobacteraceae > Rhodanobacter. The sequence goes on from CAWHFU010000017.1 coordinate 427,121, forward strand.
CTGCGCGCAGACGAGCAGCAGGACCTCTTTGCCAGCCGTCAACGCGTCCTGCAGGATCGAACCACCTTCCAGCAACGTTTTCTGGAAGCGCTCGCCACCGCGTTCAATGAATTGGGCAATCCGGTCACCTCGCCGCTTGCCGGGACGCTCGAAGCCAAGCCATGGCAGTCGCTGGAACTGCTCGACCCGGTCGTGCAGGAACTGTCCATCGCGCTGACCCAGCTGGGGGCCCGTGGTGAAGTTCGCCACAGCAGTGTGCTGCACGAACTGGGTTACCGGTTCGCCGTGCTGATCGGCGCGCCACCGCTGGAAGGCCCGGCACTGCCGCTGGGGCCGCATGCGCTGGCGCAGGTATTTCATCGAGCCATTGCCGAGCTCGAGCTGCCGCTGAAACATCAGTTGCTGTTGTTGCAGCTCTTCGACCAGTGGGTGATTTCATCGCTGGCGCCACTCTACGGCATCATCAACGCGCAGCTGCAGGCAGATGGCATCCTGCCGCAGATTCGCAGCATTCCGATTCCCCGGCATATCACCAAGCGCGCACGTTCCGCCGGTGCGGAAACGGCGCCGGCCGACGAGCCGGCATCGGCTCCGGACAAAGCGGCAAAATCGCAGAGCGGTGGCGGCAGCGGCGATTCCATTGAAGTGCTGGAGTCCCTGCGCAACCTGCTGGCGCAACGGCGCGCCAGCCAGGGCGGCATCCCCGGCCAGCCCGCCGGTCGTGCTGCCAGCGAAGATGAACTGCAGTCCGCCCTGGGCGCGTTGCAGCAGCATCTGGCCAAAGTCACCGATCACGCCAGCCGCGAGCTGCGCAGTGCCGCACGCCTGCGCGAGGAACTGCTGACCCAGCTCAATCTTGGCAAGCCCAGCGACGCACCACCTACCCAGCTGAGCAGCGAACAAGGCGATACCGTGGAGCTGGTGGCCGGACTGTTCGAGCAGTTGGGCCAGCAGCTGCAGCAAGGCGGCAATGCCCGCGGTCTGCTCAGCAACCTCGAGCTGCCGGTGCTGCGCATGGCGGTCGCCGATCGCGCCTTTTTCGAAAAACGCGAGCATCCGGCGCGGCAGCTGCTGGAAACCGTCGCCACGGCGGCCAACGACTGGCTCGACGGCAGCGATGACGAGAGCAACCGCCCGCTGGCGACCAAGCTCGAACAGCTGGTCGGCCGTGCCAATCAGGAGCCGCCCAGCACGGGCCTGTACACGACCCTGCTGGCCGATATCGAACACCATCTGGCCCTGCTCACACGCAAAGCGCAGGCCGCCGAACGCCGTCACGTGGAAGCCGCACAGGGTCGCGAGCGGCTGGACCAGGCGCGCCACCGTGCCAGCGAGCTGATGGCCGAACGTTTTGAGCAATCGCCACCCCGTGGCCTGCTGCGCGCTCTGCTGGATCGAGCCTGGTCGGACGTGTTGGCACTGACCTTGCTGCGCCATGGCGAGGACAGCGATGCATTCCGGACGCAACTGGCGATTACCGACCAGTTGCTCGGCCGCCTGCCCACGAGCGACTGGCTGCAGCTGCAACAGGACGTGGAAAGCGGGCTCCAGCAGATCGGCATGCATGCCGAGGAATCGGTGCAGGTAGCGCAACGGTTGCTCGGCGCGGGCAAGCCTGATCCGGTCGTGCCGCTGCCCAGCGCCACCGATCTCGCGCTGCGCCTGAAACAACATCAGCGGTTGGGCGAACAGCATGCCGCGCATGAACCACTCGCTGCCGGCCCGGCATCCAAGTCGCCACCGACGCCGCCACCCGCCATCACACCGCGCGAGCTGCATATCCAGCAGCACCTGCGCGAGCTGCCGTTCGGCAGCTGGTTCGAATTTGTCGATCCGACCAATGGGCAGATCGTGCAGCGCAAGCTGGCCTGGTATTCGCCGATGTCCGGACGCTGCCTGCTCGTCAGCCGACGTGGCCAGCGCGGTGAAGAAATGACCCTGACCCAGCTGGCACGCGAAATAGCCAGTGGCCGCGTATGTGAGGTCCCACCGCAGCGCGAGGGCATGCTTGATCGTGCCTGGCGCAGCCTCACCGGCAGCCTGCGCCAGGCCAGCGGCGCCCGGCGCGCCAATCCGCAGGAGCCCGATCGCCGATGAGCAGCAACGACAGCGCCGCCAACCAGCGTCGCGCCGAACGCAAGCGCGCAGCCACGAATGCCATCGTGACCGACGTGATCAGTGGCCTGCCGATCGGTCACCTGGGCAATCTGTCCAGCACCGGCATGCTGCTGATCAGCGGGAAGGCGCCCCGCAGCGAGGCGCTCTATCAGGTCAGCGTCGCGTTGCCGGCAAGTGGCCGGGCGCTGCTGCAGTCGCAGCCGATCGAGCTCGGTATCCAGGAGCAATGGCAAGAGCAGGCCGCCAGTTCAGGGCAGATCTGGGCCGGTTTCCGCATCGTGGCGATCACCGATATCGATGCCGTCCGGCTCGAAGGCTGGCTTGCCGAGGCTTGACCCGCCCGTCGACTGGAACTGTCGACGTCAGCGCGTCATCATGGGCGTTCGCCTCCCAGACTCCCCGGGCCCTGCCGTGTGGGCATGCTGCCGAGCGGCCGACCCAGCCGATCGCAGACGCCACCATGTACGCATTCGATGGCATGGCCCCTTTTGCGCAGGAATCCCCATGCACGATCAACTCGCGACGCTCTATCCCCAGCACCTGGCCACCGTGCGCGACCACGCCGACAAGGCGCTCGCACTGGGTGGTTTCGACCACCTGCTGATCGCCGCCGGCATGCCAGCGCTGAAATTTCTCGATGACCTGCATTATCCGTACGCGGTCAGCCCGCATTTCAAATACTGGCTGCCGCTGACCAGCGCGCCCGGCAGCTGGATCGTCCACACACCGGGCGCGAAACCGAAGCTGATCTTCCTGCAGCCGCGCGACTACTGGCATGTGGTGCCGGATGCGCCCAGCGGTTACTGGGTGGACGCGTTCGATATCGTGATCGTGCGCACTGCCGAAGAAGCGGTCGCGCAGCTGCCGCAGGGCCACTGTGCGGTCATCGGCGAAACCACGGCCGGGATCGCCGGTATCGTGATCAACAACCCGCAGCCGGTGATGGACTACCTGCACTACTACCGGGCGTACAAGACGCCGTACGAGCTGGTGTTGATGCGCGAAGCCAGTCGCATCGGTACCCGCGCGCATCGCGCGGCCGAGCAGGCCTTCCGCATGGGCGAAAGCGAACTGGGCATTCACCAGGCTTACCTGGCCGCGGCCGGCCAGATCGACGCCGAGCTGCCGTATTCCAGCATCGTGGCGCTCAATGAGCACGGTGCCGTGCTGCATTACACCGAGTTCACCCGCACGCCGCAGCCGGCACGCTCGCTGCTGATCGATGCCGGGGCCAATGCCAGCGGTTATGCCAGCGACATCACCCGCACCTATGCCGCAGCCGATGCCGGCGAGTTCCAGGCGCTGATCGACGCGATGGACGCGGCCCAGCGCAGTCAGGTCGCGATGGTGCGCGGCGGCCGCCCATATGCCGATCTCCACCTTCACGCCCATCGCCAGCTGGCCGGTATCCTGAACGAGCACGGCTTCATCCGCATGAGTGCGGAAGCCGCCGTGGCAAGCGGGGTTACCCGCGCGTTCTTCCCGCACGGACTGGGTCATTCGATCGGTCTGCAGGTGCACGACGTGGCCGGTTTCGCCCGGAACGATCGCGGCGACACGATCGCCCGCCCGGACGGCCATCCGTTCCTGCGCATGACCCGCACGCTGGAGCCGAACATGGTGGTGACGATCGAGCCGGGCCTGTACTTCATCGACATGCTGCTGGCCGAACTGCGTGACAAACCGGTGGCGAAAGACATCGACTGGGCAAGGGTCGAGGCCTTCAAGCCTTACGGCGGCATCCGCATCGAGGACGACGTGGTGTGTACCGAGGACACGCCGGAGAACATGACCCGCGATGCGTTCGCGCTGAACTAGGCCGTATCGGGCCGGCAGGAACATCACCGGGTTGCTGCCCGGTGGCGGCAATCCGCCACCGCGACATGGCTCCACCTCATCGCAACGACGATGCGGCGTATGCTTGCGCCAAGCCAATGCACGGACACGTCGCATGCCCAGCTCCGCGGTTTCCGGTTTCTCGCCCGCGAATTTCAGCACCCCGTCACGACCGCTGCGTCGGCTGACACTCGAACTGTTCGGCATCATCGCGCTCAAGCTGGCGCTGCTCATGCTGATCTGGTGGGTCGCGTTCGCGCCGCACGTCAGACCCGACGCCAGTCCGGCGGCGATTGCCGATCGGCTGGCCCCCGCCTCCCGTGCATTGCCGGAACACCGCCCATGATCATCGATACCGATGTCGTCACGCTGTCGCGCCTGCAGTTTGCACTGACCGCGCTGTACCACTTCCTGTTCGTGCCATTGACGCTGGGCCTCGTCTGGATGCTGGCCGTGATGGAGAGCGTCTACGTGATGACCGGGCGCGAGGTGTGGAAACGCATGGTGCAGTTCTGGGGCGTGCTGTTCGGCATCAACTTCGCGATGGGTGTGGCCACCGGGGTGACCATGGAGTTCCAGTTCGGCATGAACTGGGCCTACTACTCGCACTACGTCGGCGACATCTTCGGTGCGCCGCTGGCGATCGAGGGGTTGATGGCGTTCTTCCTCGAGGCCACCCTGGTCGGCGTGTTCTTCATGGGCTGGGAGCGCATCTCGCGGGTAAAGCATCTGCTGGTCACCTGGTTCCTGGCGCTGGCCACCAGCCTGTCTGCGCTGTGGATCCTGATCGCCAACGCATGGATGCAGCATCCGGTGGGGGCCGAATTCAACCCGCAGACGATGCGTATGGAAGTGACCTCGTTCTCCGAGGTGCTGTTCAACCCGGTGGCGCAGGACAAGTTCGTGCACACGGTGAGCGCCGGCTACGTGATGGGGGCCATGTTCGTGCTGTCGATCAGCGCCTGGTATCTGTTGCGCGGTCGCAATGTGGATTTCGCCAGGCGCTCGATGACGGTAGCGGCCAGCTTCGGCCTCGCCGCCGCGCTGTCGGTGGTGGTGCTTGGCGACGCCTCCGGCTACACGGTGTCGCTGAACCAGCAGATGAAGATGGCCGCGATCGAGGCGATGTGGCACACCGAACCGGCGCCAGCCCCGTTCACCCTGATCGGCATTCCCGACGTGCAGCAGCGCACCACCCACTTCGCGGTGAAGATCCCCTGGGTCATGGGGCTGATCGGCACCCATTCGACCGACCAGACGATGCCCGGCATCGCCGAGCTGGTGGACATCGCCAAAGGGCGCATCAGCAACGGCATCCCCGCCTACGACGCGATGCTGATGCTGCAGCAGGACCGGACCAACCCCCAGGCTTTGGCCGCTCTCGCCGCGCACGAGCAGGATCTTGGCTACGCCCTGCTGCTGAAGAAATACGTCGACGATCCGCGCCAGGCCACACCGGCGGATATCCAGCAGGCCGCCGACAGCACGATCCCGAACGTGCCGGTGCTGTTCTGGGCCTTCCGCATCATGGTCGGCTGCGGCTTCTATTTCATCGCGCTGTTTGCGCTGTCGTTCTGGAAGGCCAGCAAGCGCCAGCTGGACACGCCACGCTGGTATCTGCGCGCGGCGCTGTGGAGCCTGCCGTTGCCCTGGGTCGCCGCCGAGCTGGGCTGGATCGTCGCCGAATACGGCCGTCAGCCATGGGCGATCGAGGGCATCCTGCCCACCGCGCTGGGCGTGTCCTCGGTGACTGCCGGCCAGGTGCTGACTTCACTGGGCGGCTTCGTGCTGTTCTACAGCGCGCTGGCGGTCGTCGACGTGATGCTGCTCCTGAAATTCACCCGCAAGGGTCCGGACGGGCTGGGCATCTGGCCTCCCGCCGACACTGCCGCGCTCGGCCACTGAGGACATCGACATGCTCGACTACGCCACGCTGCGGGTGATCTGGTGGGCCCTGCTGGGGACCTTGCTGATCGGTTTTGCGATCATGGACGGCTTCGACTTCGGGGTGGCCGGCCTGCTCAAGGTGCTGGGTCGCGACAACGAGGAACGACTGGTGCTGCTGGAGGGCATCGAGCCGACCTGGGAAGGCAACCAGACCTGGTTCATCCTGGGTGGCGGCGCGACGTTCGCGGCGTTCCCGATGCTCTATGCGGTATCGTTTTCCGGCATGTACCTGGCCATTTTCCTGGTGCTGCTGGCCTTCATCCTGCGCCCGGTCGGCTTCAACTTCCGCGGCAAGATCCACGATCCGCGCTGGGCCAGCCTGTGGGACTGGGTGCTGGTGGGCTCGGGTATCGTGGTCATGCTGATCTCGGGCGTGGCCTTCGGGAACCTGTTCCTGGGCCTGCCGTTCCGCTTCGACGACGATCTGCGGATGACCTGGCAAGGTGGCCTGTTCGACCTGCTGCACCCGTTCGCCCTGCTCACCGGGCTGGTATCGCTGAGCATGTTGCTGGCCCATGGTGCCTGCTGGGCCGCGCTCAAGGCGGACCACGTGATTGCAGCACGGGCGACGAGGATCGCGCGCTGGATGACGCTCTCCTATGCGGTGTTCTATGTCGCTGCCGGCATCTGGCTGGCCTATGGCATTCCCGGCTATGCCATCACCGGCACCGCGATAAGCGAAGCGGTGTCCAATCCGCTGTACAAGCAAGTCGCCCACGGCGGCAGCTGGTTCGCCAGTTACATGCAGTATCCGGCGTTCTGGCTCGCGCCCCTGCTGGCCCTGACCTCGGCGGTGGCGGTGCAGATGCTGATCGCCCGGCGCAGCATCGCCGGCTTCATCGCCAGCAGCCTGATGGTGGGCAGCACGATTGCCTCGGCCGGGTTCGCGCTGTTCCCGTTCCTGCTGCCCTCGAGCCTAGACGCCCGATCCAGCCTGACCCTGTGGGATGCCTCCTCCAGCCGCGGCACCCTGCAGCTGATGCTGGTGGTGACGGCCATTTTCCTGCCGATCATCATCCTGTACACCGGTTGGGTATACCGCGTGATGCGGGGACGGGTCACCCTGGAACAGGTACGCAAGGCGCACGGCGGCTATTGAACGGCGACCACGGTCGCTTCCGCACCGACACGAGGACAACCTGCATGTGGTATTTCTCCTGGATCCTGGGACTGGGACTGGCCTGCGCCTTCGCCATCCTCAATGCGATGTGGTACGAGGTACACGCCACCGACGAGGCCCATCGGCGGCCCATCGATGCCGAAATACCGGACGAGCTGAGCTAGGAGGCTGTCGGGCTTTGGCTGGCCGGGCTCCTACCAGCGCGCAGCGAGCAGCGCCTCGATCGCGTCCGCGTCTTTCGGCATCGCTGCGGTAAGCACCTCGTTGCCCTCGCGGGTGACCGCCACGTCGTCCTCGATACGGATGCCGATGCCACGCCAGCGCTCGGCCACCGAGCGGTCGTCCGGTGCCACGTACAGGCCCGGCTCCACCGTCAGCACCATGTCGGGCTCCAGCAACCGCGATTCGCCGTCGATCCGGTAATCCCCCACATCGTGCACATCCAGTCCCAGCCAGTGCCCGGTCTTGGCCGGGAAGAAGCGCTGGTAGCTGCCCTCGGCCACCGCCGTTTCCGCATCGCCCTTGAGCAGACCGAGCTGACACAGGCCTTCGGTCAGCACCCGCACGGCCATCGCATGCGCGGCGTCGAACGGTCGGCCGGGCCGTACTTCGTCGATCGCCGCCAGCTGGGCGGCCAGCACCACTTCATAAAGCGCGCGCTGCTCGCGGCTGTAGCGACCGTCGACCGGGAACGTGCGGCAGATGTCGGACGCATAGCAGTCCAGTTCGGCACCGGCGTCGATCAGCAGCAGCTCGCCCGCGCGCAGCGGCGCGCGATTGCTCTGGTAGTGCATTACGCAGGCATTCGCCCCGCCGGCGACGGTGGGGGCAAATGCCGGCACCGCGCCGCGGCCGCGTATCACGCTCAGCAGTTCGGCCTCGACCTCGTATTCGTGGCGCTCCGGCCGCGTCACCCGCAACGCGGCCAGATGAGCCTCCACCGCGATCACCGCCGAGGCGCGCATCAACTTCAACTCGGCGCGCGATTTGAACAGCCGCAGATCGTGCAGCAGATGGCCGAGCGCGACGAACTCCTTCGGCACCACCCCGCCGCCGCGCAGCTGGCGCAGCCGGCGTACCCAGCCGAGCAGTTGCGCATCGAATTCCGGTTCACGGCCGAAATGGCAGTAGACCCGGCCACGACCCTCGATCATGCCGGGCAGGATGTCGTCGATGTCATCGATCGGAAACGCGTCGTCCATGCCATAGCCGGCCACCGCCTGTTCGGTGCCGATCGTGCGGCCATGCCAGCGCTCGCGCGCGGAGTCGCGCTCGCGACAGAACAGGACCGCCTCGCCATGCTGGCGGCCGGGCAGCAAGGCCAGCACCGCATCGGATTCGGGAAACCCGGCCAGATAGTGGAAATCCGAATCCTGCCGGTACGGCCAGGCCGCATCGGCATTGCGCATGCGCTCGGGCGCGGCGGCGATCAACAGCACGGCATCTTCGCCGGCCATCTGCATCAGCTGGCGCCGCCGCCGCGCGAACTCGTCCGCCGTGATCGCCAGTGCGGCCAGCTTCGGCGCGCTGGGGATCAATGCAGGGTGCCGCGGGTGGAGGCATCGCGCGCCGCGCACTCGGTATGCAGCAGCATGGCCGCGACCCGCACGAACTCCTGCACCTCGATCAACGCATCCTCGTCCTCGCTTTCATTGCCGAAATCGAACGAGGAGGCGGCGACCGTGCCCAGGTCACGCAGGATCTCCTGCGCCTCCTCCGACAGCTGCGCGTGGGCGCCGGTCCCGGCCAGGCCGAAGCCACCGAGGAAACCGCGGCACCAGTCGACCATCGCCTCGGCGCGCTCGGTCAGTGGCCGGTCGTCCTCGGGCAGGAGCGGCTCGAAACCCAGTTCCGGGTCGAGCAGTTCGCTTTCACACTGGCTCGCCAGACGCTGGAGCAAGGCCTGGTCTTCCGGCGACGGGTCGGTCGCCTCGCCATCGAGCTGCAAGGCAGCCAGTACCGAAGTGCCACGCAGGGAACCGCCCCCGGCCAGATAGCCGCACAACGAGCCATGCAATTCGCTGGCCTCGGTACCCAGGCGCAGGCGCATGATCAGTGCATCGATTTCGTCGTGGCCCACAAGCCCGCTTGCCGTCATGGAAATGCTCCCGCTGGAATTGACCGCCAGTTTAATGCAGCACGCATGCCTTCCCTCGCCCTGCCAACGGCCCCGCTGATTTCCGCCGACGTCCTGTTATAGTTTCAAGCATGAGCACGCCTGATCATGTTGACCCCGTCCACCAGGAATTGGCCGCACTGAGCCAGCAGCTCGATCGCCTGCTCGACACCGTGCGTCGGCTCAACGAGGAGAATCGCAGCCTGCGTCAGAGCCAGGAGCAGTTGTCCGGTGAACGGGCGGGTCTGCTGGCCCGCAACGAGCAGGCACGCAGCCGCGTCGAAGCAATGATCCAGCGGCTGAAATCGCTTGAAAGCAATGGTTGATAGAACCCATGTCCAGCAGTGAACCGGTCGCGCTGCGACTGATCGACCGCGAATTCCTGATCGCCTGCGCACCGGAAGAACGCGACGGCCTGCTTGAGGCAGCCGGCTTCCTCGACCGCAAGATGCGCGAACTGCGGGCGAACGCGAAAGCACCCAGCTTCGAGCGGCTGGCCGTGCTCACCGCCATCAGCGTCACCCATGAATTGCTGACCCTGCGCAAGCAGCACGACAGCCAGGAGCAGCGCCTCACCGATGGCCTCGCCGCCTTGCGCAGCAAACTGGGTCTTGCACTCGACGGCGACCCACGGAAATCCTGAACGGGCGGGTCGCGGATGAACCCCGGCCACCACGATCAGTGGCGCATTCCGGGACAAGCGCTTAAAATGAAACCCGGCGTTTTCTGCGATGTGCGCCAGCACACTCTTACATTTGCCTTGTTCCTAATTACGGCCCCGGGTCGGCTTAACATGGCTGTTGTGCATGTCCGCCACGTGCGGAAAGCCTTGAGGCCATGTAGCTCTCCCACCTGATCCATCTTGGATCAAGGTCGTTCGGTGGGCAGCGGCATCGCGGTTGACGCCACTTCATTCCCTGCCCCGGTTGTCGCCCACGGTGACCACCGGGATCAGTCGCCCGCAGCGACGTCCGCCGGGCGCGCTTTTCGCCTGGAGACGCCCGACAACGTGGACGCCCCCGCCCAACGCCGCCAACTGCGCCAGGATCTGGCCGAGCGCCGTCGAGCTCTCAGCCCGCCCGAGCGGATGGCTGCGGCGCAAGGCCTGCGCCGCAGTCTGGAGCAGCTGCCGGAGTACCTCACCGACGCCCGCGTGGCCGGCTACTGGGCCAGTCACGGCGAGCTGCCACTGAACCTGGTGATTGCCCCGCTGGCGACACGCGGCCAGCAATTCCTGCTGCCGGTGATCGGCAAGGGGCGCCAGCTGCGTTTCGCGCCATGGCAGTCCGGCGAGGAGGTACAGCCGAATCGTTTCGGCATCCCCGAGCCGGTCGCCCCCGGACAGCTGTTCGAACCATTCCAGCTCGATCTGGTGCTCGTGCCGTTGCTGGGTTTTGATCGCCGCGGCAACCGGCTTGGCCATGGCGCCGGTTACTACGACCGCAGCTTTGCCTTTCTCAACGAACAGGTACGCCCGACCGAACCGCTGCTGGTCGGCATCGCCTATGCGTTCCAGGAATTGCCGCGGCTCGAGGAGCAGGACTGGGATGTCCCGCTCGACTTCGTCGCCACCGAACGCGAGCTGATTGATTGCAACCCCCAGGCGAATCCATGAATCACTGGTTGATGAAATCCGAACCCGAGGCGTTCTCGATCGACGACCTCAAGCGCAAGAAGCAGGAGGCCTGGGATGGCGTACGCAACTACCAGGCGCGCAACTTCATGCGCGACGGCATGCGCCCCGGCGACCGGGTGTTCTTCTATCACTCCAACTGCGCCGTGCCGGGGATCGTCGGCATCGCCGAAGTGGCCACGGATGCGTATCCCGATCCCAGCCAGTTCGATCCGAAGAGCAAGTATTTCGATCCAGGCAGCTCGCGCGACAACCCGCGCTGGATGCTGGTCGACGTGAAGTTCGTGCGCAAGCTGAAGCGCACGATCAGCCTGGACGAACTCAAAGGCCATGACGCACTGGTCGAGATGCCGCTGCTGCGCAAGGGCAACCGGCTGTCGGTGATGCCGGTGGAGGCCGCCGACTGGAAGTACATACTCGCGCTGGAACAGGTTTGACCCTCCCTGGCGCGCGCCACCCCAACCCACACCCGGAACCGATCCCATGAGCAACGCCAACGAAAAGCGCCAGGCCGGTGAGGCCGCGATCCGTTACGTCGAGGACGGCGCCATCGTCGGCGTCGGCACCGGCTCCACCGTGGCCTTCTTCATCGAGGCGCTGGCCGACCTGAAGGATCGCATCCAGGGCGCTGTGTCCAGTTCGGAGCAATCCACCGCGCAATTGAAGCGGCTCGGCATCCCGGTGCTCGATCTCAACAGTGCCGGGCCCCTGACGCTCTACATCGACGGCGCCGATGAGTGCGACCCGCACAAACGCCTGATCAAGGGCGGCGGCGCGGCGCTGACCCGCGAGAAGATCGTCGCGGCGGCAAGCGAGAAATTCGTCTGCATCATCGACTCGAGCAAGCAGGTGAAGCTGCTCGGCAAGTTCCCGGTACCGATCGAGGTGATTCCGATGGCGCGCAGCCTGATCGGTCGCGAGATCGTCAAGCGCGGTGGCCAGCCGGTATGGCGCGACGGCGTGGTCACCGACAACGGCAACTGGATCATCGACGTGCACAACTGGCAGATCGCCGATCCGGTGGCGCTGGAGAGCGAGCTCAACCAACTGCCGGGCATCGTCACCGTGGGTCTGTTCGCGCGGCGGCCAGCCGACGTGGTGCTGGTCGGCGACCGGGTCCTGTAGGCCTGCCTGCATCGGCGGCATCCGGAAAGCGGCCTGACGGGCCGTTTTTTGTCGCATCGCACCGCGCGCAGCAGACCTCCAGCTTGCCCTGTGCGGGTTCAAGCCGCCGCGACTGCTGCAGTGCAAACCCCAGGAACGTCGGCTTTCGGAAACGAAAAAGCCCGCCGAGAGGCGGGCTTTTGACCGTGTCAGCCTGCATGCCTGCAGGCGATCGGATCGGGATGTGGCAGCCCCGGATGGATTCGAACCACCGATGCCTGAGTCAGAGTCAGGTGCCTTACCGCTTGGCGACGGGGCTATAAAGCTTATTTTAGCGCTTGGAGAACTGGGTCGCACGACGTGCCTTGTGCAGGCCGACCTTCTTGCGCTCGACTTCGCGGGCGTCACGGGTCACGAAACCGGCCTTGCGCAGCGGCGACTTCAACGATTCGTCGTATTCGATCAACGCGCGGGCGATGCCCAGACGGATTGCACCGGCCTGGCCGGTGATGCCGCCACCGGCAACGGTGACCGTGATGTCGAACTTCTCGGTGTTCTCGGTCAGCTCGAGCGGCTGGCGCACGATCATGCACGAGGTCTCGCGACCGAAAAACGCCTCAAGCGTCTTGCCGTTGACCACGATGTCGCCCTTGCCCTTGCGCAGGAACACGCGAGCGGCGGAGGTCTTGCGGCGGCCAGTGCCGTAATTCTGCTGGATCGTCATGATGGTTCCTTAGAGTTCCAGCGCCTGCGGCTGCTGAGCGGTATGCGGATGTTCGGCACCGCCGTAGACCTTGAGCTTGCGATACATCTCGCGGCCCAGCGGGTTCTTCGGCAGCATGCCCTTGACGGCGATCTCGATCACGCGCTCCGGGTAGGTCGCCAGCAGATCCTTCAGACTGGTGGTCTTCAGGTTGCCGATGTAGCCGGTGAAGCGGTGATACTTCTTGTTGTCCAGCTTGGCACCCGTGACGGCCACCTTCTGCGCGTTGATCACCACAATATAGTCGCCGGTGTCGCAATGCGGGGTGTATTCCGGCTTGTGCTTGCCGCGCAGACGACGGGCGATTTCAGTCGACAGGCGACCGAGCGTCTTGTTCGTGGCGTCGACCACGAACCAGTCGCGCTTGACGTTGTCTGCATTGGCGCTAAAGGTTTTCATTTCAAATACCTGGTATGCCGCCGTCAGGCGGTACGCGTCATCGGTGGATCAAAGGCGCGAGATGATAGCGGAGCCGTCATCCATGGCGCAAGCCCACCGACCGGCGGGCTGTGAGCTGGCAATGATAGCATGATGACCATGCCGCTTGAAAAGTCCCCCCTGCACGCGCCCGTCGGACGCATCGCCGAGCTGGCCGACCAGTGCGTGCAATGCGGGCTGTGCCTGCCGGTCTGCCCCACCTATGCGCTGGATCGGAACGAGGCGGAATCGCCGCGCGGACGGATAGCCATCGCCTCCGCGCTGGCGCGGGGCTTGGCCGATCCCACCGCGGAGCTGCGTGCGCACCTGGATCACTGCCTGGGTTGCCTGAACTGCGAAAAGGTCTGTCCGGCCCACGTCCAGTATGACGAATTGCTGATCGAAACCCGGGCCCTGCTGGGTCCCACGGTCCAGCGCCCCCGACTGCTGTTGGGCCTGATCCGGCGGCCGGCACTCATGCGCACGCTGCGCCGGGCTGGCGCATGGCTGGGCCTGGCGCACTGGAAGTCGTGGTTGGGCGGACGATTTCCGGCGCATTCGCCCTGGCGCGCTGCGCTGCTCAGCCTGCCAGGTCATCCACCGGCGGCCCGCGCGGAAACACCCGAACGGGATAACGGAAAGCCCGTTCTGGCGCTGTTCCCGGGTTGCGTGGCCAGCATCGACGATGCCGAGGCGCAGCGGGCGGCGATCGTCCTGCTGCAGGCGACAGGTTTCCACGTGCACGTGCTGCCTGCGTTCTGTTGCGGTGCAATGGACTTGCACGGCGGCGAGCCGGAGGCGGCCGAACGCGCCGCGCAACAGGTCCGCCAGGCCTGGATCGCCAGCGGTGCGACCCGGCTGCTTTCGGTGACGCCCGGCTGCCTCGGCACGCTGCGCCGCGCCTTGCCCGGGGTGAGCGTGGTCGATCCGGTGGAACTGCTGGCGTCACGGGCCGAGTCCCTGCGCTTCCGCCCGCTGGAGCAGCGGGTGGCGCTGCACTTGCCATGCACGCAGATCAACGTGGCAGGCACCGATACCGCCCTGCTGCAGTTGCTGCGCCGCGTTCCCGGGCTCGAGGTGCTGCCCCTGCCGCGGCCACCACACTGCTGCGGTGCGGCCGGCAGCCATCTGCTGGAGTTTCCCGAACGCGCCGCGCAGCTGCGCGACGCGACCCTGCGGCAAGCCGCCACGCTGGAACCGCAGCAGCTGTTGTCGTCCAATATCGGTTGCCGCCTGCACCTGGCGGCCGGTCTTCGGGCACAGGGGTTGCCCTGGTTGCAACAGCATCCACTGAGCCTGCTGGCACAGCAACTGGAACAAAGTTGAATGAAGAGTCCGCGCACGGATATGCGGTTTTGCCCTTGGCGAAACGGACTTCGCGTAAAATGGCCTCCATGCCCATGAATGCCCGTACGCTTACCTCACTGGATCGCTTCCTCGCTGGCTGCGAACGCGCCCTGGAGGCGATCGCCGGCTCGCCCCCGGCCAGCCGTCCCACTCCCGCCGCCGACATCGCCGAGGCGGATCTGGACGACACCGAACGCCATCACGTGGCCGGCCTGATGCGGATCAATCACACCGGAGAGGTCTGTGCGCAGGCGCTGTATTTCGGCCAGGCGGCACTGGCACGCGACAGCGACAATCGCGAACACCTGCTGCACGCCGCCGCCGAAGAGACCGATCACCTGGCCTGGTGCGCCGAGCGCCTGCGTCAGTTGGACAGCCGCCCCAGTCTGCTCAACCCGCTGTGGTACGCCGGCAGCTATGCGATCGGTGCCGCCGCCGCGCTGGCCGGCGACCCGGTCAGCCTCGGCTTCGTGGTCGAGACCGAGCGCCAGGTGGAGGCACATCTGGCCGAGCATCTGCAGAAGCTGCCTTCGCAGGACGAGCGCTCACGTGCCGTGCTGAGCCAGATGCAGACCGACGAGATCCGCCACGCACAAGCGGCGCGGCAACGCGGCGGCATTGACCTGCCCTTCCCGCTGCCGCAGTTGATGCACGCCAGCTCGATGGTGATGAAGGCGGTGGCCTACCGTCTGTAGATCCCGGCTTTCACCGGCGCCGGCAAAAAAACCCGCCTTTCGGCGGGTTTTTCGTCACATCAGGTTGCGGCCGTGGAACAGTTCCTCGATCTCGCGGCGCAGCAGCGACTCGATGCGCTGACGTTCCTTGAACGACAGGTCGTCGGCATGCGACTCGAACAGGTAGGTGTCCAGGTCGAAGTCCTTGATGTGCATCTTCGTGTGGAACATGTTTTCCTGGTACACGTTGACGTCGAACATCTCGTACTTCTGGCGGATGTGCTTGGCCAGATAATCCTGCACCGAGTTGATCTTGTGGTCGATGAAGTGCTTCTTGCCCTTCACGTCGCGGGTGAAACCGCGCACGCGGTAATCGCACACCACGATGTCCGACTCGAAGCTGTCGATCAGGTAGTTCAACGCCTTCAGCGGCGAAATCACGCCGCAGGTGGCCACGTCGATGTCCGCACGGAAAGTGGCGATACCGTTGTGCGGATGCGTTTCCGGGTAGGTATGGACGGTGATGTGACTCTTGTCCAGATGCGCTACGGCGCCGGCGATCGAATCGCGACCGAGCTTCTCCAGCACCGGCTCCTCGGAGATCAGCATGGTCACCGAGGCGCCCTGCGGGTCGTAATCCTGACGTGCGATGTTCAGGATGTTCGCGCCGATGATGTCGGCCACGTCGGTGAGGATCTGGGTCAGGCGATCGGCATCGTATTGCTCATCGATGTACTCGATGTAACGTCCGCGCTGCTCTTCGGACACCGCATAGCAGATATCGTAAATGTTGAAGCTCAACGCCTTGGTCAGGTTGTTGAAACCCTGCAGGCGCAGACGGGGGAGTGGTTTGACCACAAGCGACTCTCCATGACCGGACTCGGTCAGCATGTAGAGGCGGGTTAGCGACAAGGGTCCCCGCGGAATGGTGTGGAGCACAGGCGGCAGCCTGCACGACCCTTGTGAACGACAGGCGACAACGGCCTCGCTGCCGAAAGACCGCCAAGTATGCGACAAATGGACAGAAAATTGAACCTGCGGCAAGCCGCCCAGGTTTGCCATAATGCCGGGCATACGGCCCGATTGGCGCAACCGCGGCCAGCGCGTCGGCAATCACCGCTGAAATCCGACAGATCCAGGAGTCATCGTGGCGCAACCCCTCAAATACCAGCTGCAACAGGCTTTCGAACGTTCGCAGGCCCCGCTCGGCTTCGCCCCGGATCCCGCCTCGATGGAGCGATTTCTGGCGCTGTGCCATCGCCGGCGCTACCCGGGCAAGACCGCGATCATTCGTCCCGGCGATCCAGCCAACACGCTGTACTACGTGGTCGAGGGTTCGCTGGCGGTATGCACCGAGGACGAACAGGGACGTGAACTGATCCTCGCCTACATCAGCCGCGGCCAGTTCATCGGCGAGATGGGCCTGTTCGTGGAGCAGGCGCAGCGCGAGTCGATGGTGCGCACGCGCACGCCGTGCGAGATGGCCGAAATCAGCTACGAGCGCCTGTTTCAGCTGATGGAAGGGCCGTTGCGCGAGGAATGCCCGAAAATCCTGTTCGCGATCGGCGCCCAACTCACCAACCGTCTGCTGCGCACCTCGCGCCAGGTCAGCCGGATGGCGTTCATGGACGTGACCAACCGCATCTCGCGCACCCTGCTGGACCTGTGCCAGGAGCCGGATTCGATGACGCACCCCGACGGCACCCAGATCCGCATCTCGCGCCAGGAAGTGAGCCGCATCGTCGGTTGTTCGCGCGAGATGGTCGGCCGCGTGCTCAAGCAGCTGGAGGAACAGCGGCTGATCGACGTCTCCGGCAAGACCATCGTCGTGCGCGGCACTCGCTGATCCCGTTGCGTTTCCGTACGCCCGCCATCCGCACCGGATTCTGACGCTGGCGAAACGAGGACAGCGCCTCGCCATCGGCTGCGGGACAGCACGCGGATGGCGGACCGTTCCCCATCCTCGTCGGTACCGGCCTGCCCGCCCGGCCGGCGCAGCAACTGCGGCGACGGTCAGAACCAGTCGACGCGGGTGATCACCCGACCCAGTGCCTTCTCGACTTTCTTGCACAGCGTTGGCGTGCCGTTGACCAGCACCACCTCGACCGACGGCCGCAGCATCGGCACGTCCTGCAGCGAGTCGCTGTAGGCCAGCTGCCATGCCGTGACCCCGTGCTGTGCCAGCAACTGCACCTTGCGCGACCCCACGTTGTGTCGCAGCGTACGCATGCCGAGCCAGCCGGGACGCAACTGCGAAGCAAGCACCTCGAGGTTGGTCAGCCCCAGCTGCTGCAGGATTCCGCTCACCAGCGTGTGCTCGCAGCCGGTCACCACGATCACGCGGTCGCCTTGCGCCTGATGCTGACGCAAGGCGCGCAGACCGTCGCGGCTGAACTGCCGCGGCCGGCGTGCCAGGGTGTCGGCGAAGGCGTTCGCAACGACCCGGTAGTTCTGTTCGGCGAGCCCGAGCAGCGCGATGCGCACCAGTATCCGCTCGGGCAGGCGGCGCGAGAACGGCAACAGCAACAACAGCAGCGGCAGACTCGACAACGCCAGCAACTTCCGCCACAGCGAACCGGTATAGCGCTGGCGCATGAACAGGTAGAACGCATCGCCATGGATCAGCACGCCGTCGAAATCGAACAGCACCACGCGTGGCTGCGTCGCAGCCATCTCCTCAGGCAGCGCCTGCGTCTCTTGCTCCGGCATGTTGCTCACGGCGTGGCGAACAACCGTCGCAATTCGCTGCCCGGATCCTCGGCGCGCATGAACGCCTCGCCGACCAGGAATGCCTGGATGCCGCCCTCGCGCAGGCGCGCCACGTCGGCCGGCGTGTGGATGCCCGACTCGGCGACCAGTACGCGGTCATATTCGATCAGCTCCTGCAACGCCAGCGAAGTCTCCAGCGAGGTCTCGAAACTGCGCAGGTTGCGGTTGTTGACGCCGATCAGCGGCACCGGCAGCGCCAGCGCGCGTTCCATCTCTTCCTCGTCGTGCACCTCGCACAGCACATCCATGTCGAGTTCGGCCGCGAGCAGCGACAGCTGCAGCAACACGTCGTCATCCAGCGCCGCGACGATCAGCAGGATGCAGTCGGCGCCGATCGCGCGCGCCTCGTACACCTGATAGGGATCGATGGTGAAATCCTTGCGCAGCAGCGGCAGCGAGCAAGCCGCCCTCGCCTGCTGCAGGAAGGCCTCGCTGCCCTGGAAGAAATCGCTGTCGGTCAGCACCGACAGGCAGGCCGCACCGGCCGCCTCGTAGCTCTTCGCAATCGCGGTCGGGTCGAAGCTGGCGCGTATCACGCCCTTGCTCGGGCTGGCCTTCTTCACTTCGGCGATCACCGCCGGCAGGCCGGCGGCGATCTTCGCCTCGATCGCCGCGGCGAAGCCGCGCGTCTCCGGCTGCTTCTCGATGCGCGCGATCAATTCGGCCAGTGGCAGCTTGGTCCGGCGTTCGGCAATCTCTTCCGCCTTGCGGGCAAGAATGCGATTGAGGATGTCGGTCATGGCATCTCGCTCGTGGGTATATGAGCGCATCCTATGCGCGATTGGGGTGCGGCGTACCGATCAGCAGCAATCGAGCGCACGCTGAACCGCTACATCGGGCTGGTCAGCCGCCGGGTGGCGGCCACGAAGGCCTGCATTTTCGCATGCGCGGCGCCGCTGGCAATCGTGCCGCGGGCCAGTTCGATACCTTCGCCGATCGATCCGGTGACATCGGCCGCATACAGCGCCGCTCCGGCATTCAGGCAGACGATGTCGTGCGGCACGCCAGCCCGCCCTTGCAGCGCCTCCAGCAGCATTGCCTTCGACTCGTCCACGTTCTCCACCCGCAGATTGCGGCTGGACGCCATCGCCAGACCGAAATCCTCCGGCTCCACTTCGTATTCGTGCACCACGCCATTGCGAAGCTCGCCGACCAGGGTCGCCGCGCCCAGCGAAATCTCGTCCATGCCGTCGCGTCCCCACACCACCAGCGCATGCCGTGCGCCGAGCGCCTGCAGGGCACGCACCTGGATGCCGACCAGATCGGGATGGAACACGCCCATCAGGATATTCGGTGCGTCGGCCGGATTGGTCAACGGGCCGAGGATGTTGAACAGCGTGCGCACGCCCATTTCCCTGCGCACCGGCGCAACCACTTTCATGGCGGGATGATGGTTCGGCGCGAACATGAAACCGATCCCGGTCTCGACCATGCATTCGGCCACCTGGGCAGGCGTCAGGTCGATCGACGCGCCGAGCGCCTCCAGCACGTCCGCACTGCCGGATTTCGACGACACGCTGCGTCCGCCGTGCTTGGCGACCCGCGCACCGGCTGCGGCAGCAACGAACATCGAGGCGGTCGAGATATTGAAGCTCGAGGCGCCATCACCACCGGTGCCGACGATGTCCAGGAAGTGCGGATGCGACGCGGCTTCGACCTTGGCCGACAGCTCGCGCATCACCCGTGCCGCACCGGTGATCTCGCCCACGGTTTCCTTCTTCACGCGCAGGCCGGTCATGATCGCGGCGGTCATCAGCGGGCTCACCTCGCCGCGCATGATCTGGCGCATCAGCGAGATCATTTCGTCATGGAAGATCTCGCGATGCTCGATCGTGCGCTGCAAGGCCTCCTGCGGCGTGATCGTGGTGATCCGCTCCCGTCCGTTCATGCCGCCAACCGCAACGGCAACCCGAGGAAATTGCGCAGCAGGTCATGCCCGTGCTGGGTCAGGATCGACTCCGGGTGAAACTGCACGCCCTCGACCGGCAGCGTGCGGTGGCGCAAGCCCATGATCTCGTCGATCGAGCCGTCCGGATTTTCCGTCCACGCGGTGACTTCAAGACAATCCGGCAACGACGACTGCTCCACCACCAGCGAGTGATAGCGGGTCGCCTCGAACGGATCGGGCAGACCGGCGAACACGCCCTGGCCGCGATGACGCACCGGCGAGGTCTTGCCGTGCATGATCCGCTTGGCGCGGATCACCTTGCCGCCGAACACCTGGCCGATCGCCTGGTGGCCGAGGCACACGCCGAACACCGGAATCTCGCCGGACAGCTCGCGCAGCACGTCCAGCGACACGCCCGAATCATCCGGCGTGCCCGGTCCCGGCGAGATCATGATGTGCGTCGGGTGCAGCGCCCGGATGCCGGCCAGATCCAGCGCATCGTTGCGCACCACCTTCACCTGCTGCCCCAGTTCACCCAGGTACTGCACGAGGTTGAAGGTGAAGCTGTCGTAGTTGTCGATCATCAGGAGCATGGACGGGCCTATCCGGATTCGTGGCGTGGAATGCCGTTGGATTCGACATTATAGCCATCACCTTCCGGGCACCCTTTGGGTTGCCGCCGCCCGCTTCAGGGCTGATGGCGTGGCGCCAGCATCTGCGCGGACAAACCGGCGTCGGCCAGCGCCGGGGGCAGCGGCCGGCCGAGCGCGAGATTCGCGCATGCCTCCCCCATCGCGGCGCTGGTCTGGATACCGTAACCGCCTTGCGCCGCCACCCAGAAAAAGCCCGCCGCATCGGGCGCAAAGCCGCCGACCAGATCGCCGTCGCCGACAAACGAGCGCAACCCGGCCCAACTGCGGCGTGGCCTGCGGATGCTCAGCGTGGTTGCCTCCTCGATCCTGTGGATACCGAGCGCGATGTCGTACTCCTCCGGCTGCACGTCGTGCGGCGATACGGGATCGGCGTTCGCACACGAACCCAGCAGCAGGCCGGCATCGGGTTTGAAATAGAAGCTCTCGTCGAAAGCAGTGACGAACGGCCAATGGGCCGTGGCGAGATTTTCCGGTGGATCGAATACGAAGGCCGAGCGTCGTTTCGGGGTGATGCCGATCGGCGCCACCCCAGCCATTGCCGCGACCTGATCGACCCACGCACCAGCGGCGTTGAGCAACAGCGGTGCACGAAAAACCTGCTCGCCATCATCGACCTGCCAACCGCTGGCGCCGTGGCTGATGGCGCGAATACTCACGTTCAGCCTCAGCTGCCCGCCGCGCGAACGCAGGCCGCGCAGGAAACCCTGATGCAATTCGTTGACGTCGATGTCCGCCGCACCGGGCTCATGCAGGCCGATCTGCGCGAACTCGGAACGCAACACCGGGACGGTCTCTCGCAGACGCGCCGCATCATGCAACGCAATGTCTGGACTGAACGGCAGGATCGCCTCATGAAGACTGCGCACGCCATCCACCTGCGCTGCACTGCCCACGATCGTCGCGCCGCGTGGGGCAAGTATCGGCCGTGACGCAAAGCCCACCGGCGGCATCGCCAGGAACGGACGCGCCGCGCGGGTAAGCGCACGCACCTGCGGCGAGCCATACGTCTCGCTGAACAAGGCTGCCGAGCGGCCGGTCGAATGCATGCCCACATACGCCTCGCGCTCCAGCACCAGCACCCGCGCGTGCGGCGCCATGAAATACGCCACGGACGCGCCTGCCATGCCAGCGCCAATCACGATTACATCGGTATCCATCATGCTCGTCGTCAGTTCCGCCATGGGCCTGAAGGCCGGTTCGCATTTGCAGGAGCGACGTCAGTCGCCATGCTTCTCAGTCAACGGAGACATCCCTTCCTGCCGCATCGTCACGCGACTGCCACGCCACCACGCTGGTTGCGGTGAGGTCGGCGCTGACATTCCCCAAAGTGGCGACCGCATCGGGAATTGTGTCGACCGCCAGCATCAGGCCCAGCGGACTCAGCGGCAGCCCCATCGCCTGTGCTACCGGCAAGTTGGTGGCGACGAAGGTGACCTGGCCGGGCAACCCGACCGAGCCCAGGCTGACCACCACCGCCAGCAAGGCGCCGACCAGCACGTGGGCGGTCGGCAGGTCGATACCGTAGGCCCAGGCGATGAACGCGGCCGAGGTCATGTACTGCACCGGGCTGGTGAGACGGAACAAGGTCACCGCCATCGGCAACACCAGCGCCGTCACCTGCGGCGGATACCCCAGCTTGCGGTCGGCGCTCTCGAGCATCGCCGGCAACGAGGCCAGCGACGACTGGGTGCTGACCGCCACCACCTGCGCCGGCACCAGCGCGGCAGCAAAACGGCGAATGGTCTCGCCGCCGAACAGCACCGCCACCGGCAACATCATCACGGTCACCGCCAGATACAGCAGGCATTCGACCAGCACGTACACGCCCAGCGCACTGAGCATGCTCAGGCCGGCGCGGGCGCATACCGACAGAATCAACGCGAACACCCCCAGCGGCGCTGCCCACAACACCCAGCGCACGATCACGATCATCGCGTCGGCAATGGCCTGGAAGAACTCCACCAGCATCGCCCGCCGCGCCGGCGCGATCCGGGTCAGCGCGAAACCGAGGAACAGCGCAAATACCACCAGCGGCAGCATCGCACTCTGTGCCGCAGCCATGATCGCGTTGCTCGGCACGATCGCGGTCAGCGCGTCCACCCAGCTCAACGGCGCAGCCTGCGCCGCGGCGGGCACCACCCCGTGATCCAGCGCCGTGGTCAGCGTCGGATTGTGCGGGAACAGCGCGAACACCGCCGGCGCAGCCAGCGCCGCAAACAGGGCGCCGCCGGTGAGAATCACGATGAACGCCACAATGGCACGCCGCGCGATCCGCCCCGATGCCGCCGCATCGCTGGCGGTATTCACGCCCACCACGACCAGCGCCAGCACCAGCGGCACCACCGTCATCTGCAAGGCGTTCAACCACAGCTTGCCGATCGGGTGCGCGATGTCGGCAGCCTGCACCGCCACCGCCGGATCCCAGCCCGACAGCACCAGACCGATCGCGGCACCCGCGGCCAGCCCCACCAGCACACGACGGGTGGCACTCACCTGGCGTCATCCTTCGCGCCGATCAGCGGCAACTGCCACAGCGCGCGCAATCGCTCGTATTCGGCCTTTGGCAACAACACGAAAATCGGCTGATCCTTCGGCTTCAGCCATGCCAGCAGCGCATGCATCGTGGCGGGCGCCATCGCGGTGCAGCCTGCCGTCGGCGAGGTCGGCGAATGCCACAGATGCCCGAAGATGCAGCTGCCGGCCCGCGGCGCCGCGTCGGGATTGCTCTCGATCACGAAGCCCTGGCGATAGCGCTGATCGCCATGCACATGGATGTCGCGCCGCATCGGCTCGGTGGAACCCTTCACCGCCGCCGCGCCGACGACGTTTGCATCGACAATCCGGTTGTAGTAGGTGGCGCCGCTGACGTCGACGCAGTAGTCGGTGGCGCGGAGTGCGCGATAAGGCATCGCCGTGTCGGCATGCGCCGCGTAACCGAATGTCTCGCCGATGCGGAACACCCCGGCAGGGCTGCGATCGTCGCCTTCGCGCTTTACCGGACCGCCGTGCTGCGGCGCATTCAGGCCCAGCCCCCAGCCAGCGCCGGTCTTGCCGATGGTGACTGGTGCGCTGAGCCCGGTCGCCACCCAGCCATGCTCGCCGCGGGTGTAGGTTCGCAGCATGCCGTGGTTGCTGTCCAGCCATCGGTGGTGACCAGCACCAGCTGGCGGGAGGCGTGCCACGGCAGGGCTGCGGTCGCCGCCAATGCGCGGCCGCTGGCGACCAGGGCGAGGGTCATCACCAGCGGGCGCCAGCGTGTCGAAAGGAAAAAGGACATGAACGATTACCTGCGTTGGTCGATTACGGTTCGAGCATTTGCTGGATCCGCTCCAGATTGCCCAGCACATGCGCGCGGCGGTCGTCGTGATCCTCGCAAAGCAGCAGCACGCTATCGAGCAGGTGCTGCACGGCTGATTGATAGAGCAGCGACTGCACCAGTGGCTGGCCGTCATGCGCCGACACCACCAACGCCACGTCGGCCAGCGTCCGCAGCGGATTGGCGGTGTTCCGGGTAATCGTGATCAGCTGGCCACGGTGTTCGCGAAACTGGCGCGCGATCTTGCACAACGCAACATGGTTGCCGAACTCGGAAACCACGACCAGCACATCGCCGGCCTGCGCCGAGGCGACATTGGACGTCATCCGCACCATGTCGAAACTGTGCACGGTGAGGATGCCCAGCAAGGCCAGGCGCAGCGAGAAGGCGCGCACATGGATGTCGTCATCGCCCATGCCGAGCAGGAACACCCTGCCGTGACGACCGGCCTGGTCGATCGCATCGGCCACGCTGCGCAGGGTCTCGGGCGCATTGATGATCCGTGTCTCCTCCTCCGCCGCGCACTTGCGCCGCCACAGGCTGCCGGCCAACACATCGGCGGCCGCCGCCTGCGCTTGCGAGGTCAGCGCACCTTCACCTTGCGTACCCCGGGCGATGGCCACTCCGATCGAATACTTCAGATCGGGGTAGCCCTTGAAACCCAGCTTCTGGGTGAATTTGACCACGCTGGACTGACTGATACCCAGCGCATTGGCCAGCTGCTGCGAGGAGTAGTCGCGCAGCAGCTGCGCGTTCTCCAGGATGAAGTCGGCGATGCGCCGTTCCACCGCCGACATCTGGTCGCGCTCCGAGCGGATTTTGACCAGCGGCGACATCAGGCTTCGATCCTCTCCAGTCCCCGAATCTCACGAATGCCCAGGCCGGGCGCTTCGGTCACCGAAATTTCCGATTCGTTGAAGATTACCCCACCATCGACCGGATTGAACTGCGCCAGCGACGGTCCGTCCAGATCGACCTTGGTGATCACATTCGATTTGGCTACGGCGACATGCACGGCTGCCGCAACGCTGATGCTGGTCTCCAGCATGCAGCCGATCATGCAATCCACACCGTACATCGCCGCGATGTCGGCGATGCGGATCGCATTGGAGATGCCACCGGTCTTCATCAGCTTGATGTTGATGATGTCGGCTGCGCGCATGCGGATCAGCTCGATCACCTCCATCGGCCCGAACACGCTCTCGTCGGCCATCACCGGGGTATGCACGCGCTCGGTGACATAGCGCATGCCGGCCAGGTCGCGCGCCTTCACCGGCTGCTCGATCAGCTCCAGCTTCACCCCGGCGTCCTCCAGCGTCTGCAACGCGTATACCGCCTGCTTGGCCGTCCATCCCTGATTGGCGTCCAGTCGCAGCAGGGCCCGGTTCTCCACTGCCGCATAGATTGCCCGGACGCGCTCGATGTCGACGCCGATGTCCTTGCCGACCTTGATCTTCAGCGACTCGAACCCTCGTTCGACCGCACTGAGCGAGTCGGCCACCATCTTGTCGATGTAATCCACGCTGATGGTGATGTCGGTAGTGATCACCGGATCGCCACCGCCCAGAAGCTTGTACAAGGGGGCGTCGTACAATTGCCCCCACAGGTCGTAGATCGCGATCTCCACCGCCGCCTTGGCGCTGGTGTTCTTCTCCATCGCGTTCTGGATCAGCTGGGTCAGGTGATTGAGATCGGCGACATCCTGACCGATCAGCCGTGGCGAGATGTAATGGCGAATCGCGTCGACGATCGAACCGTGGGTATCACCGGTGATCACCGCGGTCGCCGGCGCTTCGCCGTAACCGGTGTGGCCGGTGTCGGTATGCACCATCACCACGATGTCCTCGATCGTCTCGACGGTACGCAACGCCGTCTTGAACGGCGTCTTCAACGGTACGCGCAGCATGCCGAACTGGATGTCGGTGATTTTCATGGCAAAGCCTTCATGGAATCCGTGTCCCCGGTTTTTCTTGTTGGTACGTTCTTGTACACACGCGCGAAGCCTCAATGCCGGATGCGCACGATGCTGGTCATGCGGTCGACAAAGGTCTGGTGGTCGTTGAACAGCATGGGCAACAACGGGGTCACCGCCACCGAGTTGAGCTTGACCCGCCGAACGCTGCCATCCGGAAGGCGATATGACATGCCCGTAACATCATTGATCACGTAAGGCTGACCGTCGCGCTGGCCGAGCACCATCATCACGTGGCCGGGGATGTAGATCAGGTCGCCGACCTGCAACGCGTGTGCGGCCTTGATCCGATCCTCGCGGCTGTCCGCCTCGGTAAACGTGCGGTGCGACAACGCCGGGCTGATCGCCTGCTTGCTGGTATTGCGCGGCATCTGCACGCCCATGCTGCGATACACATCGGAGGCGAACCCGCTGCAATCGCGTGCATCGTAGCCATGGCCCCAACCGTAGCGCTCACCGAGAAACTTGAACGCCTGACGGATGATGTTGGCCGGGGTCAGCGGCAGATAATCGGGCGCGGTGTCGGTGTTTTTCTGCAGCAGTGCCGGCGTGAATGCCAGCTTGCCATCGGCTTTGCGCAGCGGCAGTTCGATCGTGTAGGCCGCGTACGCCGACTGACCGTTCACCGGTTGATCGGGCGCCAGGCCGCTCTGCAGCGGTACACGCGTACCCATGTCCAGCTGCAGTTGCGATACCGCGGGTGCCTCGCGGGTGAACACGGTGCGCACGGTGGCACCGGTGACCACGCGGTACGGCTCGCGATCGGCATAGCCGAATACCTCGGCGGCGCTGCCTTCGGCCACGTTCTCCTTGCGCGTCCAGGCGGCATAGCGCGGGCTGACCACGAACAGCCACTGGCCATCCCTGCTCGCATGCACGATGGCCACCGGCGTGCCGGGAAACTCCGCGGTTTCCTGGAAGCGATCGATATCGGTATCGCCCTTGCGGCTGAACACCCGCAGCGTGGTCGGGAACGTGCGCAGCGCGGCGCGACGCACGATCAGTCCGTAGCGGGTGCGCTGGTGCGCGGGAACGCCGGACAGCGCCAGCTCGTCGACCAGCGCGTCCAGCGTGGCGGCCGGCACGGGTCGTCCCTCGACGTCGAACAGCGGCTTGTCCGGTCGCACCGAAAGCCCCCGGATCCAGCCGGTGACCTGCTCGCGCGTCAGCGACGACGGCAGCGCGCGCAGGTCGTGCATCGAGGGATCGGTCCCGAGTAGTTTCGCGTTTTCCGCCGCGATCGCCGCGCGGTCGAGGATCACCCGGTCCGGGTGCGCCTGCAGCCCGATCCAGTAGGCGGGCGTGAGCTGGGCATCGCCCACGCCCAGCACGCCCGAAGGCGGCACTGTCGACGGCGACACCGCCTCGCGCGCCTGCAACGGCACCATGGCGATACCGAACACGAGCAGGCCTGCAGCAAACCATGAAAGTCGCATCGTCATTGTCCTTCGTTGAAAGCGCATCACGCCCCCGCCAGCATCGACAGCACGGACGCCACCGCCAGGCCGAAGCCGGTGCCGAGGATGTAGCCGAGCAGGGACAGCAGGATGCCCACCGGCACCAGTGCCGGCGAGTAGCTGGCGGCCAGCACCGGCGTGGCAGCCACCCCGCCAATATGCGCCAGCGAGGAGATCCCGCACAGATAGAGGTCGAAGCGGAACAGCTTCGCCGCCAGCACCAGCAACGTGGCGTGGATGGCGATGATGGTGACGCCGCACAGCAGGTACAGCGGCGCCGCGGCAATGCCGTGGAAATTGCTCTGCGAGGCCAGCACCGCCACCACACCGATCAGCATCGCGCTGGAAATCGTGCCGGCGCCGGGGAACCGCGCCAGCGGCGTGTGCGCCACCACCAGCCCCGCGCCGGTGGCCAGCAGGATGGTCCAGGTGGTGGCGCTGATCATGTTCGTGGTCGGCAACCAGGCCGCCAGCCAGCCGGCCAGCGCCGCCGTCAGCAAGGCCAGGCCAAGCCACAGCAGCACACTGTCGTAGGTCGTGGCGGCGGTGGTCCGCGGCGCCGCCACGGCGAGGTCGCCGCTGGATTTCGCCCGTGTCCAGCGATTGAACGCCGGCGCCAGCCGCGCCACCGAGAACAGCACCACCACCCACATCGAATAGCACAGCGCATCGGTCAGCAGGGACATCGCCAGGTGCGCGTCGGACATGCCGATCGCCTGCTTCACCGCGATCATGTTGGCGGTGCCGCCGACCCAGCTGCCGCTCAGCGCCGCCACCGGATGCCAGGCGTCGCCCGGCAGCCAGCGGCGGTAGAGCAGGAAGGTGCCGACGAAGGCCATGAACAGGCTGACCGAGGTGCAGGCGAACACGGCCAGCACGCGCGGCCCCAGCGCGAAGATCGCGCGCAGGTCGCAGTTGATCATCAACAGGAACAGCAGCGCCGGCACCAGTCGCGCGGTGAGCATCGACTGCGTGGCGCGGATCGCATCGTTGACCTGCCACAGGCCCGTCACCGCCAGCGCGGTCACCAGCAGGTAGGTCAGCACGATCGGCGGCAGCACCGAGAAAACCTTCCAGCCGTAGCGGCGCTCCAGCGCGGGGAACAACCCGGCGGCCAGCAGCATCACCGCCAGATAGGGCCAGACCGTTTGGATCACATGCATCCCCTCGTGGAGTGCTCGTCAGAGTTCACGAGCAGGCTGTTTTTTCGGCGCCAAGGAATATGTGATTCCTGACAATTTGAATTGAAGCATAAATTATTGACCAGCATTTGCAAGCGTGTTACACAGCTGCTTCGGAGGACTTCATGGCGGGGATGAAGAACAATGGGCGAGATCGATCCGAACGCAGTCAGGATACGACGTCACGGGCGCAGTCTGCGCCTGGCCGGATGCCTGCTTGTCCTGCTGCTGGCCGCCGCGCCGCCGGTCGCGAGCGGCACCGCGGATCTCGTCGCACCGATCGTTGCGCAGATCGACGCCGGCCACTTCAAGGCAGCCGGTTCGGCGATCGACCAGGCCCTCAAGCAATCGGGCATCGGCGCGGACACCCGTAAGGCGCTGCTGTTCCAGCGCGAACGCATGCGCCGCATCCTGCTCGACTTCACCCTGAGCAAGGACGACGTGGAAGCGCGCGTGCGGCGAGACATCCCCGACCTAGGCGAAGCGGAATTCGCTCGCTGGAACGCCGCCGGACTGTTCGAGCACCAGCGGATCGACGGCCGCACGCTGTACTTCAAGCGCTCGCCGAGCAACCTGTTCCGGCTCAGCGCCGAGGCGCTGGCGCGACGCGCGGTGCAGACGCCGCTGAGCGCGGGACCGATGGAATCACTCAACGACCACCAGCGCGCGATCCGCAAGGCGGCGCTGGCCGAACACCGCAGCAGCGTGCTGCCGCGCCGCGTGCGCATGACCCAGACGCTGACGGTCAAGGCCGATGCCGTGCCCGATGGCGAAACCATCCGCGCGTGGATCCCCTACCCGCGCGCCATTCCCGGCCAGCAGCAGGACATCCGCTACATCGCCAGCGTGCCGGCTGCGCACCGGATCGCGCCGCCCTCGGCAATGCAGCGCACGGTCTACCTGGAAAAGATCGCCCATGCCGGCCGCAAGACGGTGTTCTCGGTCAGCTACGAGTTGACTGTGTTCGCGCAGTACCACCCGCTCGACGCCGCCAGGGTGGTGCCGGCGACGATCACGCCGGCGCTCGCGCCGTTCGTGGCCGAACGGCCGCCGCATATCGTTTTCACCGAGGCCATGCAGGCGTTCTCGCGCAAGGTGGTCGGCGACGAGAAGAACCCCTACCGCATCGCGCAGAAGCTGTTCGCCGCGGTCGACCGCATCCCGTGGGCCGGCGCGCGCGAGTACTCCACGATCAGCAACATCAGCGACTACGCGCTGCACGCCGGCCACGCCGACTGTGGCCAGCAGACCCTGCTGCTGATGACCCTGCTGCGGCTCAACGGCATCCCCACGCGCTGGCAGTCGGGCATGGTGTTTTCCGGCGACGGCGACTACAGCGACATCCACGACTGGGGCTACCTGTACCTGGCGCCGTACGGCTGGGTGCCGATGGACGTCACCACCGGCCGGTTGCAGCCGGGCCCGCACGATGACAAGTCGCTCGAGTGGTTCTACCTGGGCGGGCTCGATGCGTATCGCCTCGCCTTCAACGACGACTACGGCCGCGCGTTCGTGCCGCCCAAGAAACACTTCCGGTCCGACAACGTGGATTCGCAACGCGGCGAGGCGGAATGGCGCGGCGGCAACATCTATTTCGATCAGACGGGCTATGACTTCAAGTGGCAGATCTTGTCAGCGACGCAAGGACGCAGCAACAAATAACCAGGGGTTTTCAACGCGTCTTTACTGACCGGGCATCGACGGCATCGATGGGGAGATGGGGATATGAGCAGCAGTCGAAATTTTCGCAGAACCGTGCTTTGCGCCGCGCTGGGGCTCTGCCTCTCGTCGCTCACGGTACCTGCGGCGTTTGCCAGTA
Source organism: uncultured Pseudomonadota bacterium (assembly GCA_963828685.1). GTDB lineage: Bacteria > Pseudomonadota > Gammaproteobacteria > Xanthomonadales > Rhodanobacteraceae > Rhodanobacter. Next base: position 457,251 of record CAWHFU010000017.1, read on the forward strand.
ACAACGATGGTTCGGTGACGGGTCACACTCAGCCAGGCGCCATGGTGACCATGGTCAATCCGGCCACCGGACTGACCCGCACGATCACTGCCGATGCGAACGGTGCATACCGCTTTCCTTTCCTGCCGGTAGGCAACTACACCATCAGCGCCAGCAAGAACGGGCAGCCGCTTGGCCAACCGCGCAGCGTCAACGTCAGCCTCGGCAATGCCACCACCGTGGACGTGGGCACCGGCGTGACCAGTGCCACCGAGCTGTCCACCATCAACGTCACCAGCACGGGCCTGCCGGCTATCGATGTCACCTCGACCGAGTCGGCCACCAACATCTCGCGCGAGACGCTGACGCGTCTGCCGACGAATCAGACAGTGGCCTCGGTGGCGCTGCTGGCACCGGGCGTGGTCAAGGGCAATGCCGGTATCGGCGGCATTTCGTTCGGCGGCTCGTCGATCGCGGAAAATGCTTTCTATGTCAACGGTCTGAACGTTACCGACTTCTACAATCGCAACGGCTTCTCCGAGGCGCCATTCGCGTTCTATCAGGAATTCCAGGTCAAGACCGGCGGTTACTCGGTCGAGTTCGGCCGCACCACCGGCGGCGTGGTCAATGCGGTGGCGCGTTCGGGCACCAATGAATTCCATTTCGGCACCGAAATCACGATGGAACCAGGCAACTGGCATTCCCATGCGAAGGATCGCTACGACGCCAACGGCAACCGCTACCTCACCGCCAGCCGCGACCAGGATTCCCTGATCAAGACCAATGTCTGGGCTTCCGGCCCGATCATCAAGGACAAGCTGTTCATCTTTGCCATGTACGAGCAGCGTGGCAGCGAACCGCACAACACGGACAATCAGGGCCAGACGATCACCTACAACAATGCCGACAACGGCTTCTGGGGCACCACCATCGATTGGAACGTCACCGACAACAATACGCTGTCGCTGCTGGCATTCTCGGACAGGACCAACAATACCGGCGATGTCTTCAGCTACGACTACGACACCGATAAAGTGGGCAGCAAATCGAACGTGATCAACAGCACCACCGGTGGACGCAACTGGGCGCTGACCTGGACCAGCTACCTCACCGACAGTCTCTCGATGAAGCTGATGTACGGCGAAAACCAGCGCGACTCGAATACGGAGTCGCAACTGGACCAGCAGTGCAATGTCGTCGCTGCCACCAGCGGCTTCCTGCAATTGCACGATCCGGGTGTCGCTCTTGGCTGCACCAACAGCTCGACCGTCTACGCCCGCACCGACAAGCGCACCCAATACCGGGCGGATTTCGAGTGGTCGCTGGACAACCATCTGGTGCGCTTCGGCTTCGATCACGAAAAGAACGTGTCCGACTACGCGCGGCACTACGCCGGTCCGGGTGAGTTCTACTACAACCTGTACGCCACCACGCCGGGCAGCACAATTTCCAACGGAGGTGTCGTGCCGGCCGGTTACGACGCCTATGTCCGAGCACGCCGTTACGAAATCGCCGGTACATTTCCCACCATCGACTCCGCCTTCTACGTCGAAGACAACTGGTCGGTCACGCCGAATCTGGTGTTGAACATCGGCGTGCGCAACGACAGCTTCAACAACGAGGATGCATCGGGCCGAAGCTATATCAAGATCGATCGGCAGATCGCGCCCCGCCTCGGCTTTTCCTGGGACGTCAGAGGCGACGCCAGCATGAAGGTGTTCGGCAACCTGGGCCGCTACTACCTGCCGGTCGCCAACGTCATCAACATCAAGCAGGCCGGCGGCCTGCTTGACGAGCGCACCTATTACGGCTTTGACGGCTTCGACATCCAGACCATCAACGGCCTTACCTATGCCGTACCCAAACTCGGCCCCCAGATCGGCCCGGTCGACAATTCACAGGGCGATGGCAGCGTCGGCGACCTGCGCTCGGAAGTCGACAAGAACATGGATCCGGTCTACCAGGATGAAGCGATCCTTGGCTTTCAGCAGCGGCTCGGGACGCAATGGTCGTGGGGTGTTCGCGGCATCTACCGGCGCCTGCACAATGCCATCGACGACATGGAAATCAGTGCCACGCCCCAGTGCGGTGGCGATGGCTACATCGGCTGGGTGATGGCCAACCCCGGCAAGAAGGTCACGGTATGGGGAGATACGAATTGTGACGGCACGGCAGACGGCTACCTGACCATCGACACATCCAAGGCTGGCTGGGCCATGTATGACTCCGACGGCAATTACCTGGGCCAGCGCGGCTGGGTCAAACCCAAGCGCACCTACGGCGCCATCGAGTTGCAGCTGGATCGAGCATGGGACGACAGGTGGTCTTTCAATGCCTCGTATACCGCTTCGTGGAATCGCGGCAATGCGGAGGGCCCGGTCGATTCGGACACGAATTTCGACGATACCGGTCGCACCGAGAATTTCGATGACCCGTTCGTCAACCTGAGCAGCGGTTTCCTGCCCAACGACCGTCGCCACCAGCTGAAGCTGCGCGGCACCTATGCCATCAGCCCGAACTGGCAGGTGGCCGGCAATGTCGACATCCATTCGGGCGGTCCGATCACCGCCTATGGCGTCGGCAATCCCTTCGACGCCACCAACTACCACAGCTACTACATCTGCGTGGACAAGTGCGGCTTCATTCCCGGCCAGTTCGATGCCAATGGCGATCCCGTGCCGTACCCGTCCGAGGACCGCGTCTACCAGGCCTCCTCGCGCGGCGGCAAGGGCCGGCTGCCGTGGACCTACACCCTCGATGCCAGCATCAGTTATCTGCTGCCGATCGACGACGGCAAGATGCGCGTGAAGCTGACCGTATTCAACCTGCTCAACCAGCAGCGCACGGTGCAGGTCGATCAGGATCAGCAGACCGACATCTCCAATGCCACCAGCGCCACATTCCTGCAGCCGATCGGCTTCCAGGCGCCGCGCTATGTGCAACTGACTTTCTCGGCCGAGTTCTAGGCCCTCCCCTGTCTGCGGTCCGTCCCTGTGCCGGGGCGGATCGCAGACTTTTTTTCGCAGGGACAATCACCACCCCATGCAATCGCCCCAATGACCCTGGTCACCACCCATTCCCTGCCCGAACCACCTTCGCTGGCCGCCGAAGCCATGTTCGATGGCGTCGAGCTGGCGCCGCTCGCAGCCCGGCTGGGCACGCCGCTGCACGTTTACTCGGCAAGCGCGATTCAGTCACGCATAGATCAGTTGCAAGCCGCCCTCGACGGACTGGACGCCATGGTCTGCTACGCCGTCAAGGCCAATGCCAACATCGCGATCCTGCAGATGATGACGCGGGCCGGCATCGGAGCGGACATCGTCTCCGCCGGCGAGCTGCGGCGATGCCTGCAAGCCGGCATTCCGCCCGAGCGCATTGTCTTTTCAGGTGTCGGCAAGACGGCCGACGAGATCGCCGGTGCGCTCACCGTCGGCATCCATCGCTTCAACGTCGAATCGCACGCCGAGCTGCTCACGCTGCAGCGGCTCGCCGCCGAGCGGGGCGTTACCGCGCGTGCCGCAGTTCGTATCAATCCGGATGTCGACGCGCGGACTCACGCGAAGATCTCCACCGGCAAGGCAGAAAACAAGTTCGGCGTGAGCATTGAGGAAGCGCGGCTGTGGTTCGCCGATCGCGCGCGGCTGACGCATGTGGAGCTCGATGGCCTGCACGTGCATATCGGCTCGCAGATCCTCAGCCTGGATCCGTTCCGGCTGGCACTGCAGCGAGTGGCCGCGTTTCGCCGCGAACTGGTGGCCGCCGGACACCCGATCAACAGCATCGATGTCGGTGGCGGGCTGGGGGTGTGTTATCGCGCCGGCAAGGATCGTCCGGTCGCCGCAGCCGACTACGTCCGCGTGGTCCGCGAGGCACTGGCCGACTATCGTGGTCGCCTCCTGCTCGAGCCCGGTCGCTGGCTGGTAGCCGAAGCCGGGATGCTGCTGACCCGCGTCATCCGCATCAAGCACGGCGACCAGCGCCGGTTTCTGGTACTCGATGCGGCGATGAACGACCTGCAACGCCCCAGCCTGTACGACGCCTGGCACGACATTGTCCCGGTCTCGGCCAAACCCCGCCCGCGTACCACCTATGACATCGTCGGTCCGGTCTGCGAGAGCGGCGATACCTTCGCCCGCGGTCGCGAGCTGCCCGAGTGCGTGGCCGGCGACCTGTTGATGATCAAGGCCACCGGCGCGTACGGTGCATCGATGGCCTCCACCTACAACTCGCGGCCACTGGCCGCCGAAGTGCTGCTCGAGCGGGGCCGCTATGCGGTGGTGCGGCGACGCCAGTCTGCCGAGGACATGACCGCCGGCGAGCAACCGGCCCACAGCTGGCAAACCACCTGAACAGACCGATCCCATGACGCCGATCACACGCACCACCACCCTCGCCGCGCTCGCCCTCGCCTGCACGCTGCCGGCGCAGGCCGCACAGGGCCAGGTTGCACGCGATCCGCCGATCACCATCGACACCCACGTCGATATTCCCTTCACTTACATGCAGCAGCCGCGCTTCGACGTCGGCAAGCCCACCCCGCTGCTGGTCGACCTGGGCAAGATGGAGCGCGGCGGCCTGAACGCGGCCTTCTTCGTGATCTGGGTGCCGCAGCACAAGCTCGACAAGGCCGGTTACGCCCAGGCCGTGAAACAGGCGGAGCAGAAGTACGACGCCATCGGCGACATGCTGATGAAGTATCCCGATCGCATCCGCCTCGCCGCCACGCCAGCGCAAGTGATGGCCAATCACCAGGCCGGCCTGTTGTCGGCGATGATCGGGATCGAGAACAGCTATTCGCTCGGCCATGACATCCACCGGCTCGACGCCGCCTACGACCGCGGCGCGCGCTATGTCGGCCTGGTCCATGTCGGCGACAACGACCTGTGCACCAGCTCGCTGCCCGATACCGGGCACGGCGAGCCGGCGATGAACAGCGCCGGCGACCACGGCATGAGCGACTTCGGCCGCGCGGTGGTGAAACGCGCCAACCAGCTGGGCATGATGGTCGACATCTCGCACGCCTCCGACGCCTGCGTGCGCGACGCGCTGGCGGCATCCAGCGCACCGATCATCGCCTCGCATTCCGGCGCGCGCGCGCTGCTCGACCACCCGCGCAACCTGCCCGACGACCTGCTGCGCGCGATCGCGGCCAGGGGTGGAGTGATCCAGGCGGTGGCATACAAGGAGTTCCTGAAGAAAGACCCGGCGCGCGAAGCCGCCGAGAAGAAGCTGCAGGCGCAGGTGGCGAAACAGGCCGGCGATGCCGAGTACGATTCCGACAAGCACGATTATCTGCCCGCCATGGCCAAGGGCATGACGGCGATCCAGAAGAAATACCCGCTGGCCACCCTGGACGACTACATGAACCAGATCCAGCACATGGTGAAGGTGGCCGGCATCGACCACGTAGGCATCGCCTCGGACTTCGACGGCGGCGGCGGCATCACCGGCTGGAAGGACGCCAGCGAGACCCGCAACGTCACCGCCGCATTGCGCAAGCGCGGCTTCAGCGATACGGACATCGCCAAGATCTGGGGCGGAAATCTGTTGCGGGTGTGGGCAGAGGTGGGGCGTGATGCGGGGCGGTGAGGTGGTGGTGGTGAATCAAGAGCGCCCCCTCGCCCCAGCCCTCTCCCCCCGCGTGGCGGGGGGAGAGGGAGTCGGAGTTCACTCAGCTTCTGCCCCCTCTCCCCTGGCGGCGAAGCCGTCGGGGGAGAGGGCTGGGGTGAGGGGGCGCTTTTTCTCCATGCTTGCCCTGATCCTCACCACCTCCACCGCAATCGCCGCCCAAAACCCCACCCAAACCTACGACCACATCGTCGACGCCGTCGTCGCGCGCTACCACCTGCCCGGCATCGCCGTAGGCGTGATCGACCACGGCAAGGTCGTCTACATCGGCACGCGCGGCGAAACCATGGCTGGCTCCGGCCACAGGATCGACGCCGACACGCTGTTCAAGATTGCCTCCAACAGCAAGGCGATGACCACCGCCCTGCTCGGCCGCCTGGTCGACCAGGGCAAGCTGCGCTGGGACGACCCGGTGACGAAGTACCTGCCGCAGTTCCACATGTATGACCCATGGGTCACCGCGAACATGCGCGTGGCGGACCTGCTCACCCACTCCAGCGGCCTGCCCGAGGGCGGCGGCGACCTGATGCTGTGGCCGGAACCGAATGCCTTCACCCGCGCCGACATCATCCACGGCCTGGCCTACATCCGCCCCGGCTACAGCTTCCGCTCGCGGTACCAGTACGACAACCTGCTCTACGTGGTGGCCGGCGAAGTGGCGGCCGCGGCCGGCGGAGCGCCGTACGAGACGCTGATGCGCCGCGAGGTGTTCGAGCCGCTGGGCCTGCGCCGCTGCCAGGTGGGCCGGTGGAATCGCGACGCGGTGGGCGACGTGGCCCAGCCGCACCGCCGGGAGCACGGCCGCAACATAGCGATGCGCAAGGACGGTGCGGCGATTCCAGCGATCACCTCCGCGGCCGCCGGAGGCATCCGCTGCGACCTCACCGACATGCTGACCTGGGCGCGCAACTGGCTGGCGCCCACGCCGGCGCAGCTGGCCTGGCTGTCGGCGCGGCAGCGCCGGATCCTGCAGTCGCCGCACATGCTGATCCCGGTGTCGTCGCAGCGCCGCGCCTGGGACAACACCCACGTGATGGCCTACGGTTACGGCTGGCGCATGGCAGACGTCGACGGCCACTGGAACGTGTGGCACACCGGCACGCTGGGTGGCATGTATTCGATGCTCTCGCTGCTGCCCGACCGCGGCGACGGCTTCGTGTTCATGATCAACGGCGAAGCGGAGGATGCCCGCACCGTGCTGGGCGAGGCCCTCACCCGCCACTTCACCGCACCGGACGACGGGCACGGCGTGAACTGGTACGCCGACACGCTGGAGCATGCGGCCAACCGGCCCGGTGCCCACGACGCACCGGACACGACGAAGGCCGAGCCCGTGGCGCCGTCCGCCGCCGCCGGCTGGATCGGCCGTTACCGCGACCCGTGGCTGGGCGAGGTCACGCTGTGCCCGAGCCATGGCCATGTGCAGTTCGCCGCCGCGAAGTCGCCCAGGCTGACCGGCATGGTGGAACAGCTCGATGGCCGCCACCTGGTTTACTGGGACGACCGCACCGTGGCGCCGGACGCCTGGCTCGACGTGCACCCCGCCAACGGCAACCGATCCACCGTGCTCACCCTGGCCAAGGTCGACCCACGGGGCGACTTCAGCTCGGACTACGAAGACTTGCATCTCACCCGCATCGGCAGCTGCCCATGAAGACACCCGCGCACATCGGCACCCTCGCCAGCATCCTGCTGGCCACCGCGACGGCGCTGCCCGCCCATGCCGGGCAGCAGCAGCCGCAACTTTCGCGGGCAACCACCATGGCGGCGGCGGGCATGGTCGACATCCGCACGCGGGTGCCGGATATCGCCGAGGACATCAAGTACGCCGGCAGCGACAACTTCGTCGGCCGGCCGGTCGACGGCTATCTCGCGGCCAGATGTTTCCTGCAGCGCCCCGCCGCCGACGCGCTGGCCCGGGTGGAACACGCGCTGCGGTTGCAGCACCGTCGCCTGAAACTCTGGGACTGCTATCGCCCGACCCGCGCCGTGGCGCACTTCGTGCGCTGGGCGCACGACCTCGACGACCAGGGCACCAAGCCAAAGCATTACCCGACGCTGGACAAATCGAAGCTGCTCGGCGACTACATCGCGCCGGTGTCCGGTCACAGCCGCGGCGGTACCGTCGACCTCACCCTGCTGCAATGCGACGAACACGACACACATTGCCAGCCGCTGGACATGGGTACGGATTTCGATTTCTTCGGCGTGCGCGCGAACACCGACAACCCTGGCATCACACCCTTGCAACGCGCGCATCGCCAGCTGCTGCGCGCGGCGATGGAACGCGGTGGCTTCCGCAATTATCCGCTGGAGTGGTGGCACTACACACTGTCGCCCGAGCCCACGCCTCACACCATCTACGACGTGCCGGTGCAGTAGGCGGCTGGATCATGCCCCCGTAGGAGCGGCTTCAGCCGCGATGCTGTTGACCGGAACATCGAAGAGCATCGCGGCTGAAGCCGCTCCTACAGAAAGCGCGACAGACCATGAATCGCCAAGGAGCAACCACCATGCACCGAGTGCTCGCAAGCCTCGCCTTGACTGCCCTGCTTGCCGGCTCCGCCGGCGCGAGCACGCGAACCGATACTGTCGACACCTTGATGAAGCCTTATGCGGGCAACGTGCCCGGCGCTTCGGTACTGATCATCAGGAACGGCAAAACGCTGCTGCGCCGCGGCTACGGCATGGCCAACCTCGAGCGGCACGAGGCCGCCTCGCCTGCCACCAATTATCGGCTCGCCTCGGTCACCAAGCAGTTCACCGCCGCGGCGGTCCTGCTGCTGGCCGAGGACGGCAAGCTGAAACTCGACGATTCGATCCGCCACTGGCTGCCCTCGCTGCCACCGAGCACCGACAAGGTGACGCTGCGCCAGCTGCTGAGCCATACCGGCGGACTGATCGATTACGAGGACCTGATCCCGCCCGAACAGACCGCGCAGCTCAATGACCAGGACGTGCTGCGCATGCTGTCGGCCACGCCGAAAACCTATTTCCCGCCGGGCAGTGCCTACCGTTACAGCAACACCGGCTACGTGCTGCTGGGTCTGGTGGTGGAAAAAGCTTCGGGCCGGTCGCTGCCCGCGTTTCTCAAAACCCGCATCTTCCAGCCGCTGCACATGGACCACACCCTGCTCTACGTGCACGACGGCACCGCGGTGCCCCACCGCGCCAACGGCTACAGCTGGAGCAAGGGCCGCTGGCTGCGCACCGACCAGGACCTCACCAGTGCCACCCGCGGTGACGGCGGCATCTATTCGTCGATAGACGACCTGGCGAAATGGGATGCCGCGCTGTACGACGACCGCCTGCTCAGCGATGCCTCGCGCAAGCTGGCCTTCAGCCCGCACGTGAAAGTCACCGGCGAGCCGTACCAGGCGTGGTACGGCTACGGCTGGCGCATCACCGGCGACACGCTGTGGCACTCGGGCGAGAGCATCGGCTTCCGCAACGTGATCGTGCGCTGGCCGAAGCGGCGCCTCACGGTGATCCTGCTCAGCAACCGCAACGACCCGGAGCCGTATCGCACCGTGCTGAAGATCGCCCGGCCCTATCTCCACCACTGATCATGGCGCAGGGCGCGGCCCGTTCCGGCTGGCCGCCTCACGCCTTTCATGCACCGCCGCCGGGATTCTTCACCGATGCCTGCCTGCCATCGTCCACGCACCACCGTGCCGCCGTTCTTGCGTCGCTTCGCGCTGCTGTCCCTGGTCGCGTTGCTCGGCGCCTGTGCTCATGCGCCGCCGCGCAATCCGCTGGCGACCTGGGTGCCTTCGCCCAACTACGACATCCGCCGGCCGGTGCTGATCGTGCTGCATTTCACCGACGAGCATTCGGTGCAGGAAAGCCTCGACACCCTGCGCACGCGCAACAGCGGCGGGCCGGTCAGCGCCCACTACCTGATCGGCAGCGACGGCCACATCTACCAGCTGATCGCCGACCCGCTGCGCGCCTGGCACGCTGGCGGCGGGCGCTGGGGCACGATCACCGACCTCAACTCCAGCTCGATCGGCATCGAACTGGACAACGACGGCCACTCGCCATTCGCCCCGCCACAGATCGCCAGCCTGCTGCAGCTGCTCGCCGACCTCACCACGCGCCTGCACATCCCGCCCACGCAGATCATTGGCCATGAGGATCTCGCCCCGTCGCGCAAGGACGATCCCGGCCCGCTGTTCCCATGGCAGCAACTGGCCGACGCCGGCTTCGGGCGGTGGCCGCAGGCACCGCTGGCCGATCCGCCCGAAGGTTTCGATCCGTGGATGGCGCTGGCCCTGGTCGGCTATCCGCTGGACGACCGCGCGGCGGCGTTGCACTCCTTCCACGATCACTACCGTGGTGCCGTCGCCCTGGACGACGGGTTCGACACGCAGGACCTGCGCATCCTCTACAACCTGGCGCAGCAGATCGAAGCGTCACCCTGAGTAACGATCAGCCGCCGTGCGGGCCAAACCGCAACACGTCGCCCGTATAGGTCTCGATCAGCACGCTGAAGGGCCGGTTGGCGGCAGTGCGCAGCACAGCGCGATGCTGCAGTACGTCGTGCGGGATCTCCAGCTGGCCAGCATGCGCGGCCACCGGCGCGGGCCGCATCTCCCAGCCGGCAGGCAGCGGCGACCACAGCAATTGGGCCGCCACCGTACGCCGCCTGAAGCGCAGCGGCCGCACCACCTTGCCGAACGGTGCGTCGCTGCGGTCGAGCGCGCGGTTCATCGCCGCGGTCAGCCGATTCGGCAGATACCAGTTGTCCGCCTGCGAAAGCACGTGGTTGCCGCAGCGCAACTGCACGCGACGGTACTTCACCGGTTCGTCGCCGGTAATGCCCAGCTGTTGGCGCAGGTCACGCGGCAGCGGCTTGTCCACGCCATGCACGCGCTGCGCCACAACCCGCGCCGGGGATGCCATGTGGTGTGCGCCACACCAGCGTTCCAGCGTGAGCGTGGCGCTGTCGTGGCTGAGCAGATCCGCGTTCAGCGTCTGCAGCAGCGCCAGCGCCTGGGTGCGCGCCAACGCCGTGTCGGGCCAGGTCGTCGGCGTGCTTTCGCGGGTACTGGCCAGGCCTGCACCCGACGCCAGCAACGCCAGCAGAGATAGCGCCGCGGTGCGGATCACAACCCCTTCGCCGCCTGCGCCACCGCGCGGAACAGCGCGCGCCCCTTGTTCATCGTCTCCTCCCACTCCGTCGCAGGATCGGAGTCGTAGACGATGCCGGCGCCGGCCTGCACGTGCAGACGACCGTCCTGGATCACTGCGGTGCGGATCGCGATCGCGGTGTCGGCATCGCCCCACCAGCCGATCCAGCCGATCGCGCCGGCGTAGATGTTGCGCTTGTACGGCTCCAGCTCCTGGATGATTTCCAGCGCGCGGATCTTCGGCGCGCCGCTGAGCGTACCGGCGGGGAACGTAGCCTTGAGCACGTCCATGTAGCTGAGGTTCGGCTTCGCCGTGCCCTGCACCTGCGACACGATGTGCATCACGTGCGAGTAGCGCTCGATCGCGAACGAGTCGGTGACCTCGACCGTGCCGGTTTCGCTGATCCGGCCGATGTCGTTGCGGCCCAGGTCGATCAGCATCACGTGCTCGGCGCGCTCTTTCGGATCGGCCAGCAGCTCGGCTTCCAGCGCCCGGTCCTCTTCCTCGGTGGCGCCGCGCCGGCGCGTGCCGGCGAGCGGACGCACCACCACCTTGCCATCCTTCAGCCGCGCCAGGATCTCCGGCGATGAGCCGACGATCTGGGTCTCGCCGAGGTCGACGAAATACATGTACGGCGATGGGTTCAGTGCACGCAGCGCGCGGTAGACATCCACCGGCCGCGCGTTGAACGCCACGCTGAGCCGCTGCGACGGCACCACCTGGAAGATGTCGCCGGCGCGGATGTATTCCTTGGCCTTCTCGACCATCGCCTCGAACTCTTCCTTCGTGAAGGAGGAAGTGAAGTCGCTTTCATCGACCGCCATCGACTGGGTCAGCTGCGGGTAGGACGCGCCACCCTGGCGCAGGCGGTAGACCAGCGCATCGAGCCGGCGCTGTGCGGCCGCATACGCCTGCGGCTGCGCGGGGTCGGCATGCACGATCAGGTACAGCCGGCCCTTGAGGTTGTCGAACACGGCCACTTCCTCGGCCAGCATCAGCAGCACGTCGGGCGTGCCCAGCTCGTCGGCGCGATCCCACTGCGCCAGCCGCGGCTCGATGTAGCCGATCGTCTCGAAGCCGAAGTAGCCGACCAGGCCGCCGCTGAACGCGGGCAGCTGCGGCAGCCGCGGCACGTCGTACTGCAGGCGCAGCTGCTCGATCTCGGCCAGCGGATCCTCCAGGTGACGACGTTCGGTGACCTCGCCCGAATCCTCCACTTCCAGCTCGTGCCCGCGCAGGCGATACACCCGCTTCGCCGGCAGCCCGATGATCGAATAGCGTCCCCAGGTGGCACCGCCCTCGACCGATTCGAACAGGAACGTGTACGGGCCATCGGCCAGCTTCAGGTACACCGACAGCGGCGTGTCGAGGTCGGAGAACACCTCGCGCACCAGCGGAATGCGCGTATGCCCCTGGGCGACCAGCGCGTCGAATTCGTCTCGGGAGATCACGTGGGGAACATCCGGATGGCCAAACGAGGAAGCGGCCATTGTAGGGGAAGCGCGCGTCTTCCCATGCCATCACTGCCAGTGCGCCACCCGGGTCAGCGGGCCCGCAGCAAATCCTGCCTGTCCGGCCGGCTGAATCAGGTCATCCCGGCGGGTTCCCGGCGAGCTGTCGCAGGCTGGTCGACGGATCAGGCGCCGCCCATCGCTTCTTCGACGACAGGCGCCTGGCCGGCGCGTTGCGTCGCGCCAGAGGATTCCCGCTCATCGTCCGGCGCGTCGTTGCCGGCCCCGAAGGCACCCCGAGCCTTGCCGGCCAAATTCCCGTCGGGCTCACCGCGATCGGCACGCATGGCGATACGCGACAGCACCAGCGCGCGCATATTGCGTTCGACTTCCGCGATCGTCATCGGAAAGAAACTGTCGTCCCGGTCGCTCACCGACCAGCTGCGCACTCGGCGCAGGTCTACCGCCACCTGCATGTCCTGCAGCGCCTCGACCATCTCGACCGCCTGCACGTCGGCCACTTCGCAGATCAGCCGCCACAGCCAGTTCATGCGCATGGGATCGGTGGCGCGGCTCATCGGCGGTCGTCGATACGGCTGTCGGCTGAGATCGAATGAATTCATCGGTGGCATTCCGGCACGTGAACACGGTAGTGACCTAGCGGCCCGCGGCGGGATATCTTGAACCGGCTCAACCGTATGTGTCGGCCACCCAGGGCTGGAGCGGGAGCCGCGGCACCGATCGCCGACGGTGCGACGACGGCGCTCAGCCACCCAGGCGCAGACGCGACATGCCGCACAACTGCAGGGTGAACGCCACGCCGCTGCCGTCGTCGAGGTTGCGCGCCGATGCCACCCCGCCGTGGCGCTCGGCCACCAGCCGCACCACGTACAGACCCAGGCCCAGATGCGGCGCATCGCCGGGAGTGGCCTTGTCGCGCAGGCTCACCAGCGAATCGAACAGCCGGCCCTGCATCGCCTCGGGCAGCAGCGGGCCCTGGTTGGCCAGCTCGATCTCGGCGCCGTCGGTGCTGGCACGCAGGCTCAGCCGCAGCCAGCCCTGCTCCGGGGTGAACGACAGCGCGTTGTCGAGCAGCTTGTCCAGCGCCTGCGCGATCAGCTCCGGCGCGCAATGCAGGGACAAGGGCGTGTCGGGCAGCACGCAGTCGAGCCGTCGCTGGCCGATCAGCGCGCGGTAGGCGTCCGCGCAGCCACGCACCACCTCGCGCAGGTCCACGTCCTCGGGCTCGGCCGCGGTGATCGAGCGCTCCATCCGGCTCGACTCGCTCATCGCCCGCACCAGCGCGCCGAGCCGCGCCACGCCGTCGCGGGCACGCGCGAGATACGGCTGCGCCTCGGCCGGCAAGGCCGCGTGCTCGAGATTGTCCAGCGAGGACTTCACGATCGCCAGCGGCGTGTTGAGTTCGTGCGAGAGTTTCGACGCCAGCGTGCGCAGGTAGTCGGTGTAGCCACCGACCACCTCGAACAGCCGCTCGAAACTGCGCGCCAGGTCGCCGATCTCGTCTGCCGCATCGGTCATCGGGAAGCGCCCCTGCGCGAACAGCCCATCCAGGCGTCCATCGCCGAGCTGCGCGCGCTCGGCCGCATTGCGCAGACGGCCCAGCCGCAGGCTGAGCCGGGTGGCGAAGGCGAGCAGGATGCCACCGGCTGCCAGCAGCACACCGAAGCTGGTCAGCAGCAGGCCGAGCAGCGCCCGATTGGCGAGCAGCGGCACACTGCGGCTGGCCTGCTCCAGCAGCAACACGCCATCGACCCTGCCCGCGTGCCTGATCGGCACCGTGACGGACAGCACCACGCTGCCGCGCTCCTCGCCGCCGCGCCAGACACTGACCGAGCGGCCGGCGCGTGCCTCGGCGACTTCGGCCGTGTCCAGTCGCGGTACGTCCTGCGACCACAGGTTGGCATCCTCCAGCCGGGTCGCCAGCAACGAGCGATAGACCAGCGAGGCGAACCAGCCCGGCTGCCCGTCGGCACCGGGTGCGCTGTTCAGACGGCCACTGCGCGCCAGCAGCCAGCCCTGCGGCGACAGCACACGCGCCTGCACGCGATCCGGCACCAACTGCGCCAGCTCGCCGGAAAGTTTGTCGGAATAGTCGACCAGGGCACGTGTGTCCGCCGCCATCCGGTCCCCACCCGATGCGGCGTCGTACGCACCCAGTCCCAGCGCGCGCAACGACAGCTCGCGCGGCAGGCGCAGTTCGACCCGGTAGCCGCTGCCGTCCTCCTGCCATTGCGCGGTGAGCAGGTCGGGCAGACCGTCGACCGCCGGATCGAGCGGGCGCGCGACCAGTCCGCCCGGCGCCGCGCTGGCCAGCAGGTAACGCCGCCGGCCGGCGGCGTTCTCCAGGGTCAGGATCAGGTGATCGGCGGCCAGCGCATTGGCATCGTCGGCGTCGGCGCGCGTTCGCTGGATATCGCTCACATCGGCGTACAGATACAGCCAGTCATCATCCTCGGCCAGCAGCAACTTGCCGCGCCGGGCGAACGGCTGGCTCCACGGCGTCAACGGTGCCCAGTCATCGCCGTAACCGTCGACCGTGATCGGCCCCGGCATCGGCTGCACGTACCAGGCCGGACCCGTGACCGGCGACATCGCGCCGGTTACCACCAGGCTGCGCGCCACCACGTCGGCCGAGGCCAGCAGAGCCTGCGCCTGGCCATCGCGCAGCAGGGTTTCCATCTGTCGCACATACGTCCAGCCGGCAATCGGCAGGGCCAGCGTGCACAGCGCGACCAGCAGCAGTTTCTGACGCAGGGTCATCCGCGAGCACCCGCTGCGGAACGATGAAGTTCAGCCGCCATGCGCGGTCGGGACGACGTAAGGCAGGTAGCGCGACGCCACCACCACCTGCATGAACGCATCGAGCAAGGCGCGGCGGGAGGGATCGGTGGCGTCGAACGCCATCGACCAGCTGACGCGCACGCCGCTGGCCTTGCCCGGATCGCAGAACACCACCACGTCGTCGACGTGGTCGCTGCCCTGATAGACGCTCGCCTGGCACGGCATGCGCGGATGGCGCACGGCGAAACCGGACACCTTGCCGGCCGGATCGTGCTGCAGGTAACGCTGGTGGTCGGCCTGCACTTCGGCGGCCAGCGTCGGCAACTTGCGCGGGGTCACGTTGAGCACCATCACCCGCTGCGGCTTGCCGCTCCAGTCGCCCTGGTAGAGCACCGCGTCGACGCCGATCGCCCGCGCATAGGTGCAGCAGTCGCGGGTCCAGCCGGACGGGGTCGGCAACGCGATCGCCCACGCCGGCGCATCGCCATCGCGCGCACCGTGCGCCAGCACGTCGCCGGGCGGCGTGCCCGCCGCTGCCGGTGCGACCCAGCCTGCCGCCATCAACACGGCCAGCAGGCCGAGCAGCACCCGCTGCCGGATCATGGCTTCCATCGGTAGCCGACCCCGTGCACGGTCTCGATCGCGTCGAACTCCGGCGCCACCGCGATGAACTTCTTGCGGATGCGCTTGATGTGCGAGGTGATCGTGGCATCGTCCACCACCAGCTCTGCCTCGCGCATCAGCTGGTCGCGGTTCTTCACGTGGCCGGGAAAACGGATCAGCGTGTGCACCATCCAGAACTCGGTGACGGTGAGCGGCACTTCCTCGTCATTCCAGCTGATCCGCATGCGCTCGGACTCCAGCTTCAGCGGCCCGTGCTCGATCACCGTCTCGCTCGAGGCCGGCGCCTTCAGCGACTCGATCCGGCGGAACAGCGCGGCGATGCGGGCGGCCAGCTGGTGCAGGCTGGTGTCCTTGCTGAGGTAATCGTCTGCGCCCAGGCGCAGGCCGGAGATCACGTCGAAATCCGAATCGCGCGCGGTAAGGAAGATCAGCGGCAGGGTCGACGATTTTGCGCGCAATTCGCGGCACAGGTCGAAGCCGCCCTCCGGCTCGTCGCCCAGACCGATGTCGATGATCACCAGTTCCGGCAGGCGCATCGCGAAGGCACTGGAGGCTTCCTGGCGCGAACCGTAGCCGCGCGCGTCGTAACCGAAGCGGTTCAGCGCCTCGACATAGTTGGCACGGATCAACGGTTCGTCTTCGACGATGGCAATGCTGCGGCCCATGCTGTGCTCCCTTGGTGGTGGACGCAGCGTGCTATGCGGATCGCTTGCACGCAAGCCGTCCGGCCGCACTGCCCGCGTTTTGCCACAAGCCGGCGGCAAACCGGCCGCTTTGCGCCGCGCACAGCGCCGCCACTGGCGCTTTCATGTGAACCACGTACCACGCAGGAAGACCGGCCATGAAAGTTGAATCCAGCGAACGCGACCCGAACGCCGAGTTGCACGCCTTCGAGCCGCTGCGCATCACGCTGGCGCTGGGCGCCCTGCTGTTGGGCCTGCTGCTGGGCATCCACTGAGGAAATCGCCATGCAGACCACTCCGTTCCGCTCCATCCGATTCATGCCGTTTGCCGTGGAAGGCGCTGGCACGCCCGGCGCGAAGGGAATCGCGCCGGGCGTGGGCCAGGACGAGCCCGACCCCGACTGGCATCCGCTGTAGCACCCACCTGTTCCGCGGCTCTGCCGCACTCCCGTTCCCTCCGACATGGTGGTCACTTTCCCCTCCTTGCGAGGGGATTTTTTTGCCTGTCGCGCGGTATACCGCGCCGGCCTGGTCAGCGATCACCCGTGCCGTCAGCGTTTCGCCCCGAATGCGCCGCATCCCGACGCAAATGCGACGGCATCCGGGCCGCTGGCGATGCGGCAATGCAAGCCGAAAGACCCGCAATCCACCAGGGGATGGCCATGCATCGATCAAGACGATTGTTTCCCGCGCTGCGCAACCTGCTTGCACTCGGCGGCCTGTTGCTGGGGCTTGCCGCACACGCCGGCACACCTGGCAGCGGCGAGCTGCGCCTGCACGACCGCGCCGGCCATGCACAGAGCCTGGCCAGCCTGGACACCGACGTCGACTATCGCGTCAGCGGGCTGGTGGCCGAGGTGCAGGTGCGCCAACAGTTCCGCAATACCGGCAAGGACTGGCTGGAAGGCGACTACCTGCTGCCGCTGCCCAGCGGTGCGGCGGTGTATTCGATGGCGCTGGACATCGGCGAGCGCCACATCGTGGCCGAGATCAAGCGCAAGGAGGCGGCGCAGAAAGTGTTCGAGCAGGCCCGCGCCAACGGCCAGAAGGCCGCCCTGATCGAGGCGGACAGCGGCAACCTGTTCCGCACCGCGGTCACCAATGTGGCGCCGGGCGAGACGGTGACCATCGTGCTGCACTACTGGCAACGGGTCGACTACCGCGCCGGCGAGTTCTCGCTGCGCTTCCCGCTCACCTTCACCCCGCGCTATCACATGCGCGAGGGTGCGCAGCCGGGCGATGCCGGCATCGCCACCGCCCAGGTGTTTGCCGACGACGATGCGCGGGCGCCGTTGCGCACGCATATCGCGGTGCGTCTGGACGCCGGGGTGCCGCTCGCCGCGATCAGCAGCCCCAGCCACGCGATCGTCAGCGAGCAGCACGGCAAGCGGTGGGATGTCCGCCTGCGCGACGCCAGCGTGCTGCCGGATCGCGACTTCGTGCTGCGCTGGCAGCCGAAGCCGCAGACCCAGCCGAACGTGGCCAGTTTCAGCCAGGACATCGATGGCCAGCACTACGCCATGCTGATGCTGTTGCCGCCGCAGCAGCAGGCGCAGCGGCTGCCGCGCGAGCTGATCCTGATCATCGACACCTCCGGCTCGATGGGCGGCGAGTCGATCCGGCAAGCGCGTGCCGCACTGGATCTTGCGCTGAGCCAGCTGCAGCCGGGCGACCGCTTCAACGTGGCCGAATTCAACTCGATCCTGAACCCGTGGCGCAGCGACGCCGTCGCCGCCACGCCGGAGGCCTTGCGGCAGGCACGGGCCTGGGTCGACCAGTTGCAGGCCCGCGGCGGCACGGAGATGGAGCCGGCGCTGCGCTTTGCACTGGCCGGCCACGCGCCGCCGGGCTATGTGCGCCAGGTGCTGTTCGCCACCGATGGCGCGGTCGACGACCCGAACGGCCTGATGCAGCTGATCGACCGACAACTGGGTGACTCGCGGCTGTTCCCGATCGGCATCGGCAGCGCGCCGAATGCCGGCTTCCTGCAGGCGGCGGCCCGCCACGGTCGCGGCAGCGAAACCCTGATCACGGATCTGGGCACACTCACCGAGTCGATGCAGGGCCTGCTGGCCAGGCTCGACCATCCGGCGCTGCGCGACCTCAAGGTCGACTGGCCCGCCGGCACCGAGGCCTACCCGCGGCAGTTGCCGGATCTGTACCTGGGCGAGCCGCTGCTGGTCACCGCGAAACTGGCGCAACCGACCGCGAAGGTGCAGGTCCACGGCAACCTGGCCGATCGCGCCTGGACCGCGCCGGCGGACCTGTCGGGCCCGACCGCCGCCGAGGGACTGGACCGGCTGTGGGCGCAATCGCGCATCGCCGACCTGGAGGACCAGCTGGCGCGCGGTGGCGAGTCGCCCGACCTGACCGAGCAGATCGCCCGGACCGCGCTGGCCGCGCATCTGGTCAGCCGCTATACCAGCCTGGTCGCGGTGGACCGCACGCCTTCACGCAGCGCCGATGCGGCACTCCGGCACGAGCAGATCCCCAACGTGATGCCGGCCGGCACCCACTTCGCGCAGACCGCCACCCCGGCCGAACTGGAACTGTGGCTTGCCCTGCTGGCCCTGCTGCTGGCCGCGCTGGGCTGGTGGATGCAGAAGAGGACCGGTCGATGAAACGGCGGCAGGCGTGGCGCTGGTTGATGTTCGGCGCGCTGATGCTGGCCGCAGCGCTGGGCCTCGACGGCATCTGGATCCATGCCAAGGCGGCACTGGCACAGGTTCTGATGGCGCGGGCCTGGGCACGATCGGATCACGGCCGCGTAGCGCAGCGTCCATGGCCCTGGGCGGACATGGCGCCGATCGCGCGGCTCAGCGTGCCCCGGCTGCAACAGGACCTGGTCGTGCTCGACGGCGACAATGGCCAGGCATTGGCCTTCGGCCCCGGCTGGACGCCCACCAGCGCCCGCCCCGGCGCACCCGGGCTGAGCGTGATCAGCGCCCATCGCGATACCCAGTTCCGCTTTCTGCAATGGCTGCAGCCGGGTGACCGGTTGCATCTGGACGGTCCGCGCGGCAACAGCGATTACCAGGTGGTCGGCAGTCGCATCATCGACAGCCGGCAGGCCGGCATTCCCGCCGCCGACAGCATGGACGGCCTGTGGTTGGTCACCTGCTACCCGTTCGGGGCGATTGTCCCGGGCGGGCCGCTGCGTTATGTCGTCCAGGCGCGCCGGCTGAATCCCCGCTCCAGCGGATGATCGACTTCGCGGGAACCAAATCGAACCGGGCCGGTCAGTACTGCTGATTGGTGGCGTTCCTCTTGCCGTGGAACTGCCGATACGGCGACTGTCCCTCCCTCTGCAGCCATCGTACCGGCACCTCCAATCCATGGTGTTCCCTCTCACGTCAACCGATGACGTTTGTCCCGGCGCAGCCGTTCACTGCGCCGGGATTTTTATTTGCGGGGTGTTGTCGCCGAAGAGCGCCTGCGGCGCGAAGCCTCAGCCGATCGCCTTGCGCATGGCGTCGATCTCGGCACGGTAGTCCTTGGCGTGGAAGATCGCCGAGCCGGCCACGAAGGTATCCGCACCGGCCGCGGCGATCGCGCCGATATTCTCCGCGGTGACGCCGCCATCCACTTCCAGCCGGATCGTGCGACCGCTGGCATCGATCCGCTGACGGGCCTGGCGCAACTTGTCCAGCGTGCCGGGGATGAATTTCTGGCCGCCGAAACCGGGATTCACCGACATGATCAGGATCAGGTCGAGCTTGTCCATCACGTAATCGAGATGATCCAGCGGCGTGGCCGGGTTGAACACCAGCCCCGCCTGGCAACCGGACTCGTGGATCAGCCCCAGGGTACGGTCGATGTGCTCGCTCGCTTCCGGATGGAAACTGATCAGGCTGGCACCGGCCCGGGCGAAATCCGGTACGATCCGATCCACCGGCTTGACCATCAGATGCACGTCGATCGGCGCGCTGATGCCGAATCTTCGCAGTGACTGCAGCACCATCGGGCCGATCGTGAGGTTCGGCACGTAATGGTTGTCCATCACGTCGAAATGCACCCAGTCGGCACCGGCCGCCAACGCGGCGGCAGTGTCTTCGCCCAGCCGCGCGAAATCGGCGGCGAGGATGGACGGGGCGATCATCGGGGACTGCTTGGGCATGGGCGTTCGACCCTTGGGTAGGAGCGCACCCTGTGCGCGATGAGATCACGTTCCCGAGGCCAGCTCGGGAGCGCGCTGAATGATGAAGTTTACGGCGTCACGGCTTCGCTGGCATTTCGTGCACAGGATGCGCTGCTACTTGAACCCGCGCGCTTCCTTGATGCGGTCATAGGCGGCATTGATCTCGCTGGCGCGCGACTCGGCACGCTTGCGCATGTCCTCGGGCAGGTCGCCGAGGCGATCGGGATGGTGCTCGGAAATCAGCTTGCGATAGGCACGCTTGACGGCGCGGTCGTCGGCCTGGCGGTCGATTCCCAGCACCGCATACGGATCCGGCCCCTGTGCCGAACGCTGCGGCGGCACATAGCCGCTGCTGCCCTGGCCGTGACCGTACTGGCGCTGACCACCGCCGGCATTCCACGCGTAGCCCTTCATCGCCATCAGCGCCATCAGCTCCATGTCGCTGACCCGCAACGCGAACGCCAACTGGCGCAGGATCGACATCTTCTCCGGCCCCGGATTGCCCTCGGCCAGCACCGTCTCGATCACCACGTCGAGTACCGGAAACGCGTGGTCGCGGCGCATGCCGACCCAGTTGCGCAGCGCCGTGATGGTCCGGGTGACGTCGAACTCCGGCTGCTTGCCGACGTTGAAACTGACCACCGCCTGCTTGCGCAGTTCGGTGTCCAGCTTCATCCGCGTCATCAGGCGCTCGGCAATCGCGATTTCCTGCTCCGACACGCGACCATCGGCCTTCGCCACCGCACCGAGCAGGGTGAACAACGGACCGACAAATCCGCCTGCCTCGGGAATGGCACGCTTGCGCTGGCCGTAGCGCAGGTTGTCGAAGATGAAGCCGATGACCGCGCCGGTAATGGCCCCGGGCATGCGTCCCATGAGCAGGCCGAAAAACGCGAACCACATCGTGTAGGTAAAACTCATGGACGATCCTGCGGCTGCGGCGACTGCGTGCTGTACCAGCGCGCCAGCGCGTCGAGTTCTGCCTCGCTGACCGGGCCGATCGCGGCGCGCATGACCGGCACGTTGCGGCGACCGTCGCGATATTGCCTGAGCGCATTGCGCAGGTAATCCAGCTTCTGGCCAGCCAGGTTCGGCACGCCGGGCATGCTGGCGTGGCCGCTCGGCCCATGGCAGGCCGCGCACAGGCCAAGCCGGGTGGGCGGTGCCGATGCTGCCGTCTGGGCATGGCTGGGGAGGGCTGCGGCCAGGCAAAACGCCGCGGTCAATAGGATACGCATCGGCAACAGATGGGGCTAAAGGTCGCCAATTCTAGCAGTCCGCCCGAGATCGCCCCTGCGACATCTTCGGCAAGCGCGCCGCTGCGGCTAGAATGGGTCGCTTACTTGCCCGCGGAAGTGCCGAACGTGCCCACCACCCTGCTGCAATCGAACCTGCCCGGTCTGGAGCTGATCCATCGTGGCAAAGTGCGCGATGTCTACGCGTTGTCCGACGATCGGCTGCTGATGGTCGCCACGGATCGGCTGTCGGCGTTCGATGTGGTGTTGCCCAACCCGATCCCGGGCAAGGGCGAGATGCTCACCCAGATCTCCAATTTCTGGTTCGACAAGACCGCGCATCTGCTGCCGAACCACCTGCTCGACGTGCCGCTGGCCGAGGTGCTGCCGCCCGGCACCGACCTGGCGCTGTACGAGAAGCGCGCGGTGGTGACGCGCCGGCTCAAGCCGGTGCCGGTGGAGGCGATCGCGCGTGGCTACCTGATCGGTTCGGGCTGGAAGGATTACCAGGCCAGCGGTTCGCTGTGCGGCATCGCGTTGCCGCCTGGCCTGCAGCAGGCGCAGCAGCTGCCGGCGCCGATCTTCACGCCGTCGACCAAGGCCGCCGTGGGCGACCACGACGAGAACGTCAGCTACGACGCGGTGGTCGACGCGATCGGCGCCGAACTGGCTGGCCAGGTACGCGACGCCACCCTGGCAATCTATCGCTGGGCAGCCGCCTATGCGGCGGAGCGTGGCATCATCATCGCCGACACCAAGTTCGAGTTCGGCACCGATGCCAGCGGCACGCTGTACGTGATGGACGAGATGCTGACGCCGGATTCCTCGCGCTTCTGGCCCGCCGACGAATACCGCGTGGGGATCAGCCCGCCCAGCTACGACAAGCAGTTCGTGCGCGACTGGCTGGAGACGCAGGACTGGAACAAGACCGCGCCCGGTCCGGTGATTCCCGACCAGGTGATCGCCCGCACCGCCGCCAAATATGCCGAGGCGCTGCAGCGTCTGGCCGGTATCCGACTCAGCTGAATCCGACGGGGGAAGGCAGATGCGCGACATGCAGAGCTGGCTCGACAGTTACAGCGAGGACCACCGGAATCCGGTCAATCGGGTGTTCCACTGGTTCTGCGTGCCACCGATCGTGTGGTCGGTAATCGCGCTGCTGTGGGCGATCCCGGTACCGGCCGCATTCCTGCGCCCCGGCTCATGGGCGGTGGCGGTGATGGTGCTGGCGTTCTACTGGTACTGGAAGCGCTCGCACCGGCTGGCGATCGCGCTGCTGATCGCGTTCGCCCTGCTCGGCCTGCTCACCAACCTGCTGTACTACCGGCTCGGCGCGATCCCGCTCTGTTACCTGGCAGTCGGCGTGTTCGCGGTCGCCTGGATCGGTCAGTTCATCGGCCACAAGTTCGAGGGGCGGCGCCCCAGCTTTCTCACCGACCTGTCGTACCTGCTGATCGGCCCGGCCTGGCTGATGGCCAAGCTGCTGCGCGGACTGGGATTCAAGCAAGTCACATGACCACCCTGCTTACCGTGATCAGCAGCCTGCTCTGGTGGGTGCTCTACAGCAGCATGGCGGCGCTGGTGTTTGCCCTGATCGGCTGGTCGGTGCTGCGCTGGACCGAACGCTGTGCGGTGGTGTTCAACCGCATCTACTTCGCCTGCCTGCTGTGGAGCATGCTCGGCATGCTGCTGATCGTCGGCGTGGCCGCCTACGAAGGCCACCTGCATCCCCCGTATACGGCGCTGCTGAGCTCGGGCCTGTTGCGCGTCGTGCTGGTGCTGGACATGTTGATCGGCACCGTGCTGCTGTGGCGGCTGGTGCCGCGCATCGATGCCCGACGCATTCGCCCCGGCAGCGCCTGCATGGCGATCGCCATGATCATGGCCATCGGCTTCGGCGTGGCCACCAGCCTGGTGTGAAGCCGCACAAGCCGACGGCGGGATGGACGATCCACCCTCGCCGTCGTCATGCCTCTCAGTGCATGCCCAACATCGCCGCGCCAAACACCATCGAGAAGATGAAGCCGATGATCAAGGCCAGCACGATGCCGATCACCAGGTAGAGCAACTGCACCACACAGGCCTTGCCGTAGCCGAGGCGGCTGCCGTCCCGGGCGAGCAGCAGATAGTTCACCACTGCGGCACCGACCAGGAATTGCGCGACCAGCGACAACAGGCCGCTGAGGCCGCCCGGCAGGATCATGCGCAGGATGATCGACACCACCACCACGGCCACCGCGGTCAGCAGCACCGCACCCAGCGCGCGCAGGTAGGACGGCATGTAGCCGACTGCCAACCGGAACGCCACGCTCAGCACCAGTGCGGCCACCAGGATGCCAACCACGAACATCACCAGCATGGCGAACAGGCCCATGCCGGCCAACGCAGCAAACGAAGAAGTACCCATGACTCTCCCCTTTCATTGGTAGAAAGAAAGCCGCCGGCGGCATCCCCATGCCTCCCCTTCCCGGCGGTATCGGCAGCCTAGGGGCCCGGGTAGCGGGAGCGCAAGCGGAAACCCTTCCTCAATGGAAGTCGCGCGAGCGACTGTCCAGCGAACCCAGCAAGGCACTGAGGTCGACCAGGCGCCGGGCAATCAGGTGACTGACCCCGTCGACGGCTTCCCATTGCCCTTCCACGCCCAGCAGGCGGGCCTCCAGATAAGCGCGCCGCTGGCGCTCCGCCACCTGACTCCAGACCACCACGTTGATGCAGCCATGCTCGTCTTCGATGGTGATGAAGGTGACCCCGCTGGCCGTCTGCGGACGCTGGCGCTGGGTGACCAGACCGGCCGCGCGCACCCGGCTTTCGTGCGGCTGGCTGCGCAGGCTGCGCGAATCGGCGTAGCGCGCAGCGCGCAGCCGCGGACGGATCAGCTTCAGCGGATGCGGCCCCAGGCTGAGACCGGTGCGCGCATAGTCGGCCGCCAGGTTTTCCGCGACCGATGGCGGCGGCAACACGATGACCTGTTCCAGCGGGCTGTCCTGGCCGAACAGCGGCAGCTGCGGCTCGACCCCGGCCACCGCCCACTTCGCCCGATGACGGTGACCGGCCAGCGCGCGCAACGCGCCCGCCTCGGCCAGCAGCTCCTGCTGGCGTCGGTCGATGCCGGTACGCGCGCACAGATCCACCACATCCCTGAAGGGATGCTGGGCGCGCGCCCGCGACAGCCGCTCGGCGGCGTCCTGCCGGAACCCACGCACCTGCCGCAATCCCAGCCGCAACGCCGGCTGCCCGCGACCACGCGCATCCTCCTCCAGGGTGCAGTCCCAGTCGCTGTGGCGTACATCCAGCGGGCGCACCGCGATGCCATGGCGCTGCACGTCCTGCACGATCTGGCTGGGCCCGTAGAAACCCATCGGCTGCGCGTTGAGCAGCGCGCAGGCGAACGCGGCCGGCTCGTGGCACTTCAGCCAGCAGCTGGCGTAGACGATGCCGGCAAAACTCGCGGCGTGGCTTTCCGGAAAACCATAGCTGCCGAAGCCCTTGATCTGCTCGAACAGCTGCGCGGCGAAGGCCTCGGTATAGCCGCGTTCGGTCATGCCCCGCATGATCCGCTCGCGATGTTTTTCCATGCCGCCGTGGCGTTTCCACGCGGCCATCGCCCGGCGCAGCTGATCGGCTTCGCCGGGCGTATAGCCGGCCGCCACGATCGCCAGCTTCATCACCTGTTCCTGGAACAGCGGCACGCCGAGCGTGCGTTCGAACACCGCCTTGAGATCCTCTGACGGATAATCGATCGGCTCCTCGCCGCGGCGCCGGCGCAGGTACGGATGCACCATGTCGCCCTGGATCGGGCCGGGCCGCACGATCGCCACCTGGATCACCAGGTCGTAGAAATTCGCCGGCCGATGCCGCGGCAGCATCGCCATCTGCGCGCGGCTCTCGATCTGGAACACGCCGATGGTGTCGGCGTTCTGGATCATCCGGTAGGTGGCCGGATCATCGTCCGGCAACGTGGCCATCGTGTAATCCTGGCCGCGATGCGCGCGCAGCAGATCCAGGCACTTGCGCACGCAGCTCAGCATGCCCAGCGCCAGGCAGTCCACCTTGAGCAGCCTCATCGTGTCCAGGTCGTCCTTGTCCCACTGGATGATCGTGCGCTCGGGCATCGCCGCGTTTTCCACCGGCACCAGTTCGCTCAGCGGCGCGTCGCTGATCACGAAGCCGCCCACGTGCTGGGACAGATGCCGCGGCATGTCGATCAATTCGGCGGTGAGTTTCAGCACGCGCTGCAGCACCGCGCTGTGCGGATCGAAACCACTTTCACGCAACAGCTCATCCAGGCGGGCCTTGCCATCCCACCAGGCGAAGATGCCGCTCAGCTGGTCCACCTGCTCCGGCGGCAGGCCCAGCGCCCTGGCCACGTCGCGCACCGCGCTCCGGCCGCGGTAACAGATCACCGTGGCCGCCAGCGCGGCCCGCTCGCGGCCGTACTTGCGGTAGATGTACTGGATCACTTCCTCGCGCCGCTCGTGCTCGAAATCCACGTCGATGTCGGGCGGCTCGTTGCGCTCCTTGCTGATGAAGCGCTCGACCAGCAGGTTCACCCGTGCCGGATCGACCTCGGTGACGCCGAGCGCGAAACACACGGCGGAATTGGCCGCCGAGCCGCGGCCCTGGCAGAGGATTTCCTCGCTGCGCGCGTAGCGCACGATGTCCTGCACGGTGAGGAAGTACGACTCGTAGTTCAATTCCTCGATCAGGTTCAACTCGTGCTCGATCTGGGCGCGCACCTTTTCCGTCGGCCCTTCCGGCCAGCGCCAGCGCATGCCCTGTTCGGTGAGCTGGCGCAGCCAGCTGATCGCGCTGTGTCCGGCCGGCACCAGCTCGTTGGGGTAGCGATACTCCAGCTCGTCGAGACTGAACCGGCAGCGCGCGGCGATCGCCACGCTCTCCTGCAGCAGGGCGTCGGGATAGATCGCCGCCAGCGCCTCGCGCCGGCGCAGGTGGCGCTCGCCGTTGCGGAAGATCAGCGCGCCAGCCTCGGCGATCGGCAGCCGATGGCGGATCGCGGTCAAGGTGTTCTGCAAGGCCAGTCGGCGGCGTACATGCATGTGCACGTCGCCGGCGGCGACCAGGCGCAGGTCCAGGCTGGCCGCCAGTATCTCGAGCTCGCGCAGGCGCTGCGCATCGTCGGCACCGTGGTGCAATTCCACTGCCAGCCGCGCGCGCTCGCCAAAGATCGCGCGCAGCCAGCGCCCATGTGCGGGGTCGGGCTGACGTTCGGGCAACCACAACGCGAACGTGCCCGGCAGGCCATCGGCCAGATCGGCACGGCACAGCCGGTACGTGCCCTTGGCCGAGGCGCGCCGACCACGCGTGATCAGACTGCACAACGCGGTGTAGCCCTGCTTCGTCTCGCACAGCAGCACCAGCTTCGGTCCGTCCTCCAGTTGGAATTCGGCACCCACGATCAGTTTCACGCCGGTCTCGCGCGAGGCTTCCAGCGCCCGCACGATGCCGGCCAGCGAGCATTCGTCGGTGATCGCCAGCGCGCTGTAACCGCAGCTTCTGGCACGCTCGAACAACTCGCGCGCGCTGGAGGCACCGCGCCCGAACGAGAACGCCGACAGGCAATGCAGTTCGGCATACGCGTTCATGCGAACCAGCCCTGCAGCATCCAGCCAGCCTGCTCGCCCGGCGCGCAGAACGCCCACGCGCGCTGGCCCTGCGCGGTCTCGACCACGTAGTAATCGCGGCACACCTCGCCGCCATCCCACCAGCCGGTTTCCAGCCGTTCGGGCCCGGCCAGGATGCGCGGCGCCACCCCGCGCAGAGGAATCGGTCGCTCCAGCAGCCAGGTCGGCCGCGGCGACGGTTCCTGCCAGCCGTCGTCGCGCGCCGCGATGCGCTGGGCCCGCTCGGGACGCGGGTCGGTGGTGCTGCCCAGTTGATGCACGGCACCGTCGCCCAGCCGCGCACGCAGGCGCTCACGCAGCTGCTCGATCGGCAAGGCATTCGCCGGGCGCTCGTCGAACAGGTCGCGACCGGCCGGCACGAACGGCGGCAGCTCCCGCGCCACCAGCCGCAACGCCAGCACCGGCGCGGGCAGCTGCACCTGTTCCAGCCGCCCGCGGGCCAGCTCGAACAGCATGCCGGCATCGCGCTCGGGCGCCAGCAGGCCGACCGGCACGTCGGTGCTGCTACCGTCACGATGCTCCAGGCGCAATACGAAGCGCTGCACGCCGCCGTCCCGGCCGGCCAGCCAGGCGGCCAGATCGCCGGTCAGGCGGCGCAGCGGAAAGATCAGTGCGGCGAGGTTCTCCACCTCGTGCTGCAACTCGCTGCGCAGGTCGAAGCTGTCCGGCGGACGGAAGATTTCCAGGCCGGCAGGGACATCGCCGGTCAGTCGATCCAGCGCCGCCAGCAACCCGGCACCGAAGCGGCGGCGCAAGCCATCGCGCGGCAGGCTCAGCAACTGGCCCAGCGTGCGAATGCCCATGCCCGGCAGGGCCTCGGCCGCGGCGGCGGGCAAGCGGCTCTTGCGCAGTGGCACCTGCTGCAGCGCGCGACGCAGCGCCTCCGGCGCCAGCACCGCCTGGCCATCATCGACGCCCGCCAGCACCCAGGCCGCATGCGCGGTGGGCGCGACACTGATGCGGTGGCGAAAACCCAGCGTGGTGAAATCCGTGCGCAGCAGGCCTTCCAGCCGCGGCCACGGGCCGAACAGGCCCATGCTGCGGCTCACCTCCAGCACGATGGCATGCGGCAGCAGGCTCACTTCGGAACTGTAGCGATACGCCACCGCAGCCAGGAATCGCTGCCAGCGCTCGACCATCCCGGGGTCGTACGGCAACGCATCGAACGGGGTGAGCAGCGCCTGGGCCGCGCTCAGCTGCTGACCTGGGTACAGACCGGCCTCACGCGCCGCGGCATTGACCGCCACGATGCGACGCGCCTGCGCCGCGCCGGCCACCAGCACCAGCGGGCCATCGCCGGGCCGCCGACGGAGGACCCCATCCAGCGCCAGTTGCGGCAGCAATACACAGGCCCACAACATCTGCGCCGGCCATCAATGCAACGAAGCGCAAGCGAGCGGCACCGGCTGCGTCGGCACCGCGCCACCACGGCATTTGCGCACCCACACCCGGGTACGCGGCATGGCTTCCAATTCCAGTCGCAGCGCCGCCGGCGAGGCATTCGCCAGATGCCGGCGATCGCGAAACGCGAATGCCAGTGCACGGCCACTGTCGGCCGCCACCTGCAGGCGCCGCAGCGCACGGTCGTCCGCCTGCTGCGGCCACGTCAGCACCGCCGCGCAACTGCCCGAGCGCAGGCACTGCTCCGTCGCCCACAACACGTCCCGTTCCGCCGCCGTGACGATCTCGACCCGGCGCATGTCCACGCCCTGCTGGCGCCAGCCGGCCACGCAGGGCGCATACGGCGGCGCCACCAGCACCACCGGGCGCGCGCCCCGGCTGAGCCGTGCCAGCGTGGGCAACACCAGTTGCAGCTCGCCCACGCCATCCAGCGGCAGCAGGATTTCCGATAGCGAGGCCTCGGGCCAGCCACCGCTGGGCAACAACGCATCCAATGCGGCCCAGCCGGTCGGCTGCGCGCCGGCCGACCGCTCACCGCTTGAAGCCGGCGCGGCGCGTCCGCGCCAGACCTGTTGCGCATCGAGCAGCGAAGACAAGGCCACCACCGCGCTCATCAGCTACCCCTCAACAGGCCCGCAAACAGACCCTCGATGGCGAAGTCCTCGGTCGGGTCCGGATCGATCGGCCGGTAGCCGGGGCTGTTCGGCAGCAGGCGGATCACCTCGCCCTGCCAGTGCAGCCGCTTGATCGTGAAGCGATCCCCGCCGACCCGCGCCGCCACTACCTGGCCGTGCCGCGCCACCGGCGTGGCATGCACGCCGACCAGGTCCTGATCGAGGATGCCCTCGTCACGCATCGAGTCACCGACCACCCGCACCAGGTAGTCGGGCTGCAGCCGGAACAGCCAGCGCGACACCCGCAGCGTGCGCTCGATCCGCGCCTCGGAGAACAACGGCTCGCCGGCGGCGATCCGGCCCACCAGCGGCAACTCCATGGTGTCCGCATCCAGCGCATCGGTCGAGCTCACCAGCCGGATCCCGCGCGAGCGGTTCGGCTCGATCACCAGCCGCCCCTTGGCCTCCAGCGAGCGCACGTGCTTCAGCACCGCGCTGACATTCGCCAGCCCCATCGCCTGGCCGATCTCCTCCAGCGTGGGCGCCTGCCCGGCCTGCTCCAGCCGGGCCCGGATGAAGTCGAGGATGTTGGATTGGCGGCTGGTCAGTTGCAGGCTCATGGTCGCTATATTTTCACCTTTTTTGGTGAAAATAAAGAAAAACATGGCGCCGCGCTGAAATGCGCCTCAGGGCAGCGCCAACCCGCCTGAGGGCGTCGCCCTACCCGCTCGGCAACGCGGCGATCGCCTTGCAGGTATAGGCCATCAGCGCCGGATCGATGCCGGTTTGTTGCTGCATGCTGGCTGGCTCCTGCTTGAACATGGTGTTGAGCGAATGCTGGATGCCGGCATCGCCACCGGTGAACTCGCGCAGCAGCGAACGCCATTTTTGCGCCAGCGCACGCACCTCGTCGCTGGCCGGGTCCTTGTTCAATTGCATCGCGGCCGACATGCCGGCGATCACCTGCGGCCAGGCCTGCTCGACCTCACCGATGCGCTCGGCGCCGAGCATCTCGCCACGCTGGCGTAGCGTTTCCCGCTGTTCGTCACTCAGATATTTTTCCATGATGGTGCTTGCCTCGATGGTGGACAGGAGGGTGTTGCCATCGATCACCTCGCCAGCGGCCAGCCGCTGCTCCAGCTGCTCCAGCCGGGCCAGCAACGCATGCTGGCGGGTGATCGTCTCCCGCAACCGTGCCACCTGCTGCAACAACGCCTCGGCCAGTGTGGGTGCATCGGCATCGAGGCTGGCACGGATGGCGTCGAGCGTGAAGCCGAGCGCCTTCAATGAAACGATATGCTGCAACCGTCGCAGTTCCGCCTCGCCGTACAGACGATAGCCGGCACCACTGCGAGCCGCCGGCGGCAGCAACCCGCAGGCTTCGTAGTGATGCAGGGTGCGTACGGTCACGCCGGTGCGGCGCGCGACCTGACTGACGGACAGCAGCTTCATGGTTTCCTCCGTTGCGGTTGAGCACAGCCTGCGGCCTCACGTGGCGTGAGGGTCAAGCGCTGCCGGACAGACCAATCTCCGCATGCGGCTGGCCGTCAGTCACGGCGGCTCCAGCACGTAGCGGGAGAGCTGCAAGTCGCAGCCCGGACTGGCGCCCATGCAGAGAATTCCAGCGCATCTCTGGACACCAGCGACAATTTTCAGCGGAATCACTCGCGGCAGTCCATTCTGCGGAAGCTCGTCATTGCCGCTGACTGACCCGCCCGGCTTGATACGGCTCGTCGGTGCTGGCCTGACTGAGCCGGTGGGCGTGACCCAGGGCATGGCGTGCGCGGCGTTCTTCGCCCAGCTGCTGGTAGGCGCGAGCCAGTCCGAAGTAAAACAGCGGCTCGCTGTCATACAGGCGGATGGCCTGCTTGTAGTGTTTCACCGCATGCGCGAAGTCGCCTTGTTTCTCATCGTCCAGGGCCTGCAGGAACTGGTAGTAGGGATCCTTCAGCTGCACTTTCTCCAGGCGCCGTTTGAAGATGGCGCTGCGTGCCTCATCGCCCTGGTTCTGGTACAGGGTCACCAGGTTGAAAAGCGCGCCCGTATTCACCGGATCCAGTGCCAGCGCCTTCAGGTAGTCACGCTCGGCTCCGCCAAAGTCGTTCTGGCGCAGTTGCAGCACACCGGCGTTGCTCCAGCTGTTCGCGTAGCCGGCGTCCAGCTGCAGGGACATCACCATGTAGGGAACGGCCATGGCGGGCGTTGCACCGGCCATCAACTCGGCGGCACGGTTGTTGTAGTAGAGCGCCAGCAGTCGCTGGTCGGAAATGGTCTTGGGCGGGTGCCGCACGAGCACCGAATCCCTCGCCACGTCCATGGTGAAGCGCCTCTGGCCGATGGCGATTCCTGTGTTGACGTGGTCGCTGCGATAGACGATGCCGCTCTCTTCGCGCCAGGCCAGGGCGTCCTCGATTTCCTGTGCGTAAGCCCGCAGACCGGCTTCGCGTGCCAGCGCCACGGTCAGCAGGGTGAACGTCAGGCAGTTGGCCTTGCGTGTCCGGTAGGCCTGCTCGACCGTCAAGGTGGCATCGGTCGCGTACTGCATGCCCAGGCCCGACTCCTGGAACATGAAATCCACCAGCCGCTGCAGCCGCTGCATGCGTGAACCGCCCGCACTGATGACCTTTTGCTGCAATTGCGCGCGCAACTCCGGCGGCACCGCCATGACCTGTTCCGGGCGCGGCATCTCCGATTCGGCCAACGCAACCGGTGCCGGCGTGGCGGTGGAAGTGGAAAACGCCAGTACTGCCGCGAACATCCAGGTGACCACACTGAAACCCTCCGCGCCCTGGGGCGGGAACGTCTGGTTGCAGCCAGTCTAGACCTTTCAGCGCGGGCCGGCGCACCGGAGACGGCACCATCCATTGCCGCTTCCGTAGCCATGAGTCAGGGCGCCTCCCTCCGTGGGAATGCAGCGGTGATCCTCGCCCCTCATGACCGGCCAACCCTCCGCGGAGCCCTTCCGCGGGTGCGCACGTGCGCTCGCTCAAGATTGGCTGTACGGTCTTGCCTGCCGTTCCGCTCGAGGCGGGAGGCCACGTCGCCTGACTCCAGCGTTGCACGGCATGGGAGAGTTTGATGATCTGCCGCATGTGGCACGGTGTTACCCCACGCTCGAAGGCCGATGCATATGCAGCCTTCCTCGAGAAGCGGGCGATTCCGGATTACCGCTCGGTTCCGGGCAACCTGAGCGTCGCGGTGCTGCGCCGTGACGAGGCTGCGGTGTCGCACTTCATGACCGTCACGCATTGGGAGTCGGAGCAGAGCATTCGTGCCTTTGCCGGCGACGATCTGCTCAGGGCGAAGTACTACCCGGAAGATCAGGATTACCTTCTGGAGTTCGAGCCGCTGGTTCAGCATTTCGTGGTCACGGCCATCGAAATGCCGTCCGGCGGCTCATTCGGGCCGAAGCCGTTTCGTGGCTCGGATTGAATCAGGCGTCACGCAGCCGGGAGCTCGTTCGTGATTGCTCCAGAGCGACTTTTAAGGACCTGCCTCGACGGGCTGATCGTCTCGCTGCTTCTGATCGGCTTGGTCAGCGCGACACCACTCGGGCATCTCGTCCAGGTTACCCCGATCGTCATTTCGTTCGCACTCGTCTGGCGTCGCATGAGTTGGTCGGCGTATTCGGCGCTGCCCCTGTTTGTCTTCTGGTTCGTCATTGTCGGCATCATCTGGCTTTTCCTGCTCGGCATCACGAACATCATCACGGGCAACTTTTCCCCGACCGAGAAAATGCTCACTGTCGCCATCGCCCTGTTCTGCATCCTCGGCAGCGGTGCCGCCGTTCGCGCTTCCCGTGCCGACGGCTGGGCGCGCCAGGTCCTGACCTTCATTGTCTTTGCGCTTCTCGCCGTGGCAACCATGTGGATCAGCTTGCAACCACCGCTTGCACAGCTGTGAACTCCATTCTCTGTCGCGAGGTATCCCGCCGGGCGAGGTTCCACCTGTTGATGCACGGAAGTGTCCGCATGAGTGAAATCGTGCCAAACGCCAGAGGGAGTCGCGGATGCAACCGGTCGCACTCCCGTCATGGCGACGACTGCTTTTCGACCCGCTGGTTCGCCGCCCGCACGGCCCCGACAAATCCCCCGAACGGAATGTCGGTGACCCCGACCAGGCCGATATGGCTGTTCTCGCCGTCCAGCAATCGCCCCGTCACCGGCTGATCGGTGTACTGGAACCAGTGCGCGCCGACGATATCCGGACTGGTCATGGCGGCAGCGAGGAAACGGGCATAGGCCACCCCACGCTGCGCTTCGTTCGCGACCGACACCACGCCCTTGCCGAACGGGCCGCGGTCGGCGGAGCCGAAGTGGAATTCGCTGATCAGCACGGGCCTGTCCAGCCGCCGCATCGCGGTCGCATCGAAGCCGTGCTGCGGCAGGTCGGCGTAGAGGTTGAAGCTGACCACGTCGCAGTACCGGGCGCAGGCGGCGACGGCTTCGGGGGTGTTGACCGCGAAGCGGCCGCCGAGGAACAGGTGGTGCGGATCGTGGCGGCGGATCGCCTCGACCACGGTGCGGAACCAGGTATCGGCGTAACGGCGCAGCCAGGCGCTGTAGTCGCGGGCGATCGCCGGGTGCGCCTCGTCGGGCACGGGCGCGGCGTAGCCAGTGACGTTCAACCCGTCCCATGAGGTCAGCGCGATGCCCCACGCGGCAGCCAGGGTTTCCGGCGCCACGTATTCCTTCTTCAACAGCGCGATGAAGGCCTGCTTGGCCGGGCTCTTGGCGTCACCGGCGAGCGTACCGAGCGCCAGTCCCCAGCGACCTTGTGGCCCGCTGCCGGCCCAGGCCAGTTCGTTGTCGGCGAAGTAACCGAGCAGCCAGGGATCGTTGCGCACATCGGCGCTTGCCTTGACCACCGCACGCTCGGTGGCCTGCACGAAGCGCGGATCGAACGGGTCGGGCATGCGACCCCAGTAGTCGTAGCCGCTGGCGACGTTGGCGTAGTCGCCGGCGATATTGATCGAGCGCGTATACGGCAGCCGGTGCGCCTGGCCCAGCGCGGGATCGCTCCAGTTGCCGAGGGTGTTGAAGCCCCAGGCCTGCAGGCGATCCAGCGTGCGCCTGCGCCACGTGGCCAGCCAGTTCTTGCCGTCGACGCGATACAGGTTCGCGGCATAGAAGTCGAACCAGCGGCCGTGGTTGTCGCCGATGCCCGCGCTGGCGGCCTGCTCCGTGCGACGGCTGTCGCTGCTGCCGTAGAACGCGCCCCACGCCCCGCTGTCCGGCGGCAGGTCGCGGAACATGAACTCGCGGCCTTCGACATAGCTGCGGCCGCCATCGGCAGCCACCGCATTGACGCCCAGCGAAAAGAACCCGTGGCCGTCGGGAGTGACCAGCCGCCAGCGGCCGTCCCGTTTCTGCGTGTGGAACCAGCCCGTCCTGTTCAGGCCCTGGACGTCCAGACGTCCGCCCCAGGCGTCCTGTCCGCTCGACGGCGGTCCTGCCGGCGCGGCTTTCTCGGCTGCCTGCAGCGCGGCGTCGGTGGTGATCTTCTCCGGCCAGCTGGCGCGGGTGAACTGGCCATAGCGATCGACGATGCCGGCATAGGCGTCATGCAGCACCGTCGTGCCCGGCGCGGTATCCACACGACCGAACAGCAGAGTCTGCACTGCCTGCGGCGCGGGCACTTCCAGCCGGATCTCGCTGACCTTGTGCAGATCCAGCTGGCCTTGCACCGTGGTTGCCAGCAGCGTGGACTGGCCATGATGGTCGAACGGCATCGGCGGGCCCGCCTGCATGCCCTGCGCCCGAGGCGAAGTGGCCTGCAACGGAACCACCAGAGTCTGCGCCGGCCCGGCCGGCACGCCCACGGTCGCCTGCAGGCGCTGGGCCGGAACCGTACCGTCGATCTCGACCTGCAGGGTGACCGCCCACGGCATCGCGTTCTGCACGCGCAGGCGCAGCTCGCCCTGGCTTGTCCAATCCCACGTGCCGCCGGCAGGCGTCAGCACGATCTGCGGGTGCGTCGCCGGCTGGAACGCATAGCGCTGTTGCGCCACGCCATCGCCGGCCTGCTCGACCGCGCCGATCCGCTGCACATGATCGAGAGTGAGCTGCGGCGTTGCCGCCGGGCTGGCCAGGTCGAGCACCCCCGGTGCGGTCGCCGCGTGGCAGCCGCCCAGTCCGCTCAGGCACAGCCAGATCAACAGGTGACGTTTCATCGGCAACAGGTCCCTGCGGAAAGTGCCGCCATTATGCCGAGGCGTCTGGTGAACCGGGGTTACACCGGATGGCGACGCGTCCAGCGCTGCCAGCCGTAATACACCGGCACGCCCAGCGCGATGATCAACAGGCTCATGCCCGCGTCGCCCGGCGCGTGGATCGCGCTGGCCACGATCACGCCGAACACGGTGATCACGAAGACCAGCGGCAGCAGCGGATAGAACGGCACCCGGTACGGCGCGGGATCGTCGATGAAGTGCTTGCGGTACCAGAACAGCGTGCCGATGCCGAACACATGCCCCAGCCATTCACCCACCGTGGTGTAGTTCAGCAACTGGTTGAAGGTGCCCGACAAGGTCAGCACGATCGCCCACGCGCCCAGCACGGCCAGCGCGATCTGCGGCGCGCGCGTGCGCGCGTCCACGCGTCCGGTGGCGCGGAAGAACACGCCGTCGGCCCCCATCGTCTGCAGCACGCGCGCGCCGCCGGCGATCGCGATGCTGCAGTAGCCGAAGGTGGAACAGGCGATGCCCACTTCGATCACGGTGGCCCCGTGCACGCCGAACAACCGCTGCATCAGGTCCGCCGCCGGCGCCAGGCTGGCCGCGAGGCCGGCATGGCCGAGCCCGGCCAGGTAGGCGTAGTTGACCAGCAGGTAGCAGATCACCACGCCGGCCATGCCCATGCCCAGCGCGCGCGGCAGCGTGCGCTGGGGATTGCGCACTTCGCCGGCGAGGTCGTTGAGGTAATGAAAGCCGCCGTAGCTGAACAGCACCGGCAACAGGGCGCCGGCGAGGGCGCCCGACGACACCGACTGCGATGTATCCACCGCCAGCGCCAGGCCCAGGTGCCCGTCCGCCAGCACCAGCCCGGCGACGACCAACAAGGCGATCGCCATCACCTTGAGTACGGTGAACAGGTTCTGCATCCACGCGCCGGCGCGGATGCCGAAAAGATTGATGCAGACGATGAACACGATCGCGCCGACCGCGACCGGCAGCTCGTAGAGCCGTGTCACGCCGAATGCCCGGCACAAATACACGGCGAACTTCGTCGCCACCGCCGCCACGCTGCCGGGGTAGTTGATCAGTGCCATGGTCCAGCCGAACAGGAACGCCGGCAGCAGGCCGAACGCCTCGCGCAGGTACACGTAGATCCCGCCCGCCTGCGGTCGCCGCGCGCCCAGCTCGGCGTAGCACAGCACCCCGGCCAGGGTCAGCAGGCCGCCGAGCGCCCACAGGATCAACACTTGCGTGCCCGACGACGTGTTGTGCGCGACCGTCGCCGGGGTGAGGAAGATGCCCGCCCCGATCACGCCGCCGATGACGATCATCGCGGCGTCCCAGGTATTCAGGCGACGGGCATAGGCATTGGCAGGTTCGGTCAGCATGGCCGCTACCATGCCATTGTCGATGGTGCTTCAGCCAGTCCCGGATGCCAGTTGCACCTGGCGGCAGCCACAACGCCTTCGCGCAAATTGACATTCGGGGTCGACGTCGAAACACTGTGCCACCCCGGCGGCGCGACACGCGCTGCCCATGCATGACGCGGCGGCAGCATCGCCACGTCATCGCCGCCGAGGGGTGCTGCAGCGGATCGGTGTCCGCCACGCTCGGTGTGCGGTTCTTCGCAAGGGCGCCCTTTCCGTTACCTGAGATGTCGCCATGTCCAACCCCCCTGCCGCTCGCCGGCTCGCCTTCGCCACGTGCGGCGAACTGCCGTCGATCCAGCAGGATGACGCTCATCTGGCCGCATCGCTGCAACGCCTCGGCATCCAGCCAGTCTCCTGCATATGGAATGATCCGACGGTCGACTGGTCGCGCTTCGATGCCGTGCTGATCCGCACGATCTGGGATTATTTCAAGCAGCACGCGGCGTTCCTGGCCTGGCTGGATCGACTCGACCAGCTGGGCATTCCCACCATCAACGACAGCCGGCTGCTGCGCTGGAACAGCGACAAGCGCTACCTGCTGGAGCTCGCCCGGCACGGCGTCGCAATCATCCCCACCCGGCTCGCCGTCGCGCACCAGCTGCACGACGTACTGGCGACGATGCCGGCACAACAGGTGGTGATCAAGCCGAGCATCAGTGGCGGCGCCTGGCATACGCTGCGCGGCACCGTCGGCGACCCGGCCTTCGCGCAGGCGGTGGCCCGGCTGCCAGGCGAACTCGACTACCTGGTGCAGCCGTTCGTGCCGGAGGTCGTCAGCGACGGCGAATGGTCGCTGCTGTATTTCGGCGGCAAGTTCAGCCACGCCGTGATCAAGCGCCCGGCCCCCGGCGACTACCGCGTGCAAAGCGAATACGGCGGCAGCATCGAGCCGATCCAGCCCGACGCCGTGACGTTGGCCGCCACCGAACAGGCACTGGCGGCCGTCGCCGGGATCGGACATGCCGATCACAGCTACGTGCGCGTCGACGGCGTGATCAGTGCCGGACGCTTCCTGATCATGGAGCTGGAACTGATCGAGCCGTTCCTGCACCTGGCCGAACAGCCAGGGGCAGCCGAGCACTTCGCGCGGCAGCTGGCGGCGCAACTCGACAAGCTGCCGTCATGCGACACCGATGCCACCGAGTACCTGTTCTCCTACGGCACCCTGCAGAATGCCTCGGTGCAGCTCGCCACGTTTGGCCGTCTGCTCGCCGGCCAGCCTGACCGGCTGCATGGCTATCGCCGCGAGATGATCCGCATCGACGATCCGCAGGTGATCGCTACCAGCGGCGCCAGTCACCATCCGATCGTCCACTACACCGGCAGCGCGGAAGACGCGGTGAGCGGCAGCGTATTCCGCATCAACCCACGCGAGCTGGCCCACGCGGACGCCTACGAGGTCGACGACTACCGCCGTGTCGCCGTCACACTTGCCTCCGGCATCGAGGCATGGGTCTTTGTCAGCACCGCCGCGGGCTGACGTCGAACGCATGCGTGCCCGCTGGGCCCGCGGCGTTCGCCGGCACGGTCATCAAGGTGCAGCGATGACCGCATTCGACGCGATTCGCACCGCACTCGCACGTCCGCCAGTTTGCCGAAGCCGCCGCGGTGCGGTACGCGTCGCCGCGGATGACGCCGGGCATCCCGGCCGAATATGGCGCGGGATTGCCGTGCAGCACACCGGGGATACCGAAGATCCGTCCTCATGGACAGCCACTTTCATGCCGGCACGATCTTCGATGGCTCACGCAAAAGCCCGGCTAGAGCGTCCGCCGGCCCGGCCTGACCGTCAGCGCAACAGCGCCAGCACGGCTTCCGCGGCAGCCTCCGACGAAGCCGGATTCTGCCCGGTCACCAGGTGGCCGTCGGTGACCGCATGGGATTGCCAATCATCCTTCTTCGAGTACTTGCCACCGTTGTCCCTGAGCATGTCCTCGACCAGGAACGGCACCACCTCGGTGAGGCCGACCGCAGCCTCCTCGGTATTGGTGAAACCGGTGACGGCCTTGCCCTTGACCAGCGGCGCGCCATCGACTGCCTTGACGTGGCGCAGCACGCCGGGTGCGTGACACACCGCGCCGACCGGCTTGCCGGCGGCCCAGGTGGATTCGATCAGCCGGATCGAGTCGCGATCCTCGGCCAGGTCCCACAGCGGACCGTGTCCGCCGGGATAAAATACCGCGTCGTAATCGCCACCGGCCACATCGGCCAGCCTGTGGGTGGCGGCCAGTGCGGCAACGGCCTCGGCATCCTTGCGAAAACGTTCGGTATTCGCCGTCTGCGCATCCGGCTCGTCACTCTTGGGATCCAGCGGCGGCTGGCCGCCCTTGGGCGAGGCCAGCACGATCTCGGCGCCGGCATCCTTGAATACGTAATACGGCCCAGCAAACTCTTCCAGCCAGAAGCCGGTCTTCTTGCCGGTATCGCCGAGGCGATCGTGCGAGGTCAGGACCATCAGGATCTTCATCGGCGCTCCACTTCAAGTTGAACCCGAAGCGTAGCCGCCACCTCGCGAACCGAATGTGATGCCCGCCCGGATCCGCTCGCGATGAGGCCCGCATCGACCTAGAATCGAGGCCGATCCCCCGTCGGTTGACCGTGTGCCTTCGCCCCCCCGAAAAATCCTGCATGTCGACATGGATGCGTTCTACGCCTCGGTGGAACAGCGCGACGATCCCGCGTTGCGCGGCAAGCCGGTGGCGGTGGCGTGGCGCGGCGCCCGCTCGGTGGTGTGTGCGGCCAGCTACGAGGCACGCGTGTTCGGCGTGCGCTCGGCGATGCCGGCGCTGCGCGCCGAACGGCTGTGTCCGCAGCTGATCTTCGTGCCGCCGGACTTCATCCGCTACAAGGCGGTGTCGCGGCAGATCCGCGAGATCTTCGCCCGGCACACCGAGCTGATCGAGCCGCTGTCGCTGGACGAGGCCTATCTCGACGTCACCGTGACGCATAGCGGGTTGCCCTCGGCCACCGCCACCGCCGAGGCGATCCGCGCGGCGATCCGCGAGGAGACCCGGCTCACCGCATCCGCTGGCGTGGCGCCTAACAAGTTCCTGGCCAAGATCGCCTCGGACTGGA
The DNA here is from genome assembly GCA_963828685.1 of uncultured Pseudomonadota bacterium. Classification (GTDB taxonomy): domain Bacteria; phylum Pseudomonadota; class Gammaproteobacteria; order Xanthomonadales; family Rhodanobacteraceae; genus Rhodanobacter. The sequence goes on from CAWHFU010000017.1 coordinate 497,261, forward strand.
ACAAGCCCGATGGCCTGTGCGTGATCCGTCCGCATCAGGTCGAGGCGTTCCTCACACCGTTGCCGGTCGGTCGGCTGCCCGGCGTCGGCAAGGTGATGGAGGCGAAGCTGGCCGAACTGGGCATCGGCACGGTCGGCGAGCTGCGCTCACACGCACTGGCGCAGTTGGAGATGCGCTTCGGTCGCTGGGGACGACGCCTGCACGAGCTGGCGCGCGGCATCGACGAGCACGCGGTGCAGCCGGAGCGGCCCACCGTGCAGATTTCCGCCGAGGACACGTTCGAGCACGACCTGCTGCTGGACGAGCTCGAGCCGCATATCCGCCGACTCGCCGAAAAGGCCTGGGCCGGCTATCGGCGGGAGCACGAGCGGGTGGCCCGCACCGTGGTGCTGAAGCTCAAGACATCCGACTTCCGCACGCTGACCCGCAGCCTCACGCCGCCGCAACAGCCACGCTCGGCAATCGAACTGGCCGACATCGCCTGTGCGCTGCGCGAGCGGGTCGAGCGTGCTGACGACGACCGCTACCGGCTGGTCGGCGTGGGTCTGGCCGGCTTCGTCGACCGCGACAGCTACCAGGCGCAGGCCGACCTGTTCGAACAACCTGTCATCGATCCCTGATTCGACGCGGAAACTCGCGCCATGACGGCGTCTCACCATGCGTCAGAAAGAAGCCTTCGCAGTTTTCTTCATGCGGCTTTGCGGCGCGCATGACGGCGGCGCGGCGCGCGTACTGCGCTGATCGGGCGGCACGGATCGTGTACCCTGCGCGTCCACGGGGCGCGACGCCCATGCACGGAACCGCGAGATGCACATCGAGTTGCCGAAAATCCGCCTTCAATCGCCGAAGGAGTTTCTCAAGCATTACCTGATGATCGTGCTGAGTATCCTCACCGCGCTGGGGCTGGACGCGTGGATCGAGCACGCCCACCAGACAGACGCCGCAGAGACGGCGAGCCGGCAGATGACTGCCGAGCTGCGCGAAAACCTGGCCGAGACCCGTGACTCGTTGCGGCAAAACGACCAGTCGCTGCAAGCGGTCGACCAGTTGAACACCATCCTCACCGCCGATCTCAGGAACGGCGCCCCGGTCGCCGTCATCAACCAGCACCTGCAGGCGCACCGCAGCGGCTTCCGGCTCAGGCTCAACTGGCCGACCCTGCCGACTTCGGCCTGGGACGTGGCCGTGACGAACCAGTCGGTGAGCTGGATCGCGCCGGCCCCGCTGAAGAAGTATTTCGCGGCCTACGCGGCGCAACGCGATATGGCCTCGTGGGTACAGCACGAGAGCTTGCTGTCGCTGGACGTAACCCGACAGATCAATTTCAGCACCGATCTGGACATGAATCGACCCGTCGATCCGCAGGCGTTCCTGTACACGGTGCGGCAGATGAAGGTGACCCTTACATCGATGAACAACAACCTGCGGGCGCTGGAAAAACATCTCACCGATGCGGTGCCGGACGACGACCACGCCAGCCACGCCAGCAGGTAGACCGTCGCCTGGTCGGCCGGCTAGCCCAGTTTGCGGGCGATCGCGAAGAAAGCCAGATTGCCCAGGCCGGTGACGCCGGCCAGTACGGCGATCATGCCGGGGGTGACGTCGCGCCAGCCGAACCACTGGATCAGGCCGAAGCCGACGCCCACCGACACCAGCACGATGCCCCATTGCAACGAGGAATGCCGCCGCCGCTGCGCCTCGTCGCGCAGGATCGAACTCACCAGCTCTTCCGAGCCGCCGGCACCGATCATGCGGCTGCGTACCCTGGCATCGACCACCACCTTGATCGCGTAGGTGACGCAGATGAACAGGCTGATCGGGATGAACAATCCGAGATCCATGATGAAACTCCTCGTTGGCTGGCCGCGAAAGGGCGGCCGTTCACAGCGATAGATACGAGCAGGCTCGCGGCGGTTGCAGCGAAGGGCTTGCAACCGTTCACCGGGTGGGCGTATCCCTTGCGCCATGGATGACATCAGCAGCCCTGACCGCGAACTGGTCGACGCCGTGCTGGCCGCGAGGCCGGGCGCGTTCGAGCGGCTGGTCCGCGAATATCAGGGATTGTGCTGGCACATCATCCAGCGCATGGTGCGCAACCCCGAGGATGCGCGCGAGCTGTGCCAGGACACCTTCCTGCGCGTGCACCGGTGCCTGCATCAATACCGCTACGAGAGCGCACTGAAATCCTGGATCGGACGGATCGCCTACACCACGGCGCTGCGTCACCTGCAGCGCAAGCGCATTCCGCTGGTCGACTCCGCCGGGCCCGACGACGACCATGCGCTGGTGGACAACATCGGCAGCGGGTTCGATCTGGAAGCCGCCTGCGCCGACCAGCAGACCGCGCAGCACCTGCGCGCCGCGATCGAGTCGTTGCCGCCGTTGCAACGTACGCTGCTGACCCTGTATTACCTTGAGGAGACGTCCATCCCGGAGATCGCCCGGATCACCGGACTGGCCAGCGGCACCATCAAGAGTCATCTGTTCCGCGCCCGACTGCGCCTGCGCGGCGCGCTCGAAGCCCGGCTGGGAGTTGCAGCATGAATCACTCGATCGACGACCACATCCCCGTGTTCGACGACCCCGCCAGCGAACGCGAATGGCTGGCACAGGAACGCGCGATGCGGCGGGAACGGCTGCAGCTCGATCCCGCGGGCGACGATGCACGCGGACAACGCTACCGCCTGCTGGCGCGGGCGTTGCGCGAACCGCCGGCCGACGGCCTGCCCGCCGATTTCGCGGAGCAGCTCGCCGCCCGGGTGGCCGCGTCGGCCGCGCGCGCGGCCGACACCGGTTTCGAGCGGGTGTTGACGCTGGCCCTGGGCCTCTCACTGCTGCTGGGTGCGATCGTGGTCATCCTGCTCTACGGCAGCACGTGGTTGCCGCCGATCCTGGCGATCCTGCCGACGCCACAACCCTCGGCCGCGCGCTGGCTGCTGGCCTTTGCCACCTGCATCGGCGGGTCCTGGCTGCTGGGCGTCTGGCAGCAGCACGGGCATGGACGACGGCCGGGCTGAGCGGCACGACAGACCCCGGGCTCACAGTTCGAGCACGGTATCCAGCCCGCGATGCAGGCCGATCAGGCCGGACACCTTGCGGATCGCCAGCAAGGCGCCATCCACGTACGGCTTCGCGCTGTTCCCCGCATTCTGGCGCAGGCTCAGGGTCTGGTCCGGCATGCCGAAGATCACTTCGGCGCCGATCACGAAGCCCGGCAGACGCACCGCATGCACCTGGCTGCCCGCCAGCGTTCCGCCGCGGGTCTCGCGCATGCCGATGGTCTGCTCCAGCGGCACGTCCAGCTGGGGCTGACGCAACCTGCCCAGCCGCCCGGCCAGTTCGCGCACCGTGCCACTGGGCGCATCCGGCTTGCCGGCGTAGGCATAGTCGATGATCTCCCAGTGCGGGATGATCTTGGCCGCCATCTCGGCGAATTTCTGCAGCAGCACCACGGTCAGCGCGAAGTTGCCGCAGGCCAGCACGCCGCGCTGGCGTTCGCGCGCGACCGCGTCGATCTGCGCGTAGTCCTCGTCGGACAGACCCGAGCTGCCCACCACCACGTGCGCGCCGTGTTCCAGCGCGGTGAGGATGTTCGCCTTCGCGCTATCCGCACGGGTGTACTCGACAAACACGTCGCACGGCTGCGCCAAGGCTTCGTCCACACGGGCAAAGATCGACGCCGTCAGGCGCGGCTCGTCCAGCACGTCACCAAGCTTTTGCCCGGCATGGCGTCGCGCCACCGCGGCGACCATGCTGAGGTCATCGGTCGCGGCAATGCCCCGCGCGAGCTCGGACCCGGCCCAGCCGGTGGCACCGGCAACACAGACTGTGAGTGACATGGCTATCCCGTTTCATCCGATGGGTCGGTCAGGTTAATCTGGATCGGCGTAATTATCCCAGTCCACGGATCCAGGAGCCCGGCATGCCCAGCGAAACCCCGCCGATGTCGTTCGCCGTGCTGCTCGGTTCGGTGCGTCACCAGCGCATGGGCATCCGCGCCGCGAAACTGGTGCTCCGAACGCTGGAAGCGCGTGGCCACGAAGCAGTCCTGGTCGACCCGATGGAGCTGCAGCTGCCCCTGCTCGACCGCATGTACAAGGAATACACAGTCGGTACTGCGCCGGCCGCGCTGGAACAACTGGCCACGCTGTATCGCCGCGTCGACGGCTTCCTGATCGTCAGCGGCGAATACAACCACGGCATCCCGCCCGCACTGAAAAATCTGCTCGATCATTTTCTCGAGGAGTATTTCTGGCGGCCGTCCGGCATCGTCTGCTACTCGGCGGGCATGTTCGGCGGCGTGCGCGCGGCCGTCGCGCTGCGCACCACCCTGGCCGAACTGGGCATGCCGAGCATTTCCAGCGAATGCCCGATCCCGCGCATCGCCTCGGCGCTGGATGAAGACGGCACGCCGCAGAACGAGCATGTCAGCCACACGCTCGAGCGCTTTCTCGACGAGTTCGAGTGGTACGCCCGCGCGCTGCGGCGCCAGCGTCAGGCCGGCACGCCGTATTGAACGGCGGCCCGGTGGGCCTGATCCGGCCCGCCCGGGCCTGTGCGCGGGTCAGTCGTAGACTTCGTGACAGCGACGCTCGGTGGTGTAGTAGGTCTTCTTGTCCTGGGCGTGCTTCTGCACGCGATTGCCGACGTAGCCGCCGGCCACCGCACCACCCACGGTGGCCAGCGTCTTGCCCTTGCCGCCCCCCACCTGATGGCCGAGCAGGCCACCGGCGACCGCTCCGATACCTGTACCGATCAGGCGGTGTTCGTCCTTCGAGCCGATGTGCTTGACCCGCACATCCCGGCAGACCGTGTGATGGTGGTGATGGCGGCTCTGCGCCTGGACGCTTGTCGCCGTGAGTGCGGGCAAGGCCAGGGCCAGCGAGGCAACCAGGATCAGTGACTCTTTCATGGAGGATTCTTCGTGTGGGTGGAGACCTTTCATAATCCGCAACACGTGACGGGGTGGTCAAGTGGCATCGTCGAGCCGAACAGGCAGCGACCCTGCAGGCGCAGCGACGTCGCCAGTGATGGCAGCAGTTCAACATGAAACGGGCGCCATGCGGCGGGCGTGCGATGGCTGTAGCATGGCCGCACGCAGCAGCCACTGGATGGGGTGCGAGCAATGGGTTTCAGGAAATGGCTTGCATGGCTGAGCAGTCCTCTCGGCGCCGCTTCGCTGGTCGGCGTGCTGGTTTTCGGCGCCGGGTTCCTGCTGCTGTACGTGCCAGGCACCTATTTCGCGCCGCTGACGCAATTGGGGATGGAGCGCGTCAGCTGGGATATGGTCAACGCCGCCGTGCTGACGCTGCTGGTGACCCCAGCCCTTTACCATTTGGTCTTCCGTAGGCTGCATGCCAGTGAAACGCGCCTTGGTCAGGCCAATGCCACACTGCTTGAGGCGCTGGGGGTACTGCGCGTCCACGAAGCGCATCTGGCGCTGATCCATGACCACGCCTCCTGCCCGCTGTTCATGCTGGAAGTGGAAGCGGATGACCGCTTGCGCTTCGCCTCGGTCAACCGCAATTTTCTCAAGGCGACCGGCCTGATGCCGGAACGGCTTGCGGGCGCCTTGCTCGAGGAGATCGTTCCTGCCGCTGCGATGGCCTTCGTGTTGGGAAAATATCGCGAGGCGCGCGCCACCGGCCAACCGGTCAGCTGGGAGGCCTCCGCGAATTATCCGGCGGGACGCAAGACCGGCGTGGTCACCATTGCCCCGGTGTTTGCCGCAGATGGCCGCTGCACGCAACTGGTCGGGACGGTGCACGACATGACCGAACTTCGGGCCAGCGAACGGAAGCTCCTGCACCAGACCCAACTGTACGCAGCACTGTCGGAGTGCAACGAGGCGATCGTGCGCTACAGCAGCGAGCAAGCCTTGCTGCAGGAAATCTGCCACATCGCAGTGGAGAGCGGTGGCGTGAAACTGGCGTGGATCGGCCAGGTCGACCCCCACAGCGGGGCATGCCGGGTTGTCGCCAATACGGGTGGCCATTCTGACGAATTCCTGGACGGCCTGCAGATCTCGGTAGCGGGCAACAGCCCGCTCGTCGTCGACATGGCCATGCAGGCCGTGCGGGAAGACCGACCGGTCTGGCACGAGGACCTTCCGAGCGACGCACGTGATGCGGGCTGGCATCAGCGCATCGCCCGCTTCGATCTGGGTTCGGTGGCCGTGCTTCCGCTGCGACGCAACGGCGTCACCACCGAGATGTTGGTACTGTTTTCCCACGCCGCGGATGCCTTTGAGCCGGCGACGCGCAAGTTGCTGGTGCAGATGGCCGCAAACATCAGTTTTGCGCTCGACAACTTCGCCCGCGAGGCGGCACGCCGAAAGGCGCTGGACGAATTGCGCGAGTCCGAGCAGCGCTATCGCTGCCTGATCGAACAGTCGATTGCCGGGGTCTACCTGATTCAGGATGGCAGGATGCGCTATGTGAACCCGCGCATGGCCGAGATGCTCGGCTATGCGACCGACGAATTGATTGACCAGGAGCCGTCGCTGATCGTGGCCGAAAAGGACCACGACAGGGTCAGCGAAAACATCCGCCTGCGCCTCGAGGGAAACGTGGAGCAGATCAGCTACACCTTCACTGCGACATGCAAGGGTGGGCATGAGATCGAGGTCGGTGCGCATGGTGCAACGGCTTCGTTCCATGGCCGGCCGGCGATTGTCGGATTGATGCAGGACATCACCGGCAAAGTACATGCCGAACGACTGGCCAAACAGCATCTGGCGGAGCTAGAGGCAGCCTTCATGAGCACCGTGCGGGTGGCTACCAATCTGTCCGAATTGCGCGACGCCTACACGCAGGGCCATTCGCGCCGGGTCGGCGAAATCGCCGCGGCGATCGGTGCCGAACTCGGCTTCGACGAGCGTCGCCAGCAGGGCCTGCAGGTTGCCGGCAGCCTGCATGACATCGGCAAGATCAGCATTCCATTGCAGACGCTGACCACGCTCGAACCACTGACTCCCGCCCAATGGGGACTGGTCCGCCAGCATCCGCAAATCGGCTACGAGATCCTGCAGGGCATCGAACTACCCTGGCCGGTGGCCGCAGTCGCCTGGCAGCATCACGAACGGATGGACGGCAGCGGCTACCCGCAGGGACTGAGTGGCGAGGCGATCCTGCTCGAATCGCGCATCGTGATGGTCGCCGACGTGGTCGAGTCGATGGCCTCACGCCGACCGTACCGGTCAGAGCTGGGCATCGCCCGGGCACTGGCGGAAATCGAACGGGGGCGCGGCAGTCTCTTCGACGTCGAGGTGGTCGACGCATGCCTGCGGCTGTTCCGCGAGAATGGTTATGCACTGTCAGCCTGAAGGGATGGCAAGCGAAAGCCTTCAGCCTGTGCTGCATGCTGGTCCATCCGGCGTGCACCGCTGCCGGCCTTGCTGAGCCAGGCGCCGGTGGCAGTGCCTTTCCTGCGGGCCGCGACGTAAACGGAAAGCCCGGGAATGCCCGGACGTTCCATTGCACCTGAGCCGGCTACTTCTTCTTCGGCATGTACAGGTCGGTGATGGTGCCTTCGTAGATCTCCGCCGCCATGCCGACCGATTCGCTGAGCGTGGGATGCGGATGGATGGTCAGGCCGATGTCGGCCGCCTCGCTGCCCATCTCGATCGCCAGCGCGATCTCGGAGATCAGGTCGCCCGCGTGCACGCCGACGATGCCACCACCGACCACACGATGGGTTTCCTCGTCGAACAGCAGCTTGGTGAAGCCCTCCGTGCGGTCGATGCCGATCGCGCGGCCGCTGGCCGCCCACGGGAACTTGCCCACGCCGATCTTCAAACCCTTCTCCTTCGCCTCGCGCTCGGTCACGCCGACCCAGGCGATTTCCGGATCGGTGTAGGCGACCGACGGAATCACCCGCGCATCGAAGTGGCTCTTCTGCCCGGCGACCACTTCGGCGGCCACCTTCGCCTCGTGCGTGGCCTTGTGCGCCAGCATCGGCTGGCCGACCAGGTCGCCGATCGCGAAGATGTGCGGCACGTTGGTGCGCATCTGCGAATCGACGTCGATGAAGCCGCGCTCGGTCACCATGACGCCGGCCTTCTCCGCGCCGATCTTGCCGCCGTTCGGCGAGCGACCGACGGACACCAGCACGCGATCGAACAGCGTGGTCTCGGGAATGCTTTCACCCTCGTAGCTGACCTCGATGCCCTTCTTGGTGGCCTTGGCCTCGACCACCTTGGTCTTCAGGTGAATACCCTTGAGCCGCTTGCCCAGGCGCTGCGCCAGCGGCTTGATCAGGTCGGCGTCGGCGCCGGGGATCAACTGGTCCATGAACTCGACCACGGTCACCTCGCTGCCCAGCGCCACGTAGACCGTGGCCATTTCCAGGCCGATGATGCCGCCACCGACCACCAGCAGCTTCTTCGGCACGTCGCGCAGTTCCAGTGCACCGGTGGAGTCGACGATGCGCTCGTCGTCCCACGGGAACGAGGGCAGCTTCACCGACTGCGAGCCGGCCGCGATGATCGCGTGCTCGAAACGGATCAGCTTCACGCCATCCTTCGTCTGGACTTCCATTTCATTCGGCGACACGAAGCTGCCGACACCCTCCACCGTGCGCACCTTGCGCTGCTTCGCCATCCCGGTGAGGCCGCCGGTGAGCTTGCCGACGACCTTGCTCTTGAAGTCGCGCAGCTTGTCGATGTCGATGCTCGGCTTGCCGAAGCTGACGCCATGCGCGGCCATTGCCTCGGCCTCGTCGATCACCGCGGCGGCATGCAGCAGCGCCTTGGACGGAATGCAGCCCACGTTGAGGCAGACGCCGCCGAGGCTCGCGTAACGCTCGACCAGGATCGTGTCGACGCCCAGATCGGCGGCACGGAACGCCGCCGTATAGCCACCCGGCCCGGAACCCAGGACGACCAGCTTGCACTCAAGGTCCGGCGCCCTTTGGATGATGCCGCCGCTTGCGGCACCTTCGCCCCCTCTCCCCCCGGGGGAGAGGGTTGGGGTGAGGGGCGGGTGCTCGCGGGAGGCTCGCCGCCTTTGTTCGCGCTGTCTGAAATGTCCGGCGACCGTGTCCCCTCATCCCGACCTTCTCCCCGCAGGGGAGAAGGGGACGTTGGGTCGGCTGCGCCGACGACTTCCAGGATGGCGATCACCGCCCCTTCGGACACCTCGTCGCCCACCTTGAGCCGCAGCTCCCTGATCACGCCGGCGGCGGTGGAGGGAATCTCCATGGTCGCCTTGTCCGACTCCAGCGTGATCAGGCTCTGCTCCTTCGCCACGGTGTCGCCGGCTTTCACCAGCACCTCGATCACCGGTACGTTGTCGTGGCCGCCGATGTCTGGAATCTTGATCTCGATGGTGTTGGCCATGGCTTGCTTCCTTCGTGTTGCGGGACGTCAGCGCGCTGCGTCCGGATCTTGGGGGAGAGTGGTGTCGGAGCGGCTGGTGGATTTCTCGGCGATGTCGCGCGTGACATCCTTCGCCGCGTCGTTGTCATGGGTACCTGTGTCGCGCGCGATCGGCGCGGTCACCTCGGAGCGGCCCTGATCCTCGCGCCGCTCGGGCCGGGTCCAGCTCTTCACGTGCAGGTCGCGCTGCGGGAACGGGATCTCGATGCCGTACTTTTCCAGCGCGGTATGCAGGGCCCAGTTGTAGGCGGCGGTGATCGCGCCGACCCGACGGGTGGCCTCGGCGTTGAGCCAGACCACCAGCTGGAAATCCAGCGAGGAATCACCGAAGCCGGCCAGCCACACCTGGGGCGCACGCGGGCCTTCCAGGCTCAGCGTGAACGGCACCGCCGCGGCGGCCTCCAGCGCGGCCTTCTTCACCAGCTCCTTGTCGGTGCCGTAGGCAACGCCGAACGGGATCTTCTGCCGCCGCGCCACCTCGCGCAGGGTCCAGTTGACGACCCGCCCGGTCACGAACTCGGAATTCGGCACCAGGATGTCGATGTCGTCGTTGGTGCTGATCAGGGTGGCGCGGATGCGGATCTCGCGGACGTGACCGTGCACCCCGGAAGCCAGCTCGACAAAGTCGCCGACCTTGAGGCTGCGATCGAACAGCAGGATCAGGCCGGACACGAAATTGTTGAAGATCGCCTGCAGGCCGAAGCCCAGCCCCACACCCAGCGCGCCGGCGAACACCGTCATCTTCGCCATCGGGATACCGGCCACGCTGAGTGCCCACAACAGGCCAATGCTCAGCAACAGGTAGTGCAGCAGACGCTCGACGGTGTAGACCGTGGAAAGATTGACATGCTCGTTGCGCAGGGCGTAACGATGCAGCAGGCGTTTCAGCACCCCGGTGCCGAACAGGAACAGCGCAAACAGCAGCATCGAGCCCAGCACCGAACCGATCGTCACGGTGACGCCGCCGAACCTGACGCCCAGCTCCAGCCACTGGGCGACCTGCCTGATCCCCTGGTGGATGGCCGTCGACGTGGCCGGAGCCACGTCGAGGTAGGCGAATGCGCTGAGAACCTGCACCGGGTCGTCCGTTACAGCAGCAGCCGACGAATATCGCCGAGCTGGTTGGCCAGGAACGACGCGAAGCGCGCTGCCAGCGCACCGTCGATCACCCGGTGATCGTAGGACAGCGACAATGGCAGGATAGTGCGCGGGGCGAACTCCTTGCCGTTCCAGACAGGCTTCATCGCCGCCTTGGACACGCCGAGGATCGCCACTTCCGGCGCATTGACGATCGGCGTGAACGCGGTGCCGCCGATGCCGCCCAGCGAACTGATCGAGAAGCAGCCGCCGGACATTTCGGCCGGGCCGAGTTTCTTGTCGCGTGCCTTCTTCGAGATCTCGCCCATTTCGCGGGCCAGCTCCAGCAGGCCCTTCTTGTCGCAATCACGCAGCACCGGCACGACCAGGCCATCGGGCGTATCGACCGCGATGCCGATGTGGAAATACTTTTTCAGGATCAGCTTCTCGCCGGATTCGTCGAGCGAGGCGTTGAATTGCGGGAATGCCTTCAGTGCCGCCACCACCGCCTTGATCTGGAACACCAGCGGGCTGATCTTCAGCTCCTTGTTCTCGGCACCCAGCTGCTTGCGGAACGCTTCCATCTCGGTGATGTCGGCGTCCTCGTGCTGGGTGACGTGCGGGATCATCGCCCAGTTGCGCGCCAGGTTGGCGCCGGAAATCTTCTGGATGCGCGACAGCGGCTTCTCCTCGATCTCACCGAACTTGGCGAAATCGACCTTCGGCCACGGCAGCAGGTTGAGTCCGCCCAGCGAGGCGGACGCGCCGCCACTCGGACGCGCGCCGGAGGCCAGCGCATGCTTGACCCAGGCGCTGACGTCCTCGCGCTGGATACGGCCACCGCGACCGCTGCCCTTGACCTGGCTGATGTCCACGCCCAGCTCGCGCGCAAACGCGCGGATCGCCGGGCTCGCGTAGGGGGCATCGCCGGGCATCACGATGGTGGCATCCATCGGCGGACGGGGCGTGCTGACGGACCTCTCTTCCGTCGGGGCATGGCTTTTCGCGTTCGCCTCCTCTCCCTGCCGGGGAGACGACTGAGGAGAGGGGTGGGTGCTCGCGGGAGATTGGCTGGTTTTGTCCGCTTCGTTGGAGCTACTCGGCGAGATTGTCCCCTCACCCCTGCCCTCTCCCGGGGCGGGAGAGGGGGACGCGGGGACGGCCGCGCCGTCGGTTTCTATAAGGGCGATCACCGCGCCTTCGGACACTTCATCGCCCACTTTCAGCTTCATCTCTTTCACGATGCCGGCGAACGGTGCAGGCACCTCCATCGTCGCCTTGTCCGACTCCAGCGTGATCAGGCTCTGCTCCTTCTCCACTCGATCGCCGGCCTTGACCAGCACTTCGATGACGGGGACGTCGGCGTGGCCGATATCCGGGACGCGGGCTTCTTTGAGGTCGGCCATGATGACTCCTGCTGATGGCTGTGGCGTGCCGCTCGGGGATGGCGGCCGCATGCAAGGCCTCAATCATAACGAAGGCACAGGCCATCCGTATTGCACAAAGCATTCCGGACCGACGGACTGGCCTGTTCCATGCGCAGGCGTATGCATTACCTTGTGCGCACGCACCACCCCCGCCCATGCCTTACCCTGACTTATCTCCAGCCGCGCGGAGCGGCGCAGGAAGCCAACGATGCTGACGATACGTGACCTGTCCAAGACCTATGCCAACGGCGTCAGGGCCCTGCGCGGCGTCTCGCTGGATATTCCCAACGGCATGTTCGGCCTGCTCGGCCCCAATGGCGCCGGCAAGTCCTCGCTGATGCGCACGATCGCCACGCTGCAGGATCCGGACGAAGGCAGCATCAAGCTCGACGCCATGGATCTGCTTGCCGACAAGCAGGCCACCCGCCGCCTGCTCGGCTACCTGCCGCAGGAATTCGGCGTGTATCCGAAGGTCTCGGCCGAGGCGATGCTGGAGCACTTCGCCGTACTCAAGGGTGTCACGGTGAAGGCCGAGCGGCGCGAGCTGGTCGAGGCGCTGCTGCGCCAGGTGAATCTGTGGGACGTGCGCAAGCGCAAGCTGGGTACCTACTCCGGCGGCATGCGCCAGCGTTTCGGCATCGCCCAGGCACTGATCGGGGATCCGCGCCTGGTCATCGTGGACGAGCCCACCGCCGGCCTCGATCCGGAGGAACGCAACCGCTTCCTCAACCTGCTGGCCGAGATCGGCGAGCGGGTGGTGGTGATCCTCTCCACCCACATCGTCGAGGACGTGACCGACCTGTGCTCGCAGATGGCGATCATCGGCCAGGGCCAGGTGCTGCTCAGCGGCGAGCCGGCCGAGGCGATCCGCTCGCTGGACGGCCGGGTCTGGCGCCGCACGATCGACAAGACCGAACTGGACGGCTATCGCGCCCGCATGAACATCCTGTCCACCCGCCTCGCCGGGGGGCGCACTCTGCTGCACGTGCTGGCCGACTCGCTGCCGGAAGAAGGCTTCGAGGCGGTCGCACCGGATCTGGAAGACGTCTACTTCGGCCACCTGCGTGCGCAGGCCACCGCCAGGGCCGCCTGAGCGACTCCACGCTCACTGCCACTTCCGACACGCCGGACGGGAATACCGCATGTTCTTCGAGATACTCCGCTTTGAATTGCGCCAGCAGCTGAAGGCACCGCTGTTCTGGATCATCGCGGTGGTGTTCGGCGCGCTCGCCTTCACCCTCGCCAGCACCGACGCGGTGATCGCCGGCGGCGCCAGCGGCAACGTGTTGCGCAATGCGCCGCTGGTGATCGTGCGGCTGCTCACCGTGCTGACCCTGCTCAGCACGTTCCTGGTCACCGTGTTCGTCGCCGGTGCCGCACTGCGCGATTTCGACCATCGCACCGCCGAGCTGTTCTTCAGCACGCCGATCAGTCGCACCAGCTACCTCGGCGGACGCTTTGCGGCCGGTTACCTGGCGGCGCTGGCGGTGATGCTGGCCTGTGCACTCGGCATCGCCATCGGCGGCATGATGCCGTGGATCGACGCCGCACGGCTGGGGCCGTCGAGCTGGCATGGCTATGCGTGGGCGTTCGGCGTGATGGTGGTGCCGGACATGCTGTTCATCGCCGCGCTGCTGTTCCTGATCGCATCGACCACGCGCTCGTTGCTGGCCACCTACATCGGCCTGATCGCCTACTTCGCGTTGAACCTGATCGTCGGCCTGCTCTCCAGGGACGTCAACAACCATTTCCTCGCCGCCATGCTCGATCCGTTCGGCGGGCGCACCGTCGGCCTGGTCACACGCTACTGGTCGGCCTACCAGTCCAACCACGAACTGCCCGCGCTGACCGGCGTGCTGCTGTTCAACCGGCTGCTGTGGCTGGGCGTGAGCCTGGCCCTGCTGGGCGCCACCGCCGCGTTGTTTCGCCCGAACCGGGAGGGCCTGCAACTGCCGCGACGCAAGAAGCGCTCGGAGCCGCCGATGCTGCGGCCTGGCGCGAGCCACGCCACGCTGAGCTTGCCCACGGTGCGGCTGGCCGACGACTTCCGTGCGCACTTGCTGCAGCTGCGCGCGCAGTTCGCCTTCGACACGCTCGGCGTGCTGCGCGGCGCCCCGTTTCTGATCATGCTGGCGCTGGGTCTGACCAACCTGATCGCCTCGCTGTTCCTCGCCGGGAAGATCTACGGCACCGCGACCTGGCCGGTCACCCACCAGGTGCTGGAGATGTTGCAGGGCGCGTTCCAGTGGCTGCTGTTCATCATCATCACCTTCTATGCCGGCGAGCTGGTGTGGCGCGAACGCAGCCAGCGCTCGGCCGAGGTCAGCGATGCGTTTCCGCTGCCCGACTGGATTCCGCTGACCGCCAAGCTCGGTGCACTGCTGGCGGTGATCGGCACGTTCCTGCTTGTCGGCGCCGTGGTCGGCATCGGCTGGCAACTCGGTCATGGCTATACGCACATCGAGCCGGGCCTGTACCTGGCGACGCTGGCGCTGAACGCGATCCCGTTCGTGCTGCTGGCGGTGCTGGCGCTGTTTCTGCAGGTGCTGTCGAACAACAAGTTCCTCGGCTACCTGCTGACCATCCTGTGGTTCGTCGCCCAGATCGGTTTCAGCCTGCTGCATTGGGAGCAGAACCTGTACAACTACGGCAACGCGCCCGGCGTGCCGTATTCGGACATGAACGGCTTCGGGCATTACCTCGGCGCTGCGCTGTGGTTCGACTTCTACTGGGCGAGCTGCGCCGCCGCCTTGCTGGTGCTGGCCGCGCTGTTCTGGGTCCGCGGCACCGGCCAGGCCTGGCCCGACCGGTTGCGCGAGGCGCGGGCGCGGCTGCATGCCCCGGCGAAGCTCGTGCTGGCGCTGGCCCTGCTCGCGTTCCTCGGCAGCGGCATCTGGATCTACTACAACACCAACATGCTCAACCATTTCCAGAACAGCACGGCGAAGCTGCGCCAGCGCGCGGACTACGAGAAGAAATACGCGAAGTACAAGGATCTGCCGCAACCGCGGATCACCTCGGTGCAGGCGGATGTGGACATCCATCCGTACCGGCGCAGGCTCGACATCCGTGGCCACTACACGCTGGTGAACAAGCACAGTGCACCGATCAGCGAGCTCTACGTCAACTTCACCGACGGTTTCACGGTCAAGTCGCTGACCTTTGCGCCGCACGACACGGTCAGCGTGGACAAGACGCTGGGCTTCACCATCTACCGGCTGAAGACGCCGCTGGCGCCGGGCGCGTCGATGGCTTTCGATTTCACCCTGGAATACGCGCCCAAGGGGTTCACCAACAGTCCACAAGGCCAGTTCCTGGCGCACAACGGGACGTTCTTCAACAACCAGGTGATGCCGCAGTTCGGCTACCAGAGCCAGGTGCAGATCACCGACCGCAACGACCGGCGCAAATACGGCCTCAAGGGCGACGTGCCGCGGATGCCGGAGCTCGGTGACGAGAAGGCGCGCGCCAATACCTACATCAGCAACGACGCGGACTGGATCAGCTTCGACACCACGGTGTCCACCGCTGCCGACCAGATCGCGGTGGCGCCGGGCTATCTGCAGAAGGAATGGACGGCCCATGGCCGGCGCTATTTCCACTACACGATGGACAAGCCGATGCTGCCGTTCTTCTCCTGGCTGTCCGCCCGCTACGCGGTGAAGCAGGTCGAATGGAAGGGCGTGCAGATTGGCGTCTACTACAATCCGGCGCATGCCTGGAACGTGGACCGGATGATCCAGGCGGTGAAGGATTCGCTGGACTATTACGACGCGAACTACACGCCGTACCAGTTCCGCCAGCTGCGCATCCTGGAGTTTCCCAACTACGCCGGCTTCGCGCAGTCGTTCGCGAACACCGTGCCGTTCTCCGAATCGATCGGCTTCATTGCCGACCTGCGCGATACCTCGAAGATCGACTACGTCTATTACGTCACCGCGCACGAAGTCGCGCATCAGTGGTGGGCACATCGGGTGATCGGCGCCAACATGCAGGGCTCGACCATGCTCAGCGAGTCGCTGGCGCAGTACTCGGCGCTGATGGTGATGAAGCACAAGTACGGCACCGGGCAGATGCACAAGTTCCTGAAATACGAACTGGACAGCTACCTGGCCGGGCGCGCCACGGAAAAGCTGGCCGAGGAGCCGCTGGCGCGGGTGGAGAACCAGCAATACATCCACTACCGCAAGGGTTCGCTGGTGTTCTACGCCTTGCAGGACTATCTCGGCGAGGACGTGCTCGACCGCGTGCTGAAACAGTTCCTGATCGACAAGGGCTTCCAGCAGCCGCCCTATACCACCTCGCGGGAATTCCTGGACGCGCTGAGCGGCGCCATCGATCCGAAGTGGAAGAGCCTGCTGGACGACCTGTTCTGGAAGATCACCCTGTTCGACAACCGCGTCATCGACGCCACCGCGAAGAAACTGCCCGACGGCAAGTACGAAGTCACCCTGAAAGTGCATGCCAGCAAGGTCTACGTCGACGGCACCGGCAAGGAGACCACTGGCAAGCTGGACGTCCCGATCGCGATCGGCGTGTTCGCCGCCTCGCCGGGAGCCGGCAAGGACGGCAAGCCGCTGTACCTGCACAAACGCATGCTGCCCGATGGCGACAGCACGATCAGCGTGACCGTCGACGGCCTGCCCGCGCTGGCCGGCATCGACCCCTACAACGAGCTGATCGACAAGGTGTCCAGCGACAACCGGCGCACGGTAACCGTGGAATGACCGCGCGACGGGGCAGGCGGAGTCGGCCGCGGCTGCCGTGTGCGATCAGTCCCTTCGCGCCGGCAGGTTGCCCTGCACCACCGTGAGCTCGCGCTGCGGAAACGGGATGCTGATGCCGGCCGCGTCGTAGTGTTCCTTGATCGCCCGCAGCAGGTCGGTCTTGGTCGCCCAGAAGTCTTCCGGCCGGGTCCAGCCCCGCACGATCAGATCGACCGAACTCTCGCCCAGCGCGGACGTCCACACGCCCGGCGCGGGATCATCGAGAATGCGCTCGTCCTGCTCGAAGAGCTGCTTGATCTCGGCCATCGCGGCACCGATGTCGTCCTTGTAGCCGATGCCCACGGTGAGCTCGAACCGGCGCGTGCCCCGGCGGTTGTAGTTGATGATCGCATCGCTGCCGACCTTGCCGTTCGGCATGATCGCCTCGCGACCGTCCGGCAGCGACAGCAGGGTATGCATCAGGTTGATGCTCTCCACGGTGCCCTCGATGCCGCCGGCGGTGACGAAGTCGCCGACCCGGAACGGCCGGAAAATGACCAGCAGCACACCCCAGGCCATGTTGCTGAGCGTTCCCTGCAAGGCCAGCCCGATCGCCAGCCCCGCCGTGCCGAGTGCCGCGACCATCGGCGCCGAAGGCACACCCAGCACGCCCAATGCGGTCACCACCAGCAGGGCGACCAGCACGCCATAGGTGAGATTGCGCACGAAACCGCTGAGGGTGGTATCCAGCCTGGCTCGCCCCAGCGCGCGCTGGGTGAAGTTCGCCATTCTGCGCGCGATCCACATGCCCACCAGCAGCACCAGCAACGCACCGATCAGGCGCAGCCCGATCTGCACCGCCTGATCGGTATAGCCGGTAATCCCGTGGGTCGCCGCGACGGCGGCGGCCGCCTTGATCGAGCTATCGAGCATGGCCTTGCCTCGTGAAAGAAAATCGAGGATCAGCCTAGCAGCCTGTCCATGGAACTATCGACCAGGCCTGCTGCGGCACACCCGGGCGGGCGGCAGCTGCCAGGCGATGGCGCCGCCACGGTCGATTCAGTGCCCGGCCCCGGCCAGGACCGCCTCGCCCTCGCGGGCGCTCGTTCGGCTCAGCAACTGCAGACGCGAACCGTCGCCGAGCCGGAACTGCCACCGCTGCTGCAGCTGCTCCAGTTCGCCCAGGCGCGGGCATAGCGCCTGCGCACGCTGGCCGAGTCGATCCGCACGCGCATCGACCTGCTGCTCAATGGCCTTCTCCAGCGAGTCGGCGCGTGCCTGCAAGGCGGACACCCTTGCGTCGTCACCGCTGAGCGCGGCCCTGACCGCGCTGGCGGTGATCGTGCCGACCATGTCGGAGACGCCGCTCTCCACGCCGTCCTCGATCACGTCCGCGATGTCGCTCTGCCTCCACACGCCGCTGCCGATACCGTCGTCGACCCGACGCAGTGCCGCCGCATGCTTGCGGTTGAGCCGTTGCAGCAACTCGTCGCGCTGCTCGCCATTCGCGGCGAACGTCGTGGTCACCATGGTCATCGCGGAAAAGCCGATATCCAGCCCTTCCCGCACGATCCCCGCCACCGCCGGAAGCAACTGGCGAACGTCGCCCTCGTATTGGCGCAGGCGATCGGCATCCGCGGCGGACAGGGCCACTGGCCGGCCATCCACGCGAAGCCGCCCGTCATGCATGAAGACGCTGGCCGCCGGCCGCCCCCGGCGATCGAACGCGATGCCGTCCGGGTTGACCCGTATGTCGTAGTCCGTGGTGTAGCCGCAACGATCGTTGTCGAAATGCAGGCCGTGCGCCTGCGTCTGCGCAGCGGAGGCCAGGCCGAGGGCCAGCGCGAGCAGCGGGAGTATCTTGCCCATGAGCATATCCCCGTGAGGGCGGCCGGTACCCGATGACCGGCCTGCACGACCACGATGTACCGGTGCGGACGCTGCGGCATGGGCCAGCCGTCATGCCCTGTCATCAGTCACGGATGCCGCGGGATCAGAGCCGGTGGTCTTCGATGTCGGTGACCCGGCCATCCACCAGGGTCACCACGGTGACGTGATCGCCACGCCGGTACCGCCATTGTTCGCCGCCCTGGTTGCGTTCCAGCACGCGTACGCCGCCGCGCCGGCTGCCGTGGCTGCGAGAGCTGCGCTTGTGCGACTTCGAGGACGGCTTGCCCAGCAACTCGGTGACGCGCTCGCGGCTGTCGCCGGCGGTGAGCACCTGATTACCCACGCGCAAGGTGCTGGAGGCCTGCACGACGGCGCTGAAAACGAACAAGGCGACAACGAGACACATGCGCATGACCTGCTCCCTGGTCGGTGATGAATCGGATCTCCGTTCCGCCGCATCGGCCGGTTCAGAACCCCGCGCCGGGCTCGGCCAGGTAACGCGTTTCTTCTGGCGTACTGACCCGAGCCAACGCAGCATTGCGATGCGGAAAGCGCCCGAAGCGCGCGATCACCTCGCGATGTCGCCGAGCATAATCCAGGAAGTCCGCGAACTGCGGCCGCTGTTGCGGTGGCACCTCCGCTCCCAGCGCCTCGAACAGTTCGACGGAACGCTGCTGCAGCGCCATGTCTTCGGCGTGTTCCAGCGGCAAGTAGGCGAATACGCGCTGCAACGGCAGCAGTTGCCGGTCATGCCCGCGGGCAAGACCCGACAAGGCGACGCGTTGCGCCTTGACGTCGGCGGCCCAGGCACCGGCATCGCCACGGTACAGATTGCGCGGGAATTGATCGAGCAGGATCAGCAACGCCAGCCAACCTTCCGCCGTGGCCATCCATTCGTCCAGCTGCCCGCTCGCGGCCACTCTCACCGCCGTGCCGAAGCGCTCGCGGATCTGCGCATCGAAGCCCGCATCTGCAACAAACCAGTTTCCCGCATGCGCTTCCTCGAACCAGAAATCCACAACCTCTTGCGCGGACGCTGCCATCGCGGCTCCTTCAGTGTGCGCTGCCGACCAGACTGTGCATGTCCAGCTGGATGCCGCGCAAGCGTGGCAGCTGCCGGCGCAGGCTCGGTACCGACCCGGATGGCAGCGCGGCGATCGTCTGCTCGAACGCCTGCAGCAGGGCACTCTCCTGATGTGCCAACGCGCGAATCCAGGCATTGTCCGGTCGACTGGCGAGCCGCACCAGCCATCCGGTCAGCAACCGTCGGATGGCGCCGCGCCAGCTTCCCTGCACGCACGGGCGGCCACCATCGGCGCGCAGCTGCGCCTGCAGCTCGGCGATCAGCAGGTCCAGCGTATGCACGTTGTCATTCAGCACCAGGCGCAGCCCCGGCTCGCATGTCGATACCGCCTGCCGATACAGCAGCCGCAGGTCGATGCCATGCCGGATCAGGGCATTGCAGGCGCCATGCGGAGTGCGCGGAGGCATGAGCGCTTTTTGCCGGGTCGAGGACTGATTCACGGAACCATCGTCCGCCCCTGCCACTTAGCGCAGCATTAACCCTTCATCAAATGCCGCGAGGCAGTCAGCTGGCAGTAGGCCGGTCCAACCCTCATTGGCCGATCTGCAGCAGATCGAGCGGCTTTCCGTTGCTGCCACGCACGCCCTGCTGCAATTCGGCGAGGCGCCGGATCGAGGGGCACAACGCCTCGATCTGCGGACGCAGCGCCTGCATGCGCTGCTGCAACCGCGGCTGCAGTTCGGTCGCCAGCGAGGTGGCGCGGTCCCGCAGACTGGCGGCAGTCTGCATATCCCCACTCAAGGCCGCGCTGATCGCCTGCTGGCCGAGATCCGCGGCCAGCAGGGGCAGCAGGTCCGCCGCCATCCGGTTCATGCTCTGGTCCGCGGCCTCACCCTGCCAGTCGTGGGTACTGCGGCTGATCGCGATGCGCCGCTTGAGCTCGCTCGCGTCCGCACTCAGGCGGCGATCGAACTCGGCACGGGTATCGGCACCCAGACCCATGCCATCGGCTTCGGCGCGGATGGCCCGCACCGCCATGTCCACCCCGTTCAGGGCCACCGAACGCACCCGCGGCACCAGCGCGCGCAAGGCACGCTCGAACAGCACCATTCGATCCTGGTCCTCGGCATTCAGGGACACGGCCACACCGTCGGTACGCAGCGCACCGTGCTGGACGTCGACATGGAAAGGTGCCGGCGCAGGACGGTCGAACAGCACGCTGTCCGTCTTCAGGGTGACGTCATAGCTGCTGCCGGCATGGCAGGTGGCGGCCAGATCCTGCGCCTGCAGCGATGATCCGGCGGACAGGAAGAGGAGGACGGCAAGCGAACAGTAGAGACGCATCGGCAGGTTTTTCCGGGGACAAGGCCAACCAGCGATAGCTGCTGTCCTGCCAACCTCGGCTGAATGCACCACCCACGCCGCGGGAATCCACACCTCGCGATCAGCTGGCCATCACCCTGCCGGAGCTCGCTCAGCGCCGCCGCCGGAATTGCGCGCGCACTGCCGGCCGGCCCAGCTGCCAGGCCAGCCACAGCAGCAGGGGTATCCCCAGCGCCTTCAGTGCCAGGCCGATCTGCCAGGTGCGCTGCGCCCGCGCGATCATCCACAGCGCAATCGGGCCCAGTTGCGGTTGTGTCCGGGCGTGTTGTCGGGCGATCTCGAAATCTCCCCAGTGCTGCAGCATCAGCGCGCCGCTGGCCAACGCCCACAACGCCAGCAGCACGGCCAGCAGCTGCATCGTCGAGCGCGCCCACGCCTGCCGCAGGATGCAACCGGCGCTCACCACGATCACCAGCAAGGCGGCGAGCAGATAGGCGTACTCGGCGTGCTGCAGATACTGCACGAAGCCCAGACCCGCGATCAGCAGCAGCACCCACGGACCGATCGCCCATGGCGCAAACCGCCGCGCCGCCGCCGTGTCGGTGCGTATCGCCAACGGCATCAGGGCGCGGTCTTCAGCGTGGCGAGATCACTCAGCACCTGGCCCGAGTTCTTCTCCGGGTCGACATCCACGTAGACCTTGGCGATCTTGCCCTGGGGATCGATCAGGAAGGTCGTGCGCTTGGCGTAGTGCATGCCCATATGCGAGGTCAGCACACCATAGCGGGTCGCCACCGTTCGGCTGGTGTCGGACAGCAGCGGGAACGGGACGTGGTATTTCGCGGCAAAATCGGCGTGCGACTTCACGTCATCGAGACTCACCCCGACCACGTCGGCACCGGCCTTGCGCAGTTTGGCGATGTCGTCGCGGAACGTGCATACCTCGGTGGTGCAGCCGGCGGTGAAATCCTTCGGGTAGAAGTACATCACCAGCCAGTGGCCATGGAAATCGGCGGGTGTGCGCCAATGCCCGTTCTGGTCCTGCAGGCGGAACGTCGGTGCGACGTCGCCGGGTTGCGGGCCGGCAGCAAATACCGGGGCGACCCACGCGCACAACAGGGTCAACACGAGCAGACAGGAAAGGCGACGCATGGCGAAATCTCCTAAGGGGAAAGGCAGCGGTGCCGCGATCGCCGCAGTCTACCCTCAACCACGAAAGAAGGGCGCCCGGAGGCGCCCTTCTTCTTGTTGCCTGTGGTGACTATCAGAGCTTGCTGATAGTGAACTTGCCGGCCGAAATGCCCAGATTGACGCCTTCGCCCGTGCCGGCGATCGCCAGCGACACAGTGCCCTTGGTCATGACCTGTGCGGTGGAACTCTTGACCACGCCCGCCTCGGCGCCGGCCTGTGCATAGTCGCCATAGACATCGGCGATGCTGTGCACGTGGCTGATTTCGCCCTTGCCGTGGTCGATGCGGTACTTGCCAGCCGTCAGGCCGCCACCGACCACCGTGATCTTCACGCGTGCACTCTGACCGTTGTTGCAGGTCACCGTGCCGCTGCCTTCGGCATGCTTGTAGATCAACGACCAACCGGACAGGTTGAAGCTGAGGTCACATTCCACCGAGGCTTCGGCAGCCTGCGCGTTGCTGGTCGGCAGCACGGTCATCGCTCCAGCACAGGCCATCACCAGGGCGGCCATTCCAAAAGTACGCTTGATCATCGGTTCTCTCCTTGTCACATGCAGGATGGGATTGCTTGCCGCCGCAGCATCGGCGATGCCCCTCGAAAGGTCGGCGGGTCGCTGCGTTGGTGTTGGAATCGTGTGCATTGCAGCGTGATAACGACGTGCACAAGCATGACCATCCGTTCAGGCAGCCAGCCTTGATGCTGCAATAACGCGGCGCCGCGCAGACTGTTACTGGCAGGCGAAACCGGGGCGCCGTAACGTGCCGCGGGTTGTGGCGAGACCGAAACACTGCATAGACTCGACAAGGCTCCGATGCCGGATCGCAGGGCGGAAAACCATGGTCAAGTACTCACTGGTGGGATACGACGGGTCGGATGCTTCCCGCCGCGCGTTCCAGTTCGCGATCGATCTGGCCCGCTGCAGCGGCGGCCGGGTCCGCGTGGTGTCGGTGCTTCAGGTCACCGAGGGCGGCGCCGACGTTTGCGCCCTGATGATGGCGGACTCCGGCACCCAACGGGCACAGGAGCTGCTGACCGAGCTGACGGCGATCGTGCCGGACGCAGCCAGCCTGGTCGATGTCGAATTGACCCATGGCAGCCCCGGCGACGTGCTGCTGAGCCAGGTCGAACAGCACGGCATCGATCACATCGCGATCGGACATACCGAACGGGGTGCGCTGGCACGCTGGCTGCTCGGCTCGGTGTCCGGCAACGTGCTGGCACGCGCCCACGTTCCGGTGACCGTGGTTCGCTGAAAACGGCGTCATCCTGAACGGCAAGTCGGTTGGCGTTAATCCGCGGCCCAGCCAAGGCCTTATCCTGTGCCATCTTCCGGTCATGTGAGTGACCTCGCAGCCGCCTTGCCGGCTGCCTTGCCGCACGGGAAATTCGCTTGAGTCATGGCACCGACCTACCCTGGACGCTGGATAGTCTGGATTTCAGCCGGATCGACATCGCACGTGTGCGTCACAACGAGGATCTGTTCTTCCTGCTGTGCAGCTCGTCTTTCGTCGAGAGTGGTTCCGACCTGTATGCGCGCAACCTGATCGACCATTTCGCCGGCGACCAGGAGCTGCAGACCTGGCTGAGCCAGCACTGGGAACACGAGGAACTGCAGCATGGTCGCGCACTGGCCGCCTACGTCGGCAAGGTCTGGCCGGAGTTCGACTGGAACAAGGGCTTCCAGGCGTTCTGGAATGAATATGGCGCGGTGTGCACCGCCGGGCAACTCGAGGCCAACCGCGGGCTGGAGCTGGCGGCGCGCTGCGTGGTGGAAACCGGCACGGCCAGCCTCTATCGCGCCCTGCACGAGATCACCGACGAACCCGTGCTGAAGCAGCTGACCAACCATATCAAGGGCGACGAAGTACGCCACTACAAGCACTTCTACCAGCACTTCCGGCAGTATCGGGAACGCGATGGCTTCGGTCGCTACAAGGTTTTCCGCGCCATCCTGCGGCGGGTCAACGAGGTCAAGGGCGAGGACAGCGACATCGCACTGCGCCATGTATTCAACCAGTGCTATCCGCAGCACCTGGACAACGAGCAGGAGTTCCGCCGCATCGCCGACCGGACGCAGGGCCTGCTGCGCCGGCACATCCCGGCGGCCATGACGGTGAAGATGCTGCTCAAGCCACTGGACCTGCCGGCGGGACTGCAAGTCGCGCTGGAAAGGCCACTGGCCCGGATCACCGCGAAGCTGTTCCTGCACTGATGCCCCCAGTCGCGGACCGGCGGGGCCGGAAGCTGTTCCGGCCTGCCTTCGTCGGCGCCAGGGCCGCTGCCCGCCACCGCGGTCGGCACCGGCGGTTCACTGCCCGTCGGTGGCGGAACGCGGCTCCGTTTCGATCTTGCGCTGCTGCGCCTGGGTCGCCTTCAGGCGTTTCACGTCGATCGGACGGATCTGCGTGATCGTGCAGGGTAGATTGCGTCGCCCGGTCAGCACCTTGTCGAAGCCGACGCTGACCTCGCCCAGGTTCGAGGTCAGCCCGATGGCGTTGGTGTAGTCCAGATCGAGGCAGCCGGCGGCGTCGAGCAGGAACGCCTGCTGCGGCCGGGTGTAGATCACCAGCTGGTCCCGACCCAGCGGCTCCCACGACCACAGCGAATGATAGAAACGGAAGCTGTGCACCGGCGCGCCGGCCGCTGCCGCGTAGGCGGCCTGGCGCTGGGCCAGCCGCTGCGCATACGGCACGCTGGAGCAGGCAGCAAGCCCGAGGCCGGCCGCCAGGATACCCAGCACGAATATTCTCGACATGGCCTGATCCTGCATGAGGGAACCTACGGCTAGATACCACGCCGCACCCGTGAAGTTCATCGCCACCGGCCGGGCCGGTGCAAACCCGTTTCCCGAAAAACGCGACGGATAGCCAGCTCCGCTGTTTCTCGCCGGCGCAAGCGCGCTCCCGGCGCTACTTCCTGCCGCCTTTGCCCAGGGGCTGCCATTTGGCCGGATCGAAACCCGCGACCTCGTAAACCAGGGTTTCTTTCTTCTCGCCTTCGGCCAACGTCACCTGCATGCTGAGCTTCGCGCTCTTCTGCAGCAGGGCGAGGAAGGCCTTGTCGTCGCGGATCATCAACGCAGGCTCACCGGTGGAAGGCGCAAACGCCTTGATCCGCACCGGCTTGCCGTCGGCCGTGGCAACGATGGTGCAGTTGCCGCGACAGACAAAACCGGGCTTGCTGCCGTACAGGAACACGCTCTGGCCCCAGCTCGTATGCCGACGCAGCACCAGTTGCACCCGCTCGCTGCCGGACGGCTCGCTGTTGTAGATGGCGGCAGTGGACTGCGTGCCGCCGGCCATCGGCGCCACCTGGTAGACCCACAAGGCCGCCAGGCGGTTCTTCTCGCGGTTCTCGGTGTAGCGCTTGTCGATCGCCGGCAGGCTCTTCTGTACTTCCTTCGCCGCATCGCTGTTCGGGAAGCGGCTGAGGATGTCCTTGCCCATCGTCACCACCATCTCGTCGTTGCCGATGCGCAGCAGCTGCCGATAGGTGTCCAGGTTGCGTGCCGCTGCGGCCGCATCGGCTTGTGCCTGCTGCTGGGCGGGTGTCGGCGCGGGCGCGCTCGCCTGTTGCGAGCAGCCGGCCAGCAACAGACCCGCGCACAGCGCGGTCAGGAAGTAACGATGGATAGCGGAATTCATCAGCGGCATACCGATCGGAAACGGGGCTGTAGCTTGGAACGAGCGACCCGCACGACGCAACCGGCGCGGCTCAGTCCACCGATCCGAAGCGCTCGCGCAAGGCGGCCCGGTAGCGTCGGCTGCATGGAATCTTCGCGCCGTCGCGCAGCTGCAGCCGGGCATCGCCGGTTTCCAGCGGCTCGATCTGGGCCAGGTAGTCGAGGTTGACGAAATAGCTGCGATGCACGCGCACGAAGCGGGCCGGATCCAGCCGCTGCTCGATCGCTGCCATGGTGATGCGCAAGGGATAATCACGCCCGCGCACGTGCAGGTTCACGTAATTGCCCGACGCCTGCAGCCACTCGATCTCGCTGGCGTTGAGCAGAAATTCCTTGCCCAGCTTGCGCACCAGGAAACGCTCGGGCCGTTCCACCGGCTCCACCGGCGCACCCTCATCCGGCTCGGCCAGCAGGCGCGCCTCGCCCTGCTGGCGCAGCAGCCACAGCCGGTACAGCACCAGCGCGCCCACGATCACGAAATACGTGCGCACGTCCTTGAGATATTCGTAGCCGAAATTGACCCACCACGAACCAAAATCGTAGTGCCAGCCGGCAGCGGCATAGGCCAGCTTGCGCAACGCGATCATGCCGACGACATGGAGCAGGCTGAACGGCAAACTGGCCAGCAGGTGCAATGGCAGGTTGCGGTGCCATGTATCGAAGCGGATCGGCCAGCGTCGCTCCAGCGCGATCACCGCCGGCAGCAGCGCCAGCATCACCAGTGCGCTGCTCGATTCCCACACCCACGGCTCCCACGTGGCCAGCCGGCCGGCATGGTCGATGTGCGTGTCGATGCTGTTGAAGATCGCATTCAGCGTGAAAATCAGCAGCCACGCGCCGACCTCGAACGGTCGCCGCCAGCGCTGGTACAGGTCGAAGCCGCGGGACGTAGTCATGCGGTGGATTCTACGCAAATCGTCCCCGCCGCTCGTCCCCGCCATCCGCGATTCGTCACCACGGCCCCGCGGACAGTCACTTCGGCCACGACACCGGACGGGTGGAGGCCCAGTCTGGCAGCCATTTCCCAGCCCCTGGAGCGTTGCCATGAACCGCCGCCACGATATCGACGCGTTGCGCGTCTTCGCCTTCGGCCTGCTGATCCTGTACCACACCGCGATGCTGTACGTGGCCGGCGAAGGCTGGGACTTCCATCTGAAGAGCAGCCACACCGCCGAATGGCTGCAGGACCCGATGCTGTTCCTCAATCGCTGGCGGATGGAGTTGTTGTTCCTGGTTTCCGGACTGGCAGTGAATTTCATGCGCCGGCGCGGCGGCCTCGGCCGGCTGGCCGGCAAGCGCAGCCTGCGCCTGTTGCTGCCGCTGGTGTTCGGCACGCTGGTGGTGATCCCGATCCAGCCGTACGTGCAAGGCCTGTCGAACCATCTGGTCGAACCGGGCTTCGGCCACTTCCTGCTGCGCTACTGGAGCGGCGGCCCGTGGCCGGCCGGCGCGTTCACCGGCTGGCAGTACGGCTTCACCTGGAACCACCTGTGGTACCTGCCGTATCTGTGGGTATACACGATGCTGCTGCTGGCCGCGATGCCCGCGCTGGAATCGCGGCTCGGTCAACGCCTGCGCGCCGTCGTGCTGGGGCTGCGCGGCCCGGCCCTGCTGTTGCTGCCGGCGATCCCGTTGTTCGCCTGGGATCGCCTGCTGGCCAGCCGCTACCCGTTCACCGGTGCCTTGTGGGGCGACTGGTACGCCCATGCGCTCTACTTCAGCATGTTTCTGTACGGTTACCTGCTCGGCACCGATACCGGCCTGTGGGCCGAGCTGGCACGGCTGCGCCGGATCTCGCTGCCTTCGGCGCTGGCCTGTTTCGCGCTGTACCTGGCCGGCATCCGGCTGCTGCCCGACGCCGCGCCGACCGCCGTGTGGTGGGTCGTGCACGCGCTGCGCTACGCCTACCTGTGGACGGCCATCTGTGCCGTGCTGGGCTGGAGCCACGCCTACCTCAACCGTCCGTTCCGCTGGTTGCCGTATGCGCGCGAGGCGGTGTATCCGTGGTACGTGCTGCACCAGAGCCTGCTGTTGCTGTTCGCCTGGCAGCTGATGCCACTGGGACTGGGGCCGGTCGCCGAGCCGGTGCTGATCGTGCTGGCCACGGTAGGCGGTTGCGCGCTGCTGCATGAGTGCGTGATCCGCCGGGTGCGCTGGCTGCGGCCGCTGTTCGGGCTGGATGGAATGCCTGCGCGTACCCTATCGGCCATCGCGGTAGCGCGGCTGGCCGACGACCTGGCCTGAGCGTCAGCTCTCGCTGCCCATGATCGAATCCAGGTGATCGACCCGCAGCACCTGGTCCAGCCAGACGTGCCGGCTCCAGTCCGGCACGTCCGGGCGCTGCAGCCACACCGTCGCATTGATTCCTTCATGTTCGTCGGGGTCACGGAACACCTGCACGCTGGGCCGCGCGCTGACCACGCCATCGCAACTGCTGCCGTCCTTCATCAGCAGCACCACGTGGCCATTCGCGGGCAATTCGTCGACCAGCGACTCGATCCGCCGGATACTGGCTTCGTCGGTGTATACGCGATGCGCCTGTCTGCCCATGAGAGTTGCCCTCGATGGAACGGTGACTGGTGACTTTCGCCCGGAAGACGGCAAGAGCGCGTCAATTCGCCTGTCTGTCAGCTAAACGGCCACTCGTGGCCTGCGGGCACTTTGCGGGATGCGGCGACGGTTCGATAATGGCCTCCCCGCAAGGACACCCGATGCCATCGCCCACCACGCCCCCGGCGGATTCGCTGCTGCAACACCGCGCGTTCGTCGCCTTCTGGCTGGCCCGGATTGCCTCCAGCTTCGGCTTCCAGATGCTGTCGGTCGCGGTGGGCTGGCAGATCTACTCGATCACCGGCCGCGCGCTCGATCTGGGCCTGATCGGGCTGGTCCAGTTCGTGCCGTCGCTGCTGCTGGCCTTGCCGGCCGGCCACGTGGCCGACCAGTTCGAGCGGCGCCGCATCGTGCTGTTCGGGCAGATCGTCGAATGGATCGCGATTGCCCTGCTGGCAGGGCTGAGCCTGCGCCATGACATCCATGAAGTCGGCATCCTGGCGCTGGTGTTCGCGATCGGCATTGCCAAGGCGTTCGAGTTTCCGGCGCTGCAGTCGATGCTGCCCGCGCTGGTGCCAGCGCGCATCCTGCCGCGGGCGATGGCGGTGAATGCCTCGGCCGGCCAGGCCGCGATGATCATGGGCCCGGCGCTGGGCGGCTTGCTGTATGTCGCCGGGCCGGGCGTGGTCTATGCGGTGGCCGCCGTGCTGTACCTGATCTCGGTGATCCTGCTGAGCCGGCTGCGTCATGAACAGGTGCCGCCACGACGCGAGCCGGCCACGCTGAAGACCCTGTTCGCCGGCGTGCATTTCATCCGGCGCCGAGCCGGACGTGCTGGGGGTGATCTCGCTGGATCTGTTCGCCGTGCTGCTGGGCGGTGCCACTGCGCTGCTGCCGATCTTCGCCAGGGACATCCTGCACACCGGGCCGTGGGGGCTGGGCCTGCTGCGCGCAGCACCGGCCGTGGGCGCGCTGCTGATGTCGCTGTGGCTGGCGCGGCACACCATGCAGCGGCGGATGGGCCCGATCATGTTCGCGTCGGTGGCGGGCTTCGGCGTGGCCACGCTGGTCTTTGCGCTGTCGACCACGTTGTGGCTGTCACTGGCCGCACTGTTCGCACTGGGCGCCTTCGACATGGTCAGCATGGTGATCCGCGGCGCGCTGGTGCAGCTGGATACGCCGGACGACATGCGCGGCCGGGTCAGCGCGGTCAACGCGATCTTCATCAACACCTCCAACCAGCTCGGCGAATTCGAGTCCGGCATGCTGGCCGCGTGGCTGGGCGCGGTCGGCGCCACCGTGATCGGCGGTGTCGGCACGCTGCTGGTGGTGGGCCTGTGGATGGCGATGTTTCCCGGCCTGCGCCGACGCCAGCAATTGCATGTCGAGGCCAGTGGCCCGGGCGAGCCGGTAACGGATATTCTCTAGACTGCACACCTCTTCACTGCATGCGGAGTCCTGCCGTGATCACCCAGTCGCCAAGCGAATTTCTCGAGGCCTATGTCGCACTGGCGCCACATCCCGCTGCCGCGGCCACGCCGCGCGCGGCGTTTCTGGTGGCGCCGACCGGGTTCGCCCTGGCGACCGAGTCGGCGCAGGACAACCGCTATATGGACACCAGCCTCGCGGTCGACCCGTTGAAGGCGCTGGCGCAGCACGGCGCCCTGGCGCAAGCCTTGCGGGCCGATTGCCCGATCATCACGTTTCCGGGCGATCCGGCCACGCCGGATGCCGTTTTCCCCAACAACGTGTTCGCCACCGCGCCGGGGCGGCTGATCATCGGCCGCATGCGGCATGCGGTGCGCCAACGCGAGGCCGGACGCACCGATATCCGCGCGTTCTTCGGCGACCTGCTGGGCTATGACGAGATCGACCTGTCCGGTTGCACCGACCTGGTCGCCGAGCTGACCGGCTCGCTGATCATCGACCGCGTGCGTGGCGTCGGCTATTGCGGCCTCAGCGAGCGTTGCGACATGGCCGGCGCACGCGCGATGCACCAGGCCTTCGGGCTGCGCCTCACGTTCTGCTTCGAACTGGCCGACTCGGAATACCACACCAACGTGGTATTGGCCCTGCTGGCCAGTCGTGCGGTAATCATCGCTGCCGATGGCTTTCGTGATCCTGCGGTCGCCCCGGTAATCGCGCAGGCCTACGGTAACCGCGTGATCTGGTTGACGCCCGCCCAGAAGCGGGCGTTCGCCGCCAATGCGATCAGCCTGTCCGACCGCAGCGTATGGATGAGTGTCGGCGCCGCCGCCGCGCTCACCGCCGAGCAGCGGGAGACACTGGCCGATTACGATTTTGCTATCGGCGCGGTGGAACTGGACGAGATCGAGAAGGCCGGCGGCAGCCTGCGCTGCTGCGTCGGCGAGATCTACTGAGTTCGAATCGCAGCCACCGCCATTGGCCTTGCGCCCGGCGAATCGCCGTTGCATGCTCGCCCGATGCCGCAGTCAGGTCGCCCTCCACGCATACCCCCCGGACTACCGCCGCGGTGCTGGCGGTTGGCGCTCATCGTCATTGCACTGCTCGGCCAGGGTGTCGTGGCTGGGCCGGCCGGCGCCCACGGACGCACCTGGGCAAACCCGGTCGATATCGACTACCGCTACAACTACGAGCAGATGAACAACGGCATCTCGTACCGCACCGGTGCCGACCCGGCGGTCGCGCGCTTCGGCGATGCCTGGTATCTGTTCCAGACGCTGGCCGATGGTTACTGGCGCTCGACCGACCTGCTGCACTGGCAGTTCGTGAAGCCGGATCGCTGGCCGTTCGACGGCCCGGTCGCGCCGGCCACCCTGGTGGCCGACGGCAAATTGTTCCTGATGCAATCGGCGATGCAGCCGGTACCGCTGCTGTATTCCACCGACCCGGCCCACGGCCGCTGGAAGTTCTGGACCCGCATGCTGCCACCGGTGCCCGGCGCCACCTGGGCCGGTCACGAGAGCGAGATGAAACCCGGTGACCTGCCGCCCGGGCCGTGGGATCCGGGCCTGTTCCGCGACGAGGACGGCAAGGCCTACCTGTACTGGGACTCCTCCAACATCTTTCCGCTGTATGGCGCGCAGATCGACCTGGCGCTGGACCACGCCAGCGAGGGCGAAGGCAAGCGTGTCTCGTTTGTCAGCAAGCCGCGGGCGCTGCTGCGCCTGCATCCGGATGAACACGGCTGGGAGCGTTTCGGCCAGGACCATACGGACAACACCATCGCGCCGTACGTCGAGGGCGCCTGGATGAACCGGCACGGCGACCGCTACTACCTGCAGTACGCCGCGCCGGGCACCGAGTACAACGTCTACGCCACCGGCGTCTACACCAGCGACAAGCCGCTCGGCCCGTTCCATTACGCGCCGTACAACCCGATCGGCTACAAGCCCGGCGGCTTCGTGGTCGGTGCCGGCCATGGCTCCACCTTCGAGGACGCCTACGGCAACAACTGGAACACCGGCACCATGTGGGTCGGGGTGAACTGGAAGTTCGAGCGGCGCATCGACCTGTTCCCGGCCGGCTTCCATGCGGACGGCCAGATGTGGGTCGACACCCGCTTCGGCGACTTCCCCCAGCGCATGCCCGACCACAAGCTCAAACCCGGCGAGAGCACCTTCACCGGCTGGATGCTGCTGTCCTGGCGCAAGCAGGCAACCGCTTCATCGCAGTTGCCCGGTCACGGCCCGGCCGAGGTCACCGACGAAAACCCGCGCACTTACTGGGTCGCCGCGTCGAACACACCCGGGCAGACGCTGACCGTCGATCTCGGCGGCGAGCGCACCGTGCGCGCCGTGCAGGTGAACTACACCGACTACAAGGCCGGCCGCTACGGCGACGCACCGGACATCATCACCCGGTTCAAGCTGGAAGGCTCCAGCGACGGCTCGCACTGGAGCACGCTCGCCGACCTTTCGCACGAGCAGCGCGATCGCCCCGACGCCTACGTGGAACTGGACCGGCCCGCGCACGTCCGCTACGTGCGGTATGTGCATGTGCACGTCGGCGCGAAGCACCTGGCGATTTCCGACCTGCGTGTCTTCGGCAACGCGGAGGGCAATCCGCCACCGGCGCCCGAACTGGTTTCCGCCACCCGTGATGCCGATACGCGCAATGCCGACATCGTCTGGAAGCCGGTGCCGAGTGCCGTGGGCTACAACGTGCGCTGGGGACTCGCCGCAGACCGTCTGCATGAAACCTACCAGCGCTTCGCCGACCAGCCGACCCGGCTTCAGTTGCGTGCCCTCAACAAGGGTGTGCGCTACGTGGTGGCGGTCGAAGCCTTCGACGAAGCCGGTGTATCGACCCTTTCAAACACGATGACGCTCAATCCCTGAGCCACGGCGGCAGCGCTTGCCCGGCGCCGCCGTCACCGCCATGATCGGGCGATGATCACGCTCCATCACCTCAACAACTCGCGTTCGCAGCGCGTCCTGTGGCTGCTCGAGGAACTGGGCGTGCCGTACGAGATCAGGCGCTACCAGCGCGATCCGGGGACCATGCTGGCGCCGCCGGAGTTACGCGCGATCCATCCGCTGGGCAAGTCGCCGGTGATCACCGATGGCGAACTGACCGTGGCCGAGTCCGGCGCGATCATCGAATACCTCGCGGGGCGATACGGCGAGGGCCGCCTGCTGCCGCTCACCGGCACCCCCGAGCGGCTGCGCTGCACTTACTGGCTGCATTACGCCGAGGGTTCGGCCATGCCACCGCTGCTGCTGAAACTGGTGTTCCGCCGGGTCAGGACGACGCCCGCACCGTTCTTCGTCAGACCGATCGCCCGAAGCATCGCGGACAAGGTCGAACGCCGTTTCATCGACCCGCAGCTGACGCTGCATCTGGACTATCTGGAAGGCGAGCTGGGCAGCGGCGAGTGGTTTGTCGGCAATGCGTTCAGCGCTGCCGACATCCAGCTCAGCTTCCCGCTGGAGGCGTTCGTCGCCCGCGGCGGCCTGGGCAGCGGCTATCCGCGGCTGACGGCTTTCCTGCAGCGCATCCATGCCCGGCCGGCATATCAAAGGGCACTGGAACGCGGTGGCGAGTACCGGCTCGGCGACTGAACACTTCGCGCCGGCTGAACGAAGGGTGCCGTTACAAGTCGCTGTTTACGCCTCGGTCACGGCGATGCTGGCAGCCTGTGAGACCAGATGCCAAGGAGAACCCCCATGCACAATCGTGATATCGAGCGTCAGATCCGCGACACCGCCGAACAGGCCGGTGAACGTGTACGCCACTACGCCGATGGTGCCAGCAGCAGCGCGCAGAGCCTGCTCGAACGTGGCCGCCGCCGCATCAACGAGCGCTTCGGCAAGCGTGGCAAGCCGTACGGCCAGCAGCTGTCGCATGCGGCCGAGGATCTGGCCGACGAGGCCAACTATCAGTATCGACGCCTGCGCCGGCAGGTGAACCGTCATCCGGCCGCCACGGTGGCGATCGTGGCCGGTACGATCGGCGCGTTCCTGCTGCTGCGTCGTGCGTTCCGCAGCGACGACGCGGATTGAATCGGCGCGGTCACGGGTGAGCCCGCCGCGCATGAAAAAACCCGCCATTCGGCGGGTTTTTTCATGCGCGGTCCAGTCGCTCAGACGGTCAGCGGATTCGGCTTGTCCTGGTCGAGCTTGTATTCCTTGATCGCCCGGCTGACATCCTTGGCATTGACCTTGCCATCCTTCGCCAGCGCCGCCAGCGCGGCGTGCGCGATCCAGTAACGATCCACCTCGAAGAACTCGCGCAGGTGCGCACGCGTGTCCGAACGCCCGAAGCCGTCGGTGCCCAGCACGGTGTAGCGCATGCCGTCGGGCATGAACGCGCGGATCTGGTCGGCGAATTCACGCACATAGTCGGTGGCGGCGATCGCCGGGCCCTGGCGCCCCTCCAGCAAGGCGGTGACGTACGGCACCCGCGGCTCCGCTTCCGGGTGCAGGCGGTTCCAGCGCTCGGCATCGAAGCCGTCACGACGCAGCTCGATGAAACTGGGGCAGGACCAGATATCGGACTTCACGCCGAAATCCTTTTCCAGCAGTTCGGCCGCAGCGATCGCCTCGCGCAGGATCGTGCCCGAGCCCAGCAGTTGCACGCGCGGCTCGCCTTTCTTCGGCTTGCCGCCGTCCTTGAACAGGTACATGCCCTTGATGATGCCTTCCTCACTGCCGCTGGGCAGGTCGGGGTGGCTGTAGTTCTCGTTCATCACGGTGATGTAGTAGTAGATGTCCTCCTGCTCCTGCATCATCCGGCGCGTGCCGTCCTGCAGGATCACCGCCACCTCGTACGAGAACGTGGGGTCATACGACTTCACGTTGGGGATCACGCCGGACATCAGATGCGACTGGCCGTCCTCGTGCTGCAGGCCTTCGCCATTCAGCGTGGTGCGACCCGCGGTACCGCCGATCAGGAAGCCGCGCGAACGCATGTCGCCGGCGGCCCAGGCCAGGTCGCCGATGCGCTGGAAACCGAACATCGAGTAATAGATGAAGAACGGCAGCATCGCCTGATTGCTGGTCGAGTAGCTGCTCGCCGCGGCCATCCACGAAGCCATGCCGCCGGCCTCGCTGATGCCCTGCTGCAGCACCTGGCCCTTCTGGTCCTCGCGGTAGTACAGCAGCTGGTCGGAATCCTGCGGCGTGTACTTCTGCCCGAACGGGGCGTAGATGCCGATCTGGCGGAACATGCCTTCCATGCCGAAGGTGCGCGCCTCGTCGGCCACGATCGGCACCACCCGCTCGCCCAGCTGCTTGTCGCGCAGCAGCAGGTTGATGCCGCGCACCAGCGCCATGGTGGTGGAGATCTCGCGCTCACCGGTGCCCTTGGTGATCTGCTCGAACGCCGAAAGCTCCGGCGCCTTCAGCTTCGCCTCGGCCTTGCGCCGGCGCTGCGGCAAGGCGCCGCCGAGCGCCTTGCGGCGCTCCAGCATGTACTGCACTTCCGGCGAGTCCTGGCCCGGGTGGTAGTACGGCACGTCCTTCAGCTTGTCGTCGGGGATCGGGATCTGGAAGCGGTCGCGGAAGTGGCGCACCGAATCCTCGTCCAGCTTCTTCTGCTGATGGGTCGGGTTCTGCGACTCGCCGGCCGCACCCATGCCGTAACCCTTGACCGTCTTGGCCAGAATCACCGTGGGCATGCCCTTGGTGTTGGACGCCGCGTGATACGCCGCGTAGACCTTGTGCGGATCATGGCCGCCGCGGTTCAGCCGCCAGATGTCGTCGTCACTGAGGTTGGCCACCATCTCGCGCGTCTCCGGATATTTGCCGAAGAAATGCTCACGCGTGTAGGCACCACCGAACGCCTTGCAGGCCTGGTACTCGCCGTCGACGGTTTCCATCATCAGCTTGCGCAACACGCCCTTGTGGTCGCGCGCGAGCAGCGGATCCCAGTAGCTGCCCCAGACCAGCTTGATCGCGTTCCAGCCGGCGCCGCGGAACTCGCCTTCCAGTTCCTGGATGATCTTGCCGTTGCCACGCACCGGGCCGTCCAGTCGCTGCAGGTTGCAGTTGATCACGAAGATCAAGTTGTCCAGACCTTCGCGGCCAGCCAGCGAGATCGCGCCCAGCGACTCCGGCTCGTCGGTCTCGCCGTCGCCGAGGAAACACCACACCTTGCGGTCGCTCTTGGGAACCAGCCCGCGATGCTCAAGGTATTTGAAGAACTGTGCCTGGTAGATCGCCTGGATCGGCCCCAGGCCCATCGAGACCGTCGGTACCTGCCAGTAATCCGGCATCAGCCACGGGTGCGGATACGACGACAGCGCGCGGCCCTTGCCCACCACTTCCATGCGGAACAGGTCGAGCTGATCCTCGGCCAGCCGACCTTCGAGGAACGAGCGCGCATAGATGCCGGGGCTGGAGTGGCCCTGGTGGAATACCAGATCGCCCGGGTGATCGGCGGACGGCGCCCGCCAGAAATGATTGAAGCCCACGTCGTACAGCGTCGCCGACGAGGCGAAGCTGGCGATATGCCCGCCCAGTTCGCCCGGCTTGCGGTTGGCACGCACCACCATCGCCATCGCGTTCCAGCGGATCAGCGAGCGGATGCGCCATTCCATCGCTGCATCGCCGGGGCACTTGGCCTCCTGACCGGGGGCGATGGTGTTGACGTATTCGGTGGTCGGATCGAACGGCAGGTAGCCACCCGAGCGGCGCGTGGTATCGACCATGCGCTCCAGCAGGAAGTGCGCGCGTTCGGTACCGTCGTGCTGGATCACTGCATCGAGCGAGTCGACCCACTCACGGGTTTCGGTGGGGTCGATGTCCTGGTTGAGGATATCGTCGAGCTGATCCATGAAGTTCTCCACGGCACGGTGGGACGTGCCTGCAAGGGGTTCGCGCCGCCGGGGATGCGGCGCGGCAACAGTTGAGTTTAACGGTCTGTCCCGGCGGTCGCCAAATAGCCGTCCGTACGTGAGCGCATGGACGGCATGACGACCCGTCAGCCGCGCCGCTCGCTCTGGGCCGCACGAATCTGCGCATCGACCGCGGCCACGGCCGTCATGTTGACCACGCGCCGCGCGGTCGAGGCCGGGGTCAGGATATGCGCGGACTTGTCCAGCCCCATCAGGATCGGACCGATCGCCACGCCGTCGGTCATCACCCGCACCATGTTGTAGGCGATATTGGCCGCATCCAGGTTCGGCATCACGAACAGGTTGGCGCGACCGCTGAGCGTGGTGTGCGGAAACATGCGCTGACGCAGCACCTCGTCCCACGCGGTATCGGCCTGCATCTCGCCATCCATCTCCAGCTTCGGCGCGCGTGCCTTCAGTATCTGCCACACCTTGCGCATTTTCGCGGCGCTGGGGTTGTCGTGGCTGCCATAGTTGGAATGCGACAGCAGCGCCACCTTCGGCTCCACGCCGAACCGCTTGAGGCGATAGGTGGCCTGCAACGTGGCTTCGGCGATCTGTTCGGCGGTGGGGTCGCACTGCACGTGGGTGTCGAGGAAGAACCAGGCACCCTTGTCGTTGATCACCCCGCTCATCGCCGAGGTGCACTGCACGCCCGGATCGAGATTGAACACGCTGCGCAGGTAACCCAGTTTCTTGTGGTAACGACCGACCAGGCCGCAGATCATCGCGTCTGCCTCGCCACGCTCGACCATCAGCGCGGCGATCAGGGTCGGACGGGAGCGCAGCAGGTTCTTCGCCGCCGCCGGGCTGACCCCGCGACGCTCGGTCAGCGTGTGGTACTGCTGCCAGTACTCGTTGAAACGCGGGTCGTCGTTGATGTTGGTCAGCTCGAAATCCACGCCGGCGCGCATGCGCAGGCCCAGTCGCTCGATACGGGTCTGGATCACATCCGGACGGCCAATCAGGATCGGAAACGCGAGGTGCTCGTCGATCACCGTCTGCACCGCCTGCAGCACGACCTCCTCCTCGCCTTCGGCGTAGGCGACGCGCTTGCGATCGGCACGCGCGCGCTCGTACACCGGCTTCATCAGCAGGCCGGTGCGGTAGATGAACTGGCCGAGCTTCTCGACATAGGCTTCCATGTCGGCGATCGGTCGGGTGGCCACGCCCGAGTCCATCGCCGCCTGCGCCACGGCGGGCGCCAGCACGACCAGCAGGCGCGGATCGAACGGCCGCGGGATCAGGTATTCGGGGCCGAAGCACGGCACTTCGCCGCCGTAGGCGCCGCCCAGGTCGGAAGCCTCCATCCGCGCCAGCGCGGCGATCGCGCGCACGCAGGCCAGCTTCATCGCCTCGTTGATGACCGTGGCGCCGACGTCGAGCGCACCGCGGAAGATGTACGGAAAACACAGCGCGTTGTTGACCTGGTTCGGGTAGTCCGAACGGCCGGTGGCGATGATGCAGTCCGGGCGGACCCGCTTGGCATCCTCCGGCATGATCTCGGAGTTGGGATTGGCCAGTGCCAGGATGATCGGCCTGTCGGCCATCGTCGCGACCATCTCCGGCTTCAGGATCGCCGCCGGCGGAGAGACCCAGGAACACGTCGGCGCCTGCGACGATCTCGGCCAGACTGCGCTTGTCGGTGTCGCGCGCGTAGCGCCGCTTGTCCGGATCCAGCTGGTCGCGCCCGGTATACAGCACGCCCTCGCGGTCGTAGGCGAGGATGTTTTCCGGTTTCAGCCCCAGCGCCACCAGCATGTCGAGGCAGGCGATACCCGCCGCACCGGCGCCGGCGGTGGCCAGCTTCACGTCCTCGATCTTCTTGCCGACCACTTCCAGCGCATTGAAGATCGCCGCACCCACGATGATCGCGGTGCCGTGCTGGTCGTCGTGGAACACCGGGATCTTCATCCGCTCGCGCAGCTTGCGTTCGACGATGAAGCATTCCGGTGCCTTGATGTCCTCCAGATTGATGCCGCCGAAGGTCGGCTCCATCGAGGCGATGATCTCGACCAGCTTGTCCGGGTCGTTCTCGCTGATCTCGATATCGAACACGTCGATGCCGGCAAACTTCTGGAACAACACGCCCTTGCCTTCCATCACCGGCTTGGCGGCCAGCGGGCCGATGTTGCCCAGCCCCAGCACCGCGGTGCCGTTGGTGATCACCGCCACCAGGTTGGCGCGAGCGGTGTACTCGGCGGCCGATCCCGGCTCCTCGACGATCGCGTCGCAGGCAGCGGCGACCCCCGGCGAATACGCCAGCGACAAGTCGCGTTGGGTCAGCAGGGAGGTGGTCGGGGTGACCTTGATCTTGCCCGGCCGCGGATGGCGGTGATACTCCAGCGCGGCAAGGCGAAGTTCTTCGGGAAGGGACATGGGATGCGCTTTCATCGGGGAAGGAACGTCATCCGCCAGGGCAGATGACGAATGCCGATATTAGCATCGGGCGGGCTTCGTCGACCGCCCGCAGGCGACTGCTACACGCTCAGCAGCAGTTCGTCTTCCTGCACCCGGTGCATGTGGATGCGGTTGACGAACAGCGAAAACGCCAGCTTGCCGGCAAGCCCGTGCACGTGCTGCATCCACGGCGGCAGCCACAACGGCGGCAGGATCGCGCCGGACTGGAAATGCGGCTGCAGGCTGATCACGTCGTGCAGCGCCAGCTTGCCGGCGAAAAGATGCCGCAGCAGATCCATCCGGCGTTGCTTCAGGGCCCAGCGGAAGAACGTGTGCACGGTGAGCAGGCCGGACAGGTAGACGTTGTCCTTGGCGAAGGCGCCGCCGCCGCCCAGCGGCACGCCGCGAAACACCCGCTGCGCCGAATGGAAGCTGTCCGCCACGCTCTGGCCGCGATCGCTGAAATAGCGGTAGACCTCGACGAAATCGGCCCCGTTCAGGGCCATGTCGATCGCCAGGATGCGCAGGCTGATCCGCTTCAGCCGGGTGATGTCGATCGCGCCGGACATCAGCTCGGCAAACACGGCCAGCCCTTCCTGGGTGGCGGTCACTCGCGGCGAGGTACGCCCCAGCGAGCTCAGCAGGGGCTGCCGGCGGCCGTTCAGTGCGGTCAGCGAGTGCACGTAGGCCTCGTGCGCCAGCAGTTGATGACGGTCGTACTCGCTGAAGCTGGCGCCACCGCGCAGGCGGATCCGGGTGGCCCCGGCGGCGGCCTTGGCGGTGAGCTCGGGATCGATCTCGACGCTGATCCGGCCGGCGCCGAAAAATGCATCCAGGGTCAGCGCCAGCTCCGCCTGCAGCACATCGGCCGGCACGTTCACGCTGCTCTCGTCGGCCAGCAGATCGGCACCGAGCTCGTCGGACAACTCGACGAAATAGCGCGCCGCGTCGAGGTTGCTGCGCTGGCTGCCGGGAATCAGGTCGCCCGGCTTGCCGTACAGCGCAATCGACGGCGCGGTGACTCCCGCCGTACCGACGGCTTCCAGCATCTGTGCCGCGATCCGCCACGATTCGGCGGTGCGTCGCAGGTAGTCGCCGAGCGGATCGACATCCTGCGGATCGCTGCCAGCGGCAGCCGCCTCGATCGCCGCCAGCTCGGCGCGCGCCTCGGCCAGATCCGGTGCACGGTAATGCACCTGCGGCAGGGCGAACTGGCCATTGCCGTACGCCTCGATCATGCGGTTTTCCAGCGATGCCGGCCAACCTACCGTGCCCAGGATATGGATGCCGCGTACCGCCGCCAGCAGGCGCTGGTCGAGTGCGGCGTAGCGCTGCAGTGCAGGGGCGATGACGGTGCCCGCGGTGTTCATCGAACGGCTTGCCTGATGGCATCCACCCGCTTGATCAGCTCGGTCGCGATCGGATCCTGCTTGAAGGCGCTGAGGAATCCGCGTGGGCTGGCCGGTACGAAGCTGAAACTGGAACCGAACCGGGTCTCGGTTCGCAACATCACGGTGATGCGGCGTGGATTGGTCATCGTGCTGGCGTTGACGTTCATCACGTCACCGAGCGCCACGCGACGCTTCTCGTCTCGATTCGTCACCACCAGCCAGTCGCCATCCAGCCACACCTCATCCACGAGGTCGAAGATGAGCCGGCGAAAGGTGAAGAAGCCGATGGTTGCCATCAGCAACGGTATCAGTAAAAACATCGGGTCGGGCGGCTGACCACTGGCGCTCTCTGGATGGAGGCGGGCCCACAGCGAAATGGCGAAAAACAGCAAAATGAAGCCGAACCAGAAAACCGGAAACACCCGCTTGTAAAACCAGGTAGTTGTTGACGACAACCGCTGCATGCACGCACTCCCCACCTAGACGATGTGGATATTAGACGTTCCGCGGGATTTCGTGCGTTGCCCGCGGGCACCGTCGTCAGTCCCGTTCGCGCTGCCCGCGATGCCCACGCGGTTGCTCGATCGGCCGGCCACCTCGCTGACGGCGCAGGCGGGCTTCCAGCGTTGCCGCCTGCTCCTCGCGCTCGTCGTGCAGCTTCAGGTAATTGCGCCAGCGGCCCGGGGTCAGCTCGCCGTTGTCCAGCGCCACCTGCACCGCGCAGCCGGGCTCGCTGCCGTGGCCGCAATCGGCGAAACGGCATTGCTCGGCGAGCGCCTCGATGTCGGCGAACAGGTCGAGGTTTTCCTCGCCGGTGAGTTTCAGTTCGCGCATCCCGGGCGTATCGATCAGGCAGCCGCCGCTGGGCAACTGCAGCAGGGCGCGATGGGTGGTCGTGTGGCGGCCGCGGCTGTCGTGGCTGCGCACGGCGGCGGTGGCCATCGTGGCGCTGCCGAGCAGGGTGTTGGTGAGAGTGGATTTGCCGGCGCCGGACGAGCCGACCAGCACCGCGCTGTCGCCCGGTTGCAGATACGGCACCAGCAGCAACGCACTGGCCGGGTCCTTGCAGTTCAGGGCGTGGATCGGGGTCGCGTCCGGCAGCCGCGCGCGCAGCGCGGCGATTTGCCCGGCGGCGTCCTCGCGCGTATCCAGCTTGCTCAACAGCACCACCGGCTGGGCACCGGAGTCCTCGGTCAACGACAGGTAGCGCTCGATCCGTGACGGGTTGAAATCGCCGTCCAGCCCGGTCAGCACCAGCACGTAGTCGATATTGGTGGCGATCAGCTGACGTTCGTAACGCTCGCCGGCGGCAGCCCGGGAAAGCACTGTGCGCCGAGGTGCCACCGTGACGATATGCGGCGGCGCGCCGCTGACCACTTCGACGAAGTCGCCGACCACCGGGCGCTCGCCGGGATCGATCCCGCGTTTGAGAAAGCGCCCGTCCGGCTGTGCACCGAACAGGGTTTCGCCATCGTGGAGCTCATAACCGGCGCGGTGCTGCGCAACCACCCGGGCCAGTCGCAGGCCGGCGGCGGGCAGCGTGTCACCACGCCAGCCGATGTGCCGCAGCCGTTCGATCGTTTCGGCATCACTCATGGAGGGGGTCTGTCTGCATGGTCTGGTGATTATGCCCTGCCCGAAGGTTTCCCGACGATGAACCGCGATTTGGCCTCGACGGGCCTCGCGCTGCAGTGCATCACGCTGCTAGCATCGGCCCGACCGGCACTGGCGCCGGCCACTGACCTCACCTAGGACACCGGCGTTGGCTTCGATCACACCCAGTGCGCACCTGGCGGACGTGCGCTACGAGATTCGGGGCGCGCTGACCCGGCGCGCCCGCGAGCTGGAGGCGGCCGGCCTCGACATCATCAAGCTCAACATCGGCAACCCCGGTCGCTACGGTTTCGAGGCGCCAGCGCACCTGCGCGAGGCGATCGCCAGCCACCTGCACGAAAGCGAGGCCTATGGCCACGAGCAGGGACTGGAGGTCGCCCGCGAAGCCATCGCCGCGCAGCAGCGTGCCCGCGGCGCCCGGGGCGATCGAGCCGGAGCGCATCTTCATCGGCAACGGCGTCAGCGAGCTGATCGACATCTCGCTGCGGGCGCTGCTGCACCCGGGTGACGAGGTGCTGCTGCCGAGCCCGGATTACCCCTTGTGGAGCGCCGCCACGATCCTCAATGGCGGCCGGCCGCGCTATTACCGCTGCCTCGCCCAGCACGGCCACCTGCCGGACCCGGAGGAGATCGAAGCGCTGATCACCCCGCGCACCCGCGCGCTGGTGCTGATCAATCCGAACAATCCCACCGGCGCGGTGTATCCGCGTGAACTGCTGCAGCGACTGGTGGCCATCGCGGCACGACATCGACTGCTGCTGCTGGCCGACGAGATCTACGACGAGATCCTTTACGACGGCGCCACCTTCCAGCCGTTGGCCGAGGTGGCCGGCGACGTGCCCTGCCTCAGCTTCGGCGGCCTGTCCAAGGTGCATCGCGCCTGCGGCTACCGGGTCGGCTGGATGAGCCTGTCCGGCGATCCCGCCCGCACGGCGGCGTATCGCGATGCCCTGCAATTGCTCGCCGCGCTGCGCCTGTGCGCCAACGTGACCGCGCAATGGGCGGTGCTGCCGGCGCTGCAGAGCGCCGCCACCATCGGCGCCCTGACCGCACCGGGCGGGCGCCTGCACGAGGCGCGTCGCGCCGTGCTGGAAGGGGTGGCCGCCAGCGAATATCTGGAGCTGGTGCGCCCCGGCGGTGCGCTGTACGCCTTTCCGCAGGTACGTGCCGATCGCATCGGCAGCTTCGACGACGAGGCGTTCGCGCTGCGCCTGCTCGAGGAGGAATCGGTACTGGTGGTGCCCGGCAGCAGCTTCAACGTGCCGCGCAGTCGCCATTTCCGGCTGACCCTGCTGCCGCCACCGGTGCAGTTGCGCGAGGTCTTCGTGCGCATCGAGCGGGTACTGGCGCGGATGGCGCGGGAACAGCGGATACCGCCGTCGTCGCGGTCGCCTGAATCCCGGCACGCCGCCGCATGACGCCTGCCAGCACTTCATCGCACTATCTCGCCCTCGGCGACTCCTACACCATCGGCGAAGCGGTGGCTGCCGCCGGACGCTGGCCCGCCGCAACTGGTGCGACGGCTGCGCCAGGCCGGCCGGGTGATCGACGAGCCGCAGATCGTCGCCGTCACCGGCTGGACCACCGACGAACTGGCGCCGGCATGGACGAGGCGTCGCTGGCGTCCGCGTACGCGCTGGTCAGCCTGCAGATCGGCGTCAACAACCAGTACCGCGGCCGTACCGGTGGATGACTATCGCGAGCAGTTCGCCGGCCTGCTGGCCCGCGCGATCGTGCTGGCCGGCGAGCGGCCGGCGCGCGTGGTGGTGGTGTCGATTCCCGACTGGGGCGTCACCCGCTTCGCCGGCGAGCAGGGCCGCGAACCGCGCGGTCATCGCCGCCGAGCTCGATGCCTACAATGCGGCGGCCCGCGACGAGGCCACGGCGGCGCGGCGCCCGGTTCGTGGACATC
Organism: uncultured Pseudomonadota bacterium; assembly: GCA_963828685.1. Lineage (GTDB taxonomy): Bacteria > Pseudomonadota > Gammaproteobacteria > Xanthomonadales > Rhodanobacteraceae > Rhodanobacter. The sequence goes on from CAWHFU010000017.1 coordinate 541,144, forward strand.
ACCGGCATCTCGCGCACGCATCCGCCGAGCTGGTCGCCGACGACGGCCTGCACCCTTCGGCGGCGCAGTACGCCTTGTGGGTCGAGCGGATCGCGCCGGTGGCGGACACGGCGCTGCGTTCGCCGGACTGAGCGGCGCGGGGGCGTGGCAACGCCGCTGCAACCTGTTCGCCATCGCACGGTGACTTGACGTCCGATACTGGCGCCCCGGCAACCACCGGGGAACCGCGCCATGAAAACCTTCCACTGCCGCACCGCATTCATCTCCGACGTGCATCTGGGCACGCCCGACTGCAAGGCGACCTACCTGCTCGATTTCCTGCGCCAGCTGCGCTGCGAACGGCTCTATCTGGTCGGCGACATCATCGACATGGAAGCATTGGCCAAGCGCGCTGGTGGCATGCCGACGCACAGCGCGGTGATCGCGCGAGATGTTCCGGCTGGCCCGTGCGCGGGGTCGAGGTGACCTATATTCCCGGCAACCACGATGCAGCCGATGCGTGCACTGCACGGACAGAGCTTCGGCGGCGATACGGATCGCGCTGGACGCCGTGCATGTCGGCGCCGACGGCCGCCGCTACCGGGTCAGCCACGGCGACGAATTCGATCCCGAGCAGTTCGGCCGGCGCTGGATGCTGCAGCTGGGCGAGGCGATGCATCGCTTCATCTGCTGGGGCAACCGCCGCCTGCACGCTGATGCGGCAGCGGCTGGAACTGCCTTATCTGCCGCTGTCGATCATCGTCAAGTCGCATATCGGCAAGGCGCTGGCCTACATCCGTGCCTACGAGCAGCGCGTGGCCGACGATGCGCGCGCACGCGGATTCGACGGCCACATCTGCGGCCACATCCACTATGGCCATGTGCGCGAGCTGGACGGCGTGCTCTACCTCAACGACGGCGACTGGGTGGAGCACTGCACCGCGCTGGTCGAGGATCACACCGGCGCGATGGAGCTGATCCACTGGAGCGAGCAGCCGACCGCGCTGGGCCGCGCCAGCCGCGAGCTGGTCTGGCCCTCGCCCGCCGCCGCCCTCGCGCTGGCGCCACTGGGGCTGTGCCGGCGAGACCTCAGCGAACTGCGTCGGGCCGCCTGAACAGCGGCCTTGAAGGCGGGCGGGATCACCGCATATCGGGCGGGCGTATCATTGCCTTCTTTGCCGGAGTTTCCCATGTCCCTCGAACCAGCCACCCGCGAACGTATCGAGACCCTGCTCAAGGACCACCGCGTGGTGCTGTTCATGAAGGGCAACCGGCAGCAGCCGATGTGCGGCTTCTCCGCCGCCGCCACCAATACGCTCAACGAATTGCTGCCCGACTACTACACCGTCAACGTGCTGGATGACCCGGAAATCCGCGAGGGCATCAAGGCGCTATGGCGAATGGCCGACAATTCCGCAGCTCTACGTGGAAGGCGAGCTGGTCGGTGGCGCCGACATCATCAGCCAGATGTACAGCAGCGGCGAACTGCATGCGCTGTTCGGGGTGGCCGCGCCGGATCGCACGCCGCCGGAAATCACCATCACCGATGCTGCCGCCGAGGCGATCCGCCAGGGCACCGCGAACGCACAGGGCGTGGCGCTGCACCTGGAAATCGGTCCCGACCACAGCGCCGGCTTCCAGCTGGCACCGGCCGGCGCGCACGACATCGTGGCGCATGCCAACGGCCTGGAAGTCCATTTCGACCCCGCCAGCGCCCAGCGCGCCAGGGGCATCGTGATCGACTGGGTGTCCACCGTGCAGGGCGAGGGTCTGAGCCTGAAGTTCCCGGGCGCGCAGGAGATCAAGTCACTCAGCGTGCAGGAATTGCAGGCGCGGCTGGCCGCCGGCGACATCACCCTGATCGACGTGCGGCCTGCCGCCGGCCGTGCCCAGGCCGCACCGCTGGCCCAGGCGCGGGTGCTGGAGGACGAGGGCTACGAGAGCCTCGCCGGCTTGCCGAAGGACACCCCGCTCGCCTTCATCTGCCACCACGGCATTTCCAGCCGCGGCATGGCCGAGCGCTTCGCCGCTCACGGCTTCAGCAACGTGCACAACGTCGAAGGCGGCATGGACGCGTGGGCGCGCGAGGTGGATCCCAGCGCGCCCCGGTACTGAGCAAACTGCCTGTCGGCAGCGGCAGCATGGCGGGGCCTCGGCATGCGCAACGCTGCAGAAGCCCCGCCGCCGGGCGCGGGTAGAACCCTATAATCGGGTACCCCTCCCAACCGCCGCACTGGCGAAGGCACACATGAGCAATCCATCCAGCGGCAGCCAGGTAAATCATCGTGAGCGGGCGCGCATCCAGCTGCAGAACCGCGACCTGCTGCTGGCCGAGCAGTCCTATCGACGCTTGCTCGAGACCGAGCCTGCCGATGCCGAGGCGCTGCAGTATCTCGCCCGTACTTGCACCGAGCGTGGCCAGCCCGAGCAGGCCATCGAGCTGTTGCTCACGGCGCACCAGACGTGTCCTGATGAACCGGGCATCCTGCAACAGCTAGGTACGATGCAGCTGGCCTCTGGTCAGGCCTCTGCCGCGGTAAACAGCCTGCGCCGCTGCCTGGAGATCGCGCCCGACACGTTCGTCGCCCGGTTGCGACTCGGCGTCGCGCTTGAGCAACTGGGCCAGAGCCACGATGCGACGCTCGCTTATTTCAACGCGATCAATGTCGCGCAGGCGCATGGCCGTTGGCTCAGCGAGGCGTCAACTGCACCGCTGCTGCGCGAGGCGGTCAAGCATGCGATGAACTATGTGGACCAGGGCCGCCGACAACTGTTCGATGAAGTGCTGGAACCGCTTCGCCAACGCTACGGCCGGGATGAACTTCAGCGGGTGGATCAGTGTCTGGCGATCTACTTGAACGAGCGGCCGGCCAATCTGCCCGATCCTCGCCAACAGCCCAAATTCCTGTATTTCCCGGGCCTGCCACCACAACCGTTCTATGCGCGCGAGCGTTTCCCGTGGCAATCCGAACTCGAGGCGGCCGGCGCAGCGATTCGCGGGGAACTACGCGAAGTCATCGGGCATGGGGATCACCTGGAATCGTTCCTGCAATCAGGGCTTCCCGAGGAGACCGAGGGTTATCTGCGTGCCTCCGGTAACGGTCCTGCGGCTTGGGATGCCTACTTCTTCTTTCGACATGGCCAGCGTCATGCGGAGAATTGCGCGCACTGCCCGCAAACGGTGGCTGTGCTTGATCTGCCCCGCTGGTGCAGATTCGCGATCACGCACCAGAAACATTGTTCTCCGTGTTGCGTCCGGGCACACACATTCTGCCGCACCGCGGCGTCACCAACACCCGGCTGGTGACTCACCTGCCCTTGATCGTGCCTTCCGACTGTGCATTGCGGGTCGGTGGTGAGACGCATGTCTGGGAACCCGATCGCTGCGTCACATTTGACGACACGTTCGAGCACGAAGCATGGAACCGCAGCACCGACACACGCGCGGTACTGATCCTCGACTGCTGGAATCCCGACCTCAGCGAGGCCGAGCGGGCGGCGGTGACTGATCTGGTCGCGGCAATCGGCGACTTCAACAGCACCGCCCTGCCATAGCCGATGGCGAGATCGGATCATTCTTCAGCAAACAACCGCACCAGTTCGGGCAGCAATTCGGCGTAGTTGCGCCAACGCGCCACGGACCGCCCATACACCGGCTGACGCGCCTGCCACTGGCTGGCCGAGGTGATCGCTGCAGGCTGACCCTGTATCGCACTGGACGGATCATATGGCGCCAGTTCGAGCTGGGGCAGCACGGCGGCCAGTGTCGCGGCGGGATCCGCCACCATCTGTTCATAGGTCACCGTGATGATGGGTAACAGCAAGTTTTGCCGCCAATGCGTCATCAGTTCATCGCAACCTTCAGACAGCGCAGCGATGTCGTCGAAATCCCTGGCGAACCCGTATTCGTCGCGCGCAAACGGCTGACTCCAGATCGACAATGCAGTGTCGCGTGCCTGACGCCGGCAATGGATCACCCGCGCCTGTGGAAACATCGCCGCGACATAGTCCAGATAGCGGAAGTTCAGCGGGTTCTTGTCGACGTAGTGCGCGACCGGCGCATCGTCGCGGCGCAGATGCGCCAGATAGATCCCGGCCGCCTCGCGCAGGTGCGCCGGCTGTTGTGCCGCACCAAGGCTGGCCAGACGCTGTGCCAGGTATTCCAGCATGGGCAGCTCACCGCGATTGCACACGGCGGGATGGCGGCCAAGCAGTTCCGCGATCAGGGTGGTCCCTGTTCGCGGCAGACCGACCACGAAGATCGGCATGCAGCCGGAGGCCACGCCAGCTGATGGCGGGCGAGGGGCCGTCACGCGCGCCTCGACGAATTCCTGCCAAGCCGTGCGCGACCAGTTGACCGAGCCACGAGCCAGGGCATTGGCCTGCCGCCACGCCCCCGCCGCATCGGCGTAGGCACCGATGTCGTCCCACGCCTTGCCCAATGCGAAAAGGATCGACCCGCGCGCGCGCGGCGACAAGGCCGGGTCACGCAAGTGGGCGTCAAACAGGGCAAAATCCCCATGCTGACGATCGCGGTAGCGCTGAAGTGATGCCAGCGAACCGAGCACATACCACGCATTCAGATCGATGCCCTGCGCCAGCGCAGCGACATAGTGTACCCGTGCCTGCTCGAAATGGCCGAGCTCTTGTGCGACCTGACCGGCCAGCGCGCAAAGATGCGGATCGGCAGGGTTTCGCGCCAACGCTTCAGCGCAGAGCTCGGCAGCAAGGTCTTGCCGGTGGCATTCACGCACGAACTGAATGCATTCGAGCACGCTGGCACGGTCACCAACCTCGGCTCGGGCGCGTTCAGCCATGCACGCGGCGGCTGCGTTGTGCCGGCCCTGGCCACGCAACAGCTGGGCAAGCAAGCGGCCGGCATCAGCTTCCATTTCGCCGGGCAGAAGGAGCCGGAGCTCGGCTTCCGCCCGATCGACTCTCCGGCCTGCCACAACGCCTGCGCCAGCCAGAAGCGCAACCGGGTGTCGGTCGGGTGTTGGCGCAGCCCCAAGTCCAGCAAGGCTGCCGCAAATAGCGGTTGACTGCACTGCAGCAACTGGCGAGCCACATCGCACCATGTCTGCACCGGACCGGTGCGCAGGCTGTCATGCAAGGTTCGCAGCGCCGTGCTCGATCCCACCGATGCGGCGTCGGCAAGACAACGCTCCACCCGTGCAAGCACCGCCGCCGAGGCCTGCCATTCACCTGAGCTTGCCACGGCGCCTGCGCCGTCGCGGACACGCTGGCGATGTTTGCTCACGCGTGTCTCCGCAACGATCGCGCCGCAATCCGGGACGGATGGCTGGATGACTGGCTCATGCTATCTCCCGGCTCAACGCGACTGCGGGAACAGCAGATACATCGACAGGATGTACTTGTCCCCGGACAGCGGCGGCCTGCCCGCATGCTGAAACATCCAGTAGGGTGGAAATACCAGCAACTTGCCGGTACGCGCAGGCACCTTGATGCCGAGATCACAAAATTCGGTTTCGCCGCCCTCCTCGACGTCGTTCAGATACCAGAGAAACACCATGTAGCGATGCGCCACCTCGTAGATGGCATCGAAGTGGGGCTGAAATGCCTCACCGCTGCCTGCCACATAGCGCTTGATGCGCATCTCTGAAATCTGCGGTGTGGATGGTACCGGAATAGTCAGGCTCAGCCGCTGGTTATACACGGCAAGGTAGTCGTCGATTTGCTTGTAGAAGTAACCCTTGAAGGCCGCATCGGCGAGTGCCGAGACATCGAGCTCGGTCCACGAGCTTGCGTCCAGGCCTGCCCGCCATCCGGGGCTGCGCACGACATGCTGGTCAGTGGTCTGGTTGAATGAAGCAATCAACTGGCGGCAAAAGTCCGCCGGTAGCGCGGCATCGAACGTTTGCACGTAGCTGCGCAGATCTGTCACCAGGTACGCGTCGAGGTTTGATTGCTCAGTTGTCATAGCCCCAGTGCCCCATGATCTCGTTCAACCCCGGCAGCAGGGGTTCGAATGCCTTCTGGTAACGGCGCCAGCGCCCCATCGCATTCTTGTTCGGCGGCTGGGTGACCTGGGCGTAGCTCGGCGTGCTGATGAAGCCCTTCTGCTGCGCGTGCTGGTGAAAGTTGCGCAGCGACGATGCATCATCAAGCTCGAGGAACCTGCCGATGCGCTCAACCTCAGCCTCGAAGTTCTCCAGCAAATCCTCGTAACGCAGATGCAACACCCGCGGCTTCAGCAAGGCCTCGTGATATCTCCAGTAATTCATGCCATTGACGTAGCCTCCAGCCAGTCGCTGCAGCGACGAGCACAGCGTCTGGAAACCCGGTGCGCGGAAGTTCTGCATATAGCAACTCAGAATGACATCACACGGATGGCGCAGCGCCAGGATGATCGGTGCGTCGGGAAACAAGCGGCTGATCAAGGGCAGGTGCAACAGGTTCAGCGGATTCTTGTCGACCAGACGCTGGCCTGGATCCAAGGTGACCACGCTGCTCACCTGGTTCCAGTAATGCTGTATGAGCATCTCGCAGGCGGCCGGATTGAGGTCACCGATAGCCTCCGGATATTCCAGCCCCAAGCCGAGGACTTTTTCCGCCACCCCTTGCAGGAACGGCTGCTCGTCCATCGACGCCAGATCGGGATGGGCATCGAGCATCTGTTCCAGCATGGTCGTACCGGAGCGTGGAAATCCAACGACGAAGACCGGTGAGCGCGGCAACGACCGGGACCGTGCAGGCGGCTGCCAGGCGTCCACCTGCGCTGGCGTCATGCGGATCAGCGCTGGCGAAAGCGGCTGCACGCCAGGCAGCAGGAGCTCTGGCACCAGTTGTGCCGCCTTCACCATCTGCGCGTCGTGTGCCTTGGCCAAGGCGTCGAGCGCTGCCTCGGTGTCACCCTGCTTGTCGCAGGCCTTGGCCATGGTGAAATACAAATTGCCGCGGTGAGCCGGGTCCGAAGTCATCTCCAGCAAGCGCTCAAGCAGACTCCTGGCGGCGGCCGGGTCGCGGCCACGCATGGCCATCACGCCCATGGCGCTGATTACCTCGAGCCGATCCACCGGATCGGGCAACGTCTGGGGGTCCGGAAGCGTGGCCAGGATTCGGTCAGCCTCTTCCAGCCGGTTCACCCGCTCCAGCACCCCGACCAGGCGTGCCGTGGTGCGCGGCTTCGCGCCGTTTAGCCGCAACGAACCGCCCAACAGTTCCTCGGCCTCGGAAATCCGCCCCAGCTGGGTGAACATCCAGGCTAGATCAATGCTCAAATCGGCATCGAGTGGCAACCACTGCCGCCACTGGGCAGTCAGCTGACCGGCGGCAACGTTGTCGCCGCATTCACAGCATGTCATCGCGGCGTAGATGCATATCTCATGGTCGTCCGGGAGCAGCCGAGCCGCGGCCACCAAGTATTGCCGCGCCTTGGCGTAGTCGGCGCGTTCCTTGTACAACAGGCCAAGATTGCCTTGCACTACCGCATTTCCCGGGGCCAGCTGCAGGGCGGTCAGGTACGCCCGCTCGGCCTCCTGAGGGCGCCCTGCTTCACGCAGGGCATTGCCCAGATTACCCCAGTGCCCCATGCGTCCCGGATGCTGGTCGAGTAGGCATTCGTATACAGCTGCGGCGAGTAATGGCATCCCCCCCTGCTGCAGGGCGATGCCCAGCTGGGTGAGCCCTTCCTCGTCGCCTGGCCGCGCATCCAGCAAGTCGCGGCAGCTTTGCTCGACCTGAAGGACACGCCCCTCGCGCAGCGCCGCCATGATGTTATTGATCTTCGTGTGCGTATTGAGCAAGCCCGTCCCACCTTAAAAAAAAAACCGCGCGGTTTGCACCGCGCGGTTCGATTATAGCGACGCTGGCGTTCTAGATCAGAACGTCACCGTCACGCGGCCCCAAAAATAACGGCCAATGGTTTCGTACGTGTTGGTATCGGTGTTCGAGTTCAGCACGTTGTTCTGGTACATCAACGGCGGCTGCTTGTCGAACAGGTTGTTCACGCCCACATCGAAACGGGTGTGGTACGCAGCCAGGTTATAGCCGATCGCCAGGTTGTGGTAGATCTGCGCAGGAACGTGCAGCACCGTCCCCGGAACGCCGGGGTCGGCGGACACGCCTTCCGGAGCATTCAACGGCCAGCCCACGGCCACCTTGCCGATGTAGCGCGCGGTGTAGTTGACGTTCCACGGGCCGTTGGTCCAATTCAACTGACCCAGACCGCGCCAGCGGCTGTAATTGCCGTACTGTGACTGGTTGTTGTAGTGACCGGCCATGTGGAAGGTCACGTCGCCCGGCTGGCCCGGAGCGGTGTCGTTGTTGTAACGGATCAGGTAGGTGCTGTCCAAGGACGCGGTGAGGTCACCGTAGTTCTGGCCGAACACATCGAAGTGCGGGATCTTGTACTTGATGCTGCTGTCGATACCCTTGGTGTTCAGCGTGCCCAGGTTGACGGTCGGCTCGGCAATAAAGCCGATGTCGCCGCTACTCAGGCGATGAATCAACGGGCAGAACTGGCTCGAGTTGTTCGCGAAGCAGCTGGCCAGGACGGTCGACGCACCGATCGGCGTAATCGTATCGGCCAGGGTCACCCGCCACACATCGGCCTCGACGGACAGGCCCGGCGCATAGCTCGGGTCGTACACGAAACCGTAGTCATACGACTTGCCATGTTCCGGCTTGAGGTTGATGCCGCCGGCCACCGAACCGGAGATCACGCCCGTCACCTGCGACAGACCCGTACCGGCGTAGTTGACCGGCACGTTCTGGCACGCGGCGGCATGCGCTGCGAGCTGAGCCGCGGTGAGGCGGACGCACGGATCGGAGGCCTGCGGCGCACTGCCCTGGGCACCGTTGTACAGCTCGTTGATGTTCGGTGCACGGAACACGCCAGCGACCGTACCACGCAGCAGCAGGTCATTGACCGGACGCCACTCCACCGCGAACTTCTGGTTCCAGCTGGTGCCGGCGGTGTTGTACTTCGAGAAGCGCGAACCGATCGTCACGTTCAGCGACTTCGCAAATGGCACGTCGGCGAGGATCGGGGTGAACAACTCGAAGTAGACTTCCTTGTCGGTGAAGCTGCCGCTCAACGGAGTCGAGCAGGCTTCCTGCGAGATGAAGCAGGTACCGTCAGCACCCTGGGTCTGTGCGATCAGGTCCACCTGGTAGTTCTGGTATTCCTTGTCGTAGGACGCGCCCACCGCCAGCTGCATAGTGCCGGCCGGCAGCTCCCACAGGTTGCCGTTCGCACCGACGTCGACACGACGGGAAGTCTGCAAGGTGTGATAGAACGGCGCCGCAGCGAACTTCCTTAATGTCGCAATCGTCTGCGGATCGTGCAGGTTGAAGATGTTCAGCGGGGTGCAGCCGGCGATGACGTTGCCCGAAGTGCCGCACTTGACAACGCCATCGGTGTCCATGAACGACGGCCCGAAAGCGTCTTTCAGGCCAGCGTAGTAGATGTAGCCCGGGCTCTGCTGCTGGGTGGACTTGTGACCGTAATTCAGGTCACCGTTCCACTGCCAACTGCTGTCCTCACCGAAGTTGCCCTTCAGGCCGGCAACGATCTGACCAGTGGTGGTGGTGTAGCTGATCTTGCGCTGACCCAGGGTGGTCAGACGGGTCAGGTAGTCAAAGGTACCCGGAGCCACTGGCAGGCCAGTTTTGGAGTCGAGCGCTATTTGACCCGTCGCAGGATCAATCGGGCGTGGATTGGTCGTGCTACCGGGACCGAAGTCGACGCCGAACGGGTTGTAGTAGTTGTCCTTGGATATCTGCACGCCGTCGCTGTTCGCGTCGAACGGCAGGGGCGCAAGTGCGGCATGCGACGTGGTCTTGTTGTAGAACGCGTCCATGTACGCCGTCACGTTGTCCGTGAGGTTGTAACTGGCCAGTGCGAAGACGTTGGTCCGCTCCTGCGGCGTCTGGATCAGGTTCAGCGCGGCATAGTTGTACGCGTCTGTGCGGCCGCTGTACGGGCGGTAGTCACCAGCCGCGGTAACGCCGGGACGCGGCGTACCAAGTGTAAAGCTCCCAACACCTGAATATGCGCCCGGCAGCCCGCCCGGATACGCCACGGTAGGCGGAGTGGTTGTGGGATCAGCATCCGTTGCACCGTTCGAAGGAACGAAGGCGCGACCGTTCGGGTTACGGCTGGAGCCCGCGTTGAACACCGAACCCGAGTACAGGTAGGTGGCGTACTTCGAGTAGTCGCGATTGCCCGCGGAGACCGCGTCGGACTTGTTGTAGTCGATGCCGGCAACGATGTTGCCCTTGTCCGAGGTCTGGCCGAACGTGAACGTGGCGCCACGCGAAGCACCGTCGTTATGGTCGGACTCGCCATAGTTCACGCTGAAACCTGGGCGCCCTGGTAATCCTTCTTCAGGATGAAGTTGACCACGCCGCCGATCGCATCGGAGCCGTACACCGACGAGGCGCCGTCGTTCAGCACTTCGACACGCTCGATCATGTCGGCCGGGATCGAGTTCGGGTCCTGGTTGATGATGCGCTTGCCATTGATCAGCAGCAGGGTCCGCTGGGAACCCAGGCCGCGCAGGCCGACCGACGAACCACCGGTACCGCCGCTGTTGTTGACCTGCGGGTTGATGTTGCCGACCCGTCACTGCGGGCAGATCCTGCAGCACATCGCCCAGGGTCAGCTTGCCGGTTGCCTTGATGGCGGCGGCGTCGATCGTGACGACCGGGTTGGACGTTTCCAGATCCACACGACGAATGTGCGAACCGGTAACCACGACCGTCTGCAGTGTCTGCGCCTGCTTGGTGCTGGCGGTGTCCTGCGTTGAGTTGCTCGTATCCTGCGCGAATGCAGTGCTCGAGGCACCCACCGCGATGACAGCACCCAGCGAAAGCGCCAGGCGAACTGCCGAAGAAAGTTTCTTGACCCCAAGTTTCATAAAGACACCCTCCGATTAATTATTTACCTTGGGTCAGAAACGTTCTGCCCAAAAGCTTGACGACTTGGCCCGACTCTCCCAGACCGATGAACCGCAGACCCTGGAGTTGCTGATCCAGGGTGATACTAACAGGCAAATAACGCTACGTGAACAAGCTGCAAACCTTCAAGAACCATCAAGCTCAAGCTCCCGAAGGAGCGCGGTACGCTTCGTCCCTAAGTACCCAAATCACACGTTTCACCAATCCTTCGCCGCCTCTTGTCTCGTGCACCTTAACGCATTGTCAACATATTTTGTACAAGTGCGGCCGCAGTCGCGGCGCTCCAGATACCTCATTCCCGATCCATACAGTTGCGATCCGAATGCCGTCCAGAGCTCGCCATGCCAGTCCGTGCAAGGCGCTGGGCGGCACACGACCGTGCGGGCGCCGGACGAATCGACCACCGGCACGACAAAACATACGCTAGCGTATTGAGAGTCCGGCGCGCGAGATTCCCCGCAACCGGTTCATTCGGCTTCCCCATCCTCCTCGAAGCGCAAGTGTTTCACGCTGCGCCCGTTGCGACGCACCAGCTTGAGCGCCTCGATGCCGATCCGGATATGCGCCTCCACGAATTGCGAGGTGATGACGCGATCGCTGGCCTCGGTCTTCACGCCTTCCGGAATCATCGGCTGATCGGACACCAGCAGCAGTGCGCCGCAGGGAATCCGGTTCGCAAACCCGGCGGCGAAGATCGTGGCGGTCTCCATATCCACGGCCATGCAGCGGGTGCGCCGCAGATAGCTCTTGAATGCATCGTCGTGTTCCCAGACGCGGCGGTTGGTGGTGTACACCGTGCCGGTCCAGTAGTCGTGGCCCAGGTCGCGGATCATCGTCGACACCGCTCGCTGCAGCTGGAACGCCGGAAGTGCCGGCACTTCCGGCGGCAGATAGTCGTTGCTGGTGCCCTCACCGCGAATCGCCGCGATCGGCAGCACCAGGTCACCGAGCCGGTTCTTCTTCTTGACCCCGCCGCACTTGCCCAGAAACAACGCGGCCTGCGGCTGGATCGCACCGAGCAGATCCATCACGGTGGCCGCGTTGGGGCTACCCATGCCGAAATTGATCAGGGTGATGCCATCCGCGGTGGCGTTCGGCATCGGCCGGTCGCGCCCTTGCACCTCCACCCCATGCCATTGCGCGAACAGCTCCACGTAATGAGCGAAATTGGTCAGCAGAATGTGCTCGCCGAACTGCTCCAGGGCCGTGCCGGTATATCGCGGCAACCAGTTGGAGACGATTTCGTGCTTGTTTTTCATCGGGACCGTACTCGAATCACGTGACCGGGGAAGACACCCGTGTTGGACGTCGGATATGTCCTTCCATCTTAGGCGGCGGATACAGCGGCCTGCCAGCTTTCTTCGAGGCGGATCCGGCCCTCGTTGGCACCCCTTCCACGTCACGGTCCGCATGCTATGTTTCTCCTGCCATCCATGGGGGACCCAAGTCATGCGGATAGGTCTGGCAATAGATGCAGCCTGCGATCTCTCGCCGGCATTCATGCAGCAGCACGACATCGCGGTGATGCCGATCACGGTCAAGGTGGATGGCGAAGTCTTTCTGGACGATCGCAAGCCGGCGGAGCTTCAGCGGTTCATCGATCGTCGACTCGGCAGCCGCAGTCACTCGGCGGAAACCGAGCCGTGCCCGGTGGAAGAGGTGCAGAAATTGTTCCTCGACAAACTGGTACTGGAACAGGATTGCGTGTTCTGCCTGACCATCACCGCTACCCGCAGCCCGATCAACGAGCATGTCAACCGCGCCAGCTTCGTGATCCTCAAGAACTATCGCCAGGCACGCGAAGCGGCCTCCATCCCCGGTCCTTTCATGATGCGGGTCATCGACACCCGCAACATCTTTGCCGGTGCGGCCCCCGCCGTTTACGAGGCGACCCGGATGATCGCGGCCGGCGACACACCGGCGGCGATCCGCGAGCGGCTGTTGTACATCGCCAACAACAGCTATGGCTACATGCTGCCGCGAGACCTCTATTATCTGCGTGCCCGCGCCAAGAAAAAGAACGACCGCAGCGTCAGCCTGTTCAGCGCGATGCTTGGCTCGGCACTGGACATCAAGCCGCTGCTGCGCTGTTTCCGCGGCGAAACCGGCCCGGTCGGCAAGGTTCGTGGCTTCGAGCAGGGCGCGGAAGCCCTGTTCGGCTATGCCGCCCAGCGTGTGCGTGCCGGTCTGCTGGTACCGCTGGTCTGCGTGAGCTATGGCGGCGACCTGGCCGTGCTGACCCACCTGCCCGGCTATGCCGGATTGCGTGCGGCCTGCGAGGAACATGGCGTCGAACTGATGGAAGCGCCGATGAGCATCACCGGCATGGTCAACGTCGGCGAAGGTGCCGTGACACTCGGCCTGGCCGCCGAAGAACACGACGCCGAATTCTGAGTAATTCCTTGACTCATGACCGGTCGGAGACGATGACGCGCCATTGCGCTCACCGGCACGCGGACCGGATCGCTCCGGGTGCGCCGCTCAGAAACCGTAGTTCAGAAACCCGCCGTCCACCGCCAGTACCTGGCCGGTGATGTAGCTGGCTGCCGGCAGGCAGAGAAAGGCGATCGCCGCCGCCACCTCCTCGGGCTCGCCGATGCGCTTGAGCGGCGTCCTTTCCAGCACTTCATCCAGGTAATCGGTGTCCGCCAGTGCCGGTTCCGAACGCTGGGTGCGGATATACCAGGGCGCCACCGCGTTGACACGGATGCCATCCACCGCCCATTCGGCAGCCAGGTTGCGGGTGAGCTGGTGCAGCGCCGCCTTGCTCATGCCGTAGGGTGAACCCGTGCGCACATGGGTGATCGCCGATACCGAGCCTACATTGACGATCGCCGCATTGGCGTGCTGCACCAGATGCGGGTGCGCCAGCCGGCACATTTCGAAGGCGGAGATCAGGTTCTGCTCCAGGATCGCGCGAACCTCGTCCGTGCTGTATTCGAGCGTCGCCCTGGGCAGGTTGCCGCCGACATTGTTGATCAGCAGCGACACCGGAGCGCCCAGATCCGCAATCCAGTCGAACACCGCCAGGCGCTCCTCCGCTTCAGTCAGATCCGCACCGAAGGCCAGAATCTCGACGCCGGGAAAGTCATCGGTCAATTCCACCCGGACCTGCTCGAGGTGGTCTTCGTCGCGCGCCACCAGCAGGAGGTCGCAACCCAACGCGGCCAGTTCCCCGGCAACGGCGTAACCGATGCCCTTGCTGGCGCCGGTGATCAGGGCGGTGTGATCTTGCAGTTGCCAGGCATCGAGGCGGCTGTTCATGGACGCAGCTTAAAACGTCGGCCCCGGCGCGCATAGCTCGGGCATCGCTTCGCCTACATCATGCTTGCCTGCACGCACCCGCGGCGAGACACTCCCAGCGCTCATCCATTGCGAGAAACGCCATGAACAAGTTGCCGCTCCTGCTCTGCCTGCTGGTCCTCGGCGCCTGCTCCGGCAAGCCGCCGGAACCCAAAGCCAAGGCGGCGGATGTCGCCACTCCGTTCGACGCCATGAAGGCGCAGGAACAGCGCGCCAGGGACGTGCAGAAAGTGGTGGACAAGCAAGCCGAGGAACAGCGCAAGCAGATCGAGGCGCAGCAGCAGTAACCCCGCCGCGGCCTTACCCTCCGGCGGCCACTACGGCCTGCCGCGGGTTCGCGCCTAACGCGGACGGCACAGGCAGTCAGCGTAGATGTTCGGCGTGCCAGCCCGGGCATGGCGCAGCAACTGCAGCTCCGGCGCCAGCGCGGGCAACTGGGCAAACCAGCCCGGCAGGCGAATGCCCCAGGACTGCATCACCCGCACGCTGGCGCTGTGGTTGAGGCCGATCAGGAAGCGCTCGAAGCCGCCCAGCGGTGCCTCCTCGTAACGCACCGGGTAACCCTTGCCCAGCTTGGCCAGGCGGGCCGCTTCGGCGACGGCGTCGTCCAGCCCGCCGAGCTGGTCGACCAGACCACGATCGAGCGCCTGCTGGCCGGTCCAGACGCGGCCCTGTGCGATCGCATCGATGGCTGCATAGCTCTTGCCTCGGGCCTTGGCCACGTTGCCGACGAAGTCGCGATAGCCCTTGTTGATGATCGCCTGGATCACCGCACCGACATGCGGATCCAGCGGACGGGTGATGTCGAATGCGCCGGCCATCGGCCCGGTGCCGACGCCGTCGCTCTGGATGCCGAGCTTGGCCAGGGTATGTGGTACCGAGTAATACATGCCGAAGATGCCGATCGATCCGGTGATGGTGTTCGGCTCGGCGAAGAGGCGGTTGGCATTCATCGAGATCCAGTAGCCGCCGCTGGCCGCCACGTCGCCCATCGACACCACCACCGGTATACCCGCCGCCCGGGTCAACTCGACCTCGCGACGGATCTGCTCGGCCGCATACACTTCGCCGCCGGGCGAGTTGACCCGCAGCACCAGCGCCTTGGTCTTGCGGTCCTCGCGCGCGGCACGAATCAGCGCGGCGGTCGATTCGCCGCCGATGGAACCGGGCGACTGCTTGCCGGCGCTGATTTCGCCTTCGGCCACCACGATCGCCACGCCGGCCGCGAAAGGATGGCCATCGCCCGGCAGGCTGGCGACATAACGCGACAGGCCGACCTGCCGGAAACTGTGTCCCTTGCGGTCGGCCGGCACGCCTTCCTTGCGCATCATCGAGATGAGCTCGGCGCGGGTTGCCGTGCCGTCGACGAGATGCTCATTCAGGGCCAGCTGGGCCAGATCGCCCTGGGTGCTGGCGATATGCTGCGGCAGGTTGTCGATGTCGTCGCGCAGCGTCGCCGGGTCGAGTTTCCGCAACGCGGACACTTCCGCGAGGTAGCTGTCCCACAGGCCGCCCATCCAGTAGCTGTCGGCCTGCTTGGCCTCGGCCGAGGCGTGATCGAGGATGTACGGCTCGGCCGCGCTCTTGAACTCGCCGACACGGAACAGGTGCACGTCGACGCCGAGCTTGTCCAGCAGATCCTTGTAGAACAAGCGGTAATTGGCCAGTCCGGTGACCATCACGCCACCCTGCGGGTCGACCAGCAGGCGGTCGGCATGCGCTGCGAGGTAATACTGGCCCTGGTCCAGATTCACCGCCCACGCGATCACCGGCTTGCCCGCCGCACGGAACCGGTCCAGCGCCGCCCCGACTTCGCGCAACGCGGCAAAGCCGCCGCCTTGCAGGTCACCGGGAAGCAGCAGGATGCGGCTGATCCGCTTGTCACTCGCCGCCGCGTCGATCGCGCCGATCAGGTCGCGCAATTGCACCTGCTTGGGATCCTCGCCGGACAGGCCGGTCAATGCACGCTGCAGCGGCTCGATGCTGTACTGCTCGACCAGCTGGCCCTGCGGCCTGATCACCAGCACGCTGTCGCTCTGCAGCGTGCCATCCAGCCGGTTGCCTGCCACGCCGGCGGTGACCACCAGCAGCAGTACAAGAAGCAGGCTGAAGAACACCAGGTTGAGAATGATCAACCTGATCATGTTGATGCCACGCCCGAACGTGCGCAGGAAAGCCCAGAAGCCGTGGCGACGGAGCGGGGGCGGAGGGGTCATGCGGGTTTCCTGAGTCATGGGATCAAGCGTAGCCGGTCGCACCGGCGTGGTCATGCGAACCCAGCCGCCAGCGCTGTTTCCAGGCGCTGCGCCAGAACCGGGTGAACAACATCACCGCGGCCACCGACAGGCCGGCGATCAGGCCGATCCACATGCCGCGCGCACCCATGCCGCGATGGAACGCGAGCCACCAGCCCACCGGCATGCCGATGCACCAATAGGCGAACAAGGTGATCGCCATCGGCACGCGGGTGTCCTTGAGGCCGCGCAACGCACCGTTCGCGGCGACCTGGATGCCGTCCGAAAACTGGAACAGGCCAGCCAGCATGATCAGTTGCGCGGCCAGCGTGATTACCTTGGGGTCATGCGTGTACAGCACCGCGATGAAATACGGCAGGCACAGCATCAGCGTGGCCGAGAACAGTTGCGTGACGAGAGTCAGGCCGATGCCGCAGAAGCCGGCATAGCGCACCCCGCGTTCGTCGCCGCGCCCCACCGCATTGCCGACCCGCACGGTAATCGCCATCGCCAGTCCGAGCGGGATCATGAAGAACAGCGAGGCAATGTTGACCGCGACCTGGTGACTGGCAATCACATCCTCGCCAAGCGTGGCGATGATCAGCGCCGTGGCCACGAACAGCCCGGCCTCGGCCAGCAGACTCACCGCCATCGGCAGGCCGACGTGCACCAGCGCGCCGATCCGGCGCAGGTCCGGCCATTCGAAATGATCGGACAACCCGAGCCCGCGGTAGTGGCGCCGGCAGATCACGTAGACCGCGAAGGACAGCATTTCCAGCCAGAGGACGATCGCGGTGGCGACACCGCAACCGTGCGCGCCCTGCGGCGGGATGCCCAGCTTGCCGAACATCAGCACATAGCCCAGCGGCACCAGCAGTACCAGTCCGGCCAGGCTGAAATACATCGAGGGCCGGGTCAGCGACAGGCCTTCGGACAATCCGCGCAGCGCGAAATAGCAGGTCAGCGCCGGCGCGCCCCAACTGATCGCCAGCAGAAAGCGCTGCACGTCATGGCGCAGGCTCGGCGTCACGCCGATCAGGTCGATCAGCGGCGCCGCATGACGCACCGCGAACCACAGCAGCACACCCATGCCCAGCGCCAGCCACAGCGCCTGGCGGAATACCGCGCCCACCTCGTGTCGACGGCCGGCGCCATCGAGCTGAGCTATCGACGGCGGCACCGCCATCATCATGCCGATGCCGCTGACGATCGCCAGCGACCAGATGCTGGCACCCACGGCGACGGCACCGAGCACATGCGCACTGACATGACCGGCCAGCACCGCGTCGATCACATTGCTGCCGATCGCCGCCAGCTGGGCAGCGATCAACGGCAGGGCGAGACGCACGGTGGCGCGCATCTCGTGCACCAGGCGGGCGCGCTCGGGACGGAAAGCTTTCATCGGCACAGCAGACTCCAGGGCCGGCCATTCTACCTGAGCCATAGGTCACGACTGGCGTACATCCCGACCCGTGTGCGGATCACCCGGTGCACCGGGCAGGGGGATCTTGATGGAGCGATCGGCCCACCATGAGGGACCGCACTGCGCCGACTGCGGCGCCTGACTCGGCAAGCCGCTGGACGGGAAGGAAACCGGCCTGGGGTTCCGAGGCCCCGATCTACCTGCCGATCAGGCAAGAACGGAAGTATCGGCAAGGCTGGCCGATGACGGTGCTGAAATATCGGGTCGCCGACTCGTGCCACATCTTCCTGCTGGCCCCTGCCTTGCTCGTCGCGGGCTTGCCGGGTATGGCCCACTGACTCTCAAAAGCCCCTCCCAAGAGCCCGCTCGACGGGCACCGTCGTGGCGGTTTTGCACAGCGTCACCGGCCTGTCAAGCTGCGTGAAGATCGTTTGTCAATCATGTGAACGTCGGCTTACGGACATTTTCAACACATTGAAGCAAAAAGATTTTTTTGCCTGACCAAAACTTGGTCAAGCTGTCGTGAAGGGCGCCACGGCGCGCTTTGAGGCCCTCCTTCCCCGCCACATCCACAGACTTATCCACAGCTCTTGTGGATAAGCGTAAAAACCTCCGATTGATAGCTACTTACCCTCAACTCCTCAGATAGATGAGCAGCAAGTGCGCACAACACCTACCCGGCAATTTCCGGACCCGCCGCAATCGGGGCGCGACGATGCTGCGGTTACACTGGGTCGCCATTGAGGTCACCATGCCTGCCGTCCTTCGCGTCGCCCTGCCACTGCCCTTGCCCACCCTGTTCGACTACCTGCCCCCTGCGGCGGGAGAGTCGCACGTGGGCAGCCGGGTGCTGGTGCCATTCGGCCGTGGCAAACGGGTCGGGGTAGTGGTGGCAATCGATGCCGAGGCGACGATCGGCAGCCACCGTCTGAAACAGGTGGTGCGACTGCTCGATGATGCCCCGCTGCTCGATGCCGAGCTGATGCGGACCCTGGCCTGGGCCGCCGATTACTGGCTCGGTGCCCCCGGCGAGGCCTATGCCAATGCGCTGCCGCTGAGCCTGCGCGAAGCCAGGCCCCTGCCGGCCACCGGCGACGAATACTGGTCGCTTACTCCCGTCGGTCGCAGCACCCACGATGCCGGCGGCCGGCGAGGCGGCAGCCAGGCCTTGCTGGCCGCCCTCGCTCCTGGTGCATTGAGCGCCCAGGAGCTGACCGAGCGCCTGCCGGGATGGCGCGCGGCGGCCCGCCGGTTGGCCGAGGCCGGCCTGCTCGAGCGCAGCGAACGTCCCCCGCTCGACCACCACTCGCTGCCGGCATCGCTGGCACCGCAACTGAGCGACGAACAGCACCAGGCCGTAGCCGCGGTCGGTGCCTGCCTCGGCCAGTACCAGCCGTTCCTGCTCGACGGCGTGACCGGTAGCGGCAAGACCGAGGTCTACCTGGCGCTGATCGAGCAGGTGCTGGCGCAGGGCCGACAGGCCTTGCTGCTGGTACCGGAAATCGGGCTTGCGCCGCAGACCGTGCGGCGGCTGCGCGAACGCCTCGGGGTGATCGTGGAAGTGCTGCATTCCAACCTGTCCGAAGGCGATCGCGCGCGCGCCTGGCTGCGGGCACGTGCAGGCACGGCGCGGGTGATCCTGGGCACCCGCTCGGCGGTGTTCACACCGCTGCCGCAGGCCGGCCTGATCATTGTCGACGAGGAGCACGACAACGCCTACAAGCAGCAGGAGGGCTTCCGCTACCACGCGCGCGACCTGGCCCTGGTGCGCGCCCGCGCGCTGGGCGTGCCGGTACTGCTGGGTTCGGGCACGCCTTCGCTGGAATCGCTGGCCAATGCGCAGGGCGGCCGCTATCGCAGCCTGCATCTGCGTGCCCGTCCCGGCGCGACCCGCCCCCCG
The DNA here is from genome assembly GCA_963828685.1 of uncultured Pseudomonadota bacterium. GTDB lineage: Bacteria > Pseudomonadota > Gammaproteobacteria > Xanthomonadales > Rhodanobacteraceae > Rhodanobacter. Next base: position 560,906 of record CAWHFU010000017.1, read on the forward strand.
CAGGTGCAGATCATCGACATGCGCGCGCAGCGACTGGAACACGGCCTGTCGCCGGCCCTGTTGACTGCGGTCGCGGAAACGGTGGCCCGCGGCGAACAGGCCCTGGTATTCCGCAATCGCCGCGGCTACGCGCCGGTGCTGCTATGCCACAGCTGCGGCTGGCACGCCGAGTGTTCCCGCTGCGACCGGCCGCTGACCTTGCACGCCGGCCGGCGTCAGCTGATCTGTCATCACTGCGACTATCGCCAGCGCCTGCCTAACGCCTGCCCCAGCTGCGGCGCGACCGAACTGAAGGCGCAGGGCCAGGGTACCGAACGACTCGAGGAGGCCCTGATCGCGCAGTTCCCGCAGGTGCCGGTACTGCGGGTGGATCGAGAGACCACCCGCCGCCGCGACGCGTTCGAGCAACTGCTGGGCACCCTGCGGGACGATCAGCCGGCGATCCTCGTCGGCACCCAGATGCTGGCCAAGGGCCACGACCTGCCCAATCTCACCCTGGTGGCGATGGTGGGCGTCGACGAAGGCCTGCACAGCGTGGACTTCCGCGCCAGCGAACGGCTGGCCCAGCTGGTCGTACAGGTGGCCGGACGCGCCGGGCGGGCGCGCAAGCCCGGTCGCGTCCTGCTGCAGACGCACCAGCCGGACCACCCCTTGCTGCGTGGCCTGCTGGCCCACGGCTATGCCGCCGCGGCGCGCGAACTGCTGGCCGAGCGGCGCCAGATCCAGCTGCCGCCGTACAGCCATCAGGTGCTGCTGCGCGCCGATGCCGGGTTACGCGAGCATGTCGATGCCTTTCTCGCCGACGCCTGCGCCGCCCTGCCGCCCGACGGCCCCTGGCAGCTCGCCGGCCCGATGCCCGCGCCGATGCCGTTGCGCGCCGGTCGGCATCGCGGCCAGTTGCTGCTGGAGGCGGTCAGTCGCAGCGTGCTGCATGGCATGTTGCGTTCCTGGCAGCTGGCTCTGCTGGCGCTGCCATCGGCACGCAGGGTGCGCTGGTCGCTGGATGTCGATCCGATCGACCTGTATTGAACCGGTCGCAGCGGGCTGCGCTCAGCTTGCGTCGGACCGCAACGAACCCGGCTTCACCAGCCAGCGCACGGCCAGCACACCCAGTTCGTAGAGCAGGCACATCGGAATGCCCAGCATCATCATCGAGGTGATGTCCGGCGGGGTGATCAGCGCGGCGATCGCGAACGCGCCGACGATGGCGTAACGCCGGCCGCTGCGCAGCTTGTCCAGGTCGACCACGCCCACCGCCGCCAACACCACCACCGCTACCGGCACCTCGAAGCACAGCCCGAAGGCGAAGAACATCAGCATCACGAAGTCGAGGTAGTGGCTGATGTCGGTCATCATCTCCACTCCCTCCGGTGTCACCGCGGTGAGGAAGCGGAAGGCCGCCGGCAGCACCAGGAAATAGGCGAACGCGCAGCCCAGATAGAACAAGCCCATCGCCGCGACGAGCAACGGCCGCGCCAGCCGCTTCTCGTGCTTGTACAGGCCGGGGCTGACGAACGCCCACAGCTGGTACAGGATCACTGGCATGCTGATGAAAAGTGCCGTATAGAAGGCCAGCTTCAGGGGCGTGATGAACGGACTGGTGACCTCGGTGGCGATCAGATGCGCGCCCTGCGGGAGGCGTGCCACCAGCGGCGCGGCCAGCTCCGAATACAGCCTGTTGGCAAACGGCACCAGCGCCAGCAGCAGCAGCACGACGGTGGCCACCGACTTGAGCAGTCGCGTGCGCAGTTCCAGCAGATGCGAGAACAGCCCCTGCTGCAGGCTCTCGCCGACACCGTCGGAACCCTCCGGTGCGTCCGGCTCAGACGTGGTCATGCGGAGGTTTCCTGGTGGTTTCCGGTGGCACGTCCAGCGGCAACTCGGCCTGCACCTCGTCGGCCGCCTCGTCGCCGCTCGGTGCCGGATCGCCGGGTGTGGCGGATGGCGGGCGGGTTACCGCCGCGACCTCGGCAGCGATCTTTTCCAGCGGTTCGCGCACCTGCTGCAGACTGTCTTTCATTTCGTTCTGCGTCGCTTCGGCCGCGGCGGCGGCTTCGCGTGCGCTGCGCCGGATCTGTTCGATCTCGAGCTCGCGCTCGACTTCGGCACGCACATCGTCCCAACCGCCACGCACTCGCCGCAACAGGGCGCCGGCGGTTCGTGCCGCTCCGGGCAACTTCTCCGGACCGAGCACGATCAACGCGATCAGGGCGAGCAGTACCAGTTTGCCGAGACTGATCTCGATCATCGCCGCGCCCCGCCCACCGTGCGTCTACTTGGTTTCGCTGGAGTCGCGCTGACTCTGCGTGCTGGCACGGTCGGCCGGCGCCTCGTCGGCGCGCAGTTGCTCGGCCTCCTTGCGCCGGGCCTCTTCTTCCTTCTGCTTGGCCTCATCGTCACCGCTGAGGCCCTTCTTGAAGTCGCGAATGGCGGCGCCCAGGTCCGGCCCGAGGTTGCGGATCTTCTTCGTGCCGAACACCAGCAGCACGATCGCCAGCAGGATCAGCCAATGCCACACACTGTCAAAACCCATAATCGACCTCTGAACCCATCTTGGCGAACCGATGGCGCCCCATGCGCCACGACACTTCCGCGTTCAACGTGCAGTGTACTCCTCAAGCCGGTCGCGAAAATCGACGACCGGAGTCGGCACGTTGCTGACCCCGCCCTCGAAAATGCGTCGGGGCGTGATGCCGTCCCCATACACCGCCGCGTTGGCATCGTAGTCGATGCGCAGCGCCGAGCCGTCCAGCGCCACACCGGCAAACAGGCCGCGGGTGCGTGAATAGGAGTAGATCTCGGCCTTCAACTGGCTGTCGGTGGCCGCCGTGGCGGTACGCCCGACCGGGCCGGCGGCAGCCGAAGCATCGGCGCCCAGGGTGAACTTGCCACGCACGATCGAATCCACCCCGCGCTGGGTGCGGAACACCAGCACCACGTCGGTCGAGGACACACCGGCCTGGAAACCGATGCTGCCGCCGGTCATGGTGATGAAGCTGGGATTGGACCAGGTGCCGTCCGGGCTCTTGATCGAGATCAGGCCTTCGCCACGACGACCGCCGAAGATGAAGCCGGCCTTGATCATGTCCGGAATCACCGCGATCGCCTTGGCATCGCGCAGCAGGTCCTGCGGAATCGCCTTGTCCGGCGCCTGCATGATGTCGTTCAGCACGCGCACGGCGTTGGTCGCACGCACCAGCGGGGGATCCTCGGCATGCACGGCCAGCGCCGGCAGCAACAGGGCCATGCCGACTAGCAGCAGACGACGCAGTGGGGTCTTCAACATGGGCAGCTCCGTACAGATTCGGGGACGGGGCGACGCACCGCGGTGCGCCGGGCTTGTGGCAGACTCCATGGCTGATCCAGCCCTGACTGCCACGATGCCATTCAGCAACAACTATACCGGCCTTGCCGGCTATTCCCACGAGCCGGGCATGCAGTCCGTTCAGGCAGGCGTACTGTTGGTCAACCTGGGTACCCCGGGCGCCCCGACCGCCAAGGCGGTACGCCCCTACCTGGCACAGTTCCTCGCCGATCCACGGGTGATCGAATACCCGCGCTGGCTGTGGTGGCTGATCCTGCACGGGGTGATCCTGCGCATCCGGCCGGCGCGCTCGGCACACGCCTACGGCAAGGTCTGGACCGAGCGGGGTTCGCCGCTGCGCTTCGGCAGCGAGGCGCTCGCAAGCGGGCTGCAGGCCGAGCTGATCCGGCAGCGGCCCGACGCACCGATCCGGGTGGCACTGGCGATGCGCTACGGCGAGCCCTCGGTCGCACACACGATTGCGCAGCTGCAGCGCGACGGCGTGCGCCGGATGCTGGTGCTGCCGCTGTATCCGCAGTATTCGGCCACCTCCACCGGCTCGGTGCTGGATGCGCTGGCCGACAGCATCAAGAGCCTGCGCTGGCCGCCGGAGCTGCGCATCGTCAACGATTACCACGATGATCCCGGCCACATCGAGGCGCTCGCGCTGAGCATCGAACGCTGGTGGAAAATCCACGGTCGCGGCGAGAAACTGCTGCTGTCGTTCCACGGCATTCCCGAGCGGTACCTGCACGCCGGCGACCCGTATTTCTGCCAGTGCCACGCCACCGCGCGGCTCCTGCGCGAACGACTGGGACTGGCCGACGATCAGCTGGTGATCAGCTTCCAGTCGCGCGTGGGGCGCGAGCGCTGGCTGCACCCCTACACCGACGCGACGGTGCGCCGGCTCGCCGCCGACGGAGTGCGCAAACTCGACGTCGCCTGTCCCGGATTCGCGGTGGACTGCCTGGAGACGCTGGAGGAGATCGCCATGCAGAATCGCGATTTCTTCATCGACGCCGGCGGCGAATCCCTGCGCTATATCCCCGCGCTCAACGACAGCGCCGAGCAGGTCGACAGCCTTGCCGCCCTGGTCCTTCGACATACCCAGGGCTGGCCGGAATTCGCGGCCGACTACGATGCAGCCGCCGCGCGGCAAGACCGCAGCGACGCCCGACAACGTGCGCAGCAATGCCGTGACCGCCCCGACTGAACTGGCAGTCAGGCTGGCGCATCTGACCCTGCGCGCGCAGCTGTGGGGCGATGCGGCGGCGCCGCCGCTGCTGGCCCTGCATGGTTGGCTCGACAACGCCGGCAGCTTTGCGTTGCTGGCACCGCTGCTGGCCACGCAGCATCGGGTGATCGCGCTGGAGCTGCCCGGCCATGGTCACTCCGACCACCCGGCCGCCGGCACGGACTACCACTATCTCGACCACGTGCAGACCGTGCTGGCCGCCACCGAGATCCTGCAGTTGCCCCGCTATACGCTGCTCGGCCATTCGCTGGGCGCCGGCATCGCCTCGCTGGTCGCGGCCGCCCGGCCGGAGCGGATCGAACGCCTGTTGCTGATCGAAGGCCTCGGGCCGCTCGGTGACGATGGCTCGCGCACCCTGTCGCGCTTTCGCGAGGCGCTGGCGCCGCGTGCGGAAAAGCGCCGGCCGTTGCGGGTATTCCACAGCATCGAGCAGGCGGTCGGCGCGCGCTGCGTCGCCAGCGGCATGCGCGCCGAACTGGCGTGGCCGATCGTGCAACGAGGCCTGATGGAAACCGAGGGCGGCTGGCGCTGGCGCAGCGACCCGCGCCTGACCCGGCCCAGTCCGCTGCGACTGGCCGAGTCGCAGATTCACGCCCTGCTGCATGGCATCGCCGCACCCACCGCTTTGCTGCTGGCACAACCCGCCACCTCGTACCTGCCCGGCGCGTTGATGCAGGCACGTGCGGCATGCGTGCCGCAGATCGCGATCAGTCACATGGACGGCAGCCATCACCTGCATCTTGAACATCCCGAGGCCGTGGCCGCCTGGATCCACGCGTCCGGCCAGGGGCGCATCGGCGTCGGACCGGTGCCCGGGCATCCGGACCCCGCCTGAAGCGGATGCCGGCCGGCGCAATCGTCGGATTGAACTCCCCGTAACGCCATCGGGCCACCCCGACAATCGCAGGTGTGGCGTCATCGCGATTCCGCTATCGTGCACGTCCCACCGCATTGCCCTGCCCGATGGACTCGCCGACTACCGCCGCACCACCCCAACGCGCCGCGCTCACCTTCATCTTCGTCACGGTGATGCTGGACATGCTGGCGTTCGGCATCATCATTCCGGTGCTCCCCCATTTGATCGTGCAGCTGATCGGCGGCAGCATCGCCAAGGCAGCCGTCTGGGCCGGGGCGTTCGGCGCGCTGTTCATGCTGATGCAATTCGTGTTCTCGCCGGTGCAGGGCGCCCTGTCCGATCGCCATGGCCGGCGCACGGTCATCCTGATTTCCAGCCTTGGCCTCGGCATCGACTTCATCGTGATGGCGCTGGCGCCGGCACTATGGCTGCTGTTCATCGGCCGGGCGGTGTCCGGCGTGTGTGCGGCGAGCTTCTCGACCGCCAATGCCTATATCGCCGACATCACTCCGAAGGAAAAGCGTGCGGCCGCGTTCGGCACGCTGGGCGCCGCCTTCGGCATCGGCTTCATCGTGGGCCCGGCGCTGGGCGGCTTTCTCGGTCACCTGCACGTCCGCCTGCCCTTCTGGGTGGCGGCCGGCCTGTCGCTGACCAATTTCTGCTACGGCCTGTTCGTGTTGCCGGAGTCGCTGCCGAAGGAGCGGCGCAGTGCGCGCTTCGACTGGCGTCACGCCAATCCGTTCGGTGCGCTGGTGCTGCTGCGCCGCTACCCGCAGGTGTTCGGGCTGGCCGCCGTATTCTTCCTGATCAATCTGGCGCAGTTCTCGCTGAATTCGACCTACGTGCTCTACACCGACTACCGCTACGGCTGGGGGCCGCAGGCGGTCGGCTACACGCTGGGCCTGGTCGGTCTGTGCAGCGGCCTGGTGCAGGCGGTGCTGGTGCGCCGGCTGATGCCGGCGCTGGGTGAGCGCCGGTTGATCCTGGCCGGACTGTTGCTGTGCATCGGCGGCTACCTGCTGTTCGGCTTCGCAGCGACGGCATGGCTGTTCGTGCTGGGCATTCCGTTCCTGTGTCTTGGCGGGCTGGCCGGGCCACCCGCGCAGGCGATGATGTCGCACCAGGTCGACCCGCACGAACAGGGTCGACTGCAAGGGGCACTGACCAGTCTGGCCAGCCTCGCCGGCATTTTCGGACCGGCGCTGTTCGCCAACCTGTTCGCGCTGTTCATCAGCGACCATGCGCCGGTGCCGCTGCCCGGTGCCGCGTTCCTGCTGGCCGCGAGCCTGCTGATGGTCGCCGCCGTGCTCGCGCTGCGCGTGACCGGGAATCAGCCCCCCGTGGCGGCCGCGACGATTGCCGCGCCCGTGGCTGCCGCCCTGCCCTTCAACGACGTATCCACCGACACCTTGTCCCACGACCCATCGGAGCCATACCCATGACACTTTCCATGTATCAGGCCAGCGTCCCCGTCTTCGTCCGCGCACTGGACAACCTTGCCCACGTGCTGAACAAGGGCGCGGCGCACGCGAGCGCCAAGGGCGTCAGCGACGAGGTGCTGCTGCAGACACGCCTGATCCCCGACATGCTGCCACTGGTCAAGCAGGTGCAGATCGCCTGCGACATGGCCTCGCGCGGCGCGGCCCGGCTGGCCGGCGTCGAACCCCAGGCGTTCGAGGACAACGAGACCACACTGGAGCAGGTTCATGCACGCATCGCCCGCGTGATCGAGTACATCCAGGGCTTCGGACCGGATCAGATCGATGGCAGCGAGGCACGTGCCATCGTGCTGAAAATGCGCAGCGGCGAGATGAACTTCGAGGGCCAGGCCTACCTGCTGCAGTTCCTGATCCCGAACCTTTTCTTCCACTGCACCACCGCCTACAACATCTTGCGCGAAACCGGCACCGAGATCGGCAAGAGCGATTTCATCGGCAAGTCCTGAGGCCTGCCCTGCGGCGATCCGGCAACGGATCGCCGCAGCCGGACCGCCGTCGGAAGCGCCTGCATCGCGAATTTTGACAGCACGACTCGAAACTGTGACGAGGGTCCCGTTTGCACCGTCCTTGCTGGCCTGACACCTGCTTGATGTATCGCGTACCTCCAACCCACGCGACACGAGAGCGGACATCATGGAAAAGATCATCGAGTGCATCATCGCCGGCGGCCCGCAACATGGGCTCGTGCGCCGCCAGCTGTGGGATTCGGAGTATTCCGCGATGCCGGTACTGGCCACCAGGGACGGTCGGATATGCATCGCGGCCGCCCATCGCCCGGCCGATGCCCAGAGCGACTGCTTCATCCTGCTGCACCCGCAGGCCACCGGCGAGCAATTCACCGATCTCCTGGCCTCCCTGAGTTGCCGCAGGGCGTCATCTTCTGCCCCTGCCCGGATGGATCTCCGGCGCATCGCGTCAGCCGCCTGAAGATGGCCGCCCTGCTCCCGGCCGACCGCCGGAGCAGCTGAACCCCGCCGTGTCGATCCACCCGTTGGCGCCCGCGCGGCTCGCGGCAGGATTCGACGGCAGCGATCGAGCCGTGCATCCGGCGGATCCCCGCATCGCCATGGCGACGTGCGAAAATCCGGCCCTGCCGCCGGAAGAACCCCACGACCCCGCATGCTGCGACTCACCGACCTCAAGCTGCCGCTGGATCACTCCGGCGAGGCGCTGACCGCTGCGATCCTTCGGCGGCTGGCGCTCACCACCACCGAACTGACCGGTTACAGCGTGGCCAAGCGCAGCTACGACGCGCGCAAGCGCGGGGCGATCGCGCTGATCTACGCGCTGGACATCGACACCCCGCGGGAAGCTGAGCTGCTGCAGCGCTTCGCCGATGATCCGCACGTCCAGCCCACGCCCGACACCGACTACCACGTCGTGGCACAGGCACCGCACCGGCTGGAACACCGGCCGCTGGTGATCGGCTTCGGTCCGTGCGGGCTGTTCGCCGGACTGATCCTGGCCCAGATGGGCTTTCGCCCGATCATCCTGGACCGCGGCAAGGCGGTGCGCGAGCGCACCCGGGACACCTGGGACCTGTGGCGCAAGCGCCAGCTGCACCCCGAATCCAATGTGCAGTTCGGCGAGGGCGGTGCCGGCACGTTCTCCGACGGCAAGCTGTACAGCCAGATCCGGGATCCGCTGCATCACGGCCGCAAGGTGCTGACCGAATTCGTCAAGGCCGGCGCGCCGGAGGAAATCCTCTACGTCAGCAAGCCGCACATCGGCACCTTCCGGCTGGTCACGATGGTGGAGAACATGCGCGCCACGATCGAATCGCTGGGCGGCGAAATCCGCTTCAGCAGCCGCGTCGACGATCTCCTGCTGGAGCCGGCGGCGGTCGGGCGGCAACAGATCCGCGGCGTGACCCTGGCCAGCGGCGAGCAGCTCCGCGCCGACCACGTGGTGCTGGCGCTGGGCCACAGTGCGCGCGACACCTTCGAGATGCTGCACGCGCGTGGTGTCTACGTCGAAGCAAAGCCCTTCTCGATCGGCTTCCGCATCGAGCATCCGCAATCGGTGATCGATCGCGCCCGCTTCGGGCCGCAAGCGGGCCATCCGATCCTGGGCGCCGCCGACTACAAGCTGGTGCATCACGGCAAAGCCGGACCGGGTGCGCCCGGACGCACGGTGTACAGCTTCTGCATGTGCCCCGGCGGCACCGTGGTGGCCGCCACCTCCGAACCCGGCCGGGTGGTCACCAACGGCATGAGCCAGTATTCGCGCAATGAACGCAACGCCAACGCCGCGATCGTGGTCGGCATCGACCCGTCCGACTTCACCCCGTTCGACAGCAGCGGCAGTCCGCTGGCCGGGATTGCGCTGCAGCGCGCACTGGAAAGCCACGCCTACGTACTGGGTGGCAGCGATTACAGTGCACCGGCCCAACTGGTCGGCGACTTCCTCGCGGGGCGGAGCTCGCACGAGTTCGGCGACGTGCAGCCGTCCTATCAGCCCGGCGTGACCCTGGGCAACCTGGAAAGTGCCCTGCCCGACTACGCGATCGCCGCGATCCGCGAGGCGTTGCCCGCATTCGAGCGTCAGGTGCGGGGCTATGCGATGCACGATGCCATCCTCACCGGGGTCGAGACGCGCACCTCCTCGCCGGTGCGGATCAAGCGCGACGACAGCCTGCAAAGCCTGAACACGCGGGGCCTCTATCCGGCCGGCGAAGGCGCCGGCTATGCCGGCGGCATCCTCTCGGCCGCCGTCGACGGCATCCGCATCGCCGAGGCCGTGGCGCTGGACATCGTATCGTTCCGTTGACGCCCGCTTCAATTCCATGGCTGAAAAGTCGACCATTCGCCTCGCGCGCCGATTGGCTGCAAATCGTTCCGGCGCTCAATCGCGCGGGGGGGGGGATGCCATCCACCCCTGTCTCCGGGCTGCCATTGCGTCGGATGGGCCATGTGCAGTCCGATCTGCGCCTGTCGCTCCGCCTGGAATGGTGCAGGAGCCGGTGCGCGAACGCGTCGCCGAAAGCGAACAGGCCTGCGGAGTCAGGCAGAAAGCGCTGACCTGATCCGCGCCCACGCCACGTCCCAGCCGATCCGCTCCTGCTCCAGCCGCACGCGCACGCCCCAGCGGTCGCCGCGAAGGTCGCGGTACAGCGCCTGCTCGACGGCATCCAGATGGTCAATGGCGTCGGCGCGGTGCGGCTGCGGTTCGGTCACCCACAAGGCGCGATGGGCCAGCAGGGTCGCCTCGTCCATCAGCAATGATGCTACCTGCGGCAGGTGGCCGCGCAGGCGACCGAGGATGGCCAGGCCGTGGGTGTCCAGGTCGCCCCAGTAGTGCACGGCCTGCGCCGCCCGCAACCACGGCAGTTCGTGCAGATGCTCCACCGCGTAGCCGCGCGCCATCAGCACCACGGCATCGGGCAGGTCGTCGAAGGCCAGGCCGGTCTGCTTGTTCTCGACGATGAACACGCGCCGCACCGGCAGCTCCAGCACGGCCAGTTCGCCGAACGGCGCATGGATGTCGCCCAAGCCGCCTATCCGCGCACGCAAGACGGGATCGAGCACGCGCATGCGCAACCGGTCCGGCTCGCGACGCAGGCCGCTGGCTTGCTGGAAATCAGTGTCGCGCGGCAAGCCGGCCAGCGTGCGCAGCCACTCGCCGAGCAGGCCGGTGCGGGCTTCCAGCCACTTGCTGTCGAGCCCGGCCACCGGCAGCTGGCGCGCGAACAGGTTCGACGCGGGATGCGCCTGAAGCCACGCCAGCATGTCGCCGAACCGGGCGAACTCGGCGTCGTCGGCGTCGGCCAGCAAGGCGTACTGACGGCGCAACGTGGCGGCCAGCGCCGGCCAGCGTTGCACCCACCCATCGAACCGTGCGCTGGCACGTTGCCAGCGCGCGGCTTCACCCAGCAGTTCGGCCAGCGCCTCGGCGTCGGGCAACGACACGGCTTCCGGCACCGCCTGACGACCGAGCAGCGGCCAGCGCCGCTCGACCCAGCTGACCTCGCCGCCGCGCCAATCCTTCCAGCCGGATCGCCACGCCTCGAACGCCGTCCAGTGCGCACTGGCCTGGCGCTCGCCCGGCGGCGCCAGCGACACGCGCAACGGCCAGTCGCCGCCGCCACCGAGCCAGTCGCCGGCCTGGCGCCGCCAGCTGCCATGCAACAGCGCGACGACCTGCTCAGGGTTGCGCATCGCCGCCTTCGTGTGCGGCACGCGGCAGGTCGAGGCGCTGGCTGTCGGCGTCGTACTCGATCATCAGCACACCCGAATCGTGGCGGCCGTCGATCTCGACAAAACAGGCGCCGCCGATGAACGGCTCCAGCGTCATCACCGACTTCAGCGGCGTGGCCACGATCATCTGGAAACCGAAGTTCTCGAAAATGCGCATGGCCATCGCGGTGAATTCGTTGTCGGCCTTGTCGAACGCCTCGTCCAGCACCACCGCAGCGTATTGCGGCACGCCGCCGTCCTCGTCGCCGAGCTGGTAGCGCAGCGCGGCGGCCAGGCAGGTGGTGGCCAGTTTCTGGCGCTGGCCGCCGGACTTGCCGGCGCCGCTGCGGTACACCTCGAGCTGGCGGCCGCTCTGCGCGTCGCGCTCCTCGCCGATGAACTCCACGTGCAGGCGCACGTCCAGCACCTGCTCGCGCCAGCGCTTGTGCTCGGGGTCGGTCGAGGCCAGCCGCGCGACCAGCTTGCGCAGGCCCTCGAACTGCGCCTCGGCACGCTCGCGATCGTCGGTGCGCTGGTGCGCCAGCACGTCGCGCAACTGCTGGCGAAACTCGATCACCTCCGGCAGGCGCCGATCCTCCGGCTTGATCTGCAGGATGCTGCCGCGGTTGAATGGCACGCTCTCCAGGCTGGCGTTGACGTCCTCCATGCGCGCGCGGATCGCCTTGTGCGCCTGGGCGATATGCGTCTGCAAGGCCACCAGGTTCTGCCCGCTCTGGGTCCGCAGCATGTCGAAGAAGCGCGCCTCGTGCGCCGGCAGGCCGTCGCGTTCGAGCCGCTCCAGCCGGGCAAAGAAATCCGTCGCGCTTTCCAGGTTGGCCTGCACATCGCCGGCATCCTGCGCCCAGCGGCGGCGGAACGTTTCAAAACAGCCGACGATTCGATGGGTCTGCTCGGCGGCCTCCGTGTCCAGCGCCGCGATGCGCTGATTGAGCGCGCGCTCGATCGCCAAGGTGCGCTCGGCCAGGTTGCCCAGGGTGAACGACACGCCGGCATCGCAACGCGCATCCAGCCCCTGCTGCTGCAACGGCGTCAGCGGCCTGGCGGCCACGTCATCTGCGCAACGGGCACGCTCCTTCTCCAGCCGCTCGCGCTCGCGCCGGTGATCGCGGCGTTCATCGCGCACGTCGTTCAACAGGCGCTGCGCGGTGGCGACCTGCTTGGCGCTGGCTTCGATGCGCTCGCCCAGCTCGCGCAAGGCCACGTCGCCTTCGCGCAGTTCCTTCAGCGTGGCCTCGATCGCATCCAGTCGTGTCAGCAGAGGCGCGACGTCGATGTCGCTCCAGCGCAGGTTGGCCAGCGACTGTGCCGCGGCGGCATGGCTGGCCTGCTCCGCGCGTTCGGCCTTGATCGCCGCCATCGTGCGGTCGGCCTCGGTAATCAGCTGCGCCAGCGCACCGGCTTCGGCCTTGTACAGCGCCAGCTTTTCGCGGTTGTCGAAACCCATTACCCACTGGCGGCGGTCACCGACCGCGTGGCGGTCGTCCTTCTCATGCCGGCTGCGGCCGTGCTTGATCTGGCCCTGCGCGGTGATCGCGCGTTCGCTGCGTTGCAACGCCTGCACGCTGTCCACGCAAGCGTAGTCGTAGCGGCGCAGCAGTTCGGCATGCAGCCACTCCTGGTGCGCGTGCGGGGCCAGTTCCAGCTTGTGCAGCAGCGAGCGCGGCGGCGGCGCGGACACGTTCAGCCCGTCCTCCGCGCCGATGCGGTGGTACACCAGCTTGCCGCCGAGGTGGGTGGCATCGACCCAGGCGGCGACCTTGGCGTAATGCCGCTCGTCCACCAGCAGCGACAGCGCGAAGCCGTGCAGCAGGCGCTCGATCGCGCCGCTCCACGCCTGCTCGTCCGCGCGCACCTGGATCAGTTCGCCGGCGAACGGCAGTGCGGTATCGGCCAGACCCAGCGCGGTGCACAGGCGGCGGCGCAGCGCCTGCAGATGCGCGGGGATGTTCGACGGATGCGCTTCCAGCGCGGCGATCTCGGCACGCGCGCCGGCGAAGGCGTCTTCGGCCTGCTTCTTCTGCATGCCCAGTTCCAGCATGCGCTGGTCGGCACGGGCGGCAGCGTCCTGACTGGCATCGAGCAGGCCGCGCGCCTGCGCGAGCTGCTCGGCGAAACCCTGTGGCGTGCCGGCGAGCTGCCAGCCCAGTTGCCGGCAGGCGGCATCGGCCACGCCGCGGTGGCGCAAGCCGGTGTCGCGATCGCGCGACACGCTGTCGCGCTCGCGTTCGAGCTGCTCGATCCGGTCGCCGCCCTGTTCGCGGTGGCGCGCCTGCAGATCGCCGAGATCGCGCTGGTGCTGTTCCAGGCTTTGCAGGCGCCGGCCTTCCTCACCTTCGAGGCCGCGATCGAGCGTATCCAGTTCGGTCAGGCGCGCGCCGAGCAGGCGCAGCCGTTGCCGCTCGCGATAGCCATCCATGCCGGCCAGCAGCTCGTCCAGTTCGCTGCGCTCGCGCCGCACCGCCGTCAGCCGCTCATGGGCGGTCCGCGCGGGGCGCAGGGTCTCGATCTGCTCGCGCGCGGTGACCACCGCCTTGTGCGCCTCATCCAGCTCGGCGAATTCGGCCACCAGGCGGTCGGCCACGGCGAAGGTTTCCGGGCGCTCCAGCATGAAGTCTCGCAGGAAGTGGTTGAGATCGCCCAGGTTCTTCGCCGACTGCGTCTTGTGCAGCAGGCGCAGCGCGGTGTCGTTGCCGATGCCGAGCAGGCGGCGGAAGCGCTCGGCGTAGGCATTGAAGCTGTCGTGGTGGTGTACGTCGACCAGGCGCTGCTTGAGCCGGCGCAGGTCCAGGTCGAATCCTTCCAACTCGGTGGCCAGGTCGAACGGTCGCTCGGCGACGATGAAGTGCTTCTGCACGTCGGCCGCAGTGGAGCTGTTGCCGCGGATCCACAGCAACCGCACCAGGGTCACGCAGCGGCCCAGCGCGTTGCGATACTCCAGCGCCAGCGCCGACCACACCGGACCACGACGCAGGTACTGGGTGGCGACCTCGCCCGAATCCTCGTCGTGCTGGTCGGCCCAGGCGCCGCGTACGTACGACACCAGCGAGCGGTCGCGGCCGCTGCGCTCGGCCTCGCGCGCGGCGGCGTTGAAATCGACCAGCGCGGGCGGCACCAGCAGCGCCGACATCGCATCGAGCAGGGTCGACTTGCCCGAACCGGAACGGCCGACGAACAGGAAGCCGCGCTCGGCGATCGGTACTTCATGCAGGCCGGAGAAAGTGCCCCAGTTGAGCACCTGCAGGCGGCGCATGCGGAATTGTTCGTCACTCGGCGTAGGCAGGTCGGACAGGAACAAGGCGGGGGCGTTGTCGAGATTCTTCATCACTCATCCTCCTCGCCGGGGACGTCGGTGCGGCCATGCTGGCCAGCCATGTGCTCGCGATAGACCGCGCCCAGCGCCTGCACGTCCTCGGCGGAAAACAGCAGTTTCAGCGTGGGCGATACTTCGTGGCGGCCTTCGCTGCCGCGGATCGGTTGCAGCACGTTGTTCTTTTTCATCTTCTCGATGGCGGCGTTGAGCTTCTTGGTGAAGCCGGCACGGTCGGTGCCCTGCGGCGGTTCGTAGACGGCCAGTTGCGCGTGCAGTTCGTCCACCTCCACCACCGCGCGCTGGCCCTGCGCCTCGGCTTCGGCCAGGCGCTGGCGCAGGGCCAGCAGCAGCACCGAGTCGATGAAGGTGAGCGGGCTGGAGCGCAACAGGGTCGGCGTTTCCAGTTCGCCGGTATCGGCCTGGCGCACGAAGGCCACGCGCAGATCGCGATCCAGCACCAGTTCCAGGAACAGTTCGCACAGGCGTGCGCGAATGGCGGTTTCTTCGCGCAGCAGCACCGGCCACAGCAGGGCGTGGCGCTCGGCGTCCACGCTGGGACCGGCCAGCAACTGGCACAGCACGCGGCGCGCCTCGAACGGCAGGCTGCCGCTGTCACCGGGGAACAGGCCGGCGTCATCGATGCCTTCCGATGGCGGGTTGGCCGGGTCCGGCCCGGCCATGTCCTCAGACCAGTTCATCGCGTTTCTCCTTGAGGAAGTACAGCAGGGGAATGCGGGCGCGGCGCTCGTGGCCGTCCTCGCCGCGCCAGCTCACCGGCTCAAAGCGGTCGGGCACCAGCATGCCGTGGCGGCTGCCCAGCGCCACGTAGCCGACCACGCTGCCCAGGCCCTGTTCGGCAGGATAGTGCTGCAACACGGTGCCCACCGAGCACTGCGCGTGATCGCCTAGCAGCGTGTGCACGCGCTGTTTCAGAGTGCGGAAGTCGATCTCCGACTGCGCCACCAGCTCGCCCACGTTGTCCAGCGTGATCGCCGCGCCCCCGGCGCGCACGATGCTGCCGTCGACCTGGCTGTTGCGCGGGTCGTTGAGCCGCCAGCGCGACAGTGAATGCAAGCGCGCGCTGCTCAGGACCAAGGTGTAGTCGATGCCCTCGTTGCTGCGCACCCGGTCGCGCAGTTTCAGCGCCTCGGCCTGGGCCTGTTTCAGCAGCTGGTGCAGGCGGCGCTGCTCCAGGTAGGCGCGACTCTGCACGAAGCCCTTCAGGCTGCGCGCGAAATGCTGCAGCACGTCGTGCACATGGCCGCCGCGGTCGAGCAAGGTGCGGGTGAGATGCAGCAGGAAGCTGCGCTCGCGCCGGTCCAGCTTGCGTGCGAACTCACGGCCGGTCACCGCATCCACCGCGGCTTCCAGCTGGCCGCTCTGCTCGGCGTCGGTGAGCAGCCGCCAGAACGCGTCGAAGCTGCGCCCCGATTCGCTTTCGGCGATCACGTCGACGCCGGCGAACAGCGCCTCCAGCATCTCGCCGCGCTGGCGCTCATCGTCGATGATGCGTTCGCGGAAGTCGCGGTCCAGTTGCTGGAAGTCGTCGCGCACGTGGCGAAAATCCTCGGCCAGCTCGTCGGCCAGCGCAATGATCTCGCGCGCCCGTTCCAGCGCGCGGGTGTCGTCCAACACGTCCACCCGGCCTTCGCTGACCGCGGCGATCTGCGCGTCGATGCGCTCACGCTGGGCCAGCAGTTCGGCCAGCCGGCTGTGCGGGTCGCCATCGGTCTGCCGGGCCAGTTGCACCAGTTGCTGGATGACCAGCGCGAGCCGGCTTTCGGTCGCCACGTTGCGGCTGCTGTCCAGGCTGCCGAGAAAGCGCAGCGCGCCGATAGCCTGGGTGGACAGCTCGTACTGCTCCTCGCTGGCCCCTTCCGGAAAGCGCCGCTCCAGCCAGCCGGAGCCCAGCCATTCGGCCACGTAGGCCTGCGCGGTACGCGGCACGGCATGGCCATGCGCACGCAGTTCCTCCAGCTCGCGCGCCAGCCGCTCGTGCAGCAGCGACGCCGGCAGCTGGCGCTCGGCATCGAGCAGCAGGCCTTGCAGCAGCGCGGCGGTCAGCGGCGCGTTGTCCGCCGCCAGCAGCTTCCAGGTTGGCTGCTGGCGCAGGCGCTGCCAGGTAGCAATGCGTGCACGGGTTTTCATCGTGGCGCCGGCTTCCACCGGGTGAGCTGCCGCAGACCAGGCGTGGACGATATGGCAGGAATTGTTCGATGGTGCGGCATGCACATGCTCATCATGGTCGTAGCGGCAGACCCGTGGCTGCGCTCGGGCGGTCCTCCAGTGTAATCGGCGACGTCTCACTCGATGCGATTCCCTGCATGGCGGTCGCCGCGCCTTGAACCGGCCCGTGTCACCCCCAACTTCGCTATTTTCCCCGGTTTGGCAGATGCCCGATGAAATCTCCCCCTTCCGTCCGCATCGACTTCGTTTCCGACGTTTCCTGCCCGTGGTGCGCGGTGGGGCTGGCCTCGCTGCAACAGGCGCTGGCCAGTCTTGATGGCGAAGTGACCGCGGAGATCCACTTCCAGCCGTTCGAGCTGAATCCGCAGATGCCCGCCGCAGGCGAGGATTCCACCGAACACCTGATGCGCAAATACGGCAGCTCCGCCGAGCAGATCGATGCAAACCGCGAAGCGATCCGCGCCCGCGGTGCGGCGCTTGGCTTCACCTTCAACATGGATCGACGCAGTCGTGTCTACAACACCTTCGATGCGCATCGGCTGTTGCACTGGGCCGGACTGGAAGGTCGCCAGCTGACACTGAAGCAGTTGCTGCTGCGCGCCTATTTCACCGATGGCGAGGACGTCAGCGCGCACGACACACTGCTGCGGCTGGCGCAGGAAGCGGGGCTGGACGCGACACGGGCGAAGGAAATCCTGGCCGGTGACAGCTACGCCGACGAGGTGCGTGCGCAGGAGCAATTCTTCCTGACTCGCGGCATCCAGTCGGTACCGGCCACGATCATCAACGGCCGGCAGCTGATTTCCGGCGGCCAACCACCGGAAGCCTTCGAATCGGCCCTGCGTCAGATCGCCGCCAGCTCGTAACCGGCCGAATCCGGCTCGGCACGGTCGCGCCCTCCGACCAGCGGACCGGGGTATCCAAGCAGATAGCCCTGGCCCATGTCGCCGCCTATCGCTTTCAGGGCGGCGCGCTGCGTCTCGGTTTCGATGCCTTCGGCGATCACCTGGATGTTCAGCGCGCGCGCCAGCGCCACGATCGCCTCGACCACCGTGGTGCTGCTGGTATTGGCCCCATGCTGCAGCTCGTGCACGAACGACTTGTCGATCTTCAACATGCGCAGCGGCAGCGAATGCAGATAGCTCAACGACGAGTAGCCGGTGCCGAAGTCGTCCAATGCCGCCCCCACGCCCACCATGCGCAGCCGATCGAGCGTGTCGCGTACGCGCCCGGGGTTGTCCAGCAACGCGCCTTCGGTGACTTCAACGATCACGCGTGTGGGTGACAGTCCAGTTCGAGTCAGCAGCTGCAGCAGGCGCACATCGAAGTCGAGATGGCGAAGATGGCGCGCCGAGACGTTGAGGGTCACGAAAATCCCGGATGGCGCGTCCCGGTTGAAACGCATGCAGCTCATTTCGAACATGCGCCAGTCGATCGCCTCGATCAGGCCACTGTCCTCGGCCACCCGGAGGAAATCCGCCGGCATCAACAGACCACGCTGGGGGTGGTTCCAGCGGATCAGTGCCTCGTAGCCGACCACCTCGCCGCCATCGAGGCGGCGGATCGGCTGAAAATGCGGTTCGAACTCGTCGTGCATGAGTGCGTGGCGCAATTCGCCTTCCAGCGTCAGCACGTCGATCGCATCCGTCGCCAGCGTCTCGTCGAACATCTCGAACCGCTTGCGCCCGCGCTCCTTGGCGCGATACAGCGCGATGTCGGCGTCGCGCAACAAGTCGTCGCTCTTGAGATAACGGCTGTCGCCGATCGCGACCCCCATGCTGGCCGACGGCTCCAGCTCCTTGCCCGACAGCCGCAGCGGCGCGCCCAGCACGCGCAGGATGCGCTGGGCGACTTCCGCCGCGGTTTCGGCCCCCGAAACGTCTTCGAGCAGGATCGCGAATTCATCGCCGGACAGCCGCGCGACCATGTCCGGGTCACGAACGCAGCAGCGCAATCGGTCGGCGACCGCCTTGAGAAACTCGTCACCGGCCAGGTGGCCGATGCTGTCGTTGATGACCTTGAATCGATCGACATCCAGATAAAGCAGCGCACAACGCCGATCCGGATGGCGCTGCAAGGTCTCCAGGACACGGTTCAGACGATCGCGCAGGAAACCCCGGTTCGGCAGCCCGGTCAGCGGATCGTGCATCACCTGATGTTTCAGTTGCTCCTGCACCCGTTCGCGCTGCTGGATTTCCTGGCGCAATTCCTGTGTGCGCTCGTCCACCCTGCGCTCCAGCTGCATATTGGACTCGTGCAGGGACACCGCCGTGCGGCGGCGGTAGATGCTGTTGGCGATCTGCAGGGCGGCGAAGGTCAACAGCTCGCGGTCGGCCTCGCTGTAGCGCGCCTCGGGCACGTAGCTCTGCACCACCACCAGCCCGATCACCTCGTCACCGACCTGCAACGGCACGCCCAGCCAGCTGGTCGCGACGTTCGGTGTGTCGCTGGGAGTCACCGAGCCCTGACGCACCAGCTCCTCGATTTCGGCCCGACAGGCCAGCATCGGTCGGGCATGCCGCAGGACATGCTCGCTCAGCCCACGGCCCAGCGCACGCGTCGATTTGCTGTATCCGTCGACATCGACGTAATAGGGAAACTCCAGCATGTTGCGGTCTTCGGTGAGCAGCGCAATGAAGAAATTCTCCGCATTGAGCAGCGCGCCCACCACGGTGTGCACGCGCCGATAGAACGAGTTCTCGTCGATGTCGACGGTGGCCAGCTGGGCCAGCTGGAACAGCGCGCGCTGCAGCTGCTCGGCGCGCTGGCGATCGAGGATCTCCTGCTGCAGACCCATGTTGGCCTGGGCCAGCTCCCGGGTGCGCAACCGCACGCGCGATTCCAGCTCGTCCTTGCCCCGCTTGCGCTCCAGCGCGGTCAGGATGTGGTTGCCGACGAAGCCGAGCAACTCCTGATCCTCCATCGTGAAGCTCACGCCCGGCTTGTAACTCTGCACCACCAGCGCACCGTGTACCTGGCCGTCGAGCACCATCGGCACGCCGAGCCAGTCACTGCTGTCCGGACCCACCTTGAGCAGGACGCCGTCGATCGTGGCGCGCAACGCTTCGGCGCTACCCCTCATCGGCTGGCCGCTGGTCAACACCCGGTGGGTCAGTGTGCCGCGCCAGTCATCCAGTGGCGTCTCGCGCGTCGTGTCCTGCCCATCGGTGTCGATCACGTCGGCGTAGTACAGGAAACGCCATGTCCGACGTAGCGGGTCATGCCGCACGATGAAGAAATTCTCTCCATACATCAGGCTGCTGACGATCTTGTGGATACCGCGCAGCATCTTCGGCATCGGCAGGTCGGAGCCGGCCAGATCGGCAATCGCGAATAACGCGCGCTGCAGGATTTCCGAGCGCTCCAGCTGCTTGTTCGAGCCTTGCAGATTGCTCAGTTCGAACGTCTGCGCCAGGCGCTGGCCGGCCAGCCCGAGGTCGGCGGAGAGCGCGGCGCGCAGTTGTTCCGCCACCTGGCCAGCGGCGAAGCGAAGCAGCAGAACCACGCGCTCGCCCGAGAGCATGGGCCATGCCGCCCAGCGGCCGTCATCACTGAGACAGAGATCGCCACGGCTCAGTGCGACCCGCGCCCAGACCATGCCCGCCGGCCTCGCCGCGGTGCCAGGGCCGATCGACGCCTCGCCGAGTCCATGCAGCAACGTTGCCGTCTGGCAGCCCGGCAGCGACTGCGCCAGCGCGATGATCAGCGCCGCCACGTCCGCCGGTGTCGCAGCCTCGATCAGGCGACTCGACCATGCTGGTCGGTCCGTCCCGGCCGACAGGTTCGGGCTCGGCGTGCGCTGGGGGTTCATCCGAATGACCCGGCTCCGGCGCTGACCCGACGAAACACGAATCCCGCACCGCGGCGGTCGCCGCCACGGCCAATCGGGGTCGCGTGGCGTCGGAGATCGAGGTTATCCATACGATGATATCGGCCCGGGCGTCGCCGGCTTGAGCCAGCCGTGACAGCGGTCCATCGTGACGCCACCCGGACAGCACGATCCTTGCGCCGGTCACGCATCCGCCGCGCGGGATTCCAGCCAGAAAGCGATCGGTGACGGACGTCCAATCAGATAGCCCTGAGCCATGTCGCAGCCCATCGCGGTAAGGGCCGCAAGCTGCATCTCGGTCTCGATGCCTTCGGCGATGACTTCGATGTTCAGCGCGCGCGCCAGTGCGAGGATCGCCGCCACCACCGTGGTGCTGCTGGTATTGGCGCCCTTGTCCAGCTCCTGTACGAAGGCGCGATCGATTTTCAGGATGCGCAGCGGCAGCGAGTGCAGGTAACTGAGCGAGGAGTAGCCGGTGCCGAAGTCGTCCAGCGCGGCACCTACGCCGATCACCCGCAGGCGCTCCAGCGTGGCACGCACGCGCTCGGGGTTGTCCAGCAGCGCGCCTTCGGTGACCTCGACCACCAGACGCGACGGCGGCAGGCCGGTATGCTCCAGCAACTGGATCAGGCGCGTGTCGAAATCCGCGTGGCGCAGATGCAACGCGGAGACGTTCAGGGTCAGGAAGGTGTCGTCGGATGCGTGCTGAAGCAGCAGCTGGCAGCTGAGCTCGAACATGCGCCAGTCGATCACCTCGATCAGGCCGCTGTCCTCGGCGATCCTCAGGAAATCGGCCGGCTGCAGCAGGCCACGCAGCGGGTGGTTCCAGCGGATCAGCGCTTCATAGCCCAGCACCCTGCCCCCGTCGAGCTGGCAGATCGGCTGGAAATACGGCTCGAACTGGTCGTGCTGAAGGGCCTTGCGCAGTTCACCCTCCAGCGCCAGCACGTCGATCACGTTCTTGGCCAGCGTCGCATCGAACAACTCGAAGCGCTTTCGCCCGAGCTCCTTCGAGCGATACAGCGCGATGTCGGCATCGCGCAGCAACTCATCGGCCGCGACGTAGTTTCCATCGGCGATCGCGATGCCCACGCTGGCGGTCACCTGCAGCTCCTTGCCGTCGATCTGCATGGGTGCACTCAGCGCATCCATCACACGCTGCGCCACGGCAGTGGCATCCACCGGCAACTGCACCTGTTCCAGCAGTATCGCGAATTCATCCCCCGCCAGTCGGGCCACCAGGTCCGGATGCCGCACGCAACTGGCGAGCCGGGTCGCCACCTCCTTCAGCACCTCGTCGCCGGCCAGATGACCGAGGCTGTCGTTGATGATCTTGAAGCGGTCGACATCCAGGTACAGCAGCGCGCAGTGACGCTGCGACTCGCGCCGGATCACGGCCAGCACGCGGTCGATGCGGTCGCGCAGGTAGCCGCGGTTCGGCAGCCCGGTCAGGGCGTCGTGCATGACCTGGTGCCTGAGCTGGTCCTGCATGCGCTCGCGCTCGATGATCTCGTTGCGCAACGCCAGCGTGCGCTCCTCGACCCGGTGTTCGAGCTGCTCGTAGGCACGCCTGAGCGATTCGGCGGAACGGCGCCGGGCCAGGCTGTTGGCGATCTGCGACGCGACGAAGCTGAGCAGTTCCTGGTCGGCCGGCCCGTACACCACGTCCGGCCGGTAACTCTGCACGGTCACCAGGCCGATCACCTCGTCACCGACGATCAACGGCACGCCCAGCCAGCACATCGCTGGCGAACCCATGCGCCCCGGGGCGATCTCCCCACGCTGATCGAGTTCCTCGATTTCCGCGTTGTCGACGCGCAGCGCAGTACCCAGGCGCAGCACGTACTCGCTCAGACCACGTCCGAGCTGACGACTGACCGGCGGGCGCTTGACCGCGTCCACCGCATACGGAAACGTCAGCTGCTTGCGATCGTCCGAGAGCAGGGCGATGAAGAAGTTCTCCGCATTCAGGAGTTCACCGACCACCTCGTGCACGCGCCGGTAGAACGCCTCCTGATCGACATCCGCGGTGGCCATCTGGGCGATCTGGAACAACGCCGCCTGCAGATGCTCGGCGCGCTGCCGCTCGAGGATTTCCAGCTGCAGGCCCCGATTGGCCTCGGCCAGCTGCCGGGTGCGCAGATGCACCCGCTGCTCGAGGTCGTCCTTGCCCTGCTTGCGTTCCAGCGCGGTGAGGATGTGGCTGCCGACGAACTCCAGCAGGGCCAGGTCCTCATCGGTGAAACCGATGTTCTGCTGATAACTCTGCACGACCAGCGCACCAGCGGGGCGGCCCTCGCGCATCATCGGCACGCCGAGCCAGTCGTAGCTGTCCGCACCGACCAGGGCTACCGGCCCGCGCACCTGGCTGCGAAGTTCCTCGGCATCGCCCATGCGCGCCTTGCCGTCGCGCAGCACATACCAGGTGAGCGTGTACTCGATCGCACTCATCGGCAGGTCGTCTCCGTTGCCGGGTGGCGTCGGATCCTGCACGTCGACGAAATACAGGAAGCGGATCGTGTCCTGCACGGCGTTGTACAGCACGATGAAGAAGTTTTCCGCGTACATCAGGGTGCTGACGATGGCATGGATGCCGCGCAACATCGCCGGCATGTCGCGCTCGGAGCCGGCGAGGTCGGAGATCGCGAACAACGCGCGCTGCAGGTTTTCCGAACGCTCGAGCTGCTTGTGCGAGTCCTGCAGTTCGGACAACTGCATGGCGCGCCGCAGATGCAGGCCGGCGAGTTGCAGGGGCGCGGCCAGGCCATCGAGGAAAGCTTCGGGGTCCACGCCGGCCTGCAGGCGCAACAGCAGCACCGCGGCCTCGGGCTGCTCGCACAGGCGAATCGCGACGCGTTGCCGATCCGGGTGCCCGTGCGGGCCATTCGCCCGGCTGGCGTCGCCGAGCCAGGAGCGGTCGGCCGAATCGATCGGGGTTGCCGGCACGCTGTGGCACTGGGTGGGATGGTCCAGTCGCCACACCACGCAGGCCGCCATGCAACCCGGCCGGTCCTGCGCCAGCAGCGCGATCGCCTCGGCCACTTCATCGGGTGTTTGCGCAGCGCTCAGTCGTGCCAGCCAGATCAGCTGCAACGAGCTGTTGTCGGACGGCGATGACTCAATGGCACCCCGATGCGTCATGAATGGAGCTCTCCCCCAAGCCCGGGCTGGCCGACGCCCGTGAACCAGCATACCGCGTCGACATCATGCGGCAATGCCCCCGACGAGATCCGCACGGAGCGCTTGCCTGCGCCCGGGCACACAATGACGATAAACTGAGCGATTGACTCGGGCGCGGCCTTTCCGGCGCGACGCGCATCGGCACATGTCGCCGCTGCCGCGACTCACGCGTCATCCGCGCCACAGGCTCACCATCCCGCATGCTCGCCGACACGACCAAAGATGCCATCCGCGCCGCCTATGCCCGCCTGAAGGACGGTCTGCCGGGTTTCCGCGCACGCGCCTCGCAGGGGCGAATGATCGCCGAAGTGGCCAAGGCGTTCGGCACCACCGGTGGCGTGGCGGTGATCGAGGCGCCGACCGGCACCGGCAAGTCGATGGCCTACCTGATCGCCGGCGTGGAGGTGGCGCGCTTCCAGAAGAAGAAGCTGCTGATCGCCACGGCCACGGTGGCGCTGCAGGAGCAGCTGGTGCAGCGCGACATCCCGCTGTATCTCAAGCTCAACGGCATCGAGGCGAAGGTGGCGCTGGCCAAGGGGCGCGGCCGCTACCTGTGCCCGCGCAACCTGGCGATGGCGGCGAACAGCATCAACGACACCGCGCAGATGGGCCTGGCCGGTTTCGATGCGGACCTGGTGCTGTGGACCAGGCCACCGCAACCGCGCGACAAGCAGGCGCTGGCCAGCCTGCGCACCGCCTTCGACCAGCACGAATGGAACGGCGACATGGACACGGCGCCCGAGCCGGTCAGCGATCTGCTGCGCCCGATGGTGACCACCAGCGCCGGCGGCTGCACCGGACGCAAGTGCGGCCAGTTCATGATCTGCCCGTTCTTCGCCGCGCGCCGCGCGGTGGACGACGCCGAGATCATCGTGGCCAACCAGGACCTGGTGCTGGCCGATCTCACCATGCCGGGCGAGGACGAAGGCTGGGGCGGGGTGATCCTGCCGCGGCCGGACGAGACGCTGTACATCTTCGACGAAGGTCACCACGTGCCCGGCAAGGCGATCGACCGCGGCGCGAGCGAGGTCTACATGAGCGCCACCGTGCGCCAGCTGAGTCGACTCGGCCGGCAGGTGCACGCGGCCTATTCGCTGACCGACAAGGAAAGCCTGGGCAAGCTCAGCCTCGATCGCGGCGACGAGAAACTGCAGGAACTCAGCAACGCGCTGGAGGAACTGGAGAAGGAAATCCGCCTGGGCTGGCTGCCCGATCCGGCGGAGACCGAGCCGATGTACCGCGGCTCGCTGGGCCAGTTGCCCGCGCCATGGGTCGAACACGCACGAATGCTCAGCCTGAACACCGGCGAGATCCAGCGCTGGCTCACCGCGGTGCGCCGTGCCGTGGTCGAGATGACCGATGGCGGCCCGACCCAGGAAGCCCTGTCGCGCGAACTCGGCATCGCACTGGAGCGCATCGGCAAGCAGGCCAGCTGCTGGCGGGCCTGGTCGAGCGAGGATCCCGACGAGGCGCCGCCGCTGGCGCGCTGGGTCACCCTGGGCAGCGACCAGCAACTGGTCTGCCACGCCTCGGCCGTGTCCGCCGGCGGCCTCTTGCGCAGCGTGCTGTGGGGCAACGCCAGTGGCGTGGTGATGACCTCGGCCACGCTCAGTGCCGGCGGCAACTTCCGCGGCTTCGCCGACGCGGTGGGGCTGCCCGACGACGCGATCACCGTGAGCCTGCCCTCGCCGTTCGACCTGGCCGCGCAGGCGCGACTGGAAGTGCCGGCGATGCGCACCCTGCCCGATGCACGCGAGGCCCACGCCGAGGAGATCAGCCAGTGGCTGGCCGATCACCTCGACTGGGACGCCGGCAACCTCGTGCTGTTCACCTCGCGCGCGAAGCTTGATCGGGTACTGCAGAAGCTGCCGATCGCGCAGGTGCGCAAGGTTCGCGCGCAGGGTTCGCTGGGCAAGTCGCAACTGATCGCCGAGCACTGCGCCGACATCGAGGCGGGCAAGGGCAGCACGCTGTTCGGACTGGCCTCGTTCGGCGAGGGCCTCGACCTGCCCGGCAAGCTGTGCGAGACGGTGGTGATCACCCAGCTGCCGTTCGCCGTGCCGACCGATCCGGTCGGCGCCACCTATGCCGAATGGCTGGAGTCGCGCGGACGCAATCCGTTCATGGAGGTCAGCATTCCCGAGGCCACGCGCCTGCTCACCCAGTACTGCGGCCGCCTGATCCGCAACGAAACCGATCGTGGCCGCATCGTGCTGCTGGATCGCCGCGTGGTGACCAAACGCTATGGCAGCGGCATGCTGAAGGCGCTGCCGCCATTCCAGCGGCTGATCGAGCGAACCGCGTGAACGCCTCCGGCGACCGCCGCCGGCGATAACCGGCGACGGCGTGCGATAACCGGTTCGACGGACGCCATGGCGCAGTCATCGCGCCATCTGCCATAGGCCGCGAACGCCCTGCCCGGCGGGTCGACCTCGCACGACGCGGCCTGCCGGCGGCGTCCCGCAGCACGCCGTTTCACGGCTCCAGATTGCCTGCCGGCACGGGCGGATGATGGGGCGCCGGTCGGGCACGCATCGGTTCGGGATGGCCCAGCAGGTAGCCCTGACCCATCTCGCAACCCATCGCCAGCAGGGCGTCGCGCTCGGTTTCGGTTTCGATGCCTTCGGCGATCACCTGGATATCCAGCGCCCGTGCCAGCGCGAGGATCGCCGCGACCACCCGCGTGCTGCTGGTGTTGCTGCCCTTGTTCAGCTCGCACACGAACGCGCGGTCGATTTTCAGCATGCGCAGGGGCAGGGAATGCAGGTAGCTGAGCGAGGAGTAGCCCGTGCCAAAATCGTCCAGTGCGGCGCCCACCCCGAAGCTGCGCAGCCGCTCCAGCATGGCCCGCACGCGCTCCGGGTTCTCGATCAGCGCGCCTTCGGTCACCTCGGCGATCAGTCGCCCCGGCGGCAGACCGCTGCGCCCGACCAGCCCGAGCAGGCGCGCGTCGAAATCCGCACTGCCCAGGTGCAGCGCCGAGACATTCAATGTCATGAATGGCTCACCCTCGTCGTAGCCCGCCAGCGCACGGCAGCTGAGCTCGAACATCCGCCAGTCGATCGCCTCGATCATCCCGCAGTCCTGGGCGATCTTGATGAAATCCTCC
Source organism: uncultured Pseudomonadota bacterium (assembly GCA_963828685.1). Lineage (GTDB taxonomy): Bacteria > Pseudomonadota > Gammaproteobacteria > Xanthomonadales > Rhodanobacteraceae > Rhodanobacter. Next base: position 587,631 of record CAWHFU010000017.1, read on the forward strand.
GGCTTGAGCAGGCCGCGCCGCGGGTGATTCCAGCGGATCAGCGCCTCGTAGCCCAGCACCTGGCCACCATCGAGGCGGCAGATCGGCTGGAAGTGGGGCTCGAATTCGTCGTGCAGGAGGGCATGGCGCAACTCGCCCTCCAGGGTCAGCACATCGACCACGTTCTTCGCCAGCGTTTCGTCGAACAGCTCGAAGCGCTTGCGGCCCTTTTCCTTGGCGCGATACAGGGCGATGTCGGCGTCACGCAGTACCTCGTCGGCGCTGGCATGGCTTGCGTCGCCGATGGCGATGCCGATGCTGGCCGATGGCTCCAGCTCCCTGCCTGCCAATAGCAACGGCATGCCGAGCGTGGTGAGAATCCGCTGCGCCACGCTGACCGCGGTGGCCGGCAGCGGCACGTCCTCCAGCAGGATCGCGAACTCGTCGCCGGACAGCCGCGCCACCAGATCCGGGTCGCGCACGCAGCACAGCAGCCGGCGGGCCACTTCCTGCAGGAATTGATCGCCGGCGAGATGCCCCAGGCTGTCGTTGATCACCTTGAAGCGGTCGACATCCAGATAGAGCAGCGCGCAATGCCTGTCGGGCTCGCGCTTCATCAAGCCCAGCACGCGACCCAGCCGGTCGCGCAGGAAACCACGGTTGGGCAGTCCGGTCAGCGGATCGTGCATCACCTGATGCTTCAGCTGCTCCTGGATCTCTTCGCGCTGACGGATCTGCTGGCGCAGCTCGTGCGTGCGCTCCTCCACGCGTCGCTCCAGCTGAGTATTGGCCTCGTGCAACGAAGCGGCCGAGCGGCGGCGGTAGATGCTGTTGGCAATCTGCAGCGCGGCGAAGGAAAGCAGCTCCTGATCGGCCAGGTCGTAGGCGACTTCCTCGGCATAGCTCTGCACCGCCACCAGGCCGATCACCTCCTCCCCGACCATCAGCGGCACACCCAGCCAGCACGCCGAGATCGATCCCACGGCCTGCAGCTCGACGAGTCCGCGTGCGGCCATGTCGAACACGGATGCCTTGTCGGCGATCAGCGGCCCATGCGCCATGACGTATTCGCTGAGCCCATGCACCAGCGGCCGGTTCTCGTACGCTTCACCGGTGACATCGACGACATAGGCGAATGTCATCATGCCCACGGCCTTGTCGACCAGACCGATGAAGAAGTTCTCCGCGTTGATCAGCGCGCCGACCACGGCGTGCACTCGCCGATAGAATTCGTGCTCATCGATGTCGGCCGTGGTCAGCTGGGCCAGCTGGAACAACGACGCCTGCAGTTGCTCGGAACGCAGACGCTCCTCGATTTCCAGTTGCAGGCCACGATTGGCCTGAGCCAGTTCCTGGGTGCGCAGGCGCACGCGGGTCTCCAGTTCGTCCTTGCTCTGCTTGCGCTCCAGCGCGGTAAGGATGTGGCTGCCCACGAACTCCAGCAGCGCGCGATCTTCATCGGAGTACACCAATGCCTCCCGATAGCTCTGCACGACCAGTGCCCCCAGCACCTGGCCGTTTCGAAGCATTGGCACACCGAGCCAGTCGTCGCTGTCCGGACCGTTCACGACCAGCGCCCCGCCCACCTGTTCACGCACCTGGTCGAGCGAGCCCATCAGCGGCTTGCCGCCGGTCAGCAGATGCCAGGTCAGCGTCTCGCGCAAATCCTCCAGCAATACGTCCCGGCTGGTGTCGGGCGCCTCGATGTCCTCGGCGTCGACGAAATACAGGAACCGCATCGTGCCGCGCTCGGGATCGTGCCGCACGATGAAGAAGTTTTCGCCGTACATCAGCGTGCAGACGATGGCGTGAATACCCCGCAGCAGCTCGGGCATCTCCCGCTCGGAACCGGCCAGGTCGGATATCGCGAACAGCGCACGTTGCAGACTTTCCGAGCGCTCCAGCAACCCGTGCGAACGGTGCAGGTCCGCCAGATCCAGCACGTGACGCAGGCGGCGTGCCGCCTGTGCGAGGCTCGAATCGAGAAGCTCACGAATTCGCGCATCCGACTGGGCGCGGCTGAAATCCAGCAGCAGCACGAAGCTTTCGCCCGGCATCAGGCGCCAGGCTACCCGGCAATCGTCGTCGGCAAGGCACAGCCCGTCACCGGTGAGCGCGCGTCGGGCCCAGGCGATTTCGGTCGGCGTGCCTGGCGCCCCATAAGGGTGCGCCTCGGCCTCGTCCCAGAACAGACTCACGCGCTCGCAATCGGGCAGGGACTCGGCCGATTCAACGATCAGGGCACCGACTTCCATCGGCGTGTTCGCTTCGATCAGCCGGCTGAGCCACACCAGCGGTGCGGCACCCGCGGGCGTTTCGACAGGCGGGGCGAGCCGGGGATTCATCATTCCACGCCCCGCCACAAGCTGGATGTCCGAAGGGACGAACGCCGATCGACGTTGCCGCCATGCCGCCCTTCCATTACCCATCGCTTCTCGTCAAACGCTGTGCTCAGTCTCCTCATCAGTCTGTAATTCCACCTATGTAGTGCCTTGCCTGGTATGACCCGGTTGCCACCCGCGAGGAATCCAGTGGATCACCAAAGGGGCGGCTGATATTCAACCTGCGTCGCAGGAACGCGATTGCGTGAAGGTATCCATGCAAGCTCTGTTCCATTACCCATCACTATCGTGGTGACAGCGCTATCGTCTTCATCTCGAAGCCGGCCGGGGACCCAGAATGAGCCCGTTTTGCCGAACATCGGTGGGGCGCGCCACTGTCGTCCCACGCACGCCGCTTGCCGAATGGCGCTTGCGGCGTCGGCGCGTGCGCCCAGCCAGGGATGCCCCTCGCCGATCCGGCCCGATCGACGGTATCGCGACGAGAGTGCCTCCGGCGAGGCGAGCCAGTTCGCCGGCCGACCTGATGGTGCGACTCGCAGTGACCCCATGTGCCCAATGGTGCCCCCGCGTGCCGATCGCCGTGCACAACGCCCATGCCATCGGTCCCGGAAGCCGGATCCCGCCGAGCTCGAGAGAATGCCCCCCCGGCGATGCGGGGACCTCGTGCGCCGCGTCGATCCATCGCCGACGTGATGACCCGGGGTGCGGGCAACGTTATGCTCGACGCCCCGTCGCCATTCCAGCGCATCCACCAGCGAAACGCATGATCATCCGCCTGCAGGATTGTCCGTCGCAGCCATGGAGAAACGGTCTCGGCCGCACTCGCGAAATAGCCGTCCATCCGGCTGGTGCGGACGGCGACAATTTTCAGTGGCGGGTCAGCGTGGCCGAAGTCGACAGCGACGCGCCGTTCTCGCGGTTCCCGGGCATCGACCGGCAGATCGTGCTGCTCGACGGCAACGGCTTCACGATGATCCTCGACGATGAACGGGTCCATGCGCTGGGCACGCCGCTGCTGCCGTTCGCATTCCCCGGCGAAGCGGCGGTGGCGGTAACCCTGATCGACGGCGCGACCCGAGATTTCAACCTGATGTCCCGTCGCACACAGGTGCGCGGTGAAGTGCTGCCGTGGCTGCAGTCCGGAACCCGTACGGTGGATACGGCGATCGTGCTGGTCTATTGCGCCGCCGGCGCGATCGACACCGCCGATGGGCCGCTGCATGCCGGCGATGCATGGCTGCCCTCGGGCTACCCGGCCGCCCAGGTCACACTGCAGCACGGTGCCTCGGCACTCGCCGTCCGGATTGAACCACGCACCGCCTGAGCTGCCCCGGTCGTCGCCTATACTCGACCCACCTATCGAACCAGGGTGCCCATCATGTCCGTGCTGATCCTCGGTCTGCTGACCTTTCTCGGTGTGCACTCGCTGCGCATCTTCGCCGATGACTGGCGCAGCCGGCAGGTCGCCCGCCTCGGCGCGAAACGCTGGAAAGGTCTGTTCGCACTGGTGTCGCTGACCGGTTTCGTGCTGCTGTGCTGGGGCTTCGGGCTGGCACGGCAACATCCGGTGGTGCTGTATGTGCCGCCACTGGCACTGCGCCATCTCAATGCCCTTTTCACTCTGATCGCATTCGTGCTGTTTTTTGCCGCGCGGGTGCCGCGCAATCATTTCAAGTCGAAGCTGGGCCACCCGCAGGTGCTGGCGGTGAAGGTATGGGCCTTCGGCCACCTGCTGGCCACCGGCATGCTGCATGACGTGGTGCTGTTCGGCGCGTTCCTGCTGTGGGCGGTGGTGTTGTTCATCGTGTCGCGCCGACGCGACCGCAAGACAGGCACCGTGTATCCCGCCGGCACGCTGGGCGGCGATGCACTGACCCTGCTCATCGGTGTCGCAGTCTGGGTCGCCTTCGCGTTCTGGCTGCATCTGTGGCTGATCGGCGTGAGCCCCATGGCGTGACCCGGTCGCGGGGTGCCGGGAGTCATCTGCCCGTCGCCCCGGACCTGCGCTAAAATCCGGCGCATCCCCACCACCCGCGAGGAACGACGCATGGCTGGTTTCCTGCTTTGGCTGTTGCTGCTGGTGTTCTGCTGGCCACTCGCGCTGCTCGCGCTGGTGCTGTATCCGATCGTGTGGCTGCTGTTGCTGCCGTTGCGTCTGGTCGGCATCACGGTGACCGCGGTGTTCGCCTTTCTCGGTGCGCTGCTGATGCTGCCCGCTCGCGTGCTGCGCGGGCATCCGGTCTAGCAGTCTGTCGGGCCTTGATGGTCGAGGCAAGCATTCGGCTGCGTGAGGACAGACAACGGCGATTCGCCGCCCCATAGTGGCGCCATGGAGCAAGAAGCGACGGAAACATGGACCGCGCAGACGGATTCGCAGATCGGCCGATCAAACTCCGACAGCCTCCTGGTTGCTGCATGAACAAGCCGCACTCGCCCTCGTGCGAACGCAATCGTGAACCGATACTCGAGGTGCTGCGCGAGCGGCTTGCCGATCGTCGGCATGTGCTGGAGATCGGCAGCGGCACTGGCGAGCATGCGGTGCATTTCGCCGCGGCACTGCCGCATTTGAGCTGGCAGACTTCCGACCGCGCGGAAAACCTGCCGGGCATCCACGCATGGCTGGAGGAGGCGGCACTGCCGAATACGCCGGCACCGCTGGAGCTGGATGTCGCCAGCAGCTGGCCCGACGGACCATTCGACGCGGTTTTCAGCGCCAATACCCTGCACATCATGGCCTGGCATGAGGTGCAGCAACTGTTTGCACGGCTGCCCACGATCACCAGCGCCGATGCGCGCCTGATCATCTACGGCCCGTTCAACTTCCACGGCCGCTACAGCAGCGACAGCAACGCCGCGTTCGATCAATGGCTCAAGGCGCGTGGCGCACACATGGCCATCCGCGATGCCGAGGCCGTGGATGCACTCGCCGCCGACGCCGGTTTCACCCTCATCGACGACATCGCGATGCCGGCCAACAACCGTTGTCGGGTGTGGCGCCGGACCCGCGCCTGAACACCGACCTGTACAAACCCGTCGAACCGGGTACAAAGGCGGCATGAAGTCGATCGACACGCTGACGCCCTGCCCCTGCGGCAATCCCGCCGGTTACATCCAGTGCTGCGCGCCCCTGCATGAAGGGGCAGCTGCAACCAGCGCCGAACAGCTGATGCGCTCGCGCTACAGCGCCTACGTGTTGAAACGCGAGGACTACCTGCTGGCGAGCTGGCATGCCACCACCCGTCCGGCATCACTGCGGCTGACAGCGCAACAGCCACCCCCCACCTGGCTGGGACTGGAAATCCGCCGGCAGCAAGCCGTCGACCAGGACCACGCCAGCGTCGAATTCGTGGCCCGCTACCGCCTCGGCGGCGGCCGCGCACAGCGACAGCACGAAACCAGCCGCTTCGTCCGCGAAGCGGGGCGCTGGTATTACCTCGATGGCGAACTCAAGAGCTGAGCCGCCTGTGCAGCGGGTTCCCGCGCTCAGAACCCCGCCACCCCGGCCGCATGCAGGCGGGCTACCTGTGCCCGCACCCCGGGATCGCCGAAGAATTCAACCAGCTGGTTCGCGCGGCCAGCGGTGATGCCATCGCAGGCCTCCCAGTCCGCGGTGGCGCGCACACTCAAGGCCGCCCAGCCCGGCAACGAGGCCGTCCCGCTGGCCGGCATGCCGAGCGCACGCAGCCAACGCCCGAAGGGACGCTCGCGCGCCGCGGCAAAGGCTCGAGCCAGCGCGGTGGCACGGCTCGGACCGAGACCCGGCACCGTGGCGAGTTGGGCCGGGCTCAGGCTCATCCAGTCCAGCAGCTGGCGGATCAGTCCCGCGTCGATCAGCGCCTGCCAGGTATCGGCGCCGATCCCTTCCAGTTGCAATCCCTGCCTGCCGCCCAGCCACACCAGCCGCGCGCGAAATTGCTGCTGACAACCCGTACTCGGTTGCCAGCAGCTCGAGCGCGTGTACGCCTTCGGATCGGGCGGCGTCAGCGGCACACGCGTTTGCGCACGCCACACCACCGACTGCAGGCGCGGAATGGTCAGGCCGGCGAGCACCACCTCGACCTGATCGCCGGGTCGGATATCCAGCTTTCGCCAGCGTTGCAGCGAGCCGACGCTGACCCGCTGCACCCGGTGGTCATCCAGCTGCACCGGCTCCAGTTCCAGCACCGGCGTGATGCGGCCACTGCGGCCGATCGCGAAATCCACCGCGCGCACCTCGGCCAGTGCCGACGCCGCCGGATATTTCCAGGCCACCGCCCACGCCGGCGGCGCCGGCTGCCAGGTGGCGGCGGGCGGTCGATGGCCCTGGCGCAGCACCGTGCCATCCGCCGCAAACGGCATCGCGTGGCGGTACCACTGCGCGCGCCAGCGCTTCACCTCGTCCAGCGTGCGGACCGGCCGGGTATACGCCACGCTGTCCTGCAACCCCATCGCCTTCAATCCGGCCAGCCGCGCCGGCATGTCGGCCGGGCCGCTGGGCCAGTCCCAGACAAACAGGCCGATTTTCGCGGCGGTAGCGGCGTCCAGCGTATCGCGCGCCAGTGCACCTGCCACCGCCGAGCGTGCGTTGGCGCCACCCTCATCGGCCTGCACATGGCCCGGCAGGCGCCAATAGAGCTCGCCCTGCAGCACCACCCGCGCGGGCGCATCCCGCAGTTGCTGCGGGATCGCGGCGATGCGCCGTGCCATCGCGGTCCAGTCCGAGCCGTGCAGGCCGTCGCCGCGGCTGCTCGCCTGGCGCAATTGGCCGTCCAGATACAGCAGGGTCACCGCCACGCCATCGGCCTTCGGCTGGACCCACAGATCGCGCTGGCCGCGTTCGCGCATCCATGCGCCCACCGCCGCGGCATCGGCCAGCTTGGCCAGCCCGGTCTGTGCCACTGGCGAGGTCGACCGGCCGCCGGCGTCCGCCAGATGGGCCAGCGGCGCCGACGCCTGCGCGGGAAAGCAGCGACGCCATCGCTCCAGCCGCTGCAAGGCCTGGTCGTAGATCGCGTCATCCACCGGCGACCGCCCGCTGACCCGGTAGGCATGGTTCCAGCCGTCGAGCCGGTCATGCAGCGCGGCCAGCTCCCGCTTCGCCTGCGCCGCCGACCAGCCCGGGCATCCGGCCGCGTGCCCAGCACCGGCCGCCAGCAGCATGATGCCGGCGATCGGCAGCCATCGTCCCTTGCGCATGTCCGTGCTCCCCTGCGTTGACATGCGCCACAGGCTAGCCAGAGGTCAGCGGACCAGGCAGCCGACAATGCCGATGCGCGGCGTAGGCATCGAACCCCGGCAAGCGCGCCAGGGCTACGGCAGATCCGCAAATCGCAGCATGCTCTCCCCGACCAGGCGACCGAGCGGACCGAAGCGCCGTTCCACGATCACCCCGCCGCCGTCATGGCCGATCGCGACCACGGTGCTGGCACGCGTGCCGTACTGCTCGCCGCGGATGAAAGCACTGGACAGCCAGCGCTCGCGCTCCAGCCCCACGCCGGTATCCGGCAGTTGCGCATCCGGAGCCACCTGCTCGTCGGCCAGCGCCTCGAACAGCGGTGCGAAGTCGGTGTCGCCGCCCGCATCGATCCAGTCGCACAGCCGCTGCATCAGGATGCGCGTCTTCGGCCACGGGGTATTGAAGTCGGCGTTCGACAGACCGTGCACCCCCGGCGTCACCGACTGCGCACCCGCTTGGGGCCGGTTGCCGAGGTAGAACGCCGCCTGCGCATCGAAGGTGAGCAGGTTGAACGGCCGGTAGTCCGCGGCCGAGCGCAGCAGCTGCTGCGCATGGCTGGTGACATTCGCGCTGCCGGCCAGGTAGTCGGTCGCCAGCAAGCCGCGTGAGCTGCCGATCTGCGGATCGCGCGGATCGCGCACGTTGGTCACCACGCAGCAGCGTGCCGCGTCCGTCACCCCGAGCCAGGTACCGCCGGCCTCGAGATCACGACCGCCGATGATCGGTGCATCGTCCCAGCGCGCCAGTGGTGCGCTGGGACGCGCATGGAATTCATCACGATTGCCGGCCAGCAGCAGGCGCCAGCGTGGATGCGCGTTCCAGGCAAAGGCAATCAGGCACATGGACTTTCCCTCAACTGAAAAACCAGTAAAACGCGCCGATCGATGCCAGCGACGCGACCATCTTCCTGGAAAGCAGCGCCATGAAACCACCCAGCAGCACTGCCATGCCGCCCATCCCGGCCAGCACCACCGGATCACGCAGGCGCGACTTTTGAATGAAGGCCACACTGAGAAAGCCGGCCAGGGTGAAGGCGCTGTTTGCCAGCAAGATCGACGGGAACATCAGGATGGAGACGTGCGCACCGACTTGCGCGCGGTACATGAGCACGGTCACCGGCAGCAGCATCAACGACGAAGCATTGAGCACCAGGAACAGGATCTGCGCGCCGAACAGCAGCATCGCCTTGACCGACAGCTCGGCCATGTCGAACAGCGCGGCCACCACCGCCGCGAACACTTCCACATGGCCACCGATCAGCCATTGCGCCAATGCCGCCACCGCGGCAGTCAGGACGTAGCCAAGCCAGAGTCTGTTGAGCACGCCACACGCCATTGGCCATCGACAGACCCGAGCTTGCCCAGGCGCGCGACCGCCCGGGCAATCCATTGGCTCAGGCGAACTGGGCCAGGGCGGCCTGCGCCTGATCGCAAAGCATCTGTGCGATCGACCTGGCCGCCTCGCGGCCATCATGCACCGCACGCACCACCAGGTCCGCGCCGCGCATGTTGTCGCCACCGGCGAAGACCTGCGCATGACCGGTCTGGAACGGCAGCCGTCCGGCGCCGCCGGCCAGGATGCGGCCAGCGGCATCGAGTTCGATGCCGTGCGCGGCACACCATGCCGGCGGACTGGCGCGAAAGCCGAACGCCTGGATCACCACATCCGCGCGAAGCTCGGTCTCGCTGCCCTCGACATTGCGCGGCCGCGGCCGACCGTCGCCGCTGTCGACCAGTTCGGTGGTCACCACGCGCACCGCGCGTGCACTGCCCTGTTCGCCCAGGATCGCCAGCGGCTGGCGCTGGAACAGGAAGCGCACCCCCTCCTCGCGGCTGTAGCCCACTTCGCGCCGCGAGCCGGGCATGCTGGCCTCGTCGCGGCGGTAGACGCAGGTGACCGAGGCGGCGCCGAGACGGATCGCGGTGCGATTGCAGTCCATGCCGGTATCGCCGCCGCCGAGCACCACCACGTGCTTGCCGTTGAGGTCGAGCGCGGCGGGCACCGGCTGGTCGTCGAGCAGACGGTTGGCATTGGCGATCAGGAACGGCAGCGCATCGTGTACGCCGTCGAGCTCGCGTCCCGGCAGCTCGCCGTCGACGAAGGTGTAGGCGCCGGTGCCGATGAAGACCGCGTCGTAATCGGCGAGCAGGGTCTCGAACGTGATGTCGCGGCCGATCTCCACACCGAGGTGGAAGCGCACGCCCATGCCTTCGAGCACCTCGCGGCGCACGCGCACCACCGACTTGTCCAGCTTGAACGGTGGAATGCCGAAGGTGAGCAGGCCGCCGATCTCGCGCTGGCGGTCGAACACGTCGACCGCGATGCCGGCGCGGCGCAGCCGGTCGGCGCACGACAGTCCGGCCGGGCCGGCCCCGACCACCGCGACCCGCCGGCCGGTCTCGACCACGCCGGAGAGATCCGGTCGCCAGCCCTGACGGAATGCCTCGTCGGTGATCGACCGCTCGATGCTGCCGATCGTGACTGCACCGAACTCACCCTGCTCCAGCGTGCAGGCACCTTCGCACAGGCGATCCTGCGGACAAACACGACCGCAGATCTCCGGCAGCGGGTTGGTCTCGTGCATCAGCGTGGCCGCTTCGAACAGCCGTCCGTCCTGCACCAGCTTGAGCCAGTCCGGGATGTAGTTGTGCACCGGGCAGGCATGCTCGCAATACGGGTTGCCACAGTCGATGCAGCGCTCGGCCTGGCCGACCACCCCGGCCGGGGTGAAGTCGCCGCTGATCTCGCCGTAGCCGAGCACGCGGATCGCCACCGGCACCGCTTTCGGCGACTGTCGCGGCAGATTGAGGAACTGGAACAGTTTGTCGCTCATGGCATGGTTGTACCTGCGTCGGCGATGGATAGGTGTGAAAACCCGCCCCTCATCCCAACCTTCTCCCCGCAGGGGAGAAGGGGCGATCGCAGAAAGCACGTTATTTCATTGAAGCGGGCACTCATGCGGCTCTCCGCAATTCGTCGGCGAGCGCGGCCAGGCTCGCCGCCTTCGGTTTGACCAGCCAGAAGCGCTGCAGCAGACCGCGGAAGTCATTCAGCAGATGACGCCCCCACGCGCTGCCGGTGAGCTCGATGTGCCGCGCGATCAGTCCGCGCAGGTGCTGCATGTAATGCTCCATGCCCTCCGGCGAGATGCGCACGATGTCGACCAGTTCGTGGTTGTAGCAGTCGACGAAGCTGCGCTCGAGATCGAGCACGTAGGCGAAGCCGCCGGTCATGCCGGCACCGAAATTCAGTCCGCACGAACCGAGCACGGCGACCACGCCGCCGGTCATGTATTCGCAGCAGTGATCGCCGGCGCCCTCGATCACCGCCAGCGCGCCGGAGTTGCGCACGGCGAAGCGCTCGCCGGCGCGTCCGGCGGCAAACAGCTCGCCGCCGGTGGCGCCATACAGGCAGGTGTTGCCGAGGATCGACGCCTCCTGGCTGGCAAACGGCGAGTCGTCCGATGGCCGCACCACGATGCGCCCGCCGGTCATGCCCTTGCCGACGCCGTCGTTGGCTTCGCCGGTCAGTTCGATCTGCACGCCGCCGGCATTCCACGCCCCCAGGCTCTGACCGGCGCTGCCGTCCAGCTGCAGGGTGATCGGCTCGATCATGCCGTGGTCGCCCCAGCGTCGCGCCACATCGCCGGACAGGCGTGCGCCGATCGCACGGTCGGTATTGGCGATCGCATAACGGAACGTGCCGCCACTGCCGAGTTCGACCAGCGGCGCCGCCTCGGCCGAGATGCGGCTGGCCAGGGCGGCCTCGTCGCGCATCGGATTGCGCGGCAGGGTGCAGGCAGTATCCACCTCGACCCCGAGCCCGTCGCCCGCGATCAGCCGCGAGAGATCGAGCTGGCGCTGCACCGGCGTGCTGCCTTCGATCTGGCTCAGCAGGTCGCTGCGACCGACCAGTTCGCCCAGGCTGCGCACGCCCAGCTGGGCCAGGTGGCCGCGCACGTCCTCGGCGACGAAGCGGAAATAGTTCATCACCATTTCCGGCAAGCCGATGAAGTGGTCCTGGCGCAGGATCTCGTTCTGCGTGGCTATGCCGGTGGCGCAATTGTTGAGGTGGCAGATGCGCAGGTACTTGCAGCCCAGCGCCACCATCGGGCCGGTACCGAAGCCGAAGCTCTCGGCACCGAGCAGCGCGGCCTTGATCACGTCCAGGCCGGTCTTCAGGCCACCATCGGTCTGCAGCCGCACGCGCCCGCGCAGACCGTTGCGACGCAGGGTCTGCTGCGCCTCGGCCACGCCCAGTTCCCATGGCGTGCCGGCGTACTTGATCGACGTGAGCGGGCTGGCGCCGGTGCCGCCGTCGTGGCCGGAGATGGTGATCAGATCAGCGCCGGCCTTGACCACCCCGGCGGCGACGGTACCCACGCCGGCATGCGAGACCAGCTTCACCGAGATCAGCGCGGCCGGATTGATCTCCTTCAGGTCGTGGATCAGCTGGGCCAGATCCTCGATCGAGTAGATGTCGTGATGCGGCGGCGGCGAGATCAGACCGATGCCCGGCTTGGCATAGCGCAGCCGCGCGATCGTCGCATCCACCTTGTGCCCGGGCAACTGGCCGCCTTCGCCCGGCTTGGCGCCCTGGGCGACCTTGATCTGCAGCACCTCGGCGTTGATCAGGTAGGTCGGCGTGACGCCGAAGCGACCGGAGGCGACCTGCTTGATCTTCGACATCTTCTCGGTGCCGTAGCGCGCGGGATCCTCGCCACCCTCACCTGAATTGCTGCGCGCGCCGAGCCGGTTCATCGCGATCGCCAGCGCCTCGTGCGCCTCCGGCGACAGCGCGCCCAGCGACATGCCGGCCGAATCGAAGCGCTTGAGGATCGTCTCGACCGGCTCGACTTCGTCCAGCGAAATGGCGACGCCGGCCGCGTGCGGCAGCAACAGGTCGCGCAGGGCCGAGGGCGGGCGCCCGTCGACATGTTGCGCATAACGGCGGTAGTCGGTCATCGAGCCGGTGCGGACCGCCCGCTGCAGCGTATCGATCACGTCCGGGTTGTACATGTGGTATTCGCCGCCGTGGACGAACTTGTAGATGCCGCCGGCACGCAGCGGCTGCGCCTCGTTCCAGGCATCGGCAGCGAGCAGGCGCTGGTCCTGCTCGAGCTCGGCGAAACCGGCGCCGCCGATCCGCGACGGCGTGCCGGCGAAACACAGTGCCACCACCTCGGGGGCGAGCCCGACGATCTCGAACAGCTGCGCGCCCCGGTAGCCCGCGACGGTGGAGATGCCCATCTTCGACAGGATCTTCAGCAGGCCCTTGCGGATGCCCCGTCGGTAGCTGCGGCCGATCTCGCGCGGCGTGCCGTCGCCGCGCTTGAGGTAGCCGTCGCGGCCCAGCTCGAACAGGCTCTGGTAGGCCAGCCAGGGATAGATCGCGGTGGCGCCGAAGCCGATCAGGCAGGCGAACTGGTGCGCGTCGCGCGCGGTGGCGGTTTCCACCAGCAGGTTGCACTGGCAGCGCAGGCCGGTCTCGACCAGGTGCGCGTGGATCGCGCCGACCGCCAGCAGCGCGTGTGCCGGCAGCGTCTCGCGGTTCGGGTAGCGGTCGGTCAGAAACACCATGCCGGCGCCGCTGCGCACGCCGAGCTCGGCCTCGCGGCAGAACCGGCGCAGCGCCGCCTCGAGCCCCTCGCCGAGCGGGTAGCACAGGTCGATCTTCACCGTGGCGTCGACGAACTGCGGCATCGCCAGCATCTGGCGCAACTTGCGCTGCGAGCAGATCGGCGAGTTGAGCAGGGTCTGCTTCGCGTTCTCCGCCGACAGTTCGAACAGGTTGCCCTCCGGACCGATCTGCGTGGTCAGCGACATCACCAGCCGTTCGCGCAGCGGATCGATCGGTGGATTGGTGACCTGGGCGAAGGCCTCACGGAAGCGGTCGAACAGCGGACGGATCTGCCGCGACATCGCCGCCATCGGCGTGTCGTCGCCCATCGAACCGGTCGCCTCGGCCTCGGTCTCGGCGAGCACCTTGAGCACGCTCTCGCGCTCCTCGCGGCTGAGCCCGTACAACTTCTGATAGCGGCGCAGCTCGTTTGCCGGCAGCGGCTCGGCGGCCAGGCTGGGATCGATCAGATCGGATTCGAGATAGTGCACGCCCTCGCGCAGCCAGTCGCGGAACGGCGCGCGGCTGCGATTGATCGCGTCGATGTCGGCATCGTGCAGCAGCCGCCTTTCGGCGAAATCCACCGCCAGCATCTGGCCTGGGCCGAGCCGGCCCTTGGCCAGTACCCGCGCAGGCGGCATGTCCCACAGGCCGGCCTCGGAAGCCACGATCAGGTGGTTGTCGTCCGACAGCGCCCAGCGCGCCGGGCGCAGGCCGTTGCGGTCGAGCGTGCAGACGGCGTAGCGGCCATCGCACATCACCAGCCCGGCCGGGCCGTCCCACGGTTCGCTGTGCAGCGCGTAGTACTCGTAGAAGCCAACGAGATCCTCGTCCAGGTCCTCGCGCGCGGCGTAGGCCGGCGGCACCAGCACCCGCATCGCGGTGAGCATGTCGAGACCACCGGCCAGCAGCACTTCCAGCGCATTGTCCAGACTTTCCGAGTCCGATCCGGTCTGGCGCACCAGCGGGCCGATGTCGGTCAGGTCGAGCAGCGGCGAGCGCAGGATCGCCTCGCGCGCCTGCATCCAGCGGCGATTGCCGCGGATGGTATTGATCTCGCCGTTGTGCGCCAGCAGCCGGAACGGCTGCGCCAACCGCCATTGCGGTGTGGTGTTGGTGGAGAAGCGCTGGTGGAACACCACCGCATCGCTGACCAGGGCCGGATGGGCCAGGTCGGCAAACACCTCGCGCAGCCGGCCGGGTGCAGCCATGGCCTTGTAGCCGATCACCTGTGCGGAAAGACTCACCACATAGAATTGCGGGTCGTCCACCAGTGCCGTTTCGGCACGGCGCCGGGCGCGAAACAGCGCACGCTCGAACGCTGCGTCATCCATGCCGGCGGGGGCATTCACGAACACCTGGCGCACACGCGGACAGGTCGCGCTGGCGAGGGGTCCGCAGGCATCGGGATTGACCGCCACGTCGCGCCAGCCGGCCAGCCGCAGCCCGGCTTCCACCAGGTGCCGCTCGAACTCCATCGGCGTGGCTTCGCCGCCCGCCGGATCGAGAAACACCAGGCCCGCGGCAAACCGCTCGGCGGGTGCAATGCCGGCCTCGGCAGCCAGCGCGCGCAGCCAGGGGGCCGGGCCATGAATCAGCACGCCGCAGCCGTCGCCGCTGACGCCGTCGGCATTCACACCGCCGCGATGGGACAACCGGCCCAGCGCGGCAAACGCGGTGTCGACCACCCAGGCGCTGGCACGCCCATCGATCTGCGCGACGATGCCGAAGCCGCAGCTGTCGTGCTCGAAAGACGGGTCGTACAACGTGGTGGTAACTGACTGCGCCATCTTGCCTCCCCGGCGGACGAAATTGCTGGACGCGCGCCGGCGGCGCTGCCATGAGCACCGTCGCTGCACGCGGGGTGTAGTCCGACTAAAGCACAGTTGCTGCGCCGCGTCAAAAGTTATTTGGACGTCTATATGTCCGCGCGGGTTCCGTGCGACCCGACCCGCACGGACCCGTTCAGCCAGGCCGCGGCATCGCGCAAGGCGCCGTGAGCCAGCGGTGGTCTGCACGATCCGTCTCGCCGCGGCCGTCCGGCTCGGTAATAATCGACCGATGCCCAACCATGCCCGCTTCGCCCACCCGTTTGTCCCTGGCCTGCTCGCCTTCGCTCTGGCCTGTGCCCTGCTCGCCCCGCCGGTCCAGGCCCGCCAGGAAGGCAAGAGCCGCACCGAACAGGCCGAGGCCAGGCAGAAGCTGGCCGACCTGCGCAGCAAGATGGAGGCGCTGGCGAAGCAGCAGGCCGATACCGCGGCACGCCGTGACAGCGTCAACGCGGAACTGGCCCGACAGGCCAATGCCCTGGCAGCGGCGGCACGCTCGGTACGCCAGACCGACAGCGAGCTGGCGGCCAAACAGCAGCAGTTGGACCAGCTGCAGCAGCAGCGGGCCAGCCTGCAGCAGACCCTGGACAACCAGCGTGCAGCCATCGCCGACCTGCTGCGCGCGACCTATGCGCTGGGTCACGGTTCGGATCTGCGCCTGCTGCTCGGTGACCAGGACGTGGCGCGCATCGCCCGCGCGCTGGTGTATTCGAAGTATTTCCAGCAGGACCGGGTCAGTCGTGTGCAACAGCTGATGACCGACCTGTCGAAATTGCAGGAGCTGGAGGACGCCATCAGCGCCGACCAGCAGGCATTGCAGGCGACCAGGGCGCAGCGCGAGCAGCAGGCCAAGGCGCTGGCCCGGCAACGCGCCGCGCAGCAGAAACTGGCTGCGGAGACCGACGCCAAGTACCAGGACCAGGCCCAGCGGCTGGCTGCGCTGAAGCAGAATGCGCAGGCGCTCAACCAGCTGGTCGCGCAGCTGCAGAAGATCATCGACCAGGCCGCCCGCGAGGAGGCCGCCCGCGCCGCGGCGGCGCGGGCGGCGACCACAGGCAGGCATCCGGGTCACCGGGCACCCCCGCCGATCGAGGTCGGCCGTGCCAGCGCGGACATCCGTGGCAACCTGCCGTGGCCGGCCAGCGGGGTGGTCAACAGCTATGGCAGCGGCGTACTGATCAAGGCCAGCGGCGGCAGCGAGATCCATGCCGTGGCCCGCGGCCGGGTGATCTACGCCGGTTTCCTGCGTGGCTACGGCATGTTGATCATCGTCAACCACGGCAACGGCTGGATGAGCATGTACGGCAACAACGAAACCCTGCTGCATGGAGTCGGTGACAAGGTGGAACCGGGCGAGGCGATCGGCACCGCCAGCGCGCCCACCGGCATCAACACCGGCGTATATTTCGAGTTGCGCAAGGGCGGCAAGCCGGTGGATCCGCGCAGCTGGCTCAGCCAGCGCCGTTGACGCGATCACGCCATCACTGCAGGCTGGTGCTTGAGCAGTGAATTACCCTGGCGTTCGGTTGTCTATGGCTTCCGCCGCCTTTTCTGTCGCGTTCCGGCGCGATGTTTCCCCGTTGTACGGAGTCACCCGCATGCGCCTTCCCTCCCGTCATCAGTTCGCCCTGCTGCTGACTGTTCCATTCCTGCTCGCCGTGCCGGGCGTGCACGCGCAAAGCCCCGTGGCCGGCGGCGGCAGCGTTGCGGCACCGCCGATCGACCTGCCGGCCACCACCAGCAGTGCCAGCGTACCGGCCAGCGCCAGTTCCAGCGCCGATCAGGTCGACCTGGACGACATCCGCAATTTCAGCCGGGTGTACGAGGTGGTGCGCCAGGCCTACGTGGAAAAGGTCGACAACAAGACCCTGATGAAGGCGGCGATCACCGGCATGCTCAGTGGACTCGATCCGCACAGCGAATACCTGGACAAGGACGGCCTGGCGCAGCTCAGCGAGGACACCACCGGTGAGTACAGCGGCCTCGGCATCGAGGTGCTGCAGGTCGACGGCGGCCTGCGCATCGTCTCGCCGATCGATGACACCCCGGCTGCGCGGGCCGGCATCAAGCCGGGCGACAGCATCGTCAAGATCAACGGGATCCTGATCGATTCGCAGAACGTGGACGAGATGTTCAAGCAGCTGCGCGGCAAGCCCGGCAGCAAGGTCGCGCTGACGATCATCCATCAGAACAGCAACAAGCTGATCGACCTGAAACTGGTGCGCGAGAACATCTCGGTCAGCAGCGTCAAGGTGCGGGAGCTGGAACCTGGCTACACCTACATCCGGATCAGCCAGTTCCAGGATGACACGGTGGGCGATCTGCAGCGAAAGCTGGCCGAACTGCTGAAGAAGAACGGCCCACCGAAGGGTGCCGTGCTGGATCTGCGCAGCAACCCCGGCGGCCTGCTCACGGCGGCGGTGGGGGTCAGCGACGATTTCCTCAACTCCGGCATCATCGTCACCACCCGCGGGCGGTTGCAGGATGCCAACATGAGTTTCAACGCCCACCCCGGCGACCAGCTCGACGGTGCATCGATGATCGTGCTGACCAACAACGGCACCGCCTCGGCTGCGGAAATCGTGTCCGGGGCGCTGAAGGACAACCATCGCGCGCTGATCATGGGCCAGCGCACGTTCGGCAAGGGCGTGGTGCAGACGGTACTGCCGCTGGACGCCGACCACGCAGTGAAGATCACCACGGCCCGCTACTACACGCCGAGCGGTGCCTCGATCCAAGCCGAAGGCATCAAGCCGGACATCGCACTGGCCGATCTCACCGTGAGCAAGGCGGACAGCGCACCGTCCCTGATCAATTCCGAGGCCGACCTGCCCAATCACCTGGCCAACGAACATGCCAAGGCCGGTAACGACATCGACGACGACGGCAGCGCCGACGACGGCAAGCTGGCGACCAGCGATTACGCACTGTCGCAGGCGTTGAACGTGCTCAAGGGCATGGCTCTGCGCCAGGCTGCTGCGATCCGGCGCTGAGGTCGGCGCAGCAACGCAAACGGCCCGGTTTCCCGGGCCGTTTCGTTGCGTGCCAGGCAGGGTTCGCAACAACTCTTGCGGTCCCTGCCCGACGCGTCGCATTACACCGCGAAGAGGCCGCGCATCTTCTTCATCGCATTCGCCTCGACCTGACGGATGCGTTCGGCTGAAACGCCGTACTCGTCAGCCAGATCCTGCAGCGTGGCCTTGTTCTCGTCGTCCAGCCAGCGACGCTGGATGATGTCGCGCGAGCGCTTGTCCAGATGGCTCAGGGCATCGGTCAGGGTCTGCATCTGGTTGTCGGCGTAGTCCTCGTCGGACACGTTCTCGTACGGATCGGCTCCATCGTCGATCAGGAACGCCGCCGGCGCCGGCTTGGCGTCCTCGTCGTCGCCGATCGGCTCGAAGCCGATATCCCGCCCGGACAGCCGCGACTCCATCTCGCGCACCGTCGCCTCGGGCACACCCAGATCCTTCGCCACCGTGCTCACTTCGGCCGCGTTCATCCAGCCCAGGCGCTTCTTGCTCTTGCGCAGGTTGAAGAACAGCTTGCGCTGCGCCTTGGTGGTGGCGACCTTGACGATGCGCCAGTTCTTCAGGATGAACTCGTGCATTTCGGCACGGATCCAGTGCACTGCGAAGCTGACCAGGCGCACACCCTGATCCGGGTCGAAACGCTTGACCGCCTTCATCAGGCCGATGTTGCCTTCCTGAATCAGATCAGCCAGTTGCAGTCCGTAACCACTGTAACCACGGGCGACATGCACTACGAAACGCAGATGCGACATCACCAGCTTCTTCGCCGAAGCCAGGTTGGCTTCTTCGAGATAATCCCGCGACAACGCCTGCTCTTCTTCCACGCTGAGTACCGGAATCCGGTGAACCGCGGAAATATAGGCATCCAGACTACCCACCACGCTCGGTAGCGGAAAGTTGGCAGTCACCAAGGCTTGAGACATGGGTGAAACCTCCTGCATGACGTCAAAGTTTAGCACTCGCATAGCTAGAGTGCTAAAACCTCGATTGGTTCGAACCGGATCGGATCCGGGCCTTAATGAACCGAATGGTACAGATATAGGTCAGCCTTGTCCAGCACCCCTGATGCATCCACATGAGGCCCGCACGACCGCATTCAAGCGGCCGTGAGACGGCCTACAGCAGGGATCGCGGCGGCAATGACCAGTCGATGGCCGACTGCCCCCTGGCCTCCAGCCAGGCGTTGGCCGCGGAGAAATGGCCGCAGCCGATGAAACCGCGGTGGGCGGACAACGGCGACGGGTGCACCGAACTCAGCACGCAATGCCGGCCATGGTCGATCAACTGGCCCTTGCGCTGTGCATAGGCGCCCCAGAGCAGGAAGACCAGGCCTTCGCGCTCGCGATTCAACATGTCGATCGCCGCATCGGTGAAGCCTTCCCAGCCCCGGTTCGCATGCGCTCCGGCACGCCCCTCCTCCACCGTCAACACGCTGTTTAGCAGCAGCACGCCCCGATCGGCCCAGGCCGTGAGGCAGCCATGGTCGGGGCGCGGGATGCCGAGGTCGCGCTGGATTTCCTTGAAGATGTTGTCCAGCGACGGCGGCACCCGTACACCGGGACGCACCGAAAAGCACAGGCCATGGGCCTGGCCCGGACCGTGGTAGGGATCCTGACCCAGGATGACCACGCGCACGGCGTCGAACGGGGTGTGTTCGAACGCGGCAAATATCTCCGGGCCGGGCGGGTAGATCCGCTTGCCGGCGTGCTTCTCGCTGCGCAGGTACGTCGACAGGCCCTGCATCTCGGGGCGCAGCAGATAATCGCCGATGCGCTTCTTCCACGAGGGCTCGAGTTTGATCGGGGTATCGCTCATGCGTCTTGCGCGTGCGCGCGCAGGTGCCCGGCCACGCGCAACTGGAACAGCAGCTTGGTGACCAGCAGCTTCTCCTCGACCGGTTTCTCGACCAGATCGTTCGCACCGGCCCGGATCAGCGCAGCCTGATTCGCCGGATTCTCATCACCGGTCATCACCAGCACCGGCAACCGGCCCTTGCCGTAACCGAACTCGCGACGGATATGCTTGAGCAGATCGCCGCCGGTCAGCTCGCCTTTCAGGCTGACGTCGGTCAGCACCAGGTCGGCACCGATCCAGCCCAGCGAGCGATCCGTCTCCAGCAAGGCGATCGCATCCTCGACGCTGACCACGTGACGCACGGTAAGCCCGATCTTCTCCAGCATGCGGCGGGTCGCCAGCGCTACCACCCGACTGTCCTCGACGTAAAGCACGGTACCCTCCGCGCTGGCTTGCGGACTCACATAGCCGCGAATGAACTCGGCCAGCGCCTGGAAACCCAGTGCTTTGTCGAAATAATCGGTGACATCCTCGCCCAGCGAACGCCGGTGCAGGCGATCCTCGACATCGCCGGACACCACCACGATGGGCACGTAGATCTGCGGCGCCGATTCGCGCACGAACTTCGCCAGTTCCAGCCCGTCCATGTCGGGCAGCCGCAGTGCGATGGTGATGAAGTCGAACACCCCCTCGCCTAGTACCTGTTGCGCCTCTTCACCGCTGCCGCAACCCACCACCTCGACCCCGGGCAGCTCGGCCTTGAGCACGCGGCTGATCAACTGTCGCACCACGCGCGAGCCATCGACCACCAGCACGCGCGGCGCCTCGGTCAGCAGACGGCCGCTGATATTTGTACTCATTCCTTCACTCACCCACCCGACCCGTGGCGGTCCCTAGCCGATGAACCTGCGGGCGCACCCCCGCGCCCGCTTCAATTGAAGATAATGCACCGAGGCTCACATCAACTGCTGCGATTCACGTCACCGCATCGAAGAGCCATTACGCCACCCTGCGCAATTGCCAGGCACTGACCAGGCGCGCGCCCAGCCAACCCAGCGCCGCCGCCGCCAGCGGAACCACCAGCAGCAACCACAACGGCAATCCGCCGACCTCGAGCCGCCCATCATAGGCCCGACTCAGTTGCGCCACCGGCACAGCCAGCGCGAACTCGATCAGCACCGCCAGCAATGCGGCGAGCATCCCGCTGAACAGGCCATACCAGAGCCCTGCATACAGATAGGGTCGGCGCACGAAGGCGCTACTGGCACCGACCAGCAACAGCACACCGATTTCCTCGCTGCGACTGGCGATGTCCACCCGCACCGTGTTGCCGACCACCAGCAAGGCCGCCAGCGCCAGCAACGACGCCAGTATCAAGACGGCCCGCTTGCCGACGCCGAGCAAGGCGTCCAGTCGCTGCCGCCAGCTGCCGCTGTCCTGCACCAGGTCGACGCTGCGCATCGTGCGCACGTCGGTTACGAGTTGCTCGAGGGCGCCGGCGCCAACGTCGGCACGCGGTTGCAGTTGCAGTACGTAAGGCAGCGGATTGTCGTCGAGCGTCTTCAGGGCACCGGAGAACCCCTGCATTTTCGCCAGTTCGTCCATGCCTTGCTGCGGGGTCTTCACCGTGACCGTGGCCACTTCCGCGCGATCCCCCAGCTGCCTGGCCAGCAACTGCGCCTGCTGCGCGGTCTGCCCCGGCTGCATGAACACGCTGATCGCCTGGCTCTGGCCCAGCGCATCGCCGAGTTTCTGCACGTTGCCCAGCAACAGGTAGAACGCCAGCGGCAGGGCCAGCGCCAGCCCCATCACCGCAATCGTCAGCAGGCTGCCCAGCGGGCGCGAAGCCATCCGCCGAAGGCTGGCCGCCGCGCTCCAGCCGTGATGCTCCTGCCAGCTGGCAAAGCGACGGCCGTGGCTGTGCTGGTTGCGTGCCGGAGCGTCGGGGCCGGCAGGCACGTTTTCCACTGGCCTGTTCACAGCACCTCCTGCGCCGCCAGGTCGGCCACCAGCCGGCCATGGTCGAGGACGATCACGCGTCGCTTCATGCGCTTGATCAACGGCAGGTCATGGCTGGCGATCAGCACCGTGGTGCCGACCTGCTGGAACTCCGCGAACAGGCCCATGATTTCCAGCGCCAGTTGCGGATCGAGATTGCCGGTCGGCTCATCGGCAATCAGCAGGGTCGGTCGCGCCACGATGGCGCGGGCAATACCCACGCGCTGCTGTTCCCCGGCAGACAGGGTGGCCGGCAATTGCCGCTCATAAGCCAGCAGGCCGACTTTCTCCAGCGCCGCGCGGACGCGCCGGGCTCGTTCGGCGCGGGCGATGCTGCCGATCACCAGCGGCAGCTCGACGTTGGCAAATACCGTGCGGTCCATCAGCAGACGGTGATCCTGGAACACCATGCCGATCTGTCGACGCCATTTCGGCACGCCGCCGCGGCGGATCTTCGCGAGGTTCTTGCCGCCCATGCTGATCGCCCCGTGCGAGGGTCGCTCGATCAGCCCCAGCAGCTTGAGCAGGGTGCTCTTGCCGGCACCGGAATGACCGGTGACAAAGGCCATCTCGCCGGTCGGCACCTCGAATGAAAGCTGCGAGAGCGCCTCATGGCCGCCCTCGTAGCGTTTGCTGACTTGATCAAACTGGATCACCGCGTATCCCCGAGCCTGCGCGTCGTCATGCCAGCGGCAAGGATAAGGGAAGCCGGCACCTAGATGCGGACTTCCCCAACCCATCGATCGCCGCGGGTTCATCCCCGTGTGGCGTTTCCCGCTTGGCGATCGGCCCGCTCAGCGTCCGGTGAACAACCGGGTCAGCCGGCGGAACAAGCCGGGCTTGTTCGGGTGGGCATGCGCACCGGTCTTGCCGGCGGTGACCTCGACCTGCCGTGACGGACGCTGGTGACCCGTTCCACCGGATTCGGTCGCCTTGTTGCGTTCGCGCGGCGGACGGCGCTCGCCACGCGGAGCGCGTGCGCTGCCGGCCTCGGCGGCACTTCTGGCCGTTCGTCTGGCCGTTCGTCTGGCCGTTCGTCTGGCCGGCTTCGGGCGCCTCGCCCTCGCGACGACGATTGCGCCCGCCACGACGACGGCGCGGTTTGCGCGTGCCTTCGGCGATGGGGGTATCCCCGGCCGCTACTGCCGCTTGCGCGGTGATCGCGATCACCGGCTCGACCGCCGCGGTAGCGACGCTCTCGGATGCCACGACGACCGGCTGGCGCTCACGTGGCGGGCGCGAGCCGGCATGCCCGGTGCCACCGCTGCGCTCACCACTGCGGCCGGCACCACCGGTACGGCGCGGCTTTTCACCCGGCCGTGGCGGTACCACGTCGCCGAAAGCGGCGCTGTCGGCAGCGGCATTGGCGGCAAACTCGGCGTCGATCGCACGCGGCTTCGGCATGATCAGCAGCTGCGGATCCATCTGCGCCACCGGAATGCTCTGCCCGATATAGGTCTCGATGTCGGGCAGCGACATCGCATACAGGTCGCAGGCGAAGCTGATCGCATCACCCTCGGCGCCCAGTCGCGCGGTACGCCCGATGCGATGCACGTAATCCTCGGCTTCATGCGGCAGGTCGTAGTTGAAGACGTGGCTTACCGCCGGGATGTGCAGGCCGCGCGCGGCCACGTCGGTGGCCACCAGGATGTCCAGCTGGCCATCCTGGAAACGCTGCAACAGTTTCTGCCGCTTCAACTGCGGCACGTCGCCGGAGATCGCGCCGACGCGGCAACCATGGCGCTTGACCCGCTCGGTGATCCGCTCGGCAGCGGCCTTGGTGTTGACGAAGATGATGCTGCGGCTCGGCTTGGCCTGGTCGAGCAGGTTCAGCAGCAGCGGCATCTTCTCTTCCTTGGCCGGGAAGTAGACCAGCTGGCGCACGTGATCGGCGGTGACGTTGTCGCTCTCCACCACCAGCTTCTCGGCTTCGTGCATGTGCTCGTACGCCAGCTCCAGCACGCGGTGGCTCAGCGTGGCGGAGAACAGCAGCACCTGGCGCTGCTCGCGTGGCGGCAGGCGGCGGAAGATGAAGCGCACGTCCTTGATGAAGCCCAGGTCGAACATGCGATCGGCTTCGTCGATCACCATCACTTCGACGCTGTTGAGGCTGAAAACCCCTTGCTTGTGGTAGTCGAGCATGCGCCCGGGCGTGGCGATGATGATGTCGCAGCCGTCCTTCAGCTGCTGGCGCTGCTTGTCGTAATCGACGCCGCCATAGATCAGCGCGGTCTTCAGACCCGTGTGCCGGCCGATCGCCTGCGCATCCTTGTCGATCTGGATCGCCAGCTCGCGGGTGGGGGCGATGATCAGGGCGCGCGGGTCGCTGTCCTTGCGGTCGGCCACGGCCGGGGTGGTCAGCAGGCGATTCATCAGCGCGACCAGGAAGGCGCAGGTCTTGCCCGTGCCGGTCTGTGCCTGGCCGGCGACGTCGCGCCCGGCCAGCGCCAGCGGCAGGGTCATTTCCTGGATCGGCGTGCAGCGGGTGAAACCGCTGTCGTCCAGGCCCTGCTGCAGCAGCGGATGCAAATCGAAATTGGTGAAGAAGGTGTCGGTGAGTACAGTTTGTGACATATGGAGAATGAAAACCTAGCCTGACGGCGGCGTGATGCGCTGCACCCGCCTCGGACGCCGGACATCGGCAGCGGGCGGTGCAGGACGGGTGCGCGATGCGCAGCGAAGCGGCTCGATGTCAGGGTCAACAAGGTCGCGCCGCGGCGTGCGACGCCGTATTTGCCGGCGGTCTGACGGGTGACTGTGCAAGCCGCCCTTGAATCGTGCCCGGAGTTGCGCTGGAATGAACACCTGCCGTCATGGCATGCCTTCTTCCGACCCAACCCAGCTTCATGGGCGCCTGAGTGTAGCTGATGATGGCCCCGCCCGTCCTCACTCCTTGTGTTGCCGCCCTTGCCACCCCATTGTGTTTCACCCGCATGTTTTGCGCCCCCAGCCACGGAGATTCCCGGTGAGCGACCTGATTACCCATGTGAACGACGACGCCTTCGAGCAGCAGGTGCTCAAGTCAGAAACCCCGGTCCTGCTGGATTTCTGGGCCGAATGGTGTGGCCCGTGCAAGGCCATTGCGCCGATGCTGGACGAACTGGCCCAGCAATACGAAGGCAAGTTGCGCATCGTCAAGGTGAATATCGACGAGAACCAGCAGACCCCGCGCGCCTATGGCGTGCGCGGCATTCCGACCCTGATGGTGTTCAAGAACGGCAAGGTCGAAGCCACCCAGATCGGTGCCGTGAGCAAGGGCCAGCTGACCCAGATGATCGACAAGGCCATCTGATCCGTTCGTGACAAACCCGCAGCCGGCGACCTGCCCCGCGTGACCGGGCAGGTTGCCGATGCTTTACGCCGGTATGCAGCGGGTGCTAGATTCAACGCGTCCGTCGGGGCAGTCCTGTCCCCTTGCGCCTTCCGCGCGACGCACATCCTCCCTCCTGTAATTCAACGGCGCCCTGCGAGGATTGCCCGTGTCCGATACCGATAACCTGATTCCGAACGACGCCAAGAGCGCCGACGCCAAGCCCGTTGCCGAAGGCAAGCCCGAGCCGCGCCCCCGCGCGCCGAGGCGCACGGCGGCAGCGATTGCGGCGGCGAATGCCGAAACCGCGTCGAAAACCGAGAGCCCGCCCAAGACCGACAAGCCGGTCGCTTCCACTCCGGCATCTGCATCTGCATCTGCATCTGCACCTGCCCCCGCCCCCGCACCGGCGCCGATGACCGCGGCCGAGCGACCGGCACCCGCTCCGGCGCCACCGGCGGCGCCCCAAGGTGCTCAGGCCGAAACGCAGCCGTCCCGGCCCGCCGCCGAACCGCGCGAGCAGGTCAATCCGCCGGCCGCGGATCCGAATGCCGGGTCGAACCAGGCTCCCGCCCAAGGCCAGGGTCAGAACCCGAATCCGAACGCCGGCCAGAACAATGCTCCCCGCGAAGGCCGCGGCCGGCGCCGGCGCAACGAGCGCGGCGGTAGTGGTGGCGGCGGCAATCCGCAGCAGCCCCGTCCGCAAGGTGGTGGCCACCCGCGACCCAACCCGAACGGCCTGCCGGTGGACGACGACAACGCCGATCCGGGCAGTAACGACCGGGTCATCAACCTCACCGAGCTGAAGCGCAAGAACGCGATCCAGCTGCTGGAGTTTGCCGAGTCGCTGGGCGTGTACGAAGGTGTCGCCCGCGCCCGCAAGCAGGACGTGATCTTCAACGTGCTCAAGGCGCACGCCCGCTCCGGCGGCGGCATCTGGGCCGAGGGCGTGCTGGAAATCCTGCAGGACGGCTTCGGCTTCATGCGTTCGGCCGACGAGTCCTACCTGGCCGGCCCCGACGACATCTACGTCTCGCCCAGCCAGATCCGCCGCTTCAACCTGCGCACCGGCGACTACATCACCGGACGCGTGCGTCACCCGAAGGAAGGCGAGCGCTATTTCGCCATGCTGCGGGTGGAGACGATCAACGGCGATCCGCCGGAAGCGTCGAAGAACAAGATGCTGTTCGAGAACCTCACCCCGCTGTTCCCGCGCAAGTCGTTCAAGCTCGAGCGCGGCAATGGTTCCAGCGAGGACATCACCGGCCGCATCCTTGATCTGATCGCACCGATCGGCAAGGGTCAGCGCGGCCTGATCGTCTCGCAGCCGAAATCCGGCAAGACGATGATGCTGCAGAACATCGCGCAGGCGATCCAGTACAACCACCCCGAAGCGCACCTGATCATGCTGTTGATCGACGAGCGGCCGGAGGAAGTCACCGAGATCGCCCGCACCGTGCGTGCCGAAGTCATTTCCTCGACCTTCGACGAGCCGGCCGTGCGCCACGTGCAGGTCGCCGAGATGGTGATCGAGCGCGCCAAGCGCCTGGTCGAGCACAAGAAGGATGTGGTGATCCTGCTCGACTCGATCACCCGCCTGGCCCGCGCCTACAACACCGTGGTGCCCAGCTCCGGCAAGGTGCTCACCGGCGGTGTGGATGCGAACGCGCTGCAGCGCCCGAAACGCTTCTTCGGCGCCGCGCGCAACGTCGAGGAGGGCGGCTCGCTGACCATCATCGCCACCGCGCTGACCGACACCGGCAGCAAGATGGACGAGGTGATCTACGAGGAATTCAAGGGCACCGGCAACATGGAAGTGCACCTGAGCCGGCGCATCTCCGAGAAGCGCGTCTACCCGGCGATCGACATCAACCGCTCCGGCACCCGCCGCGAAGACCTGCTGATCGACCCGGACCTGCTGGCCAAGATCTGGATCCTGCGCAAGCTGCTGCACCCGATGGACGAACTCAGCGCAATGGAGTTCATGCTCGACAAGATGAAGAACACCAAGTCCAACGACGAGTTCTTCAATTCGATGAAGCGCTGATCGCCATCTGACGTGACACGGAAAGGCCGGCACATGCCGGCCTTTCTGCTGTCGTGCACTTGCGAAACGACCCCGCCTGGGCTGAAATCGAGCCGCAGCCCTGGGGGGGTGAACCACCGATGCTCTCGCGACCCGTATTGCTGGCATGCGCACTGCTGTTGTCCTGCCCTGCGCTCGGCCAGGACAACGCCCCGTCGACACAGGACCTGTGCCGCCAGGCCGCGCCGGTGGCGCGCGATCTGTGGAGCCGGGATCTGTACGATGCCCCGCCCGGCGTGGCCGCGCTGATGGTCGATGTGATCGACGGCCGACTCGCCGAGGCGCGCGAGCAGCTCGCGAGACTGAATCCGGGCGAGGTGGCGCGCTGGCGCCAGACGGCCATGCTCACGGCCATCTATGCGGGACATACCGACATGGTCGAGGCGTTGCTGGGCGATGGCGCCGTGGCCGACGGCATGGGCTGGATACCTCCGCTCAGGGACAGCTTCTTCCGGCAGACCGTGGCTGCCATGAAGCGGGATGCGCGCCTGGAGGGCTCCGGCACGATCAAGGGTCTCGCCGCCGCCGGATTGCTGAATAACGAGGGCCGGTATTACGGGCCGGCCCTCGTCATCGCCGCCAGCTGCGGCGACGCGGCGACGGTGGATGTGCTGTTGCGCCACCACGCCAATGGTCTCGCTCGTTCGTCAACCAACGGCGCCGATGCACTGACCGTGGCCACCGTCCTTGGCCATGCCGAAATCGTGGAACACCTGCTCGATCACGGCGCCAACCCGTGCATCGACGACCGCTTCATCCAGGTGCACCAGCCCAACGCTTCGCTGGCAACCATCGGCCAGCAAAAGGGGCTGCCCGCGGCGCTGGTACAACGGCTGGTCTGTCCTGCGGTCGACACCGCGCACTGAGAGGCCGGCGGCACCTTCGAACTTGGCGTCGGCAACCATCTGTACCGCCACGTACAATTATTTCCCGTCAAGCCCTTTTCGTGGCCGCTCAGCACCCCCATAGTGACTCGCTCCACCCAGCGAGGCGTGCCCGTGTCCATACCCAGTGCCGTGAAGAGCACCCCGATCGCAGGCCGCCAGCAACTGGCCGACTACCTGGCCGCCGGCGAGAAGCCGCGCGAGGCGTGGCGCATCGGTACCGAACACGAGAAGTTCGGCTTCCTCACCGACAGCCTGCGGCCACCCACGTTCGAGGGCGAGCGTGGCATCAAGGTACTGCTGGAGACACTGGCCAGCCGCTACGGCTGGGAAGTCTCCCGCGAGGGCGAGAACCCGGTCGCCCTTTCCAGGGAAGGCGCCTCGATCACGCTGGAGCCCGCGGGCCAGCTGGAATTGTCCGGCGCGATGCTGGAAACGATCCACCAGACCTGCTGCGAGGTGAACTCGCATCTGAAGGACGTGCGCTCGGTCGCCGACGAACTGGGCATGGGCTTTCTCGGCATGGGCTTCCAGCCGAAATGGCGTCGCGACGAGATGCCGTGGATGCCCAAGGGCCGCTACAAGATCATGCGCGAATACATGCCCAAGGTCGGCTCGCTGGGCCTGGACATGATGACCCGCACCTGCACCGTGCAGGTGAACCTGGATTTCTCGTCCGAAGCGGACATGATCAAGAAATTCCGCACCAGCCTGGCGCTGCAGCCGATCGCCACCGCGCTGTTCGCCGATTCGCCGTTCACCGAGGGCAAGCCCAACGGCTACCTGTCGTATCGCTCGCATATCTGGACCGATACCGACAAGGATCGCACCGGTATGCTGGATTTCGTCTTTGCCGACGGTTTCGGCTACGAACGCTATGTCGACTACATCCTCGACGTGCCGATGTACTTCAGCTTGCAGGACGGGCACTATCTCGACCTCGCGGGCCAGGATTTCAAGAAGTTCATGGCAGGTGAACTGCCCGCCCTGCCCGGCACCCGCGCCACCATGAAGGACTGGGCCGACCACCTCACCACCGCCTTCCCGGAAGTGCGCCTGAAGCAGTACCTGGAAATGCGCGGCGCCGACGGCGGCCCGTGGAACCGGCTGTGCGCGCTGCCTGCGTTCTGGGTCGGCCTGCTCTACGACGACGAGGCGCTCGATGCCGCGTGGGACCTGGTCAAGGACTTCAGCCCGGTCGAACGCCACGCTTTGCGCGACGGCGTGCCGAAGCACGCGCTGAAACTGCCGTTCCGCGGCGGCACCGTCCGCGACCTCGCCGAGGAAGTCCTGAAGATCGCCGCCCACGGCCTCAAACGCCGCGCCCGCCTCAACAAGCACGGCGCCGACGAAAGCATCTTCCTCGAACCGATGATCGAGATCGTGCAGGCCAACCAGACCCCGGCGGAACGCAAGCTGGAGCTGTTCCACGGCGCGTGGAACGGCAGCGTGGATCCGGTGTTCCGCGAGTTTGCGTACTGAGCGAGCCGACCCGCGCGGCAAATCCGAGGAACGCCCGGCGAGCTGGCGGAAGCCGCGCACCCGACGGCTGCCGCCAGCGGATCAGGACGCGGTCGTCTCCATGATCGACCATGCGACGGACTCGCCCGCGCGCATCGGCTTGCAGGTCGATCCGGCCAGCGGATATTCGTCCGGCACAATCCACGGCGTGCGTTCGAGCACGACGCGACCCTCATTCCGTGGCAATCGGTAGAAGTCCGGGCCATGGAAGCTGGCAAACGCTTCCAGCCGATCCAGCCGACCCACCTGCTCGAACGCCTCGGCATAGAACTCCAGCGCCGCATGCGCGGTGTACAGACCGGCACACCCACAATCCGTTTCCTTCGCCTCGCGCGGATGCGGCGCGCTGTCCGTGCCGAGGAAGAAGTGCGCGTCGCCGCTGCTGGCGGCCTGCAGCAAGGCCGTGCGATGCGTCTCGCGCTTGAGGATCGGCGCGCAGTAGTTGTGCGGGCGGATGCCGCCCTCGAACAGCGCATTGCGGTTGAGCAACAGATGATGCGCGGTGATCGTGGCCGCCACGTTGGCCGGCGCCGCGCGAACGAAATCGACCGCATCGCGGGTGGTGATGTGTTCCAGCACCATGCGCAGCGCCGGGAACCGCTCGCGCAGCGGCATCAGATGGCGCTCGATGAACACGCGTTCGCGATCGAAGATGTCGATGTCCGGATCGGTGACCTCGCCATGCAGCAGCAGCGGCAGTTCATGCCGCTCCATCGCCTCCAGTACGGCGTATACCCGCGACAGCTCGCGCACGCCCGAATCGGAATTGGTGGTGGCCCCTGCCGGGTAGTACTTCACGGCAAACACGCTGTCGCTCGCCTTGGCGCGGGCGATTTCCTCGACCGGCGTGTTCTCGGTGAGGTACAGCGTCATCAGCGGCTGGAAGCGCGAACCTGCCGGCAGGCTTGCCAGGATTCGGCGCCGATAGTCTTCGGCCTGGGCCACCGTGGTCACGGGCGGCTTCAGGTTGGGCATCACGATGGCGCGGGCGAAGCGCTCGGCCGTATGGCCGATCACCGAGGCCAGCGCGTCACCGTCGCGCAGGTGCAGGTGCCAGTCGTCGGGGCGGGTGATTTCTATGCGCGTTGGCGTCATGGCTGGCGGACTCGTGTTGCGATCAGATCTTGCAATGGTATCGCGCGAGCGTGCCTCGGGCCTGTGCGTCCAGACTGGTCGTCCTGAAAAGCAGAGCTTTCACCCTCCTGCGGAGGGCGAGGTACTTCTCTTTTGCTTGTCCAAAAGAGAAGTACCCAAGAGAAAACGACACCCCGCTTCCGCGCCTTGCGGGCATCCCTGCCCGCAAGGTCCGCGGCCGGGTTACGGGGTTTGTCGACAGTCCATCCATGGACTGACGCCAAACTGGTTCGCATCCATGCGAACCACCCTGCGGGCTTTCCTCCACCCGCCCGCCGCTTCAGAGGGGCCCCGGGTAGAGCGGCGGGCCCTCCTGGCCCGCACTCGGTGATGAAGCCTGGAAGCAAAAGCCAGAGCCAGAGCCAGAGCCAGAAGAGCCAGAGCCAGAGCCGGAGCCGGAGCGTCGCTCCGCTGTTGCTCTGGTTGTTGACTTGGCACTTCTGAAGAGTGCGGGCCACGATGGCCCGCTGCTCTACCCGGGGCCCCTGTGCGGCGGTGAGGCGGGGTCGACAGGCCGCGCAGCGGGAGTCGACAGGAGGTCGACTCCTTTTCGCCAGCACAGGGATGTGCTGTCGAAAAGCCCGGCCCCGACTCACGGACTTGCCGCCCATGGATGGGCGGCAAGCGCCAAGCGGGGTGGCCTTTCTCTTTGGTTATCTTTCTCTTTGGCCACGCAAAGAGAAAGTAACTCGACCGCCGAAGGCGGACGAAAGCTCTTGCCTCTGCGACGCACGCTGGCTTGCCTCAGAAACTGAATCTGACCCCGATATCGTGGATATCCTGAACAGCCTGAGTTAGCGCCATCACTGGACCGGCGCTAAAAACGCCCACATGCTGCGATTCGCTGGCGCGCAGCTTCTTCGCCAATTCGAAGAATCAGACAGTGATCGTGCAGCTCCCGCGTGAATCTTCCCGCTAACGCAGCAATCAGAGACCAGATGGAAGCGTCTTGGCCCCAACCTTTATGTATCGGAATTCATGGGTCTCAAAACGTGCGCTCAGACTGGCGACAATGTGTCTATCTGCACCATCAAGCGGAACGAACGCAACTAGTCCAAGTTCTTCAGCCTTCGCAAGCAATGCATTGATTCGATGCCCGAACGGGAAATCACGCAACTGCTTGCTCTCAAGCCCGCGGAAAGCAAATACGCCTTGAGACTCAGTTCAATCGACTGCCCAATGAGATTGTAGGCAGGCATCAACAACCCGCTTTCGAGCGGGTTGCAATCGCCAATCACTTTCTCCGCAGCGACACGGTAGTCCTCGGCGTAACGCAACGTGCCGAATGGCGTGGGCTCCTCAGGCTTGTCATCAATCACGCGATTGACCTCCTAGCCATGCGAAAGTCTTGGCCATGTCCTGACTCTACCTATTCCCCCCGCAACCACCGCGCCGCATCAATCGCGTAATAAGTAAGAATCGCATCCGCCCCCGCCCGCTTCATCGAAGTCAGCGACTCCAGCACCACCGCCTTCTCGTCCAGCCATCCATTCATCGAGGCAGCCTTGAGCATCGCGTACTCGCCACTGACCTGGTACACGAAGGTGGGCACGCCGAACGCGTCCTTCACCCGGCGCACGATGTCCAGATACGGCAGGCCCGGTTTCACCATCACCGCGTCGGCGCCTTCGGCGATGTCGAGCTCGACTTCGTGCAGCGCCTCGTCGCTGTTGGCCACGTCCATCTGGTAGGTGTGCTTGTTGCCCTTGCCGAGGTTGGCCGACGAGCCGACCGCATCGCGGAACGGGCCATAGAACGCCGAGGCGTATTTGGCCGAATAGGCGAGGATGCGGGTGTGGATATGGCCGGCCTCCTCCAGCGCGTCGCGGATGGAGCCGATGCGGCCGTCCATCATGTCCGACGGCGCCACGAAATCCATGCCCGCTTCGGCTTGCGCCAGCGACATCCTGATCAGTGCCTCGACGGTGGGCTCGTTCATCACGTAGCCGCTGGCGTCGATCAGTCCGTCCTGGCCGTGGGTGGTATAGGGGTCGAGCGCCACGTCGCCGATCAGGCCCAGTTCCGGGTACGCCGCCTTCAGCGCGCGGGTGGCGCGCTGCATCAGGCCATCCGGATTCCAGGCCTCGGCGGCATCCTCGGTCTTCACCGACGATCCCGGCGACGGGAACAGCGCCAGCGCCGGAATGCCCAGCCGCACGCACTCGCCGGCCAGCTTCAGCAGTTCGTCGATCGACAACCGCTCGACGCCCGGCATCGACGGCACCGCCTCGCGCTGGCCTTCGCCCTCGATCACGAACGCGACCATGATCAGGTCGGTCGGCAGCAGCGTGTGCTCGCGCATCAGGGCGCGGGAGAAGGCATCGCGGCGCATGCGCCGCATGCGGATGGCGGGAAAGCTCATGGTGGGTACTCGCGGGACGTTGTCGCGCATTTTACGCCGTCACGGGCCGTCACCGGCGGGGCCACCCGCGCTGCGATCGGCCGCATGCCATCCAGCCAGCGCCCGCGACTGCCCATTCCATCGCGTACGGTGGGCAAAACACTGGACTAACCCGCGTTACGTCGGCACGCTTGGCGTTCCACGACGTAGGAAGTTTCATGAGCCAGCCCCACAGTGCCCCCACCCTGCTCGTCGATCTCGGCGGCACCAATGTCCGTTTCGGGGTGGCCGATCCTGCACATGCCAAGCCCTTGCTGGTCGACAGCATCCGGCGCTACCGCGTGGCCGAACACGACTCGCTGGTCTCGACCGCGAAGCATTATCTGGCCGACACCGGACTCGAGGTTCGCCGCGCCATCGTAGCCGCGGCAGGCCGCATCGTCGATGGCGAAACGGTCAAGGTCACCAACAATCCATGGGCGATCTCGGCGCACCAGACCGCCAGTGCGCTGGATCTGGAATTCGTGCACCTGGTCAACGATTTCGCCGCGCAAAGCATGGCGGTGGCCCTGCTGCAGGGCGACGACCTGGTCAGCGTCGGTACGCAGCCGCCACCGGTGATCGGGGCGGAAGACGAGCAGACCTTCGCCATCGTCGGCCCGGGCACCGGTCTGGGCGTCGGCGGCCTGCTCGTGCGTGGCGGCCATTGCAGCGTGCTGCAGACCGAGGGCGGTCACGCCGGCTTCGCGGCGCATTCACCGGAGGACATCGCGATCCTCGACTACCTCAACCACAAGTATGGGCGCGTCTCCAACGAGCGACTGATCTGCGGCCAGGGCCTGGTGAACCTGTACGACGCGATCTGCCACATGGTCGGGGCCAGGCCCGACGACCTCACACCCGAGGACATCACCGCGCGTGCCAAAGATGACAGTTGCCCGCTGTGCACCCGCACGGTCGAAACCTTTGCCGGCATCTTCGGCAGCGTCGCCGGCGATCTGGTGCTGACCCTGGGGGCCTGGCACGGCGTCTATCTCACCGGCGGGCTGATCCCGATCCTGCTGCCGTGGCTGGAGCGTGGCCGCTTCCGCGAGCGTTTCGAGGCCAAGGGCCGTTTCCGCGACATCATGGAAAAGGTGCCGACCCAGGCGATCATGAACCCGGAGCCGGGCCTGCTCGGTGCGGCGGCGCTGGCCGTGCTGGAATCCGGACGCCCGCTGCTGAAACGAGGCTAGGAGGCTGCCGGCGAGGCCCCGACGACCCACGGAGAACGAGCATGCCCCGCAGTGACACCGCCTTCCTGTTCGACCTCGACGGCACCCTGATCGACAGCGTGTACCAGCACGTGCTGGCATGGAAGGAAGCGCTGGACCGCGAAGGGGTGGATATCTCGGTATGGCGCATCCACCGCAAGATCGGCATGAGCGGTGGCCTGTTCGCCAACATCCTGTTGCGCGAAACGGACCTGGAGATCACCGCGGAGCGGCTCGAGCGTCTGCGCCTGTGGCATGCGGAGGTATTCAACCGGCTGCATGCGCAGGGCTCGGTGCGGCCCTTGCCGGGGGCGCGCGAATTGCTTGCCTGGCTGACCGAACGCGACATTCCGTGGGCGATCGCCACCAGCGGGCGGATGGAGACCGCAGCACCGAATATCGAGGCGCTCGGCGTCGATCCCTCGAAGGTGCCGGTGGTGACGCGCGATCAGGTACGCCACGCCAAGCCCGACCCGGATCTGTTCGTCGCCGCCGCCGCGCGCCTGGGCGTGGACATCCACCAGTCGCTGGTGATCGGCGACAGCGTATGGGACATGCTGGCCGCGCAGCGCGCTCGTGCGCTCGGTGTCGGCGTGCTCTGCGGCGGCTATGGCCAGGCCGAACTGCAGCAGTCCGGTGCGTTCCGCGTGTATGACGATCCCGCCGACCTGCTGCGGCATATCGACGAAGTGGCCGCACGGGACTGAGCTGGCCCATCCGTTGCTGCGCTCCGCCCGCTGAACGCCATTGCAGAGCACTGCGGGCGTCATGAAAAATTAATCATCGGTCGGAGTCGACGGGGTAGGCTGCGCGTAACCAGCTGCCCACGGAGACGCCCATGCGCCGACTAGTCGCCAGCCTTCCGCTCGCCCTGCTGCTCGCGGCGTGCTCGCCCTCGCCCGCACCGCCGCAGGCCGACGCAGGTCGCGCCACGCCGACGAATGCCGCACTCGGTTCCGCCCAATGGTATGCATGGGTCGACCGCAGCCTGGGCATCAATGACGGTAGCGGGCGTACCCTGGAACACGGTTCCGCCGCCTGGAATCAGGCGGTGCAGGACGAACTGGGCCAGGAAGCGCCGCAATCGCCGCCCGGTTCGCCGCAATGGCAGCAGTCCGTCGACGCACTGCTGCGCACACGCATGCCGCCTTCGTCCTGAGCGTGGCGAACCCGCACTTTGTTCGTCGCGGATCGCGGCGATCGGGTCCGCCACGGAGGGCCTGCCTACCGACCGGCTGACGTTCCATGCCAGACTGCTCGGGCCGGCGAAACGTGAGGCGGCGAAGCTCGGGGGGAGCTCATGTATATCGGTTGGGGACTGGCGGGACTGGTGTTGTTCATGGTCGTCGACATGATCGACGGCTCGGGTTCCGGCCGCCATCTGTATGGCATGCTGACCGGCGTGCTGCTGGGCCTGATCTGGGCGCATCAGAAAAAACTTCGCAGCGAACTGGACAAGAACCGTGTGCAGCTCGATCAGGTGCTGGCCCAACGCGTCGCAGCGACGCCACCGACAAGCCATCGTGAACGACCCGCGCCTGCCGCTCCGGCGACATGGGAGCCGGTGACCCAGTCGGACGTGCCCCACGCCGCCTTTCCCACGCCTGCCGCACCGCCGCCGCTGGCGAGCCCACCGGGAAGCACGCCGCCACGGCGCCCCCCTGTCGCCACACCGGTGCGCGCAAGCCAACCGGCGCAGCCCGATATGGCCGCGGTCGCGATATCGCGCATCAAGCGCTGGTTTACCGAAGGCAACGTGCCGGTGAAGATCGGCATGCTGGTGCTGTTCGCCGGCGTGGCGGCTTTGTTGAAATACGCCTCGGACGCCGGGATGCTGCGCGTGCCGATCGGCCTGCGCCTGAGCCTGGTGGCGCTGTCGGCGATTGTCGCGCTGTTGCTCGGCTGGCGGCAGCGTGACTCGCGGCGGGTGTTTGCGCTGTCGCTGCAGGGTGGCGCGATCGGCGTGCTGCTGATCACCGTGTTCGCCGCGTTCCGCCTGTACGCGTTGCTGCCGCCATCGGCGGCGTTCATGCTGCTGGTGGTACTGGTTGCCGGCGTCGGCTTGCTCGCCGTGCTGCAGGACGCGTTGGCCCTGGCCGTGCTCGGTCTGCTGGCCGGTTTCCTGGCACCGATCCTCACCTCGACCGGCCATGGCAGTCACGTCGCCCTGTTCAGCTATTACGCCGTGCTCAACCTGGCCATTCTGGGCATCGCGTGGAAGCGTTCGTGGCGGGTGCTCAACCTGCTCGGCTTCGTGGCCACGTTCGGCATCGGCAGTGCGTGGGGCGTATTGCAGTACCGGCCCGAACTTTTCGCCAGCACCGAGCCGTTCCTGATCCTGAATTTCCTGTTCTACCTGGCGATCCCGCTGCTGTACCTGCGCCGCGCCGCACCGGATCAGCGCAAGCTGATCGACGGCTGCCTGCTGTTCGGCAATCCATTGATCAGCCTGCTGCTGCAGGCGGCCTTGCTGCACTGGCGCGGCCAGCCACTGGCGTTTTCCGCGCTGGCGGCGGCCGTGATCTATGTGGCCGTGGCGTGGAGCATCCGCGGGCGCGACAACCTCGGCATCCTGCGTGATGCCTGGGCGGTGCTGGCGATCGCGTTCGCCACCCTGGCGGTGCCGCTGGCGCTGAGCGCCAGCCTGACCGGCAGCATCTTCGCGCTGGAGGGCGCCGGCCTGATCTGGCTGGGTCTGCGCCAACAGCGCCGGCTGTCGCGCTGGAGCGGCGTGGCCCTGCAACTGGCGGCCGCGATCGCCCTGGTGATCGGGCACGTCGACAGCGCGCCGATGATCGCGACGGCGTGGCTCGATCGCGACTTCATCGGCGCCTTGATCCTGGTGGCCGCGGCCTTCGCCAGCGCATCGCTCTATGCGCGTCTGGGCACGGATGCGGTGTTGCAGCGCTGGAGCGCGGTGCTGTTGTACGGGTGGGGCTTGTGCTGGTGGCTGGGCGCGAGCTGGAGCGAGATCGGACGCCATGTCGACGCCTCCGGCGAAACCGCCGCAACGATCACCCTGCTCGCCCTGACCGCCTGGGGCACCGCCGAGGTGGCGCGGCGGCGACCGCGCTTCGAACTCGGTGCCGTGGTGGCATGGACCGCGCCGATCCTGTTCGCCGCGATCCTGCCGCTGGTGTGGCGGCAGCTGATCGACGGGCAGCAACCCTTGTGGGGCGGGAATCTGCTCGCCAACGTGCTGGCGGCCGCGCTGGGCTGGCGCACGCTGCAGTGCCTGCGCAGCTGGCCATCGCCGGCGCTGTTGACCCAGCTGGGCTGGCTGTGGCGCTGGGCACTGGTGGTCAGCGTCGCGATCAAGCTGCAGTTGCAAGGCACGGCCGGGATGTCTGCTGCCTGGATGCTGCTGCTGGTGATGCTGCCGCTGTGCGCGCTGGCGGCACTGGCGCTGATCCGGCCGCGCTGGATCGCGCCGCCGCTGGTCGACTTGCTGCCGACGCTGCGCCCGCCCCTGCTTGGCTCGGTGCTGTTCGTGCTCGGCCTGAACTGGCTGGCCGGCCTGTTCCTGGCCGGTGACGCCACACCGATGCCGTATCTGCCGCTGCTCAATCCGCTGGAGCTGCTGCTGATCATCATCGGCCTGCTGTTCGCACGCTGGCTGGGCGATGCGACAACGGCGGCAGCGCTGCGCCAGCGCCGGGGAATGCTGCTGGGCGTGCTTGTCATGGCATTCGTCACCAGCGCCACCTTGCGCGCCGTGCACCAGCTTGGCCACGTCCCGTGGAACGATGCGCTGTTCGACTCGAGCCTGGCGCAGATGTCGCTCACCGTGGTCTGGAGCGTCTTCGGCCTGCTGGCCTGGGTCTGGGGTTCGCGCCGCGGCCAGCGGCTGGTCTGGCTGGCCGGCGCATTGACCATGGGCGTGGTGCTGGCCAAGTTGCTGCTGATCGATCGCAGCCATCTGGGCAACCTGTTCGGGATTGCCTCGTTCATTGCCTACGGCCTGCTCTGCACGGTGATCGGCTATCTGGCACCGGCACCGCCGCGGCGGCCTTCGACGTCGGGTGAGGAGGTTGCCGATGCGCCCTGATTTGCACCGACCAAAACGGCGCGCCTGGCTGCTGCTGTGCCTGCTGCTGCCGTTCGCCGTCGGCGCGGTCACGCCGGCTGACTACGCCTACCGTTACGCCCTGGCTACGCCGGGCCACAGTGCGGCGTGGCGGGTCGAGCTGACGCCCGCGGTCTATGCGGCCTCCCGGCCCAACGCCCATCTGCGCGATCTGGTGGTGGTCAATGCGCAGGGCCAGCAGGTGCCTTTCGCGCCCCTGCCCGAGGCACCGCCGCGACCGCAACCGTTCAGTCTGCAAGCCACCCTGCTGCCGCTGCCGGTCAAGCAGCGCGAGCAGCGGTACGGGTGTGCGCATACAGAGCAACAGCAACGGCGACATCGTGATCGAACAGCCGTCCACTCCCACCGCGTCGGGCCGCCCGAGCCAATGGCTGCTCGATGCCCATCGACGGGTCGAGCTGGATCGCATCGACATCGACCCGGCCGCCCTGCCAGCCGACGCGCGCTTCCATCTTTCCGTGCAATCCAGCGACGATCTGCAGTCATGGATCGAACGCGGCCAGGGCACCGAAATCGTCAGCGTGAAGCGCGGTGTCGAGGCGGTCGAACAGCACACCATCGCGCTGGGTGGAGGCACCCCCGCGCGCTACTACCGGCTGAGCCTGCGCGCGGGCGACGTCGCGCCGTGGGACAGCGCGCAGACCCCGCGGGTGGAACTTCGCGGCAGCTACACCGATCCGCTGGCCGAACGCATCGCCGCGCGCCACTGGCTGACCCTGTCGGCCACGCCCGCATCAGCGGCCAGCGGCGGTGGCGTCACTTACGACTACGCCCTGCCCGCGGCCTTGCCGGTGGAAGCGGCGCGGATCGTCCTCGCCGGCGACAACACGGTGGCGCGCTTCAGCCTGCTCGACCGCGACGACGCCAGTCAGAGGCAACTGGCCATGATCACCGCGGTGCGGATCGGTGCAGACGAGAGCGAGGATCCCTCCACCGCGTTCGCTACCGTGCGCGTGCAGCATCTGCGCCTGCACACCGACACGCCGTTGTCGCAGCCACCGTCGCTGCGCGTCGCATGGCGGCCGGATGTGTTCGTGTTCCTGGCCGAGGGCGACGGCCCATACAGCTTGCTCGCCGGCAGCTATGCCGCACGACGTGGCGACTATCCGGTGGACGCGGCGCTGGAACGCATGCGCCCGCAGGCCGCCGCCGGTGCCCCCTGGCAACCCCCGCTGGCCATGATCGGTGCGGTCAGCGACGCCGCCGGCGCCGCGGCCCTGGTGGCGCCGAAGACGCCGTACGACTGGACCCGTGCGCTGCTGTGGCTGGTGTTGATCGGCGGTGCCCTGCTGGTGGCCGGCATGGCCTGGAGCCTGCTGCGGCAGGCGCGGCGCGCGGATGACAAGCGCTGATCGCCGAGCGATGCCGTGCCAAGGCTCCATGCCGCCATGAAAAACCGTCTGTGACCGAGCTCCCGAGCGTCATGATGAAGAGGCAACATCGGCAAAATGCCACCTTCCCGACCATCCTCTGCCCGGACACATACCCGACACTTGCCCCACCGTTGGTTGAACAAGGAATGTCATGTCGCTGTTGACTCGGCTGCTCGTTATCGCCACCTTCGTGCTGCTCGGCATCCCCGCCGCGCATGCCCACGATCAGGCGGCCACGGAGCGCGCCTTCGATGCCCTGCTGTCGATGCCGCAGGCGCAACCGCCCGACAACAACTGGAATGTGCAGGCACCGCAGGGCTACGACGGCAGCAGCGAGGGCGACCTGATCGCGTGGCTTGCACAGCAGCGCCAGGATGGCGCCGACATCAACGCCTACCACCATCAGGGCACCTTGCTGCAGCATGCAATCCGTTCGCACATGACCGAGGTCGCGCGCTGGCTGCTGGCACATGGAGCCGACCCGACGCTGCCCATGAAGGACGCCACCGGAATGGATACGCTGGGTTACGCCATCGAACAGGGCCAATGGCCACTGGTGGATTCGATGCGCGCCATGCGGGTCTATCGGCGGCTCTCGCCTCAACAGCTCACCGCGCGCTACCTGCCCTTCGTGCCCGAGTCGTTCGAACAGTTGCTTTATCACGGTTTCGCGATGCCCGAAGGTGAAACGGCTCGCTGCCTGCTGCAGTACGAGCTGGAAAAGGGAAACTTCAAGCTGGCCCTGCGCCTGCCCTCCACGCGCCTTCCCAACGGCGACGACAAGGAAAAAAGCGCGTGGGGCTGGTGCCACCGTCCCACGGTCACCCGCGGGCGGGCGATCACCTCCCACCTTGCCTCGCTGGATCCAGACTTGCTGCGGCAACTCGATGCACGGCTTGAACAACCGCTGCTGCCTTATCTGCTTCCCACCCTCGCCACCGCACAAGACGCTCAGACCCTGTTCTCCCTGCCTTTGCGCAAACCAGTCGACACCGCCGCGCTGGAACAGCTGTTGCGCCCCTGGATCGTGCCGCAGGACGCCGCAAGTTCGCTGGCAGATGGTTTCCTGCCTCTTGCCGTCCGCGAAAGCGCTTGCGGACCAACTGCCTCCGACGCGATTCAAGGCAATGTTGCAAAACAAGGTGGCCCTTGCTGCATGGTTGAATTTGGCGGCGAAAGGTACCGCTGCGGAATTCGCGCAAGCGCTCCATCAAGTGCCAGACACGGCATTGGCAACTTTCCCGACCGTGGCAGTCAATGCGGTGCTCGGCATGCCAGACGCCACCACGAAATGGGCGTCGCTGCTGGCACGCCCTGCATTGCGGCTCGATAGCGACGACATCCCTCCGCTGCTCAAGCAAGTATCTCCTTCGTTGTGGCCTCTTTTGTTCGAGCACGGCTACCGCATCGACGGTCGGCGATCCATCGGCCATGGCTACTACGAACAGAGCGAAATTGCCGACTGGCTGCGCACATCAAAAGCCAACGACATCAAGCAAAGTTGGGGACTTCTAGCCGCGCATGCACCGAATCTGGCTAATACGGCCATCGAAACCGTGCTGTGGCAACCAGGCCAGTTTCCTGCCTTCGGGTGCGTCGACTACGAATATTTTTCCACTGCCGACGTGGACAAGATCCGCACTCTCATCGAGCTAGGCGCCAAAGTGAAAGCCAATCCATTTCCGTTGGCAGCCGCGCAATGCAGCAAGCCCACCACGATCTACCCGCAGCTGCTCGCGCTCGGTGTGGTGGCTCAGTTCGACGCTTCGGCACCCAAACGTTTCGTATTCGACGCCATGCAATGCAAGTTTGTCGCCGACGACCGCTGGCTCAAGACTCTCTCAACGCATGTTCTGGAAAATGGCTCTACAGGAAGTGTGGACATTTCGTCGGTGCAGCCGATCGACTATCCAGGCCAATCAGCCTGTGCCGCGCTGGTAACAGGTGGCGAAGCAATGCATCGCGAAGAAATCGATGACGAAGATTTTGACATGGGGCCGCTTCGTTTGACCCCATGCGTTGATTCGAGGGTCGTCGAGCAGGTCTGGCGTCGTCGCGATAGCCATCTGGAAACGAGCGACTTGCAGGCGGTAACCAACGGACTGGTGCCACTGCGTGACCGCACCAATGGCCGACGCTACTATCTTGCCTACAGCATGGACCTCGGATGTGGCGGCTTGTCCCGACCGCCCATGCTGTTGACCTGGAGCCAACAGCCCCCCTTCAAGCTGCAAGTGGTTGATCGCTTCTCGCCCGTGTCCATGGCGCTGCAAGCTCAGTGCAACATATGGAAGATCGAAACATGCCTGGGCATTCAAGGCTACGGCGATTCTGTCGAGTCGCGCGCCAGCTTCCAGCCCTGGGATGCTTCGCGGACAAGCTCCGATTTCATCGACCACTTCTTCGCCAAACAGCGTACCGACTGGATCGATACCACTTTGAAACTGGATACCCCCCGCCTGCGTCAGCTTGAAGCCGCTGGCGCACCCGCCACCTGGGTGCTGGCGGGTATCGACGCAGTCACTCATTCGAAGCTGTCGCTGGTGGAGCGGCGGCAGCGCACGGCGTGGCTGTTTCGCGACCGGGTGCGCTTGCGCACTGCCTTCAATGCCGCCAGCTATGAACAAACCAAGAATGTGGTGTTCGGCCTCGACGACTGGCTGCCACGCGAGGACTGGCGTCCAGTGATCAAGGCTCTCGAACAACCGATAAATCCCGAGGATCCTGATTCCGACTACACCGTGTTACACCGCCTTGCGGACGACGCACAAACACAAGGCAAACTACACCTGGCTTGTCGGCTCTTGCGAACCACAGGCAAATCTTGCGCTACCAAACCAATCAACTGAGCATCGCCGCTGGTACCCTCAGCCCGGCGCCAGCAGCGAGTCCAGGTCGTCCTGTTCGAAGCTAAGTTTCTCGCGGCTGCCGCCGCCTTCCAGCACCGCGGCGGCGAGTTCGGCCTTGCGCAGTTTCAGTTCCTCGATGCGCTCCTCGACCGTGCCACTGGTGATCAGGCGGAACACGAAGACCGGCTTGTCCTGGCCGATGCGGTGGGCGCGATCGCTGGCCTGGGCCTCGGCGGCGGGATTCCACCACGGGTCGTAGTGGATCACGGTGTCGGCCGCGGTGAGGTTGAGACCGACCCCGCCGGCTTTCAGCGAGAGCAGGAACAGCGGCACCTCGCCGTTCTGGAAACGCTGCACCGGCTCGGCGCGGTCGCGGGTGTCGCCGGTGAGGGTGACGTAGCGGATGCGCCGGCGATCGAGCTCGGCCGCAATCAGCTTGAGCATGCCGGTGAACTGCGAGAACAGCAGCACCTTGCGGCCTTCGTCGAGCAGCGCCGGCAGCATGTCCATCAGCAGGTCGAACTTGGCCGATTCGTGCACGCCCCGCGCCGCCTCCAGCTTCACCAGGCGCGGATCGCAACAGACCTGGCGCAGCTTCAGCAGCGCGTCCAGCACCACGATGCCGGAGTGCGCGATGCCGCGCTGGGCGATCACCTCGCGCAGTTCCTCGGCCAGCGACAGGCGCAGGCCTTCGTACAATTCACGCTGGCGGCCTTCCAGCACCACCCGGCGGGTGATCTCGGTCTTCGGCGGCAATTCCTTCGCCACCTGCGCCTTGGTCCGGCGCAGGATGAACGGCGCCAGCCGCAGGTTCAGCCGCTGCTGGCACTCCTCGTCATGCTGCTTCTCGATCGGCACCCGATAGTGGCGGCGGAACGCACCTTCGTCGCCGAGCAGGCCGGGCACGCACAG
Organism: uncultured Pseudomonadota bacterium; assembly: GCA_963828685.1. GTDB lineage: Bacteria > Pseudomonadota > Gammaproteobacteria > Xanthomonadales > Rhodanobacteraceae > Rhodanobacter. Next base: position 631,186 of record CAWHFU010000017.1, read on the forward strand.
GTCGATCTGCGACCACAGCTCGCCCAGGTGGTTTTCCAGCGGCGTGCCGGTGAGGCAGACATAACGCGACGTGCGCAGGCTGAGCAGGGCACGTCGTGCCTGCGTGCGCGGGTTCTTCACCTGCTGTGCCTCGTCCAGCACGATCAGTGCGAACGGCTGCTGGCGCAGTGGCGCCACGTCGCGTGGCAACAGCGCATAGCTGGTCAGCACGATGTCCTGCGCGCCGAGCTGGGCGAACTCCTCGGCTCGCTGCGGACCATGCAGGGTCAGCACGTGCAGGGATGGCGCGAAACGGGCGATCTCCGACTGCCAGTTCGGGATCAGGCTGGTCGGCACCACGATCAGGGCAGGCTGGGTCAACGCACCGCCCTGCTTCAGCGACAGCAGGTGGGTGATCAACTGCAGGGTCTTGCCCAGCCCCATGTCGTCGGCCAGCACACCGCCGACGCCGGCCTCGGCCAGCGCGTTCAGCCAGCGCAGGCCTTCGCGCTGGTACGGCCGCATCTCCACCGTGAGGCCTTCTGGCACCGCATCGCTGGCGCGCTCGGCCGCATCGCGCAGACGCGCGGCGAAACCGAGCAGCGGTTCGGCCGCCTCCAGCGTGCCGCCACCGGGCATCGCGGCGATCAGTTCCTCCAGCCGCCCGGCCTGCACGCGCGGCAGATGCAGTTTCTTGCGCGGCCTTTCCAGGTATTCGGCCAGCGGTGCCAGCAAGCCGCGCAGCTCGCTCAGTCGCACCGGCACGCGGCGACGCGCATCGACCGGCGCATACCACACGGCGTCTTCGGGCTCGTTCGGTGCCGGGCTGAGATTCAACTGGTGCTCGGCCAGCGCCTGCGCCACGGCCGGCAGCAGGTTGTGCCGCACGCCATCCAGCTCGATGCCGATCTCCAGGTCGAACGCATGGTCGTCGGTATCCTCCACCGCATGGCCGTACCAGCTCACGGGGCCTTCCAGCACCTCGAACGGAAAACTCGGCGCGTACTCGACCTGAAATCCCTCCTGCTCCAGCTTGGGCCGCAACGCCAGCCAGCGCGCGGGCGTATTGACCTCCAGCGCACCGGCGTAACCGGCACCGGGAAACAGCCACGCATCGTCGGGCAGGGTTTCGGCCACATCCCAGGGCAGCCCTTCGGTATCCACGCCCGGGGTGAGGCCGGCACGCTCGAGCTGCTCCATCGCGGTGAGTTCTTCGGCGCGCCGGCGGGTAATCTCGACCAGCTGGCCATTGCGCACGCGGCGCACCAGTGGCTCGCCGCCGCGACCGGGCAGACGTTCGCCGGCATAGTCGAACGCCAGTCGCGCGTAACCCAGCGGCGGCGTACCGGCAGCGAGCCGCGCGTGGCGGGTCAGCGCATGCAGGACCAGCACCGGTTTCGGCGCCAGCCGCGAACGACGCACCTCGCCGAACACCTGCGGCAACGGCACCCGCGTGGCCAGCCGGCTGCCGGGCAGGCGGTTGCGCAGGCGACGGCCATGTTCGTGTTTCAGCGGCGGCAGTTCGAGCCAGTGGGTTTCCTCGGCCGCGGCGTCGAACAGCCCCAGCGTGGCGCGCTCGGCATCCAGATACCAGAGGCTGTCGACCCGCAGCAGGCGCTGGCTGTGCGGCAGCAGGGGCAACAGGCGCTGGGTGCCATCCGCCTCCATCTGCCAGTGCCAGTTGAGCTGATGCGACTTGCCGCGCGACAGTCGCAGGCCGGCCAGGCCGCCGAGGAAACACGGCGCGGTATCGAGGACTTCCGCCAGCAGGGTGTCACCGACATGACCACCCAGGCGCGCATAGCTGCGGCTCTTGCGCACACTCTGTGGCAAGCCGAGGACGGTGGCGGCCAGACGCTGCTCATGCGGTTGCAGTGGCGACTGCGCCAGGTGCCGACTGTCCAGCGGTACCGGCCGCGCATAACGGCCGTGCTCGGCCACTGCCAGCAATACCGGCGCCACATCCAGCCTGGCAAACGCGGCTCCATCTTCCGGCATCACTTCCAGGAAGAATCCGAGCACGCCGTGATCGTCGACCACGGCCGGCTTGGGCACCGCCAGCAAGCGGCGCCAGGCCAGCGGCAAGACTTCGTCATCGCCGGATGACGTTGCGGCGACCTGCGGTTTCTCGTCCGGCTGCTGCATGCGCATGCGATCCGTGGCGACAATCAAAACATTGAGCTTAGCAGCGCGGAGACAGGATGCGACCGCTTGCCTGAAGACGAGTGATGCCGCTCCAGGCAACCGGCTTCAGGGTGTGCCGAACAGGCCCTGCGGGTATTCCGGTTTCTGCTCGCGCGCCATCAGCGCCTTGAGCCCGTCGACCGGGGTGACCTCGCCGTGCAACACGGCGCGCACGCCGGCGCTGATCGGCAGGTCCAGTCCATGCTTGTCGGCCAGTCGCGCCACTTCGTCGGCGGTGAGGACGCTCTCCACCACCTGGCCGATCTGGCGCAGCGCCTCGTCGATCGCCACGCCACGCCCCAGCGCCAGCCCGAGCCGCCGGTTGCGCGACAGGTCGCCGGTACAGGTCAGCACCAGATCGCCGAGGCCGGACAGCCCGATCAGGGTTTCCGGTCGCGCCCCGAGTGCCACGCCCAGACGCAGCATCTCGTTCATGCCACGGGTGATCAGGCCGGCGCGGGCGTTCAGCCCCAGCTCCATGCCATCGGCGATGCCGGTGGCCACCGCCAGCACGTTCTTCATGGCGCCACCGAGCTCGGCACCGAGCACGTCACGACCGGAATAGGCACGCAGGTTCGGGGCATGCAGCACACTCGCCAATTGCTGGGCGAACGCGTCGTCATCCGAGTGCACGGTGACTGCACTGGGCAACCCGGTGGCCACCTCGCGCGCGAACGAGGGACCGGTCACGACCGCGGCGGCACGACCGGGCAGTTGCTCGGCCACCAGTTCATGCAGAAAGCGTCCGGTACCGGGCTCGAAGCCCTTGGTCGCCCAGGCGATCGACGTACCTGCATCGAGCAGCGGCGCCAGCTCGGCCAGCATGCTGGCGAACGCATGGCTGGGCACCACGATCAGCACGATGTCGGCACCGCGCACGGCACGACCCAGATCGCTTTCGTAGCCCAGTTCCGCGGGCAGGCCGATACCCGGCAGATAGCGCTGGTTGCAGCGCTCCTTCGCCACCGCGGCGAGCGCCGCGCTGTCGCGCCCCCACAGCCGGGTGGGCACCCCGTTGCGCGCGATGAGCGCGGCCAGCGCGGTGCCCCAGGAGCCCGCACCGAGTACGGTCAGCTTCGGGTTTTCAGCCATGAAGGCGACTCAGCTGTTGAGCGTCGCCGGGGCCTCGTCACCGCCCATCGACCGACGCTGCTGCTCGGCGAACAGCGCATCGAAATTGATCGGCTGCAACAGGAATGGCGGGAAGCCGCCCTCCAGCACCAGCGAGGAAATCACCTGGCGCGCGTACGGAAACAGCAGGTTCGGGCAGTAGCTGCCGATGATTCCGGCATGGTCCGACTCGTTGAAACCGGCGATCCCGAACACGCCGGCCTGCTCCACTTCCGCCAGATAGGCGGTGCGCTGGCCGATCGTGCAGGTCAGGGTAAGGCTGAGCACCACTTCGTAGAGGTCGTTGCCCAGATCGGTGGCCTTCTGCCCCAGGTTCAGCTGCACCTGCGGCTGCTCCGTTTCGTCGATCTCATGAAAGATCTGCGGCGCATTCGGCGCCTCGAAGGAAACGTCCTTCACATAGATCTTCTGCATCACCAGCTGAGGCTGACTGGCCTGGCCGTTGGCCTGGTCGTTGGTGATCACTTCTGCCATCGGGAGTTCCTCGGGTCTTGGTCGTATCGAAAAAGAGTCTGATTGTTCCATACATCCCTTCCCCGCGCACCTGCGATTGGCACTCGATGGGTCTCGATGGATTGCGCACAGCCTTGTTTTTCTGCCAGAATACGCGGCTCGCCCCATGTCGACCCGGTTCTCCGGGCGGTCCGTTACGCGATACGGACCTCACGATCGAGCGTTGCAACATTCTCCAGCATTGCGTGGCGCAAGGCGCCGCTGGGCCGATATCGCCCTGGCTAACGGGTGGTAATCACGGCTGTCGGCAAGCTTCGGCTTGTTCGAGCCATTCTTACGGAGGTCATCATGGCCCGTGTATGTCAAGTCACCGGTAAAGGTGTGATGAGCGGCAACAACGTCTCGCACGCCAACAACCGTACCCGTCGCCGCTGGTTGCCGAACCTGCATGAGCGTCGCTTCTGGGTCGCCAGCGAAAACCGCTGGATCAAGCTGCGTGTGTCCAATAACGCCCTGCGCACGATCGACAAGAATGGCATCGAAGCCGTGATTGCCGAGATGCGCGCCCGCGGCGACAAGGTCTGAGGATTGAGCCATGGCTAACAAGACACAAGACAAGATCCGCATGATCTCTTCGGCCGGTACCGGCCACTTCTACACCACGCAGAAGAACAAGAAGAACACGCCGGAAAAGTTCGAGTTCAAGAAATATGATCCGGTCGTACGCAAGCACGTGATCTACAAGGAAGGCAAGATCAAGTAATTGATCGGCCCCTCGCGCCGGCGCAAACGGCCGCCGAACTCGTCCGGCGAAGGTTTTTTGGCGCCTGGGAGCTTGCCTGCGCCGCCTGCGCTCTCGCATCATCGCCTCATTCGATATCCACCGCCCTGTTCCCCGATCTGCTTGGCGACGAAGCCTGGAGTCAGCTGCCGCGTGCAGTCCAGGCAATGCATGGAACCGGCGCGCGGCTGCGGGCACGCGGGCTCGCCGATGTCAGCGGCGCCACTCACCTTCCCGCCCGTGCGTTGCGCCATCTGCTGGAGTTGCCGCCGCCAGGGCCCGCACAGGAGCTGACCCTGAGCATCGAACGCCAGGGGACGCGCGAATGGTGGACGCGACACTTTGCCCGTCGACGCATGCAGTCGGTGCTGGATCGCCGCACCGGCTCACCCCTGCTGTACGAACGGCTGGGGCCCGCCACGTTCGGCTTTGCGCTGCGCCGGGACGGCGATGCGATCGACTGGCAGCTGCGCAGCCTGCATGTTTTCGGCCTGCCCATGCCGCGTGCGCTTCGCGGCAAGGTGCTTTCACGCAGCGGCACGCGTGACGGCCGCTATCACTTCACCGTCGACGTCTGGTTGCCATTGCTGGGACAGTTGATCGCCTACGATGGCTGGCTGGAGCCGCTCTCCGATGAACCCTGAGCCGCCCGCGTCGATCATCGTGTTCGACGGCGTCTGTCTGTTGTGCAGCCGCTGGGTACGCTTTCTGCTGAAGCATGACCACGCGGCGCGCTACCACTTCGCCTCGATGCAGTCCGAGAGTGGCCGCGCCCTGTTGCTGGCGCATGGGCTGGATCCGGATTTGCCGCTGTCCTTCCTGCTGGCGGAGGATGCCCGCGGCTACACCGACACGGCGGCGATAGCGCGCGTGTTGAGCGGTCTCGAACAACGCCGCTGGCACTGGCTGGCCCGGGCAATCCTGCTGGTTCCGGGCTGGCTGCGCGATCCGTCCTACCGTTTCGTGGCACGTCACCGCTACCGCATTTTCGGACAGAGTCGCCATTGCTTCCTGCCGACCACGCAGCAACGCCAGCGTTTCATGCCGTGACAGTCACCAGCTTCGTGTCGATCGCAAGACCGGCCAGTGCCGCCAGCGCCTCGTCCAGTGTGAACAGTCCCATGCACGGCATCGCTCCGCGTTGCGGCAGTTCCCTCCCGGCCAATTTGCGTGCCAGCACCACCGCGGGTGTCGCCGGAATCTGCGGCCCATCGCCCGCACCCGCGCGCAACGACCAGCGCAATCGCAACGGCTGACCTTCCATATCGCGACCGGACAGCTCCACCACCATGCCGCCGATGTCGCTGCCGACATCAAGGAACCATTCGCTGAGTCGACGCAACCGCGCCGCATGGCGGACCAGATCGCGGATCAGGCGCAACCGCACCAGCCAGGCTGCCGCCAGGGTGCCGAAGTGCAGTCGCTTGAGCTCCAACCCAGCCCGGAACACCACTTGCTGCACACCGGGGTAGCGCAACGGAAACAACTCCAGGTCCGGCACGTCGCACAGGCCGACCCAGCGTGCGCCAAAGGGAAATGCCTGCCGGCGGGTCAACATCCAGCCGGTGCCCGACTGCCACCGTCCGCGTCGCCACAGTCGCACCGGGCGACCGCAATAGCCGAGGATGGCCACCACGGTGGCATCGCCCCGTGGCGTGCGATTGCCCGGACTGATCGCGTGCTCAATGCTCTCCAGCATGCCAAACCGGGACAACAAGGCATCGACAACCGCGCTGCTGATCGCCGGCACGGTCGAGGCGCCACTGATCAACAGCCTGCCAGCCGCCCGGGCACGATCGTCGAGGCGACCGATGCCGCTGACGAAATCACGGCCATCGGCCAGATCGACATAATCACTGCCGCAGGCGAGGCAGGCCTCGGCCACCCGGTAGTCCTGACTCTGGAACGGACCCGCTGCGTGGATCACCAACTGCGGCCGCTGCTTCGCGATGGCCGAATCCACTCCAGCCGCAGTCACGTCGAGCGTGGCCAGCCGGATCGAGCGATCCCCCAGGTTGTCGCGCAATGCGCTCAGACCCTCCAGGCGCCGGCCGGCAAGCGTCAGCTGAAAACGTGGATCGCTGGCCAGCTCGCGGGCGATCCGCCGGCCGAACACGCCGCTGGCACCGATCAGCAATACCCGCAAAGTCATCCCGCTTTCCCTGTCGCCTGCCCTCAAAAACAGAACCCGCCAGTTGGCGGGTTCTGTTGGAACATGATGCGTGCGCGTGCGCTCAGGCGGTAGCTACCGCGTAGCCCTTGAGCCGCTGGGCGAACTCCTGCAGCGCACGGATACCACTCTGTTCGGCCTCGTGGATCCACTGCTGCAGGCCTTTCAGTGCCTGCTCGGCCCCGCGCTGCTCCATCAGCGCCGCCAGGCGATTGCGGAATTCCACAACGGTCGCCAGTGTCGGGCGCTTGGCCAGCACCGCCTGCATCCGATCGCGGCCTTCGCTGTCCAGCCAGCGACCGCCGTCGGCCATGGCCAGGCGGATGCGGCGCGGCATCGACTTCAGGCTTTCGCCGGCATGCTGCGCTTCGTCGCTCAGCGTCGGCACGATCACGCCACGGTAGTAGTCGGTCATCGCCTGGAAGCGGTGGGTGAGCACGGCCTTCAGCGTCTCTGCATCGGGCAGGCGCACGTTCGGGCGGACATCCAGCGACGGCGCCACACGCAGCACCTTGGCCAGACCGATCGCACGCAGGCCGCAGATCGCCGCCCAGCCGATGTCGAACTCCCACTTGCGCAGGGCGAACTTGGCCGAGCTGGGGAAGGCATGGTGATTGTTGTGCAGCTCTTCGCCGCCGATCCAGAAACCCCACGGAATCAGGTTGCGCGCGGTATCGGCGCTTTCGAAATTGCGGTAACCGGCCCAGTGGCCAATGCCATTGACGAAGCCCGCGGCCCAGAACGGGATCCACACCATCTGCAGTGCCCAGATCGCCGCACCGATCACGCCGAATAGCGCGATGCTGATCAGCAGCATCAGGGTCGGACCCCAATACGGATGTGCACCGTAGACGTTGCGCTCGACCCAGTCGTCGGGCGTGCCGCGGCCGTACTGCTCCATGTCCTGCTTCGACTCGCAGGCGTCGCGGTACAGCGAGACGCCGTCCCAGAACACCTTCTTGATGCCGTAGATCATCGGGCTGTGCGGGTCTTCCTCGGTCTCGACCTTGGCGTGGTGCTTGCGATGCACCGCCACCCATTCACGGGTGACCATGCCGGTGGTCAGCCAGCCCCAGAAACGGAAGAAGTGCGCCAGCACCGGGTGGAAATCCACGCCACGATGGGTCTGGCTGCGATGCAGATACAGGGTCACCGTGAAAATGGTGAGCTGGGTCACGATCAGGATGTAGACCAGCATCTGGCCCCAGCTCGCGCCGGTGAGACCATCATTCAGAAAATTGAGTACCGCGTTCAGCATGGAAAGCACCGGGTGAGGGATAAGTCAGTGTAAATCAGGGGTTTCCGTACCCGCCAGCATGGTGAAGGCAGCATCATAACAGTCGCCCGGAAAGCGGACGTCAAGCGGAAGTTGTTCACGGACATGACGCACGCCTGTTGTTTAACAATGGGGGCGACGTGACAATCACGCAATGACTCCGATCAATTCCGCCCCCGCTCCCGCCCTGCTGCAACTGGATCGACTCAGTCGCCGTCGTGCGGGCCGTCCCGCCGTAACCGACCTGAGCCTGCAGCTGGAACGCGGTCAGGTACTGGGCCTGCTGGGTGTCAACGGTGCCGGCAAATCGACCACCTTGTCGATGATTGCCGGCGCGATGCGCCCGGACAGCGGCAGCATCAAGCTGAACGGCAACGATTTCCTGGAGCAGCCCGAACTGGCCCGCCAGTTGATCGGCTGGCTGCCGGAACGCGCCCCGCTGTGGCCGGAGCTGACTGTCAGCGAGCACCTGGACGCCCATGGCCGGCTGCGCGGGCTGGACGGCGCGACCCTGCGCGAGGCGCGCGTGGCGATCATCGAGCGGCTGGAGCTGCAGCCATTGGCCCGGCGACTGGCCGGCGTGCTGTCGCAAGGCCAGCGCCAGCGGCTGGGGCTGGCCTGCGCGCTGCTGCACCGCCCCGCCTTGCTGGTGCTGGACGAACCGGCCAACGCGCTCGATCCGGTGCAGGTGGCGGCGCTGCGTACGCTGATCCGCGAGCAGGCCGCCGCCGGCACCGCGGTGATCCTGTCCACCCACCTGCTGGCCGAGGTCACCGCCGTCTGCGATCGCGTGGCGATCCTGCACGAGGGCACGTTGCGGCATGACGGCCCGGTACATGCCGACGATCATGCGGCGCTGGAACGCACTTTCTTCGAGATCGCGATGAACGGGAATCCCCAGCCGGCGCAGGCCGCATGAGCGCCACCCTGAGTGGCCTGTTCGCCGTGACACGACTGGAATGGCGGCGTCTGCTGGTGCGCCCGCTGGCCTGGGTGCTGGCGGCGCTGACCCTGGCATGGCTGGCGTGGAGCTTCACCCTGCTGCTGGGCGGCTTCCTGGCCGGACAGATCCAGCGAGCCGCCATGCCCGACGGTCCCGGCTTCACCGATCTGGTCGCGGTCCCGTTGCTGGGCCAGCTGGCCCAGCTGGCCTTCCTGGTCGTGCCGCTGCTGACCATGTCGATGATCGCCGGCGAACGGCGCAGCGGCACCTTGCCGTTGCTGTTCGCGGCCGGCGTGCCGGCCACGCGCGTCGTGCTGGGCAAGTACCTGGCGGTGCTGGGCTGGTTGCTGCTGTGGCTGGCATTGACCTTGGCGATGCCACTGGTGCTGGCGCACGCCACCCATCTCGACTGGGGCAAGCTGGCCGCCGCCACGCTGGGCGTGGCACTGATGCTGGCGGCGTTGGCAGCGCTGGGCATGGCCTGCTCGGCATTCGCCTCGCATCCGGCGATCGCCGCCGCCGCCGCGCTGATTCTCACACTGGCCCTGTGGAGTGTGAACCTGGGTGCGCAGATGGCCGGCATCAACGGCGGCGCGATCAACTGGCTGGCCATGAGCACGCATGTGCAGCCGCTGTTGCGCGGACTGGTTTCCAGCGCCGATGTGCTGTGGTTCGTGCTGCTGATCCTGCTGGCGCTGGCGCTGGCCACACGTCGGCTCAATGCCGAGCGGGAGCGTGGCTGATGGGACATTTTTCCAGACGTCTGGACAGCTGGCTGTTCACCCTGCTGCTCGTGCTCGGGGCGGGTGCGATCGGCTATCTCGGCAATCGCTACGCCTGGCAAGCCGACTGGACCGCGAACGGCCGCATCAGCCTGTCGGCGGAAAGCCGAGCCGTGCTGGCCCAGCTCGACGGCCCGGTGGAAATCGTCAGCTACGCGAACCCGCAAGGCGATCTGCGCCAGACCGTGGCCGGGTTCCTGCAGCGCTATCAGGCGCTGAAGCCCGACTTGAGTCTGCGCTTCGTCGATCCGCAGCTGGACCCGGCGAAGATGCGCGAACTGGGTGTCACCGTGGATGGCGCACTGATCATCCGCTACAAGGATCGCGAGCAGCACCTGGATGAATTGTCCGAACGCAGCCTGACCAACGCGCTGGAACGCCTGGTGCGCGGCAGTGATCGCATCGTGGCCTTCGTCACCGGCGATGACGAGCGCCGCGCCGACGGCAAGGCCAATGCGGACATGGGCACCTTCATGGCGCAGCTGGAGAGCCGCGGCATGCGCGCGGTGCCGCTGAACTTCGCCCAGGTCGGCACCGTACCCGAGCATACCGACCTGGTGGTGCTGGCCAGTCCCTCGCTGGCGCTGGCCCCCGGCGCGGTGCAGGCGCTGGTGGCCTACGTGCAGAACGGCGGCAACCTGCTGTGGCTGACCGAGCCGGGCAACGACGACCTCGGCCTGAAGCCGCTGGCCGCCGCGCTGGGCGTGCAGGTACTGCCCGGCGTGCTGGTCGACGGCTCCGGTACCGCGCTGGGTCTGCACGACCCGCGCATGCTCACGCTGGGCGACTATCCGCCGCAGGCGATCACCCGCGGCTTCCGCCTGACCACGTTGTTCCCGCAGGTGTCGGCGCTGGCGCAGGTGGCCCAGACCGGCTGGGCGGTCAAACCGTTCCTGCGCTCCGGACCGCAGAGCTGGACCGAGTTCCATCCGATCGACAACACGAAACCCTCGGACATCCGCTTCGACGCCGCGGCCGGCGAGCTGAAGGGCCCGCTGGATTTCGGCTTCGCACTGAGCCGGCTGTCGCCCAGTCCGGACAAGAGCGAACAGCGTGCGGTGGTGATCGGCGACGGCGACTTCCTGTCCAACACGTTCCTCGGCAACGGCGGCAATCGCGCGCTGGGCGAGCGCGTGTTCGACTGGTTGCTCGGCGACGACAAGCTGGTCGACCTGCCGCCGCGCGGCGCACCGGATCGGTTGCTGGAAATCTCGCAGGCCGAATTGAATGCGCTGAGCTTCGGCTTCCTGATCGCCCTGCCGCTGCTGCTGCTGCTGATCGGCGGCGCGATCGTGTGGCGTCGGCGGCGGCGCTGAGCGATGAAACGCGCCGCACGCCAGCGCCTGCTGCTGTTGCTCGCCGTGCTGGCCCTGCTGGCGCTGGCCGGCTGGCAACTGCAACGCGACGCCGGCAACGCCACCGGTACGCTGACCTCGCTCGATCCCGCCACGGTCAGCCACATCAGCATCACCCTGGCCGGCTCACTGCCGCTGCACTACGAGAAGCGCGGCGGCGGCCACTGGTGGCGCACCGACGGCACCCCGGTGCGGGTCGCCGATGACGCGCGCCTGCTCGATCTGGCCGATACCGCCACCGCCCATGTGCTGAGCTGGCGTCCGGCCAGCGATTTCGACCTCGCGAAAATCGGCCTGTCGCCGCCGCGCGCCACCCTGACCCTGGACGGCCAGGCACTGGAATTCGGTGAAAGCGTGGTCACCGGACCGCAGCACTACGTGCGGGTAGGCCAGCGCATCGCCCTGGTCTCATCCCGCTACGTGCCGCGTTCGCCCGCCATCAGGGCGACCGAACTGCACTGATCCCCCGTGCGCCTGCATCCGGCGCGCGCTACGGCGTAAGCTTGCAGGCCTGCCTGCGCGCCCCACATTGAGGGCAAGAGATTTCCTGTCAGGAGTGGATCATATGACTCAGCAAGCGATCGGCGTGATCGGCATGGCCGTGATGGGCAAGAACCTGGCGTTGAACATCGAGAGTCGCGGTCACGCGGTATCGATCTACAACCGCAGCCGCACGAAGACCGACGAAGTGATCGCCGAGCATGCCGACAGGCGCCTGGTGCCCACGTACACGCTGCAGGAATTCGTCGATTCGCTGGAGAAGCCGCGACGCATCCTGCTGATGGTAAAGGCCGGCGAGCCCACCGACGACACCATCGAACAGCTCAAGCCGCTGCTGGACCAGGGCGACATCCTGATCGACGGCGGCAACACGAATTTCAAGGACACCATCCGGCGCAACCAGGAGCTGGCGAAAGCCGGCCTGCATTTCATCGGCACCGGCGTATCCGGCGGCGAGGAAGGTGCGCTGCACGGACCGTCGATCATGCCCGGCGGACCGCGCGACGCCTACGATCTGGTGGCGCCCATCCTCACCGAGATCGCCGCCCGCGCGAAGGACGGCGCGCCCTGCGTGGCCTGGATGGGACCGGACGGCGCCGGCCATTACGTCAAGATGGTGCACAACGGCATCGAATACGGCGACATGCAGCTGATCGCCGAAAGCTATGCCGTGCTCAAGCATGTGCTGGGCCTGTCCAACAGCGAACTGGCCGAGGTCTACACCGACTGGAACCAGGGCGAGCTGGACAGTTACCTGATCGAGATCACCGCGAAGATCTTCGGCAGGAAGGATGAGAAGACCGGCAAGGATCTGGTCGACGTGATCCTCGACCGTGCCGCGCAGAAGGGCACCGGCAAATGGACCAGCCAGAGCGCGCTGGATCTCGGCGTGCCGCTGCCTCTCATCACCGAATCGGTGTTCGCCCGCGTGCTGTCCTCGCTGAAGGACGAACGCGTCGCCGCCAGCACGCAGCTGGCCGGGCCCGAAACAGGACCATTCAGCGGCGACCGCAAGGCGTTCATCGTCGCGGTCGGCCGTGCGCTTTACCTCAGCAAGATCGTCTCCTACGCGCAGGGTTTCGCCCAGCTGCGCGCGGCGTCGAACGAATACGACTGGAACCTCGACTACGGCACCATCGCGCAGATATGGCGCGGTGGCTGCATCATCCGCGCGCGCTTCCTGCAGGACATCACCGACGCCTATGCGGGCGACCGGTCGCTGGCCAACCTGCTGCTCGCTCCCTACTTCCGCGACATTGCCGCGAACTACCAGGCAGCCTTGCGCGAGGTGGTGGGCGCAGCCATTGCCGCCGGCGTCGCGGTGCCGTGCTTCTCCTCGGCCATCGCCTATTACGACGGCTACCGCAGCGAACGGCTGCCGGCCAACCTGCTGCAGGCCCAGCGCGATTTCTTCGGTGCACACACCTTCGAACGCATCGATCAGAAGGGCAGCTTCCACGAGGCATGGAACTGAGTGCCTGAACTGCCCGAAGTCGAAACCACTCGCCGGGGCATCGCGCCGTACCTGGTGGGCCGGCGCGTGCTGGGGGTAACCCTGCGCCGGCCCGACCTGCGCTGGCCGATTCCCGCCGAGATCAGCGAACTGCTGCCCGGCCAGCGCATCGACGCGGTGGAACGGCGTGCGAAATATCTGTTGCTGCATACCGAAGTCGGCAGCGCGCTGCTGCATCTGGGCATGTCCGGCGTGCTGCGCGTGCTGCCGCCGGATGCGCCGGTCGGCAAGCACGATCATGTCGACATCGCGCTGGAGCGCACCCCGGCGCAGGCGCCGCGCATCCTGCGCTTCACCGACGCGCGCCGCTTCGGTTGCCTGCTGTGGCAGGCGCCGGGGACTACCCACGAACTGCTGGCGAAACTCGGCCCGGAGCCGCTGACCGAGGCGTTCGACGGCGACCTGCTGTGGCATCTGTCGCGCGGCCGCACGGCGGCGGTGAAGCTGTTCCTGATGGACAACGCGAACGTCGTGGGCGTGGGCAATATCTACGCCAGCGAGGCGCTGTTCGCCGCCGGCATCGACCCGCGCCGCGCCGCCGGCAGCGTCTCGCGCGCCCGCTACGCCCGGCTCGCCGGCGAAGTGAAGCGCATCCTGGCCTGGGCGATCGAGCGCGGCGGCACCACCCTGCGCGACTTCCTCAGCCCCGATGGCGCACCCGGCTACTTCTTCCGCGAACTGAATGTCTACGGCCGCGCCGGTGAACCCTGCCGCGTGTGCAGCACGCCGATCCGGCAGGCGATGCTGGGGCAGCGCTCCACGTTCTGGTGCCCGCACTGCCAGCGCTGAGTCAGGCGGCGTCGATTACCCGGGCCAATCGAACTCGACCCGGGTATTGTTGAACTGCGGGTCATCCAGTCCACCACCCAGATGTACTGTGACGCCTCCCGTGATGCCCTCGATGTCGAGCGCCTGGCCATCGGCGAAATGCGCGCCGAGCGCCTCCAGCTCGACCAGCTTCTCGCACAGCAGCCCCGCCCGGTCGATCGCCGCATCGGGCACCTGACGGATGCTGATGTCGGGGCGGCCGAACTTGCGCATGCCGCGGGTATGGATCCACGAACGGCCGGGTTCCGGCTCGCCATCGCACAGGATCAGCAGATGGTTGCGGATCGGCGCGCCGTCGCGGATCAGGTATTTCCGGCGCCACTCCGCGGCATCGAGCAGGCTGAGGATCTGCGGATCGAGGATCGCCTGGCCGCCGATATCCAGCATCCCGGCCAGCACGCCCAGGGTATCGCGCAGGTAGCCGGTGGCCTGGCTGTCCTTCAGCGTGCCGCGTACCAGCATGACCTCGGGCGCATCGAATGCACGCTGCCAGGCCTCCGGTGCATCGGCCTTGAACATGCGGCCCATCGCGCCCTTCAGCGGATAGCCTTCCCATGCGCGCAACTCGGCGTGCGAATGATTGGTCGCGGTGACGTCCGTCGGCAGGCCGGGGCTGCCGTAGTCCTGCGAGGGCACGCGTACCGCGTCGAATTTCCCAAACACGTAGAACTGCAGCAGGATCTCCTCGTCGCTGGCCTGCCAATGCGGGCGCTGCCAGGCGGGGATGGTGATCGGATGGCTCATGGGATTCCTTGGGATGGGCGCGCTTCAGCGCTTGTCGCCGAGCGGCAGCACGGATTGCTGCAATTCGATCTGGCCATGGCCTTCGCTGATCTTCTTGAACTCGGCACGGCTGACCGAGACATAACGGTCGTTGCCGCCGATCTCAACCTGCGGCCCCTCGGTAACGGCGCGACCGAGTTCATCCACGCGCACCACCATGGTGGCCTTGCGCCCGGTATGGCAGATCGTCTTGATCTCCTCCAGATTGTCGGCCCAGGCCAGCAGATGGCGACTTCCCTCGAACAGCTCGCCGCGGAAGTCGGTGCGCAACCCATAGGCCAGCACCGGGATGTTCAGCCGATCGACCACGTCGCTGATCTGCCACACCTGCGCCTTGCCCAGGAACTGCGCCTCGTCCACGAAGACGCAGTGCAGCGCACCGTGCGCGGCGATGTCGGCCTCGACCAGGACGAACAGGTTTTCATCGGCAGCGAACCGGCGGGCATCCGCCTTCAGGCCGATCCGCGAAGCCACCACGCCCTCGCCGTAGCGGTTGTCCAGCGCCGGCGTGAGGATCAACGTGCGCATGCCGCGTTCGCGATAGTTGTACGCGCTCTGCAGCAGCGTGGTGGTCTTGCCGGCATTCATTGCCGAGTAATAGAAATAGAGCTTGGCCATGGCGTGCGTTCGGATCGTGATCATGCATGGTAGCGCGGACACCGGCTAACTGTAGGAGCGACTTCAGTCGCGATGCTCCTGCGCTGATCCCACAACGAAGGGCATCGCGACTGAAGTCGCTCCTACGGCGCATTGAGCCTTCACGCCTTGTCCAGCGGCGTGTTGCCACCGCTGAACGGCGCGCGGGCCTGCGCCAGCCGATAGCGACGCTCGGCCCGGCTGCGGCGCCAGTCGCGCAGGGTGCTGATCGCGTAGACCAGCTTGAACAGGCGCAGCTTGCGCAGCACCCGCGGTGTATCGAACAGGTCGCCGGCCAGCATCGAGATCACGCCCTGCTCCAGCTGCCAGGTATTGCGCGGCTCACGGAACATCTGCTGCATCACCGGCCCGTTGAAGCGGTAGATGAAGAACGAGAAGCGCCGCATCGCGGCACGCTGGCGCCGCTCGAGCTTGCGCAGCAGCGCCAACTCGCGCCGCGGCTCGCGCAACGCCCGATCGACCAGCTCGGCCGCCTGCTCGGCCCCGCTCATCGCCAGGTAGACGCCCGAGGAGAACACCGGGTCGAGAAACGCGTACGCATCGCCGACCAGGATCCAGCCCGGGCCGCCCATCCGGGCCGCATCGTAGGAGTAGTTGCCGGTGACGCGAACCTCGTCGTCGATCAGCTGCGCCTGTTCGATGCGCCGCCACAGTGCGGGGTTCTGCTTCAGGGTTTCGAGCAGGAACTCGACCGTGCGGCCCTTGCGCCGTTTCAGGTATTCCGGCCGGCACACCGCGCCCACGCTCATCACCCCGTCGGGCAACGGGATCATCCACATCCAGCCGTGCGCGAAACTGTAGATGCTGATGTTCCCGGCATCCTCACCGGTGCGGGCCGTGGCGCCCCGGTAATGCCCGAAGATCGCCGCACTCTGGTGCTGGTCGTTGCGGCGCCGCAGTTTCTTCCGCGACGACAGCAACGCATCGCGGCCACTGGCGTCGACCACATAGCGCGCCTGGATGGTGTAGCTGCCGCCGCCGTCGCTGTGCACCTCGATCCGTGTCTCGCGCGGCCCGGACTGCTCCACGCCCACCACCTCGTGCCCCTCGCGCGCATCTGCACCGCAGCCGCGCGCGTGGTCGTAGAGCATCTTGTCGAAATCCTGCCGCCACACCTGGTAGGCATGCGGCGGGCTCTGCCCGATCGCGCGGGCGAACGCGTAGGTGTTGTAGCCGCGCTCGTTGTCGGCCTCGAAGTCGGCACCGGGCTTGAACACGCCCAGCGCGCGCACCTGTTCCAGCACGCCGAGCCGCTCGAAGATCGGCAGGTTCATCGGCAACAGCGACTCGCCGATATGGAAGCGCGGGTGATGCGCCTTCTCCAGCGCGATCACCCGATAGCCGCGGCGCGCCAGCAGGGTTGCCGCGGTACTGCCGCCAGGGCCGCCGCCGATCACCACCACGTCACACTGTTCGGCCGCTGTCTCGATCTGGTCCGTCATGCTGTCCCCGCCTGGCCTCGCCACCTCGGCGCGCGCCACGAGTCGTGGATTATGACCCAGTCACAACAGACTTCCGCAGTTGCTCTGCTACCATCGACCGCCGCCTCACGCATCGCCCCGATCCATGCTCAATCCGCAACAACTGGCCGCCGTCGAACATTGCGACAGCCCGCTGCTGGTGCTGGCCGGCGCCGGTTCCGGCAAGACCTCGGTGATCACCCAGAAGATCGCCCACCTGATTGCGCGCCGGCACCTGGCGCCGTCGAAGATCGCTGCGATCACGTTCACCAACAAGGCCGCCCGCGAGATGCGCGAGCGTGTGGCCAAGCTGATCAGCACCGACGATGCAGCGGCGCTGACCGTGTGCACCTTCCACGCGCTGGGCCTGAAATTCCTGCAGATCGAGCACGCCCGCGCCGGCCTGCGCAAGGGCTTCTCGGTACTGGACGCCGACGACAGCGGCGCCATCGTCAAGGAGCTGGCGCCCAAGGGCGCGAAGAACGATGTGCTGTTCGGCATCCGCAACCTGCTCGGCCGCGCCAAGAACGGCGGCCTGTCGCCGGAAGAGGCGCTGGCCGCCGCGCGCAGTCCGCGCGAGCTGGAAGCGGCCACGATCTACGACATGTACCAGCAACGGCTGGCAGCGTTCAACGCGGTCGATTTCGACGACCTGATCCGGCTGCCGCTGCGCATCCTCGAAGCCGACGCCGAATGCCGCGAGGCGTGGCGCGAACGCTTCCGCTACCTGCTGGTGGACGAATACCAGGACACCAACGACGCCCAGTACCGCCTGCTCAAGGCACTGACCGGCGAGCGCGGCGGCATCACCTGCGTGGGCGACGACGACCAGTCGATCTACGCCTGGCGCGGCGCCAATCCGGAGAACATCGACCAGCTCGGCCGCGACTGGCCGAACCTGCGCGTGATCAAGCTGGAGCAGAACTATCGCTGCGGCAAACGCATCCTGCGCGCGGCAAACCAGCTGATCGGCAACAACCCGCACCTGCACGAGAAGAAACTGTGGAGCGACCTGCCCGAGGGCGCGCCGATCCGCGTACTGGAATGCAAGGAGGCCGAGCACGAGGCCGAGCGGGTCGCCGCGATCGCCACCACGCTGGCCGAGAAGCACAAGGCGCGCTGGCACGACATGGCGATCCTGTACCGCGGCAACTTCCAGGCACGCCCGCTGGAAAAGGCCCTGCGCCTGGCGCGCATTCCCTATCACCTTACCGGCGCGCTGAGTTTCCTCGACCGCGCCGAAGTGAAGGACCTGCTGTGCTACCTGCGCCTGCTGACCAACCCCAGCGACGATGCCGCCTTCCTGCGCGTGGTGAACGTGCCGAAGCGCGAGATCGGCTCGACCACGCTGGAGAAGCTCGGCCAGATGGCGCAGTCTCGGCACAGCTCGCTGCTCGATGCGACGCGCAGCGACAGCGTGCTGCGCCAGCTCACCCCACGCCCCGCCGCCGCGCTGGCGTCGTTCTCGAACCTGCTGGACGAACTGCGCAGCGCCTCGCTGCACCAGAGCGCGGCGGACCTGGTCGAGCTGATCCTCAAGCGCACCGGTTACGCGGCGCAGATCGCCGCCGGCACGCCGGACGCCAGCGTGCGCGAACGCAAGCTGGGCAACCTGCAGGAACTGGCCGACTGGTTCCGCGCGATGCAGAAGGGCGGCAACACGGCCGGCGATCTCGCCTCGCAACTGGCCCTGCTCAGCCACGCCGACCGCGACGAACCGGGCAACGCGGTGCGCATGATGACCATGCATGCGGCCAAGGGGCTGGAGTTCCGCTTCGTCTTCATCGTCGGCTGCGAGGACGGCACCCTGCCGCACGAAGGCGCCATCGACGAGGGCCGCATCGACGAGGAGCGCCGGCTGATGTACGTCGGCATCACCCGCGCGAAGGAGCTGCTGACGCTGTCGTGGTCGGCGCAGACCAAACGATACGGCGACATCCACCGCAACCAGCCCAGCCGCTTCCTGCACGAACTGCCGCAGGAAGACCTGCACTGGCAGGGCAAGGACCCGGAAGCGGACAAGGAAGTGACCCGCGAGACCGCGCAGTCGCACATGGCGAAGATCGCCGCGATGCTGGCGGGGGGGTGAGCGTTGCCCGGCGCCGCAGCGAGCACATGACAATGCGCGACATGTTGTCCGATGACATCAAACCCTTTCGAACTCTATCCGGCATCCGGCATCCGTGATGCCGATAGATCGGCTGACGACGAATATCGGAAACCCCTAATACCTTGGCATGTCAAACTGTGGCCTTGTCGCCGGCCACGCCATTGAATTCCATGACTGATCCTGCCCAGCTATATCACCAGCTCATCGACACATTCAATCGACGCGCCTGGCAGCAGGCACAATTGCTGACGAGCCAATTGCTACCGCTTGCACCACATCAACCCACCGTGCATTACATCGCCGGCATTTGCAGCATGGAAATGCGACAGCTTTCGCGCGCTGTGGAACATCTTTGCCAGGCCACTAACCTCGCGCCCGGCCGGGTCGACTTCCTGACTCAGTATGCGCGAGCTCTTTCTCTGGCTCGACTATCCGCCGAAGCAGTCGTTATTGCAGACCGCGCACTCGCCCTGTCACCCGATGATCCGCTTGCGCTTGATATTCTCGGGGTCGTTTACTCGCAAGCCAATGCACATGAACGGGCTGCCGAGATGTTTGGCCGCGCCGCCGCGCTGTTGCCCACGCGCGCTCATCTTCGCTTTAACTTGGCAACCTCGTTGATCTACGCCGGAGACATCGATAGAGCAGAGGTCGAGCTTGAAGCCTGTCTGACGCTGAACCCCGAGTACTGGAAGGCCCACCTGACGCTGGCCCAACTACGTAAACAGACGTTGGCAAAAAATCATCTCGAACGCCTGCAGACATGTTTGCCGGAAATCGATGACGACTCCGCGGCACGGCTCTATGTGAACCTGGCATTGGCCAAGGAATTCGAGGATCTGGAGGACTATCCCAAGGCGTTCAGGCATTTGGCCCTCGGCAAGGCGGCGGCTCGTGCCGACCGAAACTATTCGATCAAGCGCGACGAGTCGCTGTTCGAGGCCCTAATGCATGCTTTCCCCGCCACCCAGATGGGTTCTGCTGGTTGCCCGAGCAACGAACCCATCTTCGTGATCGGCATGCCCCGCTCAGGAACCACGCTGGTCGAACGCATCATCTCAAGCCATCCGGAGGTGTACTCCGCTGGCGAGCTGCAGGACTTCGGCGTTGCGCTAAAACGAGCCTCCGGCAGCCGCACACCGCACATGCTTGACCCCGACACGGTCGCACGCGGACTCCTGGTGAACCGGAGCCAGCTCGGGGAGAGCTATCTTTCCAGTACCCGACCGGCCACCGGGGCGCGTCAGCGCTTCATCGACAAACTGCCGCACAATTTCCTGTATGCCGGCTTCATCGCCAACGCCTTGCCCAATGCGAAGATTATTTGTCTGAGGCGTGATCCGATGGATACCTGTCTAAGCAACTTCCGACAGCTCTTCGCGCAGACGTCCCCGTATTACGACTACTCGTTCGATCTACTTGATACCGGCCGTTACTACATTTTGTTTGATCGACTGATGACCCACTGGCAAAAGGTGTTGCCGGGGCGCATCCTGGAATTGAGCTACGAAACGCTGGTTGATTCGCAGGAGGACAGCTCCAGGAAGCTGCTTGAATACTGCGGACTGAGTTGGCATGACGCCTGCCTGAGCTTCGAGGACAATCCAACTCCGGTCGCCACCGCGAGCGCGGTACAGGTACGCGTGCCGATATACCGAAGCGCGCTCAGGCGCTGGAGGAAGTATGAATCGCAGCTCGACGGACTGCGGCAATTGCTCCTCGATGCTGGCATCGAGCTCGCTGATTGACAGATCGACTTTGCCCCGGCCTTAGACGGCTCGTTCGATCGGTCAATCCGATGCAAAAAACGGCCCCGCCGAAGCGGGGCCGTTTTTCAGATCGGTGCGGCTTTGCGCTTACTCTGCAAGACCAAACCTGTAGTTCGCCTCAAGATACATCGCACGACCATACACATTGTAGTTGGTGCTGTCGTAGGGAGTGCCGGTGGTGCCCGGATAGCTGCGATCCAGCGGCGGCATCTTGTTGAACACATTGTTGACCAAGAACGACAGGCCAAGACTCCTGATCGGGTTGAAGGTCACGCTGGCATTGTACAGAGTCCACGCACCCAGCTTGCCAGTACCCTTGGCAGTGTAGTTGTCGTTTACCGTTGCCAGATAATTCGGCGTCCTACCATAGCGATTGCCATACAAGGTAGCGGTCCACTTACTCAGGCTCCACGTCACCGAGGCATTGACCTTGGTCTTGAAGTCCGTGCTGTAGTAGGGATGCCGCAGCAGATCAATGCGAGGATCACTCGGATATGACTGCCGGGTGTGCTTGAGCACGTTACTGTAGGAGGTTGCGAAAGCCAGTCGGCCCAGGCTACCGATATCCTGCACATAACTGAAGTTTGCCGTGATGGCATTGACCTGCTCGTTGGATACATTGACTTTCGGCGTGTAGATCTGCTGGATCTGACCAAGCAGGCCCGGCGTGGTGGAAACCCCTCGAGTGATCTGAGCGAAGGCTTTCTGGCAGGTAGGCGAGCTCATATCGAACGTGCCGATGTCGCACAGATACTCGGCCTGCGACAAGGCATCGGCACTTTCGGTGTTCACCTCATTGTTGATATCCCAGTGCAGATAATCTGCGCTCACTGATAGCTTCGAAATCGGTGCCCAGACGAAACCATAGCTCCACACCTTGGCGGTAATCGGCTGCAGCGCAGCGCTACCGGACTGCTGGCCGAAATACTGCGTGTTGTCGTAGGGGGAATTGCAGTTGGTGATATCGCCGGGACCGTGACCCATGCGGGCACAATTGAGGTAGTCGGGCACGAAATCGTAGTAACCGCTCAGCCCCTGATACTCGTCGGCAAGAGTGGGCACCTTGAATGCGGTACCGTACTTGCCGCGCAGCAGCAAGGTTTCGAAAGGTCGGTATTCAATGCCGAGGTTGTACGTGCTGTGGCTGACGGTCTGACCGGAGACCTTGTAGCTGTCGCGCCGACCCGATAGGTCCAAGGTCAACTGGTTGAGGACCGGGAGCCTGAACTCGGTGGTGGCAGCCCAGCGCGATCGATGGCCCGCGCCCTGCACATCGGTTGTGCCCCAGACGTCACCATTGAGCAGGCGCGGATCAGGAGAGTAATCCCAACCCTGGTTGCCGCCCTCGATTACCACGGCAACACCGGCATCACCGCCGGGCAGCGAGAACAGCGAGGCGTTGGTCAACTGGCCGCGCAGCATGTTGTCCCAGGTCTTGCCGGTGGTATCCGTGTACCCGGTGAAACTATTGAAGTCCGCCTGCGAGATCGGCTTGTAGAACGCGGCATAATCGGGCGCGAACATCGGGTACGCATTGTAGTAGGGATCCAACCCCAGCTGCGGGCCGAGCACATGTTGCTGGAAGTATGCATCGATGGGTGCGGCAAAACGCTGGAAATCGTGGGACCGCAACTTGTCATCGGAATGGGTGAAGCCGAGATCGTAATCCCAGTTCGACTGCGCCGAACGTGCCCTTGCCACCCAGAGTCAGCATGTACGAATTCTCGTACTGCTTGTTCATGATATGCGAGAAACCCCCTACTTCCTCGGGTGCAAATGCGCGCTGGAGGTTGACGAAGTCGTCGAGATTGGGGTCGTAGTAGGCGCCGTACTTGACCCCCGTGCCCCACCAAGTGTAGTTGGAGCCTACCGAGTATTTCTGCTCTTCGTAGTTATAGAGCAAATCACCGTACAGCTGCAGGTTGTCGCTGACGTCAAACGTGGTGTGAGTGTAGAGGTTGACCGTCTTGTCATCGTTGGTGACCGTCTTGTAGCCAGGGGTACTGAACGAACCACAGTAGGTGCGCCCGCCACTGCGGTGTTGCAGACCCTCGGTGCCATTGAACAGGCCAGTGACATTGGAACAGTTGTTCGGATCCTCGAAATAATAGTGGCCACTGAACGGGCTATACACCAGGAGGTCGCGCGAAGCGGTTGGTGCACTGGTGCCCTGGGTAAAATACTGCTTGGTAAGGCTGCGGTCGAAACCCCAGATCGGCTGGGTTTTCTCAAACTGCACGCCGACCAGTGCATTGAATTTTCCCGCGCTGAAACTGTCGGCCAGGCTGATGCGTCGGTCCGCTCCGCCGCCATCCTTGTGCCAGCCATAACGCACGTCGATCGCGGGTGCGTCGATGTGCTTCTTCAGGACGATGTTGATTACGCCGGCGATAGCGTCCGAACCATAAAGCGAGGACTGACCACCCGGCAGCACGTCGATGTGATCGACCATGTCCATCGGGATGCCGCTCAAGTTGTTGAACGCATCGCTGCCGTTGTACAGGCCCGGAAAATTGCCCATGGGGCGACCATCGATAAGATATTTGACGAAGCCCACCGGCAGTCCAAACAAACTCAATGTTTGGGCACCCTGGGTGAACGACGCCGAAGTCTGAGCGCCCTGCACGCTACCAGTGGCGAACGAAGATTGCTGTAACGCTTCGGCCACGGTGGTGAAACCACGCATCTTCATTTCCTGCGCGGTGATCGTCACGATCGGCGTGGCCGTCTCGATCTGCGTCTGCGGGATCAGCGAGCCGGTCACGGTGACCGCTTGCAGCCGCTTGGCCTTGGCGGTATCCGGTGATTGTTGGTACTCTGCTGGGATGTATCGGACTGAGCTGATTGCGCATACGCAGAGGTATAGCCGAGCGCCAAAGCCGCAACGATAGCCACGGCAATTTTTGATTTGATCATTATTTCAGGAACTCCCCTCAGAGTTTTTGCAACGGTCGAGCCCGCGCCAGGTGAATGGGCGGGCAATGGGTCCGAGACGGCATGTTGAAAATGCAAAGGCCAGCACCCCTCCCCGCTGGCCATCGACTCACGACTCGTTAGAGTTCTAGCATGCTCGCAGGATTTTGCACTACGAAATTTTCATATGGAATTTCGCTTTTATTTGCGGTATGGCTTTAATCTTTAAGGATGCGCGCGCGGCATTCCCGAGGCGGTTTTCAAACCAGCTCTTCCATTTCCAGCTCATGCTTGAGGTAGGCGTAGTAGATCGGCGCCGCGATCACTCCGGAGAGCCCGAAAACCGCTTCCATCAGCAGCATCGCGATCAGCAACTCCCAGGCGCGGGCACGGATCTGGGTACCGACGATGCGCGCGTTGAGCAGGTATTCGAGCTTGTGGATCAGGATCAGGAATACCAGCGCCGCCAGACCCACGCCCAGCGATACCGACAGTCCGGCGATGGCGATGGCGGTATTCGAGATGAGATTGCCGATGACCGGCAGCAGGCCGACGACGAAGGTCACCACGACCAGGGTCTTGGACAGCGGCACATGGACACCCAGCAGCGGCAGCAACCCGAGCAGGAAGGTCGCGGTGAACAAGGTGTTGATCAGCGAGATCTTGATCTGGGCGAACACGATGTTGTGGAACGCCGCGGCCAGACGCTGGCAACGCAGGCTCAGGGTCGCCGCCAACGGGCGCATCTGGTGTGCCGGACGAGTGCGGCTGAGGGCGATGATTGCGCCCAGCACCAGACCGATGATGATATGCACGAACAGACGCACTGCTCCCTTGCCGGCCAGCTGCAGCGTCACGGCATGCTTGCGCGCCAGTTCGATCGCACCGACGCGCAGGTCATCCACGCTGTCCGGCAGGTTGTTGACCAGTATCGGCGGCAACTGCTGACGTGCCTTTTCCACCAGCGGCATCAGCTGTTGCTGCCAGACCAGCTCGGGATTGCCGATCTCGTGATGGAAGAAGGTAATCGCACCCAGGGTCAACAGGATCAGCAGACCGACCAGGACCGCGCCGAGCAGGGCGACCACCACCACCCGCGCGCGGTCGCCGGAAGTCCACCTTCCCAGCAAGGGGCTCATCGCCTGGACCAGCTCGTACACCAGCAGGCCGGCCAGCAGGGCGGGCAGCAGGTGGATCTCGATCAGCAGCAGCAATGCCACGGCGATCAGCAGATAGCTCGCGTAACGCATGGCAGGCGAAGGTTCGCGCGAGGCGGGCAACAAGGAGTCCATGCGAGGCGCAACCGTAACCAGGGGATCGCCAGTCTGTCAGCAGCCTGCGATGGCTGCCAGCCCTGCGGGAACTGCCATACGGCTGTCGTAAACTCCGGCCATCGTTCCGATCCCTCTTGCACCCGGGAAAGCCCGCATGTCGCTTCGCCTGCCCACGACCCTGCTCGTATTCGTCCTGCTCGGCGGCTGTGCCGCCACGCCACCGCGCCCGCCAGCCGCGGCGACCGCGCCACAACCTGCGGCACCGGCAAGCGTCGCGGCCAATGATGACCTCAACGCCGTGGCCTGGAGCCAGACCGCGATCGAGCATGACCTCATCTTCATGCAGACCTATCGCGACGCCGAGTCCCGCCTGCTCGCCGCGCTCAGGGACCGGCACTGGGATGCCCTGCCCAGGGACGATCGGGTGGCGCCCATCGGCGGGCTGAAACCGGCGGTGGTGCTGGATATCGACGAGACCGTGCTGGACAACTCGCCCTATCAGGCCCGGCTCATCCGTCGCGGTGGCGAGTTCAACGAAGCCGACTGGGCCGCCTGGTGCAAGGAGGAAATCGCGCACGCACTGCCCGGCGTGGTGGAGTTCACCCAGTTCGCCGCCAGGCACGGCATCGCGGTGATCTACGTCTCCAACCGCGCCAAGGATCTGGATCAGGTCACCCTGGCCAATCTGCGCAAGGTCGGCCTGCCGGTGTCGGGGCCGCAGGCGTTTCTTGGTCTGGGCACTTTTGTCGAGGGTTGCGAGCAGATCGGCAGCGAGAAGGGTTGTCGGCGGCAGCGGATCAGCCGCCAATATCGCGTGCTGATGCAGTTTGGCGACCAGATCGGCGATTTCGTCACGGTGCTGGCCAACAATGCCGAAGGCCGTCGCAGGGCGATGGCACCCTATCTCGACTGGATCGGCACGCGCTGGTTCGTGCTGCCGAATGCCACCTACGGCGCGTGGGAACCCGCGCTGTTCAACAACGACTGGACGGCCCCGCTGGAAAAGCGCCGCCGGCAGAAGATCGACGCACTGCGCTACCAGTAAGAATATTCATGATTAAAAACAATATGTTATGACATATAAGAAAAGTATTGTCTCAACTTTGACGAGCAGGTAACATTTCTCTTGCCAACACCTGCTGACCTACAACTTTTGCAGGCAAGGCCATTTCCCTTCCGGCTCTGCCGGATTTCCCCGCGAGGCTTCTTCGCCCGTGGGGTTTTCTTTTTGTGGCACCCGGAAAACCCCGACACACCTTGTTTCGTTGCCGCCGCGCCGCTTACCCTGCGCAATCACCATCGCCCGCGGCGCGCCCGAGCTCCGCCCACCACCCACCGCGAGAGCCTGCCGATGCGCCTCCCCTTCCTCCGCCATGCCATGTTGCCGCTGTTCGCCGCCTTGCTGCTGAGCGCCTGTCATGGCAAGGACGAAGCCTCGCAAGCGGGAGGCAGCACGCCGCAGGCAGCACTGCAGGGTTCGATCGACCTGATCAAGGCAGCCGATTTCAACGGCTTGTGGAAACATGCGTTGCCGCCGGCCGATTACGCCAACCTGCGCGCCGACTGGAGTCGTCAGCAGAAGGATGTAAAACCGATCAGCGCGGAAGATCGCGCCCGGTTCGACCAGACGATGCAGAAACTCACCGAAGCGGGCGCCGAGGACAAGCTGTATGCCGAATTGCAGCCCAGGCTGAGCGGCATGGAGCAGCAGTACAAGGATCAGCTGCCGGTACTGATCAGCGTCGGCGAGGCGCTGGTGAAAAACGGCATCGCCCAGAGCAAGGGCCTCAGCGACATCCAGAAGACCCAGGCCGACAGCGTGCTCGACGTGCTGGTGCCATGGGCACAGCACACGCCCTGGTTCGATCAGGCCAGGGCTCGGCAGGCGGTCGGGGTGGCCGTGACGACGGCACGCAAGCTGGGCCTGAAAAGCCCGGATCAGATGCGCTCGATGGATTTCGACACCACCATGGCGAAGTACTCGACCGGCTACACCGGCCTGAAGCAGCTGCTGGCGATCTATGGCCTGTCGGTGGACGACACGCTGAACTCGATCAAGCTCACTCCGGTATCCAGCAGCAACGGCCATGCCGTGGTGAAGGTCGACTACACCTTGCTGGGCAAGCCGCTGTCGGTCGAGTCGAAACTGGTGCAGCAGGATGGCCGCTGGTACAGCGAGGACATGCTGGACAATGCGCGCGAATCCCACCAGCGGCTGATGCAGGCGCAGAGCCTGCCGACGGCCAGCGCCAGTGCCGCGCAGGCCAGCAGCAACCCGGTCACGAAAGACTGACCGGCGCAGCCGTTAGAATAGGCGGATGCAGAACTTCTCTAGCGCGGACTCGACCGCCCGCCAGCGTGCGCCCTGGTGGTTCAACCTGGCAGGCCAGCTGCTGCAACCCTGGGTGCGCATCCGCCGCGATCCGGCCGAACCCGCTGCGCTGCTTCAGGCCGGAGTGCCGGTCTGCTATGTGATCGAGCGCGACGGCTTTTCCGACGCGCTGATCCTGCAGCGCGCCTGTCGCGAGGCCGGACTGCCCAACCCGATGCAGCCGCTGCCCGGCACCCGCCGCCGGCGTTCGGTGTTCGCACTGGCGCGTCGCGACGGCTGGATCTTCGGTCGCAACCGCCAGCGCGCACCGAACGAACCACTGCGCCAACTCGTGCGCTCACTCGAGGGGATGCCCGAACGCGACATCCAGATCGT
Source organism: uncultured Pseudomonadota bacterium (assembly GCA_963828685.1). Lineage (GTDB taxonomy): Bacteria > Pseudomonadota > Gammaproteobacteria > Xanthomonadales > Rhodanobacteraceae > Rhodanobacter. The sequence continues at coordinate 658,755 of CAWHFU010000017.1, forward strand.
GCCGGTATCGATCTACGTCGGTCGCGCGCCGAGCCGTGACAGTGGCTGGTTCAGCGTGCTGTTTTCGGAGAACTGGGTCATGGTCGGCCGCTTCGGGCGCTTGCTGGCCCTGCTGCTGAACGGGCGCGACACGGTGGTGCACTTCTCCGCACCGGTATCGCTGCGCAGCGTGCTGGACGAATCCGGCGAGATCAGCCCGGAGCGTTTCACGCGCAAGATCGCGCGCGTCCTGCGTACGCATTTCCACCGTATCCGCGCCGCCGTGATCGGGCCGGATCTGTCGCACCGGCGCACCGTGGTCGACGCCGTGCTGAATGCCGAACCGGTGCGCGCGGCGATCGCCGCCAGCGCGGCCAAGGAAAAGATCAGCCACGCCAAGGCCTGGCGCAAGGCGCACAAGCTGATGCTGGAAATTGCTGCCGACTACTCGCACCCGGTGGTGCGCTCGGTCTCGTTCCTGTTGTCGAATTTCTGGAACAAGCTGTACGACGGCATCGCGATGCACCACTTCGACAAGGCCCGCGCCGCCGCGCCCGGCTATGAAGTGGTCTACGTGCCCAGCCATCGCAGCCATGCCGACTACCTGCTGATGAGTTATCAGCTGCACGTATCCGGCGTGGTGGTGCCGCATATCGCCGCCGGGGTGAATCTCAACCTGCCCGGACTCGGACCGATCCTGCGTCGCGGCGGCGCGTTCTTCATGCGCCGCAGCTTCACCGGCAACCCGCTGTACTCGGTGGTATTCAAGGAATACATGGCGCAGCTGATCGACCGCGGCGTGCCCATCGAATACTTCACCGAAGGCACCCGCTCGCGCACCGGCCGGCTGCTGGCGCCGCGCGGCGGCCTGCTGTCGATGACCGTGCGCGCCTTCCTGCGGGCACCGCGCCGACCGGTGCTGTTCCAGCCGGTCTACATCGGCTACGAGAAACTGATGGAGGGCAAGAGCTACATCGGCGAACTCAGCGGCAAGCCGAAGGAAAAGGAATCCCTGCTCGGCCTGCTGCGGGGATTGAAGGTATTGCGTCAGCACTATGGCCACGTGGCATTGAACTTCGGCGAACCGATCGAGCTGACCCCGTTGCTGGATGCCGCCAGCGCCGACTGGCGCGCGGCGAGCGCCGACTCCGATGCCAAGCCGGAGTGGCTCAACGGCGTGGTCAACCAGCTCGCCGAACAGATCCAGATCAACATCAACCGTGCCGCCGACGTCAATCCGATCAACCTGCTGGCGCTGGCCCTGCTGGCCACGCCGAAGCATGCGATGGCCGAGAGCGATCTGCTGACCCAGCTGGAGTTGAGCAAGACGTTGCTGCAGGAGCTGCCGTATTCGGACCGGGTCACGCTGACCCCGATGAATCCGGCCGCCATCATCGCCTACGGCGAGCAGATGGAGTGGATCCAGCGCGTACAGCACCCGCTGGGGGACGTGCTCACCGTCAGCGGCGAGCAGGCGGTGCTGCTCAGCTATTTCCGCAACAACGTGCTGCACCTGACCGCCAGTGCCGCCTGGGTCGCCTGCTGCTTCCTCAACAACCGGCGCATGTCGCGCGCTTCCGTGCTGCGATTGGGCAGGATCATCTACCCGTTCATCCAGGGCGAGCTGTTCCTGCCGTGGGACGGCGAGGGTTTCACGGCGCAGTTGCAGGCCACCATCGAATTCCTCGTACGCCGCGGCCTGCTCGAGTCCAGCAACGATGGCCGCACGCTGGAGCGTAGCCCCGGCCAGGACGATGGCGCCTTCCAGCTCAAGGTGATCGCGCGCAGCCTGATCCAGGCGTTCGAGCGCTACTACATCACGATCGCCGCACTGGCCAAGAACGGCCCGCACACGATGACCGGAGCGGAACTGGAAAACGCCTGCACGCTGACCGCACAACGCCTGGGCCTGCTCAACGAACTGTCGGCACCGGAGTTCTTCGACAAGGCGCTGTTCCGCGGCTTCATCCAGAAGCTGCGCGAACGCCGGGTGGTATGGACCGACGAGGACGGCAAGCTCGACTACGACGCCGCACTGGAAGGCATGGTGCGCGATGCACGGGTCATCCTGTCGCGCGAAGTGCGGCATTCGATCCTCAAGATCACCCCGGGTGGCAACGAGAGGGAGCCGGCTGCCGGCGAGGGCCTCGACGATGCGGACGCCGGCGCACCAAGCGGCGGCGAACCGCAGGCGACAGCCAGCCCGCCCGCAAAAACGGCCCCGACCGATATCACCAGTGCGGATCTGCATGAGCGTCATGTCGACGCCGAACACCGCGCCCATGCGCACGAAGCGGCGACACCCGCGGGCGACGACGGCACACCGCCGCGCGAATAGGCGGCACCCTGAAAAGCCGCGATGACGGCGAGGTGTCCTGCGGATTCATCGTCTGGCGCCATGCCGCCGTGCCAAAGGTCACGGTGACGCTGGTGGACCGTCGTCCCTACTATGGTCACTTCATCTACCGGAAGATCCCACATGACTGCACGCCGCGCGCTCGCCCTCGCCGTCTTCGCCCTGTCGCTGCCCGTCGCCGCCCAGGCCGCCGACAAGCCGGCCGACCACGACGTCAGCGTGCTGCATTGCGCGCGCCTGCTCGATCCCGCCGCCGGCAAGATGCTGGGCGAAACCAGCGTGGTCGTCGCCGACGGCCGCATCCGGGAACTGCATGCCGGCGCGGTGGATCTCACGTCGTACCGCGAGGCCGCGGCCAAGGCCGGGGGAACATTCCGGTATGTGGACCTGCCCAACGCCACCTGCATGCCGGGCCTGATCGACTCGCACACCCACCTGACCATGCAGTTCAGCAAGAGCACCTACAGCGACAAGTTCCGCCTCAACCCGGCGGACTACGCCATCCGCAGCACGGTGTATGCGAAGCGCACCCTGCTGGCCGGCTTCACCACCGTGCGGAATCTCGGCGACGCACACAACGAATCCATCGCGCTGCGCAATGCGGTCAACGCCGGCATCGTGCCCGGCCCGCATATCTTCAGCGCTGGCCAGTTCGTCGGCAGCACCGGTGGCCACGCCGATCCCACCAACGGCTTCCGCTGGGATCTGCAGGGTGACCCGGGTCCGAAGGACGGCATCATCAACTCGCCCGCGGATGCCTGGAAGGCAGTGCGCCAGCACTACAAGGACGGCGCTGACCTGATCAAGATCATGCCCTCCGGCGGCGTGCTGGACGAGAGCTCCAGCTCCGAAAATCCGCAGATGACCACGGAGGAGATCAAGGCCGTGGTGACCGCCGCGCACGACTACGGCTTCACCGTCGCCGCCCATGCCCACGGCGCCGAGGCGATCCGCCGCGCGGTATTGGGAGGCGTGGATTCGATCGAGCATGGCACCTTCATGAACGCCGAAGACATGAAGCTGATGAAGGAACACGGCACCTGGTACGTGCCGACCATCATCGCCGGCCAGTTCGTGATGGAGAAGGCAAAGGAAGGCTGGTATCCGCCACAGGTCGCCGCCAAGGCCGAGCAGGTCGGCCCGGTGATCATGGAGACCGCCGGCAAGGCTTACCGGGCCGGGGTGAAGATCGCCTTCGGCACGGACGCCGGCGTTTATCCGCACGGCGAGAATGCCAAGGAATTCGCCTACATGGTCCAGGCCGGCATGCCGCCGATGTTCGTGCTGCAGGCCGCCACCACGCACGCGGCCGAACTGCTGCACAAGCAGGACCAGCTCGGCGAGGTCGCGGTCGGCCGCGGTGCCGACGTGATCGCCGTGCCCGGCAACCCGCTGGATGACATCACCGCGATGGAGCGCGTCAGTTTCGTGATGAAGGACGGCGTCATTTACAAGGACGCCGGCAAGCCGACGCTTCAATGAGGCACACCGCTCCTTGCCTTCGCTCCCTCTCCCTGTTCAGGGAGAGGGTTGGAGTGAGGGGACAATCTTGCCCAGAGCTCCAGCGGAGCAGGCTTTGATCAGCATTTCGGCGAGCACCCGCCCCTCACCTCAATCCTCTCCCCCCGCAGGGGAGAGGAGGCGAACGTAACAAGCGAGGCACCTGATTGAAACAGCCCATGCTGTAGCATTGCACCCCATGAACGAGCAGCCCAAGACCCGATCGGACCAGACCACCCACTTCGGCTTTCGCGACGTCCCGGTCGCCGAAAAGCAGAAGCTGGTCGGCCAGGTGTTCACCTCGGTCGCGCGCAGCTACGACCTGATGAACGATCTGATGTCGTTCGGCGTGCACCGCCTGTGGAAGCGCCATTTCGTGGCGGTCAGCGGCGTGCGCCGCGGCGATCGCGTACTGGACCTGGCCGGTGGCACCGGCGACATCGCCGCGCTGCTGAAACCGGTGGTGGGCGAGGAAGGCGAAGTGGTCGTCGGCGACATCAATGCCGCCATGCTGGACGTCGGCCGCGACCGCATGACCGACCGCGGCCTGGTCAGCGGCCTGCGCTGGGCTCAGCTCAATGCGGAGATGCTGCCGTTTCCGGACAACAGTTTCGACGCGGTGACCATGGCCTTCGGCCTGCGCAACGTTACCGACAAGGACAAGGCGCTGGCCGACATCTGCCGCGTACTCAAACCCGGCGGACGGCTGCTGGTGCTGGAGTTCTCCAGGGTGCAGAGCGAACTGTTCGGCAAGCTGTACGACTTCCACTCGTTCAAGGTGCTGCCGAAACTGGGCCAGTTGTTCGCCGGCGACGCCGACAGCTACCAGTACCTGGCCGAATCGATCCGCAAGCATCCCGACCAGCAGACGCTCAAGGGCATGATGGAACGTGCCGGCTTCGGTCGGGTCGAGGTGCGCAACCTCAGCGGCGGGATCGTGGCGATCCATCGCGCCTACAAACTTTGACGACACCCGCGGCGCCAACCCCCGAAAGGGACTGAACGCGGGTCGGAACAGCAACCTGCCATGCCCAACCGTTATCGTCATTTTGCCGCCATCAGTGCCCTGCTCGGCTGGCTGGCACTGGCCTTGCAGCTGCTGCTGTCGATCCAGCTGACGGTGGCGAACGGCCAGGGGGTGCTGACCGGCGTGTGGATCTACCTCGGTTATTTCACCGTGCTGACCAACGTACTGGTGGCGATGGCGCTGACCGCGGCGGCGCACAGTCGCCCCGGTTCGATCCGAAGATTTTTCCAACGCCCGGGCGTGCATACCGCGCTTGCGATGAGCATCGTCATCGTCTGTGCCATCTACAACCTGATGCTGCGCCAGCTATGGCATCCGCACGGCTGGCAGATCGTCGCCGACGACGCCCTGCACGTGTTGATGCCGCTGCTGTTCGTGCTGCACTGGTGGCTGGCCGTAGCCAAGACGACGCTGCGCTGGGCCCAGATCGCGTACTGGCAAAGTTACCCGGCCGCCTATTTCGCCTACGCGCTGACGCGCGGCGCGGTGAATCACTGGTACCCCTATCCGTTCCTCGACGTCGCCACGCTGGGCTATCTGCACGTGCTGCTCAACGCCTGCGCAGTATTGCTGGTGTTTGTCGCCGTGGCATCGCTGCTGCTCGCGCTGGGACGCTGGCAGGTGCGGCGCGAGGGAAAGACCATCATGGTTCGCGCGCAACCCTGATCGATCGGGCGATTCAGAGGCTGAGAAAATTCGACCGCCGTAGCGAGAGCGTCGCCAGGCGTTCGTGACAAGGTGCGTTGTGGGAAGATTCGGGGAGTTTGGTGAGCCAAATGACCCGGATTTGCCTGCAGCGCGCCGCCGGCACGGGCGTTTGGCGAGGGTCGCGGTAGGCGGGCGATTTTTTCTCAGCCTCTCAGCCCGCGGCCACGCGCAGGTCTTCCAGCAGTTCGCCTGAGCGTGGCATCCCCTCCTCGTGTTCCGCATCGCGCCAGCTTTCCTGCAAGGCGTCGACGTACCAGCGACGCATCGCCGGCAAGTCGAGCAGCCGCTGCGTGTAATCGGCCGCCGCCCGACCGAGGGCGATGCCGTAGGTCTGGATGCGAAACGCCACCGGCGCAAAAAAGGCATCGACGGCGGTAAACCACGGGCCGGCAAGGAAGGGACCGCCGAACCGGCCCAGCCCCTCGCTCCATAGTTCGTCGACGCGTGCGATATCGGCAGCCAGCGCTGCCGGCAGGTCGCCCCGCAAGCGGATACGCACGCCACAATTCATGCCGCAGTACTGGCGCAGGGCGGGAAAGCCCGAATGCATCTCCGCCGCGGCGCAACGTGCCCACACCCGTGCGACAGGATCGGACGGCCAGACCTCCGGATGATATTCGGCCAGGTACTCGGTGATGGCCAGCGTATCCCACACCACCGTGGTGCCGTCGTGCAGGCAGGGCACCTTGCCGTTCGGCGAAAACTCGCGGAACGCGCGCCAACTGGCACCGTTGCCCTGTGCGAACGACACCAGCCGCTCCTCGAACGGGATGCCCAGCGCGCTGAGCAGCAGCCATGGCCGCAGTGACCACGACGAGTAATTCTTGTTCGCGATGTAGAGCTGGTACATGCCGCGAGTCTCCCTCGGGGATCAATTCTGTTCGCAGGCCTCGACCGTCGGCGGCATGCTCGGCAGGGTCCGCCGCCGCATATTCGCCAGCGCCACACCGGCCACCGTGACCACGCCACCGACCAGGGTCAGCAGGCCAGGACGTTCGTCCAGCCACAGCCAGCCGATCAGCACCGCGATCGGCGGCGAAAAATAGATGAAGCTGGACACCTGCGAGGCGGATGCGCGGCGCAGCGCGGCGTTCCAGGCCATGTAGCCGATGAAGGTGGGCGCGATGCCCAGCCACAGCAGGGCGGCCACGTGCGACCACGGCGCCGCCCGCAGCGCGCCCGCGAAACCGGTCGCGAACGGCAGTGCCCCCAACGTGCCCGCGAACAGCGTGAACGCGGTGACGCCGATCATGCTGCTGCGTGCGAAGAACGGCTTCAGGCCGACGAAGAAGATCGCCGAGGCGAGCACGCTGACCAGCACCAGAATCGCCATCGGCTGGAACTTCACCTGCTTGCCACTGGCCAGCACCACCAGCACCACGCCGACGAGGGCCACGCCGAGACCGATCAGGGTACGGGCGGATAGCCGCTCGTGCAGCCATACCGCCGAGATCGCCGCGGTGGCGGCGGGCGCCAGCGAGATAATGATCGATGCGGTGCCGCTGGCGATCCGCGTTTCGGCGTAGTTGAGGCACAGGTGATAGACGGTCAGCCCGATCACGCCGAGCAGCGCCAGCCGGGGCCAGTCGCGCCGCGCCGGCAACGCTACCCGCCGGACCAACAGCAGCAGGGCGAAGCACAGCGAGCCGATCGCCAGCCGGGCAAAGGCGACCTCGCCCGGCGTGAACGAGGCCAGCGCGTAGGCGATCGCGGCGTAAGCGGACGACCAGGTCAGCAAGGCCATGCCGATGAACAGGAGCGTGCGCCCGTCAAGGCGCTCAGTGGTATCCATGGGGACGGATTCCGATACGGGGAAGTGCGCATCCTAGTCCTGGCGACGGCGCCGAGGAATAATGCATCAAGTCCTGATCGACATGTTCAGCCAACGATTGAAACCATCAACGAGTGATCCTGCCTTGGAATCGAAACCCGAATTGGACAGCAAGGATTGGCAGCTGCTGGAAGCGCTGCAACAGGATGCCCGCCTGGGCTACGCCGAGCTGGGTCGCAAGGTACACCTTTCCGCGCCGGCGGTAGCCGAGCGGGTCAGGCAACTGGAGGATGCCGGCGTGATCACCGGCTATCGCGCCACGATCGATCCGAAGCGCCTCGGCTACGCGATCAGCGCCATGATCCGGCTGCGCTGCGATGGCGTCACCTGCGCCCGCATCGGCAGCCTGGTGGAGGACATTCCCGAGGTGCTCGAATGCCGCCGGCTGGCCGGCGAGGACTCCGCCCTGCTGCATGTGGTCGCGATGTCGATCAGCCACCTCGAGGCGGTGCTCGACCGCCTGCTGAAGACCGGCGCCAGCACCAGCACCACCACCCTGATCGTGTTGCAGACACCGCACGCGCATCGCCCGCTGACCCGCGCGATGTGGCAGGCCGCGCAGGCCATGTCGGGCGACTGACTCGCATCTAGGAGCGTGGGCCGCAGAAACCTTTGGGCTGCGATGATGCTCTCATCCATAGGCTTCGCCTCTCGTCGGGCTTGCATAGCATGACTATGCGCACCCTCCGATAGACGCACCCTATGGCGATAGCACCATCTCGCTCTCCAAAGTTTCTACGGCCCACGCTCCTAGTACTTTTGTCACGGTCGCCCGCGCCACCAGGCACGCATACTCGGACGCTGGTTCGATGCCACAGGGGTTCCCATGCGCCACCCGATTTCCCTCCTGCTGGCGGGCGCGTTTGCGCTTGCGCTGGCTGCTCCCGCGCCCGCCTACCCGGCCGCTGCCAGCGGCAAACCGGCCGATACCGATGGCGGCACCACCCCGCCCGTCGAGAGCGCCACGCGGACGCAGCACAGCGTCAGCATCGGCGGCCATGCCATCAAGTACACCGCCACCGCCGGCACGCTGATCATCCGCGACGACAAGAACCTGCCGCAGGCCAGCGTGTTCTACGTGGCGTATACGCTGGACAGGGGCGGGCTGGACAAGGGCGATCCGGACCGTAGCGGGCGAAGTCACCGGCCGCTGACCTTCCTGTACAACGGCGGCCCCGGCTCCTCCAGCATGTGGCTGCACATGGGCTCGTTCGCGCCGATGCGGATCGAGACGGCCAGCCCCGCCGCGACCGCGCCGCCGCCGTACCACCTGGTGCCGAACCAGGACAGCCTGCTGGACAAGACCGACCTGGTCTTCATCGACGCCGTCGGCACCGGTTACTCGCGCCCACTGGGCAAGGCCAGCGGCAAGGACTTCTGGGGCGTCGATCAGGACGTCTCCGCGTTCACCCGCGCGATCCAGCGCTACGTCGACATCAACCAGCGCTGGAACTCGCCGAAATTCCTCTACGGCGAGAGCTACGGCACCACCCGTTCGGCGGCGCTGGTCGATGCGCTGCAGGACAAGGGCATGGCCTTCAATGGCGTGATCCTGATGTCGTCGATCCTCAACTACGGCATCCGCATCCCGGGCTATGACGAGAGTTACGTCGGCTACCTGCCGAGCTACGCCGCGGCCGCCTGGTACCACGACAAGCTGGCCCACAAGCCGGACGACCTGAAGACGTACCTCGACCAGGTGCGCGCCTGGGCGCAGGGTCCGTATGCCGCCGCGCTGGCGCAGGGACAGAACCTCCCGCCGGCCCAGCTCGATGCGGTGGCACGCCAGTTGGCGGCCTATACCGGGCTGTCGGTGTCATTCGTCAAGGAGGCGAACCTGCGCATCGACCTGGGGCGCTTCCGCAAGGAGCTGCTACGCGACCAGCGCCTCACCCTGGGCCGCTTCGACAGCCGCTTCACCGGCACCGATCCCGATGCCGCGGGCGAGAACCCGGACTACGACGCATCGGACGCCGGCATCAGCGGCGCGTTCGTCGCCGCGTTCCACGACTACCTCGACCAGCAGCTCGGCTACCACAGCAAACTGGACTACCGGTCCACCTTCGGCGAGATCAACAAGCACTGGGACTGGAAGCACAAGGCCGCCGACATCCAGCGTCCGCTGCCGTTGGCCTACGTCGCCGGCGACCTGGCCCACGCGATGCGCAGCAACCCTCACCTGCAGGTGCTGTCGGTCAACGGCTACTACGACTTCGCCACGCCGTTCTTCATCACCGAGTACGATCTCGCGCACATGAATCTCGACCCCTCGCTGCGCGGCAACCTGCAGTTCCTGTACTACCCGTCGGGGCACATGGTCTATCTGAACACCGACGCGCTGAAGCAGCTCAAGGGCGATCTTGCCCATTTCTACGATCGCGCCGCACCGCAGCGCTGAGAGGGAGTTATCGACCATGCGCCAATCACTGCTCGCCCCGTTCGCCCTCGCCCTGCTGATGTGCATCGGCAGCCCCGTCCACGCGGCCGATGCGCCGAAGGAAGCTGCCAAGACGCAGTCCGACAAGGACAGCAGGAAAGACGAACTGCCGATACCGCCTGAGCGCAGCGTGGTCACCCGGCACAGTGTGCGCATCGATGGCCACAACATCGGCTACAAGGCCACCGCCGGCACCCTGCTGATCAAGGACGACAAGGACAAGCCCACGGTCAGTGTGTTCTACGTCGCCTACACCGTGGACGACGGCAAGCCGGACCGGCGCCCGGTGACGTTCATGTACAACGGCGGCCCCGGCTCTTCCAGCATGTGGCTGCACATGGGCTCGTTCGGTCCGGTGCGAGTGGCCAACAAGGGCGACCAGCCGATTCCGCCACCGCCGTACCAGACCGTGCCGAACGAATACAGCCTGCTCGACAAGACCGACCTGGTCTTCGTCGACGCCCCCGGCACCGGCTACTCGCAGCTGGTCGGCGCGGCCAAGGGCAAGGACTACTACGGCGTGGACCAGGACGCCGCCGCGTTCGCGAAATTCATCACCCGCTACATCGGCGACAACCATCGCTGGAACTCGCCGAAGTTCCTGTTCGGCGAGAGCTACGGCACCACCCGCTCGGCGGTGCTGGTGAAGCTGCTGCAACAGCAGGGCATGGAGTTCAACGGCGTGGTGCTGATGTCCTCGATTCTCGACTTCAGCGTGTGGGCCAATACTGGTGTCGACCATGCCTACGTCGTCAACCTGCCGACCGAGGCGGCGATCGCCTGGTACCACGACAAGGTCCCGAACAAACCGGCCGACCTCGCCGGCTTCCTGGCCGACGTGCGCCAGTTCGCCGGCAGCGACTACACCCTGGCACTGGCCAAAGGCGACGCGCTCGCGCCGGCCGAGGCCGATCGCATCGCCAACCAGCTGAGCAAGTACATCGGTCTATCGCCGACCTACATCAAGGAGGCGAACCTGCGCATCGATCCGAGCCGTTTCCGCAAGGAACTGTTGCGCGACCAGCGCCGCACGGTGGGACGTCTGGACGGCCGTTTCGAGGGCATCGATCCGGACGCCGCCGGCGAAACCCCGGACGGCGACGCTGCCAGCGACGCCGCCACCGGCGCCTACCTGGCCGCGTTCAATCAATACGTCGCCACCGAGCTCAAGTTCAGCGAGGACCGTTCCTACCTGCCCAACAACTACGGTGTGATCAACCGCGGTTGGGACTGGAAGCACAAGCAGGGTCACGGCTTCGGCTTCACCCAGGCGCCGTATGTCGGCAGCGACCTGGCCGCGGCGATGCGCCGCAACCCGCACCTGAAGGTGTTCTCGGCCAACGGCTACTACGACCTGGCCACGCCGTTCTACGCCACCGAATTCGATCTGGGCCATCTCGGCCTCGACCCGTCGATCCGCAAGAACATCGAGTTCGGTTTCTATCCCTCCGGACACATGATCTATTTCGACATCGATGCACTGAAGCAGGTGAAAGCCGACCTGGCACGCTTCTATGATGAGGCGGCGCCGCGCACCTGAGCGGCCCGAACAAACCGGATACCGCCGATGACCCGCAAGCCACCAGACCAGCCACCCGTGGCGAACGACCCGCCCCCGGCCGACCCGCAGCGGCGACGCCTGCTGGGTGGCCTGCTGCTGGGCGGCGCGGCGCTGGGCATCAGCGGCTGCCAGGCCGCCAACGGGAAGCGCCCCACAACACATGACACCGCGGAACTGCCAGCGGAGGCGGTCGACGCGCTGCTGCAAAAACACATCCAGCACGTGGTGGTGCTGTACGCCGAAAACCGCAGCTTCAACAACCTGTTCAGCGGATTCCCCGGCCTGCAGCAACCACTCGAAGCATTGCCGCCGGAACGCTACCGCCAGCGTGATCGCAACGGCGAACCGTTCACCACCCTGCCGCCGATCTGGCAAGGCCTGGTGCCGCACAAGCAGGTGGTCAACCACCACAGCTACAAGATCGGCGAGCACGACATCAACGGCCTGCCGAACGCGCCATTCGCCCTGCGCACGCCGACGGGTGAGCCGCTGCCGCACGGCGTGGTGACGCGCGATCTGGTGCATGCGTTCTATCAGAACCAGCTGCAGATCAACGGCGGTCGCAACGACGGCTTCGTCGCCTGGGGCGACAGCGGCGCGCTGGTGATGGGCCACTACGCCGACAGCGCGGTGAATCTGCGGCTGTGGCGACTGGCCGAGCAGTACACGCTGTGCGACAACTTCTTCATGGGCGCGTTCGGCGGCTCCTTCCTCAACCACCAGTATCTGGTCGCGGCGCAGCCACCGTTCTATCCGCACGCCGACCAGAGTCCGGCGAAGTTCGGCATCGCCACCACCCGCAGCGGCGGCGCCACCGACGTGCAGCTCAAGCTGGCCGACGATTCCCCCGCCAGCGCGATGCAGGGCAAGGCGAAGTTCGCCACGCCGAATACGCTGACCCCGGATTTCCACGCGGTGAACACGATGGGCCCGCCGTATTCGCCGGGCTTCAGCCAGGATCCGCACGACCCCGCGCTGGCCGATGCTGCCAATCCCAACACCTGCCCGCCGCAAACCCACCAGCACATCGGCGATCTGCTGTCCGCCAGGGGCATCGACTGGGCCTGGTACGCCGGCGCGTGGCAGGCCGCGCTGGATGGCCGCGGCGATGGCGTGGGGGGCGAGTTTCCGAAGCAGCCCAACTTCCAGCCGCACCACCAGCCGTTGAACTATTTCGCCAGCCTGGCGCCCGGCACCGCCGCACGTCGGCAGCACCTGCGCGACGGCGGCCTGGGCGAAACCGCCGGCAGCAATCGGTTCCTGGCCGATGTCGCGGCGGGCAAGCTGCCCACGGTGACGTTCTACAAGCCGCAGGGCGACCTCAACATGCACGCCGGCTACTCCGACGTGGAGGCCGGCGACCGCCATCTCGCCGGCGTGGTGCATGCGCTGCAGGAAAGCCCGCAATGGGCGCAGATGCTGGTAGTGATCACGGTCGACGAGAACGGCGGCTGGTGGGATCATGTGGCGCCGCCCAGCGGCGACCGCTGGGGGCCGGGCACGCGCGTGCCCGCCATCGTCGTCTCGCCCTTTGCCAGACGCGGCCATGTCGATCACACGGTCTACGACACCGGCTCGATCGCCCGCTTCATCACGCGCCGCTTCGGACTGCCCAAATTGCCCGGCCTGATACTGCGCGAGCAGTCCATGATCGCCGCCGGCGGGCTACCGCCGGGCGACCTCACGGCGGCGCTGCAGTTCGACGCCCGCTGATCACCCGCACCACGGAGCCCTGCCATGCGCGAGCTGTATCCCGAGATCGAGCCGTACCGAACCCATCGCCTCGCGGTCGATACGCTGCACACGCTGTACGTGGAAGAATGCGGCAACCCGGCCGGCCTGCCGGTGGTGTTCCTTCATGGCGGGCCGGGCGCGGGCATCTCGACATACCATCGTCGCTTCTTCGACCCGGCGCGCTACCGCATCGTGTTGTTCGACCAGCGCGGGGCCGGCAAGTCCACTCCGTTTGCCGAACTCGTCGACAACACCACCGCGCATCTGGTCGCCGACATCGAGGCGATCCGCGAACAACTCGGGATCGAACGCTGGGTGGTGTTCGGCGGTTCGTGGGGGTCGACCCTGGCGCTGGCCTACGCGCAGACCCATCCGCAACGTGCGCTCGGCCTGGTGTTGCGTGGCATCTTCCTCGGCCGACCGCAGGAACTGCGCTGGTTCAACGAGGCCGACGGCGGCGCCTCGCAGATCTTCCCCGAGCGCTGGGCGCGCTTCCTCGATTTCATCCCGCCCGAAGAGCGCGGTTCGCTGCTCGATGCCTACTGGCAGCGCCTGAACGGCACCGACGAGGCCGTCCGGCTCGCCGCCGCGCAGGCGTGGAGCGCATGGGAAGGCGGCAGCACCACGCTGATCCACGATCCCGACGCGCCCGGCATTTTCGAGGAACCGCAGAAGGCGGTCAGCCTGGCGGTGATGGAGGCCCACTACTTTCGCCACGCGCTGTTCCTCGAGCCCGACCAGCTGCTGCGCGACATCGGCGCGCATCCGGCATATCCCGGCCACCATCGTGCACGGGCGCTACGACATCATCTGCCCGGTGAAGAGTGCCTGGGACCTGAGCCAGGCGTGGCCGGAGGCGGCTCTGCGCATCGTGCTGGCCGGGCACAGCGCGGCCGACCCGGCGATCGTGGACCAGCTGGTGGAAGCCACCGACAAGCTGGCCGATCGCTACGCCTGATCCGGGCCGGCGGGTGGCTAGTGTGGTGATGCAAGCTCGGGACTCGAACCGGCCTCGGCCGGCAGCAGATCCGGTTGCGCGCGGTACCAGCGTCCTGCGTGCAGCAGATGGAATTTGCGCTGGCCGTCGGTCAGCGCCACGGCCAGCCCCAGCACGCCCCAGCGCGCGTAAAGGTCGCCGCTGGGCTTGCCGTCCCGGATGCGCAGGTGCGCGAACAGGTGCACGCGCCGGTTGCTGGCCACCAGATGGTCGAGGATGAAATCGCCGCGCTGCGCCTCGATCCGGACGTGGGCGGTCGCCTTGCCCTCATTGATCACGTTGGCGATCCACTTGGGAAACGCGCTGCGGTCGGCAAACAGGGACAGCAGCAGGCTGACGTCCTTCATCTCCATGGTGGCAACCCCCTGCATCCGCATCGGCTGATCCCAGTCCAGTCGCGCATCCTGCAGGGCTATCCGGGCCCACCACGGTGGCGCATGGGAGCCCTCGACGCGTACGCCATCGAGACCGAGCGTGAAGTCCTTCAGGTCGAAGGCATGTCCGCTGCGACGGGCGCGGTCGAGCCGGGTATCCATCTTCAGGTCGCCGCTCAGGCGCGACACGCCCAGCGCGAGCCGCGCATCGTGGCTGCTCATCTGCATGCGGCCGGCGCTGACATCGCCGTTCTCATCGATGCGGAAGTCGGTGCTCATGCGCCCGTGGCCGCCCAGGAAACTCAGGCTCTTGCCGGGCAGGTAGCGGTTGTACGCGCGCAGGTCGGGCACCTCGGCGTCGGCGAAGTGCAGTCGCGCCAGGAAGTCGCGGCCCAGCTCGGCCAGCGTGGCCGAGGTCCGCATGTCCACCTGCAATGCCTCTCCGCGCAGGTAGGCCTGCCCCGGGGCGCTGCGGGGCGCCAGGGTGAACCGGTCCACGGTCAGGCCGACCTGCGTGTTCGCGCCGCCCGCGGCCGCCACCACGCGCGCCCGCGCGTGTGCATTCCCGGCGAACACGTTGTCGAGCACGCCCGCGGCCAGGTCCACCGCGGGTACCTCGACGTGACTGCCGGGCAGCAGCGTGCCGGCGTCGACATGCAGCTGGCCATCGATGTCGCCGGCGCCATCCAGTTGCAGCCACGGCCGGGATGACGTCAGCGGCGTGAGCCAGCGCAGCGAGGCGAAATGCCAGCGCCAGTCCGCCGTGCCGGAGAGCAGCGGCAACAGCTGACCGGCCGATTGACCCGGCAGCCACCGCCGCGTGGCGAAATGCAGGTCCGCTTCGAGACGATGGGCTGTCTTCGCGCCGCGGCTGCCATCCAGCGGCCGAATGCGCGCGTGCATCATGACGCCGTCGGGCTGCACCGCCAGATCGAGCTGACCGCGGCGACGCTGTTGCGAGCCATCGGCCTCGGTGATCGCCACCGGCGCATTCCACTGCAACGTCCCGCCCGGCTCGAGCACGCCGTGACGGAGCGAGAAGTCGGCGCTGAGATGACCGCCCAGTGGCGCCGAGCTCACCGCCAGCGCGCCGGCCTTGCTGGCTCCCAGCGCCATCGTGGGCGTCGCCCCGGCGATCGATCAGGCGCAGGTCGGTCCGCTCGATCTTGCGCCAGCCCGCGGGCTGCTCATAGGTGAAAGAGTCCATCGCAATGCGCAGATCGACGTGCGCATCGTGCAACAGCTCCTGCTCGGCATAGCGCACCCGCGCCTCGGACATCTCCAGCCGTGAAGGGAAGACCTCGCTCGCGCCGCCTCGCAACTGATGGGTGAAACCGATCCAGGACGCGGCCCGGCCGTCGCTGTCGGCAACCAGCTCACCCACGCGCAACTGGCGCAGCGAGGACGTGGTCAGATGATCGACGGTGACGCGCCATGCGTCGGGCCGGAATGCCGCCGGCTTCAGGTCGGTGGCAGCCATCTGCACATCGAGCTTCACCGTCGTGGCGCGAACCACACCGAAGCGCAGCTCGCGGCGGAATAACGGCCACAGCATGATCCGCCCCAGCGCCGAGTCGCCCCGGGCACTCCACAGCAACCTGCGGGCCTGCCCGTGCAGGCGCAGCTGATGCGCGTCGATCTGCCCGGGCCACAGCGTCCACGCCCAGTCCCATTGCGCATGGAAGATCTGCGGCTTGCAGTTCACCACCGTGCGCGCCAGCGGGCTGTTGATAAAACTGTTGCCTGCGATCAGATAGAGCACATACAGCAAACCCGACAACCACAGCAATCGACGCACAGGTGCAGGCAGGGTTCGCATCGGGCTCGATTCGTGGCGTGGGTGAGCAGCATGGGCCCGCCGGCGTGATGACCGGGTGGATCACGCAGCGGCAGCCTTCGCCGAAGACATTCCCGCGCAAGAATCGGAGTGCGACGGCTGACCGCGCCGCCCACACTGAAGCAGCTCCTCCACCTGGATCGCGCCATGCTGACCTTGTTCGACTACCTGCCGTCGCAGAACGCCTGGAAAGTGCGCCTGCTGCTGAACCATCTGGGCCAACCGTACCGCACGGTACCGGTCAGCATTTTCGAGGGCGAGGGCAGGACCGAGGCCTACCTGCGCATCAGCCCGACCGGTACGGTGCCGGCGATCCAGCTCGATGACGGCCGCACGCTGGCCGAATCGAACGCCATCCTGACCTACCTGGCCGAGGGTACCCACTATCTGCCCGGCGATCGCTACCAGCGCGCGAAGGTGCAGCAGTGGCTGCACTTCGAACAGGAGCGGGTGGAATCGGTGATCGGCGCCCTGCGTCACTGGACGATGACCGGCAAGCTGGCGCGGCGCTCGCCGGAGGTGGTCGAAGGCAAGCGCATCGCGGCGCGACGGACCCTCGACATCCTGGAGACCGAATTGCGGACGCGGCCGTTCCTCGTCGACGACAGCTACACCATCGCCGACATGGCCGTATTCGCTTATGCCAGCCGCGCCGAAGAAGCCGGCCTGTCGCTGCAGCCCTGTCCGCACTTCCGCGCCTGGCTCGCGCGGGTCGAGGCGCAACCGGGGTTTCTCACCCGCATGCATCCGTATGCGATCGATCCCCATTCGACGCAGGAACTGCCCTAGTGTGGTGTTGCAACTAGCACCCGGCCGGACCACGGCTTTCGTCACGGGCGGCCGACGTGGAGGCAATGGCATACTCGGGGTTTCCCGGTTCGAGTATCGTCCATGCGTCTGTTGCCCACCGCCGCCTTCGGCATGCTGTTGCTGCCGCTGGCAGCCCATGCCACCGACCCCAACTCCTATGCGCAGCCGAAGCAGGTGCGGGTGACCCATCTGGATCTCGACCTGCGCATCGACTTCCCGCACCAGCGGCTCGACGGCCAGGCCACGCTGAAGCTGGACTGGAAGGACCCCGCGGCAACCTCGCTGGTGCTGGATACGCGCGACCTGAAGATCGCGAAAGTCGAGGCGCTCGGCGCCGACGGCAAGGCCACGAAGCTGAAATATGCGCTGGCATCGCGCGACGAGACGCTCGGCAGCAAACTGACCATCGCCACGCCACGGCATCCGGCACGGGTGCGCATCGTCTATTCCACCTCGCCGGAAGCATCGGGCCTGCAGTGGCTGACTCCGGCGCAGACGGCCGACAAGACGCAGCCGTTCATGTTCTCGCAGTCCGAGTCGATCCACGCCCGCTCGTGGGTGCCGCTGCAGGATTCGCCGGCGGTGCGCTTCAGCTACGACGCCCACGTCCGCGCACCGAAGGGCATCCGCGTGGTGATGAGCGCGCTCAACGACGCCGGGCATCCTCTTGACGGATCGTTCGACTTTTCCCAGCCGCATCCGATCCCGTCGTATCTGCTGGCAATCGCCGCCGGCGACATCGCGGTGAAGCAGACCGGCCCGCGTTCGGCCGTGTATGCGGAACCGGGCGTGGTCGACAAGGCCGCCCACGAGTTCGAGGACACCGAGCAGTTGATCGCCGCCACCGAGAAACTCTACGGTCCATACGCCTGGGGCCGCTACGACATCCTGGTGCTGCCGCCGTCGTTCCCGTACGGCGGCATGGAAAACCCGGACATGACCTTCGCCACGCCGACCGTGCTGGTGGGCGACAAAAGCCTGGTCTCGCTGGTCTCGCATGAGCTGGCGCACTCGTGGTCGGGCAACCTGGTGACCAGCGCCTCCTGGCGCGACATCTGGCTCAACGAGGGCTTCACCACCTACGTGCAGGGGCGCATCACCGAAGCGGTCTACGGCAAGGTGCTGGCCGACGAGGAGGCCCTGCTGTCCGCCCGCGCGCTGCAGAAGGGTATCGGCGCGATGCCGGCCAACGCGCAGAAGCTGGCGCCCGATCCGCGCGGCGTCGGCGCCGACGACGCGCTGTCCGACGTGGCCTACGACAAAGGCTCCTGGTTCCTGCGCACGCTGGAGCAGCGCTTCGGCCGCGCGGCGTTCGACCAGTACCTGAAGGGCTACTTCAGGCATTTTGCCTGGCAGAGCATCACCACCGAGCAGATGCTCGACTACATGAAGCCGAACCTGATCGAGAAGTATCCGGGCAAGATGAGCTGGGACGAGGTGAAGGCCTGGGTCTACGCCGACGGCATTCCGAAGGATGCGCCGCTGCCGGACTCGCCGCGCTTCACCGCCATCGACCGCGAGCGCAGCGAATTCCTGGAAGGCACGCTGGCCGCGGGCAAGCTCGACGCGAAAGGCTGGAACACGCAGGAATGGATGTACTTCCTCGACCGCCTGCCCGACGTGGCGCCGCTGGACAAGCTGCAGCAGCTCGACGCCGCCTGGCATCTCACCGGCACGCCGAACGCCGAGATCGGCATGCGCTGGTACAGCCACGCGATCGCCGGCGGTGACAAGGCGGTCTGGACGGCCGCCGCCGAGCACATGACCCGCATCGGCCGGCTCTACCTCACGACCCCGCTGTACAAGGCCTTCGCCAGGACGCCGGGGGGACTGGCCTACGCCGAGACGGTCTACGCCGGGGCCAAGGCGGGCTATCACCCGCTGACCCGGCAGGCGGTGGAGTCGATCTTCGCCGCGGCGAGAAAAGCGGAGCACCAGTAGATACAGCCGCTCTCCCCGCCCGCGGGGAGAGCGATTGCCATCCGCCACACGAACCAGAAGAGCCGCCCATGCCGTCATCGCCCCATCCCGCCGCGGTCCCCCTGTGGAAACGCATGCTGCTGCGCCGCCTGAAATTCCTGGCATGGCTGCTCGCCCTGCTGGCCATCGTGCTGGGCGGCAGCTACCTGTTTGCGCCGCAGTGGCTGATGCGGGCGAACTTCGCGCGCGCGGCGATGGCCGCTCACCTGGAGAAGCATTCGGTGCAGGCCGGCGATACCCGCTGGGTCTACTACGAGGGCGGCGAGGGTCCGACCATCGTGCTGCTGCATGGCTTCGCCAGCAACAAGGAAGTCTGGCTGCAGACGGCCAAACGGCTCACGCCGCATTTTCACCTGATCATCCCCGACCTGCCCGGCTGGGGCGACTCCTCACCCCTTGCCGGCGCCAGCTACGATATCGACGCCCAGGCCCGACGGCTGGATGCATTCGTGCAGACGCTCGGCCTGCAGCGGTTCGTGCTGGTCGGCCACTCGATGGGCGGCGCGATCGCCGGGGTCTATGCGGCCGGGCATCCCGAGCATGTGGCCGAACTGGCGCTGGTCGATGCGTTCGGCCTGAAGGCGAGCGACACCGCGTTCAGCCGCTCGGCGATGGCCGGCAAGGACCCGTTCGTGTTCGACGATCGAGCCGGCTTCGAACAAGCCAGCGCCCGGGCTTTCGCCCGCCCGCTCGACCTGCCCGGCCGGTTTGTCGACGTGCTGGTCAAACGCAACCAGCGCGACCATGCGTTCATCGAACGCACCTTCGACGCATTGCGCCAGCCGTCCCAGTATCTCGCGGTGCAGGACCGGCTCGGCCAGCTGGGCATGCCGGTACTCGGCCTGTGGTGCCACGACGACAAGATCGTCGACGTCTCTGCACTGGACAGCCTGCGCAACGGCCTGACCCGCGCCAGCGCGATCAGCACCAGTGTCATCAACGGCTGCAACCACATGCCGATGCTGGAAAGGCCCGACGAAACCGCGCAGATTCTCACCGGATTCGCGCTCTCGCATTGAACGCTCGCGACCGGATCTGGTCCTTTTTCCATACGGTCATGCTCGGCTCAGCCTGCTGCGGTACATCATATTGTGAATTACCGATGACAACATGGGACAATGCCTCGGTGATTCCGAGGTTTGGCGTGCCATCCTGCAAGAAAACGGAACGATGCAGCGACCCATGAAACGAAACCTCATTCGATCCGGCGTGGACGCGATCGTGCGCATGTCCTCCACCCGCGCCAATTACTGGGCCGAACTCGCGCTGGACGCGGCCCTGGGGTTGCTGCTGATTGTCGAAGGCTGGCGCCATCACACCGGCCGGCCGCTGATCGCGTTGCTGGCCTGCCTGCTGGGCCTGTTCGTCTTCAGCTTCATCGAGTACTTCTTCCACCGCTGGATGTTCCACACGCGGATCCCGCTGTTCGAGCAGGGCCATCGCATGCACCACGAACGTCCGCTGGGCTACGACTCGCTGCCGTTCTTCCTGCCTGCGGTGGTGCTGCTGGTTCTGGCCGGACTGTTCATCCTGATCATGCCCAGCGGTTTTGCGATGCTGCTGGCCGGCTCGATCACGTTCGGCTACATCGCCTACGGGCTCAGCCATTTCATCATCCATCACGTGCGCTTCAATCAGCCGCTGCTGCGCCGCTGGGCCGGCGCCCACCACGTTCATCACTATCACCCGGAAAGCAATTTCGGGGTGACCACGCCGCTGTGGGATGTGTTGCTGGGTACGCGCTACGTACGACGGACCCGTAAATTCTGAGCTAGAGAACGCCCGGGATCAGCGCCTTCACCCGTCGCATGTAATCCGTGTAGGCCGCACCGAACTGTTCAGCCAGCCAGCGCTCCTCCAGTCGCAGCTTGCGCCAGAACGACACCGCCACGATGACCAGCGCCAGCAGGCCGCGCCATTCGCCGATCGCCACGGCGGTGCCCAGGAAAGCCAGCAGCAGGCCGGTGTAGATCGGGTGGCGCACGTAACGGTAGGGGCCGCGCTCGATCAACTCGTGATCCTGCTTGAGCTGGACCACCGCACTCCAGTTGTTGCCCAGCACCACGCGTGCCCAGCAGGCGAACAGCAGGCCGGCGATCGTCAGCACCAGGCCGGTCAGCGCCAGCCAGTCCAGCTCCGGCACGAAGCGCCCACCCAGCATGCTGCCGCGGTACCAACGGTTCGGCTCCATCAATACGGCTGCAATCAACAACGGCAGCCAGTACTTGAACAGGCGCGACCACACCGGCTCGGTACGCGCGGTGCTCTTGACCTGGCGCGCGCTCCAGATCCAGTACAGCACGAACAGGACCCAGCAGGCATTCAGCAGGGTGGTCATCGAGAACGGCATGGGTTGTCCATGAGGTGGCGACCGGCAGGGCGGCGGAGAGGCAGAGCCTAGCAGCCTGTCGGGCGTGGGTGATCGCGTTCGAATCGAGGACTTCCTGTGCGGGATGCCGGACACCTGGACACCGCGGGCCCCGCGCTCAGTCGGCGACGTCGGCCACCAGCCGATCGAGTTCCGCCTTGAGGATCGCACCATGCTGGCGCAGCCAGTCGCGCTGCACGCGCCAGTCGGGAAAAAGGTTTTCCACCTGCGCCCAGAATCGCGGCGAATGGTTGCGCACCTTCAGGTGGCACAACTCGTGCGCCAGCACGTAGCGCAGCGCCGCCGGCGGCGCCAGCGCCAGCGCCAGATCGAGGTTGATGCGGTCGCGCGTATCCAGACTGCCCCACAGGCTCTTCATCGGACGGATGCGCAGCGAGGTCGGTGCCAGCCCCAACTGCGGCACGTAGCCGGTCAGCCAGCGCGACACATCGCGGCGGATCTGCGCCTCCAGGTGCGACGCCAGCAGGCCACGGGCGATCGGCAGGGCGCGGGAATGCGGCCGCGGGATCACCAGGGTCAGGCCGTCGGCGCCGGGTTCGATGCGCGGATACGGCCCTTCGGCCCAGTCCAGCGTGGCGGTTTCGCCGCGCAGGGGAAAGTCGGTGGGATAGCCCACGCGCAGCGGTGGCAACGGCTTCACGATCAGGTTCAGCTCGTCGAGCTTCTGCTCCAGCCAGTCCGCATGACTGCGCAGGAAGGCGCTGACCTGGGCCGGGTGGGTACCGTGCGGATAGGACACCCGCGCGCCCTTGGGCGTCACCGTCAGGCGCAGGCGACGCGCACGCGGATGGGCGGCCTTGAGCACCCGGATGGTGCTGCCGCCCGCCGTTGCCAGTTCCAGCCAGTCGCCTTCCAGATGTTGCGCCATGTTCCTGCCCGTCGCTGCCGACACGCTGCGGCGAACGCGGCGTGTCGGGTCAGTATGTGGGGAAACCGAGGGTCCGGTGCAAGAGCTATTTGTCACGACCGGGACAAACAACCGCCCGGCGGGCGTCTCATCCGTCGTTGGGACGCGGCAGGCCGAACCATTCCTCCAGTTTGCCCAGCAGCCGCTCCAGTTCCAGCGTCAGCAGGGCGAAACTGGCGTCCATCTCGGCGTGGGCGTCCTGCTGGCTGTCACCCAGCTCGTCCATCACCACGTCGAGGAACTTCAGCTTGCGAATCACCAGGTCCTCGCCCAACACGAAGCTGATGCGATCGTCGAAGGTGAGGCCGAGCAGGAACACCTGCTTGCCGTTGCGCAGGTGCTCCTTGACCTCTTCGGCGTCCAGGTCCTGGCGACGGCAACGGGCGATCGCGCCGGTGGCGGTGGCCGGATCGCGCAACTCGCACTCGTCGCCCAGGGCCAGCCCGGCCGGCAGGTTGCCATTGGCCAGCCAGTCGGTCATCAGCACCCGCGGACCTTCCTCCGGCGCCAGCGGCACCGCGGGAAAACTGCCCAGTGCCTCGCGGATCTGGGTCAGCGCGTTCTCCGCGGACTTGCGGCTGGAGGTGTCCAGCACCAACCAGCCGTTCTTGCGGTCGGCGTAGGCGGACATCCGCGACTGGCGCACGAACGCGCGCGGCAGCAGTTCGGTCAGCAGATCCTCCTTGATCCGCTTGCGCTCGCGCCCGCCGACCTTGCGGCCTTCTTCCTCGGCGATCTTCTGCACCTTGCGATGCAGCTCGTCATTGATCACCGCCGCCGGCAGCAGCTTGTCCTCGCCACCGACGGTGAGCAGGGTGCATTGCTTGACCACGTGGGTCAGCGGCTCGCCCTCGCCCCGCCCGACCGGCGGCACGAAGCCCTTGGTGAACATTTCCAGCGGCCCGCACGGGCGCAGCCGATGCTCGGCCAGTACTTCGTCGAGTCGGTTCAGATCGGTGGCAACGGCGGGGGAAAAACGGAACAGCGTGAGATTGCGAAAAAACATTCAATATCCGTGATGAGTGGCGGCCCGAAGGCGGGGTTGTACTGCCGCGATCCCGGCCGGGCCGGGATCGCGATGAAGGGGCTCAGCGGGTGACCGCCGCCACGGCAGCAGCCACCGTGTCCAGGTTGGCGCGATTGAGCGCGGCCACGCAGATGCGGCCGCTGTCGAGCGCGTAGATCGCGTGTTCCTCGCGCAGGCGCAGTACCTGTGCCTTGCTCAGGCCGGAATAGGAGAACATGCCGGCCTGGCCCTGGATGAAGCCGAAATCCGGCGCACCGTGTGCCGCCAGCCGCTCGACCAGGCCGGCCCGCATCGCGTGGATGCGCGTGCGCATCTCGCCCAGCTCCTGCTCCCAGCGCCCGCGCAGCTCGCTGCTGCCGAGCACGCCGGCGACCAGGCTGGCGCCGTGCGCGGCCGGGCTGGAATAGTTGGTGCGAATGGTCTGCTTGATCTTCGACAGCAGCCGCGCCGCCTCGTCGCGATCGGCACCGATCATCGACAGCGCGCCGACCCGCTCGCCATACAGCGAGAACGACTTGGAATACGAATTGGCCACCACGAAGGCCTCGATCCCCGAGGCCGCCAGCAGCCGGATCGCGGTGGCATCCGCCGCGATGCCCTGGTCGAAGCCCTGGTAGGCGATGTCGATGAACGGCAGCAGCTTGCGCTCCTGCAGCAGCGCGATCACCTGCTGCCACTGCACCGCGTCCAGATCCACCCCGGTCGGGTTGTGGCAGCACGCATGCAGCAGCACCACGGTGCCCGGCTCCAGCTCGCCCAGATCCTCCAGCATGCCGGCCAGATCCAGGCCGTGGCTGGACGGATCGTAGTAGCGGTATTCCAGCAACTCGAAGCCGGCGGTGCGGAACACCACGTGATGGTTGCCCCAGCTCGGATTGCTGATCGCGATCTTCGCGCCCGCACCGGCGACCTGCCGCAACAGGTCGGCGCCGACGCGCAGCGCGGCGCTGCCGCCGATGGTCTGCGCGGTGGCCACGCGGCCGGCCTCCAGCAGCGGCGACCCGGCGCCGAACAGCAGCTGCTGGGTGAGCTGGTTGTAGGCCGGCAGGCCATCGATCGGCAGATAGCCGCGCGGCTTGGCCGCCGACGCCAGACCCAGCTCCACTTCGTGCACCGTGCGCAGCAGCGGGACATGCCCCTGCTCGTCGACGTAGATGCCCACGCCGAGATTGATCTTGCCCGGCCGGGGATCGGCCAGATAGGTCTCGGTCAAACCCAGGATCGGATCGCCCGGGGCCATTTCAACGGAAGCAAAGAAGGACACGGTGAGTACTCGACAGGTCAGGTGGAAAGGGTGGCGGAACGGTCAAGCCTGCGTGGCGGCGGTCTCATCCGCTGCGTCGGCATGGGGTGGCCCATCCATGGCGCCGGCACCGGGCACACCGAAATCGAACAACTGCCGATCGGCCAGATGCGAGGGTGACACATTGCCCAGCGCGCGGAAGATGTTCTCGCTGCGGCCGGGCTGCAACTGCTCCCATTCTGCCAGCATCCGCCGCACCGCCTGGCGCTGCAGGTTGTCCTGCGAGCCGCACAGGTTGCACGGGATGATCGGAAAGCGCTGGTGCGCGGCATAGTCGGCGATGTCGCTCTCACGGCAATACGCCAGCGGCCGGATCACCACGTGACGGCCATCGTCCGAATGCAATTTCGGCGGCATCGCCTTCAGTTGCGCCTGGTAGAACAGGTTCAGGAAAAAGGTGGCCAGGATGTCGTCACGATGGTGGCCCAGCGCGATCTTGCTGATGCCGTTGGCCGCCGCCCAGGTGTACAGCGCGCCGCGGCGCAATCGCGAGCACAGGCTGCACATGGTCTTGCCCGCGGGAATCAGCCGGGTCACCGTGCTGTAGGTATCCTGCTCGATGATGTGGAACGGCACGCCGCGGGCGCGAAGATAATCCGGCAGCACCTGTTCGGGGAAGTCGGGCTGCTTCTGGTCCAGGTTCACCGCGATCAGCTCGAACCGCACCGGGGCCCGGGCCTGCAGCTGCAGCAGCAGGTCCAGCATGGTCCAGGAATCCTTGCCGCCGGACAGGCACACCATCACCTTGTCGCCGTCCTCGATCATGCCGAAATCGACGATCGCCCGACCCACCTGATGACGCAGGCGCCGGGCCAGCTTGTCGGCTTCGGCAACAGTCGGGTGGATCGGGTCGGACGATGCGGACATGCGGGCCAGTCGAATGGAAAGAGCCGTCATTGTAGCCGGCCAGCGGTTCGGCTTCCGAGGCGCCAAACGGCGTTAAACTAAGAGAATCGTCCCACGCGTTGCCATCATCATGCAGGTTCAGGATCACGCCGAAATCGTCCATCTTCTGGCCGAGTTGCGGATCGAGCACCGTGAGCTCGATGCGTTCATCGCCAAGCTCGCCAGCGGGATCGGTCGCGACGAACTGCAGCTGACCCGGCTGAAGAAACGCAAGCTGCTGCTGAAAGACAATATCGCCCGTCTCGAAAGCAAGCTGATCCCCGACCTCGACGCCTGAGCCCGCGACCGCCGATGAAGTCCTTTGCCCCGACCCGCCTGCACGACGAGCACGTCGCGCTGGAGCCGCTGAGCCTCGACCACGTGCCTGCGCTGGAGGCGGCCGCCACCGACGGCGAGCTGTGGAACCTGTGGTTCACCAGCGCACCGGCACCCGGGCAGGCCCGCGGTTATGTCGAGAAGGCCCTGCAAGGCCAGGCCGACGGCCTGATGCTGCCGTTCGCCGTGCGCGAGGCCCGCGGCGGCGAGATCGTCGGCACCACCCGCTATTACGACTACGTGCCCGAGTTGCCGCGGCTGGCGATCGGCTACACCTGGTATGCGAAGCGCTGGCAGAAAAGCCACCTCAACACCGCCTGCAAGCGCCTGCTGCTGCGCCACGCGTTCGGGACGCTCGACTGCGTCGCAGTGGAATTCCACACCGACCACCGCAACCTCGACTCGCAACGCGCGATCGAGCGCCTCGGCGCCCACCGCGACGGCGTCCTGCGCGCGCACAAGCGGCGACCCGACGGCAGCCTGCGCGACACCGTCTGCTACAGCATCCTGGCGGCGGAATGGCCGGACGTGGATCGCTGGCTGGGCTTGCGGCTGCAGCGTCTCGGCCCGGCCCGGGCGATCACAGCAGCCGATTGAGCAGGCGATCCAGCCGGGTGCGATTGAGCCGCTTGAGGTTCTTGCGCACCGGCGCCGGGTAATGCCGCGGACTCTCGACGGCGCGGTAATCGGACAGCCGCATGGCATGCCGCCGCAGGTTCGCCCATTCGGCCGCATGGCCGGCATGCAGCAGGCGCGCGGGATCGCGCAGCAGCAAGCCGTTTTCCAGATCCAGCGACCAGGCGCGCGGGTTGAGGTTGTTGCCGGTGAGCACCGCCACATCGTCGTCGATGAACAGGCCTTTCAGGTGATAGCTGTTGTCGCCGTCGCGCCACAGATGCAGATTGAGCTGGCCCTCGTCGATCTGCCGCCGATGCGCGCGGGCAAAGCGGCGCAGGTTGTTCTCGTACAGATACGGCAGCAGCCCGATCGTCTTGAACGGCTGTCCCGGCGGAATGTAGAAATCGCTGGCGGTCTTGTCGCCGACCATGATGTCGATCGTGCAACCACGCCGCAGCAGCTGGCCCAGCATCAATCGCACCGGTCGCGGCAGGTTGAAATACGGCGTCAGCAGGATCACCCGCTCGCGCGTCTCGCGCAGCAAGCGCCAGCAGCACGTCGTTCAGCGTGTTGTCGGTGCGACCGAAGCCGAGCGAGCGGCGTCACCGCTACGTCGGTGGCGGCCGGCGTTTCGCGCGGCACGGCGTAGGCCGCCTGCTGCAGGTCCTGGCGCAAGTCGCGGATCGCCGGCTGCAGCGTGCGCGTGACCGGCACGTCGGCCACGTTCAACAGGCGCACCGCCTCGCTGCCGACCAGATGCTGCTGCACGAAAGCGGCCATCGCCTCGGCCAGGCCGCGATGGCGCAACACGTGATAGCGGTCGAGCCGGTAGCGCCCGTGCCGTGCCAGATAGACGTCGTTGAGGCTGGCCCCGCTGTACAGCAAAGTGTCGTCGATCACAAAACCCTTCAGGTGCAGTACGCCGAACAACTCGCGGTTCTGCACCGGCACGCCGTAAATGTTCACCCCGGCGCCCAGCCGCTCGGCGTACGCGCGGTACATCCCCGCGTTGCCCTCGCTCTTCTGCTTGCCGATCAGGCCGCGCCGGGCGCGGTGCCAGTCGACGAAGACCGATATCTGCAGGTCCGGCTGGCGCGCCCGGGCGGCATACAGCGCCTCGAGCACTTCACGCCCGCCGTCGTCGTCCTGCAGGTACAGGGTCACGATCACGATGCGCCGGGTGGCCTCCCCGATCAGCCGCAGCAGGGTTTGCCGGAAAGCCGCCGGATCAGGCAGCCCCTCGATCGCATCGGCCGGAATGGAAAACGCGGGCAGCGTGGCCAGCAATTCGCGCGCACGGCGGGGAAACGGCAACAGCCGGCGGGCGAGCCGGCCGGGAACGGTCATCAGGCTATTCATCGGTCGTAACGATCGGTCATGCCGGCCATCATCGCAAACCCGGCCGCAGGCGCCTACCGGTGCGGCCTGGCCGTGTCGTGCTGATCACGCCGGGCGGGCCGGACAGGCCCCACGCCGACCGGCCCGACCGGCCGGGTGCATCCAAAATCCGGCCGTCGGCGTATGCAACTCTGATGAAGCCCGTCTTTCCGGTGGGCTGGGCACGCGCTCATGTGCGACGGGAACATGCGTATGATGGCTTCAGATCAAGCGGTCGCCGAGGTGACGCCCTTCCGGGCGAAACGACACGTGTCTCCTTCCCTGAGCAACGCCGCGACCGACGCACGGTACTGGTCGGCCCAGATGGCCGCAGTGTCGGTGAAGCGCGACCTGAGGCTGCTGCGCATCGCGCCGGGCAGCAAGCTGCCGTTGCACCGTCATCGCGGCAACGAGTTGACCATGATCCTGGACGGCACCTACGACGACATGCTCGGCCATTTCGGTCCCGGTGGCGTCGCCGACCAGGATGGCGGGACTAACCATCAGCCGGTGACCTCGCCGGGCGCGCCATGCATCTGCGTGGCCGCCACCGATGCGCCGCTGAAGTTCTCCGGCTGGCTCGCCCGCACGCTGCAGCCGCTGTTCGGCTTTTGAGCGCGGCCGTGCGGTGTCGACCGGGCGCAGCGCGATGAGCACGGCGCTGGTGCTGTTCCGGCGCGACCTGCGCCTGGCCGACAATCCCGCGTGGAGCGCCGCCTGCGCCGAGCACACGCAGGTGCTGCCGGTATTCATCCATGGCGACGACGACGGCCCGTGGTCGGCCGGCGCCGCCAGTCGCTGGTGGCTGCACCACTCACTGGCCGCACTCGACCGCGACCTGCGCGAGTCCGGCGCCGGCCTGCACCTGCGCCGCGGCGAACCGCTGCAGATCCTGCGCGCACTGATCGCGGGCAGCGGCGCCAGCGCGGTGTACTGGAACCGGCTGGTTGAACCGGCCGCCATCGCCCGCGACACGCGGATCAAGAGCGCGCTGCAGGACGACGGCCTCGCGGTGCACAGCCACAACGCCGCGCTGTGGTGCGAGCCCTGGCAGATCGCCACCCAGCAGGGCCAGCCGTACAAGGTGTTCACGCCGTACTGGCGCAACCTGCGGCCGCAGCTGCTGGCGCTGGAACCGCTGCCCGCGCCGCGCGTGCCGGGCTGGCGCGAACTGCCCGGCGGCCTGCCGCTGGCGGCGCTCGAGCTGTTGCCGCGGATCGCCTGGGCCGATGGCCTGGCCGCCAGCTGGCAGCCGGGCGAAGCCGGCGCGCAGGAGCTGCTGGAGATCTTCGGCGACGACGCCATCGGCGACTACGCGCACGCGCGCGACCTGCCCGCGCGGCATGGCACCTCGCGGCTGTCGCCGCACCTGCACTTCGGCGAAATCTCGCCGCGGCAGATCCACTTCGCACTGGACCGACGCGCCCGCGCGACCGATGCGAAACGTCGCCCCGACATCGAACCGTATCTGCGCGAACTGGGCTGGCGCGAATTCGCCCATCACCTGCTCTATCACTTCCCGCACACGCCGACCGACAACTTCAATCCACGCTTCAACGACTTTTCGTGGGCGCCCGCGGATCGGACCTTGCTCGAACGCTGGCAGCGCGGCCGCACCGGCATCCCGCTGGTCGACGCCGGCATGCGCGAGCTGTGGCATACCGGCTGGATGCACAACCGCGTACGCATGATCGTGGGCAGCTTCCTCACCAAGAACCTGCGCCAGCACTGGCAGCACGGCGCGCGCTGGTTCTGGGACACCCTGGTCGATGCGGACCTCGCCAACAACACGCTGGGCTGGCAATGGGTCGCAGGCTGCGGCGCGGATGCGGCGCCCTATTTCCGCGTGTTCAATCCGGTGACGCAGGCGAAGCGCTTCGATCCGGACGGCTACTATCTGCGGCGCTGGTTGCCGGAGCTGGCGGAGGCGCCGCTGGCGTTGCTGCATGAGCCGTGGCGGGATGCTGGTCTGCTGAGGCGTAGTGGGTATCCGGCGCCGATGGTGGATTTGGGGGTGTCGCGGCAACTTGCGTTGGAGGCTTATGGTGCGCTTGGGCGCTGAGTTGGCGCTACAGCAGTGCAACCTGTAGGAGCGCATCTTATGCGCGATGCTCTTGGCCTGCGGCGTGAAACAACGCGCTCGCACAGACTGCACTGTCAGCTACGCGCTGATTGTCCGATGGGGGTATGAATCAAGAGCGTTTCGTGCCGCATTCGCGGCCCGAGGTACTTCTCTTTATGCTTGTCCAAAAGAGAAGTACCCAAGAGAAAACGACACCCCACTTGGCGCTTGCCGGGCATCCCTGCCCGGCAAGTCCGTGAGCCGGGGCCGGGCTTTTCGAACGGGCATCCTGCCCGTGCGAAAAGGAACCGACGTCCTGTCGGTTCCCGCTGCGCGGCCTATCGACCCCACCTCACCGCCGCACAGGGGCCCCCGTAGAGCAGCGCGCCATCCTGGTGCGCACTCGGTGCGACACCGCTGCGCGATGGCGAGAGCGAAGGAGCCAGGACCGAGAGATCCCGCGTCGAACGGGATTTCCCAAGGTTGCGAGCGTCTCAGTTCGGCCAGAAGCCGCCGTTGCTTCGACGGTTATGGCAATGCGTCCGGTTGAGCCGTCGAGTGGTCAACGGCGAGTGAGGCGACCAGCCGGTCAAGCTGCTGCTGCATCTTGGCAACCTCACCCATCGCCCAGGCTTCGAATTGATCGACCCTCGGCAATTTCTGCAGGTCGTCCCTGAGCAGGCGGTAGGAGTCGTCGGAGCGCAGCGGCTTCAGTGGAGCTACCACAAGCCGTTCCTGTGCAATGTCGTCGCACGCCAGCGAAAACGGAACCAAGGCAACGCCGTGGCCAGCGACGGCTGCCTGCACCATGAGTCCCGCGTGACTGTAATTGCGTGCAAAGTCGAACCTGCGACGCCCGATACCGTTGGCCTCGAACAGCTTGAGCCATGCTTCCGGCGTTCCCTCGTAAAGCAGTGGCTGGCGAAGCAGGACATCGACCGGAATCGCCGTGCCCGCGGAAGCGGGCACCAGCGCCGGGCTGTATGCGGCGACGAGGACATCGTCGAACAGCAGCGTTCCCGCCGCCGCAGCAGCCTCCTCGGGAGTGAAGCGCAAGGCAACGTGACAATCCTCGCCCACGCGAACGACCTTGTCGTTCGCCTCGATCCGGACATCGTACTCAGGATGGTCTCGCGTGAAAGATTGGATCCTCGGAATCAGCCACTTCATCGCGAAGGAGTGCGTGGTGGAAATTCGGATGACCGACTGGCCTTCTGCCTCGCGGATGGCGTCCACTTTGCGGTGCAGCTCCTGGAAGAGGCGAGCGAGCGTGCCGGCGAGTTCGATGCCGCTCTCGGTGAGCGTCACGTTTCGTGGATGCCGGACAAACAGGTCGAAACCGAGCGAGCGCTCCAGTTGCTTGACCTGCTGGCTTACCGCCGCGGGCGTCTTGTTCAGTTCGGCCGCCGCCAATCGGAAACTGCCCCAGCGTGCTGCGCACTCGAAATCGAGAAGTCCCGATAGTGTTCGGATTCTGGCATTCATCGCAGATGACTAAGAAATTCTATTCCTTTGAACCAATAATGCTTGCTTGATAGCCCACTTCTATTGAACAAGACTGATAAGGTCATTCAATGTCGGCGACACAATGAGCAAGAAAATGTTGATCATAGGCGGAACACGCTTTTTTGGCATCCACTTGGTGCATCGACTGGTCGAAGCCGGCCATCGGGTGACCGTGGCCACGCGCGGACAGGCGCCCGATCCCTTCGAGGAAAAGGTCGGGCGAATCCGGGTGGATCGCCGCGATCGGGCCGCCATGCAGGCGGCATTTGCGGACAAGTCGTTCGACCTGGTGTACGACCAGATGTGTTACAGCCCGCACGATGCCGCCATCTCGCTCGAGGTGTTCGATGGACGGGCGGGGCACTACGTCATGTCGTCGACCATCGAGGTGTACGACCGTTTCCTGGGCAACGCGCAGCATCCGCTGCACGAATCGGATCTCGACCTGGCCGGCGAGGCCATCGATGAAACGTACCCCTGGCAGATCCAGGAACTGTCTGAGCTCAGATATGGCGCGGGGAAGCGGCAGGCCGAAGCGCTGCTCTATCGCGACGGTCGCCTGCCGGTCACCAGCGTCCGCATCGGCCACGTCCTCGCCGGCCCCGAGGATTTCACCGGACGGCTGAAGCATTACGTCGCCCAGGCAAAAAAAGGCCTGCCGCTGGCGCACAGCGCGGACGCGGGATGCAGTTCCTTCATTGACCTCAAAGGCATCGTTGACCTGCTGTCCTGGGTCGCCCAAGCCTCTTCGCCGCTTGGGCCGATCAATGCCGCCAGTGACGGGTCGCTGACCGCCGTGGACATCTATCGGCGCGTCTGCGAGCAGTTGGACGTGCGCTGCGTCCTGGCGCCGGTGGCGGAGAAGACGGCGGCGTCTTTCCTCAGTCCATTCGATTACCCGGGGTCGCACCGCATGGACACGCAAAAGGCGCGCGACCTGGGGCATGCCTTCTGCCATACCGGCGAATGGCTGGATGGCCTGATCCGGCAACATGCAGCTGCGCTGGCCTGACTTCCGTGTTCAGCATGAACAACACTGGGGCCTTCCTGATGGCCTCCGCTGCCGTGATCGTCGTTCCGGGGGCGGCGACGCTTTTCGTGGGCGCCAAGGCGCAGGCGGGTCCGCTGCAAGCGATGGCAGGTGCTGCGGGCATTGTCCTAGGCGACGTCATGCTGATGTCGGCTTCGGGATTGGGCCTGTCGTCCCTGGTCACGCGCTGGCCCGTGCTGCTCGCCGCCATCCGGCTGTTGGGGGCGTCTTATATCGGCTGGATCGGCCTTTCCCTGATCCGGTCCGGCGAGCCCCAGCTGCAGGATGCCGGTGTGAAGCCAGCCCCCGTTGCTACAACGGCCAAGGAGGGGCTGCTTCTCACGCTGGTGAACCCGAAGCCCATCCTGTTCTTCGCGGCCTTTTTCCCCATGTTCATCCACGCAGAAATCGGCTTGTGGGCAGCGAACTTCGCCTGGCTCGGCGTTCTGTACGAAACCCTCAACGTCGCCTATCTCAGCGCCCTCATCGCGATGCTTGCGCGGCTCAGGCGGACCGGGTTGTTCCGTCGGGTCCACCCGAAGCGACTGCAGCTTGTGAGCGGACTGTGCCTGCTGGCCTGCGCAGTCCTCGTATTGCTCTCCTCCATTCCCAAGGCGGGCGTATGAGTGACCCGATTCCTTTCCATCTTGTCGTGGACCTGACGGTGATCGCGCGCGACGACATCGATACGGTAGCGGAGGCGTTGGCGAAGATGCGGGAAGTCTGCTTGGCCGAGCCCGGATGCCTGCGATGGGAAGCCCTGCAGGCGATGGAGTCGCCGGAGAAATTCTTCCTGGTCGAAACCTGGGAATCCCGCGATCACTGGGAGGCTCATGGCGAGCTTTCGGCCATCCGGGATATCTACATCCCTGTGATCCTGCCGCGGATCCAACGGCTGGTGTTCCCGACTACCCCGATAGCCTGGTTCCACCAAGCTGCGTCAACTGCCGGCAGCGAGCTGGCGCCTGCAGATCCGGCAGCGAAATGGAGTTAACCGGGACGGAGGGAGTTAAGCAGGAACGTTCTGACCGTCCGGTGAGCTGGCGAAACACCGGACGCACAAGATGCGATGTCGCCGAGCAGGACGTGATTTGACTTCCTGCGTCCCGTTTGGGTTCTGGTAACAGTGACCGGCAGCAACGGGTCGACCTCTGCCCGCCGAGATTGCCCCCGCATCATCGAGCGCGCAAGAGCCGTTTTCGGCCACCCGCTTATCGAAGAAAGGTATGGACTCACCACGGTTGATGGTCACCACGTGCTTGGTGGGTAGCCATGTTCGAAAACGGGGCTCCATCAGGCTGGAATCTGCGGCTCGCCCTGCCCGCTTCGGTTGAAGCAAGTGCTCCCGGCCGGCGGAGGTCTCGGGGAAAGTCCATCTGGGGTCGATGCTGTCCTGACTCGGGGTGCGCCATGTGCCGAGCTCTGCGCCGAGCTGCAACGCCCGGACAAAAAGCCTGGCGTGTCGGGGAATTTTCCCGGCGGGCGGGCGGCGGCACTCGGGGCGCGGAGAAAATAGCCACGATGGCCGAGAAAATTTCCCGGGCCGCCAGGCACGAGCACTCGGCGGCCGGGGAAAATCACTGCGACGGTCGAGAAAATTACTCGGCGGGCCGAGAAAAAAGCTCGGCGCGTGGGGCTCGCCTGCTCGGCGGGTCGAGCAAAAAGCTCGGGTGGCCGAGCGTGGCGACTGGGGCGCCGAGTGATGGGCTCGGGCCGCCGGGAAAAAAGCTCGGGCGGCGGGGCGAAACGTGTGGCGGGCCGGGTTCGTTGAGCGGCGGGTCGGGCGGCGAGCTCGGGTGCTGCGGTTCGCTGGGCCGCGCGCCGGGTTCCGGCGGCGGGGTGCGCACGAAAAAGCCCGGTGCGTGAGGCTATTCGTCTCATACGCCGGGCAGCCGGGGTCAGAGTGCACTTCTGAAAAGTCGACGCCGCCCCCGGTTTCGGGCGTTCAATCACTTGGGACCAACCAGTCGACTCATGATGATGTCGCGCTGCGGATCGGTTCCCACCGGGAAGACATGCTCGCCCACTGCCGCGAAGCCCCACTTCTTGTAGAAAGCGAGAGCACGTGGATTGCGCTCCCACACGCCCAGCCAGACCTGGTCGACTCCGGAAGCCTTGGCCAGTGCAATGGACTCGGACATGAGATCGTGCGCGATGCCCTTTCCGTGCCACGCCTGGCGGACATACAGGCGCTGGATCTCGGCAGGTCGTTCGGCCTTGATGCAATCGGGGGAATGTCCCCAGCGAAGCTGGGCGAATCCGACGAGCTGGCCTTCGTGTTCACAGACCAGCGTTGCCATTTCTGGATCCGCGATTTCCCGCGCCTGGATGGCCTCGCCGTAATGGGTCGCACAGTGAAGGCGCATGTCTTCGGGTGTGTTGGCTGCCTCGAAGGTATGCCGGAACGTCAGCTCCGCCAGTTCGGCCAGACGCGGTGCATCGGTTGATTCGGCTCGGCGAATGACGGGCAAGACTGACTCCGGGGGAATGCCTGATTGCATGGGACTGTTGTGATCTTGAAGCGTTGGCACTTTCCACCACAACAGGTGCGCGTTCGCTTGTTCCGTTCGGAGCGCGGCAGCAAGGGCACCTGACCGGGTTTTCCCTCGACTCAGGCCGGGATCCCCGGCTTCAGATGCCGCACGGCGAAGTGCAGTGCAGCGACTGCCGGTGTCGGCGTGAATGCGCGACCGCACGAAGATCGAGCTGATCCTGGTGGTGCCCTCAAGCGACAGTTCCCCCGCCCCACGGGGAAGCGACCTCGTCAGCGCTGTGCGGCGCTCAGCTTCCATAACGTGTAGTGGCTTGGCTTCATCACCTGGAAGTACGCGTCCCTGAAATCCTGCACATCCAGGTAGAAGCCCAACCCCCAGCCGTTGGTCATCTGTATGGGAGTGCCATCGTCAGGCGCAAACACTTCGCTGACTACCATGAAGCGATCAAAGACGTAGGTCGACTTCAGCAGCACGGCCACGGCGTGTACGGTCCATTTGTTGCCGCGAGCGGCTGGATTGCGCGAGTAGACCAGCGCCATCCCGTCGCCTGGAAGAAACTCTTCCCGAGTGGCATCCACCGCGTTGTCCAGTCCATGAGGAAAGGCGGCAAAGGCAGTGTCGTTCATGTCTTGGGCGTCGATGTCGATTGCATGCTGGCCAATGGACATCGACACGATCGCACCGGTGTTCTCGGCGATGGGCTCAACCTGGTGCGCGTTTGCATGAAGGCACTTGAGCACGTGCTCGACGCTCTCAATGCAGGTGTTGGGCAGCATCAGCGCGCTTTTTTCGAACATCCTGTAGCTGGCCGTCGTCGAGTCGTCGTACCCCGGGTAGGCGTGTCCGTCGATGGATACGGTAAGTGTCTGGAGCGGGCCGAACACCAGGTACGGGCATGGGCCGGCGCGAAAATGGTTCTCTCGAACCGCATAGGTGCCGTCCGGGAATTTCAGCAACGTACGCTGAGACGATGATTGGATGGCGACCCTCCCGCCATCGGCGCGTGTGGCTGTTCCTGTCAAAAATCTCATGACGCACTCTCCCTAGTGACACCCCGACGCTGACGATACACGACACATGCGGAGTGGCAGGCCAGGCGACCAGCGATCAGGTGTTCTGAATGCCGGGTTTTCTCCGGTCCGAAACCGGGGTTCATTTATTCGGTTCGCACTGCGCTTGCAAGGGATCCGCTCCCCGCTCCCCGCACGATTCACCCCAAAACCTGCGGATTCAAATGCCACACGGCGAAGTTCAGCGCCGCGGCGAAGCTGATCCAGCTCAGGTACGGCAGCAGCAGCGCGCCAGCCAGGGGTCGCACGCGCCAGAAGCCGACCAGGGTGGCGGCGATCAGCAGCCACAACAGCACGATGTCGGCGAACGCCGGCGCGCCGCGGTGCCAGGCGAAGAACAGCCAGCTCCACAGGGCGTTGACCGCCAACTGGAGCGCGAACAGGGTGAGCACGCCGCGCTGCCGGCGCCAGCCGCCTTCGCGCCAGACCAGCCAGGCGGCGATGCCCATCAGCGCGTACAGCAGCGACCACACCGGGCCGAACACCGACGCGGGCGGCGCCCAGTTCGGTTGCGCCAGTTGCTGGTAGAAGCTGGCGGCCTGCACCGAGGCGACCGCGCCGATCGCGGCGGCGGCGAAACTGAGCAGCAGCCAGCCGATCAGTCCGATGATCTGTTTCATGCCTGACATGGGTTTCTCCCGGTGATGCGGTCGGGTACGTGGACGGTGACGTTACGGATTCGCTGGTTCTCGCGGACGGCGGCCACACGGCGCGAAGCCGGCGCGAAACCAGGGGCACCATGCACTTTTTGAAGAGTCGAGACTGACCCCGGCTCCGCTTCGTGCGGCCCGGACCGATGGATTCCATGAAGGTTGCGGCAGGGTCCTGCCGAGCGCGGAAACGCCAGCGCAAGTGCTCACTTCCTGGCGCCGAGCTCCGCCAGCAACTGCAGCTGCAGCTCCTGAATCTCCACCAGCCGATCCCACTGGTGCGACAGCAGGTGATCGACTTTCTCGTGCAGGTGGCGGATCTCCAGCTCCGCCTTCAGGTTGATCTGGTAGTCGTGCTGGGAGCGCACCCGGTCCTTCGCCTCCTGCCGGTTCTGGCTCATCATGATCACCGGCGCCTGGATCGCCGCCACGCACGACAGGATCAGGTTGAGGAAGATGAACGGGTAAGGATCCAGCGGGCGTATCCACAGCGTCAGCGAATTCATCCCCACCCACAACAGCAGGAAGACCGCGAACCAGCTCAGGAACGCCCAACTGCCGCCGAAGGCCGCGATCCGGTCGGCCAGCCGCTCGCCGTACGTCCACTGCTGCTCGAACGCCGAGTCCACATCCGTGGCCAGCAGCTCGTGCTCCTTGAGGCTGCGCAGCACCTGGGTCTCCAGCGACGACAGCTCACCCTTCTCCGATGCCAGCAAGGCATGCACGTAGCGTCCGCGAAATTCGGTGAGGCAGGCGTGGCAGATGAACTTGCCCGGCGACCAGTCCGGCACCGCTTTGAGGATCTCCGCGGCGATCTCCTCGCGCACCGTCTCGGCGGCCACCAGATGGCCTGTCGAGAAAGCCTTGCCGCAGACCGCGCAATGCTGCTGGGGGAGTTTGCTGGAAACCATGTCGCGCCATCCTTCACCGTGGATCCGCCGGCGAGGCCGTCGCCGCCGTCTTCAGTGTGCCCCACAAGCCGGCGCGCCGACCAGCCGGACGGTGACGCCAGCGGCAACGACGGTTCCCGCGCAAGATGGACACCGGGCGGGACCCGGCCCGTTCGACCCACGAGATCACGCAGTCGAACGGCACGATGCGGGCGCCTTTCGATTGCCCGGAACCGCCGGACCCGGCCGCCCCCGATCGCCGGAGGGAACCACAAAACGATGCCCTGGGATAGCGCGCCGGCGGAGCGCTTCTTCGCTTCCCGCTGGCAAGAGCCGACGCATCACGAACGGTTCGCCATCGCGCGGGTGACCCATCAATCCGTCCGGGCCCGCGGAGGCCACGCCGTCCCTTGCCCTCGATGGCGTCGCGGTCAGATCCGCTCGCGCAGTCGCGGCACGGCAAAGTCGATGAAGGCCCGCAACTTCAGCGGCAACAGCCCTTGTCCGCCGTACAGCAGGTTCACCGGCCAGGGCGCGGGTTCGAACTCGCCCAGGACAGGCTGAAGGCTGCCGTTCTCGAATTGTTCGGCGGCCTGATAGGAAAGCACCCGGGTAATCCCGGCGCCGCGGACGGCGGCATCGATCGCTGCTTCGGCCGAGTTGACGATCAGCCGCGAGTGGACCGGCACGGACCGCGCGACCTTGCTCGGCCCGAACGTCCAGTCGGTCGGCGACTGCAGGCCGTCGAAGGTGATACAGGCATGCTGCTTCAGCTCGTCCGGATGACCGGGTTCGCCATGCTCGGCGAGATAGCGCGGCGAGGCGCAGCTGACCCGCCGTATCGTGCCGATCCGGCTGGCGATCAGGCCGCTGTCGGGCAGCTCACCGATCCGCACGGCGGCGTCGATGTGCTCCTCCAGCAGATTGACCGTGCGATCGGCCAGGACCAGCCGCACATCGACATCCGGGTAGGCGGCGAGGAAATCCGTGATCACCGGCAGCACATGCACGCGCCCGAACAGGACCGGGGCGGTGATCACCAGATCGCCCTTCGGTGCGCTGTATTCGCCCGCCGCGGCGCGTTCGGCCTGCTCGACCTGTTCGAGAATGCGCTTGCTGGCCGCAACATAGGCGCGCCCGGCGTCGGTGAGCGTCAACTGCCGTGTGGAGCGCACCAGCAAGCGCGTCTTCAGCAGCGCCTCGAGCTCCGCCAGCTTGCGGCTGACCGTGGCCAGCGGCATGTTCAGCTGGCGCGCAGCAGCCGACAGGCTGCCCAGTTCGACGATCTTGATCAGCACGGACATCGAGTCGAAGCGGTCCATGTGAATCTCGAAAAATGGAAGGATGAATCCAGATATTACTATCTAGTGCGACTGCGCGAGAGGACATAACCTGCCTGCGACCGGAGCTTCCGGCCATCGACTTCAGGAGTCACTCCCATGTCACGCATTGCCATCCCGGCCACGATCGAAGCCGCACCCGTCGCCTCGCAGCCGCTGCTGGAGGCAGTCAAAGCCCAGCTCGGCGTGGTCCCCAACCTGTTCCGCCTGGTGGCCAACAGTCCGGCGGCGCTGGAGGGTTACCTGGGGCTTTCCGGCGCACTCGGCAAAGGCAGCCTGCCGCCACCGACGCGCGAGCGCATCGCGCTGGCCGTGGCCGAAATCAACGGTTGCAGTTACTGCCTTTCGGCACACACCTACCTGGGCAAGAACCTGGCCCGGCTCGACGACGCCGAAATCACGGCCAATCGCAACGGTGCGTCGAACGACCCCAAGGCCGACGCCGCCGTGCGTTTCGCCGCCAAGGTGGCACGCGAGCGCGGCCATGTGGCGGAAGAGGATCTGCGCGCCGTGAAAATGGCCGGCTATGACGATGCCCAGCTCATCGAGATCGTGCTGCATGTCGCCCTCAATACCTGGACCAACTACATCAACGAAGTGGCGAAGACCGACATCGACTTTCCCGTGGTCGAGGCACGCAAGGCGGCATGATCCGGACTTCACTTCTGCCGGGCCTGCTGGCGCATACGACGCTCCAGCAGTGCCCTTCGACGACATCATCGCGAGGTCACTCATGAATCGGCTACCGCTACCCCCGTTCACCCTGGAGACCGCCATGCAGAAGGTTCGTCTGGCCGAGGATGCATGGAACACGCGCGACCCGGTCCAGGTGTCGCTTGCGTATACCGAGGACAGTCGATGGCGCAACCGCACCGAATTTCTGCAGGGACGCGCGGCCATCGTGGAATTCTTGACCCGCAAATGGCAGAAGGAACTCGACTATCGCCTGATCAAGGAGATCTGGGGATGTCGCGAGAACCGCATCGCGGTGCGCTTTGCCTACGAGTGGCATGACAGGGACGGGCAATGGTTCCGCAGTTACGGCAACGAAAACTGGGAATTCGACGAGTCGGGCCTGATGCGCCTGCGCCTGGCCAGCATCAACGACACGTCGATCGCCGAGGACGACCGGAAGTACCACTGGCCGATGGGTCGGCGCCCCGACGATCACCCCTCGCTCTCTTCGTTCGGTTTCTAGTTGGGCATGCCGGCGCCGAACGGAGGTGCGGGCATGTCGCCGCCGGGATCAACGCAGGCGCACTGGCCCTTCCCCGGGCATCCCGCACGGCACCCCTGGACGGCCCGCACAGCCGCCCCGTCGCTGACCCTCGGGCAGGCGAAAAGAAGGCGCCCGAGGGCGCCTTCTTTTTCCAGGAAACCGGCGGACTCAACCGCCCTTGATCGGGAAGGTCTTCGTCGCTCCGGAGGCTGAGGCGGCCGCTGCCGGAGCGGGGCCGGTCTTGATCACGCGGGAGCCGCACTGGTAGGCGCCCCACGGCTGCGAACCATCGGTCGGCTCAGCCAGCGGCTTGATCGTGTCGGCGTGCATTTCGGCGGCCTGGTTGCGCGCCAGCACTTCCAGTTCGTCGCGCACGGTGATGGCGTTGCGGTCGACCGGGCCGACGTGATCCATCACCGACACGGTGACCTTGCCCAGCTGGCGGCAGCCGGAGACGTCGCCGCTCCAGGCGGTACGCACGTTCTTTGCGCCTTCGTCCATGGTGATGCCCCAGCTGCAGGCGTTCAGCAGCAGCACGGGGACGAGCAACAACAGGGTCTTGCGCATGGGTGGCTCCGCGACGGTAACTGGAATGAAAGAGGCCGGGCCGTTGCCGACCCGGCCTCCATCCTAACGCGGCGACGGCAACCCGTCCCCCAATGGATCCGAAACGCCCGGTGGCGGAACTCGCCCAACCTCGCGCACGGAGCTACTTCGAGGCTTTCACCGCCCCGGCAGCCATCGCCTCATGGGCCACCGGCTTGCCGTCGGCGTCGAGCACCTGCACTTCACCGAGCTTCAGCGCGCGGATCGGCGCCTCGATCTTGCTGAGGTCGCCGACAATCACCCAGGTCAGCTCGTTCGGCTTGATCACCTCGTCGGCCGCGGCCTGCACCGCCTTGTCGCTCTGCCCTTCGATACGCGACTTCAGCGTCTGCACATAATCGTCAGGCCGCTTGTACAAGGTGATGTTCTGCATGGCGCCGAGTACCGCCCCGATGGTCTGGTACTCGCCGGGCATCGCACGGATGTCGTTGTGCTTGATCTTCTGGATCTCGGCCGCGGTCAGCGGCTTCGGCCCGATCACGCCATTGACCTCCTTCAGGGTCTCCTCGATCGACGGCGCGGTCTTGTCGGTCTGCACCGGCGCGTAGAGCATGAACGGGCGCTGCCCTTGCGCGTTCTGCAGGAAGCTGAAGGCGCCATAGGCCCAGTGCTTGTCCTCGCGCAGGTTCATGTTCAGGCGCGAGGTGAAGGTGCCGCCGAACGCGCCGTTCATGGTGCCGATTTCAAGGTTGTTCTTCGCCTCGGTCGACGGCGCCACTTCGCCAGCGAGAATCACCGATTGCAGCGAT
Organism: uncultured Pseudomonadota bacterium; assembly: GCA_963828685.1. Classification (GTDB taxonomy): domain Bacteria; phylum Pseudomonadota; class Gammaproteobacteria; order Xanthomonadales; family Rhodanobacteraceae; genus Rhodanobacter. The sequence continues at coordinate 700,345 of CAWHFU010000017.1, forward strand.
CCCGGGCGATCCACCAGGAACACCCGTGCCTTGCCCGGGTAAGCGACCTTGGCGATGTTCTTGTGCGGAATCCTGCTCGCCGGGGCCTTCCAGTCACCAAACACCGCATTGAGCTGCGGCACGATCTTCGCCAGGGTGGTATCGCCGGCCACCAGCAGCGTGGCGTTGTCCGGGCGGATGAAGTCGCCCACGAAGTCGCGCATGTCGCTGGCGGTCAGCGACTTGATCGACGCCTCGGTACCCGACCCGGTGAACGGGATGGCATAGGCGTGACCCTTGCCGTAGAGCAATGGCGGCAAGGTACGCAATGCCATGCTGATCGGCTGCGACTTTTCCTGCGCGATGCCGGCCAGCCACTGGCCGCGCAGCCGCGAGATATCGCCTTCGCGGAAGGCCGGGTGGCGCACGATGTCGGCAAACAGCTTCAACGACGGCACCAGCTTGTCTTCCAGCGAGTTCAACGAGGCGTCGCAGTAGTCAAGCCCGCAGCCGCTCATGATGTAGCTGCCCAGCCGCTCGCGCTGCTTGGCGATCTGGATCGAGTCGAGATCCTTGGTCCCCTCGTCGAGCATGGCCATGGTGAAGCTCGAGGTACCCAGCTTGCGACCCTGGTCGGCGGCGTAGCCGGCGTCGAACAGCATCTGCATCTGCACCAGCGGCACGCCGTGACGCTCGGCCAGCACCACGTTGATGCCGTTGTCCAGGGTCGCGTGCTGCAGGGTCGGGAACTTCAGATCCGGGAAGGTGGTGACGTCGGGCACGCCGGTGCTGCGATCGACCGTGCTCTTGACCGTGTGCCAGGCGTGCTTCGGCGGCATCACCGGCCTGGGCGCGCCGGGTGCGTCGCCCAGGCCACCGGTGGTCGCCACATCGGCCGTGGATGCTTTCTCGCCCTTGGCCAGCGGCGACACCGTCAGGGTGTAGTCGCCGCGGCTGAGCCATTGGCGCGCCGCATCACGTACCTGCGCCGGCGTGGCCTCCATCATCTGCGCCAGATCCTTGCGCCAGGCGCCCGGATCGCCTTCATACACCTGCGAGGCGGCCAGCAGGGTCGCCTTGCCGCCGAAACCACCAACCTTTTCGATGCGGCGAACGTAGTAGGCGCGGAACGAGGTCTTGGCCCGCTCCAGCTCGTCGGCGGTCGGACCGTTCTCGAGGAAGCCTTTCCAGACATCGGCGACCGCGACATCCACCTTTGCGGGATCGACACCCTTCTTGACGTCCACTTCCAGCTCGAACTGGGAAGCCAGCTCGCCGCTGTTCTGGCTTACCGACACATCGTCGGCCAGCTTGTCCTGATAGACCAGGCGCTGATACAGGCGCGAGGCCTTGCCGCTGCCCAGCACCGTGGCGGCAAGGCTCAGATAGCCATCCGCCGGCGTGCCATTCTGTGGCGTGTTCCATTCGCGGTAAACGTGCACCTGGGGCACGTCCATGCTCATGCTGCCCTCGGTAGAGGCCTTGCGCGGGAAGACCCATGGCTGCTGTCGCGCTACCGCTGGCCCGGCCGGAATTTCGCCGAAATACTTGAGTGCCTTGTCCCGCGCCTCGGCCGGGGTGATGTCACCGACCATCACCAGCGTGGCGTTGGCGGCACCGTAATAGGTGCGGAACCAGGTCTTGAAATCGTCGATCGAAGCGGCGTTGAGATCCTTCATCGATCCGATCGTGTCGTGATGATACGGATGGTTCAGCGGATAGGCGTTGGCCTCGATTTTCTCCTGAACGCGCAAACCATATGGCTGGTTCTCGTCCTGCCGCTTCTCGTTCTGCACCACGCCACGTTGCTGGTTCACCTCGTCCTGGCGCAGGCCGTCGAGCAGGTAACCCATGCGGTCGGACTCCATCCACAGCGCCATGTCCAGCGCGGTGGTCGGCACGGTCTCGAAATAATTGGTACGGTCGTTTGCGGTGGTGCCGTTCATGCCGGTGGCACCGACCCTCTCGAACGGCTGGAAGTAGTTGCCATCGTGGTGACCCGAGCGTTCGAACATCAGATGCTCGAAGACGTGGGCATAGCCGCTCTTGCCGATCGGCTCGCGTGCCGAACCCACGTGGTACCACATGGCCACCGCGACCACGGGCGCCTTGTGATCCTCGCTGACCACCACGGTCAGGCCGTTCGGCAGGACGAAGCGGCTGTAGGCGAGATCGGGGATCTGTGGCGTCGCGGGGGCGCCGGCGGCGGCCCCGGTAGAAGCGAGGGCCAGCGGCATGCCGCCGGTCAGGGTCAGCAGACCGGCAACGAGCAGGGCGAGCGGTTTCCTTGTCACGGTGAACCTCCTGTTTCACGGATGAGTCCGGGCAGGCTAGCGGCGCGGCCGGGGCTCCGCAAATGACTTGCGGCAGGGGCAAGCGTCTCATTCGGACGGTGTGTCCGGTTGTCCGCTCGCCCATGGGCAACTGTCCGCGGACAGCGTCGGGGCGCGCGCAACTTTCGGGAAAAATAATCGAATCAATGGATTACAAGGCGACGAGGACTTGGCACAGCGCTTGCTCTACTGAACATCGGAAGCCCCTTCACCCCTATGGAGACCCGATCATGAAATTCGAAGCATTGATGTTGCGTGGCCTGTTCCTCGCCTGCGTGACGGTTTGCGGCCTGATCCTCGGCGCCATGCTGACGACCACACCGTCGGGTGTTCATTTCGCCGCCAGCAGCAGCGTCGCGGCGATCCTGCTGGCCGCCCCCAGCAGTTGCGCGCTGCCGCCGGATGGCGTGGTCTGCCCGCAGGCCGGTGGCTGAGAGGCTGTGAAAAATCGCCCACCTACTGCGAGCGCCGCCAGACGCCCGTGCCGGCGGCGCGCTACGGGCAAATCCGGGTCATTTGGTTCACCAAACTCCCCGGATTTGCCCGCAGCGCACCTTGTCACGAACGCCCGGCGACGCTCTCGCTACGGCGTTCGAATTTTTCACAGCCTCTGAGCATCCGTCGCATCGTTGCCCGGACACGCGATAATGGCCGGATGCTGCATGTCATCCTGTTCCGTCCCGAGATCCCGCCGAACACCGGCAACGTGATTCGCCTTTGCGCGAACACCGGCGCCGCGCTGCACCTGATCCGTCCACTCGGCTTCGAACTCGACGATGCGCGGCTGCGGCGCGCGGGACTGGATTACCACGAATACGCCCGCCTGGCCGTACATGATGACCTGGCCGGCTGCCTCGACGCGATCGGCACGCCCAGCGTCTTCGCCTTCACTACCCGCGGCACGGTCGCTCATGTCGATGCGCGGTTTGCCGATGGTGACGCGCTGCTGTTCGGCTGCGAAACCGCCGGCCTGCCCGACGACGTCCTCGCAGCGATTCCCGCGGCGCAACGCCTGCGCCTGCCGATGTGCCCGGACAGCCGCAGCCTGAACCTGTCGAACACCGTCGCGGTGGCGGTATACGAGGCCTGGCGCCAGCTCGATTTCGCCGGTGCCGCGGAGGTCTGAGCCGGCCGGCCGGGCTACAATCGCCGGATGAACGCCGCCACTCCCAACTCCTGGTTGCCGCAACCGCTGCGCAAGCTCGCTGGCCGAGCCCTGCAAACCGCGCTGAACCACACCCTGTCGCTCGATCCGGAGTCGCAGCAGCGGCTGGCCGCACTGAACGGCCGCAGCGTGCAACTGCATCTGCGCGGGCCGGAAATCGCCCTGGCGGTGACCGTCGAGGACGGTCGCCTGCAGGTCGGGCCGCCGCTCGAGGACAGCCAGCTGCGCGTGGCCGCCACGCCGGGCAGCCTGCTGGCGATGATGTTCCGTCGCGACGACGACGGCATCGCCCCGGGCAAGGTGGAGATCGCCGGCGATGCCGAACTGGCGCGCCGACTGGAAAAGCTGGCCAGCCGGTTCGCTCCGGATTTCGAGGAGGCGTTCGCCCGCACGTTCGGCGACGTGCTTGGCGTTCCGCTGGCGAAGGCCGTGCGCAAGGGCCTCGCCCATGCGCGGGAAACCGCCGCGCATCTCACCGAAGACAGCGCCGACTGGCTGCGCGACGAAGCGCGCGTCGCGCTGGCTCCGGGCGAGGTCGAGGGCTTCCTCGATGGCGTGGACAGCGTGCGCGAGCGCAGCGAACGGCTGGAATCGCGCGTGCAGCGACTGGCCCGGCGCCTGCAAGGCAACGCCGCGTGACGCCGCTGAAGGTGGTGCCGCGACTGTTGCGGGTCGCTTCGGTGCTGCTGGCCTGGCGGCTCGACGAACTGGTCGACGCTACCCATCTGTACCGCCCGCTGAAACTGCTGCGGCCCTTGCTGGCGCGGCCCCGCGCCAATGTGGCGCAGCTTTCGCGCGGCGAACGGCTGCGCCTGGCGCTGACCGAACTGGGTCCGATCTTCGTCAAGGCGGGCCAGGTGCTGTCGACCCGGCGCGACCTGATCCCGTTCGACATCGCCGAGGCGCTGAGCCTGTTGCAGGACGAAGTGACGCCGTTCGCCGGCAGCGAGGCCCGCGCCATCGTCGAGCGCGAGCTGAACGCGTCGACCGACCGGCTTTACGCGCACTTCGACGAAACCCCGCTGGCCTCGGCCTCGATCGCCCAGGTGCATGCCGCCACCCTGCACGACGGTCGCGAGGTGGTGGTGAAGGTGCTGCGCCCGGGCATCGACGCGCAGATCGCCCGCGACGTCCGGCTGCTGCATTCGCTGGGCGAGCTGGCCCAGCGCTGGCATCCGAACGCCGACAAGATCCGTCCGCTCGATGTGGTCGCCGAAGTCGAGAAGATGCTGGAGAACGAGCTGGACCTGCAGCGCGAAGGCGCCAGCGCCAGCCTGCTCAAGCGCAACTTCGCCAGCGGCGTCGACCTGTACGTGCCCGCGGTGCACTGGGAACTGACCGCGCAGCGGGTGCTGACGCTGGAACGCGTGCACGGCATCAGCAGCGACGACATCGCCGCGATCGACGCCGTCGGTCTCGATCGCAAGGCACTCGCCGCCAAGGGCGTGCGGGTGTTCTACGAGCAGGTGTTCCGCGACAATTTCTTCCACGCCGATGCCCACCCCGGCAACATCTGGGTCGACCCGGCACGCCTGGACGAACCGCGTTTCATCGCGCTGGACTTCGGCATCATGGGCTCGCTGCCGGAGGCCGACCAGTACTGGCTGGCGCAGAACTTCATCGCGCTGTTCGAACGCGATTACGCGCGCATCGCGCAACTGCATGTCGCCGCGGGCTGGATGCCGGCCGACGTGCGACTGGACGAACTGGAAGCGGCCGTGCGCACCGTGTGCGAACCCTACTTCACCCGGCCGCTGTCGCAGATCTCGCTGGCCGAGTTGGTGGTCAAGCTGTTCCAGACCGCGCGCCGCTTCGAGCTGACCCTGCAGCCGCAGCTGATCCTGCTGCAGAAGACCCTGCTCAACATCGAGGGCGTCGGGCGCATGCTCGACCCGGAGATCGACATCTGGGCGGTGGCGCATCCGGTGCTCAAGCGCATCCTGCGCGAACGCTACAGCCCGCTGCGCACGCTGCGCGACGTGCGCAAGCGGCTGCCGGAGTGGTTGCACAACGCGCCGGAGTTCCCCGAACTGGTACGCGACGCGCTGCGCCAGATCGGGCGCGGCGAGCAGCGCAGCCTCAGCGACCCGCGCGCACTGGCGTTGCTGCAGGAGAACGCCCGCCGCCAGCACCGGTTGCTCGCCTGCAGCCTGCTGGGCGGAGCGCTGCTGGTGTGCGCGGCCCTGCTGTTTGCCCTCGTGCCGACTTACGGCATCTGGCCGCCGGTACTGGCCGGCGCGGGTGGCGCGCTGGCCTTCGTCAGCGGCTGGCCGCGCGCGCGATGAGCGGCACCGACCTCGTCGGCGCGGACCTCGAGCGCGACAGCCCGATCGCGACCGAAGCGAAGGACCCGCTGCACATCCTGTTTCAGGACGAGTCGCTGATTGCGGTGAACAAGCCGGCGGGCCTGGCCGTGCACCGCTCGAAGATGGTCGGCAACGCGGAGGAATTCCTGATCGACCGGCTGCGCGAGCAGCTCGGCGGCAGCGTGTATCTGGCGCACCGGCTCGATCGCGCCACCAGTGGCGTGCTGCTGATCGCCCGCAGCAAGGATGTCGCTGCCGCGCTGGGTGAACAGTTCATGGGCCGCGACGTGCACAAGCAATACCTGGCAGTGGTCCGCGGCTGGCCCGACCCGGCCGAGAGCCTGATCGACTACCCGCTGCCCGGCTCGCGCGAGACCGGTCCGCGGCGCGAGGCGCGCACCGGTTTCCGCCGGCTGGCCACGATCGAGGTGCCGATCGAACTCGGCCGCTATCCGCAGCAGCGCTATGCGCTGGTGCTGGCCGAGCCGGAGACCGGACGTTTCCGGCAGATCCGCAAGCACCTGGCGCATATCCATCATCCGGTGATCGGCGACTGCCAGCACGGCCGCGGCGACCACAACCGCCTGTACAAGCAGTACTTCGGCTGCCACCGCATGCTGCTGCACGCCTGGCGGCTGCGGTTTGCGCACCCGCTCTCCGGCGCACCAATGCAAATCGAGGCGCCGCTGGACGAGGCCTATCTGGATCTGCTGGCACGCTTCGGCTGGGCGCCACCAAACGCCGATCCCACATAGGAGATTGTAGGAGCGACTTCAGTCGCGATGCTTCTGCTCTGATGCCGCAAAGAAAAGGCATCGCGGCTGAAGCCGCTCCTACATGGGTCTGTGCCATCCCCTACACTTCCCGCATGTTGATTGTCAGCCCCACCATCACCCTGCCCGAATCCGAACTGGTCGAGCGCTTCCTTCGCGCGGACGGTCCCGGCGGGCAGCATGTGAACCGCACCGAGAGTGCGGTGGAACTGCGTTTCGATGTGCTCAACTCGCCCTCGTTGCCGGACGACATCCGCGCGCGGCTGCTGGCGCGACGCGACCGTCGGCTGACCGGCGAAGGCGTGCTGGTGATCCAGGCGCGGCGCTTTCGCGACCAGGCGCGCAACCGCGACGACGTGCGCGAGCGGCTGGTCGAGATCATCCGCGGCGTGCTGGCGCCACCGAAGAAGCGGGTCGCCACCCGACCCACGCGTGCCTCGAAGGAACGCCGACTGGTCGGCAAGCAGCAGCGCGGCAAGATCAAGCAAACCCGCTCACGCAAACCGGATCTGGAATGAAGGGATATCTCCCCACCCCCGAGCAGCTGCCCGCATCGATGCCGCATCTGCGCGACGGATGGCGACGTCGCGCCTGCCGCGGTGTCTTGCACCTTTTCGGCTGGAGCCTGGTCGGCGAATTCCCCGACGTGGCCCGGGCCGTGCTGATCGCCGCGCCGCATTCCTCGTGGTGGGATGGCATCTGGGGGCTGCTGATGAAGGTGGGCATCGGCGCCGACGTGAAGTTCATGGGCAAGCAGGAACTGTTCATGGGTCCGCTCGGCGGCCTGCTGCGTCGACTCGGCGGCATACCGATCGACCGTGCGGCGGCGAGGGGCCTGGTCGAGCAGATGATCGACCAGTACCAGCAGCGCGACGCGTTCTGGCTGGGCATCGCCCCCGAAGGCACGCGCAAGCCGGTGCAACGCTGGAAGAGCGGCTTCTGGCGCATCGCCCACGATGCCGGCGTGCCGATCGTGACGGCCAGCTTCAACTATCCGGACCGGACCATCGTGATCGGCCCGCTGTTCCACACCAGCGACGACATGGAGGCGGACATGCTCCGGCTGCGCAGGTTCTACGAACGCTTCCGGGGCAAGCACCGCAACGTCTGAGCGATCCGGCGATGCCGCTCAGCGCGCCGAATGGCCCGATTCGTCGTAGTCGCGATGGGTCAGCAGGCCGGGCCGGATCAGGTCGATGAACGCGCGCGCCTCGGCGCTGAGGAACTTGCCCTTGCGCATCACCACGCCATAACTGCGCTGCGGGAAATACTGCTTCATGTTGCGCACGGCCAGGCGTTCGCCGTCGGCCGCGGTGATGCAGATCCCGGTGACGATCGAGATGCCCATGCCCATCGCCACGTATTCCTTGATCACGTCCCAGCCGCCCACCTCGATCGCCACGTGGTACGGCACCTGGCGCTGCTGGAACACCAGGTCGACCAGCCGGTAGGTGGACAATCGCTGCGGCGGCAGGATCAGTCCGTATGGCGACAGGTCCTCCAGCGTGATCTTTTCCTTCGCCGCCAGCGGATGATCCGGCGGCATGATCAGCATCGGGTCGTAGTGGTTCACCGGCGCCCAGGCGATGTCGTTCGGCACGTCCAGCATCGAGCCCACCGCGAAGTCGGCCTCGTCGGCACGCAGCAGCGCCAGCCCGTCCTTGCCGGTGACATTGGCCAGCTGCAGCTGCACGGCGGGAAAGCGCTCGCGATAACGGCGCACCAGCTCGGGCAGCAGGTACTGGATGGTCGAGGTTCCGGCGGCGATGGTCAGCTTGCCGCCCTGCAGTCCCTTCACCCGCGCCTGGAAATCGCGATCCAGCGTTTCCCAGCCCTCGATCAGCGGCCGCGCCAGCTCGTACAGCGCCTCGCCAGCGTCGGTGAGATTGATGCGGCGGCGCCGACGGTCCATCAGGGTCACGCCGAGCTCGCGCTCCAGCGCCTGCAGCTGCAGGCTGATCGTGGGCTGCGACAGGTACAAGGCCTCCGCGGCGCGGGTCAGGGTGCCCAGTTTCACCACGCTGACGAAGGCCCGCAGTTGCTTGTGACGGTTGCCCTTGTAGTAGTAGCGGCCGCCGGTTTCGCCCGTCGACGCGCCACCGCCCGGCTTTTTCGGGGCGGTTCGACGCGCGACTTTCGCCGCATTCAGCGGATCAGCGGGCTTTTTCATCGCTTATCGTCAATGAGTTACATGCTGTATTGGCCATGCTCATAATACTGATTGAAACATTCACTTTGTCAAACAGCGTTCTCAAGCCTAGCTTGGAGCCTCCAACGAAGGCGGAGCGCAGTCATGGCAGTACCCCGGGAACGACTCGATATCGGCGCACTGGAGATTCACGCCGACAGCAGCGGCTACGAAGGCATCCTGACGCCGGCTGCGCTGGGTTTCCTGGCCCAGTTGCACCGTCGCTTCAACGCCCCGCGGCAACGCCTGTTGCAGGCCCGGCGCGAGCGCCAGGCCGGCTACGATGCCGGCGGCCTGCCCGATTTCCGCGCCGACACGGCCGCCATCCGGGCATCGGACTGGCGGGTCGCCGCGATCCCGGCCGCGTTGCAGGATCGCCGCGTCGAGATCACCGGCCCGGTCGAGCGCAAGATGATCATCAATGCGCTGAACTCGGGCGCCAGGGTGTTCATGGCCGACTTCGAGGATTCCTCGTCGCCGACGTTCGCCAACCAGCTCGATGGCCAGATCAACCTGCGTGACGCGGTCGCCGGCACGATCGAGTTCCAGTCGGCAGAGGGCAAGAGCTACCGAGTCGGCGACAACCCGGCGGTGCTGGTGGTGCGACCGCGCGGCTGGCATCTGAACGACAAGCACTTCAGTGTGGACGGCGAGCCGATGTCCGGCGCACTGGTCGACTTCGGCCTGTTCGTGTTCCACAACGCACGCGCCCTGCACGGCCGCCAGCGCGGCCCGTACTTCTACCTGCCCAAGCTGGAGGCGATGGAAGAGGCGAGCCTGTGGGACGAGGTGATGGCCGCCGCCGAAGACGACCTGCAGTTGCCGGTCGGCACGATGAAGGCCACCGTGCTGATCGAGACGCTGCCGGCAGCGTTCCAGATGGACGAGATCCTGCACGCCCTGCGCGGCCGCGTCGTCGGTCTCAACTGCGGTCGCTGGGACTACATCTTCTCGTACCTGAAAACCCTGCGAGGCCACCGCGACCGGCTGCTGCCCGAGCGCGCCCAGGTCGGCATGACCGTGCCGTTCCTGAAGGCCTATTCCGAGCTGCTGATCCAGACCTGCCACCGCCGCGGCGCGTTCGCGATGGGCGGCATGGCCGCGCAGATCCCGATCAAGGGCGACCAGGCGGCGAACGAGGCGGCCATGGCCAAGGTCCGCGCCGACAAGCTGCGCGAGGTGCAGGCCGGCCACGACGGCACCTGGGTCGCGCACCCGGCCCTGGTGCCGGTGGCGCAGGAGATCTTCGACCAGTACATGCCCGCGCCGAACCAGCTCAGCGTGCTGCGCAAGGATGTCAGCGTTTCCCGCGAGCAGTTGCTGGCCGCGCCCAGCGGCACGATCAGTCGCGCCGGCTTCGACAACAACGTCGAGGTGTGCCTGCGCTATACCGCCGCCTGGCTGGATGGCCTGGGCTGCGTGCCGATCCATCATCTGATGGAGGATGCCGCCACCGCCGAAATCGCGCGGGCGCAGCTGTGGCAATGGCTGCACCACGGTGGCCTGGAGTTTTCCGATCACGCGCCGATCGACTTCGCCCTGTTCGACCAGGCACTCGCCGCCCATACCCACCGTCTGCGCGAGAGCCGGCACCCCGGCGCCGCGCGCGCCGACGCCGCCGCCGCGCTGCTGTCGGCCCTGACCCACGCCGACACGCTGAGCGACTTCCTCACCCTGCCCGCCTACGACCAGCTCGCCTGAGCGCACACCGCATTCCCTTCCCATCTGGAAACCGTCATGAAGAACCACTTGCCCACCGCCGAACAGATCACGCTGGACTGGAAAAACAATGCACGCTGGGCCGGCATCCAGCGCAACTACTCCGCCGAGGACGTGGTGCGCCTGCGCGGCACCGTGGCGATCGAGCACTCGCTGGCCCGTCGCGGTGCCGAGCGGCTGTGGAAGTCGCTGCACAAGGAGGACTTCGTCAATGCGCTGGGCGCGCTGACCGGCAACCAGGCCATGCAGCAGGTCAAGGCCGGCCTGCAGGCGATCTACCTGTCCGGCTGGCAGGTCGCCGCCGACGCCAACGTCGCCGGCGAGATGTATCCGGACCAGTCGCTGTACCCGGCCAACTCGGTGCCGCTGGTGGTCAAGAAGATCAACAACACCCTGCTGCGCGCCGACCAGCTGCATCACGCCGAAGGCAATGACGAGACCGACTGGCTGGTGCCGATCGTGGCCGATGCCGAAGCCGGCTTCGGCGGCGTGCTGAATGCGTTCGAGCTGATGAAGGCGATGATCGAGGCCGGCGCCGCCGGCGTGCATTTCGAGGACCAGCTGGCCGCCGCCAAGAAGTGCGGCCACATGGGCGGCAAGGTGCTGGTGCCGACCCGCGAAGCGATCGACAAGTTGAACGCAGCGCGCCTGGCCGCCGACGTCGCCGGTGTGCCGACCCTGCTGATCGCGCGCACGGATGCCGACGCCGCCGACCTGCTCACTTCAGACATCGACGACGTCGACAAGGCATTCACCACCGGCGAGCGCACGGTGGAGGGCTTCTTCCGGGTGCGCCCGGGCCTCGACCAGGCCATCAGCCGTGGCCTTGCCTATGCGCCATACGCCGACCTGATCTGGTGCGAGACCAGCAAGCCGAACCTCGAGGACGCACGCAAGTTCGCCGAGGCGATCCACGCGAAGTATCCCGGCAAGATGCTGGCCTACAACTGCTCGCCCAGCTTCAACTGGAAGAAGAATCTGGACGACGCCACCATCGCGAAGTTCCAGATCGAGTTGGCCGCGATGGGCTACAAGTTCCAGTTCATCACGCTGGCCGGCTTCCACAGCCTCAACTACGGCATGTTCGACCTGGCCCACGGCTACGCCCGTCGCCAGATGAGCGCCTTCGTCGAATTGCAGGAAAAGGAATTCGCCGCTGCCGATCGCGGTTTCACCGCGGTGAAGCATCAGCGTGAGGTCGGCACCGGTTACTTCGATCAGGTGACCCAGGCGATCCAGCAAGGCCAGTCATCGACCACCGCGCTGACCGGCTCGACCGAGGAGGCACAGTTCGCCGCGAAGAAGGCCTCGGCGGCGTAACCACACGGCACGCGCAACAGCGCCCGGTGCGCGAAACTCTTCGGCTGATCAGCGAAGAGCTTCGCCCACCTCATTGCGTCAGCATCCAGCCGGATGCGACCAACGAAGCATCAGGCGTTGGCGGTGTCCGGCATATCGGCATCCGCCACGACCGGCGCGTCGCCGCCGGTATCCACCACCAGTTGATTGCGGCCGCCATGCTTGGCGCGATATAGCGCGGCGTCGGCATCGGTGAAGAGTTGATGGAACGCATAGCCGGAGACGGCACTGTGCGCCAGACCCAGGCTGGCGGAGACCACCACGGTGGTTTCGGGATCGAGCTTCAGCAGGGCGGTGGCGAGACTGCGGCGGATTCGGGTGGCAATCTCGATGCCCTGTTCGCAGGTACAGGCCGGCATCAGGATGCCGAATTCCTCGCCCCCAAGGCGACCGAACAGGTCCGAGTCGCGCAGTTCCCCGCGGCAGATTTCAACCACGCGTCGCAAGGCTTCGTCGCCGGCCGCGTGGCCATAGGTATCGTTGATCCGCTTGAAGTGATCCAGATCCAGTGCGACCAGGCAGGCACCCGCATCGGCCAGGTGCAGTCGCTGCAGTATTCGCGCGGCTTCGTGCAAGAAGTGCTGGCGATTGAAGACCCCGGTCAAGCCGTCATGACGCGCCATCTGCCGAAAACGAAGCTGCGAGTGCTTGAGGCGGAACGTCCACAAGCCGATGACGACGATCACCAGTGCCAGCAGCACGATATACAGCCGGCTGGTCTCCTGGGCCTTGCCCGCCAGTTCCTGGCGCAGCTCGAGAATCCTGTTCCGCTTGTCCAACGCCTCCAGTTTCAGCTTCTTGTCCAGTACCTCCTGCCTGACCATCTGGTAGGCCAATGCGCGCGTTTTCGTGTCGTCCATCGCGGCCTTGTCCTGGGCCACAAACTTCTCGTAGTAGCCAAGCGCGGCGGCAGGGTGACCGTTACTTTTTTCGACGTTGTAAAGTACCTCATAGGCGGCTTGCAACGGCTCTGTGAAACTCATGGGATCGCTCACCGCCAGCGCCGCCAGCGCCGATTTTGTTGCCTGGGCGTCGTTACCCTGACGCAGATAGGCCCGTGCCAAACTGGCGTGAAGCAACGCAATATGGGGCTGGAACCTTGAGCTGCGGATACTTGGCGCAATGCGCTCCAGCAACCTGATTGCCAAATCTGCGTGCCCTTCATCCACCAGCAACCAAGCCATGTCCAGCCGCAGCGTATTGGCGTAAACCATCTGCTTGTCGCCAAGACATGTGCTGATGGCCCGATGCAATTCGAGGCTATTGGAGGAAAGCTTGCCTGCGCTGTCTTGCGCACTTACTTCATACGAATAGTTCGCACATCGGCTGGCCATGGTGACGGGCTCTGCACCCAACTGACGGACATATATCTCCGCCTGATCAGGTTGTCCCGCCAAGCCCAGCATCTGGATGATTGCTCGCAAAGTCTCTCCGCGAACATCGGGATCGGTAATCTTGGGCAGGCCAACGGTCAACGCGTTGGCCAGCTTGTAGGCCTCTTCGTACTGATGGTCACGCGACAGCACATTGATCAGCAGAGCTGATGCCCGATTCACCAGAGCCGCATCACCAGAGTTATCAATAATGTTGTGCAACATATGCGCGGCTTGTGTCAGCTCACCGGCGTAGGCCGCCCGCCACGCCTCCAGGTAGAGCAGATGCCAGCGCTGCGTTGGCGAAAACTGGCTTGCTTGTTGATGAAGTTGCTTCAGGGCATCCACAAAACGGGAATGGTCGGTCAATTTTTCTTTTTCAGCCTGACCAAACCAACGAGCCGCGGTGGCCGGGTCCGAGACCACTGCACGAGCTGTACCCATCACAAGGATGAGAAGCGCCCCCGGGAGGAGGGCACTCAGGACAATGCGACTCGATGCACAGCTTTGCATAGCCAAATGGCAATGTTACGGCTCAGCGAGCCGGTTTAGCTGGGGCAGTTTGATCGCTTTCATTTGGCTGACCCGGATCAGCGTCGCCCTCGTCGCCGCCATCATCATGATCCGGGACCATTTGGTTCACGGCATGGCTGGTGATGGGCATGCCGCGGCCAAGTTCCTGGATCAAACAGTTGCTGTCACCCGAGATGGCTGCCTGTTTCAGGCGCTCACTGGCAAACAACCGAGTCAAGGCAGAGGCCAGGTCCTCTCCTGACGCGTGACGCAGTGACGCATCCCGCCCGATGGTTTCCAGCAATTCGATCGTGTTCGTCATTAATCCCCCTGTTCTCGTCGTGGATGAATTACCGTACCGCCAAGGGGGCCGGTGATCCCATGGCAAGAGACGCTACTTGCGACGGGGTGAAACTCCGACTTTCTTCATCACAACAACACGCCCCCCCGGACACCGTCGGTGAGCCTATCACGTACCGAAACGGCCTGCGGCCCGCTTCAGCTCGTCTGGCCCTGCGCCACCTGAGCCCGATCCAGCACCGCCAGTCGCTCCCGTACGACCTTGTTCGGGCGCAGCGCCGAGGCGGGCGGCAGGATCACGGTTTCCTCGGCGGTCACGTCCGTCGCCGGCAGATCGCGCAGGGCCACACGGCGGACGCGCGGCTGCTGGATCGGCAGGGTCGCGCCACGATAGATGATCACCTCATGATCCAGCGGGTAGTCTTTTTCGAGCACGTCGACCAGTACCTGACGGTATTCGGGCCCGGTGGAGAATCGTTTCAACGAGCGGTCGCCGACCAGCCCCACCTGCCACAGCACCAGATAGGCCCCTGGATTGAGGGGGGTCTCGCAGAACAGCAACTGGCTCGCTTCGTAATGCTGGCAGCCGTAGCGCCCCGGGTCGATGCCGAGGTCGGCATACAGGCAGTCCTCGGCGGAGATGCCCGGCTCCATGTGCGCCCGGTAGCCTTCCGCGCGCGCCACCTTGATCACTTCGTGCGGCGACCAGGCAAATATGCCGGGGTGGCCGTAGAACACGGCGCAGACTTTCCTGCCCGCGCGCACCTCGGCCATCATCACCTCGACCCACTCGCGGTAGGTGAGCAGGCGTGACTTGTCGCCCTGGCCGTAATACGGCTGCAGGCTGCGTACGTCCGGGTGCATGCTTTCCAGCCACATCTCCACGATCCCATCGGAGAGCGCGGCGAACACCACGTCCGCCTGTTCGATATGACTGCGCGCCAGCGGGCTGAGATGCGAGCCCAGGGTCATGCCGAGACCGACACAGGCGATGCTCCCGCGTTGTCTGGCGGTTGCTGGTTCAGGCGCCATGTTTGTACTCATGAAAGTATCCCGTGTGCGATGGTGGACATGTAGAACGCGCAAGGCGTGTCGAGGGCACGTTCCGGTGAACCTCGACGCGATGGTCAGTGGTGTGAAGATCCGGCGGCAAGGTCACCCAGCCGGGTCTCCTGCACGCTGCCTGGCGGTACCAGCGCAATCACCGTCCAGCCCGGCCGAGGTTCCAGTTCGCGCTTGGACGAGACCACCCGCAGAGCACCCTTTTCCTCCACCCCGAACAGCAGCACGCTGGTCGAGCCGTATTGCTCGATGAAATGCGGCCAGTCGAACGTGCCGCTGAGCCGGGTCGTCTTGATCCGCCAACCCTGGCTGAGCATCTCGGCGAAGCGGCCGTGGGTCATCTGCTCGTCGAACAGCGGCGGCGCCAGCAGATTGCCGGCCAGCGCGGCGCGATCGGTATTTTCCAGCGGACTCAGGTTGCGCAGGCGATAGACCTTGTCGCGGCCGAATTCCTGCCGGTAGTGCACGCAGGCCAGCGAGTTGCGCTCGCGATGGGTGGACAGCGCCAGCAGACGGCCGATGCCGGTGATATCCAGATAGCGCTCGGCATAGGGCGAGGCCGGATTGCCGAAGAAGGTGTTCAGCCCCTCCATCCGCGCCAGCCGGATGTCGTCCCATGAGTCGTCAGCCAGCACCACGCGGAAGCCGGCTTCGGTCAGTGCCTTGCCGATCGCCCGGGCCACCCCGTCGGAACCGAAGATCAGCAGCCCGCGCGGTTCCGGCTCGGCCACCTTCAGCCACAAGGCCAGCGGCCGGGCGGTGGCGCTCTGCAGGACCACGGTGCCGATGATCAGGATGAACACCAGCGGCACCAGCGCGTCGGCGCCGGGCACGTGCAGCGCATCCAGGCGCAAGGCGAACAGTGCCGAGACCGAGGCGGCGACGATACCGCGCGGCGCCACCCAGCCGATCAGCGCGCGCTCGCGCCAGCTCAGCCCACTGCCGATGCTGGACAGCGCCACCGTCAATGGCCGCACCAGCAACTGCGCCACCGCGAACAGCGCGATGCCGGCCAGCAACATGCCCGGCGGCAACGGCCAGTGCAGCCGCGCCGCCAGCAGGATGAACAGCACCGACACCAGCACCGTGGTGATGTTCTCCTTGAAATCCATGATGTCGTCGATGTGCACGCCGCGCATGTTGCCCAGCGCGATGCCCATGACGGTGACCGCCAGCAGGCCCGACTCGTGGGTCAGCGTATTGGAGACGCTGAAGGCCAGCAGCACCGTGGCCAGCACGGCGTAGTTCTGCAGGTATTCGGGGATCATCTGCCGGCGCAGCAGGAATGCCGCCAGCCAGGCCGCTGCCGCGCCGATCAGCATGCCCACGCCCAGCGTGGCCACGAACACGCCGAGCGTGTGGCCCTGCTGCCTCGAAACGACCGCCTCGAAGATCAGCACCGCAAACAGCGCGCCGAGCGGGTCGATCACGATGCCTTCCCAGCGCAGGGTATTGGCGATCCGCTCGTTCGGCCGCAGCGTGCGCAGCATCGGCGCGATCACCGTCGGCCCGGTCACGCAGCCCAGCGCGCCGAACAACAATGCGATCGGCCAGCTCAGCCCGGCGATGGCATGGGCAGCCCAGGCCAGCAACAGCAGCGTGCTCACCGCACCATACGTGACCAGCCCGCGCACCGCCCTGCCGATCCCGGGCAGTTCGTGGAAGCGCAGGGTCAGGCTGCCCTCGAACAGAATCAACGCCACCGCCAGCGACACCACCGGAAACAGCAGCTCGCCCAGCAGCTTGTCCGGATCGAGCACGCCGCCCACCGGCCCCAGCAGGATCCCCAGCAGCAACAGGAACAGGATCGCCGGAAGCTTGACCCGCCAGGCCAGCCACTGCGCCAGAAATCCGGCCATCAGCAGGGCGGCCAGCATCAGGCCGAGCTCGATAGTCATCAAAGTCCCCCAGGCGAGCATCAGCCTGCGATCAAAGCATGCACCTCCGCCGGCGTCCAGTCGGTGACGGTCGCCCCCCACATCGGGTCGGCGAAGTGGCGTCTACAGCCGCCGATACTGCAGGGCTTCGGCGAGATGCTCGCGCTCCAGCAGCGCGGCGCCACCGTCGATATCAGCAATCGTGCGGGCGACCCGCAGCACCCGATGGTAGGCGCGTGCGGACAGGCCCAGTCGCTCCAGCGCAGATTCGAACCAGCGTCGTTCCGCCGGACCCAGCGCGCAATCGCGCTCCAGCTCGCGGGTACTGATCTCCGCGTTCGGTCGACCCGCCCGCATCAGCGACTGCCGCCGCGCCTTGAGCACGCGGGTGCGCACCGTGGCGGAATCCTCGTCGCATTCGCCACGTGGGGTTCCCAGCTCGGCCAGCGGCACCGGCGGCACCTGCACGCAGAGATCGATGCGATCGAGCAGCGGCCCGGAAATACGTGATCGGTAGCGCTTGATCTGATCTGGCGTGCATTGGCAGCGCGGGTCGCCGGCGTAGCCGCATGGGCAGGGATTCATCGCGGCTACCAGCTGGAACTGGGCCGGAAAGGTGGTTTGCCGTGCCGCCCGCGAAATCATGATGTGGCCCGATTCCATCGGCTCGCGCAGCACTTCCAGCACGTGCCGGCTGAACTCCGGCAATTCGTCCAGGAACAGCACGCCGTTGTGCGCCAGCGAGATTTCGCCCGGGCGCGGATACGAGCCACCGCCCACCAGCGCCACCGCCGACGCCGTGTGATGGGGCGAACGAAAGGGGCGCCGCCGCCAGCACGCGAGGTCGGTGGTCTGGCCCGCCACCGACAACACCGCGCAGGTCTCCAGAGCCTCCGACTCCGACAGCGGCGGCAGAATGCCGGGCAGGCGCTCGGCCAGCATGGTCTTGCCGGTACCTGGCGGCCCCATCAGCAACAGGTGGTGACCGCCCACGGCGGTGATCTCCAGCGCCCGACGGGCCTGCAACTGGCCGCGCACGTCACCCAGATCCGGGCCGTCATGGGCACCGCCATCGCTGGGGATGCCGAGCGGCACCGACAATTCATGCGCACCGCGCAGCCAGCCGCATACCTCGGCCAGCGTATCGGCCACCCTCACATCCACATCCGATACCAGGGCGGCCTCGGCGGCATTTTCGCGCGGCACGACCACGCGCCGGCCACGCGCCCGCGCCCGCAGCAAGGCCGGCAGCACGCCGGAAACGCTGCGCAGCGCACCGGTCAGCGCGAGCTCGCCGAGAAATTCGCAATCGTCCAGCTTGTCGCGCGGCACCTGCCCGCTGGCAGCGAGGATGCCCAGCGCGATCGGCAGGTCGAAACGACCACCATCCTTGGGCAGCTCGGCCGGCGCCAGATTCACCGTGACACGGCGATTGGGATATTCGAACGCGGTATTCTGGATCGCCACCCGTACGCGATCACGCGCTTCGCGCACCGCCGCTTCGGGCAGGCCGACGATATTCGTGCACGGCAAGCCGCCGGAGAGATGCACCTCGACCATCACCTGCGGCGCGGCGATGCCTTCCTGGGCGCGACTGAGGGTAACCGCAAGACTCATGCGACCGCTGGTTGCTGACGCAGGGAAATGGGTTCGCTGATATGCAAGGACATCAAGCGACTCCATCAGCAGCGCTGGATAAATAACCGCCCCCGATCGTTCTCGGGGTGAGGGTGACGGATCGGAGGCGGCTCCCGGGAGATTGTTTGTCGCTAGCTCCCGCGAGCAGACACGACAGCCTCGAGTTCGGCGACGCGCTGCTCCAATTCGTCCACCTTGGCGCGGGTACGCGCCAGCACCTGAGACTGGACTTCGAATTCTTCGCGGGTGACCAGGTCGAGGCGGCGCAATCCCTGCGCCAGAACATCCTGGAAGTTGGCTCGCAAATCCTGTTGCGCCTGTGCCAACCCTGGCGGTACCAACGACACAAGCCGCAGGGCAATCTGATCGATATCCTGCCTATCCATCATGGACAGCGCCTCGCACTCGTCGAGGTAAATACTAGATGAACGGAAATTGTGGGCGCCATCGGGTTGCTCCGTCAGAAACTGTAGGGATTGTCCTACACCGGCGTCGATCAGGCGACAACGCCGGGCCGGGCAGGCAGAATGGCGATTCTGCACGGCCCGTCGTGCCAATGCCTGTCGATTCAAGGAACCCTCCATGAAACTGGTCGTGGCGATCATCAAGCCGTTCAAGCTGGACGATGTGCGCGAGGCGCTGGCCGACGTCGGCGTCCAGGGTGTCACCGTCACCGAGGTGAAGGGCTTCGGGCGGCAGAAGGGCCATACCGAGCTGTATCGTGGCGCCGAGTATGTCGTCGATTTCCTACCCAAGATCAAACTGGAAGTGGCGATCGCCGACGACCAGCTCGATCGGGTAGTGGAAGCGATCCAGCACTCCGCGCGCACCGGCAAGATAGGCGACGGCAAGATCTTCGTCAGCACGCTGGAGCAGGTCATCCGCATCCGCACCGGCGAACTGGATCACGACGCGCTCTGAAGCAGCGCCCGGCGCCCCACCCGGCACCCCATCGCAACCCCCAACCATCGACTCGTCGGCATCGCCGCGAGAGTTCGCCCCCGCCCGGCGGCTTCCCGACTTGCCCACAACGTGTTGGGTTGACCCCATCCCGCCCACCCGATATGTTGTGCCCGTCGGTGCCCGACCAGATGCGACATCGGTCGGACTTAAAAGGGAATCCGGTGTAACTCCGGAACTGCCCCGCAGCGGTAAAGCGGAAACGAACGTCCCCACACGCACTGGCCCTCGGCGGCTGGGAAGCGGGGACAAGTAGGCGGATCGCAAGATCCATGTCCGCAAGTCCGAAGACCTGCCGGCACATCGGGATGAACGTGCCCGATGCGTAGTGATGGCTTCCGCGGGGAGGCACGTCGCAATGCCGTCGGCCGCCAGGCGTCTGCGTTGTGTGTCGTTCCCGGAACCCATCGCTTCAGGCCCTGCGCGCGGGAGCAGGCGTTTGATGTCCATGCCGGGAGCCACCAGCCATGCAACCCCTCGATACCGCCGAGCGCGAGCGCACCATCGCGCGCGCCGACCAGCCCACCGCCGTTGGCGATGCATCGTCGACACCCTTGCCCGAAACGTCCTTCGCACTGACCCCGCCCCACCACCCCGGCCAGATGCGCGTGACCAAGCGCAACGGCGGCCAGGAGACTGTCGACGTCAACAAGATCGTGCGCGCGGTGACCCGCAGCACGGACGGCCTGCACGCGGTCGATCCGCTGCGCGTGGCGCTGAAGACCATCGGCGGGCTGTACGACGGCGCCACCACGCAGGAGCTGGACCAGCTGTCGATCCGCACCGCTGCCGCCCTGACCGCCGAAGAACCCGAATACGGCCAGCTCGCCGCGCGCCTGCTGGGTGCGTACATCGACAAGGAAGTCAGCGGACAGGAGATCCAGAGCTTCTCGCAGTCGGTCGTATGCGGCGCCGAGCTGGGTATCCTCAATGATCGGCTGCGCGATTTCGTGGCGACCAACGCGCGCAAACTGAATGACGCCATCGACCCGCTGGCCGGTCGCCGCTTCGAGTACTTCGGACTGCGTACGGTGTACGACCGCTATCTGCTGCGCCACCCGCAAAAGCGTTTGGTGATCGAGACGCCCCAGTACTTCTTCATGCGCATCGCCTGCGCGCTGGGCGGCAACGACATCGCTGAAACGCTGGAGCTTTACCGGCTGCTCTCCTCGCTGGAATACCTCGCCAGCTCGCCCACCCTGTTCAACGCCGGGACCTGTCACGAGCAGCTCAGCTCGTGCTACCTGCTCGACTCGCCGCTCGATTCGCTGGAGTCGATCTACGACAAGTACGCGGACGTCGCCAAGCTCAGCAAGTTCGCCGGCGGCATCGGCCTGGCCTATACGCGCGTGCGTTCGCGCGGCTCGCTGATCAAGGGCACGAACGGCCATTCCAACGGCCTGCTGCCATGGCTGAAGACGCTGGACGCCTCGGTCGCCGCGGTGAACCAGGGCGGCAAGCGCAAGGGCGCTGCCTGCGTGTATCTGGAATCGTGGCATGCCGACATCGAGGACTTCCTCGAGCTCCGCGACAACACAGGCGACGATGCCCGCCGCGCGCACAACCTCAATATCGCGAACTGGATTCCGGACGAATTCATGCGCCGGGTCGAGAGCGACGGTGACTGGTCGCTGTTCGATCCGAAGGTGGTGCCGCAGCTGGTGGACAGCTGGGGCGAGAGCTTCGACCGGGCCTACCGCGAAGCGGAGGCGAACGGCGTGGCCATGAGGACGGTGAAGGCGCGCGAGCTCTACGCGCGCATGATGCGCACGCTGGCGCAGACCGGCAACGGCTGGATGACGTTCAAGGATCGCTGCAACGCCACCAGCAATCAGACGGCCAAACCCCAGAACGTGATCCACCTGTCCAACCTGTGCACCGAGATTCTCGAAGTCAGTTCGGCCAGTGAAACCGCGGTATGCAACCTCGGCTCGGTGAACCTGGCCCGGCACGTGGTCGACGGCGTGTTCGATTTCGGACAGCTCGCCGCCACCGTGCGCACCGCCGTGCGCCAGCTCAACCGGGTGATCGATCTCAATTTCTATCCGATCGAGACCGCGCGCACGGCGAACATGAAGTGGCGTCCGGTCGGACTCGGCGTGATGGGCCTGCAGGATGTGTTCTTCAAGCTGCGCCTGCCGTTCGATTCGACCGAGGCGCTGGCGCTGTCCAGCCGCATCGCCGAAGAGATCTATTTCCACGCGCTGGGCATGTCGTGCGAACTGGCCGAAGCCGACGGCGCACACCCGGGCTTCGCCGAAAGCCGCGCAGCCAGCGGTGAGCTGCAGTTCGACTACTGGCCCGATGCCGCGCCGCACGACCGCGCCCGCTGGGATGCGCTGCGCGAACGCATCGGCGCCCACGGCCTGCGCAACTCGCTGCTGATCGCGATCGCCCCCACCGCCACGATCGCCTCGATCGCCGGCTGCTACGAGTGCATCGAGCCGCAGGTGAGCAACCTGTTCAAGCGCGAGACGCTGTCCGGCGACTTCCTGCAGGTCAACCGCTACCTCGCCGACGAGCTGAAGGCGCTGGGGCTGTGGACGTCCGACATCCGCGATGCGATCAAGCTGGCGGAAGGCTCGATCCAGGGCATCGTCGCGATCCCCGAACGCCTGCGCGCGATCTACCGCACCGTGTGGGAGCTGCCACAGAAGGCGCTGATCGAGCTGGCCGCCGCCCGCGGTGCCTTCATCGACCAGAGCCAGTCGTTGAACCTGTTCATGGAAAACCCGAACATCGGCCAGCTCAGCTCGATGTACATGTACGCGTGGAAGGCCGGCATCAAGACCACCTACTACCTGCGCTCCCGGCCGGCGACGAAGATCAGCAAGACCACGGTGTCGGCGATACCGGATCAGGCACAAGCCAACGCCGCCGTGTTCTGCTCACTGGAAAATCCCGAGTATTGCGAGGCATGCCAGTAGAACGAGGAGTAAGTGTGGAGGAGTGAGAAACGAGAGGAGGCAACGGCAGTCCTTCGAACCTCTCTCCACTCACTCCTCTTCACTCGTTTCTCGCCTTGCGGCGCATGGCAGTGCACATGCGACTGACCTGATCGAGGGCTGAGCGGACAGCTTCCGTTTCGCTTTCGGGAAACCAGCCCAGCTGTTCGCACAAGGTGACTTGCGTTTCCAGCTCGGCGACGGAGCCTTGGGCAATGGCAAGGAACTGGGCCTTCTCCCGTTTTGATTCTCGCGTCCAGCCCTCGGCGATGTTGCTTGGAACGGAAACCGCAGCCCGTGTGAGCTGGCTTCGCATCCCATACACCTCTTCTCGCGGGAGCAGGGCCGTCAGCCGATAAATCTCCCGCGCCACTTCCATTGCCCGGTTCCACACCACTGCTTCTCGATAATGCATAGGACCTCCCTGTCATGAGCGCATCATCTCTCGTTTCTCACTCCTCTTCACTCACTCCTCGCCTCCTCGATCCCGGCTTCGAACTCACCCTGCGCCCGATGCGCTACCCCGGTTTCTACGAGATGTATCGCAACGCGATCCGCAATACGTGGACCGTGGAGGAGGTGGATTTCTCGACCGACACCAGCGACCTGGCCTCGAAGATGTCGGCGGCCGACCGCCACCTGATCCAGCGGCTGGTGGCGTTCTTCGCCACCGGCGACACCATCGTCTCGAACAACCTGGTGCTGAACCTGTACCAGCACATCAACGCGCCGGAAGCGCGCATGTATCTGTCGCGCCAGCTGTACGAGGAATCGCTGCACGTGCAGTTCTACCTCACTCTGCTCGACACCTACATTCCCGATCCGGCCGAACGCAACAAGGCCTTCGCCGCGATCGAGAACATTCCCTCGATCCGCGCCAAGGGTGCGTTCTGTTTCAAGTGGATCGACTCGATCCAGCACCTCGCACGACTGGACACGCGCGAGCAGCGGCGGCAATTCCTGCTCAACCTGATCTGCTTTGCCGCCTGCATCGAAGGGCTGTTCTTCTACGCCGCGTTTGCCTACGTCTACTTCCTGCGCTCGCGCGGCCTGCTGCATGGCCTGGCCGCCGGCACCAACTGGGTGTTCCGCGACGAGTCGGGCCACATGGCGTTCGCGTTCGAGGTGGTGCGCACGGTGCGCGAGCAGGAGCCGGAACTGTTCGACGACGGCATGTGCGCCGAAATCGAAGCCATGATGGAAGACGCGATCGCCTGCGAAACGCTGTTCGCCGAGGATGTGCTCTCCGGCGGTGTCGCCGGCCTGTCGGCAAGGGACATGCGCCAGTACCTGGAATACTGCGCCGACCAGCGCTTTGCCCAGCTCGACATGCCGAGGAAATACGGCGCGAAGAACCCGTTCGACTTCATGGACCTGCAGGACGTGCAGGAAGTCACCAACTTCTTCGAGCGCCGCGTCTCGGCCTACCAGGTCGGCGTGCAGGGCGAAGTGGCGTTCGACATGGCGTTTTGAGAGTCCGCCGATGCCTCCCCGCCTCTGCCGTCAGGGAGGCGGCAAGGGCGGGGACGGCGGCCGGGCGGGACGCCCATCAACGACGGTATTGACTACAGGTGTAGTCATGGCGTAGTTTGACTACACCTGTAGTCAAACGTGATGTCCGACATGTCCAGGCCGACGATCGGTGATCAGGAGCTCGCGCTCCTGCACTACCTTGCCGAATACCAGAGCGCCTCCGTGGGCGAAGTCGCCAGCGGCTTCGGCGAGCCGCGCGGGCTGGCCCGCTCCACCGTGCTGACGATGATGGAGCGCCTGCGCAGCAAGGGTTATCTGCGGCGGCGCCAGGTCCGGGGCATGTACCGCTACAGCGCCGCCACTGCACCCGGCGAGGCGATGCGCAGCGCCGTGGGCAGCTTTGTCGAGAAGACCCTGAGCGGCTCGGTATCGCCCTTCGTGGCCTGGCTGTCGGAGAGCGCCGAGGTCAGCGACAGCGAACTGGCCGAGCTGGAAGCGCTGGTCGCGCAACTGCAGACCCGGCGCAAGGAGTCCTGAGATGCATGCCCTCGATGATCTGGCCAGCGTGCTGCTGAGCCGACTCGGCTGGACCTCCGTGCAGGCGGCCGTGCTGATCGCCGTGGTGGCATTGCTGATCCGTCTGCTACCGCAGCTGTCCGCAGCGATGCGTTGCACCTTGTGGTGGCTGGTCGGCCTGCAACTGATCGCCGGCCTGTGCTGGCATGCACCAGTGCAACTGCCGCTGCTGTCGCCGCCCGCGGTCCAGCGGATCAGCGACACCGATGCAGTCGCTCCGGTGACCGAACTTGCGCCCATGCGGGTGCGACCCTCGGCGGTCCAGGCTGGCGCGGTCGGACCACGCATCGACGCCCGCTGCAGCCGAGCCCCGGCGACTCTCACCGCATGGGCCGTTGCTGCTGGCGCTGTTGTGGCTGGCCGGCCTGCTGGCCCAGTTGCCGCGCACGCTCCGGCAGTGGGCGCAGACGCGCACCCTGCTGCGCGAATCGATGCCGCTGACGGACCCGGCGATGCAGGCGCTGTGCGCCAGGGAAGCCACCCTGCTGGGGCTGCGTCGCTGCCCGCGGCTGCGTGTGTCACCGGCGATCACCTCGCCCCAGGTGATCGGCCTGCGGCAGCCCACCGTCCTGCTGCCCGCGGACCAGGCGCTGACCCCCGCGGAGTCGCACCTGGCGTTGGCGCACGAACTGGCCCACCTGCAGCGCGGCGATCTCTGGCTCGGCTGGATTCCGGTGATCGCGCAACGGCTGTTCTTTTTCCACCCGCTGGTGGCGTGGGCGACTCGCGAGTACGCGCTCACTCGCGAAGCGGCCTGCGACGCGCAGGTCCTCGCGCAACCGGGCACCGAGCCGCAGACCTATGCCCGGCTGCTGCTGCGCCTGGGCGTGGCCCATCCCATGCACTCCGGCCTGGCCGGGGCGTCTTCGTCGTTCCGTACCCTGAAGAGGCGACTGATCATGTTGCAACGAACCGAAATTTCTCCGCGCCAGGGCCGATTCGGCTGGCTGCTGGTGGTACTGATCGCGTTGGCCGGCACCCTGCCCTATCGGGTGACCGCAGCCGACACGAGTGGTACCGGAAAGAATGCGCCGGCGAGCAGCGTGCAGACGCTACCGCCCGCGCCACCGCCGCCACCCGCACCCATGCCGCCGCGGCCTCCATTGCCCGCCGTTGCAAGCCCGCCGCCCGTTCCGCCCGCGCCACCGGCTCCACCCGCACCAGCGGCGGATAGCGATGGCTTTTCGGCACATCACATCAGCATCGATACCTCGACGAACGCCCGCGACGGCTTCGCCCTGCTCGACGGCGACTCGATCACCATCACCGGTAACGACAGCGACCTCGCCACTGCCAAGCGACTGCACCGGACGAACGACCCGATGCTGTGGTTCCGCCGTGGCGACAAGGCCTGGCTGATCCGCGATCCGGCGATGCTCAAGCGCGCCCGCGCCATCTACCAGCCGCTCACCGAACTGGCGAGCCAGCAGGGGCGGCTGGCCGGCAGGCAGGGCGAATTCGCGGGTCGCCAGGCCGGACTGGCCGCCCGCGGCAGCGCCTTCGCGCAACAGCAGGCCGAGCTGGCGGAACAACAGGCGAGGCTGGCGCAGGAAACAGCCGGCCGCAGCCGCGCCGAGCCCGCGCTCGAGACGCGCAGCCGGGCACTGGAGGCGCAGCAAGCCGAGTTGGACCGGCGGCAGGACGTCATGCGGAAAGCGCTGGATGAACAGCAGCAGGCGCTGGAGCAGAAGCAGGCCACACTCGATCGCCAGCAGGCCGCCATGGACAAGCGTCAGCAGGAGGCGGAAGCCCGGGCCGAGCGCGAGATCCGGAAGCTGCTCGACGAGGCGCTGGCCAAGGGTGTGGCGCAGTCCGTGAGCGCCCACTGAGCGGAGCTCGCACCCTCGCCGGATGGCATCCGGCGAGGGTGCCGTTTACCCGGTCAGAGCCATGGCCACGGTTTCAGTTCGTATGCTTTCGGCGGCGTGTCGCCGGCGAGGTAACGCACGAAATAGTCCCAGCGGCGGCGCGTGATGTACGGCGTGGCGGCGGCGTAGCCATGATGCACATCGGGAATCGCGATCATGTCGAAGTCGCGGTTCGCCTTGATCAGCGCCTGCACCACCAGCAGCGTATTGGACGGCGGCACGTTGTCGTCCAGCGTGCCGTAGGTCAGCATCAGGTGACCCTTGAGGTTCTGCGCGAAGTCCTGGTTGGCCTGCGCGTCGTAGTTGCTCTTGCCGTCCTTGCCGGTGACCAGCAGGCCCTGCCATTTCTCGGCCCAGTCGTCCTCGTACTCGCGGTTGTCGTGGTTGCCGCTTTCGGCCCAGCCGACCTTGAAGAAGTCCGGGTAGTGGAACATCGCACCCGCGGTGGCATTGCCGCCGCCGGAGTGGCCCCAGATGCCGACGCGGTCGAGGTCGATCCAGGGGTACTTCGCGGCCAATTGGCGGATCGCTGCCGACCTGGTCGGGCAAGGTGTTGTCCTCGACATGCTCGAAGTAGGCATCGTGGAACGCCTTGGAGCGCCACGGCGTGCCCATGCCATCGAGCGCGATCACGATGAAGCCCAGTTCGGCCATGCGCCTGGTGATCGCTGCGCGAGGGCGCGAAGCTGCGCCCCCGTACCGAGCCGGTCTGCGGACCCGGATAGACGTAGTCGATGATCGGGTACTTCCTCGACGGATCGAAGTTCGTCGGCTTGAACATCATGCCGTACAGCGCGGTCTTGCCGTCGCGCGCCTTCACCGTGAACGGGATCGGCGGCACCCAGCCTGCCGCTTTCAGACGGCTGATGTCGGCACGGGCCACGGTGGCCCGCGTGTGCCCGTCTTCGGCATCGCGCAGCACGGTCACCGGCGGCGTGGTCGGCGTGGAGTACGCATCGACGAAAGCCTTGCCGTCGGGTGACAGGCTGATGGTGTGGTCAGCGGCCTCCGGCGTGAGCAGGGCCGGCTGACCGCCGTCGAGGCTGACCTTCCAGAACTGCTGGTAGTAGGGATTCACGCCGGGCGTGCGACCCACGCCGCGGAACCACACCGTGCGTGTCTTCGGATCGACCTTGAGCACCTCGGTGACATTGCCCTCGCCGCGGGTGATCGCGTGCTTGAACTTGCCGGTGGTGAGGTCGACCAGATACAGCTGGCCCCAGTTGCTGCGCTCGCTGAACCAGATCGCCTCGTGCGTGGCCGGCAGGTAGCGCCAGTTCACCGCACCGTTGCCGCTTTCGTACCAGGTCGGCACGACTTCATCGAACACGGTGCGCACTGCGCCGGTGGTGGCGTTGGCGATGCGGAACCATTCGTGCCTGTGGTCGCGCGAGGTGGAGACGAACGCCAGGGTGCTGCCATCCGGCGCCCACTTCACGTCGTCCCAGCCGCCATCCGGCCCGCAGCTGACGTCGTCGCACAGGCTCGAGCGGTGCTGATCCGGCGGCATCTTCAGCCGCACCACTTTCTTTGCCGCCACGTCGATGATCACCCGCTCGATCATCGTCACCTGCTTGTCGCCGACCAGCGGATATTTCCACTTCAGCAGCTCCGGGTGACCGACCCGGGTGCGGATCAAATACATCTCGCCGGTCTTGCGCTGGTCCTGCTGGAACGTGGCGATGCGGCTGGAATCGGGCGACCATTCGAGGATCGCGCGGTCGGTGTGCTTCCAGCCGGCGTTGTCGGTGGCGTAGCCGAAATCCTCCACGCCGTCGCTGGTCAGCCGGGTTTCCCGACCGCTCGCCACGTCGCGCAGCCACAGGTTCCAGTCGCGGATGAACGCCTCGGACTTGCCGTCCGGCGACAGCACGCCGGGTTCGTCGGCGGCTGCGTCTTTCCCGGTATTTCCAGCCTTCGCCTCGCAAGTACCGGCGCCCTCCGGGTCGCACAGGTAGTGCTTGTCGTCGAGCCTGACGTCGAGCCGACCGTCAGGCTTCACGCTGTAGTCGAACGCGTGCGGAAATTTCCTCGCGTCGACCGGCTTGCCGCCGGCCTTGCCCAGCGCGAACGCCAGCTTCGCCTGGTCGAACGCAGGCGCGGTCTTGCCGTCGGCGACGTCCATCTGCATGAAATGGTCGCCATCGGCGTCGTGGTCGCGGTACCAGAAATGGCCATCGTCCAGCCACTTCACCTTTTGCACATCGTGGTCGACCAGCGGCAGGGTGCGATACGGCAGGAAGCGCTCCGCCTGCGCATAGTCCTGCGCGGTGAGCACGCGCGTCTGCGCCACAAGCCCGCTCGAGCACAGGCCCGCCACAAGCAGACCCGCCATCCACAAGCCGGACAGACGCCACGTACCGATCATCGAACTCATCCTGCACTCCCTTCGGAAATCCCGTTGCCCCGGCGGTCACACGCGCCGGCCGGCCATGCTAGCGCGATACGCCGCCCGCCGACCCTGCCACAGGTTGATCGACTTCGCCGGACCGGCTCGCGTTGCGGGAAGTCACCCCGCTTGTCTGCGCATTTTCCTGCGGGAACCCCGGTGCAACTGGCGTCGCCAGCGTGTCACTTGACGCCGATTGGCCACCACATGCAGGCTGATCATCCCAGCGATGCAGGGAGCCGCGCGATGTCCGCCCGCCTGAAAGTCATCGGCAATTACCTTTCGCCCTATGTGCGCAAGGTGCTGGCCTGTCTCGAGCTGAAGGGGCTCGATTACGAAATCGATCCGATCGCGCCGTTCGTCGGCAACGACAAGTTCTCGCAGCTCAGTCCGTTGCGGCGTATCCCGGTGCTGATCGACGACGGCTTCGTGCTCAACGACTCGTCGGTGATCTGTCAGTACCTGGAGGATCGATACCCGACCCCCGTGCTGTACCCGCCCGATCTGGGCGACCGCGCGCTGGCGCGCTGGCTGGAGGAGTATTGCGATACCCGGCTGGCCGACGTGCTGGTCTGGCGCCTGTTCTACCAGTTGGGGGTCAAGCGCTACCTGTTCCACGAGGAGACCGACCAGGCGATAGTGCAGCAGGCACGCGAAGTGGAAATTCCCGCCGCGCTGGATTACCTGGAGAATCAGTTGCCCGACGACGGCTTCGTGTTCGGCACGCTGTCGATCGCCGACATCAGCATCGCAAGTTTCTTCCGCACCGCCTCGTTCGTGCGTTACGTGATCGACCCGGCGCGCTGGTCACGCTGCGCCGCCCTGGTGGCGCAGGTGCAGGTCTTGCCGGCATTCCGGAAACTCGCCCGCTTCGAGGATTGCATGTTGCGCCTGCCGCTGGACGAGCAGCGCAAGGCGCTGGTCACGGTCGGCGCGCCGCTGTGCAGTGACACGCTGGGCACCGCCGCGCCACGTCACGGCCTGCGCCGGGAGTCGTGATCGTTCAGAGCGCGGAATGGTCGCGCACGGCATCGGCCAACGCCGGCTTGAGCTCGGCGAAGCGCCGGTCGAGCGCCGCCGGATCGGTGCGGTTCAGGGCGATCATCTGCTCGCGCGCCTCGCCGCCACGAATCACCTCCAGCGCGTCGGATTCGATCCCCGTGACGATCGCCGCGGCGACGGCAGCGGCCGGCTCCCTGACGAAACCCAGCTCGGGACCGGCATGACTGGAGTTCATCATCGGTGTCTCGGTGGCCGCCGGGTAGACCGTCAGCACATGCACGCCCTCCCCCTTCAGCTCGCGCCGCAGCGCCTCGCCAAAATGCGCCAGGCCCGCTTTCACCGCGGCGTAGGTCGCGTAGAACGGCATGCCGATCAACGCGATGCCCGAGGCAATGTTGACCACCAGGCCATGATCGCCGGCATGCAGGTCGTCCAGCGCGGCCCGCGTCAGCAGGATCGGCGCGACCAAGTCGACCTCGATCATCGCGCGGATCTCCGCTTCGGTGATGTCCTCCAGCCGGCCAGCGCGGACGCCACCGGCATTGTTGACCAGGACGTCCAGCCCACCGAGGAAATCCAGCGCGGCCCGCAGGGTCGTGGCGCGGCCCGCCTCGGTGGCGACGTCGGCCACCACGCTGCCGACGTCGCCACCGGCTTCGCGCAACTGCTCGAGCGCCTCGGCCAGCACATCGGCGCGGCGGCCACTGATGAGAACCCGCGCGCCGGCGGCGATCATCGCCTCGGCCGTGGCCAGACCGATGCCGCTTGATCCACCGGTGATCAGCACGCGTTTGCCTTCGAGATCCATGATCGTGGCCATCTGTTCGTCGATGCCGGCGAGATCGCCCGCGCGAGGACGGACGACCCGGCGCGGCGGCATGGCAAGGGAGAGCGCCGGTGACGCCGATTCAGATGCGTCTTCATGGTGCGGCTTTCAAGCCGCGGACGCGCCCTGCGGACGCTGCCGCGCCGACGACTCAGCGCTGCGCGGCGGTCAGTTCGACCAGCCAGTCGACGAATACCCGCAACCGCGCCGGCATTTGCCGCTGCTGCGGGTACAGCACGGTCATCGGCAACGGCGGCGGCGGAGAAGCCGGCAAGATCTCGCGCAACCGGCCGCTCTTCAAGCTGTCGGCGATCCGGTAACGCGGCATCTGCGCGATACCCAGGCCCGCCTCGCAACAGCCGAGGTAGGCATCGACGCCGCTGACGCTGACGCAGCCGGGCAGCGCGATCGCGCGCCGCTTGCGGCCGACGAGGAAGTCCAGTGGCTCGGCACGGCGGGTCGTCGGTGAGACCCAGTTCACCGCCAGGTGGCCGTCCTGCAGCGCGGCCAGCGAATCGGGCTGCCCATGTCGCCGCACATATCCGGCGCTGGCCACCGTCACCTGCTGCAGCATCGCGACACGACGGCCGACCATGCCGGAATCGCCCAGTTCGCCGATGCGCAGCACGCAATCCACGCCTTCGCGCACCAGGTCGACGAAGCGGTCGCCGGTGCCGATGTCCAGCGTGATCTGCGGGAAGCGCGCGAAGAAATCCGGCAACGCGGGAATCACCAGCAATCGCGCCAGCGACACCGGGAGATCGACGTGCAGGTGGCCCTTCGGCTGCACCAACGCCTCGCGGAAATCGGCCTCGACCTCGTCCATGTCGGCCAGCAGGCGCAGGCAATGCCCGTAGTAGGTCTCGCCGTCGCGGGTGGTGCGCACGCGGCGGGTGGTTCGCTGCAGCAGCTGGGCGCCGAGCCGTTCCTCCAGCCGTTTGATCGCGTGGGTCACGGTGGCGCGCGGCAGGCTCATGTCGTTGGCCGCGGCGGTGAAACTGCCCAGCTCGACGATCCGGGTGTACAGCCGCATGGCTTCAAGGCGGTCCATGGCGATTGTTGTCTGCAATTGAATGGTCATTCCCATTATTGAGCATTTATCCGGTCGCCGTCGCGGCGCACCATGGCCTCCACTTCCTCCCAGGAGCGACATCATGCAGACCCGCACCCTCGGCAAAGGCATCGGCACGGCATTGGCCCCCCGGGTTTCCGCCCTCGGCCTCGGCTGTATGGGCATGAGCGATTTCTACGGCACGCGCGACGATGCCGAGTCGATCGCCACCATCCGGCATGCGCTGGACCGCGGCCTCAACCTGCTCGACACCGCCGACATGTACGGCCCGCACACCAACGAGGTACTGGTCGGCGAGGCGATCAAGGGCCGCCGCGAGCAGGCCTTCATCGCCACCAAGTTCGGCATCCTGCGCGATCCCGCCGACCCGACGGTTCGCGGCATCAGCGGCCGCCCGGAATATGTGCGCGCCGCCTGCGACGCCAGCCTGAAGCGCCTGGGCATCGACACCATCGACCTGTACTACCAGCACCGCGTCGACCCGGACGTGCCGATCGAGGACACCGTGGGCGCGATGGCCGGCCTGGTGGCTGCCGGCAAGGTGCGTTACCTGGGGCTGTCCGAAGCTTCCGGCGCCACGCTGGAGCGTGCCTGCAAGGTGCATCCGATCGCCGCCTTGCAGAGCGAATTCTCACTGTGGACACGCGACCCGCAGACCAACGGCATGCTCGAAGCCTGCCGCCGCAACGGCGTGAGCCTGGTCGCCTACTCGCCGCTGGGACGCGGCTTCCTCACCGGCGCGATCCGCTCGCCGGACGACTTCGCCGCCGACGACTACCGCCGCACCAGCCCGCGTTTCCAGGGTGACCACTTCACCCGCAACCTGCGGCTGGTCGACCAGGTGAAGTCATTGGCCGCCGACAAGGGCTGCTCACCCGCGCAACTGGCGCTGGCCTGGGTGCTGGCGCAGGGGGACGACGTGCTGGCGATTCCCGGTACCCGGCACCGTTCGCGGCTGGACGAGAACCTCGGTGCGCTCGACGTGCAGCTGAGCGCCGCCGAACTGGCCGCGATCGACGCGGTGTTCCCGCCCGACGTGGCTGTCGGCACCCGCTACCCCGGCGCGGGGATGCAGCTGGTCAACGCCTGAGAGCCGCGGCGCCGCCTTTCACGCGAAGGGTGGCGCCGGGCCCGTTAAACTGCGCGGCATGAGCACGCCCGAACACTCCCCGCTCGGCAAGAGCACGATCTACGCGGATCGCTACGATCCGCGCCTGCTGTTTCCGCTACCGCGCGCCGACAAGCGCGCGGAAATCGAGGTGGCCGAACCACTGCCGTTCCACGGCGTGGATGTCTGGAACGCCTACGAGCTGTCATGGCTCGATCCACGCGGCAAGCCCGTGGTGGCGATGGCCGAGTTCCGCGTCCCCGCCGCGTCCCCGAACATCATCGAATCGAAGTCGTTCAAGCTGTATCTGAATGGCTTTGCGCAGGAGCGCATCGAGGACGCCAACACGCTGGCATCCACCCTGATGCACGACCTGTCCGCTGCGGCCGGTGCCGTGGTCAGCGTGCAACTCGGCGAGGCGCGCGCTGCCACGTTGCCCGCCATCGATCTGGACGGCCATCTGCTCGACCGGCAGGACATCGAGATCGACCATTACGGTCCGCCGCAGGCCGATTTCCTGCTGGCCGACCTGTCCGTGCAACCGGTGGCGGAAACCCTGGTTTCGCACCTGCTGCGCTCGAACTGCCCGGTCACCGGCCAGCCCGACTGGGGCAGCGTGCAGATCGCCTATCGCGGCGCGCCGATCGACCACGCCGGGCTGCTGCGCTACCTGGTTTCATTCCGCACCCACAACGAATTCCACGAGCAATGCGTGGAGCGGATCTTCGTCGACCTGATGCGACGATGCGCGCCGCAGCAGCTCAGCGTGTACGCGCGCTACACCCGCCGCGGCGGGCTGGACATCAACCCATTCCGCAGCAGCACGCCGGCCACGCCGGGCAACCCGCGCACGGTTCGCCAGTAACCACGGCGGCAGCTTGTCATGGCAGCGTGAAAGTTCAGCCGCTGCGCTCCCTCCCGGTAATCGGCGCTTCATGTCGGCGGCACTAGCCTCGGTCGCCAGACCCAAGCACCCGGTGGCGGCCGTCGTGATGCAGCGGCGCCCCGCCCGCGATCGACCCAGGAGTTCCCATGACAGCTTCCATTCGCACTACCGCACTGCACGGCGCCGCCCTGGCCGGCCTGCTGCTGCTCGGCGCCTGCGGCAAGAGCGAGCCCGCCTCGCCGAACGACACCCCTGCCCCCGCCAGCACCGCACCGGTGACCATGCTGCCGGCGCCTGCAGCCACCGCCGCGACAACACCGGTGGCCGGCAGTGGCACAGCCGGCGAGGCGACGGCCGCGTCGGTCGCCGCTCCTGCTGCCGCAGCGAGTGCACCACTAAGCGTGGCCGAGCTGACCGTCGGCAGTGCGTTGAACGCCGAGCATCAGGTCACCCGTGCCGAGGACAGCTTCGCCAGCAACGACAAGACCATCTATGCCAGCGTCGCCACCGAGGGCAGCAGTGGCGGCGCCACGCTCAACGCCAAATGGAGTTATCTGGAAGGCTCCGGCCAACTGGTCAGCAACATCAGCCAGTCGATCGCCACCGACGGCCCGGCCATCACCACGTTCAAGGTGCAGAACCCCGACCTGTGGCCTGAAGGCAGGTACAAGGTCGAGATTTCGCTGGATGGCAAGCCGGTGGCCAGCCGGGATTTCCGCATCGGCATGCACTGAGGTTTGCCCATCGTCAGCGCAAAGAGGCACCCTTCCTGGCGCTGGTTGACGCAAAAGCAACGCGCGGCGGTTCACAAGCCGTCATCGTCACGGCAATCTGGAGCGATTGGCATTCGGCAATGGCACGTTCGGCTGGATTCGAACCCACGACCACCCTTCGGAGAGCAGAAAGGCATCCGGGGTCTCGCTACGGAACTGGACACGTAGGCGGCAACAGCCAGGCCGAAATCCACGATTCATCGATCGACAATCAGCTCATACGGTCGCGTTGAGAGATGAAACGAACCTCGACGTCTGCTCGGGAATGACTCGGGCAAGAGGTACGAGTGCGGCGAAGCGCACGGGTCGGGGTCGGCCAGGAGGAGCGACCATTGCATTTTCCTGATCCGGCGACCGTTAGAGCTCACTCCAGCGGATTTTCTTCTTCGCCTGCTTGCTTGTGCGTGCTGCTTACTGGCGCATGAATCGGCGGCGGGCCACCGAGAGCATCAGTAGTTGCAGCGGGTTGTTGTTGCCCCCTGGCCGCCACGTGTGTACGAGCTTGTTGCGGTAGGCATCGAAGTGCAGGCCGTGCGGTGCCGCGAGCACTTTGCCCCTGCCAAGCAGGATCTTCAACGCTTGGGTACCGGCTATCCCGGCACAGATTTCACATGCCATGGGCGTCGACGGCCCCCGCTGGTTGATCAGGTCCACCGCTGAGGGATCGACCAGATAGCCTTGATGCAGCACGGCAGGCGCCAAACCCACCATGAAGCGCAGCAACTGCTCGTTTTTCGGGCGGCCTTCCAGCCGGAAATACTCTTCGAATGTCATCTGGCCCGGCATGAACGCCAGCACCGCAGCACCCATGCCCAACGGCGCCGCGGTAAGCGCCGGAATGCCGCGCTCGGCACACAGAGCAAACAGCTTGGCACGAATATCGAGTACGAAAAAATCCAGCCCGTCGACGTACAGATCCACCTCCGACAGGAACTGCTCCATGTTCTCAACAGTGACGCCATCGGAAAACTTGTTGATGTCCAGATCCGGGTTGATATCCCGCGCGATCCGCGACACCACGTCGACTTTGGGCTGGCCAATGGTCGACTGGAACGCCCCGGCCTGCCGGTTGAAATTTTCCATACCGAAACGGTCGAAATCCGCCAGGTTGAACGACTGGATGCCGAGTCGGGTCAGGGTCAACAGATGGCTGCCACCCACACCGCCGAGTCCGGCAATCGCCACGCGCCTGGAACGAAGCTTCGCCTGCTCGGTCGCGGTTATCCAACCGATCGTCCGGCTGAATGCCGTTGCGTAGTCGAACGGCTCGGTCGTGAGCGGTGCATCAGACATCATGAGACATCTACCCCTCGGCATCTATTGCGCAAAGCTGTGCCAAGCCGGCACGGAAACGCGGCTTGCGGCGTGTTGCCGCGACGGGCCGGCGAACCCGTTCAATGAAAGCAGCGCACGGAAAAATGGCGCCGCTTCGGAAAGCGGCGCCATCAATCCTCAAACCGCATGCCATGGGATACCCGCTCTATGAGAGCCGCTCAGCCTCTTTGCGGCGCCACCAAGTGAAGAGTCCCAGGAAGGCCAAGCCAAGGCCCAACAGACCGGCTGCACCCGGCTCAGGTACGGATCTGCCGATCAACTCGGCCGTTCCCGTAATCGGATAGTGGCAGACATTGGTCGGATCGGGAGAGATCGTAGTTCCACAGGTTCTGACTGCCGCAAACAGAAACGACGAATTAAGCGTAAAGTCGGCGAATCCACCCAGTCCGTCGTCTTGGGTGTGGGTCTGGAAGTAGGGCGCCGCAACGCCTCCTGTCGCGTCCAAAAACCCGATTCCGGTGGACCCTGTCAGAGGATGGCCGACCGTGCCTTGGATCGTGGAGAAAAGCTGCGCTGTGCCCCCAAAGGTAAGCACGGAACCGTCATGGCCGCTCATGGTGAGCCACGGCGTACCAACCCCGGCAGTGGTCGGATCCAACGTATTGAAGCTATTGGTGTTGTCAACGAAAAAGTTGATGGACCCCGATATTGAACTCAGCCTGGTTGCCGCTGAGGCTCGACACCGTATAGCTGAAAGTAAAGTTGAGGTCGCAACCCGAACAAAAGTATGACGCGCTTTGCCCGTTGATCGAGCCAATCAGCCCATAACCGGTCAGCACGTCGCCGACGGTGGCAACGCTCGTTTCGCGGAGATTGAGTGAATGGACGGTCAGGTAGAACGCGACTGGTGGGATCCCATACGACGCCGCCCACAGTTACAGGGGTTGCCAGCGTCGATCCACTCCACACACCCAGCGCCAGCGCGCATGCGAGTGCGGCTCTGATGGTATTTCTTCTTCAACATGACTTTCTCCTCGAAAGTGAGAACCAATCCAGACAACCGCAGCAGTGGCGCCGGATCGACGCTGCCCTTGCAGATTCTAAAAGGCAAAAGGCATGCCACACATATAACATATTGTTTTGTATTGAATTACTCATTCAAGGCTGCCGGACTTTCTCAATATTTGTAAGGTATTCCGACGCCATGCCGCGATGGAGTGTCTGTGATCGAATCGGACACCGCGCGCCCACGCCCGCAAGCCGCGGACGCATGGCGTGGTGCACGGCGAGAGGGCACGATCAGGTCCGCGGTTAAAGCAGAAACCCTGTTTTTCAAGGCGCGTGTCGCCATTTTGACGTGACCGTTTATCCGACGGCACCGACCACACGCTGCGTTTGTAAAGAATTCCGACACAGCGGGAAATCACCTGTCCTTCGCCCTCGCGACGTGAAACCCCGAAGGCAAGGGAAGACGAGACCGACGTGTTTCGATTTTGACTCTCTATCGCCGGGTGCCTGCGGCAGGCCGCGGCGGATGGGCGAATAACCAAGGTCGCGCAGTGCCTGTGGCCATCGCACACAAACCAATATCGCATCTGGTCCAGCTATTGGAAATCGCCGAAACTGGCGAGTCCCCTTCGCCCACTGCGATCGCGTGATGCGGATCGCGCATGGCCAAGCCGCAAGAACACAAGCCCGTGCCCCGGCGCGCACAGTTCGCCCAGAGCCGAACTCAAGCGCGCGAGCGGCCGCTGGAAGACTGGCTCGACGGGTACGAATCCCAGGCTGAGTATCCCCGCCGCCGCATACGGCTGGACTGACAGCCCGTCCAGGGTGGCCTCAAGCCACACGCGCTGCAAGGCGCGGCCACCCGCGAGAACATCGGATCGCGCCGTGGACGGAATGACGAGCAGACAGAGACCGGGCGACAGCCGGATCGGCAGCCAGGCCGAGCGCAGGCCCAGAACAGACGCCGCGCCCAGCCGGTTGAACATGGCCATCACCGAAGGACGACGCAGCGCCTGAAAGACCGGGCGCATCGGTGGCTCCACGGCCAGCGTCGCGGGTGCCAGGCCTTCCTCGCAGGCGCTGTGCCAGCCCACCGCAAAGCGGATACTCGAAAACAGCTCCGCGTGCAGCGTCGGGCTCCTGAAACGCAGCGTCTCGGCCTGCCTGATGACGTTGAGTGCCGTTTTCTTCTCACGCGGTGTCTGTGGCCAATAAAGCCGCTGCCCAGGAATCAGCCGGGCTTGGGCATCCAGGCGCGCCTGCGTATCAGTGGTGATCGCGCCGCGCCAAGGGAAGCGGCGGTCGGTGTGACGCTGCTCGATGGCCCCGGCCAGCGGCTCGTGCGGGTCGCATTCGGGATCGCGGTGCCAACGGATGCGGGCGACCCACAGTTCGTCGTCGTCGCGCGGAAAGGTCTGCAGGTCCGCCACATAACCAAGCGACCGGGCGTGGATGATCATGTTTTCCAGGCACGCGCCGGCAGCCAGGTCGCTGAGGACATATCGGGTATCGGATACACGGCCGCTACGGCTCGCATCGATCCGAAGGTCCAGGTCGTCGCCCGACCAAGCAAACTGCCACGGCTGCGAATTATCCGCCGAGGGCGCGGCGATGCCCGCGCGCAGAATGGCTGCTTTTGTCTGTCGGTTCACGGCCCGCGCCCGTTCATATTTTAAAAACCGTGTGACTTGGTGCAAAACACGCCCAGGCACTATACGCGGGGATAGAGGCCTCCACCAAAATACGTTCTGAACCGCCCCGGCACTCTCGGAGGCTCCACTCTTTGACGGAATGGAGCGATGAGCAACTCAATCAACCACTCTCCGGCGACTCGTAAATGAGCGGTCCGGATGGTGTTCGAACACCAGCAAGGAGCATGCCTCGCAGCGGGCGATGATCGAGTCGATTGCCGCCAAGATGGGATGAAAGGCGGCGACGTTGTACAACTGGATCCGGCAGGCCGAGCGTGACCGGGGCGGCCTGCATGAAGGTCTGAACACGTCCGAGCGCGAGAAGATCATGGCGCTGGAGCGTGCAAGGCGCGAGCTGCGCCTCGCCAATCAAATCTTGCGCAAGGCGTCGGCCTATTTTGCCCGGGTGGAGCTCGACCGCCGACCGCAAAAATGAAGGTATTCATCGACGATCACCGTCGTGCCTATGGAGTCGAGTGACCTGCCGGGTACTGCCGCTTGTTCCGTCGACGTATTATCGGCACGCGGCTCGCCAGGCCGATCCGCCCAGGGTGCCCGCCCGGGTTCGCCGCGATGCCGGATTGTGTGTGCCGGCCCAGCGGGTCCGGGACGAGAACTTCCATGTGTATGGCGTGCGAAAGGTTTGGCAACAGCTGCGCCGCGAGGGTGTTCGCGTTGCACGGTCACTCGGCTCTTGCGGCAGATGGAACTGTGGGGGTGCGGCGGAGCACATCGGTTCGGACCACGGTCAATGATGCAAAGAGCGTTTGCCCGCTGAACTTTGTCAACCGGCAGTCCCGGGCGGAGCGACTGGACACGCTGTGGTCAAGTGACTTTACGTATTTGTCGACGTGGGCAGGTTTCGTTTACGCGGCCTTCGTGATCGACTTGTTCGCACGCAGCATCGTGGGCTGGAAGGTGTCGTCTTCGGCGCGCACGCACTTCGTGCTCGATGCGCTGGAACAAGCGCTATGCACGCGGCGACCGGCTGAACGCCAGACCCGCCAAAGTGATCGAAGAGTGCGATTGGCGCCCATTTGCTACACCGAGCACCTGGCCGAGGCCGGTGCCGGTTCAACCACGCTTCAATCTGAAGGTCAAGGTGTCAGGCCTGCTGGTGGCAGCCGCCTGCTGCCAGCCATGACCAGAATGCGTCCTGCGCAGCGGACGACGGTGAGTTGCTGACATTCGACGTGAATCTGATCCGCAGTGTTCACACACAGTTCACAAAAATGACAGCTTAGTCGATGTTTTGCCTTTTGATCCATAGCTTTCACACGCGGTTAACATAATCATAGCTCGGTCATGGCATATGATAGATGACGAAAACATGAAACTAATCAGATCGGTAGAGTAGAAATGCCTCAGACAGTCATCGACATCACGGCGCATCGCGCTCGTTCAGCAGCCCGCGGCGGCACGCCGCCGTGTTTGTGCGCGACCAGCCTTGAAGAGGTGGAATCGGCCTGGCGGTTAGTATTTGAACGCTACTCACAAATGGGACTGATCGACGAAAACCCGTATGGCATTCATGCTGTTCCCACCGCCGTGGGACCGCATGCATGCGTGATATGGGGGCCGGAAGGGCCGGACGTCGGCTATACGATGACACTATTCCGCGACAATCCCATGGGGCTCGCGCTGGATAGCGTATATGCACCATATCTGGATGAACTGCGACGTAAGGGGCGCCGCCTGCTTGAGGTGGGGATGCTGGCGGATCGTCGCCAGAGTGCTACACGCGGCGTCGGGGCCCTGTTCAGCATGATGCGCTGGGCCATTCACTTTGGGGTGCACACCGATTTGACCGATATCGTTATCGGTGTGCATCCGCGGCATGCCGACTTCTACATACGTTGTTACGGCTTCGAAAAATTTGCTCCACCGACGAGCTACGCCTTGGTGCGAAACAACCCGGTGGTGCTCTTGCGCCTCAGCCTGCTCGAGGCACTCGCGAAAGACTTATTGCCGCGAGGGCTCGCTGATGCGCGCGATAATCCAATACCCAGCAGTGCGTTCTCGCATCGCTTCGCGTTTGAGCCCGAGCAGATGCGTGGCTCCCAGATAGCGGGCTTTTTGAAAGCCCGGTATGGTATTGATCCGGGCCGCTCGGCCGGCCCGGCCGAGCCGACTCTGGTCAGCGTCGTATAGCATTGCAATCTTGTGTGAACCTACAAGTAAGCTACCCTCCCCGCCTGTCGTTTTACGACGGGGCCTGCGGAGAGATGGTGTGCGAGGAGGAGCGCATGGATCTCACCCGACTGGTTTACTCCAAGCTCCCATGCATCAGGCTGGTGTAGCGTGCCCGTATCGTTTTGTCGGCGGCCGAGAGTAAACAGATCAAGGCGATTGCGGCGCGGTTAAGCCTCGGCGGATGCAGGCCGCGCGCCGACGCGAAAGCCATGCCCAGCAT
This sequence comes from uncultured Pseudomonadota bacterium, assembly GCA_963828685.1. GTDB lineage: Bacteria > Pseudomonadota > Gammaproteobacteria > Xanthomonadales > Rhodanobacteraceae > Rhodanobacter. The sequence goes on from CAWHFU010000017.1 coordinate 741,195, forward strand.
CGACTCGCCGGTATCGAGCGCGTCCGACCCGCGTGGTGCGCTCCCATCGAAGATCGACTTGGCCCGACTGGTGGAACTGACCACGCAGAGCAAGCCGGGGCAGCCACCCCATTGGAGGGCGCGATCCCCACGCCGAGAAACTCGAAGATGCCGTGGGCCTCACCGCCCGAGCACTCGCAGGAGTTGTCGCGACGGGTGCGTGCAATGATGCTGTGCAAGCCGCATCCTGAGTCGACTTTGCGCTTGGCGAGCAATTTTCTTGGCTGAGATTGGGGGCTAATCAGGTAATCTCTTCACTCGTACGTCCAAGCACACCACCTGAACTCCTATCCGATCCGCCAAGGAGACTCCATGAAATCAGTGGCCAACGCCAAGATCGCCATCATCGGGTTGGGCTACGTGGGTCTTCCGCTGGCGGTGGAGTTCGGCAAGCGCTATGACACCGTCGGTTTCGACGTCCGCGCCGGCCGCATAGATGAACTGCGCGCCGGGCGCGACAGCACACTGGAGGTGGATGCGGACGAACTGGCGACCGCGCGGCGGCTGCGCTTCAGTGCATCGCTGGACGACATTCGACACTGCAACGTCTACATCGTCACCGTACCCACCCCCATCGACAGCGCCAAGCGCCCCGACCTCACCCCGCTGATCAAGGCCAGCGAAGCCATCGGCAGCATCCTCAAACCCGGCGACGTGGTGATCTACGAATCCACAGTCTACCCCGGCTGTACCGAAGAAATCTGCGTTCCCATCCTGGAACGCACCTCCGGCCTCGACTACGCTACCAGCACCGCTCCTGCTCTAACCGAACACCGAACACCGAATGCCGAACACTGCCCTTCCGCTCCGTCCGCCCCCACCGAGCACCGAAAACCGAAAACCGAAAACTTCTCCTGCGGCTACAGCCCCGAACGCATCAATCCCGGCGACAAACAACACCGCGTCACCACCATCCTCAAAGTCACCTCCGGCTCCACCCCGGCAACGGCCGACTTCGTCGATGCGCTGTACGCCAGCATCATCACCGCCGGCACTCACAAGGCCAGCTCCATCAAAGTCGCCGAGGCCGCCAAGGTGATCGAGAACACCCAGCGCGATCTCAACATCGCGCTGGTCAACGACCTGGCCATCCTGTTCAACAAGCTCGGCATCGACACGCTGGAAGTGCTGGAGGCCGCCGGCACCAAGTGGAACTTCCTGCCGTTCCGCCCCGGCCTGGTCGGTGGCCACTGCATCAGCGTCGATCCCTACTACCTCACTCACAAGGCGCAGGAAGTGGGCCATCACCCGGACGTAATTCTCGCCGGCCGGCGCACCAACGACAGCATGGGTCCGTACATCGCCAGCGAGGTGATCCGCCTGATGGTGCGCAAGGGCATCAACCCGGTCGGCGCGCGCATCCTGGTGCTGGGCCTGGCCTTCAAGGAAAACTGCCCCGACCTGCGCAATACTCGCGTGGTGGACATTGTGCAGGCGCTGACGGGCTACAACACCCGCGTCGATATCCATGACCCCTGGGTCGATGCCGAAGAAGCGCACAACGAATACGGCATGGAGCTGCTGGCCCAGCCAGTCGACGGCACCTATGACGCCGTGATTCTGGCTGTCGGCCACCGGGAATTCGCCAGCAAGGGAGCGGACGCTATCCGTGCGTTAGGCAAGGCCGAATCTGTCCTTTATGACGTGAAGTATGTGCTGCCGCGCGAGGCTGTCGACGGGAGATTGTGATGAGTGACTTGGTCAAGACACTTCCAGTCGCACTCAAGGAACGTATTCTGGCGTCTCACCAGAGCTGGTTAGTTACGGGTGCAGCGGGTTTCATCGGTTCAAATCTTGTCGAGGCACTCCTTGAGTTGGGCCAGCATGTGGTTGGCTTGGACAATTTCGCTACGGGTTACCAACGCAATCTTGATGAAGTTGAACAGATCGTGGGGGCGCAGGCATGGTCACGTTTTCATTTCATCACCGGCGACATCCGCAGTATCGAAGACTGCCGCAAGGCATGTGCAGGCGTACAGCACGTACTGCATCAGGCGGCGCTGGGGTCCGTGCCGCGCTCGATTGAAGATCCGTTGGCCATACATGACACCAATTGCTCCGGCTCACTCAACATGCTGGTGAGTGCGCGCGATGCCAAGATCGAAAGTTTCACCTATGCCGCCAGTAGTTCCACCTATGGCGATCACCCAGGGCTGCCCAAGGTGGAGGATCAGATTGGCAATCTCCTGAGCCCTTACGCCGTAACGAAATATGCCAATGAGCTGTATGCGAGCGTTTTTGCACGCTGCTACGGTTTCAATACCATTGGTCTGCGTTACTTCAACGTGTTCGGTCCGCGACAGGATCCCGATGGTGCCTATGCAGCGGTCATTCCCACGTGGATAGCCAGCCTCATCAAGGGCGAGCCGGTGTTCATCAATGGTGACGGTGAGACCAGCCGCGATTTTTGTTATGTCTCAAACGTGGTGCAGGCGAACTTGTTGGCTGCGACGACGGAAAGCCCCATGGCCATGAATCAGGTTTACAACGTAGCGGTAGGCGACCGTACGACACTCAACGAGCTTTACGCCCAGCTTCAGGCCAATCTGCTGCCGTACTACGCGCATCTACAAGATGCACAGCCCGTGTATCGCGAGTTTCGGGCGGGTGATGTTCGTCATAGTCTGGCCGACATAAGCAAGGCGACTGCGAATCTGGGTTTCACGCCTACGCAAAACATTGGACAAGGGCTGGCCCTGGCTATGCCCTGGTATATGAAACCCCGGGCCCAGTGCCGTCATCAGGATGATGGACCTTCGCAGCAAAAGCTGGATCCAGGAAATGGCAACGTGAGGATTCCCTCGGGATAACACGCTAGACTGCAATCAGTGTCTTGCTACACTCAAAACCATGTGGATCGGGGGAATACCCTGTTATGCAGCGGCTCAGGATTGACTTGATCGCGGCCGCGCGGCCCAATTTCATGAAGGTCGCGCCGTTGTTCCACGTGTTGCACGAGGAATCGTGGTGCCGTTTGCGGCTGGTGCATACTGGTCAGCACTACGACCGGAATATGTCGGAGGCTTTTTTTCGCGATCTGAAGTTGCCGTCGCCGGATCTGAACCTGGGCGTGGGCAGCGGCAGTCACGCCGAACAGACCGCCAACGTGATGCTCACCTACGAGGGCGCCTGCGTCGCGGATCGACCGGACCTGATCGTCGTGGTTGGGGATGTCAATGCAACGCTTGCCTGCACCTTGGTCGGCACGAAGATGGGCATTCCGGTGGCGCATCTTGAGGCCGGGTTGCGCAGTCGCGACCGCCGGATGCCCGAGGAGATCAACCGGCTGGTGACCGATGCGGTGGCCGACATCCTGTGGACGCCGTCACCGGACGCGGACGAGAATCTCGCTGCCGAAGGCGTTCCGCCGGAAAAGATCACACGCGTCGGCAACATCATGATCGACTCTTACGAACTGATGCGCGAGCGCATCGATGCCAGCGGCGAGCGGAGTCGGCTCGGGCTTGAGAAGCGTGAATACGCGGTAGTAACACTGCACCGCCCGTCCAACGTGGATGCGCCCGCGCCACTCAAGTCACTGATAAGTCAACTGAAGGGCATTGCAGCCAGATTGCCGCTAGTGTTTCCGGTACATCCGCGCACCCGCAAGAATCTGGAAGCCTTCGGCCTTTGGCCGAAGCTGGCGGAAGCGCCTAATCTGCAGGTCATCGAGCCGCTCGGTTACGTCGACTTCATGAATCTTGTTTGCGGTGCACGCCTGACCATCACGGATTCGGGTGGTGTCCAGGAGGAGACCACCTATCTCGGCATACCCTGCCTGACGCTGCGCACCACCACCGAACGGCCGATCACCATCACGGAGGGTACCAACCGACTGGTGACTACCGCCGAGCTGGTGCCGGCGGTGGACGAGATTCTCGCTGGTCAGTGGCCGCATGGACGCAAGCCACAGCTCTGGGACGGACATACGGCGGCGCGCGTGGCGGCCGACATTCGTAGCCGTTTGCTGATTGCGCCGCCTCCGTTACCGAAGAACCAGCGGTTTCCGCAAGCTCCAGTCGGCATGTGCCAGGCAATGCGTGAATCCGGGAGAGGGCGAATAGCCGGTTGATTGCAGACAGCCGAGCCACGCGCCAGGGATCACCCAGATATGCACCTCATCGTCATTACCAGTTACTTGACCGCCGCCGCCGCGTTCCTCGCTGGTATGGCGCTGCTGGGCGTTGGTTGGCGTGGACAGCGTACCGGCGCCCTGCTGATCCTGGCCACGATGGTCTCGGTTCTGTGGAGCGCGTTTCTGGCTTACGCCGAATGGCAGCACACCGTGGCGATCAGCTGGATACTGATGGCCGAGATTCTGCGCTACGGCGCCTGGCTCGTTTTCCTGAGCGCCCTGTCCGGTGCCGGGCTGCGTGGTTTGCGCGTCGCCGCGAACGCAATCTGGATCATGCTCGCGCTCTACAGCCTGTGGCCGCTGACTGGTTTACCGCAAACGACCGCGTTGACGTTCAGCGTCAACGTGCCGCTGGTCGGTGTGCTGGTTCTCGCCCTCACCGGCGTAGTGTTTCTCGAACAGATCTACCGCAACGTTCAACCGGAACAGCGCTGGGCGCTGAAGTTTCTGGTGATCGCGCTCGGCTTGTCGTTCGCCTACGACATCTTCCTGTATTCCTACGCGATGCTCTACTGGCAGTTCAACATCAGCGTGTGGGCGGCGCGCGGTTTCATCGATGCCTTGTTGGTGCCGCTACTGGTGGTGGCGGCGGCCCGCAATCCGCAATGGTCGCTGGAGGTAGGCGTGTCGCGGCGCGCGGTGTTCTATTCCACGAGCCTGCTGGTGGTCGCGTTTTACATCATCGCCACGTCGATCGGTGGTTATTACGTTCGCCTGTACGGAGGCGACTGGGGCCGGGTGGCGGAAATCACGCTTGCCTGCTTCGCGCTGCTGGTCGTGCTGTTGATCACATTCTCCGGGCAGGCGCGCTCGCATCTGCGGGTGTTCCTGAACAAGAACTTCTTCAGTTTCCGCCACGACTATCGCGAGGAATGGCTGCGGCTGTCGGCCACATTGTCGGCCAGCGGCACGGAGCTGCCACAGCGCGCCGTGCACGCGATGGCGCAAATCATGGACAGCCCGGGAGGCGCACTGTTCATGCGCAGCGATGCTGATGAATTCGTGCCGGAAGCATGCTGGAACATGCCGACGCCAGTCGGTCTGAAGCTTCCATCCTGCTTGCCGGCGTTCGGCATCATGCGCTCACATCGGTGGATTTATGATTTGAGCGAACCGCCGCCTCTGGGCGATGAACAACTGCGGGCGCCCGCCGAATTGATCGCCCTGACACGGGCATGGTTGCTGGTACCACTGGTGCTGGAAGATCGGCTCATCGGTTTCGTGGTTCTCGCGCACGCGCGCGCGCGCCGCGCGTTTGACTGGGAGGATATTGATTTGCTCCGGGCAGCCGGCGTTCAGGTGGCTGGCGCCCTGGCGCAGGCGGCCGATGCCCTGCGCCTTGCCGAATCGCGCCAGTTCGAAGGCTTCAATCAGCTCACCGCTTTCCTGATGCACGACCTCAAGAACCTCGCAGCGCAGCAATCCTTGCTGCTGCAGAACGCCGATCGTCACAAGCACAATCCGGCGTTCGTGGACGACATGCTCACAACCGTGGCGAATTCGGTGCACCGCATCTCGCGGCTGCTCGAGCAGCTGCGTGGCGACGCGGCACCTGCCACGCACGGCCGCGTGCAGCTCGCGGCAGTGATCCACAAGGCGCTCGACGAATGCAGCTCGCAGTTGCCGCAACCGGACTACCAGCCGGCAGTGGAGGACCTGTGGGTACGGGCAAATGCCGAACAGCTTGCCACGGTGCTGGGACACGTGATCCGCAACGCACAGGATGCAGCACAGGCCCACGGTCATGTCACGCTGCGAGTCAAGCGCGAATCCGCGCTTGCTTCGATCGAAATCGAGGATGACGGAGCAGGTATGGATGAGGACTTCATCCGAAACCGCCTGTTCAAGCCGTTTTTCACCACCAAGGCGAGCAGAGGCATGGGCATCGGCGCCTATCAGGCCCGCGAGTACGTGTATTCGCTGGGTGGAGCGATGCGCGTGAACAGTACTCCCGGCCAAGGCACAGTGTTCGCCATTCAGCTGCCGCTGACTGAGCCCGTGGGGGATGAAACAACGGCTGGCAGGCTGAGGGCCGCGTCATGAGCCAGAAGCAGCCTTGCCTGTTGATCGTCGAGGATGATGTCGGTCTGCAGAGCCAGTTGCGCTGGAGCTTCGAGGATTATGACTTGGTCATGGCCGGCGACCGGCCGACAGCGATCTCCCTGCTTCGCCTCCACCAGCCAGCGGTAGTACTGCAGGATCTAGGCCTGCCCCCGGACGCCTCCGGCACGGCCGAGGGTTTCGCCACGATTACGGAAATCTTGGAGGAGGCCCCGCACACCAAGATCATTGTAGTCACCGGCAACGGCGACCGTGACAACGCCGTCAAGTCTATCGGCTCCGGCGCCTACGATTTCTGTTCCAAGCCTCTGGATCTGGAAGTCCTGCGCCTGATAGTGGATCGCGCATTCCGGGTGCACGAACTGGAGGCCGAGAACCGCAGGCTAAGAAGTCATTCGCCCGCGGTGTTTGAAGGCGTCATCGGCAGCAGCAAAGCCATGCTCGATGCCTACCGGATGGTTGAGAAGGTCAGCCCCTCGAACGCCACCGTCCTGCTGCTCGGTGAGACCGGTACCGGCAAGGAATTGTTCGCGCGTGCGGTGCATCGCCTGAGCTCGCGGCGCGATGGGCCGTTCGTGGCGATCAACTGCGCGGCCATCCCCGAAAATCTGCTGGAAGCCGAGCTGTTCGGCTACGAGAAGGGCTCGTACACCGGCGCGCACAAGCAAACCAAGGGCAAGATCGAACTGGCCGTCAACGGCAGCTTGCTGCTTGACGAGATCGGCGACATGCCTTTATCGCTGCAGTCCAAGCTGCTGCGCTTTTTCGAGGAGCGGGTGGTCGAGCGCATCGGTGGACGCGAAGTGATTCCGGTGGATGTGCGCATCATCTGCGCCACGCATCAGGACCTGCCGGCCCTGATCCGTGAAGGGCGCTTCCGCGAAGATCTGTTTTACCGTATCAGCGAAGTGAGCGTTCGGCTTCCGCCGCTGCGTGAACGCGCCGGTGACGCGGTGACCCTCGCGCGGCATTTTCTTGAGCAGGCTGCCACTCGCCACGGACGCGTAGTTCGCGGATTTACCGCCAAGGCACTCAAGGCAATCGCGGCATGTCCCTGGCCCGGCAACGTGCGCGAATTGGAAAACGCAGTCAACAGCGCCGTCATCATGGCGGATGAAAAGCAGATCGGACTTGAGGCATTGAACCTTGGTGCGATCGGCGAGGACATCCTGGATCTGCACAAAGTGCGCAGCGACGCCGAAAAGCGTGCGCTCCAGAAGGCCATGGCCCAAGCTGGTGGCAATCTCTCGCAGGTCGCAAGCTTGCTGGGCATCAGCCGGCCGACGATCTATGATCTTCTGGACAAACATGGATTGAAAAGGCCTAGCGGTGCAGAATGACTCCGCGCGTCGCGCTGGATGAACTCAAGGGGAAAAATATGCGCTTGATCAAGCTCAATACCTGGGTTGTTCGTCTCTGCTTGGCGTTGCTTTGCGTCAACCTGTTGCTGAGCGGTTGCGGCCTGACCGGTGGACACGGCAGCCTCGATGCCGGCGGCAAATATCAAGCCGAAGGACAGTATCGCGCAGCCTACATCGAGGCCAAGAAAGTCCTGCAGCGGGACAACAAGAACGGTGCAGCGTGGCTACTTCTGGGCCGGGCTTCCCTGATGCTCGGCAATTCGACGGAGGCCTTGAACGACCTGCAAAATGCCCAGGCCAACGGCGTGCCGAAAGCACAATGGGCGGTGCCTATGGGACAGGTGCTACTGGTGACGCAGCAGCACGACAAGCTGCTCAACATCGTATCTCCCGACAAGCTCACGGACCCGGGGGTCAAGGGGCTTGTGGACGTGCTGCGCGGCGACGCTTATCTCGGCCTGAAACAGCTTGACCAGGCGAAGCAGTCGTATCAGGCCGCGTTGACGCTGGATCCGAAGGATCCACGCGCGCTTGCCGGACTCGCCAAGGTATCGGCGGCGGCCAACGATCTTGATTCCGCCAACGGGTACGTGCAACAGGCGCTGGCTGCGGCGCCGGAAAATCCGCAGGCCTGGATTGTCAAGGGGGATCTGGCATTCACCAACCAGGATTTCGCCAGCGCAGAATCGGATTACCAGAAAGTGCTGGGCTTCAAGAACCCCGACTGGCTGCCGCAAGAGCGCTTTTATGCGTTGACTCGGCTGGCCACGGCGCAGGCGCAACAAAACCGGTACGACAAGGCTCTCGTCAACATTAAGACACTGGAAAAAATGTCCCCGCACCAGCCGTTTCCCCACTATCTGCACGGCTTGGTGCTGTACAAGCAGGGGCATCAGGACGATGCGATTTCCGAGCTTCAACAGGTGCTCAAGGAGCAGCCCAATAATGCGCAGGCGCAGTTTCTCATGGGCGCGGTCAACTACGCGCAGGGCAACTACGGCCAAGCGGAAATGAGCCTCAGCAACGTCATGGGCATGGACCCGAAAGATGTCCGACCGCGCAAGTTGCTGGCACTCACGCTCTATCGCTCAGGCCGCTCGCGCCAGGCGCTGGACACGCTGCGACCGACAGTCCCGGGCAACCCATCCGACACCGAGCTGCTGGCGCTGCTGCAGAGGGCCGTCGCCGAAGGCACCGGAAAACCGGGGCCAAAAGCTGCCGCAACGAGCGCAGACAATCCACCCGATACCCAGTTCGCGCAGGCCGGCAAAGCTTTGGCCAGCGGAGATGAATCCGAAGCGATCCGCCTGCTGAAGGAAAAGCCCGCAAGCGATGCCTCCGCCGAGGCTCGACGCAACCGCCTTCTGGTCATGGCCTACTTGCGCGAGCAGCACCCGGCCAATGGGGTAAAGGTGGCGGCCGAATATGCCGCCAGGAATCCGCACGACAGTGCCGCGCACCTGCTGTACGGAACCGCGCTGGTTGCAGCCGGTCAGCGCACCGAAGCACGCGCCCAATATTTCGAGGCCTACAAGCTGGACCCCAAGAGCCTCGCCGCGCTCCTGAACCTCGGCAACCTGGATTCAATCGAGGGCCATTACGGAGATGCCGACGTTCGGTACAGAGCGGTGTTGAAACAGGACCCGAAAACGAGGTGGCCATGATCGCACTCGGCCGGATTGCCATGCTGCAAGGCAACAAGGCCGAAGCCATCAAGTGGTTCAAGCAGGCAATCGGCGCAGCGCCGAAGTCCGCCGCGCCATATTTCGGGCTGATAGTGGTGTACAGCGAAAGCGGTCAATTCGACGAAGCCGAGAGCACCGCCAAACGCCTGGTGGATGTGGACCCCAATAATCCTGCTGCTCTCAATATCCTCGGAACGGCGGAACTCAGTGCCGGCCATCAGGACAAGGCGCTGAGCTCGCTGCAGCAAGCCGTGAAACTCGCGCCGCGGGTGCCCTTGTACCGCACCAATCTGGCGCGTGCACAGGTCATCAACAAGGACACCAAGGATGCCAAAGACAATCTCACCCAGGTGATCAAGGCTGATCCCGGTCAGGTGGCGGCGGTGACGCTGCTCGCGTTCATGACGTTGCAGGACCATGATCTGCCGGGCGCGATTTCCCTGGCGCAAACGCTACAGAAGCAAACCCAAACCGCCTCCAAGGCCGCGGGATTCAGCCTTGAAGGGGATCTGTATATGGCAAACAAGTCCTGGAGCAAGGCCGCCCAAGCCTACCAGCAAGGATTGAAAGTCCAGTACGACCGGCCTCTGGTGATCAAGAACTTTCAAGCACTTAGCGAAGGCGCGGCCAAGGAGCCAGAAGGGGTGCTGCGTGACTGGTTGGCCAAACATCCGGACGATGCCGCCACACGCCTGCTTTTGGCCCTGTACTACCTGAATCACGGGCAGAACACGCAGGCTGCCAGCCAGTACGAACGCGTGTTGAAGACTCACCCGTCCGACATCGGCACACTCAACAACCTCGCCTGGATTTACACCGAGCAACACAATCCCAAAGCGCTCGCACTGGCGGAGCGGGTCTTCAAGCTGGCGCCTGATTCACCCGGCATTGCGGACACATACGGCTGGGCGCTGATCGCGAACCACCAGCCCAAAACAGCCCTGCCGATCCTCATGCAAGCGGCCAAGGCGGCTCCAAAGGTTCCGGTCATCCAATATCATCTGGCTGTAGCCCAGGCGCGTACCGGCGACACAGTCGGCGCGCAAACCACCCTCAAGACACTGCAAAAATCAGGTGCTGATTTCAAGGAGAAGCAAGCCGCGGAAAAACTGTACCGCGAACTGGGCGGCGCAGCCGGCGGCCCAGGCAAGTAGTGCCATTTTTTGCTTACCCGTGAAGTTCTCTTGCGACCTTCCCTCTTCCTGCGGGAAGAGGTGCCCCGCAGGAGCGGGTAGAGCGAATGCCTCTCCAGCGCATAAACGGGAAGACTTTGCCGCCAAGCCAAACGCTTTGCCGGGCACGGATGCGGCCGGAAACCAGTCCCTCACCATGAAACCGGTCCTATCGCGCGCGCAGCAATAACTCCCTTGACTTCGCGTTCCCGCCGCGTCCGGTGCCGCCCAAACCCGTCGATTCAATGCCGCGGCGGGACACCGCCAACAGCATCGGATTGGTCTCGATAATCGGAGCTTATTTCCCCTCCTTTTCGTGGAGTTGGCAGCGCAAAACACTCAACGAGGGTCCGGCCCAAACTGAGCCTCCCACCAGATTTGGTTCGGCTTCGATCACGGGCCGTGCTCCGTCATTCGCCAGCCACGGCATCGTCCTGCACACCAGCACCTACCCCTGCTCAATCCAGCGCGCGAACCGCCCCTACGGTTCGCAAACATAGTCTCTCGTCCCTGCAACGAATAGCACTAATTGAGGGGTGACTTTTGGACAAGTCATCGGCAGCTTGCGGCTACAGGGCGGCTCGGATATCTGGCAGCCTTACCCGTTGGATCCATAAAACCCCAGCAAGATCAGCCCGACACCGATAATCCAGCCGACCGACATCGCAACCGCGAGCCGGGCAATCCTGACGCTTCTCAATCGCCAGACCAGATCAGACAGCAGCCACCACAGGCCGGTGAACACGACAAGCGAAAAAATGCCCCAACCCAGATGACCGGATGTCCAGAAGAAACCATTCATGGGGCAGTCAAGCCTTCGGCAACAACCGTTTGTCCTGCCCATACGCGATCGCCCGTGCGCACCAGCAGCTTCGTGGCGGCAGGCAGCTCGAGTACCACGGTGCTGCCCAGCAATATCCTGCCGATCCTTTGGCCTCGCTGGATTTCTTCGCTCTCGCGAACCCATGTCTCGATGCGCCGCGCCGCGAGGCTGGTAATCAAGCGCACCGCGACTTGTCCGGCGTCGGTCGCAATCACGAGGCGCTTTTGCACTGGGCAGGATTTCTCCCGCAGAAAGGCAAACTCTCGGCCCTCGCCGTCCATGAAGTCGTCACCGTGCGACTCCACGCTGAGCACACTCCCGGCAAGTGGACTGCGTTGCACATGCATATCCCAGAAGCTGAGCGCAATCACGAGGTAGCATGTTCCCGCGCGTACCTCCGCACTGGTGATCAACCCATCTGCCGGCGCAAGCACGCCGTTTCCCGGAGGCGCCATACGCTCGGGATCATTGTAAAAATGGCGCAAAAAAGCGCGCTGGAATATCCCTTTCTTCAACCACGTGCGGATTTGCTTCTCAGGCCAGCGCTTGCGCGGTGGGAGCCAGCGCCGTATCAGCGGCGATGGATATGGAAAATAAAGCGCCCAGAGTACTGTGGCCGTGGCCACCAGGCACAAGCTCACAATTTGCAGGACAAGCATCGTCATCTCTCAATTGCTCGAACACCGTTTGCCAGATCGTAGCCGACTTCGAGCAACGCACGCCGGTTGCGCGCGCTGCGACACGCCCAGTACGAGCTGCCGGATAATCCCACAGGTGCGCTCGTTCGGGCCATGGGTACGCAGATCCTCCTTGACCCGCCCGCCACCCTGGATGCGGATCGTGGTCAGGTCGTAGAACGCCGGCAGCGTGTCATCCAGCAGCTGGCGCACTGCTGCGGTCTCCACTCCCGTGACCCGGTTCATCCCCACAGCCATGACGCGCCGCGCCGCAGGTGATCGTGCGAGACCTCATTCGCCATCTGCGGCACCACCACCGTCTCGAGCTAGCGCAACACCCTGAGCTCGGACCCTGGTTCGCACAGCAGATTAAACGCCATCGCCCGCGCCAGGGCCGCCACGTCGAAGCGCCACGTGTTTCGCAGCCATCCACGAGTCGGTCGGCGGCAAGTGACCCCACGCGTGTCTTGCAACAGTGCGCATTCTGGCTGCGCAGCGAGGTCGATGGCATGATGTCTGCCTGATGTCGACCGAAACCCATACCGCCGCGACGGCGCGATCGAAACGCCTGCGCTGGACGCTGCTGGCCGCATGTGTGTGCCTGGTCATCTACGGCACGTTGTTCCCGTTCATCGGCTGGCGTGCACCGGGCGACTTCCACCGGCTGTTCAGCGCTGCCGCGCTCGATCAAGTATCGGCCACGGATGTACTTGCCAACGTCCTTCTGTACATGCCGCTCGGGTTTCTGGCCGGTTTGGGCCGGCGCTTGCGCAGGATCCCTCTGATCCTGTTGGCAGCTCTGTTGCTCAGTCTCGGCCTGGAAACCATGCAAGCGTTTCTCCCGGAACGCGTGGCGTCGTGGCTGGACGTTGCGACGAACGTTTTCGGTGCCGGCGTTGGTGCCGTGCTTGCTACCGCCGCTGCTGCAATGATGCGTTGGCCGGGCGTCGGATGGGGCCGCAACCTTGCAACACGGCTGCGGGGTGACCGCGTCGCTTGGCTGGGTATTGCGGCATTGGTTGCCTGGGGGTGCGCCCAACTGATCCCGTTCGCGCCTTCGCTTGATGTAAGCGAATTGAAGACCGGGTTGAAACCGGTATGGCACGTGCTGCAGGGCTCGCGATCGGTCGATCTCTGGCGCTGCGCCGCCTATGTCGCGGCCACGGCCGCGCTGACGATAACCGGCGCCAGCGTGCTGCGTATCCACACTTGGGGCGGCGTCGCAGCCATTTGCCTGCTTGCGGTGCTGCCTCTGAAGGTATTGGTGGTCGGACGGCAACTGTCGCCGGAGGCCCTCGCCGGCACCTGCGCGGGCGTGGCACTCGGCCTGATCCTCTGGCGCAGCGGCCGACAACGTGCACTGGTTGTTGCGGCACTGTTAGTTCCCGCCCACATCGTGGCGGAAGCGTTGCATCCCGGCGCGCCCAACACCCTGATCCACGCATTCAACTGGATACCGCTGCATGCCCAGTTGGTCCACCCCATCAATGGCCTGGCCAACCTCGCGGACTCCGTCTGGCCACCACTCGCATTGGCCTGCCTCTGCCTCCACCTGGGAATGCGGTGCCTGTGGTATTTGCTTCCGGCGGTCGTGCTGCTGTTGTTTGCCGTCGAATGGGCCCAGCTCTGGATACCCGGCCGCTATCCCGATATCACAACGGTATTGACTGGGACGGCGGCCTGGGCTGTCGCCGCGGCCTATGCCGGAAAGCAACCGTATCGGAAGCGAGCCTGAAAGGCGCTGGACTTGGCCCCCGAGAATGCACGAGAAATGCCCAAGTCCGGTATGCGGATATGATGCAGCGGCGATGGGACCGGTTTGGCCGCGATGTACCACGTACGACCGCGCTTGGGGGCTCGCTTGTCGGCGCCCTGGTAGCCCGCATCGGCGTACACCGTCCGCTCCTGACGGTGCAGCAGCCCGGATTCCAGATCCACCCAGATGTGCGCCTTCATCCCGAAGTACCACTGCTGACCTTTCTTGGTCTGGCGCAACTCCGGATCGCGCTGCTTGTCTCGATTCCTGGTCGAGGACGGCGCCTGGACGATGGTGGCATCCACGATCGTGCCTTGGCGCAGCAAAGGCCTTGCTGGCCCAAGTGCGCATTGGCTATCACGAGGATCTTCGCCGCCAGCCCGTGCTGCTCCAGGAAGCGACGGAACTTCAGGATCGTCGTTTCGTCAGGGATTGCGTCCTCGTTCAACTCCAGTCCCGTGAACCGGCGCATCGACTCGATCTTGTACAGGGCATCTTCCATCGGCCGGATCGCTCAGCGCAAACCACTGCTGCATGAAGTGGATGTGCAGCATGGTCGCCGCAGGCATCGGCGGTCGGCCACGGCGGCCGGAGGCGGGATAGCTGGGTTCGATCAACACCAGCAGCACCTCCCACGGCACCACCTTGTCCATCTCACCAAGAAACCTCTCCCGACGTGTCGGCTTCTTCTTGGACTCGAAACTCAGCGAGGCAAAGGAGCGCTGCTTCATGGCTGATGGGCTTTCCGAGGACTGGTCGCGATGATGCCGCAGACGGGGAATAAATCAGAGCATCCCTAAGGAGCCAAGCGTTCGTTTCAGCTTGTTCTCGTGGACCCATTGCCAAGCTCTCCAGTGGAACAGCAGCTTCCATGCAAGGTAGTTTTCCGGGGCTATTCTTTTCATCCGCTCGTGCACCCGAGCGTGGAGCCACTTATCGTTTTCCTCCAAAAGATGTTCACCAAGAAAAGCGGATCGTTCGACTCCGGAGCGCCGACCGCCGGGGAACAGGCGGGGGTGACGCGTGCGCTGGTTGTAATAGGCGTTACGTAGGCGCTCGCGGCTATAGGCCGGACTGAACCACTCGCCCTTCATCAGTTCTCCACCGCTCAAAAACGGGACGCCCAACGCGCGTTCATCCAGTTGTGCGAACAGGCGCCGGTAGAAACGGCTGTGACGCTTCTCCTCGAACGGAATCGTGACTGCATGGGCCATGAAGTCCTTCGACAGGCCCGGGGTAAATGCTTCCGCACGGTTTGCGTATACCTTCAGCGGATTCATGGATGCGCGGTTACGGCTGCGATTCTCGATCACGAAGCGACTAAGACCATGCGCATCATGCGGCAGGCGAGACACTTCGGCGCGAAGATCCTCCGCAAACCCGTTGTGCATCGCCTCTACAACCTCGCGCTTGAACAGGACCTTTGCCGCTCGCCAGATTGCGCTATACGGGCCTCGAATCTCCTGCTGCAGATACGCATCGAATCCGCCCTCAGGCTGATGCAGAGGCATGAACACGAATCCCGGTACAAGCCCGTCCCACACTGCAGTGCCGGGGAGGTGTGACGCCACCTTGGCAATGAACAAGTCCAAACTCGGGTAACCGGCGTCGCTGGCGCGCAAATAATCGAGGTAAGCCGACGAGGAAAAAAAGCCTGGTGGTGGATAGGCTTTTCGAAACGGGACGTCAGTCAAAGTTGCGACCGCCTCGGCAAGTCGGCCGTCGGCATCACCGTATTCGTCTTCGTGCGCGATGATCAGGGCGTGTATGGGGATCCCCGCACGCTCGAACAGGAAAAGCAGCAACCTCGAGTCGAATCCGCCACTGAGCAGCAGCGTACCCGGGTCACCGAAAGCGGCACAGGCGTGGATGTCTTGTTCCAGCGAGCTCAGAAAGTCGTAGCCCCGCCACGCATCCGATGGATCCGGCCACTGCCAATAGCGATGGATATCCAACCGTTGCCGCGCGCAATCATAGGTCAGGATGCTCGCGGGTGGCACGCGCACCAAGTCCTGCATCAGGCTGCGCTCGCCGATGGGGTGGCCGATCGAGATGAATGCGCCCCAGGCGGCGAGATCCGGATCGCCACGTATCGCCTTCGTCTCGGAGACAAACGTCAACTCGCCGTCGGCGTGACGCATGTACAGCGGCTGCATGCCCAGGCAATCGGTGGCGACGACCAGAACCTGCCGCTCTGCATCCAGGAAAACCCCGGTAAAGGCACCGTCGTACTGCGAAAAGAGCCG
Organism: uncultured Pseudomonadota bacterium; assembly: GCA_963828685.1. Taxonomy (GTDB): domain Bacteria; phylum Pseudomonadota; class Gammaproteobacteria; order Xanthomonadales; family Rhodanobacteraceae; genus Rhodanobacter. Next base: position 757,150 of record CAWHFU010000017.1, read on the forward strand.
CGCCGCTGCATCCGCATCGGCGATCTCCCGCACGTCGGGACCGTTGATCGGTGCGCCGGTAAAAAAACAGACGTTGCCTTGCGCCGGCAACGCACCGCCCAGGCACCCGAGCGTGCCAACCGGGAAGTCCCGACGGCTTGCGGTTTGCCCTTCCAGAATTTGCCGCTCCAGCATGACGTCGACCTGTCGGGCAGCGTCGCCACCTATGTGTATGGCGAGCTTCTTCGCCCTGTGGGTAGCCGGCACGATGTTCATATGTTCAGCAGCTGGGTCCTTACCTCCTAGAGTGTCCTCACCTCCCAGAGCGGTCAATACCCGGTTCTTACCCCTCGGGATTATCTGAACCAGGCCGTCGCAAATAATCGCCGTGATGGATGGCGGCGGGCGTCATCCATCCGATGCCGACGTGGCGATGGTAGCGGACGCGGCCCTAATCAGAACGGTCGAGGGTATTGATCCCCGAGGTAGAGCAATGCTGGAGTAATTGCCGAGACTGGCGCGAGACTGGCGCCGCATGAAACACAACGGCTGGTGGTCAGCGGCAACGCGGGACATCATGTTCTCTGACGCGAATCGGAGACGGGTTTTTTGCGTGCATCTTGACCGGTGCAGCGAACTGGCGGCCCTTTTTGCCGTCTACAAGACGCCAAACGCGACATGCCCGGCCGCTGGCGATGCTGCACCATCCGCAACTGGGAGCTGATCCGAATCATCTGGCTCAACCCGGATAGGCGGACCGAACCGCTACCCGAAACCACGCAAATCACTGCATGAAAAAAGCGGACAACCTTGTCGAGAACTACCGAGTCGGTCGGTAAGGAATCATGCTAAGGTTTGCTCGGTTCTGCGGTCTTCGTGATCCCTTTTGCGGGGGGCGATACGACTATCGTGCGCCAGAGGCTCCGCAGGTCATGCGACGGTCGGGCAAGTAACAACGCGACCCTGGGGGCAAGCGTGAACAGCACAGCGGGTGGGTTTCGCCTCGGCTATCGGGGGGATATCGAAGGGCTGCGCGCGGTCGCAATTCTACTCGTGGTGGCCGTACACGCCGGCGTTACATGGCTACCGGGCGGGTTTGTCGGCGTAGACGTCTTTTTCGTCCTTTCCGGGTACCTGATTACGGGCTTGCTGGTGCAAGAAGCCGTGACGACCGGGCGCCTAGGCTTTGCGAACTTCTACGCCCGAAGGCTACGCCGTCTGCTGCCGGCATTTCTGCTGATGCTGGCGGTTACCTGCATCCTCGCACGGCTCGTGGCGCCTCCCACGATATTGCCCAAGCAAGCTTCGAACGCCGCGGCTGCCGCCCTGTGGCTGAGCAATTTTCAGTTCGCTTTCTGGAATACGGACTACTTCGCGCCGCAGTCGGAGACCGCGCTCTTCCTGCATACGTGGTCACTAGGTGTAGAAGAGCAGTTCTATCTGATGTGGCCGTTGCTCGTCTTAATAATGATGGGTGCGTGGAAACGGGCCAAGCAACCGCCCAACATGGCGCGGTTGAAGTGGTTATTCGGTGGCATCTTCATCGTGAGCTTTGCATTGTCCTGGTACTGGACCCTTCACTCACCCTTGTTTGCCTTTTACCTGATGCCATCCCGAGCTTGGCAGTTTGCTTTGGGCGCGATTGTATTCTTGATGGTAGGGTCGCCTTCATTCAGGGGCCGTTCCTTCCTCGTCCGACCGATGTTGCAGCGGACAATAGGGTGGCTCGGCATTGCAATGGTCGTGCTTGCCGCGTTATTTATTCGGGGCAGTGCGCCGTATCCGGGTACTTGGGCGCTCTTGCCCTCATTTGGGGCGGCGCTGGTCATAGGCGCCGGTGGGTTCAACGCCACTACGGGCGTCGGGCGCGTTCTATCGTGCCGCCCCCTTCAGGCGGTCGGGCGCGTGTCCTACTCGTGGTACCTCTGGCACTGGCCGATCCTACTGCTCGGCGCGTGGGTGGTGGACGTGGGCAACGCGTGGAACCGGTTGATTCTCGTCGTGGTGTCGTTGGTGTTCGCCGCGGCGTCGTATCATCTTTTTGAAACGCCGATCCGGCACAACCGCAAACTCGTCGCGAAACCGAGCCTGGCCGTAATTGCCGGACTCGCGGTCATGTTAGTTGCGGTGCTTCTGCTACGTGGGTGGCTGTTTAAAGCCGAACGCACGGCGCAGGCCCCGAACTTGGCGCGTTTCGTGGCTGCGGGATCCGACGAAGCGGCCGTCTACCCCATGGGTTGTTTCGGTTCGTACCAATCAACAAGGGTTCAGATCTGCGAGTTTGGTGACCCGCACGCGACACACACGGCTATTCTTGCCGGCGATAGCAAGGCAGCACAGTGGCTTCCAGCCTATTGGCCGATTTTCAACAGGCCAGGTTGGCGACTGCTGGTCATCACGAAATCGGCGTGCCCAATGGTCGATGCATCGTACTTTGCGCAGCCGCTGCACCGCGAGTATGCGGAGTGCGCCCGTTGGCGACACGCTGTTATACGCAAAATAGAGTCCCTCGACCCGGATATGGTTGTGCTGAGCGAGAGCGTGGGTTATCCATTCACGCGGGAACAGTGGATAACCGGTACCCAGCAGGTCCTTCACGCGTTGACCCACCACGCACGGCGCATCTATCTGATGCGCCCGACCCCGGAACTTCAGATGAACGGTCCGCTTTGCCTGGAACCGCGCAGCTGGCTGTACACCGCCGTGGTTGGCACGCCCGATTGCTCTGGCGCAGCGCGTACTGGGCGCTTCGATGACATAGGCCGGTGGTTGGCGGGCACGTCTGCGCAATTTCGCAACGTCAAAATTGTCGACATGACGGACAGCGTTTGCCCTGGCGGCGTATGCCGAGCGAAGATTGGCAGCAAAATCGTGTTTTCTGACAATGGCCACATAACGGCGACGTTCGCTCGCACTTTGACGTCGGCGCTTGCCAGAGCTACCGGCTTGGGTGATTCATCTCTTCTATCAGTCCCTGTCCGCCCCGAGCCGCCGTAACGGCCCATATGCAAGTCCAGTGACCGGTGAAACGGCAGAGGCAATGGTGCGGGTCAGGCACCACACTTCAAAGTCGCATTCGTCCTTCGGTTACGACTGGTCGCCGGTATCCCTTACGCGATGATCCCCCCTCGTGCGCGGTCCGCACTTCAGAGTTGAATCCACCATGCAACAAATATGGACTCGTGAACGTTGGTGGCCCGAACGAGGCTGCGCGTATGGTCTTCGTCGGTCAATACCCCGCACCCGATACCACCCGAAAGTAGAGACTCTGGTAGCTGCCGTTTTCGTTTGAACACCATCGGCGGCAGATGACCGATGGCGCTGTGGGTTCGTTGCTCGTTGCAGACAGGGATCCATTGCTAATTGATGGCACGAACCTGGGAGTCTCGAACTGATGGGCATCAAGCATTAGTCGACCAAGGCGCGGACCGACGCAAGCTCCTCTGCGCTGAATACGTCAGGAAACTCCGATGCCGCGTGTCTGATGAACGCTATCCAGGGCGCCCGCGGTTCGACCGTCGTGAAACGTTCGCTCAGTTGACTGGAAGAGGGCTGCGCCTGGCGGTTTCCGAACGACGAGCCAAGGCCTACCATAGGAGGTGGGATGTCACGATCCAATCCAAGTTTCGCCAGAAATTCGCGTCGCCACACCTCATCATTGCACCAACGCTCGAACCGCCAGACAGCACCCTGGGGATTCTTGATGTGACCCTTCAAGGTCTCAAAAAATTTGCCCTGCATAGTCTGCAAACTCGCGCCCAGACCTTCTTGAGCCCTTCTGTTGAGATTTTGAAACCGGCTAGCCATGAGATTGAGCGTATCGCGCCGCGCAAGGATCATCTCACTGCGACGAGGGATACGCCATTCGCGTGCAAAGGGCGCATCCTTGTCTTCCGCCGAGATTATTATGAATCGTGCTTGGCGTATTTTATTCCGATCCTGGGCGAGTGACTTGAGGTATCTTCGACTATCCATAGTAGAAACGTCATTAACAAAAAACGTCCTGCCGCTATCTGAATAATTGAAATTATTGATGCGGTTACTTTCGATCAACGTGACTGACTCGCCTTCCAGAGCATTTGTCAGCCATCCAATGCATGCGTGGTTCCCGGACCGGCGCATTCCATAGACAAAAAATACACGTTCTGCGCGGGACATCATCCATTCTGTGTAACACCGCGAAATCAATTCCTTCATTGCCATCTTCCCGGAAAATTGAACAAAAATTGCGATCAATCAGATGGGATCTGACGCTTTCTTTCCAGCATCGTTTCGATTTGATCAAGATATAGGATGAATGGTGAAACCCATGGATTAATATGGCCAAGGGAAAGAACGCTGGTCAACATCTTGGCCCTGGGCAACACGTTTTTCATGAGGCCTGATGGTCTCTTCAGCAGAAACCTGCGCGCGGCGTCTGCAAGGAAGCGCGCCCGCACTCTGGTGTCGTCGGCGGGTGGTGCAGCTTTGTCTACATAGGAAAAGTTTGCAAAACTCGGATACGCACGGGCAATCGTGTCATCGTGGAAGGTGTGGTCCAGCAGCATGCTTGACGGCAATGTGGTGAGGAAATCGAACAGATCATGATCCAGAAAAGGTGCGTATACACGAGGTATGTCCGCAAGCAGGCTGTAGGGTGCAAGCGCGATTGCACGCCTGGTGCGGTTCCATAAAATGAATGATGCGACCGGATTTGGACTGTCCAGGTGTTTTTCCACCTCCATGGCAAGTCGCTTCATGGCTACCCCTGGCTCCATAGCTGCTTTCAAGTCTCCCTTCAACAGGCCTCTTATTCCGGAATATCCCGCAGTTTGCCGCGACAGCAGCGCATCACAGATTGCAGTGACATCCCGGGTACGAAACGCTGTATCGAGTTGAGAGTTCAGGAACTTGCTCTGAGTGAGGACATCACCCGCTATTCCGTCATAGACACAGTGGAATCGTCCGTTCAGAGAGTCCGCCAACGCAAGGTACCACCCATGCGCCAGCGTGCAGAAATGAGTTTCCGGATTCTTGCGTACTTCCGCTGAAAATGCTGATAGTTGCTGATTGACGATGACAAGCTCGAATTGCAGCTTCTGGCACAGAGCTGCTGCAATTCTGGCGTCCTCGTTGGGATCAGGGGGATAGTCCAGCGCTGAGACGCATGCCCCTGGTTCGAATCCGGTCCGGTGCAATTCCAGCAGTATGTGCCTCGAGTCCCGACCACCACTTATGGGGACGGCGAAGGTATCCGCATTAGGCGCTCGCTTCGCCATGGCTTTCGCGAACAGGTCGATGTATCTGTCGATGGCTTCATCGCGCGATAGTTCTGTGACGTTGGGCGTCTGAGGATATCTTCCGTGGCACTCAAGCTTCCCGTTCTCCCACTCGAATACGGCGTTCGGGGGCACCGTCTTGATACCTGAAAACGGGGTGTCGTCTCCGACGTAGAAGCCCAGCCTGAAAAAGACCGAGAGGGCTTCAATGTCCAGTTCCGTCGGCGCCCCTTGTTCGAGAAGGCCGACGAGCGACGAGGAGATACATACCCCTCCGCCGGGAAGGCTGAACCAGAACAGTGGATAGAAGCCATAGCGATCATTTTTGACCAGGAGCCGTGTTCCATCCCAGTGCCAATGCGCGAAAATGCCATCGGCAACGTCGTGGTTGGTGGAAGGTATCTGATGGCCAAACTCGGCGGTCGACTGACCTCGGGTTTCGATTCGTTCACCGCGTTTCCGTACGAGAAAGTACGGATTATCGATTGCGCCAGTGAAATCGACATCTGCTTGCGCGGCGCCGCCGGCGTCCGGTACCGTTTGGCGCGAGGCCTGTGACGGACCGCTCGATGTCGAGAGATCGGACTTCGTAACGGACGTCCGCATCGGCATGTACTCTGTCTGCATGTATTGCTGTTCCGCAGCAAGGGGTGCGCTGTGCGTGGTTCTTGTTCAGGCCTCAAAGATAGCCCAGCGACGCCAGCCCTAGCATCCAACGCCGGTCTTCCCGGCATGTTAGCAGTTGGTGCAGTGTACGATTGCCGCTCGCGATATCGCCACGACGAAATGCATAGTAGAGATGACTAATGCGGCTGACGGCTTCCAACCGGCAACGCCGAAACCAGATTTTCCGATGGACGTTCCTCTCAGCAACGAACGACGAGCGCGCCTGCAACCGTGTTGACACCTTTTCGCGGGAACGGTCGGTCATGCAATGTGGCAAATGATCGCTTCCGATGTGCAGTGGAATGATGCGATGCGCAAGTACGGGCTTCTCTCCGCGCATGTCAACTTCGACGATCAGTACCATGCTGTCGAAGACGCCGGCTTGGCGCTCTTGATACTTGTTGCCATGCAGCTGGAAAATGAAATTTCCTAGCGAGTAGGCAATCACACCGCCCTGGTATTCTTCGATGCCCTGCAATACGTGTGGATGATGTTGGATCACGAGGTGCGAGCCTTGTTCGACCAGCCAACGTGATAAGCGCTGCCGCCATCGGCCGGGTACGTCAGAAAATTCAAGGTCTGCGTGCAGCATCGTGACCACCAGATCCGCCTCTGCGGCGGCGGCGCGCACGCGCGCTCCAAGGCGCAATTTTTCCAGCGGTGCGATACCGGCACGGCTGTCTGACGCGTAGTATTCACTTTTATCGCAAGCGCCCAGAAATGCAATTTTGCATCCATTGCGCTCCGCGAAGACAGGTTCTTCTGCCTCGCGCAAATTGGCGCCTGCGCCGAATCCGCGGATGCCGTGGGAAGCCAGACACTCGCGGGTAGTCGTAAGCGCTCCAGATCCACAGTCCAGTGAATGATTGTTCGCCAGGCACAGGTCGGAAAAACCGATTTCATGCAGGAACGAGCCCGCTGCGACGGGCGTTGCCATCGGCTGCTCTCGAGCTTTCTGACTGCAACGCTCGTCCACAAGGCAGCATTCCAGGTTGCCGACGAGAAAGTCATGCTCTCCGATCTCGCGCTTGATCGTGGGCCAACTCTTGAATTCGGGAACGCCGGCTGACGTGCCTTTCAAGAAGGGGAGGCACACGTCTCCCACGAACGCAAATCGGAGATGATCTTTATCCATTTACTTTCTTCTCAACAAATCAACGACTTCCATGAAATTTCGTCGCCAGAACAACCACATGAATACCGGATAGACCAACGCACCGATGGCGATCAAAAGTGCCATGCCGCTTGCGGGGCCAAGTAAGGGTTGGGCAATGGTGCCGCGGGCAAGGATTACAGTGAGGTACATGACCGCGCCCCCTGCTGCCGGACCAACCATGGCCCCGAGGTATTTTCGAGTGTTCAGCCCGAGAGGTGGCAGCGTAAAGGGTATTCGGGCAAGTACGAGAATGGGATATCCGATGACCCATGCAAGCGAGGCACCCACCAAGCCGCCGTAATAAGCACCTATGAAGAACGCCGGCGGCATGATTACAAGCGCGATCAAAGGACTCAACGTGCCGATATGGGGCTTGCCGATCGCGGTCAACGCCGAGCCACTGCCATGGCCTATCATCTGGATTGGTCCAATCAAGCCGAGTAATTGCAGGGGAATGATCGCCTTTTCCCAGCGGCTCCCCAGCGCGACCATAACCAGATCAGGCGATATACTGGAAATTCCCCAGAACACGGGAAAAGAAATAAAACTGAGTATTCGTATGACTTTCAAGAAATGGCATCGGATAGCGGCCATATCGTGCTGGACGGAAGAATACGCGGCAAACCCGACCTGATCCAGCATCTCCGCAACTTTCTGCGTGGGCAGAGACGCCAACTGCACGGCAATGGAATAGAACCCAAGGAGTTCCTTGCCAAGGAGTTTGCCAATGATGAAAACGTCCGATCGAGAATATACGTACCAAAGTAATCGACTGATGGTGACGAAGCTTCCGAAGCGCAGCATGTCCGACAGGCCGTCGCGCGAGAACCGTGGGCGGCACCAATGCCTTGCTGCCAGGCTCAGTGCAATGGGGCGTATCACGGCCCCGGCGAGGCTACCGAACACCAGCGCCCATACGCCTGCACCCGCCAGCGCGAATCCCAGCGTCGTAATGCCGTTGCTCAAACCTATCACGAGGTTCGCGAGCGACTTTTGCTTGAATCGCATGCTGCGACTCAACATGGCATCCTGCACTACACCAACCGATGCCAAGGGGAACTGGATGCCCAGAACGCGAACGATATTTGTGAGACGCGGGTCGCCGAAGAAACTCGCCAGCAGTGGCGCGATGGCGAACACCAGGATGTAAATTCCGCTGTTGACTAGGATGAGAAAGCCAAAAGCCTGCTCAACCTGTCGGTCAGTCAGGTCGCGTTTCTGGACCATGGCCGAGTACAAGCCCAGTTCCTGAAACAAGGTTGCGAAACCGATCAGCACTTCGGCGATCGCCATCAAGCCGTAATCGGACGGCTTGAGGATGCGAATGACTACCAGCGTTATCATCCACGCGATGATCTGGCCGGCAAAACGCGCCCCGGCCAGCCACTTCAGTGAGTGAAGGACGTCTTTGCGTAGACTCATTCGGAATCAGTCCGGCCAGACACGTGGGCGGACATGGGTGACGCTTCCCAAAGGCGACCATCCTGTCCAAACAGTCATCATGGCATGGTGCCAATCGTGCTTTGGGCAGTTTAGCCTAGATGGATGAGAGATAAGCAGCCCATTCATCAGCAGATACTCGGGATCGAGTCGCTGTGGAGTGTGATGTCGGTTGAAGGGGGGGTGAAGTCAGGGTCCGGGTGGCAAGGCCTGCCGCGGTTAGCCCAGCCAAAGCCCGATCGTGGTCGCGGTCGCGACCCACCTGAACGTTCATCCAGGGCTGGGCTTCGCCGAACCCTGGGATACCCTCAGCAGCAGCACGGCCTTGGACGACTGGCTTACGCGGTGCCTCACGGAGGCCCCCGAGGTCTACGGCAATTCGCTGGGCGCCGTCCGAGCCTGCATCGATCATGGTCATGCCCACCGAGTCATCGACGGCCCCGACGGCAAGAACGGTACCAACATCCCTGGCGAGCGCTTGAGCAACCGCCCATATATCTTCGGCCGCAGCGGTTCGGTGTGCGGCCTGCTCGCTAATCTCCTGCAGCGCCGTCGCCATTGGATCCGATATCCGTAGCCAAGGAGTGAATCGCTGCTGCAGCAAGGCAATATGCCGGTCGTACCTGATAGTGCTGTAGAACGTATTGTATTGCCGACCTCGACCGATATCGCGTTAAGGTCATGTGGCCCAGGCGTCACCGCTTTCGAGACAGACACTCCGAACAGGATCCGGCTACCCGGAACAGACCCTGCTCGACCTCATTGCGGATCGCGCTTGCCCTGGTCTGAATCGGATACACACGGCAGCTGGATTGTTCATCGGAAAACCCCCTGCTTACAGCTTCGATCTCGGTACGAGGTGGTACTTCTGGTCACCGCGGTAGTCCGGCTTGGTTGGCAGGGCGCCCACATAGGCCAGCGCCTCATCCGCTCCCGGCGCTCCACAGTTTGCAGCTGCAACCACAGCGGCAATGAACGTCGCTGGGTAGGCCTCCGCCTGCGTGAAGTTTCCATGGAAGTCCGATACGTTGCTCACGCACCGGCCACCCCATGTTCCGCCAACCCTTGCGTACTGCGCCGCCACAATATCGTGAGCCTCTTGCACGGTGGTCGCTGCGAGCAGTGCGTTTGCTTCTGCATCAGTCCACTTCCCATGGGCGCTGTCCACGAGACTGTAGTACAGCATCTGCGAAAAATCAGTCATGAGATTACCGCTCGGGTCTTTGCACATCAGGCAGTAGTGCGTAGCCAGCATGACGTAAGGATGTTTGAACCATTCCATCGGCAGCTTGGCAACGTACTGGGCAAACGGCTTCCACTCGGGCAGCTTGTACGACACCGCATCCAGCGTCATGGACAGGTAGTTCTGCATCCACTCGGCCATGCCGTGGTAGCCGACTGCCTCGCCTTTTCCCGCGTACGTGACCACCGTGTCGATGATGCCAAAGGGGTTTTGCGGCAGCGCATTGGCAATGACCAGATTCCGGGCCGTTTCCGCCGCGAAGTACGCGGTGTCGGCGCTGACGTAGCTGGCCATGAACAGGTCGCGCAGGCACCACGCGAACCGGCGTTGCGCACTATGCACCACGCCACCGGACTCCGTGTAGCTTGGCCCAATCTCCATGAGCGGGAAGTTCGCCCAAAAACTCGCATGTTCCCTGTCCCGCGCTGTACGTGTAAGCATGGCCGAAAGCAACGTGTAGGAATCCAGATGCGCCCCGTTCGGGATGAACCGGCAACCTGTGGATTTCCAGATGCTTTTTGGAGGTATAAGCGTGGCCCCGTCAAACGCGCCGCCGTAGGGAGCAACGGGATTATGCTTGATACCGCGCTGTTGCGCCGGAGGCAGGAAGTTAGCATCCGGGTAGACGTTCCGATCGATAATTCGCCCGGTGGACGGGTCGCAGAAGAATATCGGCCACGCACCGTCATGGTCATCAGCGCGCCGCACAACCGCCCAATCTTCCGGCGTCTGGTTCATGAGGAACCCTACGTTCCACTTCGACATGTATCCAATGTCTGGGCGCTCACCACCCGGCCCCATGTTCGTGTACTGGGAAAGCCCAACGCCGTTGAAGCTGTAATCATATGTGGAGTCTTTGTACAACGGCTGTGCCTCTTTCGTGTAGCTCGGCAGCAGCGACCAATCAATGTCTGCGCCCGTAGGGATGGGCGCCTGAGTGCCATAACGAATCGTCGGGTTACGACAACCGCGCCAAAAGTCCACTGTGCCATCGGCTTTGCTGCTGGGTGCATGTGGCACCACCACGCCGTCGTACATTACTTCGAGCTGGCAATTGATGTAGTCGTACGCGTTGTCAAAGCGGCACGCACCCACTTCCACGCAGTCCGCGTAGAACCATGCAGTCAGTCCCGCATGATCATTCCCTGCCGTGTCGGTGAGCTTGACGTACCGCGCGGCAACCATCGGGTCGTCGTCCACACGCGCCTGAGCGAACCACGTCCTCTTGGCGCCATCCATAACCGTCACGACAACGAGGTGCGCGCCCTCCGTTACCGGCGGCGGAGCTGGCGGCGGCGGAATGGGCGGTCCTGGCGGTAGATTGGGTGCTCCTGGCGGAGTTGGCGGCGCGCGCGCAAACACGCGCCGCAGCGGCGCCAAGGTGGCGAGGCCAAGCAGAGCTAGGACGGTTTGCAGGAAACGTCGGCGCGAAGGCGAGCTCTGTTCTTCCATCACACAGTCTCCCGAGGAGTGCTGTCGCAGATGCCATGATGAAACGGAGCGATCTTAACGCAACGCTGCCGTGCGAGCGAGCGTTCGCCTAATACGGGTGCGATTCGTCGCCATGGGCGTCACCAACAGAGGGCCTCCTTGCAGGGAATACGCTTGCCCACCCCACCTGCATCTACACCGCCAGCATGGTCCACGGCGGCGTGTCGGCGCGCTCACCTCCAAGAAATGGTCGAACGACGCGCCCTCCCGGATGATTCATCTTGCGATCGTTCACCTTTCCAGGAAATTGAAAACCCTGCCGGGAATACTCGTCAAACGCATCCCGTCGTATTCCAGCGCTACGTCACGGCTCTGGTCGTTCTGCCCGGGGATCCAATCCATGTCTTGTTTGCCACGCAGGAGATGCAAATAGAAACGATCGATCGGAACCCCCCGTCGGGCATTCACAACCCGCTGCGCTGGCAAGTGTCGCGGCATGATCAGAAGCAGGTATCGCACGCCATCGGCTGGCACGGATGGCGCGGGAGCAGGTCGATGGGCCACATGCCGGTGATCGGCAGAGAGCGTGCCCCCTCTTCTTGCGCCCGCTACGTGCCCAAAGCGCACCCGGCGTGAAATTTGCTGCCTTGACGCAGCCGTGGCCAGTATTTAAGAGCAGGACAAAACCTGGAGCCGCCCGTACCGATCACATCATGCGGATACCTGACGCGCGCGTGAGGCGCTCGTTCACGGCCTCGGGCATGCCCACGATTCTCCAAATCGATGCGGCGAGCCGCACCTCGTAATTCGCCAAGCCATCGCAGTCGCGGAAAACGTCGCGTCTCAACCCTCGGTAGAAGGTCCTCACGATGTAGCGGGCGGCAAACCTGCGGTCCGGATGGTCGAAGTAGTCACGGAAGATCTCGCCGCCACCGCCGTTCAGCGCAATGGACCCGGTCGGCGGTTTGCTGCAACCCAGTTCGGCGGTCGGTGCCCCGATTGTAGATGTCGTCGTTGGGCAGGCCGTCGAAGAACAGCGCACTCCGCCCGGCGGCACTTCCTAATTGAACCCACCGAGTACAATCCGACACTCCTTCAGCACAGGTCTGTCGATGGCTATCCGAGACCTCTTTAACGTCGTGCGGCCCAAAGGGTTTTATCGCCCCGACATCGACGGCGTGCGTGCGCTCGCAGTGCTGGCGGTAGTCGCCTACCACTACTCGCCGCGGAATTTTCCGGGTGGTTTCATCGGCGTCGACGTCTTCTTCGTCATCAGTGGTTACTTGATTACAGGAATCCTGGTCAAGGCAATCGAGGACAATGACTTCCCGACCTTTCGTAGTCTGCTGTCGGATTTCTACCAGCGCCGCATACGCCGCATTTTCCCCTCGCTCATTCTCGTGCTGACTGCCTGCCTTGTCATTGGCTGGCTGGTACTGTTCTCCTCGGAATACGAGCGCCTTGGAAAGTATGTCGCGGCGGGCGCCGGTTATGTTGAAAATTTTGTCTTGTGGAACGAAGCCGGCTATTTCGATCGCGCATCGATCGACAAAACGCTGCTGCACCTGTGGAGTCTGGCAGTAGAGGAGCAGTTCTACATCGCGTGGCCGCTGCTTCTCTGGGTTATCACCCGCCGGCGCTGGCCGCTGCTCAGGTCCATTGCCCTGATCGCGGCAATGACCTTTGCATTGAACGTATCACTTGTCTTCAGCGGTCATATCACACATGCCTTCTATTCCCCCGTCTCCCGCACCTGGGAGCTTATGGTAGGGGCATGGCTCGCAGTAGCGCACCGACATGGTGTGACATGGTTGTCCAGGTTGAGTTCTGTGCAATCGTGGGGAGGGATTGCCCTCATCGTTGCAGGACTTTCTCTCATCGAGCCAACCAGCGCGTTTCCGGGCTTCTGGGCGCTACTTCCCGTGCTCGGCACCGCGTTAATCGTCAATGCGGGGCCGAATGCATTCTTGAACGGACGCTTGCTGAGCTGGCGCCCGGCGGTCTGGGTGGGACTGATCAGTTACCCGCTGTACCTGTGGCATTGGGTGTTGCTCTCGCTGATGGTCATCGTGTTTGGCGACAACAACCCGACGTTTCGCCACGCATCCCGGCTCGTGCTGGTGGTGGTGTCGACCCTGCTGGCCTGGCTGAGCTACCGCTACTTCGAGGACCCAATCCGCAGGAGTCGGCGAGGATTCACTTCAGTCGGCCTCACGGCCGCCGTTTCGATATTGGGCGTGGCGGGCTTGGCCGTTTACGCGGCGTCAGGGGTGCCAGATCGGCCAGCAAGTCTTGTTTCCGTCAAGGCCGAACAGTATGTCAAATCCATGCAGCTGGGCACCCTTGCCGACTCCCGCGATTGCTTCAATCCCCAGACCAAAATGACGCTTCTGCAGAAACGAGGCCGTGACGCGTACTTGCCAGATAAATGGTACTGCGAGATTGGCGACACACACTCCAAAACGGTGGTGCTGGCTTACGGTGACAGCCATGCGAGAGCCATGATCCCGACCCTGGACAAGTATGGCAAGGCTACCAACACGAGAATTGTCTTTTCATCCATCGGGAGTTGCTTGCCGCTGGCAGGCGTCATCGTGCGCACCGATTATCCGAATGCATGTCGCGAATTGAGCGAGAAAGTAGTCCACTTCGCCAATGAAGCGCGACCAAAAGCAGTCGTATTGATCGAAACCTGGACGAGCTATATGGGTGCAGGAAAGATCCACATCCAACACTCCAGCACAGGCGCGCAAGCGTTGCGCACCGCGTTGAACGAAACGCTCGGCTTTTATCAGAATTTGGGAATCCCGGTAGTGCTCATGGAGGATAACCCGCAGCAACGCGCGTCGGTCCCCAAGGCGACCATCCGATTTGCCAAGGATCCGTCTGACAGACAATTGAACACCAGTGCGGTGACGCGACCTGGATATGAGCAGCAGCAAGCAGGAGCGAATTCGATACTCAAATCGGTCGCCTCGCAGTACTCGCTGGCATCGGTACTGGGGGTCGGCAACGCGCTGTGCAACACAGATATATGTCCGTGGGCAACGCAGCATGAGTTTCTCTACTACGACTCGGGTCATCTGAGCGAAGCGGGAGCGCTGCAGGTCTATCCGGTGTTTGCCGCACATATGAACGCAATATTGAAGCACCGGCCATAATGAAACCTGATTAGCGTCGAGCCTCGGCTGACATGGCCCTTCTCCGGTCGCGGGCACGGCTGGATTCCCGCTCCCTCCCCTGCTTGCCCCAAAGGGACTTCCTTCGGTCGGAGGGAGGGTTGGGCGGAGGTTGCTCTTGATTCACCTAACAGCAAGAGCCCTATGGGCTGTATCAGCTGAGGTTTGGCGCTAATCAGATAATGAAAATAGACCGGACGGTGCATCATTCCTTCTGTGCCTTGGTTTGAGGCCCTGAGAAGTGGACCGTGTTTGCTGCCGACGGAATCCGGCGCCGCAGGAATGTGAACCGAGACGTAAACCTGCAGACGCATGCACTATTCCGCGACTATTACGTCGATTATCCATAGGCGGGCAACGACTGACAGCCGGCTAGAGTATCCGCCGCCACACTACTTCGACCGCAAGTGCGCGTCCCAAGGCACGGTCATCCGCCAATTGAGTGAGGTCGAGCAGTGAGTCCATGCGCCACTCGCCCGGCAGCAGCGCGCGGTACCGGTGCCAAACCGCGGGCGCGACGCGCACAGTCCTCAGCCTTCGCCGTGTGGCATTGATCAGCGGGCGCAGCGACACCGGACGAGCACACGTCGTCCACTCGGCCAGTCGTGCCTTCCAACCCGGTCCAACATCAAAGCGAAAACCGTAGGCCGAAGGTTGCGCTGCGATACCTGGATGCAGTGCAGCGACCAGGCGGCTTTGCAAGGCACCTGCATTCTTCCAGCGCAACGGCACCTGCAAAGCCATGCGCACGGACTCCAGATCCACCAGCGGCGTCGCGTAGTACCCGTGGCGCACCGCCGCGCTGTTGTTGACGCCCATCCAATAGTGGCAGCGGAACAAGGGGTAGAGGAGCTCGATCTGCGCGCGCGAGAGGCATTCGTCCCCGACCGCGGACATGCCCACGATGTTCCGGATCGATGCAGCAAGCCGCGTTTCGTAGCGCGCCAGGCCGTTGGGGTCACGAAACATGCCACGGCTGAATCCGCGGTAGAAGGTTCGCACAATGTCACGGGCGGCAAAGGCACGGTCCGGAAGGTGGAAGAAGTTGCGGAAAATCTCGCCGCCGCCACCATTCAGCGAAATGCGTCCGTCGGCAGTTTGCTGCAATCGGGTGCGTCGGTCGGCGCCCGGGTCATAGATGCCGTCGCTTGGCAAGCCGTCGAAGAACAGAGTGCTTTGCTCCAGCGATTCGATGTCCGGCACAGGCAAACTGCGATTCATCACCTCTTTGTCGATTGCATCGAGTGCAAGGCCGGTCGCACCAGCCACTGTCCTCGCTATCGCCACGTCGGCGGAATCGGGATCGCCATACACAAATAACCGCGGCTGCACGCCGGCCGCAAGCAACCCTGCGACAATCAGACGCGAGTCGAACCCGCCCGACAAAGCCGTGTTGACCCGACCCGGAAAGGCCGCAGCCACCTCGGTCGAAACCATACGCAGATGTTCGGTGATGGCCTCCACAGCCTGGTCCGGCGAGCGGAACTCAGAGGCCTGCACATCGAAACCGCGGGGAAACCGCTGCCACGTACAGCGGCGCCGAAGATCCTGGGCATGACCGAGGGGAAGCAGGTCGACTCCGCGCGCGACCGATTGGCAAGAATGCGCCGCCCCCAGCAGCACGTATTCAATCGCCGAGGCCGCGTCAAGTTCGACGTGCTGCAGATAAGCACAGGTAGCCAGCCAACTCGTGCTGAAAAAGCAACGATCCGCACTGGCGTAGATGCGTATGAACCCCAACGCGTCATTCAGCAGCCAAGTGTGCTCGCCCGTATTGAGGAACAGCGCGAAGTTGCCGCGCAATGCGCCTTCTTCCAGGCGCCCGGTCGCGCGAACTTCGTCGAGCAGTATCGCCAACGCGCTCCGACCAAAATGACCCCGAAACCACAGCGGGCCGACGCAGCAGGCCGCCCCCAATGGAGTTTGAACGACGCAATCCTCGACCTGCCGCTGTTCCGGGTGCCCCCATGCAACAACGCTGCCTCCGCCCCACTCCATTCGCGTGGCACGCAAAAACCCTTGACGCTCCAACGAGCGGGCCGCACGGACTTCCCCGTTGGGGTCACCACCAACAAGGAAAACCGACAGTGCGTTCAGCACGGGTATGAGCAGCGAGCCGAGACGCGACAGAAAAAAGGCGCATTCAGGCTCATGACGTCATCGTTGATGAGTTACGACTGCCGTTCCTATTCAACGCTTCGACCATGCGGTTGCCCTCCAGATTCCGTCGTGTTCCGTTGCAGCACACCGTTCACCACTGATCGTTTTGCCAACATGACCGGGAAGTTCAATTCTGAAGTGCACCACTCAAAGTGATAAATCGGAGCAGGTGCGGCAGCCTCCACAGCTTCTGCGCCAAGACTAACGCTATCAGATTCAGCATATCAACGGGATGGCTTTTCTCAGCATGCGAGACCGGCGTGGACTTGAAACGCGCGGCGACGACGATCAATCGCGAGCTTCGGTGAAACCTCGACAAGGTGCCCAAGTATCGAGCGCGCGCCGCACAACGCCAGGGCGCAAGGTGCCGGCATACGGCGAACGCGCAACCTTGGATGCGTGACGTGGGGAATCAGGCCGTTTCAGGTAACGCAATCACGTGTCCATGTGCATCGCACGATCCAGCCGCCGGGCCGACCTTAACCGGTCGAGGTCGACCGCAAAGACGCCGGCGTCAACGCGACGAAGCCGATCTTGCGTGATTGGCCTGACGGCATTATTCCATATAAGGTCATTTCGCCGGTATCTCCGCCCGCAACACGACATCTTCAATTTCCGACCCGGATCCGACCCTATGAATCACCTCAAAATGCTGATCGTCTCCCCTGCGAAACAGAGTCCCGTGGTTGGCACAGTCTTCGTGTGTGCGCACCACAAACAGACTGCCGTGGGGTTTGCGCAGGTAGCGTCCTATATTCGCAATCATTGTTGAAAGGACAGTGGGAGAAAAATATCCCTCGTTGAGCACGTTTGCTGCGCGAACAAAATCAAATTTCGCCTCGAACGCACTGTTGTACCGGCTTATATCGTCGGTGCACACGGTGATACCTGCTTTGGCCAGCGCACGCGGGGTAACCAACTTCACTTCGCTGATTCCGGCGTAGTCCGGGTTGCGCAATATTCGATGCACCCGGCGGGTGAATAGAGCATTGACGAATTTGCGCAAGATGAAAATCCCGTTGTAATAATCTTTGCGCGTTACCCATGGCTTCATGGTGACAAAGGGCAAATCGAACCTGAGCGGGAACCCGCCAGGTTCGACCAACGCGTGGCATTTGGGAAAGACCCTCACCAGAAGGGCGTCAATCAAAATGTCGGTGCCGAGAATCTCGACTTCGAGCCCACCCTGACGCAGATCGTCGTACAGCTCGACGGTACTTATGCCGGAAGAAACCCCGACATCCAAGACCCTGGGCGCTGGTGGCGCATGATGCAGGAGGTATTCTAGGAGATACGGGTTGATGTCGGAAAAACGGTCGTGAAATGTAGTCTTGTAAGTCTTGTTTCTCGTCATCAACGAGGTGAAAAAATCCTCTTCCATGCGTGGAGTAAGCTGCTCCGATGGGGTTTCGAAAAAAGTCTTGGCTGCTAGCATGGAGTTTGTATACCGCGTTAATATTTCATTTTGGCTGACTACCCGAAGACGTTCTGATTTTTCTTATTCCGCTCGTGGTTAGCGACGTTTACCACCAGCGCTGTCGGTCAAGAGTTTGCGATGCTTCGGCGAGCGGGCCCGCAGACGCCCCGTATCCGGAAGAGCTTCAAGTGCAAACCTGATCGAGCAAGGAGGCCAGTAGTTCCGACCCTGCGCGCCGTGAATACTGGGCGATCATGGCGGATCGCGGGGATGGAGCAGTGCCCTCGGTGAAAGCGCGGAGAAATCCGAGCAGAGCCGTCGCGATCGCATCGACGTCATCGGCCGCCACCAATTCAGCTCCTCCGGACTCGCGCAACAGGGTCGCGGTGTCTCCGTTGGCTCCGACCAGGGCGAAGATCGGCTGCCCAATCCGCAGGTACTCGTACACCTTGGCCGGTATCTGCAGGTCGAACTTGCTACCCTGGAACAGCAGCAATCCATCAGCCGCAGCCTGCTCGAGCAGCGCTTCGTGGTTGCCAATGGGCGGCGCCAAGGTCACCATTTCCCCGAGCCCGAAACGCTGTATCTCGCGGGTATAGGCTGCCTCGGAACCGCTCGCCCGCAGGACGACCTTGAGCATCGCGGGACTAACCCTTCCCGAGTCCCTGAGACGCGCGAGTGCGGCGAAGAACGGGACGGGACTGCGGCCTTCCGGATACAAGAGACCGCTGTGCAGCAGTACCAACGGTCGCCCGGTTCGTGGAGGCGGGCGACCGAGGTCGGCGAATGCCTCCTCGTCGTATCCATTGGCAATAACCGTCAAACGGCCAGCATGGCAGGCCTCGGGATAACGCTCGGCACACCACTGCATCGCTCCGGGGGTCGTGAACACCGAACGCGCCGCGTGCGATAGGACACGACGCTCCCAGCGAGTTTGCGACCTTACCGCCATCGGGTGCTTGCCCGCCGTTGAACTCGCGACCGGGTCGCGAAAATCCGCGATCCATGGGATGCCGGTCAAGCGATGCAGTGTGTAGGCGACGCAGTGGGAGGTCATGATGGGAAACGTCGACCAAATCGCTTGCGCACGATGGCGCTTGATCAGACGCAATCCATTCCAGACTGCGGCGGGCCACCAACTTGCCCACCTGTCGGGTAACGCAAGAATGGACGGGTACTTGCCCATGACCGCCAGGTGGCGTTTGGCGTCCAGCGCGAAGGCGCGGTACACACTGCACTTTTCGGGTATGGATCGCACGCTGGCGGGATCGGTCAGTTCGTACGCGCCTGGGGTCGCGGACAGGACCACCGGATCCCAACCGTGCTCGGGCAGGTATTTCGTAAATGCCAAGAGCCGCAGGTGACCGCTGCTCAGTGCGGACGGGGGAAAGTGGAAGCCCGTCATGATCACGGTCTTGTTCATCACTCGATCCGGCCGTTCATTTCGTGCTTGACGAGTTCAGGAGCGTTTCGCCCGCCGGCAACCGGGGCAGTGACGGATCGACTGTTCGGTGCGCAGCGTTCGCGGCGGTCTTTGCGATCACCAACCCATGCAAAATGGCACACATCGCCATGATCTGGTAACTCATGTCAAAGTAGCTCGAGGTGGTTGCGAGGCCCGCGGTCATGAATGCGAGCAGGCTCACCTGAAACATGGAAGCAAGGTCGAACGCCCATTTCTCCGCTGGCACCTTGAGCGTCCGGCGCCGCACCTTGGCGCAATACCGCCAACCGGCAACCAGAAGCGTGATGAACAGGACGATCCCGGGGAGCCCTTGCTCACCAAGCACGCGGAAGTAAACGCTGTGTATGGCGCGCGGCCTCGCACCCTCAGGTCCATAACGGCTCCACATGGGGTTACTTTCGGAAACATTGAATCCACCGCCAACCAATGGACGGTGAAGCGCGACGTTGGCGGCAAACTCCCACGACTGCACGCGCGTCTGGAAACTGTTGACCTGCCCGGCATTTTGGATCGTGTCCATGCGTTTCATCCACTGCGCGGGCATGAAGTTGTAGGCCGTCATTCCCACCGCCACAAGGGCGATCGCAAGCGTCATCATCCGGCGACTCTTCAGGAACAGGGTCGCGCTCACCACCGCAAACGCAACGAGACCGCCACGCGAATAGGTACCCAGTATCGCGACGCCAGTGAGGAACATCGCCAGTCCCAGCCCCACCTTCACCAGTTTTTTTGAAGTCTGAAGCTGGAGATAGCGCATCAGCGGCAGGACCATGCACAGCGCCTGGGCCAGGTCGTTGTTGTCGGCGATGAAACTGCCGGCAGGCCCGAGTACGTGATTGGTGCCGCCCTGAACGATCGTAAACACGCCGCCCTTGATGCCATAGAACCCGAGCGAAACCACGATCACCCACACGAGCCAGTGCATGCGTTCACGGGTATTCACCAGCATCAGGGTGGCGAACACCAACACGAGGGTCTTGGCGAAGTCCTGCCATCGCTGCCACGCGACATCCGGCAAGACCGCGAAGAACGTAGTGAATCCCGTCCACAACAGGAACAGCACGAGCAGCACGCTGACCGTCGATCTGGGAATCCGCTTGCTTTCCTTGCTGACCCACAAACTCAGGAGCGTGATGACGGCGATCAGCATTACCCACGGAAAGCTGTAAGCAAAACCGTAGGTCAGCCGATGGGGGTTCATGTAGCCGAGCCATGACCATACGAGCAGGCCCACATAGGGCCGCATCAGCATGATGGGGATCATTCCGAAGATGAACAAGGCGAGGGCAATGTCACGCATGTCGCTAGTCCGTTTCGAGTTGCAGCATGAGCGCGTCCATGAAGAACTTCGCTGCCCAATTCGGATAGCGGTTCTTCATATAGCCCCTTTCAGGGGATGGGAGCCCGGCATTCCACCGCGCACGCCGCCCTCGACGGCAGTCAGGTTCTGGATCGTCAGGTTGAAACCGATGGCGCGTTCCGCCGCCGGTTTCCAGGAGGCATCGCCGGTTGCCGCCGCCAGACGATGCCAGATGATGGCCATCTGCGCATTGCCGGTCACACAGGTCCAGCGACTCGCAGGACGCCAGGCTGAGTCCAGCCGACCGGGCAAGGCTCCGTCGGGGCGCTGGGACTGCGCTACGGATCGGGCCATACGCGCGGCAGCGTCCACAAAAGTGCCGTTGGAAGCAATTAAGCCGACTTCCAGGATGCCGCGGGTCGCATAGGCGATGGTATGCGTGAGCGGCCGCTCGTTGTCTTCCAAATCGTTGTTCTCCAGCCAACCATTGGCACGCATCTGGGTGAGCGCCCACTGCACGTTGCGCACTGCTGCATCCAGATAGCGCGGCTCTCCAAGGGCGTGACCGACCTTGGCCAGCGCGAAGGCCACACGCGTGTTGTAGGTATTCACGGCATGAGCGGCAAAGGGCGAAGCGAAACTTCGCCAGGCGCCATCCGGATCCTGCGCGGCCACCAGCCAGTCAGCTGCGCGCACAGCCGAGTCACGAAAGCGCGCATCCTGCGTTTGCTGCCAAGCGGACAGCCAGCCAAACAACACCTGCCCTGTATTGAAGATGGTCGGCACGATTCGCGAAGCGTCCATCGTGCCGGCGCGTACGCCACCGTCCCGAAGCTGAATGTCGGACTCCCATGCTGCCATGCGCCGGGCCCGTTCGCGATACTCGTGGTTGCCGGAGAAATCTGCATAGCGAAAGAAAGTGGGAATGATATAACCGGTGGTTTCAGGATAGGCACCTGCCCACTGACATTTCGCCACATCGTAATGAGCACTGACGCCGCCGCAACCACTGGCGTCCTGGGCGCGCGACAGCCATTCGGCCGCTGCTTGCAGTCCGCCGCGCGCATCTGCGGGCGGGCGTGTCGATCGCCGGGACAGGAATCTGGCTACCACGTTCAAGACTTGCTCCTGGCAGCGTGCGATCGTGGCATCATCTTCGAAGTACGGGCTTGCAGCGCATGCCGGACGCGCTGGAAGCCTTGAACCAGAAATGGCACAGGATCATTCCAACGCCATAATGCGTCGCACACACCGTCAACACCGTCAAAGCCTTGCCCCGGACCCTGATGCTGGGCGGCGGCAGATTGCTCGTCGTCGGAGCGCACATACCAAGCCAGTGATCGCGTCACCGGTTCCGACGCGGGCCCGGACCGATCCATTTCGGCGCAATAAGCGGCGTATGGCAGATTGACACCGTTGAGGGTAGCCACCTCTTCCTGGTAATCCGTGCGGCCGATGGTCGGCTCCACCATGCGGAACTCGCCGCTGCGCGCGTCGCGCTTGTACTCCATCCCGGCCATTCCGATCACACCTGCGTTCTGAAAGAATCGTGCGGTCACGCCGGATAGCTCCCCATGGGCTTCCGGAGCCGGCACGCAACTCGCCGTACCACCCACCTGCGGCGGCCAGGAGCGGATCTTGCGACCGGTGAACGACGCCGTCACCTGCCCCTGCTCGTTTAGATATTGCAGGCAGAAATAGATATTGGAATCTGGCCCCTCGGTCCACTCCTGCACCACAATATCAGCCATCACTGGCAGGATGCGGCGGATCAACTCGGTGCCTTCCGCGACACTCTCCACCCGATAAGCTTTCTTGAAATGCCTCCCGTATTCGGCATGCCGCTCGCCCGGCTTGATCACTACCGGATAGTTCAGACTCTCAAGAGCAGGCAGGTCCTCAAGTGAGCGAATGTGCACCAACGGCGGAATGGGGCTGTCTGATTGTTCGGCGAGACGCTGGAAACCCAGCTTGTGCTGCAGTGTGTCCACGACGTCAATGGGTGGCAGGCTGAAGCGGTAAAGAGCCGACAGCCGATCGCGCTCATGCGAGACTGTCCTGACACTTTCTTCCTGCGTCAGAAGCAACACCGGTCGCAAACCGGAAAATTGCCCGTCGCCCAGACGCACAAGCTCCTCGACCAGCGTTTCGCCATGCAACGCGCCGATCTTCAGGGCCTTCGCAGCGCGCGTGTACATTTCCGGGCGCAGCTCGTTGCAATCAAGTAACCAGACAGGCACATGCGCGCGCGCCAGGCTGCGCGCTACACCCAGGCCATTCAGACCCGCGCCCAGTACCACCGCAGGCGTATCAATGGCCATGCAGTCGACCCTGTTTGATATGCCGCTGGCGACCGAGCACATCGGCATAGACGGTGCGGTAACGTGCCGCGCTGGCTTTCCACGTACGTTCACGCTCCACGAACGCGCGGCCGTTGCTTATCACATCGTCCCAGGTTTCGGGGGTTTTCAGCAGATTGATCAAACAAGCCGCGAGGGCCTCGGCCGATCCAGCGCGGAAAAGATGGCCATTGTAGCCATCGCGAATCAGCTCGGCATGACCACCCACATCCGATGCCGCCACCAGCTTGCCCAAGGCCATGGCCTCAAGTGGTTTCAGCGGCGTCACCAACTGCGTCAGCCGTCGCGGGATGCGCGGATAGACCATGACATCCATGACGCTGTAGTAGCGACCCACTTCGGCATGCGGTACGCGCCCGGTGAAATGCACGGCGCCTTCAACGCCAAGCTCAACCGTCATCGTTTTCAAATGGTCTTCCTGCGGTCCCCCGCCCACCAACATCAGTCGTGCCTGTGGTTCGGCATGCAGCACCTGCGGCATCGCCCGCAGCAGTAATTCCAATCCCTCGTACGCGTAAAACGAGCCCGCGAACCCCAACGTCTTGCCGTGCGTGAGTCGGTATTGGTGCGCCAGCGCCGCATCGGCTGAGGCCTTGAAATGGAATTCGGATATATCCACGGCGTTGGGAATGACAGTGATCTTGTCTGCAGGAATGCCGCGTTCCAGCATGTCGCGGCGCAGACCCTCGCAGATCGTGGTCACGGCATCGGCGCGTTGCAACGCGCGCGTTTCCAGCGCGCGTGTCAAGCGATAGCGCAGCCCCCACTCACGCGCTGTACCATGATCGGCAGCGGCATCCTCCCAGAATGCGCGGACCTCGTACACCACCGGAATGCCCGCAGTCCGACCGACTGCGAGCGCAGGCAACGCGTTCAGCACCGGCGAGTGTGCGTGGATGATGTCTGGACGCACGCTGTCCACTACTTCGGCAAGCCGGATGCGCAGCGCTCTCATCAGGGAGGGGTACTGGACGAGCGGCAACCGCGCCAGCATGCTGGTCGCCGGTGGGCTGCGATAGAAAATCCAGTCGTCAATATGCTCTTCGCGTTCCAGGCCATTGCCCTGTTTTGGGCTGGTCAGTTGAAACGTTTTCCATCCCATGGCTCGCTGCTCGCTGAGAATAGCGAGCGTTCGGAAGGTATACCCACTGTGCAGGGGCAGCGAATGATCGAGCACGTGCAGGATGCGCAACGGACGGTCATCGAACGCCGTCGCCGCCGAGTGTTGCCGTGCGATGTTCGCTGCGCCGGTCATCGTTCCACCCCGGGCCCCGGGCCATTCGCAGTCGCCAGCACCTGCGCATAAAGTGCGTGCTGCGCTTCCACCACGGGCTGCCAGCCGAACCGCTCGGCAAAGCCGCGCGTGGCAGCGCGTTCCGGCGACCGGCCCTGCAACCGCAGCCATGCGGACGCGATCGCTTCGGCGCTCCGCTGTGCGGCAATTTCGCCGGCCTCCGGCGCGCTCAACAATTCGGTGACGCCATCAAAAGGCGCGGCAATCACCGGCGTGCCGCAGGCCAGGGATTCCAGCACCACGTTGGGCATGCCTTCGTGGCTCGATGCCAGCACCATCGCATCTGCCGCGTTGTAGTAATCACACAGCTGCGCATGCGGAACATTGCCAAGAAACCGCACACGAGCACGGACACCCAGACGGTTGGCCAAATCCCACAAGCGCGCCTTCTCGGGGCCCTCGCCCGCAATCAAAAATGTTGCGTCGGCCGTCTTCGCCAGCGCCGCAAGGGTAATTTGCACCCCCTTCAGTTCGATCAGGTTCCCCACCGCCAACCAGACTGGACCAGCAAGATCGAGCCTGGCACGGATGGCACCGCGATCCAGCGGTTTGAAGCGTTCGAGATCAACACCGTTGCGCAGCGTCACGACCTTGTCTGGACTCACACCCAAGGCGTGGACTTTATCCTTCAATGCGTCCGATACGGTCACAATGGCGGCGGCACGTTCCGCCGCCCATCGGATTTGTCGCGCGGACAGGCGATATCGCGCAATCACATTCACATCGCTGCCGCGCGCGGTGATCACCACCGGTTTGCCCATCGCTGCGCCGAGGCGCACCGCCGCCACGCCGTCTGGATAAAAGAAATGTGCATCGACCAGATCGAAGTCAGTCCCGTTGGCTTTCATGGCCCGGAGCACCGGTAGCAGCGCGCAGTGCATCAGGAATGGCGTGACGCTCATGCCCAGTTTCGGGATCACCGGATAACGTGGATGCAGAATCTGGATTCCATGGCGCTCCTCATACTTGGGCACCCTGGCAAATGTCGCGTAAGCGCCGAAGCGCCGATGCCGAAACGGAAACCACGGCACGGGCGCTACAACAGTCGCGGCAATCCGGCCGGAATCCACCAGGTGTCGGAGCCGCTCTTCCACGAATACGCCGTGGCGCGGCCGCTCGGCATCCGGATAGAGGCTGGTGAAAACCAGCAGACGAATCTTGCGCTGGCCATCTGCCTCGACCCTGGTTTCGACGCCAGGGGACGTCGCATTGAATGCCTTTTTCCCCAGCGACTCGACACCATCGGCCGCGAACGGATTGACCGGCTCGGTCTTCATGGCGCGATCTCCCTCAGCGCCGCCGGCGCCTGGGCGTCGTCTGGGTAAAAGCGGGCAACGGAGCTATTGCGCAAAATTCGCAGGATGCGTTCGATGACCTGCGGCGGCAGTTCCGAGCGCCAGCGTAGCGCCGAGCGCTGCGGATGCTTGAAGACACTATAGTAATCGGTGTTCGTCCCCTGGGTGCTTGCGCGGACGAACTCTTCAGTTTGCGGGTGCCACTCGAGATCTGCAAACTGAAACATTTGCCGGGTCAAGGCGAGCGGCTCGGCGCAGATGTCTTCGTAGCGCAATGTGAGCACACGCTCGCAGTTCGCGACATCGGCAAGAATTTTTTCCTGTATCAGCACCCAACGCCAGGTCAACCGTTCCTCTGGCGTGAGCTTTTCAATATCATCCAGACTGATGTGGTGTGTTTTCGCGGCAGGCGTGTCCAGCAGCATTTTCAGCAACCAAAGATCATCTTCGCCGGGGCCGCTAAACCGCTGCGTCGCTTCGCCGCGCAATATCGACGCTATATAGCCGCACGGATGCCGCATCAGATGAATTCCGCGGGCATCCGGAAGCGCCTCGATGCACGTACCCAGACGTCCCGGCGACTCAATGGACTTCCACACCAGACGTACTCGATCGCAGCCCGCGGCCGTTGGGCGGTACAAACAGGGAAAGTGCCGGCGAACGCGACTCGCGGCTTTGGCGCCAATCACGCTGGCACGATAGGCCGCCAGGGCGGCAGCGGACTGGTAGCTCTTGGGAAACAGCGGTTGTTTGCCCACCACCTCGGGAGAGCGCAGCCTCGGAAGCTGGTCGACAAATCGCTCCAGCTCAGCGCGATACCCGGGCGCATCTTCCTTCCCGGGAAACAGCGGCATGGTCAACCGCCGCACGCTGTCCGGTTCATGGCGGTAAAGCGTGTCTGGATGGCTGTCCAACAGCTTGCCGATCCAGGTGGTGCCCGAGCGCGGCATGCCGAATAGCAGAATGCAGGGATTCATGGCGAAGCCCCAGCGGTAGCAACCGCATGCATCGAGTTGTCGAAAAACGCGGCGGTCGCGGGCTGCTGAATGTAACGCAGAAAGGAGTCCAGCATCAGCAGGCTCCACAGCGTCGCGCTGTGATCGCGCTGACCTGCCATATGTTGCCGCACCAGCCGATCGAGCGCGGCGGCCTCAAAACAGCCTGAATCGGCGAGGGCCCCGTCCTGGAGCGCATGGTGCAACTGCGCTCCCAGAGGGCCGCGGAACCACGCCGCAAGCGGCACACGGAAACCCATCTTGGCCCTGTACAGCGCCTCGTGCGGCAAGTCCTGTTCGAGCATCTTCTTGAAAATGAACTTGCCTTCGCCGTGTCGTAATTTCATCTCGGGCGGCAGGCTGGAGGCCCATTCGACCAACCGCTGATCGAGCACAGGCACGCGCACTTCCAGACTGTGCGCCATGCTGGCCCGATCGACTTTGGTCAGGATGTCACCGGGAAGCCAAGTCTTGAAGTCCAGGTACTGGGCCAACAGCAACGGATGATCGGTGGGCGCACGCCTGGCATGCTCACGGAATACGGTGAGCGCGTTGTAACCCTGCAGTTCGCGTTTGAAGGCAGGGCTATAGAGTTGCTGGCGCATCGCCGCTGACGTGATGCTGACGCTGTGGAAATACGCCTCCACATCATCACGCGCGAGCCCCTGCAGCGTGGTTTTGGCACGCAGCAGGCGTGGTGCCCAGTCGGCCTTGGGATAGGCTCTCCCCAGCAAGCCGAACAGCGGCTTTCTCAGCCCTGACGGCAAGCGGGCGCGCAGACCACTTTCCCACGTATGCAACCGGTAGCGCCGGTAGCCGGCGAAATTCTCGTCCCCGCCGTCGCCGGAGAGCGCCACCGTGACGTGCTTGCGCGCCAATTGGCATACCCTCCAGGTTGGCAGCGCGGAGCTATCTGCAAACGGTTCGTCGTAAATTCCGGCGAGCGTATCCAGCAAATCGTAATCCTGCGAACTGACGTGTTCTTCGAAGTGGTTCGTATGGAGGTGTTCTGCGACTTGCCGCGCGTAGACGGTCTCATCAAAACCGCTGTCGTCAAAACCAATGGAACAGGTGTTGACCGGCTCCCGCGTCGCCCGGCTCATGCTCGCTACCACTGCACTTGAATCCACGCCGCCCGAGAGAAATGCGCCCAGTGGTACGTCGGAGACCATCTGGCTTGCCACGGCGTCATCCAACAGGCCGCGAAGCCGCCCTGTCGCCTCATCCACGCTCACGCTGTCGTCGATTTCAAAAGGAAAATCCCAGTACTGGCAGGGGGCCGGAGCGGGTTCGCCCGCTCGCCAGCTCAGCCAGTGGCCCGGTTGCAACTTGCAGATACCCTTGTAGATGCTTTTTGGATCCGGCACGTAACCGAGCGCCAGGTAATCCTCCAGCGCCTGCGGATCGAGCTTGCGATCCACCTCGGGATGCGCGATCAGCCCCTTGAGCTCGGACGCGAACACGAAATCGCCGGTGCGCGTGAAGCCGTAATAAAGCGGCTTGATGCCGATATGATCGCGCACGAGGAAAATACGATTCGCACGCATGTCCCATACCGCAAACGCGAACATGCCCCGCAGCCGTGTCAGACACGCCTCGCCCCAATGCTGCCAGGCGCGTAACAGCACCTCGGTGTCACTGTGACTGGTGAATCCCACGCCCTGCTCTTCCAATTCGGCTTTTAGCGATCGAAAGTTGTATAGCTCGCCGTTGTAGATCAGCGCTAGGCCGGCTGCTTCGTCCACCATCGGTTGCTGTCCATGACTCAGATCGATGATGGACAGGCGGCGATGCCCCAAGCCCACGCCCTTGGCGAGATACAGTCCGGCATCGTCCGGTCCGCGATGAAGCTGCGCATCCCGCATGGCGAGCAACACGCTTTCATTCACGCCATTGCTGTTATGCGATGAGACAATGCCGGCCAGTCCGCACACGGATCAATGCTCCTTCCCTTCAGTCAATTCGGCGACCGCGTTGGAGTGGGGACGTGCAGCCCCCCCGTGCAGCAATTCATCATAAAGCGCGGTGTAAGCCGACACCATCTCGTTCAGACTGAATCCGGCTTCCACGCGTTCGCGGCCGGCGTGACCGTGCCGCGAACGCAATGCCTCGTTGGACACATAATTCGCCAGGGCTTTAGCCAGTGCGTGAGGACTGCCGGCCGCAACCAACAGTCCCGTGACCCCGGAAGACACAACCTCACTCACCCCGCCGACCTCGGTCGCCACTACGGGTAGACCAGCTGCCATCGCTTCCAACAGAACGCCCGGCATACCTTCAGCGATAGAAGAAAGCGCAAAAATATCGAACTCGGGAAGGATCGTGGGTACGTCGTTGCGATTGCCCAGAAGACATACTTGCTCGGAGAGCCCAAGATCAGTGATCTGCGCCTCAAGCATCGAGCGCTGCGCCCCTTCACCGACTATAACCAGGCGCAGGCGCTCACGCACGTCGGGCAGCGATTCGCACAGTAAATTAAAAGCGGAAACCAATCCCGCCTGATCCTTGACCGGATCCAACCGACCGACGCTTCCAATCACGATTGTGCCGGGCGGCGCGAAGGAACTCAAAATGGGGCGCACTTCGTTCTTCCGTGGAGCAATGACATAGTTCGCTGGATCAATGCCGTTGGGAATGAAAACAACCCGTGACGGATCGATGCCCACCTTTTCTGTCAGCCAATCTTGCAGATCCCTGGAAACCGTCAGATATCGGTCTATGAACGGCAATAACCAACGCCGCAGATTGCGGTATTTGCGGTTCTCTCCGCGTGGGTCGCTTGCATTCCGCCCACGCTCAGCGTGGACTATGCGGCGAACACCCGCAAGCTTTGCCACAGGGGCCGCATCCAAGGCGCCGAAATTGTAGCTATGCACCAGATCCGGTTTTAATTGTCTCAGTGCTTTCCACAACCTGAGATAGCATCGCCAGTCCTTGCCGGGCCTTTTATTCAGGGCCAAGCATGGCACGTTTGTATCCTCAATCTGTTCCCGTAACGCGCTGAATCCGTCAAGACAGATCACCGCATGGCGGTATTGCAGCTGGGTACGGTTAATCACCGTCACCAGCACGCGCTCCATGCCACCCGTTTCCAGCCGATAGAGGACGTGCGCGATCAGTGGTTTGCCATTCATGGCTTGTTGCCTGCGCTAGCACGACGGTCAGGCACATCCGGCATCCCTGTCCCAGGCAACATCTGTGCGAAAGCACGGAAGTTCGTCCGCGCCTGATCCGCATCCCCGAGACCGATCGGCGACGATAAAGCCCACACCGAAGAACGCGGTACGCGCCCGCGCAGTACTTCCCACGCCTGCGTCAACTTGGTCAGCGCCGGCGATCGAGTGCAACGGCGATCCACGCAATACCAGTACCACACCAGCCGTGAACCTGTTGTGCCACTCAACCGCAGTTCCCCGACAACAAGGCTCTGTCCATCAGCCAGATCAAGCTTGCGGCTGGCGCTGCTCAGAATCTGCGAGTAAGCCGGATCGTAGAGGTCGTTTCCGTAGGTAATCAGGGTGTGTTCACGACGCGGTTTGCCGACATAGACGGCATGAAACAAGTCGACGACGTCGCCGTGGGCCGCCGATCGATAGGACGCTCGTACCTGCCCAGTCGCCCCCTTGAAGATCGGGCCCCAGCCGTCTTCGGCAGCCATCGGCCCGGTCCAGCCCGCGACCGCCGGAGCCGTCAGGTGCATCGCCTCCGAAGGCACGCGTGACTCGAATCCGGGGGCAAACATCGGACCCACGATCAACAACACGATCGCCGCCAACCAGACCATGTTGCGCGCGCCTTTCAGCTCGTCACCATGTGCGGTGGCAGGCTCGCGTATCACGAGGCGGTCGCGGAAAAACCAGCCCGCCAGCAACAGCAACACCAATACCGTTCCGAAGAATTGCCAACCGAAAATCAGATGGTCCGTGCCGCTGGCGTATTTCATGCCCCACGTCTCGCCGATCAAAATAGTGAAATACACTCGCAAACCGTTCGCGATGACGGGCACCACGGTTGCCAGTGCCACGAACAGCACCCGCTTCCACCAGCGCTGGTACATCAGGTAGGCATACAGACAGCCGAGTGCGCTGCAAGCCATGAAGAACTTCACGCCGCTGCATGCGTCCGCCACCATCCATGTCGCCGAGGGCGTGAAGATCTGCCGGCCGTCGAGCAACGCCGGCACGCCGGTCAACTCCAGCGCGCGCAGGGCAAAATGCGCCGTGATGTCCTGCAGCGGTCCCACCAGCGCATCGCTCCAGGGAACCTCAAATACCACCATATAGCCGAGTGGAAACGCCAGCACCCACAGAGCACGCCATCCCCAACAGGCCAGCACCAGCGCCGGAAACAGGGCCACGAACGCGAAATGTTGCGCCAGATTGATATCCAGTAGGTGGCCCGCATACCAGACAAATACCAGCATAGCCACCGCAGCCAGACCCCAAACGCTCGGTGCGGGCGAGTTCGCCCGCACTTGATGGCGAAGGTTGAATGCCGTCCACAGGCTCAACGGAAAGATCAAAAAAGCATACTGATACGTTCCATCGTGATCCCAGACCCTCACCAGCGATTGCGCCGTCTGCCAGTAACAGGCCAGCAGCGTGATGGCGGCGATGACAAAGGCGGCCGCAGCCAGTCCCCAGTAGGAAGCGCGCGTGCCGGTAGCGGCCCCGGCTTCGATCACCCTGCTCATGAACACGCTTCCAGACCGTCAGCACTCACGGCACGTACGGATGCCTTGTCGCGCGACGCATCACACAGCACGTTCTCGTAGATGTGGAGATTGCGCACCCAGTCATAGCGGGACAGAACCTTGGCGCGGGCCGCCGGCACACGCACGGCTTGCGGCGCATCCAGCCAACGCAAGGCTTCCGTCGCCAGGACCTCGGGCATATCGCTGATGCAGCCCTGGCGACCCTCGAAATCCTCGATCCCCTCCCAGGCCTCAGGTGTTGCCAGAAGCACCTTTTCCATGGCCATGGCTTCCAGCACCTTGTTCTGGATACCCCGGGCAATCCGCAACGGCGCCGCCACGGCATACGCATGCGCCAGCCAGGGCCGCACATCCTCCACCCGCCCCGTGACCGTGATCCCCGCGAGCTGGCTCAGCGCACGGACAGCTGCTGTCGGCTTGCTTCCCACGATGTAAAAGCGGGCATCCTGCCGCCGGGTGGAAATCCGCGGCCAGACTTCACGAGCGAACCACTGCGTCGCATGCACGTTGGCGCGATAATCCATGGCGCCCACGAAAACGATTACCCGCTCTCCGGGCTGGTAGGGATCGGGATAGGTGCGATGCGGATCCCAATACTCGGTGTCCACGCCATTGGGGATGCCGTGCACCTTGTCCGCCAATGTCGGCACCTGCTGGCGAAAAAAAGACGCTTCGGCTTCCGAGACGAACACGCTGGCATCGAATTGCTCGGCGATCGCGCGCTCGAACTCCGCCAGCCGCCGCGCTTCCCGCCGGTAAATCATGCGCGTCAAGCCACCATGATTCTGCGCATACTGGCGCCATTTGTCGGAATCTACATCCACGAAATCCATGATACGGCGCAGTTGCGCGTGCCGCATGACAAATGGCGCAACGCCGGACGAATAACACAAGACCAGATCCAGCTTGTGCTCGGCCAGCAGCCGTTCGACCCAACTTCGCATGACGCGGTCGTGGTAAACCCCGACTGTGAGAGCTTCACCCCGCATCAGCGAGGCAAGCGCACGCCAGCACGAACGCCAAGGCCCCAAGGGGCGGATACAAACCTCGGCACACAAGGACTCGACCGGTGCAAGGTACTGCCAGTCCGTCGGATCGTCGACGAATGTGCCTAGATACACGTGATAGCGTTCGGCGAGCCAGCGCAATACATGGTACGAGCGAATCTTGTCGCCCTTGCTGGGTGGCCAGGGCAACCGGTGGCAGAGGAACAATACCGATCGCACGAGCTAACCCAGATCCCGCGCGAGCCATGGCCCCACGGCACAACTCACTGGCAGCGGCAGCTGCTTCCAGGCCCTGATGAACAGGTCGTATTTTCTATTGTCAGGGCTGATATTGGGGATCCCTTTGGCGCGTACCAGGTAATATGCATAGGGCAGCGGCTGCGGCTCGAAGCCCCAGTGCTTCTTGAAGTGATAGGAGCCGGTGTTCTGCTTGCTGCGGCCGTAGTCGAACAGCCGCGCGCCACGCTCCACCGCGCGCTGCATCACCGCCCAGTACATGAAATCGTTGGCCGCCAGATCGCGGCCGCACGCAACGCTGCCGCCGTAATAGGGATGCACTTCATCGCGGAAGTAGAAGCTCATGACCGCAGCCACCGGCTGCCCTTGGTGAGTTACCACGGTAACCTCGCAATCCTCGCCAAACGTCTGCTGCAGTGCCTTGTAATAGTTGCGGGACAACACTGGGGTGCCCAAGTTGCGCACGCTTTCAGCGTACACCCGGTAAAACTCGGCGATACCGCCGCCATGGTGCGATTGCAAGCCGGCGCTGATGCCCTTGCGAACCATGGCGCGCTGCTTGCGCGGGATCGCCTTCAAATTTTCGGCATGGTCCGGATGGATCACTTTGCGGAAGCTTACGTACAGGTCCTTGACTGGCCAAGCGGGGGAGCGCAGCTCGCGGTTGCGCAATTCGAGATAACTGACTCGCAGATCGTCAGCGAGTTCTGTTGCTGCCTGCATGAGCCGCGCTTCACTATCCGGGTCGCTCGCAACCACCCCGCCATACACACAGAACGGCGTCGAAATCAGCGCGTGGCCGAACAGCCGGCTGCGTATCTCAGCAAGGGGCAAAATCCCCGTGATGACGCCGTCCCGTTCCACGTACAAATAATGGCAGCGGTGGCCGAGTACCTGCTCGATGATGCCGCGCCAGGCGGCACGATGGAAAAACGTGGCCTGCGGAGCATCTGCGACAAAGTCGTTCCAGCGTCGCTCGTCGCCTTGCTCCAGACGCTTGACGAAGCAACGGTTGGCGGGACGATCCGCACGGTCAGGCATGCTGAATTCCTGCTTGGTGCGCACATGATTCATCAGACCGCAGCGCCACCACTGGGTAGGTGGCATGTCCGGGGGCGAGAAATACGCGGTCCATGCGGTCGAAACGGAAGTCGCGCATCAGCCGTTCAATCCTGGGCGCTGTGCGCGTCAGGTTCAGGTAATGACGCACCCGGTTTTTCAGTGTCACGCCCGGCACACGCGGTTGTTGTGGATCCACTTCCCATGGATGGAAATAGAACACGCCGGGGCGCTGCTCTTGCCCGTTGACGCGACGCAGACCGCGCCTGAACAGCGCATAGGGCAGCAGACGGAAATAACCGCCGCCGCCGCAAGGCCAGTTGCGCCCCCACAACCGCACTGTGGTCACCGGGATTTCGAGCAACCCGGAACGCTCGGTGAAGAACGCAAATCGCGGCGCCGCCGGCATGCCATACAGGTCATGCCGGATGGGCACAATACTCGAACTGTAACGGTAACCGGCCTCCCGCAACTCATCGTAGGCCCAAAGTGTGGCGGGGCCAATGGAATAACTGGGGGCGCGATAGCCGGCGACCACAGTACCGGAAAGATCCTGCAGCAGCTGTTTGGTGCGAACAATGCCCTCGCGGAACTTGGTACGGCTAATGTTAGTCAAGCGCTCGTGGCCAAATCCGTGGCTTGCGAGTTCATGGCCGGCGGCGCTGATATCGCGCACCAGCGAGGGAAAGCGTTCGGCCACCCAGCCAAGCATGAAGAAGGTGGCATGCACATCGTGACGTTGGAAAAGCTCCAGCACGCGCCGCGTATTGTCCTCGACGCGAACGGGCCAGCTCGGCCAGTCTTCGCGCCGGATGCACTTTTCGAAAACCGCAACCTGGAAATAGTCCTCCACGTCCACCGTCATGGCGTTGGTGATCGGCGCGGATTGCAGCGCCACCGTGCTCATTTGTCGTGATCGTCCGACGTGGTGGAGCTCAGATGCCTGGCATCGCCAGTCACCGTGTCATCCGTAGTCGATGCCATAGATTGCTGGACCCGCATCGCCTTCCGAATTCGGATGGTTTCGCGCATCAACTGCAAGAAAATGTTGCTGACATCGGAAGCCAGAGTCGTGACCTGGCGTTCCTCCCCAAACGGTGTGGGGCAATCTGTTGGACCTGGGTTGTCAGGCAACGCGGGTGCTTCCAGCGTCAGCGGCATATCGGGCATCTCATCGCGGATTTCGTCCAGCACGATGGTGAGTACCGTCTGGTCAAGGTCGTGCAGTTCTTCCAGAAAACCGTGCAGCAACAACCGGTCCATGATGAGATTGATTCTACGGGGGATACCGCTACTGGCATGGTAAACGGAGTCAAAGATCTCGGGCGCCAGTTGCGGATCGTGGTTCCACCCAACCGCGTGCAAGCGATGCATTATGTACGCCAGGCTTTCCTCCTCTCCCATGGGCTCGAGCCGGTGGGAAGCAATGACGCGCTGACGCAACTGCTCCATACGGTTGTTGATGATGAGGCTCCGCAGCTCGGTCTGGCCCACGAGAAATATCTGCAGGAGGGCGCGGCCCTTGACCTCGAGATTCGACAGGATGCGCAGCATCTCCAACGCCGCGGGGGTAAGCGTCTGCGCCTCATCCACCACCAACAGCGCCTGCGCATGACGGTCACGCAGCGTTATCAGGTGCTGTTTCAAGTCCTGCAGCAAGGCCTCCTTGCTGCGCCCCTCATAAGACAGGTTGAACGCCGAAGCCACAGCCGGCAATATGTCCTCTCCACCGAGATTGGCCGAGGCGATACTGGCCATAGCGACGTCGCGATGTGCGAGTTCCTCGAGCAGCTTTTGGATGAGCAGCGTCTTGCCGGTGCCGACCGCGCCCGTGATCATCACAAAACCTTCACCCTGTTCAAGACCGTAGAGCAGGTAGGCCATGGCGCGCTTGTGGGCCTTGCTCGGAAACAGCATCGCCGAATCCGGAGTCAACTGGAAAGGCTTGCCTTCCAGTTTGTAGAAAGCCTGATACATATTGGTCTCAGAAAAGGTGGGTGCACTGCAGGAGAATCATGTTTGCGCCGTATCCCTGTGCGGCCGCCGATGCGGAATGTACGTTGCTGGAATCATGGCGCAGCCGCAGGCTGGCGAAATTTTTGGGATTGAACTGGTGCACGAGCGCCAGTTGCTCATAGTTGCGGTACCGAATCTCGCCGTCCTGGAATTGATACCGCTGCCAGCCCAGGGTCGGCGCAAGTGTGGTCAACGCCCCGATGTTGAACAGCCAGTCGACATTCGCGTTTACAACTTTTTCCTGGCGATCGTTCAGCGTCAAATAGGTCCGACGCTCGTCGTAAAGTGTCACGCGCAGCTTGCCGCTCGGCATGTCGTAATCCGCCGACGCCATGGCGCGCTTCATGAGGTAAACCTGATGCTCCCTGAGCGAGGGAAGGTTGGAATAACCGGGGGGGGGCGAGGCAATGACTTCGCCTGGGTTTTGTCCCAGCAACTGCTGGTTGATATCGGTCGGCTGTTCCACATAACTGAGGGTCGTCGTGAGCAACGCGGCTGTGCGCGCCCAGGAAAACTGGTAAGTGCGCCCATAAAACCGATGCCCGACCATCGCCTTGAGCTTGTACTGACCGTTCGCCCACGCGAAACCCGCATCCCAGAAGCTCGCCCCCAGCTTGTCCACCGTTCCATCCGGCAGAAAGTTGCTTTCCTTGCCCGCATCGACCAGCAAACGGGTATTGTTGCTGACCTGCACGTACCCTCCCAGCTTGGCAACCGCGTAGTCCCTACTGCGGCCGAAGTCCGGCTCGATACGCTGTTCGGAATACCCAAGATCCCAACCCCAGGTTTCATACTTGGGACTCACAAGAGTGAACTGCAGCGCGTTGCTGGTGATGTCGGGTATGCCCGACAACAAGCTTCCATCTTGTGCAGGTATGCCTCTGGTGTTGTACACCACGCGCCCATAGCTGTAGCGCAAGCTCGCGGTGCCGACGTTGCCAAGGTCCTGAATCCAGTACGGACTGAGCGTCCACATCGCGACATTGGCACTGTTATTGCTGAGATAAAAGCTTCCGGGTGCAGCTGATAATTGGTTGTTGATGACCTCTCTGCCATACCGTGCGGTGCTGTCGACAAAGAAATGCTGCGGAAGAATGGTAAGTCTGCCCTGAGCGTTGAGGCTCGGGTTCAACTGGTCATAACGCGATTGGCCCGCGTACAGATATCCGGTGAGACTGGAGTCGACCAGTCCGGAAAAACGGGGACCACTGTAGGCCGCCTTGAGAAACGGTTGGATCTCGGTGATCCAGCTCGATTGTTTTGGCTTTCCGGAGGCGGAGAGCTTCAGGTTATCGGTGTACAACTCCCCCAAGGTTACGCCCACTACCCAGCCCGGATCGGCAAGGGTCGGCTGCCGGACAGTACCTATCGACATCGAATTTCCGGTCTGTTGGCCAGGAGCGGCAATCGGGGTCGTCGGCCCCATAGGGGGAATCTCCTGCGCCGATGCAGGAGTCCACGAATGGCTCAGAATGGCTGACGACAGCAGTACCAGCGGCAATGAATGCCGATACCTACGCCGCATATCAATGATCTGCAGGCCAGGAACGCTCTGCGCAAGCCTGCGCAGCCGGCATCGCATCCGCAAAGTGCTGTGCACGATGGGGATGGCACCGCGCAAGCTGGTTGCCCTGCAAAGCCGCGGATAGCGCTTTGCGGATAGGACGCCGACTATAAAATCAACATGGCGGGGTCGACCTGTCGGCGCAAACTTGTTCAGAGAGTCTCTAGTAGCCATAGCCACAGTCGTAGTGGTTTTCGCTCGTCGGCAGGTGGCTCATATTGAGAATCAGGCCGATATATTGCGAGTCACTCAAACTTTGCAGGGATGAATTGAGCGCCTGCTGACGGGTACGACCTGCTGCTACCACCACGACAACCTGGCCCATGTAAGAGGCCAGCACCTGGGACTCTGAGGTTGCCAGCAGCGGCGAAGAGTCAAACACCACCAGACGTCGGCGATTCGGCCCGCCAAATACTTCGAGTACGGCCTCCATGCGGCGGCTGCCGAACAATTCCCCGACGAGCGGGCAAGGCTTCCCCGCCGGCACCAACAGCAAATTCGGCACGTCGGTGCGCACGATGACCTCGGCGGGCGGGCGCCGTTCGTCCGCCAGCACATCCATCAGACCGGGCCGTCCGTCGAGCCCGAAAGCCCTGGTGATGTTGGATTTCGCTATATCACCGTCTACCAGCAATACCTCGAAATCCGGCTCGCGTGCCAGGCTCAGGGCGAGATTCACTGCGGTAAAGCTCTTGCCTTCGCCCGGCGCCGCACTGGTCACCACGATGCGCTCTGCGTGAGCCACCGCCTTGACGCCTTTTCTGGTCACATTGGCCAGCAATGGCCGCTTGATACGGCGCATCTCATCCGCAAGCCGGCGGTCCCCATCGCCGTTGGCGGGGAGAAAGCCCATCCGCTCGAGCGCCATCTGGTCCACGTGCCACAGCGACGCTGCTTCCGGAGGCTGATCCGCCGCCCGCCCCCGTTCCATCAAACGCTGGACCGTCGGCGCCGGGTGTGGCGATATCGTGTCCAACTCCGGGGCGCTTGGTGGCGACACCTGCGGTTCGGACCGCAAGGCTTTGAGTTTTTCTGCTGCCTTCTCAACGATGCTCATACCGGGCCCATGACAAAGAAATACTGCACCAGCCGGGAAAGGGATCCATTAAAGGTTAACCCCAGCACCAGCACCACG
This sequence comes from uncultured Pseudomonadota bacterium, assembly GCA_963828685.1. Classification (GTDB taxonomy): domain Bacteria; phylum Pseudomonadota; class Gammaproteobacteria; order Xanthomonadales; family Rhodanobacteraceae; genus Rhodanobacter. The sequence goes on from CAWHFU010000017.1 coordinate 795,520, forward strand.
GTCAACAGACCGGCCCCGGCCAAAAACCCGATCATTTCGCGGCGTCGGGACGCCTGTCGGGCCCTCGACACAACCAGACTGACGGCGCCCAGTACAGGATAATCACTTGACTCCCGCAGACCGCTGAGGCTCAGAAACACCGGCCTTATTTTGTGCAGAAAATACGCAAACCCACCGCCAATAGCCGCAGCTAACGCGAACACCATCAATAGCAGCAGCCCGCGTCTCGGGCTCACCGGAACCAACGAAGCATCCGGTGGATTGACCACACGGAATTTCAAATTGTTGCCACTTTGCGTCGCGTCCTGCGACAGCTGAGCCGTGTTCAAACGCTCCAATAACTGGTCGTACTGGTTCTTGGTGGTGTCGTAATCGCGCATCAGGTGCTGCAGGGTGGCCTGCACACCAGTGATTCTGCCTGCCTGACCCTTGAGATCGGCGATCCGCTTTTTCTGCAGGGCGATTTGCGTCGCAAGCGTCTGGATCTGGACCTGGGTGGTGTACAGGGATTTTTGCATCTCCTGGTACACCGGATTGTCCGAGATCATGCCCATCGCCGATGCGCCCGCTGCATTTTTCTTCAGCGCTTCCCGCCTATTCTGGAGCTGCGCGATCATGCGCTTGATGGAAATCACGTCCGGATATTGATCGGTATAACTCAGCAAGAGTTTGTTGAGCTGCTGCTGGTAAGACTCAATTTGCTTGTCGATCTCCTGGGTGCGCGGATCGATCCCCGAGGAAGTCGGGCCGCTCGCCATGGCATGCATCTGCTGCTGGGTGGTCGCGCGGCCGGCGACTGCCGTATCGTACTGGTCTTGCAAGGCCTGCAACTGGGTTTCGGCGGCCTGCAGGCGCGAGAAATAATTGCTGCCACCCTGGTTGGGAATATAGCCCACGTTGGCTTTCTGGAAATCCGCAAGATTATTCTCCGCCGCGTTCAGTTTTTGACTGTAGTCTTGGACCTGCTGTTGCAGGAAATTCTGCGCCATATCGGCCGAAGCAGTATTCGCGCCCAAGGTGTCATTCATGAGTATCTGCAAAAACGCCTGTACCACGTTCTGCGCCATCTGCCGATTGGGGTCGGCGTAGCTCAGGGTATAGATGTTGTTTGTGCCGGCGTCCTTGATCTGGACCCCAGTGCCGAGTTTCACCAGCAATTCGTCCTTGTCCGCCGGGGTAGTGGCGCGCGCCGACAAACCGGTCTTGTCCGCCACGGTCTCGAGATTGGGGCGCGAAAGCAGTGTGTGAGTAATGATTTGCAGGCGCTGACGTACGTCAGGCTGCACCGCGACCCCTTTGAGCAGCGGATTAGTCAACGCCTCGGTGTCGGCATACACCAGGGCATTAGCTTCATACTTGTTCGGGAGGCTGAAAACCAGCGCCGCCCCCACGATCATCACGCACCATGCGACGATCAGCGCTTGCCAGCGGTAGCGCCAGGCGGCGCGTACCTCCAGCAGCAAATACTCAAACATTTCGTGCAAATCGAAAGATTGGTTCCGCATTGCGCTGTTTCCCGATGTCGCCAGAGGCTGCCGTGTGGTGTGCCGGTCATCAACGCTTTAAAAGAATGACTCGGGAATGATCAAGATATCCCCGGGGCGCATGACTACGTTGTCCTTGATCGTACCGTTCATCAGATCACCGAGCCGCACCGGGATGGTCTGCTCCTCTCCGTTGGGCAGGTGACGGATAATCCTGGCGCTGTTGCCGGAGGCAAACTTGGTGAGGCCACCGACTTCGATCATCACATCAAGCAGGGTCATGCCGTCGCGGTATGGCACTGACTTGGGCGTCGTCGCCTGCCCGACCACGCGGACCTGCTGGCTATATGCACCCACAAAACTTTTGACGATCACGGTCACTAGCGGAGAACGGATGTACTGGCCCAACGCCTTTTCCAGGTCACCCGCCAATTGGTCCGGGGTTTTCCCGGCTGCCACCATGGACTGTACCAAGGGGATAGAGATACGCCCGTCAGGACGCACCGGTACGGTGGTGGTCAGATTAGGGTTGTCGCGCACGAAGATATTCAGCGAATCACCAGGACCGATGATGTAGCGCTCCGCCGGTTGTGGCGCCGCTGTCGAGCCATTTACAATCGGTCCGCTGCTGCAACCACCAAGCAACAATAATCCACCCGCCACAATCAGCAGGAAGACGTAGTTTCGCGATAACATTTTCAATGCCTTGTTCTCCGAAATTTCAGCGCGCGCCGCGTCCGAACAGCACCACTTCCAAGGTCTGGATCAGGATGACCATATCAAACACGAAGTTGTGGTTTTTCACGTAGAAAAGGTCGAACTTCAGCTTTTCCTCGGCATCTTCCAGAGACGAACCGTAGGGGTAGCGCAGTTGAGCCCAGCCGGTCAGACCCGGCTTCAGGCAATGCCGCAACGCATAGTAGCGAATGCGGATGTTGAATTCGTCCACGAACTGCGGCCGCTCGGGTCGCGGGCCGATGATGCTCATGTCACCGCGCAGCACGTTCCACAGCTGCGGCAACTCGTCCAGCCGGGCCTTGCGGATGAAACGCCCGACCCGGGTCACCCGCTCGTCGTTCTTGCTGGCCCAGCGTGCCACGCCGTTGCACTCGGCGTCGGTGCCCATACTGCGGAACTTGATTACCCCGAACAGTTTGCCGTTTTCACCGACCCGTTCCTGGTGGTACAGGATCGGCGCGCCACGGCCCGACTCCAGCCGAATTGCCAAGGCCGTCAGCAGCATGAGCGGCCACGTCACCAGCAACACCAGCAAGGTGACGACTACATCGAAGACGCGCTTGATCGTGCGGCTCATGGGAGAGATATTGAAGCCATCCGAAAATACCAGCCACGACGGGTTGGTAGGTTCCATCTTGATTTTGCCGGCCTCGCGCTCGACAAATTCGGCGAGCTCGGTCACTGCCATGCCGCCCTGCTTGCATTCCAACAGCGCTTCCACCGGCAAGGTACCGCGGCGGTCGTCCGGCCCTACCACGATTTCCTGCACGCCGAGCCGGGTCGCCCATTCGCGCAAGTCCTCGTCGGGATGCAGCAGCAGAGGCGCGGAGATGGATACCGGATCGGCGCCGACGGGCATGTAACCCAAGATCTTGAACCCGCGTTGATCGGTCTTGCGGCGCATCATGCGGTTCAAGTCAGCGGCGCGCTCGCCGGCACCGATCATCATCACGCGGCGCTTGAACAGGTCGGCGTCCACAAAACTCAGGAACAACTCTCCCCATAACGCTACGACGAGGTAGCCGAGCAGCAATGCAATGCCTAGAACCCCGCGGCCTAGATACGTTGGAGGAACCGCGTAATAAAGCACAGTAAGCGCTGTGCCGCCCAACACAAAGGCGACAGCTTGCCGGCTGAGCCGCCCCAGCCAGCGTGCCCGCAGGTGAACTTGGTATAACCCGAGCGACGCCATTGACAAAATTAGCACCATTGCCACCAACGCCGCACGCCAATGCAACGCTCGGTCGAACGCTGTTTGGGTGCCCGCATCCCCCCAAAATCGCAGCCCCACCGCCGCATAAACACACACCATCAGCAGCGAGAACTCAACCAGCACCAGCAGCAACTGCCAGCGTAGTGCTCTGTGTCGGAACAACCCGGACATGTTTGCGGCCTCCCCGTACTGACGAATCCCTCCACCAGCGCACCAGATCACAAACTGAATGGCCTCTATACCATAAACTGTGACGCATTGCACATTTTTTAAACAAGCAGTGGCCCTAGGGGACTTGTCGGTGTCAAGCCATCAGGTCTTCGAAGTCCGCCCAGTTCACCGCCTGCTCCAGAGCAAGCAGGTCTTGCGAGCGTGGTGTTCCGCCGGACGCTGTTCGAAGCTCTCCGCGACCCGTTGATGAGCAGGTTCGCGTCGGTTCCCGACGCTTGGCTACCGGCCTCCAGCTCGGCGCGCGTGCGCGGTGTGGTGCGAGCCAACAGCTGCAATCACGTCCACCGTCAAGGTTCCAGGGCCGGTAGAGTTGCGCTGTCCCATCACGAGCTGCCGTCAAATGACAGACCCGTTGAACGAGAGAATCACACGGAACCTGACATGGTGTACGTATCGACTGGTGGGTGTCGTCCCGGTTTCCAACTCAGGATCAAGGCACGTCGCTTCACCGATCCATGGTCGCTCCGGGCTGCGACTCCCTCGCCGGCATGCGAACAGAGCTGAAGACTCATAGGCCCACGCCGCTTCGCGATGGCTGGGCAGGGCTTCGGTTGAAAAGAGGCGAACGTGATCAACCTGAGCTGGGGAGTCTCTGCCAGGCAATCATTCCGCGTCTGAAGGCGTGTGGGCACTGTAGAGATGTGGTCAATTCAAGACACTGCTGTTTGGGATGGGCACAGCGTGGGCACAGATGGGCATTATGCCCAAACGGCGATTTGTGCCCGAAACGGAGATGTGCTCATCGGCCCGCGCAGAATGCGTGGCACCTGTTCCGGAGAGAACGCGTCAAGCGCGTCAAAAGTGACCGTAAGTCATTGATTTGGTGCGCCCGGCGGGATTCGAACCCACGACCACCGCCTTCGGAGGGCGGTACTCTATCCAGCTGAGCTACGGGCGCAATGACTTGTTCTCTACGGCTACTCTACCCCAGCGACTCGTTCCTTCGGAGGGCGGCACTCTACCCAGCTGAGTTACGGGCGCATGTATCACCGCGCGCGGAGCTGTGGCCTGAGGCCAGCGCCGCGGGGAGCGCAGTATAACGGAGTTTGATGCGCCGGGCAGGCGGTTACGACCTGGATGCTCCGCCGGGGATCCACCGCCGGCAAACAGCAGCGTGGCCTTTCCCCGCACCGCTTCCCGCAGGCACCCGCTCCTCACCTTCCTACAAGGGACTTTCCTCCGGTCGCCCCCTCCTCTCACACGTGGCGCGTAGGAGAGGAGGCGAACGCAAGAGCAAGAAGCGAGTGGTTCAGTTGGAGCGGGCCTTGAGCAGTGTGCTCAGTGTGTCCGGCCTGGCGCTGTCGCGCTGCAGGTGCGGGTATTTCAGGCCGCCGTGGTAGTCGATGCGCACGGTCTTGTACTCGTTGAAATTCTTCACCAGCAATTCGATCGGCTGGCCGTGGTCCTTGGCGGCAGCGGTGATGGCGTCCTTCAGTTCATCGGCATCGTAGTCACGATTGTTGACCGCCACCACGGTCATGCCGGGCGAGATCCCCGCCTTGAACGCGGGGCCGTCCCACAGCACATCGCCGATGCTGCCGCCCTTGCCGATGGACAGGCCCAGCGAATAGGTGAGATCGACGTAGTGGCGATGCGCCTCGAAGGCCTTCACCGCCTCGGACGGCTGGTCGGTATAGACCAGCTTCCAGCCATGCGACGCCAGGCCGCCGATCAGCGGGCCGTGGCCATCGAGACGCGTACGCAGGAATGTGGCCCAGTCGTATGGCGCGATGCCGTTGAGCGTCTTCACCACGTCGCCGAAGGTGTACGTGTCGACATCCCAGGCGCCCGGATTGACGCCGAAGAAGTCCTTGCCGAAGGTGTCGATGCTCTTCCCGCCGCCGCTCAGCGCGCGCAATTGGGCATCCACTTCCAGCCAGATCAGGGCGCCGGCATTGTAGTAATCCTCGCTGGCCTGGTAGTTGCGGTATGGCAGCGGCGCGCGCTGGGCGATCACCGGATCGTTGGTGGTGTCCTGCACGTTGCGGAAGCTGGCCAGGCCCGGACGGCCCTTGTCGTAGACCGCGCCCACCAGGGCCAGTTCGTCACGAGCCTGCTCGTCCGTCCACAGGCCTGCACGCGCGGCCATCACGTCGCCCCAGAACTGGGTCTGGCCCTCGTATACCCACAGCAGGGTGTCGCTCATCGGCACGTTGTAGTTCGGCGTGGCCAGGTCGGCGCCGCGACGGTACTTGCCGTCCCACGAATGGTTGAACTCGTGCGAGAACAGGTCCCGATCCATCGCATGCTTCTTCCACTCGATGAAGAAGTCGGCCGGGACGCCATCCTCGCTGGAGCGGTGATGCTCCAGGCCGATGCCACTGAGCTTGTCGCTCACCGACACCAGGAAGTCGTAATGGTTGTAGTGGTGCGCGCCGTACATCCGATACATCTGCTGGATCAGCCCGCGGAACAGCTTGACCTGCCCGGGCTTGATGTCGATCGACTTGGCGTCGTCGCCCACCAGATCCATGAACACGGCTGACTTCGCGCCCGGATCCAGATCCACGCGCTTGAAGTACAGGCCGGCCATGATCGGCGAGTCGACCAGGTCGTCGTAGTTGATCGGCTTGAAGTGGATCGTGTCGCCGTTCTTCGAGGCCACTTCCAGCGCCGTGCCGGCCTGCCAGCCAGCCGGCAGCGTCACGCTCGGCTCGGTGTTGATACGGCGCGCGTAGTAGCCGGCCGGATACAAGCTCACCGTGTTCCACTGCAGGTTGAGCATCTCCGGGGTCATCACCACGCGACCCTCGTGCCGGTCCTGCGGCGACAGGAACTGGAATGCCACCTCGACCGCGCTGGCGCCCTGCGGTACTTCGACCTGGAAGGCGTAGACGTTCAGCGGGTCCCGCTTCCATGTCAGCGTCCGACCATTGGCAGTCACCACCAAGCCAGCCATCTTGTCGATCGGGCCGGTCGGCGAGTGGTTGCCCGGAATCCACTGCGGATAGAACAGGGTCAGCGGGCCCGGCTGCGCCGGAATCACTTCGTGCACGCGAAAGATCCGGCGCGCCACGTCGGTGGCGTCCACGTCGATCTTCAGGGTGCCCTGATAAGGCACATCCTGCGGCGGCGCGACGCCGGCGAACGCGCCGAAGCTGGACAGGCCGAAGGCGGTGGCGGCGAGCGCGGAAGCGAAACGGGTGAATTTCAAGGTGTTCTCCGATGGAAACGCTGGCGATCGATCTGGCAGGACGACTGAACGCGCCGAAGCCGACGCAACGGACCAAACCAGCTGGATTGGGGGATCGACGCCGCCGAAAGCTGCCGCGACATGAAACCGAAGCAGGCGATGCTAGACCGGGCAGTGACGCTTAACCCCTGCCGAAGGTCACGGATGGAGCGTGCTTCCAGGTCCGATCCGCCGGCCCGACCAGGTTCTGGCATTCATCTTGCTGGTTTCTTGCTGGTTTCAGTTTATTCCCCTCCCTGCCGACACCCCCACATTCCCCATCCGCCTTCCGAGGCCCGAATGCACCCCCTGCTCCAAATCCGGCAGCACGCCGACGATCCGGATCAACGCCGCGAATATGCGCACTATCTGGCGCACCAGATGGGCCCGATGATTCACGCCTTGATGCTGGTGGCCACGCTGGCCTATGGTTTGGCAGTCGTGGCCAGCACCTTCGTACGCCAGTCGCCGCTGCCGCTGTGGCTGCGACTGGCACCGCTGCTGCCGCTGCTGCTGGTCGCCATCGCGGCACGGCGCGTGCGGCGACCCAACCTGCTCAGCCTGTTGGCGCTGTCGTGCGTGCTGTTGCTGGAAATCGGCATCAACCTGAACAGCATCGGGCGCATGCCGGGGCAGCCGTGGGTAATCCCCGGCCTGTTGCTGCCGGTGGCGTCGTCGGTGATCTGGCTCGGCCGCTGGGACTTCGTCGTCGCGATGGCGCTATGCGGGCTGGGACCGATGCCGATGCTGCTGATGGGCGCCGACGGTGTGAAGGTGTTCCAGTACATCGTCTACATGGCGATTGCGATTTCGTTGTCTGCGGTGCTGCGCGCGTTCATGGCACATACCCTGTACGAGCAGTTCCGGCTGGAGCGGCAACTGCGCGAGCAGGCCAACACCGATGGGCTGACCGGATTGCTGTTGCGCAACCGCTTTCTGGAACTGGCCCGGCTCGCACTGAGCGACCTGCGTCGCCAGCAAAAACCGGTGTGCATGCTGTACCTGGATGCCGACCACTTCAAGCAAATCAACGATGATTACGGACATGCCGCGGGCGACGCAGTGCTGATCTCGCTGGCCACGACGCTGCGTGGGCAGACGCGCGAGAACGACCTCATCGGCCGCATCGGCGGCGAGGAATTCGCGATGCTGCTGCCTGGCCTGGATCTGGCCCAGGCCGCCGCCCGGGCCGAGTACCTGCGGCTGGCCGTGCATGCGATCACCCGCCCGGACCGTACGCTGACCATCAGTATCGGCATCGCCGAAAGCAGCCATGATCAGGAAAGCATCGAGTCCCTGCTGGCCCGCGCCGACCTGGCCATGCGTCAGGCCAAGATCGGCGGTCGCGACCGCGTGGTCAGCAGCGGCCACCCGGCCTGAAACGGCTTACGATGCGTCGGGCCGCGCCAGCTTGCTGTGCCACATGCCGTAGCTGAAGTAGATCGCCAACCCCAGTGCCATCCAGATGATGAACCGCCAGATGGTGATCATCGGCAGACCGCCGAGCAGGTGGAACTGGCCGTCGGTGACCCATGGCCAGCCGACAATCAGGAACAGCGAGAACAGGATGCCGACCGGGGCCACCAGCCACAGCGCCGGCGTGCGGAAGCGGCGTTCCAGATCCGGCTTGCGGATGCGCAGCAGCAGCACCGAGCCGCAGATGATGATGAACGCGGCGAGCGTGCCGATGTTGACCAGCTCGGCCACCTCGCCGATCGGCAGGAAGCCGGCAACCAGCGCGGTGAACGCGCCCAGGATGATCGTCGGGCGCGCCGGCGTGCCGTACCGCGGATGCACGTGGGCGAACCATTTCGGCAGCAGTCCGTCACGGGCCAGCGCGAACCAGATGCGCGCCGCACCCAGCATGAAGGCGAACATCACGCTGGTGATGCCGGCGATCGCCGCCACCGAGATGATGCCGCGGACCCAGTCCAGTCCCAGCGCCTTGAACGCCGCGTCGACCGGTGCGGCACCGGCCAGCTGCTGGTAGGGCACCATGCCGGTCAGCACCAGCGAGACCAGGATGTACAGCACCATCGACACCGCCAGCGACAGCAGCACGGCGCGCGGCAGGTCGCGCTGCGGATTCCTCGACTCCTCCGCGGCGGTGGTCAGGGTGTCGTAGCCGAACACGGCGAAGAACACGATGCTCGAGGCCGCCAGCACGCCACCCCAGCCGAAGTGGGTCAGCCCGTCGGTGGTGATCGCCGCGGGGATGAACGGATGCCAGTTGGCCGGGTTCACGTAGAACGCGCCCACGCCGATCACCAGTGCCACGCCGATCACCTTGATGGTGACGATCGCGGTATTGGCGCGTGCGCCCCACTCGGTCTTCACCGTCAGCATCCAGGCGATCAGCAACGTGATCGCGGCCGCGATCACGTTGAACACCTTGCCGTTTTCCGGATGAGACGGATCGTAGGCGCCCTGTGCCCAGGCCGGCAGGTGCACGCCGGCGACCTGTTCCAGCAGCGCCTGCACGTAGCCGGACCAGCCGATCGCCACCACGCCGACGATCAGCGCGTACTCGATCAGCAGATCCCAGCCGATGATCCAGGCGAACAGCTCGCCCAGCACCGCGTAACTGTAGGTATAGGCGCTGCCGGTCACCGGGATCATGCCGGAGAACTCCGCATAGGCCAGCGCGGCGCAACCGCTGCCCAGGCCGGCCACAAGGAAGCTGAGCACGACCGCCGGGCCCGCGTTGGCCGCCGCCTGCTGGCCGGCCAGCACGAACACGCCGACGCCGATGATCGCACCGACGCCGATCGCGGTGAGCTGCCAGAGCCCGAGCACGCGGCGGAAATCGCCGCTGCTGCCGGCTTCGGCCTGCAGTTGTTCTACCGACTTGTGACGCACCAGTTTGCTGAAGAAGCCCATGCTGAGATCCCCTTGAAATCAGCCCCGATCATAACAAGTCGCGCGGATTGCGTCATAACAGCCGCAAAAATCTTATTAATATGGACGTCCAGACGTCCATATGAAAACATCGAATGGAGATTGCCGCCCGCGACATGCAACCTCGTCAAGGGGGAGCCGGGCGCACCGGTTCAACCGGGTACGTGCTGATTCGGTGCATTCGCCACGACCGCGCGCGTGCCGCCGAGCCAGGGCAGCAGCAATGCACTCAGGCCAAACACCACGAGCAGGGCCAGCGCGACCGGGGTCGCCAGAGGGGCCACCCCGAACCAGCGACCGAGCAGCAGCGGCAGCACGGCGGTGAGCAATGTGCGTGCGCCTTCCAGCCAGAACGCGGCGCGACGGCTTTCCATCAGTGCGCCGATCACGCTGAGGCTCGCCACCATGTACAACGCGTAGCCCAGCAGGGTACCCAAGCCGGCGTGTGCGGTGAGGCCGAGAAAATGCGTAGCCATGCCCAGCAGCAGGGCGAACTGCACCAGGCAGTAAGTCGCCAGTGCGAACGGCATGGGCGGGTTGTAGATATCGCGACCGATATCGTAGTCCGGCCTGGGATAGCGTGCTGCCACGTCGACGGGACGCCAGCCGGGACGACGGAACCAGATCTGCAGCTTGTCGCGCCAGCGGCTCGCGCGACGCGCCTCCACCGCCGTGGCCCAGTACACCTCGACATTCGCCCACAGCGGATTCCAGCTGCGCAGCGGCGAGCGCGTGCCGTAGACCGGCGGTTCGCGGTCATCCTCCTCGACGAAAGTGCCGAACAGGCGATCCCACAGGATCAGGATGCCGCCGTAGTTGTGGTCGAGATAGCAGTCGTTGGTGGCGTGATGGGCACGATGGTTGGACGGCGAGCAGAACACGCGGTCGAACCAGCCCAGCTTGCCGATCTGCTCGGTATGCACCCAGAACTGGTACAGCAAGTCGATCAGCGCGATCACCACGAACACTTCGATCGGATAGCCCAGCACGGCCATCGGCAGGTAGAACACCCAGCCCAGCAGGCCGCCGGTGCTGGTCTGGCGCAGCGCGGTGGAGAGGTTGTATTCCTCGCTCTGGTGATGCACCACATGCGCAGCCCACAGGATGTTCACCTCGTGCCCCATCCGGTGCAGCCAGTAGTACAGGAAGTCGTACAGCACGAGGCCGCTGACCCATACCCACAGGCTGTTCGCCGGCAGCGCGAACAGCGCCAGATGCTGCACGCACCAGGCGTAGATGCCCAGCGTGAGCAGCTTCAGGAACACCCCGGCGATCTGCGACATCACCCCCAGGCCGATGCTGTTGATGCTGTCGTTGCTGCGATAGGCGCGCCGGCCGCGCAGCCGCGCCACCAGCAACTCGACCGCGATCAACACGAAGAAGAACGGTGTCGCCCACGTGATGATCAGTTCCTGCGTATTCAATGCGAAGCCCCCGCCTCAGCCAACGTGTCGCGCCGCTGCACCGAACGGGCGATCCACCACAAGGCCAGATAATACGTCGACAAGACCCAGATGCCCGACCACGGGATCGCCGCGTGGAAGCGATTCCAGGCCAGCAGGCTGTCGCTGAGCATGAACGTCAGTGCGCCCGCCGCCGCCAGCCTCGCCGCACCCGCCTGCGCATCGCCGCGCCGGGCGAATACCCGGACGCGCACCAGCGCCTGACCGGCCATGCTGGCCAGCACCAGCACATAGACGATCACCGGCACGCGCAATGCCGCGCCGATCGAGTCCCACAACAGCCACAGATTGAGTGCGGCGACGCCAAGGCTGGCCAGCAACCACAGCGGCAGCGCGGCGAAACGGCTGTCGCCGAGGAAGGCGGTGAGAAAGCACAGGTGGCCGAGCAGGAACGCCAGCAATCCGGGCACGAACAGATCCTGCGGCAACATCAGCAGCACGTCGCCGACCAACGAACAGATCAGACCCGCGCCAATCCAGCGCCGGTAACGTGGCGACAACGGTGACCGAGTGCGCCACGCCACCCACGCGATCAGGGCGGTGGCGAGCGGCTTGCACGCCCAGTGCAGCCAGCGCCAGCCCGTCGCCGGATCGTGCAGCATCGCCGAGCCGCCGGCGATCGCGGCCGCGGCGGCACAGGCGACGGCCAGCCCCAGCCAGCGCGGGCGCGCTCCCCGGGCAATCGAAACGGGCGGGACATTCATGCGGGCAACCGGCGAAGAGACCGGTACGATCATAGCCAAACCCGCAGCGCTTCCGTGCGCTGCGGCCAGGGGTTCCAACGCGGCGGCCTCAGAACTTCAGGGTGCCGGTCAGCATCGCCGCGCGTGGCGAACCCGGCAGCAGGGTCTGGAACGCGCCGTTCGGATCGTTGGCGACGAAACCGTTCGAGCCGATCGTGGCAAAGTAGTGCTTGTTGGTCAGGTTGGTGACGTTGAGCGCCAGCTTCAGGTCCTGCGCGAAGCCCAGCTTGCCGAAGTCGTAGCCGGCCTCCGCATTGGCGACCCAGAACGAGGGCACCGATGCGTCGTTGGTATAGGTGTAGTAGCGCTTGCCGGTGTAATTCGCCGACAGCCGCAGATCCCACGCCCCGGGTGTCCAGGCCAGCTCGGAGAAGAACAACTGCTTCGGGCTGTCGACCACGGTCTTGCCCCTGGTCGCCACCACGGTGGTGCCGTTGAGGTAGTCGGAGTCATAGCGTGAGCGGTTGTACGACAGCGAATTGGACCAGTGCAGTTCAGGCGCCAGCTTGAAATTCAGCGCCAGCTCGGCACCGCGGCTGCTGACCGAGCCCACGTTGGCATAACCGGCCGGGCAGCCGACGATGCCGGAACACTGCGAAATCACCAGCAGGCGGTTGTCGAACTTCACGTCGTACAGGGCCAGCGACACCTGGTAGGCGTCGGTGACGCGGCGGAAGCCGCCCTCGAACGTGCGCGACTGCTCCGGCTTCAGCTGCTTGCCGAACAGGTCGAACGCGACCTGGGTGGTGGCCAGCGGGCCGGTGATGCCGGCCTGGTAGCCGGCGATGTTCTTCGCATACGAACCGAACAGTTCGTTGCCGCCGCCCAGCTGGTAGCTGGCACCGACCTGCGGCAGGAAATTCTTCTTGGCGGTCAGGGTGCCGTCGGCGTAGCTGCCGGCGGTGCCGTAGCTCAGCGTGCCCGGCACGGCTGCCGCGGTGACCTTGCTGTGGGGCGACTTGAAGCCGATGTCGACCGCCAGGCGGTCATCCAGCAGCTTGAAGCTGTCCTGCACGTAGAACTGCCGCGTGGTGGTTTCGTAATGCTGGTAAAACTGGCGGATGTTCGGGTCGCGCAGGAAGTAGCTGTCGTCGATCGGACCGGTGATGTAGTAGTAGTTGCGCTGCACGTTGTGGTTGCTGTCTTCGTACCAGAAGCCGGCCTCCAGATGATGGCTGCCGATGTCCCAGCTGAGTGCCGCGGTGACGCCGGCCCGGTCGATACCGTATTCGGTGGTGCGGATCGAGATCGGCGTCTGCTGCGGCGTGCCCGGATAGGAGGGCACATACGGCGTGAACCAGTGCCCCTGACCACGATCGTTGTGATAGTAGGTGGTGGCCTTCAGGCGTACGTCCTGGCTCAGCGCGAAGTCGCCGAACACGCTGGCGACGGTATCGTCGCGCAGGCCACGGGCGTCGTAGTAGGCGTCGTCGACGCTGGTCACCCCGCCGTTGGAGACCGTGCCGGTGGCTCTGGTACTGGTTCGCCACGGCCACGGCGCGATTCCAGTCCGGCCGGAAGTTGTCCCAGTTCCAGCCCAGCCGCTTCTGCAGCGCCAGCGACATGTCCTGGTAGTCGTTCTCGTCGCGGCTGGAAGTGGTCAGCAGGGCACCGACATGGTTGTCACCGAAGTCGTAGACCGCCTTGCCGTTGAACTGGCGCTGGGTCTGGCTGCCGTCGCCCTTCCACTTGTCCACGTCGCTGTACGCACCGGACAGATACATCGCGAAGCCGTTGTGGTCGCCGGTGTCCAGCCGCGCATAGGTGCGCCGGGCACTGTCGCTGCCGAAGCCCTGCGACACGGTGACGCCGTATTCGGGCGACGGGTCGGACGAATAGAACTGCACGGTGCCGCCCAGGTCGCTGGTCGACGGCGTGCCGAGTGCACCGATGCCCTCGGCCAGCTCGGCGCCACCGAGATTCTCGGCGATCAGCGCGCGACTGATGTGCAGGCCGTTCTGGTTGCCGTAGCTCATGTCGCCCAGCGGGATGCCGTCGAGAGTGAAGCCCAGCCGGTTCTGGTTGAAACCGCGCAGGCTGATGCGGGTCGACCACTCGTAGTTGCCGAATGGATCGGCCGACTCGAAGTGCACGCCAGGCTTGCTCTGCAGGACCTTCAGCGGGCTGGTGCCCGGCGGCAGGATCTTCACGTCCTCGGTGGTGATGCGCTGCACCTGGCGCGACTCGCCCTGACCGATCACCGAGACGGTATCGAGTGTCTTGGTGCTGCCCGCATCCAGCGGCGCAGCCACCGGCTCTGCCGGCGCGGCGGCATCGTTGCCCGTCGCCTGGACGGCGGCACCATGCAGCGCGGCAAACAACGCCAGTGCCACGGTGGTCTTGCGGATCGTGATCATGCGTTCGGACATGCGGGGACTTCCTTTGTGCGACGCCCCCGCGAAGGGAGCGCCACGGCGCCATGGGGAGGATGGGTGGGGCGACGGCAGCCCGCGGGATGCCGATCCGCGCCATCGTGACGATGCTTTGTGAAGACCGTCTTACATTGGCATTGCAGTAGACGTATGGACGTCCATATGAATCATTGGTTACAGGACTCGCGGGACGATTCGTCCGGCCACCGCTCAGCGCGACGGACCCAGCAGCACCCGGCCCTGCGCCTGCGGCAGGCTGGCACCCATCAGCGCGGCCAGCGTCGGCGCGATGTCGCGCATGTCGATCGAGCCGAGGTCCCGGCCCGCGGGCACGCCCTGCCCCGCGATCAGGAAGGTCGAGCGCATCTCGGGCAACGCCGGGTCGTAGCCGTGCATGCCGCGGTAATGGCCCGGCGACGGCATCGGCGCATCCGGCTTGATGCCCATCTCGAAGCCGGGTTTGAACAGCACGTACCAGCTGGCCGACGGCGTCGCACCCTGCGCCACCAGTCCGGCATGGTCGAGCAGCTTGTCGATGCCGTAGGCCGGGTCGGCCTGCAACCGCGCCAGCAAGGTCGATACCCGGGCTTTCAACGCGGCGTCATCGGGATGACGCAACACGATCGCGGCGCTACCACCACCGTTCCACGGCGCGGCCTGCCAGTCGGTCACCGCGCCATCCTTGATACTGACCAGGCCGGCCTGGATGAACGGCGCATACAGGTTCACGTCGTGCTGGACCGGCGCGAAGCCGTGGTCGGAGACGATCGCCACCACGCCGTCCGGATGCATCTTGTGCGCAGCCGCCACCAGCTCGCCGACCAGGCTGTCGATGCCTTCCAGCACCTCGTTCGCCGGCGGCGTGCCCGGGCCGCTGGCGTGCTCCTGATGATCGAGCGAGGCAAAGTAGGCGGTCATGAACTGCGGCTTGCGGGTCTCCAGCAGCTTGACCATGAAGCGCGCCCGGTTGCGGTCGCCGGCCAGGCTCTCGTCGATGCCGTCGGCGTAGGGGCCCAGGCCTTGCTCCAGCGAGGGCAGCAGGCCGGGTGTGGCCAGCGCCGCCAGCAGCTTGCGGTCGTCCGCGGTGCCGGTGCGCCAGATCTGCGGCAGGTTCCAGTCCACCGGCGCGCCCACGCTGACCGGCCAGTGCACGTTCGCCGTGCTCAGGCCCGCCGCCCGCGCCGCGTCCCACAACGTCGGCACGCGGATGTCGCTGGCATACCAGTCCCAGCCGTACTGGTTGCGGTTGAGCGGATCGAAGGTGAGGTTGCTCTCGATGCCATGGCGCGCCGGGGTCACGCCGGTGAGCAGGGTGGTATGGCTGGGATAGGTCAGCGTCGGCGTCACCCCGCGCACGTCGCTGGCATGGGCGCCGCGGGTGAGGAAGGCCTCGAGGTTGGGCAGCTTCAGGCCACGCTGGCGGGCGTCGATCACGTCGGCGGGACGCAGCCCGTCGATCGAGATCAGCAGCAGCGGCCGGGCGACCGCGGTGGCGGTGGTCAGCAGCGCGATGGCGCCCAAGGACAGCGCAAGCAGCAGACGGCGCATCGAGAATTCCGGAGATGGCGAAGGTGTCGCGCATGCTCGGGCGGTTTCGCTGCAACGGCGTGACAGCCGTGCGTCGGTTTGCTCAGCGCGCGTCGACCGCCTTGCGCCCGATCGCCGCGTCATCGGTGAAGAACGCATCGATGCCGGCATCGAGGTAGGCATCGATCTGCGCGATCAGGCCGGCCTCGTTGAATGTGTGCGGATCGCTGCCCTGCCAGAAATCCTTCGCCAGGAACTGGTTCTCCGGCCGGAACGTGTACGGGTGCAACTCCAGTCCCGCCGCATGCGCGTCGTGCACCAACCAGGTCGGGCGACCCAGATGGCCGTCGGCGGTGCGCGGAATGATCGCCTCGATCGAGGGGCCGATCGCGTCGGCGTAGCGGGCGATCTCGCGCAATCCGGCCGGCGTCATCATCTGCGCATAGGTCAGCTTGCCGCCGGCGGCGACCACGTCGTACGGCTGCACGTCGGGATCGTCGAGCAATTGCAGCAGGCGGATGTTGGGATGCTGGCGATGCGCCTGCGCGCCGCCCAGCTTTTCGTGCAGGTACTTCAGATTGGTGATCTCGAACGACTGGATTTCCACCGGCGCCGTGCGCGTGTAACTGTGCGCCGCCAGCGTCATCAGCAGCTTGTCCTCCATCGGCAGGCCGATCCTGCGGAAATACGTCCCGTGCTTGATCTCCGGGATGATCCCGACCGGGTGACCGACCACGGCGGATTCGGCGGCGACGAAGTCGATGATCTCGTCCAGCGTGGGGATCTGGAACTCGCCGTCGTACTTCGTGCTGCGCAACTGCGGCAGGCGCTCGCGGGCACGCAGGGTCTTCAGCTCGGCCAGCGTGAAGTCCTCGGTGAACCAGCCGGTGACCTCGTGGCCGTCGATCTCCTTTGTCCGCTTGCGGTCGGCGAACTCGGGGTGGCTGGCCACGTCGGTGGTCCCGCCGATCTCGTTTTCGTGCCGCGCCACCATCACGCCGTCCTTCGTCATCACCAGATCCGGCTCGATGAAGTCGGCGCCATCGGCGATCGCCTTGCCGTACGACGCGAGCGTGTGTTCCGGCCGCAGCGCCGGTTCGCCGCGGTGGCCGATCACCAGCACCTTCGCCGCCAGCGGCCTTTCACGTGGCGGGTCTTCGCGGGCATGGACAACGACGGACATGGCCAGCAATCCGGTGGTGGCAAGGGCAACCCAGCATAGGCGAAACATGGTGGAAACTCCGGTGGTGTGGCCGGGAAGGCGGCAACATCCTGCAGCATGCCGCCCGCATGTTCACGTTGGATGACACCACCCACAGCCACCGGACCGCAACCGGCAGGCGTCTGCAAACCGCAACATGACGCAGGCAGGATGTGCCGTTTCCGCCATCCGGGCTGCCCCATGACCGTCGTGTTCCGCCGCTTTCGCCCCTCGCTGACCGTGTTGCTGCTTGCCCTCGCCCTGTTCCCCCGATTGCCCGCGGCGCAGGCGGCTCCCGCCACGGAATCGACAGCGCACCGGGTGATCCTGTTTGTGTGGGACGGCATGCGGCCGGATGCGATCAGTGCCGAGGACACTCCGAACCTGCTGGCGCTGGCCCGGCGCGGCAGCCGCTTCGCGGACAACCATTCGACCTACCCCACCTTCACCATGGCGAATGCGGCCAGCTTCGCCACCGGCTCCTTCCTCGGCCCGCTGGGCTTCTACGGCAACCGCTTCTGGGCGCCCGCGGCCAGCGGCCCGGATGCGAAGGGCGCGGAGGCGGACTTCCACGACCCGATCTACACCGAGGACTACGCAGTGCTGCGTGACCTCGATGCCCACTCCCGGCACGGCCTGCTCGAGCTGCCCACGCTGTTCGCCGCGGCCCACAAGGCGGGCCTGAGCACCGCGGCAGTGGGCAAGTCCGGCCCGGCATTTCTGCAGGATTACCTGCGCAGCAACCAGGCGGCAACCCATGACGACGGTCGCGACGTGGTGCTGGACGAGAACACCGTGCTGCCGCTGGCGTTCGCCAGGGAGCTGCAGCGCGCCGGCTACCCGCTGCCGGCCAACACCATCCATACCTATGCCGCCGGCCAGCTGAGCCTGCGCGAGGACAATGATTCGCCCACCGCGCGCGGCCGGATGATCACCCTCCGGGATGGTGCGACTTCCGATGCCACCGCCGCCGCCGAGACCACCCCGACCGCGGCCAACGCCTGGATGATGAAGGTCTACCTCGACGAGATCCTGCCCCGGCATCGGCCGGACCTCAGCGTGGTATGGCTGCGCAATCCGGACACCACCGAGCACCAGTACGGCGTGGGCTCGCCGGAGTTCCACCTCGCCCTGCAGGCGCAGGACCAACTGCTCGGCCAGCTCGAGGCGAAACTGCAGCAGCTGGGCATGGCGCAGGACACCGACATCATCGTGGTCTCCGATCACGGCCACAGCAACATCGCCGGCCCGCGCGACCTGTTCCCGCTGCGCCAGATCAACGACGGCCGCGTCGCCGGCATCGACAACGACTGGGGCTACTCGGTTTCCGGCGGCATCCGTCTGGCCGACCAGCTCAGCCGCGCCGGCTTCACCGCGTTCGACGGCGTCGGCTGCCTGTATGTGCCGGTGATGAGCGGCCTGCGCGCCGACGGCAGCGCATTGCTGCCCGCCCGCTACGACGATGACGGCCGGCTGTGCGGCAAGCCCGGTCCCTACACCACCCCCGCCTACCGGGTGCCCGACAGGATTCCCCGGGATGCGCTGGTGATCGCTTCCAACGGCGGCACCGAGTATCTGTATCAACCCGAACACGATGCGGCGCTGGTGAAGCGCACCGTGCGTTTCCTGCAGTCGCAGGAGTTCCTCGGCGCGATCTTCGTGGCGAAGCGCTACGGTGACATCCCCGGCACCCTGCCGGCGGAGGATGTGCACCTGGAGAACGCCGCGCGCGGCCCCGACATCATCATCAGCTACGCCTGGGATGCCGACGCGGTGATCCAGGGTTTCCGCGGCACCGAATACGCCAGCCAGGCGAACGAGCGCGGCGAGCACGGCAGCTTCAGCCCGATCGACGTGCACAACACCCTGGTCGCGGCCGGCCCGGATTTCCAGCAACGTTTCAGCGATCCGTTGCCCAGCGGCAATGTCGACGTGGCACCTACCATCGCCCGCCTGCTCGGCCTGTCGCTGCCCGGGGCACAGGGTCGCGTCCTGCATGAGGCACTGGCCGGCCCGCTGATGCGCGCACTGGCCGACTACCGCGTCCGGTCGACCACGCTGCGACCGGAGCGACCTGCCACTGCGCTGCACCGGCAACGCGTGGACGGCAGTGCGATGAAGACCACCCGCTTCGACTTCACCGTCAGGCTCAAGCAGCTCGACAACGATGGCAGGAGCTGGACCTACTTCGACCAGGCCGGGCCCGGGCAAGACTGAGGGAGGGCGCAGCGGATACGCCCCGGCGGCTGATGGCCACGCCGGGCAAGCCGACGTGGCCCGGAGACGAGCCCTTTCAGCTCAGATTGCTGTCGCATCAACTCGCCAACCTGGATTTCGATCGGGTGGATTCCTGCACCTCCGGCGCGCAAGCGCTCGCCCTTCTGGCAACGCAGGCCAACGGCGAGAAACTGATCTTCCTCGATCTCGACATGCCCGGCATGGACGTCCATCGCGCCATCGACCAGGGTGAACTGGTGAACCACTACCAGCCCAATCCCGCCTGATGACGAACGTTCGTGTCTCAGTGGATATTCTCGCTCGCCTGCGACTGAAGAAAATCAACTGGTCGATCGACGATTTCGGTACCGGCAAGTCGTCGCCGTCGCAACTGCGCGACATACCGTTCGACGAGCTGAAAATCGACTGCAGCTTCGTCCACGGTGCCGCGCGCGACAATACCCGGAACGCCATTTTCACCGCCAGCCGGGGCATGGCGCGGCAGCTGGGCATCACCGCCGTGGCCGAGGGCGTGGAAGACCAGGCGGACCGGGACTTCCTGCGTCAGCAGGGATGCGATCTGGCCCAGGGCAACTACATCGGCAGGGCGATGCCGGCCGAGGACCTGCCCGCATGGCTCGCCGATTGGGAAGCCCGCTGCGCATCGGAGCGGGTCGAACTGTAAAGGCGGTCGAATTCCGCTCGGTACAGCCAGAGTGTCCCTGCTTCAACCCTTCCCGTACAGATCGTGATAGACCTGACTCACGCACTTTTCCAGATCGCCACCCTGGTGAGCGGTGTCGAAGGCGTCGTTGAGTTTTTTCTCGGCAACGTGAAGCTTGCGCAGGAAACGTCGGGTGTCGCTGGACAGGCCCAGCTCGGCCATCTGCTGTTCGAGACCGGGGTCCTTGTCTGACGGGGGGTGCTGCTGGTCGTTCGAGCTGGTTTCGGCAAACATGGCGGAGTCGGCTTTCGGTTGATTCATACGCTCGAATCAAGCAAGAGGCCTGCCAGCGGCCAGCGTCTCAGCCCGCATTGAGCCGTGGAAAAAGCTGAACGGCGCCAGCGCCCGCCGCCACTCGATAGTGGCGAACGCTCCACCCATGTCGCCCCGGCGCCGTCGACATCCTGGCGCATGGCGGGCGCCGTGTTGCGGCCAAAAACGGGCGAATGCTGACACTGTCGGTCAGTGCGGCAAGTCACCCGCATACTGCTGTCCTCACTGGTACACATGCAGTCGCCCGAAGATCCAGCCGTAGTAGGAGCTCAGCAGACCCGGGACGGCGCAGTCGTCGTACAGGCCATGGCAGCGGTCACGCAATCCGGTCGACGCCGAAAAATACGGATCCTCCGGCAGACCGGCCGCCTGCAGCACCATGCTGGGCAGAAACGCGATGTCGAGCATCGGGTAATGCGGCAACGGCGCGCCGGCGAAATTGCTCTTGATCATGTAGTAGGTGAGGTAGTCGCGATAGGGCTGCAGGGCCACGGGCAGCGTGCGGCGCAGATCGCGGATCACGCCGCCGAAGGAGGGCTGATGGTCGCCGAAATGGACCAGCACGGTCGGCTGCGGACGATCCAGAAAGTCATGCTCCAGGCCATGCATGGCCACGTCCGAATCATGCAGGCGCGACAGATAGGTATCGAAGTCGAGCGCCACTTTCGGTTTCAGCCCGTGCAGCAGGTTGCGATACCGCAGCGGCAGTGCGGACATCGGATCGTCGTCGTGCGGGCCATGCTGATTCAGGGTCAGGATCATCACGAAGACCGGCTGACCCGGCTTCCTCACCCTGTCGTAGACCCGCTTGGCCGCATCGAACATCTGTTTGTCGGTTTCCTCCCACTCCTCCAGACCAAGCTCGCTGGCGTCGTACAGGTGATCGAAGCCATACGCCTGGTACGCGTTGCGCCCGTTGATGAAGCTGCCGGCGGTCGGGTAGATCGCGATGGTGAGATACCCCAGCCGGCGCAGTTGCAGCGCCAGCGCGTCGCGCATGTGTGGCGCCAGCACGTACGGTGCGTACATGCCGCCGGGACCGAAGATGTCCTGCGGCATGCCGGTAAGGGTGGCGAACTCGCTGACCCAGGTGCCGCCACCAAAGGTATGCGTGCGCAGCAGGCCGGTGCCGCGGGTGCGCGCATCGGCCTCCTGCATGGCCACCCGGCATGGCGGCACGTTGCAGGCGGCATAGATCGACGGATCGAACGTGCTCTCCTCCAGTACCTGCACGATGTCGGGGTACGGCGGATGGCTGGTGCCCGGCTCACCCTGCGCGGTCGGTCCCCAGACCTGCTCGGCCATCGCTTCGCTGCTCATCGTCGGCAGCTGCACCTCGGCATCGTGGAAGCTGACGAAGAAATTTGTCAGCTGCGCATCGTCGGACAATTTCTCCCACACGTTGCGCGAATGCACCTGCGCAAACGGGCCCGCCGGCAGCATGCACCACCAGAACGCCAGCACGCCCAATCCGATCCCGCCGAGGCGCACGGCGGCGGCAAGCCGCGGCGACAACCGGGCCAGCATGTGCCAGTCCCAGCGCCAGGTGAGGTAAAGCAACGGCGGCAACAGCACCGCCAGCCCGATGCCCAGCAGGTACAGGTGCTGATAGTGGCGCAGCGTATCGAGCAAACTGCTGCGCACGTAATAGACGAAATCCGACGGCATCAGCTGCGAATCCAGATAGCGCAGCTTCATCACCGCAATGAATTTCAGGCCGGCGAACAGACCGCCACTGACCAGCAACGCGGTGGCCACCCGCGCGAACGCAAACAGCAGCACGGCGAAGGTGCACAGCATCAGCGCCGCGATGAAGCCCTGCTGCAACGGCAACGGCTCCCGCCATGCGGTGAGCGCGAGGCAGCCGGTGAATACCAGCAACGCGCACGCGGACACCGCCCGGGCACGCAAGACGCGCAACGACATTCGACGCATGGTGTGAAAAGTCCCCCGCAATGACCATTGTCATCAGGACGTCATCTTACGGACTTGCCCGGGTAACCGGCAGGGCCGGACGCCAGATCATTTCGCCTGCGTTGGGCCTGCCGCGCGGATACCGACACCCCGATCTGCTAATTTCGTGGCCTGAACCTGCACGCCCACGGACCCCTCATGTCGTCACGACCGTCACCGTTTGCCCTCCCGCTGCTTGCGCTGGCCGTCGCCCTGCTTGCCGGCTGCTCCATCCTGCCGTGGAAATTCGGCCGGGCGCCCAACGGCGCGCGCGCGAACGTGGCGATCCTGGAAACCACCGACCTGCATGCGAACGTGCTCAGCTACGACTACTACAAGCTCAGGCCGGACGATTCGCTGGGCTTCGAGCGCACCGCCACGCTGATCCGCCGCGCCCGCGACGAGTTCCCGAATACCTTTCTGTTCGACGATGGCGACACCATCCAGGGCAGCGTGCTGGCCGACTATCAGGCGCTGGCCCAGCCGGTGACCTGTGACCAGGAGCTGGCGATCTACCGGGCGATGGATGCGATCGGCTACGACGGCGGCACGATCGGCAACCACGAGTTCAACTATGGCCTGGGGTTCCTTTCGCAGGTCACCGGCACGCCGATGAAGGTGGAAGGCGGACAGACCCGGCGCTGCGCCGGCCCTCATTTCCCGCTGGTGCTGGCCAATGTCCACAGCATCCGCGACGACGCACCGATCTTCAATCCGTGGGCGATCATCAGCAAGAGCATCGAGGCCTACACCCCCGACGGCAGCAAGATCCACGTGCCGCTGAAGATCGCCATCATCGGTCTCACCCCACCGCCGATCATGCAGTGGGACAAGCAGAACCTGGCCGGCAAGGTCGGCGTCAGCGGCGTGGTCGAGACGGCGCGCAAATATCTGCCGCAGATCGAGGCGCAGCATCCCGATCTGATCGTGGCGATCCTGCATGGCGGACTGGACGCCGCGCCATACACCGCACAGATGGAAAACGCCGGCTGGTATCTGGCCGGTGTGCCCGGCATCGACGTGCTGCTGCTGGGCCATTCGCACAGCGAGTTCCCGGGACCGCGCTACGCCGGCATGAAGGAGGTCGACGCCAGGCGCGGTTTCGTGCGCGGCGTGCCGACGGTGATGGGCGGCTTCTTCGGCAAGGACCTGGGCCTGATCCAGCTGGTGCTCGATCGCCAGCACGGCCGCTGGGTGATCGATCACGACGAGAGCCACAGCGAAGTACGTCCGATCTGCCGCAAGCCGGCCGGCCCGGACAAGTCCGGACCGCAACCGCTGGTTTGCGTGCCGGCCGATCCGGTGATCGCACCCCTGGTGCAAAAGGTCCATGAGGCAGCCATCGCCTACGTCAACACGCCGATCGGTGAAAGCAGCCTGCGCCTGAGCAGCTACTTCGCCGACGAGGGCAACATGACGGCACTGGCTGTGGTCAACGCCGCCCAGGCCGACTATGTGCGCCGCGAACTGCCGCGGCTGCACCCCGAACTCGCCGGCGTGCCGGTGCTGTCCGCGGCTGCCGCATTCCGCACCGGCTTTGGCGGTCCGGACGACTACACCGACGTGGCCGCCGGCCCGCTCACCCTGCGCAGCGCCGCCGACCTGTATTTCTATCCGAACACATTGGCCGCGGTGAAGGTCGACGGTGCCGGTCTCAAGGCCTGGCTGGAGAAGTCCGCCGAACGCTTCAACCGCATCGACCCGGACAAGACCGGCAAACAGGCCCTGATCAACCCGCATTTCACCGGCTACAACTTCGACCAGATCCAGGGCGGCGTCCGCTATGTGATCGATGTCTCCAGGCCGGTCGGCCGGCGCATCGCTTCGCTGACCTACCAGGGCCGGCCGGTCACCCCTGGCGAACCGTTCATCGTGGTCACCAACAACTACCGCGCCAACGGCGGCGGCCACTTCCCCGGCCTCGACGGCAGCAACATCGTAATGGCTGCCCCCGACGGCACTCGCGAGATCCTGGCGAAATGGCTGCAGCGCCAGCACACCCTGAGCAGCGGCAATCTCGAACCCACTTCATGGGGCTTCGCCCCGCTGAAGACCCATGGCCCGGTGGTGTTCACCGGCGCCAGCGGCAAGCTGGCCGTGGCCCGCGCCGCCGGCCTGACCGGCATCCGCCAACTGAACGATCGCGGTGACGGCACCGCCACCTACGCGATCGACCTGTCGCACTGACCGCCGCGAACCGACAGCCATGGACGACCGGGTGCCCGCGCATCCGGTCGTCGCGCCGGCAAGCGGTTCAATCCGAGACGGCCAGCACGCATTCGTCCGCGCCGCAGCTGCGGCAGCAAACGGCGAATATCGACAGGCTTTCCGATAGCAGGGCCGGACCGAGCAACCCCTCGAGATAGCCGCCGAAAAACCGGCAGCCGGAGTGGCCGTCTTCCGTGCACAACGGGCTGTTGCGAATATGCAGCTGGCCGCCCTGCTGCTCGATCTCGACGAGCGCAGCCAGCGCGGGGACGCCGATGCGTTCGATCGCCTGGTGCAGATCGAGTCCGGCGGCTGCCGCATGGTCGCGCTCGAATAGCCACGCCCCCGTGCGCTGCCCGGCCAGGGCGAGCGATGACTCACGCGAGGCCTCGGCCACCGCGTGTTCCAGCGTCTGCAGCCATGGCAGGATCTGAGGATAGTCGCGGGTCATGCCCGGCAGCACTTTCTCGACCGCTTCGATGTCCGGACCCAGCGGGATCATCTCCACGAACGCCACCTCGGCCGCGGCCGCCGGCGTGGGTGCAGGCGGCGGCACCGGTGCAGGCAAGGATACCGACAGGAGCTCCGCGATGAAATCCGCTTCCGGTTCCGCCAGGGGCAGTGGTTCGACCGCCGCCGCCGGCGTGGCGACGGGGTCGGGCTGCACCGGCTCATCGATCACCGCGGCGGCCACCGCCGGTGCCGCTGCGGTCAGAGCGGCCGGCACCGGGACGGCGGTCGGCCAGGCCATCCGGCGAGCCGCCGCGAAATGCGGCTTCGTCTCGCCTTCCACGAACGCCGATATCTCGAAACTGATGATGCGCTCATGCGCATCCAGCGCCGCTTCAAGTGCGCGTTGCTTGCGTGCGGGTCCGCGCACGACGATCGTCAGCAACATGCCATTGGCATCCTGCGTCAGACGTTGCCGCTGCAGGGTGAAACCGCTCTCGAAGACGGACCGGCCGACGTCGATCAGCAGACCCTCCCGCCGTTCCGAGAGTGTCTGAATTTCCAGCTCGATCATCAGTCCCCCTGTATCACGATGCTGGTGAATCGGATTTGCCGGACACCTTAGATGGTTTTCGCGGGCAGGAAATTTGATGCGGTTCAAAATTCCGACATTGCACCTGGATGCTTTGGCTGGCAAGGCACGATTTGTGCTGAAATCTCCGCACCGGCGCCGTTCGGGCAGGCGGGGTGGCGTCCGCCCACATGCGACCGATATGTCGCGGCACGGACCCGCACCGCGACTGGCTCCCGCCGCGGACTGCGGTCCCGCGGCTGCGGCCCCGGCCCGGCTCTCCACATCGGGGATGCGTCCCGAATCCGCCGCAGGCGATGCGGCGACTCCTTACCTCACGCCCATCCCTGCTGCGGTCAATGCAGTAATATGGGTATGATCGTTCTGATCAACTCACGGTGTCGCCGCATGGAACTGCAATCGGTCGAGCGCGGGCAGCTTTTGCCCATGCCGCACGATCCTTCCGATTTCGAAACATTCGTGCGAGGACAGCGCGAGGGACTGGTGCGGCTCCTGCGTCGGCGCTCATTGCACGACGATGCCCGGGACCTCGCTCGGGAAAGCCCGAGCCGCCCGAAACGTTACCGGGGACGCGCGCCGACAACGTGGGCAGCGCGGTTGTACCGGATCGCCATCCATCTCCTCGACGATCGCCTGCACCGGCGCCGCCACCAGCGTGAAGCCCGGCACACCGCGCTCGACATCGATCTGGCGGAACCGGCCTCGCCGGACCGGTCGCATGAGGGAGGGGTCGCCATCCGGCGGGAGCTGGCGCAGCTGCAAGGTGTCTTGCTCGGCCTGCCGCTGCGCTGCCGCCAGATCTACCTGTTGAACCGGATCGAGGGGATGAGCTATACCGAGATCGCCAACCATTGCGGCATCAGCGTCAAGGCCGTGGAGAAGCACATCAGCGAGGCACTCAGGCTGCTGGGCGAACGCCTGGCACCATTTAACCGAGAGATTCCCCGGCCATGACCCACATTCCACCTGCCCGTGGCTCGACCGATGTCTCGCTGAGTGCCGAGGAATGGCTGGCGCGGCTGTTTTCGCCGGACAGCGGTGCGCATGACAGCGAGGTCTTCGAGCGTTGGCGCGGGGCCGACCCCGAGCACGCCGCCGCGTATGCCGAAGCCGAACGGATCCACCGCAATGCGGCATTGCTGTCGACCGATCCACTGCTGCGCGCGGCCACCCGCGCTGCCCGCCGCGACACCGCCCATCAATCCACCCCACCCCAGCGTCACATGTGGCTGCTGGCTGCCGGGATCGCCGCCTGCCTGTTGCTGACCATCGCCCTGGTCAGGCATAGCGGGGTCAATGCGACCAAAGAACAGCATTACGCCAATGCGGTCGGCCTGCCGCAAACCCTGCGACTCGCCGACGGCACGCTGCTGCGGCTGGATGCCGAATCCGCGGTCACGGTTCGCCTCGGCCCGGAACAACGCATGGCCACGCTCGAGCATGGTCGCGTCGAATTCACCGTGGCGCACGATCCGCAGCGGCCGTTTCTGGTCCGCGCGGCCAACAACACCATTCGTGACATCGGCACCATCTTCCAGGTCAGTCGCGACGAGGATGGCGTGACTGTGGGACTGCTCAAGGGCAAGGTCGCGGTGACCGGAGGCAGCGGCAACCAGCAGTGGACCAGCGAGCTCAGACCCGCCCAACAGATCCATATCGATCAGCGCGGCGTGGCGGGTACCGTCGCCCCGCTCGACCTGACTGCCGCGCGAGGCTGGACCCACGGCGAGCTGGCATTCCGCGAACGCCGGCTGGACGATCTCCTCGATGAAATGAACCGCTACTCGGAGACCCAGTTGCGTCTGGGCGACCCGTCGCTGGCCGGGCTGGAAGTAAGTGGCAGTTTCCATGCGGGGGATCAGGATGCCTTGGCCAAGGCGCTGGCACGTGGCTGGCAACTGCGCGTGGCACGGACTGCCGCAAACGAGCTCACCCTGCTGCCGAACGACGCGCAACGGCGACCCTGAGCCTGGATGGGCCGGACGGGAATTTGCCGGCCTTCACGTGCCCGACTTCGACGGGCGGCGTTGCCTTGGCTGGCACTTTGCCTGCTGGGATTCTGCACGGCCCTGCATGCCGCCGACAGATCTTCGAGTTACCGCATCGCCGCCGGCCCGCTCAACGACGCGCTGGGCGCGTTCGTGCAGCAGAGCGGAACCCAGCTGCTGTACCCGCCCGAACTGACTGCACAACGCCGCAGCAAGGGAATTGAAGGCCGTTTCAGTCCGGCCCGGGCACTGGATCTCCTGCTGCGCGACACAGGATTGCAGGCCGAGGCGGTCGCACCCGACGCCTATGTGCTGCGGAGTGTCCGGCAGGCCGCACCCCGCATGGCCAGACCCCTACCGCACAGACCCGCGGAACGCCGCCCTACCGAACTGGGCTCGGTCGAAGTCACCGGTACACACATCCGCCGTACCGTGCTGGAGACAGCGGCGCCGCTGACCATCATCGACCGGGCGCAGATCGAACACAGCGGCTACCAGACTCTGTTCGAACTGCTGCGCTCGCAACCCGGCATCCGCGTCAACAGCACGCCGGTAGCGATGATCGATGGCACCGCCTTCCAGAACAACGGGCTGTCCGGCGCCATCGGCGCCGCCGCCGTGGACCTGCACGGCCTGGGCCCCACCGCCACGCTGTTCCTGATCGACGGCCAGCGCATGGCCGGCTACGGACTGGCACAAGGCGAATTCGGCCTGGTCAACGACCTGGACAGCATTCCCCTGGCACTGATCGAGCGAATCGAGGTGCTGCGCGACGGTGCCTCGGCGGTCTATGGCTCGGACGCCATGGCCGGCGTGATCAACATCATCCTGCGCAAGCAATTCAACGGCGCCGCACTGGATGGAAACACCGGCGTCTCCGCGCATGGCGACGCGCGCCAGCATCGCACCACGGCAACCTTCGGCACCACCACGGCCAGCGGCGGCCACCTGCTGTTCAGCATTGACGATCTGGAGCGGCAGCCGCTGCTCGGGCGCCAGCGTGCGTGGGTGGCGGACGCGACACGTGCGGCAGCGACGACGACGACGGCAAACACCGACTTCTTCTACTTCGACAACGGTCAGATCAACCATGCCGGTGGACAGCCCTGCACGCAGTTCCAGCCGGACGGCCCTTGCAGTACCGATGCAGCCAGTCAGACCAGCCTGCAGACCCGGCTGGAAAGCCGCTCCCTCCTGGGTCATTTCGATCATCCCATCGGCCAACTCTCGCTCTACCTGGGCTTTCGCTGGACGATGCTTCGCCAGCACCAGCAAATGGCGCCGGCGACGGAACAGCTGCTGCTCAGCGACACCGACCACCCCGATGATTCCCGGCAATTGACCTATGCGTTCAACGATGTCGGACCGGTGCGCGACGTAACCCAGTCGCACAGCAGCCAGCTGACCCTTGGCCTGAGTGGCTCACCGGGTGCCTGGGACTGGGATGTGCATCTGGACGGCCAACGCAATGCGGGCACCGACCGCGTCTACGGCCTGTTGCGCACCAGCGTGCTAGACCAGGCACTGAGCGACGGCAGCTACCAGCTCGGCGCCAGCGACAACCCGCCCGAACTGCTGGCCCGGCTGTCGCCTACCTTGTCGCGCACCGGCCGGACCAGCCAAACCGGCATCAGCGCGCATATCAGCGGTCCGCTGGGAGACTGGAGCAGCGGCACGCCATCGCTGGCTGCGGGCATCGAGGGTTACCGCGAGCGCCTGGTCGACCATCCCGATCCGCTGCTGATCCACAACGATGTCTTCCAGTTCCAGTCACCGTATACGCGCCACGGCGACCGCTGGATATCCGCGGCCTACCTGGAGCTGGAGGCGCCGCTGGGTCGACGGGTGACCGCGAACCTGGCCGGCCGTGTCGACCACAGCAGCGGGTTTGGCTGGGCTGCCTCGCCCCAGCTCGCGCTGAAGTGGGACATCTCCAGCATCGTCAGTCTGCGCGGCACGCTGGCACGCGGCTATCGAGCGCCGACACTGCCGGAACTCGATCGCCCGCAGGCGCTGACCCCGAGTGGCGTCGTGGTCGAGGTGCCCAATGAACTGCTGCCCTGCCGCGATCCGATACCGGCGAGCGCCACCACCACGTTCTGCACGTTGCGACTGGACACCGTGGGTAATCCGCGACTGCGGCCGGAGCGCTCGCGCAGCATCACCGTGGGGCTGGTAGTGGCGCCGACGCCCGCGCTGGGCATCGCACTGGACGTATTCCAGATTCGCCGCTCGCACGAGATCAATTCGCTGCCGGTCTCCTACGCGCTGGAACATCCGGACAGTTACCCGGAACTGTTCCAGCGCGATGCGGCAGGCGTGTTGAATGCGTTCGACCAGCAACTGGTGAACCTTGGCCATACCAGCGTGCGCTCATACGATCTCGATGCGCACTACCGTCTGGAAACCAGCCGCCTGGGAGATTTCAGCTTCAATCTCAGCGTGGACTGGCTGGCCGAACTGCGGCGGCAGACCCACCCCGGTGCAGCGATGGTGTCGTTTGCCGGTTTCGCCAACCAGCCACGCACCACCGCGCTGGCCGGGCTGGAGTGGGAAAGGGGGAACTGGAGCAGCACCGCCAACCTGCGCTACACCGGCCACTATGCTTTTGCGCCCCACTCGAACAGCCTGGTCACCTGCCCCACCGCCCAGCAAGAGATCGGCCACTGCACGACGCCGGCATTCACCGTGCTGGACCTCGACCTGGAGTACACCGGCATCCGGCACTGGCGATTCGGCCTCAACGTGCACAACGCGTTCAATCATCGTCCGGTCTACTACGGCAACCCTTTCGCGGGCTACAACCCCGCATTCGACGACGTGGTCGGACGGTATTTCCTGCTGAGTTTCCGCTACCGCAGCCAGCCACCCTCCGGCTGAGCCTCGCCGGCGGCCGGGTGGGGTCGCCCCGCGCCGTCATTGCCGCGTGTGGACATGCTTGTCGACGCCGCCGGCTTCATTCACGCTGGTCGAGCAACGGCGTAACAATTCGCTGCAGCCGTCCAGACGTCCATACCGGTTGAGTGTCCTTCCAGCCATCGTCCACCAGCGTCCCTTCGCGGTCGATCACGAAGCTCACCGGAAGATGCCATATGCGGCCATAACCCGGCACATGCGGATCGCCCAGCAGACCCACCGGAAAGCTCAGCGAGCCAGCCACTGCGCGCACCTTCGCGAGTTGATCGGGCGAATCGAGACTGAAACCGAGTACGACCAGACCCTGCGGGGCATGTTGCCGCGCATAGCGCGAAAGCAGCGGCAATTCCTCGCGGCAAGGTTCGCACCAGGTGGCCCAGAACGTGACGATCACTACCTTGCCGCGCAGGTCACTGCTGGCGATGTGCTGGCCATCGAGCGTGGTCAGGGTGATCGGCGGTGCCGGCTGTCCGACCACCAGACTGTTCGCCCGGGCGGCCGGACCGGCCACGCACAGCAGCACGACCGCACAGGTCAGCTGCAGCCAACGATGCTTGCGGCCGGGCCATCGCATGATCACAGCGCCATGCTGATGCCGACGGTGCCGGTCCAGCGGGGGAACAGTTGGTAACCCGACAACTGGCTGTAGATCGGCACCTGCACGAAGGCATAGGCCTGGATGTTCCTGCCGAGCGTGGCGCTGATCCCGGGACTCAGGTAGGCCACCGTACCGGCCGAATCGGTGCGGTCGGCCAGCGCACCCTGGTCGGCACCCTTGTGCTGCACATTGATCTGCAACTGCGGCACCCAGTTCGCATGCGCCTCGTAGCGCAGCCCGACGCTCATGCTGGCCAGGTTGCCTGGCCGAAAGTCGGCGCCCGGCGCATCCAGGCGCTGCGACACCGCTGCCTGGAACTGGCCGTTGACGAAGGCATCGAAATTCTGGCTGACCGGCTGGTAGTAGTACGCACCCACGATCAGGTCGGTGCTGCCGGTGCCCGCCTGCAGACTGGTGTCCAGCGCCTCACCCAGCGCTGGCCCGGACCGGAACGAGGTCGGATGCCCGACCACCGTGCCGTCCTCGGTCTCGCCGCCGTAATCACCGGTGGCCAGCTTCACGCCCATCTGTACGCCGAAATTGTGGGTGGGCAG
The DNA here is from genome assembly GCA_963828685.1 of uncultured Pseudomonadota bacterium. GTDB lineage: Bacteria > Pseudomonadota > Gammaproteobacteria > Xanthomonadales > Rhodanobacteraceae > Rhodanobacter. The sequence continues at coordinate 827,035 of CAWHFU010000017.1, forward strand.
AAAGCCCTGGTAGCTGGCCAGCAACTTGATGTCGCCGATCCCGGACACCCGGGCGCCACTGACCTGGTCGGGCGCTGTTTGCGCCGCGACATAGGGCTGCTCCTGGTCGCCATAGGTGGTGTGACTACGCAAAACATAGGGCAGCAACAGGTTGAAACCCCAGTCGGCATTGACCCGGTAGGCCACGTTGAGGTTGATGTAACGGCTGATCGTGCCCTTCTCGATCTCGCCGCCACCGGCCGACGGATCGGACGGCTGGTCAACCACCTGTTGCGGTGTCGCCTTGCCGCTGCCATGACGCAACTGGCTCTGGTCGATGAAGGTATCGTCCAGGTTGATGCGCCAGCCCGACTCGGTGGTGTAGCCGGTCGCCGCATCCGTACTCAGGGTGCAGCCGCAGGTGGCGCAGGCCCGGGCAGCCACCGGCATGCCACCGAGTGCGACCACGCCGAGAACCGCGATCCAGGTTTTGATGGTCATGTGCAAGATGAATCCTTCCGTGAAAGCGCAAGCGTGCGCCAAACCCGGGATCAGGGTCCAGACTTTGCCGTGTGGCATATCCGCGCAGAGCCGGTGCCTATGATGCAACCGGATGGCACCGATGCCGATCGCAGGCCCTTCCAAAGCGGCCATCGTTGTGCCGGCACGCCCTGGATATGAGAAAAAGTTGCAAATGTATCTGTTGACCGCGGCGCAACAATCGCCTTATGGTCGATCCCATGTCGCCACTTTCCACGCCAGCACGCATGCATCCTGCCCCGGCTTTCGCCGGCGCCGCGTCGCTGTCGATCGGCGTCAACGCGCTTTTCCTCGCCGCCACGATGACCACCACGACCACGATTACCACTCGGTCGGGGTGGGTGTCCGTGCGCGAATAGGTTTTTCACTACGCAACGGCCCCGCCCTCGACGAGGCGGGCCGGTGCACACTCCACGCACAAGCCGATCCGCCAGCGAGCACGGGCCTCTCTGGAGGTCATCGTGAACATCTGCGCATCCCCACTTGCCGAACACCCGCACCCGCTGCTGCCTTGTCTGCTGCCGGCAGCGGCAACCACGCGGCGGCGCCAACTGGCGGTCGGCGTGATCGGCCCGGGTCGGGTCGGCAGCGCGCTGCTCGAACAGTTGCGGGCCGCGCAACCGCGACTGGCCCGCGACAGCGGACTCGAGCTCAGGCTTTGCGGCGTGGTCGCCAGCAAGCGCATGTGGCTGGACTGCGACGACGCCGAACTCAACGGTCGTCATGGCGGCGCGCAGATCTGGCGTCCGAATGACCTGGACGCGTTTGCCGCCCATGTCCGCGGCAGCGACGGTCGCGATGCCCTGCTGATCGACTGCAGCGCGAACGACGATGTCGCCGCGCACTATCCTGCCTGGCTGGCCGCTGGTATCCACGTGGTGACACCGAACAAGTTGGCCGGCAGCGGCCCGCTGGACCGCTGGCGGGCGATCCGCGCCGCCTGCGTCAGCGGCGCCCGTTTCCGGTTCGAGGCCACGGTATGTGCCGGCCTGCCGGTAGTGCAGACCCTGCGCGACCTGCTCGATACCGGCGACGAACTGCTGGCGGTGGAGGGCATGTTCTCCGGCACGCTGGCCTGGCTGTGCAATCGTCACGATGGCCAGCATGCGTTTTCTGCCCTGGTCCGCGAGGCGCATGCGCTGGGTTATACCGAGCCGGATCCGCGCGACGACCTGTCCGGTACCGACGTGGCGCGCAAGCTGGTGATCCTGGCGCGCGAGGCGGGCTGGCCGCTGTCCATGGAGGATGTCGATCTGCATAGCCTGGTGCCGCCGGCACTCGCCGCGCTGCCGCTGGAGGAATTCATGCCGCGGCTGGAAGAACTGGATGCGCCGATGGCGACCAGGCTGGCCGAAGCCCGCGCCGAAGGTGGTGTGCTGCGCCACGTGGCGCATCTGGACCGTTACGGCCGCGCCAGCGTGCGACTGACGGTATTGCCCGCCAGCCATGCGTTCGCGCACACCCGGCTGACCGACAACGTGGTGCAGTTCAGTACCCGCCGTTACTGCGATAATCCGTTGTTGGTGCAAGGTCCGGGTGCCGGGCCGGAGGTCACCGCCGCCGGCGTGTTCGGCGATCTGCTGCGTATCGCCGAATCGCTGGCGGTGCAGGCATGAACGCCGACCTCGCACTGGCCGACCTCTCGAACACCGCCCTGCTGGAAGCTGCCATGGCGTCACCCCGCAACAAGCCCGGCCGAGTCGCCTGCGCGTTCTCACCGGCCAGTGTCGGCAACGTCGGCGTCGGCTTCGATCTGCTCGGCCACAGCGTGAGCGGTGCCGGCGACCGCGCCGAAGTACGCCGCATCGACGAACCGGTGGTGCGCATCGCGGCGATCCGCGGCTGCGTCAGCGAGCTGCCGACCGACCCGCGGCAGAACACCGCCGGCGTCGCCCTGATGGCGCTGCGCAAGGCACTCGGACTGCAACACGGTTTCGAGCTGGTGCTGCACAAGGGCATCGCACTGGGTTCGGGCATGGGCGGCTCGGCCGCCTCCTGCGTGGCCGCGCTGGTGGCCGCCAACGCGCTGTTGAAGCAGCCGCTGCCGCGCGAGGCGCTGTACGGCTTCGCGCTGGACGGCGAGGCCGTCGCCAGTGGCAGCCGCCACGGCGACAACCTCGGCGCGATGCTGCTGGGCGGCCTGGTGCTGGCCACCCACGAACGACTGTTGCGCATTCCGGTGCCGGCCGACTGGCATTGCGCGCTGGTGCATCCGCATGTGGTGCTGGAAACGCGCAAGGCGCGTGCGGCACTGGCCGGCCATTACGCGCTGGGCGAGTTCGTCGCGCAGAGCAGCAACCTGGCGCTGGTGCTGGCCGGCTGCTATCGCGGCGACGCCGCGCTGGTGCGCGAGGGCCTCAAGGACGTGCTGGTGGAACCGCGCCGCGCCCCGCTGATCCCGAACTTCGCACGGGTCAAGCAGGCCGCGCTGGATCACCACGCGCTGGGCGCCAGCATCTCCGGCGCCGGTCCCAGCGTGTTCGGCTGGTATGACAACCGCCAGGACGCCGAGGCGGCCAGCGGCGCGATGCAGGCCGCGTTCGCCGAGACCGGACTGGACAGCGATGCCTGGGTCTCGCCGATCGATGGGCCCGCCGCCGCGCTGATCGACTCGCTCGACGAGGTCACATGCGTGAGCCGGCTGCCACCGCTGCGCTGTCGCAGTACCCGCGATGCCATGACGTTCGTGCCGATCAGCCAGGCGATCGCCGCCGGGCTGGCGCCGGATGGCGGTCTCTACGTGCCTGCGTCACTGCCCATCATCGACCCCGCCATGTTCGATCCGCACGGTAGCCTGGCCGACACCGCCGCCACCCTGCTGGCGCCGTTCTTCGCCGGCGATGCGCTGGCCGGCGAACTGCCCGCGATCTGCGCCGAGGCATTCACCTTCGACGCACCGCTGCGCGCCCTGCCCGCGCATCCGCAGACCCTGATGCTGGAGCTGTTCCATGGCCCGACCTCGGCGTTCAAGGATTTCGGCGCACGTTTCCTGGCCGCCTGCCTGCGCCGGATCCCGCGCCAGGACAAGCGGCCGCTGACGATCCTGGTCGCCACCTCGGGCGACACCGGCGCGGCGGTGGCCGCGGCGTTCCATCGGCAGCCCGGCGTGCGCGTGGTGATCCTGTATCCCGACGGACTGGTCTCGCCACGCCAGGCGCATCAACTGGGCTGTTTCGGCGACAACGTGCAGGCGCTGCGGGTTGCCGGTCGTTTCGACGACTGCCAGCGCATGGTCAAGGCCGCGCTCAACGATCAGGCATTGCAGGCGGACGTGCCGCTGTCCTCGGCCAACAGCATCAGCCTGGGCCGTCTGCTGCCGCAGATGAGCTACTACGCCCACGCGGCCCTGGGCTGGTGGCGCGAACACGGCACCCTGCTGAACTTCATCGTGCCCACCGGCAACCTCGGCAACGCGATGGCCTGCCTGTGGGTCCGCGCGATGGGCTTGCCGGTCGGCGACGTGGAACTGGCCTGCAATGCCAACGCCACCCTGCCCGACTACTTCGCCGGCGCCGACTACGCGCCGCGCAAGGCGGTCGCCACCATCGCCAACGCGATGGACGTGGGCGCACCCAGCAACTTCGAACGACTGCGCTGGACCTTCCCCGACGAGGCACGACTGCGTCAGCTATTGCACGCGCACAGCGTCGACGATGCCACGATCCGCCAGACCATCGGCCAGCATGCCCGCGAGCACGACGAAGTGTTCTGCCCGCACACCGCGACCGCGATGCACCGACTCGACCAGCTGCGCGCGGCAGGCAATCAGCTGCCCTGGGCCGTGGTCGCCACCGCCCACCCGGCCAAGTTCGACAGCGTGGTGGAGCCGCTGGTGGGGCATCCGGTCGAGGTTCCCGCCGCGCTGGCGGCGATGCTTGCCAGGCCGGCCGCCGCTCAGCTCATGGCGGCGGAAGACCGCGCGCTTCAGGACTGGCTGCGGCGACGTGACTGAGATCACATGAAACTCCGTCTGCCGCAGCACGATCCCATGGCATCTGTCGCCACGATTCCGTGCCGTTTGTGCGGACACGAAGCGTCGCTTCTTGTCACTCGCAATGCGCATGCGTATCGGACACCACACTCCATGAGCGACCGGCAAACGCCACCATGCGCCGCCCCGCCGCGACGCAAGCCGTTTCAACGTATCTTCATACGGACATCTGGACGTCCAAAACCGGTGCCTCAAACAGATTTCAAATGAAACTGTTGACGGCGGCTCGCAAGCTGCCCTATGGTCGGCTCATGTCGCAACGCAACAGCCACCGCAGCAGCGCCGATACCTACCGTCCTCCGACGGTCGAGGCCTTGCTGCCGGCCGTCGGCACGCTTCTCCTTGCTCTTGTACTCGTACTCCTCATTACCAACGGAGGTGCGGGCTGAGGGCATGTGTCCAGGTAGATAGAAAATAACCTGAAGACTCCCAAAAAACCCCGCACCGGCAACGGCGCGGGGTTTTTTGTTGCCCTCGGCTCGCACCACGGAGCCATTCCATGAATCCCGAATCAGATGTAGCGGCATCCCCCTCCGGCAGCGTCCGCGCTGCGGCCGAGCGTGTACGCATCTTCGACACCACCTTGCGCGATGGCGAGCAGGCACCCGGGTTCTCGATGGACCGGCGCGCGAAGCTGCGCATGGCACAGGCGCTGGAGGCACTCGGCGTGGACATCCTGGAAGCGGGCTTTCCGCAGGCCTCGCCGGACGATTTTGCTGCGGTTGCGGAAATCGCCGCCGCCCTGAAAACCACCACGGTCTGCGGCCTCGCCCGTTGCCAGCATGGCGATATCGACGCCGCGGCACGGGCGCTGGAAAAGGCGCGGCATTCGCGCATCCACGTGTTCCTGTCGACCAGCCCGCTGCATCGCGAACACAAGCTGGGCATGAGCAAGGCGCAGGTGCTGGATACCGCGGTGGCGGGCGTCGAGCGGGCGCTGGGCCAGTGCCACGAAGTGGAGTTCTCGGCCGAGGACGCCTTGCGCACCGAACCCGAATTCCTGGTCGAGGTGTTCAATGCGGTGGTGGCCGCCGGCGCCACCACGCTGAATGCGCCGGACACGGTCGGTTACACCACGCCGTCGGAAATCGTCGAACTGTTCGAGTACCTGCGCCGCCATGTGCAGGGGGCGGATCGGGTGATCTTCTCCAGTCACTGCCACGACGACCTGGGCATGGCGGTGGCGAACAGCCTGGCCGCCGTGAGTGCGGGCGCGCGCCAGGTCGAATGCACCATCAACGGCATCGGCGAGCGCGCCGGCAATGCCGCGCTGGAGGAAGTCGTGATGGCACTGAAAGTGCGTGCACCGCACTTCGGCGTGGATACCCGCATCGACACCCGCAAGCTGTTTCCCACCTCGCGCCTGCTGACCCGGATCACCGGCCAGGCGGTGCCGCGCAACAAGGCGATCGTGGGCGACAACGCGTTCGCGCACGAAGCCGGCATCCATCAGCACGGCATGCTCAAGCACCGCGGCACCTACGAGATCATGCGCGCGCAGGACGTCGGCATCGCCGAAACCAGGCTGGTGCTGGGCAAGCACTCGGGCCGCGCCGCGCTGCGCCAGCGCCTGCAGGTGCTGGGCCATGCGCCGGACGAGGCGGCAATGGACGCCATCTTCGCGCGCTTCAAGACGCTGGCCGACAAGAAGCGCGAGATCCACGACGAGGATCTGGAAGCGATCGCGCTGGGCCACGATCCGGACGCGCTCGGCCCGTGGCATCTGCTGCAGCTCAACAGCGCCACGCATCTGGGCGGCAGCGCGTCGGCCTCGGTGAAGCTGGCCCACGACGATGGCCGCGAAGCCAGCGAGGCGGCGATCGGCGACGGTCCGGTCGACGCCGTGCTGCGCGCGATCGAGCGTGCCACCGGCAGCGAACTGGAACTGACCGACTTCCTGGTGCGCGCCGTCAGCGAGGGCGGCGATGCCCAGGGCCAGGCCCAGCTGACCGCGCGCCATGCCAAGCGCGACTGGCGCGGGCATGGCGTCAGCACCGACATCGTCGAAGCCACCGCGCTGGCCGCGCTGGCCATCGTCAACCGCATCGAGCGACAGGCTGGAGAGAACCCCAAGTCTCCCGTTTTTATTGAAGAGTGCGGCCATGGAAGGCCGCTTCTTGATCCTCGCGCGCAGGGATGCGCGCACAAGGAGATCCCTGCATGAACACCGCCTTCCTGTGGCACAACGGCCAGATCAAACCCTGGGCCGACGCCACCTGCCACGTCAGCACGCATGCCCTGCACTACGGCTCCTCGGTGTTCGAGGGCGAGCGCGTCTACGCGACACCGCAGGGCCCGGCCTACTTCCGGCTGGCGGAACACACCGCACGCCTGTTCGAGTCGGCCAACGTGTACGGCATCGAGATCGGCTACAGCCAGGAGCAGATCAACGCGGCGTGCCTGGAGCTGATCCGGGTCAACAAGATGGCCTCGGCCTACGTGCGGCCGATCGTGTTCCGCGGCGCCGGCGGCCTCGGCGTGCTGCCGCAGGAAGGCGCGCCGGTCGACGTGGCGATCATGGCGCTGAACTGGGGTGCGTACCTGGGCGAGGCGGTGGAGAAGGGCGCCGACGTCTGCGTGTCGTCGTGGAACCGGCCGGCGCCGAATACCCTGCCGAGCTGGGCCAAGGCCGGCGGCAACTACCTGTCCAGCCAGCTGATCGCGGCCGAGGCGCGCCGCGGCGGTTACGACGAAGGCATCGCCCTGGGCCACAACGGCCTGCTCAGCGAAGGTGCCGGCGAAAACCTGTTCCTGGTGAAGAAGGGCAAGCTGCTGACCCCGCCGACCAGCGCCGGCATCCTGGCCGGGATCACCCGCGACTCGGTGATCACCTTGGCCGCCGACCTCGGCCTGCAGCTGGAAGAGCGCGACCTGCCGCGCGAGGCGCTGTACAGCGCCGACGAAATCTTCATGACCGGCACCGCCGCCGAGATCACCCCGGTGCGCTCGGTCGATCGCAAGAACGTCGGCAACGGCACCCCCGGCCCGATCACGCGCGCGCTGCAGCAGGCCTTCTTCGGCCTGTTCGATGGCCGCACCGAGGACCGCCGGGGCTGGCTGGAATATGTGGATGTCGTGGGTGCGGTCGTCCCTGACCGCGAAAGCGAAAACCCGGGCATCCATGGCCGGACTCCTCATCAACGGCCTGCCCCCATGGAGATTTCGGCGTGACTGCGAAAACCCTGTTCGAAAAAGTCTGGGACGCGCATGTGGTCGCGCCCGAAACCAGCGACACCCCAGCGGTCCTGTATGTCGACCTGCACCTGGTGCACGAGGTCACCTCGCCGCAGGCGTTCAGCGAGCTGCGCGAGCGCGGGCTGAAGCTGCGCCGGCCCGATCGCATGCTGGCCACGCTGGACCATTCCACGCCGACCCTGCCGAGCAATCCCGACGGCAGTCGCCCCTACGCCAACGCGCAGGCGCAGGCGCAGGTGACCCAGCTGGAGACCAACTGCCGCGAATTCGGCGTCGAGTTGCACGGCTGGGACAGCGCCGACCGCGGCATCGTGCACGTGATCGGCCCCGAGCTGGGAGCCACCCAGCCCGGCATGACGATCGTCTGCGGCGACAGCCACACCTCCACCCACGGTGCGTTCGGCGCACTGGCGTTCGGCATCGGCACCACCGAGGTCGGCCACGTGATGGCGACGCAGTGCCTGCTGCAGCGCCGGCCGAAGACCATGGCGATCCATGTGGACGGCCATTTGCCGCGCGGCGTCGGGGCGAAGGACCTGATCCTGCACATCATCGGCACGATCGGCGTCGATGGCGGCACCGGCTACGTGCTGGAGTATCGCGGCGCGGCGATCGCGGCGCTGTCGATGGAAGAGCGCATGACCGTGTGCAACATGTCGATCGAGGCAGGCGCCCGCGCCGGCCTGATCGCGCCGGACGACACCACGTTCGCCTGGCTGAAGGATCGGCCCCGCGTGCCGCAGGGTCGCGACTGGGATGCCGCGGTCGAACGCTGGCGCAGCCTGCGCACCGACGACGGCGCCCGCTACGACCACGAAGTACGGATCGACGCCGCCACGGTAAAGCCCACCGTCACCTACGGCACCCACCCGGGCATGGCGATCGCGATCAACGCGCCGGTGCCGGCCGCGACGAATGCGCAGGAACGGCGCGCGCTCGATTACATGAAAAGCCAGCCGGGCCAGCCGATGCAGGGCACGCCGGTCGACGTGGTCTTCGTCGGCAGCTGCACCAACTCGCGCCTGTCCGACCTGCGCGAGGCCGCCCGCGTGCTGCATGGCCGGCACATCGCCAGCGGCGTGCGCATGCTGGTGGTGCCCGGCTCCGAGGCGGTGCGTCGCGAGGCCGAACGCGAAGGCCTGCACCAGGTGTTCCTGGCCGCCGGCGCCGAGTGGCGCGTCCCGGGTTGCTCGATGTGCATCGCGATGAACGGCGACCTCGCCCAGCCCGGCCAGCTGGTGGTGTCGACCTCCAATCGCAATTTCGAGGGTCGCCAGGGCAAGGGCGCGCGTACGGTGCTGGCCAGCCCGGCCACCGCGGCCGCCTCCGCACTGGCCGGGCGGATCGCCGATCCGCGCGAATACCTGGTGGAGGTGGCGGCATGAGCATGAAAGATCACAATCGTCGCGCCGCGCCCCCTCTCCCCCTTGGGGAGAGGGCTGGGGTGAGGGGACACGCTGGCCTCACTGCTGCATCAGAGCGTGCTTCGATGAACTCTCCCGCGAGCACCCACCCTTCACCTCAATCCTCTCCCCGGAGGGGAGAGGAGGCGAGCGCAAGAAGCACGACGTTCGACAAAAGCGCCGCAACAAGCGAGGAGTTTCATTGATGCGCCCGATCACCCGCCTTTACTCCCGCACCGCCGTACTGGCCGACGAGAACATCGACACCGACCGGATCATCCCGGCGCGCTTTCTCACCACCACCACGCGCGATGGCCTGGGCAAGCTGTGCTTCAACGACTGGCGCTACCAGGCCGATGGCAGCGACAACCCGGCCTTCCCGCTGAACCAGCCGCAGGCGCAGGGCTGCTCGATCCTGGTGGCCGGGCGCAATTTCGGTTGTGGCTCCTCGCGCGAGCATGCGCCATGGGCCTTGCTCGACTACGGCATCCAGGCCGTGCTGTGCAGCGAGATCGCCGACATCTTCCGCGGCAACGCACTGAAGAACGGCCTGCTGGCGATCGCGCTGGAGGAAGCCGAGCACCAGTGGCTGCTCAGGCATCCCGGCATCGAACTGTCGATCGACGTGCGCGGGCAGTTCATCGCCCTGCCCGACGGCGGCCGCATCCCGTTCCGGCTGGAACCGTTTGCCCGCCACTGCCTGCTCAACGGCATCGACCAGCTCGGCTATCTGCTGCAGCACGCCGATGCCATCACCGATTACGAACGACAGCACCAGGAGCTGGCCGCATGAAAGCCCATATCGTCACCCTGCCCGGCGATGGCGTCGGTCCCGAAGTCACCGCCGCCGCCGTAGCCGTGTTGAAAGCCGTCGCCGCGCGCTACGAGCATGTGTTTTCCTTCGACGAGCAGCCGATCGGCGGCGCCGCGATCGATGCCTGCGGCGAGCCGCTGCCGGCCGCCTCGCTGGCCGCCTGCCGCGCCGCCGACGCCGTGTTGCTGGGCGCCGTCGGTGGCCCGAAGTGGTCCGATCCGAACGCCGCGGTGCGACCCGAGCAGGGTCTGCTGGCGCTGCGCGCCGCGCTCGGGGTCTATGCGAACCTGCGCCCGCTGCAGGTGCATCCGGCGCTGGCCAACCTGTCGCCGCTGAAGAACGAGAAGCTCAAGCACGTCGACGTGCTGTTCGTGCGCGAGCTGACCGGTGGCGCCTACTTCGGCGCGAAGACGCGCAGTGCCGATGCCGCCACCGACGAATGCCGCTACACCGTCGGCGAGATCGAACGGGTGGTGCGCCGCGCCTTCGAGCTGGCCCGCGGCCGCCGTCACCAACTCACCTCGGTCGACAAGGCCAACGTGCTGGAAACCTCGCGGCTGTGGCGCAGCACGGTGCAGCGCCTCGCCGCCGACTACCCCGACGTGAAGGTCGAGCACCAGCTGGTCGATTCGATGGCGATGCTGCTGCTGACCCAGCCGAACCGCTACGACGTGGTGGTCACCGAGAACCTGTTCGGCGACATCCTCACCGACGAAGCCGCCGCGCTGGCCGGCTCGCTGGGCCTGCTGCCGTCGGCCTCGCTGGGCGACGGCAAGGCCGGCCTGTACGAACCGATCCACGGCTCGGCGCCGGACATCGCCGGCCAGGGCGTGGCCAATCCGGTCGGCGCGATCCTCTCCGCCGCGATGCTGCTGCGCCATTCGCTGGGGCTGGAGACGGAGGCCGCGCTGATCGAGGCCGCCGTCGAACAGGTGCTGCGCAACGGCCCGCACAGCCGGGACATCGGCGGCAGCGCCGGCACGGCCGAAATGTGCGGTGCGGTGCTGGCCGCGATCGCCGAACACGCCGACAACAACGCTGCATTCTTTGCCGGAATACGCGCATGCGGATGACCGCCACCATTCCGGCCTGCGCGACCATTTTCCCAAGCGGACACAGGGACGTGCCCGTATTTTCTGCCGCCCCCCGTGTGCTTCCGGCAACGGATCCACTGTGCGTGCCCCATCGCCGCCAGACCGCATCCGCCTCGCCAACCTCCCCGGCACACGGGGGGCGCTTTTTTCCTTGCCTTTCGATCGACACCACGGCGAGCACCCATCCCTCATCCGCCCCTTCGGGGCACCTTCTCCCCGGACGGGAGAAGGGATTCTGTCCTTCGGAGATTTTTGATGCGCAGTGACCTGATCAAGAGCGGCCCCGACCGCGCTCCCGCCCGCGCCATGCTGCGCGCCACCGGACTCGACGACGAGGCGATCGCCCGGCCGCTGGTGGCGGTGGTGCACACGTGGTCCAACGTGAGTCCGTGCAACCTCAACCTGCGCGAACTGGCCGAGCACACCGCCGCGGGCATCCGCGCAGCGGGCGGCACGCCGATCGAATTCAACACCATCGCAGTCACCGACGGCATCGCGATGGGCACGCCCGGCATGCGCGCCTCGCTGATCAGCCGCGAGGTCATCACCGACTCGATCGAACTGGCGGTGGACGGCCACTGCCTCGACGCGATGGTGGTGCTGTGCGGCTGCGACAAGACCATTCCCGCCGCGGCGATGGCGCTGGCGCGGCTGAACATTCCCGGCGTGGCGCTGTACGGCGGCAGCATCGCGCACGGCACCCACGACCAGCATCCGATCACCATCCAGCAGGTGTTCGAGGCGGTCGGCGCGCATGGCGCAGGCAAGATCGACGACGCCGAACTGGCCGCGGTCGAGCGCGACGCCTGCCCCGGCGCCGGCGCCTGCGGCGGCCAGTTCACCGCCAACACGATGGCGATGGTGCTGACCACATTAGGCCTGTCGCCGATGGGGCTGAACGACATCCCCGCCACCCATCCGGCCAAGGGTGCGGCGGCCTATCGCTGCGGCGAACTGGTGATGGCATGCCTGGCCGCCGATCGCAAGCCGCTGGACCTGCTCAGCCGCACCTCGTTCCGCAACGCCGCGCGCATGGTCGCCGCTACTGCCGGTTCCACCAATGCGGTGCTGCATCTGCTGGCGATCGCCCGCGAGGCGGGCGTCGAATGGAACCTGGAGGATTTCGAGCCGGCCTCGGTGCACACCCCGGTGATCGCCGACCTGCTTCCGGCGGGGCGCTATACCGCGGTCGAATTGTTCGGCGCCGGCGGCAGCGCGCGGGTGGCGCAGGAGCTGATCGCCGCCGGCATGCTGGAGGACGCACCCACGGTCAGCGGCCGCAGCCTGTTTGCCGAAGCCGCGGTCGCGCCGCGCGCTGAGGCCCAGGACGTGGTGCATCCGGTCAGCGCACCGCTGAAACCACGCGGCGGTTACTCGATCCTGTACGGCAACCTGGCGCCGCAGGGCTGCATCCTGAAGATTCCCGGCAAGAGCGGCCAGTTCGAGGGCAGCGCCCGCGTGTTCGAGAGCGAGGAGGAGGCGTTCGCCGCGGTGCAGGGCGACCGCATCAAGGCCGGCGACGTCATCGTGATCCGCAATGAAGGCCCGGCCGGCGGCCCCGGCATGCGCGAGATGCTCGGCGTCACCGCGGCGCTGGTCGGCCGCGGCCTCGGCAACGACGTGGCGCTGATCACCGATGGCCGCTTCTCCGGCGCCACCCACGGTTTCATGGTCGGCCACATCGCGCCGGAAGCCGCCCGCGGCGGTCCGATTGCGCTGCTGCGCGACGGCGACCTGATCGTGATCGATGCCGCCCGACGCGAGCTGCGCACCCCGGCCGAGCTGGAGTCGCGCCGCGCCGGCTGGCAGCCACGTCCGGCCAAGGTCACCCATGGAGCCCTGGCCAAGTACGCCTACCTGGTCGGCTCCGCCTCCGACGGCGCCACCACCCGGGCGCCGGATACACACACCAGTTCAGCCATCCATCCATCCGAATCCACCCTGAGCAAAGTCACCGAAGGAGTCTCCGCATGAGCACCAACAGCAACCCGAACCCGCTCGCCAAGGCCCGTATCGCCGTGCTCGGCTACGGCAGCCAGGGCCGCGCCCACGCGCTGAACCTGCGCGACTCCGGCCTCGACGTGGTGGTCGGCCTGCGCCCGAACGGGCCGACCTGGCACCAGGCGGTCGCCGATGGCCTGAAGGTGGTCGAACCGGCCGAAGCCGTGAAGGGCGCCGACCTGGTCGCCGTGCTGACCCCGGACATGGTGCAGCCCACGCTGTACAAGGAGGCGATCGAACCGAACATCAAGCCCGGCGCGGCGCTGCTGTTCGCCCACGGCTTCAACGTGCACTTCGGCCAGATCGTGCCGCGCGCCGACATCGACGTGATCCTGGTCGCGCCCAAGGGCCCCGGCGCACTGGTGCGCACGGAGTACGAGCGTGGCCGCGGCGTGCCGTGCATCTGGGCGGTGCATCAGGACTTCACCGGCCATGCCGAAGCGATCACCAAGGGCTATGCCGACGGCATCGGCGGCGGTCGCGCGATGATCATCAAGACCGACTTCAAGGAGGAGACCGAGACCGACCTGTTCGGCGAGCAGGCAGTGCTGTGCGGCGGCGCCAGCGAGCTGGTGATCGCCGGCTTCGAGACCCTCACCGAGGCGGGCTACCAGCCGGAAATCGCCTACTACGAAGTGATGCACGAGCTGAAGCTGATCGTCGACCTGTTCTACGAGGGCGGCCTGACCAAGATGCTGCAGTTCGTCTCCGAGACGGCCCAGTACGGCGACTACGTCAGCGGTCCGCGGGTGATCGATGCCGGTGTGAAGGCCCGCATGAAGGACGTGTTGCGCGACATCCAGGACGGCACCTTCGCGAAGAACTGGACCGAGGAGTACAAGGCCGGCCTGCCGAACTACAAGCGCCTGAAGCAGGCCGATCTCGATCACCCGATCGAGCAGGTCGGCGCCAGGCTGCGCGCGCAGATGCCGTGGCTGCAGCCGACGGCCGCGGCCACCACCGCGCCGCTGAAGAAGGTGGGCTGACGCCGGGCAGGTTGCCGCGTCGGCGCAACGTGCCGGCGCGTCGATTCACGGCAGCCTGGCTGCCGCGGGCTCAATCAGGGCGGCCTCGATCCGGGTCGCCTCATCCAGGGAATTCCGCACCGTGACCACGCAATTGCTAAAGGCACCACCCGCGCCCCGGCCCGCCGTCAGCGGCCCGCCGGCGCACGCGCTGGCCAACCAGTCGATGAGTGGTGCGGACCTGATCGTGCAGGTGCTCGCCGACGAGCATGCGGCCGTGCTGTTCGGCTATTCCGGCGGCGCGATCCTGCCGGTCTACGACGCGCTGTTCCGCTACAACGCCGAACATCTGAACGCCGATGGCAGCGAGCCGATGCCGCTGATCGTGCCGGCCAATGAACAGGGCGCCGGCTTCATGGCCAGCGGCTTTGCCCGTGCCTCGGGCAAGGTCGGCGTGGCCGTGGTGACCTCCGGTCCGGGCGCCACCAACATGGTCACCCCGGTGCGCGACGCGATGGCCGACTCGACCCCGCTGGTGGTGATCTGCGGCCAGGTGCCGACCACCTCGCTGGGCAGCGATGCGTTCCAGGAGGCGCCGGTCAGCAACATCATGGGAGCCTGCGCCAAGCACGTCTTCCTCGTCACCGACCCTGACGCGCTGGAGGCGACCCTGCGCAGCGCATTCGAGATCGCCCGCAGCGGCCGCCCCGGTCCGGTGGTGGTCGACATTCCAAAGAACGTGCAGAACGCGCCAGTGCGCTTCGACGGCAACAGCCGGCTGCCATTGTATGGCTACCGCGCCCGGCTGCGTGCGGTCGAGGACGCACATCTGGGCGACGAGGCCTGCGCCGCATTTTTCGCCGCGCTGGGCGCCGCCCGGCGGCCGCTGATCTATGCCGGCGGCGGTGTGATCCTGGCCGAGGCGGCACCGGCGCTGCGCGCCTTCGTCGATGCGTTCGGCCTGCCGGTGACCACCACCTTGATGGGGCTGGGCGCACTGGACACCACCGACCCGCTGTCGCTGCACATGCTGGGCATGCACGGCACCGCGTTCGCCAACTACGCGGTGGAGGACTGCGACTTCGTGCTGACCCTGGGCGCGCGCTTCGACGATCGGGTCGCCGGCGTGCCGGACAAGTTCGCCCCCGCAGCAAGATTCATCGCGCAGATCGACATCGATCCGGCCGAGATCGGCAAGGTCAAGGCGGTGCACTGGCACCACGTCGGGCCCCTGGCGCGCAGCCTGCAGCGGCTGACCCAATACGGCATCGCCCACGGCCAGCTGAAGGAGCGTCCGGCCTGGCATGCGCACATCGCCGAACTCAAGCGCCGATACGCGATGAATTTCGACCGCGACAACCCGCTGATCCAGCCCAACGCGGTGATCGAGGCGATCAACCGGCTCACCGACGGTCGCGCCATCATCAGCACCGGCGTGGGCCAGCACCAGATGTGGGCGGCGCAGTATTTCGACTTCCGTGCGCCGCGCCACTGGCTCACGTCCGGCTCGATGGGCACGATGGGCTTCGGCCTGCCCGCCGCTGTCGGCGCGCAATTTGCCCGCCCCGGCGCGCTGGTCATCGACATCGACGGCGATGCCAGCATCCGCATGAATATCGGCGAGCTGGAAACCGTCACCACCTACGACCTGCCGGTGAAGGTGGTGGTGCTCAACAACATGGGCGACGGCATGGTGCGGCAGTGGCAGAAGCTGTTCTTCAAGGGTCGCTTCGCCTCCTCGGACAAGAGCCTGCACCGCAAGGACTTCGTCAAGACGGCGCAGGCGGACGGCTTTGCCTGGGCGCGTCGACTGGAGCGCAAGGAGGACCTGGCCGACACGATCGCCGAGTTCCTCGCCTTCGACGGCCCCGCCTTCCTGGAGGTGATGATCGATCCCGACGCCGGGGTGTATCCGATGGTCGGCCCGGGCGCCACCTACGCACAGATGATCACCGGTGATTTCATCGCGGCGCGCACGGAAGCCGCCAGCACCGACGATCCCGCCAACGACATGTTCTGAGCGATCGCCGGCCACTGTGCCCGCTCGCCCGACCGCCCCCGAGGTTCCCATGAAACACACGCTCTCGATCTTGCTGCAGAACGAATCCGGCGCCCTGGCCCGTGTCGCCGGGCTGTTCGCCGCGCGTCACTGCAATATCGATACGCTCACCGTGGCCGCCACCTCGGACCCGGCGATTTCGCAACTGACCCTGGTGCTGCAGGGCGACGACGCGATGCTCGAGCAGATCCTGCGGCAGACGCGCAAGCTGATCGACGTGCTGGACGTGCGCACGCTGTCGCTGGTCAACAATGGTCAGGAGGATCGGCCCGTCCTGGCCGGCCGACCATGAACTGCCCGGTCGCCCACCTCGGTTCGGTCGCGGTGGAGGCGGACGCGCCGATCGAGGCCGCGGAAGTGCTGGCGCGTGCCCGGATGGCGCGGGTCTATGACGTCGCCCGGGTGAGCCCGCTGGACGAGGCGCCGCTGCTGTCCGCCCGGCTCGCCCGTCGCGTCCTGCTCAAGCGCGAGGATCAGCAGCCGGTGTTCTCGTTCAAGCTGCGCGGCGCCTACAACCGGATGGTTCAGCTCGATGCCGGTCAGCGCGCGCGCGGTGTGATCGCCGCCTCGGCCGGCAACCACGCCCAGGGCGTGGCGCTGGCGGCGGCCCGGCTCGGTATCCAGGCCACTATCGTGATGCCGGTGACCGCGCCGCAGATGAAGGTCGACGCGGTGCGGCGGATCGGCGGCGACGCGGTGCAGATCGTGCTGAGTGGCGACTCGTACAGCGAGGCGCAGGCGACGGCGGCGCAGTTGCAGGCCGAGCGCGGCAGCCTCTTCGTGCATCCGTTCGACGACATCGACGTGATCGCCGGCCAGGCCACGGTCGGGCTGGAGATCCTGCAGCAGCACCCCGGACCGCTGCAGGCGGTGTTCGTGCCGGTCGGCGGCGGTGGACTGCTGGCCGGCATGGCGGCCTGCCTCAAGGCGTTGCGACCCGAGGTGCAGGTGATCGGCGTGCAGATGGGCGACTCGGACGCGATGGCACGCTCACTGGAAGCGGGTGAACGGGTGCTGCTGGACGAAGTCGGCCTGTTCGCCGACGGCACCGCGGTGAAACAGGTCGGCGCACTCAACTTCACGCTGTGCCAGCGCCATGTCGATGCGATGCTGCGGGTCGACACCGACGCAAGTCTGCGCGGCGATCCGCGATATCTATCAGGAAACCCGTAGCGTGCCGGAGCCGGCCGGCGCGCTGGCGCTGGCCGGACTCAAGCAGTACGCCGCCGCCCATCCGCCGGCCGACGGCGCACTGGTGGCGGTGGTCTCCGGCGCCAACATGAACTTCGACCGGCTGCGCTTCGTCGCCGAACGCGCCGAGCTCGGCGAGCAGCGCGAGGCGGTATTCGCGGTAACCATCCCGGAGGAGCGCGGCAGCTTCCGCCGCTTCTGCGCCGCCCTGGGACAGCACGGCATCACCGAGTTCAACTACCGCATCGGCGACACCAGCTCGGCGCACATCTTCGTCGGCGTGCAGATCGCCAGCCGCGACGAACGCGAGGCGCTGGTCGCCGCGTTCCATGCGCAGGCCTTCGGCGTGCTCGACCTCACCGATGACGAGCTGGCCAAGCTGCACCTGCGCCACATGATCGGCGGCCGCTCGCCGCTGGCGCGCGACGAGCTGCTGTACCGCTTCGAATTTCCCGAGCGACCCGGCGCGCTGGTGCGCTTCCTCGACCAGCTGCACCCGGACTGGAACGTCAGCCTGTTCCACTACCGCAATCACGGGGCCGACTACGGCCGCATCCTGGTCGGCATCCAGGTACCCGCGCATGAGCTGGCGCTGTTCCAGCGCTTTCTCGCCAGCCTGGGCTATCCGCATCGCAACGAAAGCGATCACCCGGCCTATCGCCTGCTGCTGGGCAGCTGAGCTGCCCGGCCACCAGCTCAGAACAGGTCGATCGTGCCCGGGGCCATCGTCTGGCCCACCGCGCCGGAGGCACTCAGGCTCTCGTAGCCATACGTGCTGTTGCGACCGTTGTTCTTGGCGAAGTACAAGGCCTTGTCGGCGCGATCGAGCACGCTGGAGGGATAGTCGTGGGCACCGACGTGGGCGTAGCCGATGCTGACCGTGACCAGTCCCACCTGGGGAAAGGCGTACTCGGCGATCCGCTGGCGGAAGCGCTCGAGTACGGCATGCACGGTGGTCTCGTCGGTCGCACCGAACAGGATGACGAACTCCTCGCCGCCGAAGCGAAACAGCACGTCGCTGCGGCGGAAGCAGGCGCGCATCTGCTGCGCCAGCAGCAGGATCACCTCGTCGCCATAGATATGCCCGTAGGTGTCGTTGATGTGCTTGAAGTGGTCGATGTCGAGGATCGCCAGCCATACCTGCGTCGCTCCCGCGAGCGATGGGGCCGAGCGGGAAGGCTCCGGCTGCGCCACGGTGGAGCGTGTCGATTCATGCTGCTGCAGCAACCGCTGCAGCTGACGCTCCAGGCTGCGCCGGTTGTACAGCCCGGTCAGCTTGTCGCGCTCGCTTTCCTGCAGCAGGCCGGTGTAGTTGGAATAGATCCGTGCAAAACCATCGACGAGAGGGCGGCTGGCGGCTGGCGGCATGTGGCTGTCCAGCTCCAACGCGCCGATCGCGCGGCCATCGCGCAACATCGGCACGGTCAGGCGATGCAAGCCATGGATCATTCCGGTATGGACTTGCAGTTGCTCCATGCAGCGATTCACTCGCTCCAGTGCGGGTTCCGCCGCATTCGGCTCGATCGCCCGCAGTTGATAGTGCCCCTGTTCGTCCAGCGCGCACTGCACGATGCTGTCCACGTGCGTACCGCCCACGGCCCGCTTGACCAGGGACACGCTCTGCGCCGACGACAGTTCGGCCAGCGACAGCGCCAGGCTGTGATCGAGGGCATCGATATCGCGATGATGGGTGAACGCCGCCACCGAATCGAGCAGGCGCGAATGCGCGAACAGGCCGGCGCCTGCGGCGGGAGCGACCGTGACGGGCACAGCCTTGCTCGCGGCATCATCGGCCGCTTCAGGGAAAAACGACGACGCGGGATCCCTTTCCGTTGTTTCGCACTCGACCATCGGTGTTCCAGGCGCCGGGACCGTGACGCCGGCCCCGCGCTTGCGCGGCGCCATCCAATGCGGTGTCGCCCAACCGTGTTATCGGCCGCTGCGCGCCGGGCTTTAGCCGTCCGGCGCCAACGGAGCTGCCGCATGGAGCTCCCGCGAGTGACCCATCGCGCGGTTCGGGGCGCTTCGGCGCGCTAGACTCCATCGCATGGCCCCTACTTCCCGCAAACGCCAGCGGCGCAGCGCCGCGCCTCCATCCACCGCCCGGCCGCGGCCCGTCATGCCAAAGCCCGCCGGCGGGACGCCGGCGCAACCGGCCGACAGTTCCAGCCATGCCACGCGGGTGCTGCACTGGCTGCTGCGCAAGCTGCCGCCGCGCTATCGCGAGAAGACACTGGATTACCTGGTACTGACCCGGATGGATCGCCCGGTCGGCGCGCTGCTGCTGCTGTGGCCGACCTGGTGGGCACTGTGGCTGGCGGCCGGTGATTTCCCGCCGTGGAAGCCGCTGATCATCTTCACCCTGGGCGTGTTCGCGATGCGCGCAGCCGGCTGCGCAATCAACGACTACGCCGATCGCAAGCTCGATCCGCAGGTGGCGCGCACGGCCGGGCGGCCGATCGCCGCGGGCCGGGTCAGCCCGCGCGAGGCCTTGCTGGTATTCGCCGCCCTGCTGCTGTTCGCGTTCGTGCTGGTGCTGTTCACCAACCGGCTGACCATCGAGCTGTCGTTCGCCGGCGCCGCGCTGGCCGCGCTGTACCCGTTCAGCAAGCGCTACACCTACATGCCCCAGGTGGTGCTGGGCGCCGCGTTCGGCTGGTCCATCCCGATGGCATTCGCTGCGGTGTCGAACACCGTGCCGCCGCTGGGCTGGCTGCTGTTCATCGGCAACATCCTCTGGTCGGTGGTCTACGACACCGAATACGCGATGGTCGATCGCGAGGACGACCTCAAGGCCGGCGCGAAGTCCACCGCGATCCTGTTCGGCGATGCCGACCTGCCGATCCTCGGCATGCTGATGGGCACGTTCCTGCTGGCGATGCTGTTCGTCGGCCAGCGCGCCGGGCTGGGCTGGCCGTACTGGCTCGGCCTGCTGATCGCCGCCGCGCTGTTCGGCTATCAGCACTGGCTGATCCGCGACCGCCTGCGCGACGCCTGCCTCGCCGCGTTCCGCCACAACAACTGGCTGGGCCTGACCCTGTGGATCAGCATCGTGCTGGCGCTCGCGGTGCGCTGAGCCCCGGCATCACCCGCGCGGTGACGGTGCCCGTGCCAGCGCCCACACATCGATCCTCGCCACGCCCGCGCGCCTGAGCACGCGCGCGCACTCGGCCACCGTCGCACCGGTGGTCATCACGTCGTCGAGCACAGCCACATGTGCGGGTAGCGCGGCCCCCTCTCGCAGCGCGAAGGCGCCGCGGACATTGCGTCGGCGATGGCTTGCGTCAAGCTCGGTCTGCGCCTCGGTGGCGCGTACCCGTTGCAGCAGATCGCGACGCATCGGCACACCCAGCCGGCGCGCCAGCGGCCTGGCCAGTTCCAGCGCCTGGTTGTAGCCGCGCCGGCGCAGCCGGCTGCGGTGCAGCGGCACGGTCAGCAGCAGTTGCGGTAACACGATCGGGCGGGGCTCGCGCTGCCACAGTGTGGACAGCACACGGCCCGCCGCCAGGTCGGCGCCGAATTTGTAGCGCGATTCCAGCCGATCCAGCGGCCAGCCATAACGGAACGGCACCCACGCCGCGTCCCACGGTGGCGCCTGGCGCACGCATTCGCCGCATAGTGGTGCCGCGGTCGCCAGCGGCAGCGCACATCGGGCGCAGCAAAGGCGGTTGCGTGGCAGTTCGGCGTTGCAGTCTGCACAGAGGTCGAGGCCATCGGCGCCCGCCGCGCCGCACAGCAGGCAACGCAGTGGCAGCACGAAATGCCGCCAGCCTTGCCAGAGGGTAATCAGCGCCTCCGTGCGCATGTCCGCTCAGCGGCCCGGCTTGTACAGCGCGGCGTCGAGGATCGACCACAGGTGGATCAGCCAACCGAGCAGCACGATCCACAACAGCGCGGCCAGCACGAACATGATGATCGCCATCAGCAGTCGCCCTGCACCAGCTGGCCGAGTCCCGGGATGAAGAAGCTGCAGATGGCTGCGAGCACGTTGCCGGTACTGCCCTGTCCCTCACTCATGCCGTCCGCTCCCCATCTGCCATGCCGATGCCTCGATGGTAGCGGCTGCGCGGCGATCATGCCTCGTCAACCATTCCGTGGCGTATCGAGTTGACACACCCCGGGCCGGCTTCCACACTTCCGCGCCTCACGTACGGGAGTTGCCGTTCCATGCTCGACACCACGATTCGCCACGACTGGTCCCGCTCCGAAGTGATCGCGCTGTTCGCGCTGCCGTTCAACGAGCTGCTGCATCGCGCGCATCAGGTGCATCGCGAGCACCACGACCCGAACGCGGTGCAGGTGTCCACCCTGCTGTCGATCAAGACCGGCGGCTGCCCGGAAGACTGCGCCTACTGCCCGCAGGCGGCGCGCTACGACACCGGCGTGGCGGCGCAGAAGCTGATGACGATCGACGAGGTGATGGAGCGCGCCCGCGCGGCCAAGGCCGCCGGCGCCAGCCGCTTCTGCATGGGCGCCGCCTGGCGCGGCCCGAAGGACCGCGACATTCCCAAGGTCGCCGCCATCGTCAGCGCGGTGAAGGGCCTGGGCCTGGAAACCTGCGCCACGCTGGGCATGCTCGGCGACGGCCACGCGCAAGCGCTGAAAGATGCGGGCCTGGACTACTACAACCACAACATCGACACCGCGCCGGAGTTCTACGGCGAGATCATCCACACGCGCGAATACCAGGACCGCCTGGACACGCTGGAGCAGGTGCGCGACGCCGGCCTGAAGACCTGCTGCGGCGGCATCGTCGGCATGGGCGAGACGCGCGACCAGCGCGCCGGCCTGCTGCAGGCGCTGGCCAACCTGCCCGCGCATCCGCAGTCGGTGCCGATCAACCAGCTGGTGCCGGTGCCCGGTACGCCGCTGGCGAACGCCGACAAACTCGATCCGTTCGAGTTCGTGCGCACGATCGCGGTGGCCCGGCTGCTGATGCCGGCCTCGGTGATCCGGCTCTCCGCCGGACGCCAGCAGATGGACGACGCGGTGCAGGCGCTGTGCTTCTTCGCCGGCGCCGGCTCGATCTTCTACGGCGAGAAACTGCTGACCACCGGCAATCCGGACGTGGCGGCCGATCGCGCGCTGTTCCGCCGCCTCGACCTGCACCCGATGGAGGTGGTCGAACACGCCGGCACCGTGCACGCCGACATCATGCAGGCCGACGACGCGGCGTTGGGTCAAGCCGGTTGCGGACAGGGTTGTGGCTGCCCGACCGCGGCCTGACCTGCTGCAGCGGCTGGCCGTCCAGACGGCCGAACGCGAGCAGGCCCACCTGCTGCGTCGGCTGCGCACGATCGAACAGGCCGAAGGCCCGTGGCTGCAGGCGGGCGGCCGGCGCTTGCTGTCGTTCTGCAGCAACGACTATCTGGGACTGGCGCAGCACCCGCAGTTGGTGAGCGCACTGACCCGCGCCGCCAGTAGTGCGGGCGTCGGCAGCACCTCCGCGCACCTGATCTGCGGCCATCGCACCGAACATGCCCGGCTGGAAGAGGCACTCGCCGCATGGACCGGGCGCGAACGCGCGTTGCTGTTCTCCACCGGCTACATGGCCAACCTCGGCCTGCTGCAGGCACTGCTGACGCCGGGCGATGTCTGCGTGCAGGACAAGCTCAACCACGCCTGCCTGATCGACGGCGCGAAGCTCAGCGGCGCCGAGCTGAAACGCTATCCGCACGCCGATGTCGGCGCCGCCGCACGCCAGCTGGGCAGCCGTCCTGGCGCCGCGGCGCTGCTGGCCACCGACGGCGTGTTCAGCATGGATGGCGATGTCGCGCCGCTGCGCGCGTTGGCTGCCTTGTGTGCCGCCGAGAACGCCACCCTGCTGGTCGACGATGCACACGGCCTGGGCGTGCTCGGCCCACGCGGCGCCGGCAGCGTCAGCGCCGCCGGCCTGGGCCAGCACGAGGTACCGCTGCTGATGGCCACGCTGGGCAAGGCACTGGGCTGTGCCGGCGCCTTTGTCGCCGGCCCGGCCGCGCTGATCGAGGGTCTGATCCAGTTCGCGCGGCCGTACATCTACACCACCGCGATGCCGCCGGCGCTGGCCGCCGCCGCGCTGGAAGCCGTGCAGCTGGCGCAGGCGGAAGACTGGCGACGCGACAAGCTCAACGCCCTGATCGGGCGCTTTCGCCATGGCGCCGAGCAGCTCGGCCTGCCGCTGATGGCGTCCAGCAGCGCGATCCAGCCGCTGCTGCTGGGCCATGCCGACGCGGCGATGCAGGCGATGCAGGTGCTCGAAGCGCAGGGCCTGCTGGTCGGCGCGATCCGCCCGCCCACGGTACCGGCGGGGCAGGCGCGGCTGCGCATCACCCTCTCGGCCGCGCACGAGGAAAACCACGTGGACCGCCTGCTGACCGCACTGGAAACCCTGCGGTTGCCCCGCCGTTCAAGCTGATCCCGACCCGCCACGTATAATGCCCCGCTTGCTTCCGCGATACCCCCGCATGTCGATCGTCAACATCTCCGCCTACAAGTTCATCAGCCTGGACGACCTGCCCGCGCTGCGCGAGCGGCTGCGCGAGCGCTGCGAGGCGCTGGCGCTGAAGGGCACGATCCTGCTGGCGCCGGAGGGCATCAACCTGTTCCTGGCCGGCAGCCGTGAGCAGATCGACGGCTTCGTGGTGGGCCTGCACCAGGACCCACGCTTCGCCGATATCGAGCCGAAGGAATCGCTGTCCGACCGCGTGCCGTTCGGTCGCATGCGGGTGCGGCTGAAGCGCGAGATCATCACCATGCGCCTGCCGACGATTCGCCCCGAGGGCGGTCGCGCGCCGGCGGTCGACCCCGCCACCCTGCAGCGCTGGCTGGATCAGGGCCACGACGACGAGGGCCGCGAAGTCGTGCTGCTGGATACGCGCAACGACTACGAAACCGACGTCGGCAAATTCCCGCGGGCGGTCGACTACCGGCTGGCCAGCTTCACCGGCTTTCCCGCCGCCATCGCTGCCGACCGCGAGCGCTACGAGGGCAAGACGGTCGTCTCCTACTGCACCGGCGGCATCCGCTGCGAAAAGGCCGCGCTGCACATGCGCGACCTCGGCATGCGGCATGTCTACCAGCTCGAAGGCGGCATTCTGAAATACCTGGAGCAGACCGCCGCCACGCATTGGCAGGGCGGCTGCTTCGTGTTCGATGAGCGGGTGGCGGTGGACAAGCGGCTCCGCGCTCTGCCCCCTCGCCTGGAGCGGAGAGAGGGATGGGGTAAGGGAGCAATCTGGTGTACTGAGGCTGCATCGGAGCCCGCATTGCCCCCTCTCCCCCTGGGGGAGAGGGTTGGGGTGAGGGGACACGCTGGCGATGAGGCTGAATCGAAGCGTGCTTCGAGAAGCTTCCCCGCGAGCACCCGCCCCTCATCCCAACCTTCTCCCCAAGGGGGAGAAGGGGCGAACGCACAAAGCGCGGAACTTGATGGGAGCGGGGCGAGCACCCGCCCCTCACCTCAATCCTCTCCCCGCAAGGGAGAGGAGGCGAACGCATGAGTCTTTTTATCGAAAAGGTCGGCAACGGCCCGGTGCAGCTGGTGCTGATCCACGGCTGGGCGATGCACGGCGGCGTGCTGCAGCCGCTGGTCGAGGCGCTGGCCGAGCGCTGCACGATGCATGTGGTGGACCTGCCCGGGCACGGCTATTCGCGCGACTGCGGCCTGCCGCTGGAGCCGCACGCCTGCGTCGCCGCGATTGCTGCCGTCACGCCGCCGGCGATCTGGCTGGGCTGGTCGCTGGGCGGGCTGATCGCGCTCACGGCCGCGCTCGATCTGCCGCGGCAAGTGCAAGCGCTGGCGATGTTGTGCGCCACGCCGAAGTTCGTGCGCGATGCCGGTTGGCCGCATGGCAGCGATGGCGCCCTGGTGCACCAGCTGGCCAGCGACCTGGAAACCGATTACCGCGCCACGCTGGATCGCTTCCTGGCACTGGAGACGCTGGGCAGTGTCGATCCGCGCGCCGAACTGCGCCAGCTGCGCGAGCTGGTGTTCGCCCGCGGCGAGCCGGACCTGCGCGTGCTGCAGGAAGGTATCCACCTGCTGGAGAGCAGCGATCGCCGGGCCGCCCTGCCCGACCTGGCCGTGCCCAGCATATGGATTGCCGGACGCCGCGACCGGCTGGTGCCGCCGCAGGCGATGGCCTGGTCGGCCAGCCAGTGCGGTGGGGACTACCAGGAGATTCCGCAGGCCGGCCACGCGCCGTTCTTCGGCCACGTCGAGGCGCTGGTGCAGGCGCTGGAGCCACTGTTCGCGGGGCAACACGCCGGCCTTGCTTCCATGAGTTTTTCCGATGAATGAATTCCATCTCGACCACCGCCAGGTGCGCCGCAACTTCGGCCGCGCCGCGAGCACCTATGAACAGCACGACGTGCTGCAGCGCGAAGTGCAGACCCAGCTGCTGGAGCGGCTCGATTTCTACAAGGAGCAGCAGCCGGCGCGCGTGCTCGACGTGGGCGCCGGCACCGGTCGCGGCAGCGCGTTGCTGAAGCAGCGTTACCCGAAGGCTGAGGTGATCGCGATGGATCTGGCGCTGCCGATGCTGCGCGCCGCCAAGTCGCACAGCAGCTGGCGCCGCCCGTTCGATCGCGTCTGCGCCGAAGCCAGCGCCCTGCCGCTGGCCGACCACAGCGTCGACGTGCTGCATTCCAACCTGTGTTTCCAGTGGATCGACGACCTGCCCGCGCTGTTCGGCGAATGCATGCGCGTGCTGAAACCCGGTGGCCTGATGGTGTTTTCCAGCTTCGGCCCGGACACGCTGAAGGAACTGCGCGCGGCCTGGGCCGAGGCCGACCAGCAGCCGCACGTGAGCCGCTTCCTGGACATGCACGATGTGGGCGACGCGATGCTTGCCGCCGGCCTGCGTGACCCCGTGCTGGACGTGTTCCGCTACACCCTCACCTACAGCGAGCCACGCAAGCTGCTGGAGGAGTTGCAGGGCCTGGGCGCCACCAATGCGGACCAGAGCCGCGAGCGCGGCCTCACCGGCAAGAGCCACTACCGCCGCATGCTCACCGCGTACGAAACGATGCGCGTGGACGGCCGCATCCCGGCCACCTGGGAAGTGGTCAGCGCGCACGCCTGGGGTGCGCCGGTGGGCCAGCCGCGCCGGGTCAGCGGTGGCGGCGAGATCGCCAGCTTCTCGATCGACAGCCTGCGCGGTTCGCGCCGCTGAGCGGATTCGTGCCGCACGTCGGACGACGCGCGGCACGATGACCTGTCAAGGTCGGTCTTCCGACTCTTCGGAAGCTTCCTGATGGATCTGGTCCGGCGCCGGTACCTTCACCACTGCCAGCCCGGCGCTGCGCAGGCCCTGGTTGAGCGCGGCCAGTTCGTTCTGACGGATTCCCTGCCATAGCGCCAGGGCCTTGCCGTATCGCGCCTCGCCGGCCGCAGCCACCTGGCGCTGGCCGTCGGTGGGGGCGCGGTCGGCGCCTTCCACGTCAGTGGCGATATCGGTCAGGCCGTCGTTGATCGCGCGCAGGTTGAGCGCGTTCTCGCCGCCGCCGCTGACCAGCGGCGCCGTCTGCTGCAGCAGCGCCTCCACCGACTGGCGCTGCGCGGCGTGCGCGGCATCATCGGCCAGCTTCGCATCGAGTGCGGTCAACTGCTCGCGCACGGCCTGCACTTCACCGTAGCTCTGCCACACCTTCAGCAGGCTGGCGCCGAGGTCGCGCGACAGGGCCAGGCCCGCAGCGAGATCGGCGCGGCTGACCTGGGTTTCGCGCGGGTCCATCGTCACCATCAGCGGCGCGCGATACGACTTGCCGTCGACCTGCAACACGAGCTGATAGGTACCTGGCAGCGCCATCGGCCCTTCCGGCGTCACCGGCGTATCCGAATCCCAGCTGGTGGAAATGCTGTAGCCGTACTTGATCGCCTGCGGGCGCAGATAGCGCAGGTCCCACACGAAACGATGCGCGCCGGCGCTGGCCGACAACGGTGTGCCGGGGCGCAGCCAGCCCTTGGCGAAGTAGCGGTCGGCGTCCAGCTCGGCCGGTTTGTCGGCACTGGAGAAGCGCCGCACCAGCGCGCCCGCGCTGTCGCGGATTTCCAGCGTGACCGGACCTTTGGCGGCATGTGCAAGGCGGTAGTCGATCACCGCGCCGGCGGGCGGGTTCTGGCCCAACGGGGTTTCCGGCGGCAGCGGGGTGTCCTTGTTCTCGTTGGCGCGCACGCGCACGGCCGGGGCCGGCGTGTACAGGTGCGCCGGGGCGCGGGCGATCGCGGTGCTGACCTGGCGCAGCGGCGTCACGTCGTCGAGCACCCAGATCGCGCGACCCTGGGTCGCGGCGATCAGGTCGTTGCCGTGCACCAGCAGATCGCGCACCCAGGCGGTGGGCAGGTTGCGCTGCAGCGACTGCCAATGGCCGCCGTCGTCGAAGGAGACGAACACGCCCTGGTCGGTACCGGCGTAGAGCAGGCCGGCGCGCACGGGTCGGCGCGCACCACGGCGACGAAGCTGGTCTTCGGCAGGTCGGCGGAAATCTCGGTCCAGCTGGCGCCGTAGTCGTGCGTGCGCCACACCTGCGGGCTGAAGTCGTCCTGCCGATGGGTGTCGACCGCGGCATAGGCGGTGCCCGGCTGCAACGCGGAAACGTCCAGCGTGCTGATCTTGGCCCACGCCGGCAGCCCCTTCGGGGTCACGTTCTGCCAGTGCTTGCCGCCGTCACGGGTGAGCTGGACCAGGCCGTCGTCGGTGCCGACCCAGATCTCGTCGTTATTCAATGGCGAGGGCGCGATGCTGTAGATCACGCCATAGCCGCAGTCACTCGCCTCGGCCGCGGTCGGGTTGCCATCGCAGTTTTTGGCACCGGCGCGCTTGCCGTTCAAGTCGGGGCTGATCACGTCCCAGTGCTCGCCCTGGTCGGTGCTGCGGAACAGCACCTGCGCACCCATGTACAGCGGATACGGCGGCTTCGCGGCGAACGCGATCGGGGTGATCCAGGTGTAGTGGTACTTGTAGTCGGTCGGCCGCTCGCCATAGCTGTTGACCGGCCACGGTGTGACGTTCTGCACCACGCCGGTCTGCCGGTTCCAGCGCGACACGCGTCCGCCCAGGCCGGAGCCGAACACGATGTTGGGATTGGCCGGATCGGGCAGGTCGTAGTCGCGCTCGTCGCCGCCGACCGGATGCCAGTCGCGGAAGCTCAGCGCGCCGTAATCGCTGCGGCTGGCCAGGCCAACCGTGCCGGAATCCTGCTGGCCGGAGTAGATCCAGTACGGAAACTCATTGTCGGTGGCGAGGTGATAGAACTGGCCGGTCGGCTGGTTGTACCAGCTGCTCCAGCTCTCGCCGCCGTTGAGGGTGACCACGGCGCCCTGGTCGCTGGCGGTGATCATGCGACGGCTGTCGTTCGGGTTGATCCACAGGTAGTGGTAGTCGTCGCCGCCGGGCGCGCCCTTGAACACTTCCCAGTGCTTGCCGCCATCGCTGGAGACGCGAATCGACTGGCCGGCCGAATAGATCCGGTCGCGGTCCTGCGGATCGACCGCGATGCGGCTGAAGTAATCGTTGGCCAGCCAGCCGGCATGGCTGGTCGCCTGCCAGCTGGCACCGCCGTCGTCGGAACGGTAGAGGCCGCTCTGCACCGGTGCGCCCGCGTCATTGACCACCGCGTAGATCCGGCCGCCGCTGGCGGTGGCGATGCCGATGCGACCCAGCGCACCGGTTGGCCAGCCCTTGCCGCCCAGGCGCTTCCAGCTCACGCCGCCGTCGCTGGAACGGTACAGCGCGCTGCCCGGGCCCGCGTTTGGCTGGAAGTACGACAGCCACGGGTAATTGCGCACCTGCCACGCCGCCGCGTAGATGATCGCGGGATTGGCCGGGTCGGCCGCCATGTCGACGATGCCGGTGTTGTCGTCGATGCTCAGCGTCTGCGTCCAGCGCTTGCCGCCATCGGTGGAACGAAACACCCCGCGCTCGTGGTTCGGCCCGAAGTAGTGGCCGAGCGCGCCGACCAGCACCGTGTCCGGATGCTGCGGATCGACCAGGATCTTGCCGATATGCCGGGTCGCGTCCAGCCCCACGTGCTGCCATGTCTTGCCGCCATCGGCCGAGCGATACACGCCGTTGCCGGCGCCCACGTCATAACGCGCGGCCACCTGGCCGGTGCCGACATAGACCACGTTCGGGTCGGATGGCGCCACTGCCAGCGCACCGACCGACGAGGCCGGCTGGCGATCGAACAGCGACTGCCAGGTGCGCCCCGCGTCGTTGCTCTTCCACACGCCGCCGCCAGCGGTGCCGATGTAGAACGTGTCCGGCTGCGTCGGCACGCCCGCCGCCATCGTCGCCCAGCCACCGCGGAACGGCCCCAGCTGACGCCATTCCAGCGCGCTGGCGACGCCGGTAGGGATCGGCGCTTCGGCCGCGTGGAGCTGGCTGGCGGCAGACAGAACAAGTGCGCTGATCAGCGCGACGGAACGCAGGACATGGCGGATCGACATGAGGCACCTTGACGTGGAATGACGACACAAGGTGCTGAAGATACTCCTGAGCCGGAGTCAAGGCGGCAGCGGGTAACCGCGGCAAGGTTGCCCTGACGACGCGCAATCGTCACTCGGCGGCGCCGCCTTCCCCTGGAAAAAGACCCTGAGGCCATGGACGTCCATCCCCATCCGCTACGGCCACGTTGCCTGCACGGTTACCACCTGCACTACTTGTGAATCCGAGGCCGGCCCGACCAGCGTCCCGGCCGGCGCTGCAAGCACTATCGAACCGCCACGCACCAGCATTGCACTGGTGCTGTACTCAACGTTTGAATCTGCCGGCCCTCATTGCGAGAAATCAGAAGGAGTAGTCGATCGAGGCGCCGACACCCCAGTCGGGGCTGCCGTTGGTCAGGCCGCCGAGCGCATGGCTCTGCACGCGCAGGCTGTCGTTGAGCTGGTGGTTCCAGAACGCCGTGACCTCGCTCTGGGTTGGTCCGCCTGCGGCGATCCGCTGGCGGTAATTGTAGTAAACCCCCACGCTGTCGCTGCTCTCGATGCGGTAGTTCACGCCGGCGTTGGCGTTCATGCCGTTCTTGAGTTTGATGTACGGCGAGCTGCCGTAGTTCATCCAGCCCAGTCCGCCGAAGGGCGTCCACCGGCCCATAACCTTGTAGGTATCCAGTGAAACGCCGTAGTCGTTCTCTCCAGTGCCCAGGCCCTTGTTGACGTCCGCCGTAGCGAATTTCACCTTGCCGCCCAGATCGAGAGCGAAGCTGCGGTCGCTGCTGGAAAGTAACGTGTATCCCGCCGAAGCCACGACATCGCCAAACCCGGAGGCCGACGTGGCGGCAGTCGATGTACGGCTGCCGCTGGTGGAACCGCCGCCGAGCAGATCGCCCAGGCCGCGTCCCAGCGGATTGCTGTTGTCGACCGGGCCGGTACCGGGAATGACGCTGCCCGAACCGTGAATGTCGACGTACGGAACGCTGAGCGTGAGGGTCCAGCGGTCGCTTCGGTAGGCGGCCGTGAACGGGGCCGACCAGATGTCGGTGGTGATGCCGCTGCCATAGGTGCCACTGCTGTAGTTGGCACTGGAGTCGACACTGAAGTGGTTGCCAGCGTGTGCGATCGGCACGCCGATCAGCAGCAGACTGGCGAGCACGATCCGGCTCATGTACTTGCGCATGCCCTGGGTATCCTTGATGAATTCGTGAGGCGGGCCCGGCATCTCGCCGGGCCCGCAAGCGCGCTGGGTCAGGGACAGATCAGCCGTCCGGACCACCTGGCGCCGATCGGGACGCTGATGGCTCAGTGCTGCTGCGCGCTCGCATCGGCACCCGCGCCACCGTCGGCCTGCGCCGAGGCGGAGATGCCGTCGCGCGCCGAACCGTGGGCGTCCGCCTGACCGCTGGCCTGGCCCGAGCCGGTCGCCGTGGATGCCGCACCGGTGGCGGGTGTTGCACGGGTGCCGGCCTGACCGCTCGCGTTGCCGCCGGCAGCGCCCGAACCGGACAGATCGACCGCCATGTCCTTGCCACTGTGTATGCTCTGGGGCAGCGACGACAGCATGCCCGGCTTCCCGGCCGTTGCACCGGTCGACTGGTTGCCCGAAGCGACCGCGCTGGCCGACGACGCGCTGCCGGACGCGCCCGTGGCGAGCGACGACGCGGCATTCGCTGATTGCACACCGGTAGCAGCAGCGCTTCGGGCGGCATGCACCGAATCCTGTGCGCGGCCGGCTGCGTTGCCGGCGGCATCGTGCACCCGGCCCACAGCGCCCCGCGCGCCACTGCTGGCGCTCGAAGCTGCAGTGCGCGCCCGATCGAGCGCCTGACCTGCGCTGCTGGACGCGGCATCGCGCGTGGCGGCGGCCGCGCCGTTCGCCTGTCCGATACCGTGCGCCGCTGCGCCCGTCGCCGATGCGGCGGTCGAAGAAACACGCCCGCGCAGGCGTTCGGCGCGGCGCTCCGCCGCCACGCGGCTGGCGTCAGGCGCATCGATGTTGCCCATGCCATGCGCCGCACCACCGATCTGGCCGCCGACCTGGCCCATCGGGGAATTCATGGGGCTGGCCAGCCCACCGACGAGGCCGCCGCCGAGCGAGCCGCCACCCAGTACCTGGGCATGCAACGGCGCGATGATCGCCAGCGCAAAAGCACCCGCGATCAGGGTCTTGTTGAGGGTCTTGTCGTTGAGAGTCTTGTTTCGCATGAGGGGACCTCCTGCCGTCGGTGCATCCGCGGCTTGCAAGGTCCATTACGTCCCGGCTCGCGGGATCCTTCCCTGGCACAAGGTCACATTCGGCTTTCGTTCAGGCTCAGGGTGACAGCAGGCCGTAGCCGTAGCGCGGATCCCGGCCAGGAGCGCCGAGATCACGGGCCTCGCTGGCCAGACGCTGCACGACCTGGGCGGCAGCACCCGGGCGCGGCGCGCTCAGCAACTGGGCAGCCCTGCGCGCCACGATCGGTGACGCGAACGAGGTGCCGCGCATCGCATGCCGGCCGTTGCCGACCAGACCCGACGCGCAGAAAGCGACCTGGTCGCCACTGCCCGACTCGGGCAGCACGCGATCGTGTGCATCGACACCGCTGACCCCGATCACGCCCGGATAGGCCGCCGGGAACAGCGGCGATGCCGCCGGTCCGTCGTTGCCGACCGCCGCGACGAGCACGTGGCCACGCGTGATCATCGCCTGCACCGCGCGCGCGACTACCGGGTTGTCTGGACCGACCAGGCTGATATTGATCACCGGCACCCCTTCGCGTGCCATCCACGCCAGCGCGTCGACGAGATTCGAGGTGGTGCCGCCGACCTTGTCGCCACACCACAGGTCGGCAGCGTACAGCGTGTCCGGATCACCTTCGACGAGGCGCGCGGCCACCGCCGTGCCATGCCGCGATATCGTCGCCTTCGCGCAGCCATGGTCTTCCATGCGTACGTGCGCCAGCGCCGGGTCGGCCGGGTCGACGCCGCCGTCGATCAGTCCCACCCGCCGCGGCATCGCCGTGGACGGCGTGGACGGCATGGTTGCCGAAATGTGTTCGCCGACGGCATTGCCATCGCCCGCGGGCAGGTACAGGTGCTGGTAGGTGAGGGCTGCGGTCGGCACCGCCTGTCGCAGCGCACGCATCGCCCTGGCCTCGGTGCGCCCGCGGGTGTCATGCAGGATCACCAGGTTGAAACCCAGCGATGCGTCTGCCGGCGCCGGGGTATCGGCGGTAAAGCCTTGCGCCTGCAATGCCGCCAGTTGCGCAGGCGTTGAATCCATTACCAGGAATTCCCCGCGCAGCACCGGATTGCCGTGCGGGTCTATCGCCACGCGCCGGGGTTCCTCTCGCCGCAAGGCATCGATTTGCAGCTGTCGGGTCAGCGCCCGGGTCGAGCGCAGCAGGTCGTTGATACGCGGCATCGGCGTGGCGGAAGGTAGGCCGGGCAACCCCACGCCTGGTATCTGCGCACCCGGCAAACCCCGCACCGCACCGAGCACTTGCGCCCTCGCAGGCGCCGCACCGAGCAAGGCGAGCCCGATGATCAGCAACGACATGTGCAACGAAAACGGGCGCGGCATGGGCATGACGAACCTGATCGGAGGCGGAGAGCCCGGATGCTAGCATTGAGCAAATTTACCCTCCCGAACCGCACCGTTGCGTGCGAGGGAAGGAATCGCTCCGCTCAAACGTACTGGAAAGGTAATACGTGGATCCGAGCCAAACCGTGCGCGAAGGATTGCTTCCGCTGCTGCCTCGCCTGCGTCGCCTGGCACGGGCATTGGCGGGCCAGGTCGCCGATGCCGACGACCTGGTGCAACTCGTGCTGGAGCGCGCACTGGCTCGGGCGGCGCAGTGGCGGCCGGACGCCGCGCTGGACAAATGGGTGTTCGCGATTGCGCGCAATGCCTGGCGGGATGAACTGCGCGCGCGCGGCCGGTCGCAAAATCTGTTTGCGCCCGAGGAAGCTGGCACCGGCGCAGCAGACGAGGCCAGTGCGCCCGCGCAGACGCTGGATCTGATGGCGGCGCTGGCGACGCTGCCACCGGATCATCGCGAGGTAGTGGCGCTGGTGCTGGTCGAAGGACTGTCCTACAGCGAGGCCGCCGAGCTGATGGAGGTGCCGGTGGGAACCGTCACCAGCCGCCTGGCACGTGCCCGCGCCACCCTGCAGGCCCATCTTGGGAACGAAGCATGAATCCGATCGACGACGACACCTTGCAGGCTTATGTGGATGGCGAGCTCGACGCGGCCGCCACCGCAGGCATCGACGCGGCGCTGGCCCAGGATGATCTGCTCGTGCGCCGCGTGCAGCAGGCACGTGCACTGCGTGCGCAACTGAAGGCCGCGTTCGACCCGGTACTCGACGAGCCGGTGCCGGCCCATCTGTCCGTCCTGTTGCAACCAGCAGCCGTGCAAACCCCCATCGCGCCAACAACTCTCCCCACACACTCCGCGCGACGCGGGTTCGCGGCAGGCCGGCATCGCGCTTCGCGACGCTGGCTGGTGCCGGGCGCCGCGGTGGCCGCGTCGATCGCGGTGCTGGCGGTGGCGCTGTGGTGGAAGCAAGGTAACGATCCGGTACGAATGCACGACGGCAGGCAATTCGCGGCGGGCGCGCTGTCCAGGGCACTCGACCAGGGCCTGGCCAGTGCCCCCGATCCGCATGCGTCGATCGCCATCGGCCTGAGTTTCCGCAGTGCCGATGGCAACATCTGCCGCACCTTCGTCCAGCGCACTCGGCCAGCGATGGCCGGACTCGCCTGTCATGAGGCGGCAGGCTGGTCGCTACCCGTGCTCAGCAAGGCTGAAAAATCCGCGGGCGGCGAACTGCGACAAGCGGCGAGTGCGCTGCCGCCGGCCGTGCAGGCGGCGGTCGACGCGCGTATCCAGGGCGAGGCGTTCGATGCCCAGCAGGAACGCGCCGCACGTGATGCCGGCTGGCACTGAGTCCGCAGCGGGCCAACAACCGGCTGCTGTTCCCGCTCGATGCAGGTGCCGCGCAAGCGTTGCCCGTCACAACGCCAACCGCACTCCCGCATACCAGGACCGCCCCAGCGCCGGCTCCAGCCCGGTCTGCCAGACGCGGTCGTAATACCGACGATCGGCGAGATTGCTGACTCCGGCGAGCAGGGTGAGGTGGCGATTGAGCTGCCAGTCGCCGGCCAGATCCAGCACCGTGTAAGCCGGGATGCGCGCGGGCAGGTAGCTGTCGCCGCTGCCGCGCGACTGGTCGGAATCCTGCCAGTACTGCGCGGCCGAGGAGACCGCAGTGAGGCTGAGCTTGAGGCGCTGTTCGACGCGCCAGGTGATGCCGGCTTTGACCAGGTAGCGTGGTGAATAGGCCGGGACCAGGCCGACCTGGCCGGGGATCGCGCTGGCGGTGAAGCGCGCATGGAGCAGGCTGGCGCTGATGAACGCTTCCAGATGCTCGCCATGCTCGGCCAGCGCAGTACGCGCCAGGAAATCGTAGTTGAGCTGACCCTCGAAACCGCGGCTGCGGGTGTCGCCACTGTTCACCTCGATCACGTCGGTGGCGTTGATGTGCTGCGCCTCGATGCGGTTCCTGAAGTCGATCTGGAACACGCTGACGTCGTAGTACAGGCCGGTCACCGGCACGCCATGCACACCCAGCTCGTACGACAACGACTTCGACGGATCGGGCGCGTTGCCTGGCACGATGTTGGCAAACGGCGAGGCCATGTCGAAATAGCGCAGCGGGCGCCAGCCCTGCGACACGTTGAAGTAGGTCTCGTTGCCGTGGCCGAAATCGTTGCCGATGCCCAGCCCGAACAGCGGCACCGTGCGCGCGTCGGCCTCGTGGATCAGCGGACGGCTGAGGAACGGTGGCCTGACGCTTTCGTCGACCGCCACGCGCTCGTGTTCCAGCCGCACCGACGGCACGACGTGGAAACGGTGCGGCAGGCGGAACACGTTCTCGGCGAACACCGCGACATAGTCGGAACTGCGCGACTGCCGCAGCCGCGGCGTGCCGCTGCGATCGTAGCGATCCGCGTAGAGATCGCTGCTGGTCCACTGCCGGAACGGATCGTCGCCATGGAACAGCGTGGTGCCGACGGTGAACGCATTGCCCTTGCCCCACTTCCTGCGCAGGCGCAGGTCGGCGCCGCCGGTGCGGAACTGCTCGTCCTGCAGCGTGGTGCTGGTCGGTGGCGGCTGCGGCGCCAGGGCGCCGCTGGCCGAACGGCTGGCCAGATCCTGATACGCGAACCACAGCTTGCCCTCGAACAGCCAGCCGTCGCCGAACTCGCGGCGGTGGCCCAACACCAGCTGGTCGCGGCCGACCCAGTCGCGGTTGGTTGGCGTCGGCGTGGCACGCGGGTTCGCCTGCCATTGCGGATAGCCCAACCGACCGGCATCGCCGGAGGCCGCGTCGATCGCATGTACGTCCAGCCACCACAGCTGCTGGTCGTCGGGGCGATAGCCGACGTACAGATCGGCCTGGCGCGTCTGCGAGCCCGCGTTCGGACGGCTGCCGTCGCTGCCGACATAGGCGGCATCGGCGCGATAGGTCCAGCGCCCGCTGCTGCCCTCGACCGCGTTGTAGCTGGAATACAGACCGTGGTTGCCGATCACCTGCTCGCTGCTCGCGGCAAACGGCGCGCCGGGTGCGGGACGGCGCGACACCAGGTTGATCACCGGCGCCGGCTCGGGTCCGTACAGCAGGCTGGAACC
The DNA here is from genome assembly GCA_963828685.1 of uncultured Pseudomonadota bacterium. Classification (GTDB taxonomy): domain Bacteria; phylum Pseudomonadota; class Gammaproteobacteria; order Xanthomonadales; family Rhodanobacteraceae; genus Rhodanobacter. The sequence continues at coordinate 863,365 of CAWHFU010000017.1, forward strand.
GCCGCGGATCAGCTCGACCTCGGACAGGCTCTGGCTCAGCGGCATCGCGTACAGGGTGGGAAAGCCGATCCAGTCGCTCTCCAGTGGAATGCCATCCTGCATCGCCAGCACGTACTCCGACTCCTGCGGATTGCCCAGACCACGGTAACTGAGGTTGAACTGGGTCGGCGTCGGCTGCTGCGATACCTGCACCCCGGGCGAGCGCGCCAGCAACTGGTCGAGGTTGTTGCCGATCACCGTCGGCTGGTCGGCCAGATGGGTCACCGTGGTTTTCTTGGTCACGGTGATCTTCGTGCCATCGACCTCGGGCAGCATGTGTTCGAGCTTGGCCTTGAGCGTTTCGCGCCAGCTCTCGGCATGCACGTCGACCGGCGCCAGCTCGGTCGACGATTTCGTGGCGGACGATGCGGCCTGCTGTGCCGGTGCCGTGGCGGAAGCGAGCGCCAGGGCGACAGCCAACGGCAGCAGAGCGTGGCGCGAAATCGACATGCATAACCCCGATAAAAGTCCAGCCGCACGTTATCACCCAGCGCGCGGCGATCCGCCATAGGCCAGAGGTTTACCCGCCGCACCATCGCCTGGCGCCCGCCATACGCGTAATCTTCGTGGCTGTCGCATCGCTCCCATCGTTGCGCAGGGGCACATGTGACGTCCTGGTCGGCCGCGATGCGGCCAGCCGCAGCCCGCTGCCGGCGGGTGACCCCAGAGGGAGGTCTGGTTCCATGCGTATGTCCTTGCTGCTATCCGTTGCCGCACTGTTCGTCGCCACCTCGGCCCATGCGCTGAGTGCTGACGAACTGGTGGCGAAGAATCTCGAGGCCCGTGGCGGCCTCGACAAGATCCACGCGATCACCACGCTCAAGCTCGAGGGCAAGATGCGCATCGGTGGCCAGTTCGAGCTGACGTTCGCGTCCTACCAGAAGGCACCGGACTCGGTCCGCAACGAGGCCACCATCCAGAGCCTGACCCAGGTGCAGGCCTGGGACGGCAAGGACGCGTGGCAGATCTCGCCGTTCCAGGGTCGGCGCGATCCCGAGAAGATGTCCGATGACGACGCCCGGCCGCTGGCCGACGACGCCGCGATCGGCGGTCCGCTGGTCGACTGGAAGGCCAAGGGCAGCACGCTCGACTACCTCGGCACCGAGGATATCGACGGTACCGAGGCGCACAAGCTCAAGGTCACCCTGAAGAACGGCGACATCGAGTATGTCTATCTGGATCCGGATTACTTCCTCGAGATCCGCACGGTCAGCCAGCTGACCGTGCGCGGCACACATGTCGAGTCGGTCACCGACTACGGCGACTACGAGAAGATCGACGGCGTGTACTTCCCGTTCTCGATATCCAGCGAAACCAAGGGTGGCGGTGATTTCAGCCGACAGCAGCTCACGGTGACGAAGGCCACAGCCAACGTGCCGATGGACGACAGCCTGTTCACGTTCCCGGCAAGCACCGGAACCGGCCACGGAACGGAAGGAGCGAAATGATGAAACAGCTCAATCGCAAACCTCGTCGCGAGCCCGATCCTCGCCCTCGGCCTGGCTCTTGCCGCCGGCCTCTGCAGCGCCGCACCGGCTCAGCCGAAAACCGCTCCCGCCCGCTTCGATGCCGGCGCGATCTCCGGTCTGGGCGCCCGCAACATCGGCTCGGCCACGATGAGCGGGCGCATCGCCGCGCTGGCGGCGATGCCGGAGAAAGACGGCAAGCTGCTGATCTACGTCGGTGCGGCCAGTGGCGGCGTATGGAAGTCCAATGACGGCGGCACCACGTTCAAGCCGGTGTTCGACAAGCAACCGGTGCAGTCGATCGGCGACATCGCCATCGACCCGACCCGGCACGACACCGTGTGGGTCGGTACCGGCGAATCGTGGACGCGCAATACGGTGTCGATCGGCGACGGCATCTACAAGTCCACCGACGGCGGCGAGAGCTGGTCGAACATGGGCCTGAAGCATTCCGAGCGCATCGCGAAGATCGCGATCGACCCGCACGACGGCAACACCGTGTACGCCTGCGTACCGGGCAAGCTGTGGAGCGATTCGGCCGATCGAGGCCTGTACAAGACCAGCGACGGCGGCAAGTCGTGGAAACTGGTATTGAAGGGCCGCAACCTGTCGACCGGCTGCGCTTCGGTCGCGATGGATCCGAAGGACCCGAACGTGCTGTTCGCCGGCATGTGGGATTTCCGGCGCAAGGGCTGGACCTTCCGCTCCGGCGGCGAATCGCCCACCACGCCCTCGGCCAGCGGGCTGTTCCGCTCCGGCGACGGCGGCAAGTCGTGGACCGAGATCACCAGCGCCGCCAACAAGGGTTTCCCGAGCAAGCCGTTCGGCCGCATCGCAGTGGCAGTGGCGCCATCGAACCCCTCGATCGTCTATAGCCTGGTCGAATCGACGAACTCCGCGCTGTATCGCTCCGATGACGGCGGCAAGACCTGGCAGGCGCGCGACAAGAGCCAGCTGATGGTGTGGCGGCCGTTCTATTTCGCCAATCTCATCGTCGACCCGACCAACCCGGAGCGCGTGTTCAAGCCCGACCTCAACCTGATCCAGAGCCTCGATGGCGGCAAGAGCTTCGCCAACGTCGGCGGCGGCAGCCACGGCGACTCGCACGTGGTGTGGATCGATCCGCGCAACACGAAACGGATCATCGTGGGCGACGACGGTGGCCTGTGGTACTCGCAGGACGGCGGCAACAAATGGTGGAAGGCGAACAACCTGCCGGTGTCGCAGTTCTATCACGTGAGCGTGGACAACGCCGACCCGTACCGGGTCTACGGCGGCCTGCAGGACAACGCCTGCTGGGTCGGCGACTCGGCCTATCCCGGCGGCATCGGCAACGCGCAGTGGGAGAACTTCTGCGGCGGCGACGGCTTCTGGATGTTCGACGATCCGGCCGACCCGGATTACATCTACATGGAGACCCAGGGCGGCACCATCGCCCGCGTCAACCGCCACACCCACGAGGCGCGCGACATCCAGCCGAAGCCGAACTACCACGAGAAGCTGCGCTGGAACTGGAACACCCCGATCGCACTGAGCCCGCACGAGAAGGGCACGATCTACATGGGCGCGCAGTTCCTGTTCCGCTCGCGCGATCACGGCCAGAGCTGGGATCGCATCTCGCCCGACCTCACCACCAACGACCCGAAGAAACAGCAGCAGGAGAAGTCCGGCGGGGTCACCGTGGACAACTCCTACGCCGAGACCTACACCACGATCTATTCGATCAGCGAGTCGCCGCGACAGGCCGGGCTGATCTGGGTCGGCACCGACGACGGCAACCTGCAGCTGACCCGCGACGACGGCAAGCACTGGACCAACGTGGTGCACAACATCCACGGCCTGCCCGCGGGCGAGTGGGTGTCCTGGGTGCAGGCCGACAACGTCGATGCCGGCACCGCCTACGCCGCGTTCGACCGGCACAGCTTCGGCGACATGGCGCCGTACATCTACAAGACCACCGATTTCGGCAGGTCGTGGACCGCACTGGTGACGCCGAAGCACGACAAGGGCCTGCGCGGCTACGTGCACGTGGTCCGGCAGGATCCGCTCAAGCCGAACCTGCTCTACGCCGGCACCGAGTTCGGCCTGTGGATCTCGATCGACGGAGGCACGCACTGGGCGCAGTTCAAGGGTGGCGATTTCCCCGCCGTGGCGGTGCGCGACATCGCGTTCCAGGATCGCGATGCCGCACTGGTGCTGGCCACCCACGGCCGCGGCATCTGGATCGTCGACGACATCACGCCGCTGCGCGCAATGGATGCGAAGGTGCTGGACAGCGAGGCGACCTTCCTGCCCTCGCAGCCCGTCCAGCAGCGCATCGACGCGTTCGGTGGCTGGCCCGGCGGCGACGCCGCGTTCGTCGGCCCGAACCCGACCAACGGCGCGGTGATCACCTACTACCAGCGCAGCCGCCATCTGTTCGGCAAGCTCACCATCGAGGTGCTGGACAGCCAGGGCAAACTGATCGACACGCTGCCGGCCAGCGTGCGGCGCGGCATCAACCGGGTGCAATGGTCGATGCGCACCAGGCCGCCACGCGTGCCGCCCGCCGCGCAGATCGCCTACAACTCGATCGTCGGTCCGCGCGTGGTTCCGGGCGTGTACACGGTGCGAATGACCAAGGGCAAGGATGTGTTCGAGACCCGGCTGAAGGTCGAGCTCGACCGGCGCGATGCCTTCTCGGTCGCCGACCGGCAGGCCCAGTTCGATGCCGCCACGCGGGTCAAGCGGCTGTTCGGCGACATGAGCGACCTGGTCGCGCGGATCAACACCGTGCGCGCCCAGGCCGACGCCGAAGCCGCCACCCTGCCCGCGCAGGATGCCACCCGCAAGCAGCTGACCAGCCTCGGCGACGAGGCCAATGACATCCGCAAGAAGATCGTGGCGACCACCGAAGGCGGCGCGATCACCGGCGAGGAGCGCCTGCGCGAGCACACCGATCAGCTGTACGGCGCGATCATGTCGTACGAGGGTCGTCCCACCGACTACCAGATGAGCTACATCGACACGCTGACCCGCGAACTGGGCGACGTGCAGAAGGCGTTCGCCGATTTCCGGAGCGGCGCGCTGGTCAAGGCCAATGCCGCGCTGAAGGCGCATCAGCTGAAGGAGATCGGCGTACCGGCAACGATGCCCGAGCAGGACGGGGAATCCGGTGGCGGCAAGGAAGGGCTGGAAGCGCTGATGCGCGGCCTCGACCGCGACTGACCACGCCGCACCGCTGCCCCTTGGCCATCCGGCGCAAGGGGCAGCGATGCACGTCGCATCGCCCCGGGGGAGAGATGGCGTACACCCTCGCCGGCCGCGCCCGGGCAGCACAGATGCCCCGAGCGGAAAGTCAGTACCGGCCACGCAAATTCCTGCGCAGCTCAGGCAGTACCTTCGTCACTTGTGACAGGGCAGCTATCGCACCGACAGTGGAAAGAGTGCCTGCGTATCGCCCCGATACGCGGTGCGCCTTCCCATCGACTGAATGGAAACGATCATGCCCCGCCCCCTTCATCGCATTCTCTCGCTCGCCATCCTGTCCGCCCTCGCCGGTGTGCCGGTCTTCGCCAAGCCTGCACCGGCCGCACCGGTCGCACCGCAGGCGGCAGATCACAAGGGTCCGTTTGCCGAGCTGCATTTCCGCGACCTCGGCCCGGCCGTGGCCGGTGGCCGCGTCGCCGCCGCGGTCGGCATTCCGGGCGACCCGCTGACCTATTACGTCGGTGCAGCGGCGGGCGGCGTGTGGAAGACCAGCGACGGTGGCGAGCACTGGAAGCCGATCTTCGAGCACGAAGCCAGCGCCTCGATCGGTGCGATCGCACTGGCCCCGTCCAACCCCAACCTGGTCTGGGTCGGCACCGGCGAAAGCAACATCCGCAACGACATCGTCGATGGTGCCGGCGTGTACCTGTCCACCGATGCCGGCAAGAGCTTCAAGCGCATGGGCCTGGCCGACGCCGGCCAGATCGGCAAGATCATCGTCGACCCGCACAATCCCGACCACGTGCTGGTCGCGGCGCTGGGCCATGCCTGGGGCCCGAACGCCGAACGCGGCGTGTTCGAGACCACCGACGGCGGCAAGAACTGGCACAAGACGCTGTTCGTCGACAACCAGACCGGCGCGATCGACATGGCGATGGCGCCGGGCAATCCCAGCGTGCTGTTCGCCGCCACTTGGGAGGTGGTGCGCCATCCATGGAACCTGGTCGACGGCGGCAAGGGCAGCGGCCTGTGGCGCTCCACCGATGGTGGCGCAAACTGGGAGAAATTGACGGATGACCTGCCCAAGGGGCCGCTGGGCCGCATCGCGGTGGCCACTGCACCGAGCGATCCGCAACGCGTGTATGCCCTGATCGAAACCAGGCCGGGCGAGGGTCTGCTGTTCGTCTCGCACGACCTCGGCGACAAGTGGACCGAGGTCAGCGACAACCACCAGCTGGACGTGCGCCCGTTCTACTTCTCGCGCTTCGAGGTGTCGCCGACCGATGCCGACAAGCTGTACTTCATGTCGTTCCACCTGATCCAGTCCGACGACGGTGGCAAGACCGCACACGTGGCCGACAAGGACGTGCATCCGGATCATCACGCGCTGTGGATCGATCCGGGCAACCCGCAGCGGATCCTGCAGGGCAACGATGGCGGTGCCTTCCTCAGCCAGGACGGCGGCAAGAGCTGGCGCTTCCTCGATGCGCTGCCGATCGAACAGGACTACATGGTGGCTGCCGACAGCGGCACGCCATACACGCTGTGCGCCGGCCTGCAGGACAACGCCGGCTGGTGTGGCCCGGCCAGCTCGCTGGCCGACAAGGTGGTGGGTGCGAACGACTGGTTCAACGTGGTCGGCGGCGATGGCGAGTACGTGGTGCCGGCGCCGAGCGATCCGGACCTGATCTACAACGACGCCCAGGATGGCGCGCTCAGCGTGTTCCATCGCGACAGCAAGCGCAGCGATTTCATCATGCCTTACCTGCACGGCCCGGCCTTCGTCAACGACCTGCCGCTGAGCGAGGTGAAGTACCGTTTCAACTGGACCACGCCGATCTCGGTCGACCCGCACGACGCCAGCACGGTCTATGCCGGTGCCAACGTCGTCCTCAAATCCACCGACGCGGGGCAGACCTGGGCGCCTATCAGCGGCGACCTGACGCGCAACGACAAGGCAAAACAGGCACTCTCCGGCGGCCCGGTGAACCTCGACCTTTCCGGCGCCGAGAGCTACGACACCGTGCTGTCGCTGACGATCGCGCCATCGGACAACAAGGTGCTCTGGGCCGGCACCGACGACGGCCTGGTGCAGCTGACCCGCGATGGCGGTGGGCACTGGTCCAACGTCACCCCGGCCGGCGCGCCAAAGTGGGCGCGTGTCTATCAGGTCGGCGTGTCGGCCAGCCAGCCGGGTCATGCCTGGGTCGGATTCGACGCGCATGAAGTCGACGACCGGCATGCCTATGTCTATCGCACCGAGAACTTCGGCAAGAGCTGGACGCGGATCGACAAAGGACTGCCGGAAGCGCCGGTGTCGGTGGTGCGCGAAGACCCGGCTCACCCCGGCGTGCTGGTCGCCGGCACCGATATCGGCGGCTGGATCTCGCGCGACAACGGCCGCCACTGGAGCGAGCTCGGCGCCGGATTCCCGACCGTACCCGTGGTCGACGTGAAGTTCGTGCAGGGCGACCTGGTGCTGGCCACGCATGGCCGCGGCATCTTCGTGTTCGATCATTTCGCGCCACTGGCCGAGTACAGCGAAGCCATCGCCAGACAGGATCTGCACCTGTTCACCCCGCGTGCCGGCATCGAGTTCACGCGCTGGTCGCGCGGTGAAGGCGCCGAGCCGCTGTACACCGTACCCAATGCGCCAGACGGTGTGGTGATCGACTACAGCGTGCCCAAGGCGATCAAGGCGGAAAAGGATGCCAAGCACGGCGCAATCACGCTGACCGTGCGCGACGGCGCCGGCAAGCTCGTCGCCACGCGCTACACCAACGCCAAGGCGGGGGTGAATCGCTATGTCTGGAACATGCGGTACGACGGCGCCACCCGGCTGGAGTTCGACAAGCCGCAAAGCGACGACGAGAACAAGGACAAGGACGGCAACAACAGCCACGGCCCGATGGTGCTGCCCGGTACCTACCAGGTCAGCGTCAGCGCCGATGGTCACAGCGCCGATGAAAGCGTGCTGGTCAAAGCCGACCCCAACCAGAAGCCGGCGCCCGAGGCCAGGCAGGCGATCCTGCAGCATGCACTGGCTGCCCGCGGCGAACTGGGCACACTCAACGACATGCTCAACCGGGTCACCACGATGCGCGCCACGCTGAAACAGTTCGAGGACAAGGCCGGCGACGACGCCCGCTACGTCGATGCACTGAAACTGGCGAAGAAGCTCGATACGGAGCTGGGCAAGTTCCGCGACAGCATCTACGCCCCCGGCGTGCAGCACGACGTGCTTGAGGACGAGCTCAAGCAACTGTCCGACCTGCACGGCGGCGTGCAGGCACTGGCTGAATACGGCTTCCCCAGCCTGCAAGGCCAGATGCCCACGCCAGCTCTGCTGGAGATGGCACAGCAACTGGAAGGCAGGGTCAGGGCCAAGGTCAGCCAGTTCAACGCTCTGCTCGCCGGCGATGTGGCCAGCTACAATCACGGCGCTTACGCGGCTGGCGCACCGACGCTGATGACCGGCGAACCGGCAAGGATTGCAGCCGCCCCTTGATCGGTGGCGGCGCAATCGACCGACGAAATCCCACCCCTCCCGTACGCGGCGGGGGTGGACCGGGACCCGGCACTCAGGGCACGGCAAGAGTAGGCTTGAACGCTCACCCGGAGACTCGAATCATGCGCTATCGCACGCACAAATTTCAGCTCCTGCTGGCCGGCATGCTGCTGTTGCCCTGCCTCGCCAGCGCCGCCGCCAGGCCGGCCACCGATACCGCCGCCGCGCTGCAACGGTCCGTCGATGGCCACTGGCGCTCCGCCGCGCACCAGGCCCGCGACCGCTATCGCCACCCGGTCGAAACCCTGCAGTTCTTCGGCATCCAGGCGAACATGACGGTGATCGAGCTGGACCCAGGCGGCGGCTGGTACAGCGAAATCCTGGCGCCGTTCCTGTACGACCACGGCCACCTGATCGAAGCCGGCTCGCCGAAGTTCGCCGACAAGATCAAGGCGAACCCTGCCGTGTTCGGCCACATCGCGAAAGTCATTCCGTTCACCCCGCCACTGCAACTCAAGCTGGGTGCACCGAATTCAGCCGACATGGTGCTGACCTTCCGCAACACCCACGACTGGCTCAACCGCAGTCCCGACACCCTGGCCGCCGCGTTCAAGTCGGTCTACGAGGTGCTCAAGCCCGGCGGCGTGTTCGGCGTGGTCGAGCATCGCGCCAAACCGTTCTCCGATGCGGTGGAATCCGCCAGGGCGCTGCACCGCATTCCCGAGGACTACCTGATCGCGCTCGCGCTGAAGACCGGCTTCCGCCTCGACGGCGTGTCCGAGGTCAACGCCAATCCGAAGGATCCCGAAGACATCAATGTGCACCGGCTGCCGCCGGACCTGGCCGGCCCCGACAGCGAGCACGCGAAACTCCAGGCGGTGGGCGAATCGGACCGGATGACGCTGCGCTTCGTGAAGCCCTGAGCTGGCGGGATGCTCGCAAGAGCGGCTGCCGAATCACCGGCAAGGCGTGCGCGCTGACTGCTTGCGGCTGCCAGAGGCGGACATTGAACGAGCTCGACGAACCCGATCGAGGAACCGTTTCGAACCCGGCAGGATGACCCCCATCGGGCCGGGTCGAGGTTGATGGATACGCCAGGGACGGCAACGCGCTTTCGCTCCGCCGCTGCACCAGGCAGCTCGCGTGCGCGATGCGCATGCGTCAGCCAGACCCGGCTGCCCGCGCGAGCAGAAAGAGCCCTGCCGCGACGGCGATGGCGCCGACAGCTCGCGCGACACGTTCTCCTGCCGGCGCGAGGCGTTCGAGGGTGATGGCTGCCGTCACGCCCGCCATCGCGCGCAAGTCCATGACGCCGAGGACGAGCAGGATCGCGGTCAGGCCGGCGCAGCAGGAGATGCAATCGAGGCCCAAGCGGATGCCGTGCCAGCACGCTGCGACGGCGTCCGCGCGCAAGCTGCCACCGTGTCCCGGTGCGGCCCGGCAGCAGGCCAGCCGGTGCGTTTTCCACACGGTGAACTGCAACGCGCCCATGAGCAGGACGACCGCACCGGCCGCGAACGGCACCGCACGGGCCAGCGCCGGCTGCTGCATCTCGATCGTCGCCAGCGCGGCGCCGAGCGGAAAGACCGCCGCCCCGAACGCAGTCCACACGAGGAAGTAGCCCGCGCCCACCAGCACGGTCAGCCGACCCGGATACCTCGCATCCATCCGGCCGACGGCCTCGCGATAGCGCCCCAGCATCGGCACCAGGGACGGCAGCATCATCGCCATCATCATCACCGCCCACATGCCGAGGAACGATGCGGCAACACCCGGCCACGTCTGTTCGCCCGTGCGCATCCACGCCATCGACATACTCCAGCCGCCGGGCATCGGCATCCCGCCCATCGCCGACATCGAGGCGCAGCGGACGATGGTCGCCGTCGTGCCGGCGGCGAACAGCAACGCCGACACGCCGAGGAAGGCACGGCCGGAGGATCGCGCCGACATCATCCGGCGCGGATCCAGCCGGTTCGCGCTTGTGCCGACGGCGTACATGAGCCGGCTCAAGCTGCGCCGTACTCGTCGTGGCGGCGCCACCACATGCCTGCCTCGTTGCGCCCGCGGGGCGCGCGATCGAGCCACTGGTACATGCCCCAGAGACCATCCAGCCCGCGCGCGTAGGTGGAGTAGCTGTGGTAGACGACATCGTCCGCCAGCACGAACGCGCTCATGCCCGGCCGCTCGCGCAGGTAGGTGGACACATCGGTTCCGGTCATGTTGGCGTTCTGCACCGGGGGCGATTCGTCGCCGGCTTCCTTGCCCATCTTGAACGGAAGCTGCGATGCCGGCGGCTCGCGCCGGTAGTTGTATTCGATGCCGCCCTCGCGCTGCTGCTGCTCGGTGAACGAGCTGCTGAAATCGGCGTTGAAATCACCGCCGAACGACGACGCCCACGGAAACGTCCAGCCCATCCGCTGCCGGTATGCCTGGATCTTCGCGAACGGCGCCAGCGATACCGCCATCAACATCACGTCGTGGTGGGCGAGGTGCGTCGCAAACCCGTTGAAGCCGTCCGCAATCGTCGAGCAGGTGGGACAGCCCGCCGCGTAGTCGGGCCCGAACATGAAGTGGTAGACGAGCAGCTGCGAGCGCCCGCGGAACAGCTCCGCCAGCGTGGCGCTGCCTTGCTCGGTCTCGAATTGGTAGGTCTTGTCGACGCGGACCCACGGCAGCGCCTGGCGCTGCCGTGCCACCTCGTCACTGCGTCGCGTCAGCTCTTTCTCCGCCGCCAGCAGCTCCAGTCGCTGCTTGAGCCACTGCTCGCGGGTTCCGATGGCATGTGTTGTCATGATGGCCTCCAGTCGTTCATCGTGTTGATCTCGATCTTGCGGTGCCTGTTCGCACCGGTTGCGAAATCCGGGGTGCGCCGGCTCGTGCTCCACGCCATCAGGCGGCGACCGGGGCGTGCCGGGCGAAATCGGCCATCTGCTGGTCCAGCGCCTTGCGGAAGGCCGGCCGCGCCTCGCAGCGTTTGACATAGGCGTCGAGCAGCGGAAATCCGGCCACCAGCTCGGTGTGCCGCAGGAACCGCAGCACCGTCGTCATCAGGATGTCCGCCGCCGTGAAGCGGTCGAGCAGGTAATCGCGCCCGGCGAGCGCGGCCGAGAGCGCGGCCAGACGTGCGGTCACCGCCTCGACCACGGCGGGACGCCGCAGCGCGACCCAGGGTTCGTCGGCATGCAGCAGATCCATGTCCAGCAGGTTCTGGATCGGCGGCTCGACCGTGTTCAGCGCGGCGAACATCCAGCTGAGCACCTCGACCCTGGCGTGCGCGTCGGCCGGCATCAGCGCCGCGGAGTCCGCGGCGATGCGATGCACGATGGCGGCGGATTCGAACAGCCCGCGCCCGTCCGCCTCGAACGCCGGCACCATCCCGAACGGCTGCCGTCGACGGTACGCGGCGGCATGCCGCTCCTGGAAATCGATCAGTTCGACGTCATAGGCCTGACCGGCCTCCTCCAGTGCCCAGCGCACGCGCAGGTCCCGTACCAGCCCCTGCGCGAACGGCGGCGCCCAGCGGAATCCCCAGACAACAATCTTGTTCATGGCAGCTTTCTCCCGTATGGATCGATCGGGTCCGTGTGGGCCGGCGGCCTCAACCAGGGACTGCGGGATAGGCTAGATTCCGGGAACCGGACGGTGGGAGTGACAACTGTGGCGCGATTGAGATGAGCCGGCTCCGATGGATTCGCTGATCACCGCGGCGGCGCGTGCGCTGGCGGCAGGTGACCCGCTCGGCGCACTGAAACGCATCGCCTTGCGCGACGATGCGCCTTCGCTGGCGCTGCGCGGCGTGGCGATGGCCCAGCTCGGCGATTTCGTCCGGGCCAGGACGCTGCTGCGTCGTGCCATGCGTGCGTTCGGTCCGAAAGAGGCGATCGCCCGTGCGCGATGCGTGGTCGCCGAGGCCGAGGTGGCGCTCGCCTCGCGCGACCTCGGCTGGCCGTCGGCGACCCTCGACGCGGCGCGGGTGACCCTGGAAGCGCGCGGCGACCCGGTGAACGCGGCGCATGCACGGTATGTGGCGGTCCGCCGCCTGCTGCTGATCGGGCGACTCGACGAGGCCGAGCGTGCGCTCGCCGAGATCGACCTGGCGCCCTTGCCGCCGGCCTTGCTGGCCGCCCATGCGCTGATGGTGGCGGGAATCGCGATACGCCGCATCCGCACGAAGACAGCGCAGGCCGCGCTGGAACGGGCCGGGCTGGCCGCGCGTCGCGCCGGCATCCCGGCCCTGATGGCGGAGGTCGAAAGCGCGTGGCGGCTTCTTCGCACACCCGCGGCGCGCGTGCTGACCCACGGCGAGGAGCGACGGCTGCTGCTCGAGGAGGTCGAGGCCTTGCTGGCGTCGGACGTCCTCGTGGTGGATGCGTGCCGCCATGCCCTGCGCCGGCAGGACGCCGTGGCTTCGCTCGCCAGCCGGCCGGTGCTGTTCGCGCTGGCGCGCATGCTCGGTGAGGCGTGGCCGGCGGACGTGTCGAGGAACACGCTGATCGCCCGTGCGTTCCGGGCCAAGGTCATCGACGAATCGCATCGCGCGCGGTTGCGCGTCGAGATGGGGCGGCTGCGCACGGCCCTGGGCACGCTGGCCGGGGTGCATGCGACGAAGCGGGGATTCGCCCTGGTACCGCATGGCGCACGCCAGGTCGTCGTGCTGGCCTGGCCGATCGAAGAGCCGCATGCGGCAGTGCTCGCCCTGCTCGCCGACGGCGAGTCGTGGTCGAGCTCGGCGCTGGCGCTCGCGCTGGGAAGCAGTCAGCGCACGGTGCAACGCGCGCTGGACGCGCTCGCGGTCGCAGGCAAGGTGCAGTCGTTCGGTCTCGGGCGGGCGCGTCGCTGGATGACCCCGCCCCTGCCCGGATTCACGACGACCTTGTTACTTCCCGGGCCACTCGCGGGCGACTAGGATTCCATCATCGAGCGCCCCGGACGGAAACATGAAGCGATCAGCCGCTGACATCGTGCATGAATACGGCCCCTTTCCGGGTCTCGACAGCGTGGGCGGAGTGACCTATGACGGCAAGCACGTCTGGTTCGCGTCCGGCGGCCACTTGAACGCACTCGATCCGGCCAGCGGCAAGACCCTGCGCTCGCTCGATGTCGCGGCACATGCCGGAACCGCTTTCGACGGCAAGCATCTATTCCAGATTGCCGAAGATCGCATCCACAAGATCGATCCGGCGAGCGGCCGCGTGCTCGCCACCATTCCGGCGCCCGGCGCGGGCAGCGACTCGGGCCTGGCGTGGGCCGAAGGATCGCTCTGGGTGGGTCAGTACCGGGAGCGCAAGATCCACCAGGTCGACCCCCAGACCGGCGCGATCCTGCGCACCATCGCCTCCGACCGCTTCGTCACCGGAGTCACCTGGGTCGATGGCGAACTCTGGCACGGTACCTGGGAAGGCGAAGAGAGCGAATTGCGGCACATCGATGCCCGCTCAGGCGAAGTCCTGGAAAGCCTTGCGATGCCTGCCGGCGTGGGCGTGTCCGGGCTCGAGTCCGATGGCGACGACCGGTTCTTCTGCGGCGGCGGCAACAGCGGCAAGGTACGAACCGTGCGCCGAACCGGGCGAGGCTCCGCGGCGGGCCCGTGACTTTCGGCCCATAAGCGTCGCATGCCGAAGCACCCTACACTCGGGCTTTGAGCTTGCCCGTCCCCGGGGGATTGTCCATGCGTCTGCGTCGCTGCCTCACCATGTTTGCCCTTGGCCTCGCCACCACCTTCGCCGCGCATGCCACGGTCGATCCCTCGCTGTACCAGGGATTGAGCTGGCGGCTGATCGGTCCGTTCCGCGGCGGCCGGGTGCTGACGGTAGCGGGGATTCCCGGTGACAGCCGGCATTTCTATTTCGGTTCGGTCGATGGCGGCGTGTGGGCCACGGCGGATGCGGGGCGCACCTGGCAGCCGATCTTCGACGGCGAGAACGTCGGCTCGATCGGCGCGCTGGCGCTGGCGCCGTCGGACCCGAAGACGATCTACGTGGGCAGCGGCGAAGCCGACATGCGCTCGGACATCGCGCACGGCAACGGCATGTACAAGAGCACCGACGCGGGTGCGCACTGGCAGCACATCGGGCTGGAGGACAGCCGCCAGATCGCCAGCGTGCTGGTCGATCCGCGCAACCCGGACGTGGTGTTCGTGGCCGCGCTGGGCCATGCCTACGGGCCGAACGCCGAGCGCGGCGTGTTCCGCTCCACCGACGGCGGCGCGCACTGGAGCAAGGTGCTGTTCAAGGACAACGACACCGGCGCGATCGACCTCGCCTTCAAGCCGGGCGACCCGAACACCATCTACGCGGCGCTGTGGCAGACCCGCCGTCCGCCGTGGAGCGTGTACCCGCCGTCGAACGGGCCGGGCAGCGGCCTGTATGTCTCGCATGACGGTGGCAGCCACTGGAATCCGGTGCAGGGCAACGGCTTTCCCGCGCATCCGGGCCGCATCGGCATCGCGCTGGCACCGAGCGAGCCGAACCGCGTGTACGCGCTGGTCGACGCCGCCGATGGCGAAGGCGGCCTGTATCGCTCCGACGACGGCGGCGCGCACTGGAATCATGTCACCGCCGACCAGCGCATCTGGCAGCGCGGCTGGTATTTTTGCCGGCTCACGGTGGATCCGAAAAACGCCGACCGCGTCTACGTGATGAATACCATCGTGCTGCGCTCGGACGATGGCGGCAAGCAGTTCATCGCGCTGAAGGGCGACCCCACCGGCGACGATTTCCACCAGATGTGGATCGACCCGACGAATCCGGACCGGCAGATCCTCGGCATCGACCAGGGCACCGTGATCACCCTCAACGGCGGCAAGACCTGGTCGAGCTGGCTGAACCAGCCGACCGCGCAGATCTACCACGTCAGCACGGACAACCAGTTTCCCTACTGGGTCTACGGCGCGCAGCAGGATTCCGGCGCGGTGGCGCTGCCCAGCCGCGGCCAGAGCTACGACGGCATCACCATGGAGCAGTTCCACGAAGTCACCGCGGGCGGCGAGAGCGGCATGATCGCGCCCGATCCGGACGATCACGACATCGTCTACGGCGACAAGGTCGACAAGCTCGACACGCGCACCAACCAGACCCGCAACATCGACCCCACCCTGGCCTACCCGGCGGCGCATTACCGCGGCGCGTGGACGCTGCCGCTGACGTTCTCCAAGCGCGGTACGAAGACCCTGTACTTCGCCAACCAGCGGTTGTTCCGCACTACCGACGGTGGCGACCACTGGGCCCCGATCAGCCCCGACCTCACGCGCGAGGACGCCGGCACGCCGGCCACGCTCGACCCCACCACGGCGGCCGACGACAACCATGTCGACCAGCGGCGCGGGGTGATCTACACCATCGCGCCCTCGCCCCTGGACGGCCATGCATTGTGGGTCGGCACCGACGACGGCCTGGTCTGGCGCACGGACGACGACGGCACGCATTGGCGCCAGGTGACGCCGAAGGCACTGACGCCGTGGTCGAAGATCGCCGGCATCGAACTGTCGCCGTTCGACGCCAACGTGGCGTACCTGGCGGTGGATCGCCACCGTCTCGACGACGACACGCCGTACATCTACCGCACCGGCGATGGCGGCAGCAGCTGGCAGCGCATCGACAACGGCATTCCGCGCGACAGCTTCGTCAACGTGGTGCGCGCCGATCCGCGGCGCGGGGGCCTGCTCTACGCCGGCACCGAGAAAGGCATGTACGTGTCGTTCGACGACGGCGCGCAGTGGCAGCCGCTGCAGCAGAACCTGCCGATGACCTCGGTGCGCGACATCGCCATGCACGGCGACGATCTGGTGCTGGCCACCCACGGCCGCGGCTTCTGGATCATGGACGACGCCAGCGCGCTGCGTCAGGTCGCCGGCGTGCCTGCCGATGCGGTCACCCTGTTCAAGCCCGCCGAGGCGATTCGCGTGCGCCCGCCCAGCTTCACCGGCACGCCGCTGCCCAAGGACGAACCGACCGCGGCAAATCCGCCCGACGGCGCGATCATCGACTACGCGTTGCCGGCCGGCGTGAAGGGTCCGATCACCCTGACCGTGCTCGACGCGCAGGGACACACCGTGCGCAGCTACTCCAGCGCGGACAAGCCGCCGATGCAGGATCCGGCCAAGCTCGCCTACGCGCCCGAATGGGTGCCGCAGCCGCTGCGCCTGTCGACCGCCGCCGGCATGCATCGCTTCGTGTGGGATCTGCACTACACCGCACCGGTGGGCGTAGAGTCCGAGCGGGGGCCCGCGGAGGGTGTGTGGGCGCCACCGGGGCCATACCGCATCGTGCTGCAGGTGGACGGCAAGAACTATCGGCAGCCGCTGCAGCTGTCGCCCGACCCGCGGGTAAAGGTATCCGTCGCCGCGATGCAGCGTGAGTTCGCGCTGGCCCGCCAGGTCGAGCAGGCCCAGGTTCGCGCCGCCGCGGCGAACACCGAGGCCGGCAAGCTGCTCAAGGCGCTGGATGCCCGGTTACCCCAGGCCAGGGGCGAGCTGCACACGCAGATCGTGGCGCTGCTGACCACGGCGCAGGACCTGTCCGGCGTGGTGCTGCATCCGGACCCGCGCAACAGCATGGGCAGCCCGCCCAGGCGCACCGACAGCCTGCGTGCCTTGTCGATGAACCTGGCCAGGCTGGCGCACGCCGTCGATGGCGCCGATGCCGATCCCGGCGCCGACGCCCGGGCCTCGTATGCCAGCCTCGACAGCACCCTGGGCGCCACACTCGATGCGTGGACGAAGTTGAAGCAGCAGCTCAACGACAAGCTCAAGGCCGCCGGCGGCAAGCCGATCGTGCGGTAACTGTCGAACGCAGGCTCAGGTCTGCGGACCGACCCGCCCCGCCAGCCCATCGGCGGGAGCGACGTCGGCGGGCAGGTTGATCTCGATCCAGCGTGCGACGAACAGCTCCAGTGCCACCCGCGGCGGCACCTCGATACCCGCGTCGCGCACGAACGCGGCGCTGGCCTGCACGAACGCCTGTCGCGACTGGCTGGAGGCCAGTCGGGTCGCCGCCTGCTGGCGGCGAAGCTGGACGATGTGCGGCGATGGCTGGCCCGGCTTGGCGAACTTCTGATAACGGCGCAGCTCGTCGGCCACCTGCTCCGTATCGAACGCCACCTGCAGCATCGCCCGGCGCGCCTGCAGCAAGCGGATCAGGTCGCCGACGACTTCGCCGGATCGGGCGGCGCCATCCCCCGGCCACAGGAGCTTGGCCAGCAGCGGCGACAACGAGGCATCCGCGGCGCGCCGCGCCGCGTCGTCGAGCGCCTCGAGGTAGCTCAGGAAGCCGGCTTGCGGAAAGGGCTTCGGGATGGCCATGGAACGCCTGCGGGTGGGGTGCGCGGACAATACGTGTTTCGGCGGTGCCACGCCATGTGGGCGATGGCCCCGGGTTTCGCCCGGGCGTCCGACGTGTGCTTTTCAGATGGATCGAATCGGGCGCCGCTTCTCCGCCCGCGAGGATTCGCTCACGCGTGCCCGGATACTGCGTGCGGCACGTAGTGTTCTTCCAGCACGCCGATTTCCTCCGGCGTCAACGACAACGAAAGCGCCGCCAGCGCATCGTCCAGGTGCTGCGCTTTCGAGGCACCCACGATCGGCGCGGTGACCCACGGCTTGCTCAGCACCCACGCCAGCGCCACCTGCGCCTTCGGCACGCCGCGCGCGGCGGCCACGCTCGCCACCGCATCGACCACGGGACGGTCGGCATCGGGCGCCAGATACAGCGTCTTGCCGAATTCGTCGGTCTGCAGGCGTTCACTGTCTTCGCCCCATGGACGGGTGAGGCGGCCACGAGCCAGCGGGCTCCACGGCATCACCGCCACGCCGGCGTCCTGGCACAGCGGCATCATCTCGCGCTCCTCCTCGCGATAGAGCAGGTTGTAGTGGTTCTGCATGCTGACGAACCGGGTCCAGCCGTTGCGCTCGGCCACGTGCTGCGCCTTGGCGAACTGCCAGGCGTACATCGACGAGGCGCCGATATAGCGCGCCTTGCCGGCCTTCACCACGTCGTGCAGCGCCTCCATGGTTTCCTCGATCGGCGTGCGATGGTCCCAGCGGTGGATCTGGTACAGGTCGACATAGTCCGTGCCGAGGCGACGCAGGCTGTGATCGATCTCGCTGAGGATCGCCTTGCGCGACAGCCCCATGCCGTTGGGCCCGGCGTGCATGCGCCCATGCACCTTGGTCGCCAGCACGATGCTGTCGCGCTGGCCGTGTTCCTTCAGCACGCGGCCGACGAACTCCTCCGAGGTGCCATCGGAATAGACATTGGCGGTATCGAGAAAGTTGATGCCCAGCTCCAGCGCACGCCGGATCAGTGGCCGGCTGGTGTCCTCGTCCAGCGTCCAGGGATGCGCGCCACGGTCAGGTACTCCATAGGTCATGCAACCCAGGCACAGGCGCGAAACGTCCAGCCCGGTGTGGCCAAATTTCACGTATCTCATGGCGTGACTCCAGCGGGGGTATGGGCCCTGCAGATTAAACGCCTGGACGTGACGACGCATTCCTCGTGCACACGTCTTTGCCCGTGGTCACGACGGCAAGGGCAGCAGCCCGACCAGATCACGCACCGTCCGACTGCAGCTGTTTCCGACAAGCCCGAGGCAGGCCCTCAATCCCTGACCACACCAATCGTGTGCAGCCACGTCTCAACCAGCTGAGGCCAGTGGGAAATCGGAAGCGGCGTCGGCCGCAGGCCGAACGCATGCCCGCCATGCGCATACAGATGCATCTCCACCGGTACGCCGGCATGCTTCAGCGCAGCGTAGTAGACCAGCGACTGGTTCACGCCATCCACGTAGTCGTCTTCGGCCTGCAACAGAAACGTCGGCGGCGTTTCGCGCGAGACCGGAACATCGGGATTGAACGTGTTCTTGTCGGTCGCCAGATGCCCCGGATAAACCGCCACGGCAAAGTCCGGGCGATCGCTTTCCTTGTCGGCCGCGTCCACCGGCGCATACAGGCGACTTTTGAATTTCGTGCTGACCTCCGCCACCAGATAGCCGCCCGCAGAAAACCCCAGCACGCCGACCTTGTGCGGATCGATGTGCCACTGCGCCGCATGAAAGCGCACCAGCCTGACCGCGCGCTGGGTGTCCTGCAGCGACGGCACCGATGTCTCGAGATTGTGCGGCCGGCAATCGCATTGCCATACATACGGGATGCCTGGCACGCGGTACTTCAGCAACACACAGGTGATGCCCCGGGAGGTCAGCCAGTCGCAGACCTCGGTACCTTCGAGATCGATCGCCAGGATCTGGAAGCCACCGCCTGGAATCACCAGTACCGCCGCGCCCGTGTTTTTTCCCTGCGGTGCGTACACGGTGATCGTGGGGCGGGTCACGTTGGTTATCGCCGTGACCGGCAGGCCAGCGATCAGGCTGTCCGGATTCCGCGTTACCGTTTCCGGCCCCGGAACAGGTTTCGCGTCCGGCGGCGTTCCCGGCCAGATCGGCATATGCGCGTGCCCCGCCGCGGGCTGCCAGACCATCGTTTTCGCGGAAATACTTCCGCTCGCCGCCAGCAGGCACAGGGCCATGGTCCACAGCTTCATGAGGCTTCTCCGTGCTGACGCATGGTCAGGATGGCTCGATCGGGACAGGACATCAGGCAGGACTATCCGATCCTGCACGCTGCCCCGGGCGGGTAGCGGCCGCTTTCGTGGATTTTTTCGGGCAGGCAAGGTGCCCGTGCCGTAGCCCCATGAGCCCTGCGATTTTCTCCTGATCCAGACCCCTGGAGAGCGAGCAAGTGCGGAGCTTTCGTCTTCCGGCGAAGGGCGAGTCATTTTTTCTTGCGCGGCCGTGCATGCACGAGGTCGCTGTCTCGACGCGCAAGGTGGCACGCGCGCATGCAACGCCGGAACTGAACCTCAACCCGTGATTGTCAGGACGCGCCCACCTGCGAAACCGGACCCGAGCTGGACAGCGTTTCGCGGGAGGCCATCCTGGCGACAAGCGCGCTGAACTGGCGCCGTTCGGCCGCGCTCAGACGCTCGGCAATGAGCAGGTGGCGGTGTTTCAGCGGATTGATGCGCCGGCCGTGTTGCCACACCTCGTAATACAAATGCGGCCCGGTCGACAGGCCACTGGTACCGACATAACCGATGATCTGCCCGCGATGGACATGGCTGCCGACCCGCGCCGTGCGTGCGAACGCGCGCAGGTGACCGTAACGGGTGGTGAATCCGTGCGCATGCCGAATCTCGACCATGCGCCCGTAGTTGCCATGCCAGCCGGACATGTCGACCCGGCCAGCCATGGTCGCCCGAATCGGCGTTCCCGGCGGTGCGGCATAGTCGATGCCGTGATGGAATTCGTTGCCGCCCAGCACCGGCTGGATCCGCCAGCCCCAACCCGAGGAAATGCGCGAGCGTCGGAGTGGCAGCAGCGGCGTCAGCACGCGGAAGCTGCGGCCATGCCAGCCGACGATGAAATCACGACCGTCCTGGTCGACATAGGGATACACGCGCCGACGATGACCGTGGTAGTCCACTTCGACATAGGCCAGCCGCAACCGCCGGCCATGTCCGGCGGTCTCGCTGGTCAGCACGGCCACGCTGCAATGACTGCCCTTGGGCAGGCGTGTGGGCAGATGCCAATGATGGCGGGCGAAGTCGGCCACGGCAGTGACCAGCGGACGACTTCCAAGCCGACGTTCCAGCGCGCGGCCGAGCGAGCGCCCTGGCGGCACCTGGATGATCAACAGGTTCACACCCGGCACGAGGCTCTGGACCACGTTGGCGGTGTGGGCGGGCGCCAGCGGTGTCGCGGTGGTCGTCACGGTAGCGGTGACGCCGGCAAACACCAGTTGCGCCGCTGCCGCCTGCGACGCTTCCTTTTCCGCCAGCCTCCGCCCCGCGACATCCCGCCTGATCCGGATGCTGGCTATCGAGGGTTCGTGCTGACCGGGCCGCAGGCACAGCTCGAAGATGTCGCCGGGCCGCATGCGCTGCATGGCCTTGCGGGTAGCCGCCGGCGCCTTGCCCAGCCAGGCGTAGAAATGGGCCTGATCGACACCGGCGTGCCGCGCCAGGCTCACCGCATGGTCGTCGGCGTGGATGACTTCTCGATGGGGATCGCAGTGCGGCGAAGTGGTCGTGGCGGAAACCCAGCTGCTGCTCAATGCACTCAGGGCCAGCAAAAACAGAACCACTCGCTTCATCCGCAAAATTCCCACTCTCTTCACGTGCCGAACACATTCGTTAAATTGTACCGCAATATCATGTACTTACGCAAATCTCACTCAGGCATTTGGAGCCTCAGAGGCGAATATTCGGCTTGAAAGCAGGGCTTTCGGGCGTTCACGCCGAGCGAACCCGAGCGTTCGACACCGCGACATATGCGCCACTCGGAGCCTGCGCAGGCTGCCACTGGACACTTTTGGAAAGCAGAGCTTTGACCCTGCTGCGGAGGGCGAGTCACTTTCTCTCGCTGGCCTGTTTGGGCTGGACACATAGCTGACAGGTGTACGGATGTCCCGGTGTCGCCTCGGCAAAAAAATGTCCCGCAAGCGACCATCGCTAGTCGGGCTTCGCTGTGGCATTTGCAAAGACGCGATCAGGGAAGGCTTCTTCCAGAGCATCGAGAAATGCCCGTACCTTGGCGCCAACCAGCCCGCGTGAGTTCCGCAACGCCCAGATCTCCACGGCGGGTCCGGTGTCCACGCCCCAGAGCGCGAGGCGTCCCGCTTGCAGGTCGTCGGCCACCAGCAATCCGGGCAGCAACGCGGCGCCTACGCCCGTCAGCACAGCCTCCCGTACCATCAGCAGGGAGGACAACCGCAGCGCGGGCACCGGTCTTGCCGCCGCTTCCTTACCACCCTGCTGTGTGCGATATCGCCAGACAAGGTCGGGCTCCGAGCGGATCTGCAGGACCGCCTTCACCTCGGGCACGTCAGCGCCTTCTGCGCACGGCGTCGGCATGACGAAGTCAGGATGCGCGACGACCACGCGTTGGTCATCGAGGATGCGCCGCCCCACCAGGCGTTCATCGCGCGAGGGATTCACCCGGATCACCAGATCAAACCCGTCTTCGACAGGATCGGCCTTGCGGTCCTCGGCGACGATTTCCAGCTGCACCTCGGGACAGGACAGCGCAAAGCGCGCGCCGACTCGAGCCAGCGCGACGTGCGCCAATACCAGCGGTGCGCTTACCCGCAACCTGCCCCGCGGAACAGAAGCCCCCAGTGTCACGACCTCGCCCGCCTCGGCAATGTCCGCAAGCGGTCCGCGCGTGCGCTCGTGCAGCGCGCGTCCTTCGTCGGTCAATCGCAGGCTCTGGCCACCACGTTCGATCAAGCGCACGCCCAGACTTTGCTCCAGCTCGGCCACGCGCCGCGACAGCGTCGCCTTGGAGCGGCCCGACATGCGGGCGGCCCGGCCGAAGCCGCCATGGGTGGCGACCAGTGCGAAATCCGTCAGCGCCTGCAGGTCCATTGATGCGTTCCATATATGAGACGACAGGTCTTGATATTGGCATCTTCGCAGCATGTATGGAACGCCCTAACGTGTGTCCACCCCAACGACTGTCGTCACACGACGAGGAGTTTCACCATGAGCATTCTTGTTACCGGCGCCACCGGCACCATCGGCACCCAGGTCCTTCATCATCTTCGTGGCGCGAACGTGCCGGTGCGCGCCTTGACCCGCTCGCCCGGGAACGCGCACTTCCCGGAAGGCGTTACGGCCGTCGCCGGCGAGCTGGCCGATCCCGATTCCTTCCGCGCCGCGCTCGAAGGCGTCAGCACCCTGTTCCTGCTGGTTCCGAATGTCGCCGACGAAGTCACCCAGGCACTGCAGGCCCTGACCCTGGCCCGCGAGGCTGGCGTCAAGGGCATCGTCTATCTGTCCGTATACAAGGGCGAAGCCTATGTCGATGTCCCGCACTTCGCTGGCAAGTACACGGCCGAGCGCATGATCGAAGCGCTCGACCTCCCGGCGACGGTGCTGCGCCCCGCCTACTTCATCCAGAACGACCTGCGTCAGAAGGACCCGCTGCTGGCTGCCGGTGTCTATGGCATGCCCATCGGCGACAAGGGCATCTCCATGGTCGACATCCGCGACATCGGTGAGGCGGCCGCCTTGGAACTGCTGCGTCGCGAACGCGCTCCCGCGCCGCTGCCGCGCACAACCTACGAACTGGTCGGACCGGATCGCCTGACCGGCGACGAGGTCGCAGGCATCTGGAGCGACGTGCTTGAACGTCCCATCCGCTATGGCGGCAATGAGCTGGCCGTGCTGGAAAGTCGCATGAAAACCATGATGCCGGCCTGGTACGCCATGGATCTGCGCATGATGCTGGCACGCTACCAGTCGGACGGCGCAGCAGCCACGCCCGAGGAGATCCAGCGACTGCAGGGTCTGCTGGGCCATGCACCGCGCTCGTACCGCGATTTTGCAAAAGCAGCGGCCGCGCAGTGGCGGGACGCCTGAGAAGGCTGAAGCCTGGTGATCGAACGAAGGCGCGACGCTGGCATTGCCGGCGCCGCGCCGGGTGTGACATTCCTGCCACCAGGATGGCGACCGCGAGAGGGCGGCTCAGCGAATGCTCGTCGGTACACGCAATAGCTGGAAGCAGAGCAAGTGCAGAGCTTTCACCCTCCTGCGGAGGGCGAGGTACTTCTCTTTTGCTCGTCCACAACGTGCGCCGGAGCGCGCGTGAACAGCGAAGCTGGCGCGAAGGGCGGAGGGCAGGATGCCCGTAGTAGAAGAGAAGTACCCAAGAGAAAACGACACCCCGCTTACGCGCCTTGCGGGCTTTCCTCCACCCGCCCGCCGCTGCAGAGGGACCCGGGTAGAGCGACGCGTTTCCTGCGCGTACTTTCAGAACAGCCAGATCAAAGGAAGCATTTGTGGCGCCGCACCTGTCGCCAGAGCCCGCTCACTCGGCTGGTGGCTTCGGCTTGCCTGGAGTGGATTCAGAGCTGAATTCCCTGGGAATGACATCGAACTCCTTCAGCTTCTTTTCAAGCTTGTTGATGCGTTCGTGATTCATGATGGCAAAGGCCAGCGCCGGCAGCGCGAAGGTGAAGGCCATGATGCTGAAAGTCTCCATGGGTCTGCTCCTTAGATGGGTTCTACCCCGTTGATGTCCCGACCGTGCTGCCCGGGAACCGATGGGTCATGTACCAGACCACAAGGCGCTCAAGGCAACTTGAGCCACTTGCCACTGGCGCTTTCTCTCCTCGAGTTCAGCCTGTCCGATGTCGGTGACCGAATAATATTTTCGCTTTCGGCCAGTCGGCGATGCCTGCCAATACGAGCTCACGCAACCGCCGTCTTCCAACCGATGCAACACCGGATACAGCATGCTGTCCGTCCAGATCAGCTCGTTCCCGGTCAGCGCGGCGACGCGCTGGATGATCTCGTAACCATAGGAGTCGCCCTGCACGAGGATGGACAGGACGAACGCCCTTGACGTCGCGGCGACGAGATCTTTCTCAAACATGGCGGCATGATGCATCGTGCTGTTAGGTATGTCAAACGGACCTGCGTGATATCCAGCCGGTTGGGCACGGTCGCCAGATTGATGAAGCGCAGAGCTTTCGTCCTCCTTCGGAGGGCGAGTCACTTTCTCTCGCTTGCCCGAGAGAAAGTAACAAAAGAGAGTGGCACCTCGCTTCCGCGCCTTGCGGGCATCCATGCCCGCATGATCCGCGTGCGGGTTACGGGGTTTGTCGACAGTCCATCCATGGACTGACGCCAAACTGACCGGCATCCCTGCCGGTCACCCTGCGGGCTGTTCCTCCACCCGCCCGCCGCTGCAGAGGGGCCCCGGGTAGAGCGACGCGCATCCTGCGCGTACTTTTCAGAACAGCCAGATCAAAAGCCCCCTCACCCCAACCCTCTCCCCGGCTCCGCCGGGGAGAGGGAGCAAAGCAGTCAGCGTCCCGCATGTCGCTCTTCAGCTCTTCAGCCTTCGCCGCCGCGCAGCGGCGGCGCACCGAGTGCGGGCCAGGATGGCCCGCTGCTCTACCCGGGGCCCCTGTGCGGCGGTGAGCTGGGGACGACAGGCCCGCAGGGGAGTCGACAGGGATGTCGACTCCTTTTCGCCCGGACAGGAGTCCGGTCGAAAAGCCCGGCCCCAGCTCACGGACTTGCCGGGCATGGATGCCCGGCAAGCGCCAAGCGGGGTGGCCTTCTCTTTGGTTACTTTCTCTTGGCCACGCAAGAGAAAGTGACTCGGGCGCCGCAGGCGCACGAAAGCTCTTCCTTCACCGCCAACGGAACATCGGACTAGACCGCCGACGAATAAGTCCCACCCCTCCCAATCAATAGCGCAAAACTGGCAAATCACAGCTCAGCGCAAATCAGGGGAACTCCCTTCGAAAGAGGTGGAACGTCCGTTCTGATGCCCACGAGATTTTGCAGCGACTTCTGGAAACCCGCGTCATTTGCTCGTTTGGACATCCAGTTGCGTGCTGCTTCTGAAAGCTCTTGGCAGAACGTCTCCGCTCGCAAGATGGTTCGACTCTCGCCCGTCGCATCTTCTGAAGTACACAGATGCATCACCAATCCGGAGTATGCATTGAAGGCAATCAATCGCTTCTTTGCCGCGACTGGAGATTTGGTGGCAATGCGAGCTTGCGAAGGGTCAGTTCGACCTTCATGCAACAACTTGCATCGAAGACCATACAACGTTGATCCATCAATCCCATGATCGGCATATCCCGGAAACATCGGATGAAACCATGTCTCTATCCATTTGACATAGCGAGACTGAGAGGACATATCCGGCGTATCCACCGCCCCCGCAATATCGGGGATAGTCAGTGCGGTTACGACTGCGGCGAAGGGACAACCACTTTTTGCGGCCGCCTCGACAGACTGCAGTATGAATTCCATATCAGCTCATCCTCTTGGCTGCACGTTCGGTATCTACTCCATATCGCCAGCCTAGTCACGCCTGCGGGTCCACCCGCAGCACCAGCTTCCCCCGATGACTCCCATCAAACAACCGATTGAGCACGACGGGCGCGTTCTCCAAGCCCTCGGCCACCTCCTCCTCCGCCTTCAATTTGCCCTCCCGAATCCACCCCGCGATCGCCCCCACCGCTTCCTTCGTCTTCGTGTAATCGAGAACGAGAAAACCGCGCATGCTGAGCCGCTTCATGATGAAGGGGCTGAAGTCGTCGCTGGGCTTCTCGCCGCTGTTGTAGCCGGAGATCAACCCGCACAGCGCGACGCGCCCGCCGATCACCATGCGTGACAGCACCGTGCGCATCACTTCGCCGCCGACGTTTTCGAAATTCACGTGCACGCCGTCCGGCGTGGCCGCCTTGAGTTGCTGCTTGAAGTCCCGCGCCTTGTAGTCGACCGCAGCGTCGAAGCCCAGCTCGTCGACGAGGTAGCGACATTTGTCGGCACCACGGCAGATGCCGACCACCCGGGCGCCGCGGATCTTGCCGATCTGCCCGGCGATGGTGCCGACCGAGCCGGCGGCGGCGGAGATCACCAGGGTTTCGCCGGCCTGCACCGGGGCAATGTCGGTCAGCCCGTAATAGGCAGTGACGCCGCTCATGCCGCAGGCGCCGAGCAGGGTCGGCAGCGGGATGCCGGGGTCGGCGGGCAGGCGCACGTAGCCCTTGGCGTCCTCGTGCAGCACCAGGTAGTCCTGCCAACCGGTGACGCCCTGCACCAAGTCGCCTTCGCTGTACTTCGACGAGCGCGAGGCCACCACGCGACCCAGTCCCAGCGAACGCATCACCTCGCCGATCGCCACCGGCGGCAGGTATTGCGGGATGTCGCGCATCCACACGCGCTGGGTCGGGTCCATCGAGAGGTACAGGACGCGCACCAGCACCTCACCCTCATCGAGTTCGGGCACGGCCTGCTCGATCAGGTCGAAGTTGTCGCGCTGGACCAGGCCTTCGGGGCGGGTCTTGAGGCAGAGCTGACGGTTGATCAGGGACATGGCGGTTACCTGCAGTAGATGGGGAAAAGGATCAGACGGCCGAGGCGCCGCCGTCGACGCGGATTTCGGCAGCGGTGATGTAGCGGCTTTCGTCGGAGGCGAGATAGAGCGCGGCATACGCCACATCATCCACTTCGCCGAGGCGCTTCAAGGGCACGCCGCGGGTCAGCTTGCGCACGGCTTCCTGCTCGCCGAGCTGCTCGAAGAAGGGCTCGACAATGCCGGTGCGGATGAAGGCGGGATGGATCGAGTTGCAGCGGACGTCGACCTGCTGGCGCGCGCAGTCGACCGCGATCGACTTGCTCAGCGACGCCACCGCCGCCTTGGAGGCGTTGTAGACGGTGTAGTCGGGATCGACCTTGAACGCGGCCAGCGAAGAGATGTTGATGATCGACGCAGGCTGGTTCCGCTTCAGCAGCGGCAGCGCGTACTTGCAGCCCAGGTAGATGGCGTCGACGTTGACGCCCATCACGCGTGACCACTCCTTCGGCGTGAGGCTCTCGACGCCGCCGAGCGCACCGATGCCGGCGTTGTTGACCAGCACCGACAGGCCATCCATCGACCCCTCCGCCTCGGCCAGCGCGCTCTTCCAGCGTGCCTCGTCGCGCACGTTCTGCGCGGCCGACCACGCCACCGTGCGGCCGTGCTCGGCGTTGA
The DNA here is from genome assembly GCA_963828685.1 of uncultured Pseudomonadota bacterium. Taxonomy (GTDB): domain Bacteria; phylum Pseudomonadota; class Gammaproteobacteria; order Xanthomonadales; family Rhodanobacteraceae; genus Rhodanobacter. Next base: position 891,118 of record CAWHFU010000017.1, read on the forward strand.
TCGCGGCGGCCACCGCATACACCGCCTCTTCGTCGATGTCGGTGAGGAACACCAGCGCGCCGTGGCGGGCCAGCATGCGCGCGATGGCGGCGCCGAGGCCACCGGCGGCGCCGGTGATGAACGCCTTCTTGCCGGCGACGCGATGGGCGGAAACCTTGGTCATCGGGAAACTCCGGGCAGGGGTGATGGATCAGACACAGAGGTAGCCGCCGTCCACATTGAGCACGGCGCCGGTGGTGTACGACGATGCAGGCGAGGCCAGATACAGCGCCGCACCGGCCATCTCGGACGGCTGCGCCACACGGCGCATCGGCACATGCGCCAGCGCCTGCTTGAGGATCGCCGGGGTGTTGACCAGCACCGAGGCGAACTTGGTGTCGGTCAGGCCCGGCAGCAACGCGTTGCAGCGCACGCCGGCTTCGGCGCATTCGACCGCGAAGGCCTTGGTCATCGAGATCACCGCGGCCTTGGTGATCGAGTAGATGCCCTGCTGGAAACCCGGCACCACGCCGTTGACCGAGGCCACGTTGACGATCGCGCCGCCGCCGTTTTTCGCCATCAGCTTCGCGCCGTGACTGGACATGTAGAAGTAGCCGCGGATGTTCACATCCACCGTTTTCTGGAAGATCGCGGGGTCGGTCTCGGTGATCGGGCCGAAGTACGGGTTGGTGGCGGCGTTGTTGACGAGGACGTCCAGACGTCCATGTTTTTGCGTGATGCCGGCGAACAGCGCCTCGATCTGTGCCATCTCGCCGATGTGGCAGGCCAGCGCCTCGGCCGAGCCACCGGCGGCGACGATCTCGTCGACCACCCGCTGGCAGTCGGCCTGCTTGCGGCTGGAGACGATGGTGTGCGCGCCGTGCGCCGCCAACAGTTTGGCGATCTCCGCGCCGATGCCACGGCTGGCGCCGGTGACGACGGCGATCTTGCCGCTGAGGTCGAACAGGTCGGCTGCGCTCATGAGGATTCCTTCTGCAATGCGTCGAATGGATTCAGCGATGGGTGACCAGGCGCGGATCGCCGGCCAGTTCGAGATGCGGCCAGCCGTTGTAGCTGATCAGGCTGTGGCGGTTGCCGCCCGAGCGCCACGCGGGTCAGCGAAGTGTTGACCAGTGGCCAGCTCAACGCGAACGGATTGTCGGCCGGCGCGCCGAGCAGCGCGTTGGCGATCACCGCGATCGGACCGCCGGAGGTGAACACCCAGATGGTACGCGCCTCATGTGCGGCCAGCGTCTGCAGACCGTGCAGCACGCGCTCGCGGAACGCGGGCCAGCTGCGCGTGTACTCGCGGTCATGCTGGCCACTGGTCCAGCGCGCGATGGCGGCGGCGAACAACCGCTGGAACGCGCGCTGCGGATCGTCGCTGGCGGCGCAGCTCGGCGCGCATGGCGTCGAACGAGCTGAAGTCGGGGCGATGGCGGCGCCACGATCTCGACGTGATCGAGCTCGTTCAGTTGCTCCAGGGTCAGCTGCGGCGCCTCCACGTCGGCCGCTTCGACGCACAGCTCGGCGGTGCGTACGTGTCGCTGCATGGAGCCGACCACGATGAGGTCCGGGTGCTGTCCGGTCTGCCTCAGCCACTGACCCAGCTGGCGCGATTGCTGCTCGCCGACGTGGGACAGCTTGTCGTAATCCTCGGCGCCGAAGCTGGCCTGGCCATGGCGTATCAGCAAGGCGCTGCCCATGCTCACAGCCCCGAACGGGCGATCAGCCGCCGGCAGCGCTGACCCATGTAGGCGGCCGCCTGGCCGAAGCCGGCGAACTGCGGGTTGCTGGTCTGGCCCAGCACGAAACGGCGGTAGATCTGCTGGATGATCACCATCAGCCGGAACAGGCCGAAGATCTCGTAGAAATCGAATTGATCCACGCGCCAGCCACTGCGCTCGGCGTAATAGTCGACCACTTCACCCCGGGTCAGCATGCCGGGCACGTGGGTGGGCTGGCGGCGGAACGACTGGAATACCGCGTCGTCATCGGCCTGCACCCAGTAGGCCAGCGAGCCGCCCAGATCCATCAGCGGGTCGCCCAGGGTGGCCATCTCCCAGTCCAGCACGCCGATGATGTCCAGCGGGTTGGCCGGATCGAGCACCACGTTGTCGAAGCGGTAGTCGTTGTGGATCACGCAGATCGCCGTCTCCTGCGTGGGCTGCTTTTCCGCCAGCCAGGCCAGCACGTCCTCGCAGGGGTCGGAGTCGTCGGTCAGCGCCTTGCGCCAGCGCTCGCTCCAGCCGCCGACCTGGCGCGCGATATAGCCCTCGCCCCTGCCCAGCGCGGCCAGCTGCGGCTGCGTGGCATCGACCTGATGCAGCTCGACCAGGCGATCGATGAAGCCGCGGCAGAGCTGGCGCACGCCGGCTTCGTCGAGGCCGAGTGTGGGTGGCAGCTCGCGCCGCAGGATGATCCCGCGCAACCGCTCCATCACGTAGAAGTCGCTGCCCAGCACGGTCGGGTCATCGCAGCGGGCGAGGATCTGCGGCACGTGCGGATAGGCGGTTTTCAGCGCCGCCATCACCTGCGCCTCGCGCAGCATGTCGTGAGCGGACTTCGCCTTGACCCCGGCAGGCGGGCGGCGCAGCACCAGCTCGCGTTCGCCATAGCGGATCAGGTAGGTGAGGTTGGAGGCGCCGCCGGGGAACTGGCGGATGGTCGGTGCGCCGTGCAGGTCGGCGATGTGCTGCTTGAGGAAGGCATCGACCGCGGCGAGGTCGAGGCTGTCCTCCGCGCGCATCTCGCGGGTTTCGTCGATGGCGGCGTTCATGCGTGCGCCTCCGCCGCGGCGTGCTGGGCGCGCAGTTCGAGTTTGGCGATCAGGCCGCGATGCACTTCGTCCGGGCCGTCGGCCAGCCGCAGCACGCGGGCATACGCATACAGCGCCGCCAGCGGAAAATCGTCCGACAGGCCGGCGCCGCCGTGGATCTGCATCGCCGCATCGGCGGCGCGCTGCGCCACCATCGGCGCGATCACCTTGATCTGCGAGATCTCGCTCATCGCCGCCTTCACGCCCTGCGTGTCGATCAGCCAGGCCGCCTTGAGGGTGAGCAGGCGCGCCTGCTCGATCGCCATGCGCAGGTCGGCGACGATGTCCGCGTTGCCGCCGAGCCTGATCAGCGGCTGGCCGAACGCGGTGCGCGTGGTGGCGCGGGCGCACAGCAGCGCCAGTGCGCGCTCGGCCGCGCCGATCGCGCGCATGCAGTGATGGATGCGGCCCGGCCCCAGCCGACCCTGGGCGATCTCGAAGCCGCGGCCGGGGCCCAGGATGATGTGGTCCGCCGGCAGCCGCACGTCGCTGAAACTCACCTCGCCGTGCCCGGCCGGTTCATCCAGATCGTGGAACACGTGCAGCATCCGCTCGATGGTCACGCCGGGCGCATCCAGCGGACAGATCACCATCGCGTGGCGTTGGTGCGGCGGCGCGTCGGGGTTGCTGACGCCCATGAAGATCACGAAGCGGCAGTGCGGATGGCCGATGCCGGTGGACCACCACTTGCGCCCGTTGAGCACCACCTCGTCGCCCTCGATCGTGGCGGTGGCCTGCATGTTGGTGGCATCGGACGAGGCCACGCCCGGTTCGGTCATGCAGAACGCCGAGCGGATCTCGCCGGCCAGCAGCGGCGCCAGCCAGCGTGCCTGCTGCGCCGGCGAACCGTAGCGTGCCAGCACCTCCATGTTGCCGCTGTCCGGCGCGTTGCAATTGAACACTTCCGGCGCGATGAACGAATGGCCCATGAGCTCGGCCAGCGGCGCGTAATCGACGTTGCTGAGCCCGGCGCCATATCCGGGTTCGGGCAGGAAAAGATTCCACAACCCGGCCACGCGCGCCTTCGCCTTCAGCGCCTCCATCACCACTGGCTGGCACCACTGGCGCCAGTCGGCACTGCCGCTGAGCTCGCTCGCATAGACGGCCTCGGCCGGCGCGATCTCTTCGTGCATGAAGCGCTGCAGGCGCTCGATCAGCAACTGGCTGCGTGCGGAGTGAGCGAAATCCATCGGTGGGTCCCGTGACAAGCGCGCCGGCGAAGCGGTCAGCCTACGCCGATAGTCATCCATCGGCCTAATGCATAGGTTTTATGTCCTGCCATCAGCAGCGCTAATATGCACGCACCGTCACTCCACCCGAGCCGCCGCCGATGAATCGCCCCGACCTGCGCATGGACCTGAACCTGTTCCGCGTGCTGGAGGCAATCCACACCCAGGGCGGGATCAGTGCGGCGGCCCGTTCGTTGCACCTGACCCAGCCGGCGATCACCCATTCGCTGAACCGGCTGCGCGAACTGTTCGGCGACCCGCTGTTCGTGCGCCAGGGCAACCGGGTGATTCCCACCGACAAGACCCGCGCGGTGATGGCCGAGGTGCAACTGCACCTGAAGGGCTTGCAGGCCACCACGCGGATGCAGCCGGCGTTTCGCGCCGACGCACTGGAGCAGGAGTTCAGCGTGGGCTTTCGCGACGTGCTGGAGTCGATCGCGTTTCCACCGCTGCTGGCACGGCTTGCCGACCTCGCGCCCGGTGTGCGCCTGCTCAGCCGGCGCATCGCCGCCAGCGAGGTCGAGCGCGAACTCACCGCCGGCGGCATCGACCTGGTGATCGACCGCCGCCTGGCCAGCAGCCCGCGACTGTCCAGCGAACACCTGCTGGACGAATCGCTGGTGGTGGTGATGCGACGCAAGCATCCGCTGGCCGGCGGCAGTCTGCGCAAGGCCGACTACCTCGGCGCCCGCCACGTCGCCGTGTCGCAACTGGGCGAGGCGGTCCCACTGGATGTGCTGCTGACCCAGGACGGTCGTCCACGCCGGATCCAGCTGGTCTGCCAGCACTATTTCTCCGCCTGCCAGGTGGTCGCCGGCAGCGACCTGCTGCTGACCATGCCGAGCTCCTACGCCGCCAGCTTTTCGCGCCTGTTGCCGTTGGCCACGCAGGCGCTGCCGATCAAGCTGAAGCCGATCCCGATCCTCGCCTACTGGCACCAGTCCCGTGACCACGACCGCGCCCATGCCTGGTTCCGCCAGTTGCTGATCGACACCATCCGCGCCGCGCCGGAATTCGCCGGGCATTGAGCGGTACTTACACTTCGGCGGCGCAGGCCTTGTGCCGGAAGCAGCCGACCAGATGGTCGTTGACCATGCCGGTGGCCTGCAGCAGGGAGTAGCAGATGGTGCTGCCGACGAAACGGAAACCGCGCTTCTTCAGCGCCTTGCTCATGCGGTCGGACAGCTCGGTGCTGGCCGGCACTTCGCCCATGCCGCGCCAGCGGTTGCGCAAGGGCTTGCCGTCGACGAACGACCACAGATACGCGTCGAGGCTGCCGAATTCCTCGATCACCGCCAGCGCGGCGATCGCGTTGTCGCGGGTCGATGACACCTTCAGGCGGTTGCGGATGATGCCCGGATCGAGCAGCAGCTTGTCGAGTTCGCGATCGGTCATCGCCGCCACGCGGGCGATCTCGAATTGATGGAACACCTCGCGGTAGCGCTCGCGCTTGGCCAGCACGGTGCGCCAGGACAGCCCGGCCTGCGCACCTTCGAGCACCAGGAACTCGAACAGGCGGCGGTCGTCGTGCAGCGGCACGCCCCATTCGGCGTCGTGATAATCGCGCAGCAGGGCGTCGCTGGTGGCCCAGTGGCAACGGGTCGGCTCGGCGGTCTTGGTCATGGCGGAAGGATGGTCGTTCGGTGGCGCACACCGTAGCCGACACCGCTAGACTTGTCGCCCCTCTCCCGGCACGCCTGATCATGTCGCCCTCCTCGTCATCGCAGCGCGGCGCCGTGCTCGCCTTGCTTGCCACCATTGCGATCTGGGCCTACAGCTGGGTCGTGATGAAGCAGGTGCTGGCGCATGCCGGCCCGTTCGATTTCGCCGCGCTGCGCTACCTGATCGGCGCGGCCGTGCTGTTCGCCACGTTGCTGCTGTCGCGGCAATCGCTGCGCCCACCGCCGCTGCTGCCGATGATCCTGATCGGGTTGTGCCAGACCGCAGCGTTCCAGGGACTGGAGCAATGGGCCCTGATCGACGGCGGCGCCGGCCATGTCGCCCTGCTCGCCTACACGATGCCGTTCTGGGCGGTGTTGCTGGCCTGGCTGCTGCTGGGCGACCGACCCACCGCGCGGCATTGGCTCGGCCTGGCGCTGGCCGCGACCGGCCTGCTGTGCATCATCGAGCCATGGCATGCGTTGGGCAGCGTGCTGAGTACCACGCTGGCGATTGCCGGCGGGCTGGCCTGGGCAACCGGCACAGTGCTGAGCAAGCGCATGTTCCGCCGCCATGCGCCGTCCGTGCTCAACCTCACCGCATGGCAGATGCTGGTCGGCGGCGTGGCGCTGGGCCTCGTGGCGCTGGCGGTACCGCAACGGCCGATCGCCTGGGACTGGCCGTTCATCGCCGAACTGGCCTACAGCGCGGTGCTGGCGTCCAGCGTGGCCTGGTGGCTGTGGTCGATCGTGCTGCAACGGCTGCCCACTACCGTGGCCAGCGTGTCCAGCCTGGGCGTACCGATCGTCAGCGTGCTGCTGGCCTGGCTGATCCTGCGGGAACGGCCGTCGCCGATGGAGGCCCTGGGCATCGTTTTGGTGCTGCTGGGCCTGTTGGCGGTCAGCGGCATCGGCGCGCGGGGACGCGCTCGAGCGCCGGTTCAGCCCACGTGATTTCCGTCGGCGATATGCTATGCGCTCACGGATTGCGAAGAAGCAACGATGTCTGATCTGTCTTCATGGTGGGCCTTCCTGGTCAACTGGCTCAGCGTTCACGCGGTGGTGCCGCTGCTCGACGCGCTGCACCTGAGCGGGTTGTCCGGCAACCCCGACGACATCGCGGCCTCGCTGCTGATCGCGGCGCTGCAGGTGGGCATCATCGGGCTGATCTTCCGCCCGCTGGAGACCTGGTTTCCGGCCGAGAGGTGGACCGACCGCAAGCTGACCCTGGTCGATCGCAACTACACCCTGCTGATGCTGCTGGGCATCTTCCCGCTGTTCACCTACCTGGTGCTGACCCCGTTCAGTCATCTGTTCGGCGGCGCCGACACTGCCACTTCGAGTACCGGTTCACCGCTGGCGCTGACGCATTGGGTGCCGTGGTTCAACCTGCATCCGTATGTGCTGTTCGCGACCTACTACGTGGTCTACGACTTCGTGTACTACTGGATGCACCGCACCCAGCACGCGATCCCGTGGTGGTGGGCGCTGCACAGCATGCATCACAGCCAGCGCCAGATGAGTTGCTGGACGAACGACCGCGGCAGCCTGGTCGACGGCTTCATCCAGTCGATGATCCTGGCCACGGTGGGGCTGGCGATCGGCGTGGATCCGGACGAGTTTGCCTGGCTGATGCTGATCGGCGAACTGATGCAGAACTTCTCGCACACCAACGCGCGGATCGGCTTCGGCCGGGTGTTCGAGCGCGTCTTCGTGGATCCGAAGTTCCACCGCCTGCACCACATGCTGGTCGACCCGGAACGACCGACGCTGCATATCTGCAACTACGGCCAGGTCTTCTCGATCTGGGACGTGCTGTTCGGTACCGCACTGTACGGCCTGGCGCCGCGGCCGACCGGGGTCGGCGATCCGGTCGTCGACGCCGACAACGACTACGGCCTGATCGGGCTGCACTGGGTCGCGTTGAAGCGCTTCTGGGGCGCGGTGCGCCGACCGGCCGGCTGGAAGCCGGGCGAGGTGGCGTTCGGCGAAGACTACCGGCCGATTCCGGTCAGCCAGCTGGATCTGCATGCGTTTGCCCATGCGCCGCCGACTGCGGGCGTCGTGCCGCCACCAACAGCACCGGCCGGTGGCGACGCCGCGGTGGAGGGCGCCGTCGGCTGAGCGGCGCGCGTCCCTACCAGGGCAGGGCCTGCAGATCCACGTTGCCGCCGGTGATCACCACGCCGACGCGGCGCCCGGCAAAGCGTTCGCGCTGCTTGAGGATCGCTGCCAGCACGGTGGCGCTGGACACCTCCACCACCTGCTTCAGTTCCGACCAGATCAGCTGCATCGCCGCGACCGTTTCCGCATCGCTGACCGTGATCAGCTCCACCCGGTGCATGCGCAGCGCCTCCAGGTTGGACTCGCCGATCAGCGCGCGGAGCCCGTCGCAAACGGTGTCCGGTACCACCGTGGTCACCCGCCGGCCCTGTGCCAGCGATCGGGCGGCATCGTCGGCGCCCTGCGGCTCGGCACCGAACAGTGCCAGTCCGGCTTCGATCGCGTGCGCGGCAATCGCCACGCCACTGGCCAGACCGCCGCCGCCGACCGGCGTGATCAACGCATCCAGCCCGGCGGCCTGCTGCAGCAGCTCCAGCGCCAGCGTGCCCTGCCCCGCCATCACCCGGGTGTCGGCGTACGGATGCACCATTACCGCGCCGGTGCGGCTCTGTACCTCGGCGGCCATCGCCTCGCGCGCCGCCTGGGTCGGCGCGCAGCGATGCAGGATCGCGCCGGCGCGTTCGATCGCCTCGACCTTGGCGCGCACCGCGCCTTCCGGCACCACCACATGGGCGGCGATGCCGCGGGTCGCCGCGGCCAGCGCCAGTGCGTTGCCGTGGTTGCCGGAGGAATGAGTGACTACGCCATGCGCGGCCTGCGCTTCGCTCAATGCCCATACCGCGTTGCAGGCACCGCGGAATTTGAACGCGCCGCCACGCTGCAGGTGCTCGCACTTGAAATACAGCTCGGCGCCGCTCAGTGCATCCAGCATCGCGCTGCGCAGCACCGGGGTAACCCGCGCATGCGGCGCGATCCGGGTCGCGGCCGTGCGGATCTGCTCGATGTCGGGCAGGCCATCCATCAATTCACTCATGCGTACTCGACCTCCACGCCACAACGGAAACGTCGTTCGGCTCCCGCTTCCAGCCGGATCGCCCCGGCGCACTCGGGACGGTTGAACGCATCGGCCATGCACTCCATCGGTTCCAGCGCGATCGCCCGGCGGACGTCGCGGTTCACCGTGTCGGCGGTGAACGCATGCATCACGCCACGCTCCTGCCATACCGCGATGCCCAGCCCGCTGGCCGGATCGCGCAGACGGGTGCGAATGCGACCGTCGTCGTCGGCTTCCAGGTCGGTATAGCCCTGGTCGATGATGCTGTCGCCGATCCGGCGCGACTCGCGGAAATCCAGTGCCGGCGCGTCGTCCAGCGCCACGTAGGCGGCGGCACCGGGCAGCGCGATCAGCTGGGCGTCCGTGCGTATCAGCGTCTGCGCCGGAATCTGCAATTGCCAGTCGTCGACGAGGCTGCTGTCTGCCAGGCGGAAATACGGATGCCAGCCGAAGAAACACGGCGCGGCATGCTCGCCGACATTGCGCATGCATGCCTCCAGGGTGAGGCCGGCGGCATCCAGGGTGAAGCTCAGGCGCAGATCGATCGCATACGGATAGCCCGGCTGCGGGCGGATCGCGGTGGTGCTCAACTGCACCTGCGCGCCGTCGTCGTCCGCCGTCAGTGCATCGATCTCGAAATCCACGTCGCGCACGAAACCATGCCGGCTGGCCCGTTCGGCACCGACCACGCCCGGCTGCAGATCCTGCGATCGACCATCGAAGTGATAGCGCGCATCGGCAATGCGGCCGGCGAACGGCGCCATGATCGCAAAGCGCGAACCGGGCCGGCCGAGCACCTCGGCCGCATCGCGGTAGCCCGCGGCGAGATCGCGTTCGCCGCCGCCGAATGGAACCTCAAACTCCAGCAGGGCCGCGCCATGCCGCGCGATGCGCAGGCGCCGGTGACCGCCGCGGTCGCTCAGCACCACGACCGCCTGGTCGCCCAGTTCCGCCCGTTCCGCGCCATAGCGCTTCGTATTGGATGCCGCCACCGGGTTCTCCTGCGACTGAAACGCCCCATGTTACCCTTATCGGTCCCCATCCCCACGCTGTCTCCATGCACACTCCCTCAGAGCAAGCCCCTGCACTGATCCGTCTCAGCGACTACCGCGCGCCCGCCTGGCGGGTCGAAACGGTTGCGCTGGATTTCGACCTCGGCATCGATGCCAGCGAGCTTTGCGCGCGCCTGCTGCTGCGTCGCGATCCCACGCAGAACGCGCCGTTGCGGCTGGACGGCGAGAACCTGCAGTTGCTGTCGATCTCGCTCGATGGTCTGCAGCTGCCGGCCACGGCGTATCGCTACGCCGACAACGTGCTGGAGGTCGATGGAGCGGACGATGGCAGCGTGCTGGAGACCCGGGTGCGCCTGCGACCGGCGGCGAACACCGCGCTGGAAGGCCTCTATCTCTCCGGTTCGCGCGAGTCGGGCTTCCTGCTGACCCAGTGCGAGGCGGAAGGCTTTCGGCACATCACGTTCTTCCCCGATCGGCCCGACGTGCAAGCGCGCTACAGCGTCACCCTGCGCGCCGACCGCGAACGTTTCCCGGTGCTGCTGGCCGGTGGCAACCCGGATGGCGCGGGCGAACTGGCAGGCGGCCGGCACTGGGCGCGCTTCGTCGATCCGCATCCCAAGCCGAGCTACCTGTTCGCCCTGGTCGCCGGCCGGCTGGAGAAGCTCGAGCGCGACTACGTCACCGCCGACGGCCGTCCGGTACAGCTGAAGATCTGGGCCGAAGCCGACGTGATCGATCGCTGCCACTACGCCATGGACGCGCTGGAACGGTCGATGCGCTGGGACGAGGAGACCTACGGCCGCAATTACGATCTGGGCGTGTTCCACGTCGTCGCCACCAACGACTTCAACATGGGCGCGATGGAGAACAAGGGTCTCAACATCTTCAACGCGAAATACCTGCTGGCCGATCCGGACAGCAGCACCGACGACGAATACCGTCACGTCGAGGCCGTGGTCGCGCACGAGTATTTCCACAACTGGAGCGGCAACCGGGTGACCTGCCGCGACTGGTTCCAGCTGTCGCTGAAGGAGGGCCTGACCGTCTTCCGCGAACAGAGCTTTTCGGCTGACATGAACTCCGCGCCGCTCAAGCGCATCGAGGATGTCGCCCTGCTGCGGCGGGCGCAGTTCCCCGAGGACGCCGGCCCGCTGGCGCATCCGGTGCGCCCCGCGCAATACAGCGAGATCAACAATTTCTATACCGCCACGGTGTACGAAAAGGGATCGGAACTGGTGCGCATGCTGGCCGGCCGCCTGGGCCGGAATGGGTTCCGTCGCGGCATGGATCGCTACTTCGATCGCAACGACGGCCGCGCCGCCACGCTGGAAGATTTCCTGGGTGCCCTGGGCGAGGCCAACGACACCGATCTGATGCCCTACCTGGCCTGGTATGGCCAGGCCGGCACCCCGCGGCTGAAGGCACAGGGTCATTACGATCCGGCGCGGCGCGAATACACCTTGACCCTGGCCCAGCATGCGCCGGGCATTGCCGGAAAAGAGTCCCGGCCGCCGTTGCCAATCCCTATCAAGCTGGCCCTGTTCGCACGGGACGGCAAGATGCTGCCGCTGCATCTGCAGGGCGCGGCATCCGGAGACCTGCATGAACGCGTCGTGGTGCTGACCCTGACCGAGCAGAGCCTGGTTTTCACGGACGTTCCGAGCGAGCCGGTGCCGTCGCTGTTGCGCGGCTTTTCCGCGCCGGTGATCCTGGAATGCGATTACACGCCGGCCGAACTGGCGCTGCTGCTGGGCCACGATGTCGACGGCTTCAATCGCTGGGAGGCCGGCCAACAACTCGCCACGCGTGCCTACGAAAACCTGCGCGACGGCGACGCGACACATGCCCTGCATGCCTGGTGCAACGCGCTGGCGCGGCTGTTCGATAGCGATGCCATCGACGACGCGCTGCTGGCCGACCTGCTGACGCCTCCGGGTGAGGTCGAGCTGGCCGAACGCGAGACCGCGATCGATCCCCAGCGCATCCATGGCCTGCGCCAGGATCTGCAACGGCGCCTCGCCGAGCGGCTGGGTGCCGATGCCCTGTATCGTCGCTACCAGGCACTGGCCGGACACAGCACGATCGAACTCGATGCCCCGAGTCAGGCCCGTCGCCGGCTCAAGCGGCGCGTGCTCGAACTGCTGCATCTGCTCGACGCCGCGGGCGCGTGCCGGCTGGCCGCGGCCCAGTATCGTGATGCGCCCGGCATGACCGACCGGCTGGCTGCGCTCGCTGTGCTGGTGCGCGGCCATGCCGACGCCGCCGACGACGCGTTGCTCGACTATCGCCAGCGCTATGCCGACAACACGTTGGCGTTGGACAAGTGGTTTTCGGTGCAGGCGCAGATGCCGGGCGAACCGGCGCTGGAGCGGGTGCTGGCGCTGGAACAGGACACCGCATTCACACCGAAGAACCCGAATCGGGTGCAGTCACTGCTGGGTGCGTTCGTGCGCGGCAATCCAAGCGGGTTCCATCGGGTCGACGGTGCCGGCTATCGGCTGCTCATCGAACGTCTGATCACCCTCGATTCGTTGAATCCGCAGGTGGCGGCACGATTGGCCACGGCCTTCAACGGGTGGCAGCGGCTTGAACCCAAGCGGCGCGAGGCGGCACGGCTCGCGATTGCCGAACTGGCGGGGCACGTCGGGCTTTCACGCAACCTGGCCGAAATCGTCGGCAACGTACTCAACCACTGATCGGACGCGGGATACCACCGGGTATCCATGAGGCCTCGCCGTGGTGTGCGTGATGGAAACACCACGCACACAGGCGGCATGTTTCATTCAGACGGCCAGATGATCGAGTGCTTCGAGCAGGCTCTCCATGCGCGACTCCAGATCCGGCTGCAGCGCACCGCGCTCGACATCTTCGCGCTCGCTCAAACCATCAATCGCCATTTCGACCTGGCCGATCTCGACCAGCAAGTCATGACGCGGATATACCGGCTGAAAATCGAAATTCATGTCCATGGCAAATCCCTCTTGGTTGGTGAGGAAGAAGATGCAACGGGCATGCCAATATGTGATGTTCGTCACGATCCATTCGGGGTGAAACTCGCGAGACTGACGCCACACGTCAGCTGTTGCCCTGGCAGGACACAATTTTCCGTTTCAGTCACCCCTCGTTCACGCGTCTGCGGCGAATATCGGCTCACGTTCCACGACTGCGGCACACTGTTTGAGCCCATGCATTTCCGGTTTCTGGCGCTCGGCAATACGGTCATCCTGGATTCCCCCTGTTCCTGAGACCGCCGGGCGCCAGATCTAACAACCCAAGGCCCCGTAGCCATCAAGCCGCGGGGCCTTGTGTTTTGTGCCTTTCCGGGATTTTCGAAGGCCACAAAGGGCGACGGCACCCCGAGGGGTGCCGTCTTGCTTCCTTCCCCGGTACGCGATCGAACCCCTGTCAGTTCGATCTCGGCGCGCGTGGTCGCGCAGCGTCTGCCCGTGAAAGTGCAAAGACGTTGCAAGCAGGAAGCATGCCAGTTATGCAATCCGGCCGGCAAAGTATTGATGGCGCTAACATGGCGACCTATTTTGTCACTTTTTGTACTGTCAGGGCGATTCGATGCACCACCCGACCCACTACGACGTCATCGTGATCGGCGGCGGCCATGCCGGCACCGAGGCGGCATTGGCGGCCGCGCGCGCGGGAGCGCGTACGCTGCTGCTCAGCCACAACATCGAGACGATCGGCCAGATGAGTTGCAACCCGGCGATCGGCGGTATCGGCAAGGGGCATCTGGTCAAGGAAATCGACGCGCTGGGCGGCGCGATGGCGCACGCGGCTGACCGCGCCGGCATCCAGTGGCGCACGCTCAACGCCTCCAAGGGCCCGGCCGTACGCGCGACCCGTTGCCAGGCCGACCGCGCGCTGTACAAGGCGGCGATCCGGCATATCGTGGAAACCGAGCCAAACCTGCAATTGTTCCAGCAGGCGGTGGACGACCTGATCATCGAGAACGGTCGCGTCCGCGGCGTGGTGACCCAGATGGGCCTGTCGTTCGGCGCGAACGCGGTCGTGCTGACCGCGGGCACCTTCCTCGCCGGCAAGATCCACATCGGTCCCGCCCAATACGCCGGTGGTCGTGCCGGCGATCCGCCGGCCACCACGCTGGCGGCGAAGCTGCGGGAATTGCCGGTCGCGGCGGATCGCCTGAAGACCGGCACGCCGCCACGCATCGACCTGCGCAGCATCGACTTCAGCGGGCTGCAGGAACAGCCCGGCGACGCGCCCGCGCCGGTGTTCTCCTATCTGGGGACTCGCGACGAACACCCGCGCCAGGTCAGCTGCTGGATCACCCATACGTGCGAGCACACGCATGAACTGATTCGCGGTGCGCTGGATCGCTCACCGCTGTACACCGGCCAGATCGAAGGCGTCGGCCCGCGCTATTGCCCGTCGATCGAGGACAAGGTGGTGCGTTTCGCGGAGAAGTCCTCGCATCAGATCTTCATCGAGCCGGAGGGGCTGGACACCTTCGAGATCTACCCGAACGGCATCTCCACCTCGCTGCCGTACGACGTGCAGCTGGCGCTGGTGCGTTCGATCAAGGGTTTCGAGAACGCCCACATCACCCGCCCCGGCTATGCGATCGAGTACGACTACTTCGATCCACGCGGGCTCAATCCATGGCTCGAGACCAAGACGATCCCCGGCCTGTACTTCGCCGGCCAGATCAACGGCACCACCGGCTACGAGGAAGCCGCCGCACAGGGCCTGATCGCGGGGCTCAACGCCGCGCTGGCCGTGCAAGGCAAGGCACCGTGGTATCCGCGCCGCGACGAGGCCTACATCGGCGTGCTGATCGACGACCTGACCAGCAACGGCACGATCGAACCGTATCGGATGTTCACCTCGCGCGCCGAATACCGGCTGCATCTGCGCGAGGACAATGCCGACCTGCGCCTCACTGAAACCGGTCATGCGCTCGGCGTGGTGCCGCAGGCACGCTACGACGCCCTGCGCGCCAAGCGCGACGCAGTGGAACGCGAATTGCAGCGTCTGGGCGGTCTATGGGTGACCCCGGCCAATGCACTGGGCGCCGCCGTCGAACGCAAGCTCGGCATTGCGGTCAGTCGCGAGATCCTGGCGACGGATCTGCTGCGTCGGCCGGAACTCGATTATCCGCAGCTCACCAGCGTAGACGGACTCGGACCGTCGGTGGTGCGCGACGATGTCGCCGCGCAGGTCGAGGTACAGATCAAATATGCCGGCTATCTCGAACGCCAGCGTGAGGAAATCGAACGCCAGCAGCGGCACGAACACACGGCGATTCCCGCCGGGTTCGACTATGACAAGGTACGCGGCCTGTCAGCCGAGGTGCTGCTCAAGCTGAAACGCTCGCTGCCGGCAACGCTCGGCCAGGCGGCCCGCGTCAGCGGAGTCACCCCGGCGGCGATCTCGTTGCTGCTGGTGCATCTGAAGCGTCGCGACGCGGCCTGACGCCACTCGCCCCGCGCCGGCGTGCGACCCGGGCCGGCCCGTTCGCCGGGCCAGTCATGGCATCATGCCGATTCTGACCAGCAGGGGGTACGCACAATGGAAGTATGGATCGGCCGCGACGGCGAACGACATGGCCCTTACAAGGAAGACGACGTGCGCCAGTGGCTGCGCAGTGGTCAGGTCAGCCCGAAGGATCTGGCCTGGTACGAAGGCCTCGCCGACTGGCAGCCGCTGTCGGTGTTGTTCCCCGACGAGACGAAGGCGACGCCGCCGCCCATCGATGCCAGCAACCCCTACGCCGCCCCCACCGCCCCGTTGCTGCCGCAAGTCACCACGGCGGCACTGGAGGATCATGCCGGGTTCTGGAAGCGCGTGGGCGCCTACATCCTCGACGCGATCATCCTGTACATCCCGCAACTATTGATCCAGAAGGCCTTCGGTGTCGATGCCGCCAAGGAAACGTTGCAGCAGGCCGTGCTCAACGCGGGCGGCGACATGCAGCTGGTGATGGCTGCCCAGCAGCAGTTTTATGCCGCGATCTGGCCGGCCATGCTGCTCGGCCTGGTACTCGGCTGGCTGTATTTCGCCTTGTGCGAAAGTTCGGCGTGGCAGGCGACATTGGGCAAGCTGGCACTGGGCATCCGGGTCACCGACCTGCAGGGGCACCGGATCAGCTTCCCGCGGGCGCTGGGCCGCTATCCGGCCAAGATCCTCAGCGGCATCATCCTGGGCATCGGCTTTCTCATGGTCGCCTGGACCCAGCACAAGCAGGGGCTGCACGACATGATCGTCGGCACCTTGGTGCTGAACGGCCGCGCCAGCGAGTTCAACGACGCATCGCGCCCGGCAGCCAGCGGCAGCTCTTTCAGCGCCTGATCGCCAGGCATGGCCAGGGTGTGCCGCGATCAGACCCTGGCCGTATCCGCCCGGGCCCGACACTACCGAAATTCCGGTCGGCCGGCCACCCATCGCGAGCGCCCGGTCCCGCTTCGATCGGGAGGAAGCGGCCCCGGAGCCCACAAGAAGTACTCGAAATTTTTCCATCGCATCCAGCTGGATGCACCCGATGGACTTCGACGCAATCTGCGCAGACCGGATCGCTGTCAATCGGTCAACGCAGCTTCACCACGGCGACCGCCTTGTCCGGGCCGATCACCCGGACTTCCCTGGTCAGGCCGGCCGAGTTGTCGATCGCCACGGCCGCCACGGTCAATGGACCCAGCCCGAGATGCCGGCGTCCCTCCCAATTGTCGGCGGCCTGTTTGGCTCGCGCATACTCGGCGGGCGAGTTGCCGACAAAGGCGATCAAGCCATAGCCGAAGTGCAGGTTGATCGCGTACGTCTCCAGTCGGGCGGCGCTGGCGCTGCTGGCGCACGCCACGCCCAGGGCGACACTTGCTGCAATGATCAGACGTTTCATGGTGGTTCTCCCGGCAGGCGGAAATGACCCGTGATCACCATAGGCCGCCGTGGCGGAGCAGGCATGAGGAATTCGCGGGAAAGCTCGATGAAGTCGTGAGGATTTCGCGGGAACTCGCTCGCCAATCAGGTCCGGACCATCGCCCTTCGGCGACACGTGCCGTGCATGACCGCCTCGCTCGACGATCGCACCCTGTCGTTTGTCATGGTGAATTCGCCGAGGTCCCGGCGTACGCTCGGAGCCGCTGGAGGCCATCACGACGAGGCATGATCATGGGCAGAATGAGCACGCTGTCCCAACCCCCAAATTGCTGGATCTATCAATGCGACGACATCGTCGTCGAACCCCGCGCGCACCGGCTGGATCGCGCCGGACAGCCGGTGCCGGTCGAGCCCAAGGCGTATGTCGTGCTGGTGGCACTGATGGAGCAGCCCGGCACGATGCTCGACAAGAACGCGCTGCTGGATACCGCCTGGGGCCATCGCAATGTGACTCCCGGCGTACTGAGCCGGGTGATTTCTCAACTGCGTCATGCGCTGGGCGATTCGCCCACCCGTCCGCGCTACATAGCCACGGTGCACAGTCTGGGCTACCGCTTCATCGGTCAGGTGTCGCGCAGGGCCGCACCACCCTCGCTGCGGACCTTGTCGATGCCGATGTCCGCGTTCATGGACACCACGGGCATCCACGACGCTTCGCTGTGCGCCGTTACCGACAACATGGTGTTCGATCGACGTCAGTCGGGCCTGGGCCGGGCGAACCCAACGGACCGCCGCAAGGCGAGCTGACCCGTCGCTCCGTGTGCGCAGACGAGCGTTCCTCGATCGTTCACGCCGGAATCCGGAACGACATCATCGCGACCTGCCAACCGGCGCAAAGTCGAAGACCTGATGGCTGCCGGCCGGCCGCTGCATGCAGGCGACTTGATATCATTCACGGTTCCATCAGGCGTGAGCCTGCCGCAAGGAATCGTGACATCCATGCCAAGCATCGAACAACGCATTGCCCATGACATCGCTGCCCGCCCCGACCAGGTGCGGGCGGCAGTGGATCTTCTCGACGGTGGCGCCACCGTGCCGTTCATCGCACGCTATCGCAAGGAAGTCACCGGTGGCCTCGACGACACCCAGCTGCGCCTGCTGGAAGAACGCCTGCGCTACCTGCGCGAGCTGGAAGACCGCCGCGCGGCGATCCTTGCCAGCGTGGAGGAACAGGGCAAGCTCAGCGAGACATTGAAGGGCGAGCTCCTCGCCGCTGACACCAAGGCGCGACTGGAGGATCTGTACCTGCCGTTCAAGCCCAAGCGCCGCACCAAGGCGCAGATCGCGCGCGAGGCCGGACTGGAACCGCTGGCACTGGGCCTGCGCGAAGATCCCACGCACTCGCCGGAAGCCTTCGCCGAAGCGTTCGTCGACGCCGACAAGGGCATTGCCGACGTCCGCGCAGCGCTGGACGGCGCGCGCGCGATCCTGATGGAATCGATTGCCGAGGACGCCCACCTGGTCGGCGAGCTGCGCGACTGGTTGTGGGCGCAGGGACAGATCCGCGCGAAGCTGGTCGAGGGCAAGGAACAGGCCGGCGCAAAATTCCGCGACTACTTCGACCACGTCGAGCCGATCGGCAAGATTCCCTCGCACCGGTTGCTGGCGCTGATGCGCGCCCGCAACGAAGGCGTGATCGAACTCGAACTGGCGCCCACCGCCGACCCCGAGCAGGGCCATGCTGAAGGCGAGGGCCGCGTCGCCGCGCACGCCGACATCCACAACCGTGGCCGCGCGGCCGATGCCTGGCTGCGCGAGACGGTGCGCCTGACCTGGCGGGTGAAACTGCATCTGCACCTGACCCTGGATCTGTTCGGCCGCGTGCGCGAAGGCGCCGAGGACGAGGCGATCCGCGTGTTCGGCGACAACCTCAAGGACCTGATGCTGGCCGCGCCGGCCGGCGCCAAGACGGTGATGGGACTGGATCCGGGCATCCGCACCGGGGTGAAGGTGGCCGTGGTCGATGCCACCGGCAAACTGCTGGCCACCGACGTGATCTATCCGCACGAACCGCGCAGGCAGTGGAACGAATCGATCGCCCAGCTCGCCCGGCTGAGCAAGCAGCATGGGGTCGACCTGATCGCGATCGGCAATGGCACGGCCTCGCGCGAGACCGACAAGCTGGCCGGCGAACTGATCAAGAAGCACGCCGATCTGAAGCTGTCCAAAGTGGTGGTCAGTGAAGCCGGTGCGTCGATCTACTCGGCCTCGGAACTGGCCGCGAAGGAGTTCCCCGAACTCGACGTGACCTTGCGTGGCGCGATCTCGATCGCCCGCCGGCTGCAGGATCCGCTGGCCGAACTGGTAAAGATCGAGCCGAAGGCGATCGGCGTGGGCCAGTACCAGCATGACGTCAACCAGATCAAGCTGGCGCGCGCACTGGACGCGCGCGTGGAGGACTGCGTCAACGCAGTCGGGGTCGACGTGAACACCGCCTCCGCCGCGCTGCTGTCCCGTGTCGCCGGCTTGAGCGCCAGCGTCGCCGAGAACGTGATCAAGCATCGCGACGCGAACGGCCCGTTCGCCAACCGCAAGGCGCTGCTGAAAGTGCCGCGGCTGGGTGACAAGGCGTTCGAGCAATGCGCCGGCTTCCTGCGCGTATCCAACGGCGACAATCCGCTGGATGCCAGTTCCGTGCATCCGGAAGCGTACCCGGTGGTCGAGCGGATCATCGCGCAGTGCGGTCGCGAGGTGCGCAACATCATCGGCGACAGCGGCTTCCTGCGCGGGCTCAAGCCCGAGCAGTTCACCGATGAAAAGTTCGGTGTGCCGACCGTGCGCGACATCCTGAAGGAGCTGGAGAAGCCCGGCCGCGATCCGCGCCCGGAATTCGTGGCACCCACCTTTGCCGAAGGCGTCGAGGACGTGAAGGATCTCAGGCCCGGCATGATCCTCGAAGGTCGCGTCACCAATGTCGCCGCGTTCGGCGCCTTCGTCGACATCGGTGTACATCAGGATGGCCTGGTCCACGTCTCGGCGCTTTCCCACGGCTTCGTCAAGGACCCGCGCGATGCGGTGAAAGCCGGCGATATCGTCAAGGTCAAGGTGATGGAGATCGACCTGCCGCGCCAGCGCATCGGCCTGTCGATGCGACTCGACGACGAACCTGGGCAAAGCCGCTCGCGACCAGGTGCAGGTACGTCCGAGCCGCGCCGCAACGGCGGAGGCCCGCGACACGCCGGCGGACCTCCGAAGCCAGCCGCGGCACCCGCGAACAACGCCTTCGCCGAAGCCTTGCTGCGCGCCAAGCAACGCTGAGGAACACGCTCAAGCAACCGTATGCTGCGTTACGGTGCAGCGCAGCATGCGCTCCGGTATGGAGTAGATTACCGTAACCGAAATATAACGTGATCTACCCACCCTGGAGTTTGACGACATGCACCGTACCCGCGTTCTCGCCGGCGCCATCACAGCCACGTTGCTGGTCAGCACGGCTGCCAGCGCCGCTCAATTCAGCAAAGTTGTCATCATCGGCGACAGCCTCAGCGACGCGGGCAATCTGTCGCTGGCCCTGGGCTCACCCACGCCGTCACGATTCACCACCAACCCCGGATTCACCGCCCCGGAAATGGTCGCCAGCGGGCTCGGCCTGCCTGTCACCGCTTCGCTGCTGGGCGGCACAGACTATGCCTTCGGCGGTGCAGGCCTGGTGAACAACTCCAGTGCAGGCCCGATCCCGACTCTGCCACAGCAGCTGCAGATGTATCTGGCTGCCAGTGGTGGCGTGGCTGACCCGAATGCGCTTTATCAGGTGTGGGGCGGTGCCAATGACATCTTCTATCTGACCGCCACGTCGACCGATCCCAACGTACTGGGTGCAGGCACGCTGACCGCAGCCCAGACCGAACTCGGCCTGATCGGTGGCCTGCAGACGGCGGGCGCCAAGTATGCGGTGGTCTACAACTTGCCCGACATCGGCAAGACCCCGGCCGGAATGGCCGGAGGCGCGGCGGCGTCTGCTGGCGCAACCCAGTTGTCGGTGCTGTACAACAACCAGTTGAATATCGGCCTCGGCCAGCTCAGCGCCAACGGCATGAATGTCATCCCGGTCAATGCCTTCGCGCTGGTCAATGAAGTCATTGCGAACCCGTCAAGCTATGGCTTTACCAATGTCACCGCACCGGCTTGCACAGGCGGAAGCGGCAGCTCGCTTGAATGTGGTCCGCAGGGTTCGGGGGCAACGGTGACGTACGCTCCGGGCACCGAGAACACCTACCTGTTCGCCGATGGCGTTCACCCGACACAGGCAGCTGATCGCCTGCTCTCGCAGGTCGTGCTCTCCGAAATTGCCGCGCCAGGCCAGACTTCCCTGCTCAGCCAAGCTCCGCTGACGGCCGTTACCATGCAGACACAGACCGTTCGCGGCGAAATGCTCAACGACGGATCTGGCGGTGGCACCCGCTTCTTTGCACATGCCAACTACGGTCAGCAGAGATTTGATGGCTCCGACACGTCGCCAAGAGCCAACAGCAACAACTTCGACCTGACTCTCGGCGGCGATCTGAAATACAGCGACAATCTGTCGATGGGCGCTGCGCTGGGCCTGGGTCACAACAACACGGGTGTTTCAGGGGGTACCGGCGGCTACAAGATGCAGGATGTCTCGGTGCTGGCCTATGTCACCTATCACTCCGGCGGCGCCTACCTGGGGGCTTATGGCGAAGCGGGGCACTCGCACTTCACCGATGTGAATCGCATCATCCGGATCGGCCCGATGACCCGCACGGAGAGCGGCAACACCGGCGGTTCGCACGGTGGCCTGGGCTTCACTGGCGGCTGGTGGTTCGGTCAGAACAAGCTGCAGTACGGTCCTTTTGCCAACGTTGAGTGGCATGACCTCAGCGTCAGTGGCTTCCAGGAAAGTGGTGGCGACAGCACCGCGATGTGGTTCGCCAACCAGGAACGCAAGGCACTCATCAGCACCCTCGGCTGGCGCGTGCAGGGCGAGTTCCAGATTTCAAACGCCGTCTTGAAGCCTTACGCCGAACTGTCGTGGAACCACGACAGCAAAGCTGACCCGAGTAAGGTCACGGCTGGACTTACCAGCATGGGTGGCTCGTTCACCCTGACCGGCTATGTACCGGACAAGACCTGGGGCATGGCCAGCCTGGGCCTGTCCACCCAGCTCACCCCCACGGTGTCCAGCTGGATCGGTTATAGCGGCCGCTTCAGCGACAACAGCCAGCGTTACAACAGCGTCAACATGGGCTTCAAGATCGCGCTCTGAACTGCCACTCGTGGCCACTGGCCCATAGGTACAACAGCGCAACAAAAAGGCCGTCCACATCAGCGGACGGCCTTTTTGTTGCCGATGCGAATGCTCGAACCGCTTACTTGTTCTTGCCGCCAGTCGCCAGGCTGAGGATTTCCATCGCCTGCTTCTTCAACGCCGCGGCAGTGTCGGCATCCAGTGCCTGGACATCGTTACCGACCTGATGCTGCTTCAGCACCAGCGTGCCGTCGTCGCTCCAGCCGGCACGATCGATAGCGCTCGGCTTGCCGTCGCGGCTGGGCTTGGTCTGCTGCACGATCGCCCACGGCTTGCCGTCCTTGTAGGCGTAATCGGTGCTGCTGAAACCCTTGGCGCCGTAATCGACCAGCTCGCGGATGAATTTGACCTGGCCTGCCTCACGGAACAACTGCCAACCACGCGAGACGTCCTTTTCGAGCTTGGTGCCATGACTGACCTTCATGCCACCGAGCTGCTTCTGTTCGGCATTGAAGTCGGCCAGTACCTTTTCACCCGGAGTCTGCTCGGCAACCAGCTCGATCGCCACGCCGTCATTCTTGCTGCCCTTGGCCAGCACCGGCGCCTGGATCGGCATCGAATAATGGCGATCGCCGTCGGTCAGGATCGCCTGGATGACGTACAGGTCGTTCGGCTTCACCTCGGCCGGATTGAAGGTGAGCTGAAACGGCTGCGGGAACGTACCCGCCGGGGAAGTCTTGCTGGATAGCGGCGCGGATCCGACGGCCGTCGATGACACGTCGACCAGGTTCAGCACCAGCGTGGCGGTCGCGGACGGCTGCGGAGTGCCTGCGCGCAAGGAGATCGTGCCGCTCACCTCGTTGGGAATCTTGCTGGCTGTACCCACCGTATCCGCCGAGGCAGGCGCACCCGCGCCCGTTTGCTGCGGCGAATTGGGAGCACTGCAAGCTGAAAGAGCCAGCGCCGCGAGCGACATCAGCGACAAAACCGTCTTGCGCATGGGAAAAACCTCATCAACGTGAATACAAGCACGTGGTCGTTCAGACGCTGCTGCGCCATGACTCTACGCGGGGGAAGCCCCAAGCATAGCGGAAAAATTGCGGCGCGGAAAAGTCAATCCATCCAATGGCCTACCATGCGCCGGCGTACGCCAGCGCAGCGGGGTCAGCGCCGCCGCAACGCCCGATGCGCGATGTCCCGGCGCCAGAACGCGCCGTCGTAGTGGATACGGCTGACCGCCGCATAAGCATGCTCGCGTGCCGCGGCAATGTCCCGACCCAGTGCACACACGGTCAACACGCGGCCGCCCGCGGTGACCGCGCGGCCCTGCTCGTCGAGTCGGGTGCCGGCGTGGAATACCTTCACGTCGGCGTTCCGACCGGCTTCGACCGGCACGTCGAGTCCGTCGATCGGATCCCCACTGCGCACCCGCCCCGGGTAACCGCCGGCCGCCATCACCACGCCGATCGCCGGGCGTGCGTCCCAGCGCGCCCGGGTGTGCTCGAGACGGCCGTCGAGAGCGGCATCGATCAATTCGACCAGATCGGATTTCAACCGCATCATGATCGGCTGGGTTTCCGGATCACCGAAGCGCACATTGAACTCGATCACCCTGGGCGCGCCGCTCGGGTCGATCATCAGGCCGGCATACAGAAAACCGATGAACGGTGCGCCCTCGGCCGCCATGCCGCGCAGGGTCGGCTCGATCACTTCCCTGAGGATGCGTTGCTCGACTTCCGGCGTGACCACCGGTGCCGGCGAATACGCGCCCATGCCGCCGGTATTGGGGCCGAGATCACCGTCGTCGCGACGCTTGTGATCCTGGCTGCTGGCCATCGGCAGCGCGTGGCTGCCGTCGCTCATCACGATGTAGCTGGCTTCCTCGCCATCGAGAAATTCCTCGATCACTACCCGCGACGAAGCCTCGCCGAAACTGTGCGCACCAAGCATGTCATGCAGCGCCAGCTCGGCGTCGGCCAGGCTCAGCGCGACCACCACGCCCTTGCCGGCGGCCAGGCCATCGGCCTTGATCACGATGGGCGCGCCGTGCTCGCGCACGTAGGCCAGTGCCCGGTTCAACTCGGTGAATACGGCATAGCGCGCGCTGGGAATGTTGTGCCGCTGCAGGAAGTCCTTGGCGAAGGCCTTGGAACCCTCCAACTGCGCGGCGATGGCGCGCGGCCCGAAGATGCGCAGACCGGCGGCGCGGAAACGGTCGACCACACCGGCCACCAGCGGCACCTCGGGACCGACCACGGTCAGACCCACCTTCTCGCGCCGGGCCAGCTCGAGCAGTCCGTCCAGATCATGCGCTGCCACGTCGGCATTGCGCACGCCCGGCTCGTGCGCGGTGCCGGCGTTGCCGGGAGCCACGATCACCTCGTCGACCTGCGCCGATTGCACCAGCTTCCAGGCCAGCGCGTGTTCGCGACCGCCACCGCCGATGACCAGAACCTTCATGTCCAACTCCCGAGCCCAGGGCGCAAGCAGCGCAAACGGGCATTGTACCGGGTGCCATGATCGCGCCGTGCACCGCGGCGGCGCTCAGTCGTGCCGGTGCAGCAGCTCCAGCAGGGCCGCGCGCGGCAACTTGCCGGTCTCGTTGCGGGGCAGCGCATCCACCAGGCGCAGCGGGCGCGGCAGGAACAGCGGATCGATCGCCCGGCGCAAGGCATCGAGGATGACGTGCTCGTCCAGCCCCGGCGCCACCACGAGCGCGGCGATCCGGTGCACGCCCAGCGCGTCGCCGCCATCAAGCTGGAACACCACACCGTCCTCCACGCCGGGAATCGCCAGCAGGCGGCGACTGAGATCGCCCAGCGACGCCCGCTTGCCGGCAATCTCCAGCATGTCGGCATGGCGACCGCACAAGCGGAAGCGACGGCCGCTGTCGGACAGGCTGACGATATCGGCCAGGATGGTGGTTCCATTCAACTGCGGTGCCTCGACCGCGGTGCCGTCCGGCTGCGGGTGCAGGATGACGCCGTCGTACAGCAACCAGTCCTCATCCACCGCCGGGCGGCGACTGGCAAACACACAAGTCTCGGTGGAGCCGAACACCTCCAGCACCGGCCCGCCGAATCGCCGCTCGGCGACTTGCGCCAACTCGAGCGGCAACGGCGCGGTGGCCGACACGATCGCGGCAATACGCGGCAGGGCAATACCCGATTCGACCAGCGCATGCAGATGCACCGGCGTGGTCACCAGCAGCCGTGGCGACGGCACCTCGGCCAAAGCCGCAGCCACATCGGCAGGAAAGAACGGCCGCCCGGTGTGCACGCTGTACTCGCCCAGCAGCGGCAGCAACACCGTCATCTCCATGCCGTACATATGCTGCGGCGGCACCGTGGCGACGATCTCCGCCCGCCGGCCAAGCGCCGCGCGCAGCATCGCCAGATTGCCGCCGTTGCTGGCGTGAAAACTGCCCCAGGTCTTCACATTCGCACTGGGCGTGCCGGTGGAACCGGAGGTATAGCCGATCGCCACGACCCGATCGGCCGAAATCAGCGGCCAGACCGCATCGGGGGCGACCGGCGGCATGACATCCAGTGGTGGCAGTTGCCGATAGCCCGGTGGCGCCGGATCAAGGGCCGATTCACCCACGGCATAGCAACCCGGATGCGCCGCCATCACCTCGTCGATCGCCTGCGGTGCACGCGAGGACGGCAGCAAGTTGACCTGGCCACGCAACACGACGGCGCAGAACGCCACGAGGAAGGCATAGCGATCCTCACACAGGTTCACCGCCGCGGTGGCGGTCGGCAGACCGGCAGCCACGGCATGCACCTGGGCCAGGAACTGGGCGGCCGTTACCGCCACGCCGTGGCGTCGGGCAAGCGCCCGCGCAGGATCCGCCGCATTCAGCAGCGGCAGCCGCCGGGGCGCCTCACGCCGGTAGGTGTCGTAAACAATGGCCAAACCGTAATCTCCCGATGCTTCTATTTTTACTACCCGCTCAGCATGGCCCCGGCCGATTCACGTCGACGTGAATGGCGAAGCTGCTTCCCCGTATCGCTTCGCGGCGCCGGCTCTGGATCCCCGGCGACGCATGCCCCTTGCCGCTCAGGCGCGGATGATAGTCCCCGTCAACGCATCACGAATCACCGTGGGACGGTTCTGGCCGCCCAGCGGCGCGTCCAGCAGGCCATCCAGGGTATCGCCAAAATATTCGCTGACCGCCTGCGCCGTGCGCGCTGGCGGTACACCATGCGGGTTCGCACTGGTGGATACCAGGGCGCCGCCGAACGCCCGGCACAGCGCCGTCGCAGGGGCGTGCGCGGTGAGCCGCAACGCGACACCGGCATGTTCGCCGGCGATCCACACGGGCACCTGCGCCGAGCGGGGGAACACCCAGGTGTGCGGCCCCGGCCAGCTCGCCCGGATTTGTTGCAGGATCTCTTCCGGCACGGCAGCCAGCTCGATATAGCGCTCGACCTGCGCGAACTCCGCCGCAATCAGCAATACACCCTGTGCCGGCGGTCGCTGCTTGAGCGCGAACAGCCGCTCAAACGCGACGCGGTCGTGCGGATCGCAGCCGAGGCCGAATACCGCCTCGGTCGGATAGGCCAGCACGCCACCGGCGCGCAGCAGCGCGGCGGCAGCGGTCAGCTCGTCGAGACCGAAACGCTGAAGCACTCAGACCTCGGCTTTGCCGGCAGCGACTTTTTCGCCTGTCGCCTTTTTCGCGGCAACCTTCCTGGTCGCGGTCTTCTTGGCGGCGGTTTTCTTTGTTGCGGTTTTCTTGCTGGCGGCTTTCTTGACGGCAGTCTTTTTCGCCGGCGCCGCCTTCTTCGCGGCGGCCTTCTTGGTCGCTCCCTTCTTGCCGAAGCGCCCCTTGCGTACCGGCGCCGCCGCCAGCAGCTCGAGGCACTGCGCCTCGGTCAACTCCTTCGGCTCCTGCTCCTTCGGGATGCGCGCATTCTTCTCGCCGTCGGTGATATAGGCGCCGTAGCGACCATTGAGCACCTGCACACCGTTGCCGAAATCGAGGATCAGCCGGTTCGCCAGCATCTCCAGTTTCTCGGTCACGATCTGCAGCGCTCGCGGCAGCTCGATCGTGTACGGATCGTCCTCCGGCTTCAGCGAGGCGTAGGTGCTGCCCTGCTTCACGAACGGGCCGAAACGACCGACACCCACCATCACCTCGTCGCCGTTCTCCGCCTGGCCGAGCTGGCGCGGCAGCTTGAACAGCTCCAGCGCCTCGGCCAGCGTGATGGTATGCATGCTCTGACCGGGACGCAGGCTGGCGAAGGTGGGCTTCTCCTCGTCGTCCTTGGTGCCGATGGCGGCATACGGTCCGAACCGGCCCAGCCGTACCGAGACGGGCTTGCCGGTCTTCGGGTCGCTGCCGAGTTCGCGCGCGCCAGTGGCCTCGCTGCGATCGACCGACTCGGTCTTCTCGTCGACCTGCTGCTTGAACGGCAGCCAGAACCGCTCCATCAGCGGCACCCAGGCCTCCTCGCCGCGACTGACCGCATCGAGCTCGTCTTCCATCTTCGCGGTGAAGTCGTAATCGACGTAGCGGGTGAAGTGCGCGGTGAGGAACTTGCTGACCGCGCGGCCGACGTCGCTGGGCTTGAAGCGACGGCTGTCGAGGAGGACGTATTCGCGATTCTGCAGCACCTGGATGATGCTGGCGTAGGTGGACGGCCGGCCGATGCCGTGTTCTTCCAGCGCCTTGACCAGGCTGGCCTCGGAATAGCGCGGCGGTGGCTCGGTGAAGTGCTGGTCGGCGGCGATCTCATGCAGCGGCACCTGCTCGCCCACCGTCAGCCGCGGCAGGCGGCGGCCCTCATCGTCATCGTCGGCCTTCTTCTGGTCGCTGCCTTCCTCATAGACAGCGAGGAAGCCGGGATCGATCACCGTCGTGCCGCTGGCGCGGAACGACGCGTCGCCACCGGCGACATCGCGCAAGGCAAACTCCACCGACACGGTGTTCAGGGTGGCGTGAATCATCTGGCAGGCCACCGTGCGCTTCCAGATCAACTCGTACAGCTTGCGCTGGTCGTCGTTGAGGAACGCCCCAATCGACTTCGGCGTGTACATCGCGGAAGTGGGGCGGATCGCCTCATGCGCTTCCTGCGCGTTCTTCGACTTGGTCTTGTACATCTGCGGCGCATCCGGCAGCGCATGCGTGCCGAAGTCGCGGGCGATCAGTTGGCGCAGCTCGGCCAATGCATCATCGCCAAGCATGGTGGAGTCGGTACGCATGTAGGTGATCAGGCCGACATTGCCCTCGTCGCCGAGCGCCACGCCTTCATACAGGCCCTGCGCGACCTTCATTGTGCGACTGGTGGTGAAACCCAGCTTGCGCGCGGCTTCCTGCTGCAGGGTCGAGGTGGTGAACGGTGCGGCCGGGCGGCGCTTGCGCTCTTTCGAGCCGACATCGCTGACGGTGAGCTGGCCGTGCGCGGCCTGCTTCAACGCATCGCGTGCAGCCTGCGCATCGGCCTCGTTGGTCAGATCGAACTGCTCGAACTTCTTGCCGTTGAGCCGGCTCAGGCGAGCCGTGAAGTCGCCTTCGGCGTGCTTGAGTTGCGCCTCGATGCTCCAGTACTCACGGGCGTTGAACGCCTCGATCTCTTCCTCGCGCTCGACGATCATGCGCAACGCCGGCGACTGCACCCGGCCGGCGGACAAGCCACGCTGCACCTTGCGCCAGAGCACCGGCGAGAGGTTGAAGCCGACCAGGTAATCCAGCGCGCGGCGGGCCTGCTGCGCGTCGACCAGATCGTGCGAAAGCTGGCGCGGCGCGGCCACGGCGGCCTTGATCGCCTTCGGTGTGATCTCGGAGAACACCACCCGGTGCATGCGCTTGCCCTCAACCAGGCCGCGCTCCTTCAGGATCTCGCTGATATGCCAGCTGATCGCCTCGCCTTCGCGATCCAGATCGGTCGCGAGATAGATGTCGTCAGCCAGCTTGGCGGCCTTGGCGATCGCGTCGACATGCTTCTGGTTACGCTCGATCACCTCGTAAGCCATGGTGAAACCGTGCTCGGTATCGACCGCGCCCTCCTTCGGCTTCAAGTCACGAACGTGACCATAGGAGGCCAGGACCTGGAAGTCCTTGCCGAGGTATTTGTTGATCGTCTTGGCCTTGGCCGGTGATTCGACGATGAGCAGGTTTTTTGCCATGAAGCTGGATTTCCGCAAGTGAACCACCGGCGCTTCCGTGCCGGACATATATATAGTTGAAACCATGCCGCGCCAGCGGCTGTCAAGCGCCGCGGCGGCCGGCGACGATCCGCCGGGGATGGATGCGCCGGATCAGCCGCCCATGCTGCCACCGGGCAATTGCTGGTAGCGGTTACCAGGCAGACTCTCGACCCGCGCCTCCAGCTCCAGCATCAGCAGCATCGAGGACAGGACCGCTGCTGAAAGGCTCGTACGCCGGACAAGTTCGTCCATTGTCGCTGGTTCGTGGCCAAGTTCGTCCAAAAGTCGCCGATACTCGGAATCCAGGCACCAGGCAGAAGCCCTGTTTGAGCCATCCACCTTGTCGTCACCAAATGCCTGCTGCACCCTCGCGCCGTCGGCATCCAGCTGCAGCCGGGCAGTCAGTTCGGTGCCAAGCATGCACGCTGCCGGTGCCAATGTCTCGATAATTTCTGCCGCGCTCTCCACCAGGCGCGCGCCGTCACGAATCAGGCGATGGCAACCGCGAGCCAGCGGATTGTGGATGGAACCGGGCAAGGCAAACACTTCGCGCCCCTGCTCGGCGGCAAGGCGGGCGGTGATCAGCGAGCCCGAGCGCAGGCCCGCCTCGATCACCAGGGTGCCCAGCGAGAGGCCGGAAATGATCCGGTTGCGGCGCGGAAAATGATCGGCGCGGGCGGCCGTGCCGGGCGGAAATTCACTGATCAGGGCGCCCTGCGCGGCGATCCGCGTAGCCAACGCATGGTGCTTGCGCGGATACACGCGATCCGGTCCGGTACCGATCACGGCCAGAGTGGTCGCACCGGCGTCCATCGCCGCCGCGTGAGCCGCGCCATCAATGCCGTCGGCCATGCCGCTGGTGATCACGAAACCGGCGCCGACCAGGCTTCGGGCAAACGCGCGCGCATGCGCCAGCCCACCCGCGCTGGCGCCGCGGGCGCCGACGATCGCGACCTGCGGATACAGCAACTGGCTGGCATCGCCGACGACGAACAGCACCGCCGGTGGTTGCGGGATGTTTTCCAGCTGCGGCGGAAAGTCCGCCTCGGTGCAACGCAGCAGCCGATGCCCCGGCTCGGCCAGCCAGGCAAGATCGGCAGCCAACAAGACCTCGTCAGGCTGCGCCAGCCATGCCTGCGCCGCCTCGCCGAGCTGCGCCGCATGGCGCTGCAGCCGCGTCAACGCCCGTCCGATGTCGCCCTCGGCCGCATCGAGCCGCTCGCGCAGCCCGCCGGGGCCCAGACCTGGTGTGCGCAGGGCAATCAACCACGCGCGCAGTTCATCCATGTCGTCCATGTGCATACGTTGCAGTTTACGCAGCTCGCACAAACAGAAACGGCGCGGTGATCGCCGCGCCGTCTTGTAGGCAGATACCGATGCCGGTTCCCGGGGCTATTCCGGCGCGCGCAGACGGCCGCCGATATGCACCGGTCGCAGGCTGTCCATGACCAGGCCATAGCTGACCCGGTTGAAGGTGCGGAACACCATCACGTGACCGACATATTCGTCCGGCAGGGTGACCTTCTTGCCGAGATCACGGTGCCAGCTGTTGCTGGCCACGTCGTCATGGATCGTCTCACCCGGCTCGTAGACGGTGAAGGTCTGGCCATTGTCGACCCCGTCCCTGGCACCGATCGACAGCATTACCACCTGGCGCGAACCGGCCGCATCCAGCGCATCGGCGAAGCCGATCACCTTGGCGCCGGCAGGTACCGATTTCGGCGCATGCGGGTAATAGAAAGGGTCGTACGGCGTATCGTCGATCGGCATGATGCGATCGCCGCTGCGGATTTCCATGGTCGAACCGAGCAGCAGCAGGGTCGACGGATCGCCCATGCGCAAGGTCTCCGCCGTGCCGATCACGCTGACCTCGACACCGAGGTCGTCACCCTTGCCGTAGTGGCCGTCGTTGCGCGAATCCTCGCGCCAAGGCGCATTGACCATCGCCGCATTGCTGTCCAGACCGTGACTGACCAGATCGG
Organism: uncultured Pseudomonadota bacterium; assembly: GCA_963828685.1. Taxonomy (GTDB): domain Bacteria; phylum Pseudomonadota; class Gammaproteobacteria; order Xanthomonadales; family Rhodanobacteraceae; genus Rhodanobacter. Next base: position 922,185 of record CAWHFU010000017.1, read on the forward strand.
CGCCGCTCGCATCGCCCTGATCGAAACCACGGAATACATGGGTCGGACGCACGATCGCCCAGCGCTGCCCCGGCTCGCCCTGAAGGCCACGCACATAGATGTTCTGGCCGACGGCGCCACGCAGGCGGGCCTCTTCCAGACCAACCACATACGGTGCGGAACTGACCGCGTTGGAGTCCATCACCCGCATGTCCTTGAGGAACATCTTCAGCTCGGACAGCGGAATCGCAGGTACCGCCTCGCCTTCGGGATGCACCTGCGGCTGCAATCGCAGGCTCGGTCCATTGATGAAGGACAGGTTGAGCACGTCCCCGGGGTAAATCAGGTGCGGGTTGCGAACCTGCGGGTTGGCCTGCCAGATTTCCGGCCACAGCCAGGGCTTGGACAGGAATTTGGCGGAGATATCCCACAAGGTGTCGCCCCGACGCACGGTATAACTGTCAGGGTGATCTGTCCGCAGTTGCGCGCCAGCTGCATAGACAGCGACGGTGACCAGCATGCCGGCCAGCAACACGATAATTTTTCTGATCATTGGCGGGAATCCCCCTTCCCCAGATGCTCGGTCGAGTGTAACCGAATGGTTAACCCGCGCAACAGGCGCGAGTTGGCAAAAATCGTCTGCACTCGTGTGCTTGCCGACGTACAATGATGCACATTCTAGATCGCACCGGGGTGGCTTTTTACCAAATCGCCCGCAATTCCGGCGCCGAGGTAAAATCCATGTCCGCACTTTCCATACTCGAATTTCCCGACCCCCGCCTGCGCACCCACGCCGAGCCGGTGCGCGTGTTCGACGCAGAACTCAAGCAGTTCGTCGCCGACCTGTTCGAAACCATGTATGCCGCCAATGGTGTCGGCCTCGCCGCGACCCAGGTCAACGTGCACCGACGCGTGCTGGTCGCCGACATGAGTGACGACCGCAAGCAGCCACTGGCGCTGATCAACGCGCAGATCCTGGAAAAGGAAGGCTCCCAGGTCTATCAGGAGGGCTGCCTGTCATTTCCGGGCCTGTACGCCGATGTCACCCGTGCACTGAAGGTCAAGGTGAAAGCGCAGGACGTCGATGGCAACGAGGTCATCGTCGAGGCCGAGGGCCCACTGGCGGTGTGCATCCAGCACGAGATGGATCATCTGGAAGGCAAGGTGTTTGTCGACTACCTGTCGTCGCTGAAACGCGCGCTGCTGCTGAAGCGGCTGGACAAGCAGCGCAAGCAGGCGGCAGCGGTTTGAACGACCGCCCGTTGCGGCTGGTATTCGCCGGCACTCCCGACTTTGCCGCGCCCTGTCTCGAGGCCTGCCGCGCCAGTGGCGCCGAGGTCGTCGCCGTCTATACCCAGCCCGATCGCCCCGCCGGTCGCGGCCGCAGGCTGACCCCGAGCCCGGTCAAGCAGGTCGCCCTGGCCGCCGGTATCGCGGTCGAGCAACCCGAGTCGCTGAAGTCCGCTGACGCGCAGCAGGCGCTGGCCTCGTACCGGCCGGACCTGCTGGTCGTGGTCGCCTACGGGTTGATCCTGCCGCGCAAGGTACTGGCGATCCCGCGACTCGGCTGCTGGAACGTGCACGCCAGCCTGCTGCCGCGCTGGCGTGGTGCGGCGCCGATCCAGCGCGCCATCCTGGCCGGCGATGCCGAAAGCGGCGTCGACCTGATGCAGATGGAGGCCGGCCTGGATACCGGCCCGGTATTGCTGCAACGGCGCACGCCGATTGCCTCCGCAGAGACCGGCGGCTCGCTGCATGACCGCCTGTCCGCCCTGGGCGCCGAACTGCTGGCCGAGGGCCTGCGACGCACGCTGGCCGGTGAAATGCTGACCGCCACCGCTCAACCGGACGAAGGCGTCACCTACGCGCACAAGCTGGACAAGGCCGAGGCGAAGCTCGATTTCAGCCGTCCCGCGATCGAGCTGGAACGCCAGGTGCGCGCGTTCGATCCGTGGCCGGTGGCCGAGGGCGAGATCGCCGGGGAGCCGTTGCGGATCTGGGCTGCGCAGGCGATCGCGCTCGATCATCACGCCGCACCCGGCAGCCTGCTGAAAGCCGGCCGCGAGGGCATCGACCTCGCCTGCGGCACCGGTGCACTGCGCATCACGGCGCTGCAGCGCGCCGGCGGCAAACGCATCGGCGCCGCGGACTATCTCAATGCCCGACCCGACTTGCGCCGCGCCGGATGAGGGCTGACCCGATGAACTCCTTCCGATGACGGTCGACACCCGCGCCCTGGCTGCCAGGGGACTGGCGGAGATTGCGCTGCGCGGCGCCTCGCTGCGCGACGTGATGGAACGCTCCGCCCCCCGGCTGGCCGACCCGAGGGACCGCGCCCTGTTGATGGCCTTGCTCAGCGAGGGTGCGCGCTGGTGGCTGCGCTTCGATGCCGCGGTCGACGGCCTGCTGGAGAAATCCCTGCGCCACAAGGATCCCGCCGTGCATGCACTGCTGGTGCTGGGGCTGGTGCAACTGGAGATCCTCGAGTTGCAGGACTACGCCGCCGTGGCCGCCACGGTCGAAGCGGTGCGCGCGCTGAAACGGCCGCAGCTGGCCGGACTGGTCAATGCCGTGTTGCGCCGCTGGCAGCGTGAACGCGAGACCCTGCTGGCCCGGCTCGATGCCAGGGCGCAGACCCGCCACGCGCATCCGGCCTGGCTGGCCGCGGCGCTGCTGCGTGACTGGCCGGCGCAGGCCGATGCCGTGATGGCCGCCGACAACCGCGAACCCTCGCTGATGCTGCGGGTGAATCGCCAGCGCAGCGAGCGGGCGGCGTTGATCGATCAATTGCAGGCTGCCGGTTACGCCGCCCTCGCGCATCCGTGGCTGAGCGATGCATTGGTGCTGCCGCACAGCACCGATGTCACCCGCATGCCCGGCTTCGAGGACGGTCTGTTTGCCGTGCAGGACGGTGCAGCCCAGGTCGCCGCCGACCTGGCCGATCTCCGCGACGGCCTGCGCGTGCTCGACGCCTGCGCTGCGCCCGGTGGCAAGGCCTGCCACCTGCTGGAACGCGCGGACATCGACCTGACCGCGCTCGAGATGGATGCCTCTCGCGCGGAACGCATCCGGCAGAACCTGATGCGGCTGCGGCTGAATGCGAAACTGGTGATCGGCGATGCCGGAGCGCCCAAAGGCTGGTGGAAAGGCCAACCGTTCGATCGCATCCTGATCGACGCACCGTGCTCGGCCACCGGCGTGTTGCGGCGGCGACCGGATGTGCGGCTGCATCGGCGCGAAAGCGATATCGGCGCCATGCATCTGCAGCAACGGCGCATCCTGTCCGCGCTGTGGCCACTGCTGGCACCGGGCGGGCGGCTGGTCTACATCACCTGCTCGGTGCTGCGCGCAGAGAACGAGGCGATCGTCGACGAACTGCTGGCAGCCCAGGCCGACGCGCAGGCCGTGGCGTTCAGCCTGCCGGCAGGCCGGGCCGCCGCGACCGGCTGGCAGATCCTGCCCGGGGACGATGATCTGGACGGCATGTATTACGCAGTGTTGCAGAAACCGCGCTGAAACCGGGCCCCGGCGCCGATCGTACATGCCGGCGCTGATGATGCCGGCCAGCCCGGCTATGCTTGGCAGCATTGAACGCCGCCGATGGAACGACCTGCCCGTGAAGCCTTGTTTACCCCTGTCCCGTGCGCGCCCGCTGTGGTTGCGTGACGCCCGCTGGGAGCTGCTGCTGTTCGGCGTGTTCGCCCTGCTGCTGCTCGGCCTGGGCATCGGCCTGCGCGATCCCTGGCCGTCCGACGAGCCGCGCTTTGCGCTGGTGGCGCGGCTCATGGTCGAACACGGCCAGTGGCTGTTTCCGCACCGTGGCCACGAGTTGTATCCGGACAAACCCCCGGTATTCATGTGGCTGCAGGCTCTGGCCTATCTCGTGGTGGGCAACTGGCGGGTGGCGTTCCTGCTGCCGTCGCTGGCGGCCGGGCTGGGGGCTTTGGCGCTGGTCTACGACCTGGCCCGGCGGCTGTGGAATCACCGCAGCGCGCTGCTGGCCGCCGCCGCGCTGCTGCTCACCATCCACTTCACCTACCAGATGCGCAATGCGCAGATCGACCCGCTGTTGCTGGGCTGGATCACCCTGGCCAATTACGGCCTGCTGCGTCATCTGCTGCTGGGGCCGGCGTGGCGCTGGTTCGCGGTCGGCTGCTTCTTCGCCGGCGTCGGCGTGGCGACCAAGGGCGTCGGCGTGCTGGCGTTGCTGATGCTGATTCCCTATCTGGTCGCGCGGCAGCGAGGTTGGCATCAGCTCGCACTCCCCGTCGGCGGCTGGCGCTGGGCCGGCGGACTGGCGCTGTTCCTGGTGCCGATCCTGGGCTGGCTGCTGCCGATGCTGCTGACCGCTCGCGCCGACGGCGACCCCCAACACGCCGCCTACGTGCAGAACATCCTGTTCGGGCAGACCGTGCATCGCTACGCCACGCCGAGCGGGCACTTCCATTCGCCGCTCTATTTCCTCGGCATCATCGCGGTCGACTGGTTGCCGTTGTCGCTGTTGCTGCCGTGGGTCCTGCCTGCCTGGTGGCGGCGCCTGAAACGACACGATGCGCGGTTTCTGCTGCCGCTGGGCTGGATCGTGCTGATCGTGCTGTTCTTCTCGTTCAGTCCGGGCAAGCGCGACGTCTATATCCTGCCGGCCCTGCCGATGATGGCGCTGGCCCTGGCACCCCTGCTCCCCGGCCTGCTGCGCCGACGCGACGTGCGCACGACGGTATTCGGACTGACCGTGCTACTGGCCGGCACCCTGACCCTCGCCGCCGCGATGGCACTCCATCGACATCCGGCCTGGGCCGGTCGCATCGAGCAAAGCCTGGATCCGCAGATCTGGTGGCTGCTGCTGAGCATCGGCGTGGCGGGTCTGCTGATCACCGCGTTAACCCGGGTGCGCCGTGCGCCGCTGGGCTGGCTGCTGTTTGCCGGCGTGCTGTGGGGACTTTACGGCCTGTGGGGTTATCCGATGCTCAACGGCGATCGTTCGGCGTACGACGTGATGGCAAAGGCCCGCGGCATCGCCGGACCGGACGCCACGATCGGCCTGCTCGCCTGGAAGGAACAGAACCTGCTGATGGCACAGGGACCGGTCGCCGAATTCGGCTTCCTCAAACCGTGGCCGCAGCAATATGCCGACGCGATCGCCTGGCTGAGGCAGGCTCCCGCGCAGCGCTGGATCTTCAGCCTCGACGAGGCGATGGGCTCATGCGTGGATCGACACCATGCCATCCATGTCGGCCACGCCAATCGGCGGGAGTGGTGGATGTTCAGGGCCGATGCGGTGATCCCCGGTTGCATCCCAAAATCGGCAGGGAGTGCCGCTGATGACATCGATTATTGATAGCAAGATCGCTGCAGGCCGCCAAGCAGACACGATACAGTTACCCGGTCCCGTGATACCCCGGTTGAGCTCAGCATGGGCCAGCAGGTTGGTCATCGCGTGTTGAATTCATTTCTTGTCATCGCACCCATGAGCAGCCAACCTCAACTCGTCACCAGGATGCGTGACGCCGCTTGTACAGCCGGGCGCTGGTGTGCGGTTGCCTGTCTCTTTGTGGTTCTGATCAACAAGCCGGCAACCAATGTCGCCATTGGGCTGACTCTGCTTTTCTCCCTCCTGGGAAGTGATTTACGCCAACGCTGGTTGACCGCCTTGCGCCACCCGGTGGCACAAGGCGCCCTGCTGTGGTGGTCTGTGCTGGTACTCAGCGCGGTGCACACTTGGTTCAGCACGTCCGTCCTGCCGTTGTCCGGCTCGTTCGTGTGGGCCTGTTGGTACCCGCTGCTGCTGGGTTCGCTGTTGCAGACACCACAGTGGCGCCGTCGAGCCTTGATCGCCTTTGCCTTGGCCGCGGGCATCGTCCTGCTGATTTCCTGCGGCATGTATATCGGCTGGATTCCGCAACGCCCGGTGGATCTCATTCAGCCGAACTTGCGCGATACCGTATTCAAGGAATACACCCAGCAGGGCGTCGCCATGCTCGTGTTCGCCGCCATGGCCATGGCGGCGGCGCGTACAACGCAAAATATTCTCAGGAGAATCTTCCTCGCAGCGGCGATCCTGCTGGCGCTGGCAAACATCGTGTTCATGCTCGAGAGCCGCACCACCTATCTGACCCTGGTCCCGCTACTGGCTTACTGGGCCTGGCGCGGGGTCCTCAAGAACTTTGCTGGGTGGCGCGTTGCCGCTATCGCGTGCGCCATGGCAACAGCGACCCTGGCGCTCATCTGGTTTACACCGCCGGTCAGGGACCGACTGGTCGTGTCGGTCGCCCATGAAGTGGAGGTCTATGCCACTCAAAGAACACCCACCTCAACGGGGATCCGCCTGGAGTTGTGGCGACGCACGATGCCGATGATCGCCTCCGCGCCGTTGTTCGGCCACGGCCTGCGCCAATGGGCACCATTGTATCGACAGTCGATCGAGGGTCTTCCCCACTTCGATGCCTTCCTGATGGGCCACCCGCATCAGGAAATGCTGCTCATCCTGACCGAACAGGGTTTTGGGGGCCTGTTGATTTATCTGGTATTACTGATCGCGCTGGCACGCTATATCGGTCGACTGAACCCACCTGAACGAGATATCTATTTTTGCCTGCTGCTGATCTACCTCACGGCGGGATTGGCCAACTGCCTGTGGGACGACTTCTCACACCGCCATTTGTTCATTCTCTTGCTGGCCTGCATCCCACTGGTCGGAAACACGCACCGCCTCGAGAGGCGTAAATGAAGTCCTCAGTGATGCATCGCGACCTCTTCGATCAAGTGACTGTCATTTGCGTCACCTATCAGAGCCTCAGCGTGATCGAGTCGCTGGCCGCCACAGTGCAGTCTTTCCCGAACGTGTTGGTCATCGACAACGGCAGCAGCGACGGCACGGCGCCAGCCGTACGTGCTGCAATACCGCACGCCAGAGTCATCCAGCGGACCGACAATGCGGGCTTCGGCACAGCCAACAATGAAGCCATGGCGGAAGTGAAAACGCCTTTTGCTCTGCTGCTCAACCCCGATTGCGACATCAAGCACGACTCGCTGCAAATCCTGATGGACGTACTCCGCCGCTATCCCTCCGCAGGAATCGTGGCGCCACAGAGCTGGCGCGCCAACCACAAGCCGCAGAAGTGCTTTCGTCCAGCTTTTTACGAGCCACGACTGAAAAAACCTTACCAGTTGGCGGACGGCACATGCAGCGCGCAATGGCTCAATGGTTGTTGCCTGCTGACGCGCACACAGGCGTTTCGCGACATCGGCGGATTCGACGAAAACTTCTTCCTGTTCTACGAAGACGACGATCTTTGCCTGCGCATGCGCAAGGCGGGCTTTGAATGTCTGCTCGAACCCAGCGCGAAAGCTTGGCATACCGGAGGAAAATCGTCAGCACCGAGCCTGAGGGTTAGCTTCATCAGACCCTTTCACTACGTGCGCTCGCGCCATCTGGCAATCCGCAAGTACCAGGGCCGCGGCGCAGGTTGGCGCTATCTGATCAAGCTCATGCTGGTGGCTCCACCTGCTGCCTTGACCTACGCGCTGCTGTTGAAACGCAGGCACTTCATCAAATGGGTTGCCTGGGGTAGCTCGGCTGTGTCCTCGGCGCTCACCCCCGACTCAACCACCCAGCATCACGCCATGCCACAGGCCTTGAAGCCACACCCTTGATCGAGTCGCAGGAACCCGCTGGCTGGATCACTTACAGAAGGCTACGGCAACGGCATCCTTGTGAATTGACCGGATATCCGCAGGCGGCAGCGCGAATTCAGCCAGATGCTGATCCAGTCCAAGTTCGCACCGAATCAACTGCCCAGCTCGCGTCTCGTCCAAAATCCGGTCATTGGGATTATCGACGAGCTGCTTGCGGGTGCGGTGATACAGATGAGTCGCCAAGGCGCTGAAGCGCAGGTCGCACCGCAACAGGCCATGATGGAAGGCACGCAGCGCCAGCTCCGTATCTTCGCGACCCCAGCCGGTCATCGCCTCGTTGAAACCATTAACTGCAAGCAGGTCGTCACGCCAGAACGCCATATTGCAGCTCTTGATGCCGCGCCGTTTGGTCACAGGCCGGGCATACCAGCGCGCCAGCGCCGGCAGGCGCAAGGTATGCCGGCGGCGCTCGATACCGCGACTGAAAAAGACCGGCATCAGCCGGACCTGCTCCAGCATGCGCTGGGTCAGCCCGGCATCGGTCAGCACGCGCGAGCCCTGCACGAAGCAGCCGCGGCGCGCGAACGCGCGGTGATCGGCAATGAAATGGCGCTCCGCCACCATGTCACCATCGAGCAGGATCACATAGTCGCCCTGGGCCGCAGCGATGGCGCGATTGCGCGCCCGACTCATGCGAGCGCCGTCGTCGGGCTGCCACAGATGGACCAGACGTACCGGGTAATCGAGCGCCATGCGCTCGAGCAAGGCGCGTGTCGCCGGTTGCGAGCCGTCGTCGGTGACGATGACCTCGTACGGCAACTCGCTCTGACCGGCAAGCGCCGTCAGCACCCGCTCAAGTGCCTCCGGCCAGTTATAGGTAATCACCGCCACACTGATCCGCACGGTCAATGCCCCATGCGGAATGCGCACGCCAGCGGCCTCATCCGCGCAGCTTCCAGCCACGCAGGAAAATGGTCATCGCGCGCTCCCACTTTCGCCATGGCGACACTCGCCGCATCATCACCAGCCTGACGTAGCGCTTGGTCTCGCTCCAGGTCGGATGCGGCTTGGTCATGAATTCCAGCTTGCTGAACTCGATGCACTCCGGTCCCATCCCGACCCGATCGGCGTAATGCCGGATCAATGCGCTGGAAGTCATCTTGTTGACGTATTCGATGCGCGGCGATTGGTTCGACCACCAGCCGTTCTTGCCGTGGATGCGATAGCCGACACACCCCGTCGGCAGGTAGTACTTGTGCGCCCCCAGCACGCTGCAGCCGAACACCAGGCAATTGTCCGCCGACAGCCGCCAGGTCCGCTGGAACGCCTCGGGCAGATCCAGTGCCTGCCGCGCCCAGGATGCGCGCATCGACAATGCCGAGGTCGGTGCGCCGTACCATTGGGTCAGCACATAGGTGCTGATCGCGGTATAGCCCAGATCGACCGCACGATCATGGAACTTCATCACCCGATCCTGCTGGTCGAACAGCTGCAGGTCGGAAAACACGAAGTCGATGTCCTTGCGCGCGTCATACAGCTCACCGAGGCGAGCCAGATAGTCCGGTTCCCAGCGATCATCGGAGTCGAGGAAACAGATCACCTCCGCACGCACTTCGTCCACGCCTCGCTGGAACGCACTGAGCTGCCCGCCGTTGCTGCCCGTCAGCAGGGTGACCCGCTCATCGTCACCAAAGCGCTCGCGCAGCAGGGATTCCGATCCGTCGGTGGAGCCATCGTCGACCACGATCACCTGGACCGCCCGGCGGCTTTGCGCCAATGCGCTCTCAACCGCCTCGATCACAAAAGTCGCGATAGTTGTAGCTGGTGATGACCACGGCAAAGCTGGTGGCGGGGGGCCGCGCGCTGGCGCCTTACGCCGGCCGATCCGGCGACCCGCGTCACGGACGGGCTCCTCGAGGACGGCCTCGCCGCTCATGATATCGCTTGTTTGCACGATCTCCCCCTCTGCGCTGTGCAGGATTGCGGCAATGGATGCCTGCACGACGGCTGCAGGCATGCTCGATGCGAGCGCATGCGTGCATCATAACCAACGCCGGGACCGACGTCTGCTGCTCGACGCAGGCCGCTGGAGTGACCGGACCGATCGGCTAGAATCCGCCCATGTCCATGCCCTCCCTGCCGCTGAGCCTCGCCGTCATCACCCACAACGAGGCCGACAACATTGCGCGTTGCCTGGACAGCGTGCCGTTCGCGGCCGAAAAGCTGGTGGTCGATTCAGGCAGCGACGACGCCACGGTCGCGATCGCGCAGGCCCATGGTGCGCGCGTGGTGCAGCAGGACTGGCTCGGCTTCGGTGCGCAGCGCAACTTCGCCACCACCCGGTGCAGCCACGACTGGATCCTGGTGCTGGATGCCGACGAATACCTCACCCCGGCACTGGCCGCCGAGCTGCAGCAGCGCCTGCCGCAACTGATGTCCAGCAACGCTCCGGCCGTCTGGCTGCGCCGCAGCACGATCTACATGGGCGCGCCGATGCGCTGGTATCGGCCGGCGGTGGGCGAACGGATGGCGCGGCTGTACCACCGCGAACGCGCGCGCTGGACCGACGCGCGGGTGCACGAGTCGCTGCGTTTCGACGGCACCGCGCCGACGCTGCGCGCACCGTTCAACCACGTCAACAACCCGACCCTGGTGCACAAGCAGCTGAAGGTGTTGCGCTATAGCGAACTGAAGTGCCGCGACTGGCTGGAGCGCGGCAAGCCGGTGCGGATGTGGCAGACGCCGTTCGTGTACGCGCTGGCGTTCCTCAAGGACTACCTGTTCCGGCTGGCCTGCCTCGATGGCTGGCGCGGCTTCATCATCGCGCACACCGCGGCCAGCTACGCGGTCTACAAGCGCCTGCGCTACTACGAGATGCGCCACAACCCCAGATCGGTCGCGGACGCGGCCGATTTATTGAACAAGCATCACATAGACCGCTGAAGCACGGGTTCGCCACGCGGCATCACGATGAAGCGAACCCGCAAGGCACCCTTGCCTCCTCTCCCTTTGGGAGAGGATTGAGGTGAGGGTCCCGGCTCACCGTAACTTTCATTTTGCAGCTCTTGCAATCCACAACTTGCGACTCACCCATGTCTTCCAAAAAGCACTACCTACTCTACGGCTCCGAACGCTATGCGCTGGCGATCCTGCGCCCGCTGCAGGCGGCGATCCGCGCGCGCGGCGACGAGGCGGCGTGGTTCTTCGACGGCCCCGGCGCCGATGACCTTGTCGCCGGCGAGCGCCTGCTGACCGTGCAGGAAGTCCGCCGCTGGAAGCCGCTGGCGGTACTCACGCCCGGCAACCACCTGCCGCACTTCTTCCCTGGCGCGAAGGTCGAGGTGTTCCACGGCTTCGATGCCGGCAAGCCCCGGCACATCTACGTCCGCGGCTTCTTCGACCTGTACTGCACCACCGGCCCGCGCGACACCGCACAGTTCCAGGCGCTGGCCGACCAGCTGGGCCACTTCAGCGTGGCCGAGACCGGCTGGCCCAAGCTCGATCCGTTCATGCGCGAGATCGCCGGCCCGGTGCTGCCGGTGCGCCAGCCGCCGGTGATCCTCTACCACTCCACCTTCTCGCCCTCCTGGAGCGCCGCCGAGACCTTGTACGAGGAAGTGAAGCGGCTGTCGCGCGACGGCCGCTGGCGCTGGATCATCACCTTCCATCCGAAGATGAATCCGGACACCGTGGCGAAGTTCAAGGCGCTGCAGAACGAGTACCTGCGCTTTGCCGAGAACGACAACATCCTCGAGCTGTTCCCGCAGGTCGACCTGATGTGCTCGGACACTTCCTCCGCGCTCAACGAATTCCTGCTCACCGGCAAGCCGGTGGTGACCTACAAGAACCGCCGGCCCGGTCCGCAGCTGATCGACATCGACGACCCGGCGCAGTTCGAGCCGGCGATAGAACGTGCGCTGGCGCGACCGCCGGAACTGATGGCGGCGATTCGCGACTACGCCGATGCGATCCACCCTTACCGCGATGGCCGCTCCAGCGAACGGGTGCTGCAGGCGATCGACACATTCATCGCCGCCGGCGCGCGCAACCGGCGACGCAAGCCGCTGAATCTGTGGCGCAAGCTGAAGCTGCGTCGGCGCATCGGCTACTGGGGACCGGCCTGACCACGCACCGGATCGTGCCCACGGTCGACTTGCAGACACCCGGCGCAAGCTAGAATCTGTTCACGCCCGCCAAGAGTCCGCCCGTGTCATCCAGCCGTTACAGCCGTTCCGAACAACTGCGCACCGTCTGGCCCTGGCTTCCGCTGTGGGCGTTCGTGGCCCTGCTGGCCATCTTCTCGCACGGTCCGATGCCGTTGTATTCCACCCGCACCCTCGCGGTGGCGTGGGACATGTGGAGCCACGGTCACTGGCTGGTACCGCACATCAACGGCCAGCCCTACAGCGAGAAGGCTCCCCTGCTGTTCTGGCTGATCCAGTGCGGCTGGTTCGTGTTCGGTGTCAGCGACATCTGGCCACGGGTGCTGGAGGTGCTGATCGGTGGCGCGCAACTGGTACTGGTGTCGATGCTGGCGCGGCGACTGTTTCCGAGCCGGCCGTGGATGGCCAAGGCGACGCCATGGATGTTGTTGGCCCTGGGTTGCGCGTTCCTGTTCGGCCTGCAGATCATGTATGACGGGTTGCTCGCCATGTGGACGCTGGCGGCGTTGCTGTGCCTGACCCCGAAGGCGCATCGGACCGAACCCCGCTGGCTGCTGTTCGGCCTGTGCATCGGCTTGGGCCTGCTGACCAAGGGCCCGGTGATGCTGCTGCACATCATTTTCCCGTGGCTGCTCGGTCCACTGTGGAACGACTGGGCGCGCCAGCATCGCGCACGCTGGTATGGCCGCGGCCTACTGGCGCTGTTGCTCGGCAGCGCGATGCTGCTGGCGTGGGCACTGCCGGCCGGCTTCTCCGGTGGCGAGGCGTACCGGCAACGGCTGTTCTTCACCCAGACCGCCGGCCGCGTGGTCGACAAATTGTCCGCTGGCAAGGATCTGCAGAACCATGCCGAACCGTTCTGGTTCTACCTGCTGTGGCTGCTGCCACTGCTGTTCCCGTTCAGTGGCTGGCCGCGCGTGTGGGTGGCCATCGCCGGTTTGCGTCGGCCGCTGGAGCCGGGTCTGCGCTTTGCCCTGTGCTGGCTGATCCCCAGCTTCATCGTATTCTCGTTGATCAGCGGCAAGCAGCCGTATTACCTGTTTCCGGAGGCCGGCGGTATCGTCCTGCTGATGGCCGGCGCGATCGCCGTGCTGCGCGAGCGCCGGCCGGCGCTGGCCGGCAACGATTGGCTCGGCACCTGGCCACTGGGCGTGGGTGGCATGCTGTTTGCGCTGGGGCTGTTCGTGCTGCCCATGCTGGTGGCCGGCCATGTCCTGCATGCCGACTGGGCCGAGGCGGCTGCGCCGTACAGCCGCTATTTCGCCGTGGTGTTCCTGCTGCTCGGTGCCCTGCTGCTGTTGCGCGGGCGCGGCGAGTTGCGCCGCCTGGCAGTGGCCGGGCTGGTCGGCGTGCTTGCCCTGAATACCCTGTTCACGCTGACCCTGTGGTCGCGTTGGGACCTGCGCCCGGCGGCCCATCTGCTCGGTGCGGCCGAACAGGCGAATCGTCCGCTCGCCTACCTCGGCAATTACGAAGGCGAATTCCATTTCGAGGGCCGGCTGACCCGTCCGATCCAGGAGCTCTTCGGCGACAAGGCGATACAGGATTATGCGTACGCGCATCCGGACGGCCTGATCGTCACGCACCCGGGAAAGCTGGAACCCACCGATCTGCGATATGCGTTGCTGGTACAGCCGTTCCGTTCATCCTGGCTGGTGATCTGGCCCGCCGCCTCGCTGGCCGACCTGCGCGCCGGGCAAACCCCGCCGGAGCCGGCGCAGCCCACCCTGATCTATCCGGCGGACGACTGGCGCTACCACGAGCAACCATGAACGCCGGACTGATCGCCAACCTGCGCAAACAGTGCGACGGCCCGCGCGACGGCGCGCTGCTGCGGTTTTCGCTGGGCAATGCACTGCTGGCCGAGGGTGCCGCCGACGAGGCGATCGACGAACTGCGCCGTGCCACCTTGTTCGATCCCACCTATTCGGCGGCATGGAAGCTGCTGGGCAAGGCCTGTCTCGACGCCGGCCAGCCGCAGGCCGCCGCGGACGCTTGGCGCAGCGGCGTCGCGGCCGCCACCCGGCGCGGCGATCAGCAGGCCGGCAAGGAAATGCAGGTGTTCCTGCGCCGCCTGGAAAAAGACACGCCATAAGGCGATCGGCGCGCGGCTACCCCTGCTCGCGATCGTACGGGCTGACCAGGCCATCGGCCGAATAGCGCTTGTACTGCCACTGGTACTGGGCAAACGCCAGCTCGACGCACTGCTGCACTCCACGGTTCAGTGCCGAACAGGCCACATCCGGATCCGCATCGGCCAACCCGCTCGGCGCCGGCAGCAGATGGATGCGGTAGCCGGCCCCGGCCGGCAACCGTTCGGCGAACGCAAACAGCACGGTCGCGCCGGTGCGCGCGGCCAGTCGCGGCAACAGCACCATGGTCAGCGCCGGGCGACCGAAGAACGGTGCGAGACGGCCCTCGCCCGAACGCGGTTTCTGATCCGGCAGGATACCGACGCTGCCACCGGCGGCCAGGCGCTTGTACAGGCTGCGCACGCCGGCGCCGTCGGCGCGGATCTGCTCCGGCGCCAGCGCGCCGCGCACCTTGCGCAGCAGACCCTCGATCGCGGCGATCCGCGGCGGTCGGTACAGGATCGCCATCGGTGTCTTGCGGCACAACCAGTAGTTCAGCAACTCCCAGCACCCCAGGTGCGGCGCCGCGATGATCACCCCCTTGCCCGTCGCCAGCGCGGCATCGAGCAGCGCCTCGCCGCGCACTTCGCGTACCAGCTCCAGGGCGTGCTCGGCACCGCCACCCCAGACCTTGACGATCTCGCTGATCGACTTGCCGCTCTCGGCCATCACCTGGCGCAGCAAGGCGGCCTGGGCGGCGTCATCCAGTTGCGGTCGCACGATGCGCAGGTTGACCGCGGTGTTGTGCGCCGTGCGGCCACGCCGCCACAGCACCAGCCGGCCCAGGGCGCCACCCATGCCGTGCAGGACCCGCAGCGGCAGCAGCGCCAGCAGGCGCAGGAGCAGATAGATCAGGTAAATGTCGACGCGCATCCCCGAAAGTGTAGACGAGTCGCGCCCTCCGCCGGGCGCGACCGTGCCGATCGAGGCGGGAGCGCAGACCCTCGACCGGCCTGCGATGCCGACGGGACTTCGCTATGCTCTGCCGACTCCCGACTCTTCCACCGGCAGCGGCCCCGAATGATTGCCCTGATTCAGCGCGTCCTGTCCGCCAGCGTCCGTGTCGGTGACGAGACGGTCGGCTCGATCGGCCCCGGCCTGCTCGCGCTGGTGGCAGTGCAGCCGGACGACGGCGAGGCGCAGACACGACGCATGCTCGAACGCCTGCTCGGCTATCGCGTGTTCGCCGACGACGACGGCAAGATGAACCGTTCGCTCACCGATACCGGCGGCGGCCTGCTGCTGGTCAGCCAGTTCACCCTGGCCGCCGATACCCGCTCCGGCATGCGCCCCGGCTTCAGCCATGCCGCGACACCGGAACACGGCCGGCGCTGGTTCGAACGGTTGCTGGAACTCGCCCGCGAGACCCATTCGGGAGGGGTGGAAACCGGCCGCTTCGGTGCCCATATGTTGATCCAGCTGGTAAATGACGGCCCGGTGACTTTCTGGCTCGAGACCGGCTGAATGGCGAAGCCTGTGCAGCAAACACCCTTGCGGCCCTCCAGGTACGCCAATACCGTGATTTGGCGCGATTTTTGCCTGTCGCAGCCTGAGTTCTTTCCACTTGAAAACTGGCCAAAAAAGCAGCACATCGCTATAATGTCCGGTTCTTGCACCCCTCGGCGGTCGGTTAATTAATGAACAGCAAAGCTCCCCACGAGCAACAGTCGGAAATCAAGGCGCTCATCTCCAAGGGTCTGGAGCAGGGCTACCTGACCTATGCCGAAATCAACGATCACCTGCCCGACGACATCGTCGATCCGGAGCAGATCGAAGACATCATGGCGGTGCTCAAGGGCGTCGGCATCGAAGTGCACGACGCCGCCCCCGACACCGACACCATCGCCGACGGCGCCGCACCCGGCAGCAGCTCGGGCGATGACGATTCCGCCGCCGAGGAAGCGGTGGCGCTGCTGTCCGCGGTCGACGCCGAAGTCGGTCGCACCACCGATCCGGTGCGCATGTACATGCGCGAGATGGGCACGGTCGAACTGCTCACCCGCGAGGGCGAGATCGCCATCGCCAAGCGTATCGAGGAAGGCCTCGGCCAGGTCCAGACCGCGCTGGCCAGCTTCCCGCTGACCATCGAACTGCTGCTGGAGGAGTACGACCAGCATCTGGACGGCAAGCGCCGGCTCAGCGAGATCCTCGCCGGTTTCCTCGATCTGGAGGAAGCCGCCGACATCGCCCGCAAGGAGAAGGAAGCCGCCGCCCTGCTGGCGCCCGAACCCGAGCCCGGCGACGAGGCGGACGGCGACGACGAGGACGACGATACGGAAGAGGAAGAGGCCGGCCCCACCGGTCCCGACCCGGAAGAGGTCAAGCGCCGCATGGAGCTGCTGCGCGACTACTACGGCAAGTTCCAGAAGGCCGCACCGAAGGCCGCCAGCATCACCGACAAGAAGATCGTCAAGCTGCGCGACCAGATGGCCGAGGAATTCCTCAAGCTCAAGCTGCCGTCCGCGCTGATCGACGGCTTCGTGCGCAAGCTGCGTGAAGTGGTGGGCGACATCCGCCATCACGAGCGCGTGCTGCTGGACATCTTCGTCAAGCAGGTGAAGATGCCCAAAGCCGAGTTCATCAAGACCTTCCCCAGCAACGAGGGCAACCTCGAGTGGGTGGCCGAGCTCAGCCGCAAGCGCCAGAAATGGTCGCCGAACATCAAGACCCACCGCGAGGCGATCGACGCCGAGCAGGAGAAGCTCGCTGCGATCGAGCGCAAGCTGTTCCTGCCGCTGATCGACATCAAGGACATCAACCGCGCCATGGCCAGCGGTGAGGCCAAGGCCCGTCGCGCCAAGAAGGAAATGGTCGAGGCGAACCTGCGCCTGGTGATCTCGATCGCCAAGAAGTACACCAACCGCGGCCTGCAGTTCCTCGATCTGATCCAGGAAGGCAACATCGGCCTGATGAAGGCGGTGGACAAGTTCGAGTACCGCCGCGGCTACAAGTTCTCGACCTACGCGACGTGGTGGATCCGCCAGGCGATCACCCGCTCGATCGCCGACCAGGCCCGCACCATCCGCATCCCGGTGCACATGATCGAGACGATCAACAAGCTCAATCGCATTTCCCGCCAGATGCTGCAGCAGTTCGGCCGCGAGGCCACGCCGGAGGAACTGGCCAAGGAAATGGAGATGCCCGAGGACAAGATCCGCAAGGTACTGAAGATCGCCAAGGAACCGATCTCGATGGAAACCCCGATCGGCGACGACGAGGATTCCCATCTGGGCGACTTCATCGAGGACGGCAACGCCAGCTCGCCGGTCGACTCGGCCACCGAGACCGGCCTGATGGAGACCGTGCGCGACGTGCTCGCCGGGCTGACCCCGCGCGAGGCCAAGGTGCTGCGCATGCGCTTCGGCATCGACATGAACACCGATCACACGCTGGAGGAGGTCGGCAAGCAGTTCGACGTCACCCGCGAGCGGATCCGCCAGATCGAGGCCAAGGCATTGCGCAAGCTGCGTCACCCCAGCCGCTCCGAACAGCTGCGTTCGTTCCTCGACGTCGAGTAAGCCAGCCGATCGTCAGCGACCCCGGACAACGCCCGCCTCAGCGGGCGTTGTTTTTTCCATGATTGCCGCGGGACTGCCCGTGGCGAACCCGGTCCGTGAGTGCACTCCGTGAGTCAGCAACCCACCCATGCCAGGGCCTCCCGCGCCGGGCTGATCTTCGGCATCACCTGCTACACGGTATGGGGCGTGTTTCCGCTCTACGTGGTGCAGTTGGAGTTTGCCTCGGCGCTGGAGATCGTCGCCCACCGGATTCTCTGGTCGTTGCTGCTGTGCCTGGGCCTGCTGGCGGCGACTCGACGGCTGCCCGAATTCGTTGCCGTGCTGCGCTCGCCGCGCCAGTTCGGCGCCCTTGCACTGGCGGCCGTGCTGATCGCCTGCAACTGGCTGGTCTACGTCTATGCCGCCACCAGCGGCCAGGTGCTGCAGGCCTCGCTGGGTTACTTCATCAACCCGCTGCTGACCGTGATGCTCGGTGTACTGGTGCTGCGCGAGCGCCTGCGCCCGGCGCAATGGCTTGGCGTCGGCATCGCCCTGGTGGCGATCGTGCTGATCGCCGTCGGCCAGGGAGGTCCGCCCTGGCTGGCGCTGGCACTGGCGGTCAGTTTCGGCTTCTACGGGCTGAGCAAGAAGCAGGCCGGCCGCAGCATCGCGCCGATCCCCAGCCTGACCGTGGAGACGCTGGTGCTGGCGCCGCTGGCCCTGCTCGCGCTGGCCTGGCTGGGCTCCCGCGGCCAGACCCACTTCACCGTGCACGGAACCCGCTCGGCGCTGTGGCTGATGTCCACCGGTGTTGCCACCACGCTGCCGCTGATCACCTTCGCCGCGGCGGCACGACGGCTGCCGTTGAGCACGCTGGGCCTGCTGCAGTACATCGGTCCCAGCCTGCAATTCGTGATCGCCGTGGTCATCGCGCACGAGCCGATGTCGCCATCGCGCTGGATCGGCTTCGTAATGATCTGGGCGGCCCTGCTGCTGGTCAGCGTCGACGCGCTGCATGCCCAGCATCAGCGCCGCCGACAGGCTGCCGCGAACACCCCCGAGCTGGAGCCGCTCGGCTGATCGGCAGGTGAAGATATCGGGCCGCAAGCCGCCCGATGCGGGCCGGCTCGGTTACCATAGCGGCACGGGCCTGTAGCTCAATGGTTAGAGCAGGGGACTCATCGAAAGGTGCCGCCACGCAGGAATGCGTGGACGGGAACGGGATGAATTCAGGGAAACCTCAGCGGCGCGCGATGCGCGGACGGTGGCAACCCTGAGCCAAGCCGGCGGTACACCGCCGGAAGGTGCAGAGACTACCTGAGGACTTCAGCGTCCTTGATCACAGGCTCGAGCGTCCCGCACCCCACCCGCCGATGCGCCATGCGCATCGGCGAAGGGTGAAGAGATAGTCCGCTCCGGAAGGAAACCTCCGGGACAAGCGAATCCCTTGGTTCCAGGTTCGAGTCCTGGCGGGCCCACCACATTTGCTCGCCCACAGTTGCATGTTGGTCATCCCAGCGATTACTGTCAGTTTTG
This sequence comes from uncultured Pseudomonadota bacterium, assembly GCA_963828685.1. Taxonomy (GTDB): domain Bacteria; phylum Pseudomonadota; class Gammaproteobacteria; order Xanthomonadales; family Rhodanobacteraceae; genus Rhodanobacter. The sequence goes on from CAWHFU010000017.1 coordinate 941,127, forward strand.
ACACTTTTCGCTGGTAATCCGACTGACACTTTTCGCTGGTAATTGGCTGCAGCGAGCCAGGCAAGAGTTTGCGCGTTTGTGCAAATTACGGTGTTCACGGAACACGTTTTTCTCGCAGACGGCTCTAACCAGCTGTTCAGACGTGTGCATCGGCTCGCGCCCCCCATTTTCGACTTCCCGGCTGCCTCTCCTGGGGTCGATCAACTGCGCAGTGCACTGCACTGACAACGTACCGTCGCTGGATCATCAGGTCGAGAGACCGCTCCCGACCCATCGCAGCCGGTCGCAAACGGCTGCTTTCCGGTAGACCCGTCTTCAACGCTAGAGTTAAGCGGCGGCGGAGCGCGTCCGCTTGAGCGCTTAGTTGGCTGCGGCAAAGAGGTTTTCGAATAGGACGTCGGCTGACTCGTGCTGGCGAAAGGACTGGTGATAGGCAATAAGCTCACGAGCAAGTATTGGCTCGTCGTTTCCGATGCCGCCTATGAGCGCAAACACGCGCGCAAGCATGGCGTCGTCGCGATCAAGGCAGTCGCGCACAAGCTGGCGCGCGCCTGCTACCACATGCTGCACGAAGGCACGACGTTCAATCCGACGCGCGCCTTTGGCTGATCACGCTGGCGGTCGCAGGCCGGAATCCGGGGTTGGCTTCGAGCCAGTGCTCTGAAGGGTCGCGACCGTCGGTACCCGTGTTGTACGCAGGAGCGCACGCGGACCGAGCCATCAAGGGGTGGGCCTTCAGAGCCCGAGACTCTGTGCGACGCACGACGCGCACCTGGACGGGATCCGCGATGACCGATGAGTGTTTGGAGAGCAGCAAGGGCCGCTGACCGCGGCCCTAACCAGAACGGTGACTGGCGCGATCTTGGCGCCGTATGAAACACAGCGGCTGGTGGTCAGCGGCAAGACGGGACATCATGATCTCCGACGCGCATCGGAGACGGGTTTTTGTGTGCCTATTGACCCGGGCGGCGAAATGGTGACCCCTGTTTTTCAGCCGTAACCGAAGCCGAGCCTGAGGGCATTTAACTTCCTCTGTCCCAGTTTCCGGCTTGCAAAAGCGGGAGCGGGGGCTTATGTCCCTGTTGACACCGGCGCCGAAATGATGATCCTTGCGCAGTGACCTTGCTCCGCTGTTTTTAGGGACTCGACGCGACACGAGAAGCGCGCTGCGATTCCCTGTTTTTCAGGCTAGGCAGCGGTTTCCTGTTTTTCAGGTTGTAGACGGCGACCAAGGCGGGTTCGTTGACTTCAGCCACTGCGTTTGCGATGGCGCCTCCGATGCAACGCGCCTCATCCGCGTCCGACTTGAACCAAAAGTACGAGCACACGTTGACCGCAGCCGCATGACGCGGGCATACAGCTCGGTAGCGCCGGCGGCGCTCGATATCTTGAGATCCGCAAATGTTACGAGCTGGCTCTCGGAATTGGTATCGGTACCAGCGGCGGAAACGCTGGAGCTCGCGGTGCATGTACCGCCCAAGATCGCGGCAGCCAGAAGGCCACGAAGGGCGCTGGAACGAATAATCGTGTTCATGTTGGTCTCCTGGGGTTTTCCGAATGTTTCACGCCTGGTGCAATTGCGTGGCACACTGCCGACGCGCAGGGGATGTAAGCCGTTTACGATCGGAAAATCTTGGGAAAATGCTGAAATTTTCTGACGAAAAATTGACCGGATAGAACATATATTCCGTCAGGACGCGCGATGTCCGCACCCCACTAGTCGCTTACGAATTTGGTCCATTCCTTTTGGCGCCGGCCGAGAAGCGGCTGCTGCATGACGGAAAAGTGGTGCCACTTGCCCCGAAGGCCTTCGATACGCTGGTGCTGCTGGTCAGGAATCAGGGGCGGCTTATTGAAAAGGATGAACTTCTCAGAACCCTCTGGCCGCACAGCATCGTCGAGGAAGTAGCCCTCGCGCATAACGTTTCCCAGTTGCGCAAGGCTCTCGGGGACACCGCCGAGGAACCCAAGTTCATCCAGACGGTGCCCAAGCGGGGGTACCGCTTTATCGCTGCGGTGCGGGAAAGGGATGAGCCACCAGGAGCGCCGCCAGCCGGGGGCGTCGGGAATGGCGAAGCAGCTTCCGCCGTGTGGCATATCCCGCGGTACCGAGCGGCCATTGTGGGGGCGTTCGCGGCGCTGCTGTTGCTGGCTTCCGGCACTGCGGCATATTTCTACTTGTCGCCCACCGGCAAGAGATGTCGAAGGAGCCCTTCCCGAGATTCACTCGCTGGCAGTGCTGCCGTTCGAAAACCTTTCCGGGGACAAGGAGCAGGAGTACTTCGCCGATGGAATGACCGATGAACTGATCACCGAGCTCGGCGCCATCGGAGCGTTGCGCGTGGTTTCGCGGACGTCGGCGATGCGGTACAAGGGCTCCCGCAAGTCGCTACGTGATATCGCCGACGAGCTGAGTGTCGACGCTGTGGTCGAAGGGACGGTACTGCGCTCGGGTCATCGCGTACGCATCACCGCGCAATTGGTTGCAGCAACCAGCGATCGCCAGCTCTGGGCGCAGAGCTATGAGCGTGACTTGAGTGACGTCCTCGTCCTGCAGGATGACGTTTCGCGCGATATCGCCGCGACAATCCGCGTCAAGCTGACTCCCCAACAGCGCGCCATGCTTTCCGACCGCCGTGCCGTCAATCCCGAAGCGCATGACGACTATCTGAGGGGCCGCTATTGGTGGAGCGGGATTCCAACCGAACGTTTCTCCAGCGGGGACGACGTGCGACGGGGACTCGACTATTTTCAGAAGGCCATTGCCATCGACCCGAACTACGCGCTGGCATATGTGGGCGTCGCCGATAGTTATCTGTATCTGGCAGGCGGACCACTAACTACCAAGGAGGCGCTTTCCAAGGCCAAGGAAGCCGCCGTCAAGGCGCTGCAGCTCGACCCTTCCCTCGCAGAACCTCACGCGTCACTGGGCAGCATAGACGTATGGGCCGGCGACTGGTCAGGCGCGGAAAAGGAGTTCAAGGAAGCCTTGGCTCTCAATCCGAACTACGCCTACGCTCACGAGTGGTATGCGGTGTATTTGAGCTCGATGGGCAAGCTCGACGAGGCCGTGAAGGAAGCCGAGCGCGCCGTGGATCTCGACCCTTTCTCATGGGATACCAATGCAAACCTGGGGGCAACGCTTTACCTTGCCCGCCGGTACGACGACGCAATGCGCCAGTTCCGCCGAGGCTTGGAAATGTATCCAAACCTGGGCGGGTGGAATTTCTTCATGGCGTATGTGTTCGAGCAAAAGAAGATGTTTGCGGAAGCATATGCGCAGTACCACCAGTCAATCATCCTGAACAAGGAAACGCAACGCGCCGAAGCGGTCGAGCTGGCATACAAGCGGTCGGGGTACACAGGCGCCTTGCGACAAATGATTCAGTTTCTCGAACCACCGAACTCCATAGGCAAGGAGCCAAACATTCATTTGATAGTGCACATGTACGCCATGCTCGGCGACGATGCCCACGCGATGCTCTGGCTCGAACGTGCTGTTCAGGAACGCCAACCCCTAACTCTTGCGTGGCTGAACGACCCCGCGCTGGATCACCTGCGTGGCTCACCCCGCTTCCGCGACCTGGTTCGTCGCATGGGTCTGCCTTCATCCGGCACGGCGGTAAAGCGGTAACCCTGTCCGACGACGACCTGATAGCCATCCGAACCTACCTTCAACAACAAACTAAAGCGGGTCCAAACTAAAGCGGGTCAGAGCCTGAGGTTTCCACACTGGCGATGCGTGCGCCCAATCGGTTCCGCATTCGACGCTTTGGGAGTGTCCGCTTTGAGGCGCTCATTTGCGGTCGCCGAACGGCAGCTGTTGGCCGATTTCGGCCGGTCGACTTCGACGGGCCGAGCCATCGGTGAGGTGGACCTACTTTACGGGGGCCGATGGGCCAAGTGGCCGCAAATCAGGTTGGCGTCCGTGTCCAGCAAGTTTGATATTGCTGCCAAACCCTTCTGGTGTTCGTGAAATCGGGGGTGAACCGAGTCATCAAGGAATTGGCCAGAAGAGCCCGAGACTCTGTGCGTCCCGTGGCGCGCGCATGGAAGGCATCCACGATGACCAAAGAGTGTTTGGACAGCAGCAAGGGCCGCTCACGCGGCCCCAACCAGAAGAGGGCCTGGCGCTATCTTCGCACCGCACGAAACCAGCGGCTGGTGACCAGCGGCAAGACGAGACTAGTTTTTGGCGCGACCAAGGAGGGGAAAGTGCGGGCCCATTGACTGTGGGCGGCAAGACCGTGTCAACGTTTCACCACCTCAGGCGCCTTCCGCTAGTGTTGGAAAGAGCGGACGATTGCGAATACGGCCACTCAGTTCTTCCTGTTGCTTGTGACAAGCTCCCGCCGCCAATATCCGGCGAGCTGCATGGCCTTGCGCGGGCTTAGCTGAGCCTGGAGCGCGGGCAGCAGGGTGTTGGCGGCTGCCGTGTCGTGGGTCTGGTAGAGGAGGCGCGCCAGCTCCACCTGCGTACGCTGATGCACGGTGAGGTTTCCGAAAGGATCAAAATACGAATCTACGCGATGAGTGTCCTGTACGCCCGTCCAGGTGAATGGCGCATCTTTGCTATCAGCCAGGATCGCGCGATAGCGGGCGATGGCCTGACCCGCATCGATGGCGTGCGACAACAGCGCCAAGCGTGTGGCAAGCAACCTCACTTCCGGTGAGTCCGGATGTTTTGCGGAAAGGTTCGCCACAATTTCGCTTACCCATTTCGTATCGACGGCGCCAGTCGAAAATTGCTTGCCCAACAGATTAAAGGTAGCGACTGCGTACTGATATTCTGGGCGGTCGTGCTGGCGGATTTCCCGCAGCGTGGGCAGGCCGAAATGGGAGGGTTCAATGAGCCGGACAGTCTTGTCGTCCCTCAGAATCGCTTCGATGTCATGCTTGTGGAAGTCGCCGACGACCACGAGCACGGTTTGATAGAGATGCTCGTGGGCGACCGCTTCGATGCGCTTGGCTTGCATGAAAGTGCGATAGAGAAAAAGGCGACGCGGCATGTCCCGGCTTAGCTTGTCCGGCACATGAGCTTCCCACTTCACGATGTCTGCTAGCGCGAGCGGCTCGTCCGAGGCGAACAGTTTGCGGTCGAGGTCGGATCTGGTGAACGTGGTGAACGACTGGAAGCCCTTTTTCGGGCGAAGCTCCGGCGGTGTATCCAAATCGATGCTGAAACCTAGCAGTTCGTCCTCGCGGGACGGTTCCCAGTCGATCGGGTAAATCGCAATATGGTGACGCCTCGCATACGGCACGATCACGCCCTGTTGCTCGTAGGTGAACTCGTAGAAGTCGCCGCGCGAGTAAGGTTCGGGCGCGCGCTCGATGCAGATGGCGTCGGGATGAACGCGACCGATGAAGGCATCCAGCAGGGCTGGCTGGTCACCCTCCGCAACCAGCTGGTTGGAATGCGACACCCCTAGCACAACCACCCGCGTGACCGACGCGGGGGACGCGTCCGAAGCAATCGCAACCGTTGTAGAAAGTACTTGAATGCCAAGAATTGCGATGATGACAATGAAGGATCGACGAGTGCGCATACTGCAACCGTTAGCGAATAAGAAGTCCGCAAGTTAGCCTGCGACCCATGGTGGGCCATGTGCCACAAGTCGTGAATCACCTTGCAAATTGCCAGTGACAATATCGCGGCGAGACGCCGCGAAACTGGAGCGACATCTCGCCGTTGCGCTGCGCGAATGCGCTCCACAACCGCGAAGCCCGAACCCATGAGCCGCTACGACGATGAACAATGGATGATCAGACCATCCCTAGCAGACCCAAGGTTCCTAGGTGACGTCGCCCTTCCTCGGTCAGCGTGATAGCCCGTGCCTCCCCTCTCAACAACCAGCGTTTGTCGAGCATTGCGCACAACAAGATTCGACCTAAGTCTCCAGCCAGATGGAACTCGCGTTCCGACCAGTCGAGACAGGGCTTTCCCCGCATTGACGCCGGGTCATCGGGAATTTCCAGGGTGACCAGGGCGGACATCGCCACGGTAGTCGCAATCAAGTACTGACCATTCGGAACGATCCACGAATTGGCCAGCATTGCGCGATAGATCGCGACGCCCACCTTCCCCGCAAGATGGTCATAACAACAGCGAGCGGCTCTCAAGTTTCGCGGACATCTTGTCGGAATCTCTTCCGGCGCAGGCGCGGAGGATATTGCCAGAAACGATTCGAGCGCCTGCGCGATCTCCGGTCCAGCGAGCCGGTAATAACGGTATCTTCCTTGGCTGATGATCTGGACAAAGTTCGCACGGTATAGCTTGCCGAGATGGAAGCTTGCTGTTTGCGGACTCACGTTGGCGGCCCTTGCCAGTTCACTGGCTGTATAGGCCCTCCCATCGAGGAGTACCAGAACCATGGTTGATCGAGACGTGTCAGCCAGCAATCCAGCCATCCTTGCGATGTCTTGCGATTGATTGGGTGCTTCGATGCTCATCGAACTAACTTGCTATCTCCCTTGACTAGAATCGTCGTTCCGCATAACGAGGGGCGACGACTATGTTGACCGTGATGGGGCTTCTGATGATGTTTTCCGGCTTGGGGTCCGCCGCCATGTCAAACAATGCTCAGCTGGCCAGACTACCTGCGCCCAACGATCCGGGTCAGAAGATTGCCCTGCACTGCGTGTTGCCGGAAAAGTCGACCCATGAGGCGGTGCTTTTCATTCACGGCGCGAGCTTTCCGACCATGCTTGCGGCAGGTTACGAATTCAAAGGCAGGGATTCGTGGCTGGATTTTACCGCAAAACGGGGACTGCTCGCCTGTGGGCTGGATTTTCTCGGCTATGGAGCATCAAGCCGCCAGCCGGCAATGTCTGCCGCACCCGACGGGGCACTGCCCTTGCTGCGAGCGCCCGAAGCCGGGGCCGAAATCGCAGCCGCCGCGGCGTACCTGAAAAGCAAACGCGGGATAAGACGGTTACACGTGGTTGCCCATTCATGGGGGACAATCCCGGCCGCGACTTATGCCGCCACGCATCCTTCTCTGTTGGCATCATTGACCCTGTTCGGCCCCATCGTTCCGGTCCCTGGATACGAGGCGAAGACCGTGACCTTTTCATGGTGGCGTATCACAGCACTCGCACGCGAGCAGCAGCTGAGATTCAGCGACATTTTGCCGCCAGGCATGCGACTGCTAGAGCCAGAGGTTGACAGTAGATGGATAAATACATTCGCGCGATCGCAACCATCAGAATATCGGGACGCTGACGACAACTTGAGGATACCAGCGGGCTGCATTGCGGATATTCGTGATGCCAAGGCGGGCATATATCCATACGAACAAAGCAAGGTCAAGGTGCCAGTATTTGTCGTCTATGGTAACTACGATGACGAAGTCGACGATATGGGCGCCGAGAATTTCCTGGCAAGATTCACATCAAGCCCCTTGAAATGGCGCCTGCGCATTGATGATGGAACGCACGTAATGCACCTGGAGCACAACCGTTGGTCTCTGTACCGCAGCGTTGCCTCGTTTATATCCCAAGTTGACGGATCACAACCGTGAGCTCCTGCAACATGTCATTCGAGCGCTTTCGCCAATTACATTATGGTGACACCCCATTACTGCTTGGCAATGCGTGGGATGCTGTGTCAGCTCGTATCTTGGAGCAGGCGGGTTTTTTGGCGCTCGGCACGACCTCTGCGGGCGTCGCGGCGAGCCTGGGATGGCCTGACAATGAAAAGCTGCCTATAGATCAGCTGTGTCAGGCGATCAACAGAATATCGCGCGTAGTAAGTGTTCCGCTGAGCGTCGACCTCGAATGTGGTTACGTATCAGACAATATTGGTCTGGACGCGTTGATTGTGCGATTGCTTGATGCTGGCATTGCCGGCGTAAATGTTCAGGATGCCTGCGGGTTGAACGTCAATCTCATGCCATCAAGTGAAGTATGCCGACGAATTGACCGAATCAAGTCACTGACGCTGCAACGAAACCAGCCCATCTTCGTGAACGCGCGTACAGATGTTTACTGGCTCAAGGAACATGCCCGACTTCCTGGCGCGAATAATACGGCGTTGGTTCGACTTCTCGCTTATGGTCAAGCAGGCGCCGATGGCGTGTTTGCCCCGGGTCTTAAGGATCTCACTGTTGCACACGAGATCGCCGAAAAATGCAGGCTGCCGATGAATTTGCTTGCACATCCCGATTCCCCTCCTTTTTATACTCTTCGGGCCTGCGGTGTAGCGCGTATCAGTCTTGGTTCGGCGCTCTTTCGCTATCTCCACGGTGACGCGCGTCGCATCGCTGCGCAAACCGCCGCATGCAAGGCATTTGACTGGATGACTCAAATTGCCTGGTCCTATGAGGAACTTGATCGGCTGTTTGCACCATCCTAGCCAGACTCAAGGAGCAATTTACACGCCCCTGGTTAAGCGACACCAAAACGTATTCTAGCAGTCTGTTGAAATTCGTACCGTGACGGCCCGGTGGCGCATCGCTCGCCGCGACAGCGTGTCGCAACGGTGAGACCTTCACGCGGTAAGTCGTCGCTTTGTGCAGTTCTTCGCGGCTTGAGCTGTATAACACATTTCGCTTGCAGTCCTGGCGCAATTCATAGCGCCATCAGCCATTCTTCGGGGGTTACGAGGGCAAGCTCAGTGTGCATCTTTTGCGAGTGCAGGATACGGAGTGCACCTCCACGCAATGAAACCCTGTTGGACCGGTCATGTCTTGTAATGAAAGTGCGCTCGGGAGAAAAGCGCACTACAAGTCAGCAGCATCAGCACAGCTACTGAGAGCCAGCCGAAAGCGTCGCCGATGCGGTCATAGACCGTATAGCTGCCGTGCCGAGGCACGTCGGCGAGCATGATGCGTGCGTTTCTGGAAGTGCTAAACCAGTCCTGCTGGGCAAGTACGCGGCCGTAGCCATCGACGGCGATCGAAAGTCCGTCTTCAGTGCTGCGTACCATGGCGGCCCCTGTGCTGATAGCCTGTAGTACCGCCATTCGTGTGTGCATTGGGTCGATGCTACGGCTGTCCCACGATGGGTCTAGCAGCAGGTCTGCGCCGGAACGTTGTAGCGGTCGCAATAGGCCCACGAAATCGTAGTCGTAGCAGATCGCCCACGCGATTCGCATGCCATCGGTCACGATGCGCGGCGGTGGGGTCGTGCCGGGCTCGGTCCGCTCCCCGGGAGCGGGGTGGTGTTTGTCGTACATGGCAAGCTGGCGCCCATCTGGCCCGTACAGCAAAGTGCGGTTGCGGGCGAGAGGCCGGCCCGGAGTAAGCACGGCCATGGCCGCCAGGAGATAGACATGATGGGTCGCGGCAAACCGAGATGCCTCGTTGCGTAGCGCATTCTCGTCGCTGTCGCTCACCAAAGCATTGGCTTCAGACCACACGATGATGCTTGCACCTGCCTGGGCCGCTCGGGCGCTGGCTTCGAACAGTCGCCGGCGGAGATCAAGGCTTTCGGAGTTGCTGTCGCGTGCCGCCGCGGAGGAAAGGCCGCCAGGCTGCCGCAACGGCGCCCAGAGAGAACCGAATGTCTTCATGTTCTCGACGCTTATTGCTGCAACGGTCAAAGTCGGTTGCTGTGGCGGATGCAGGGACAGCCGCAAGGCGCCACACACCATGACGATCGCGATCACAGCAGCGCAAGCGAGCAGCGGGCGGCGACCTGCAAGCCCCGAGCATCCGCGTTCCCAAGCCAGGTTGGCCGTCGAAGCGAGACTGCCAATCAGGAGAGGGAAACCCCAGAGTCCGGTGATTGCCAGAAGTTGCAGAATCGCCGGTTCGCTCCACTGCGAATAGGCCACCAGCGACCAGGTGCCGAAAGGTGAAACCAGAGCAAACAGGTAATCCGTCGAGGCCCACGCCACTGGAAACACCATCCATTGCAAGACACCATGCACGCGGCGCAAAAGTATGCGGTCGACCACGAAGGGGATGAGATGCACCAACGCCAGCAGTGTGTATATGCTTACGAACGCCCAGCCATTCAGGAATACTCCGCGCCAGGCTACCAAGTAACCCAGCACGATGACGAATGCGCACAGCGCCAATCCGGTCCGTGCATTGTGCGAGCGTGCCACACGTAGCAGGAAAACCGGGGCGAGCCATGCGGCCAGAGGCACCAGGAAACGACCAGTCGACAATGTGTACAAAACAGCGCCGAGCAGGAGTACGCCCACTTGGATCAACCTCCCTTCGGAGTGGTCCCGGCCAGGTGCGGGATGTGCGTCGAACGCGGACTTTTGGCGCATGGCTCGGTCTCTCTCATGGCGGAATTCTCCACTGCGTGTCCGAGGCTCAGAGCAGTAAGTGGATGGCTCGAGTTCAATCTGAATAAACTATCAACACACGAACAAAACTAGCAAATCCCCGACTCAGAGCCTGAGGTTTCCCCCAACAATCCTCTGACACCAAAACACGTTGCGGGCTTTTGACTGAACAGTGACCCCCTCAGGGCCTCAAGCGGCCTTCTCGTAAGTGTCCGTGAAATCGGGGGTGAACCCGCCACATCTTCCAGGGACATCGGCCATGCCCAGACATCTCGTTGCCCTGATGCTTCTCGCCTTCCCGCTGTTCGTTCAAGGAGCGCATGCGCAAGCGGCGCTCATCCCGCAGCCTGACCGGATCGAGGCAGGGCATGGCGACTTCGTGCTGAACCGGAACGTGCGCATCGAGGCGCCGGCCGGACGACGCGCCCAGGAAATTGCGGCCTTCCTGCGCGATGGCATCCGCGAGGACAGCGGGATCGTGCTGCGGACAGGTGCTGCCACCTCCCAACCGCGCATCGAACTGCACATCGATCCTTCCGTGCAAGGTGAGGAGGCCTACCGGCTGACTGTCACGCCGCAGCGCGTCGAGATCGCGGCGGCCGACGACCGCGGGCTGTTCTGGGGCGTGCAGACGCTGCGACAACTGCTGCCGCCCGGGCACCACGCCAAGCTCTCGATCCCTGCCATGCGCATCGACGACGCTCCCCGCTACGCCTGGCGCGGCGTCATGCTGGACGCGGCACGGCACTTTGTCCCGGTGGCGCTGGTCAAGCAGCAGATCGACCTGCTCTCGCGCTACAAGCTCAACGTGCTGCACTGGCACCTGACCGACGACCAGGGCTGGCGCATCGAGATCCGCAAATACCCGAAACTCACCAGCGTCGGTGCCTGGCGCACCGAGGCCGACGGCAGCCGCAGCGGCGGGTTCTACACTCAACAGGACATCCGCGACGTGGTCGAGTACGCGCGCCGGCGCAACGTGACGGTGGTGCCGGAAATCGAGATGCCGGGCCATGCGTCGGCAGCGATCGCGGCCTACCCGTCGCTGTCCTGCCCGAAGCAGCCGATTCCGGTGCCGGCCACCTGGGGTGTGTTCACCGACATCTACTGCGCGGGCGACGAGGCGACGTTTGCCTTCCTGCACGACGTGCTCGATGAAGTGACCGCGTTGTTTCCCGCGCCGTATATCCACATCGGCGGCGACGAGGTGCCCAAGCAGCAATGGACGCAAAGCCCGTCGTCGCAGCAGCGCATGCACGACGAGCACCTGGCCGACGTCGACGGGTTGCAGAGCTGGTTCGTCCAGCGCATCCAGCGTGACCTCGAAGCGCGCGGCAAGACCCTGGTCGGCTGGGACGAGATCCTCGAAGGCGGCGCCGACCGCAACGCGGTGGTGGAAATGTGGCGCGGCGATGCCGAAGCGGCCAAGGCGCTGGCCAACGGCAACCGGCTGATCATCGCCGGTCCGTTCTACCTGGACACGCCGATCGAGAGCCTCACCACGCAGGACATCTACCGCATCAATCCGTTTGCCTCGCCCGCCTTCGTGGGCCATCAGGACCAGGTGCTTGGCGCCGAGGCGCCGCTGTGGAGCGAATACGTCACGCCGCGCAACCTGGAAGCGATGCTCTATCCGCGCGTGCTCGCCCTCGCCGAGCACCTGTGGAACCCCGATGTCCACGACTACCCCGACTTCCAACGGCGGCTACGCACGCAATACCCGTGGCTGGACGCGCAGCAGATTGCCTACGGCCCGGAAGATCGCGACCTGGTCGATTACAAGCTGGAGTTCGACGCGCCACACCACCGCTGGCGCGTGCGCGCCGCGCGCGGCTTCGATGACATTGCGCTGCATTACACCGTGGACGGCAGCGAACCGACCGCGCAGTCGCCCTCCTTCGGCGACGTGCTGGATCGCTACACGCCGGCGACGCTCAAGATCGCGCCTTTTCGCCACGGCGTGCCGTACCTGCCCAGCCAGACCTTCCAGACCGTCGACAACAAGGCGCTGGGCAAACCGGTCACTTACCTTACCGCGCCCGACCCGCACTACGCCGGCACCGCCACGCAACTGGTCGACGGCGTGATCGGTGACGACAACTTCAACGATGGCCTGTGGGTAGGCTGGCGCGGCAACGACCTCGACGCCACCATCGACCTGCAACCAGCCACACCGTTCCACAGCATCCAGATGCGCTTCCTGCAGCAGAGCGGTTCATGGGCCCTGCTCCCGCGCCGCGTCACCTTTGCCGTCTCGGACGACGGCAAGACCTGGCGCACGCTGCAGTCCACGCCGATCGCGGTGGACCCGATGGACCTGCGCGCGATGATACGCACCGTGCGCTTCGACACCGCCGCGCCAGTGACCGCCCGCTACCTGCGCGTCACCGCGCAGAACTACGGCATGCTTCCCCCGGGCCACGAGGGTGCGGGAAAGCCGGCGCATTTGTTCACGGACGAGATTCTGGTGCAGTGAAACTCGCGAGCGACTTCAGCTCGTGAGCCCTGGTAATGGGCATCCGGGGAGTGGCATGACAAGCGAGGCAGGCGCCAAATCGTTTCGATGGCGGCTTTCGCCGCCAGAAGCGAACGTTCAACGCCAGCCATAAGCTTCAGCTTCATATCGGCTATCGCGCTCCATGGGACGAACCCGACAAGCCGCGGTGACCGAACAAGAACTAAGGGGTAGCGCTTCGCAGCCGCCGCCAGGCCGGCAGCCCTGCGCCAAGCGCGAGAGTGAAGATCCCGCAGAGCCACGGGAAGACGTTGCCGATCCGCGTATAGAGCGTTGGCCCGGATCCCAGCGACAGGTCGGCGACGATCATGGTCAGGCCCGCAGGCGCATCCTTCTTGAGCGCGACCAGACGCCCTTGCGCGTCGCTGGCGAACACCAGGCCGTCATGGGCAGCCCGCACGATCGAAAACCCGCCTTCGACACCGCGCATCACGGACATGATGCCGTGCTGCCAGCCATCGATGCCCATGTCGCCCGCGGGTACGCCGATCAGGCGGACGCCCTTGGCGGCGTCGGAACGAATGGTGTCGGGGAAATCCATGTCCTTGCAGATCTCCTCGGCACGGCCATCGCCCAACCAGCCCGAAACATGACCCGGCGTGAAATCGTCCTCGAGGCCCGGCACCGGATGGCGCTTGTCGTAGCGCTGAATCCTGCCATCGGGCGTGATCGCAAGCGCGAAATCGGCGGCGGGCGTCTCGGAGTGGAAGCCGGCAATGATCTGCACACCCGTATCCCTGGCGGCGGCAACGAGCGGCGCAACGATCGTGCTCTGTCCGGCAGGGGTCGATGCCATGCCGCCTTCCGGCGTAACCACGAATCTGGCGCCTTCCCGGGCGGCTGCGCGGATCTCGCGCGCATAGGTTTCCGTCACCGCGAGACCGGCGGACACGGTCTTCGCCCGCCAGGAATCCGCTACGGCCGTCTCATCGACGATTCCCGCCACCCGCAGCACGTCGGGCTGCGGGCGCGCGAGCCGCACGATGCCGAATGCCAGATTGGCCGCACAGATCGCCAGCCCGAGGCCGACTGCGGCCCTGCCTCGTTTGAACCGCAGCGCCATGGCGAGGGTATTGGCAAAGAGGCAGATCAGGAACGTCACGGCGTACATTCCGAAGAGCGATGCGCTCTGGATCAGGACGGGCGCTGACATCGTGCTGTAGGCGAGCGATCCGTAGGTGCCGTTCGGGGACTGCAGTTCCATCAGGAACTCAAAGGCTGTCCAACAAGCCGGAAACGCAAGCAGCGTGAGGAGCGGTGATGCCCGCTGCTGCACGAAACGCGCAAACCATACCGCGACGCAAAACAGCCCGACATCGACCACCAGAACCGACGCGAGGACGAGCGGTGGTATGAGGTGGAGGTAGGGTGATTGCAAGATGTAGCCTGCGCCGCCGAGGAGCGCGATGGCGCTTGCCGCGATCACTTGCCACGTGCGCGCATTGCCATAGGTGAGCCACAGCAGCGGCACGGGCGCGAGCCAGACCAGGGCCCAGACGTGGTCGTATCCCTGTGAGAGATAAAACATGACGCCGCTCAGCACGGCGGCCAACAGTGTGATCATTTGTTTTTCCCGGACGGTTTGAGGGAATCGAGGAATTGGCGCTGCGCCGCGCGGTACAGCGCCTTGAACTGTTTGTCGCTCGCGAAACGCCTGGCGCGCTGCATCGACACGAATCCCTGTCCGTAGGCCGCGAGCGCCACGGCGATCCCGAGCGTAGGCTCGTCGCGGAACCGACCATCGGCCTTCGCCTGATCGATGCGAGCCATCGCGAGCGCAATCGCCGGCGAGCGGCCCGCGGCGAAATCATCGGGGAACCGGCGCGCCGCGGGCGCGGGCAGGAAGAACGCCGCGTCGAACCTGTGCGGCTGCGTGAGCGCGAAATCGAGATAGGCCTCCGCGAGCGCTTCCAGCCACGCCACCGGGTCCTGGGTGCGGATGCCGCGAACGATCGCCTCCCACGCGGAGAGACCGTCCTGCATGAGCGCGTTGAGCAGCTCGTCCTTGTTCTTGAAATGGCGGTAGAGCGCCATCGGCGAAAGGCCCGCTCGCTGGGCGACCCTGCGGATGGTCAGCCCCTCGAAGCCTGCGGATTCGAGCACTGCTTTCGCGGCCGAGAGTATGCGATCCTTGGTCATGCGTACACTGTACGCTAACGAGTACTACGTACACAATCTGATCTCGCGGCCATAGTTCCCGGGCACCCGAGGTGCTAAGATTCATGCCATTGTTCGACTTCACTTCAACCGCCAGCGGCTGTTCGACGACGCGATCGCCAGGCACTTCTTCGAGCAAACCGTACCGTCGGCGCTGCCGCTCGATCTGGTCAGCGACGAGCATTTCTCGGTGGACGGCACGCTGCTAGAGGAGTGGGCCTCGCACAAGTGCGAACACCGACGAGGTTGATCAGTCGAGCCAATCGATCATGATCAGTGAACCAGCATCTCGATCAGCTTTGGCTCACGGGCAGGAATCGCCGCCATCTCTGGACATTCGTTCGTTCAACCTGCCTGCCGCAAAGCGGTCGGTCACGAACGATAACAATTCCGACAATAACCACCCGCCGATCGACGGTTGATGCCAGGCCAGAACTGGTTAGTGAAGTATTGTTCGCGCATGTCGATCACATCTGACGGAACAGGTGCAGGTAGTTTCGGCTCACAGGCAGCACCTCGCTGCGACCTTTAAGGTGGATCTGCGCGGTCTCGTTTTCGCCACGAACGACGTGGCTGATGGCACGAAGGTTCACCACTGCCGCGCGGTGAACCTGTGCGAAGTGTGCGGCGTCGAGTTGGGCCGCCAGCTCTTTCAATGGCGTGCGGATGAGTGCATCGGCCGGATTGCCCTCGTCGCGCCAGGCGATCCGCGTGTATTTTTCGTCGGAGCGCAGAAAGTCGACGTCGTCGACGGCGATCATCCGTACGGTCTGCCCGACCGAAGCGCGAATCCATTGCAGCGCAGCCGGGGCGCTGCTCTTGCGCAGATGCGCTGCGAGTTGTTCGATCAACGCCTCGGCGCCAAGCGCGGGCTGTGCGGGAAGCAGTCGCTCGCGCAGCCGCACGACCGTATCGGCCAAGCGCGCCGGTTCAACTGGCTTGACCAGATAGTCGAGCGCGCCGTGTTCGAAAGCCTGCACCGCGTACTGGTCGAACGCGGTGACGAACACGATACGGGCCCGCCGTCCGATACATCGCGCTGCCTCCACGCCCGACAGCCCGGGCATCTGCACGTCGAGAAAGCAGATGTCTGGTAGCCGGGCCTCGAACAGCTCGACCGCCTCGCGACCGTTGCGCGCCTGCGCCACAACGTCAAGTTCGGGCCACGCCTGCGCCAGCTGGCGCGCCAGCGCCTTGCGCAGCAGCGGCTCGTCGTCGGCGATCAGGGCGGTTGGCTTGCGCTCGGTCATGTGGCCTCGGTGCGCGCGGGGAACTCCAGCTCGGCGCATACGCCGCCGGGCGCGAGTGCGTTGAGTCGCAGTTGCGCATCATCGCCGAAAATCAGCTGCAGGCGTTCTCGAAGTGTTGCCAGTCCGGTGCCCAGGCTGACGCCGGCCGGCCGCAACCCGACACCGGTATCGATGACTTGGGCGCAGCAGCAGCCATCGCGTAGTGTCACCCGAACCTCGATCCGGCCACCATCCTCGCTGGGATCGATGCCGTGACGTACGGCATTCTCGACCAGGGTCAGCAGGGTCATCGGCGGACACAGCAGTGCTAAGGCGGCATCGTCGACATGCAATACGTACTGCAGCCGGTCAGGGATGCGCATGTGCATCACTTCGAGGTAGGCGCGAACCAAGTCGAGTTCCTGTCCCAGCGTGGTAGCTGGGTTGTGCAGGCGCGGCACGGCTGCGCGCAGGTAGGCGATCAGGCTGCCTAGCACCATGGATGCCTTCGGCGAACCGGAATCCACCAGTTCGCGCACGTTGGCCAGCGTGTTGAACAGAAAGTGTGGTTCCACCTGCGCCTGCAGCAAGCGCATGCGCGCATCGAGCGCCTTGCGCTCGAGTTCGCTGCGTTCGAGCTCGAAGGCGAGTGCCTGCCGTTGCGCCTCGCCACTGATCTGGCCGATCAGCGCCGAAACGGCCATCCATGGCGCCAGCAACAGGCCCATGAAAGTCATGAAGCCGAAGCCCTGGAGGCGATCGCTGTTGTGCCAGAACGGAGCGGGATCGCCTTGCGTGGTAGCGAAGTAGGCTATCCATGCCGCGAACGGAATCACGATCGCCACTGCGACGACCTGCACGACCCAGCGCGCCAGCCGCCGAGGCATGCGTGCAGGCCATTGCTCGAACAGGCCGAAGGCCAGGGTGGCCGTCAGTGCGATGAAGAACAGACGTGCGAACAGCACCCAGTAGTGATCCGTCCACCCCGACATCAGCAGCAGCCCGAGCAGGGCCGCCGCACCCAGCGGATAGCGCACGCGTTGCCAGCCCAGCAGGCGCGCAACGCCTTTCGGTTTGGGAGACAAATCCATGGCAGTCATGGCGTAACGATAGCAAGCCCGTGGGACGCGCAGGACGAGCCTGGCGCGATGCCGTGCCAGGTTTGCGCGGGCAAGCCTTTCATCCGGCCCGGACTATGGCGATACCGCGGCGACCGGGGATCGCACGCGCACGCCCGCAATGAGCAGCCAAAGCGTGAATGCCACTTCGCCAAGCAGGATCGGGCTGGTGATCGTGGAGACTATAGGCGGGTAATCCGGCCACAGCAGCCCGATCGCACTCAGGACGAGATACGTCAGGCCGTTGATAAGCAGCCAGATGCCAAGCAGGCGTGGCACAAAGCCGGATCGATAGGCAAGCCACCCAAGCGGAAACAGCCACAGCCCCCAGAATATCTCGGAGACAAGCATGCCGTGTCCGCTCAACTTGAGCAGCAGCACGGCCAAGGCCTCCCGTTGCAGTGGATCAAATGCAGCGAGGAAATCGGCACCGTGCAGGAAGGCGAGCGCGGCCACCTCGTTCGCCGTGCTCGCGAACGCCAGTGGTGCGTCGAGCAGAACCAGCATCACCATGAGGATGGCTAGCTGCGGGCCCACCGATTTGAACAATTGATACAGCGCCAGCACGGTGGCGATGAAGAACAGCTCGGACAGGATCTCGACGACGATATAGGCGCGGAACAGTGACTGATGCGCCAGGATGTTGTTTGCCATCGCGGCCGCGTCTCCCGGCACGAACAGCTTGCCAGGCACGTACATGAGCGTGAAGAGACCCATGATCACGACCAGCAGGTAAAGAAATCCTGCCAGTCGTGCCGTCCTGTCGAGTGGATGCATTGTCTTGATCTCCCTGGTTGCGTGATGTCATCGCGTTGCGACTGGGGCCACGCGAAGGTTCATGTCGTGCAGGTTTCATGCGGCTTTAGCCATGGCTCTCCAGCCGCGCATATGTGGTGCTCGAACACGTACCGTCACGGCATGACCATGGGCACCAACCCGACCCCGATCATGCAGGCGAACTACGTCTGCGATGCATATTCGCCAAGCCCGCTTGCCGACCACATGCCTAGCGCGAAGGCAATGACCCAGATGAGCTTGCAGAGCAACTCGAAAGGAGCAGTGGAAGCATCTCGAGTGGATATCGAAGTTCCAATACGGAAAGAACCGCAAGCGCGCCAAGTAATGCCCGGATCACCGTGCTCGCATTCGCAACGGTGTCGGATGGAGCGGCGATCCACGGCCATACGGCGATTCCCAGACCGATGGCCATGAGCAGGTACATGCGGCGCAGCAGAGAGAGGCGCCATGTAGCGACTTCCGACATTTGGCCTTGATTCTTGACGAGTGAATAGTTGGCCGGGTGCTAACCGAGATGTGACAACCACAGCATCATCGACGCCGCGACGATACCGACTGCCGTGAGCAGCGTTGCGCCGAACAAGCCGGTGGCCATCGCCACGCGCCCGCGCGATCCCGCGCGCTCCTTCGCGTAGAAATAGAGCTGGAGTACGCCCAGCGGCAGCAGGAACTGCGCAAACGCGATGATGGTGAGTGCCGGGCCGGTGAACGTCTCCGGGTCGAAACCCACTGGCGCCTGGTTCACCATGATCCAGAACGTCAGGCCAATGCGGAAAAACCACACGCCGCTCACCACCAGGAAAAGCCGCAACGCCCAGTGCCGATGCAATGCGAAGCGGCGTGCCAGGGCATGGCGCAGCACCATGACGGCACACAGCATGATCAACACTGCGTTGATGCTGATCGCGATGTTCTGTGACAGGTCCCCGACCTTCGTGCCCGTCCACACCATCGCCAGGCCGCCCAGACCCATCACGAAGGCCGACGTTAGATAGACCCGGCCGTTCCAACGGTGGAAGCGGGGAAACCACCGGCGTACCCCCGTCATCAACTGCAGCAGACCGCCGGTGGTGATCAGCGCGGCGAAGCCCAGATGCATGGCCACGATCGTGTTGTGCACGGTGTCGCCCGCCATATGGGCGCGTGGAAATACCTGATTCCAGGCCTCGAACTGGCCCAGGATCGCCGTGCGTCCATAGAAGCCGAACAGATAGGCCACAAACATCAACTGACCAAGTCCGGCCACCACAAACCACGACGTGGCAGCAACTTTCAGGATTGAGTTCGCTCTGCTGGGCGAGGCGCTGCGGTGAGAAGCGGCAGGAATGAAAGGTCTGCCCGTCCACGAATCGTCTTTGCCATCGATTCCTGCAGTACTGATCGTCACGTCGGGCGTACAAGCCATCGAACTCTGCCTTTGTTGCTGGTTCGTGAGCAGTGTTGTCTGTGACGGGGCGTGGCGGAAAGGGCAAGGCGATGAATTACGCTTTCGATGGGCTGAAAGACGCTGGAAAGTGACAGAACGCACGCGCTCGGCGATTGCAGCTACCGAAATGCGGATACCGTGCCCCCGCTCTGGCCAAATGTGTGCGCGGCTGACCGCAGTGTGCCGTGTGCAACGTCGTCGGGCAGACGATCCATCATTACCGCGTTTCACTCAATTGACGCTGGTGAACGTCCGGAGCGAACGCGCCAAACAAGAGTGCTCAGACGCCATTCCGGCCTTCCCCAAAGCGGCCGTTCGTGACCGGCAGCAATGGCTGAAACCGGACGACCCCACCTCGCCGAGATCCGGTGAGCGCCCCCGTCGATAGCCGACCATCACCGTCCGTGATGGTTCGTTTCAGTCCGATGCCCAAACACGGCCCTAAACGATCGGCACCTGACTGACATTGTTCTTCGGATCCATCCAGAACGACTCGTTGACGAAGCGGGCGAAGATTTCGCGCGGCAGGATCGAGGTGCGCTCGATGGGTTCCACTTTCGGGCGCACGGTATGCAGGCCGGGCATGCCGACGCGGGCATCGAACTCGTCGGCGCTGGAAGGCGATGTTTTCGAAGTCGTGTTCGAACCAGGGCTCGCCGATGAACTGGTAGACCGCGCGCATGGCCGCGGAGGGATTGCGCACCAGGCTTTCGTAGGTCAGCAGCAGCAAATGGCCCGGGGCATATTGGCCGTAGAACGCATCCTTGGTCGCCTGGAAGGCGAAACCCGACCATGCCGCGCGGATCGGTCAGCGCCTCGACGCGCGAGTACACCGTGGTGTTGGTGTCGAAGCGGAACACCTTGCTGACGCCGACCGGTTGCCTGCGCACCAGCCGTTCCATGCTGTCCAGCACCCAGGACAACTGGCGCACGCAGGCGATGACCTTCGCTTCGGGGAACAGCGTTTCCAGCAACGGCATCCGGCTGCACCACAGCCGGCTGGTGTCGAACACGACGCCGGCGTCGGCGTGCCCCGCATAGAAGTTCTCGACCAGACCGCGCAGCATCGCGACGCGCTGGTCGTCGGAAACGTCGAACGAAAAATCATTCTTGCTGCTCGCCTCGGCGATGACCATGCCCATGATGTCGGCCAGCGGGCTGGTCATGCCGGCGCGGAAACGCGGGTTCTGGTTGAGGATGGCGGCCAGCAGCGTGCTGCCCGAGCGGGGCAGCCCGGAAATGAAGTGGAACTTCCGGGCCGGCTTCGCGACGTCGTTTGCAGCAGGCATGCGGGCATTCTCCTCAGGATCGGCGATGTGGATTGCGGAAGGGCACCCGGGCGGGGCCTCCCCGGATGGTAAGGCGATCGGGCTACGGAGTGGGCGCTGTCGAGGCCCGGATGCGCATCTCGTAATCGACCTCGACCATCCTGGCCTCACCCTTGTTCAGTACGCGGAGCAGCAGTTCCTGCGTCGCGAGTCGACCCATCTCGCGTACGGGTTGATGGATGGTGGTGAGGGGTGGCCATACCTGCGTCGCGATCGTCGTATCGTCGAATCCGCAGATGGAGATGTCGCGCGGGATCGACACCCCCGCCTCCGCGGCCGCCCAGATCGCACCGACGGCCATGTCGTCGTCTGCCGCGAAGACGGCGGTCGGCCGCAGCGGCAAGGCCAGCAGCTGCCGCATGGCCGCCACGCCCGACTCGAAGGAAAAGCGCCCCTGGACCATGTACGCGGGGTCCTCCTTCAAGCCCGCGCGCTCGAGGCCGTCGCGGTAACCCGCCAGGCGCCAGATGCCGGCGCCGTGTTCCGGATCGCCAAGAATGTGGGCGATCCGGCGATGGCCCAGCGACACCAGGTGTTCCACCATCGCCGCGGCGGCTTCGCGCTCGCGCAGCATCACGCCGATGCAGCCCTCCGGGTGGCGCGGCGCGATCGAGGCGAACGGCACCCCATGCTTGTGCAGGCAGTCGAGCAATTGCGGGTGATCGGTGAGCGGCGGCGTGAGGATCAGCCCGTCGGGCTGGTGCCGCGACAGGATGTCCTCGACCCGCTCGACGAAATCGGCTGCGGTCGAGACCAGCGGCTGCACCATCATGCTGTAGTGCTGCGCCTCGCAGGCTGCCAGCACACCACCCTGCACTTCCATGATGTAGCTGGGCGAACGGTTGTCGTACAGCAGGCCGATCATGAAGGAACGATTGGTCGCCAGGCTGCGCGCCGAGGTGAGCGGCCGGTAGTTGAGCCCCGCGATGGCGGCCAGCACGCTCTGGCGCATGGCGGCGCTCACGTTCGGATCGTTGTTGAGCACCCGCGAGATGGTCTTCTTCGAGGTGCCGACGGCACGGGCGACGTCGGTGATGGTCACGCGCGCCATGCGGGTCTGTCCTTGTTCAATGCTTCGTTCCTTGCGCGGCAGTCATGCCTTTTTCGACGACGATCGGGAAGCTGCGCGTGGGCGCGTTCCATCCGCTCACCTCGACCACCGGCGCCGCCGCTCCCTGCCCCGCATAACGCGCCGTCAGGGTGATCGATTCGCCCGGCCACAGCGTCACGTCGTTGTCGCTCCACAGGATCGGAAGCACCAGTTTGCCACCAGCGGCCTGGCGGATCGACAGGTGCCGGAAAAGGGCCACGCCCCTTGCCGAGGCAGGCAACGTCAGGGTTACCGTGACCGTGTCTTCGTTCCCCACATGCTGCATCGACGTGCGCACCTCGCTGGTCACCGCGGGCAGAGTCTGCAACGCGGTGAGGTCGGCGTATTGCGTCAACGGCGTGAGGTACCAGTTCGACTTCGGCCAGTCGAAGGTGTCCGGCTGGGTGGAGAGCCAGTACACGTTGCGGCTGACCGGCTTGCCGTCGGCCGATGTCAGTTCGAGCTCGATGAAGTACGCACGCGATGCCTTCGCCAACACCGGCAGGATCGCCAGTTGGTGCGTACTGTTCGCCGCCAGATCGATGTCATGCAGGCGCTGCTCGTGGCTCACGCTGCCGTCCAGGTTGCGCACGCGGATGCGCGCCTGCAGGCCATGCTCATCCGTGAGCGTGTGGTTGACCAGCACCACCGCGCGCGTGTCGTAGGCGTACTGGATGTGCAGCGGCTCGTTGGCCTTTTTGGCGCCGAAATACGCGCCGGCCGGGTTCATGTAGTAGTCGTACAGATGCCAGTGCAGCGACGGCCAGGCGTTGTTGAGCATCCAGTAGATCACGCCGGTGGAGGGGTTGGCCGCGTCCATGTGCGCGCTGAAGGCCTCGAACTGCGCGCGGGTGTTGTCGTAGTTGTCGAGCTGAGCCTTGGCGACGTAGTCCGGCAGACTGGTCGGTGCGCCGTAGCGCTTGGCCAGCGCGGTGCTGAAGGGCGCGATGCTGGCGAACGTCGACCAGTCGGCGGAAGCGTGGTACTGGCGCACCTGCGGATATTTCCACAGCGCCTCCTGCTCCAGCGGCGACAGCATGCGGGTGATGTCTTCCAGCCGCGGGATGTCGGCGCCTGCGCTGGTTTCGGAATTGAAGCCGAAAGCGCCGCCCAGCTTGTCGGCATACCAGTAGGACGGCGGTACCCAGGCGTAGGGCCCGGTCATCTTCATGCCGGACGGGCCGGTCTCGGCGGTGGACTTGTCGGTGGCCACCGCGATGATGGGTAGCGCCCAGTCTTCGGCGTGCAAGGTGTCGACGTACATTTTCGCGAGGGGTGGCGGCGGTGGGTTGTCGCTGCCGATCAGGAAGCCGATCACCGACGGATGGTTGCGCAGCAGGCGCGCTTCGCTGGCCATGGAATCTTGTGCCACCTTCATGTCCGAGGCGTCCCACGGCGCGCCGCCGGTCTTCGCCGCCGACTCCCATTTGTCGCAGCATTCCCAGCCGGCCAGCACCATGATGCCGTCACGGTCGGCAAGCTCGTAGAAGCGCGCGTTTTCCAGCTTGCCTTCGCTGCGGATGGTGTTGAGCCCGAGGTTGCGGATGTAGCTGAACTCGGCTTCCATCCGTGCAGGATCGTCGCGCAGGAACATGTCCGGTGCCCAGCCGCCGCCGCGGATCAGGATCGGCATGCCGTTGACGAGGAACTGCCGATAGCCCTGCTTCGTCAGCCTGGAGCTGACGCTGCGTATGCCGAACGTTGTGCCGGCCTGGTCGGAGGTCGCGCCATCGACGGTGGCGGCCAGCTGCAACGCGTACAGCGGGTGGGCACCCATGCCAATGGGCCACCAGACGTTCGGATGACTGAGGTCGAGAGCCGGATCGGTCGTCGGCGTAAACGCAACGGTCTGCGTTTCGCCGGGGTCGAGGTGGATCGTCCGTCGCAACGAAACGCCGGCCACCACGCCCGTGATGGTTGCCTCGTGCGCCACTGCATCGAGGTTGCGCGCTTCCACTTTTGCCGTCAGCGCGGCATGCGCGAGATCGGGCAGCGACAGCGCCGACGTCACGTGGGCGAAGCGCAGCTGGACCGGCCCGGTCTGCACGATGTCCACGCCGCGCCACGGGCCCATGTTGTTGTCCGGCGGCGTCGGGTTCCAGTCGACCCAGCCGATCGACAGGCTTCTGCGCGGGTCGGCCGGATGCACGCGCAGCGCGAGGATGTTGGTTCCCGCATGCACCCACGGCGTCACGTCGAGCTCGTGCACGGGGTAGGCGCCGGCCACCGTGGCCTGGTCGGCGACGAGGTGCCCGTTCAGCCACACGTCGGCGCTGGCGATCATGCCGTTGGTGCGCAGCAGGGTGTGCAACCCCTGTTTCGCCGCGGGCAGGGTGAACTCGGTGCGATACCACCACGGGTTCACGAACAGGCTGCCACTGGCGTCGGGCGCCTGCACCGCGCGCAGGTTGTCGCTGTAGAACACGTTCTTGTACGTGTCGTTTTCCAGCAATCCCGCCATCACCGTGGCGCGGCCGCTCACCGGGTACCAGCCCTGGGTGGAAAAGCCGGCGGTGGAAATCTCGGCGCCGCTTTCCTGCGCCTTGTCGCTGGACTGGATCTGCCAGCCGGCCACGGCGGTTGTGGCGCCGGCGCCATGGTCCACCCGCGTAGGCGCGAAGGCGGTGCCGGCGCGAGCGGGCGACACGATCGTCAATGCCGCCAGCGCCGTCATGGTCACGAAGAGTGATGTAGCCAGGATGCGCATGGGATCAGTCCTTCTCAAGATAGGCTTCACGGATTTCCAGCGGTGCGAACGGCCAGGATCGATTCACCCTGGCCCAGATCGCGAACACCACCAGGCCGGCGACGATCCAGATGCCGGACAGGATCAGCGACAAGGTGGACGCCGATACATAGACGTAGATCCAGCCCACCAGGGCGATCACGCATGGCACCGGATACAGCCATTGCCGGTACGGCCGGTGGAGGTCCGGCTGGCGTTTGCGCAGCACCACCAGCGCGGCGATCTGCGCGATGAACTGCACGATGATGGTCGCGGCCAGCAGCATGTTGATGACTTCGGCCAGGTCGAAGAACGTGCCGATGGCCGTGATCACGCCCATCGTGAGCAGGGCCACGTGCGGAAAACCGTGCCTGGCGTGCAGCTTGCCGAACACGGACAGGAACACCTTTTCGTGCGCCGCCTGGAACGGCACGCGCGAGCCGCCGAGCAGGCCGGCGAACACCGAGGCGAACGCGGTCACGATGATCAGGATGGTCATGACCGCGGCCGCCGTGTGGCCCCAGCTGTGCTCCACCACGAGCGACGCCACGGATTGGGAGTGGGCGATTTCCTGCCACGGCGCCACGCCGAGCACGCTGATGTTGAGAATGAGGTACACGAACATCATCGCGATCACCGAGATGATGATGGAGCCGGGCATGGTCCGGCCCGGGTCGCGCAGCTCGTCGCCCATGTAGGCGGTGGTGAAGTAGCCCAGGTAATCGTAGATGCCGATGATCAGGCCCGCGCCGAGACCCACGAAGAACTTGCCGCCGAACATGCCCTGCGGATAGGAGAAAGCGTAGCTTGAGTGAAAGTCCGAGAAGCCCGCCGCCGATACGCCGATGACGGAAAGCAACATGATCACCCACAACGCAATCGTGATCACGCGGATGGATTCGATCCGCCGGTACAGCAGCAAAGTGACCAGGCCGGTCGCCAACAGGCTGATGAGATGCACCGGCCACCAGCCCAGCTGCGGGAAAAAGAATCCCAGGTACTCGACCATGCCGATGATGCCGGTGGACATCAGCAAGGGTATCGTCAACAGCACGGTCCAGATGAACAGGAACGGCATCAGCTTGCCGGTGCGGTACTGGAAGGCTTCGCGGAGATAGACGTAGGTTCCGCCGGAGCCGGGCATGGCCGCGCCCAGCTCCGCCCAGACCATGCCGTCGGCCACCGCTAGGAGGGCGCCGACGATCCAGCCGATCACCGCCTGCGGCCCGCCCATGGTGGCGACCATGATCGGGATGGTGATGAACGGCCCGATGCCGCACATCTGGGTCATGTTGATCGCGGTGCCGGTGAACAGGCCGATCGAGCGATGGAAGCTGCTGCCGCGGGCGGATCGTGTGGTGTTGACCTGCATGTCAGTCCTGGCGCCGTCGAGCGCGTTCGAAGTGGATGGCCGCACGACTTGGCTGTCGCGCCTTTCGACATTCATGTTGCGCATGCGCGTCACGCATGGCTCCAGCCGAGCCCGCCAGGGGATCGCAGGTCATCCAGCTTGAACCATAAAGGCACGCCGGCATCCGTGCCCGGCGGCGCGTATGCCGACGCCCCTCCTCGCTGCGATCACCACTGCCCGCGGATACCGACCATGAACATCCGTTCGGAGAAGTTCGAGTGCGCCGGCTGGTCGGGCCACACCAGGTAGTAGCGCTGGTACTCGTTGGTGAGGTTGGTGCCGTCCACGAACAGTTCGGCCGACTTGGCGATCTTGTACGAGACCGACGCGTCCAGATACTTCTGCGGCGCCTCGTACATCTCCATGCCGGTGATACCGCCGACGTCCTCCGACACCGCGCGCCGCGAGCGGTAGTTGTACGCGAGGCGTGCCTGGAAGCGGTCGTCCTGATACCACAGGATGAAGTTGCCGGACTTGGTCGAATTGTCCTGGAACGGGATCTTGTGCCCGGCCAGATCGGTCGCTCCCGAGTCGCTCGGCGCGTAGGTCGCGTTGATCTCCATGCCGGTCTTGGACAGGATGCCGGGCAGGAACGTGAACCCCTGGCGGTAATCGAACTCCGCGCCGTGGATGCTGTTGCCGGTGCCCTGGATCGGCTCGCTGATCGTGACGCAATGATTGCGCACGACGCCGTCCTCGTCGGGCAGCGTGCAATCGATGACGCTGCCGCTCTTGATGAAACTCTGCACATTGATGCGGAAGAACGCGAGGCTGATCATGCTGGTGGGGTTGATGTAGTACTCGAGCGAGGCGTTGTAATTCTTGGAGCGCCACGGGTCGAGGTTGGGGTTGCCGCTCGAGCTGCCGGCCGCCACGCGGAACAGCGGGCCCTGCGGCGTTTCCACCAGCGAATAATTCAGCTGCAGTCCGCCGCCCCAGGTGCTGAGGTCGAGCGGCATCATGTTCTTGGAATAGGCGAGGCGAAATTTCAGGCTGTCGGTGAGATCCAGCGCAAAGTTGGCCGCCGGCAGATAGTCCTTGTAGCTGCGTCGCGTGATCTGGGCGCCGATGTCGGCCGGCTCCGTGCCATAGGCGCCCGGGTCGCCGCTGAGGCGCTGGGTGACGCCAAGGTTGGTGCGGATCACGCGCATGCCGACGTTGGCGCTGTACGGCATGCTGCCGATGCTGCCGTCGAAGTCGGCTTGCACGTAACCGGACGTTTCCTTGATGCCCACCGCCCAGGTGGTGCCTGGTTCCCCCTGCCTCTGGGTCTGGGGATAGAGCGATTTCCAGTAGGCCTCGGGGTTGTCCATGGCATGCGGATCGATTGCCCAGAAGGTGATCCCCGAGCCGAGCAGATTGGTGTACTTCTTCCAGTTGTTGGCCAGCGGCCCGGGCGTGTTCGGAATCTGCAGCGCGGATATGGGGCCCGCGCGGAAATACCCCTGCGCATTGCCTGCGGTACACGAACCGCTGTTCAGGACCACATCCGCGCCCACGTAACGCACCAGGCAACCGTTCGGGTCGCTGGCTCCGATGCCGGCGTACACGGGGGTGACCAGCGTGTAGCCGATGTTGTCGGCGTGGCGGATGCTGTTGCGCACGCCGAAATCCAGCTTGATGCCAGTGCCGAAGTCGTAGTGCCCATCGAGCCGAAGTACGTTGAGGGCGACCTTGCGGTCGTAATCGCCGGACGACTCCAGCGTCTTCATCGTCCAGCCGTTGGGGTCGGCGAACTGGTTGGAGAGCGACGTGGGCAGGTCCACCTTCAGGTAGCGTCCGCGCAGGTCGGCGATGACCGGAACCGTGTTCTGGGGCATGCCGTTGGCGTTGAATACGCGGTTGCCGCCGAGCTGGTCGGGAAAGACGTAGGTGCCGGGCGGCACGGCGTCATCGGGCACGCCGTCCTTCAGCACATTGCCCCACAACGCGCCATCGGAATTGGAAATGTTGATGTCGGTCTCGACGTTCGACTGGCGCGCGGTGTCGTGGATACCGCGCACGCTCCCCGTGAAGGGGCCGCCATTGTCGAAATCCAGTTGGGCATTGAAGTTCCTCGCGGTGGAATCCTTCCGCGTGACCTGCGAGAACGATTCCACGTCGCCCGGCCACTTTTGGTAGACCTGGGTGGTGTACAGGTGTGTGCCGTCCCAGCCCGGCTCGGGCGTGCCATAGGAGCCGGCCACGGGACTGCCGGTGTCGCGCGACTGCAGCGGCACGTAGGTCGCACCCTGCCAGTTGGTGGAGTTGATCTGGATGCCGACGTTGCGGTCGAACTGCTTCTGTTGCGCGTAGAAGTAGTCGCTGGTGAAGGTGAATCCGCTGCCCAGGTCCATCTGGAACGAGGCGCTGCCCGACTTGCGCTTGCGCTGGGTGGTGATGTCGTACAGGCCGATGTTCTGGCTGCCCATGAACACGCCGTTGGATTTGCCGTCGCCATTGACGTCGACGCTGCCATCGGGGTTCTGCACGATCTGCGAAGGAATCGGCGCGCCGTTCCACGGCGTCAGGAAGCCGTTGTAGCCGCCCGCGCTGGCAGCGTTTTCACCGTTCAGGACCACGCCGTACTGGTCCAGACCCTCGTTCGAGTTCGAACGCGTGGTATCGGAATAGTCGGCAGAAACCAGCAGACCCCAGTGACCGTCGTCGTTGTACGAGATCAGACCGTTTGCTTCAGGCCCCCATTTGCTGCTGGTCCGCCCGCGTTCCCCGTCGGCGGAGTAGCTGTAGGTGAATCCGCTGGGCAGATCCCACGGGCGATACGTATGCAGGTCGAGCGCGCCACTGATGCCGCCATCGGTGGTGCTGGCGGTGGGCGACTTGATGACGTCCACGCCATGGAAAAGCGTGGCTGGCAGCATGGTGAAGTCGGGCTGTTGCGAGTCGATCTGATCGGCGGTGATGAACGCTTCGCCGTTCAGCATGGTGCCGACTTCGGGCAGGCCGCGTACGTCCACCGTGGTGCCCACGCCCGCGTCGCGGTTGATCTGCACGCCGGTGACGCGTTGCAGCGCATCGGTGATGGTCACGTCGGGCAACTGGCCGATGCTCTCGGCCGTGATGCTGTCCTGGATGCCGGGGGCCAGGCGCTTCAGTTCGATCGCGCGCATCTGCGAGGCACGCACGCCGACGACGTTGACGGCATTCAACGAGACTGCGTTCTTGGCGTCCTTGTCTGCCGCGCTGCCCTTTTTCCTGGGCTCGACCTTGCTTGCAGCGGGCGTGGGCGTTGCCGGCGTGTCTTGCGGCGCGGCGGCTTGCGGCCCGGCGGCATCCGCCGGCGTGCCCGTGCGTGGTGATGCCGCCGCCGATGTCGCCACCGCCGCCAACAAGGACATCGATACGGCCAATGACAAGGGGTGTCTGCGATGTAGGGTGGACATGTGCCTTACCTCTTGGTTGATGGCTGCCGCGCCCCCCCGGGCACGCCGCGCCTGAGATACCACTGGGCCGCCCCGAGCACGCCATGGCGCCCGTGTTCGGTGACCCACACCGGAACCCGCGAAAGGAATGCGCGCACGCTGCGTCCGTGCAGGAATCGCTGTTCGAAAGCGCTGCGCTCGAGCAACGTGAACATGGAATGCAGGAAGCCACCGGCCAGATACACGCCGCCCGTGGTCATGAACGTCATCGCGAGGCTCCCGGCGAAACTTCCGAGCGACGCACAAAAGATCTGCACGGCTTCCACGGCCTGCGCGTCACTGCATGCCGCGGCCGCGGCGGTGACTTCCTCGGGCGTTGCAAGCCTCGGCGTTTCCCCTCGCAACGCGCACAGAGCTGCATACGAGGTCAGCAGGCCGGGGCCTGACACGATGCTTTCATACGCCACGTAGCCGCCATGCGGCGCCAGGTGCGCGAGAACCTCGCGTTCGCGAATCGAACCGGGTGCGAAATCCATCTGGCCGGCTTCCGTCGCCAGCACGTGGTCGCCTGCAGAGGCGGGCAAGCGCACGGCGGCGCCCAGGCCGGTTCCCGGCCCGATCACCAAAACCGGACCATCGGTTCGCATGGCCGGTCCGCACAGGAGTCGGGAGCCACTGGCAGGCCCTTTGCCGAGCGCGTATCCCAACGCCTCGAAGTCATTGAGGACGGCAACGTCGTCCAACGCCAGCGACTGACGCAACTGCGCCATGTGGATGGGCCAGGGAGAGTTGTCGTTCAACACCTCGTCGCCCTTCAAGTGGCCGGCACAGGCGAGTACGCAGTGCCGCACGCTGGTCCGCGCGTCGCTGTCCACGAACGATTGCAACAGCTCCGCCAGCCCGTCGAACTCCGCGCATGCGAGCTTGCGATAGGCGAGCACTTCGACCTCGCGCCCCTCGTCATGGGACACCTGCATCAACGCGACGCGGGCATACGTCCCGCCAACGTCGGCCGCCAGAAATGGCATCGCCGGGACGCGCGCTGGTAGATCTGGATGGGTGATCGCCAAGTCCACTGTGCCTCCCCGCACCGGAACGGCACCAGATTGCGAGTCATTGTCACCGGTGTCAACTTGCATCGCAGCAAGTAAAAAACCGCAAGAGAAAACGAGTCATATGGCTGATATAACGGGTTATTTGTGATTTTCCCCAAGTCATATCGTTGCCGGTATGGCTGCGTCGCAGCATTTTGCTGTCCAAAGCCAATGGACACGGCGAGGTTTGGAATGTGGCCACCCAGCCTCTTCCCATCGCAAGCGGCCCATGACGCTCAAGGTCGGAGGCGGCGGTGGAAGCGAAGACTGCGCACCCCCTTGCCCAGAGCGACCCATCGCCGCGCTGCCCGCTCCCGGCCGGAAGCAGGCGTCGACTCGGTGCTTGCTGTCCTGGCCCGTCGTGTCGACGGGCCGGAGAAGTGCTCGAGGTCGGCAGCAACCGGGACTTGCCTTTGCGATTGCGCGATGATTCGGAGAGCGCAAGAGGCCGGTGGCGGACGGCGGCGACTCAAAGTGATGGCGCTACTTTGCCCGGCTTGCTGGAGGATCAATGTCTCGAATCATCGTCATCGGAGGAAGCGGACACATTGGCGCCTACCTGATTCCCGCGTTGGTGGAACAAGGACACCACGTGGTCAATGTCAGCCGCGGCCAATCCCGCAAGTACCGCCCCCACTCGGCCTGGCAATCCGTGGAACAGGTCACGATCGACCGGATGGCCGAAGAGCGATCGGGAAGGTTTGCCTCATGCATGGTCGAGCTCCGCCCCGACATCGTCGTCGACCTTATCTCGTTCGATCTGCCCAGCACGCAGAGTCTGGTGCATGCGCTACGGGGCAAGGTCGAACATTTCCTGCATTGCGGAACCATCTGGGTGTACGGCCATAACGCGGCCATACCCGCGGATGAAGGCGATCCACCGAATCCCTTCGGCGAATATGGCATCAACAAGGCGGCCATCGAGGCGTGGTTGTTGCACGAGTCTCGCCGCACGGGTTTCCCGGCGACGGTATTTCGACCAGGCCACATCGTTGGGCCGGGTTGGACACCGATCGGTCCCTGCGGCAACGTCGACATGGAGGTGTTCTCGCGCATGGCACGCGGCGAGGAAATCTCGCTGCCGAACTACGGGCTGGAAACTCTCCACCACGTGCACGCCGATGACGTCGCACAATTCGTCATTCGAGCCATTGCCAACAAGTCTGCG
The DNA here is from genome assembly GCA_963828685.1 of uncultured Pseudomonadota bacterium. Classification (GTDB taxonomy): domain Bacteria; phylum Pseudomonadota; class Gammaproteobacteria; order Xanthomonadales; family Rhodanobacteraceae; genus Rhodanobacter. The sequence goes on from CAWHFU010000017.1 coordinate 972,788, forward strand.
TCCGTCGGGGAGACGTTCAACGTTGTCTCGGAGAAGGCACTGAATCTGCGTGGTTACGCCGAGGCCATGTTCCGCTGGTTCGGATGGGAGCCAAAGATTCGTTTCCAGCCTTTCGACGAATGGAAGACCTTGCAGACCCGGGAACAGGCGGATCAAGCCTGGGAACACATCGCGCGAAGCTCGTGCATGTCGATGGAGAAGGCGCGCCATCGCCTCGGTTACCAGCCACGCTACACGAGCTTGGCCGCCATACAGGAAGCGGTCTCGGCATTGGTTGCCACCGGCGATGTTCAACCTGGACCGGTAACAGAGGCGCGCCCGTCGTTGACCCGGCGTCCAGGAAGCAGACCCTCACCTCCGGCCGGTTAGAGTCGAAGTGGGTCAGTCGACCAACTTGGTCATCGCCATGGGCGTATGGGGTCGGGTTGGATCATCCTGGATTCGTGGAAGTGCGTGACGGCGAGGACTGGCGTCACCCTGCTCCTCGCGGCGACCGGTCAGTTGCTTCGCCCGGCGGATCCCGGTTTCCCCAAGACTCCATGTTCCACCGGAGTTCGAGCCTTCGACCGACCGCGGACCCGCACAACGATGGAACGCCTTGCGGCAGGCATGTCACACCGGTGGCGGCTGGCTCGTCTTGGCATGGGAGGTGCCATCTCCGCCGTCCTGGTGTTTTCGACCCGGTCGGTCGCTTTCGTCGTTCGAGTTGTTCCGGTGACAGATTTCGCGGACGCAGTCCTGCCGGCGGGCGTCCTTCATCGCAGCGGCCACCACATGCCCGGCTCCAGGCCAACGCGCTTCCAGTGACGGAAACGCTGGCGCTGCCCACGCTCGCGTTCACATTTCCCCAGGTCGAAACACTCACGGAGACCATTGATGAGCAGATGTCAGTATCCGTTCGCGTCCAACGCGCGCCCATGGAAAACAGGTTTGGCGGCGATGATTGCCATGTCGCTGGTTGTGCTGGGCGTGGCGAAAGCCGCTGAGACACCACCTGCGTTCTCCGTCGAGAACCTGAAGCACGACACCCGGGTCCTGAGCGGCGATGCGTTCGAAGGTCGCGGACCGCTGAGCGCAGGGGAAGACAAGTCCGTCGCGTACGTCACTGCGGCGATGAAAAATGCCGGGCTCGAAGCGGGCTTTCACGGCAGTTATGTCCAACCCGTCCCGCTGCTCCAGACGGAGACCCTGATGAACCCGGCACCACGTCTCCAGGTCGTCGGCGCGTCCGACAGACTGGATTTCGCCTATGGGCAGGACATCACGCTCAACACACGTCGAGACACCTCGGAGATCGACCTGAAAGCATCGGAAGTGATCTTCGTCGGCTATGGCGTCAATGCGCCCGAGCGCCATTGGAACGATTACGAGGGAACGGATGTCCGCGGCAAGACCGTGCTCATCCTGGTCAACGACCCGGACTGGCGAAATCCGCTGGGCAAGGGGCCGTTTGGCGGCGCCGCGATGACCTACTACGGGCGTTGGATGTACAAGTACGAGGAGGCCGCGCGTCAGGGTGCGGCAGCCGCGATCATCGTCCACAGCGATGCTTCGGCCGGCTATCCCTTCTCGGTGCTGACCTCGAGCCTGAGCGGTGCGCGGGTGTCGCTCGATCGGGCGGACGGTGGCGCCGGGCTACTGGGTGTGGAGGCGTGGATGACGCACGCAGCCGCCGAGCGGCTGGTCGGATTGGCCGGGCAGAACCTCCACGAACTGGAAAAGGCAGCCGCCAGGCCGGGTTTCAAGGCCCGCCCGCTCGACCTCTCTGCGAACATCGCTTTCAAGGTGAGTTCGCGGCATGGCGTGTCCAAGAACGTATTGGGATTGCTGCCCGGCAAGCGCCATCCCGATGAATATGTGCTGTATACCGCCCATTGGGACCATCTCGGCCACTGCCCACCCGACCAGAGCGGTGACGGCATCTGCAACGGCGCCATCGACAACGCCTCCGGTGTGGCCGGCCTGCTCGAACTGGCGCGCGCGTTCAGGCACGCAAAGGCGACCAGCCGATCCGTCCTTTTCATGGCGACGACCGGTGAGGAATACGGCTTGCTGGGTTCCGAATACTATGCCACCCACCCGGTCTACCCGCTGGCCAGAACGGTGGCGGACATCGACATGGATCCGTTGAGCTACATGCTTGGGCGCACGAGGGACATCTCGCTCGTCGCCGACCAGACCGAGCTGGCCGGGGTCGTTCGCCGCGTTGCCGCCGCGCAGGGTCGAGTAGTCACGCCCGATTCCGAACCGGAAGCCGGTATGCGCTATCGCTCCGACACCTTGAGCTTCTCTCGCGCCGGATTGCCGGTCGTTGTCCTCAGTGGAGGTATCGACGTGATCGGCAAACCCTCCGGCTGGGGCAAGGCGAAACTCGCCGACTATGTCGAGCACCACTACCATCAGCCATCGGACACCTACGACCCCCTTTGGGACTGGTCGGGTGCCGTGCAGGATCTCACCCTCTATTTCGGCATCGGCGCCCAGTTGGCCAACGGAGCGACTTGGCCGAACTGGTACGCCAACGACGAGTTCCGCGGCGCGCGCGATGCGGTGCTGTCGGCTGGATGCACAGAGGGGGCCGAGTCGCACGCATCGACTGCGTGCAAGTAATTCGAACATTCGGGACGAATCACATCGTGTTCGCGCCCGGCTTGTTCCATTGAAATATCGGTTGCCGGGAGCCGACTCCGTGAGTGCCGCGCACCTTCTGCCCGACCTCACATATCGAGTGACGCATGCACTCCGGCCAGTCAGCGCCAGTGACTGCATGGATTCGACCGAATCCGCCAGACACCGGCGCTGACTGGCCAAGGCGTCCTAGTTGGCTGGCGCCGCCGTCTGCTTCAGCAAGGCGAAAACGGAATTGGCCACTGCCTCGGGCTGATCCAGCTGGATGTCGTGTGACGCATGGCTGACCACGATTCGTTCGCCGCGCGTCGTCGTGGCGAGGATCCGTGCCTGGGTCTTGTCCCTGGCAGCGTCCAGCTTCTTGCGAAGATCGGCGGGGGCATCCGCATAGGTGTCCGTAGCGGCCAGCACGATCATGGGTGTCGAGCCATGGGATTCCTTCAACGATACCGGCTGGCGGTACACCGTCACATTGTCCTTGAGTTCCGACATCAGCGTGCGCCAGAACGCCGGTTTGTACTTGTAGGCGGCAATCGCGGCGTTCACCTTGGGACCGGCAAGCGGATTGGCACCCGCCACGCAATGCTCGAGCGCAGGTGGAGGTGACGCCAGTTGATGTCTCTCTGCGCCGGCTTCGCATTCGCGAATGAAGGCAAACCGCTGTTCGCTCATCTGTTCCTCCTGCCTGGCCCAGTCTGGCGCGACTGCGGCGACATCCTGCGCGGGAGGATCAATCAGCACCATGCCGCTGACGTCGTTGGGATACCGTTGCGCATATTGCCGAACAATGTTGCTGCCCCTCGAGTGGCCCACCAGCACCAATGGAGTCTTCAGACCCGCGTGATGGATCAGAGCATGTAGATCCGCGACGTCAGCAGCGAGATTTCGCGGCAAAGGGCCCTCGTCGCTGAAGCCATAACCCGCCCGATCGTATGAACACACTTTGGTCGATGCCGCCAACAGCGGCTGCAGCTTGAACCAGGTGGTGGTGTCGGCATGTGAGCCGGCCTCCAGCAGTACTGTCTGCGCACCACTGCCCTCGCAGCGAAGATTCAACTTGCGACCAGGCGCTATGGTGATGAGCGCTCCCGGCTGCGCGTAGCTATCTGGAATGTGCCGTGGAACGGCGATATCGGCCGCTCCCCGGGCATGTACGCCGCCGACCAGCACCATCCACAAAACCGCACAACCTGCCTTCAATCGTTTCTCTTTCAAGGCCATCCCCTCGATGAGCCGCAACTCGGCGAGCTGCCCGGCGCGAGTTTTCATCGACCCAAAAGAGCGGAAAAAGTTCTCTAGATTCCCCGACCGGCTCGCAAGTCTGGCGAAGGTCAGCCCATGAATGGTCCACACGCCCCGTAAAGCCCGCGCCGGACCGTGACGGTCAGCGAGACGGTCGCCGCAGCGAAAAGATTCCTCGATCTCCATGGTGAACGATCGGCTGTCGCGAGTCGCAAGCCTCCTCGGATAGCCATCGCTGCGAACCGCCGCCGATTCACAGACTGAAGAGCAATGGCATGCGTGACAGATGCATCGAAGGGGTAGCTCAGGTTGCTTGTGCCGCCGCATTCATCGCGGGCACGGCGAGTTGCTTGAATCGTCGGTCGATCTCCGCGGTGGTCAGGTGCGGCTTGTCGTCCAGCCACCAGCTGAGCAGGCCGAAGAACGCACCGGCGACGAACCGGACGACTGGCTCGCGCTGCGCCGGCGCGGCCCGCAATGCGGGCAAGGCGAGTCTCACGTCCTCGCGCACGAGCTCGATCAACAGACCCTGGAGGCGGCGTTGCGCGGCAGCGCCGCTGCGCTTGCCGACCATGGCCCGGAACACGTCGCGATGCTCGCCGACGTGCTCGAACAGCTCACGGCTGAAGGCGAATAGCCGTGCGTCCTGCCGGGTGCGCGCCTCGTGCTGGCGTTGCTTGAGCAGCACGCGCAGCTCGTCGAAGCCGCAGAGCAGGAGTTCCTCCTTGTTGCTGAAGTGTGCGTAAAACGTCGTGCGGCCGACGTTGGCGCGGTCGACGATCTCCTGCACCGACAAGGCCTCGAATCCCTTTTCCTCGATCAGCTCCAGCAGCGAGGTGCGCAGGAGTTGCTGCGTACGCTGGATCCTCCGGTCTTCGCGTTTGTTCATCGCCTGCCTCCGGTTTGCGAACAATGTGCCATTCCGTGTTCGGTTCGGAACACATCCGGCCCGCTTGTACTGGCCCGCCTGGCGGGTCGCGGACATCATGCCTTCCGTAGAACATATCTTCGATAACGAACACGATGTTCCATTTGCCGAGCTACCGAACATGTCGAATGTGAATACTGCGCACGCACCGGCCGGCGGCACGCGCGTCCGGGCAGGCGATCGCCTGCTCCCCCGCGAGCTGGTGACGATCCAGGGTCGATGCATCCGCATACCCGATGCACGCCGCATGGTGCACCTGCAGTTCCGCCGTTTCGCGGGCTGTCCGGTCTGCAAGCTTCATCTTCGATCGATCGCCCAGCGCCACGACGAGCTGGTGAAGGCCGGCATCCTGGAAGTGGCGGTGTTCCACTCGTCGATCGACACCATGCGCCGTCACGATCACGCGCTGCCCTTCCCCGTGGTGGCGGACCCGGAGAAGCGGTTGTATCGGCAGTTCGGGGTCGAGGTGTCCCTGCGTTCGGTTATCGACCCGCGCGCCTGGGGTTCCATGGCGCGAGGGCTCGCCACGTTCGGCGCCGGGCGCGAAGCGGGCGAGTCGGCCCTGGGACTGCCGGCGGACTTCCTGATTGATCCCGACGGCATGGTTCGGGCGTGCAGATATGGCGTGCACGCGGACGACCACTGGTCCGTCGACGAGATTCTCGGGCATTCCCGGGCGATGGATTCGAAGGACGCCGATCCATTGGCGGTCCACGCTGCCGACCTGGCGCCGGAGGGAGACAGCGTCAATGGGTAACCCGCACTCCGATACGCCACACTCGCCGCTATCGCGCGCTTTCCGTCCGGCGCTGGCGATATTGCTGCTGACCAGCCTGCACCATGCCTATGGCGCCTACGTCTACCACACCCCCTGGCGCCTTCACGTGGCCCTGGTGGCCGCGCTGACGGCGGCGGTGCTCTGGAGCATGGTTTTCGTGCTTCGGAATCGTCCCCGGGGGCTCGCAAGCGCCATGGCAACGGCGGCGTTCTGCTTTGTCGATGCTCTCGTTCCCGTGCTTGGAATCGGCTGCTTCGAAGGCGGCTACAACCACGTGCTGAAGAATGCGCTGTATTTCGCCGGAGCCTCGCCGCCACTCATGGCCTTGCTGTTCCCGCCGCCGGCCTACGAGCTCCCCAACGATGTCCTGTTCGAGGCCAGCGGAGTCATGCAGTTCTTCGTCGGCATCGTTGCCGGCTACCAGCTGTATGGTTTTATCCGGCAGGGATGGCGCACCGGCGATGGCGTTCGGACCGGTCCGGCCGGATGATGGTCTCCCGGGATGCCAAGGTCGAAGTGACGGATGGCAGGTGGCCCGACGGATTTCCCGCGGCATAGTGACCAGCCTCGTCGCGGGTGCCGAACAGCGCGGCGGGGCATCTTTCCTGCACGAGGTACAGCGATGATCCGGTCCTTTCTGGCAGTGCTGCTCCTGTGCTTGTCGGCATCCGCAAGTGCGTCGGCCTTGCATCAGTCGTTCGATCTTCGGGTGCCCGAAGCGCCGACGCCGGTGACGGTCGGCGGGCAGCGGCAGCTGGTCTACGAGCTGCAGGCCACGAACTATGCGGGGATCGACTTGCTGCCCGCGAAGCTGGAGGTGTTCGACGCGGATGCGATGGGAATGCCGCTGGTGTCCTGGGCGGGCCCCGCGCTGCTGGCACGCATGGCGATCGCCGGTACCGACCGGTCGCCGGGCGCAAGCGGCCTGGCCGCCGGCGTGCAAGCGGTGATCTATGTCGACGTGACGCTACCTGCGGGCGCCCGCGTGCCGCGCCGGTTGACTCATCGGCTGGCCTACGAGGCCGTGCTTTCGCACACGCACGAACCGGGCGAGGTGTCTGGCGGGAACGTAGCAGTCGAGCAGCGCGCGCCGGTGACCCTTTCGCCGCCACTGCGCGGTGGACCATGGGTCGCGATCTACGACGCGGCCGTGCCGCGTGGACATCGGCGCGTGCTGTTCGCGCTCGATGGAAAGGCCAGGATTCCCGCACGTTTCGCGATCGACTGGTTCCGACTGGATGCGCACGGGCATCACGCGCGCGATGACGAACAGGACGTAGCGAACTGGCTCGGTTACGGCGAGGACGTGCTGGCGGTGGCCGATGGCACGGTAGTCGCCACCCGAAACGATTACCCGGAGAGCCGCAGCTTGAAGAACCCCAGGCATCCGTTGGGCGAGGCCAGCGGCAACTTCGTCTCGCTCGCCCTGGGCGATGGCCGCTACGCGCACTACGAGCATCTCCGGCCCGGCAGCCTCCGGGTGCATCCCGGCGAGCACGTGCACCGCGGCCAGGTCCTCGCTGCGCTGGGTTTCAGCGGAGACTCCACCGGTCCGCACCTGCATTTCCACGTCAGCGACGGCGCCACGCCGCTGGCCGGTGAAGGGCTGCCATTCGTCATCGCCCGCTACGAGGCGCTCGGCGATTATCCGGATCTCGACGATTTCGATGCCGGCAAGCCGTGGCGGGCATTACCCGTGGGCAGCGCACGCATCCGGCGCGAGGACATGCCTGCGGCCAGCGCCGTGGTCGATTTTCCATGAGGGGCATCGGGCTCAGGTGCGGGCGGCGAGTGCGCTCCCGCGAGGGACGACCAGGCGCGCCGGTCATCCCACGATTCGTGGCGGTGCATGAATGGAGCCCGCGGTCGCGAAGTACCGCCCTTGCATCGGGCTGAATCAATATCCCTGTCCATAGATTTGTCACCGGGTTGAGTCGAACAACGAAAGCGATGGGTCGAGTCGAAAACACGGGAACCCGGCGGAGCGGACGCCCTCCGTACTTGGACGAGCCAACTGCTGCCGGTGTGACATGCTTGCCTGCCGGCCCCCGGCCAAGGCGCGATCCGCCTCGTTGACCAGGTCGAGCGCTTCCGGCTTCCCGCCCGTCGACACGGACAGCTCCAGGAAGAAAAACTGCCCCGAAATGAAGACATCTTGCCGCCTCACGAGCCAGCCTCGCGCGCCGTCGCTTGATCAGGTCAGGAGGCCCCATACCGAACTTGGCGAGCTCCCGCTTGGGCGAAGCCGATGATCGGCGCGCACCTGGATGCGATCGGGCTGTCAAAATAAACTGACCAAGCCAAGTGCTATCCAAACCCCGTGCGGGCCGAGCGTGCGCCGGTGGTGGAGGTGGCCAGGCAAAAACGCGAACGATGGTCAATTTGGCGCGAGCACCAGCATTTCATCGGCTACTCGCCGGCCATGGGTGACAGCGCCCCCGAAGCGTATTGATGGCGTATACAGGGATTCGTGCGCCAGGGATTCGTCTGGTTGAAGATTTCGCCCATGCAAGCCACTCAAGTCGAGGAGTTACCCCATGCCTTCCGGGACTGATCCGTTGCCGGCGCGCTCGGCCATGGAGCGCGGAATCACCATCATTGCCAGTGCCAGCATTCTTGCGCTGCTGTACTTCGGCCGGGAAGTACTGGTTCCGATCACCCTCGCGCTCATCCTGAGCTTTCTGGTGGCGCCGTTGATCCGCGGGTTGCGCCGGATGAGGTTGGGGCACACGCCATCCGTGCTCATTGCCGTGCTTGCGCTTGCCCTGCTCCTGGCGGGATTTGCGACCCTGATCGGCTCGCAGGTCGTGCACCTGGCCAGAAGCCTCCCGCAGTACGAGGCGACGATACATGCCAAGGCCCGGACGCTGCGCAGCATGACTGTCGGTCGCATAGAGTTGATGCAGGGTGAAGCCGGCAAGGTCATCGGCCAGCTCAGTGATCGGGCTGCCGACAAGCTCGCGACATCTGCCGGGGTTCAACGGGGTCTGGTTTCTTCGAGCACTATCATCCCGGTCGAAGTGCATGCACCACCAGCGGGTCCCCTGGCGGTGATCGGGCGGATACTTTCCTCGATCTGGATACCACTGCAGACCGCCGGCATCGTGCTGGTCGTCCTGCTTTTCATCCTGCTCGAGCACGAAGCCTTGCGCGATCGCTTTATCCGCCTGGCTGGCGGGACGGATCTGCGCGCAACGACAGCGGCGATCAATGATGCCGGCGAGCGTCTGTCCCGATTCTTCGTCTCGCAGTTCGCGGTCAACTTCGGCGTGGGGGTGGTGATCTGGGCAGGACTGGCGCTGATCGGCCTTCCCAATGCGCCTCTGTGGGCCGCCCTGACTGCCGTTCTGCGGTTCGTTCCCTATGTCGGGGTTTGGATAGCGGCGTTTCTCTCCACCCTCCTCGCGGCGGCGGTCGGCCCCGGCTGGTCGCTCGTGCTGATGACCCTGGGCCTGTACACCGTGGTCGAGACGATAGCCGCGCAACTGGTGGAACCGCAGTTGTACGGACATACCACGGGGTTGTCGCCACTGGCGGTGGTGGTCGGGGCGATCTTCTGGAGCTGGTTGTGGGGGCCGATCGGCTTGATCGTGTCGACGCCACTGACCTTGTGCCTGGTAGTCGCGGGACGCCATGTCAGGGCACTGAACCTGCTGGATATCCTGCTCGGCAATGCACCGGCATTGACGATGCCGCAACGCTTCTACCAGCGTGTGCTCTCGGGTGATTCCGGTGAAATCATTGCCGAAGCGCGCGTCTTCCTGAAACGCAAATCGTTCGCTGCATATTGCGATGTGGTGCTGCTGCCAGCCCTTCAGCTCGCCCGCATCGACCTGAATCAGGGCACCATCAGTCCCGCGCAGCAGGTCAAGGTCCGCGGCGCGATCGTGAGAGTCATCGATGCGCTCGGCAGCGAAACGCACAGACGATCCCGTAGAACCCGTCGCGTTTCTGTCCTCGACGATTCCAGTCTCGCCCAGCTCCTGCGGCAACAGCGCGTGGACGCCAGCGGCCGCTGGCAGGGGCCGCTGGCCGTGCCCCCCGGATCGGTGGTGCTTTGCGTGGGTCTTGGATTCGCCGGCGATGAGCTGGCCACTGAAATCCTCGTGCGCATCCTGCGCAACCTGAGCATCGACGGACGCCACCTTACGATCGAGGACATCGAGGCCTTTGAGGCCGAACCGCCACCGGAAGCCACGTCGAACGGTGTCTCAATGGTCTACATCGTCAGCGCCGCCCCGGCCGAGGATTGGCATCGTGCCGATTCAATGGTGATGGAGATGCGCCGCCGCTTTCCCACGGCGTGCGTCATTGCCGTGCTTCTTCCGGAGCTGCTTGCAGCAGTGGAACCCGTGACGGTCAATCCACAGGCAGATCAGGTAGCGCACTCCTTCGAAGAAGCCGCGCAACAAGCCATTGCCCGGTTCCCCGGTGGGTCCCCGAGTTCTCGGAGATAGTTATTACGGGTGAATCCAGGCTTTCACGGGCTTGCCAGGCGGCGCTCGAAGAAGACGTCCCGCGGTGCGCCGCCTGACCGTTGCATCAGCAACCGGTTTGGGTGCTTGGGGTGTTGTGGATCCGGAACACGCCAGGACCTCGATCCGGACAACGGTCGAGCACGCGTTCCGGGTGGCCGGGAACGGAAGCCCCGACTCGTAATGCGGGATGTGGAACGAATGAGAGAAGACCCACCGGTTGCAACCGAGCTTCATGGTCGCGAGTTCTGGCGCGAGAGGTCGAGAAGTGTGTCACCAGCCGGCTTCCGCATTGTCGCGACCGTGTCGTCCATTTGCTCTCGAGTGCCGGTAGGCTCCAGCATCCGCAGCGCCCGCCGCAGGATCGATCCGACCTCTGACATCGGCCCCTCCGCCATCACGCAGTGATCCGGGCGCACGATGGCCACCCAACCCATCGGCGCGAGCCGCGGCAGCACGCCCTCGTCCAGTGCTTCCACGCGCCTGTCGGTGGACGCCAGATGCTGCGCCTGGCCACGATGGCACCACTGCCACACCTTGCCGCCGAGACGACCCCAGCGGTCCAGCAGCGCGGCGTCCAGATGCTCGGCCGGGTCCACGCCGAAGCCGATCAGTGACCACTGCAAGCCGAGGACATCGTCGCTGAGCTGAGGTACTTCGCCCGCGCGCACCCAGCCTTGCGGCAGCATCGTGCCGGCAAGGAGCTTGCGCGCGTGCCGGTCGCGCCAGAAGAGCCCTTCGTCGAAGCGCTGCGGTGGCTTGATCTTCAGGTCGTCGAAGGCGGCGCGGCCACCGGGCAGCGCCCGCATGACGCGGATCGACCCATGGATGGCGAAGGCGGCGACGCGGTTCCTTGGCATCACCAGCATGCCGAGGAAACGGGCGAGGTTGATGATCTTGCGCGCATGCGGGCGACGCTCCTGGTCGTAGCTGTCGAGCACGCGCTCGCTGAGCCGGCCCTGCGTCGCGCCCGCGAGCTTCCATGCCAGGTTCGCCGCGTCGCGCAGCCCGGCGACGAGGCCCTGGCCGGCGAACGGCGGAGTGACGTGCGCCGCGTCGCCCAGGAGAAAGCAGCGCCCCGTGGAGAAGCGACGCGCCTCGCGGGCGTGGAAGCGATAGACCGCGGTGCGCTCGATGCGGATATCGTCCGTCTTGCACCACGGCGCGAGCAGCGCGCGCACCCGCTCCGGACGCTCCATCTCGGCGGCCTGCTCACCGGGATGGAGCATGAACTCCCAGCGCTGCCGGCCGCCCGGCGCCACCATGCGTGGCGTCGGCCGGCGCGGATCGCAAACGAACTCCACATGGTCGATCGGCGCAGGCACGTTCAGCGCATCGACGATCAGCCAGTCCTGCGCGAAGGTGCGTCCCTCGAAGTCCAGACCCAGCGTGCGCCGCACCAGCGAGCCGGCGCCGTCCGCGCCCACCAGGTAGCGGGCGCGCACCTGATGCGAGATGCCGCTGACGTCCTTGAGTGTGGCCTGCACGCAGCGCCCGTCGTCGGCGAAGCCTTCCAGCGCCACGCCGAGCCGGACCTCCACGCTCGGGTACCCGGCGAGCCGTTGGCGCAGGACAGCTTCCAGTTCCGGCTGGTGGAACGTCACCAGCATCGGATGGCCGTCGACGATGCCAGCCGTGTTGATGCGCGCGAAGCAGCCGAACAGCGGCGAGTGGTATTTCACCTGCGGGATCGCCACCTTCGCGAAGTCCGTCTCACGCAGGCCGACCAGCTGCAGGATGCGCAGCGCCTCGTTGTCGAGCGCGATGGCGCGTGGCTTCGGGAACACCTCGGTGGCACGGTCGATCACCAGCACCCGCACGTCGTAGCGGCCGAGCAGATTCGCCAGCGCGGCACCCACCGGTCCCAGGCCGACCAGCAGCACGTCGACCTCGGGACTGACGCCGGGAGACAGGGTATGGGTGTTCATGCCGCATGCTCCCGCCACTGCGCCGACACGGGATACCGGCCGGCCAGCGCAAGCGCCGGCGAACGCTGCGACTCCGGTCCGAACAGTGCCACGGCGATACCTCCGTCGCTGGCAATCCGGCTGCGCACATGAACCTCACCCAGCTCCTCCGCGTCCAGCGCCTCGCGCAGCACGTGATCGATCGCCTTCAGGCGCAGGTGTGGCTTGGACACCTTGCCCACGGAGGTGAGCGGCAGCGCCGGCAACACCTCGATGCGCTCGGGCACGGCCGCGCGCTCGGGGATGGTGGCCCGGGCATGGTCCAACAGCTCCTCCGCGCTCACCCGCGCCCCGGCACGCAGTTCCACATAGGCCACCGGCAGTTCGCCGGCGTGCCGATCGGGCTGGCCGACGGCCGCCGCCATCGCCACGGCCGGATGTGCGGCCAGCGCGTCCTCGATCAGTTGCGGATCGATGTTGTGGCCACCACGGATGATCAGATCCTTGGCGCGACCGCACAGCACGAGATAGCCCTCGTCGTCCCAGCGGCCGAGATCACCGGTGTTGAACCAGCCGTCCCCGATCCAGATGCCGTGGTTATCGCCCTCACGCAGATACCCCGGGAACACGTTGGGGCCGCGCAGGCCAATCACCCCGGGGGTACCGGGCGTGGCCTGCTCCGCGGTGGGCCTGCCGTCGGCGCCCAGCGCGAACAGCCGGGTCTCCTGATACGGCAGACGCAGTCCCACGGTGCCGAGTCTGCGCCGGCCCCGGGGTGGGTTGACGGTGGAAACGCAGCTGCCCTCGGTGAGACCGTAACCCTCGTTCAGGTGCGCGCCGGTGAGGCGCTCGAAGTCCAGCCCCACCTGGCGCGGCAGCGGCGCCGCGCCGCACAGCACGTGGCGCAGCGTCGGCACGCCGCCGTCGGGCCAGGGCTTGTCCAGCAGGCTGGCCAGCACGGTGGGCACCGCCGAGAAGGTGGTGGCGCCGAAGCGCCGCGCGATCTTCCAGAACTCGTCCAGCATGCCCGGGGTGCGGTAGCCAGCAGGAGCGAGCATCACCACTTCCGCGCCGCGATGGAAGGCGCCCAGTCCGGTGACCAGGGCGCCGTTCACATGGAACAGCGGCAGACCGCTGAGCACGACGTCCTCGCGGTCGTCGATCCATTGCACGGCGCAGGCCATGAAGGCCTCGTTGATGTGACGGTGCACGGCTACCTTGGGATAGCCGGTGGTGCCGCCGGTGTGGAAGTAGGCGCAGGGCTCGTCGGGATCGAGCGTGCGCTCGAAGGCCAGCCGGTCGGCAGGGGCCGCGGCAAGTGCCGAATGAAAGTCGAGTACCCGCACGCCGGGACGCCTGGGCATGCGGCCGGAAGGCTCGGCGCTGACCGACTGCCCCAGCGCCACGCCGAGGTTCACCTGCAGTACGGTATGCACCGTGGCCACGCGGTCGACGATCTCCACCGCCTTGTCCCAGAGGTCGGATCCCGGTGCCGGGCCCAGGGCAACCAGCACTTCGGCCCTGGTCTCTTCGCAGATGCGTGCGAGGTAGGACGCGTCAAGCATCGGATTGACCGGGCTCGCGATGCCCGCGGCCTGCGCGCCCCACAGCGCAAAGTGGGTCTCGATCAGGTTGGGCAGCAGCAGGGTCACGGCCGCGCCCCGGGCGAGGCCGCAGGCGTGCAGCACGTTGGCCGTGCGATGCACGCCTTCGAGCAGCGCGCCGTAGCTGAGATTGCGCGTGGCCGCGTCGGCGCTGCCGCTGGGCAGCATGCGCAGGGCCACGCGCTCGGGATGCCGCGCGCAGGCCGCGCGCAGCAGGCCGTAGGTGGTGTGGGCGGGCATGCGCTCCCGCCAGGGGGAACGTTCGAACCGCTCGACGTCGGCGAGCGTCTTGATGACGGTCAGGGCCGCGGGCGTGTCGGCTACGAGGTCGCTGGGCATGGTGTGGGGGTCCTCGTGTCAGGGCGCGACGATGGCGGTGGTCTGCTCGCCGAGGTCGATCGCGCCGTCGTCGGTGCGGATGGACGCACGGAGACGGTCGCCCGGCTGCAGGTAGGCCGGGTTGTCCGCGCCCTTGCGCACGAACAGCCGCCACTTGGTGGCGTCGCTCATGAAATGGCGCATCACGAACATCACGGCCTTGCCCGGCGCGCGGGCAGCGCAGCCGGCGGGGGTGCCGGTGGCGATCAGGTCGCCGGCGTGCAGATCCTGCAGCCCGCTCAGCTCCGTGAGGGTGGCTGCCGGCCCGTGGATCATCTCTGCGCAGTAGGCCTCCTGGCGCAGCTGGCCGTTCACGCTCAGCCGCATATGCAGCTCGGGCCAGCGCTTCCATTCGTCCGCGGTGAGCAGCACCAGACTGGGACCCACAGGACCGAAGCCGCGGTAGCTCTTGCCCTTGTAGAACTGACCCTGCGGCAGCTGCACATCGCGGGCCGACAGATCGTTGACGATGGTCACGCCGGCCAGCCAGTGGTCCAGGTCGTCCGGCTGCACGGTGGTGTGTGGCGGCAAGTCGCGGCGCAGCACCAGCCCGAGTTCGATCTCGTAATCGAGCAGCCGCACATGCGGCGGGCGCGCGACCGGCGCATCGGCCGCGGTAATGCAGGACGAGGCCTTGGTGAAGAGGGTGTTGAACGGGAAGTCCTCGAGGCGCAGGCCGGACTCGACGACATGGCTGCGGTAGTTGACGCCTTGGCAGATGAACTGCTGGTTCTGCGTCACCGGGGCAAGCAGCCTCACGCCCGCGAGCGGCAATATCGCGTGCGATTCGTCGACGCTCCAGAGCGCATCCCAGTGGCGCGCGAGCAGTTCACCGCTGGTGTTTGCCTGCACGGACAGCGGGGCGATGCGGGAGCCGAACTGCACGCCCCATCGGGCGCTGGGGGAAGTTTCGGATTCGAGGAAATGGACGATCGTGCGGGGCATGGGAAAGTGGTCTCAGAGCCAGGGGCGGGCAGGTGCGTCGAGCGCGGAGCCGAGCAGCTTCAGGCGCTCGGGCGTGAGGGCGCGGCGGCGCAGCAGGCGCAGCACGTGCAGCAGGGTGCGCAGATTCTTGCGCGGCTTCATCGAGGCCGGCGCGTCGTCGCCCCAGGCCCAGATGCCGCCGAAGGTGAGCGGCGAGTACTCGGTCTCGTGGTCGCCGTGAAGAGGTCGCCATCGGTGTAGTGCTCGTGCTCGAAGCCGTCGGGGTCGCGCCAGTAGTCGAACAGCTGGCTGCCCAACAGGTGCCGGCCGATGCCCCACAAGTGCGCGTGGCCGGCCGCGCGCAGCACCTGCTGGCCCTGGCCGAGGGCGTCGATATCAATCACTTCATAGGCGCTGTGCTCGTACTTCTCCTCCAGGCCGCCGACCAGCACCAATGTATGGTGATCGGCGGGCTTGTCGCCCAGGTCGAGGCGACAAAACACGAGGTTCGGGCTGCCGTTGGGCAGGTACTGCACGTCGGTCGGGATCAGGCCGAGCACCCGCAGATACCACTGGGCCATGCCCGCGAAATCCAGCGTCTGCAGCACCACGTGCCCGAGCTTGGCCACCCGGGCCGGCTCGATCGGCGTGCGCACGGTGCGGTTGACGCGCGGCGTGTGCCGGGCGGTGTTGGCCAGTCCCGTCGTTGACTCTCGCAATGGCAACGGCTCGACGTGCGCCTGACCCTGCACCAGCCAGACACTGCGGCCGCTGGGGTCGCGCAGCGACACGCCCCGTCCGCCGCCCGGGATCATCTCCGGCGGGAGAAAGGTGGCGCCGAAGTCCTCGACGTACGACGCCAGATCGGTATCGTCCGACATGCGGAACGCCGGCCCGACGAAGCGGTTCACCCGTCCCCGTTCCACGACCGCGATGCACGGCGCCGTGCCGGCTCCCCGCGCAACGAGGCGTTGCGGTGTCGCGCTGATGATGTGGAATCCGAAGTCGCGCCAGAAGCGTTCGGTCGGCGCGAGCTCGCGCTTCTCCCAGCGCAGGAACGCAAGCTCGACCGCGCGCCCGATGGCGGGCGGGCGCAGCAGAGGCTGCACCCCCGGCGGTAGCCGACTCTCGCGGTACGACTCGGGTTGTCGCAACACTGCCTTGGTATTTGCCATCGTGTGAACCTCAGATCTCGTGCTGGTAGCTCACCATGAGCATCTGCACCTTGCTGGTCAGGGAAGTGCCGGTGCTCGCGCCGCTGCCCCGCAACGTGGCCTTGGGATTGAGCTCGTAGCCGAAGTTGAGCGCGCTGGTCCGGTCGAATCGCCATGTCAGTCCGGCGGTATAGGCCTGGTCATGGATCGACGGGACCAACAGGTTCTGCACGGTGCGGTCGCTGCTGATCTGGCGCCGGCTGTGGCTGTAGCCCGCCCTCAGTGTCCAGGCATCGTCGAGTGCCCAGGCGACGCCCAGTCGCTCGATCGGCTGGTTGCGCCAACGGAAGCCGTTGGGGTCCTTCATCGCCTTGATCTCGCCCCAGTTCACCTGCAGCCAATCCGCCGCGACGGTGAGCGTCGGCGTCGCTTGCCAGGCCGCGCCGACGCCGTATTCGCTGGGCACGTCGAGATGGCCATCGCTGTAGGCCAGCACGTCCTGCCGGTAGCCGGCCAGACGGCCCATGTGGGTGCGGGACTTGAAGTTGAGACCGAGCGACAGCGCGGGTACCGGCTTCCACAGCAATCCTGCGCGTACGCCGACGCCGTCGGCCTGTTGCCTGCCGTGGTCCGGCAGCGGCATCAGGCCGCCGGGCACCGGCGCCGGGACGATGATGCCCTGCGTCTCGAACCACTCGTGTGCAAGGTTGAGCGCCAGGCCGAACGCAAGATTCTCGCGCGGCCGCCAGGCCAGCGTCGGCAGGAGTTCGATCAGCGCGAGCGATTCCTTCGCATTCGATGCGCCGGCTACCGGCAGCGCAGGATCCTTGTAATCCGCCCCCGCGCCGCCGAAGTCGATGCTCAGGCCCACCGCCCAGTCGGAAGACGCATGCCAGTTCACGCCGCCCTCGGGACCGCCCGTCGTGGTGCGGTTGTGCAGTTCGTTGCCCGGCATGACGTACTGCGAGGACGAATTTCCATGGAATACCTGCAGGCCCAGGGCCATGGAAGTGGGCACGAAGGCGAGGCCGGCCGGATTGTTGGCGGCGGCTTCGGCGTCCAGCGGCAACGCGATCGCCGCGCCACCCATCGCGGCGTTGGCAGCGCCATGTCCGCCGGGCTGGGCGCCGTTCACCGCCCAGGCCTGTCCACAGGACGCGAAAAAGCCCGCAGCGCAAGCGACTCGGGACAGCAGGTGAAGCTTGGTCTTCATCTCTTCCTCCTCCAGCGTCACAGCATAACCATAATGACGATATTGTCATCATGACGAATATGTCGAGATTAATTGAGGATCGGAAGTCGAAGCGAGCTGCAGCGCAGCATGGCTCGTGCCGGAGGTATTCGATCGGGCCGGCCATGGGTCGAGGGCAACGTGGTGCGCCACAGATCGAACGATCGGCCTTCGAGCCTCGCGGTGAGCCGAGCGACGCAATCCAAGGCACAATCGGATCCCATGGAAAGCCAAGACCATCGACCCCGCGTGGCCGCCCAGCGGCGCAAGCGCATGCGATCACGGCTGTTGAGCAGCGCGCTTCAACTGGTTGCCGAGAAAGGATCGTCGTCGACCTCGATCGATGATGTCATTGCCGCTGCCGGTGTCTCGCGGGGAACGTTCTACAAGTACTTCCCCTCGCCCGAGGCGTTGGTGCAGGAGCTGGCGCTGGAGGTGGCCAAGGACCTGGTGTTCATGGCGGACCCGGTGGTGCGGCAGCGCGACGATCCGGCAGAGCGTGTGGCGCGCGGCATCCGCATGGTTTGCCGCCTGGCCATCCATCACCCGGCGGTGGCGGGTTTCCTGATGCAGCTGGGGTGGCCGGACACCCAGGGGCCGAACCTCCTGCTCGACTTCGTGCGCCGCGACATCGAGGAAGGGATGCGGCGCGGGCGCTTTCGCAGCATGCCGACGCCTCTGGCACTCAACATGGTGTCGGGCGCCGTGATCGGCGCGATCCACTGCATGCTGAAGCCGGCATGCGCACCTGACTTCGCCGAGATGACGGCGGCGGCCACGCTTCGAGCCCTGGGCGTGGCGGGCAAGACGGCCGAAACCCTCGCCTACAAGCCTCTGGCGCCCATCGCGACCTTCCCCGAGGGCTTGTTGGCCGCGACATCACCGGCATCCGGCGGTGCCGGGGTTCTTTCCCGTTAACACGGACGCTTTCAAGGAGGCCGTGGCTTCGAAAGCACATCTTCTCGAACGACCGCTCCTGGCGGTGGATTCAACCGGTGGATGCAACACACTGAGAGCTGCCACAAGCAGAGACCGGCCCTGAGCGCCGGTCGCGATCGGCAGCTTTCGGGACTCCCGATTGGCATGTGGACGGGGCGGATCGTCGACGCCGCACCGAGGGCGACGGCCGATCTCAATTCTCCGGGCGCTCACCCTTTGATCTGGTTCAACCATGCGGACGCGTGCACCTTCCACACCCACGGAGACGTGCTGGTTCCGACCAAACCCGGACCATTTGCTTACGACTCGCCCGTTGCCGGTCGCTACGCTGCCTCACCTGTTCAACTACCAAAGACACTGCGATGAGTTTGAGCCATGAATCGAGGTACCCCAGCCGACGCACGTTCGTGTTGAAGTTGCGCAGTGACGCAAGTTCCGACGCGCTCGCCGGTCGTCTGGAAAACATTGTCACCGGCCGTCAGCACGCCTTCGAGTCGGCGCGGGAGTTGCTCGACTCTCTTGTGAGCGAGCTTGTATCGAACGCCGGCGAGCTTCCCGACCCGAAGCCAAGCGAAATCTGAACCAGATAGCGGGATACGACAGATGCCGATTGATGGCCCAGACAGAGCGCTTCCGACGCTGGTTGATCACGCATGGAATCCTTGCGTCCTGCTTGCTGAAGATCCGATCAAACTACATCGCACGGAACGCGCCTGGCCGAGGGTGATGCCTGGGGCTTGCCGTTCTGTCGGCCTCGGGAGCAGGATGCCGGAAACGGCGAGCGCAGTATTCTCCACTTCACGGCACGGTTGATTCGACATGTCCGCAGCCAAACGCGACGGTCCATCGAGCGGCGTTCGCCCGCCGGTCGCGCCAGTGCGCTTCGACCGATTCGAGCTCGACGAGGCGAACGCGTGTCTTCTCCGCGATGGGAAGGCGGTGCCGCTCGCGCCCACCCCGTTTGCCGTGCTGTGCGTACTCGTGCGCCAACCCGGCTCGCTGCTTGCCAAGCAGGCGCTGCTGGACGAGGTATGGGGCCATCAGTTCGTCACCGAATCGGTCCTGAAGACAGTGATTAGCGAACTACGCACAGTGCTCGACGACGATGCGCGGCAACCGCGTTTCATCGAGACAGTGTCGCGGCGAGGCTACCGTTTCATCGCGGCCACCGCCGCCGTCACCTCGCACCCAACCTCCGAGGACTGGAAAGTCGCGACGTCGCAGACCGGATCGCTGATCGGTCGGCGGGAAGCGCTCTCGAAGCTTCATGCGGTCTGGGATGCCGCCCTCACCGGCAGGCGCAGCATCGTGTGGGTCACTGGTGAACCGGGGATCGGCAAGACCACACTGATCGAACATTTCATTGCGGGTCTTGGCAACCCGGTCTGCATCCGCGGTCAATGCGTGGAGCAATACGGCGGCGGTGAACCCTACCTCCCCGTTCTCGAAGCCGTGGGCGAACTGTGCCGGCGGGATACCGACGCCGCACCACTGCTGCGCGCCATCGCACCGACTTGGCTGGTGCAGTTGCCCTGGCTCAGCACCACGGACGAGCGCGACGCCCTGCGCCGCGAGCTTGCCGGCGTCGGGGCGGACCGGGCGCTGCGCGAGATGGGTGAGTTTCTAGACCGCTATACCGAGAAGCGACCGTTGTTGCTCGTCACCGAAGATCTGCACTGGAGCGATCGCGCCACAATCCAGCTCATCGACTACATCGCGCGACGACGCGGCAGCGCGCGCCTGATGTGGCTCGCCAGCTTCCGCCTCGCCGAGGTGGTCGCCCTGGATCATCCGCTGAACCCGTTGCGGCGCGAGCTGCGCCTGCATCGGTTGTCTGAAGAAATTGTGCTCGATCCGTTCTCTGCAGAAGAGGTGGCGGAATTCGTGGCGCAGCGCGCGCCGTCGATCGTGGCGGACGAAACCTTCGTACGTGCGCTGCAGGAGCGCACCGACGGATTGCCGCTGTTCTTGGCATCCGTCGTGAACGAGCTGGCGGCGCGGGCAGAGCAAGAGCCCGACGCCCCCGTTCCCGGCGCGCAGATTGCGCGCATGGCGGTTCCCGAAAATCTGGCGGCGATCATCGATCGCTACATCGTCACGCTGGGCGACGAACACCGGATGCTGCTGTCGGTCGCCGCGGTCTGCGGTGTCGAGTTCCGCATAGGCACCGTCGCCAACGCGATCGGGCGGGAAGCGATATGGGTCGGCCACGCTTGCGACGCGCTCGAACGCGAGGGCTTGTGGCTTACGGCTTCGCGTCGGGATGAAAGCGGTCGGCCGCCGGAACTTACCTACTCGTTCCGGCATGCGCTTTTTCGCCAGGTTCTGTACGAACGCATGGCGCCGTTGAGTCGGGCGGACTTCCACGGGAAGGTCGGCGCCGCGCTGGAAGGCGAGCTGGCGGCGGGTTCGTCGGTCACCGCCGCGGAGCTCGCCATGCACTTCGAGCGCGCAAACGAGCCGGTGAAGGCGTTGCGGTACTGTGCGGAGGCGGCCGAAGCGGCGCTACTCCATTTCAGCCCTTCCGCGTGCAGGACGCTCGCCGAGCATGGGCTTGATCTGCTCAATCGCGCGCCAGCCGGGATCGAACTAATGGCCATGGAGTTCGCACTCGCGACGCTAAGCGGTGTGGCGGCGTCGCATCTGTTCGGCTTCAGCTCCAGCGAGGCGAAAACGGCGTTCACGCGCGCGCATGCCCTGCTCGGCGACGTACCACGCCACCGCATGCGTGGATTGCTGCTTCACAGTCTGGGCATCACGCTGGTGACGCGCGCCGAGTATGCCGAGGCGCTCGACGTGGCGGAACGCAGCGAAGCGTTGTCGGCCGCAAGCGACGATCCCGTCCTGCTGCTCGGCGCGTGCGTCGTGCAAGGCGACGTGCACATGTTGCAAGGACGGCCGACCAAGGCTCGCGCCTGGTTCGAACGCGGCCTCGGCGCCATCGCGTCGCTTCAGGAATCCCCGGAGAATCCGTTCATCGCCGACCCGCAGGTCACAATGTTGACCCTGCTTGCCCTCCAGCTCATGCATCTCGGCTTGGTCGAATCGGCAAGAATGCGCCTGAGCGAAGCCCGCTCGCGAGCGCGCGCCGGCGCGCATCCAATGACCCGGATGATCGCGATCTGGTTCGAAACGGTCATCGAGCTGCGGCTGGGCGACGTCGAGCGCGTCGCCGACCTCGCAGGGCAGCTGCAGTCCCTTGTCGACGAGTTCGCGCTGGTGCAGGGTCGAACCGCGGCTCGCTGGTTTCTCGGTTGGGCGACAGCGCATGCGGGCAATCCGCGCGAGGGTCATGCGCTGATACGGAATGCGTACGAGGAGAACACCCGGCTCGGGATGCTTGCGGGCGCCAGTGAGACCCTGGGTTATGCAGCCGAGGCGCTGCTGCTGGCGGGCGACCTCGACGGAGCCCGCAGGGAACTCGATGAAGCACTTCACGTCTCGGAAAATCTCGGTGAGCGGATCTATCTCCCACAACTGCTGCTGATCGAGGCGGCCCTCGCGCGTGGCCATGGTGACTCCGTCGCGGCGAATGCGTCGACCAGGCGCGCGATCACCGAAGCGCGGACACAGGAGGCGGCTTGGCTCGAGTTGCTCGCGATGCTGGAACTGTTGGAGTACGGCGACGCAACGGCACAAGACCGGCGTGCGCTCGAAACACTCATCGAGATGCTGCCGGAAGCCATCGACACTGCCGCTCATGCCAAAGCCAAGGCATTGCTCGGCGACCCGTCCCCAACCTGAGCACCGAACCGACCGCCCGGTCGGAGTGGCTCGGCTGTGACAGCACAGGCGCCATCGCACTGACGACTTGACTGCTGTGCCGTTTCGACATTGCAGCCGTCAGTTCGGCGCCGAGGCGTGTGCCGGCGATCCGATTCCCGACGAAATGCCGATGTTTTCCTGACGACTCGGGCGGCAGGCGGCCTTAACGTTCACCCGTCATCCAGCAAGCCGAATGACCGCGAAGCAATGAGCGGCTATCTGCCACTTCCACGAGTGGCCGAGACAAGCGTGTCCGGTGACGGAGCATCCGACGCAGCGCGAAGCGCGCGTGGCACAGCCCAAACCTCGAAGAAGCAATCCAGAGACCACCCACATGATCAATCCAATGGCGTACCCGACTTTGCTCACGGCATTGGCGGGTGTGTTCGGCACGCTGCTCGGCGGTTCCGCATCGATGGCGACGACATGGTTAGCGCACAAGACCGTCGGCAGGCGCGAGCTGGTACGCGAGGAAATGCGCAAGCGTGAAATGCTCTATGGGGAGTTCATCGGCGAGTGCGCAAAACTCCTGATGGATTCGCTCACCCATACATTGGAAAAGCCAGAGACGCTGCTGACGGTTCTCGCGCTGCTCAATCGCATCCGACTTTGCGCGTCGCCGGCGGTGCTGGATCAGGCCGAGCGGCTGCTCCGTCGCATCACCGACCAGTATTTGTCGCGCAACCTGGCGCTCGATGAATTGCGCCAGCTGGCGCGGTCCGAGGATGCCGATCTCCTCAGGGACTTCGCCGAAACCTGCCGCACGGAACTGACCTGCCTGCAGGCGCGGATCTAGTCGCACGGCTGACAAATCGCCGACGAATTACCCACGCTTTGCTGACGACTCGCGACAACTCGCTGCCTACGCTATCCCCACCGAAAAACCAACCGGGTAGACCCATGACGCACTCCACATCCCCGCTTCAAATGCCTCGTTCGATGCTGCCTTCGCCGCCGCGCCGTGCCACAGCCATCCCCGCCGCAACCGGTGCGCCCTTCTCCCCGCGGCTGCGTGCTCTCTGCGCCGCCCTGATGGTGTCGTGGCTGGCCGGCTGTGCAGCGCTTCCCCACCTGCCGGACGACGCGCAGATCAAGCGTCCGGATGCCCTCCAGACCACTGCGAGTTTTTCCGCTGCCGTGTCCGCCTGGCCCGCCGCGGGCTGGTGGCACCGCTACGGCGATCCGCAACTGGATCGGCTGATCGAGCAGGCCATGGCTGGTGCACCCACGCTGACGATGGCCCAGGCCCGGCTCGAGGCATCACAGGGCATGAGCCAGATCGCGGGCGCGTCGCGGCGGCCTCAGGTAACCGCGAACGCCGCCGCCGTCGAAGGCAAGCAGAGCTACAACTTCCTTACCCCTCGGGCGGCGCTTCCGCAGGGTTGGAACGACTACGGCAGCGCCTCCATCGACTTCTCCTGGGAGCTGGATTTCTGGGGCAAGAATCGCGCGGCAGTCGCTGCGGCGATCTCCGAGGAGCGAGCCAGCGCGGTCGAGGTGGAGCAGGCGCGCCTGATGCTCTCGACTGCGATTGCACAGGCCTATGCCGAACTGGCGCATTTGTATGCCAGCCGCGACACCGCCGCCGACGCCTTGAAGGTACGCGGGCAAATGGCCGACTTGATGCGTCAACGGCAGCGTCAGGAATTAGAGCCGTTGGCGACGGTTCGCCAGGCTGAGGCCCAGCAAGCGGCCGCCAAGGCAGAACTGCAGGGAGTCGACGAGCGCATTGCCTTGCAGAAGAATGCCATCGCCGCCCTGATCGGGGAAGGCCCTGATCGTGGCCTGGTCATCGCACGGCCCTCCGCGACGGTGGATCGCGTGTTCGGCCTGCCGGCGGACCTCGCCATGGATCTGATCGGCCGACGCCCGGACCTGGTGGCCGCACGTCTGCGCGCCGAAGCGGCGGCCAAGCGGATCGACGAGAGCAAGGCCGCGTTCTACCCGAGCATCAACTTGGTCGGCTCCGTGGGCCTGATGTCGCTTGGGCTGAGCAACCTCGCCAAGGGCACCTCCTCGTTCGGCGGCGTGGGGCCGGCGATTTCGCTGCCGATCTTCAATACCGAGCGCCTGCAGGGGCAGTTGCGCGGCGCCCATGCCGAATACGACGCCGCGGTGGCCAGCTACAACGCCACGCTCGTCAACGCGCTGCACGAAACGGCCGACGTGGTGGTGAGCCGCAAGGCCCTGGACGGCCAGCTTGCTTCGCTGCAGTTGTCCGTCGCCTCCGTCGAGCAGGCCTACCAGATGGTGTCCATGCGCTACCGGGGCGGGCTCGCTTCCTATCTGGAAGTGCTGTCCGTCGAAGACACCCTGATTTCCGCGCGACGCGCTCTCGCTGACGCGCAGTCCCGCTCGTTGGCCCTGGATGTCGCGCTGGCCCGCTCCCTCGGCGGCGGCTTCAAGGCCCCCGCAGCCCCCTGACTTTCCCCAAATCACATCACAGGAGTTCCAACCATGAATGCAACGATCGAAGTTCGGGCCACCCCGGCCGCACCCAGCGCCACCCCCGCCGGCACGAAGCGCTGGCGCCGTCTGGGCATGTTTTCCCTGCTTGCGCTGGCGGTCGCCGGCGCAGGCTTCGGCTACCGGACCTACTGGGTGCAGGTCGGTTCGCGCCACGTGGCGACCGACAACGCCTATACCTCGGCCGAGGTGGCCATGGTCACCGCGCAGATCGATGGCCGGGTGACGGAGGTGCGGGCGGCCGACGCGCAGACGGTCCACAAGGGCGATGTACTGGTAGTCATCGATTCGACCGACACCCGCCTGGCCGCGTCCCAGGCCCAGGCCGATCTCGCCCGCGCGAAAGCCCAGGCCAGTGCGGCGGCGGCCGAGCTTGAGCGCGCCACGGTGGACCTGCGGCGCCGCAAGGCGCTCGCCGGCTCCGGCGCGATCTCCGGCGATGAACTGACCAAGGTAAAGGACGGATGGAACGTGGCCAAGGCCGGCCTAGAGGCCGCACAGGCCTCCGTGCAATTGGCGCAGGCGCGCCTGGACCGCGCGCACGTCGACCTCGGGCGCACCATTGTGCGCTCGCCCGTGGACGGCATCGTGGCCCGTCGCCAGGTGCAGCCCGGCCAGCGCATCCAGCCGAGCGTACCGCTGATGTCGGTGGTGCCGGTGCAGGACATCTATGTCGATGCCAACTTCAAGGAAGTGCAGCTCGCAAAAGTGCGTGCGGGCCAGCCGGTCAAGCTGGTGTCCGACCTGTACGGCGATGATGTGGTGTTTCACGGCACCGTCGAAGGATTCTCCGGTGGCACGGGTGCGGCCTTCGCGCTGATCCCCGCGCAAAACGCCACCGGCAACTGGATCAAGGTCGTGCAGCGCCTCCCGGTGCGCATCCGCCTGCAGCCGAACGAACTGGAGGCGCACCCGCTGCGGGTGGGGCTCTCCATGACGGCGACGGTGGATCTGGACGCCCGCTCCTGACGAGGAACGATGCCATGAATCGATCTCTCCCATCGTTCCGATACCGCGCCGCTCCAGGGAGCGGCGCTATGGATCGCCGCCATCGTGTTGGCCATGGCCAACTTCGTGGCCGTCCTCAACATGACCATCGCCAACGTCACCGTCCCGAACATGACCGGAGCACTCGGCGCCGCCGGCAGCCAGGGCACCTGGATCATTACCTCCTATGCGGTGGCCGAGGCCATCACCGTGCCGTTGACCGGCTGGCTGTCGGCACGGTTCGGCGGGGTGCTGCTGTTCACCATCGCAGTGGAGATGTTCGGTCTCTCCTCCCTGCTGTGCGGCCTGTCCAACTCGTTCGGTATGTTGGTCGGCATGCGCGTGTTGCAGGGCCTCTCCGGCGGTCCGTTGATGGCGCTGTCGCAGACCCTGCTGCTTAGGATCTTCCCGAAGGAGAAGGCCATGCAGGCCACAGGTCTGTGGGCCATGACCACCTTGCTGGCACCCGTGGTGGGCCCCGTGCTGGGCGGCTGGATGTGCGACAACCACAGCTGGTCCTGGGTCTTCTTCCTCAACGTGCCGATGGCGGCGCTGTTCGGCGTGATCGCGTGGATCATGCTCAGGAATCGCGAGAATCCATTGCTCAAAAGGCCGATCGACGCCGTAGGGATGATCCTGCTGGTTATCTGGGTGGCCGCATTGCAGATCATGCTGGACGAGGGCAAGGACGCCGACTGGTTTGCATCGACCAAGATTTGCGTGCTGACCGCCGTGGCGATCGTGGGCTTCATCGCCTTCCTCATCTGGGAGCTGACCGAAGAGCATCCGATTGTGGACGTACGCGTGTTCCGCCATCGCGGCTTCGCTTCTTGCATGGCGGTTCTGATGCTGGCCTTCGGTGCGTTCTTCGGCGTGAATGTACTGACCCCGCTGTGGCTCCAGTACAACATGGGCTACACGACCACCTGGGCGGGCATGGCGGTCGCGTGGGGCGGGGTGCTGTCCGTGGTCTTCTCGCCCGTTGCCGCCAATCTGTCCGCACGGTTCGATGCACGCTACCTGATCTTCATCGGCGTGATGTGGTTGGGCCTGGACATGCTGTGGCGCTCGGTGGGGAACACGGACATGACGTACATGGCGATCTGTGTCCCGCTCTTCTTCTTTGGTGTGGGTATGCCGATGTTCTACGTGCCGATCACCGGTGTGGCCATGGCCTCGGTCAATGAAGAGGAGACCGCCTCGGCAGCGGGGCTCATGAACTTCGTGCGCACGATTTCCGGAGCGATCGCGACGTCCCTGGTCACCACTGTATGGGAGACCAAGACCAAGTACGCGCACGCGGAACTTGCCAACACGTTCGACGGCGCCAAGGATCTGGCCCGCGCCATGCCATCCCTCGGCCACTATCGCGAGATGGTGCGTGGCGTGGCCGATCAGCTGGTCGCCGGCCAGAGCATGATGCTGGCGACCAATCAGGTCATGCTGATGCTGGGCGTCGTCTTCATCGGCGCCTCCTTCCTGATCGTGCTGGCACCCAAGCCAACGCGGGTCGTGGATGCAGCGTCCATCGGGCACTGAGTTGGATGAACGAGTGCTCTGGAGTCCCAGCAGCACTCCGCTCACCCCTTTCCCGCCACGTATGCCGGGGACGTTTGGCCAGCCACGCATGTCGCTTGGCAACGCGACCTGGTTGCTGCAAATCCGGCACGAGGCAGCGACCCCTATCACTGACTGGCTACCTCCGCGGCAACGCCACAGGAGAGCCCTTTGTTACCTATGGAGAAGATCATGACACCCATGACCCAGCCGTCGCATCGCGACGTCAACATCGCCAACCTCGCGCGGCCGTCCCTTCGCCAGCGCGTCTCCGATCGACGCATCGAGTCCCCTCGAGTGTCGACATCGGCCGGGCAACAGTCGTTCGCATATTTCCACATCCGGAAATTGGCCAGGCGGATCGAGGACGATCCGGCACGCCTGGCGCAATGGTGGGCCCGCGATGGCATCGACGAACTGGGCGGCCTGACGCCGGCCCAGCTCCTCGCCGCCGGGCAACACGAACCGCTGGAGGCCTTCCTGCGCGACATCATCGCCGGGCGTCGCGAGTGAAGTGGGTACCCCGCGAGGGCAAGATCCTGCACCAGCCGCAGTCCAACCAATTCAAGGTCATTCCATGAAAATTTCGACGCCGCACCCTGTGCGCAATCCCAATCCCACTGCCAGGGCGACCGGCCTTGCCTACCTCTTTTTTGAACGCCCCAGTCTGGGCGACGCTGCGCGATACCTGACCGACTTCGGCCTGCGTTTCGTCGTACGCAGAAAAAACCTGCTCTTCTTCCGCGGAAACGACACGGCACCGTTTTGCTATGTCGTGCGCAGGGGGCCGTCGCCCCGCTTTGTCGGGCTCGGATTGCGAGTGGAGAGCGATGCCGAGCTGAAGGCTCTTGCACGTGTGCCCGGAGCGAGCGCCATCCAGCCGTGCTCATGGCCCGGCGGCGGCTGGTGGACCCATCTGCGCGATCCATCCGGCTTCAAGGTCGACGTCATTCAAGGTCAGCACGCGGTCGGCGAGATCGAGCACCGAGCCATGTTGTCCATGAATGCGCCGACGGCAGTGCACCAGGCCGACGAGGAGCAGCGGCCGCCGCTGTCCGCGCCACAGGTGAACAAGCTGGGGTGCGTGATGCTCGACGTGGCCGACTTCCAGTCCACCTGTGAGTGGTACACGCAGCATTTCGGTTTCATCCCGAGCGACGCACAGGTGTTTCCGGACGGTTCGCCCGCGCTGGCTTTCATGCGTCTCGATCTTGGCCATACGCCGACCGACCACCATACGCTGGCACTCGCCCAGGGTATTGCGCCCGCGTACAACCACAGCGCCTACGAAGTGATGGACACCGATGCTGTCGGCATGGGGCAGCGCGTGCTCAGGGAGCACGGCTGGAAGCACGCCTGGGGTATCGGGCGACACACGCTCGGAAGCCAGATCTTCGATTACTGGAAAGATCCCTGGAATGACAAGCACGGCCACTACTGCGATGGCGATCGGCTCACCGCCGACGTGCCGATGGGCGTACACGAACTGAGCCGCGGGGCCATGTCGCAATGGGGGCAGGTCATGCCAGCCGGATTTGCCCGTCCCAAGCTCGGGTTCTCCAACCTGGTCGCCACCGTTCGCGGTTTGCGCGAGAGCCCCGATCTGAATCTCACCAAGCTCCACGCGCTCGCCAAGGCCCTCGGCTGACGGCAACCCTCCGCTTCGCAGAACCCGAGAATCCACTAGCAGACCATGAAAGTCTTTCCGAGCCTTGTCGTGTGCGAACACTGCGACGCGGTGTACCGGCGCCCCACGCTGGCGCCCGGTGAATCCGTGCGCTGTGAAGTGTGCGCGGCGCCGTTCTATCGCATGGGTCGACTGAATGTCGATCGCTGGCTGGCCCTGACGGTCGCGGCCACGGTCGTCTACGTCATGGCCAACGTTTGCCCGCTCATCCGCATCAGCTTCAAGGGCCTGCATAACGAGGCCACCCTGTGGCAGTCCGTTGCCGCGCTGGCGCATGGCCCCGCCACGCTGATTGCCGTGCCGGCGGCGCTGACGGTGATCGTCGTCCCCCTGTGGTATCTGCTGCTGCTGGGATGGGTGCTGCTCCATGCATGGCGGGGTCGGCGGGCTCCCGGGTTCCGCAACGCGATGAAACTTCTCGTGCTGCTTCGCCCTTGGAGCATGCTCGAGGTGGCGCTGATCGGCATCCTGGTTTCGGTGATCAAGCTTGCAGGTTTTCTGCACGTCATTCCGGGTGTCGGTCTGTGGGCCATCGGTGTGCTGACGGTGTTGTTCACGCTGATCGCCAGTGCGGATACACGCCACCTGTGGGACCTCAGCGAGAGCGGGGCGCGCTCATGAGCACGCGTCCACGCGCGCACGAGCTCGGCGTGATCGGTTGCCATACCTGCGGGCTGGTCTGCGAAGCGCCTTCCGCATCGACCCGGGCGGCGCGCTGCCTTCGATGCGGGGCAATCCTGCATGCGCGCCGGCCCGACAGCGTTTCGCGTGCGTGCGCGCTGCTGCTGGCGGCGATGATCTTCTACATCCCGGCCAACATGCTGCCGGTGATGTACACCGACATGCTGGGGCACGGCAGCAACAGCACCATCAGCACCGGGATCATCGAGTTCTGGAAGGCTGGCTCCTATGGCATCGCGCTGGTCATTTTCATCGCCAGCGTGGCGGTGCCATGCGCGAAGTTTCTGATTCTCGCCTTGCTGCTGATCACCGCGAAGCGCCGCACGCGCCGGGCCCGGCGTGAGCGGGCGCAGCTCTATCGCCTGGTGGAAATGGTCGGCTACTGGTCGATGCTCGACGTACTGGTGGTGGCGATCGTCGCGGGGCTCGTCAAGTTCAAGGCGCTGGCAGATGTCGAGCCGTGTCTGGGCATTCTTTTCTTCGGCGGCGTGGTGATCCTCACCATGCTCGCTGCCATGCAGTTTGATCCCCGGTTGATCTGGGATGGTAACGAAACATGAGCGACGCAATTAAGCACATACCGCCTCCGGACGACGCCGCGATCATTCGGCCGCGTCGACGGATGTCATTCATCTGGATCGTTCCGGGGCTGGCTGCGCTGATCGGTCTTTCGATGGTGGTTCACGCCTGGCTCTCGGCCGGGCCGGAGATAGCCATCGCGTTCCAGACCGCCGAGGGCCTCGAGGTGGACAAGACGCCGGTGAAGTACAAGGACGTGACGGTGGGCGTGGTTTCCGCCATTTCGCTGAGCGATGACGGTTCGCACGTCATGGCGACGGTAGCGTTGGACAAGCGTGCCGAGAACCTGGCACGCGCCGATACGCGCTTCTGGGTCGTGCGCCCGCGCATCGGCCTGCAGGGTGTGTCGGGCATCGACACGCTGCTGTCCGGCGCGTATATCGGCGTCGACAAAGGGACATCGCACCAGCCGAGCGACAGCTTTGTCGGCCAGGAGACACCGCCCACGATCATTCACGGCACGCCGGGACGGAGCTTCGTGCTCCATGCGAATGACCTGGGTTCGCTCGATGTCGGCTCGCCGGTCTACTACCGCCGTATTCGCGTCGGCCGGATCGCCTCCTATCGGCTGGACGCCGATGGCCGCGATGTCACCCTGGAGCTATTCGTCGATGCGCCGTATGACCGCTTTGTCACCGCCAGCACGCGCTTCTGGCATGCCAGCGGCGTCGACATCACGTTGGGCGCGGATGGCCTGAAACTGGATACGCAATCGTTCGCCACCGTGCTCGCCGGCGGCATTGCCTTCGCCAGTCCGGTCGAGGTCGCGGAGGCGCCAGCACCGGCCCAGACCGTGTTCGACCTGGCAAAGGATCAGCGGACCGCGATGGCTCCGCCCGATGGCGCCTCGCAGTATTTGCAGTTGCGTTTCGAGGATTCGCTGCGCGGACTGGCGGTCGACGCGCCGGTGGAGTTTGCCGGGAAGAACGTCGGGCGGGTGGTATCGCTGGATCTCGACTACGACGCGGGCAAGCGCCGTTTTCCCACCGTGGTGGGTATCGTCATCTATCCAAGTCGTCTCGGCGGCGTGCTGGCGCGACTGCCGAAGTACAGCGGCAACGCGGAACAGCAAGTGGCCGCCTTCCTCGCCAACCTGATACAGCATGGCCTGCGCGCCCAGGCGCGATCGGGCAACCTGCTCACCGGACAGCTCTATATCTCCCTGGGATTTGTTCCCGACGCCGCAGGCGTCAAATTCGAACCCGGCGCGCGGCCGATTGCGATACCCACTGTGCCCGGCAGTTTCGACCACATGCAGGAACAAGTGGCCAGCATCGTCAGCAAGATCGAAAAGATGCCGCTGGATGCCATTGGCCAGCACCTCGATGCTTCCCTGGTGGACCTGGACAAGAGCCTCAAGCAGGTCAACGGGCAGGTGCTTCCTGCAACCACACAAACGCTGCAACAGGCCGATCGCACCTTCCAGACGGTGCAAGGTGCGTTCAGTGACAGCGGCCCCTTGCAGCAAAACCTGCAACAGGCACTGCTGGAGGTTCAACGCACGGCGCAATCGGTACGCACGCTCACCGACATGCTCGGCCGGCACCCCGAGGCGCTGCTCAAAGGCCTGTCTGGCGGTGCGCCAGTGGCGGATCCGTCCTTTTCTTCCCACGCTGCGAACACGGGCCATTCACCATGAACCTGATCTTCCGCTCGATCCCCGTTGCGCTCGCTTTCGCGCTGGCGGCTTGCGCTTCAACGCCCATCCATTACCACACGATGCTGCCAGCCGCGACGTACGAGCCGGTCGCGCAACCGCCGGCCGCGTTCCTGGTCGATGTGCTGCCGGTCGGCATTCCGGCCCAACTCGACCAGGCACCGCTGGTGGTACGACAAGGAGAGAGTGGCATGGCCGTGCTCGACGGCGAACGCTGGGCCAGCCCTCTCGGCGACGAAGTGCGCGGCGCGCTCTCTTCCGAGCTGACCGCCTTGCTGAATACGCAAGACGTGGCTGGATTGCCCACCCGGTCCGACAAGCCGGTGGTGCAAGTGAAGGTGCAGATCCGTCGCCTTGACGTATGGCCAGGACAACGAGTCCAGCTCGCGGCGGATTGGGAGCTGGCCTTTGTCAATGACCTGGAAAATGCGCGCGTGGTGCACACGGGCCGCATGCAGGAACCGGCCTCCGGCGGCTACCAGGACGCCACGCTTGCATGCCAGCATGCCGTCAAGGAGCTGGCCATGCGCATTGCATCGGACGCCAGTATCCTGGCGCACTCGCGCTGAATCCCGGGCGGCCATCAAGCCTGCCGACGGCGCTCGGCGGCATTGCCCGATGCAAAAACCGGGTCTTGCCGCCCGACTCCGCTGTTGAATCCCGCCAAAGGTGGGGGCTGCCGTGCGACGGAAATATGGATGTCGCGGACTTCGGGGAGGCACGCGCATGACCATGGATGCGGATTCATGGGTAGTTGCACAGCGTGCGTATGAAGAATTGTGTCGCCGGGGGCCCCGCAGGTTGCGGGTGAGGAGCCTGTCGCCACGTGGCCCCACCTGGCGAGACGCCACAGACAAGCCAGGTGAGAAAGCGCAGTTGCCTCTTGCGCTGGAAGGCGCAGTCACGACGGCCAGCCTTGAAACCTTCCCATGCGCGGTACGCACCAACCAGGCAGCCTGGTCCGCTACGGCGAGGTTTCAGAACTGGTAGTCGACGGCCACGCCCACACCGTGCGAAGCGAGGCGGATGACATTGCCGTCCTCGCCGCTGCGCTCGTCCTGGTCGAAGTAGCGGTGGAAGGCGTAAGCCGCCATCTGCCAGTGCTGGCCGAGCTGGTATTCGAGTCCCAGCTTTTCCTCTTCATCGGTCTGCGCCAGGCGCACTTCACCGCCCTCGGTGCGCAGGCTGTCGACCCACGGCAGACGTCCCGCGGAGACGTCTGCGGTGAGTTCCAGGGCCTTCGTCAGCGGATAGCGCAGATGCAGGCCGAGCGTCGGTACCGGCAGTTCCTGGACATAGAAGTCCTCCTTCAGCTCGTGCCCGGCGCTGTCGGCGGCGACCGTGCCGGCCACCCGGAAGTTCAGCATCACGTAGGTCGCGCCGACGCTGCCCCATGCGCTGCCGCCATCGCCGAAGTCGAACAGGTGCCGCCACCAGGAGGCATCGAAGGCGATGAAGTCCTGGAAATGGGTGACCGCGGCCAGCCGCCCCGGTGCGACCGTGGTGCCGTTGAAGTACACCGGCGTGCCGGTCGTCGCGTGTCCGTCGAGGTTGCTGGTGGCGAAGCCGAGGTGCAGCTCGCTGACGTCCGAAAGCGGTCGCCAGGCCGCCAGCCTGAGCGTCTGCACGTGCTGCACGCCGAGCCCGTGGTGAATATCCAGCCGCGTGCCCCGGATCGCGTTTTCGCGCACCTGCACCCAGCCATTGGGCACGCCGTATTCGCCGCCGAGCGTCACGTGCCAGCTGTCGGCGGCATGGGCCGAACCGCCGACCAGCCAGCCGAGCACGATCAACAGCAGCATCCTGTGCGGGACAGGTCCGCCGTGACGATCAGCCATGGGATACGTTCTGTTCATGAGTCCTCGGCAAGCAAGTCCGACGACGCCCAACCCGGCATGAAGCTGATGAAAATCACTTTCCGGAAAAGTCTACGCCACCGGACCCGGAGGGGGCCTGTCCGGCCCAGCCCGAGCAACCCGTCTTCAGTGAGCAGTCATGAATCGACCGACCGGCGCGCCGGTGCCGAGTCTGGCTTCGCCACATGCGAAGGCCCCGGTTCGCACCGGGGCCTTCGGGGAATCTGACGGCCTGTCGCCCCCCTAGAAGTCCTGCTTGAAGTGGATACCGATGGTGCGTGGCTGGCTGGTGACGGTGTACACCTGTCCGTTGGGGTACTGCGGCGACCCGTACCCGGTCACGGGGTCGTAGTGCGCGGCGCACACGGCTTCGGCGCACTCGGCGTACTTGTACAGTGCCGCGCGCTTGTCGAACAGGTTGTCGATGTAGACATCCACCGACCAGTTGCCCTTCTGGAAGCCGGCGGAGAGATCCATGGTGGTGTAGGCGGGGAGATTGCCGACCAGGCCGTTTTCGAATGTGCGCAGGTCGGACCTGCGCTCGCCTACATGCACCAGCGCACCCTGCACGAACGCCTCGTTTTCACCGACGTCGAAGGTGTAGCGGGCGATCAGATTGCCCTTGAACTTCGGGGTCACCGGCAACTGGGTTCCCTTCGCCGCTTGCGGGCCCGTCACGGTGTCGCCCGTCTGGGGGTTGACCGTGCCATTCGGACACACCGTGATCGGCTTGCCGGTGGCGTCGGTGAAGCCGCAATAGTTGGCGGTGAGCTTGGCGTCGTAAATGGCGAGTCCGGCGCTGAGCTCCAGGTTGTAGGTGGCAGCCCAGTTCAACTCCGATTCCAGGCCTCGTATCCGCGCCTGGTTGGCGTTCTTGATCTCGGTCAGGCCATTGGCACCGAGGATGCTGAACTGGAAATCCTTCCATTTCTGCTGGAACACCGAGCCGTTGAACGACAGTCGATTGTCGAACCAGCTGGTCTTCCAGCCGAGCTCCAGGTTGGTCAGGTAATCGGACTGGTACGGCGGCAATGAGCCACGACGGTTGATGCCGCCGGGGCGATAGCCTTCGGACCGGGTGAGGTAGACCATCTTGGTCGGCGTGATGTTCCAGGTCAGATTGACCTTGCCGAGCGATCCGGATTCCTTGACGTGCTTGTCGAAGTCCAGGCACGGCGCGCCGCGGTACGGCGTGGGCGAAATGCAGCCGGCGACACCATAACTGGAGCCGGGAAAATAGCCGCTGCTGAAGCCGTAGAAGCCGCCCAGGCTGTTGTTGGCGCGGAAGTAGCGGCCGCCCACCGTGGCGGTGAGGGTGTCGGGGATGATGTCGTAGGAAAGCTCGCCAAACAGGGCCTCGTCCTGATCGGTACGCACCTGCTCGGTCAGCCAGATGGTGTTCGGCCAGCCCGGCACCGTCAGTGAGTCGGCGAAGCCGTTGATCATGTAGCGCTGTTCGATGTCATGCACCGATTTTTCCCAGAACACGCCGCCGACCAGTCGCAAGCGATCCTCTTTCGGCGAGGCGATGCGCAATTCGTGGCTGTCCACCTTGTAGTGATCTTTGCCGATGATGTACTGCGACGGGTTGATCAGCGCACCGCTGTTGTCATAGACATAGGAACCATAGCCGTAGGGCTGCTGGTCATACCAGAACGAATAGTCGCTGTAGTCGTTGTGCTCGACCTGCCGGCGATTCAGATGCGCATAGGCGTAGGTGATGTCGAAATTGCCGATCTTGCCCTCTACCGTCAGTGCCGCCTGCCACCACTTGTCGGTGGTCTTTTCCGGATAGAAATGGGTGACGGCGAGGTCGCCGACCACCGGATCGGTGGCGATGTTGCCGTTGGCGATCGTGTTCTGCCCCATGAAGGTGCCATTGATCGACCAGTCGTCGTTGAGATCGACTTTCAGCGCCGCACGTGCACCATTGATGTCGTTGTCGTTGTAGTTCTTCTTCGCCGCGTGGGTGCACACCAGCGTGCTCGTCGAGGTGCAACCCGGCGCATTGCTGACGCTGATGCCGGAGACCGGGTAGCTGCGCGTGCCAGCCTTGTTGTCGATGTAGCCGGCGTCGTGCTCGTGCCAGCCGACGAGACGGATCGCCGCCGTCTTGGAGATCGGTATGTTGACCATCCCTTCGGCCACGTGCCCGATGCCGCCATGGGCGACCGAGTCGACACCGAGACTGTAGTTGGCCGCAAAGCCGCTGGGGTCGGGCTTGTTGGTGATGATGCGCAACGCGCCCGCTTCGGCGCTGGCTCCATACAGGCTTCCCTGCGGGCCGGCCAGGACCTCGACCCGAGCGATGTCGTACATGTGGATATCGAGCGGCCCGGTGACCGTGGTGACCGGTTGTTCGTCCAGATACACGCCGACGCTTGGCCGCGAGCCGGAATGGTTGCCGTCGCCGCCGCTGGCCACGCCGCGCATGTAGATCTCGGAGAAGCCGGGGCCGGCGCTCTGGTAGGACACGCTGGGCAGGTATTTCACGTAATCGTCGAAGCTGTTGATATGCAGCTGCTCGATCTTTTCCGACCCCAGCACCTGGATGCTGATCGGCACCTTCTGCAGGTTTTCGGTGCGTTTCTGCGCCGTCACCGTCACCGTGGCCAACGTGGCGACCTTCGACTTTGCCTGCTTGCCCGTCGTTGTCGTGGTCGGCGGCTGGCTCTGCGCCGCGTCCTGCGCGATGGCCGGCGAGGCCATCGCGAAGCAGATCGCCACGGCCAGCGGCAACCGGTTCAATCGCGCCCGCTGAATTCTTCCCGCTTTTCTGGAGCTGGTCCCGTGCATGTATTTCCCCTCTCTGATAATGACGATCAATCGGCGGTGACTATCGGTTCAAATTCCGGCACCGCGGGGTACTGTTCCAGTACCACCCCGAGTGCCGACTCCAACGGCACCAGCCATGGTGCGTAGTGCTTCCAGTGATCCACCCCTTCCCGGTAGATCGGTTTACGCACCTGTTCGGAACTGGCCGTGCGCACCGGCCGGTCATTCTCGAAGAAGCGCAGGCATGTGTCCTCGAACGGCAGGCCGCAATGATCGAGCAGCCGGCGCACCTCGCCTTCGGTGTCCTCGACCATACGCTCGTAGACGACGCGATGGACGCGCCCGGGCAGCACCTGGTCGAAGTGCGCCATCAGCGCGACATAGTCGCGGTAGTAGCGCCCCATGTCCTCCAGGCTGTAGCTGAAGCTCTGGCCGCGGGCGAAGTGCTGCTTGAAGCCGGAGAAGCAGCAGGCCAGCGGGTGCCGGCGGGCGTCGATGATGGTCGCGTTCGGCAGCATCAGGTGGATCAGCCCGATGTGCATGAAGTTGTTCGGCATCTTGTCGATGAACAGGGGCGCCGCGGTCTTGCGCTGGATGCGGGTGTGCGCAAGGTAGCGCTCGCCGAGGGCGCGCAGGGCGTCGGTGTCCAGCCCGGCGAGCACCTCGTGGTACGGCATCGCGCTGTCCTCGTCACCCTGAAGGCGCAGCATGCGCGTGATCGAGGTGACCTCGGGCAACTCCATGGTGCCTTCGACCTGGCTGTGGCTGGACAGGATCTGCTCGATCAGGGTGGATCCCGAGCGCGGCAGGCCGACGATGAAGATCGGGTCGCGCGCGGGGCTGCCGGCGCCGCGACGGGCGGCGAAGAAGTCGGCGGTGTAGTGCTCGCGGATGTGGCGCACGCGGGCGCTGGTGTCGTCGGCGCGATATTGCAGCTGGGTGCGGCGGATCGCATTGCCCTGCGCATAGTGCCGGAACGACGGCTCGAACTCGCCCTCGTCCTCCAGCGCCTTGCCCACCGCGAACTCCAGATGCAGGCGATCCTCGTCCGACAGGTCGGTGCGTGCCAGTTGCCCGCGCATCGAGGCAAGCTCGTCGACGCTGAAGCGGAACGTCTTGAGATTGGCCAGGCTCCACCAGACTTCGCCGAAGGACGGCTCGAGCTCGAGGCTGCTGCGGTAGGCGCTGATCGCCCGCTCGCCATGCCCGGCGGTCTTCAGCGCATGGCCGTAGCTCATCCACACCTTCGGATTGCCCGGATAGCGCTGCAGCAGGTCGCCGTAGATATCGATGGCCGCCTCGTAATCGCCGGTCCGGCACAGCACCACGGCCTTGAGGTTGCGGTAACCGGGATGGTCCGGCTCCGTCGCCAGCAGTTGCTCGATCTGGGCCAGCGCCTGCTCGGGCTGGTTGCTGCGATGCAGGACCAGGGCGTAGTTCTGGCGTGCCGCGTGGAAGCTGGGTGCCAGTTCCAGGCAGCGCGCGAGCAGATGCAGGGCCTCTTCGTTGCGGCCGACACGTGCGGCGACTTCGGCGAACATGCGGATCGCCGCCACGTCGGTCGGCGCCTGCTTCAGGTGCTCGCGCAGCAGTGCCTCGGCCACCGGGATGCGGTTCTCGACCAACGCGGTGGCCGCTTCGAGCAGGCGCGGGTCGCGGGTGGAATGACGCACGTGCAGCGCATAGGCCGTATCGGCGGCATCGAATTCGCCGGCTGCCATCAGCTGGTCGCCGAGCTCGCGCCAGGCCTGCGGCAGGTCGGGCTTCAGCGCCACCGCCTTGCGCAGCGCCTCGATCGCCTGCTGGCCGCGTCCGCTGCGGGCCAGCACCACGCCCAGATCAAGCTGGGCGGCCGCCCAGTTCGGCTGGGCGCGAGCCAGCGGCAGCAGGATGTCGAGCGCGCCCGGCAGATCACCCTGCGCCGCCCTGGCCGCCGCCAGCAGCTGCAGCGCGGCCGGGTGGCCGTCGGCGACCCGCAGGATCTCGCTCGCCTGTTCGCCGGCCAGCACCGGATCGCTGTCCAGCAGGCGGATGGCATGGGCCAGCGCCTGTTCCAGCGTGCCGGTGGCGCCCGTATCGGTCACGGTGCGCCCCGAGGCGGACACGGAATCAGGCGCGCTGGCGGGGTCTCGACGCATGGCATGGGTGGCACAGCTCCTTACAGGTCTTTCAGCAATTTATAGTTGAATTCCAGCGACTGATAGTAGGAATTGATCAGAATGCGTTCGTCCTGACCATGCGAGCGGTCGTCATTGACGTCATAGGCGATGCCGTTGAAGACGTAGGACGGCATGCCGGCCGCGCGCAGGAACACGCTGTCGGAGGCGCCCGCCGACATGTATGGCGATACCGGCATGCGGCGGCCCCATACCGCCAGGGCCGCCTCTCCGATGTGCGCGAACAGGGCCTGGTTGATCGGACTGGGCGGGCTGGTCGGCGCCGGCGCCACCGGCGCGACCTCGATCTGCGGATCGGCCAGCGCCTGCTTGATCATCGCCTCGATGTGGTTCGGCTGCTCGTCCGGCATGATGCGGCAGTTGACGGTGGCGCGGGCCATCTGCGGCAGCGCATTCTCGGCAGCGCCTCCGGCCAGCAGGGTCGGCACGCAGGTGGTGCGCAGGTGGGCGTCGTTGTACGGCGTAGTCGCCGCCAGCCGCTTCATCGCTTCCGGGTCGGAGGGATCGCGCGCCACCGCGCGCATGTCGGCAGCCAGCGCGCCGGTGTAAAGCGTGGCGAGCTGGGCGTAGTAGCCACGTGTGGTCGCATTGGCATGCAGCGGAAACTTCAGCGCGGACAGCCGCACCAGCCCATTCGCCAGCCGGTAGATCGCGTTGTCCGGGGTCGGCAGCGAGCTGTGCCCGCCGGGGTTGTGCGCCGTCAGCGTGTAGCTTGCATAGACCTTCTCGGCGGTCTCCACCGCGACCACCTCGGGCCGGCCGTTGCGGATTTCCGGCCCGCCGCCGTCGACGTTGATGGAGAACCCGGAGCGGATCAGCTCCGGGCGATGCGCCAGCAGCCACTGGATGCCGTTGGAGACACCATCCTCCTCGCCCGCGGTCAACGCGAGGATGTAGTCACCCTTCGGCTTGAAGCCCTCCTGCTGAAAGCGCAGCAACGTGGCGATCAGGCCCGCGCCGGCGCCCTTGATGTCCATGGTGCCGCGGCCGTAGTAGTAGCCGTCCAGCGCGGTCAGCTTGAACGGGTCGACGTGCCAGTCCTCGCGGCGCGCCTCGACCACGTCCAGATGCGCCAGCAACAGGATCGGCTGGCGCTCGCCGCGCCCGCGCAGGCGTACCACCAGGTTGCGCCGCTTCGGATCGTCGCCGACCACCTGCACGTCCGCCTGCGGAAAGCCGGCCTCGAGGAAACGCCGCGCCAGCTGCTCGGCCAGGCCGGTGGT
The DNA here is from genome assembly GCA_963828685.1 of uncultured Pseudomonadota bacterium. Lineage (GTDB taxonomy): Bacteria > Pseudomonadota > Gammaproteobacteria > Xanthomonadales > Rhodanobacteraceae > Rhodanobacter. The sequence continues at coordinate 1,012,386 of CAWHFU010000017.1, forward strand.
GCTGCCGTGCTCCGAAGTGGTGTCGGTGCCGATCATCTGGATCAGCAGATCGTGGGCGAGTGCGTGTTCGCCGCCGCGCACCGTGTCGGCGGCATGTGCGCCCAGGGGCAGCAGCAGTGCCAGCGCGGCGAGGGTTCGGACGATCGGTGCACGATTCATGCTTGCTCCAGGACCATGGCCAGGCCCTGGCCGACGCCCACACACAGGCTGACCAGGGCGCGTCGTTGTCGATGCCGGCGCAGCGCCAGCGCGGCGGTGATCACCAGCCGCGCACCGCTGGCGCCGAGTGGATGACCCAGTGCGATCGCCCCGCCATTGGCGTTGACGTGATCGGCATCGTCGGGCAGGCCGAGCGCGCGGGTGCAGGCGAGCACCTGGGCGGCGAACGCCTCGTTGATCTCGATCCGGTCGACGTCGGACAGGCCCAGCCTGTGGCGCGCCAGCAGCTTGTGGATCGCCGGTACCGGACCGATGCCCATCACCCGCGGCGCGACGCCGGCCGAAGCCATCCCCACGATGCGTGCCAACGGCTGCAGGCGATGCCGCTCGAGTGCCGCGGCCGACGCCAGCAGCACGGCGGCGGCGCCGTCATTGAGGCCCGCCGCGTTGCCGGCGGTGATGCTGGTGCCGGCGCCAAGCAACGGCTCGAGCGCCGCCAGCCGGGCGGCGCTGGTGTCGGGTCGCGGGTGTTCGTCCACCCGCACATCGGCCGATTCGCCGCCCCGCGGCGCCTGCACGGCGGTGATTTCCTCCGCCAGCCAGCCCTGTCGCTGCGCGTGCGCAGCCCGTTGCTGGCTGCGCAGCGCATAGGCGTCCTGGCTGTCGCGCCCGATGCCGTGTTCGCGGGCCAGGTTCTCGGCGGTCTGGGTCATCGAGTCGACGCCGTACATCGCCCGCATCCGCGGGTTGATCAGGCGCCAGCCCAGGGTGGTGTCCTCGAGCTTCTGCTCGCGGGCCCAGGCACCGGTGGCCTTGGCCATCACGTAGGGCGCGCGGGTCATGCTCTCGACGCCGCCGGCGATGATCAGCTGCGCCTCGCCACAGGCAATCGCGCGGGCGCCCTGGCCGATCGCTTCCAGACCGGACGCACACAGGCGGTTGACGGTGACCGCGGGAATGCTGTCCGGCAGCCCGGCCAGCAGCAACGCCATGCGCGCCACGTTGCGGTTGTCCTCGCCGGACTGGTTGGCGCAGCCGAGGATCACTTCGTCCAGCGTCGTCCAGTCCAGCGTCGGCTGACGCGCCATCAGCGCCGCGATCGGCAGCGCCGCCAGGTCGTCGGCGCGCACGCCGGCCAGCGCGCCGCCGTGGCGGCCGAACGGGGTGCGCGTGGCATCGACCAGGTAGACGTCATTCATAGGCGTGCTTCATCGCCATGTGCGGCAGCCAGCCGCCCCGCCGGATCGCCTGCTCGATCGCCTGCCGCGCCTCCTGCAGGGCCGGCAACATCTGTTTCACCGCGCGCCGGAGCACCTCCTCGCTGTACGGCATGCCGATGTTCAGCCCGGCAACGACGCGGCCGTCGCCGGCGCGAACCGGCACCGCGATCGAGCACAGCCCGGGCTCGAGCTCGCGCGCGACCAGCGCATAACCCTGCTTGCGCACGCGCAGCAGCTCGGCCTTCAGCGCGCTGGCGGTGCGGATCGTCTGCGGCGTATAGGCGCGGAATTTCTGCGCCCCCAGCCACGCATCCAGCGCGTCGTCGGGCAGATCCGCCAGCATCACCCGACCCATCGAGGCGGCGAACGCCGGCAGCCGCGCACCCACGCCCAGCGCCACGCTCATCACCCGGCGCACCGGCACGCGAAGCACATAGACGATGTCGCTGCCGTCCAGCACCGCCATCGAGCAGGATTCGCCGACGCGCTGCGACAGCTGCTCCAGGCACTGCTGCGCCAGCTCGGTGAGATCCAGTGAGGAGAGGTAGCTGTAGCCCAGTTCCAGCACGCGCGGGGTCAGGAAGAAACTGCGGCCGCGACTGCCGACATAGCCGAGGTGCTGCAGGGTCAGCAGCGAGCGGCGCACCACCGCACGCGACAGGCCGACACGTTCGGCGATTTCGGACAGGCTCGGATTGGCCAGCTCGCGGTCGAACGCGCGCAGCACCCGCAGGCCGCGTGCCAGCGACTGCACGTAGTCCGCGCTCTCTTCAAAAGGTTTCGATGTCATGACGCCACGGAATTCGATTGACAGGGCGAGCGTAGGAGGTTTCAAATGAGTTCGCAATACGAATTGTTGTTCGATTACCGAACATGACGCATACGGGGTGAGCGTGTGGCAAGCGAGGGCGACAGCGTCCTGCACAGCTGGTGCGTGCAGTCGGAATGGCGGCGCGCCGACCGTGGTCGGCGGCCGCGGCGCGTACCTGGAACTGGAGGACGGGCGCCGCATCCTGGACATGAGCAGCCTGGCCGAGTGCAGCAACCTCGGCCATCAGCATCCGGCCGTGGTCGCGGCGATCCGCGAGCAGGCGCAGCAGCTGTGCTTCGTCACCTCGGCGTGGGGTGCAAAGCCACGTGCCGAGCTGGCCGAGGCGCTGCTGGCGAAATCCGGTTTCGACGGTGGCCGCGTGTTCTTCACCCTGGCCGGCGCCGACGCCAACGAGAACGCGGTGAAGTTCGCCCGCCAGGCCGGCGGCAAGCCGCACGGCCACATCGTCACGCGCGACCGCTCCTACCATGGCGCCAGCTACGCCTGCATGGCGCTGTCCGGCGATGCACGCACCCGCAGCCAGGTCGACCCCGAAGCGTTCGGCGTGCTGCAGGTGCCGCCGCCGTATGCCTACCGTTGTCCGTTCGGCAGCGACAATCCGGCCACCTGCGGCGAGCGCGCGGTGGCGGCCGTGGCCGAGACGATCGACCGCCACGACGCGGCCACGGTGGCGGCGGTGCTGATGGAACCGAACGCCGGCACCAATGGCATCGTCGCACCGGACAGCTACTGGCCCGGGCTGCGCGAGGCGACCCGCGGCGCGCGATGTCTGGTTGATCGCCGACGAGGTGATGAGCGGCTTCGGCCGCTGCGGCGAGTGGTTCGCCTGGCAGCGTTACGGCGAGGCCGGCAGGCCCGACCTGATGACCCTGGCGAAGGGCCTCACCGGCGCCCATCTGCCGCTGGGTGCGGTGGTGCTGTCGGCAGAGGTCGCCGCACGCCTGCAGCACCAGATGCTCTACACCGGCCTGACCTACTGCGGCCATCCGCTGGCCTGCGCCGCCGGGCTGGCGGCGCTGCGTGCCTACGAGGACGAGAGCTTGATCGCGCGCTCGCGCACCCTGGGCGGCTGGATGTATCGCCGAGCTGCAGGCGCTGCAGACGCGCCATGCGGTGATCGGCGACGTGCGCGGCGGGCATGGCCTGTTCGCGGTACTCGAACTGGTCGCCGATCGCGCCACCCGCGAGCCGCTGGCGCCATGGCCGCAGACGCCGCCCGCGCTGAATGCCCTGGTCGGCGCGGCGATGGCCGAAGGCGTGTCCTTCGCCTGCCGCGGCAACCTGCTGCTGCTGGCGCCGCCGCTGGTGATCGAAGAGCACGACCTGGCCGATGCGCTGGCCCTGCTCGATCGCCTGCTGACGCGCTTCTTTCCTGCCGACCACTGAGGCAATCGCCGATGAGTTTCCGTCTCACCTACGCCACCATGTACAACCCGCCCGAGACGATGCACGAGCGTTTCGAGCTGGCCATGAGCCAGGTCGAGTCCACCCTGGGTGCGCGCCATCCGCTGTTCATCGACGGTGCCGATCGCGAAGCCCGCCAGCATGCCCATCGCCGCAGCCCGATCGACACCGGCCTGCATCTGGGCGACTTCGCGCTGGCCGATCCGGCCGACGTCGAGGCCGCCATGGCGGCGGCACGCGCCGCGTTTCCGGCCTGGCGCGCCACCCCGCTGGCCGAACGTGCGCGGCTGGTGCGGCGGGTCGGCGAGATCATGGAGCAACGCGTCTACCAGATCGCCGCCGCGCTCACCCTGGAGGTCGGCAAGAACCGCATGGAGGCGCTGGGCGAAGCACAGGAAACGGTGGATTTCTTCCGCCATTACGCGGACGACTTCGAGAGCCATGCCGGCTACCGGCCACGTGCTGCCGGACGACCCGGTGGAAGGCGTCGCTTCGCACAACGCCAGCGTGATGCTGCCTTACGGCGTGTGGGTGGTGATCGCGCCGTTCAACTTCCCGCTGGCGCTGGCCGGCGGCCCGACCGCCGCCGCGCTGGTGACCGGCAATACCGTGGTGGTCAAGGGCGCCAGCGACACGCCCTGGGCCGGTCGCCTGCTGGCCGACTGCGTCCGCGATGCGGGGCTGCCGGCCGGCGTGTTCAACTACCTGTCCGGGTCCGGGCGCGAGATCGGCGAGGCGCTGGTGCAGCACCCGCTGACCGCCGGCATCACCTTCACCGGCTCGGTGCCGGTGGGTCGGCATCTGATGCGGCAGATGGCCGGCGGGCGCGTATCCGCGGCCATGCATCGCCGAGATGGGCGGCAAGAATCCGTGCATCGTCACCGAGCACGCCAACCTCGAGCACGCCGCCGCCGGCATCGTGCGCTCGGCCTACGGCATGGGCGGGCAGAAATGCTCGGCGCTGTCGCGACTGTACGTGCACGAAAGCGTCGCCGACGCGCTGATCGAACGCCTGCAGGCGCAGCTCGCGGCCATCCGCATCGGCGACCCGCGCCGGCGCGAATACTGGCTCGGCCCGGTCGTCAACGCCGCCGCGTACGACAACTACCTGCGCTACGTCGACGCCCTGCGTGGCGGCGGCGCGACCCTGCTGGGCAGCGAAGGCCGCGCCGGCGACCCGGCGTTCGGGCGCGGCCACTACGTCGAGCCGGTGCTGGCCGAGGTGCCGCTGGCCCACCCGCTGTGGCAACAGGAAATGTTCCTGCCGATCCTGATGCTGCATCGCTACGGCGATCGCGCCGAGGCGATGCGGCTGGCCAACGACACCCCGATGGGACTGACCGCCGGCTTCTACGGCGGCGCAGACGAGGTGAGCTGGTTCCACGAGCACATCGAGGCCGGCGTCACCTACGCCAACCGGCCGCAGGGCGCCACCACCGGCGCCTGGCCCGGCTACCAGCCGTTCGGCGGCTGGAAGGGCTCCGGCTCCACCGGCAAGGCGATCGCCTCGTTCTACTACCTGCCCAGTACCTGCGCGAGCAGTCGCGCACGGTGGTGGAGTGAACCGATGATCCTGCCCGCTCGGCGACGCGATCGAGCGCTACGTCAGCGACGGCAGCCAGCGTCGCGCTCGAAGGCTTCACCCACCTGATCCCGTTCGCCGCCGGCCACGAGATCATCCGCCAGCGCCGCCGCGACCTGCACCTGATCCGGATGACGCCGGACCTGATCTACGACCAGATGATCGGCATGGGCTGCGCCCGCAAGCTGACCTTCTCCTGGGGCGGCAACCCCGGCGTCGGCTCGCTGCATCGCCTGCGCGACGCGGTCGAGCACCAGCTGGCCGCAGCCGCTGGAGCTGGACGAGCACAGCCACGCCGGCATGGCCGCGGCGTTCTGCGCCGGCGCCGCGCGCCTGCCGTTCGGCACGCTGCGCGGCTACGTCGGCACCGACCTGCCGGCGCACAACCCGAACATCCGCCGCGTCGCCTGCCCGTTCACCGGCGAGATGCTGGCCGCCGTGCCCGCGCTCAATCCGGACGTGACCATCCTGCACGCGCAGCGCGCCGATCGCGCGGGCAACGTCGCCATCCACGGCATCGTCGGCGCGGCGCGCGAGGCCGCGCTGGCGGCGAAGACGCTGATCGTCACGGTCGAGGAGATCGTCGACGAGCTGGCGCCGGCGATGAACGCCATCGTGCTGCCGCACTGGATCGTCAGCGCGGTGGTGCGCTGCCGCGGCGGCGCCTATCCGTCCTATGCGCAGGGCTGCTACGCGCGCGACAACGCGTTCTACCGGCACTGGGACACGATCGCGCAGCGAGCGCGACCGGCTTCCTCGCCTGGATGGAAGCAGCACGTGCTGGGCACCAGCGATCACCGCGCCTTCCTCGCCGAGCCTGCCGCGAGGAGGCCGCATGAGCGCCGTGCACCCGCGACGAGTGGATGACGGTCGCCGCGGCGCGCCTGCTGCATGACCGCGACGTCTGCTTCGTCGGCATCGGCCTGCCCAGCGCTGCCTGCAATCTGGCCCGGCTCACCCACGCGCCGGACGATCGTGCTGATCTACGAGTCCGGCACGATCGGCACGCGCCCGGACGTGCTGCCGCTGTCGATCGGCGACGGCGAGCTGGCCGAAACCGCGGCCTGCGTGGTGCCGCTGCCGGAGATCTTCAGCTACTACCTGCAGGCCGGGCGCATCGACGTCGGCTTTCTCGGCGCGGCGCAGATCGATCGCTACGGCAACCTCAACAGCACCGTGATCGGCCCCTACGACGCACCGACCACGCGCCTGCCCGGCGCCGGCGGCGCGCCGGAGATCGCGCTGCATGCGAGACAGGTGTTCGTGATGCTGCGAGCACTCCAGCGCAGCTTCGTCGAGCGCTCGACTTCTGCAGCAGCGCCGGCTTACCTCGACGGCCACGGCGCCCGCGCCCGCAGCGGCGCCACCGGCGGCGGCCCGCGCGCCGTGATCACCGACTTCGGCATGCTGGCACCGCACCCGGCAAAGCGAGGAACTGCAGCTGGTGGCGCTGTTCGACGGCGTCAGCCGTCGAGGAGGCGCGCGAAGCGATCGGCTGGCCGCTGCGCGTGGCCGATCGCATCGACACCATCGCCCCGCCGACCGCCCACGAACTCGACACCCTGCGCGCACTGCAACGCGCGCACCCGCGAGGCGCATGCGCGTCCCGTGCACATCCCGCTCTGAGACCGAAGGACTGCCGTGAATCCATGCCGAACCCGCCCACATCAAGACCGCCCTGCCCGGCCCGAAGGCGCGGGCGATGATCGCCCGCGACGCCGAGGTGATCTCGCCGTCGTACCCGCGCGACTACCCGTTCGTGATGTCGCACGGCCGCGGCACCGAAGTGTGGGACGTGGACGGCAACCGCTTCCTCGATTTCGCGGCCGGCATCGCCGTGTGCGCCACCGGCCACGCGCCATCCGCAGGTGGTGCCGGCGGTGAAGGACGGCGGCCGAGCAGTTCCTGCACATCTCCAGCGACTACTGGCACGAGGAGCATGGTCGCGGCTGGGCGAGCGCCTCGACGCAGCTCGCGCCGATGGGCGAGCCGGCGATGAGCTTCCTCTGCCAGTCCGGCACCGAGGCGGTGGAAGGCGCGCTGAAGCTGGCCCGCTACGTCACCGGCCGGCCGCGCTTCATCGGTTTCCTCGGCGGCTTCCACGGCCGCACCATGGGCTCGCTGTCGTTCACCTCGAGCAAGTACACCCAGCAGAAGGGCTTCTTCGCCGACCATGCCGGGCGTGACCCACGTGCCGTATCCGAACCCGTACCGGCCGCTGTTCGCCGGCGCCGACCAGGGCGAGGCGGTGCTCGACTACATCGAGCATGCTGTTCGCAGCGCAGCGTGCCGGCGCGCGAGGTGGCGGCGATCCTGGTCGAGCCGATCCAGGGCGAGGGCGGCTACCTCGTGCCGCCGGACGGCTTCCTCGCCGGCCTGCGCGCGCTGTGCGACCAGCACGGCATCCTGCTGATCTTCGACGAGGTGCAGTCGGGCATCGGCCGCACCGGCAAGATGTTCGCCTGCGAGCACTGGGGCGTGGCGCCGGACATCATGACCCTGGCCAAGGGGCTGGGCTCGGGCCTGCCGATCGGCGCGGTCGTCGCGAAGAAGTCGATCATGCAGCAGTGGAAGCGCGGCGCGCACGGCAACACCTACGGCGGCAACCCGATCTCCTGCGCCGCCGCGATCGCCACGCTCGACCTGGTCGCAGCGGCTTCGCGGACAACGCGGCCCAGCGTCGGCGACGCACTTCATGGCGCGCCTGCGCGAGCTGCAGGCGACCACCCGTGCATCGGCGAGGTGCGCGGCAAGGGCCTGATGATCGGCATGGAACTGGTCGAGGACGACGGCGCGAAGCACGCCGGCCGCGTGCGCTGTGCGATGCGGTGATCACCCGCGCCTTCCACAACGGCCTGCTGCTGTTGTCCTGCGGCACCAGCACGGTGCGCTTCATGCCGCCGCTGAATGTCAGCGTGGCGCAGATCGACGAGGCGGTCGCGCTGCTGCGGCTCAGTCTCGACCAGGCACTGGCCGGGGGCTGAAGCCATGCGCCGTCGCCTGCCCGTCCTGTTCACCCTGTTGTTGTGCGCAGGCGCGGCGCAGGCCGCGCGCGAACCCGTGCTGAAGCAGGTCGACCTGCCGCACAGCTACTACTGGCGCGAGTTGTACCTGCCCCAGCTGACCACCGGGCCGTCGTCGGCGAGCTTCCTGCCCGACGGCGACACGCTGGTCTACAGCATGGCCGGCTCGCTGTGGCGCCAGCGCATCGACGGCGACACGGCCACCGAGCTGACCCATCCCGCGCGCGCCTACGACTACCAGCCCGATGCCGCGCGCGACGGTCGCAGCGTGGTGTTCGCCCGCTACGACGGCAACGCGATCGAGCTGTGGCGGCTGGAGCTGGCCAGCGGGCACGAGCAGGCGCTGACCTCGGGCGGCGCGGTCAACGTGGAGCCGCGGCTGTCGCCGGACGGCAGGCAGATCGCCTGGGTGTCGACCCAGGGCACCGGTCACTTCAACCTGTTCATCGCCGACCTCGACGCCAGCGGCCTGCACCACGCGCGCATGCTGCTCGGCGAGCGCAAGAGCACGCACCGACCGCTACTACTACTCCGCGTTCGATCACGCGATCAATCCGTCGTGGTCGCCGGACGGCAAGACGCTCTACTACGTCAGCAATCCCGAGATCACCCTGGGCACCGGCGACCTGTGGTCGGTGCCGGTCAACGACCCGAGCCATCGCCGCCGCATCGCTCAGCGAGGAAACCAGCTGGAGCGCGCGGCCGGAACTCTCACCGGACGGCAAGCGCCTGCTCTATTCGAGTTACCACGGGCGCCAGTGGCAGCAGCTGTGGCTGACCACGCCCGACGGCGCGCCACCGCTGCCGCTGACCTTCGGCGACTTCGATCGCCGCAACGCGCGCTGGTCGCCCGACGGCAAGCGCATCGCCTATATCGACAACCGCGACGGCAACACCGCGCTACGCGTGGTCGAGGCGCTGGGTGGTGCCACCCGCACCGTGGCGGCGACGAAGCGCATCTACCGGCAGCCGCAGGCGCATCTCGTGCTCGACATCGTCGACGAACACGGCGCACGCACGCCGGCACGGGTCGCCGTGCTGGCCAGTGACGGTCGCGCCTATGCGCCGCGCACGGCGTGGATGCAGGCCGACGACAGTTTCGATCGCGCCGTGCAGACCAGCGAGACGCATTACTTCGAGTGCGCGCCGCCGTGCGCGCTCGATGTGCCTGCGGGCCCCACCCGCATCCTGGTGCAGCACGGCTTCGCCTACGCGCCGTGGCAGCAGACGGTGACCGCCGCGGCAGGCAGCGAATCGCGTCTGCGCGCGCAGTTGCAGCCGCAGCGGCTGCCGGCGGCCTTCGGCCACTGGATCAGCGCCGACCTGCACATCCACATGAACTACGGCGGCCATTACCACAACACCCCGGCCCACCTCGCGCAGCAGGCGCGCGCCGAGGACCTCGATCTGGCCTGGGACCTGGTCGTCAACAAGGAGCAGCGCTTCCCCGACATCGCCAGCTTCCGCACCGACGCCGACCCGGCCAGCACGCCGCGCATCCTGGTGCTGCACGGGCAGGAGTACCACACCAGTCTGTGGGGCCACCTGGGCCTGCTCGGCCTCGACGATCACCTGCTGATGCCCGGCTTCGCCTCGTACCGGCACACCGCGATGGCGAGCCCGTATCCCACCAACGGCGTGATCGCCGACCTGGCGCATGCCGAGGGCGGCGTGGTCGGCTACGTGCATCCGTTCGACACCCTGCCCGATCCCGTGCACGACGCCGTGCTCACCGACGAGCTGCCGGCGGACGTGATCCACGGCAAGGTCGACTACATCGAGGTGATGGGCTTCTCCGACCACAAGGCCACCGCGCAGGTGTGGTACCGGCTGCTGAATCTGGGCTTCCACCTGCCCACCGGCGCGGGCACCGATGCGATGGCGAACTACGCCTCGCTGCGCGGCCCGGTCGGCCTCAATCGCGTATTCCTCGACACCGGCGGCAAGCTCGACAAGGTCGATGCGCTGACCGCGCTCAAGGCCGGTCACGGCTTCGCCAGCAACGGTCCGCTGCTGGGGCTGCTGCTCGACGGCGCGAAACCCGGCGACACCGCTCGCCGCACCCGGCAGGCATCACTACCGCGTGGCGCTGCGCTCGCCGGTGGCGGTCGATCATCTGGAACTGGTGCAGAACGGCAAGGTGGTGAAGACCTTCACGCTCGGCGGCGATCATCACCGCTTCGACGACGACGGGCGAGATCGACCTCGCCGGCGGCTGGGTGCTGCTGCGCGCCTGGAACGACGGCGCCGACCCGCTGCTGCTCGATCTGTATCCCTACGCCACCACCAATCCGGTCTGGCTCGGCGACCATGTGCTGGCGCCCGGCGCGCGCGACGATGCAGCGTGGTTCGCGCTGTGGATGAAGCGGGTGATCGAGGCCGTCTCGGCACGCGACGACTACAACACCGCCGAGGAGAAACGCGCCACGCTCGACTACCTCGGCCAGGCGCGTGATGCGTATCTGGCGCTGGCCAGCGGCGCCGCACCGTCTTCGAACTGCCACGAGGTGCCCGATGAAGCGACTCCGCCGGCCGTCCAGCGGACTGACGCGGTGGCTTCCGCTGCTGGTGCTGCTGACCAGCACGGCACTGGCCCGTGCCGCCGAAACGCGCTTCACCGTCGCCGACATCAACCGCCTGGCCGATGTCAGCGAACCGGCGTTGTCGCGCGACGGGGCCTCCGTCGTCTACACCGTCGCCAGCGCCAACCTCAAGCGCGACCAGCCGCAATCGGATCTGTGGCGCGTGCGCTACGACGGCAGCGAACGCACCCAGCTGACCCACACGCCGGACAGCGACGAGTCGCTGCCGCAGTGGTCGGCCGACGGCAAATTCATCGCGTTCCTGTCCGACCGCAAGCGCGAGGCCGAACAGCGCGACGACGCGGCGACCACCCAGGTCTGGCTGATGCCCGCCGATGGCGGCGAGGCGCGGCCGGTCACGAATCTCCCCAGCGGCGTCAGGGATTTCGTGTGGTCGCCGGATGGCGGGCAGTTGGCGGTGATCGCGTTCGATCCGGAATTTCCGCCGGGCGCGAGCAAACCGAAGAACCCGCCGCCGATCGTCACCGACCGCTTCCAGTTCAAGGACGACGATAGCGGCTGGCTCGGCCGCCGCCACCAGCACCTGTATATCGTCGACGTCGCCAGCGGCAAGGCCGTCCGGCTCACCACCGGCAGGCACGACGAGCAACTGCCGGCGTGGTCGCCCGACGGCAAGCTGATTGCCTATGTGACCAAGCGCGGCGCCGATCCTGACCGTACCCTGGACTACGACATCTACCTGATCGCGCCGCACGCCGGCGCGAACGAACGCCAGCTCACCACCTTCCCCGGCTCCGATCTCGATCCGTACTGGGGCACCCGCCCCGCGTGGAGCCCCGACAGCCGGCGCATCGCCTATCTGCAGAGCGGCGAGGACAAGTGGATCTACTACGCGCCGTGGCAGCTGGCGGTGATCGACGTGGCCAGCGGCAAGGCCACGCTGCCGGCGCCGATCGACCGCTGCGTCACCAAGGTGCACTGGTCGCCCGATGGCAGGAGCCTGCTGGCGCTGATCGAGCAGCCCGAGGTGACGCACCTGGCGCGCATCGACCTGCCCGGCGGCAAGGTCACCGAGCTGACCCATGGCGACCGCTTCGACGTCGATCTCGATGTGTCGGCCAACGGCCGCATCGTGCTGCTCGGCGGCGACGACACCCATCCCTACGATCTGGCGGCGCTGGACCACGGTCGGCTGCGCGCGCTGGATGACCAGAATGCCTGGCTGCGCGGCATGCAGCTGGCACCGAGCGAAACGCTGCATTTCAAGGGTCCGGACGGCACCGCGCTGGACGCCCTGCTGGTCAGGCCGCTCGACTACGTGCCAGGCCGGCGCTACCCGACCATCGTGCGCGTGCACGGCGGCCCGGTGTACCAGTTCAGCCGCGAGTTCATGCCCGACTGGCAGGTCTACGCGGCCAAAGGCTTCGCCGTGCTGGCGGTGAATCCGCGCGGCAGCTCCGGCCGCGGCTTCGACTTCGCCCGGGCGATCTATGCCGACTGGGGCAACAAGGACACGCAGGACGTGCTCACCGGTGTCGATCACGTGGTGGCGATGGGCGTGGCCGATCCTGCGCACCTGGCCATCGGCGGCTGGAGCTACGGCGCGATCCTCACCGACCAGATCATCGCCCGCGACAGCCGCTTCAAGGCCGCGATCAGCGGCGCCGGCTCGGGCAACATGTACGGCATGTACGGCGACGACGAGTACGCGCGCGAGTACGAACTGGAACTGGGCACGCCGTGGGCGAATCGCGCCGCCTGGGACCGTGCCAGCTACCCGTTCCTGCATGCCGACCGGATCACCACGCCGACGTTGTTCCAGTGTGGCGAAAGCGATTTCAACGTGCCCTGCATCGGCGCCGAGCAGATGTACCAGGCGCTGCGTTCGCTGAATGTGCCGACGCAGCTGGTGGTCTATCCCGGCCAGCACCACGAACCGACGCTGCCGAGCTATGTGCGTGACCGGATGCAGCGCAACCTGGACTGGTACAGCCGTTTCCTCGAACCGGTCGAACCCGCCCGGTGAGGCCGTCGACCTCAGTGCGGCGGCCGGTAGCGGTTGAAACGCTTCAGCAGCTTGATCAGCGCCGGGTGCGAGATCGCCCTGGCGTAGTGCCCGTCGTCGCCCTGCATGTCGCGCGCGGCGATCATCGCGTTGACGATCGATTCCTCGGCCGCCTGCGCGGTGGCCTCGAACAGCGGGTCGATATGGTCGTTGCCGATGAAGCTCATCTGCTGCACGGGCTTGTCGTGCAGCGCCTGGGCGTTGGCGGTCGAGAACGCCAGGAAGATGTCGCCGGAGCCGTTGCCGGCGTAGCTGCCCATCCGCGCCAGGCCCATGCCGGCGCGCCTGGCGATGCGCTTCAGCTGGTCCGGCCGCAACGGTGCATCGGTGGCGACGATGATGATGATCGAGCCGGTGTCGTGCGCGGCAGGGTTCGGATCACTGTAGATGCGGTCGTTGCGCAGGTACTGGCCGACCGGCACGCCGGCGATGCGCAGGCTGTCGCGCAAACCGTAATTGGCTTGCACCAGTGCACCGATGGTGTAGTCGTGACCGTCGATGCTGACCCGGCGCGAGGACGTGCCGATGCCGCACTTGAATTCGTGGCAGATCATGCCGGTGCCGCCGCCGACGTTGCCTTCGGCGACCGCGCCGCCCTTCGCCTCGTGCAGGGCCCTGGCCGCATCCGCGGCATGCACGTGAAAGCCGTTGATGTCGTTGAGCTCACCGTCCCAGGTTTCGGCCACCACCGGCAGCGACCACCAGTAGCCGGAAGAATCCGCGCCGCCGGCACGCACCCGTTCGGCGATCACCGCATCGCGCACCACGCCCACGCTGTGGGTATTGGTCAGCATCACCGGACCTTCCAGCTGGCCGGATTCCTGCAGCCAGGCGGTGCCGGTCATCTCGCCGTTGCCATTGAGCGCGAACCAGGCGCCGAACACCGGGATGTCATACGTGTCGTGTCCGCGCGGCAGGATCGCGGTGACGCCGGTGCGCACCTTGTGGCCGTTGGCCAGGTCCCGGATCAGGGTGACCTGACCGACCGTGACGCCGGCGACATCGGTGATTGCGTTGAGCGGTCCCGGCGTACCATCGAACGGCACGCCGAGATCGCGTGCACGGGGTTCACTGGCGGCGGCAACACCCCACAGAACGCACAACGCGAAGGCAAGCGGGAAGCGGGACATGGGCACTCCGGAACCGTGGTCGATGGTATTGCCAGTCTAATCCGCTACGGTGGCCGTGCCGGCCGTCGTGGCGGCCGGCGAGCAATCGGTTTTCGACATGTCCCTCAGCTGTTGTGCACGACATCCACCGACCACGGAGTCACGTCATGAAATCCTCCGCTTCCGCCCTGCTGCCGATGCTTGTGGCGCCGGTCCTGTGCCTGGCCTTGCTCGGCGCCAGCCCGGCTGTCCGCGCAGGCGATTCACTGGTCGTGCACGCCGGCCAGGTGCTCGACGTCGACAGCGGCCGCATGCTCAGCGACCAGGCCGTGCGGGTCGAGGACGGCCGCATCCAGTCGATCGCGCCCTGGAGCGCGGCCGCCGCGGGTAGCGCGCGCCAGCTCGACTGGTCGGCGTACACGGTGGTGCCGGGGCTGATGGACATGCACACCCACATTTCCGAACCGGCCGAGACCGCCGACGCAGGCGCGCCGCTGAAGATCAGCCCGGCGCAGCAGGCGTTCATCGGCGCGATGAACGCGCGCAAGACGCTGCAGGCCGGCTTCACCACGGTACGCGACGTCGGCGTCTACCGCGGCTTCGCCGACATCGCGCTGCGCGATGCGATCAATGCCGGCGAGATTCCCGGCCCGCGCATGTTCGTCGCGGGGGCCTACATCACCGTGCCTGGCGGCGGTGGCGAGATCACCGGCCTGCCGCCCGGCACCGTGGTGCCGCCGGAGTTCCGGCGCGGCGTCTCGAAGGGGCCCGACGATGTGCGCAAGCACGTCGACCTGATCCTCGACCACGGCGCCGACCTGATCAAGGTGATTGCCACCGGCGCCGTGCTCACCGCCGGCACCGAGCCGGGCAAACCCGAATACAGCGAGGACGAGATTCGCGCCGCCGTGGTCGAGGCGGCCAGGCGCGGCAAGTTCGTCGCCGCCCATGCGCACGGCGCCGAGGGCATCAAGCGTGCGGTGCGCGCCGGGGTTCGCTCGATCGAGCACGGCTCGCTGATCGACGACGAGGGCATCGCGCTGATGAAGCAACACGGCACCTGGCTGGTGGCGGACATCTACGACGGCGACTACATCGAGGCGGTCGGCCGCCGCGACGGCTGGTCGGCGGAGATCCTGCGCAAGAACGAGGAGACCACAGAGGCACAGCGCGAAGGCTTCCGCAGGGCGGTCAGGGCTGGCGTGCACATGGCCTTCGGCACCGATGCGGGCGTCTATCCGCACGGCGACAACGCGAAACAGTTCGCCTACATGGTGCGCTATGGCATGACCCCGCTGCAGGCGGTCCGCTCGGCGACGATCAACGCGGCACAGCTGCTGGGCAAGGAAAACGAGCTGGGCTCGATCGCGCCGGGCAAGTTCGCCGACATGCTCGCGGTGGCCTGCGATCCATTGAAGGACATCGCGTGCCTGCGCCAGGTGCACGGCGTGCTGAAGACCGGCCAGCCGGTTTCACTGGAGCCCTGAGCCGATGACGACCGCCATGAGCGACAACAAGAAGATCGGCTTCTGGACCTGCACCGCGCTGGTGGTGGGCAACGTGATCGGGATGGGCATCTTCCTGCTGCCCGCATCGCTGGCGCCGTACGGATTCAACGCGCTGATCGGCTGGAGCATCACCGTGTTCGGCTGCCTCACGCTGGCGCGGGTGTTCGCGCATCTGGCGCGGACCCTGCCGGATGCCGACGGCCCGTACGGCTATATCCGCGAAACCCTGGGCGAGCTGCCCGCCTACATGGCGCTGTGGGCGTACTGGGTCTCGCTGTGGCTGACCAATGCGGCGCTGGCGACCGGCGTGGTCGGCTACATCACGGTGGTGTTCCCGCAACTGGGCGTGATTCAGCCGGCGCTGTTCGCGGGGGGCCTGCTGTGGTTGCTGGTGATCATCAACCTGTTCGGCGTGCGTACCGGCGGCGGTGTGCAGATCGTGACCACGGCGCTGAAACTGCTGCCGATGCTGGCGATCGCCCTGCTCGGCGGCTGGGTGCTGGTCACCTCGCCCGCCAGCTATGTCGCCCAGCCGCCCAGCACGCCGATCACCCTGAGCGCGGTGATGGCGGCGTCGACCATCGCGCTGTTCGCGATGCTCGGCATCGAATCGGCCAGCGTGCCGGCGGCGCGGGTGGAGAACCCCGGCCGCACGATTCCGCGCGCCACCATGGCCGGCACCGTGCTGACCGCGATCATCTACATCATCGTCTCCACCGTGCCGCTGCTGTTGATCAACCAGCGCGAACTGGCCGACGCCAGCGCCCCGTTCTCGCTGCTGATGGATCGCTTCGGCAGCGTCGGCTTCGGCCGCTGGCTCGCGCTGTTCGTGGTGATCAGCGGACTGGGCGCGCTGAACGGCTGGACCTTGCTGGTCGGCGAGCTGACCCGCACGATGGCATGCAATGGCGTGCTGCCGGCGGTGTTCTCGCGCAACAACCGGCACGGCGCACCCGCGGTGGCGTTGCTGGTCACCGGCGGGCTGGCCTCGGTGATGATCTGGATGAGCTTCAGCAAGTCGCTGGTAGCCGCGTTCACCTTCCTCACCCGCGTCGTCACCGCGGCCAACCTGCCGCTGTACCTGTGCTGCGCGATCGGATTGGCCGTGCTGTGGCGGCGCGGCATGGTGACCGGCGTGGGGCGCAACGTGCTGCTGGCGGCGGGCATCGCGTCGTTGTATGTCATCTTTGCCTTCATCGGCATCGGGCGCGAACCGTTCCTGTACGCTCTGGCGTTGGGCGCGGCCGGCCTGCCGCTATACGCATTCATGCGGCTGCGCCGCCGGGCCACACTCACCGCCAAGGTCTGACCACGATGCGCGACCCGCGTTACGACATCCTGTTCACCCCGGTGACGATCGGTCCGGTGACGGCGAAGAACCGCTTCTTCCAGGTGCCGCATTGCAACGGCATGGGCCATGCGATGCCGCTGGCCCACGCGGCGATGCGCGAGGTCAAGGCCGAAGGCGGCTGGGCGGTGATCTCCACCGAGGAATGCGAGATCCATCCCAGCGGCGACCTCACGCCCTACGTCGAGGCGCGGCTGTGGGACGACCGCGACATCCCCGCACTGGCGTTGATGTGCGACAAGGTGCACGCGCACGGCGCGCTGGCCGCGCTGGAGCTGTCGCACAACGGCCCGACCGCGTCGAACCTGTACTCGCGCGAGGTGCTGCTGGCGCCTTCGCACCAGCCGTCCAAATACGGTTATCCCTCGCAGGCGCGGGCGATGACGAAGCACGACATCCGCGAGTACCGGCGCTGGCATCGCGAGGCGGCGATCCGCGGCAAGCGGGCCGGCATGGACATCATCTATGTCTATGCCGCGCATGACCTGTCGCTGGCGATGCACTTCCTGCAGCGCCGGCGCAACCACCGCAGCGACGAATACGGCGGCTCGCTGCAGAACCGCGTGCGCCTGCTGCGCGAGGTGCTCGAGGACACGAAGGACGCGGTCGGCGACACCTGCGGCGTGGCCTTGCGCTTCGCCATCGAGGAACTGCTGGGACCCGGCGGCGTGGAGCTGGCCGAAGCGCACGACATCGTCGCCATGCTGGCCGAACTGCCCGACCTGTGGGACGTCAATGTGGCCGCCTGGTATAACGACTCCGTGCCCTCGCGCTTCGCCGCCGAGGGGGCGCAGGAGCCATTCATCGACTTCGTCAAGAAGACCACCAGCAAGCCGGTGGTCGGCGTCGGCCGCTTCACCTCGCCGGACACCATGGTGGCCCAGCTCAAGCGCGGCGTGCTCGACATGATCGGCGCCGCGCGCCCATCGATCGCCGACCCGTTCCTGCCGAGGAAGATCGACGAAGGCCGCATCGACGACATCCGCGAGTGCATCGGCTGCAACATCTGCGTCTCCGGCGACATGACGATCTCGCCGATCCGCTGCACGCAGAACCCGACCATGGGCGAGGAGTGGCGCAAGGGCTGGCACCCGGAACGGATCGCGCCGAAGCGTTCGGCCAGCCGCGTGCTGGTGGTCGGCGGCGGCCCGGCCGGACTCGAAGCTGCCCGCGCGCTGGGCCAGCGCGGCTACGAGGTGAGCCTGGCCGAAGCGCGCCGCGAGCTGGGCGGGCGCGTCAGCCGCGAAGCCCGCCTGCCGGGCCTGGCCGAATGGGCACGCGTGCGCGACTGGCGCCTGGGCCAGATCAACAAGATGGGCAACGTCGCGGTCTACCGCGAGTCGATGATGAGCGCGCAGGACGTGCTCGACTTCGCCGCCGAACACGTGGTGCTCGCCACCGGCTGCCACTGGCGCCGCGATGGCTACGGTCGCAGCAACGGCCTGGGCATCGCCGGCTTCGCCGGCAACCCGCGCGTGTTCACCCCCGACGACATCATGGACGGCCGTCTGCCCGAAGGCCGCGTCGTCGTGCTCGACGACGACGGCTTCTATCTCGCCAGCGTGATCGCCGAAGCGTTGCGACTGCGCGGTTGCGAGGTGAGCTACCTCACCGCCGACGACAACATCGCCCCGTGGAGCCAGCACACGCTCGACTACCGACACATCCGCATGCGCCTGGCCGAACTCGGGATCGAGCCGATCGTGTCGCACGACATCATCGGCTTCAAGGGCACCACGCTGACCCTGGAAGACGTATGGAGCGGCCACCGGCGCGAGCTCGGCTGCGACGCGATCGTCACCATTACCGCCCGCCTGCCGCACGACGCGCTGTACCAGGATCTGTTGCTGCACGAAGCCAGCTGGCCCGACGCCGGCATCCGCACCCTGCGCTGCATCGGCGATGCCGAAGCGCCCGGCCTGATCGCTCACGCGGTGTACGCGGGGCATCGGTATGCGCGGGAGCTGGAGGAGCCGGCTGCGGGAGAGGTGCCGTTCAAGCGGCATTTTCATACCGCGGACGCGGGGGATTTGCTGCGGGGGAGGTAGGTAGGGGTGAACGGGTGGTATGACGGCCGATGTTGTTCGCGATCCACCACACCAAAGTAGTCGCACAGCTGACTTAAAGTAGCCCGTTGGCGCTTGAGGTGGCATGATCGCGTTGAACAGCGGGAGTACAAAAATCTCACGATTGAAAGCCGAGTGCAGCATGGGAAGTGAATTGGTGGCACCGAACTCTCCACAATCGTCAGCGCTTTCGCGAATCTTTTCTTCGACCGTCTTTCATGAGATGGCAAAGAAGGGGCGCTCCGCGACTTTCTCGCGTCTTTTCGATCTAAGTGGCATCGGCGAGGCATGCCACCCTCAAGCCTCAGTTGCGGACGGCTTCGATGCTGCGTTTGCAGTGCTGAAGCGAGTCGGGCTGCGCGACGAATATGTTTACCGCGCTGCAGTCACCCATAAGGTCCTCTTGGGCAAGCACTCGCTCAACACCGCGTGTCTGCTGACCGAATTCCGTGCAGGCGCGTGCAAAGCCGACCTCGTAATTCTTAACGGTACCGCGACAGTCTATGAGATCAAGTCAGAACGCGATTCTTTGGCACGACTGCCCAATCAGATCGAGAACTACAAAAAGGTGTTCGCTTCCGTAAACGTTATCTCTAGCGAAGCGCACGTAGACGCTGTGCTCTCGATGGTTCCTGATGACGTAGGTGTAATGTGTCTGTCGACCCGAGATCACATTCGAACGGTGCGAGAAGCCGTCGACCAGCCTCAACGGGTGTGTCCGGTAACTGTACTTGAATCGCTGCGTTCAGCCGAGGCGCGCGC
The DNA here is from genome assembly GCA_963828685.1 of uncultured Pseudomonadota bacterium. GTDB lineage: Bacteria > Pseudomonadota > Gammaproteobacteria > Xanthomonadales > Rhodanobacteraceae > Rhodanobacter. The sequence goes on from CAWHFU010000017.1 coordinate 1,032,007, forward strand.
GGTACTGAAGATGCTCGGTGTACGGATTCCAAAGGTTCCCAATACGCAGCTCCACGCAACAATGAGGGCAGCATTCGCCGAACAGGAGCCCTCGATGGTGCACAGAGCTATGGTTGCCACCCTCAAGCAAACACGTAATCTTGCGCCACTCAGCAAACTGGTCGAACGATTGCCCCGCTCGCTTCATGCAGCGGCTCTCTCTATCCAGCTCAAGCGTGGCGAGCATGACCGAATCATCGAGGCAGTTTCGACGCCCCTCTCTGATGCGATGAATTGGGTCTAAGCGTCCATGTACCATCCCTACTTTCGTGGCAAGCAGTTCGAACTCATCGCAGTTCGCGAGACGGCAGATCTCTTAGCACAGTCGAACTTCGTGCCGATCATCGAGCCGGTAAGGGAGGCGCTCAGGGGATTGCAGCGTGCGTTGAAGGCGGTCGGCGAAGCCAAGGGCAAAGCCGTCGTAATCGTCAACCCTTACCATGGCGACCACCACGATGACGGGACTGGCATATCGGCTTTGCTCAGGAATGAATATCTCGGTAGTGGCTCGATTGTGGCCGGAGTCCTCTTAAAGAACGACATGACGCTTGGCGAGGCGCTCGCATGCTACGAAGTGCACAAGGCGCATGCGCCGACTTTCATCCATGCGGGGTTTACCGAAGGTAGGGCGCTCGCCGAGGCGCTCGGTCCCAACCTGCCTAAAACCCGGAACGTCTTCTTCGAGGAGTATTGCGGCAAGCTTTACCGCAAGCATTTTGCCAATAGCGAGCGCATCCTCGTGCGAGACGGATTCAAGCGTCAGCGCAATGCGGATTATAAATTGCTCGACAAGTTCTCGGATCTGCACGTCACGTTTGCTGATGAAGGAATGACCGGTTTCGGCGACTTCCTAACAGTTGGCGACGGCTACAGCGATGGTGGCGGGCCTGCCTATGCCGTAGCGATTCACCTCACTTTCATCGATCCGGATCAAGACGATGAAATGTACGTCTACCATTTCGTATCTCAGACAAATGACACTCCAACCGACCCCGCCGGCAAGTTTGCCGAGGCATTGCGAGAGCTTATGAGCAAGCTCAATTCCGGATCATCGAAGCTTACCGAGACGAGCGCGATAAGGGAATTTCGTCAACTTCACGCAAAGGGACATTTCCCTGGTCTAGGCTATGTGAAGAAGCTTTCGATGAAACATCATATCGAGACGCTCGCCAGCTATTTAACCTAAGGCGATTCCAGTGCGCTGCTGCCCGGAATGTTTCGATGACCGTGGGCTCCGAAGGGACATCTTCCCCTCGTTGGATCCTATACGAGGAACCTGCAATTTCTGCGGAACAACAAATGTTGATCTTGTAGAGCCGCGACAGCTAGCAACTTATTTTGAGTTGCTTGTGAACGTCTACGAGCCGGATCCAGCCGGAATTTCGCTCGTCGAGTGGATGAAGAAAGATTGGACGCTATTTTCTCACGCCCGAATGGATCTAGCGCATGCAAAGGAACTACTTGGCGAGATCCTCAATGATGGTGAGATTGTGCGTCAGCCATTCATTCCTTCCTCAAGCTATACAAGCGACGGTCTGATTCAGTGGGAAACACTGCGTGACGAAATGATGCACCAGAACCGTTGGTTTCTGGACGTTTCGATAGACACGGACCAGCTTGAAGCACTTCTCGTTCATTTGCCTGCCGATGATCTCCCACTTCGCTGGTTTCGGGCACGCCTCTCGAACGGCCACGAGGCCTATCCGATTGAGAGGATGGGTGCGCCACCGAAGCGGTTAGCGTCACATGGACGAGCTAACCCGGCGGGAATTCCATATCTCTATCTTGGCTCTCTTCCAGATACAGCTGTTTCTGAAATTCGTCCGCACACCGGCGAGCACGCATGTGTCGCAGACTTCACTATCAATGCCCCTGTGAGAGCTGTCGATCTTCGAGACCCTCGAAAGCTGGTATCCCCTTTCCTGCTCGCCGACGCAAGCGCTATCGGCCAACTTCGCGCGGACATCCCATTCCTAGAACGGCTTGGCGATGAACTGACTAGACCAGTTCTGCCGTCAGGTGCCGCCATCGACTACATTCCAAGTCAGTATCTCTGTGAGTTCATCAAGAAGTGTGGCTATGACGGGGTTGTCTATCGAAGCTCGGTAAGCGACGGCATCAACCTTGCCCTCTTCGACCCCGACAAAGCGATCGGTGGGACTGTCGAAACGTATACAGTCAAGCGCGTCTCGGTAAATGTCGTGAAGACCTGATACCAGAAACCCGGGTTAGGGTCTTTCCGACCACAGCTCTTGGCATAAGGGGACTGAGTCCCCTCTTTCGGCAGCCGCCCCGACTGAAGCGGTCGCAACGGTTAGCAGCGCGACGACCACACCCGAGATATTTATAGCCGGTTTGTGGGTGATGCCGGGTCCGTCGATCGACCGGTTGTTCGTTTCTTTTTCCACGCCCGGCTGCCTGGATATTCAATCCAGCCGATGTTCAACCGCTTTGCTATTGCGCGCCGCCGATTTCAGGCGTCAGATGTCGCTCATGTCCCCACCTCTACCAGCGGAGGAATCCCATGGCTGCTACTGAAATCAAGGTCGGCCAACTTGGCATCAACTACCTCGTCGATGGCTCGCACACCGCGAGCCTCGGGATGTTTGAGCTGACCGTGCCCGCTGGCTCGAACGTTCCCCCGCCTCACAGTCACTCCAACAACGAAGAATGCCTGTACGTTCTGGACGGAACCCTTCGCTACACGGTCGGAACCGAGACTCGCGATCTGACGCCAGGTCAAAGCACGCGCACGCCAAAGGGCGTGGTTCATGCTTTCTCGAACCCATTCGCCGAGACTGCTCGCGCCCTGGTCGTCCAATCTCCGGACATCGGAGCCCAATACTTCAGGGACGTCGCCGACGTGGTCAACGCCGGAGGACCGCCGGACAGAGCTCGCCTTGTATCCGTCATGTCAGGGTATGGGCTTGTGCCGGCTGCACTGCAGTGACGCCGCGACAAGGGGACGGAGGTAGTCAGATGCGAATGAATTCATCCGTCCCCTCCTGGGGCGCGGGCCGGTCCGATTCAGGTACTGGGCAACGGAGAACCTCGCATGCGTACTCTCACTACGGAAGAAGCCCGGTCGTACTACGACAGGTTCGGCGCGAGGCAGGACAGTCAAGCCTTTTATGAGGATCGGGCGCTCGAGGCGCTGGCAGAACATGCTGCCTTTGAGGATGCCCGGAGCGTGTTCGAGTTCGGCTGCGGAACCGGTCGATTCGCGCTGAGCCTGCTTCAACACTGCCTCCCGGATACCGCGAGCTACTTCGGCACGGACGTCAGCTCCACCATGGTTCGGCTCGCCACCCGGCGGCTCGCGCCCTTTGCCCCTCGTGCGTCCGTTGCATTGGCCGATGGCAGTCCCGTGCTTCCGCTGAAGGACGCATCTGTCGACCGATTCGTCTCGACCTACGTGTTCGATCTCCTGCCCGCCCTGTCGCAGCGGCAGCTGATCGCGGAAGTGGCGCGTGTGCTGCAGCCGGGTGGCTTGCTCTGTCTATGCGGAATCACACCGGGAGTCACCGCATCGTCCAGGTTCGTCATGGGCGTCTGGCAGTGGTTGTTCACGCGAAATCCGGACTGGGTCGGTGGCTGTCGCCCGACATTCGCAGAAGACTATTTGCCCGCGGAGACCTGGCGCATCCGGTATCGCACGGTGGTCACCGCCTGGGGTGTGGCCTCCGAGGTGGTCATCGCCACGCCCGTGCCACCATCGCCCGTGCCTGACGGCGGGAACGGCGGGATCGGGATCGGCTTCAGTCAATCTCGACGGACCAGTTCGACCTGACCCGATTTTCCGTAGCAATCGCCTCACAAGGAATCCACGCCGATGACCCTGACCACCATCATCCTTCTGGTGCTGGCGCTTTACATGGTGCAGCTCTTCCTGCAGGAGACCTCGCGCTTCGGTTTCGACCTGTGGGGCATCGTGGGCAACCGCGACACTCCGCCGGAGAAGTCGGTGGTCGCGGGCCGGCTGGAACGCGCCAAGAACAACATGCTGGAGGCTTTGCCGATGTTCCTGGCCCTGGCTCTGCTGGCGCTGGTCAAAGGTGGTGACACGGGCGAGGTGACCCATGCGGCAGCGCTCTTCCTCGTCGCGCGTGTCGTTTACGTTCCGGCCTATGTGAGTGGCGTCCCCATGGCGCGATCGCTGGTGTGGCTGGCAGGCGTCGCCAGCCTCGTCATGATGGCGCTGCCCCTGATCTAGAGCGCGATTGGTCGCCCGACCTGCCGAAGCAAGTCGGAGCGCTTCATGCGTTCCGTGGGCAAGGGTCGAGACAACTGCACAATGGCAGTCGAATGCGACTGACTTCCTCCGTCCCCTTGCCGGATGCGTCACTCATCCGACTCGCTTGTGACGGTCGTCGCGGGAGTCCGTTTGACAGGGGCTGCGCCCGTCTTGCCCAGGGACTCGTTGGTCTGATCCGGGTTCCACACGAACGTCGCCACGCTCTGCGCGGGCAGCGTGTAGTCGAAGCGGGTCTGGTTCTGCGAAACGGAGAGCAGGCGCGCGTCGGTGTTGCTGTTCACCACCACCAGGACGACCGATCCGCCGACGGCGTTCTGGAAGGCCACATTCTCGATGCCCTTGTCCGTGGCGGTGGATCGCACCCGCATGGCACCAGGCAGGACGAATCGACTGAAGTGTGCGAACGCGTAGTATTCGGCATTGCGGCTCACCGCGCCCGTGCGCGAGTCGATCGTCACCAGTCCCTTGCAGTTGCCGCAGCCACCGAGGTGCGGACCATAGTTCTCGTCCAGCGCCAGGTTCCAGTACACCACGCCGCGCGCCCAGTTGCGGACGCCTTCGAGCAGCAGGTTTCGGGCGAACCAGAGCAGCTCGTCGTTTTTCTTGTATTCCCAGTCACCACCGGAACATTCGGTGATGTAGCTGTCCTTGCGGGGAAACTGGTGGTGCACCGGACCCTGGGCATAGGCACTGCCGCGGTAGCAGTGCCACGCCACGCCATCGACATAGCGAGAGGCAGCGGGATCGGCCAGCACGCTCAACGGCTGCTCGGGTTCGTCCCAGTTGTGATCCCAGGTGAGGAGGAGTGTCTTTGGCTTGCGGCTCGCCAGCGCCGGACCGAGATACTGCGTGATGATCCGCGTCCGCGTGGCCGCCGCGAGTTCCATGCCCGGGTAGGTCACCGGCACGAAGCCCGGTTCGTTCTGCAGGGTCAGCGCGAAGATGGGGATGCCGTATCGGCGGAAGGTGTCGACGTACCGGACGAGGTAGTCCGCATACGTGCTTTCGAACTGCGGCAACAACTCGCCGCCGATCAGGTTGGCACTGGTCTTCATCCAGGCCGGCGCGCTCCACGATGACGCGATGACGTGCAGCCGGGGGTTGAACGCCATCGCCTCGCGCACGGTCGGTATGACGTCACGCAAGTTGGAAGCGACATTGAAATACTGCAATGCCGGATCGGTCCCGCCGGCCGGAAGGTCATCCAGGGTGTATTGCTGCAGCGAAAAATCCGAGGCGCCGATGGTCAGGCGCGTCATGTTGAGATTGAGGTTGGGTGGCGGACCAAACAGCTCCTGCAACAGCGCACTGCGCTGGCGCTCATCCATCTTGTTCTCGATCAGCCACGCCGACGAGTCGGTCAGCGCCGCGCCGAAACCGACGATGGATTGATAGGTCCTGCTGGTATCGATCACGACCTCGGCCGGCAGACCGTCCTGCGCGATCATGTCGATGTCGGGCTGCTGCACCAGACGCAGTCGCTGATCCCCCGTGCTGAGCCACAGCTTGACCGTGGCTCGCGCCGGAAGTGGCGCCGGAACAAAGATCGGGCCGATGGTCGGCGGCCTGGGGCGCGAGGCATACACGACGAGCACCGTGAACAGCGCCAGCAGGAGCAGGCACCAGGCCACGATCCAGCGAGAGACGCGATCGTGCTCAGCCATGGCGCATGCAACCCACTTCGAATTTACTGCCACGCACCTGCAACCACCTCACCGTCATGGAGCACCCATGCTTGCGCAGGGCAGATCAGCCCGCCCGGCCGCCGCCTTGACGATCTTCACATCGGCAAACGCGGCGGAAAACGGCGCCGATGCCAGCAGGCCAAACGGCACGTCGACATGCGACAGGTCGCTGCCGCCCCGGACGAAACATTGCAGCGGAATCGACACGGTGTGGCGGGTGCCGCTTGCATAGCGGCCGAAGGTACGAGTGAGATCGACGCTGCGGGTGCAGTGCTCGCCGCAGCCCATGTACACCTTCACCGCCCCCTTGGCGGGCGTGTTGATCACCACATCGAACTGCAGGGCGGCGTGGGCGGCGACCAGCGGCATCAGGTTTCTGGATTGCGGACTTTGTGCGAAGAAGCGGCCGGTGCCAAGCCAGGTGACGGACTTGGCGTCCTGCTGCGTGTTGACCTGGACCGTGCGCAGGCGCAGCAGCGGATGGCTGGCCGGCCACTCGATGACCGAGTTCAGATCCGACCCCACCTCGTGCGCCGGATGTTGCGGATTGTCGTCGGCCAGATAGAGCGCGAACGGCGGCACCGCCAGCGTGTGGAACACCGACAGCGCCGACGCCTCGGCGCAGGCGTCGACGGCGGGATAGGTGGGCAGCGTGGCCAGGGCGTGGTGGTCGGGATAGCGCAGCCCGTAGCCCGGCGCGAACAGCCAGCGCTCGGCCCGGTCGCCGGCAGCGCCCGAATAGGGGCACGGCACCGCGGGCCACGGCGCGGCCAACGTGCCGCGGAAGTCGTAGCGGCCAGCGGCAGACCTTTCTGCAAACAGCACGTCCGCCACACCCGCGCCTTCCGTACCGGGCAGCCACGCAGCCACGAACGCATCGGACAGGTTGAGCAGGTCGTTGACGTAGAGCGGACGGCCGGACACGAACACCGTGACGACGGGCTTGTGCGCGCTGGCCACCGTCTGCAGCACGACCAGGTCCTCCGGATGACGATCACTGTGCCGCATCGTGGCCGAGGGCAGGATGTCGCCCATGGTCTCCGCGTACGGGGTTTCGCCGATCACTGCCACGATCACGTCGAACGACTTCAGATCGACGCCCGCGCCCGAAGCGCTGTAGCTGACATTCGCGGCGCCATCGGCGTCGCGCAGGCCGGCCAGGATGCTCTCGCCGTTCGGGAAATCGGCGTTGCCGTTGCCCGTGCCCTGCCAGGTCAGCGACCAGCCGCCGGTCTGATTGGACAGGCTGTCGGCGCTCTTGCCGACGACCAGGATTTTCATGCCACGTTTCAATGGCAGCGCATGGTGGTTGTTCTTCAACAGCACCAGCGACTCGCGCACGGCGCGCCGCGCCAGCGCGCGACTCTGCAGCAACGCGGCATCGCCGGCCCCCGCCCGCCGCGAGGGCCGGGTGCCGAACAGGCCCATGCGCAACTTGGCCCGGATGATGCGGCTGACGGCATCGTCGATGCGCGCAAGCGGGATCTCGCCGTCGTTGACCTGGCGGGTGGTGTTGGCGATGAAGGCCTTCCAGTCGTCGGGCACCATCACCATGTCGATGCCGGCGTTGATCGCCTGCGGACAGCTGGCGTTGCTGCAGCCAGGCAACTGGCCGATCGCATTCCAGTCGGACACGATGAAGCCGTCGAAGCCCATCTTGTCCTTCAGTGCGCCCGTCAACAGCGCGCGGGCGCCGGACATCTTGCCGTAATCGACGCCGGCTGCCACGTCGTCCCAACTGCTGTAGGACGCCATCACGCTCTGCACGCCGGCCTCGAGCGCGCCGAAGTAACCCGCGCCGTGCGTGTTGATCATGTCGAACCGGCTGACCCTGGCCTGGCCCTGGTCCTTGCCGTCGTGGGTCGCGCCGTCGCCGATGAAATGCTTGGCCGTGGCCATCACGTGGTGATCGCCGAAGCGGCCCTGCAGCCCGCTGACATAGGCGCGCGCATACGCACGCACCAGCGGACCCTCGGTGGAAAAGCTTTCGTAGGTACGTCCCCAGCGCGCGTTCTGCGCCACCGCGAGGGTCGGCGCGAACGCCCACTCGACGCCGGTGGCGCGTACCGCGCGGGCGGTGGCGGCACCGATGGCCTCGATCAGCGCCGGGTCGTGCGCCGCGCCCAGGCCGATGTTGTGCGGGAACATCGTGGCGCCGAAGACATTGTTGTCGCCATGCACGGCGTCGATGCCCCAGATGATCGGCACCTTGACCGCGGCATCGGTGGCCATCGAAGCGTCGTAGTAGGCATCGGACAGCGCCAGCCAGTCCTCGATCCCGGCGTGCTTGTTGCCGGCCGGCCAGGAGCCGCCGCCGTTGAGCACCGAGCCGATGTAGAACCGGGTCACCTCGGACGGCGTGATCGACTTGATCTCGGCCTGGGTCATCTGGCCGATTTTCTGGGCCAGGGTCATGCTCGCCACGATCTTGCCCACGCGCGCGTCCAGCGCCGGATCGGCGGACAGCTGGCTCTTGATCGCCGGCCAGTCCCGGTAGTGGGTCGGTTCCGGCACGCGCTGGCCGAAGCCCGATGCCAGCGGGGATGGGGGTCGTTTGGCCGTGGCCGCGGCCAACACGGTGCCCGCGCAGCCGACCGTCGCCAGCGCAGCGCCCATCCAACCCAGCCATCTTGTACGGACCATCAGCAGCCTCGTTTCTCTGCAGCGTTCGCCTGACGCTCTACAGGCACGTGGTTTCCGGCGAGGCACTCGGACTGCGCTGACTTCCACTTCCCTGGCGCCCATGCTACTGCGACGCGGCCCTGCCGGTAGGGGAAGAAGCGCGTACGGGGTCACATCAGGGGAAACCGGGTGCCGCGGCGCGGGCGCCCGGGGAGGCAGCCTGTCGGACTTTGCTGGTCGAGGCGAGAATTCGGCTGTGCGAGGACAGATTTTCGACGCTTCGCCGGCCCATAGTGGTTCTATGGGTCAAGAAGCGGCGGAAATATGGACCGCACAGACGGATTCGCAGCCCGGCCGAGCAAAGTCCGACAGGCTGCTAGATCTTGTAGTTGAAGCCAAGCAGCACGGTGCGTCCCCAGGTGTCGTATTCCAGCGGCCGGGTCATGGAAACGTTGTTGGGCAGCGTGGCGACCTGCACCGTGGAATCCGGGGAATTGCCCAGGTTGTTGACCTGCAACAGGATCGACAGCCCGTTCCAGCGACCGCTGGAGAAGGCGTAGCCCAGCTGCAGATCGGTTTGCCGATTGGCCAGGATCCTGGTGTAGCCGAGCTGGTCGAACAGGGCCACGGCTTCGCCGGTAAACGACGAGCGGTAGCGTTCGGCCACGCGCACCGAGAAGCCGTACCGTTCGTAGAACAAGGTCAGATTCGCCACCTTTCGCGACAAACCGGGCAGCGTGCCGGGGCTGCCGGGGATCGATGATATGGAGCTGGTCGGGATCGAGCTGTTGGTCAGCGAGTAGTTCGCCTGCACGCCAAACCCTTCGAGCGCGTGCGCCAGCAAGCCACCCTCCAGCGCGCCGGACAATTCCAGACCGTCCATCTTCCCGCCAGTGCCGTTTTTCGGCGTGGTGAAAGAGCCGATGTTGCTGGTGGGCACCAGCGTCGGCGTGTCGTTGGTGTAGTTCGAAAAATCGTAGTCGAGAACGGTCTGGTTGTAGATGTAGTTCAGCAGGTTCTTGTGGAACGCCGCGACCGCCACGTAACTCGCTTCGCCGAAATACTTTTCCCACGACAGGTCGGCGCCGACCGCAACGTAGGGCCGCAAGCGGGGATTGCCGCCGCTGCCGGACCAGAGCACCTGCCCGGCGGCCGGACCATCGGTGATCTTCGACACCCCGGCCGAAGTGGAAACCTTCTCGTCGTCGATGCGTCCGCGCGCCATGGTCTTGGCCAGGCCGAAGCGCAGGTATTGGCGGTCGCCGAGTTTGGCGACCAGGTTCAGGCTGGGCAGGACGTTGGTGTACGAGCTGCCGCCGGAAATCTTGCCGACCAGCGTATTGCCGTTCGTCTGCAATGCATCGGAGGACTGGTCCGTGTGCACCACCTGCACGCCGACATTGCCGCGCAGCGGGATGCCCGCCACGGTCGTGTCGATGTTGAACCGGGCATAGGCCAGCGGCACCTTTTCCTCGATCGTGTAGTTGCGGCTCCAGTCGCCCTGCCCGTTCTGCTGGGTCAGGTAGAACTGGCTGTACATGGCGCCCAGCACGTCGTAGTTCAGGATGCCCGGGATGCCGCCATAGGCGAGCGATGTCGGGTTATGCAGCAGTGCCGGATTGATCGGCGTGCTGAAATGGTTCTGGTAGGTGTCCGAGGTGGAGCCGTTGCCGTTGAGCCAGGCGAAGTTGACATCGGCGTGCTTGGTCTTGGTGCGATCCGAGTAGTCCAGACCGATATCCATGCTGCTGAAAATCCAGCCCAGCGGATGGCTCACCTGCAGGCGCACGGCGTGGATCTTGTCGACCTGGCGGTCGAACTCCTCGCGCCCGTTGTAACCGTAGTTGTCCGGATCGGTGAAGACCACGCTCGCCGGGTTGGCCAGGTCGACGCCCGGCCTGAAATCGGGATAACCGGCACCGGCGGGCGTGTTGAAGTCGACGCTGGTGAACGCACCATTGGCCAGCCCGCTGAACAGGTAGGCATCGTGCAACTTCACCGTGGCGCTGGAAGACGACAGATCGGCCATGGCCGTCCAGTCGCCGATATAGAGTTTGTTGTTCCAGCCGATCGAATACAGCTTGTCATGTTCCCTGGTGTATTCGTTCTGCAGGATCGGCGCGATGCCGTTCACCGTGCCCGAGGTGACGATGGGCAGCGGCTGGCCGGGAGACACACCCACGTTGTCGTACGAAATGTTGTCCCACGGACTGCTCGACCATTGCGCGCCATTGGTGAATTTCCGCTTCTCGAAAGTCGAGTAGTACAGGTCGAGCTTCGAGTAGTAATGCTCGTTGGGTGCCCATTCGAGCACGGTCATCAGGCCGTTGCGCTTCTGGTCCTGCGATTGCGCGCGCAACTGCATGCCTTCCTGCGAGATCACGTTGTCCGGTAGGCCCGGCGTGTGCGGTCCGCCCCAGTTCTGGTCGATGCCGGCCGAACCGTTGTCCGCGCTCCACCACCAGGCCTGGTACTGCTTCTCCTGAATCGGCTGGTCGACCTGCGCAATGCCGATGGCCACGCCCAGCGTGTGGTTGAGGAACTGGTCGACATACGAGAAGCTCGCCCGGTGCCCGTTGTCTCCCGTACCGGTCCCCGGATTGAGGTTGCCGTTGCTGTTGTGCTCGCCGCGCAGGTTGAACACGAGGGCGCGCCCGGGCAGGTCCAGCGGGTTGATCGTGTGCAGATCCACCGTGCCGGACAGCCCCTGACCGACCAGGCTGGCATCGGGGGTCTTGTACACCGTCGCGCCATTGATCAACTCGGCCGGGTATTGATCGTATTCGACGCCACGGTTCTCGCCGATGGTCGCCTGCTCGCGCCCGTCGAGCGTGGTGCCGGCGAAGTCCGGCGAGAGGCCGCGGATCGAGATCGCGCTGGCCTGGCCGTCCACCCGTTGCGTCGCCAGTCCCGGCAGCCGCGCCAGGCTGTCGGCAATGCTGACGTCCGGCAGCTTGCCGATGTCCTCGGCGGAGATCGCTTCAACGATGTCGTTGGAGTTCTCCTTGACCTTGATCGCACTCTGGATGCTGCCGGCGATACCGGTCACCACGATGGTGCCCAGTTCGGTGGCCGCCGGTTTGGATTTCATGCCGGCCGCCGCCGGTTTCTTCGCACCCTGTTTGGGCGTTGCCGGCTCGGCAACCTGGGGTTGAGCCTGCTCCGGCGTCTGCTGCGCCGAAGCGGCATGGGTTGTCACGACAAAGAAGAAGGCGGCGGTACACGCCGTGGCCAAGGGGTGCATGCGCTGCGAATTCGACGGACGACGACGGTTCATGATGTCTCCCTGAAGGTTCACTTGCGGCTTCGTCTTGCGACGGCCGGAATGTATGTTGCGCTTCGTGAGGACACCGTGCACCACGATGACTTTTGCAATATCTTGCGATCCACATGTCGCGCAGCGGCGGCGGCATTGCGCAACTGCCGCATCGCGGGCTTCCGGGCAATCCGCCCTGATCAGGCTGGGGACGGAGGCGATCGATCTGCACGCTCTCCCCCGCTTCCGTCCGACCGGCCCGTCGCGCCACGCGTTGCATCACGACCCGCGGCGCGAGGCGGCCTGACCGATGCCGGCGTCCGCCCGCTGCGCTGCAGCGGCGATGCACAAGCACTCGGGCTGATGGCGCATGCGGCTGGCGCCTCGCCGTGGCCGGATTCGCCGTGGATCGGGTGACTCAATCCACACCGATCAAGCGAACCTCAGGGCCGCCCGACGGTGAGAACGCCGAAGCTGTCCGGCTCGACCGTTGGCCGTCCATTGGCCCGCCGGGTCTTGCCCAGGCGGGCGGCGGAGAGATACAGGCGGTGCAGTTTCGGATCCAGCGCCAGCGTGCGGGCGCTGACCCGGGTGGGAATGGTGGCCGTCACGCGGTAGTGATCGGGGTCGTCCTGCTTCACCGCGGTGATCGTGCCGCTCTCGCCGTTGGAGCTGTAGATCATCGACTCGGCCGGGTCGAACGCCACCGCATCCGGGCCGTCGCCGATCGGCACACTGGCGACCTGATGACCGTCGGTCGCGTCGGTGACGGCCATGTGCTGGTTGTCGCAGACCGAGAACAGGCGGTGGTGGCGCACGTCGATGGCCAGGCCGCTGGGCGACTCGCACGGTGCCAGCGGCCACAGGTGCAGCACCTTGTTGCTGGCCGGATCGATTTGCGCCAGTTCGGATTTGTCCTCGATGTTCACGTAGACGTGGCCGACACCGTCGGCCACCGCGAATTCCGGCTTGCCGGGCAGCGCGATGGTGGCGATCACGGCAGCCCTGGCCGGGTCGATCACGCTGGCCGAATGGCTCTTGCCGTTGAAGGTGAACACATGATGCGAGGCGGGGTCGTAGAGAATCGCATCGGGCTTTTCACCGGTGCCGGTGATGGTGGCTACGGTCTTCAGCGTGCTCAGGTCGAACTCGGTCACCGAGGCGGCCTTGCCATTGCTGATGAAGCCGCGGTGCAAGTCGGGGGCCAGCGCAATGCCATGCACGCCGGGCGTGTTGGCGATCGTGGCGATCTGCTTGTGGTGATCGACATCGATCACCAGCACGCGGTCGCCGCGACTGACGAACAGATGACGATGCGCCGCATCGAAGCTGAGGTAATCCCAGCCGCCGGCGCCGCCCAGCGGCAGCGTCGACAGCACGCGCGGCGCCGGCGCCGGTGCCGCGGCGCGAGCTGTTGAACGGCAGCGCCAGCAGCAACAGCGAAGCCGGCAGAACGGTGCGAAGCAGTTTTTGCATGGCGGCCACCTTGGATGAGGGACGGGAGAGAGGCATCGATGCGCATGCGAAGCGGCCTGGAACTCAGCCGCTGCCGGCCGCATCGCGCCGGCGCAGCAACGAGTACAGCACCGGCATCACCAGCAACACCAGCGGCAACTGCAGCAGCATGCCGGAGATGATCGCCACCGCCAGCGGTTGCTGCATCTGCGAGCCCTGGCCCAGCGCCAGCGCCAGCGGCAGCAGGGTCAGGATCGCCGCCAGCGTGGACATCAGGATCGGCCGCGTGCGGTGCTTGCCGGCCTCGTGCAGCGCACCGTGCAGGGCCTGATCGGCCTCCGCGTCCTGCAGCTCGGAGAAGTAGAAGATCGCCACCTCGGTGACGATGCCGACGATCATCGTCATGCCCATCATCGAGGAGATGTTCAGCTCGATGCCGGTCAGCCACAGGCCGATGAACACGGCGGGCAGCGCCAGCAGCGGCATCGCCAGGATCGCCAGCGCCACGCGGAAGCTTTCGTACAGGAACAGCAGCAGGGTGAACACCAGCGCGATCGCCGCCAGCATCACGATGGTCAGGCCGCGAAACGCCTGCTGCTGCTGCTGATAGAGGCCGCCGAGCTGGTAGAACATGCCCTTGGGCAGCAGGCCCTGCCTGGCCAGCACCTTTTTCACGTCGGCGATCGTCGAACCCAGGCTGCGCCCGCTGATGCGGCCGGTGACCGCGACCATCCGCTTGAGGTTGTCGCGGGTGATTTCCGGCTGGCCCTGCACTTCGCGCAGGGTGGCCACCTGCGACAGCGGCAGCAGGTGGCCGTCGCCGGCGCGGATCGGCAAGCGCCGCCACCTGCTCCAGCCGCTGGTGATCGCCGAGCGGCAGCCGCACGCGCACGCCGATCACCTTGCTGGCCTCGGGCAATTGCGCCACCACCGTGCCGTCGATCGCCGCCGCCACCTGGTCGGTGACGCTGTCCGGATCGAGTCCCTCCAGCGCCGCCCTGGCCGGGTCGACCTGCACGGTCAGCGCGTCGCCGGCCGGGTTGATGCCGTCGCGCACGCCGACCACGCCGTTGATCTTGCCGATCGCGGCGGCCACCTTGCTGGCGGTGGCGTCGAGCTGTTGCGGGTTGTCGCTGTACAGCTTGATCTCGATCGGCTGCGGCACCGCCGTCAGGTCGCCGATCAGGTCTTCCATCAGCTGCGACAGCTCGATGTCCAGCCCCGGCACTTTCTGCTCGACCTGGGTGCGGATCTGCGTCATCACCTCCTCGGTCGAGGGGCGCGAGCCGTTCTTCAGGCGCACGAAGAAATCGCCCTGGTTCGCCTCGGTCAGGCCGCCGCCCAGCTGCAGGCCGGTGCGCCGCGAATAGGTGTCGACGTAGGGGTTGGCACGGATGATCACCTCGACCTGGCGCAGCAGGCGGTCGGTTTCGTCCAGCGAGGTGCCCGGGGCCGACAGGTAGTCGAGGATGAAACCGCCCTCGTCCATGTTCGGCATGAAGCCGGTGCCGACCCGGCTATAGGCGAAGCCGCCGACCAGCAGCAGCGGCAGCACCAGCAGCAGCACCAGCAACGGACGCTTCAGCCAGCGCGCCAGCAGGCGCTGATAGCCGTCCATCATCCGCGTGGTGAAGCGCGACGGCGGATGCTCGGCCAGGTGACGCTGGTCCATGAAGCGCTCGGCCAGCAGCGGCACCGCGAGCCAGGTCAGCAGATACGAAATGATCAGCGCACTGGCCATGGTCAGCGACAGCGCCTTGAAGAACGCGCCGGTGACGCCGGACAGGAACGCCAGCGGCAGGAAGATGATCACGGTGGCGGCACTGGAACCGGTCAACGGGCGGGTGAACTCCCACGCCGCGCCGGCGATCCGCTCGTGCACCTGGCCCTCGCCCTGGTTGAGCCGGCGCATGATGTGCTCGAGCATCACGATCACGTCGTCGATGATCAGCCCGACCGCGGCGGCCATGCCGCCCAGGGTCATGATGTTGAAGCTCATGCCGAGCACGCGCAGCAGCAGCACGGTGGTCGCCAGCACCGCCGGCACCACGATCAGCGCGATCAGGATCATCCGGGTATTGCGCAGGAACACGAACAGCACCAGCCCGGCCAGCACGATGCCGATCAGGATCGCATCGCGCACGCTGCTGGCCGCGCCGGTGACCAGCTGGCTCTGGTCGTACCAGTTGGCGATGGTCACCCCGGTGGGCATCTGCGGCGCGTAGTCGGCGAGGCGCTGCTTGACCTCGCTGTGCGATCTGCACGCTGTTGCCGGCCGGCTGCTGGTAGACCTGCATCAGCACCGCGTTCTGGCCGTCGGCATTGACCTTGATCCACTGCGGCACGTGATCCAGGCTGACCCTGGCCACGTCGCCCAGGCGCACCACGCCGCCCGGGCCCGCGTGCAGCACGACCTTGCTCAGCGCCTCGATCGTCTTCGGCTGGTTGTCGGCCAGCAGCAGATAGAGCTTGTAGTGATCGGAGACGCGGCCCATCGCCTGGATCGTGGCGGCGTGGCCGACCGCAGCGGCGACGTCGGCCAGGCTCAGGTTCAGCGCACGCAGCTTGTCCGGATCGACATCGGCATGGAACTCGGCCACCTCGCCGCCCTGCACGTCGACATGGGCCACGCCGTTGATGCCGCTCAGCAGCGGGCGCAACTGGTATTCGGCCAGGTCGCGCAGCGCGCTGGCCGACTGGGTATGCGAGCGCAGGCTGTAGGCCAGCACCGGGAACGTGGTCGGATCCATCCGCCGGGTCGACAGCTGAGTGCCGGCGGGCAACTGCGGCAGCGCCTGGCCTGCCGCGGCATTGACCTCCTGCAGCGCGGCGGCCATGTCCGCGCCCCAGTCGAAGGTCACCGCGATGTCGGCGCTGCCGCGGCTGGTGGTGGAACGCACATCGCGCACGCCACGCACGCGGCGCACCGCCTCTTCCACCGGCGTGGTCACCTCGATCGCCATCTGGTCGGCCGGCCGGTCGCCCGCATCCAGGGTCACCTGCACGCGCGGGAACGCCACGTTCGGGAACAGCGCCACCGGCATCAGGAACGCGCTGGCGATGCCGCCGATCGCCAACATCAGCGCCAGGAACAGCAGCGAGCGCCGATGCAGTTGCATCCACGCGGTGACGCTCACTTGGCGGACTCCCGCACCGCATCGCCGTCGTTGAGCTCGTAGACGCCCAGCACGATCACCTTCGCCTTGGCGTCGAGCGCACCCTCCACCCCGACCGGATCGCCGTGCGGGCTGCGCAGTTTCACGTCGACCCGCTTGGCATGACCCTGCTCGAGCTGGAACAGATAGTCGCCGTGATCGTCATGCAGCACCGCACCGCGCGGCACCGCCCACGCGGTGAAATCCGCGGTGTGGATCTGCGCATCCAGCGACGCGCCCGCCACCAGGCTGGCACTGGCGGCGGCGGGCAGCTCGACCTGGGCGCTGAGCAGATGGGTCTGCGGATCGACCGACTGGCCGACCATCCGCAGCGTGCCGACAAAGGTCTGCTTCGCGCCATACACCGGCTGCAGCTGCACCGACATGCCGGGACGCAGGCGCGCGCCGTCTTCCGGCTGCACGCCGAGCAGGGCGACCAGCGCATGCGCGGGGGTGAAGCTGAGCAGCGGCGCATTCGCGGCAACGCGCTCACCCAGGCCGACGTCGAGCGCGGTGACCACGCCGTCGGCCGGCGCGTCGACGGTTTCCGTGGCCGCCCCGCCGCCGAGCGCACGCTGCGCCGCGAGCGCCGACTCGGCATCGGCCAGCGCCTTGCGCGCGGACGCCAGCTGCGACTGCGTGGCCAGCCGTTGCGCCGCCAGCTGCTCGGTGCGCTTGAGCTCCCCCGCGGCCAGGGTCATCGCGCTCTGCGCCTGCTGATACGTGCTGCGCGCGGTCGGCTCCGGCGTGATCGTCAGCAGCGGCTGGCCGCGCTTCACGGTCTGCCCCGCCGCCACCCGCAGCGCGGTGACCTGGCCGCCATGCGCCAGGCTGATCGCCCGCGCATGCTGCGGGTCGCCGGCGGCGCTGCCCCAGGCCTCGATGGCGTCGTGGAAGGTCTGCCGCACCGGCGCCGCGGTGCTCACCGCGACCTGGCCAGCCACTGCCGGCGCTTCCGCCTCGTCGTCGTCCGGCGCCGCCTTGCC
The DNA here is from genome assembly GCA_963828685.1 of uncultured Pseudomonadota bacterium. Taxonomy (GTDB): domain Bacteria; phylum Pseudomonadota; class Gammaproteobacteria; order Xanthomonadales; family Rhodanobacteraceae; genus Rhodanobacter. The sequence goes on from CAWHFU010000017.1 coordinate 1,049,460, forward strand.
GCAACCGGACAACAGGCCGCACAGCAGCAGCGCGCACAGACCGGGGACGAGGAAGGAACGATTCATGGCGTGGACGCTTTGGCAGTGACGGGGTGGGTAGTGGCCAGGTCGGTGTTGCCGAGCAGGGCCTGCAGCGCGATCGACTGCCGCGCCTGCTCCTGCTGCACCGCCAGCAGGTCCAGGTCGGCACTCAGCGCGTTGCCGCGGATCGCCAGATAGGTCGGCCAGTCCAGCGTGCCCGCCTGCCAGGCCCGCTCGGCGGACGCGCGCGCCCGATCGAGCTGGCGCACGTGCGCGCGCAGGCTGGCGAGTTGACTGTCCAGCGTGGCGAGATCGCCGGTGATGCGCTGCATGTCGCTGCGCGTCGCCAGCAGCCGGGCCGTGTAGCTGTCGTGCAGCTGCTGGCGGGTCGCCCGCTCGATCGCGATGTTGCCGCGGTTGCGATCGAACAGCGGCAGCGTGATGCCGATGCTGACACCGTTGGTATACACCGCGCTGGTGTCGCGGGCGGTATTGAAGCCGATGTTCAACGCCGGGAACTGGGCCAGGATGGCGCCGCGCACCCGCTCCTCCTGCGACTGGTAACCGGCCTGCAATGCCAGCAGGTCCGGTCGCCGCCGCGACAGGTCATCCAGCGCCGCCTGCACCTGTGCCGCACCCGGCTCGCTGCGGTACGGCGCGCCGACCAGATCGAGCGGTGCCGTCGGCGCCAGCCCCAACAGCAGATGCAGATCGCTGTCGGCCTGGTGCAGCGCGATCGCCGTATCGGCCACGCGCTTGCGCACGTCCGCCTCGGCATTGAGGCCGGCGCTGGCGCTGTCGTAGGTGAGGTTGCCGGCCGCCAGCGCGGCACGGATGAAGCGGCTGACCGTGGCCAGCGCGTGCTGCTCGCCCTCGAGCCTTGCCTGCTGCGCACGCAGGCTCCGCACCTGGTCGAACAGCAGTCGCGCCTGGGCCACGGTCTGCCATTCGGCCCACAGCAGGTCGAGGTTGACCTGCTCGGCCTGGCTGCGCGCCGCCGCCTTGCGCGAGGAGCGTGTCAGCAGGGCGGTGATGTCTTCGCTGAGGCCGAGGCTGTACGCGGTGGTCAGGCCGGCGCCGGACTGGCGCGGAAAATCCGCCGACACACCCACTTGCGGATCGGGCAGCAGGCCGGCGGCGAACGCCTGCGCCCGGGCAATCCCCAGTTCATCGCGCTTGAGCCGCAGGTCGGGACTGTTCGCCACCGCCAGCATCGCCGTCTCGGTCACGTCCAGCCCGTCGGACGGATCGAAGCGATGCGCCGCCAGCGCCGGCAGCGGCATGTCCGGCGTCGGCGCAGCGAGTTGCGCCACGCTGGCCGCGCCGTCGGCGTGACTGAGCGGCAAGGGGGCATAACTGGCGCAGCCGGACATGGCCAGCGTGACGGCAATCGCCCATGCCAGCGGCAGGAACGCGCGGCAGGCGCCCGGGCGCCGGCGACGGGATGCCGGCACGGAGACGTGTCGATGGGGAAACGCGGGAGGCATGACCCATTCTGGTCGATCGGCGCTTAGTTCTCTCTTAAGCATGCCCGCTTGATCCTGCCCGCTTGAGCGTGCACGGCATGCATCCAACGGTGGTGCCGCGATCAGCGGCGCGGATCCAGCACGTGCAGCGCCAGCGTGGCGAATGCGCCATTGCCGGCGAGCGCGGTCACCCGGAAGTCGCCGGCCCGGCCGAGCGTGAGCAGCCAGGGGCCATCGCCCTCGCTGCTACCCTGCAAGCGCCCGTTGAGCAGCCATTGCACGCTGCCCTGCGCGCCCAGTGCGTGCAGGGTCACGCGCAGCGGGTGATCGCCGTGGGGTGCGCGGCGCAGGGTCACCCCATCGTTCAGGCCGGTGATCCGGATCGGGCTGGCCAGATCGAGCGAATCGGCCGCACAGCCGGGGGCCAGCGGCGGCAGTGCCGAGGCACGAAGGTCGTCCACGCCCAGCCATGGTGTGGCCAGAGCGGGCCAGCGCGCGATGTCGATACGGTGTTCGCCAGTGCCATGGCATGCGCCACTGAGGCGCCGGCCCTTCCCATCGATGCGCAAGGTGAGCAGGCCGGACGCCCACGCGCCGAGGTCGCGTTCGGCGAACGTGGGCGGCAGCGCGCCATCGAGTACCCACGCGGTGCGGTGTTGCCGACACAACGGAGCCGGAGTGGCAGCGCGCGCGCCGCCCAGCGGCCAGCAGATCGCGACTGCCTGCACGCCGGCCGGCGGCGCGGCATGCGCGTGGCCGCCGCGCTGCGGCAGCATGTCGGCGATCTGGAACAGCAGCGGCAGCGCGGTCACCGCGCCGTACTGGCCCGGCGACGGCGTGCCGTCCGGACGGCCAATCCACACGCCGATCGTCCAGCGGTCGGTGACACCGAGCGCCCAGGCGTCGCGATAGCCGTAGCTGGTGCCGGTCTTCCATGCCACGTTGGCGTGCCGGTCGATCGCACCCTCCAGCGGTGCGCCCTCGACATCGGCCGGGTTGCTGCCGAGGATGTCGCGGATGATCCACGCTGCTCCCGGCGACAGCAGCCGACGCGGCTGCGCGGATTGACCGGCGGTGTAGCGCGGCGTGCCGGCGATGCCGCCATTGGCGAACGCGGTGTACGCACCGACCAGGTTTTCCAGCCGGGTGGCGGCGCCACCGAGGATGATCGACAGGTTCGGTTTGGCCCCGTCGGGCAGACCCAGGTCGATGCCGCCGTTGGCCAGTCGCGCCACGAAACGGGTCGGGCCGACCCGATCGAGCACGTCCACCGCGGGCACGTTGAGCGAGCGCTGCAGTGCCTCGGCCACGCTGACCGGGCCGCTGAACGCCTCGTCGAAATTGCCGGGACGGTAGCCGCCGAAATCCTGCGGCGCATCGACCAGCAGGCTTTGCGAGTCGATCAGGCCGTCGTCCAGCGCCAGCCCGTACAGGAACGGCTTGAGCGTGGAGCCGGGCGAACGCGGCGCGCGCACCATGTCGACGTGTCCCGCGCGCACCGGGTCGCCGAACTCGGCGGTACCCACGTAAACGCGGGCTTCCAGCGTGACGTTGTCCACCACCAGCAGGGCGGCCGAGGTGCGCGGCGGCAGGCGCGCGAGGTAACTGGTGACCCGGTCCTCGGCGGCGCGCTGCAGGTTGGCGTCGATGGTGGTGACAATGCGCCGCTGGTGCGGCTGCTGTTCGTGCAGGCGTTCGGCCAGCAACGCGGCGCTCAGCGGTGCGCGCAGCGAGCGCGCCACCACCGGCTCGATCGCGGCGGCCTGCACGTCCCTGGCGCGCCACACCCCGAGATCGCGCAGGCGCCCCAGCACCTTGTCGCGCGCGGCGCGCGCCGCATCGGGATGGCGGTCCGGACGCAACCGGCTGGGTGCCTGCGGCAGCACCACCAGCAGCGCGGCTTCGGCGCGCGAGAGCTGGCTGGCCGGCTTGCCCAGATACGCCCACGAGGCCGCTTCGACACCCTCGATCGGCCCGCCGAACGGTGCATGGTCGAGATACAGCTCGAGGATCTGCACCTTGCTCAGGTGCGCCTCCAGTTGCAGCGCGCGGAGGATCTGCACCAGCTTGCCGCCGAACGTGTGCGGGCGAAACCAGCGGGAGCCGGGCTCGATGATGCGCGCCACCTGCATGGTCAGGGTGGAGCCGCCCGACACGATGTGCCCATGCACCAGCCCGCCGACCAGCCCGCGCACCAGCGCATATGGATTGACGCCGGGGTGGCGGTAGAACCAGCGATCCTCGTAGCTGAGCAGCGCCTGGAGATACAGCGGCGACACCTGCTTCACCGTGGTTGGATAACGCCACACGCCATCGCTGTCGGCAAACGCACGTAGCGGCGTGCCGTCGCGCGCCAGCACCACGGTACTGCCGGTGTCGGGCGCGGGCAGGTGCATGGGGAAGAGGCGGTCGAGCAGCACGGCGAGCAGCAACATGGCGACCAGCCCCATCACGCCCGCGCGCAGCCCGCGCCACGCCCGGGAGCGGCGTGGCGGTGCGGCGGCGGTGGCGGGATCGCTCATGCTCGGCTCACGATATCCGCCGGAGCGCACAACCTGCGCTCCGGCGGATGGCTACGGTTCGACCACGGTAAGCGTGGCCGGAGTCACCTTGCCGATGCCGCGCAGCGCGGGGCGGTACATGTCCTCCACCAGCGGCGGCGGCACGGTGTAGGTACCGGGGGTGACGGCGCGCACCAGGTAGAACACGTGGGCGACGTCACCGCGGCTGAGGTTGAGCGCGGCGGCGTAGCGGTCGTCGCGGTATTCCTCGTGCACCACCTGGGCGGCAGCGGTGTGCTGGTCCAGGTCGATGCCGTCGATCACCACGCCGGCCCATTGCTGCGCGCCGCCGAGGTTGAGGTTTTCCACTTCGAGGCCGCCGGGCAGCAGGTCGGTGACCAAGGCATCGGGGATGGCCATGCGTGCCTCGATGCTCAGCTCCACGATCAGGGTGTCGCCTTCCTTCAGCTGATGGCCGGTCCACGGCTTGCCGTCGGTGGTGAAGTAGCTGCGGCGCACGTCGATCTGGCTGGGGTCGGGCGCGGGCGCCTGTTTCGGGATGCCGGCCACGTCGAGGGTGGCGAAGATGGTGGCCTTGCTGGTGGGCTGCACGGTGACGCCGGCCTTGAGCTCGGCCGCGCTCACGTCGCGGCCCCACACGCGCTGGTCGGGCGCGTTTTCGGTTTTGCCGCCGGCCGTGATCGTGGCGGCCAGCGGCGCTTTTTCGCCGGCGCCGAAGGCGCGCGCCACGCGGGCGATGGCCACCTGCTCCTGCGTGCTCAGGTACGACCACGACCAGCGGTAATCGGCGTTCTCCTTCTGCCGCCGGCGCACGTAGACGGTGGCGTTGCGTGCCCAGTCCACCAGCTTGGCGTCGTACTCGGGCTTGTTGAGGCCGTAGGTATGGGTCAGCGCCACCATCTGCGCCAGGTCGCGCAGTTCCGAGCCGTAGTCGCCCACGTACCAGGGGCGCTCCTTGTCCCAGGCGAAGGCTTCGGCGATGGCTTGCCGGGCGCGCTCGTTGTCGCCCATCAGCTTGAACGCCACGCCCAGGTGCACCAGCGGCAACGGCGCCACCAGCTTCTGCCGCTCGTTGTCGAAGATCGCGCGCAGGGTGCCCAGCGGCGCGCGGTTGACCCGCGCCAGCACGAAGCCGGAATACGCTTCGTCGGCCAGGCGCATGTGGTCGTGGTGCTCGTAGCCGTAGTACGGATGGCCGCCGCCGAGCAGGTCGTCGTTGAGGCGCTGCAGGGCTTTTTGCAACACGTCCTGCGGCACGGCGAAACCGGCGTCGCGGGCGTCGAGCATGAAGTCCACCACGTACGGCGTGGTGAACGTCTGGATCGGACTGCTGCCGCCCCAGAAGCTGAAGTGGCCGTTGCTGGCCTGGAACGAGGCGATGCGGGCCAGCGCGCCGTCCACCGCGGCCTTGCGCACGTTGTCGCTCAGCACCGGCGCACCCAATGCCCTGGCGGTGTCGCCGTCGAGGATCAGCGCGGCGTAGCCCTTGCTGGTGGTCTGCTCGATGCAGCCATACGGGTAGCTGCAGGATGTCGCGCAGCGCGGCGGCATACGGCAGCGGTGGCAGCGTACTCAGGGTGATGCGTGCGCGCACCGTCGCCGGCAGCAGGTCGGCGATCAGGTCGGCGCCGAACGCATGCGGCTTGCCGTCCTGCAACGCCACCGGCGTGGTGCGCACCACGTCCGGCCAGGCCGGACGCACGGCGAATTCGAAATGGCGATCGACCTGGTAGTCGTTGAGCTCGGCATGGATGTCCACCGTGGCCACGGCGGCACCGGCCTGCGCGGTGACCGGCATGGTCAAGGTGGTGCCGGCGCCGTCCTTGAGTACCGCGCTCTGGTTGGCGTGCCCGACGCTGATCAGGCCGCTGCCTTTTACCGTGACCCTGGCCGTGCCGTCCTTGCCGGACAGGTTCTTGAGATCGAGGCTGATTGCCGCCTTGTCGCCGGCGGCCATCACCCGTGGCGTGCTCGGCTCGACCACCAGCGGCGCGCGCACGGTAATCGCGCCGTCGGCATCGCCGAAGCGCTCGCCGGTCCACGCCAGCGCGGACAACCTCAGGCTGCCGTTGAAGTCGGGCACGTCGACACGCAGGGTGGCCCTGCCCTGGGCATCGAACGTGGCCGGGCCGCTGAACAGGTCGACGATCTGCACCTTGGGATTGAGCCGCGCCGCCTTGGGCAAGGCCTTGCCGCTCATGTCGCCGCCGTAGCGCAGGCGGGCCTGCTCGCCGTCCATCGCCTCGATGATGCGGCTGTACAGGTCGTAGGCATCGATGCCGAGCGCGCGCTTGGCGAACATCCAGGCCCAGGCGTCGGGCACGGGATAGTCGGTGATGTTGATCACGCCCTGGTCAACCGCGGACAAGGTGACGAAGGCCTGCTTCCCGGCCAGGCCGGTGGCGTGCACGGTGACGTCGAGCGGGTTGCCCGGGCGCATCATGGCGGGCGCGTCGAGCTTCAGCGGGATGCGCCGGTCGTTGCGGTCCATCGCCACGTACTCGATACCCATCGCGCGGGCCGGCGTGGTGTGCTCGTCCGCCTCGCCGCCACGGAATACCAGCGCCGTCACGTAGACGTCGTGGCGCTCCCAGTCCTTCGTCACCGGGATGCTGAAGGTCGCGCCGGCTTTCGCCTCGATGTTCTTCGTGTACAGCAGATGATCCGATTCGACCAGCAGCACGCCGGGGCCATCGTGCGGTGGCGTCACGCTGACCTTCATGGTGTCGCCGGCGTGGTAGCGCGCCTTGTCCAGCTGCAGCTTGACCTTGTCCGGGCGTGCCTCCTTGCCGAGGTTCTCGTCGTCCCAGCTGTAGCCGGCGAAGAACGGGAACACCGTGGTGAGCTTCGTTGCCGGGTCGTACACCTCGACCCGGTAGCTGCCCCACGCCACCGGAAACTCGACCTGGGCAGAGCTGCCCGCGGCGATGTCGACGTCCTTTTCCTCGATCAGCTGCAGGCGCTGGTTGGCATCGGACTTCCAGCCGCCGTTGCGCTCGTACAGCCAGTAGAAATCGCGCAGCTCGCGCTGCAGCCTGACCTTCAGGTGCGAGGCGGCCACTTTCCTGCCGTCGGCGTCCGCACGCACGATCTCGAAGCGGGCATTGCCCTCGCTCTCGGCTCCCTGCTTCGGATCGAACAGCGGCCGCACACCGACCAGCTGCGGCGCCGGCCAGTACACCCGTTTGAGCAGCCGGGTGACCGCGCGGCCGCCGCTTTCGTAGACGCTGCCGGAGACGGTGACCGCCAGCGGCGCGACCGGCTTCACGTCGTCGGGCAGGCTCACGTCCTGGGCCAGCTGACCCTGCGCATCGAGCTTGCTGTCGAGCACATCGTCGGCGCTCCTGGGCAGCTCGACGGTGGGATCGCCGAAGTAGGTGTCCTTCATCGCCTCCAGCGGGTGCACCTCGGGCGCCACCAGCAGCTTGGCGGTGAAGCGGTTGCCGTCGGCGGGCGCGCCATACAGGTAGCTCGAATCCACCTGCAGCTTCAGCGGCTGGCCCGGCTGCAGCAGGACCTGCGGGCTGGACAGCGCCACCTTCATGCGCTCGGGCAGGAACTCCTCGACGTGGAACGGAAACGCCTGCACCGCCTCCTTGCTGGCCGGGTCAAGGCGGAATTCCAGCTGCCACAGGCCGGTCGGCGCGTCGGCGGGAATCACCTGGCTCAGCTCGAAATAGTTGAGGTCGCGCGGTTCCAGCCGCTTGTCCAGCAGGCTGCGCCCGTCCGGCTGCTTCAGCCGCACGAACAGCGGCTGCGGCTTCATCGGCTTGCCATCCTCGTCGCGCAGCAGCGCCGAAGCGCGCAGCGTCTCGCCGGGCCGGTACAGGTCGCGGCCGGACCAGGCGAACACCTCGAACGGCGCCTGACGCCGGCCGCTGATGTCGAAGTTCGACACGTCCAGCGCGGGCCGATTGAACGGCAGCACCGACACGTCCTTGCCGTGCCGGGCGATCAGCACGTCGGATGGACTCACCTTGTACGCGATCAGCGCATTGCCGTTGCCGTCGGTGGTGGCCTTGAGCCGCGTGTGGCCGCCGTCGTCGTCGATCTGCACGTCGACGCCGGTCACCGGCGCGCCGTCGCGCAGCGAAGCCACGTGCAGCAGCACGTTGTCGCGGTAGACGCGCAGGTGCAGGCCGAGGTCGCTGACGAAGAAGATCGAGGTGTCGTACGAGCCCTTGAACGTGCCGCCCTGCTTGACCACCGCCATGTACACGCCGGGCTGGGTCAGCTGGGGAATGCCCTGCACCGGCAGGTAGGTCACGGTGCGCTCGTTGGCATCGCCGCCCAGGGTGTAGTGGTTGGCGTAGACCGAGTCGGCCATGTCGGTGATCGGCCGGCGCAGGCGGGTGTTCTTGTCGCAGGTATCCCAGTCGCGCACGTCGTGGTCCAGCTCGTAGCTGTCGCGGTGCTTGTTGGCTGGGTAGGCGCAGAACAGGTCGGACAGCGCGTCCTCGTGCACGTGGAAGAACTCCACGTCGGCGTCGTGCACGTTCATCGACACCAGCGGCAGGCCGCGCGTGCCGCGTGCGGGCAGCACGCTGCCATGCGAGGCAAAACCCACCGCGGCCGGCAGGTTGCCGGAATAGATGTCGCGCTTGACCGTGTGCCCCAGGGTGCGGCCGTCGGCGGCGAGCAGGCCATCCTTCAGCTGCACCGCGTAGCGCGTGTCGGATTGCACGTAGGGAAACTTCAGCGTCTTGTCGTCGTCCTGCAGGTTCCAGCTGCCGCTGACCACTTCGCCGCGGGGACCGGTCACCGCGATCAGCGCATCGAATGCCTGGGCTGACGCCAGCGCGGCATTGAAACGCAGGGTGAGCGCGCTGCGCGACTCGCTGGTTTCCGAACCGGCCGAGACCAGACCGAAGGCGGTATGCGCCGCAGGCCGGGCGCTGCTCGCGCTGGGAGCGGGGCCACCTTGCAGGCTCGGCTTGCCGGTCTCATGGCCGCTGCGGTTGCACGCGGCGATGGACAGGCCGACCAGCAACACCAGGCCGGCGCGGACAAGCGCACGACGAGGACGACGAGCGGACGATCGACGTGACGGCATGGATTCCTCTCCCTGGCTTTGCCTGCAAAGTATCACCGCCATTCATGGCATGGCGGAGGCAGCGATCTGACGCGGGGATTCCCCGAGGCGGCTCAGCCCGTGTCGCGCAGGCCGTGACGGCCGAGCCAGTCGCCCAGCTGCAGCAGCACCTGGGTGCGACCGGGCTCGGCTTCGTTGAACAGCTCGTGGTACAGCGTGGAAAAAAAGCGCGTGGTGAGCCGGCCGCTGGCGGCGGCCTTGCGCGCGAACGCACGGCTGCCGGCCGGGTCGACCAGCTCGTCGCTGTCGGCCACCAGCAGCAGGGTGGGCACGGCCAGCTTCGATGCGTCGGCGATGCAGGCCGCGCCGGCGCTGAAGATGAAATCGGCCAGCCGCGGCGTGACCCGGCTGCTGCGCAGCGGATCGTTGCGGTAGTCGGCGCCTACCTGCACTTCATGCGAAAGCTTGTCCGCCTTGAGCCCGCTGCCCAGTGGCAGGTTGGGCAGCACGCGGGCAAGCACGCCGGCCAGTCTCACCATGCCGGGGGACTCCCAGCTGCGCAGCGCCGGCGAGGACAGCACCATCGCCGGCGGTTCGATGCGGCCGTCCAGCACCGCGCGCGCCGCCACCAGGCCGCCCATGCTGTGGCCGAGCAACAGCGGTGCCCGCGGCACCCCGGTGGCATAGTCGTTGTAGACGGTGGCCAGGTCCTCGAGCAGGTCGTCGCGATGGCGCAACGCGCTGCGCGGGCCGGGCGACTGGCCATGACCGCGCTGGTCGTAACCGCGCACGGCGTAGCCGCGCTGGTTGAACCACTGCGCCAGCCGCTCATAGCGACCGCAATGCTCACCCAGGCCATGCACGATCAGCACCGCGCCGCGTGCCTGCGGCCGTGGCCAGTCGCGCAGGAACAGGGGTTGGCCATCGGCCATGCTCAGCATCCGGGTCATCGGGCCGGCCTGCTCTGGCTGGTTCACGAGGTGCTCGCTGGTCAGGGAAAGACGTGATTCTGCCTCACCACGGTCTTCGAAAACCGGGTGAGGCAGCTGGCTCCTGATGAGAGCACGTTACAGCTCGGCGCGGAACTCCACGCCGATCACGCGCGGGTCGTTGACGAAGCCGGTGCGATTGTTGAAATCGATCGCGCCGGTCAACGCGCGTTTGTCGGTGATGTTGCGCCCGTACAGGGCCACCTCGCGCTTGCCATAGTCCCAGTTGTAGCCCAGCCGCAGGCCGCCCTCGAGCAGCGGCTTGCCCTTGAACTCGGCCGAGTCGTACAGGAAGAAGTTCACTTCGCTGCGGTAGTTCCAGTCGGTGTAGACGAAGAACTCGCCGCTGTCGCCGTAGGGAATGCCGTAGCGGGCGGTGAACGTGCTGATCCACTTCGGTGCGTTCGGCAGGGTGTTGCCGTCGATCAACGCGTTGCCGTCGGCATTCAGCGGATCCAGCACGGTGCAGCCGGAACCGCAGATCGCCACCGCCAGGTTCTTGTCCTTCAACGCGGTGTGGTTGTAGCTGCCACCGGCGGTGAGCACCAGCTCCGGGGTGAGGTAGGCCTCGAGATCGAACTCGGCGCCGTAGCCCTCGGTCTTCTTCGCATTGATCAGGCGGGTGATGTTGACGTCGCCGCCGACGGCAGTGAGCTGCTCGTTGTGCATGGTGTAGCTGTAGACATCCGCGTTGAGGCGCACGTGGTTGTCCATGCCGGTCGACTTGATACCCAGCTCATAGGAGGTGATCGTCTCCGGCTTGGCCTGCGAGATGAAATCCGAAAACAGCACGCGGCCCTGCACGCTGGGCGCGCGGAAGCCGTTCGCCACGCGGGCATAGACGTTGACATTGGGGCTGACCGTCCAGGTGCCGGTGACGTCGCCGGTCCAGCGCGAGTCGTGCGGCTGCGCACCCAGTTGCAACTGCGGCGCGCCGAACGGCGACAGGTAGCGGATCACGTTGAAGTCGCGCTTGTCGTGCGAGTAGCGCGCACCGGCACGCAGCTCGAAGTCGTCGGCCAGCTGGTAGCTGGTCGAACCGAACACGGCCCAGGCCTTGGTGCGCTGGGTCTGGTTGGCGTAGCCGTCCAGCGCGTGGTTGTTGAAGGTCGCGTAGTCGAAATTGCTGATCGCGATGTCTTCATCGAAATAGTAGGTGCCGACCTGCCACTTCAGGCGCTCCTGGGTGTTGCTGGCGAGGCGGAATTCCTGGGTGATCTGGCGATCGTGCGGCAGCGCGTCCGCGGTCTCCGACGGAAACGGGATGAAGCCCGGGCCCATCGGCGGATGGAACACCGCGCCATATCCGCCGTCGACGTCGCCGTGGCTGTAGGTGGTGGCGCGCTCCAGCCCGGTGATCGAGGTGAAGCTGTAATCGCCCAGGTTCCAGTTCAGGTGCAGGTTGCTGCCCCAGCTGAACAGGTGCTGCTTGTTGAGGCCGTCCTGCGCCACCTGGTCACGCTTGAAACCGGGCACGAAGTCGTTGCCGCCCAGGGTGATCGCATTGGCACGGTTGACCGTGGCGGTGCCGTCGAGCCAGCGCGCATGGCCGTTGATCAACGCGCTGAAGTTGCCGTCCTCATACAGCGCCTGCAGGCGGATGGCGCGATCGTTGTAGCCGCCCAGCGCGTTCTTCTCGCCGGTAAAGGTGTTGTCGATCCAGTTGTCGCGATGCTGGGCCAGCGCGGAGACGCGGCCGGACCAGTGCGAACTCAGCGCGCCGCCCAGTGCGGCCTCGGCGTTGGCGGTACCGAGCGAACCGTAGGAGACGCGGGCGTAGCCGCTGGTCTCCTGGCTCGGCCGGACCGACTCGAACTTGATCACGCCGGCCGGCGAATTGCGGCCGAACAGGGTGCCCTGCGGCCCGCGCAGTACTTCCACCTGGGCCAGGTCGAACAGCGGGAAGCCCTTCAGGATCGGGTTCTCCTGCACGATGTCGTCGTACACCATCGACACCGGCTGCGACGCGTTGAGGTCGAAATCGCTGTTGCCCAGGCCGCGGATGTAGAAGCGGGGGAACTCGCGACCGTAGGAAGTCTCGGCGTACACGCTGGGTGCGCGCGAGGCCAGCTGCAGCACGCCGTCGCCGGACTGGCCGAAGGCATCCAGCTTTTCCTGGGTCAGCACGGTGATCGACATCGGCACTTTCTGCAGGTTCTCCACCCGCTTCGAGGCGGTGACGTTCACGGTCTGCAGCTCGGTGGTCTTGGTTGCTGCAGCATCTTGCGCCAGCGCGGCGGAGACCGGCACCGCGAGCGCAACGAGAATGGAGGCGGCAAGCGCGGTGGCGCGCGACGGGCAGGCGACGGACATAGAGGGTTCCCCAGCAGGATTGGCAACGGTGGTTCACAGCAAGATCTTGCTGCGACGCAATATTGTCATACAACCCTGCTAGCGACGGAAGTGTGTGGCCGGGGGCACTTTTCAGAGGGTGAACGGACCCCCATGTAAGATGCCCGCACGTCTCGTTCGAGTCGCCGTCAAGCCCATGTCACTGCACGATTTCCACCCGGCCGTCGCGACCTGGTTCCAGGCCACCTTCAGCGCGCCCACCGCGGCGCAGGCGGCGGCGTGGCCGTCGATTCGCGCCGGCCGGCACACCCTGGTGGCCGCGCCGACCGGTTCCGGCAAGACCCTGACCGCGTTCCTCGCCGCGATCGACACCCTGATCCGCGAAGGCGTGGCGCACGCGGGCGTGCTGGCCGATGCCACCACGGTGGTCTACGTGTCGCCACTGAAGGCGCTGTCGAACGACATCCACATCAACCTCGAGGCGCCACTGGAGGGCATCCGCGCGGAGCTCGGGAAGCTGGGCCTGCCCGACGTGGCGATCCGCACGGCGGTGCGCACCGGCGACACGCCCCAGGCCGAGCGCACCTTGCTGCGCAAACAGCCGCCGCACATCCTGGTGACCACGCCGGAATCGCTGTACGTGCTGCTCGGTTCCGCCTCCGGCCGGGCGATGCTGGCGGACACGCGCACGGTGATCGTCGACGAAATCCACGCGATCGCGGGCAGCAAGCGCGGTGCGCACCTGGCGCTGTCGCTGGAGCGGCTGGAGTCGCTGTGCCAGCGCCGCCTGTTGCGGATCGGGCTGTCGGCGACGCAAAAGCCCATAGAAATGATCGCCGACTTCCTGGTCGGCGCTCCTCCACCCTCTCCCCTCGGGGGAGAGGGGCGGGGTGAGGGGCTGGGCTTGCTCGATACAGGCAACGAAGCGGCCTCTGCCCCCTCTCCCCGGCGGGGAGAGGGCCGGGGTGAGGGGCCGGGCTTGCGCAATACAAGCAACGAAGCGGCCTCTGCCCCCTCTCCCCGGCGGGGAGAGGGCTGGGGTGAGGGGCCGGGCTTGCGCAATACAAGCAACGAAGCGGCCTCTGCCCCCTCTCCCCGGCGGGGAGAGGGCTGGGGTGAGGGGCCGGGCTTGCGGGGAGGCTTCGAAGGCGATGCTGCCATCGGTGAGCTCGCCGCGAGCACCCGCCCCTCACCTTCCCAAGAAGGGGACTTCCTTCGGTCGCAATCCTCTCCCCGCAGGGGAGAGGAGGCGAGCGCAAGGAGCAAGCTCATGGCGAGCACCCGCCCCTCATCCGACCCTTCGGGCCACCTTCTCCCCGACGGGGAGAAGGGACTTTGTGGCTGCGCGATCATTGATGTGGGCCACATCCGCCCGCGCGACCTGGCGATCGAGGTGCCGCCGGTGCCGCTGGAAGCGGTGATGTCGAACGACAGCTGGGAGCTGGTCTACAACCGCCTGGCGCAGCTGGTGCAGGCACATCGCACCACCCTGGTCTTCGTCAACACGCGGCGGATGGCCGAGCGCGCCGCGCGACATTTGTCGGAGCGGCTGGGCAAGGACCGAGTGGCGGCGCATCACGGCAGCCTGGCGAAGGAGCAGCGGCTGGACGCCGAGCAGCGGCTCAAGCGCGGCGAACTGGCGGTGCTGGTGGCCACCGCGTCGCTGGAACTGGGCATCGACATCGGCGAGGTCGACCTGGTCTGCCAGCTCGGTTCGCCGCGTTCGATCGCCGCGTTCCTGCAGCGCGCGGGCCGCTCCGGCCACAGCGTCGCGGGCACGCCGAAGGCGCGGCTGTTTCCGGCCACGCGTGACGAGCTGGTCGAATGCACCGCCCTGCTCGACTGCGTGCGGCGGGGCGAACTGGATGCCCTGGTGATGCCGCCGCAGCCGCTGGACGTGCTGGCGCAGCAGATCGTCGCCGAGGTCGCCAGCCAGGAATGGGGTGAGGACGCGCTGTACGACCTCGTGCGCCGCGCATACCCGTATCGCCAGCTCGCGCGCCGCGATTTCGATGCGGTGGTGCGCATGCTGGCGGAGGGGTTCAGCACCCGCCAGGGACCGCGTGCGGCCTACCTCCATCGCGACGCCGTGCATGGCCAGCTGCGGGCCCGGCGCAGTGCACGGCTCACCGCGCTGACCTCCGGCGGCACGATTCCCGACACCGCCGACTACAAGGTGGTGCTGGAGCCGCAGGCGATCATCGTGGGCACGGTGAACGAGGATTTCGCGGTCGAGAGCATGGCCGGCGACATCTTCCAGCTCGGCAATACCAGCTACCGCATCCAGCGGGTCGAGCGCGACCGGCTGCGAGTGGAGGACGCGCACGGTGCGCCACCGAGCATTCCGTTCTGGCTGGGCGAGGCACCGGGGCGCAGCAACGAGCTGTCGTTCGGCGTGTCGCGTTTGCGCGAAGATATCTCCGCCCGGCTGGATGCCGGCGGCATACCCGCGGCGGTCGCCTGGCTACTCGAGCAACTCGGCCTGGATGAAGCGGCCGCGCAACAGCTGGTCGATTACCTGGCCCGGGCGAAGGCCGCGCTGGGGGTACTGCCGAGCCAGCGCACACTGGTGCTGGAGCGCTTCTTCGACGAGTCCGGCGGCACCCAGCTGGTGCTCCACACGCCCTGGGGCAGCCGGATCAACCGCGCCTGGGGGCTGGCGCTGCGCAAGCGCTTCTGCCGCCAGTTCAACTTCGAGCTGCAGGCGGCGGCGACCGAGGATGCGATCGTGCTGTCGCTGTCGACCAGCCACAGTTTTCCGCTGGAGGAAGTTGCCCACTACCTGCACTCGAACAGCGCCGAGCATGTGCTGATCCAGGCCCTGCTCGATGCGCCGCTGTTCCCCGCACGCTGGCGCTGGAACGCGGTGACCGCACTGGCGCTGCCGCGCTTCACCGGCGGCAAGCGCACCCCGCCGCCGCTGCAGCGGATGAAGAGCGAGGACCTGCTCGCCGCGGTATTCCCCGACCAGGTCGCCTGCCTGGAGAACATCGTGGGCGAGCGCGAGGTGCCGGATCACCCGCTGGTCAACCAGACCATGCACGACTGCCTGCGCGAAGCGATGGACGTCGATGGCCTGCTGCAGATCCTGCGCGGACTGGAAGCGGGCGACATCGCCATCGTCGCGCGCGACCTCAGCGCGCCCAGCCCGTTCGCCGCCGAAGTGCTGAATGCCGCGCCGTACGCGTTTCTCGACGACGCGCCGCTGGAAGAGCGCCGCACGCGGGCGGTACAGACGCGCGGACTCAACGGCGCAGACAGCGCCGACGAGCTGGGCCGGCTCGATCCGGCAGCGATCGCCGCCGTGCGCGACGAGGCGTGGCCGCGGGTGCGCGATGCGGACGAGATGCACGAGGCGCTGACTTTGCTGGGCTTTGTCGGCATGGATGAGGTGAATACGAATCCGGGTTGGCCCGATCACTTGCAGGCGCTGGCAAAAGCCCAGCGTGCGACGCAAATCCATATAGCTGTAGGAGCGACTTCAGTCGCGATGCCTTTGCAGGCGCTGGACAACAGCATCGCGACTGAAGTCGCTTCCAGCGACTCCGCGATCTGGACAGCCGCCGAGCTGCTGCCGCTGTGGCAGGCACTGCACCCCACCGCCTCCATGCAACCGGCGATCGCCGCGCCGGCCGAATACGCCGCGCAAGCCTGGACCCGCGAAGACGCCCTGCTGGAACTGGTGCGCCATCGCCTCGGTGGGCTCGGCCCGGTCACCGTGGATGCGCTGGCGCAGTCGATGGCCGTTTCGGCGGCGGACATCGAACAGGCGTTGCTGCGCCTGCAAGCCGAAGGCTACGTGATGCAGGGCCGCTTCAGCGCGGACGGGGCCGCCACCGAATGGTGCGAGCGCCACCTGCTGGCGCGCATCCACCGCTACACGATCGGCCGGCTGCGGCGCGAGATCGAACCGGTCAGCCGGCGCCAGCTGATGCGCTTCCTGTTCGACTGGCAGCATGTCTCGACGGCGACCCGGCTGGCCGGGCCGGATGCGTTGAGCGCCACGCTGGCCCAGCTGGAAGGCTACGAGGCCGCGGCCGGCGCGTGGGAGTCGGAGATCCTGCCCGCACGCATCGGCGACTACTCGATCAGCTGGCTGGACGAGCTGTGCCGCGCCGGCCGGGTCGGCTGGAGCCGCCTGCGCACGGGCGGTGGCGGCGGTGGCGGGCCGGTGCGCAGCACGCCGATCGTGCTGTTGCCGCGACGCACGATGGCCGTCTGGACGGCCGTGGCATCGAGCGATCCGCAGGACATCCTGCTGTCGTCGCGGGCGCAGGCGGTGGCCGATGCGCTGCGCGAGCGCGGCGCGCTGTTCTTCGACGAGCTGCTCGACGCCACCCGGCTGCTGCGCAGCGAGCTGGAGGATGCACTCGGCGAACTGGTCGCCGCCGGCCGGGTCAGCGCGGACAGCTTCGCCGGCCTGCGCGCGCTGCTGCTGCCCGCGGCCCGGCGCGACGGCGGCCGCCATCGGCGCCTGCGCCGGCACCAGCTCAGCGGCATCGAGGACGCGGGGCGCTGGTCGCTGGCGCGCACGAACTCCCTTCTCCCCGCTGGGGAGACAAATCGGCAGGACAGCCGATTTGCGCGGCGTGAGCCGCCCGAAGGGCGAGGGCCAGGGATGGCCCGAGCTCAGGTGTCCGCAAGGACGGATGAGGGGCGGGTGCTCGCGGGAGAATCCGTTGAAACGGTGGCGCAAGAGCAGCCCCTCACCTCAATCCTCTCCCCCAAGGGGAGAGGAGGCGATGGCGGCGCTTCGCGCTGGGTTGATTCGATTGAAACGGAACACATCGCCCGTGCGCTGTTGCGCCGCTACGGCGTGGTGTTCTGGAAACTGCTCGAGCGCGAGGCGCCCTGGCTGCCATCATGGCGCGAGCTGTCGCGGGTCTACCAGCGACTGGAGGCGCGCGGCGAGATTCGCGGCGGGCGTTTCGTCGAGGGCCTGGTCGGCGAGCAGTTCGCCCTGCCCGAGGCGATCGCGCCGCTGCGCGCCGTCCGCGCACGGGCGGATGACGGCGAACTGGTCTGCCTCAGCGGCAGCGATCCGCTGAATCTGGTCGGCACCGTGCTCACCGGCGACAAGGTGCCGGCACTGACCGGTTCACGCGTGCTCTACCGCGACGGCATGCCGATCGCGGCGCTGATCGGCGGCAAGCTCTCGGCACTGATCGAGCTCTCGCCCGCCGACACCCAGCAGGCCAGGCACGCACTGCTGCGCCACCCGCCCGCGCGGCCGAACACGCTGCTCACAGCGCACTGATCGGGACACGATTCGATGGGATGCCTGCCCGTGCTGTTGCTGTTTCCGCTGGGTTTCGGCGTCGGCTATCTGATTGCCGGCGAGCGCGGCGCCGCCTGGGGCTCCGGCGCCGGTCTGCTGCTGGGCCTGCTGCTGATGGCGCTGCTGATCAAGGCCTTGCGTGCCCGTCACTGAGCCTCACAGCTTGAGATGGATGCCGCGCCGATCCATCGCCCACACGATCAGCCAGCACAGCGCCACGAACGCTACGGCGAACGCCAGCGAGGGAACTTGGGGGCCGAAGCGCGGCAATCGTCCAGCCGGCGAACAATCGCCGGTACCATTCCTCCTGACCTGGCGCCGGCAGCACGATCTGCAGCAGCATCGCCGCCACGGTGCAGCCGCGGAGCGCATCGAGCAAGGCCAGCCGGTGCGGTGAGCTCACGGCGTGGCTCCGCCCGGGTGCAGCGACAGGCGGTCGATCGCGTACAGCGGGCCGTCGATCGGTGCGGTGTAGATCAGGCACAACGCGTGCTCGCCCTGCTGCAGCGGCAGCGCGGCATCGAGCGTGAAACGGCGGGGGGCACGGGCCGGGTCGGGCAGCGGCATGCTGGCCAGCACCGTGCCCTCGCAGTCGTCCCTGTGCACGACCAGCTCGCCGAACGGCGTGCCGTGCGGGCGCGATACCACCAGCTTCTGTTCGTGCGCCAGCGCGTAGTTGCGCTCCAGCCGCACCGCCTCGACATGGATCGCGTCGACGCCGTCGATCAGGGTGGCCGGCACCATCTGGCAGCTGTTGAACACGTTGATGCTGTAGACCGGCGCCAGCGAAGTCGCGTCCGGCAGCGGCTGCACGCGCAGGCGGAAATCGCTGCCCGGGCAGTTCGGCAGCGCGTTGCCGCTGAAGCCGAGCAGCTGCGCGCGGTTGATCACGCGCTGGCGGGCGGCGGCCAGTACGCTGCCGTCGGCGGCAAAGGTGGCGGCCCGCACGGTGACCGGCAAGGTCACCTCGAACGGCTCGTGGTATTCCGGCGAATGCGCGCCGGGCGCGCTGCCGTTCAGTGTATAGCGCAGCGTGCCGGTGCCGGCCTGGTTGGCCAGGGTGACGGTGGCGCGACCGGTGGCCAGCGCCTGGGTGCTGTCCAGCGTGATGTCGGCGGCGAACGCGCTGTCGGCATAGCCGATGTCCTGCGCCCGGTAGCGCGCGAACTGCGCCGGCAGGCGTGCAGTGAAGCTGGCCCAGTTGCGCGCGGCGGCGGGCGACCAGTCGACCTCGCTGAGCGCATCCAGCCGGGGGAATACCGCGTGCTCGACGTGCTTCATCGTCGGCATGTGTTCGGTCCACGCATTCGCCTGTGCGCCCAGCACATGCTGCGCCTCGCTGGCGTCGAGCTCCTTCGGCACCGGCTCGAACGCATACACCCTGGCCAGATCCTGCACCGGAATACGTCCGGCGGTCTCGTCCAGGTGATCGCTCTGCAACTGGTCGAAGTACAGCTCCGGCGCGGGCGACAACACCACGTCGTGTCCGAGCTGGGCCGCCCTGATCGCCCCCATGCTGCCGCGCCACGACATCACCGTGGCATCGGCCGGCACGCCGCCGTCGAGGATCTCATCCCAGCCGACCAGCCGTCGCCCGTGCGCGTCGAGGTAGCGGCCGACGCGGTCGATGAACCAGCCCTGCAGGGCGTTCTCGTCCTTCAGTCCCAACGCATGCATCTTCGCCTGCACCGCCGGCGAGGCCTGCCACTGGTCCTTGATCGCCTCGTCGCCGCCGACGTGGATGTACTTCGAGGGGAACAGCGCCATCACCTCGTCCAGCACATGGTCGATGAAGGTGAAGGTGGCATCGTCGACGTTGTACAGATACGGGTTGACGCCCCAGTCCACCGACACTGCGGGACGCCGGCCGGTGACGCCGAGCTGCGGATACGCCGCCACCGCAGCCTGCGCGTGGCCCGGCATGTCGATCTCCGGCACCACGGTGATGTAGCGCGCGGCGGCGTAGGCCACCACCCGGCGAATCTGCTCCTGGGTATAGAAACCGCCATAGCGCGTCGGCTCGCCATCGTGGCCGGCCTGCGGCGGCGTGCGCCACGCGCCGATGCGGGTGAGCTCGGGGTAGCGCTTGATCTGGATGCGCCAGCCCTGGTCGTCGGTGAGATGCCAGTGGAACATGTTGAGCTTGTGCTCGGCCATCTGCTGCAGCAACTGCTCGACCTCGGCCACGCTCTGGAAGTGCCGGGCGGAATCCAGCATCAGGCCGCGCCAGGCGAAGCGCGGCTGGTCGCGGATATGCAGCAGCGGCACCTGCACCGCACCGCGCTGCGCATCCGGCGTGAGCAGTTGCCACAGCGCTGACCGCGCCGTAGAACAGACCCGCGTCGTCGCGGGCGGTGATGCGGATGCCGCTCGGCGTGACGTCCAGCGTGTAGCCCTCGCGGTTCGCCACGGCGGCCTGCGGATCACGCCGCAACACGATCGCATGGTCGGTCGCGCCACCTTGCCGCACCGCCAGTTGCAGACCCCGCGTGCTGGCCACCCGGTCGGCCAGCCAGGCGGCCGTGCGGCGCGTCGCGGCGTGATGGTCGGCGAGCACGATCGGCGTGTGCGGGCCGACACTGAAATCGCCCTGGCTCAACTGAAGTTCCGCCGGCAAAGGAATCAAGGACGGCGGTGGAGCAAGAATGGCAGATGGAAGCCGGGGCGGCGCCGCCGCCGGGGCGCCGAACGCGAGCAGGTATCCGCAGCACAGCAGGAACAAACGGCGGGTCATCGGCGATCTCCGGCACAGGGCTGGAAGGATGCCATGCGCGGCGCGGCATGACGCTCCAAAAAAATCGGGCCCGAAAATGCCTGCTCGGGCCCGCTTGGGGAGAGTGCGCAGCCGTCCCTGGCTCGCGTCGGCGTGAAGCGGCTTCAGATCTTGAAGCGGAGGTTGAGGTAGTACTGCCGGCCGTTCACGTAGAACGCATAGGGTTGCTTTCCGTAGGCGTCGTTCTGGGTGTAGTACTTCAGCTTCGGATTGTTGAGGTTCATCGCGTCCAGCGAGATCGACATCCAGTCGTTGATCTTGTAGCCCAGCGACGCGGCGAGATTGCCGATACCGGACTGGAAGTACGTGTCGGTGCGGCTCACCCCGGCAAAGAACGAGGAGCGGTAGGTGTAGCTGATGCGGGCGTTGAAGCGCTCGTTCTCGAAGTAGCCCGACACGTTGTAGGTCCTCTTCGAGGTGCCCTGCAGCGGCTTGCCGCCGTCGGCATGGCCGGACGCATAGGTGTAGTTGGCCGCCACGCCGAAGTTCTTGCCGATCGGCTGGATGTAGTTCAGCTCGACGCCCTTGATATTGCCGTTGACGTTGGTCGGCACGCTGATCAGGTAGGTGTTGTAGACATCGTGACCGGCCGCATTGCTGGCCTGCAGATCCTTGAACACGCGATCCTGGTTGCCGAAGTTGATGTAGTTCTTCAGGTCCATGTCGTACACGCCGGCCGACAGCAGGCCGCGCGGTGCGAAGTACCACTCGATCGCCGAGTCGAAGTTGGTCGAGATCAGCGGATTCAGCTTCGGGTTGCCGCCGCTGCCGGTGTGGGTCAGATCGTCGGCGGAGACCGAGCCGGCCAGCGCCGAGTAGTCCGGCCGGGTCATGGTCTGCGACACCGCGACGCGCGCGACCAGGTCGTCGGTCATGTCGAACTTCAGGTTGGCACTGGGCAGGAACTTGTCGCTGGTCTTCCTGAAAGTGTTCCAGTAGTAGTCACCGAAGGCCGAACCGGTGATCGGACCGACCACGGTGCTGGCATCGGCATCCGGCGCGGTACTGGTGTAGCCGATGTTCTCCTTGGTGCGGACATAGCGCACGCCGATATTGCCGCTCCAGCGATCACCGGCGAAGTTGGCCTGCAGGTAGGCGGCGGAATCCTTCTCGTTCACCTTGTAGATGTCGTTGAAGTAGAACCGGGTGACCGGGTCGCGATTGGCGAACTGCGCGTCGATCGCGGCGAGCTGGGCCGGCGTGTAGTACCAGATGTTGCTGGGGAAGGTGCCGCCCAGCGAGCTGCCGAAATCGCTCGGGTAGTTCGAGTGCGCGGTCGGGTAGTTCGCCGCGTTCTGCCAGTCGGTGGCGAAGTTCGGCCCCTGGGCGATCTCCGACGGGTTCTCGCGGGTGTGGTCGGCATAGCGCACGCCGAATTCCAGCGAGGACAGCGCGCTGTCGTCGAAGTCGAGCTCGCCATCGCCCTGGAACCAGTTCTCCTTGTCCTTCACGTGGATGTCCTGGCCACCGAAGATCCAGCCCGCCGAGGGCAGGATGCCGGACGGTGAACTGTTGTCGCCGCCCTGCGCCCAGTTGATCGGCTTGCTGGTTCCGTTCATGGCCCAGCTGGCGCCCGCGCCCGCGCCGGTACCCAGTTCGATCACGTCCTGGGTCGGGCTGTCGCCTTTGCCGTGGGTCGTGCCGATCTGGCCCTTGAAGCTGAGATGATCGGTGGCGTGCCAGTCGGCATCCAGGGTCACGTAGTTCGATTCGGACGAGGCACCCGGTCGCGAGATCTGGTCGTAGACGCCATAGGGCGTGGTGCTGCCCGGCTGCGCGGCGAACGTGGCGTTGGTCAGGACATTGTTCCTGACCGTGTAGCCCGGCTGCAGACCAGCACCACCCGGCACGAACTGGCTCGCCCACATCAGGTAGTTGCGGTTGTAGTTGTCGGCCTTGAGCTTGGAGTAGAAGCCGCTGAGGTCCAGGGTCAGGTTGTCGGTCGGCTTGATCTCGAAGTCGATCACGCCGCCCTTGCGTTCGCGTTGCTGGGTGAACAGCGCCGCGCCGGTCAGGTTCGGGTAATACACCCCGGCGAGATCCGGATGGGCCACGGCGATGGGGTCGGTCGCCCCGATCTGGTTGTAGCCGCCGATGACCTCCTGGCCGTTGCGCTGCAGGCTGCGCTTCTCGTAGAAGCCCTGCACCAGCACGCCCATGGTGTTGCTGTCGTTCTTCCAGTTGAACAGCCCGCTGAACTGCGGCTTGGTGTTGCCGGGCAGATCGGCGTAGACGCCGCCCACCGAGGCCTCGCCAGTCACCTGCTTGGCGAACTCCAGCGGCTTGCGCGTGATGATGTCGACCGAGCCGGCGGCGCCGCCTTCGACGATCTTCGCCTCGGAACTCTTGTGCACCACCACCTGGCTGACGATTTCCGCCGGCAGCAGGCTGTAGCTGACGCTGCGCCCGACGGTCTGCACCTGGCTCAGCACGAACCAGTCGCCGGTGCCCACGGTGTGACCGTTGACCAGGGTCTGGGTCATGCTGGGATTGGTGCCGCGCAGGCTGACCCGGTCGTTTTCGTCGAAGCCGCCCTCGCTGGCGCTGGACGAGCTGATGTTGACGCCGGGCAGTCGCTGCAGCGTATCGGCCACATTCTTGGCCGGCAGCTTGCCGATGTCTTCGGCGGTGACGATCTCGACATGCGAGACGGCGTCCTTCTTCAGGGCCAGCGATTCCGCCTCGCTGTCGCGGATGCCGATGACGGTGACGGTCGCCAGTGTCCTGGCCTTGGCCTTCTGCGACTGGGCCGTGCCGCTATCGGTCGACTGCCCGCTGTCCTGCGCATACAGCGCACCCGAGACACACAGGCTGGTGATGATGCTCGCGGCTAGCAATGTCTTGCGGTAATTCATGATGTTCCTCCCCTCAGAGGCTGGATCGAATCAGGACCGGCATGGCGACGGTCATGGGCTGGTTGATGGTCTGGCGTGCTCGCTGGCTTGGCGCCGTGTCACTGGATCGGGCTCGTCCCTCCCGCTTGCTCCTCGTCTTTCCCCTCGTCCAGAAACCAGCCTGCGGCGCCAATGACACCAAGCTGGCCGTGCTCGATCAGTCGTACCGGAATCTGTTGCAGATAGGCGCGCATCACGCCCTTGTTGAAATAGCGTTCGGCAAAGCTGCTGGCCAGCAGGAACGGCTGGATCTGGGGCAGGATCCCGCCGGCCAGATAGACGCCACCGCGGGCGCCGTACAACAGCACCAGGTCGCCGACGAAACTGCCGAGCAGGCCGCAGAACACCTGCAACGATTCCACCGCGGCGGCATCGCTGCCGGCCAGCGCGGCGCCGGTGAGCTCGGCCGGGGTCAGCAGGCGCGGTGCACTGTCGCGCAGCTCGCACAGCGCGCCATAGACCTTGAGCAGGCCCGGCCCGGACAGCGCATCCTCGAACGACACGTGCGAGCGCTCGCGCCGGAGCACCCGCAGGATCTCGATCTCGCGTTCGTTGCCCGGAGCCAGCGACACCTGGCCGGCCTCGGTGGCCAGCACCTGCGCCCGTGGATGCCCCGGCAGCAGCACCGCCGAGCCCAGCCCGGTACCCGGCCCCATCACCAGCACCGGCCCGCTCGAGGCCGGATGGACCGCCTCGATGATCGTGCGGGTCTCGCCGGGATCGATGAACTGGGTGGCGTAGGCGACCGCCTCGAAATCGTTGATCACGGCCAGCCGATCGATGCCGAGGCGCTCGCGGATGGCACGGATCGATACCGGCCAGGGCAGGTTCTCGTTGATGATCGCGTCGTCCAGCACGTAACCGGCACAGGCGATGGCGCAGTCGCGGATGTTTCCCCGGGCCGACGCGTACGGCGTGTCCGCCAGCTGCGTCATGAAGTCCTGCAGCATCGCGGCCAGGCCGCTCCAGTCGGCACAGCTGTAACGGTGATAATGCAACACGCTGACCGGCTGCCGACCCGCGGCATCGCGGATGACCAGGCCGATGCGCGCATGGGTGCCGCCGACATCGGCGGCCAGGAACGGCCGCTCCGGGCCGCGCGCCGACATCGCCGACGCGTCCGAGACCGACGAGTCAGCCGCCGGCGCCGTCGGGGACGGTGGCGTTGCATGACGCTGGTTGGCGACTTCCCCCACTGTGTTCTCCCGTAGCCGGTACTTCCCCGAGCCGGGTGGCGATACCCGTCGCCGCCCCGCATCGAGCTGTTCCGAGCGGAGTCTGCTTCCAGAATGACAACGTTGTCAACAGGGGGCCTGACAAATTGGCGAAGCCCCGATGCGGTGCCGCAACATAACTGTCGTGACACGCATGCAAATCACTGCACCGGACCGCAAAATTTGCTTTTAATCGCTGGAATCGTGGCGTTTTCTCGTACAACACCGGATTGTCGCAGTGCCACACGATGACTACGGAACAGCCGTATGGGCGGCCAATTCGTCGGCCGTTCCGGCGCGGCCCGGTGCGACGCGGATTGACAACGTTGCACTTTCCGGGGAATAAAGAGACATTCCTGTCTGTCCCGGCCATTCGGCCGGGGCGACACGGCCGACTCCGGGGAGAGCTGAAGATCATGGCAACCACACTGGCGGCAACGCCGTCCGAACGCAGCTACATCGGGCCGATGCTGATCATCGGCACGCTGTTCTTCATCTTCGGCTTCGTCACCTGGCTGAACGGTCCGCTGACGATCTTCGTCAAGCTCGCCTTTGACCTCGACGACGTCAGCGCCTTCCTGATCCCGGTCGCGTTCTATGTGTCGTACTTCGTCCTCGCGCTGCCGTCGTCGGCGGTACTGCGGCGTACCGGCATGAAGCGGGGCATGGCGCTGGGCCTGTTCGTGATGGCGATCGGCGCGGTGGTGTTCGGCGAATTCATCAACATCCGCGTCTACCACGGCGCACTGGTGGGACTGTTCGTGATCGGTGCCGGCCTGTCGCTGCTGCAGACCGCATCAAACCCGTACATCAGCATCCTCGGGCCCATCGACAGCGCCGCACAGCGCATCGCGTTCATGGGCATCTGCAACAAGGTGGCCGGCGCGCTGGCACCGTTCGTGTTCGGTGCGCTGGTGCTGAACGGCATCGACACGCTCGATCAACAGGTCAAGGCGGCACCCACGATGGCGGCGCGCGAAGCCCTGCTCAACAGCTTCGCCGCCCGCGTGTACTGGCCGTACATGGTGATGGCCGCGCTGCTCGTGCTGCTGGCGATCTGGGTAGTGCGCTCGTCGCTACCGGAGATCAAGCCGGCCGGCGCCAACGACGAGCATGCGATCGGCCACACCGGCCGCAGCATCTTCAGCTTCCCGCACCTGTGGCTGGGCGTGCTGTGCCTGTTTCTCTACGTGGGCGTGGAGGTGATGGCGGGCGACGCCATCGGCATCTATGGCCAGGGCTTCGGCCTGCCGCTGGACGCGACCCGGCATTTCACCTCCTACACGATGTTCGGCATGCTGCTGGGCTACATCATGGGCCTGCTGGTGATCCCCCGCTTCATCTCCCAGCAGCGCTACCTGGCGGTGTCGGCGCTGTTGGGCGTGGCGTTCGCCGCGGGTGCGTTCGTGACACATGGCTATGCCTCGGTCGCCTTCGTGGCCGCGCTCGGTTTCGCCAACGCGATGATGTGGCCGGCGATCTTTCCGCTGGCGATCAAGGGCCTGGGCCGGCATACCGAGGCAGCGTCCGCGCTGCTGATCATGGGCATCGTGGGCGGCGCGCTGATCCCGCAGGTGTTCGTGCACCTGAAGCAGCTGATCGACTTCCAGCTCGCGTTCCTGTGCGTGATGCTGCCTTGCTACCTGTACATCCTGTACTACGGACTGGCCGGCCACCGGGTCGGCCAGCAGCGGGCCGGATGAATTGCGCTTCGTTCCCTGCGGGCCCATAAGCTGGCAGCCTGTCGGGCTTTGGTGGTCGAGGCGAGAATTCGGCCGTGCGAGGACAGATTTCCGACGCTTCGCCGGCCCATGGTGGTTCCATGGGTCAGGAAGCGGCGGAAATATGGACCGCACAGAAGGATTCGCAGCCCGGCCAACTAAAGTCCGACAGGCTGCTAGGATGCAGCAGGTTCCGCGCGCTCCTGCGCGGTCCGCTCGGCGCGATGGCGCACGGTGCCTTACTCCATGGTTCATGAGGTTCAGCGGGTGCGTAGCGCCACCATAAAGGATGTCGCGGAACGGGCAGGCGTCTCGCTGAAGACCGTTTCGCGCGTGATCAACAACGAACCGTCGGTGCACGCGCGCACCCGCGAGAAAGTGCAGCGCGAGATCGACGCGCTCGGCTACCAGCCCGACCCGTCCGCCCGCAGCCTGCGCAGCACCCGTGCCTATGCGCTGGGGCTGGTCTACGACAATCCCAACGCGCACTACATCATCAACCTGCAACACGGTGTGCTGTCGGCCTGCCGCAGCAGCGGCTTCGGCCTGCAGATCCATCCCTGCGATTCGTCCTCGCCGACGCTGGCCGACGAACTGCGCGAGCTGGTGCGGCGCTCGCGGCTGGCCGGGCTGGTGCTGGCGCCGCCGATGTCGGAGCAGCCGGACCTGATCCGCCGCCTCAGCGAGGCGAAGGTGCCGTTCATGCGGATCATCTCCGCGCGCAAGGACCCGCAGGACGGCTACCCCTGCGTCTACGTCGACGACCGCGACGCGGCCTACGCGATCACCGAGCACCTGATCCAGCTCGGCCACCAGCGCATCGGTTTCCTGTGGGGCGGGCGCGAGCACCGCTCCAGCCCCGAGCGCTATCAGGGTTACGAGGATGCACTGAAGGATTACGGCATCGCGCTGGACCGCAAGCTGATCCTGCCGGGCGACTACACCTTCGATGACGGCTTCCGCGGTGCACGCAAGCTGCTGGCGCTGAAGGACCGCCCCACCGCGATTTTCGGCTCGAACGACGAGATCGCCGCCGGCGTCCTGGCGGCGGCGCACTCGGACGGCATCAACGTGCCGTACGAGTTGTCGATCGCCGGCTTCGAGGACAGCCCGTTCTCCAAGCAGTCCTGGCCGGCCCTGACCACCGCGCGACAGGCCACCGAGGAGATCGCACGGCACGCGGCACAGCGGCTGATCGACGACCTGCAACGCGAGGCCAACGGCGAGCCGGCCCGGCATGCCAACGAAGGCTTCAGCCCGGAGCTGGTGGTACGCGGCTCGACCGGGCCGCGGCACACCAGCTCATCCAAGCGCTGACCGCTCAGTGGCTGACGTTGTCGGTCTGCTCGATGAAGCGGGCGACATTGTCATGCAGCAGTTTCAGCGACGGCTCGTGCGCGTACACCATGTGCCCGGACGGATACCACGAGTAGCTGATGTTGGCGTCGAGGCGGGCGGGGATCGGCAGGTGGTGGTCTTCGTAGTCGGCCGCGAAGTACGGCGTGGCCAGGTCGTAATAGCCGCCGTTGACGTAGACCTTGAGGTTCGGATCGGTCTTCATCGCCATCGCCAGGTCCGGCATCACGTTGGTCGAGGACTGCAGCGCCTCGCCCTGCACGCCCGGGGCCTTGTGCGAGAAGTCCCAATGGTCGATGTCGGCAAACAGCCGGTAATGCTGGCCATCGCCGAACTTCAGCTGCTTGCGCACGTAGTCGTTGAACGCCGCCACATAGGCCGAGCTGATCGCCGAAGACTGCGGGTCGTATTCGGAGTTCTTGCCCATCGGGTCGATCGACGGCCCGGAGAAGCGCGTGTCGAGACGGCCGGTGGTGGTGTCGTCGCCGGTCTGCAGCTCGTGCTCGAACATGCCGCCGCTGACGCGCAGGTTCGCCTTCAGCAGGTAGGCCACCGGCAGGCCGGTGTACTGGTGCAGCTGCTCGGCCACCGCCTGCTTCTGGGCATCGCCCAGGCGCGAGCCGGCCGTCAGCGCCTGCGCATAGGGGCCCATCGCGTACTGCTCCACTTCATGCAGGAACGGCTCCAGCGCTGCCGGCTGCTGCGGCAGCTTGTGGTGATAGAACGCCGTGGCGGCATAAGTCGGCAGCCCCAGCTCGTACGGCAGGTCGATGCCGGGATTGAACTCGGGACCGTCGATGCTGGTGTCGAAGCTGAGGATCTGCGAGAGCAGGATCACGCCGTTGAGATCGACGCTGTCCTCGTTGGTGAGGATGTTCGCCACCACCGCCGAACGAGTGGTGCCGTAGCTCTCGCCGAACAGGTACTTCGGCGAATTCCAGCGACCGTATTTGGACATGAACTGGGTGATGAACTGGGCGAATGCATGGCCGTCGCCGTCGACACCGTAGATCGCCTTCTTGCGATCCTTCATCTGTTCCTCGCGCTTGCTCTTGTCGGCATCGTCGGCGATCAGCCGGCTGAAGCCCGCGCCGGGCGCATCGATGAACACCACGTCGGAAGCATCGAGCAGGCTGTAGTCGTTGTTGACCAGCTGGTACGGCGCCGCCGGCGTATGCGTGTCGTCCGCCGTCACCACCCGCTTCGGGCCGAACGCGCCCATGTGCAGCCACACCGTCGCCGAGCCCGGGCCGCCGTTGTAGACGAAGGTGATCGGCCGCTTCGCCGCATCCACACCCTTCTTGAAATACGCCGCGTAGAACATGCTGACCTGCGGCTCGTCCTCCTTGTCGCCGCTGCCGTGCAACACCAGAGTACCGGCCACCGCCTTGTAGTCGATGCGCTTGCCCTCGACCGACACCGAACCCTCGCTGGTCGACGACTGCGGCTGCAGCAGCGCGGCATCGGGCTTCGCTGCCGGCTTGGCCTTGTCGTCCTTCTTGTCCGGGCCGGCGATCGCGACCGAGCTGAGCAGCAGCGCGGCGAGCGCCGCGGCGAGGGGGAGTTTGCGCATGGGGAACATCCTGGGTCATCGGGCCAAATCCCAGCATAGGGGCCCGGTCGACCGGCTTTCATCACCCAGAAGTCATTGCCTGCGGCGCAAGAACGTTCGCCCCTTGCGACCCTGCGCCCACAAGGCTCCCGAGTGCCGGACGCGGGAGCTCAGGCGGCCATGCCCTTGGGCAGTCCGGCATGCGCGGTGGCGGCAGGACCCGCGCGCGGCGTCCGGCAGGCGCGGAACCGGGCGGTCAGGCCAGCACTTCGTTCCACTCGCGCAAGCCCCATCGGGCGACCACGCCATGCATCACGAAGGGATCGCCGTCGATGAATTCCTGTGCCGCCGCCCGTTCGGTGAAGACTCCCATCGCACCCTCGCCCGGCTCGGCGAACGGACCGGCCATCAGCAGCGTGCCGCGCCGGTGGAATGCGTCGAGGCGCGCCCGATGAGCGGCGAAGTGCTCGCGCGCCCTGGGCAATCCATCCGCCGTCACTTCATGGAACATCACGACTTTCATGAGTCCTCCCATGCCGAGGCATTCCGATCTTGTATGGAACCCGCGCGACGATGCGGCGCTGCCGCAGCAAAAACCGATATGCCATGGAACGCCCTGGTCGGGATTCATGGACGTGCCGCCGCAGAGCCCGAGGCCGGCGTCAGGAGCCGCGCGCCGCACCCGTTCCTTCGATTGGCCGGTCAGCCGCAGCAGCCCGACGTGTCGCCCGCCGCCAGTGCCAGCTGAACTGGAGGGCACGGCACGTCGGCGTATGAGCAAAAGACGCAGCACTTGCCGGGCAGCGGCGAAAGGAGCTTGCCGCAGCCCGTGCACTCGTAGAAATAGATGCAGCAATCCGTCGGCATGGTCTCGAGTTTCGCATGGCCACAGAACGGACACGTGATGGTCGAGGACGATGTCGTTGTCATGCGCCACCTCTGCCGGTGCATCGGTTACCAGGGCCAGATGGCGAGTGTAACGGCAGCGCGCGATGGTGGATTCACGTCTTGCCGGGGCCGTGCGGGCGACATCCGCTGCGGCAGCCCGTGGCCGCTCAGCCCCACGCGATCACGCCGATCGCCAGCAGGGCCAGCAGCACGCCACCGAGGTTGAGCCGGCTCAGCCGCTCGCGGAACAGCAGCAGGCCGACCAGCGCGCCCAGTGCCACCACGCCGATATTCATGCTGGCGAAGACCAGCGCCGGATGCTGCGGCAGCGCACGATGGCCGCGCAGATAGA
Source organism: uncultured Pseudomonadota bacterium (assembly GCA_963828685.1). Taxonomy (GTDB): domain Bacteria; phylum Pseudomonadota; class Gammaproteobacteria; order Xanthomonadales; family Rhodanobacteraceae; genus Rhodanobacter. Next base: position 1,079,810 of record CAWHFU010000017.1, read on the forward strand.
ACAGGATGTTGCCGAAGTTCGCCAGGCCAAGGGCGGTGCCGCCCAGCGCACTGCGCCGGTTGAAGCGGGCCCGTCCGCGCAGGTGTCGCCACAGCGGCACGGCGAACGCGAGCGGCAGGGCCAGCGCGAACATCGCCTGCAGCGAGGCACCCAATGGCACACCGGCCAGCGCCACCCGCTTGAACAGGATGTCGATCGTGCCGAAGCCGGCGAACACCAGCAGCGGGTAGAACCACGCAGCGACACCGTCGGTGCCGGCGGCGGCGCGGGTACGCCAGATCATGCACAGCAGCGCCAGCAGCCCCAGCACGATGCCGGCCAGCTTGAGCGCGGTGAGCTGTTCACCGAACAGCACGAACGCGGCCAGCAACGAGATCAGCAGCGACAGCCGCTGCGCCGCGTCGCTGCGCACGATGCCGGCATGCCGCACCGAGGCGCCCAGCGCGAGGAAGATCGTCGGCAGCAGAAGGCCCAGCCCGGCCAGCGCCAGCCATGGCGCGCCGGGTTCGCGCAGGCCCTCCAGCGAGGGCTGCAGCACCAGTGCGGTGAGCGCGCCGGCCACCACGTAGTTCCAGGCGATCGCCTGGCCCACGTCGACATCGAGACGGCGCGCCAGCTTCAGCAGCACCGAGACCAGCACGCTGCACAGCACGCTCAGCAAAACGAAGATCATCCCGCACTCCCGCCCGAATCAGCCGGCATTGTGACGCAGCACGGGCCGAAGCCGGGCCGACGCGGAGGGATCAGCCGTGCACGCTCTTGAACAGCATCAGGATCGCGACGGCGATGATCGCCAGCGCGAAGATCAGGTTCAGCGCGCCCCGTGTCTTCGCCAGCCGCTTCGCACCGATCGCGCCGAGCCAGCCACCGGCGATGCCGCCAGCGATGAACTCCGCCGCGACCGGCCAGTCGATCAGGCCGGAGATGGCGTAGTTGGCCGCCGCGGTGAGGCCGAACGAACCCACCGCGAACAGCGACGTGCCGATGGCATGGATGATCTCCATGCCGCTGGCGAACATCAGTCCCGGCACAATCAGGAAGCCACCGCCGATGCCGAAGAAGCCGGACAGCCCTCCGGCACCCAGGCCGATCGCGCCGAGCCGCGGGTACATGTGCGGCAGCGGGTAGCGATCCGGGCCACCGCGACGGCCACGCAGCATCAGTGCCGCAACCACCAGCATCAGCAGCGCGAACAGCACCAGCAGGTGCTGTCCGTTGACCGCCTTGCCGATGCTCGATCCGATGTACGCGCCGACCACGCCGGTGGCGGCGAAGGTGAATGCCACCTTCCAGCGCACATGACCGGCGCGGGCGTGCGGGATCAGGTTGGCGAACGCGTTGATCGCCACCGCCAGGGCGCTGGTCCCGATCGCCAGATGCGGATCGTGCACGCCGACCACGTACAGCAGCAGCGGCACGGCGAGGATCGAGCCGCCGCCGCCGATCAGCGCGAGCGAGAAGCCCACGGCCGAACCACACACGATGGCGAGCAGGGCCTGCAGGGTCAGCAGATGGTGCATGGGGGATCCCGGTGGTGGAATGCTTCTGTCGGTGACACGGCATGGCTCGCGCATCGGCGCGCACGGCAAGCACATGCAGCCGAAGCCGGCCGTGGCGACTTATTGACCGTGTGCCGTGTCGCCCAGTCGAGGCCGCAGGGCCGACAGGTCGTAACCGGCGACGCGGGCGGTTTCCAGGATCGCATCGGCCGAGCCCTTCGCCTGCAGTGCCCACAAGGTGCTGGAGCGCGTACCGGTGCGGCAGAACGCCAGTACGGGTCCGGGCATGTCAGTCAGCGCCGCGGCGAAAGCAGTCACCTGGGCCTCCTGCAACTGGCCCGGCACCACCGGAATATGCCGATAGTCGAGCCCGGCCTGGCTTGCCGCTGCGGCCAGCATGGCACTGCTCGGCTGGCCCGGCTCTTCGTCGTCGGGGCGGTTGTTGATGACGCTGCGAAAACCCTGCGCGGCGAGCGCCGCGATGTCGGCGACTCCGATCTGGGGGCTGACGCTGAGGTCTCTTGAAAGCGGCCGAAGCTGCATCGGTGTTCTCCTGCGGAATGGGTGGGGCGGTCGGATTCAGATCGCGTCCAGCGGAATTTTCAGATAGCGCACGCCGTTGTCCTCGGCCGGGGGCAGCTGGCCGGCGCGCATGTTCACCTGCACCGCGGGCAGGATCAGCTTCGGCATCGACAAGGTGGCGTCGCGCGTGGTGCGCATGCTCACGAAGTCCGCTTCGCTGACGCCCTCGTGCACGTGGATATTGCCGCGGCGTTCGGCGCCTACCGTGGTCTCGTACGCAAACTCGTCGCGACCGGGGGCCTTGTAGTCATGGCACAGGAAGAGGCGGGTGCTGTCCGGCAGGGCGAAGATCTTCTGGATCGAGCGGAACAACGTAGCCGCGTCGCCGCCGGGAAAATCGCAGCGGGCGGTACCGTAGTCGGGCATGAACAAGGTGTCGCCGACGAACGCGGCGTCGCCGATCAGGTGGGTCATGCAGGCCGGCGTATGGCCCGGCGTGTGGATGGCCGTGGCCTCGATGCTGCCGATCAGGTAACGCTCGCCGTCGCTGAACAGATGATCGAACTGGCTGCCATCGCGACGGAATTCGCTGCCCGCGTTGAACAGCGCGCCAAAGCTGTCCTGCACGGCACGGATGTGTTCGCCGATGCCGAGCTTGCCGCCCAGGATGGATTGCACGTGGGGCGCCGCCGAGAGGTGATCGGCATGCACGTGGGTGTCGATGACCCACTCCACGGTCAGCCCCTGCGCCCGCACGAAGGCGATGAGGACGTCGGCCGATTCGCGCCCGGTGCGGCCGGACGCCGCGTCGTAATCGAGTACGCTGTCCAGCACCGCCGCCTTCTGCGTCACCGGATCCCACACCACGTAGCTGAAGGTGTTGGTCGATGCATGGAAGAACGCTTTCACTTCGGGACGCTGCATGGCCTGCTCCTCGGTTCGGCGGTGCCGGCGCGGACGCCTCGAACGGGCCGGCACCGCGGCCGATCCGCCCGGGATACCCGAGCTTCCGGGTGTATATTCGAGTTTGTTAATATACGCTCGCGCCGGACCGGGCGCAAACCGTGCATTCGAGTGGCGCGGCGGCCCGGTCAGGGTTGGGCCGGCGAGGATCCCAGCAGGTGGCCATTCACCTCGGTGCCGTACAGCGACATCGGGCTGTCGTGATACTTCCGGCGCGTCTCGGACAGATCGCCGCCGTAGCGCGGATCCTGCGGCCGCTCGTGGGCGTCCATGAACATCGCCACGTCCCACGCGTCCTGGTCGCTCAAGGTGTCGCCGCGACTGAACGGCATGTTCGCCTTGATGAAGGCGGCGGCGTTGTCGATCTGGTGCATGCCGGCACCCCAGTTGAACGACTGCGGCCCCCACAGCGGCGGAAAGACATTGCGACCGGCCACCTGCTGGCCCTGGCCATCGCTGCGGTGGCACAGCGCGCAGTTCTTCGCGTAGACCTGCTCGCCGCGCGCATAATCCAGCGGCTGCGGCGGCTTGAAGCCCTGCTTCGGATAGCCGGCGCCCGTCAGGGTGACGCCGACCGGTACACCCTTCGCCATCCACCACGCATAGGTTTCCAGCGCGACCATCTCGGCGCTGTCCAGCGCTGGCGCCTTGCCGTTCATGGAATAGCGGAAGCAGCCCTGCATGCGTTCGCCGAACGTGTTCACGTGGCCGTTCTTCTTGCGGTACTGCGGATACAGGCCGTAGGCGCCCCACAACGGCGCGGAGTTGGCCTGCCGGCCCGCATCCAGATGGCAGTTGCTGCAGCTGAGGCCATTGCCCACATAGGCGCGGGCATGGGTCGGCGTGTCTGTGAAGATGGCGCGGCCCTGGCGGATCACGTCGCCGAGCGGGCCGGCGGGAATCGCCGCTTCCGGCGGCGGCACGAACGACGCCGCCATCGGTCCGGGTGCCGGTGCCGCGGTGGACGCCGTGGCGGGTTGGGCCGCCGCCGTATCGGCCGAACTCGGCGTGCAGCCGCTGGACACGACCGCGGCCGCGAGGATCAGCGCAAGGGCTCCGGACAGGCTTTTCATGGTGCGGTCCCCGGTGCAGGCAGCGGTTGCGCAGCAAACCAGTCGGCCACGGCGTGGATGTCCTGCGCGCTGAGCGCGGCGGACAGGTGCTGCATCAGCTGCAGTGGGTCGTTGTGCCGGCTGCCTTGCTGCCAGGCCTTCAGCTGTGCGGCGATATAGGTGGCCGGCTGGCCGGCCAGGGGCGGGAAATGCGCCCCCACGCCGACCCCGCCGGGACCGTGGCATTGCACGCAGGCGGGCACCTGGCTGGCCCATCGCCCACGCGTGGCCAGCACGGCCCCGACACTGTCGGCGGCGGGCGGTAGCGTGGCGGGCGCGGCCAGCGCGGGCGGCAGCGGCAGCCTGCTGTAATAGCGCGCAAGCGCCCGGCGTTCGTCCGCATCGAGCGCCGAGGCGGACACCTGCATCACCGGGTTGCTGCGCGAACCGCTGGCGAAATCCTCCAGCTGCTTCTGCAGATACGCCGCATCGAGTCCGGCCAGCCGCGGATAGCCGGCACTGGCCCGGCCCGCGCCATCGACGCCATGACAGGCCATGCATGGTGCCGCGCCCCTGCCGTTGCCCTGGCGGGTGATGGTTGCCGCATCGGTGGCCAGCGCCAGGTTGACGAACCACGAGGCGGCGATGACAAGGCTGCCGGCGAAAATCGTTCGACGTGGATCGACGTGGCGCATCGCGATCTCCTCAGTGCGCCGGCAGAAAACCGTATTTGCGGTAGACCGCCTGCGCGGCGGGGCTGCGCATGAACGCGAGGAAATCCTTCGCCGCCTGCTCGTGCGGCGCATTTCTCATGCGCGCCGCGGTGTAGGTGGCGGTGACATTCTGCGCCGCGGGGATCGCCACCGTCTCGACCGGATGTTGCAGGATCTGCTGCTGGAAATACGCCTCGGTCGACCACACCGGTGCCGCATCGGACTGGCCCTGCAGCACGCGCAGCGGTGATTGCCGGTGATGGATATGGGTGAGGAAGGTGCTGCCGTCATGCACCTTGGTCTGCATGATGGCGTGGTCCAGTGCCTCGCCGCCGGCCTTGCGATAGCTCGCCTCGATCTGCCGGGCGATGCCTTCCCAGGCCGGGTTCGGCATGCTCACGCGCACGTCGGCACGGCCGAGGTCGGCCAGCCCGCCGATATGTTTCGGATTGCCCCTGGCGACCAGGATCGCCAGCGGGTTGCGTGCGTAGTCGTAGCGTTCGGCAAACCAGCCGTGCAGTTCTTGCTGATCCGCGATGGCGCCCTTGCCGGCCGTATAGACGTCCGGCTTCAGGGCGATGCGCAGGTTGCCCATCACCAGCACGCCGCCTTCGATCTGTTTCGCCAGGATGCCCGGCGGCAAGGTCTCCACGAAGATCCGCTGGATCTGCGGATGCGCCCGCTGGAACGCGGCCATCAGGTCGTGCACCACCATGAACTGGTTGCCGGCGAAGAACACCACCAGCTGCGGGTCGACGATGTCGCCATGCAGGTCGGCAATCGCATCGAACGGCGGCACGCTGAACTGCAGTCCGGCCGGCGGCGGATTCCACGGTGGCAGGAAGGCGGTCGCCGGCTCGCCGGCATTCGCCGAGCCGGCGACGGCCAGTACGGTGCACAGCAGCAGCGAACACAGTCGTGGGTTGCGCATGATGTTCCCATTTACGGTGGCAGGGCTCGTGCTGCTGGGATACCTACAGCGGCATCAGCGCATAGCCCTGTTGCTGCAGGTTGATGACCGTGGTGAGGCCGGACAGCGCCACGGTGACCCGCGGGTCGACCCAGTCGTACTGGAAATCGTGCTCCGCCACCGCCTGCGCGCAGACGGCCACGTCGACACCGGCCTTGCGCAGCTGGGCGATCAGCGCCAGGTTCGGGTTCGCTACGCCGTATTTCTTGCGGTACTGCACATCGTTCAGCGCGATCGGCGTGGCCGCGCCGGCAGCGATCGCCACGAATTTCAGATGGGCCAGCGGCACGCCGGCGCTGACGTAGAGATTGACCGTGCGCGCCACGTGACTCAGCGACGGACTCACCTCGGACGGTTTGTCGGCCGCCTTGCCGAGGCTGAACACCACCTTGTACGTGGCCTGGCGATCCGGCTGGTAGGCGGCCTGCGGCATCGGATGGATCCTGCCGGCCCCGGCGATCGTCGGGGTCTGCCAGAAACCATCGGCGGCCATCGCCACGGTGGAAAACAGGCTCAGCGCGATCAGCATGAGCATCAGTGGACGGGTCATGGCGGCCTCGCAGATCTGTCGGCGACGCGGAAGGGCGTCGGGCCATGCTAGGCCCGGTCGATGCGACAGGCCAAGGGAGTTTTTGTGATCGAGACCATAAGGGCGGCTTATACGCCAGCCCAGCCGTGATCGCGCTGACGCGGGAAGCCGGCCGGAGCAGCGCGCCCAACGCTGGCAGACGCGACGGGTGCGGCTTGCTTTGGCCTCGCTTAAACGTTGCTGAAACAAACATGAACTTAAACATATTTGCCTTGACAAATATATTTTCGGCAATAGAATGCGCGGCATGAAACAGAGCAACCCCTCCGCCACCACACCTCCTTCCCAGCCGGCCCACCCCCCGAGCCTGGGCATGCTGTTGACCATGGTGCGCTCCGAAATGGTGCGCGCGATCGAGACAGAGCTGGCCCACCAGGGCCTGGATCTCAGCTTCACCCAGTACCTGATTCTCAAGAAGGCGCAGCAGCTGGGAGCGGTATCGGCGACCGAACTGGCCCGTGCCGTGGAACTCGATGGCGGCGCGATGACGCGACAGCTGGATCAGCTGGAGCGCAAAGGCTATCTGCGCCGCGCGCCGCATGAACAGGATCGCCGTGCGCTGCGCATCGAGCTGACCGAGGCAGGCAACAAGGTGTGGCAGAACACCGCATCCGTCTGCAGCCAGCGAGTGATGGACGCGGCCCAGCGCTCACTGGACAAGACCGAACAAGCGCAGCTGCACGAATATCTGGAGCGTGTGCTGAACACGCTCCGCAGCAAGAACTGATTCCTCCGATACCAACCCCGATCCCTGGACTCCCCATGCGTCTGCATCTTCTTGCGGCAGCTACCGCATTGACCCTCGCCCTCGCCGGCTGCGCCAGCAGCGGCGGCCTGCACCCGGACGGCACGCCGCTGGACGCGGCATCGCTGAAGGCCGAACACAGCCTCGCCGGCGTGCCGCTGTCGCCGGCCGCGTGGCCCACCACCGACTGGTGGAGCGCGCTGGGCGATCCGCAACTCGACGCCCTGATCGGCGAAGCCCTGCAGAACAACCCCGGGCTGGCCGTGGCCGATGCGCGCGCCCGTGGCGCCCAGGCCCAGGTCGGCATCGCCGACGCGGCACGCGGCCCCAGCGTGACGGCGGGTGCCGCCGTCAACGGCGCGCGCCTGCCGGCGGATCTTCCCATCGGCAATGGTCATTTCGGCCTGGCCAAATATGCGGATGTGAGCTTCAAGTGGGGGCTGGACCTGTGGGGCGGCAAACGCGACGCGTGGCAGGCGGCACTGGGCGCCTCGCGCGCCGCGCAGGTCGATGCACGTGCGGCGCGAATCGAACTGTCCGGCAACGTGGCCCGCGCCTACGCCCGGCTGGGCTACGCCTTTGCCCAGCAGGATCTGGCCGCGGGCGAACTCAAGCGGGCGAATCAGTCACGCGATCTGACCCGGCAGCGGGTGAGCGCGGGCATCGACAACCAGATCGTGCTGAAGCAGGCCGAGGGCGAGGTCGCCAGCGCCGAGCAGGACGCCGCGCTCAGCGCGCGCGCCGTGGATGCGGCGCGTTCCGCGTTGTCGGTGCTGCTCGGCAAGGGGCCGGATCGCGGACTGGAAATCACCCGTCCCCGCGTACTGACGCCGGCCGAACTGGCGGTACCGGCCAACCTGCCGATCGATCTGATCGGCCACCGCGCCGACCTGGTCGCCGCACGCTGGCACGTCGAGGCCGCGGGCAAGGACATCAAGGCGGCGAAGACCGAGTTCCTGCCGAACATCAGCATCGGCGCGATGGCCGGCGTGATCGCGCTGGGCGGCGGCAACCCGCTGTCGCTGTCGTCACGGTTCTTCGAAGGCGGCCCTTCGCTGAGCCTGCCGATCTTCGATGGCGGCCGGCTGCGCGCCAACCTGGCCGGCAAGGACGCGCAATACGACCTCGCCGTGGCGCAATACAACCAGACCCTGGTCGGCGCGCTGAATGAAGTCGCCGACGACGTCTCCGCCCTGCAGTCGCTGCAGCAGCAGATCGAAGCGCAGCAGCGGGCGCAGACGGCGGCACAGCAGGCCTGGGAACTGTCGCTGCAACGCTACCAGGCCGGCATCGGCAGCTATCTGGAAGCACTCAGCGTGCGCCAGCAGCTGCTTGTCGCCAATCGCGGCATGGCCGCGCTGCAGGCGCAGCAGGTCGACCGCTCGGTGCAGCTGATCGAGGCCCTCGGCGGCGGCTTCCAGCCGCAGCCCGATGCGCCCGCTCCTTCGTCCCCCACCTCTTCACATTCCTGAGGCAGCCCCATGTCCAGCCAGAATCCCACCCTGACCGAGAGCACCCCGGTCGCCCCGCCACCAAAGAAGAACTCGCGCGGCGTCATGCTGCGCCTGCTCGGCGTGGTGGTCCTGCTCGCCGCGATCGGCTGGGCGCTGTGGTACTACTTCGACGGCCGCTGGTACGAGGGTACCGACGACGCCTACGTCAACGGCAACGTGGTGCAGATCACCCCGCAGGTGCCCGGCACCGTGGTCAGCATCGGTGCCGATGACGGCGACCTGGTGCATGCCGGCGACGTGCTGGTGCAGCTCGACCCCAGCGACGCCGACGTGGCGCTGGCGGAGGCCAAGGCCAACCTCGCCAATACCGTGCGCAAGGTGCGCGGGCTCTATTCCAGCGTCAACGGCGCGCAGGCCGACGTGGCCGCGCGCAAGACCGCGGTGGACAAGGCCCGCGCCGACTACAACCGGCGTGTGGCACTGGCCAGGTCCGGCGCGATCTCGGCCGAGGAGCTGTCGCATGCCAGCGATGCGCTGACCAGCGCCGAAAGCAACCTGATCACGGCGCAGCAGCAATACCAGACCAGCAAGGTGCTGGTCGACGACACCGTGGTCGCCTCGCATCCGGACGTGCAGGTCGCCGCGGCGAAGCTGCGCGCGGCGTTCCTCGACGACGTGCGCGCCACCCTGGTCGCGCCGGTGGACGGCTATGTGGCCAAACGCTCGGTGCAGGTCGGCCAGCGCGTGATGCCCGGCGCCGCCCTGATGGCGGTGGTGCCACTGCATGGTGTGTGGGTCGACGCGAATTTCAAGGAAACCCAGCTCACCGACATGCGCATCGGCCAGCCGGTGGACATCGAGTCCGACGTTTACGGCAGCGCGGTGAAATACAAGGGCAAGGTCGAGAGTCTCGGTGTCGGCACCGGCAGCACGTTCTCGCTGCTGCCCGCGCAGAACGCGACCGGCAACTGGATCAAGATCGTGCAGCGCATCCCGGTGCGCGTGGTGTTCGACGACCCGCGTCAGCTGGACAAGCACCCGCTGCGCCTGGGCATGTCGGTGACCGTGGATGTCGGCCTGCATGACCGCAGCGGTCCGACCCTGGCCCAGCACTCGCCGACCCAGCCGGCCTTCAGCACCGACATCTACAAGCAGCAGCTGGACAAGGCCGACGCCGCCATTGCGCAGATCATCCACGCCAACATGGCGCGCCAGAAATAACCCGTAGGAGCGGCTTCAGCCGCGATGCTCTTCCCGTGTGGCATCAGAGCAGGAGCATCGCGGCTGAAGCCGCTCCTACACACCTTGTGCCGATATCTCCATGACCACTCAATTCCGCCCACCCAATCTGGCCCTGAGCACGATCGGCCTGTCGCTGGCCACCTTCATGCAGGTGCTGGACACGACGATCGCGAACGTGTCGCTGCCGACGATCGCCGGTAATCTCGGCGTCAGCAGCGACCAGAGCACCTGGGTGATCACCTCGTTCGCGGTGAGCATGGCGATCTCGCTGCCACTGACCGGCTTTCTCACCCGCCGCTTCGGCGAGGTGAGGCTGTTCACCGCGTGTACGCTGCTGTTCGCGCTGACTTCGTTCATGTGCGGTGTCTCGCAGAGCATGGGCATGCTGATCATGTTCCGCGCGCTGCAGGGCGCGGTGGCGGGGCCGATGTATCCGATCACGCAGAGCCTGCTGATCGGCATCTTCCCGCCGGCCAAGCGCGGCATGGCGCTGGCCCTGCTGGCGATGGTGACGGTGGTGGCGCCGATCGCCGGCCCGATCCTGGGCGGGCTGATCACCGACAACTATTCATGGCCGTGGATCTTCTTCATCAACGTGCCGATCGGCATCTTCGCCAGCATGGTGGTGGCGAACCAGCTGCGCGGGAAAGTCGAGAAGACCGAGCGGCCGAAGATCGACTATGTCGGCCTGATCACCCTGATCATCGGTGTCGGTGCCCTGCAGATCGTGCTGGACAAAGGCAATGACGAAGACTGGTTCAACTCCACCTTCATCATCGTCACCAGCATCATCTCGGCGATCAACATCGCGATCTTCCTGATCTGGGAGCTGACCGACAAGGATCCGATCGTCGACCTGAAGCTGTTCCGCCATCGCAATTTCACCGCTGGCACGATCGCGCTGGTGCTGGCCTACGCCGCGTTCTTCGCGATCGGCCTGCTGGTGCCGCTGTGGTTGCAGCGCAACCTCGGCTACACCTCGACCTGGGCCGGCTACGCCACCGCCCCGCTGGGCGTGATCCCGGTGCTGTTGACGTTTTTCGTGGGCAAGTACGCCAGTCGCGTCGACCTGCGCCTGCTTGCCTCGGTGGCGTTCATGGTGATGGGCGCGACCTGTTTCATGCGCGCGGACTTCTTCATCGGCATCGACTTCTATCACGTGGCGCTGGTGCAGCTGATCCAGGGCCTCGGCGTGGCGCTGTTCTTCATGCCGATCCTGACCATCCTGCTGTCGGATCTGCAGCAGAACGAGATCGCCTCGGGCTCCGGCCTGGCCACCTTCCTGCGCACGCTGGGAGGCAGCTTTGCCGCCTCGCTGACGACCTTGCTGTGGGACCGGCGCGCGGTCGCCCACCATGAGCAACTGGCCGAACACATCACGGCGTACAGCCCGACGGCGCAGGCGGCGCTGCAGCAGATCGGGCACGGCGACCCGCAGACCGCTGGCAGCATGATCAACAACATGATTACCCAGCAGGCTTACCAGATCTCGTTCAACGAGGTGTTCCACGCGCTGGGCTGGATTTTCCTGGGCCTGGTGCTGGTGATCTGGCTGGCCAAGCCGCCATTCTCGGCGAAGGCCGGTCCCGCCGCCGGCGGGCACTGAGCGAGCACCGCGATCAGTCGGTCCCGGCACGGACGACGACGCAGCGCCGCCCGTGCCTGCCGCAGGTCGGACGCACCTACAGATCGAAACCCACGCCGATCAGCGCCATGGTTTCACCGCGATTGGGACGGTGCAGGCTCGCATTCGAAATGTGGCGTATCTGGAAGCTGAAATGCTGCCATTGCCAGCCCAGCGTGCTGACGAATTCGTAGCTGGTGCTCAGGGCCTGGGTGCGACCGCTGTGCAGCGCAGGCTGGAAGCTGAAGAAGATCGGCCGATACCAATCCCCGGCATCGCCGTAATGAAAGCGTGCGCCGGCGGCCACCAGCCAGATCGCATCCTTCGTGGTGTATCGGTTGTCGCGATAGCGGGCGATGTCGCGACCATCGATCCAGCCCAATGAGACATCCGGCGACCAGCTCAAGCGGGTATCGCCGACGCGATGTTCGTCGAACACGCCTTCGGCGAATACGGTGTTGGCTGCGTAACCGTCCATGTAGCTGCGCCCGCCCTGGAGCTCCAGATGGGCGGCGGTCGCGGGAAAGGTCGCGGCAGTGAGGCACGTCGCGAACGCGACGGGTAAAGCTTTGCAGAGGGGATGCATGGGGAAAGGCCTATGGGGATAGGAAGATATGTATACCCCATAGTTTACTAACTAATGCAGTCCAGGCGTGAGACTTTTCCGTCCGCCGAACCAGCGCAGGACAGGACACCCGGCATCGCGGGAGTCCTGTCCCGGCAGGGGATCAGCGCGTGCCGGCCGCCGGCACGGACTGCAGGTTCGAGCTGTCCAGGTCCAGCGCGGTCGACTCCAGCAGCACGGCCTTCGGATGGGTCTTGCGAATCGCCGCCGCGAATTGCCCGGCATCGCCGACCACAACCACCGTGCTGTCGTCCGCACCCAGGTGCTTGCCCGCGTACTTCTCGAGCTGCTTCGGGGTGACCGCCTGCACCTGTTCGGTGTACTTGCCGATCTCGTCCAGCTTCAGTCCGTAGATCGCCAGCTCGGTCACCTGCCCGGCCAGACCCGCGGTGGTTTCCAGGCTGCGACCGTAGCCACCGATCAGGGTCGCCTTGCGCGCGGCCAGTTCCTCAGCGGAAACGCGCGTGCTGCCCAGCCGCCCGAACTCGCCCAGCACCAGCTCGACCACCTGCGGCGCGGAGGGATTCTTGGTCTGCGCCGCGGCCAGCCAGATGCCACCGTCAGCCCGCGCCTGCAATTCGCTGCTGGCGCCATAGGACAGGCCGCGCTTGATCCGGATTTCCTCGTTCAAGCGGGCCGAATACGAGCCGCCCAGCACCGCATTGGCCACCGTACCGACGTAGTAGCCGGCGTCGTTGCGCGGCGGCGCGGCGTGCGCCACCACCACACCGGCCTGGCCGGCACCGTGCTGATCGATCAGCAGGATCGGCGGCATGCGGCCGCGGCTTACGCCCGACGGCCGCTGCGGCAGCGGCGTGACCGGTTTGCGCCAGTCGCCGAAGCTGCTCTGCGCCAGCTGTTTCGCCTGGGTGGGATCGATGTCGCCGGCGAGGATCAGGATCGCGTTATCCGGCCGGTACAGCGTGTCGTGCAACTGCTGCACATCGGCGCGCGTGATGCGCCCGATCGAGGCCGGCGTGCCGGTGCGCGAGTGACCGTAGGCGCCGTCGCCGAACACGCCACGGCTGGCGGCCAGCGAGGCCAGCGCGGTCGGACGGCTGAGCATCAGGCGCAGATCGTCGATCGCCTGGGCCTGCGCCCGCTTCAGCTCGGCAGCGCTGAACGCCGGCCGGCGGATCACGTCGGCCAGCAGCTGCAAGGCCTGCGGCAATTTCGGTGTGGTTACGGTGATGCCCACCGCGCTCTCGTCCCAACCCGCCGCGGCATCCAGCGAGCCGCCCAGCGCCTCGGCCGCGGCCGCGATCTGCGGTGCGGTCATGCCCGCCGCGCCCTTGCCCAGCAGGTTCGCGGTGAGATCGGCCAGTCCGGCCAGTGCCGGTGGATCCATCTCGCCGCCGCTGCGCAGTACCAGCCGGGCGGTGACCAGCGGCAGGCCCGCGCGCCGCACGCTGATCACCTGCAGGCCGTTCGCCAGCGTCTGCAGCGACGGTGTCGGCACGCTGAGCTTCGGTGCCGGCGCAGGTGCCGGTGGCGTGGTCGGAAAGGCGGCGGCCGGATTGGTCTTCATCACGATCTTGTCGGCCAGCAGCTGGCCCGACGCCATCATCGCGGCCGCAAAGACGGCCAGACGCAGTGCGTTTGCGCAGTGACGCGGCATGTCGCGGATCATTTCGCTGCTCCCTTGCTGGCCGCTTGCGGCAGGTAGTCGATGGTGACCTTGTGCGCGCCGGTGACGTATTTCTGCAGCACCCGATGCACGTCCTTCTCGCTGACCTGCTGCAAGGCGGCCAGATCGGTGTTGACGTGTTCCACCCCACCGTCGATCAGGCTCGCCTGCCCCAGCGCGAACGCGGTGCCCTGCGCGGTCTGGCGCTGCTTCAGTTCGCTGGTCAGCAGCTGGGTCTTCACCTTGTCCAGTTCACTGGCGGGGATCGGCTGGGTCGCCAGCCAGATGACTTCCTCGCTCAGCAGGTTCTCCGCCTCGGCCGGCTGGTGCCCGCTGGCCAGGATCGCGTAGACGGCGAACAGGCCCGGCCCGACCCGGCTGTCGGCGTCGGCGCCGATCTGCTGGGCGACCTGATGGCGATACACCAGCGACTGGTACAGCCGCGACGAATCGCCTTGCGACAACAGCGCGGCGGCCACCTCCAGCGGGATGCGGTCGGCGCTGTCGGCGGCCGGCGGAATCAGCCAGGTGACCGCCACCGCGGGCAGCGGCGCGGTCTCGCTGGTCTCGGTATAGCGCAGGTTCTTCTTGCGCCGGGGCTCCTGCACGGTGACCTGCGGAATCGGCGTGGCCGGTTTCGGGATCCAGCCGAAGTATTGATCGACCCAGGCGTCGAGCTGGGCCGGATCGAAATCGCCGCTGACGATCAGGGTGGCGTTGTCCGGCCGGTAGAAGGTGTCATGGAACGCGATCACGTCCTTCAGCGAGGCCGCCTCCAGATCCTCGATGCTGCCGATGGTCGGGCGCCGGTACGGATGCACCGTGTACGAGTGCGGGTCGATCGCGTTGAACAGCTTGCCGTAGGGATTGGCCAGCACGCTCTGGCGGTATTCCTCCTCCACCACGGCACGCTCGGACTTGAAGTTCTTCTCGTCCACGTTGAGGTTCGACAGCCGCTCGGCCTCGGCCCACAGCAAGGTCTGCAGGTAGTTGCCGGGCACCACCTCGAAATAGTTGGTGACGTCGTCGCCGGTGGATGCGTTGTTGGCGCCGCCGACATCCTCGGTCAGCCGGTCCATCTGCTCCGCATGCATGTGCCGGGTGCTCTTGAACATCAGGTGCTCGAACAAGTGCGCGAAACCGGAGCGTCCCTGCGGATCGTCCTTGGAACCGACGTGGTACCACATCTGCACCGCCACGTTCGGGCTGGAATGATCCTCCACGCTGAGCACCTGCAGGCCGTTCGGCAGGGTGCGCTGGTGGTACTGGATCGGTGCGATCGCCAGTTCGGCGGCCGCCAGCGGTGCTGACACCGCGGCGGCCACGAACAAGCTCAGTGAGGCCAGCAAAGTGGCCGGGCGCAGACGCATGCTCATCCCCTCAATCCGTTCAGGTGGAAAGCGCCCACGATAGCAAGCCGATCGCCCCGGCGGGGCATGACCTCCGGGCCACGACCGGGTCTCCGTGCCAATTTACCCGGGTAGTATTGACAGCTATTTTGATCCGGGTAGAATCTGCCCACTTTCTCCCAGGACGCTGCTCATGGCGCATCCCGATTCCGATACCGCTCACGGCATGGCCGCCGCATTCGACCATCAGCGACTGCTTGGCCGCGGGCCGCTGGCCGAGGTGGTGCGCGCTGCCAAGCAGGCGCTCGATACCGGCGCCCGCGGGCCGTTGCTGATTTTCGATGACCACAGCAGCCAGCCGATCGAGGTCGATTTCCGCGGCACGCTGGACCAGGTGCTGGCGCGTCTGCCGACGGATGCCGCCGGCACCACGATGGCGCGGGGGCGCGGTCGGCCGAAACTCGGCGTGGTGCCGCGCGAAGTGACCCTGCTGCCGCGCCACTGGGACTGGCTGGCCCGGCAGCCCGGCGGCGCCTCGGCGGTATTGCGGCGGCTGGTCGAGCAGGATCTGCGCGGCAATGGCGCGAAGGAGCGCGCGCGACTGGCGATGGAGGCGGTCGATCGCTTCATGCAGGCGATGACCGGCAACCTGCCCGATCACGAAGAGGCCTCGCGGGCGTTCTACCGCGGCGAGCGCGAGCGCTTTAACACCCTCACCGAGGCGTGGCCGGTCGATGTGCGCGATCATCTGCGCCGACTGGCCACCAGCGCATGGGACAGCGCCGCCGCCGTCTAGCAGCCCACCCGACTTACCCCAGGCTGTTCATCCAGCACTACGCCAAGGACTATTTATGCAGAAGGCACGCCGCGATTCCGTATTCGCCAACCGCAATTTCCGCCTGCTGTTCGGCGGCAGCACGATCTCGATGCTGGGCGACCAGTTCACCCTGGTGGCGCTGCCGTGGCTGGTGCTGAAACTCACCGGCGACCCCGCCGCGCTGGGTATCGTACTGGCGACCATGGCGCTGCCGCGCGCGGCGTTCATGCTGATCGGCGGCGCGATGGTGGACCGCCTTTCCCCACGCAAGGTATTGCTGGCCGCGCGCGGCACCAATGCGCTGCTGGTGGCCCTGCTCGCCACGCTGGTGCTGCTGGGCGACATCCATATGTGGCTGGTCTACCTGATCGCGCTGGGCATCGGCCTGTCCACCGCGTTCGCCTACCCGGCCGGCTCGGCGATCCTGCCGCAACTGGTCAAGCCCGAGCAGTTGCAGCCGGCCAACGCGCTGGTGATGGGCATGCGTCAGCTCAGCATGTTCGTCGGCCCGGCACTGGCCGGCGTGGTGATCAGCGTCGGTGCGCACGGCGCGCATACGCAAGGCCTCGAGGATGCCGGCGGCCTCGGCCTGGCCTTCAGCATCGACGCGATCAGCTTTGCGTTTTCGCTGGGCTCGCTGATGCTGATCCGCATCCACAGCGACTTCCATCCCAAGCCGGTGGTCGGCGGCGTGCTGTCGAACGTGGCCAGCGGCGTGCGCGCGATCTGGGCCGACCTGCCGCTGCGCGCCTTCATCCTCTACGCGGCGGTGGTCTCGGTCTTCGTCGGCGGTCCGCTGCAAGTCGGCCTGCCGGTGCTGGCCGATACGCGGATGGATCTGGGCGCCGCCTCGCTGGGCATCCTGATGACCGCGAACGGCGGCGGCATGCTGCTGGGCAGTTTCCTGTCCGGCATCGCCAGCCGCTTCGTGCGCGGCCGCCTCGGCCTGATGGTGCTGAGCATCGACAGCCTCGCCGGCCTGGCCCTGGCCGCCCTGGCGCTGGTGCATTCCACGGTAGGTGGCGCGATCCTGCTGGCCGGTACCGGCGTGTTCGGCGGCATCGCCCAGATCGCCATCGTCAGCTGGATCCAGCGCCGCGTCGCACCGGAGATGATGGGCCGCACCATGAGCGTGCTGATGTTCACCTTCATGGGCCTGGGCCCACTCTCCGCCGCCCTCGCCGGCAGCCTGCTGAAAGTCATCTCACTGCCGGCACTGTTCGTCGGAGCCGGCCTGCTGCTCACCGCCATCGCCCTCAGCTGCATGAGCAGCCCGGCACTGCGCAGCATCGGCGCGGCGCGAGCGGAGGCCGCACCGGCGGGTTGAGGTTGGCGCACCGACGGAATTCACCGCGAACTCAGCCCTCTCCCCGGCCAAGCCGGGGAGAGGGCCAGGGCTGAAGGGGCGCTCCTGGCTGCTCGATGCTCACCTTCCAGGGTTCATCAATCAGGCAAGTTCAAACAAGCGGGCAATAACGTTGCGCATCAGATTATCGATGGCAGCTTTGAAAGCTTCTCACCGCGCAGCTTGACCAAGATCACCACGCCTCCGAGCATCCGAACGAAGGTCTCTTCCCGACGGCGGCTTCGGCCGTTCGGGGCGACCTTCCTTCGTGCAAAGCCTATTCAAGAAAGAGCCTCTGCCCACATGGCAGAACCCCAGCGCCGCATCCAGCCGGCACGAGCCTGATCCAGCGGCCGCGGCATTTTCGCTTCCGTTACACCCTCAGTTTTGCCTGCGTAACTGATACACCCTCAAAAGTGTCGGATAAAACCGTGGCTCATCAGCTGCCCTCGGGCTACACGGCGGCGCAAGAGCTTGAACTTGAACGGGACGTTTGTCTTGTGCGGCCTCCGCCGATGTCTGCATACTCGGTGCAACACCCCACTTTTGGGGTCTACTTAGCGTTCAACGGCAATAGCGCTGATCGCGCGCTTCGCAGGGGGCTTTCGGCTGACATGATGAAGTGGAGTCGCCTGATTGACAGCCTCTCGCAGAAATCGATACTCGGTAAGCGCCGCGCGCCGCCGGATAACTGTTGTTGATCCGGCGGCGCGCGGCGCTTACCGATCTTCAGAAGCTTCGAGCCCGTCGCTTCGGAGCCACTTCGCGTGGTACGGCACGAATGACTTTGGCGGCTATCAGCACTATTGTCGTCGAACAGCGCGTTCAAGTTGACCTCCCGACCACCGGGGCGACAACTGGGTTTTGAGGAACGGCAACTTAACTATTAGCGTTAGGACGGCACTAGAGTGAAGCGCAATCTTCAAATTCTGAAGTGGCTCTTAAAGCTTCGGCATGCCTGCGTCAGTCGCCGCGTTCGCACTCATGCCGCTATACGGCTACCTCAGCCTTCGGCCTCCGGCTGCCCTGAATTGCATAGCCTACCCTGGGCAATCGGCAATTCATGGTCGGCGCCAGCTACAAGGCTTCATACACATCGACGCGGCAACACCTGTACGCAAGTCGCGCTCGTACGCTTCGCTGCCGTCCGTATTCCACGAGCCAAATTGACAATCACCAGCGCACAGGTCAACGGCGAGCCACCCTCGGTTCGTGAACTGAGCTACGGTTTCCTGCTTCATTTGGTGCTGGTTCACTATCGGTCTGTTCGGCACTTGGTGGTTCTGGCTCCGCAAGGGTAGTGGCGGTGCCGTCCAACCAGGCATTCAACGCGGACGGCTCCGCCGCCGCTCAACTCAAGCGTTAAGCCTCTTGCAGAGATTACGTATGATTCGTGCCGTTCTCTTAGCAGCGACGCTACTCCTCGCACTTCCCGTCAGCGCCCAATCCGCCAAGACGTTTTCGAAGGCAGCTGTAAACGCGGAGGCGCAGCTGAGCCGACATCCGGCCGCAACGTCGAGCTACGCCGACGCATGGGCGGAGTTCAACAATCAAAACCACCTCGATGAACGTGACGGCTGCTACTTCAAAGCTGAAGGCGAACTGATACAAATTCTCGAAATCGACAAGTCGGGAAAGGTTGTTGGCTACTACACCGACAAGGACAATGGCCGCTCTCGTTGCTGGCGAGCAACTTACTTGGGCGTCGTGTTTCCCGAGCCGCCATTTGCGCCGTACTGGCACAAGTTGGTCATGCATTGAGGCCTGACAACTTATTCAAGGCGGACGCCTCCGGCGCCGCTTAACTCCAGCGCCATGTGTAATCAACATGAACTTTACTGATCTGGAAAAATCTGCCCTAAGGCTCAATGAGCTTTACGAACAGCTTGAAATCAAGATGTATGGACGTATATGGACTACGGAAGAGCTTGCGCTCGGTTTCGTAGGCGACGTCGGCGATTTGGCAAAACTGATTCAGGCGAATGCAGGTGTCCGGAAAATTGACGACTGCAAAGCGAAACTTGGGCATGAGTTGTCAGACTGCCTCTGGTCAATCATGGTTCTCGCGGATAAGTGTGGCATTGATTTAGAGGCGGAGTACGCCAAGAACACCAGAGAATTAATAGAGCATGTATCCAACGAGCTGGACACATGACAATTCGTTCAAGGCGGACGGCTTCGCCACCGCTTAAGTCCAGCGTTAAATTTCATGGGAATAGCTGCTTTGCGGCATGTATTGGTAGCAGGCGACCCGCCGTTGTTCGCCGAACTGAGACATACGCAAATTTGAAAAATCCCGCCCAACGCGGAATTTTTCGCTCTTGGCTCTTGGGCTTTCGTCACCGCGCAGCGGTGGCGCACCGAGTGCGGGCCACGATGGCCCGCCGCTCTACCCGGGGCCCCTGTGCGGCGGTGAGGTGGGGACGACAGGCCCGCAGGGGAGTCGACAGGGATGTCGACTCCTTTTCGCCCGGACAGGCGACGGCATGGATGCCGAAGTCAGAGCAACGCAGGAGCAGTTGCCGGAGTCCGGTCGAAAAGCCCGGCCCCGCCTCACGGACTTGCCGGGCATGGATGCCCGGCAAGCGCCAAGTGGGGTGGCCTTCTCTTTGGTTACTTTCTCTTGGCCACGCAAGAGAAAGTGACTCGCGCGCCGAAGGCGCACGAAAGCTCTTGATTCAAGCGACATCAAGCAACATCGAACAACCAAAGCGAAGAGCATCGCGCACAGGGTGCGCTCCTACAAAGTCCCTCGTGCTCGCCCGCACTCCTCACTCACCCCGCCGTCTGCACCTTCCCGATCGCCCGCAGCCGCTTCTTCTCCGCCTTCGCAGCCTTGCGCGCAGCGCGGCGTTCCTTCCGCCCCGCCTTGCGAATCTTGCGGTCGTAGTTCCACAGGTAGATCGCGGGGGTGCTGAGCAGGGTCAGCAACTGCGACACCAGCAGGCCGCCGACGATGGCGATGCCGAGCGGCTGGCGCATTTCCGAGCCGATGCCGAAACCGATCGCCAGCGGCAGCGCCGCGCCCATCGCCACCAGCGTCGTCATGGTGATCGGGCGGAAACGCACCAGCGCCGCCTCGCGGATCGCCTCGGGCGCGGACAGGCCGCGCTCGCGTTCGCCGACGAGGGCGAAGTCGACCATCAGGATCGCGTTTTTCTTGACGATGCCGATCAGCATCAGGATCGCGATGATCGCCATCAGCGACAGCTGGGTCTGGGTCACCAGCATGGCCAGGAACGCGCCGGCGCCGGCCGCTGGCAGGGTGGACAGGATGGTCAGCGGATGGCCGAGGCTCTCGTAGAGAATGCCCAGCACGATATACATCGCCAGGATCGAGCCCAGCAGCAGCACCATGCCGTTGGACTGCGCCTGCTTCAGGCGCTGGTTGGCGCCGGTGTAGTCGACCTTGATGCCGGCCGGCAGATTGATCGCATAGGCCGCCTGGTCGACCAGCGCGATGCCGCGATCCTGCGGCACGTCCTTGGCCAGGTTGTAGCTGATGGTGACCGCTTCCATCTGGTTGTGATGGCGGATCCGGATCGGGCTGATGCCGGGCGCCATCCGCGCCAGCGCGGACAGCGGGATCATCTCGCCCTTGTCGCTGCGCACGCGGATGTTCAGCAGCGACTCCGGGCTGAGGTTCTCGCCGGGGCTGCTGGTCAACACGACCCAGTACTGGTTGATGTCGGAATAGATCTGCGACACCAGTCGCTGGCCGAACGCGCTGTACAGCGCGGTATCGATCGCTCCCATGCTGACGTGCAGGCGTGCGGCCGCCTCGCGGTCGATCTTCAGCTGCTGCTGCTTGCCGACCTGGTCGAAGGCGCTGCTGACGTCGCGGAACTCCTTGATCGTGCGCAGATGCCGCACCATCTTCAATGCCCACGGCTGCAGATCGCCGCCGTCGCTGCTGGTGAGCTGGAATTCGTACTGGCCGCCCTTGTCGCCGCTGCCGCCGCCACCGAGGAATTGCGCCGCGCTGACCGAGACCTTGACGTCGGGCAGCTGGTCGTAGCGCTTGGTCAGCCGCTCGACGATCACCTTGATGTTGTCGGGTCGCTCGCCGGGTCCGTGACCGCGCGGCTTCAGGTCGACGAACATCTGCGCGTTGTTGCCCACCGCGCCGCCAAAGCTGTTGCCGCCCAGCATGGTCAGCTGATCGAGCACGGCCGGATCGGCCTGCATGATCTTCTCGACCTGCTGCGCGCGCTCGGCCATCAGCGTCGGCGCGATGTTGGCATCGGCGCTGATGTCCACCTGCAGCTGGCCGGTGTCCTCGTCCGGCATGAAGGTGCCGCCGGCGGTCTTGACCACCGCGAAGCCCAGCGCGAAGGTGAGGAACAGCAGCACCAGCGGCTGCCAGCGCATGATGCGGCGGTGATGCATCGCCCAGTCCAGCGCACGCTCGTACAGCCGCAGCATGCCGCGATCGAAGCGCTCCACCACCCGCTCGATGCGGCCCGGTGGCGGCGGGTTTTTCGGCTCGTGCTTCAGCAGCCGGCCACACAGCGCCGGGGTCAGGGTCAGCGAGACGATCGCCGAGATCACCACCGCGGCGGTCAGGGTCACCGAGAATTCGCGCAGCAGCAGCACCAGCACGTTGTTGCCGAACAGCAGCGGCGCGAACACCGCCACCAGCGACAGGGTGATCGAGATCACCGTGAAGCCGATCTCGCGCACGCCGGTCAGCGCCGCCGGCAGCGGCGCCATGCCCTGCTCCATGTGGCGCACGATGTTCTCGATCACCACGATCGCGTCATCGACCACGAAGCCGATGCACAGCACCAGCGCCACCAGCGACAGGGTGTTGAGCGTGTAACCGAGCATCCACATCACCACGAAGGCGCCGGCCAGCGACAGCGGCACGCTGAGCATCGCGATCAGGGTCGGCCGCAGCCGGCGCAGGAACACCAGCATCACCATCGCGACCATCGCGATCGAGATCAGCAGCGCGACCTGCACTTCATGCAGCGCCGACTTGGTGGTCTGGGTGAGATCGAACACCGGCATCATCTTCACGTTCGACGGCATCGACGCGGCCAGCTGCGGCAGGCGCGCGCGGATCGCCTCGACCGTGGCCACCGCGTTCGCTTCCGGCCGCTTGGTGATCTGCAGGCCGACCGTGTGCATGCCGTTGAACCAGGCGGCCTGGTACTCGTCCTGCTGGCCGCTGTAGACCCTGGCCACGTCGGACAGCCGCACCGGGGTGCCGTTCTTCACCGAGATCAGCAGATGGGCAAACTCGGACGGGTCGTGCAGGCCGTCGCTGGCGGTCACCGTCATCTGGGTGTGACCGTCGCTGAGGATGCCCTGCGGCGAGTTGACGTTGGCGGCACGCAGGGCATTGGCCACGTCGTTCGCGGTCAGCCCCTTGGCGGCCAGCGAACGGTTGTCCAGCTCGATCCGCACCGCATGCGGGGTGCCGCCGAACACCTGCACCTGGGCGACGCCGTCGATCTGCGCCACCGCCGGCTTGAGCAAGGTGTCGGCGAGATCGAAAAGCTTGTCCTGCGGCATCCCGTCGGAGGTCAGCGTAATGAACAGGATCGGGATCTGCGAGGTGTCGAACTTGAAGTACTGCGGCGGCGACGGCATCCCCGCCGGCAGGTCGACCGCGGCCGCATTGATCGCCGCCTGCACGTCGCGGGCGGCGCTGTCGGCGGTGCGGCTGAAGTTGAAGCGCACGCTCACCGAGGCCGAGCCCTCGGTGGCATTGCCGTACATCTCGTCGACGCCGGGGATCTGGCCCAAGTGGCGTTCCAGTGGCGCCAGCACCGTGTTCGCCATGGTCTGCGCACTGGCGCCGGGCATGGTCGCGCCGACATAGACGCCCGGAAAATCCAGCGACGGCAATGCCGCCACGCCGAGCAGCAGATACGCCCAGAACCCGGCCAGGATCAGGCCGATGGCCAGCAGCGAGGTGCCGACCGGACGGCGGATCAAAGGTGCAAAGACATTCATGGTGCAGTCGCGACCTGCAAGTCGGACGGGCGTTCAGCGTACGCCGGGACTCCCTGCGATGAATACAGGCACGATGAACACGGGGAAGTGGGGAGAGTTCCATTCATGGCGACGTTATGCCATTCGGCACGCCCGGGCGTATGTGCCTGAAGTCCCTTCCATGCCGGAAGGCAGGGGTGGCTCGCCGGCTATTTCGGCAGCGCCGGCATCTGCAACTGCAGCTCGCGCTGCCGCCTGATCTCGGCACGCAGACGCTGTCGCGCCGCCTTGCGCTCGCGTCGATCGTGTTGCCACAGGTAGATCGCCGGCGTGCTCAGCAAGGTCAGCAGCTGCGATACCAGCAGGCCGCCGAGGATCGCGATGCCCAGCGGCTGGCGCAACTCCGAGCCGCTGCCGAAACCGATCGCCAGCGGCAGCGCCGCGCCCATCGCCACCAGGGTGGTCATGGTGATCGGACGGAAACGCACCAGCGCCGCCTCGCGGATCGCCTGCGGCGGCGACATGCCGTGCTCGCGCTCGGCCACCAGCGCGAAGTCGACCATCAGGATCGCGTTCTTCTTGACGATGCCGATCAGCATCAGCACCGCGATGATCGACATCAGGGTGAGCTGGGTGTGGGTGACCAGCATGGCCAGGAACGCGCCCATGCCGGCGGCCGGCAGGGTCGACAGGATGGTCAGCGGATGGATCAGGCTCTCGTACAGCACGCCCAGCACCACGTACATCACCAGGATCACCGCCAGCAGCATGAGCAGCGAGTTGTTCAGCGCCTCGACCAGGTTCTGGTTGTCGCCGGTGTATTTCTTCTGCACGCCGGGCGGCAGGTGGGCCGCGAAGATCGCCTGGTCGACCAGCTTCAGCCCGTCCGCCTGGGTGATGCCCTTGGCCAGGTTGTAGCTGATCGAGGCCGATTCGAGCTGGTCGAAATGATCGACCGAGACCGGCGCCAGATGGGGCTGGATCGTGGCCAGCGCGGACAACGGGATCATCCTGCCCTGGTTGCTGCGCACGTAGGTCTCGAGCAGGCCCTGCGGACTCGGTGTCCTGCCGCTGTCGGCGGTCAGCACGACTCGGTACTGGTTGATGTCCGAGTAGATCGTGGAGACCTGATTCTGGCCGAACGCGTTGTACAGCACCGAGTCGATCTGGCCCATGCTGACCCCCAGCCGCGCGGCCGCGTCGCGATCGACCTGCACCAGCTGCTGCTTGCCGATGCCGTCGAAACTGCTGGCGACGTCGCGGAACTGCGTCATGCCGCGCATGGCCCGCGCCAGCCGCAGCGTGGGCGCCTGCAGCGGGGTGCCGTCGGTGCTGTCGAGCTGGAACGAGTACTGTGTGGCGCGCGCCGCCGGCGCCGCCACCCCCGCCGAAGAACTGCACCGTGGTCAGGGTGACGTCCATATCGGTGACGTCCTTGTAGTGCGTGGCCAGCCGGTCGACCACCTGCTGCGCCGAGGCATGACGGTCGCCGGGCTTGTCGCCCAGCGGCTTGAGGTCCACGAACAGCCGTGACTGGTTGCCGATCGCGCCGTTGCTGCCGAGACCGCCCAGGATGGTGGTGACGTCGAGCACCGCCGGGTCGGCGCGGATCGTCGCGGCCACTTCGCGGGTGCGCGTGGCCAGCTGCGTCGGCGAGATATTCGCGCTGGCACTCATCTGCACCCGCATCAGGCCGGTGTCCTCCTGCGGCATCAGCCCGCCGCCCGCGGTCATGCCGACCGCGACCGCCAGGCCGACGGTCAGCGCCAGCAGGATCGGCGGTTGCCAGCGCATCACCCGGCGGTGGCGCATGGCCCAGTCCAGCGAACGCCGGTAGATTCCCAGCAGCCCCTCGTCGAAACGCTCGGCCAGGCGTTCCAGACGACCGGACACGCGGCTGCCCGGCCGCTCGTGCAGCAGGCTGCGCCCGCACAGCGCCGGGGTCAGCGTCAGCGAGACCACGGCGGAGATCACGATCGTCGCGATCAGGGTCACCGCGAACTCGCGCATCAGCACGGTGAAGAGGTTGTTGCCGAACACCATCGGCGCGAACACCGCAATCAGCGACAGCGTGATCGAGACCACCGTGAAACCGATCTCGCGCACGCCGGTCAGCGCCGCCGGCAGCGGCGCCATGCCCTGCTCCATGTGACGCACGATGTTCTCGATCACCACGATCGCGTCGTCGACCACGAATCCCACGCACAACACCAGCGCGACCAGCGAGAAGATGTTCAGGGTGAAGCCCATGATCCACATCACCACGAAGGCACCGGCCAGCGACAGCGGCACGCTGAGCATCGCGATCAGGGTCGGACGCAGCCGGCGCAGGAACACCAGCATCACCAGCGCCACCATCACGATGCTCATCAGCAACGCCACCTCGACCTCGTGCAGCGCCGATTCGGTGGTCGGGGTGAGGTCGAAGATCGGGGTGATCCGCACGTCGGCCGGCAGCAGCCGGCCCAGTCTCGGCAGCGCCGCGCGGATCGCCCGCACCGTGGCCACCGCATTGGCCTCCGGCCGCTTGCTGATCTGCATGGTCACCGCCCGCGTGCCGTTGAACCACGCCGCCGCGTACTGATCCTGCTGGCCGCTGCTGATGGTGGCCACGTCGGCCAGCCTGACCGGCACGCCGTTGCGGCTGGCGATCACCAGCGCGGCGAAATCCCGGGGGGTATGCAGCGCGCCGTTGGCGGTCACGGTCATCTGGCTGACGCCGTTGCTCAGCGTGCCCTGCGGCGAGCTGACGTTGGCCGCGCGCAGCGCATTGGCCACGTCGTTGGTGGTGATGCCCTTGATCACCAGTGCGTTGGCGTTCAGCGCGATGCGCACCGCATACGGCGTGCCGCCGCCGATCTGCACCTGGGCGACGCCGGGAATCTGCGCCACCGCCGGCTTCAGCAGGGTATCGGTGAGGTCGTACAACTGGTCCGGCGGCAGACTGGTCGAGGTCAGCGTCACCAGCAGCACCGGGATCTTCGAGGTATCGAACTTGAAGTACTGCGGCGGCGTCGGCAGGCCCGGCGGCAGATCGGCGGCGGCCGCGTTGATCGCCGCCTGCACGTCGCGGGCGGCGTCGTCGGTGGTGCGCCCGAAGTCGAACAGCACCTGGATCTGCGCGCCGCCTTCGTTGGCCGTGGACGCTATCTGTTTCACGCCCGGGATGCGTCCCAGGTGCCGCTCCAGCGGTGCCACCACGGTGCTGGCCATGGTCTGCGCACTGGCGCCGGGCATGTTCGCCACCACCACCACGCCGGGGAACTCGATCGACGGGAACGCCGCCACACCGAGCAGCAGGTACGCCATGAAGCCAGCCAGGATCAGCCCGATCGCCAGCAGCGAGGTGCCGACGGGGCGGCGGATCATGGGCGCAAAAATGTTCACGTGATCTCCCTGACCTGCAAGCGTGGCCTCCCTGATGCGCAAGCATAGCGGCAGGGCCGCCTCGGCAGGAGGCTACCGTCGCAGGGAGATGGTGCGTGACGGGGAA
Organism: uncultured Pseudomonadota bacterium; assembly: GCA_963828685.1. Lineage (GTDB taxonomy): Bacteria > Pseudomonadota > Gammaproteobacteria > Xanthomonadales > Rhodanobacteraceae > Rhodanobacter. The sequence continues at coordinate 1,106,382 of CAWHFU010000017.1, forward strand.
TCGGCGCGGGCGGGAAGCTTCCGGCGCGATGGCATTGCCCAGGTCGACGCGAGCATCGCGACGGAAGCCGCTCAGTGGCCGGCGAGCCTCACTTCATCGCGGGGCTGTAGCGCAGGGTCAGGAACACGCTGCGACCGGGCTGGTTGAAGTACCACACTGTCTCGTAGTGGCGTTCGAACACGTTGGCCAGACGAGCCTCGACCTGCCAGTCCGTGGTGAAGTGGTAGCTGACGCGCAGGTCGGTGGTGGAGTAGCCGCCCAGCGGATGGGCATTGGCCGCGTCGTCATAGCTGCGCCCGGCCGCGTAGACGGTGGCGCCGAGGCCGACGGCGCCGAAGCGGCGATCCAGATCCACCCGCGCGGTGTGTTCCGGGCGCCGCGGCAGCACCTTGCCGTCGTTCGGGCCGCCGTCCTGGTTCTTCGGTTGCAACCAGCTCAGGTAGCCCTGCAGCTGCCAGCCGGCAAGGCTGACCCCGAGCTGGCCTTCGACGCCGCGGATGCGCGCCTTGCTGAGGTTGCTCGGGAAGTAGTTGCTGTCCAGCGCGATGAGCTGGTCGATGCGGGTCTGGTACGCGTTCAGCGCCCAGTTCCAGCCGCCGCGCTGCTGGCTCAGACCCAGCTCGGCGCTGCGCGACTTCTCCGGCTTGAGGTCCGGGTTGCCGCTGCCGTACGGGTAGTACAGGTCGTTGAAGGTCGGCGCATGGAAGGCGGTGCCGTAGCTGGCGGAGAATTTCAGGCCATCGTCGAAGTGGTAACCCCATGCCGCCGCGCCGGTGTTGTGGTTGCCGAACTGGCTGTTGTGGTCGCGTCGTGCCGACAGCTGCAGTTCGTTGCGGCCGAACGTAGCCTGGTACTGCGCATAGCCGCCGGTGTCGTTGCGCCGGGTGGCGAGGAAGCCGGTGTCGCTGTCGATGTGCTCGCCCTGCCAGTCGAAGCCCAGCGTGAGCAGCTGGTCGGTCGCCACGCTGATGTCGTTCTGCCACGACGCCTGGTTGCGCCGCGAATAGATGTAGCCGACGAAATCGCGGTTCTCGTAGTTGTCGTAGCGATCCAGGTTCTGGCCCACGCTCAGCGTCGTCTTCCATGCCTCCAGCGGATGGAAACTCAGGCGGCTGCCGGCGACCTGCTGCACGGTGCGGCTGCGATTCTGGTAGCTGCCGTCGAAATGGATCTCGCCCAGACTGCGCAACCAGTTGCCGCTGAGCTCGGTGCCGTTGTCCCAGCGGTAGCCGCCGCTGGCGGCAAGGCTCTTGTTGCGGTAGGCGTCGCGATCCGGCTCGTCGGCGAAGCAGCCGGCGAATACTTCGGCGGCACCGACGCGGCAGGCATTGATGCCGCGGGTGTACAGAGCTCCCACGCCGAGGTTGTACCAGGCATGATCGCTGCCGCCGGACAGGCTGGCCTGTCCGCGCAGCAGGTGGTCGCTGCCGCTGGTGAGGCTGAACGAGGGCCGCAGCCCGCCATCGAGTGAACCATGGCGGGTGAAGATCTGGATCACCCCGCCGATCGCGTCGGCGCCGTACAGGCTCGAGCGCGGGCCCCGCACGATCTCGATGCGCTCGATCTGTTCCACCGGAATCTGTTCGATCGCCGCCAGCCCGTTGCCGACCGAACCGATGCGCACGCCGTCGACCCACACCAGCGTGTGCGAGGAATTGGTGCCGCGCATGAACAGCGAGGTCTGCTGACCGTAGCCACCGGAATTGGCGAAACTCACGCCGGGCAGGCCGGTCAGCAGGTCCTGCACCGACAGCGGCTGCAGCCGCTCGATGTCGGCGCGGGTGATCACGCTGACCGACGACAGGGCGTCGGCGGTGCTGGTCGCGGTTCGCGTGGCGGTGACGATCACCGGGCTCAGCGCAGCCGGGTTGTTCTGGTCGGCGGCCTGGGCGGCCATCGTGCAAGCGAGCAGCGCCGCTGCCAGCAAAGACTTCTTCATGCTTTCTTCCTCGGCCGCGCACCCGCGCACGGCTCATGCGTTCGATGAGCTGGCAACCGGCGGGAGGAAAAGACGGAACAACGGGCAGGCAGGCGCGCCACACACGTGGTTCGGCCTCGCCCACCGCGAGCCACCAGGAATCGTTCGGGCCGGTCTCCGGGCTCACGAGTGGCCTGCGGTGATCCGCAGGCCCCGAACGGCGCCTTCCCGTGCTGTGCACAGTGGCGTTCGCCGTTCGTGAATCTCGCTTACCGTTGCGGGGGCAGCGCCGGCCTTGCAGTGATGAACACTGCGCACCGGCTTCCCGTTTCATCCCTTCGGCGTGACACCGTCGGGACACCTGAACCGCGCCACTTTAGCTTCGGACAGCCAAGCAGGCAACGGTCACGGGACACCGCATGGGCGGCGCGCGGCATCCGCACCGGCTCATTGCGGCGGGATCGGGGCCCATTCGTCGTGCGCGGGCACACCGCCGATCCAGCTCTGCCGCACGCGATAGTCATCGTCCAGCAGCACCAGATCGGCGTGATAGCCGGCCGCGATGCGGCCGTGGCTGGCGCCGAGGCCGAGGAAATCGGCCGGGTAGGTACTGGCCATGCGCACCGCCTCGTCCAGCGGCAGGCCCAGCAGCTGCACCGTGTTGCGTACCGCGCCGGCCATGTCCAGCGCGGAACCGGCCAGCACGCCCTGCGCGGTCTGGCAGATGCCGTCGCGAATGGTGATGGTCTCGCCATTGAGCACGAAATCCGGGAAGTCCGAACCCACCGGCGGCATCGCATCGGTGACCAGCAACATCTTGCCGCGTGGTTTGGCGGCGATCGCCACGCGCAGGCTGGCCGGATGCACGTGATGGCCATCGACGATCAGCCCGCACCAGCTGTTCGGGTCTTCCAGCGCGGCGCCCACCACGCCCGGCTCGCGGCTGCCGAACGGAGTCATCGCGTTGAACAGGTGGGTGAAGCCACGCACGCCGCCGGCGAGGGCCGCACGCACGGTCGCGTAATCGGCGGCGGTGTGACCGGCGCTGACGATCACCCCGGCGGCGGCCAGCGCGCGGATGCTGGCCAGCGGCACGCATTCCGGCGCCAGCGTCAGCAGCCGCACGCCGCGGTGCCTGGCGCTCAGCAGGGCGAGTTCCTCACTGTCCGGCCGATGGAAATATTTCGCGTCGTGCACGCCCTTGCGCGCCCGCGCCAGATACGGCCCCTCCAGATGGATGCCGAGCACGCCGGGCACGCCTTCGGCCAGCGCCTGCTCGACCGCAGCCAGCGCCGCGCGCATCACGTCCGCCTCATCGCTGATCAGGGTCGGCAGAAAACCCGTGGTGCCGTAGCGCCGGTGCGCCCGCGCCGATGCGGCGGATGGTCTCCACCGTGGGCGTGTCGTTGAACAACACGCCGCCGCCGCCATTGACCTGCACGTCGATGAAGCCGGGCAGCAGCATGGCGCCGCCCAGGTCCTGTTGCGGCGTGGCGCGCAGACGCGGATCGGACAGCGGCAACAGATCGGCGATCCGCGCGCCGTCCAGCAGCACGGCGAGATCGTCACGCCAACCGTGCGCGGTGAGGACGCGGGCATTGATCAGGGCGAGTGTCATGGCGTTGCTCAAACCGTTTCGGTGACCTTGTTGAGATGCGGCGGCACGTCGGGGTTGAAGCCGCGCCGCAGCGCCAGCTCGCTGGCGGCGCGGTAGAAACTCTGCACGATCAGCAGCGGCGTGCACATCGCCGGCAGCCCGCCGGGCACCGGCAACGTGCCCGCACCGTCCACCCCGGGTGCCGCCACGAACACCTGCGCGCCGCGGCGACGGAACTCGTCGGCCACCGCCAGGGTACCTTGCAGGGTGTCATCGTCCTGAGCGAAGACCAGCACCGGAAAGGCCGGGCCGACCAGCGCCATCGGCCCGTGCTTTACTTCGGCCGCGCTGAACGCCTCGGCATGCAGACCGCAGGTTTCCTTGAATTTCAGCGCCGCCTCGAGCGCGATGCCGAGACCGAAGCCGCGGCCGACCACGAACAGGTTGTGCGCGTCGAGCAGACCCTCGCTCAACGGCGACCAGTCAGCGTCCCAGCCGGCGCGCAAGGCGTCGGGCAGGCGGTGCAACGCAGCGACCAGCGCCGGATCGCCATGCCAGCGCGCGCACAGGTGCAGCACCGCGGCGAGCGCCGCGATGTAGCTCTTGGTCGCCGCCACGCTGCGCTCCGGGCCCGCATGCAACGGGATGACCGTATCGGCGATCGCGGCCAGCGGCGAATCCTCGACGTTCACCAGCGCCACTACCCGCGCGCCGGCCAGCTTCGCGGCCTGCGCGTTGCGCAGCAGGTCGGGGCTCTTGCCCGACTGCGAGATCGCGATGAACAGCGCATCACGCCACTGCTGTTCGGCCGCGTAGATCGAGGTGACCGACGGCGAGGCCGAGGCGGTGACGATGCCGAGCTGGGTTTCGAACACGTACTTCGCGTATGCCGCGGCGTGATCGGAACTGCCGCGTGCACAGGTGACGATGAAACGCGGCGGCTGCGCGCGCAGCGTTTGCGCCAGCGCGGTCACCACCGCCTCGTTCGCGGCGAACTGGCGCGCGACCACATCGGCCGCCTCGTGCGCTTCGCGGTACATCAGGGTGTCGCTGGCTTGCATGGCGTGGGTATCCGGGTTGGTCAATCGGTTTGCAGTTCGGCAACGAAGTCGTAGATGTCGCCGCGATACCAGGAGGTGGTGAACTCGACCACGCGACCGTCGTCGAGAAAACTGCGGCGTTCGATGTTGAGTCCGGCGCTGCCGACGTTGACGTGCAGCAGCCGCGCCTGTTGCGCATTCAGCGACACCGCACGCAATCGCTGCAGCGCGCGGCGCGGACGGCAGCCGAGCCCTTCCAGCGCTTCGTACAGCGAGTCGTGCACGAGCATCGGATCCGGCAGCACGCTGGCCGGCACCACGCTGCGCTCGATCGCCAGCGGCTCGTCCTGGCCGTAGCGCACGCGATGCAGCCGTACCACCAGCGAGCCGGGTGACAGGTTCATCGCCATCGACTCCTCCGGGGTCACCTCGCCGATGCCGCGTTCGAAGAATTCCGAGCGTGGCCGCAGGCCGCGCTCGCGCAGATCCTCGGTGAAGCTGGTCAGGCGCGACATCGGCTTGACGATGCGCTCGGCGATGAAGGTGCCCGCGCCGTGGCGCTGGGTCAGCAGGCCTTCCTCGACCAGCCCGGCGATCGCCTTGCGCACGGTCACCCGCGACAGTTTCAGCGCCACCGAAAGATCACGCTCGCTGGGCAGGGCCTGGCCCGGTTCGATGTCCCGATGCTCGACGATGTTGCGGATCGCGCGGCGCAGGCGCAGGTAGGCCAGCGGCTGATGGGTGGTCGGATCGTGGCAGATCCGGCGGTATTCGTTGGCCAGGGCGGTTTCCATGCCGGCACGATACCAATAGCAAACCACTAACCGCAAGCCCATCTGTCCGCCAGCCGGTCGCGCCCCCCGCCGCAACCCCGGACTCATCCGATCACGCCGCGCCGATGAATTCGTATGCATGGCCGTAGTCGATCTGGTATTTCACTGGTATGATCCAGCACACCCCGGGCAATCGCGCCATCCGGCCCTGCCCGCCATCCGGCATCGTGTCGAGGTGACTGCGTGACTGCTTCCCCCCAATTGGTCGAACCGTTCGACCTGGTGATTTTCGGCGGCACCGGCGACCTCGCCGTGCGCAAGTTGCTGCCGGCCCTGTTCCACCGCTTTCTCGACGGCCAGATCCCCGCCAGCAGCCGGATCATCGGCATCGCCCGCGAGGCGCTGGACGACGATGGCTACCGTGCCTTGCTGCGCGAGGCGCTGGTCGGCATCTGCGACGCGGCCAAGCTCGACGTGTTCCTGCAGCAGGTCGGCTATCGCTCGCTGGACGCGCGCAAGGACGATGGCTGGGCGGATTTCGCCGCACTGATCAAGTCGCAGCCGGAACATGTGCGGGTGTTCTACCTGTCCACCTCGCCGAACCTGTTCGTCGACCTCTGCGCCCGACTCGGCGAGCACGGGCTCAACCAGGGCAAGTCGCGCGTGGTGTTGGAAAAGCCGATCGGCCATGACCTCGACAGCGCGAACCGGATCAACGACGCGGTCGGCAAGGTCTTCAACGAATCGCAGACCTTCCGCATCGATCACTACCTCGGCAAGGAGACCGTGCAGAACCTGCTGGTGCTGCGCTTCGGCAATGCGCTGTTCGAGCCGCTGTGGAACGCCGGGCACATCGACCACGTGCAGATCACCGTGGCCGAAACCGTGGGCGTCGGTCATCGCGCCGGCTACTACGACCACGCCGGCGCGCTGCGCGACATGGTGCAGAACCACATGCTGCAGCTGCTGTGCATGGTGGCGATGGAGCCGCCCTCGTCGCTGGAGCCCGATGCGGTGCGCGACGAGAAGCTGAAGGTGCTCAATTCGCTGAAGGTCATCGACGACCGCAACGTCAACCAGCTCACCGTGCGCGGCCAGTACCGCGCCGGCGTGGCCGATGGCGCCAGCGTGCCGGGCTATCCGGACGAGCTGGGCGACACCAAGTCCAACACCGAAACCTTCGTGGCGCTGAAGGCGGAGATCGGCAACTGGCGCTGGGCCGGCGTGCCGTTCTACCTGCGCACCGGCAAGCGTCTGCCCAGCCGCGTGTCGGAAATCGTGGTGGCGTTCAAGCCGGTGCCGCATTCGATCTTCGCCGCGGGATCCGGCACGCTGGCGCAGAACCGGCTGGTGCTGCGCCTGCAGCCGGACGAAGGCGTGAAACTGTGGCTGACCATCAAGCACCCCGGTCCCGGCGGGCTGCGCCTGCGCAACGTGCCGCTGGACATGAGCTTCGCCGAGGCGTTCGGCGTGCAGCAGCCGGATGCGTACGAACGCCTGCTGCTCGATGTGGTGCGCGGCAACCCCACCCTGTTCATGCGCCGCGATGAAGTCGAGGCGGCGTGGCGCTGGGCCGGCCCCGTCCTCGCGGGCTGGGCCAACAGCAGCGAGGCACCGCGTCCGTATGCTGCCGGCAGCTGGGGACCCAGCGCCGCCGTTGCCCTGATCGAGCGGGATGGCCGCACCTGGCACGACGACAGTGACTAGACCCGCGTGTTCACCGTCGCTTCACCCGGGCATCCCGGGGCCTGCGGCACACTGTCCCTTCCCCGTCCCACGACAACCGCGCCGCATCGCCGGCGGCCGGCGAGCCAGCCCATCATGCCCACCGATCTGAACGTCACCACTCACAGCTTCAGCGATTGCCAGGCCCAGGCCGTGGCGCTGGCCGAGCGCGTGGCCGGCTGCCTGCGCGAGGCACTGGCCGAGCGCGGCAGCGCGGTACTGGCAGTCTCCGGCGGCAGTACGCCGAAGGCATTCCTGGCCCGGCTGTCGGGCGAGGCGCTGGACTGGGCGAACGTGCACGTCACCCTGGTCGACGAGCGCTGGGTGCCCGAAAGCGACCCGCGCTCGAATGCCCGCATGGTCAGGTCGCAGCTGCTTCAGGGTGCCGCCGGCGCGGCGCGGTTCGTCCCGCTATATACCGGCGACCCCACCCCGGACGCGGGCCTCGGCACGGCGACCGCGCGGATCGACGCGCTGCCGCTGCCGTTCGACGCGGTGGTGCTGGGCATGGGCGAGGACGGTCATACCGCGTCGTTCTTTCCCGGCGGCGATCACCTCGCCGCGGCGCTCGATCTGGACGGCCGCGCCCCGGTGCTGTCGATGCGCGCGCCCGGCGCCGATGAACCGCGCATCACGCTGAGCCTGCCGACCCTGCTGCACACCCGCGCGCTGTACCTGCTGGTCAGCGGCGAGAAGAAACGCGACCTGCTCGCCGATGCCCGGCTGGGGCTGGGCGCCGCCCAGCACTATCCGGTGCGCGCCGTGCTGACCCAGCCGCGCGTGCCGGTCGCCGTGTACTGGTGCCCTTGAAACCCTAATCCGCCTCACGCGCCCGACCCGGTAGGAGCGGCTTCAGCCGCGATGCTTCTGTTCTAAAAGCCACGGAGAAAGAGCATCGCGGCTGAAGCCGCTCCTACATCGCCATCGACCCACGCCATTGACCCGTTGGAATTTGCCATGAGCACGCTGCATCCTGTTGTTGCCGAAGTCACCGAACGCCTGCGCGAGCGCAGCGCGGCCACCCGCACGGCCTACCTGGAGCGGATCGATGCCGTCGATCGCAGTGGCCCGCAGCGCGGCCATCTGTCCTGCGGCAACCTCGCCCACGGCTTCGCCGCCTGCGGCAGCGAGGACAAGGACGCGCTGCGCAACGGCCATCGCGCCAACCTGGCGATCATCACCGCCTACAACGACATGCTCTCGGCGCATCAGCCGTACGAGCGCTACCCCACGCTGATCCGCGCGATCGCCCGTGACAACGGCTTCACCGCCCAGGTCGCCGGCGGCGTGCCGGCGATGTGCGACGGCGTGACCCAGGGCCGACCGGGCATGCAGCTGTCGCTGTTCTCGCGCGACCTGATTGCGATGGCCACCGCGGTGTCGCTGTCGCACGACATGTTCGATGGCGCGCTGTACCTGGGCATCTGCGACAAGATCGTGCCGGGCCTGCTGATCGGCGCACTGAGCTTCGGCCACCTGCCCGGCGCGTTCGTACCGTCCGGGCCGATGCCCAGCGGCATCCCGAACGAACAGAAATCGAAAGTGCGCCAGGCCTGGGCCGACGGCAAGGCCACCAGGGAGGAACTGCTGGAGGCCGAGGCCGCCTCGTACCACGCGCCGGGCACGTGCACCTTCTACGGCACCGCCAACTCCAACCAGATGCTGATGGAGATCATGGGCCTGCACCTGCCCGGCGCCAGCTTCGAGGCGCCGGACACGCCGCTGCGCGACGCGCTGACCGCCGAGGTGGTGCGTCGCACCGCCACCAGCAGCGCGCTGGGCGAGCACTACCTGCCGCTGGGCCACATCATCGACGAGCGCGCGATCATCAACGGCGTGATCGGCCTGCATGCCACCGGCGGCTCCACCAACCACCTGCTGCATCTGGTGGCGATCGCCCACGCCGCCGGCATCCAGTTGCGCTGGGACGATTTCGACGCGCTGTCCGGAGTGATCCCGCTGCTGGCCCGGGTCTATCCGAACGGCTATGCCGACGTGAACCAGTTCCATCAGGCCGGCGGCATGGCGTTCCTGATCGACCAGCTGCTCGGCGCCGGCCTGCTGCATGGTGACGTCAAGACGATCTTCGGCACCGGCCTGGACGGCTATGCACAACTGCCGCAACTGGACGAAGCCGGCGCGCTGCGCTGGGTCCCGGTATCGAAGCAGAGCGGCAACCGCGGCGTGCTGCGCGGGGTCGACGAACCGTTCCGCGCCGATGGCGGCCTGCGCATGCTCGAGGGCAACCTCGGCCGCGCGGTGATCAAGGTCTCCTCGGTACCGGACGACCGCCTGCTGATCGAGGCACCGGCGATCGTGTTTCACGACCAGGACGAGGTCGCCGGGGCGTTCAAGCGCGGCGAACTGAACCGCGATTTCGTGGCGGTGGTGCGCTTCCAGGGCCCGCAGGCCAACGGCATGCCGGAGCTGCACAAGCTCACCCCGACGCTGGCGCTGCTGCAGGATCGCGGCCATCGCATCGCCCTGCTCACCGACGGCCGCATGTCCGGCGCGTCCGGCCGGGTACCGGCGGCAATCCATGTCACACCCGAGGCGGTGGCCGGCGGCAACATCGCGAAGATCCGCAACGGCGACCTGATCCGGCTGGATGCGGTGAACGGACGTCTGGACGTCCTGATGGAAGCGCATGAACTGGATGCGCGCCTGCCCCAGCACGCCGACCTCTCGGCCCAGCACAGCGGCATGGGTCGCGAGCTGTTCGGCCTGTTCCGCCAGGCCGCCACCACGGCGGACATGGGTGCCGGCGTACTCTGAAGCACGCTCCCTGCGCACCTCTGCCAATACCGCAAGCCACCCACCAGCGAGTGAACCCGTGAACAACATCGAAGCCAAGCAACAGCAGATCGAGACCACCATGCGACTGGCGCCCGTGATCCCGGTGGTGGTGATCGACGATGCGAAAGCCGCGGTGCCGATGGCGCGTGCCCTCGTCGCCGGCGGCACGCCCGCGATCGAGGTGACCCTGCGCACGCCGGCCGCGCTGGAGGCGATCCGTGCAATCGCCGCCGAAGTGGAAGGCGCCATCATCGGCGTCGGCACCGTACTCAACGCGCGCGACCTGCACGCCGCGCTGCAGGCCGGCGCGCGCTTCGCCGTGTCGCCCGGGATGTCGCCGTACCTGCTGGACGCCGCCGACGACAGCGCGCTGCCGCTGCTGCCCGGCGTCGCCACCGCCAGCGAGGCGATGAGCCTGCTCGAGCGCGGCTACCGCCACCTGAAATTCTTCCCGGCCGTGCCGGCCGGCGGTCCCAAGCTGCTCGGCGCCTGGGCCAGCCCGCTGCCGCAGATCCGCTTCTGCCCCACCGGCGGCATCAGCCTGAGCAGCGCCGGCGACTTCCTCGCACTGCCGAACGTGCTGTGCGTGGGCGGCTCGTGGCTCACCCCGGCGGACAAGCTGGCGTCAGGCGACTGGGCCGGCATCGAACTGCTGGCGCGCGAAGCGGCCGGGCTGCGCAAACCCGGCTGAAGACCATTGCGCACGCCGATGCGTGCCCGCCACGGCCACGCATGCGGCTTATCGCCGGGCAGTCCCGGTGCGCAGCCAGCGGGCGGCCCGCAGCAGCCAGATCAGGATCAAGCCGATCACCAGCCGTTGCTCCAGTCCGCGCGGCATGCCATGCCACAGCGCATCGACCCAGATCGCCACGAAGCACGCCAGCGCCAGCGTGAACGCCGCGCGGAAACGCGATCGCCAGTGCGGGTCGCCACGCAACCGCCACGACTGCAGCAGCATCGCGGTGGTGACGCACAGGAACGCGGTTTGTGCTGCCGTGCCGTGCAGCCAGCCTTCCAGTGTGGGCGCTCGCCCCGGCAGGTTGCTGTGCGCCAGCGCGGTCACGCACAGGCCCAGCCCGGCGCCGACGAACAGCAGCCATGGCGCCGCACTGCGTGCGTGGTGCGCCAGCGCGAGGTAGTAAGCCGCGCCGAGCAGGCCCAGCGCAGCGGCGAGCACGAAGTAGGCGGCCTGCAGCCAGTGCCCGCCGGGACCCATCAGGTACAGGCTCAGCGGCGCATCGAGCCAGTGCAGGTCATCGCGCACCGGCTGCACCGCCACCGCGGTGACGGCGAACAGCAGCAGGCCGAGCCACGCCGCCGTGCCCAGCCGGCGCGCGGCGACCGACCGGTCCATCACACCTCCAGGCGGTCGTGCGGACGCGCCACCAGGGTGTACAGCACCGGCATCAGGAACACGCTGATCAGCAAGCGGGTGAACAGGCCGCTGACGATGACCAGCGCAAACGGCCGCTGGGTGTCGGTGCCGACGCCGGTGGCGAGTGCCGCCGGCAACAGGCCCAGCGCCGCCACCAGTGCGGTCATCATGATCGGGCGCAGGCGCAGGATCGCGCCTTCGCGAATGGCTTCGCCGAGCGTGGTGCCGTTGCGACGCAGCTCGTTGACGTAGGAGATGTACACCACCGCGGTCTGCACCGACACGCCGAACAGTGCCAGGAAGCCGATGCCGGACGATACCGAGAACGGCGTGCCGGTCAGCCACAGCGCCACGATGCCGCCCACCGGCGCGGACAACACCACGCCGACCACGGTGATGAACGGGAATTTGAAGTTGCTGTACAGGGTGAACAGCAGCAGGAAGATCAGCCCCACCGTCAGCGGCACGATGATGTTCAACTGCGCGCGCGAGGCGGTGTATTCCTTGTACTCGCCGCCCCAGTCCAGGCGGTAGCCCTGCGGCAGTTTCACCTTGGCGTCGACCTGGCCGATCGCATCCTCGACCGCGCCGGCGAGGTCACGGCCTTCCACCGAGAACTGCACGCCGATATAGCGCGAATTGTCCTGCCGGTAGATGAAGGAAGCGCCATTGGTGACCTGGATATCGGCGAACTCCTTCAGCGGCAGCTGCTGGCCGCCGGGCGTCGCCACCAGGATGTTGCCGATCTCCTGCGGGTTGTCGCGGTACTTCTGATCCAGCCGCACGACCAGATCGAACTGCTTCTCGCCCTGGATCACCTGGGTCGCCACGTCGCCGCCGATCGCGGTCTGGATCAGGCCGTTGATGTCGTCCACGTTCAGGCCGTAGCGGGCGATCGCGGCGCGGTTGATCCTGATGCTGAGGCTGGGTTGGCCGAGCTCCTGCACCAGGGTCACGTCGTGAATGCCGCGTACCTTCTGCAGGATGTGCTTGATCGCCTTGCCCTTGCGCTGCAGCGTTTGCAGATCCGAACCGAATACCTTCACCGCCAGCGCGCTCTTCAGGCCGGTCTCGGCCTCGTCCACCGCATCCTCGGCCGGCTGGGTGTAGTTGAAGGTGATGCCGGGAAACGCCTCCAGCTTCTTGTCGACCGCCGCGATCAGTGCCGCCTTGTCGCGGTATTTCCCGCGCCACTGCGCATAGGGTTTCAAGCCGACATAGAACTCGACGTTGAAGAAGCCGGTCGAGTCGGTGCCGTCGTCGGGCCGGCCCAGCTCCGAGCTGACCGTGGTGACCTCGGGGAACGAGTGCAGGATGGCGCGGATCTTCGGCGCAATTTTGGCCGACTCGTCGAACGAGATGGTGTACGGCATGGTGGCGCGCACCCACAGCGCGCCCTCGTCCAGTTTCGGCATGAACTCCGCGCCGATGCGCGGGATCAGCAGCAGCGACAGGGCCAGCAGGATGACCGAGGCGATCGTGGTCGCCCAGGCGCGGGCGAGGCAGAAATCCAGCCCCTTGATGTAGACCGACCTGATCGCCTCGAACGCGCGGTTGCGCCGCTCGCGCACGCCGTTGCGCATGAACCACGAGCACAGTACCGGTAGCAGGGTCAGGGTGATCACCAGCGAGCCGATCAGGGCGAACACCATGGTGTCCGCCATCGGCCTGAACAGCGTGCCGGACGGGCCGGACAACACGTAGATCGGCAGGAAGCTGACCACGATCACCGCCACCGCGTAGAACAGCGGGCGGTCCACTTCCGCGGCGGCGTCGCGGATCACTTCGATCACATTGAATTTGCTGCCGGCGCGATCGGCGAGCTGGCGGTAGATGTTCTCCACCATCACCACCGCCGCGTCGACGAGTATCCCGAAATCCACCGCGCCGATCGACAGCAGGTTCGCCGAGGCACCCTGCAGATCCAGACAGATGAAGGCGACCAGCAGCGACAGCGGAATGGTGACCGCCACGATCAAGCCCGCACGCACGTCGTACAGGAAGAAGATCAGGATCACCACCACCAGCAGCATGCCGCGCACCAGGTTCTGCTTGACCACCTGGGTGGTCAGCGCAATCAGGTCGCTGCGGTCGTAGAACGAATGGATCTTGACGTCCTTGGGCAGGATTTGTTCGTTGAGCTCCTTCGTCTTGGCCTCGACCCGTTCCAGCACATCCTGGGTCTTTTCGCCGGTGCGCAGCGAGATCACGCCCTCCACCGCGTCATCCTGCTTCTCGTAGCCGAACTCGCCCAGACGGGGGGCGATGCCGATGACCACGCGACCCACGTCCTTGACCAGCACCGGGCTGCCGTCATGCACTGCCAGCACCACGTTGCCGATGTCCTCCAGCGTCTGCAGCCGGCCGAAGCCGCGCACGTAATAGAACTGCCCACCCTGCGAGTAGAAGCCGCCGCCGGCGTTGCTGTTGTTGGCCGCCAGCGCGGCCTGAACCTGCTGCGCGGTGAGCCCGACTCCGGCGATCTTCGCTGGATCGAGCAGCACCTGGTACTGCATGCTGCCGCCGCCGAAACCGGAATCGTCGGCCACGCCGGGTACCGAGCGGAATTGCGGCTCGATCACCCAGTCCTCCAGCGTCTTCAGCTCCATCGGCGAACGGTCGGAGCTTTGCAGCACGTAGCGATAGATCAGCCCGGAAGGTGAGGACAGCGGCGATACCGAGGGCTTCACGCCGTCAGGCAGATCCAGGTCGCCGAGGCGGTTGAAGACCTGCTGGCGCGCGAAGTAGTTGTCGGTGCCGTTGTCGAACGTGAGGGTGACCACCGACAGTCCGTACAGCGAGATCGAGCGGGTATTGTCGGTCTTCGGAATGCCGGTCATGCCCTGCTCGGTCGGCACCGTGAGCAGGCGCTCCACTTCCTCGGCCGTGTGTCCGGGCCACTGGGTGACGATCTCGACGCTGGGCGGCGACAGATCCGGATAGGCGTCCACCGGCAGGTGATGCAGCGCGCGCACGCCGGCACCGACCAGCACCAGCATCAGCAGGGCGACCAGGAAGCGCTGCGCCAGCGAGGCGCCCACGATCCGGTTCATCAACGACGCCGCGCGCGGCGGCATGGGCGGCAGATGGTCGCTCATTGGTTTTGCATGAACTGGACGAAGATGCCGCCATCGACCACGACCTGGTCGCCGGGCTTGAGGCCTTCGCTGATCTCGTAGTCATCGCCGCTGCGCGGGCCCAGCGTCACGTGGCGCCTGGCGAAGCCGCCGTCGTGCTGGGCGACATACACGAACGGCAGGTTTTCGTCGTCGCGCAGCATCGCCGATACCGGGATCAGCAGGCCCTGGCTGGCCTGCCGCGACTGGATCCGCACGCGCACGTACATCTGCTTGCGCAGCAAGCCCTGCGGGTTGTGCACCAGCACCCGCGCGGCCACCGCACGCGTATCGGGATTGACCACGGCAGCGATGTTGTCCACGGTGCCCGGCAACGCGGCGGCGCCCATGCCGGTATCCACCTGCGCCGGATCGCCGATCCGGATCACCGCCAGCTCGGAGGAGGACACCTGCGCCATCACCCACACCCGCGACAGATCGGCCACGGTGAAGCACGGCGTGCTGCCGGCCTGCAGCAACTGGCCCGGCGTGATCAGTTTCTCCACCACGGTGCCGGCGATCGGCGCACGAATGATGCCCTGCGCGCTCGTCACCGGGCGACCGGCCTGGATCGCCTTGATCGTGCCGGCATCGACGTCCAGCGCGACCATCGCCTGCAGCGCGGCATCGCGATCGGCCTCGGCGCTGACCGCATCGGTTTGCGCCTGCTCGGCCTCACGCTGGGAAACGCCTTCGTGCTGCACCAGATCCTTGTCCGCGTCGGCCAGCCGGCGCGCGTTGCGGGCGGTGATCAGCGCCTTGCGGTAGCCGTTGATGGCGGCGGAGAAGTCCGGCGAATCCACCAGTGCCAGCGGCTGTCCCTTGCGCACCTTGTCGCCCGGCGATACCAGCAGCCGTGACACCGGACCGGAGAACGGCGCCAGCACGCTGGTCGCCTGGTCGTTGTCGAAATCCACCACGCCGGTCGTCTCGATCGCGCGATGGAAGCTGGACAATGCCACCGTATGCAGGTGGATGTGCTGACGCTGCGCCTTGCTCAGGGTCACGTCGTGCGGCGTCGTGGCGGCGTCCTGCGCATCGTGGTCACTGTTCGACGAGCAACCGGACAGGGCCAGTGCCCCTGACAGCAGCACCGTCATCACGGCATACACGAACACGGCAGGGCGGCGCGGCGCAGAAGGCGTCGCGCAAGCGGATCTATTTTTCATCGCTGTCCCGGGTGGTGGGGGCATGACCGGCATGGGTCGGGTCTGGCTCGGAGGACGCGCCGTCGGACTGGCCTGCATCGGCGGCATGCCACCAGCCGCCACCAAGCGCCTGGAACAGGGCCGCGGTGTCGGCGTAACGACTGGCCTGCGCCTGCACCAGCGCGATACGCGCCTGCTGGTAGCCCTGCTCAGCACTCAGCAGCGACAGGTAGCCGGCATAGCCGTCCTTGTACTGGCGCTGCGACAGATCCAGGGTGACCTTGGCGGCGGCGGCGGCATGGGCAGCCGCCTGCAGGCCCTCGGCGTCGTGTTGCAGCGCGGCCAGGGTGTCGGCCACGTTCTGGAACGCGGTCAGCACCGTGCCGCGATATTGCTCGGCCGCCTGCACATACGCGGCCTTGGCCGCGCGCTCCTGATGCAGCAGGGTGCCGCCCTGGAAAATCGGCGCTGCCAGATCCGCACCCACGCTCCAGAAACCGGTCCCCGCCTTGAACAGCTGATTGAGGACCAGCGCCGTGCTGCCCGCATTCGCGGTCAAGGTGATGTTCGGCAAGCGGTTGGCGATGGCCACGCCGATCTGCGCGCTGGCCGCGTGCATGTTCGCCTCGGCCTGGCCCACGTCCGGTCGCTGCGCGACCAGCGCCGACGGCAGGCTCAGCGGCAGCTGCTGCGGCAATTGCAGGCTGGCAAGCTCGAACGTCTGTGCCTCGGCCTGGCTGGGAAACCGGCCCGCCAGCACCGCCAGTAGATCGTCCTGCTGCGCCAGCTGGGTCAGCAGCGGCGGCAACGTGGACTGCAGCTGGGCCAGCTGCGATTCCTGCGCGGCGAGGTCGAGCCGGCCGGCATAACCCTTCGCCAGCTGATAGCGCAGGATCTTCACCATCTTCGTGTTGATCGCGATCAGCTCGCGGGTCGCCTCGATCTGCGCCCGCAGCGAGGCCTGCTGCACCGCCGCGGCCACCACGTTGGTGCTCAGCGTGATGCGGGTGGCGAGCATCTGGAAGCGCACCGCCTGCTGTTGCGCCTGCAGCGACTCGACCGTACGGCGGTTCAGGCCGAACACGTCGGGCACGTACGACACGCTGACCTGCGGCGTGAACAGGTTGTACAGAAACGCGTTGTTGCTCGGCACCGGCGCCAGCGCGCCGGGCGGGTCCTGCTCGCGACTCGCCGAAAAGCCGGCCGAGACACTGGGATAGTAGGCGCCGCGTCCGGCCTTGGTATTTTCCCTGGCGACGGCCAGTGCGGCCTGCGCGGCCTTGAGATC
Organism: uncultured Pseudomonadota bacterium; assembly: GCA_963828685.1. Taxonomy (GTDB): domain Bacteria; phylum Pseudomonadota; class Gammaproteobacteria; order Xanthomonadales; family Rhodanobacteraceae; genus Rhodanobacter. The sequence continues at coordinate 1,123,158 of CAWHFU010000017.1, forward strand.
GGCATTGTGGGCGAGCGCCTGCTCGATCAGCGCATTGAGCGGCGGCGAGTGGAACAGTGTCCACCAGTCGGCGGGGATGTCGGCGCCCTCGACGAACTGTTGCGCCTGCCCGCCGGCGACGTCGGCACTGGCCAGCGTAGCGGGCAACGGACTGCGGGTGTAGCCGTGGACATCCGGCGCGGCCGGCTTGCTGAAATCAGGGCCTGCCGCACAGCCGGCCAGCAGCAGGACCAGCGCCGCGCCGCCGCAGCGGAACGCCGAAGACAGGCCGGGGTGAAGCCGTGACACGCGGTCGGCACGCTGCGCTCTTCCTCCCCGGATCCTGGCAAGCGCGTCAACCCACATCTCATTCATGCCAAGGCATCTTCAGGAAGAGGAACAACAAACAGTAACGATATAACGTTGCAATTGACAGCGGTAGCCCTGCCGGAAGTCACGCCGCGGCGGGGGCAGGATCGCCGCGGCAGTCCCGGCACATCGACCGGCACTTCCGCTCGACCTCCCGCAAGGCAACGAGCGCAAGGCCTCGACCACCGTGGTGGCGCGGCCTTGCGATATCACGGATCAGTGGATCGTGGCGTTCGTCTTCAGCGGCTTCACATACGTGTTGAACAGCTCGTCGATGCGACGGTATTCGTCGTGCCAGGAATCGGCATGCTCGAACGCGTGACGCTCGACCGGGTACAGCGAGATCCAGAAGTTCTTCTTGTGCAGCTCGATGAAACGCTGGTACAGGCGAATCGAATCACTGACCATCACGTTGTTGTCGATCAGGCCGTGCTCGATCAGCAGCGGATCCTGCAGCTGGTCGGCGTATTCGATCGGCGAGCTGGTGCGGTAGGCCTCCGGATCGAGTTGCGGATCGTTGAGGATGTTGGAGGTGTACTCGTCGTTGTAGCTGGTCCAGTCCGACGGCGCGCGCAGCGCAGCGCCGGCGGCGAAGGCACCCGGCGCGCGCAGCAGCGCCATCTCGGTCATGAAGCCGCCATAGCTGCCACCGTAGATGCCGACGCGCTGCGGATCGACGCCGTGGTGCTTGCACCAGCCAGGCCTTGCCGTCGAGCAGATCCTGCAGTTCCGGGTGACCCATCTGGCGATAGATCGCGGTGCGCCACGCACGGCCGTAGCCCTCGGAGGCGCGGTAGTCCATGTCCAGCACCACGTAACCCTGCTGCACCAGCATGTTGTTGAACATCTGCTCGCGGAAGTAATAGGTCGAACCCAGCGTGACGTCCTGCAGGTAGCCGGCGCCATGCACGAACAACACGGCCGGCCGCTTCGCCGCCTCGCTCTCGTCGGCCGGGCCGTAGTACTTCGCGTAGATCACCCCGGCGCCATGCGACGACGGCACCTGCACGATCTTTGGCGCGATCCACGCATGCGCGGTGTAGGCCGGCTTCATGGTGTCGGTGAGTTCCCTCGCTGCGCCGCCGGCCGCCGGTTGCACCGCCAGCTGGGAGAACGTGTACGGCGAGGAATGCAGCACCGCGAGCTGGCGACCATCGGGCGACAGCTTGAAGTCGTCCATGCCCTGGAATTCGGTGATGCGGGTCAGCGCGCCACCGGTGACCGGCAGGCGGTAGACGTCGTAGCTGTACGGCGCGACCTTGTTGGTACGCACGTAGAACCACTTGCCGTCGTCGCTGAGCAGCGGATGGCTGACCTCGAACCTGCCGGAGGTCAGCGCGGTCGCCTTGCCGCCCAGCGGCTTGCTGTAAAGCTCCGAGTAACCGCTTTCCTCGCTCATGTACCACAGCGTGCGGTTGTCCTTGAGCCAGCCGAAATCATTGAAGTTCCAGTTGATCCAGGCGTCGTCGTGCAGGCGATGCTGATTGACCAGCACATGCCGGCGGAAGTCGACGCTGGCGATCCAGCGATCCTTGTTGTCGATCGCGCGCAGCTGGATCGCCAGCTGGCTGCCGTCGTCGCTCCACACGATGCCGCCGCCACCGCCATCCTCGGTACTGGCCACGATGCGCACCGGGCGCAGCTTCGGTGCCTTCAGCGCCTCGGCCTGGTCGGTCTTGCCGGCTTTCTGCAGCGCAGCCACCGTCTGCTTGCGCAGCGCCGCCAGCGGGTCCTCGCCGATGCCCGGCAGCCCGTCGGTCGGCAGCGGATACGACCGGTGCTCGCGCAAGTCCAGCAGCAGCAGCGACTGCGGCGCCGGATCGTTGCGGCCGACGTAGCTGCGCGCGTCTTCCGGCTCGACATAGCCGCTGTCGGTGACGTAGTGGTTGACCAGCGGCGCCTTGCCGGCGGCATGATCCTTCGGCTTGGTGACCAGCAGCATCCAGTGGCCGTCCGGTGACAACTCGGTATCCAGCAGGGTGACCTTGTCGCCCAGCCAGAACGGCAGCGGCGCACGCCCGGGATCGGCGGCATCCAGCGCCTTGCCCTCGTCGCGCAGCGCCTGTTCGTCGGCCTTGTCATCGCGCAGGGTCTTGAACAGCTTCAGCTGCAGCTCGCCCAGCTGGTCGGGCTTCTTCGCCTGCGGGTCGTCGGCGAATTTCAGCAACGCCACCGGCGCGGTGACGGCGCTGGCGAGGTCGTAGCGATACCAGTCGTTGCCGTCACGGAATTGCAGCGCGCGACCGTCGGCGGAAAACTGCGGCGAGGATTCACGCTGCGGCGTCAGCGTCACCTGGCGGCGCCGACCGGTGGACAGGTCCACCACGAACACGTCGCCATGCAGGATGAAGGCGGCGTGCGTGTGCGTGCGGTCGAACACTGCCGGGCCGTCGGCCCGGGCCATCGCGGCGGGGTCCAGTTTCGTGCTGTTGCCGCTGGCCGGGTCGACCCGGTACAGATCGCGCACCGGGCTGCCGTCGCGCTTGACCGCGTAGTACAGGCTGCGCCCGTCCACACTCCAGTAAGGATTTTCCACCGCCTGCCCGATCCAGTCCGGATTGGCCATGATCGTTTCCAGATCGAGCGGGCCCGCGACCGCCGAGGGTGACTCGGCGGCGGCCACGGGCAGCACGGTAAAGGCAACGAGGGCAGCAAGCAGCAGTCGGCGCATGGATCTTCCCCAGGCAAAAAAACCAGCATAACCGAGCACGGCGACGAGGCGCCGCCCACCGTGCCAGAAGTCAGGGCCGCGACCGTTTTGCGACGACGCCCCGAGGACGCGATCGGATGGTTGCCGTGGCGCGGGGATGCGGATGCGCCGCGGTTGCCAGGGGAGATCGCGCTAAGCTTGCGTTCTGTCGATCCCGTCACGAGTCCCCGCATGACCCTGCCCACCATCGAACGCGAAACCGCCGCCCATCCCGTCTTCAGCATCATCTGGCTGCATGGCCTCGGCGCCGACGGCAACGACTTCGTGCCGATCGTGCCGGAGCTGGTGGACGGCGCATGGCCGGCGCTGCGCTTCGTGTTTCCGCATGCGCCGGTGCGGCCGGTGACGATCAACAACGGCCTGTCGATGCGCGCGTGGTACGACATCGCCGGCTTCGACGCCCTCGCCCGCGAGGACATGGCCGGCATCCGTGCCTCGATCGGCGAGGTCGAAACGCTGATCGAGCGCGAACATGATCGCGGCGTGCCGAGCGAGCGGATCGTGCTGGCCGGCTTCTCGCAGGGCGGCGCGATTGCGCTGGCGGCGGGACTGCGCCATGCGCGGAAACTGGCCGGCATCGTGGCGCTGTCGACCTATCTGCCGCTGGCCGCGAAATTCGCCGACGAGCGCAGCAGCGCGAACGCGAACACGTCGATCTTCTGGGGCCACGGCACGGCCGACCCGGTAGTGGTGCTGCAGCGCGGGGTGGAATCGCACGCACTGCTGCAGTCGCTGGGCTACACGGTGGACTGGCATACCTATCCGATGGCCCACGCGGTGTGCGCCGAGGAAATCACCGACCTGCGCCACTGGCTGAGCCAGCGGCTGGGCTGAGTTCCCTCGCGCATACGGCATACTTGCCGCATGCGCGCATTCCCGCCCACCCGCAGCCCGCGTGGCCGCGTCGAACACAGCCCGCTGCCGGACTTCTGCCAGCTGCCGGCGCTGTTTGCGCTGTTCATCGTCGGCGCGCTGACGGTGACGGTGATGTGGCTGGCGCGCGACAACCAGCGCGACTGGCCCGCGTATAGCGTCAGCATGCTGTTCGTGACCTGGCTGGCGCTGGTCGTCGCGGTCACCCTGTGCAAGCTGCGCCACCTGCTGCAGCGGCTGCCCGGCCATCTGCCGTATGTGGGCGTGTGGCTGCTGATCGTGCTGATCGTGCTAACCGCCAGCGCGCTGGCACGCTGGCTGGACGGCTCGCTGCAGATGCAGCTGATCGGCAGCAGCATGGCGGTGTTCGTTAGCGACAACGTGGTGATCGCGGCCCTGCTTGGCGCCGCCATGCTGCGTTACTTCTACGTGCTGGCGCAGTGGCAGACGCGCCTGGCCGCGGTCACGCGGGCCCAGGTGGAAGCGCTGCAGGCGCGCATCCGGCCGCACTTCCTGTTCAACAGCATGAACACGGTGGCCGCGCTGATCCGGGTCGATCCGGCAGCGGCCGAGCGCACCGTCGAGGACCTCTCCGAACTGTTCCGCGCCGCGCTGGGCCAGCACGACATCGGCGACGGCACGCTGGGTGAGGAGCTGGCACTGATCGAGCGCTACCTGGCGATCGAGCAGTTGCGCCTGGGCCCACGCCTGCGCATTCGGCGCGAGCTGGACGACCTGCCCGCCGACTTCCCGTTGCCGCGCCTGCTGTTGCAGCCGCTGGTCGAGAACGCGGTACGCCACGGCATCCAGCCGCTGCGCGGCGGCGGCGAGGTGAGCCTGCTCGGCTTCAGGGACGGCGACGGCATCCGCATCGAGATCGTCAACCCGTTGCCGACCGCGCCCGCCACGCCCGGCAACGGTCACGGGCTGGACAACGTGCGCCAACGCATCGCCTACCGCTATGGGCCACAAGCCAAAGTGCAGGCTGGCCCGCAGGGTGACCGCTTCGTGGTGCTGCTGCAACTCCCCGGAGCCAGGGCTTGATGCGCGTGCTGATCGTCGACGACGAACCGCTGGCGCGGGCGCGCCTGGCCGCCCTGCTCGGCGAGTGCGAAGGCGTGGAGATCGTCGGCAGCCTCGACGATGGCGAGGCCGCGCTCGCTTCGCTCGACACGCTGCAGCCGGATCTGCTGCTGCTCGACATCAACATGCCCGGCATCGACGGCGTCACGCTGGCGCGGCGGCTGGCCGGGCGCAGCCGCCCGCAGGTGATCTTCTGCACCGCTTACGAAGCACACGCGCTGAAGGCGTTCGAGCTGGGCGCGGTCGACTACCTGCTCAAGCCGGTGCGGCTGGAACGCCTGCGCGATGCGCTGCAGCGGGCGCAGCGCCGCCTCGCCGACACGCCGCTCGAGCCGGTCGCCTGGCTGCACGGCCGCCTGCGTGGCGAACAGGTACGCATCGCGCTGGACGAAGTGCTGTGCCTGCTCGCCGAGGAGAAATACGTGATCGTGCAGCACCGCCGCGGCGAGCTGCTGATCGAGGAATCGCTGCGCCAGCTGGAGGATGCCTACCCGGACCAGCTGATCCGACTGCACCGCAACTGCCTGGTGCCACCAGCCCGCCTGCTCGGCCTGAAAACGCTCGCCGACGGCCGCGTCCTGGCCCGCCTCGACGGCACTGAACTCAATCCCGAAATCAGCCGGCGCAATCTGCCGGCAGTGAGGAAGCTGCTGCGACTGGGGTGAGTCTCCGGGCGCGCGGCAACCGCAATCACCGATACCACCGACCGTACCGTCGGCATGCATCACTCGCACCGACTCCCTTCCACCCTCACATCGCTGCTACCAGGCAACCGTATCGATAGGGAGTCACATGCATGCTGATCGCTGCCCGTGTGGTCGTCTCATTTCTTTTCCTTTTCAGCGGCGCATGGGCGGCCCTCCCCGGCGGCTTCGGCGCGACCAACTTCCGCGAGGCGCATCCAGGTCCCATCGGCTATCTGGCCGGACCGTGCTGGTGGGCGCTGCTGCTCACACATCCACTGGCGATCTACAGGATCTGGATCGGAGACAGCATCTGGCTCTGGCTCGGCGTGATCGCCACCATGCAGATGCTGTTCTTCGCGATCTTTGGGAGAAACCTCAGCACAGAGTAATGACCCGCCCCCTTCCGACGTTTCCGGCCAGACGTGGGTCGACTACGGTGACAACGCCGCCCGGCTCATTGACCAAGAGCGCGAAGCCAAGCTCGTACACATGGTCGAGCGCGCAATGCGCAAAAAAGATTGAACGTCCGTTCCCGGTGGCGGATTCAACCGATCGACGCAACACATTGCCGATAACGTTCGGCCACTGTTCGCTCCGATGCAGAGATGAAGGAACGAACGCGGAGCGCTCGCGACTGAAGCGCTCCCACAGCGAGCGAGGCGCAGGCCTACTCCTTCTTGATCGCATGCCCGCCGAACTGGTTGCGCATCGAGGCCAGCAGCTTGTCGGCGAACGAGTCGGCGTCGCGCGAGCGGAAACGCTCCATCAGCGACAGCGTGATCACCGGCGCGGACACGCCCAGCTGGATCGCCTCGTCCACCGTCCAGCGACCTTCACCGGAATCGACCACGTAAGGCGCGATGCCCTCCAGCGTGGGGTTCTTGTTCAGCGCGTCGGTGGTCAGGTCCAGCAGCCACGAGCGCACCACGCTGCCGTAGCGCCAGATCTCGCCGACCCGGGCCAGGTCGAGCGCGAACTCCTGCTTGTGCTGCAGGATCGAGAAGCCTTCCGCATAGGCCTGCATCAGGCCGTATTCGATGCCGTTGTGGACCATCTTGGTGAAGTGGCCGGAACCGACCGGGCCGACCCGGCCCCAGCCCTTGTCCTTGCCCGGCGCCAGCGTCTCGAAGATCGGCGTCAGTGCATCGACGACCTTTTCGTCGCCGCCGATCATCATGCTGTAGCCCTCGGCCAGCCCCCACACGCCGCCGCTGGTGCCGCAGTCGACGTAGTTCAGGCCCTTGCCGGCGCAGCTCGCCGCCCGGCGCAGTGAATCCTTGTAGTTCGAGTTGCCGCCGTCGATCACGGTGTCGCCCTTGTCCAGCAGCGGCATCAGCGCGTCGACGGTGTCGTCGGTGATCTTGCCCGACGGCACCATCATCCACAGCACGCGCGGGGTGGGCAGCGCCTTGACCAGCGCCGGCAGCGAATCGGCCGCCGCCCCGCCCTTGCCTTCGAGCCCGCTGCGCGCCTGCGCGTTCGGATCGAAGCCGGTCACCTTGTGGCCGCCGTTGAGCAGCCGTTGCGCCATATTGGCGCCCATCTTGCCGAGGCCGATCATGCCGAGTTGCATAGGATTTCCTTGGGTGAAATGTGGTGGAGATGTCGCGATGTATATCAACGAATTCTAGGCTGGCCGGTGACAGGCCGACGTGAGCGGGATCAGCGCGCCAGCCAGCGATGCAGCCGCGCCCGCAGCCGCGGCGTCATCCGCGTGCGGTTGTAGGCCAGGGCGGCCTGGCGGATCGCCTCGGTCTTGGTCGGATAGGCGTGGATCACCTTCGCCAGCGTGCGCAGGCCGATGTCCGCCACCATCGCCAGGGTGATCTCGTTGATCATGTCGCCGGCATGACGCGAGACGATGGTGGCGCCGAGGATCCTGTCGCTGCCGTCGCGGACATGGATCTTGACGAAGCCGCGCTCCTCGCTGTCGGTGATCGCGCGGTCGCTCTCGTGCATCGGGATGGTGAACGTCTTCACCGGAATGCCCCGCCGGTTGGCTTCGCGCACGTACATGCCGACGTGGGCGATTTCCGGGTCGGTGTAGGTACACCAGGGGATCACCAGCTTGCTCAGTTGCTCACGCCCGCCGAGCAGCGCATTGCGTACTGCGATGCGCGCCGAATCGGCCGCGATGTCGGTGTACTTGTCCTCCAGGCATACATCCCCGGCGGCGTAGATGCGCGGGTTGCTGCTGCACAGATGATCGTCCACCGCGATGCCGGTGCGCTCGTCGTATGCGACCCCGGCGGCCTCCAGTTCGAGCCCGTGCACATTCGGTCGGCGGCCGACGCCGGCGAGGATCGCATCGACCCGGATCGTGCTGCGGTAGTCGGCGCTGACCAGGTCGACCAGCTTGTCTCCATTCTCCACGCGTACACCGGTCGACGTGGTGTTCAGGCGCACCTCGATGCCGTCGCGCGCGAACGCGTCGGCGAGGATCTGCGCGGCATCGCGCTCCTCGCGTTCGAGGAACAGCGGCCGGTCCTGCACGATGGTGACGCGCGAGCCCAGTCGCTGGAACGCCTGCGCCAGCTCGCAGCCGAGCGGGCCGCCGCCGATCACCAGCAGCCGCGGCGGCAGTTCGGTGAGATCGAACACGGTGGCGTTGGTCAGGAAGCCGGCCTGCTTGAGACCGGGAATGTCCGGCAGGTCCGGGCGCGCGCCCGTCGTGATCAACGCCTTGTCGAAACGCAGTTCCTGGCCGTTGACACTCAGCCGGTCGGCGCCGCCGAAACGCACGTTGCCGAAGTACACGTCGACCCCGCTGGCGGCCAGCCGGCGCACCGACGAGCCAGCGGTCAGATGGCTGCGGATGCGCCGCAGCCGTGCCATCACGGCGGCGAAATCCACCCGGATGTCGCCCGGCACCTGGGCGCCGTAGCGGGCGGCGTCGTGCATCTCGGCGTACACGTTGGCGGTCCGGATCAGGGTCTTGGACGGCACGCAGCCGGTGTTGAGACAGGTGCCGCCGATCAGGTGTCGCTCGATCAGCGCCACCCTGGCGCCGACTGCGGCCGCATCGGCGGCGGCGGCCAGTCCGGCCGGTCCGGCACCGACGATCACCAGCTGGTAGCGATCCGGGGATTCGGGATTGTTCCACGCCTCGGGGTGCACGTCGGCGATGCGTTTGCATTCGAACGCGTCCTGCGGCGTGTGCACCGCGGCGTCGAAGGTCGGAGTCATGTTGCTGCCCCTCCGTCGGCCGGTGGCTCCAGCCAGCCTTCGCCGAAGCCGGCTTGGCGCAAGCCGTCGCTGAGGTAACCGCAGCCGCGCATCAGCTGCCATATCCACTCGCTGCGGTGGTTCTCGATCATCATGAACACGATCCCCTGATCCAGCCCGTAGTGACCGGTCGACACCCACGGCTGGCCGTCGCCGTCGACCAGGGTGGCATTGAAACTGGTGGCCAGGCGGTCGTCGGTGAGCACCTGCGGGTAGCGCAGCAGGATGTTGCGGATCGCGGCCAGCGCCAGGTCCGGCGCGAACGGCAGCGAGGCCAGCACGGCCGGCGGCGACAGGGTGCCGTCATCCGGGCCGTAGGGCACGCCGCGGGCGGCATAGCCGAACAGCTGGCGGCGCTCGTTCTCGACATCGGCACGCTCGTCGCTGGGCCCGTCGCAAGCCGACAGCCCCCAGCAGTTTTCGTCGTAGCCGACGAACTCGTGCGGATTGAGCGCGGTGTACTTGCGCTGCACGAAGACCGCGCAGCGGCTGTTCTCGAAATAGTCCGAACGCTTCTCGCGCATGAAGCGGTCGCGGATGCCGCGGAAGTCGATCCACGCATGCGAGAACTGGTGCTCGAACAGCGGACCGGCAAACAGGAAATCGTTGTCGTACAGGTTTTCCCACTGGTAGGTGGCAGTCCACGCGGGGTAGCAGTCGACGGAGATCGGATGGGTGGGCGAACCCAGCGCCAGCGCATACAGCACGATCGCCTCGCTGTAGCCCTCCCAGCCGTAGTGCAGGAAGCCGGATTCGGGCTTCCAGCCCTGGCGGATGGTGCCGCTGCCATCCTGCGACCAGCACCAGTCGACCCGCCGGTACAGCAGGTCGGCGAGTTCGCGCAGCTCGGTTTCCGCGGCATTGTCGGCGCTGAAATACGTGGCCGCGGTCAGCGCCCCGGCGAGCAGCAACGCGCTGTCGATCATCGACAGCTCGGACTGCCACACCCGCACCCCGGTGTGGATGTCCAGGAAGTGGTAGTAGAAGCCCTTGTAGCCGGTGGCCGTGGAACTGCCACTCTGGTCACTGTCGCGGAAGAAACGCAGCGCCAGCAGGCAGCGCCGCACCGCCTCGTCGCGCTTCATCCAACCGCGTTCCACCGCCACCGGATAGGCCGACAGCGAAAATCCCACCACCGCGATGCTCACCGGCGAATTCGTGCGCGAGGTATCCGGCACCAGGCCGTTGGCGGGATTCATGTGTTCCACGAAGTAACCGAACGCCGCGCGCTGCAGGCGCTCGAGCAGGACTTCATCCGGCAGTGTGGAGAGCTGGGACATCAAGGCATCCAACAGTGCGTGGCTGGGATCGGGTGCGGCACGGGCAACCCGCAGGTACCGGCATGGCGCAACGTTCTGCGCCGAAGCTCCGCCCGGGCTCAGACAGCGGCGGCCGGCATTCGTGCGCTCGAGCCGCCCCGAAAGCCGTCACACAGTGTGCCGCGATGAATGCATGAGGCTCGTGTAGAGCGTTGCCCGGCATTGCCGGCGCGCGTATTCCTTTCACATGCATTACCCCATCGCGGCCGTACGCTGGGGCGAGATTCCGGCCTGTCCGTTGCCGGACGCCTGCAGGAGTGTGCCCTCCCCATGACATCCCATCCATCGACACCGCGCCCCGGCGTCGGACAGATGCAACAGCTGTCCAACGGGAGTTGCACCACCATGCTGGATACCCGCGGGGCCGGGTTCAGTCGATGGCGTGGCATGGCGGTGACACGCTGGCGCGAGGATCCGACTGGCGATCCGTGGGGCAGCTTCCTGTTGCTGCGCGACGAGGCCAGCGGCGAGGTGTGGTCGCCCACGCAACAGCCAACGGGCACTTCCCTGCCGGATGACGCGGTGAATTTCAGTCCCGGCCAGGCCCGCTTCCAGCGCCGTCACGCCAGCGTGCACAGCGGGCTGGAGGTCGCCGTGGCACACGACGCCGACATCGAGCTGCGCCGGCTCAGCCTGAGCAACCACGGCGATCGCACCCGCACGTTTTCGCTGACCTCGTATGCCGAACTGGTGCTGGGCCCGCGCGGCGACGACGATGCGCATCCGGCATTTTCCAAGATGTTCGTGCAGACCGAATGGGACGCAACAAACCGCATGCTGCTGGCCACCCGGCGACGACGCAGCGACAGCCAGACGGAAATCTGGGCCGCCCAGGCGCTGCAGGTCGAGGGCGCGCCGGCGAACGCCGAGGCGCCGACGCATGAAACCGATCGCGCCCGCTTCCTCGGTCGCGGCCACACGCTGCGCGACGCGCAGGCAATGCAGGCCGGCGCGGCGCTGTCCAACACCACCGGCTGCGTGCTCGATCCGGTATTCAGCCTGCGCCAGCATTTCACGCTGGCCCCCGGCGCCAGCATCCGCCTGCTGCTGTGGACGCGGCTGGCCGATACGCGCGAGGGTGCGACCGCACTGACGGCGCAATTGCAAGACCCCGACGCCGGCGAGCGGCTGTTTGTCGACGCCGCACGGCATGCCGACGCCGACCTGCGGCAGCTCGGCATCGACCCCGTCCAGGCGTCGCGCTTCGGCGACTGGATGACGGCGCTGTTGCGCAGCGACCCGTGCCGGCGCGCCACCGCGGCGCAGCGCGCACGCGGTCGCGGTGGTCCGCCGACCCTGTGGGGTGCGGGCATTTCCGGCGACCGCCCGATCGCCCTGCTGTGCGTGCGCGACCATGCCGCGCTGGCGCAGGTGAACCAGTTGCTGCTGGCCCAGCACTGGTGGCGCAGCCAGCAGCTGGCGATCGACGTGGTCCTGCTCAACATGCTCGCCGGCGCCGCAGGCGATGAGCTGCAACAGGCACTCGATCCGCGGCTGAGCACTCAGCAGCAACGGCTCGAGCGCGATGACGGGGCGCCGAAGGCGGAACTGTTCTGCCTGCGCGACGATGGCATCGGCGCGGATCTGCGCGACGGCCTGCTGACGGTGGCGCGACTGGTGCTGGGCGATGACGTTGCCGACCGCAGCGACGCCCCCGCGCCCGCCCCGTCGGTGCCGGACGCGATCCGCGCCAGCCTCCCGGCCGGCGCCAGCGTCCCGGACGCCGGTACGCTGGAGTTCGCCAACGGCCACGGCGGCTTCATCGACGACGGACGCGCCTACCGGATCGAACTGGACGGCGCGAAGCCACTGCCCGCGCCATGGGTCAACGTGATCGCCAACCCGGATTTCGGCTTCATCGTGTCGGCCGAGGGCGGCGGCTACGCCTGGTCACAGAACAGCCAGAAGAACCCGCTGACGCCGTGGCCGAATGATCCGGTCAGCGATACCCCGCATGACCTGATCTATCTGCGTGACGAGGACAACGGCAGCTTGTGGAGCGCCACCGCCGCGCCGATCCGCGTCGCCGCAGCGCGCTACGTGACAACCCACGGCAAGGGCTGGAGCCGGTTCGAGACCGATGCGCATGGCATCGAACTGGAGCTGACCCAGTGCGTGCCGACCGCCGACACGCTGAAGCTGTCGCGCTTGCGCCTGTGCAATCGCTCTCACCGCACCCGGCGGCTGTCGGTCACCGGTTATGTGGAATGGGCGCTGGGCGCGAACGGCAGCACGCCGGCGCCGTTCGTGCTCACCTCGCGCGACGAACGCAGCGGCGCGTTGTTCGCGCGCAACCGCTGGCGCGCGGATTTCGGCGAGCGCGTGGCGTTCTTCGACCTGGCCGGCGCGCAGCATTCGCTCAGCGGCGATCGCAGCGAACTGCTCGGCCCGCTGGGCAGCGTGGCGCAGCCGGCGGCGCTGCTGGACAACGCGCCGCTGTCCGGCCGGCTGGGCATCGGACTGGATCCATGCGCGGCACTGCAGACCCGCATCGAACTGCCGCCGCAGACCCGGATCGAGCTGGTCTTCCTGCTCGGCGATGCGGGCGACGAAGCGGCCGCACAGGCATTGATCGAAAGATACCGCGCCACCGACGTCGAGCACGTGCTCGCCGACGTCGCGACGCAATGGAACGAGCTGCTGGATACGGTGCAGGTGCGCACGCCCGACCGGGCGATGGACATCCTGCTCAACGACTGGCTGCTGTACCAGGTCACCGCCTGCCGGCTGTGGGCGCGCACCGCCTATTACCAGGCCAGCGGCGCCTACGGCTTCCGCGACCAGCTGCAGGACGTGATGGCGTTGTGCGTGAGCCGGCCCGATCTCGCCCGCGCGCACCTGCTGCGTGCGGCCGGCCGCCAGTTTGCCGAAGGCGACGTGCAGCACTGGTGGCTGCCGCCCGGCGGCCAGGGCATCCGCACCCGCATCCGCGACGACCGCGTGTGGCTAGCTTACGTGGCGATGCACTACGTCGATGTCAGCGGCGATCGCGCGGTGCTGGACGAGCCGCTGCCGTTCCTGCACGGCCCGGCGATTGCCGATGGCGCCGTCGACGCATTCTTCCGGCCGGAGTGCTCGGACGAGGTGGCGTCGCTGTACGAACACGCCGCGCGGGCGATCGATTCCAGCCTGGAGCGCGGCGAGCACGGCCTGCCGCTGATCGGCACCGGCGACTGGAACGACGGCATGAATGCGGTCGGCGCCGGCGGCCGGGGCGAAAGCAGTTGGCTGGGCTGGTTCCTGATCTGCGCCATCGATGCGTTCGCGCCGGTGGCCGAACAGCGCGGCGAGACCGCACGCGCCACGACATGGCGCGACCACGCGCTCGACCTGCGCCATGCGCTGGAACAGGCCTGGGATGGCGAGTGGTATCGACGCGGCTATTACGACGATGGCACCCCGCTCGGTTCGCGGCACAGCGCGCAGTGCCGGATCGACACCATCGCGCAATCGTGGAGCGTCATCGCCGGCGCCACCCCTCGCCAGCACGCGGCCACGGCGATGGCCTCGGTCGATCGCCTGCTGGTCGATCACGAACACGGGCTCGCCCGTCTGTTCACCCCGCCGTTCGACCAGGACGGTGCCGAGAACCCCGGTTACATCAAGGGCTATCCGCCCGGCGTGCGCGAGAACGGCGGCCAGTACACGCATGGCGCGATCTGGTCGGTCTTCGCCTGGGCCGGGCTCGGCGAGGGCGAGCGTGCCGGCGGCCTGTTCGACCTGCTCAATCCGATCCATCACAGCGACAGCGCCGAGGCAATCGCGCGCTACAAGGTAGAGCCCTACGTGGTCAGCGCGGACGTCTATTCGGTGGCGCCGCACGTCGGTCGCGGTGGCTGGACCTGGTACACCGGCTCCGCCGCCTGGCTGTACCGCGCGGGCCTGGAAGCCGTGCTGGGCTTCCAGCTGCGCGGCGACCGGCTACGCCTCGCACCGTGCATCCCCAGCGGCTGGCCCGGTTTTGAACTGAGCTATCGGCATCGCGGCGGCCAGCACGGCAGCCGCTACGAGATCAGCGTGGAAAATCCGGACCGGGTTTGCGCTGGCGTGGCTGCCGTGGAAATGGACGGCCAGACGCTCGATCCCGGTGCGGCGATCGTGCTGGCCGATGATGGCCAGACCCATCGGCTGCGCATCGTGCTTGGCTGACGCGTGAACCTGTGGAAGCGGCTTCAGCCGCGATGCTCCTGGGGTCGAGCTGGTCAAGCGCGAAGGCATCGCGACTGAAGTCGCTCCTACAGCAAGGTGGGGCAGTCAAGTTCGCCGGGTACGCGACGCCCCCAGCTTGCGGGTCAGCGTGTTGCGTCCCACGCCGAGTGCCTGCGCCGCATGCTGGCGGTGGCCTTCGCTGGCCTGCAGCGCGGCCAGCAGCAGGGTCTGGTCGAGCGCGTCGCGGGCCCGCGCATGGATGTCTGCCTCGCCGCCCGCCAGCGCCGCCACCGCCCATTCGCGCAGGGCATCGGTCCACTCGCCACTGGCCGGCGCGCCGGCGTGGCCACCGAGATCGGCCGGCAGGATCTCGCTGCCCGGCGCAATCACCGCGAGCCGGCGGCACAGGTTTTCCAGCTCGCGCACGTTGCCCGGGAAATCGCGCTGCGCGATCAGCTTCAGCGTGGCCCGCGCGAACCGCTTCGGCGGCAGCTTCAGCTCCTGCGCGCTGGCCGCCAGGAAATGCTGCGCCAGCAGCGGGATGTCGCTGCGCCGGCTGCGCAGGGAAGGCAATTCGATCCGCACCACGTCGAGCCGATGCATCAGGTCGGCGCGGAACTGGCCGGCCGCGACACGGGCGGCGAGATCCTGATGGGTGGCGGCCACGATGCGCACGTTGCCGCGGATCAGCTCGCGCCCGCCGACGCGATAGAACTCGCCGCCCGCCAGCACGCGCAGCAGGCGGGTCTGCAGCACCAGCGGCATGTCACCGATCTCGTCGAGAAACAGCGTGCCGCCCTCGGCCTGCTCGAAGCGCCCGGCCACGCGCCGGGTGGCACCGGTGAACGCGCCGGCCTCGTGCCCGAACAACTCGCTTTCCAGCAGCTCGCTGGGAATCGCCGCCGTGTTCAGCGCCACGAACGGCTTGTCCCGCCGCGCGCTTTCCTCGTGCAGCGCACGCGCCACCAGTTCCTTGCCGGTGCCGGTTTCGCCGGTGACCAGCACGTTGAGATCGCTGGCGGCGACGCGGCCGATCAGGCGAAACACCTCGCGCATCGGTGCGCTTTCGCCGAGCAGCGCATGGCCCGGCGCCACGCCGCTGCCGGCAGGTGCGGTCGGCGAGGCGACGCTGGCCAGCGCGCGTTGCACCACTTCCACCGCCTGGTCGAGATCGAACGGCTTGGCCAGATAATCCACCGCGCCGGCGCGATACGCCGCGGCCGTGGTCGCCACATCGGTGTAGGCGCTCATCACGATCACCGGACCGATGCCTTGCGCGTTCAGTTCATTCAGCAGGCTCAGGCCGTCCTCGCCCGGCATGCGTACGTCGGTCAGCCACACGCCGGGACGCGCATCACGCAGGGCCACGCGCGCCGCCGCGACGTCGCCGAATTCGCGCACCGCCAGCCCCGCGTCGCGCAGCGCCTCGGCCAGCACGAAGCGCACGCCGCGATCATCGTCGACGATCCAGATTTCCTCGCTCATGTTTCCGCCCACCCCGATTGCAATTCAGTCATGCCCGCGCTCCAGCGGCAGATACAGCGAGAACACCGTCTCGCCGGGCCGGCTCGCAAAGCGCAACTCGCCGCCATGTTCGTGGGCGATCTCGCGCGACAGCGCCAGGCCCAGGCCGTTGCCGTCGGCCCGGCCCGAGACCAGCGGCTGGAACAGCGTGTCGCGCAGCGCGGCCGGCACACCCGGGCCGTCGTCGAGCACGTCCACCCGCAGCGCCATGCGCAGCATCCGCTCGCCCAGCCGCAGGCCATGTTCCACCCGCGTGCGCAGGGTCAGTGTGTGCGCACCGGCCTCGAGCGCATTGCGGGCCAGGTTCAGCAGCACCTGCTGCAGCCGGTCCGCATCGCCGTGCAGATCGGGCACGCTGGGGTCGTAGTCGTGGCGCAGCTGCGGTGGCTGCGGCTCGGCCTGCAGCAGGTCGGCCAGCCGTTCCAGCAGGTGATGGATGTTCACCGGACCGAGCTGCGCCGCGCCATCGTTGTGCAGCAGCCGGTTGGCCAGCGCGCCGAGCCGATCCGCCTCGTCGATGATCAGTCCGGCCAGCGCGCGCAGATCCTCGGTATCGACCCGCCGCTGCAGCAGCTGTGCCGCACCGCGCAGGCCCGCCAACGGATTCTTCACTTCGTGCGCGAAGCCGCGCAGGGTGGCCGACAACGGCGAGCTGAGCGACAGCGGCTCGGCCAGCACATGCACTTCCAGCAGCAGGCCGTCCTCGAACGGCTGCAAGGCGATGTCCGCGATGACCTCGCCGCCGCCCGCCGCGAGCAGCGCCACCCCGCGCCACTGCAGCGGACGCTGCTCGCGCAGCACCCGCGCCGCCTGGGTCAGGCCTTCCGCCACGCCGTCGGGATCGGCCAGCAGCCCGCCAAACGGTTGCCCCACCGCACTGCGCCGACCCAGCCCCAGCGCCTCGGCCAGCGCCGGATTGATCCAGCACAGGCGCAACTCCGCATCGACCAGGGCGATCCCCGTCGTCATCTGCTCCGCCCACCCGCGCCACGTCCTCGCATTCATTGCACCATGATGGGCAATGCCTTGCCTTGGTGCAATTGCCGCGGCGCATGCGGGCGTGAGCGAAAAGCAGTTGTGGACAGAACTCCAAAGTTTGTAGGCCAAACACAAACTATGGAGAACGGGCTGCCTACAAACTATGGAGTTTGTGCCGGGATCGAGTTACCTCAGGGCAGGCCTGACCTCGTAATGGGGTGCCGGAATCAGCATTCCGCCGCGAGCCGCACCTAGCAACCGCCAATCGGACTAAAGCCAAGCTCCCCTGGGCCAGCCGCAACCGTCGCAACCCGCCACCCATTTCTGCCGGTCGGGAACGGCCGCTTTCGGGTCGGCTGATCACCTGGGGTAGGCCTGCTCCTTGTTTGCGTTGACGTTCCACCACTTTCGCGCAAGCTTCTGAGCTTCGGCGACCTTTGCCGCATCGACCCTCGCTTCGCTCTGCACAAACAGATCGTCGGTCATGACGAGGTTGTCGATGTCTGCCAGATCGATCAAGAACCACTTGATCGCTTGCACATCGTCGCGTGGCACGCCCAATCCACGGCTGTACATGGTGGCCAGGATGTACTGAGAGGGCCCGTAGCCCTCGTCGGCTGCGATGGCAAACCAGTGTGCGGCCTGGGCCGGATCCCGCAACACCAGCCCTCCGCCATAGTAGAGCTTCCCCATTCGGTCCGCTGCCATCGCGTCGCCATTCGCAGCGGCCAAGGTGAGCCAATGAAGCATCAAGTTGTCATTGCGGGCCTGTCCCCAATCGCCTTCGTACGACAGAGCTAAATTTCGCTGCCCTTGTGCATTCCCCTGCAAGGCGGCCTTGCGATACCACTGGCAGGCGCTGGTGACATTGCTCGTCACACCAAAACCGCGCAAGTACATGTCACCGAGTTCATCTTCGGCGACAGCATCTTGCAGCGCGGCGCGCTTGCTGATGCGGGTGAAGACCAACCGCGCGTCTGATTTACTGACCCTGCGTCCGTCAATCGTCATCGTATCAAGCACTGACTGCGTCAGTGATTTATCGCCCCAGTATCTGGCCTTCACTGGATCCTTGGGTACGCCCCGACCATTCGCGTACAACAGGCTAAGACTCTCCTGAGAATCCGCATGCCCCTGTTCGGCGGCGATAGCGTACCAGTGCACGGCCTGGCCGTTATCCAAGGCAATACCGCGCCCGTCATGGCAGCCATAGCCGTACAGCTTGCCAAGCTTGTATGCGGCCAGCGTATTGCCTCTGGCGCCGGCCTGCCGCAACCGTTGCAAAGCTCCCGTGTCTCCCGATGCCGCCTGCACGACATATTGCGCGATGTCGGTCGAGGCGAAGGGCGGCACAGCCGGATCCAATAGGCCTGCGTGGGGTGACGGGCAAGTGGTGTTGTGGACGTCATGGTGCGGGCCAGGCCGAAAATTCCCGTCGGCCAGGCCCGCGAGCATCGAGGTAACCAGAGGCGAAGTGTTCAGGTCGGGCTTTATGGTCTGATCTTTGCCCAGTGAATGTGTGACCTCACCGTGTTGCAGGCGGACGATCCCGCACACCTGAGACACAACCAGACTGAGTACCGTGCCGGGCCGGATGTGAGCGTGCTTCGGATCAATCTGAAAATCGCCTATCAACCGGCTTCCCGTGGCAGGGTCGAAAACGGAGCCGGTGGCATTGGACAAATGATCGTTGTCGGCACCCGGGTGGCAATTGACCCGACCTGTCTGGAACACCATGCCGATGCGAGCAGAAATAGTTTTGATGCTCAGCAAGGTACCGTAATCATGGGCGGTGAAGGAGTACGAGACGGCATTACCGCCCTTTACTCCCGCCAGTGGAATCCATGGTGCGTCACCGGCGGCACGACGCCATTCCGCGGGGCTGAAGGTCGCGGGGTCGAGCGACGCTAAGGCAGTGCCGGTCACCGGTGCAACGGACGCGCGAGCTTGCATCAAGGCAATCGACCTGGGCGGAGCCGGTCTGCTCCAAGCGGATACAGCCGCCGCCCGTCCCAAGGACCCGCTGACCGGTCGGCCGGCCATTCCCGATACCTGCACCTTTGTGCCCTTCGGGCAAGGCGTGTCCTGATAGGTAGCGCTCCCATCAATGCTCTTGCAGGCGTAGATAGCGCCGGCATGTACAACCGTTGTACTGAGCAGCAGCAACGCCACGACACGCAACATCCAGTGCATACCAATCTCCTTCCGTGCTGCCGGACGGTAGCTGTTGCGAAGCATAAGCCTTTTGGCCGTCACGGATGGCGATGACAAATGGTTACTCCGACGGATGCCAGCCTGTCTGCGGAGGATCTAAGCCGGGGAAAAGCGTGTGCGGCGAGCCTCCAACGGCCGCCATTGCGCTAGCTGACAGACGCCGTGACTGTCTCCTGTTGGCCGGAAGTAGTCGATCGGAGCCATGGATTTGCGGGCAAAACCAGCGAGCCTGCCTACGCACTCCCGCGTGTAGCACCAGCAGATCCCGCCGCGGGCACGCGGATGGCTTCGATGGCCGCGAGCGCGGCGGCCAGCCCCGGATACCGAGGTCGTCGACTGCATCTGCGTGCCCGCCGAAGCCACGCGTGCAAGGTCCAGTCCCGCACTCCGTGCGGAAACACGCACGCGCAAGGGTAAAAGCCTTGTGCGCAACCGGAAAACCCTTGCCGGCGAGCGAAAAACCTCCAGGCGCAAGGCTAAAACCTTCGCACCGCAAGGCTCCCGGCCTTGCGCGCAAGGCAAAAAGCGTTGCGTGCAAAGGTAAAACGGTTGCGCGCGACCCAAAAACCTTCGCGTGCGGTGCTCCGCACCCCGGCATGCCGAGGTTCCGGCAGTCGCGCGCAAGGCTTTTTGCCTTGCGCGCAAAGTCGGGAGCTTTGCGCTCGAAGGTTTTTCGGTTGCACGCAAGGCCGGGACCTTTGCACTCGAAGGTTTTTCGCTTGCACGCAAGGTCGGGACCTTTGCGCTTGGTGGTTTTCCGGTTGCGCGCGAGGCCGGGAGCTTCGCGGAAGGGGTTTTTACGGCGGCGCATGAGAGTTCAGCGGCCGTGTTGGGGCTCGGAGGGCCTGCGAGGGTTTCCGCCACCGTTACGCGTTCCGCACCGAGTGCGGGCCACGATGGCCTGCTGCTCAAAAAAACCGGGTTAGAGTGCACTTTTGAGTGACTGCTCATGACCGGGGCCTGCCCTTGCAGGCTCGGCGGTGGCCGGGCAAGTTGCGACGGACAGAGGACAATCCATTTGAGCCGGTCGCGAACGGCTGCTTTCAGGAAAGCTGATGACGTAAAGCCACATCAATTTTCGCCGCGACAAAATCGAACTCGGTCAGCAGACTGAGTAGACGATCGATTGCGCGTTCGTAGAGCCGAAAGAATTCTCCAACCAATTCACCACGCCGGCTCATGGAGTTCCTCCTGCTCTTGCCCGAAGATCCTAGTCCATTGCTGCGGGCCGGTTTGGTGCCGGAAAGCCCTCATCGAGGAGTCGTGGCTTCCCGGCCCAATCGGTAACCTGCCGCTTCAGCGACTCAAACTGAACGCTCGACAATCCCGGCGCACGCGCCAGGATGCGTCAGACTACTGCGCCAGGTGAATGCTCGTCGCGCTCGATTGTTCGCGTAGCGCCTGAAGGCGCCACTGCCCGTTTTCGCGCACGAAGAATGCCGAAAAGATGCCAGCCTCGCGCGAATCAGGCTTTCCCGCATGCTTGATCCCATCGATCGACCATGTGCCGTCGGCGACATACGACGACGAACCAACCCGACGTCCCCTGACGATGTGTGCGTCTGCTGCGGTGCCGCCATATCCCCGCGAAAATGCCGATGCGTAGAAAGCCTGGATCATCGGCTTGCCCGCGGACAAGGTTCCGTCCGGAACAATGAGGTCGCCATCTTGCGCATAAACAGAAGCAATCGCCTTCGCGTCCGAGCGATCCCACGCTTCGACGACGGTCTTGAGTGTCGCTTCTACCGCCTGCGTGTCGGCATCGACGGGACTCGCCGACAAGAACGCCCCAAACGCGAGGCCTGCGCATACGACAATGAAGTAGCTACTGGTGTTCATACAGCCCTCTCATGGTTGGTTTTTCGTGTGGGTGCCACGCAGGCTATCGAGGATGGGACATTGATTGATTGCCTCGCGTTGCTGGCAAGCGACCATGAAATCCTGCAACTGCGCACGGTGTACGGACAGGTTGGCGATTTTCCGATCGAGTTCGGAGATCTTTTCAGCGATCGCCGACCGGAATGCCACACAAAAGCGTGGCGCTCCATCGCGCGACATGGCCAGCAAGTCGGCGATCTGCCCGAGCGTGAAGCCGAGCGATTGCCCTTGCCGGATGTAGTGCAGCCGTCGCAGTGTTTCTTCTGGATAGCGTCGCCAGCCTCCAAGCGCAGTTTCGGGCTTGGAGATCAGCCCGATCCGCTCGTAGTACCGGATCGTCTCGACACCGACGCCCGCTTCGCCTGCCAGTTCCCCGATCGTTCGATTCGACATACCGAAACCTCGCTCGAAATGTCTTTATAGACCCGTACCAAGGTACGGTTGCAAGCACGAATTTCCTGCTCCATCCCGTCGCATGGAGCAAGCCAGTGCCGAACAGGCAGTGTCGAGCTGCCGGCTTCAGCCGGCCTTGCCCAGAAGGGCGACGACAGCGCTCCATGGAACCGGTGGCTGATGCATCGCGTACACCGTATCGACGATCAGATGCTCGCGCTCAACCGCCTGCACCACCTCGTGCATCAGTTCGGGGTCGTAAAGCGTGTGCTGGTCGGGATCGATCACCAGTGTGTCGCTGGCGTAGAGCAGGCGGTGTTCGGGGAAGTACACCATGTACTGGCGTTCGGTCGCTGCACCGCGCAGCGGAAACAGTTGCATGCGGTTGGCGCCGGCGCCGATTTCCACCTTCTCCGTCACGATTCTCCAATCGGGCGATTTCCTCAACGACTGCAAGGCGTCGGGATCGATCGTGTGCGGCGCGGCGGCGATGCGATCGAGGAGGGGTTGGTTGAGATCGAGGATGTAGATCGGAATCCCCTGTGCGACGTCGTAGCGGATGCCGCCGGCATGCGGCCACGAATCGGACGTCGACAACACCGCCTTGATCGGCAGCGCGGGGTATCGCTTCCTGGCTTCGTCGAAGATTCCATGCGTATACAAACCCGAAATCGGTGTTTCAAGGATCACCACGCCGTCGTCCTGATGCACGATCGTCGCGTTCCACGAACCGGCATACAGGCTGATGCCTTCGGCGAGTCGCACCGGCTTGTCCGCCTTGAATGGCCGCACCCAGCCCTTGCTCAGAGTGCTTAGCTGCGCGACCTTCGGATCGAGCGCGAAGCGACCCTCGTCGACCGGCGGATTGAATTGCACGTCGAGCGTCTCGCTGGATTTCCAGATCACGCCATTGCGCTCGACGATCTCGTTGGACGGATATTCGATTCCGGAGACGAACTTCCAGTTGTCCCAGTAGACGCGTTGTTCCGTATCGCCCCAGAAGTACCAGAAGTCGCGAAACTGCTGCGTGGTCTCGACCGCATCGGGCAGGTGGTTGTGCGCGTTCAGTAGCACCCGTACCGGCACCTTTTCCCAAGTGAACGCGATCACGGTGTGTGGCGTGGAGCGCAATGTCTCCATGGGTCCGTAATGCAGGTCTCTGGCGTCGGCGGCCGTCATCAGCAAGCGCAAGGGACCCAGCGCGAGCGACTGCCGGGCCTCGTCGAGCGCTGCAACTCCGCTCGGACTGTCGCCCTTTGAATCGTGATAGCCGCCGCCCGCCGGGGTGACGATCAGGCTCTGATCGGACTCGGCCTGATGCGGATCCGATTCCGGCCAGATGCTATGGCTGTCGTCGCGCAAACGGCCGTTCGCCAGATCGAATACGACCTTGTCGCGGTGGTAGGCCGTGATGAAAGGCGACTGGCGATAGGACTGTTCCACGAGCGCGGTGTGCCCGATCACGTCCAGCGAAACCCTCGTGATGGCAGCCAGCTTCCGCTGGCCACCCATCGCTTCGAGCGCGCTTGTGACACATTGCCTCGGGCTCACGTCGGCGCAGCCGGGCCTTTCGTCCGCCAGCACGGCGTGGTTGTAGACACTGCCCAGCGCGCACAGAGCAACGATGCATTTAGCAGACCGGAAGAAATCGTGCATGCGGATAGCTTCGTGCCCAAGTGTCGGGCAATGTAGTCCTGTCTAGGTAGTCATGCGTCAGCCGAAAGTCATGCCGATCTTGTCGTTGCTGGCATGCATTCCCAACGGGTCGAATACCTGCTCGCCTGCATCTGGCGCATCGGCGAGGCAGTCGTGTTTTTCGTGCTCCCCGATGCCCTGATCACGCGCGCGGCGTTAGGCTGCCTGCGTTCCGAGTTGCTCACCGCCGCATTCGCGCTGGCCGGTGCGCTGCTGCGCGGCACCATCAACTATCTCTGGGGCGCAATTGACCTCGACGGCACCTGCCACAGGCTCGATGTACTGCCGGTGAGCAGCATCGGCGCGCTCTACCGCGCGCAGCATGCGCTCACTAGGGATGGCGTATTCGCGGACATTGCCAATTCGTTCTCCGGGGTGCCCTGCAAGATGTTGGCCGTGCATGCGGCTAGCGCGGGTGTCTCCCTGCCGGTGTTCGTTCTTGACAGCATACCGGTGCGCGGGATCCCCTTCGTGCTGCTCATGATGACGACTTGCTCGCTTGTGCGCTTGCGGTCCCACTTGGAGCGTGAAGCGCCTCCACTGGGCATGGGCACTCGTCTGGATAGTGTTTTACGCGATCTGCTGGAGCGTCACGCCGAACTGATAAGAACTACGGTTTCCCCGCTTCGCCCATCGGACAAACAGGTCAACGGATGCCAGGCTGCATTTCCGTGATCAGTCTAGCGGAGCCGGTGGTGCTGGAGGCGTCGGCGTCGATGCTCAACGAAATGTCCGCTTTCTTCCTTCAAATTGAACACATAGAGTGACCGGAACTGGCCGATGGCAGCCCTTGCGGGCTCGCCGATGATCGCCACCAAAGATAAGCGCGATGGACCGTGGTCAGGAGCAAGGCCCGCTTGCGAGCCCGTGCCCTGTTGCATCCGGGCTATCGACTTGCTTTGCGAAAATTCGTATCGGCTCGACAATTTTTGCTTTCCTGTGCTTGACCGGAAGGGACGAACGACACCGCGGTGGTAGGTTTCCATACGGTTCAACGGCAGGGCATCCGACATGAAGACGTGGCGCGCATGGCCATTCACCCTGGCGCTGGCCTGTCTGTTGGGCGGCCTTGCGTCCACGGCCCATGCCGAACAGCACGTCCGTCACATCGACATCAATGCGGAGGGCCCCAAGACGCCGCTCGATCGCTTCTTCGATCTGTCCATCGGCTCGGATTATCCGGGGACATTGATCCGCGCCGACAGCCTCGCGCAACTGCGCATTCAGCACCGGGAACTGGGCTTCCGCTACGTCCGCTTCCACGCCGTCTTCCACGACGTGCTCGGGACCTACCGCGAAGTGCGGGGCAGGCCGGTCTACGACTGGACCAAGATCGACTATCTCTACGACCACCTCCTCGCCATGGATGTGCGGCCATTCGTCGAACTGGGGTTCACCCCCGAAGCGATGAAGACCTCGGACCAGCACATCTTCTACTGGAAGGGCAACACCTCGCATCCGCGAATGGATAGATGGGCCGGACTGATCGCCGCCTTCGTGCGCCATCTGGAACAGCGCTACGGCGGGCGGGAAATCCGCAGCTGGTACTTCGAAGTCTGGAACGAACCGAATCTGCCCGGCTTCTGGCAGGACGCAGACCAGGACGCCTATTTCCACCTCTACGACGTCACCGCGCGCACCATCAAGCGAATCGATCCCAGGCTGCGGGTAGGCGGCCCGGCCACCGCGGGTGCGGCGTGGATCCCGGCGTTCATCACCCATGTCGCGCGGGTGCGGGCGCCGCTGGATTTCATCACCACCCATACCTACGGCGTGAACGGCGGCTTTCTCGATCAGGACGGCAAGGCCGATACCAAGCTCTCGCCTTCGCCCGAGGCGATCGTCGGCGACGTGCGCAAGGTGCGCGCGCAGATCCAGGCGTCGCTCCGGCCGGGGCTGCCGCTCTACATCACCGAATGGAGCACCAGCTATACCCCGCGCGATGCCGTGCACGACTCGTACGTGAGCGCCGCCTACATCCTCGCCAAGCTCAAGGCCAGCGAAGGCCTGGCCCAGGGCATGAGCTACTGGACCTTCAGCGACCTGTTCGAAGAGCCTGGGCCGCCGACCGCACCGTTTCAGGGCGGCTTCGGCCTGATGACGCCCGAGGGCATCCGCAAGCCGGCCTACTTTGCCTACAAGTACCTCAACGCGCTGGGCCAGACCGAACTTGAAACCCCGGACACGCAGAGCCACGTGACGTGGGACGACGGCGTGCTCAAGGCTCTCGTCTGGGATTTCGTCACACCCCGACAGGACAAGACCGACCACGACTTCTACACCAGGGTTCTCCCCGCCCGTCCCGCGCCGCCGGTGAGCCTCGACCTGAAACACCTGTCTCCGGGCAGGTACCGGGTCGTGATCCACCGCACCGGATTCGACGCCAACGACGCCTATACGGCTTACCTGCGCATGGGCTCGCCGGTGTCACTAAGCATGGAGCAACTGCGAAAACTACAGGACGCAACCCGGGACATTCCTGAGGTGCGTCAGCTGACCATCGGCCCGGCAGGTGCCGCCACCCTGCGCATTCCGATGCGGACCAACGACGTCGTTCTGGTCGTCGTGGAGAAATCGCTGCGTCAACGTTGAAGCAGCGAAGAGCCACCCGGCATGCTTTGGGGGAATCGGCATCGGGACGAATGGTGAAACAAACGCGGAATGGGTCCCACCCCAGGCGTTCCTTGAAGAACTCGATAAAGCGTTGCGTTGCTGCCGACGCCTCCTGCTCAAAGCGGAGGACGTCGGGTGGCCGCAGGTCTATGGCCGCGGCGACAGCGATCTCAGCGCATCGCGCCAACTGAGAATGCCCACCGGCCTGAAGTCCGCGTCAACCACGGGAATACACGAGATGTTGTGCGTCAGGAACAAATCCACTGCATCAGCCACTGGAGCTTGCGGACCCAGGGTAATTGGCTTGCGCGACATGATCTGGTGCACGCGCCTGTTGAGTGTCGCAAGATCGCGCTCTGCCTCCACCGTGCTATCCAGATAAGGGCTTAGCGCACGCAATAGATCACGGTCCGAAACCACGCCGATCAATCTACCCTCGTCCACCACCAGTAGATGGTGAAACTTCATCGCATCGAATATTTCTTTGACGACCTTCAGCTTGTCGTCCATCTCGACGGTCACTAATCGCGTCGACATGATGTTCTGTACAGTCATCGATGACTCCATGGGCATTTCTCGCCTATCTTCGCGCGGTGGGTTACCGAAAAAGATTCGACGAATTGAATCAGGCGCGAAACTGCCGATCGAACGGCAACAGCCCGATAGCAGTAAATCGCAGGTGGTGGATGGCGAGATGCATCATTCCAAAAACGTACCGGCGCTCGAAAGTGTCTTTCCCCGGCGCCACGGAAGAGTTACGCATTCAGGTCAAACCTGCCACCCCGAGTTCTCGAATCTGCGATCCGGCGAAAACCGTCATCAAGATCGGCGCGACCGCCAGACATCGGCCAGAAGCCGATTTTCGAAGGAAGGTGCCACGAGAACATTTGCGCTCTTTGGTCATCCGTCGTTGCGTCTCAACTTTCCACACTTGAAAACGCTTCAGTCGATCGTCCGCAAAGTAGGCTTCGACAGATATTTGCACATCAAAATAATTCTGACTGGGTTCTACAATCGAACCCGCCGGCACAGCCATCTCGGCGGGATCAGTCCCGAGGCCTTCGGGAAGGCGGCCTCACCGTGAGGGTCCGAAGTGTCTACAGATCGGGGCAAGTCCAGCCGCTGACGGGATTGCCGAGCGGGTCACAGAAGGGGGGGCCGAGCCCTTGCCGGCTCGGTCGACGCCAGCCGAGTCGATCGTTCGTTCCCGCGATCGGGACGCATGCTCCTTCCCGAGGGTCCGCAAGACGTGGCGCTGACGTTCGATCGGAGAACGTGGCGGAAGTTCGGTTGCCGGCCTTTCGCGACGCCCGCGACCACCGCCGGTTCGCTCAGCGATTGATGTCTTCCAGTGGAATGCCCTTGGTGGCGGGGCCGAACACGCCGATCACGGCGATGCCCACCACCATCGCGATCGCGATGAAGATGGCCACTGCGGGCACGCCGCCGGCGCTCAGGAAGTAGCCGATCGCCAGACCGGCGAAGGCCGCCGCGATACGACTCCAGGAATAGACGAAGCCGATCGCACGGGCGCGAATGCGGGTGGGGTAAAGCTCGGCCTGATAGTTGTGATAGGCATAGGACATCACGTTGGCGGCGAGCGTGAACAGCACGCCCAGCACGATCAGAAGCACCGGATTGCTGGCCTGCGAGAACGCCAGCATGGCCACACCCATCACCACCAGCCCGAGCATGATCTGTCGCTTGCGTTCCACGCGATCGGCAAACAGGGTGCCGAGCAGCGGACCGATCGGGTTGGCGATGGCGATGATGAAGGAGTATTCGAGACTATGCGTCAGGGTGATGCCGCGCGCGATGAGCAGCGTGGGCACCCAGGCGGCGAAGCCGTAGAAGCCGATCACCTGCGCCATGTTGAACACCGACAGCATCAGTGTGCGTTGCCGGTATTGCGCGGAAAAGATTTCGCGCAGCCGGCCGCCGCCGTGCTGCTGCACGACCACCGGCTTTGGCGCCGGCAGCGGCCGCCCGGTCTCTGCACTGACCTTGCGCTCGATCATGATCATCACCGCCTCGGCCTCGTCGGTCCGACCCTGCAGGGCGAGCCAGCGCGGGCTCTCGGGAATCCTGCGGATCAGCAGCCACACCACCGCCGCACCGACCGAGCCGATCAGCACCACCCAGCGCCAGCCGTCCAGTTGCAACCAGCGGATCGGCACCAGCAGCCACGCCAGCAGCGCCACCACCGGCACCACGCAGAACGTGATGAACTGGTTGATCGAAAAGGCCCGGCCCCGTTCGGGTCCGGGAATCAGTTCGGAGATGTAGGTATCGATGGTTACCAGTTGCACGGCGAAGCCGATGCCGGCAATGAAACGCCAGACGTTGAGCATCTCGCCGGTCTGCTGGAACGCCATGATCGCGGTACAGCTGACGTACCAGACCAGCGACCAGGTAAACACCGGCCTTCGGCCGAAACGGTCCGGCAACTGGCCGAACAACACCACGCCCGCCCACAGGCCGGCGAACGTGCTGAACACGAAGGTGCCGAAGCCGGCAATGCGGATGCTGTCCAGCGCGGCGAAGAATCCCAGCGATTGCGGCGTGAACAGCCCCGACTTGAGCATGCCCGGCGCCACGTAGCCGGTGAAGAACAGGTCGTAGAATTCAAACACACCACCCAGCGAAATGAGGATCACGATCGTCCAGATCGTGCGCGATGGGGGTAGCCGGTCGAGACGGGCGGCGATCCTGGCGGAGGCGGTTTCGGACACGTTGTTTACCTGTCAGTGGTGGAAACGATTCCCGTCGGGGACGGGGCAATGCAGCATCTGCGCCGCACCGGCGAGGTCAGCCGCGGTGGCCTGCGGACGACAAGATGTTGCCCGACTGCATAAATTTCCGTCCCGGCCCGATCGGCGCCGGGACTCGAGGCCCGGACGAACAGCCACGTCGTCCGGGTCATTCCTGCGCCTCAGAAGGACACTCTCACGCTGCCGTACACCAACCGCCCGATCGGCGAGTAGGTTCCGATATCGCTGGTGGTGAACTGGTTGGTGAATGCTCGCGGGAAGATCGGCGGCATCTTGTTGGCGATATTGTTCACCCCAAGGGCGAGCTCGATACTCTTGTCACTGTCTTCGGATCCGAGCGTCCAGGTGTACGCGCCCCGCAGGTCCCACACACTGTAACTTGGCACCGAAATGCCCGGCAGGGTGCCGGCGGCGCCCGCGTCATCGACCGAGGAGACGAAAGTATTGGCCAGCGAGAGGTCCAGGTTCCGGTACGCCCAGTCGAGTGTGGAGTAGAAGCGGTACTTCGGCAGCGTTCCGGCGAACACGCCGATGTTGCTGGCGTTGCCTGCGTACTGCTGGGACGGGCCGCCCGCGAAGCGCTGGAACTTGAACGAATTGAATATCGTGCCCTTGCTCGACAGCGTCCAGGTACCGAGATGGTCCGTGGGCTGGACGTAGTTCAACCCCAGCAACCAGGAATGCTCGATCAGCACGCTCTGGTTGCGGAACTTGTCGATGACGTAGAGCTGCGAGTATTTGCTCGGGTCGGGGTTGCCGGTGGTCGGGTCGGTGAGGAACGCCTTCAGCGCCCCCGGGGTTCCGAAAGGATCGGTACCACCGAGATTGGTGAAGTTGCCCGTGCTGACGCTGTCGAAGTAGGGCGAGGCCGAGCCCAGGTTGTTGACCGATTGCATGATGGTGGTGAAGTCCGCGCCACCCGGGAAGCCACGCACGGTGATCGCGGAGTAGTCCGCGCTCACCGTCAACCCGCTGAGGAAGTCCGGATGGAATTCGAAACCGATCGAGCGCGATGACGAGGTGGACGGCTTGAGCGACGGATTGACGCCGTCCTGACCGTTGAAGCTGTTGCCGACGGCGTATTGGCTGCCGAACACGATGCCGATGAGGCGGTCGGTCACGGGACGAGTATCGAATGGTCCGTACGCCTGATAAAGCGGCGGCGCGGCGAACGACTTCGTATACGTGGCGTGGATCGCAAACTGATTGTCGAAGGGCTCCCAGCGGAAGCCGAATTTCGGCGAGTTGCTGCTGCCGGCGTCGCTGTAGTGCTCGAAGCGGCTGGCGAGAGTGAGCTCGAACTCGTGCAAGCCGGGGATGTTCATGCTGCCTGAGGTGATCGGGATCAGCGTTTCGGCATACAACGCGCTGACGTTGCGGCCGTGACTGAACGGATCGGTATACAGGCCACCGATCCAGTTCTGGGCGTTGCCGGCGGTCGAACCGGTGACCGGGTCGGTGACGCGGCCGTTCGGATCGGCGTGGCCGGAAACCGTTTCGCGCCGCCAGTTCACTCCGACCGCGAGATTCACCGGACCCGCGGGCAGGGTGAACACGTTGCCGACGGCGTGCGCATCCCAGGAGTACAGCTTGCTGTCGCCATTCAGCACCTCGGTGCCAAAGATGTTGGCCAGCGCCGCGGTCGAATTGCCGCTCACTGCGAACGGATCGAGCGCCGGCTGCAGCACCATCGGGTTATTGATCGAAAAGCCGCCGTAGACCTTGCTGTAGCCGCCACCAGCCACCGCGTTGCCGCTGGAGTCATATCCACCGGCGACGGCGGGGGCAAGATTGGGGCCGAAAAGCAGATTGGTGTCGCGCTCTTCCAGCTTGCTCTGGCTGTAATCGACACTGGTCTGCCAAGTCCACGAACCGGGCAACTTGCCCTTGAGTCCGAAGGAAAAGCGATACGCGTCGGTGGTATCGAATACCCCCTTCTGCCGGGACATGTCGGCGAACGTCACGCCCGTCGCGTCGGTGGTCAGCGGATTGTAGGGCGAGCCGGCCGGGACATTCAGCGAGGCATAAGAAAAGGGCTTGCCCGCAGCCTGCCAGGCGGTGGAATGGACCTTGTTCTGCGACAACAGCACGTCGCCGAAAGCCTCGATCTGGTCGTCGGTGAACGGCTGTGAGGTAAGGGTCGCGACAAAGTTCCTGTGCTCCTCCCGCTGCAGGAGCATCGCGTACTTCGAATAATCGAATCCGTTGGACAGCTGTGACGCGCTGGTGGCGTTGTAGACACTTGGCGAAAGATCCGCATAGCTGCCCGCCGTCGCGGAGGTGCCGGTCGGTACGGGCGGCGACAGCAGACCCGGTGCCAGCACGTAGTTGCCCCCGTCGACGACGCCCGGCAGGCCCGTGCCCGGAACGACGCCGTACTGCGGGCTGGTGAACGAGCGGGCGCTCTGAAAGAGCGGGCTGGTCCTGGAATCGCTGAGGGTGGCGGTGATATTCACCGGGCCGATGTCGCCGCCCACCGTCACGAAGGCCGAACGATCATGGTAGCCGCCGTCGGCGGTGCCGTAGTGGGCACCCACCGTCGCACCATGGTAGTCGTGCTTGAGGATGAAGTTCACCACGCCACCGACCGCATCCGAACCGTACAGTGAGGAGGCGCCATCGGTGAGCACATCGACCCGCTCCAGCGCGGCCGCCGGAATCTGGCTGATGTCGACGAAGTTCTTGCTGCCGCCCAGGCCCGCGACGCCGTCCAGCGCCATGCGCTGACCGTTGACCAGCACCAGCGTCGGCAGGTTGCGCAATTCGACCTGCGAGCCGCCGGCGGTGAACTGGTTATGGTTCTGCGCGTTGCTGGCCCCTGCATTGCTGCGGCCGGCGAACGCGGGAATCGCCTTGCGCAGCGTCTCGAGCATGTTGCTCGTGCTGCCGGTCTGGCGCAGCTCGTCCGCCTCGAGGGTCGTGACGGGAACCGCCGCGGCGTTGGGGTCGATCGGCAACAGCGTTCCGGTGACCACCACCCGTTGCATGTTGGTGGTCCTGGGAGCCGACGGCGACGTGGTGGCTGAAGTGGTCGACGACGGTTTGCCGGCCGAAGGCGACGCCGCGGTCACTTGCTTTTGCTTGAGCGGTGCGCCCGCGTCACCGCCGGGAGCGTTTGCCGCCGTGGCCTGACCGGCCAGGCCGAGACTCAGGATCAGTGCGCTGAACAGCGCCTTGCGTGGGTAGATTTGCATGATGGTTTCTCCCCCCTCGATATCACGTCAGGTTGCGGGCGATCTGCACAACGGACCCTTCCCCGGGGCGACGCGCAGTATCTGTCTTGGGTCTCGCTTCAGTTTTTCTGATAGGTCAGCACGGTAAAGGTGTTGTCGAAATAGAAGTTCGGGTAGAACGGCGCCACCGCGATATCCACTTTCATCGCAGGATCGACGCCGCCTTCGGCGGCCACCAGGTACACGCGGTCGCGCCGCGTATCGAGCGCCAGCGTCCGCGCCATCGGCCGGGTGGTGATGGCCTGCTCGAGCCGGTAGCTGTCCGGCCCTTTCTGGTCGATCACCATCAGGTTGGCGTCGAGCCCGTTGGAAGCGTAGATGCGGCGAGTGGCCGGATCGAACGCCACGCCATCGTTGCCGCGGCCGATCGGCAGACTCGCCACCACCGCGCCAGTCTTCGCATCGAGCACGGCCAGCAGCGGCCGGTCGCTGCGGCAGCCGACAAAGATGCGCTGGCTGCGGGCGTCGTAGTCCAGTCCGGTGGGTTGGCGGCACGGCGCCGTGGACCAGCTTGCGGTCACCGCATGGGTGCGTGCGTCCAGGCGTACCACCGCATCACGGTCACGCTCGGCCACGAAGATGTTGCCGTGGCCATCCGGTGCCGACGCCTCGATCTTGCGGCTGGGCAGGGACAGTCTTGCCACGACCTTGCCGCTGCGGGCATCCATGAAGGCGACCTGGCCACTGTCGCCCATGGTGAACAGGATCTGCCCCGTCACCGGCTCGTAGCTGCCTGCATCGGCATCGGCGCCAAAACGGATGCGCCGAAGCGTCTTCAGCGACGCCAGGGCGAACTCGGTGGTCGAGCCGTCGCCATTCACGGTGTAGCCGCGGTCGAGCGAAGGCACCAGGATCGCCTTGTTCGCACCCTCGCTGTCGGCAATCGTGGCAATGACCTTGTGCGTCGCCACGTCGAACACGGTGACCCCGCTGTGCCGGCGACCGATGAACAGGTACGAGCGGGCGGCGTCATAGCTCAGATAGTCCCAGGCCGGTGCCTTGCCCGGCAGGGTCACCGCCGAATGCAACTGGTAGAAGCTGGCGGCACGGCCGGGCACCGGCAGCAGGGCAAGGCACAGCAGGGCCATCGACAACGCCAGCGACCCGCGATTCGACGCCTTGATGTGCAGGGAGGACGATGGCATCAGGCGCACCTACTTGCCCAGCTGGAACCACAGCACCTCACCACCCTTGCCGTGCTCGCCGGGCGAGGCGGCCAGGTAGAGGCGATCCAGTTCCGGCACCACGATGCCGGACTTGGCGCCGATGGCGCTGGGGATCCACGGCCGGGCGGCGTAAAGATCCGGAGTGACCTGCTGGAACACCCCGAGGTGGCCGTCGCCGCCGGGGAGATATACGCGCTTGCGGGCGCTGTCCCAGAACAGGCCATCCGATGTCGCGGGCGCATCCAGCATCGCCACCGTGGCGCCCGTGTCGGTGTTCAGCACGAACAGCTTGCTGGGATTGCGGGTACCCACGAACAGCCGGTGGTCGGCCTCGTCCAGCGCCATGGTCAGGTTGGTCTGCGCGCCGCTGAGCGGCCAGCGCGCGATCTCCTTGAGGGTCTTCTTGTCCACCACGGCCACGTAGTTGTGATCGGCCACGTTGACGAACAACCGGTTGCCATGCTGTTCGGCCTTGACCGCCTCGGTGTGATCCGAGTCGAACCTGAGTTTCGCGTAGACATGGCCGGTGAGCGGATCCACCTCGTTGAGGAAGCAGTCCTTCATGCCGACGTCCTTGCCACCGGTGACGAGGTACAGGTGGCCAGTCGAGGGATCGTATGCGGCCGAGTCCGCGCCCGGTGCCAGCTTGATATGGCCAACGACCTTGTAGGTAGTGGCGTCCAGGATCTTCGTCATGCCCTTGCCGCTGTCGGTGACGATCAACCGGTTGTGCTTGGGCAGGTAGATGAAGGCGTGAGGGGTCTGCACGCCGGTGAGCGTGCGCTCATGCTTGCCGGTCTTCAGGTTGAACAGCTCCACCGTGCCGTGATCTTCCGCCGCCAGGAACAGCCGGTTGCCCTTGACGTCGACACCGAAGTGATCGAAGTCGCCGGAATAGCCGGGTTTCCAGCCGATGCTGCGCCCGATCAGCGTGGCCGTGGGGTGGGCATCGACTGACGCAGGCGCCGGTGAAGTCGGCTCCATCAGTTTCGCCAGCGTGGGAATCTTCGCCCGCAGTTCGTCGCGGATCGCAAACCCCTCTCGCTGCAACGTCGTCTTGTCGTCGCCGGGCTTGTACGGAAACACGATGCCCACCGCGCCAAGCGTTCGACCCTTGACGTCGAGCAGCCGTGTTTCGACCTCGAAACGGTTGCCGTTGACCTCCAGGTTGGGAATGCCGGTGTTGATTGCGCGCATGTCGTCCGCGTCAGCCGGCTTGCCGATGCGCCCGATGCTCGAACCCACGACCACGTTGGTCGACATGCCCGGCGGGACGATGTGCAGCATCAGGATCAGCAGCTTCGGATGGGAGGCCATGGTCTGCTCGACCAGCTGTTGCGCATAGGTGCGGGTCGGCACCGCCGGATCGAACCGGTAGGGCTGGGCAAGATTGGCGACGTTCGAAATCTTGCGACGCAACTCGTCGCGTACGGCCCCGGCGCGCTTGGCGAGAGCCGCCTTGTCGTCACCAGCCTGATACGGATATACGATGCTGAGCGCGCCGACCGTGTCGTCGGTGACGTCCTGCAGCGGCAGCTCGACCTCGAAGTGGTCGCCTTCCTTGTTCACTTCCAGCACCGGCTTGCCGGTGTTGACGACACCCATGTCGTCAGAGTCGGCCTTCTTGCCGATGCGGCCGATATTGGAAGCGATGATGACGTTGTCCGTCTGCTTCGGCGGCGTCACGTGCATCGCCATGATGGCGATGTCCGGATGCGCGGCCAGCGTCTCGTCCACCAGGTGCTGGGCGTAGGTCTTCGGAGGTGTCTGCGCCAGCAGCGGTGGCGCCAGCAGCGCGGTGACCAGAAGCATTGCGTATCGAACCATGGATTCTGCCCTCAACAAGTGACGCGGGTGAAGTGGAATGTGGGTGTGCGTTCACGCGGGCGTCGGTGGATAGCGACAAAGGAGACAAGCATGATCGATCCACCTCCGCGCGCCGGACTCCTCAGCCACGTGGCATGCACCCTAGGGCAACGACCTGACGGATACCTGTAACCATTCTTAAAATTCTTTCAGGTAGACGCGCCGCGGCTGCCCGGGTCGCCATGCGACGAATGTGCACCGGCGGCGACATCTCGAGTAGTCACGGAAGCCCTTCCCTGCGCCGTTTCCCGGCACGACCACGACGTCGCGGCATGTCATGCCGAAGCGGAGGGTTGTGTGCCGACGAGCGCACCGCGCATGTGTTTGTGCATCGCGTCACCGACTCCGCGCGATGCTGGCCTACACTCGCCCCGCAATGTCGACAGGCAGGTGCGCCATGAAGATTCTCGTCGTCGAAGACCAACAGCGTCTCGGTCAGTTTCTCAAGCAGGGGCTCAGTGAGTGTGCTTACACGGTGTGCTGGGTCGGCACCTGCGAAGCCGCGCGCGATGCACTCGCGGAAACCAATTACGACGTGATCATTCTCGACCTCAGCCTGCCCGACGGCGACGGTCTGCAGCTGCTCTCCGAATGGCGTCGCTCCGGTTTCAACGAGTCGGTGCTGATCCTCAGCGCGCGCGATACGGTGGAGGATCGCATCAAGGGGCTCGACCTGGGCGCCGACGATTACCTGCCCAAGCCTTTCAGCTTCGATGAGCTGCTGGCTCACGTGCGTTCGCTGCTGCGCCGGCAGTCGGCAGTCAAGCAGACGGTGATCACCCATCGCTGCGTGCGGCTCGACCTGCTCGGGCACACGGTCAAGCTGAAGGAGCAGACGGTGGATCTGACCAGCCGCGAATTCGCGCTGCTGGAGATTTTCATGCAGAACGCCGGACGCACCCTGACCCGCTCCTACATCTCCGAACGGATCTGGCCCGGCCTGGCCGACACCAACCTGCTGGACGTCTATATGAGCAGGCTGCGCACCAAGCTCGAATCCGATCTGGGCGAGCCGCTGTTCAAGACATTGCGAGGGATCGGCTACCAACTGGTATGAAGTCGATCGGTGCGCGCATCACGTTCTGGTATGCGCTGAGCGCGACGCTCACCCTCGCCTGCCTGTTCGTGGCCGGCTACCAGTTGCTGCAGAATTACGTCATCCATGATCTGGATCTGCTCAACGCCACGGAATTCCGGCAGATCAAGGCGCGCCTGGGCTCGGACTATTCATCACTGAACCCCGAGATCATCAACGAACGCATCCGCCAGACCACCGAATATGCGTCGGTACTTTTTTACATCAGCATCGATTCGCACGGACACGGCAATCTGTTCCGCTCGAAGAACCTGGCCGGCAACCCATTGCCCGACGTCAAGGGCGAAAGGGTCTTCAATGGCACGATGACGGGTATCGGCGAGCTGCGCATCGCGGAGTTCGTGATGCCGCCGTTCGACGTCAGCATCGGTACGCCCATGGGCCAGGTGCGGCGCACCATGGTGGCATATACCGAAGTCAGCCTCGCGCTGCTGGTGGGCATGATCCTGGCCAGCATCGCGATCGGACTGGGACTGTCGCGCCTGATGCTGCGCCCGGTGCGGCTGATCGGCGAGACAGCCAATCGTATCCGCTCCGACAACCTGGCCGAGCGCATCGGCGTGACCGGTGTGGAAGACGAGATCTCGGATCTTGCGCGACTGCTGAACCAGATGTTCGATCGACTCGAGTCCTCGTTCAACCAGGTGCGTCAGTTCACCGCCGAGGTATCCCACGAGCTCAAGACGCCGCTGTCGCTGGTGCGACTGCATGCCGAGAAGCTGCTTGTCGACGGCACGCTGAGTCAACCCCAGGAAGATGCCGTACTGGTGCAGCTGGAAGAGCTGGCCCGGGTCAACCAGATGGTGGACGAACTGCTGTTTTTGTCGCGCGCCGAGGCGCAGGGCATCCGCATGGATCTGCTGATGCAGGACCCGCACCGCTTTCTGCAGAACTTCGAACAGGATGTCTGCGCGCTGACCGAGCATCAGGGGCGTCGCCTGCACTGCACGCATCACGGCAACGGCCGGGTGGCTTTCGAAGAGCGCTGGCTGCGGCAGGTCGTTCTGAACATTCTCACCAACGCCCTGCGGTCTTCGCCGCCGGGCGGCTTGATCACGCTTCGCTCGGAGTTCGTGCCGCTCTACTGGCGGGTCAGCATCGAGGACGAAGGTCCCGGGCTCACCCGGGAACAGTGCGAGCGAGCGTTCGAGCGCTTCGTTCGCTTCAACCAGAGTGGCACCGAGGATCGCGGCAGTGGCCTGGGACTGGCCATCTGCCGCAGCATCATCCAGCTGCATAACGGACGCATCCATGCCGAAGCGGGTACCGGGGGAAAAGGCCTGCGTGTCGTGTTCGAGATTCCGGCCAGTGAATCTTCCGAAACCGACTGATCACCGGGGGCTACCGCGCGCGCCCAGGTTCCGTCATGCCCGGCACGCAGTTGAGTGACTTCCACAACGGGACAGCCGGGAC
Source organism: uncultured Pseudomonadota bacterium (assembly GCA_963828685.1). Classification (GTDB taxonomy): domain Bacteria; phylum Pseudomonadota; class Gammaproteobacteria; order Xanthomonadales; family Rhodanobacteraceae; genus Rhodanobacter. The sequence goes on from CAWHFU010000017.1 coordinate 1,160,391, forward strand.
CGATGTACTCACGAACGACCCGGTCTTTGAGTCCGGCAGACAAGGCGTCGGGTACCCATCGGGTCCTCTCCCTTCCTCGGCACATCGACTGGAAGTGCTCGCGGGCCGCGGGGCGGTCCACCGCCTCCTCCAACTTGCTCGCGTTGGCGAAGTGGAAACCCCTCAGCTGGAATCAGCCATCCATGGTCAGCGGCAGGACTTTCGAGCCATGGACGCCCACGGACTGCCGTACCAGTTCGTCCCGGGCGACGAATGCCGCGCTTTGACGTGCCCCGCTCGATGCCTGCTGCAGGGTGATGCTGCCTTTCAGGCGGTCGTAGTTGGCCAGGAACAGCGCCGTCAGCCGAGGGTCGAACTGACCGCCGGCCCCCTGGCGCAGATAGGCAAGGATCCGTGCCTCCGGCCAGGCTTCGCGGTACTCGCGATCGGAGCCCAGCGCGCCCCATACGTCGACGATGCTGACGATGCGCGCGGCCAGCGGAATCGCCTCGCCGGCCAGCCCGCACGGGTAGCCGAAGCCATCCCAGCGCTCGTGATGGGCGTGCGCGATGTCGATCACGGTGGACGAGAAGGCGGCTTGTTCGAGCAAGTCGCGGCCGATCTGCGTATGCCGCCGGACCAGCGCCGTCTCCTTGCTGCTGAGTCGAGTCTGCTTGCCCAGATTGGCCTCGGGGATGGCCAGGTTGCCGACGTCGCGCAGCATGGCCCCCACCTTCAGTTCGCGCAGCGCCGGACCGCGCACGCCGGCCAGCGTCGCCAGCCCCACCACCATGGTGGCCACGCGATCGGAATGATCATCGAGATCCTTGCGGCACATTTTCATGAGGGACTGCAGGATTTTCAGCAGGCTTTCGCGATCGCCGCCCAGCGGCCGGTTGGCCGAGAGCAGCTCGGGCAGGCGGCGCTTGATCAGCAGGTACAGCAGCAAGCCGCCGCCGATCACGAACAGGCAACTCTTGAGCGTCATCGCCATTGGCAGGTCCGGCGCCTGCACGAGGCTGACCAGGACACGGTCGGACAGCGCGATGGCAGCGGCGGTCAGCACGATGCCGACGAGGACGGTGTGAAATTTGGGGAGCGCAGTCATGTGGATGGCCCGGTAGGTGTCGATGAGGAGCTTCTGCTCCATGGCGTCGGTCTGGCTCGTGCAGACGTTCCTTGTCGTCGGAGGTGACACTGGGCGACGCCGACTCATCGCGATTTGTCACAAGTTGCTTATCTCTGGCCTGGGCCACGGGCTCTGGCTCCCGCTCATGGCCCCTGTCGCATGCACACGTTCGAATCGAGCCCGGGCAACAGCCTTGTTGAAGCGTCGCGGCCCTGATGTTTTCGAAGCGCGGACCCCAATGGCTCGTCCGCTTCGTCCGGGAACAGGACAGGAGCTGCAGCAATCGAGCCAGCGATGATTGGGCAAGTGTGATGCAGTGCGCAGTTTTTGCATCCGGGGAATCGGGCGCACCTTCGCCAACAGCGCGCACATTGCCCGCGCAAGCTGCTTGTATGCCACTTCAGTGGGAGGCAGTGACTGTCCGGCTGAGACGTGATGGACCAGCGCGCGATGGCTGACCCGACGGCGTCAGCCGCTCATCGGGCTTCCAGCCGGGGTGGTCGGCTCGACGGCATAGGCCGACTTCGGCGGCAACCACGTCAGCAGTTCGTGTTCGGGCATCGGTCGACCCAGCAGAAAGCCCTGCAGATGAACCTCACCGATATCGCGCAACACGAGCAGTTCGTCTTCGAACTCCACGCCTTCGGCGACCACGCTCAGATCCAGCGACCGCGCCATCGCGATCAGCGACTGCAGCAGCAGCCGGCGCTTGGCATCGGTGCCGATGCCAGTGACGAAACTGCGGTCGATCTTCAACGTATCGCAAGGCAGCAGGCTGATATGGCTGAGCGAGGAGAAGCCGGTGCCGAAGTCGTCCAGCGCAACGCGCACCCCGATGGCACGCAGCTTGTTCAGTGCCGCCACACAGGCCGGCATATCGGGCACGTGCAGGCGTTCGGTCAACTCCACCGCCAGATGACGGCGTGTGGCCTGCGAGGTATTGCGCTCGATGACTTCAACCACGCGACCCGAGGTCAGGCTGCGCACCGAGACGTTCACGTGCAATCTGAAGTCAGCGGGCAGTCGGTCCGCCCAGGCACCGAGCGTCGTGGTCGCGTTGTCCACCACCCAAGCGTCGATCGCCTCCATCAATGGCGACCGCTCCACCGCATCCAGAAAGGCGCCGGGGGCGAGCAATCCATGCTCGGGGTGCTGCCAGCGCAGCAAGGCCTCGGCGCCGACCAGATGCCCGTCCCGGACATCGACGATCGGCTGGAGATACAGCACGAGTTCGCCGCGGGTCAGTGCGCGTTCCACTTCCTGATGCAGGGTGAGTGCGCGTCGGGTCTGCGTGCGCAATGCCGGATCGGCGATCACCACCCGCTCACTCGCGTTCGTGGCGACCCTTGCCGCCTCGCTCATCGCCAGGCGCAGCAGGCCCACGGCGCTTTCGTGCGGGTCCGCGGGCGGGCCGATGGCGATACCCGCGGTGCAGTCCAGCATCTGGTCGGCCGAGGAGGCCACGCCGTGCAGGATCGTCTCGACGTCGTGCAGCAGGATGTGGTCGACCTGCACGTCGGGAATCAGCCATGCCAGGGTACCGTCACCGACGTGCGCAACGATGTCCGTCGACAGGTTGCTGCCGAGGATGCGATCGTTGAGCGCGCGCAGCCGCCGCCGGGCATCGTCCTCGCCCGCACTCAGGGCAATGTTGCTGTGATCGCGGCGGGTCACCGCCACCAGCGCGAAATGCCGATCGCCGGCCAGCATGCGCTCGACCCGCTCGAGCAAGGCATGGCGATTGGGAAGATGGGTCTCGGGATCGAAATGGGTCAGGAACTCGCGCTCGACCGCGCGCAATCGACGCTTCTCCAGCACGGCCGCGATCCGGGCCTGCAACATGAGCACCTCGACCGGCTTGGGCAGGTAGTCCTCGGCGCCCAACTCGATGCAGCGCACGGCGACATCGATGCTGTCGTGCGCCGATACCATCAACACCGGCAGGTCGGACAGACGGCCCTCTTCACGCAGTGTCTGCAACACGTGGATGCCGTCGATGCCCGGCATCATCACGTCGAGCAACACCAGATCCGGTGCGTTCCGGCGGATGTGGGTGAGTGCGGCAGCACCGCCGTCGGCTTCGATGATCTGCCGGAAACCCAGATGCCGAAGGCGCTGGATCAACATGAAGCGATTGTTCTCGTCATCATCGACGACAAGAATGTGTGCGTCGTGGCTCACGGCTGCCCCCTCGTTCCGGGCGCCACCGGTAGCAGCCGGGACAACACGTCCAGCAACTGCACGAAATCGATCGGCTTGGCGACAAAAGCATCGGCACCGGCTTCTTCCGCCCTGGCCATGGCGTCCTCCAGCACCGAAGCGGAGACCACAATGATCGGCAAACTGCGGGTGACGGGTTCGGCGCGCAGCCGGCGCAGCACGGTCAAGCCATCGATGCCGGGCAGGTTGATGTCCAGCAGCACCGCATCGGGGCGATCCCAGGCAACCGAAAGCAGCGCCTTCTCTCCGCTCTCCACATGCCGGACCTCGATGTCGTGACGACGCAGGCGCTCGGTCAGCATGTAGGCATTGTCATCGTCGTCCTCGACGTAGAGCAAGTTCGGCATGATCAGCTTCCGTCCGACATCGGGTCGACCTGACCCAATCGCGCGACAAGAGCGTATACCTTTCGCGCGATGCCGGCATGATCGGCTTCACCCTTGCGAATCAGCAGGATGGCGCACGCGCTGAGTTGTTCGAGCATCGGTTCGGGGACGTCGGCGGCGGTGATCAGCACGACCGGAATGGCGGCCAGCGCCGGATCATCCTGCATGGCGCGGATGACCTCCATGCCCCCCAGGCCAGGCATGATCAGGTCGAGCAGGACCAGTTCCGGCGGGTGTTGCCGCATCTGCAGCAGGGCCTGCTCGCCGTCCGCTGCCTGAACCACACGATGTCCCTGCTGCTGCAGGGTCAGCGCCAGCTGCTCGCGATATTCGTTGTCGTCGTCCACCACCATCACCGCGACCGGGTCTTCGCTGCCGACGAAACGGCGTACCAGTGTTTTCAGCTGGTCACGATCTATCGGTTTGGTCAGGTGCTCGATCACGCCCAGCGACACCGTGCGGTGTTCCGGGTCGGTGATGGTGCAGAGGATCACCGGCAACTCGGCATGCGCGGGATCGGCGCGCACGAGGGTCAGCACGTCCCAGCCACTCATGTCGCCCAGCAGGATATCCAGCACCATCACGGCTGGCCGTTCGCCCCGAACCAGCGCCAACGCCTCGGTGCCGGAGGCTGCCGTGATCACGCGCAGGCCATCGCGCTCCAACGTCGTCTGGATCAGCGTACGCGCATCCGCATCGTCGTCGACCACCAGCACGACCGCCTGGCGCGGGGCACCCGGTGACAGCGTTGCATCGGCGGAGGAGATGGCGCCAGCGGATTGCGCTGCTGGCGTGCCCACCGGCAGCGTCAGACTGAACACGCTGCCATTCCCCGACGTGCTGATCACGTCGATGCGGCCACCCATCATTTCGGCCAGCTGCCGGCTGATCGCCAGACCGAGGCCGGAGCCGCCGAAGCGCCTGGAGATCGAGTGATCGGCCTGCTCGAATGGCTCGAAGATCCGGGTCAGCTGCTCCTCGGTCATGCCGATACCGGTATCGGCCACATCGATATGCAGGGTGTCCTGAATGCGGTTTACGCTCAGCACTACGCTGCCGTTGCGGGTGAACTTGATCGCATTGCCGATCAGGTTGAGCAGCACCTGGCGCAGGCGCACCACGTCGATCTGTACGATCCCCGGATCCCCGAGCACCTGCATCGTCAGCTCGTTTCCGTTGGCCGACGCCAGCGGCTGCATGCTGCCCAGCATGCTCTCGATCAACGAAACGGCGACCAGCGGAACGGGCCGCAGATCGATGCGCCCGACCTCCACCTTGGCGATGTCCAGGATGTCGTTGATCAGGGTCAGCAGATGATGTCCCGCGCCCACGATGCGTCGCAGCGGCTCGCTCGGAAGCACTTCGCCGCCACTGTCGCCGGCCTGGTCGATCAAGAGCTCACCCAGGCCGATGATGCTGTTCAATGGCGTGCGCAGCTCGTGGCTCATGTTCGCCAGGAACGTCGCCTTGGTCACGTTTGCCGCCTGCGCCTGATCTCTGGCCAGACGCAGGCACTGCTCCATGCGGGTGCGCTCGGTGATATCCACCGAAATCGAACCCACGCCTACCACCCGATTCCGTTCATCGGTGACCGGAAACCGGGTGGTCAGCAGGGTGTGCGCGCCGCCGATGTACTCGACCTGCTCCTCGTAAGTGGTTACCTCGTCCTTCTCGATCACCTCCTTATCGTGCGCGCGCACCGTCGCTGCCGTGGCGGTCGTGGCCACCATGTCAATGGTCCGGCCGATGAGTTCCTCCGGAGGACGCCCCAACAGGCGTCCTGCCGTGGCGTTGGCGCGCACTATCCTTCCCTGCAGATCCTTTACTTTCATCGACAAGTCGGAGTGCGTGAAGATGTCGTGCAACAGGCGGCTGTTGGCCGCAATTTCGCCGCGCGCTCCGGCAAGCCCGGTTCGCAGGTACGAAAGCCAGCCTGCCAGCAGCAGCAGGATCGGCAACAGCAACGTGTAGTAGAGCAGATGCGAACGGTCCAGCAGGATGCCGGCAAGCGTCGTGGGTGGCGAGAGTGCAACGATTCTCAGCACAGGGGTCTGCGCAACATTGCCGACCGGGCCGCCAAGTGTTATCCGGTCGAACGTCAACAGCCCGAAACTTCCCTCTTGTTGACCGGCGTCATGGCCGTGCACGACCGCCCATACCGCAGGCAGGTCCGTGGCCAGTCCCGCGGGTGGGCGCGCTGGCGTCATGAAGCGCCATTCGCGTTCGGGATCCGGACCGATAAGCCAGTTGCCTTCACGATCGACCAGCCATACGGCGCCTTCGGCCAGGCGCGCGTCCTGCGCGATCCTCGCGAGCAGTCGACGGCCATCGAGGTTGATCACGACGATGCCCAGGCGCCGGCCGCTCGCATCGAATACGGCGGCACCGACGCGCAAGGTCGGTTCGAGTGGATGCACGATCTGTCCGTGCTCGATATTGAGATCCAGCCGGGTGACATGAACCTGATCAGGACCAAGTGCGCTGATCGCCTTCACATACGGACGGCCGCTCTTGTCCTGCAGCCGATCGACCGGTACGGCGCGAGTTCCCCCCGCATCCGTGTTGACCCGCACGACCTCGACTCCGCGCGAATCGATCAGCCGGATCTGGGCGTAGTCGCCACGCGCATGGGCCAGCGCCACGAACAGCCGCTCCACACGCGCCCGCTCCGCAGCATCGTGCGCGGCCAGCACCTGCGCAACCGCAAGTGGCTGCGCCAGCATCAATGCATCACCGCGAACCTCGTCCAATTCGCTGCGTAGGCCTTGCGCAGCCAGGTCGACAGCGCTGCGATTGACCAGCTGGATGTGCTCTCTGCGTTCGCGCCGCTCGGTCAGCGCCACCGCCACCGAGATGGCGGCTACCGTGATGGCCAATATGACCAGCGCGGTGGCAAACGCTACCACCCGCTCCGAAGATATGCCCGGCTTCATGCCCTTGCGTCCCCACGCTGCGGTCAGCCCCGCCTGTACCGATTTTGGAAGTATGGCACCAGATCGGTGAATTTCAGTGCGCGGGATGCTGCGTTTGCGCCGTCCGCTCGGCACCGGCTTTCAACGGCTGACGCATGCCTGGATCGGGCGAGCGGGTGCTCCGGCGGACGGGTGCGTCGGTGTGTGCGGCTGGTCACCGGATGCATAAAAGGAAAGGAGCCGTACGGCTCCTTTCCTTTTTCGGTCTCGCGCCCGCTGATGGATCAGCCCGAGAAATACATCTGGAACTCCAGCGGATGGGTGCTGGCGCGGTACTTGGTGACTTCCTTCATCTTCACTTCGATGTAGGCATCGATGAAGTCATCGGTGAACACGCCGCCGGCCTTGAGGAACTCGCGGTCCTTGTCCAGCGCTTCCAGCGCGGCATCGAGGCTGGAGCACACCTGCGGGATGTTCTTCTCCTCTTCCGGCGGCAGGTCGTACAGGTCCTTGTCGGCCGGGGCGCCCGGGTCGATCTTGTTGATGATGCCATCGAGGCCGGCCATCATCAGCGCGGTGAAGACCAGGTAGCCCGACTGCATCGGATCGGGGAAGCGCACCTCGATACGGCGGCCCTTGGGGCTGGCCACGTACGGGATGCGGCAGCTGGCCGAGCGGTTGCGGGCAGAGTAGGCCAGCATCACCGGCGCCTCGAAACCCGGCACCAGTCGCTTGTAGCTGTTGGTGGTCGAGTTGGAGAACGCGTTGATCGCCTTGGCATGCTTGAAGATGCCACCGATGTACCACAGCGCCGTTTGCGACAGGCCGCCGTAGAGATCGCCGGCGAACAGGTTCTCGCCGTTCTTGGCCAGCGACTGGTGCACGTGCATGCCACTGCCGTTGTCGCCGACCAGCGGCTTGGGCATGAAGGTGACGGTCTTGCCGTTCTGGTGCGCCACGTTCTTGACCACGTACTTCATGGTGATCAGCTCGTCGGCCTTCTTCACCAGGGTGTTGAACTTGACGCCGATCTCGCACTGGCCGGCATTCGCCACTTCGTGGTGATGCACTTCGACGGTCTGGCCCAGCGACTCCAGCACCTTGCACATGTCCGCGCGCAGGTCACCCAGCGAGTCGACCGGGCTGACCGGGAAATAGCCGCCCTTCACGCCCGGACGGTGGCCGGTGTTGTTGCCGTCGTACTTGTAGCGCGACGACCACGCCGCTTCCTCGGAACCGATCTCGTAGAACACGCGGCCCGGGTCGTTCTGCCAGCGCACCGAATCGAAGATGAAGAACTCCGGCTCCGGGCCGAAGAACGCGGTGTCGGCGATGCCGGTGGACTTCAGGTAGGCCTCACCGCGCTTGGCGATCGAGCGCGGGTCGCGGCCATACGCCTGCATCGTCGACGGCTCCAGCACGTCGCAATGCAGGATCAACTGCACATGCGCACTGAACGGGTCGAGGTGGGCGGTGTCCGGGTCGGGCATCAGGATCATGTCCGACTCGTTGATGCCCTTCCAGCCGGTGATCGAGGAGCCGTCGAACATCTTGCCGTCCTCGAAGGTCGACTCGTCGATCGCGTGGGTCGGGAAGGTGACGTGATGATGCACGCCGAGCATGTCGGCAAAACGGAAGTCGACGAATTCGACGTCATGTTCCTGGATCAGGTCGAGCACTTTCTGGGCGGACATGGAGAACCTCGGAGATGGATGGCGGAACAGTACGGAGCAATAGCCGTGCCATACCATGGAACCTTGCTGGAACAGGCACTTGCATCGCACCACGATGCTTTCGACGGGCGATCACGCATCATACATGGGCAAGCATTCCTGTGGTTTGCACCAAGTTGCACCAACTGAAGCAGGTGCCCGCGGCATGCGCGGGCACCTGCCGGGTTCAGGCCTCGTAGGCGCTCTCGCCGTGCGAGGTGATGTCCAGCCCTTCGCGTTCGGCTTCGTAGGGTACCCGCAAGCCGAAGATGGCCTTGACCACCAGATAGGCCAGTACCGATACCGCGCCGCTCCAGACCAGGGTGATGCCCACGCCCAGTGCCTGTACACCAAGCTGGTGCAGGATCGAGAAATCCGCCGCGCCGGTACCGCCCAGCGAGGCCGCGGTGAACACGCCGGTCAGCAGCGCACCGACGATGCCGCCGATGCCGTGCACGCCGAATACGTCCAGCGCATCGTCGGCACGCAGGATCTTCTTCAACCCGGTGACACCCCACACGCAGCACACGCTGGCCAGTGCGCCGATCGCCAGTGCACCCATCGGACCGACCGTACCGCAGGCCGGGGTGATGCCGACCAGCCCGGCCACGGCGCCGGACGCGCCGCCCAGCATCGAGGACTTGCCCTTGCTCACGCCCTCGACCAGCAGCCATGCCAGCACCGCCGCCGCGGTGGCCAGCAGGGTATTGATGAAGGCCAGTGCCGCGCCCGAGTTGGCTTCCAGGTTGGAGCCGGCGTTGAAGCCGAACCAGCCCACCCACAACAGCGCCGCGCCGACCATGGTGAAGGTCACGTTGTGCGGTTTCATCGGCTCGCGACCGAAGCCCACCCGCGGGCCGATCAGGTAGGCGCCGACGAGGCCGGCGATACCGGCATTGATATGCACGACCGTGCCGCCGGCGAAATCCAGCGCGCCGAGGGTCAGCAGATAGCCGCCCGGGCCCCACACCATGTGCGCGATCGGCAGGTAGGCAAAAGTGAACCACAGGGCCGAGAACAGCAGCACGGCGCGAAAGCGCATCCGTTCGGCGAACGAACCCACGATCAGCGCGCCAGTGATGCCGGCGAAGGTCGACTGGAATGCGATGAACACGTATTCGGGCAATTTCACCGTGGCGGTGAACGTGTCCGCCAGGCTGTCCTTGGTCACCCCATGCAGGAACAGCTTGCTGAAATCGCCGATGACGGCGTTGCCGCTGTCGAACGCCAGGCTGTAGCCGTAGACCACCCACAGCACCACGATCAGCGAGAACACCGTCATCACCTGCATCAGCACCGACAGCACGTTCTTCGAGCGCACCAGGCCGCCGTAGAACAGCGCCAGCCCGGGCACGGTCATCAACAGCACCAGCAGGGTGGAGGTGAGCATCCATGCCACATCGCCCTTGTCGACGACCGGTGCCGCGGCGGCCACCGCCTCGGCATGCGCCCCGGGCGCGAGCAGGAGCAGACAGATCAGCATCAACGACGCCACTCGAGCCGGCAGGCCAGGCGAGAGGCGGAACAACAGAAGGTCTTTCATGGAAACCTCGCAGGGCAGGATTTAGAGGGCGTCGGCGTCGAGCTCGCCGGTACGGATGCGGATGACCTGATCCACCGTGCTGACGAAGATCTTTCCGTCGCCCACGCTGCCGGTCTTGGCGGACTGCTGCACGGCTTCCAGCACCGTGTCGAGCAAGCCGTCGTCCACCACCACCTCCAGCTTCAGCTTGGGCAGGAAGTCGACGACGTATTCCGCGCCGCGATAGAGCTCGGTGTGTCCCTTCTGGCGGCCGAAACCGCGCACCTCGCTCACCGTGATGCCGCTGACGCCCGCGCCGGTCAGCGCATCACGCACCTCGTCCAGCTTGTAGGGCCGGATGATGCAACTGATCAATTTCATGCATGTCTCCCGGTTGCGGCCGCGACGACATCCGCCGCGGCCGGTGGATGTCCGTTCAGAACGATTTGCTGAGGGTGAGGATGCCGGTGGCGCGACCGAGGTAATGCCCGTCGGCGTTGGTGTAGCCGCTGCGCGCCGCATTGGTGTCGTAATAGCCCAGTGCCACCGAATAGCCGTTGGCAAAGGCCCGGGTCACGCCGACTTTCCAGTCGGTATAGGAGAACCCCGGCGTATTCGCCACATCCTGGTGGCCCACGTGCGAATTGAAGGTCCAGCCGGGGCTGAATTCCTTGTTCCAGGAAAGATCGACGTAGGCGCTGTGCTTGCTGTCGGCAAAGCCGAACAGGTTGGTGAACGCGTGCGAGTACTTCAGCGAGATGCCCTTCCAGGCCAGCGAGGCGTAGGCCTCGGTGGTATAGGGTCGGGTGAATCCCGCCGGATAGGTGCCGGGGTAGTAGTACTCGTAAAGCCCGACGTCATAACTCCAGTCGGCACCGAGACTGCCGCGGTAACCGGTGTAGAAATCCAGTTCCACGCTGCTCGAGATCGGTGCTGCGCTGGTCGAAGCATCGGACAGCCAGCTGACATTGCTGCCCCAGGCACCGATGTACCAGCCGCTGGCATGGTCGTATTCGATGCCGGGCTGCACGGCCGGCTTGCGGTTGGTCTGCGAGAGCCCCCGGAACAGATAGTCGTTGACCACCGCCACGCTGCCCGTCACCTGACTCACCGGAGCATCCTGCGCCGATGCCTGCAACACCGGCGCCAACGCTACCGCGCCTGCAAGGATCCACTGTGTACATCGCTTCATCGGCTGCTCCTCCGCTGGGTATGGACGAAAACCAAATGGCCGTATGGACGTCCACAAGGTGTGTTCGCGTTTGCGATGGTCGAGCTGATCCGCCAGGCAGTTCAGCTCGACCATCGAATCCCGGGCGCAGCATCGCCCGTCCCGGGCGGATCGACGGCCAGGGGAGATACACGCTGTAGCTGGGAGCAGGCCGATCGCGACGCGATCGGCAGCAAGGCATTCGGGCTCTTCTCGGAGCCTGCTGCAGGAGGGTTTGCGGGAACGATGTCAGACGGGCACATGGCGCTCGGGCGCACAAGCCACGGTACTGCGATCCCCCGATCACCTTGCCTGGAGAGCACGGCGGGCGCGTCGAGGACGCTGCCGCTTTCCGTGTTCCAAACTCTTCCTGCAACTTGATCCTGCCTCAATCATTGCTGCATTGCAATAGGATGACGCGCGCCTTCTTATTGCAACTCGTTATATGCGTTGCCATGGGCAAAAGTGGCTTTACTCTTCGATTGCCGCCGTACGCGTCGATGAATGCGACCGCGCCACATGGCTCGGTGAGCGCCGGGCTGCGGGCGGAAATTTCCGCAGCGCAACGCCGGCGAATCCGGTGATCGGCAGCGCCTTCACATGGTTCGCTCGATACACCGCGACGATGCCGACCACGTAAGCTAGGCGCCCTGTCCGCGGCCGTCGCGCCGCTCCGTCGAAGGCGCATCCACGTGACCGATCTGCTCCATGTCATCCTGCTCGGCATCATCGAAGGCATCACCGAATTCCTGCCGATCTCCAGCACCGGCCATCTGCTGATCGCCGAGAAGCTGGGCCTGGGTCATCGCTCGGACCTGTTCAACATCGGCATCCAGGCTGGCGCCATCCTGGCGGTGACCCTGATCTACTGGAGGCGCATCTGGCAGCTGTTCACGCAATGGCGCGAGCCGGCCAATCGCGACTATCTGCTGAAGCTGATCGTGGCCTTTGCGATCACCGCCGTGCTTGGCTTCATAGCGGTGAAGCACGGCTTCAAGCTGCCCGAGACGGTGACCCCGATTGCCTGGGCGCTGGTGATCGGCGGCTTCTGGATGATCGGCGCCGAACTGCAGGCGGCGCGCCAGCCCGACCGCAGTGCGGTGACCTGGCGCGTCGCCATCCTCGTGGGCATCTCGCAGATGATCGCCGGGATTTTCCCCGGCACCTCACGTTCTGCTGCGACGATCTTCACCGCCATGCTGGCCGGCACCAGCAACCGCGCGGCGGCGACCGAGTTCGCCTTCCTCGTCGGCATCCCGACCATGTATGCAGCCACCGGCTACGAGTTGCTGAAGGTGCTCCAGGGTGGTGGCGCGGCGCACGAAAACTGGACCGCGCTGGCGGTCGGCTTCGTGGTCTCGGCGATCGTCGCGTTCGTCGCGGTGAAGTGGCTGCTCGGCTACATCCGCACGCACCGCTTCACCCCGTTCGCGATCTACCGGATCGCGCTCGGCGTCGCGTTGCTGGTGTGGCTGCCGCACGGAGGCTAGCCGTCGCCAACCTTTTCCGACACGATGAATTCGATGACACCACTGCAGACCCTGATTGAGGCGCTTGAGCACAACACAGCGCTTCACGATCCGTCGCGCCTGCGCGAGCGGCTCGACGCGCTTGACCGGATCGAACTGCTGCGGCTTGCAGTCACCGCGACCGAACCGGCAGCACTTCGGCGGCGCATCGCCGACATGCAGGAGCGGTTCGACGCACTGAACGCAGACCTGTATGCCCAGATGCGAGATACCATCCGTTGCGGCCTGACACCACCCTTGCTGCGGCACTGCCTCGCCGAGGCGAGCGTCGACGGCAGCGGCGGCGACGGTTACGACTGGCGCGACGAGCTGATCGAGGGTGTGTTGCAGTTGACGCCACCTGAGGTGCCGGACGCCCTGCTGCCGGCAGACATGGTGGCCTATCAGCCCACCCCGGCACGTCACATCTTCAGCCTGCTCGCACAGGCGAAATTGACTGCAGAAGACGTGCTGGTGGATCTCGGTTCGGGCCTCGGACACGTGCCGTTGCTCACAGCGATCTGCACTGATGCCGCTGCGATCGGGATCGAACGCGAACCTGCCTATGTCGCCTGCGCGCAGGCCGCGGCCGATGCGCTGCCACTGTCGCGTGTGCACTTCCACTGCATGGACGCACGTGCCACGGATTTCGCCTGCGGCACGCTGTTCTATCTCTACACGCCATTCGCCGGAGTGGTGCTGCAATCGGTACTCGACGCGCTGCGGCATGAAGCGCAGCGACGTGCCATCCGCATCGCGGCGCACGGCCCCTGCGTTGCCGCGCTGGCGGCCCAACCATGGCTGGAAACCGCCATGCCGGCGCAGGCCGATCGCGTCACGCTGTTCCGTCCGCGCCGCCCAGGGTGATTCAGGCAGGGAGCGTCTCGGGCAAACGCGCGCCGCTGTCCCTTGCGACAACAGTTTTCGGCGCCTTGGCGCCCGGCGCAACGCCGCACAGTCCCGGCTGATTGGTGCGTTCGAACAATTCGCGCACCCACTCGATGAAGGCCTGCACCCGCGCCGAGAGATGCTTCTTCTGCGGGTAGACGATCCACACCGGCTTGCCGGTGGAGGTGGTGTCGGTCATCACCAGTTCGAGCAGACCCTTCTCCAGCATGCACGCCGCCAGCATGCGCGGCACCTGGGTGATGCCCAGCCCGGCCACCACCGCCTGGATCACCGACTCGCCGTCGTTGATCAGCATGTGCGCGTCGATATCCACCGCCAGCGCGCCACCCGGGGTGTCGAACTGCCACTGGCGCGGGCGTCCGTTCGGATGGACGTAGTTGATGCATCGATGATCCTTCAGATCCTCGATGCTGCGCGGTGCTCCGTGGCGACGCAGGTAGTCCGGCGACGCGCAGACCACGTTGCGCAGGTAGCCGATCTTGCGCGCGATCAGGCTGGAGTCCTCCAGCTGGCCCACCCGGATCGCGCAATCGAGTCCTTCGCCGTTGAGATCCATCGGGATGTCGCTCATCGACAGCTCCAGCCGGATGTCCGGGTAGCGCTGCTCGAATTCGGCCAGTCGCGGGATCACCGCGGCGCGGCCCACGGACAGCGAAATGCCCACGCGCAGCTTGCCGGTGGGTTTGCGGTTGGAGTAGTTGAGCGCCTCGGTCGCCTCGGTCAGGTCGGCCAGGATTTCCTTGCAGCGCGCATGGAACGAGGCGCCGTCATCGGTCAGGCGCAGCGAACGGGTCGAGCGGAACAGCAATCGCGCACCGAGCTGGGCCTCCAGTCGTGACACCGCGCGGCTGACTCCGGACGGGGTCATGCCCAACTGGGCCGCGGCGGCGGCAAAGCTCTTCGCCTCGACCACGCGGACGAAGGTGGAAATTGCTGAAAAGTCTTCCATTGTCCCGGTCTCCGGGTGATTCGTGATTGCGAGTCACGAGTGTAATGCGCAAGAAGCGGATTTTCTATACCGCCAAGTACACCTATTCTCTCGACCCTTCGCCGGGGCTGTGTGCCCGGCAACCATGGTTCTGGGAGCGCAAGATGAAAAAACAATGGATGCTGGCAAGTCTGATCGCGGCCGCTTTGCTGGGCGGCTGGTTCCTGCTGCACGGCAATGCCAGCCAGGCGCAATCCGCCGGCGCGGGCGCACCGCCCGAAGTGACCGTGGCGCAGGCGTTGAGCCGCAAGGTCAGCGACAGCGCCGAGTTCACCGGACGGCTGCAAGCGGTCAACACAGTGCAGGTGCAGCCGCGGGTCGGCGGTTTCGTGGAGTCAGTGCACTTCGAGGAAGGCGCGCTGGTCCGCAAGGGCGATGTGCTGTTCCAGCTTGACGCGCGCCCCTACCAGGCCGAGGTCGACCGGTTCAGCGCCAATCAGGCGCAGGCGCGGGCCGAACTGAGCCTGGCCGAAACCAACCAGCGCCGTGCGGCCATGCTGCTGGCCCAACACGCGATCGCGCAGCAGGAAGCCGACCGTCAGGACACCGCCGAACAAAGCGCGCGGGCGCAGCTGAGTGCGGCCACCGCGGCGCTCGCCGCCGCACGGTTGAACCTGGATTTCACCCAGGTGCGCTCGCCGATCGACGGCCGTGTCAGCAACGCCCGGGTCACCCCCGGCAACCTGGTCACCAGCAATGACGTGCTGACCAGCGTGGTCTCGGTGAATCCCGTCTACGTCTACTTCGACGTCGACGAGCAGACCTGGCTCAAGCTCGACCACCTGCGCGCCCACGCGAAACAGGCCGGTCGCAGCGCCCGGATCGAGGCCTCGATGGGACTGGCCGACGAGTCGGGCCACCCGCATCCGGGCCGCCTCGACTTCGTCGACAACCAGCTGCACAGCGGCACCGGCACGATGCGTCTGCGCGCGGTGTTCGACAACGCGGACGGCCTGTACACCCCCGGCCTGTATGCCCGCGTGCAGTTGCAGAGCGGCGAGGCAAGACCGCGCCTGCTGGTGGACGACCGCGCGATCGGCACCGACCTGGGCAACCAGTTCGTCTACGTGGTCGACAAGCAGCACAAGGTGCAATACCGCAAGGTCAGCACCGGCCCGCTGTTCCATGGCCTGCGCGTGATCGACAGCGGCCTCGAGCCCAACGACATCGTGGTGGTGAATGGCCTGCAGCGGGTGCGCCCCGGCGCCGAGGTGAATCCGCAGACCGTGGCGATGTCCTACCGCCTCGATGCGCAGGACAAGGCGCTGGTCGACGGCGACAAACCGAAATCCGACGACGCGCTGGCCGCCACGACCGCCGCCAAGCCGCCGCAGGGCTGAGCCCAGCCACATCGAGCCCCTACCCATGAAAAACATAGCCCAGTTCTTTGTCGACCGGCCGATCATGGCCGCCGTGCTGTCGCTGCTGTTCGTGATCACCGGCAGCCTCGCGGTGTTCAAGCTGCCGATCAGCGAATACCCCGAAGTGGTGCCGCCCACCGTGGTGGTGCGCGCCGCCTATCCCGGCGCCAATCCCAAGGTCATCGCCGAAACCGTGGCCACGCCGCTGGAGGAACAGATCAACGGCGTCGAAGGCATGCTGTACACCTCCTCGCAGGCGACCAGCGATGGCGCGCTCACGCTCACCGTGACGTTCGCGCTGGGCACCGATCTCAACACCGCCCAGGTCGACGTGCAGAATCGCGTGGCACAGGCGCTGCCGAAGCTGCCGGAGGAAGTGCAGCGGCTCGGCGTGACCACCCAGAAAAGCTCGCCCGACCTGACCATGGTGGTGCACCTGACCTCGCCGGATCAGCGCTACGACATGCTGTACCTGTCGAACTACGCGCGGCTGCACGTGAAGGATGTGCTGGGCCGGCTCGACGGTGTCGGCGACGTGCAGATCTTCGGCGCCGGCGAGTACTCGATGCGCGTATGGCTGGACCCGCAGAAACTCGCCTCGCGCGGACTCACCACCGGCGACGTGGTCAATGCGATCCGCGAGCAGAACGTGCAGGTCGCCGCTGGTGCGCTGAACGCGCCGCCCGGCCCGACCAACTCGGCCTTCCAGCTCAACATCAACACCCGTGGCCGACTGGTCAGCGAGGACGACTTCCGCAACATCATCGTGCGCACCGAGGCCAACGGCGGCGTCACCCATCTGAACGATGTCGCCAAGGTCGAGCTCGGCTCGAACAACTACGCGCTGCGCAGCCTGCTGGACAACAAGCCGGCGGTGGCGCTGCCGATCTTCGCGCGCCCGGGTTCCAACGCGATCCAGATCTCCGACGAAGTGCGCAGCACCATGGCGCAGCTGAAGAAGGAGTTCCCGCAGGGCGTGGACTACTCGATCGTGTACGACCCGACCGTGTTCGTGCGCGGCTCGATCGAGGCGGTGGTGCATACCCTGCTCGAGGCGATCCTGCTGGTGGTGCTGGTGGTGATCCTGTTCCTGCAGACCTGGCGCGCCTCGATCATTCCGCTGGTGGCGGTGCCGGTCTCGCTGATCGGCACGTTCGCGGTGATGTACCTGGCCGGCTTCTCGCTCAATGCGCTGTCGCTGTTCGGACTGGTGCTGGCGATCGGCATCGTGGTCGACGACGCGATCGTGGTGGTGGAGAACGTCGAGCGGCACATCGAACTCGGCCAGTCGCCGCGCGAGGCAACCCGCCAGGCGATGCGCGAGGTCACCGGCCCGATCGTGGCCACCGCGCTGGTGCTGTGCGCGGTGTTCATCCCGACCGCCTTCGTCAGCGGCCTGACCGGCCAGTTCTATCGCCAGTTCGCCCTGACCATCGCGATCTCCACGGTGATCTCCGCGTTCAACTCGCTGACCCTGAGCCCGGCACTGGCCGCCGTGCTGCTGAAAGGCCATGACGCGCCGAAGGACCGGCTCACCCGCGGCATCGACCGTGCGTTCGGCTGGCTGTTCCGTCCGTTCAACCGCCTGTTCCACCGCGGCTCGGAGCGTTACGTCGGTGGCGTGAAGCGCATCGTCGGCAAGGGCAAGCTGGCGCTGGTGCTCTACGCCGGCCTGATCGGCCTGACCTGGTTCGGCTTCGCGCATGTGCCGACCGGCTTCGTGCCGGGCCAGGACAAGCAGTACCTGGTGGCGTTCGCGCAACTGCCCGATGCGGCGTCGCTCGATCGTTCCGAGGACGTGATCCAGCGGATGGGCGCGATCGCGCTGAAGCAGCCGGGTGTGGAGCACGCCGTGGCCTTCCCCGGGCTGTCGATCAACGGCTTCACCAACAGCCCCAACTCCGGCATCGTGTTCGTCACCCTGAAGCCGTTCGAGCAGCGCCGCAGCGCGGATCTTTCCGCCGGTGCGATCGCCGGTGCGCTGAACCAGAAGTTCGCCGCGATCCAGGACGCGTACATCGCCGTATTCCCGCCACCGCCGGTGATGGGACTGGGCACGATCGGCGGCTTCCGCATGCAGATCGAGGATCGCAGCGACCGCGGCTTCGACGAGCTGTTCAAGCAGACCCAGGGTCTGATCGCGGCGAGCCGGAAGGATCCGGCGCTGGCCGGGCTGTTCTCCAGCTTCCAGGTCGCCGTGCCGCAGGTCGATGCCGACGTCGATCGCGAGAAGGCCAAGACCGCAGGCGTGAACCTGGGCGACGTCTACCAGACCATGCAGGCCTATATGGGCTCGCTCTACGTCAACGACTTCAACCGCTTCGGGCGCACCTACCAGGTCAATGTCTCGGCCGATCCCGCGTTCCGGCATACGCCGCAGGACATCCTGCAGCTGAAGACACGCAACGCACAGGGCCAGATGGTGCCGCTGGGCTCGTTCGTCACCGTGCATCAGGGTGCCGGCCCGGATCGGGTGCAGCACTACAACGGCTACCCGACCGCCGAGATCAACGGCGGCCCGGCGCCGGGCTACAGCTCCGGCCAGGCGCAGGCGGCGATGGAAAAGCTGGCGAAGGACAACCTGCCCAACGGCATCAGCTTCGAGTGGACCGAGCTGACCTACCAGCAGATCCTCGCCGGCAATACCGCGATCCTGGTGTTCCCGTTGTGCGTGCTGCTGGTGTTCCTGGTGCTGTCCTCGCTGTACGAGAGCTGGTCGCTGCCGCTGGCGGTGATCCTGATCGTGCCGATGGTGCTGCTGTCCGCGATCGCCGGCGTGTGGCTCAGCGGTGGCGACAACAACATCTTCACCCAGATCGGATTGATCGTGCTGGTCGGGCTGGCATGCAAGAACGCGATCCTGATCGTCGAGTTCGCCCGCGAGCGTCAGCATGAAGGCATGAGCCGGCACGAGGCGGTGCTGGAGGCGGCCAAGCTGCGGCTGCGCCCGATCCTGATGACCTCGTTCGCCTTCATCATGGGCGTGGTGCCACTGGTCACCTCGCACGGTGCCGGCGCCGAGATGCGCCATGCGATGGGCGTGGCGGTGTTCTCCGGCATGCTCGGCGTGACCATCTTCGGGCTGATCTACACGCCGCTGTTCTATGTCCTCATTCGCGCCCTGGTCGAGCGTCGCGAGGCGCGCGCGGCCGAACGCGCCGCCGCGCACGCGCTGCCGGCGCTGGAGAACCACTGATGAAAACCGTGCGCAAGTTCGCTGCCGTCGGTGTCGCCGTAGCCTCGGACATGCTCGGCGTGCCCCTGTCCGGGCTGATCTACACGCCATTGCTTTACGTTGTCATTCACGCCTTGGCCGAGCGCCGCGAGTCACGCGCACACGCTGCCGGGTTGGAGAACTATTGAGATGAAACCGCTACTCAAGATCGCCGCGCTCAGCGCGGCCCTGGTAACCGTTTTGGTTCTGGCCGGTTGTGCCAGCGTGGGCCCGAACTACCACGCCGTGAAACCGACGGCTCCACAACTGCAGGGACTCGACGCCGCACAGGAAAACACGGCGCGATTCCAGGCCGCGTGGTGGAAGCAATTCAACGACCCCACGCTGGATGCGCTGATCCAGCACGCCGCGGCGAACAACCTGGACCTGCGCATCGCGGTGGCCCGGTTGCATGAATCGCGCGCGCTGCTCAGCGGCGCGAAATCCGATCAGCTGCCCACGATCGACACCGACGTGAACTACACCCGCAGTCGCGGCCAGCAACCGGGCTTCAGCAGCCGGCGCAGCACGGTCACCACTTACCAGGCCGGCTTCGATGCGTCGTGGGAGCTGGATATCTTCGGCGGCGTACGCCGCTCGGTGGAGGCGGCCGGCGCCGATCTCGGCGCCAGCGAGGCGGCCCTGCACGATGCCCAGGTCAGCCTGCTGGCCGAGGTGGCGCGCAACTATTTCGAGCTGCGTGGCAGTCAGCTGCGACTGGATATCGCCCGGCGTGACATCGAGAACCTGCACCAGACCGTGCACCTGGCCGAGGTGCGCCAGCAGCTCGGCGCCGGCTCGGAGCAGGACGTGGCCAGTGCCAGGGCGCGGCTCAGCGCGGTGCAGGCGCAACTGCCGTTGCTGCAGACCCAGGTCAGCGCCGGCGAGTATCGGCTCGCCGTGCTGCTGGGCGAACGCCCGGGCGAACTGGACGTCGACGTGTCGCCGAAGAGCTTCACCCCGATCGCGGTGAGCCTGCCGATCGGCGATGCCGGCGACGTGCTGGCCCGGCGGCCGGACGTACAGATCGCCGAGCGCGAATACGCCGCCGCCACCGCGCGCATCGGCGTGGCCAAGGCCGACTTCTTTCCGCACGTCACGCTGGGCGGCTTCCTCGGCTTCTTGTCCGGACGCAGCAACGATTTCGGCAGCCCGTCGACCCGCGCGTGGTCGCTGGCACCGAGCATCAGCTGGCCCGGCCTGAACATCCAGCGCGTGCGCGCGAACCTGCATGCCAGCGAGGCCCGCACCGATGCGGCGCAGGCGAACTACCGGCAGGCGGTGCTGCTGGCGATCGAGGACGTCGACAACGCCGTCACCGGTTTCAACCAGCAGCGCGTGCGCGTCGATCATCTGATCGAGCAGAGCACGCAGAGCAAGCGCGCCGCCGAGCTGGCCCGCGTGCGCTATCAGGAAGGCGAAACCGGCTTCCTCGAACTGCTCGACGCCGAGCGCACCCAGCTCGCCGCCGAGGACGACCTGGCCCAGGCCGAGGCGGCGATCAACACCCGCGCCGTGGCGTTGTACAAGGCGCTCGGTGGCGGCTGGCAGGCCTGCGGCGACGAGCACTGCAGCGCCGTGGCCAAGAGCGACGCCGCGCCATGAGCCGGCCCGCGCGAAAGGTACCGGCAGCGACGCCGGTCTATCGCGTGGCCTTGGTCAGTGGTGCCAACCGCGGCCTCGGCTTCGAAGTCGCGCGCCAGCTCAGCGAACGCGGCATGACCGTGCTGCTGGGCGCGCGCGATATGGACAATGGCCTGCGCGCCGCGCGCCAGCTGACCGGTGCCGCCGGCGAGGTGATCGCGGTGCCGCTGGACGTGACCCGCCAGGACCAGGTGGATGCGCTGGCCCGCTGGATCGAGATCACCTATGGCCGTCTCGACGTGCTGGTCAACAACGCCGGCGGGCATTACGACCATGATGCCCATGCCAGCGCCGGCGACATCGGTGCGGCGCGCGCCGCGCTGGAAACCCATCTGTTCGGCAGCTGGCGGCTGACCAGCGCCGTGCTGCCGCTGATGCGCAAGCATGCCTACGGCCGCATCGTGAATGTTTCCAGCGGCTGCGCCGCGAATGGTTCGAGCAGCGAGCATTGCGTGGCCTACCGCACCTCGAAGGCCGCGTTGAACGCCTATACCCGCACCCTGGCGGTGGAGCTGGAAGGCAGCGGCATCGTCGTCAATGCGGTGTGTCCCGGCTGGGTCGCCACCGAACTCGGCGGCCCCGGCGGACGGCCGGTCGCCGTCGGTGCGGACGGCATCGTCTGGGCCGCCTGCCTGCCCGACCAGCTCGCCACCAGCGGCGGCTTCTTTCGCGATCGCCAGTACATCAGCTGGTGACCGCCGCTGCTGCCCGGAGCGCCTCGGCTGTCGCCTTGGCGATCGATCAGCTTTTGGGCACGCTGCTGTGCTGCGAGTACAGCGCGCGCCAGCGGCCGTCGACGTAGACGAAGATGTCGGACGAGCGCACGTCTTTGGCCGCGCCCAGGGCCGGGTCGTAGAACGACAGGATCGCGGTGTCGCCGTGAATCACCACGGACTCACCGGACTTGTGCGTTTTCAGCCACGCTTCGACCTTGCGTCGCTCGGCGTCGTTGCCGCGGTTCATCGCCGCGTGCGCCATGATCGCAGCCTTCGGATGCACCGCACCATCGGCGCTGACCGAGCGATACTCGGGCAGCAGCATGTTGTCGAGCCAGGCCGTGTCGCCGCCGAGCTCGGCCTCCAGCCAGTGCTGGTCGACGGCGATCACGGCCGCCTCGGTCTTGCCGGTTTCGTCGATGCCGGCCGCGCTCGCGGCGGAGGTCGCCGCGATGATGATCTCGGCCGCCAATACCAGCACGGCGAGACACGCCATGCCGATATGAAAGATGTATTGCCTGCGCATGTCGCTGTCCTCGTCGTCGGCGGGTCTGCCGCGGGTCGACGTTGCCGTGTCGGACGGTCGGCCGCATCGTTGCGGTGACAGGCGCCCGCGACTGCGTGACAAGCGGCCGGAATGCCGCGGCCAGCGGCGCCGGGCCGGTCGCGGCGGTAGCGGTTCTGCCACACGCGACCTCCGTACCGCATCGCCTCCCGGCCGGCTGCGTGGATGCGGACGCCGCTCGTCACCACGGTTGCGCCGGTCGTCACACAATCCGCGACGACACCGATGTGGCACGCGATCCTGCACCGATCATCCACCGTGATGCCGCCGCGCCAGGCGGCGAGGAAAATCCCATGCGCTTGCCGGCCACCTTGACGATCGCCGCGTGCCTGCTCGCCGCCGCCGCGCATGCCGCGCCGCCCGCACCTGCGCCCGCGATCTTCGCGCCGGACAGCATCGCCGGCGACGCTGATGATGGCGCGGCCGCGTTTACCCCGGACGGCGCGACGGTGTATTTCATGCGCGGTACCGACAGCTTCACCTTGATGGAATCGCACCGTGACCACGGCCGCTGGTCGGCGCCGCGGGTGACGCCCTTCTCGGGACATTGGCGCGATCTGGATCCATCGATGGCGCCGGACGGTTCGTTCCTGCTGTTCGTCTCCAACCGTCCCGCCGCGCCAGGTGGGTCGCCGATCGACGCAGTCAGCGCGGGCAGGCGCTACGCAGGCCGCGGCATGAATCTGTGGCGGGTGGATCGGCGCGGCGACCGCTGGGGCACGCCGGTGCGCCTGCCCGACGTGGTGAATCGCTGCTCGATGACGTTCGCGCCCAGCGTCGCCGCCGATGGCAGTATCTATTTCATCGGCTGCGCCGCGCCGGACGGCAGCCTGCGCCTGATGCGCGCGGTATATCGCCACGGCAGCTACCAGACACCGTACGTGGTGAAGCTGGGCGACAAGAACGCGCAGATCCGCGACCCGGCAATCGCTCCCGACCGCTCCTTCATCGTGGTGGCAACGAAGCATGCGGCGCAGCAACCGTATCGCCTCGCGATCGCGTTCCACACGGCTGAAGGCTGGGGTGCGCTGCGCGATCTCGGCGATGCGGTCAACGGCGGCAAGCACAGCATGGGCGCCCAGCTCGGCCCCGACCATCGCACGCTCTACTTCTACAGCGACCGGCGCCTGCCGCCGACCGATCCGGGCGGTGCCGCCGCGTGGAACAACGGCGACGACCACATCTGGCAAGTGTCGCTGGCACCGTGGCTGGATCCATCCGGCCCCCGCGGTCGCTGACGCCGCGTCCGTTCGATTCCCCTGCCCCACCCTTCGAGGAGAAGCCCATGCGATTCGCTCATCTGTCTTCGCTGCTGTCCATCGCACTGACCCTGGGCCCCTGTGCGGTCGCATCCACGCTGCCGGCCCGCGCGGCAACGGCTGCCGCTGTCGCCGCTGCTGCCGCACCGCTCGCCGCCGGGCCGTGGACGGCGGAGCATGACGCCTCGCCCGCCTTCACGCCGGACGGCGATACGGTGGTATTCGCCCGCGGCCACGGCATCACGCGCCGCCTGTTCATCTCCCGGCGCCAGCGCGGGCGCTGGTCGGTACCGCAACCAGCACCGTTCTCGGGAGGCGCCTGGATGGATCTGGAACCGGCGATGGCGCCCGACGGCTCCTATCTGGTGTTCATCTCCAACCGCCCGGCCCAGCCTGCCGGCAAGCCCCTGGACGGCAACTACGAGGGCCAGTTCCAGCCCGGCCGCGGCGGCAACCTGTGGCGGGTGGAGCGCACCGCCGACGGCTGGTCCGCACCGCACCACCTGCCTGACACGGTCAACGCCGGCACCTCGGTCTACGCGCCCGCGGTGGCGGCGGACGGCAGCCTGTATTTCATGCAGCCGGATCCCGTCACCGGGCATTTCCGGCTCTATCTCAGCCGGTTCGCCAATGGCCACTACCAGGCCCCGCGCGCACTGCCCTTCAGCAACGGACGGCTGGCCGACTATGACCCGGCGATCGCTCCGGACCAGTCCTTCATCGTGTTCACTTCGGATCGCCCCCCCTCGACCGACACCCGCAGCGCGATCTTCGTGGCATTTGCCAGCGCCGGCGGCTGGAGCACGCCGATCCCGCTGGGACCCGCGGGCAACGAGTCGCGGCTGAGCCCGGATCACCGCACGCTGTATTTCAGCGGCGCGGGTCAGCGCATCCATCGCCTGTCGCTGGCCCCCTGGCTGCGCCGCCGGCCGACCCCCTGAACGCGACGCGGTCGCCGAAGCATGGCCTCCAGCACTGTTGCGCACGGCGCCCCTGCCGCACTCTGGCGTCACACCTCACCGCCAACTTTCAGGGAGCCCAACATGGCCACTCAGGAACTCGTCGAGCTCAAGCGTGTTTTCCTGTCGCGACTCGACACCCTCGATCACATCCTCGACGTTGGCGAAAAGCACCTCGCCGATCTCGACGCCGCCCTGCGCGAACGCCTTGCGCCGGACATGTTCCCGCTCGGAACCCAGATCGCTTTTGCGTGCAACCAGCCGCGTGGCTTCTCGCAGTGGTGCGCCGGCGAACCGGTGGAAAATCTGGCGACGGACGTCGACTCCGTGGCATTGGCTCGCTCGCATATCCGCCAGACCAGGGAGCTGGTTTCCGGTATCTCAGCCGGCGACGAAAAGCTCGATGAGGTCAAGCGCATCGGGCTTGGCCCCGGCAGATACTGCGAGTTGCCCGGCCGACAATACGTGAGCGATTACCTTCTGCCGAATCTGTACTTTCACGTCACCACCGCATACGCCATCTTGCGCAAGCTCGGCGTGCCGCTGGGCAAAGCCGACTACATGAGTTTCCTGGCTCCCCACGTAAAGCTCGAGGGCAATGCCTGACCGGTTGTTCATGCCGGAATCGATTCGTTGTGGCAATGCCGGGGCGAAGCCTGCCTGCCATGCGCTTGCCCTCATGCTGGACGTTACAGGAGATGAAAGTGCAGATCCGCAAGACCGAAGATCATGACTTTGAGGCCATCCTGGCCATCATCAATGACGCCGCCGAGGCCTACCGAGGCGTGATACCCGCCGACCGGTGGCATGAACCCTATATGCCCGAGGACGAATTACGCCAGGAGATAGCTTGCGGGGTAGAGTTCTTGGCGGCGTTCGACGGCGACAGCTTGCTGGGTGTCATGGGCATACAAGACAAGAAGGATGTTTCTCTGGTCCGCCACGCTTACACGATGACGACGTTACAAGGCAGAGGCGTGGGCACGAGGCTCCTTCGCCACGTCCAGTCTTTAACGAGCAAGCCGATGTTGATAGGCACGTGGGCTACGGCGTCCTGGGCCATCGGGTTCTACCAGAAAAACGGGTTCAAGCTGGTCTCCCCGGCCGAGAAGAATCGACTCCTCGCTACATACTGGTCAATTCCACATCGTCAGGTTGAAACATCCGTCGTCTTGGCCGATACGGAATGGATGAACACCTGCAATCAAGGTGGATGACGCGCAGCCAGTCGTTGAAGACCGACGTCAGAGGATTTCAACATGAAGAACACATACAAGGGTTCATGTCACTGTGGCCGCGTCACATTCGGACTTCGGGCAGAGCCCGGAGCCATCTCCGGAGCCACCATCGAATGCAATTGTTCCCTCTGCAGTCGGAAGGGAGCCCTTTGGTTCGGCACCGATGACGCGCACTTCGAGATCCTGACCGGCGAAGATGATCTGGTTCTCTATCAGTTCGGCACCATGACGGCGAAGCACTACTCATGCCGTCATTGCGGCATCAGTACGTTCAGTCGTCCTCGTATTGCTCCAAGCTCGTGGGTCGTCAATATTCGTTGCGTGGATGGAATCGACATTTCATCGCTGAAGATTCACGCATTTGACGGCCAGAACTGGGAACAATCCGCACAGCGCTTCATGCGGAGCCGTGCATAGGGCGTGGTTTATCATCTCATTCAAGCGAACGGCTACGCCGCCGCTCGGCTCCAACGGTAGACCACCGAATGCGTACTTACAGCACCAACGCAGATATAGCGGCCCCGGCGAAGGCTGTTTGGCCATTCCTGTGCGCCGTGTCTTCATGGCCGCAGTGGTTGTCGACCTTCTCGGTCGTCGAGCCCATCGCCGGAGACGCCTTCGGGGTCGGTGCGCGATTCCATGTTGCGCAGCCCAAACTTCGCCCGGCTACGTGGGAGGTCACTTCCATCGAACCAGGGCGCAGCTTTGCATGGCGATCCAGGTCATTGGGCTTCGCCATGCTGGCGAGCCATACCATCGAGCCGCTGGATGCTTCGAACTGCACGCTTACACTGGAGTTCACGTTCTCGGGTGTCTTCAGCGGACTTGTCGCGCTTTTCGCCGATTCCTCTGACCCGACGGTACATGGCAACAGATTGTCAGGCGTTCAAAAAGCTGGCCGAGACTGCTCATGCTGGCGCCTCGGTCTGACTCGATGCAGCACACGGCGTCCGACGGGACGCCGCTGATTGCGAGGGTTGCCATGTCGGAACCTCACCGCCGGCACGGGAGCATCGCGTGACCGACCAGGACACCTCACACCGGCAACGACTCGCCCTGGGCTTCGGCTTCTGGACGCTGCTGGCGCTGTCGTATGCGCTGAGCGGCGGACTGTCCTCGATCAGCGAGGGGTACCCCCCGGACTGGCCGCGCGCGCTGGCGTGGAACCTGTCCAACTTCTGGCTGTGGATGGCGCTGGTGCCACTGGTGGGCTGGTTGGGGCGACGGACTGCGGGGCATGGCTGGCGCCACTTCTTCGCCCTGCAGGTACCGGCCAGCCTGGGCGTGGCGCTACTGCAGATGCTGGCCCACCTGGTGCTGTTCTGGAACCTGTGCGGGCCCGGCCGCATGCCGGTGCACACGCTCGGCCAGTACCTGCGGATGGAGTTCGCCTACAGCTACCACCTCGCCGTGCTCACCTACTGGATCGTGCTGGTGGTGCTGCGCGGGATGGAGTCGCGCCGCCGCCTGCGCGACGAGCGCTTGCGCAATGCGCAGCTAGAGACTCAGCTGGCGCAGTCGCAGCTGCAGGCGCTGCGGATGCAGCTGCAGCCGCATTTCCTGTTCAACACGCTCAACGCAATCTCGGCACTGGCGCTGGCCGATCCGCTGCAGGCGCGGTTGATGATCGCGCGGCTCAGCGATTTCCTGCGGCTCACCCTGGAGGAACGCCACGCGCCGCAGGTGCCGCTCTCGCGCGAGCTGGAATTCCTCGCCTGCTACCTCGGCATCCAGCAGGTACGTTTCCAGGATCGGCTCAGCACGCAACTCGATGTGGACGACGACACGCTGGCCGCGGCGGTGCCGAACCTGATCCTGCAGCCGCTGGTCGAGAACGCGCTGCGCCACGGCCTGCAGGACAAGCCCGGTGCCGGCACCCTGCGCGTTTCCACGCGGCGCGACGGCGACCAGCTGCAACTGCGGGTGGACGACGACGGCCTCGGCCTGCCGCCGGCCGGCACGGCCGAAGGCATCGGCCTGGGTAATACCCGTTCGCGCCTGCGCATGCTGTTCGGCGACGCAGCACAGCTTGAACTCACCCCGATCCCCGGCGGCGGCACCCGTGCCGAAGTGCGCCTGCCATTCACCGAGCACGCCGCATGAGCATGCCGCGCCTGCGCACCGTGCTGGTCGACGACGAAGTGCTGGCACGCCTCGCGCTGCGCCAGGCGCTGGCCACGCATGACGAAGTGGAGATCGTCGGCGAATGCGGCAACGCCGCCGAAGCGATGCAGGCCGTGCGCGCACTGCGCCCGGACTTGCTGTTTCTGGACATCCAGATGCCCGGCATGGACGGCTTCGAGCTGCTGCACGAACTGGCGCCCGATCGCCTGCCGCTGGTGGTGTTCGCCACCGCCTTCGCCGACCACGCGCTGCGCGCGTTCGATGCGATGGCGCTGGACTACGTGCTCAAGCCGATCGAGCAGACGCGCTTCGACCAGGCCATGGCCCGGGTGAACCAGCACTGGCTGGGCCTGCATGCCGGAACCGACGCAGCGACCGGCGCGGCACCCGCCGATGGCTACGTGCAGCGCCTCAGCGTGCGTCACGGCGAGCACATCCGCGTGCTCGCCGTCGACGACATCGACTGGATCCGCGCCGATGGCAACTACCTGCACATCCACGTCGGCCCGGTGCGCTACCTGCACCGCGACACCCTGCGCCACCTGCTGGCGCAACTCGACCCCGCCCGCTTCCTGCGTATCCACCGCGGCACCCTGGTCAACCTGGCACGCATCCGCGAAGTACATCCGCTGTTCAAGGGCGGCGCGGAGATCGTGCTGCACGATGGCACCCGGCTGGATCTCAGCAGGCGGTTTCGGGCGGGTGCGCGTAGTGTGTTGGGCCTGCCCTGACTAAGGTGATGGAAGTGAAGGTATGGGAACTCAAAAGCGGCTCCGTCAATGACTATGCGCCCTTGTTCTTTGCCAGCGACAAGGACGTCGAGTCGGGCATGTTCGACACCTCCGGCGCCGGCCTCTCCTGGCCAACAAGGCCCAAGGTCGAAGTCTTCATCGAACCTGGAAAGAAGAAACCCAAGCCGCTGGCAGACATCAGTGCGCTGAGTCCTGGCGCCCTGGTCATGAACGACAAGGCGAAGGCTGCGCTCGAGCCCTTCCTGTCGCGCTTCGGGCAGCTCCTCGAGATGGACTTCGCGGGCGAGTCGCGCTGGTTCTACAACGTGACCAACCTCATTTCTTGTATCGACGAGGCTCGCTCGGCCAAGCGTCCAAGCGGTTCGATCGTGAAGGAGGAATTCTTCGAGGACCGGCTACCGGTCGCTGCAGTCGTGTTCAAGGACCCGCTGACAGCCGCCGCTGTGCTCTATGTCAACGAAGCGGGCAAGGCGGCGCTGGAAACCATCATCAATGAAGCCGCCATCCTGGGCATGGTCCTTGTCGAACTCGGGCGACCGCCAAAGAAGCCTCGTCCGCGGAGCTGAGCGGGACGGCACCTGCTGCAACCCTGTCGGCCTCGGTCTCGTTCATGGTCTTGCGTATCCCCCTTCGCGCTGTCCCCGCACCGCCATTATCAGGGCGGTATCGATCACCGGCAGGTAGCGATACAGCGCCACGTATCCCGCCGAGCCGCGGCCGATCAGCAACTCGCGCTTGTCGTCACCGGCCGGGCGGCCGATCAGCGGGTTGTCCGCGAGCACGTCGAACGCGCTGATGATTTTCCCCGCCCGGGCCTCGGCCCCAGCGCTCTCATGGTGATGCAAATGCTCCACGATGCGGTCCAGATCCTCGATCACCCCGGGCGCCAGCCTGACGTGGGTCACGTCATCGGTCCAGCTTGCGGGCCACCGGCCGCTTCACCGCCTTTCCCGCGATGCGCCCCTTGAGGTAAGCGCGCGCTTCGTCCCAGGGGATGCTCATGCCGGATTCCAGGAACTCGGCGTAGCGCTGATCCGCCAATGCGTGGAACGCGGCACGCTGCGCGGCCAGATCGGCCTTTTCCGCGATCGCCTCCAGAATGAAATTATGCGAGGTCGTGCCCGCCTGTTTGGCCGCCTCCGCGACGCGGGCCTTGAGTTCGTCGGGCAGGCGGATGGTGGTGGTGCTCATGAAACGCTCCGGAGCGGCTGCATCTTGCACGAATGTAGCACGTTTGTGTTACATGAGGCCGGCGGCGCGAGAGCTTCGCCGAGAGATCGCGGGTTTCTTGCATTCCCATGGATGCAACACGCATAGTTGCCGCCAAGTGGGTTGGGGGTTCCCGGCCGGCGTCAGGGCCTCGGTGCGTTCACCGGGGCCTTTCGCTTTTCTGGACGGGGGAACAATCCCGTCACCCGGCACGAACCTCGATATTCACCTGCAGGTTCCGCCGCAGCACATCGAAAATCGCGGACAGGTTGTCCATGCCGGGATTGCCAGTGGCCGACAGCATGCGGTGCAGGCTCTTGCTCGGTCGCTCGGTGGCCGAGGCCAGCCCCTCGAAGCCGACGGTGGCGTTGACCAGGTCGCGCAGGATCACGCGCGCCATCGCCGGGTCACCGTTGAGGAACAGCGAGGCGGCCTCGTCCAGCAGCGCGCGCAAACGTCGGCTCGCGCTGCACGCGCTCCAGCACGGTCTGCTTGAAGTCTCTCGTCAGTGGCATGTCATCACCTCGCCTTGAAGACCGCGACTGCGGCACATCAGCTCAATTGC
Organism: uncultured Pseudomonadota bacterium; assembly: GCA_963828685.1. Taxonomy (GTDB): domain Bacteria; phylum Pseudomonadota; class Gammaproteobacteria; order Xanthomonadales; family Rhodanobacteraceae; genus Rhodanobacter. Next base: position 1,190,472 of record CAWHFU010000017.1, read on the forward strand.
TCCGCGATGAAGCGCGCTGCGAAGTTTTCTTCGTCCATGGCGCACATCAACGACTCGTCATCCGGAATCGGTTCTTCCACCAATGGCTTGCCGGTGCCGGCAAGGTTCTCAAGCGGCGAGGTCATGCTCGCCCCCGATGACCCAGAGCCGCGGCTGTGCCAGCACGCGGGTCACGAAGCTGTTGCCCGCGGCGACGCGCTTGTGCAGCTCGGCGCGGGTGTAGAGCGTGGGATGGATCTCCCGGCCCAGACGCTCGATCAGCGGATCCAGGGCGGCCATGACGTCCGCATAGGTCAACGCATCCGACACCAGCATCAGGTCGATGTCGCTGGCAGCGGTGTCGGTGCCCTTGGCCACCGAGCCGTACACGAACGCGGCAAAAATGTGCTCGGCCAGCGGCGCCAAAGTTTCGCGCAAGGGAGCAACAAGGCCGAAGGTCTTGCGCACGATGGATACCAGCTCGGCATGGATCGGCGAGGCTGGATCGGCGCGATAGCGCTTCTGGTTGCCGACGGGTTCCACCGTGAGCAAACCGCTGCCGGCCAGGCGGGCGACTTCCCGCTGCACCGCGCCGCTGCCCGCGCCGGTAGTCTGGATGAGTTCGCTGATGGTGAAGCTGCGATCAGGCTGGCCAAACAGGCAGCCGAGGACGCGCCGCTGAGTGGTGGTGAACAACGCATCGGACAAGCTGGTGCCGGCGTAGAGCGCCGCGGCTTCGCTGATTCCGCTGTTCGTCCTGCTACCCATATTGGGCATGTTAATGCCCGAAATGGGCATGTGCAAGAATCGCTTGGCACCACTGGGCGCTCAGACACCAGCAAAAGCATCGCGACTGAAGTCGCTACAGATGAGCGGATGGGCGAAAGCTCTTGCTTTGAATGCAGCAAGAGCATCGCGACTGAAGTCGCTCCTACGGGAACGAACCAGTTGTCCCGCGCGGACAACCGCTGGTCACGGCGAAGCTCCACTCATCACAAAGTGACCGCGATGCGCCGACGCTGCCAAGCAGACTCGACCGCACCGCCGTCCTGTCGAGGAGCACGCATGGTCCACCGCCCGCTCACGTTGCTTGCCTGCAGCCTGCTCGCGCTGGGGCTGTGCGGTATCGCCGGCGTCCACGCCGCCGACATGGCCCCCGCCACGCCGCAGATCTTCGCGCCCGGCGCGATCTCCGGTCCGGCCGGCGTGGATTGCCTGACCTTCGCGCCCGACGGCGCCACCGTCTACTTCGACCAGCAGGCGGGATGGAACGGTTTCATCATGGCATCGCATCGCGTCGGCAAGCGCTGGTCGACACCGCGGATCGCCTCGTTCTCCGGGCAGTGGCAGGATCACGATCCGGCGATGGCACCGGACGGCTCGTTCCTGGTGTACACCTCCAACCGCACCGACGTGGCCGGCGGAGCGGCGCTGCACGGCGGCCACCTGTGGCGGGTCGATCACCGTGACGAGGGCTGGAGCGCGCCGGTGCGGCTGCCCGACGCGGTGAACGATGCGCCGAGCATTTACGCCCCCAGCGTGGCGGCCAACGGCGACGTGTACTACCAGCGCCGCGACGACACCACGCACGAGTTCCACCTGTATCGCACGGCCTGGCGCAACGGCCGCTACCAGCCGCCGCAGCGGCTGGCGCTGGGCGATCCGGCCGCGCATGAGCTGGACCCGGCGATCGCGCCGGACCAGTCGTTCATGGTGTTCGACGCCAACTACGCGGGCAAGGACAAGCCCGACCGGCTGTACATGGTTTTCCGCGAAGGCAACGCCTGGAGCACGCCGATCGATCTCGGCGATGCGGTGAACCGCTACGAGCCCTGGGGTTCGCACCTGGGTCCGGACGGGCACACGTTGTACTTCACCAGCAACTACACGGCGAAGGTGAGCTACCCGCGCTCGCCCGCGCAGGCACGCGCGGACCTGGCGCGCATGCGCACATGGGACAACGGCAACAACCACATCTGGCGGCTGTCGCTGGCGCCGTGGCTGGCCGCGCATCATGCGCGATGAGGCCGCCGCGGTGCCCCCGCCACCGCATCCAACTCTCCGCTGAGGTTCACGACATGACTCCTGCCCTGACACTCGCCTGTCGTTTCTGCGTGGCCGCCGGCCTGCTTGCAGTTGCCGGCCACACCCTCGCCGCGGACGTGATGGCATCCGTGCCGCAGCCCGTGACGCTGGGCGGCATCATCCACCCCGACAGCGACGACACCCTGGCCTTCACGCCGGACGGCGACACGGTGTTCTTCGACCGCAGCAATGGGCCGCACAAGACCATCATGGTCTCGCACCAGGTGAACGGCCATTGGTCCCGCCCGCAGGTGGCGGGCTTCTCCGGCCGCTGGTTCGACCAGGATCCGCTGGTGGCGCCGGACGGCAGCTACGTGCTGTTCAATTCGGATCGCCCCGTGCAGCCCGGCGGCAAACCGCTGGTGCAGGACTACTTCGTCGGTGGCGTCGCGCCCGGCTCGAACATCTGGCGGGTCGATCGCCAGGGCAAGGGCTGGAGTGCGCCCGTCTGGTTGGGATCCGTCGTCAACAACGATGTTTTCGTGGATTTCGCGAGCGTCGCCGCCGATGGCACCCTGTATTTCATCCGCTGGGACAATCGGGCGAAGGCGATGCACACCTGGCGTTCGCCGTACCGCGATGGAAGGTACCTGCCGCCCGAGCGCGCAGGACTCGGCGACCCCGACGTTTCCACCCACGATCCCGCCGTGGCGCCTGACCAGTCCTTCATCGTGTTCGACTATGGCAAGGTGAAGGGCGGCCTCGGGCGCCTGTGCCTCGCCTTCCGGGAGGGCGATCGCTGGGGACGGCCGATCGACCTCGGCGACGCGGTCAACAAGGATCTGCCATGGGGTGCGCGCCTTGCGCCCGATGGCCACACCGTCTACGTCACCGGACAATCGGGCATCTGGCGACTTTCACTGCTGCCATGGCTGCACCGGCATGCGGCGGGCGTCGTGATGGACGACAAGGCAGCCGGCGGGACGCGCCATCGGACGTGATGGCGCCCCAGAGGATCATGCGGGGACCGATCCGGGCACCCACGGTCAGCGCGAGATGATCAGCGCGAACCACTCCCAGCCGCGCACGCGCTCGCAGATCAGCTTGGCGCAGGTCAGCATCGGCACGGCCAGCAGCGCGCCCGGGATACCCCACAGCCAGCCCCAGACCAGCAGCCACAGCAGGATCGCGATCGGGCTCAGCCGCATGCTGCGGCCCTGGATCATCGGGGTGACCAGGTTGCCTTCCACCGCGGTGATCCCGGCAAAGGTCAGTGCGGGCAGGAACACTTCCAGATTGGCGTCCTTCGCGTACAGCATCGACACCACCGCCAGCACCGTGGTGGTGACGATCGCGCCGACGTAGGGAATGAAGTTGGCGAACATCGCCACCGCGCCCCACAACAGCGGATCGGGCACCTTGTACAGCCACAGCATGCCCGCGGTGAGTGCGCCCAGGCTGGCATTGATCAGCAGCGCGGTCAGCAGGTAACGCGAGACCTCGGCCTGGAACCCGCGCACGATCGTCACCGCGTGCCGCTTGTAGGCAAAGCCGGGCGTGATCTCGACCAGCCGGCGCAGCATGCTGTCGCCATAGATCAGGAAGAAGAACACCAGCAGCAGCACGCTGAGCACGGCCGCCAGCACCTTCGGTGCGGTGGAGACCACGTCCCAGGCACTGATCGACATCGGCGGGGCCGGGGTGGCGGTGGACCGCACGGTGCCGTTGACCAGGCTCTGGGTAGCGCGATTGGCCGCTTCCAGCGGCCGGGTCATGCTGCGGAATTTGGGCACGAAGCTCCTGATTGCCGCCGGCGCTCCATGGAACCAGCCGACCGCCGGTTGCGCCAGCAGGCCGGCCCCGCTGCCGATGCCGACGACCAGACCGACCATCAGCATGCTGGCGGTCAGCCAGCGTGGCAGATGGAAGCGGGTGCCGGCTGCGACGATCGGGTTCAACGCCAGTCCGATGAACGCGGCCAGCACCAGCGGGATCAGCAGCGCCCTGGTCAGAGTGATGGTGTACAGCAGCGCCAGCAGCAGCAGCGCGTTCAACACCATCCGGATCGCCCGCAGATGCCGCCGCGTGGCACGCGCGGTATGCAGCCGGCGCTCCAGCTGGCGCGGCAGGTGACCGGCGGTCAGCGGATCCGCCAGGCTGCGATCGAGCCGCGCCGTGCCGGTGGCCGTGTCGTCGTCGTCCGGCGGCGGCGGGAGCTGTTCCGGCTCGCTCATGACGGTTCGCCGCCACCGCTGTCCGTCCCGGTTTTCTTCTTCGCGCCCAGTTCGTGGGCAGCGAGCCCCAGCGTGCCCAGCTCGGCAATCAGGCGCGTGCCGTACGCTACCGCCTCGGCCAGACCGCCACCGAGCAACGGCGCCAGACCCGGGATGCGCAGCGGATGCACGTTGAGACTGCCCAGCGCGAAACCGGCGCCGGCCGCCGTGCCCACGGTGGTCAATGGATACTTGCGGCCGCGCGCCAGCAGCGCGGCGGCCGGCGGACTCAGCCGATGTCGCGCCGCCGTCATGCGCAACTCGGCGCGGCGCACCTTGGCGATCTGCTCGAAAACCTTCATGACCGCTCCTCCCGCCGCTTGTCCGATTCGTTCCGGACGTCGGCGTTATGCCCGGCGTCCCGCATCATGGCACTCCATTCACCACGGGTAGCCGGCAGGCTCATCCAGTGCATGCAGCGCCGAAACAGCAGGATCGCGCCGAGCAGGAACACCAGCTGCAGCACGACCAGCACCAGCAACGCCCAGGTCCAGGAACCGAACCACTCAGCCAGCAATACGCCGATCAGACCCAACACGGTCAGGCCGACACCGACACCGGCCACGGTGGCCGCCAGCCCCGCCACCAGCAGCCAGGAGATCGCGCTGCGCGCCAGCCCCAGTTCGGCGGCCAGCAGGTGCATCTGCGCCCCGAACAGCTGCTTGACCGCACGGCCGAGCTGGCCGATTTCGGTCAGCAGCCCAGACGACGACGGCGCCGGATCCGGCGCCGCCTCGCGAGTTGATTCACCCTCGTCGTGCATTCCCTGCCCCCGGGTCCGCCGGCTCAGCGCCGCAGGATACGGCCGAGCAGCCAGCCGGCACCCAGCGCGATGGCGACGGCCTGCACCGGCTTCTCGCGCACGTATTCGCGCGCCTGCTCAATCCACTCGTCGGCACGGTCGGCCGTCCTGTCATAGACCTCACGTCCACGCTCGCCGAGATCGGCGGCCTTGTCGGTGGCGCGGTGGGCGGTGTCGGCAACCTTGTCGGTAGCGTGGTGCAGGCTCTCCTCGACCTTGTCGGCGGCACGATCGACCGTTTCCTTGGTGCTGGACACGGCATGGGAAGTGGCCTGCTTGATGCGCTCGGCGCGCTCGTCGATCCGATCGTCGATGCGCTTGCCAGCCGGCTGCTCTTGGGTTTCGACTTGCTTGTTCATGGTGTGCTCCGGAAGGGAATCATTGTGGCGCAAGGCACCTCGATGTGTTGCCGTCAACTGGTGCGACGGAAGAACGCGATGATCGCCAGTATCAGGAAAATCACGAAGAGGATCTTCGCTATCCCGGCGGCGGCGCCAGCGATGCCGCCAAAACCGAGTACGGCGGCAATGATCGCGATGACCAGAAAAACCAGGGCGTAATGAAGCATGAGGGCATCCTCTTTGATAGTAAACGGCACCGCGGTGGGGAAGACCGCGTGTTTCCATTCACCCACAACCCGTGCCATGCGGGCGTGAAGAACGCCGCCGCGGCCCTGCACGCCGCGCCGACGTTGGCTCAGCCCGCGACGGCCGGGTTCAGGCTGTAGGTGCCGGTCAGTTCTGCCTCGTCCAGCACGTGCCCGGCCATCGCGGCGCGCAATGCGTCGCGGGAAAACCCGCTCGCCAGCGGCAATGCGGCCACGTCCAGCGCATACACGCGGAAGTGGTAGTGATGCAGCAGCGCGTCGTTCCATGGCGGGCACGGGCCGTCGTAACCCAGGTACTGGCCAGCCATGTCCGCATCGCCGGCGAACCAGCCGGTGAAGTCGTTCACCCCCTGCACGCTGCCGGGCGGTCCGAACGGATCGCGCTTGCCGCGCGGGGTGACTTCGTCGCTGCAGGCGCCTGCGCTCAGTTCGCCGCATTCGGGCGGGATGTTCGCCATCATCCAGTGCACGAACTCCACCCGCGGCAACTCCGCCGGCACGGTGCGACCGGACTGGTTCACGTCGTCGCCGCGACTGGGCACGTCGGTGTCGATGCAGGTCAGCACGAACGAACGGGTGGCCGGCGGCGCGCCCTTCCAGGCCAGCTGCGGACTGTGGTTGTCCGACAGCGCGAACGGCTCGGCCCGCTTGCCGAACGCGAAGGTGGCCGGGATCGGCTGGCCGTCCTCGAAATTGTCGCTGCGTAGCTGCATGGGATTTCCTCCGGGAACAAGGTTGAGCTTTGTAGCCTACGGTCGATACGTCACGCGGTACACCGCGCCGGCGAGGTCGTCGCTGACCAGCACGCTGCCGTCGGGCAAGGGCTGCACGTCGACCGGTCGGCCCCAGGCGCTTTCGTTCTGTTGGAAACCGGTGATCAGCGGCTCGTAGGACCGTACCTTGCTGCCGTTCAGGCGTACCGTCATCACCCGGTAGCCGGATTTCCTGGTGCGGTTCCACGAGCCGTGCTCGGCGATCAGGATCGCGCCGCGGTAGCTGGCCGGAAACTGCTTGCCCCGGTAGAAGCGCATGCCCAGCGAGGCCACGTGCGCACCCAGCTTCAGTACCGGCGGGGTGTAGTCCTTGCAGTGTTTGCCGCGGCCGAACTCGGGATCGAGGACGTCGCCCTGATGGCAGTAGGGATAGCCGAAATGCTCGCCGATCCGGTTGATCTCGTTCAGTTCGTCGCTGGGCACGTCGTCACCCATCAGGTCGCGACCGTTGTCGGTGAACCACAACCGCCGGGTACCGGGTTGCCAGTCGAAACCCACCGTGTTGCGGATGCCGCGCGCCACGTCTTCCCAGCCGCTGCCGTCCGCGTTCATGCGGATCAGCTTGCCATGGTCCGGTGCCGGGTCGCAGATATTGCACGGCGCGCCGATCGGCACGTACAGCTTGCCGTCCGGGCCGAACGCGAGGAACCTGCCGCCGTGGTGGCCTTCCGTGGGCAGCTTGTCGGTGACCAGTTCGGGCGTGGGCGGCGCATCCAGATGCTGCTCGATGTCCCGCAGCAGCAGGATTCGGCTGACCGCCGAGACATACAGATTGCCGTCGTGGAATGCCACGCCGATCGGATCCCTCAGGCCGCTGGCGACTACCCGCACCCGGTCGGCCACGCCATCGCCGGTGCTGTCGGTGAGCGCGTAGACCTTGCCGGCTCCGGACGAGCCGACGAACACGGTGCCGCCGGTGCCCAGCGCGATTTCGCGCGCGTCGGGCACCTGATCGGAGTACAGCGCGATATGGAAGCCTTTCGGCAGGGTCAGCCGCTCCAGCGGCGGCGCGGCGGCAGCCGGCAGCGACAGGACGACCAGCAACGACAACAGCAAGGCACGCATCGGAGACCTCCTCGACCGAAGGTTGCCAGCGTATACCCGGGCAGGTGACGCCGGAAACCGCGCCGCTCTGGTACCGTGGCGCCCTTGGCAAAGGGGTGAACATGAGCGAGTTGGACGATCTCACCACGCTGGTGCGTGCGGCCACGCCGTTGCTGGTGATCGAGACGGTGGACGAGCAGCGGGTGATCGAGTGCTTTCGCCACGTGATCGCCCAGGCGTTGCACCCGCTGTGGCGCTGGACGCTGACCGACGGCCTGAGCCGGCTCGATTTCGCCCAGCTCGACGGCGAGGTGGCACCCGACGCCACCGCGACCTTGCAGGCGATCCGTGCGCATGAGCAGCGCGGCATCTACCTGATGTTCGATTTCCACGGTCTGCTGGGCTATGCGATGAGCCTGCGCCAGCTGCGCGAGATCGTGCAGCGGCATCGCTCGGCCGCACATACGGTGGTGCTGGTCGGGGCCAGGATCGAGCTGCCCGAGGAACTCGAGGCGCTGGCCCTGCGCGTGCCGCTGTCGCTGCCGGACATCAAGGAGCTGGCCGGCATCCTGCGTGGCGAGGCCGCCGGCTGGCAGCGCGAACAGGGCCGCCGGATCGAGGTCGACAACGAGGCCGCGCGGACCATCGTGCGCAACCTGCTCGGCCTGTCCGCGCCGGATGCGCGCCGCATCGTGCGCAAGCTGATCTACCACGATGGCGCGCTCGGGCCGAACGACCTGCCGGTGCTGATGCAGTCGAAGTTCGACCTGCTCAACCGCTCCGGCCTGCTGCACTTCGAATACGCCACCGCCAGCTTTGCCGACATCGCCGGGGTCAGCCGCGTGCGCGAGTGGGTGCGGCGACGGCGCGCGGCGTTCCTCGATCCGTCCGCCACGCCGATGCTCGATCCGCCGAAAGGCGTGCTGCTGCTCGGCGTGCAGGGCTGCGGCAAGAGCCTCGCCGCGAAAGCGATCGCCGGCGGTTTCGGGGTGCCGCTGGTGCGACTGGATTTCGGCACGCTGTACAACAAGTACCAGGGCGAGACCGAGAAGAACCTGCGCGAGGCGCTGGCCAGCACCGAACTGCTGGCGCCCTGCGTACTGTGGATCGACGAGATCGAGAAGGGCCTGGCCGGTGGCGGCGATGACGGCGGCGTGTCGCGCCGCGTGCTCGGCTACCTGCTGACCTGGATGGCCGAACGCAAGGCCAAGGTGTTCGTGGTCGCCACCGCGAATGCGGTCGACGAACTGCCGCCCGAACTGCTGCGCAAGGGCCGCTTCGACGAGATCTTCTTCGTCGACCTGCCGCGGGAAGCGGTGCGCGGCGAGATCTTCGCGTTGCATCTGGCCCGCCGCCAGCTCGAGCTCGACCGTTTCGACCTGGCCGCGCTCGCCACTGCCAGCGACGGCTTCTCCGGCGCCGAAATCGAGCAGACCATCGTCAGCGCGCTGTACGACGCAGCGGGCACCGGCACGGCACCGGATCAAGCCACCCTGCTCAACGCGCTGCAACAGACCCGCCCGCTATCTGTACTGATGCGCGAGCAGGTGCAGGCGCTCCGGGCGTGGGCGCAGGGGCGTTGCGTTGCGGCGGACTGAGCGCGGATGCCGAGCGAGGGCCGATAGCTCGTATCGAGGCATAGCACTTCTCGTCTGTGATGCATCGATGCCGATCACCGACGCCCGTTCGCCACCGAGCAGGACAATATATTGCGAATGGTGCGTGCTGGGCGTCGATTCCGGCACGCTCGCGCGATTATCAATACGAGACCATGATTAACTCCGGAATGCTCCCTCGTGCGACTTGTCCACGGTTCGTCGCGACTTCAACGAGGCCGACAAATGCCTTGCAATTCGATATATCGGCGGGGGCCTCAGCGCCACCTGCGATCCGCAGGCCGAGGTGTTTTCCGGTGATGAGTAATTCCCGGTTCGGCGTTTTCGCATGACGCATTTAAATACGTTTTACGCAATATAAGACGATGTTGTTTTCTGCTGTCATTCGTGTCTTTTGGATGACATCAAAACGACTTGGAGCACCAACATCCTTTGCGGCTTGTTGCGGTGGCCGGCACTTCCTGCCGCCCATTCATTTCAACTCGCTGAGGATTTTCCATGTATTACCGTGCTTCGGTTCGTCGGTCCGTTCTAGCCGTGAGAATTGCTTCCACGCTGGGTTCGGTGTGGCTGGGGATGCTTCCGCTCAGCGCCGCGTTCGGCGCGGAGATGCCCACGCCTGACGCGCCGCAAAGCACCACCGGCACGATGGGCAGCAACACCCGGATCGTCCAGCTGAAGAAGGTGCTGGTGGCTGCGGGCGCCGAGACCGCCACCGACCAGGCCCCCACCCAGGGCTCGTTGGTGGCAACCCAGCCGCAGTCCATCATTGGTGACCGCTATATCGAGAACGTCGCCGCCTCGACCGCCAACTACAGCGACATCGTGAAGATCGCGCCCAGCGTCACCGACGTCGATCCGAACGGCGCCGGCCTGATGGAGTCGCAAGGCCTGACCATTCGCGGCTTCCAGAATGGTGAATACAACGTCACTTTCGACGGTATTCCGTGGGGTGATTCCAACGATTTCACCCAGCACTCGACTTCCTACTTCATGCCGCAGGACATCGGCCAGGTCACCGTGGACCGCGGCCCGGGCAGCGCACGCACGCTGGGCAATGCCACCTTCGGCGGCACGCTCTCGGTGGACTCGAAGAGTCCCGACCTGCAGATGTCGGTCAATCCGTTCTTCAGCGTGGGCAGCTTCAACACCCAGGTCGAAGGCGTGCGCGTGGATACCGGCAAGCTCGACCAGTACGGTGGCACCACCGCCTATTTCAGCGCCAAGAATCTGAGCTCGGACGGCTATCTCACGAATGCCGGTCTGGATCGGCAGAACTTCTTTGCGAAAGTCGTGCAGCCGCTGGGCGAGAACACCACCCTGACCTTCGCCAGCAACCTGACCCGGCTGCACCAGAACGTATCGATCGGCGCCACCCGCGCGCAGATTGCCCAATTTGGCCCCGACCATGGCCTCAGTGCCGATCCGGCCAGCCAGGCCTTCTACGGCTACAACTTCGACAAGATCACCACCGACTTCGAGTATCTCGACCTCGAGACGAAGCTCGCTGGCTGGACCATCGGCGACAAGCTGTACACCTACGGCTATCGCCACAAGGGTTACAACGGCGCCGATCCGAACGGCGAGCAGCCCAACGGCACCGTCTACGGGCCCGACAACGTGCCGGGCCAGCGCATGCGCATGGATTACCGCTCGGTCGGCGACATCCTGCGTCTGAGCCATGACTTTGGTCCGGGCGAGGTGCATCTGGGCGGCTGGGTCGATCGCCAGACCAACCAGCGTCTGCAATATGAAATCGACTGGAGCAACGGCGGTGCACTCAATGGCGTGCCCACCAGTGCCGCGATCGACCGCTACATGAGCGACAGCCTGACCGACCTGCAGACGTATGCCGAATACCAGTGGCACGTTACCGACAAGCTGGATGTCACCGGCGGCGTCAAATTCGTGAACTTCCGCCGCACCCTCGATGCCGCGGTGAACCAGAAGACCGGCCTGCCGATCAACTACGCGCAAACCTGGACGCGCGACCTGCCCTCGCTGGACATCCACTACGCCTTGAACGACCACTGGAGCGCCTACGCGCAGGTGGCCAAAGGCTTCCTGGCGCCGAACCTCAATACGTTCTACACCATCGATCCGACGCAGAACCAGGTGATTCCGGAGAGCACCACCAACCAGCAGATCGGCACGGTCTGGAACAGCGACGGCGTGAGCTTGTCTGTGGACGCGTACCACATCGACTTCAGCAACAAGATCGAGAGCCGCAAGGTCGGCACGCAGACGCTGTTCTACAACGCCGGCGGCGCCATCTACAAAGGGGTCGAGGGCGAGGCCACGGTCGAGCTTGGCCGGGGCTTCAGCGTGTATGGCAATGCATCGCTGAACAGCGCCAAGGAGAAGGACACCAACCAGTGGCTGCCGAATGCGCCGGATCGCACCGCTGCCCTCGGCCTGCTGTTCGACAGCGGCGCGTGGTCGGCCTCGCTGGTCGACAAGTTCGTGGGCGTGCGCTATGGCGACAGCGGCCAGACCCAGCGCCTGGGCGGCTACGCCACCACCGACCTGGCCACCAGCTACACGTTCTCGCATCCGTTCGCCGCCGTTCGCGATGCCACGGTCTCCTTCAAGGTCGGCAACCTCGGCGACAACAAACACATCAATGCGCTGGCCGGTTATACCGGACAGGACGGCACGCCGTTGTACTGGACGATCCCGGAGCGCAGTTTCGAGCTGGATGTGTCCGCGCATATATGAAGCCCTCAGGCACCACCGCCGTACCGAGCGGCGGTGGTGCCTGACACATCGATCGTCCTGCACCCTCCCGTTGGCGTTATTCCGGATCACCGCTCATGAAGACCCCTCGTTCCGCGCTAATGGCCGCCTGCCTGGCTGGCCTGCTTTGTCCGTTCGCACACGCCGGGATGCCAGCGACCGGCATCAACCATGTCCTGCTGATCAGCGTGGATGGCATGCATGCCACCGATCTGGATCACTACATCCGGCAGCATCCACGCTCGACGCTGGCCACGCTGGCGGCCAGCGGCGTGGAGTACGGCAATGCCCATACGGTCGTACCCGCCGACTCGTTCCCTGGCCTGCTCGGCATCATGACCGGCGGCACGCCCGCCGTTACCGGCGTCTATTTCGACGTGACCTACGACCGCCGGCTGGCGGCTAACGAGGCCGACTGCAAGGCCGGTCGGTTCGGCACCACCGTGGCGTTCGACGAGGCGGCTGACGGCCCTGCCGATGCGACGGGTCGACGCCAGCTGGACCCCGCACATCTGCCCTATCGCGCGCACAGCTGCACACCGGTGTATCCGCACGACTACCTGCGCAGCAACACCGTGTTCGAAGTGGTCCGGACCGCCGGTGGCTACACCGCCTGGATCGACAAGCACCCGGTCTACGAGATTCTCAACGGACCCAGTGGCCACGGCATCGACGACCTGTACACGCCGGAGATCGGCGGCGACTACGAGGGCGAGCACGTCAAACCGGCCGACCACATCACCGGCTCGATCCAGCGCACCGAGCGCTACGACGCCATGAAAGCGGTCGCCCTGCTCAACCAGATCGACGGCTGGACCCACGACCACTCCCGCCGCGCGCCGGTGCCCAACCTGTTCGGCATGAACATGCAGGCCGTCAACGTGGCGCAGAAGCTCGCCGGCTATGCCGACGCCAGCGGCAAGCCCAGCGCGGGACTCGACCAGGCGATGCACCACTGCGACGAGCTGCTCGGCCAGATCACCCACGCCTTGCGCGCACGGAAGCTGCTCGATTCGACCCTGGTCGTGATCACCGCCAAGCACGGCAACGCCCCGATCGACCGTGCGCTGCTGCGGCACATCGGCAAGCAGGCCCTGCGCGCCACCATCGAAGCCACCGCTCCCCATTCGCTGGCCCAGCTCACCGCGGATCAGGGGGCGCTGATCTGGCTGCACAACCCGGCGAATGCCGCCCGCGTCGCGGCGGCCCTGAACAAGGCACGGCAGACGCTGGGTATCCGCAAGGTGTTGCAAGGCAAGGCACTGTCCCACTTCTTCGCGGCCACGGGTCAGGACGCGCGGAAGCCGGATCTGGTGGTACTGGCCGAGCCGGGCGTGATTTACGGCAAGGCCGGTGACGCCAAGCTCACCGAGCACGGCGGCTTCGACAATGAGGACACCCACGTCGGCCTGCTGGTAAGCAATCCGAGCCTGCCCGATCACGGCCAGCGCCTTCCCATGCGCGTCAGCACCACCCAGTTGGCACCCAGCATCCTCGAGCTGCTCAAGCTGTCGCCGGAATTGCTGCAATCGGTCCAAGTCCAGCACACCGGAGCCTTGCCGGGCATCCAGTGGCAGGCGTTCTGACGACCCGGCCGTCACGGGTATTCGCGCGCGTGCTCGCCCGGGAAGACGGCGCGGCGGTTGACGCAGCAGCGCCGCGACGGCGAAGCTGGCGACTCCACCGCAGGAGTTGCGCCATGCCGGCCATGCCCCCGTTCCACCTCGCCTTTCCCGTCACCTCGCTGGCCCACGCCCGCGCGTTCTACGGCGAGTTGCTCGGCTGTCCGGAGGGTCGTTCCAGCGCCGACTGGGTCGACTTCGATTTCCACGGGCATCAGATCGTGGCGCACCTGGCGCCGGAGGAAACCCGCGCGGTGGCCGCGCACGACGTGGATGGCGATGCCGTGCCGGTGCGTCACTTCGGCCTGGTGCTTTCGATGGCCGACTGGCAGGCGCTGGCCGAGCGGCTGCGTGCCGCGGGCACGCGGTTCGTGATCGAACCGCATGTGCGTTTCGCGGGCCAGCCCGGTGAGCAGGCCACGATGTTCCTGCTCGATCCGTGCGGCAACGCGCTGGAGTTCAAGGCCTTCGCCGATCGCGCGCAGTTGTTCGCGCGCTAGGCAGGCGCGCCGATGGAAGCGGAAGACCTGCAGCGGCTGGTGACCACGACCATGCCTTACGGCAAATACCAGGGCCGGCGGATCGCCGACCTGCCGGGTGCCTATCTGGCGTGGTTCGCGCGCAAGGGTTTTCCGCCCGGCCAGCTGGGCCGGCTGCTGGCCCTGATGCTGGAACTCGACCACAACGGGCTGTCGTCGCTGCTGGATCCGCTGCGCGGGCGCTGACCCGGCACGCCGTCCGGGCTCCATTGTTTCGGCGTATGCTGCTTTCGACGCTGGCTCCCCGCAGCGCAAGCCACCACCGTTTTCTTTGTCGGGCCCGCGAGCCTGCACGGGATCGGCGATTCCGCTGTTCCGTGCAAGCCAGGCACCCGATGAACACCCGTTCCCATGAGTTCAGCACCGCGGCGAGCGCCCTCGCCGCCGACGGCTGGTGTGTGCTGTCGAACCTGATGGATACGGCGCAGACCCGGGCGCTAGCCGATGACTGCACGGCGATGCACGATGCGAAACAGCTGTTGCCGGCACGTACCGGTGCCGGCCGCGCCGCCTCACCGTTGCGCGGCGACAGCACGCACTGGTTTGCCGACGGCGCGATGAGTTCGCCGCAGCGGGCGTTCGCCGATCGCATCGATATCTTGCGCCTCGCGCTCAGCCGCGAGTTGATGCTGGGTCTGGTCGATTGCGAATCGCACTACGCGGTGTATCGGCCCGGTGCGGGTTACGCGCGGCACCTCGACTGCCTGCGCGGCAACGATGCGCGGGTAGTCTCGGCCGTGTTCTATCTCAACCATGGCTGGCTCGACGCCGATGGCGGCGCGCTGCGGCTTTACCTGGCCGACGACTCGGCGCGCGACGTCTATCCGCATGCCGGCAGCCTGTTGCTGTTCCTCTCGGCGCAGTTCGAACACGAGGTGCTACCCGCCACGCGCGACCGCATGAGCATCGCCTGCTGGATGCGCCAGCGGGCGCTGGTGGTGCATCGCTGAACCGGTAGCCGGGGATACTGACCCCAGCAACTCGATTTCGGCAAGCGCCCGCGCACCGCCAGCACTCGCCGGATCGAAGCGGAGGCGGTAGTTTGCGTAGTCACCTGGTGCCGTGACGGCGAAGGCTCGCGTCTGCCTTGCCCAGGCGAAATTCTCGTGTGCCCGCGTATCCAGCGTGATCCAGTGCACGCCATCGGCGGATGCCTGCAGCTGCCAGCAGGAGGGCGCGGCGATGGCGGCGGCCGACGTCAGCGTGAGCATGCTGACCCGGTGGGGCTGCGTGAACTGCCAGTCGATCGTGGAGGCGCCGGCGGGCAGCACCGCTTCCGTGCCGGAGTCGTTGTCGAACAGCCTCGACAGGTCGGCCACCACCGGCGTGCTGCGTACATCCGTTCCCGCATCGGCAGTGAAATCCCGCAGCGGTTGCGGCGGCCGACCGGCCGGGGTGAGTGACGGCGGCAGCGCGCCCTCGTCGCTGCCCCAGCGCGACGGCTGCGGTCCCATCGTGAACTGCAGCGTGGCGCCTTGCGCCAGCAGGGCATGCGGCAGGCTCAGCCGGTTCCACGGCTGGCCGTTCACGCGCAGGCTCTGGACATAGCGGTTGCTGTCGCTGACCGCGGGCGCGTCGATCACCAGGTGCCGGCCGTTCTCCAGCGCGATGTCCATGTGCGGGAAATACGGCGCGCCGATCACGTATGCCGGCGTGCCCACGCGCAACGGGTAGAAGCCGGCGGCACTGAACAGGTACCAGGCCGACATCTCGCCATTGTCCTCGTCGCCGGGATAGCCCTGGCCGATCTCGCTGCCGACATACAGCCGGCTGAGCACGTCGCGGACCTTGTCCTGCACCTTCCACGGCTGCCCGGCGACGTCGTACATGTAGATGATGTGGTGCGAGGGCTGGTTGCTGTGGCCGTACTGGCCCATGCGCACCTCGCGCGCCTCCAGCATCTCGTGGATCGGCTCGCCATAGCTGCCGACATGGAAGTGGCCTGGGGTGGCGAAGAACGCGTCGAGTTTCGCTGCCAGCGCGGCGCGGCCGCCGTACAGCGCGGCGAGCCCCGCGCCATCCTGCGGCGCGTCGAACGCCATGTTCCACGCATCCGTTTCGGTATAGTCGCCGCCCCAGCGCAATGGGTCGAAGCGGGCCTTGTCGTCGCGCCAGTTGCCGGCCGCGTCGCGACCGACGAGGAAGCCGACCTGCGGATCGAACAGGTTGCGGTAGCCGAGCGCCCGCTGCCGGAAGTAGCGTGCATCATCGGCGTAATGCGCCGCGTAGGGATCGTCCGTATCGTGCCGCTTCGCCAGCGCCGCGGCCAGATTGCCGATGCCGAAGTCGTTGAGATAGCCAGCGCTCGACCAGGACAGCCCTTCGTCGATGCCGGTATCGGTATAGCCGTTGAAGATCGAATGTTGCAGCCCCTTGCGGCCGGTACCGGCCAGCGGACTGACCACGGTCGCGTCCTTCAGCGCCGCTTGGTAGAACGAGCGCACGTCGAAGTTGTGCACGCCTTTCAGCCACGCGTCGGCAAACGCCACGTCGGCGCTGGTGCCGACCATCAGGTCGGCGAAGCCGGGCGAGGACCAACGCGCGATCCAGCCGCCATCGCGGTACTGCTGCACGAAGCCGTCGATCATCTCGCCGGCCTTGCTCGGCGTCAGCAGGGCATAGGCCGGCCACGCGGTGCGGTAGGTGTCCCACAGGCCGTTGTTGACGAACGGCTGGCCGTCGACGATGCGCGCGCCGGTGTGGGTGGGCGTGTCGGCGGCCACCGCGGCGGAGAACGGACTGGCGTAGCGCCAGCGCGGATGCGCCGCGCTGCCGCTGTTCTCGTACGCCTCGTTCGGATACAGGAACAGCCGATACAGGTTGGAATACAGCGTGGTCAGCTCGTCGCGGCTGGCGCCGCGCACCTTGACGATGCCCAGCTGCTCGTCCCAGGCGCGCTGCGCCCGCTCGCGCACGTCCTCGAAACGTTCGCCCGGCGCGATCTCCAGCGCCAGGTTGTGTCGCGCCTGCGCCAGGCTGATCAGCGAGGTCGCGATGCGCAGGTTCACCACCTTGGTCTTCGCGGTATCGAAACCGAACCAGGCAGCCACCTGGTCGCGACCTGCGCCGCGCAGGCGGCCACTCACGGTCACCGGCTGATCGACCACGCCATAGAAGAACAGCCGCCCGGCGCCTGCCGAGAGCCGACTCTTCACGTCGGACCAGCCGCTGAAGCTGCGCCGCGACGGATCGAGCACGATGCCGCCGCGGTCGTCGCGGTTGTCGAAGATCAACTGCGAGCGATCGCCGCGGAAGGTGAAGCGGAACATCGCGGCGTGGTCGGTCGGCGCGACCTCGGTGACGATGCCGTCGTCGAACGCGACGCGATAGGTGTGCGCCCGCGCCGTCTCGTTGGCGTGGCTGAAGCTCAGCGCCCGCGCCGCGCGGTGCACGTCCGGCGCCCCATGGCTCACCGCGGCCGGCATCAGCTGGAAGGTCTGTCGGTCGCCCATCCACGGGCTCGGCTCGTGCGACAGTGCGAACGCTTCCAGCCGCGGGCGATTGTCGGGCCCGTTGTGTTGCTGGTACTGGTACATCCAGTCGGAGCCCGCGTCGGTCACCGGTGTCCAGAAGTTGAAGCCGTGCGGCATCGCCACCGCGGGGAAGGTGTTGCCGCGGGAGAAACGGCCATTCGAATAACTGCCGCGGCGCGTATCGACGAATTCGCTGGGCCGCCGACGCGCCTCCACCGGGGCCGCACCGATGCGCAAGTTATCGAGGTAACCGTCGAAGCGGGCGGCGGGACCGTCATGCAGCAGCACGATGCGCTTGATCGTGCGTCCGGCGGCAACCCGGCCGACGTCGATCGACAGGTCATTCCACTGATCCGGATACAGGATGCGCCCATCACCCTGCGCGCGTGCCGACGCGCCGACGCGATGCTGGTCCAGCGCGCCGCGGGTGGACAGCCGGCTGCCATCGTCGAACAGCAGATCCACCGCCACGTAGTTCGCCGGATTACGCAGATCGTGCGCGCTGGAACAGGGGAAGAGCAGGTACGACAGCTGCGTGTCCGCCTGCACCGGCAGGTTCACCGCGAACAGGTCCGCCTGCTGCCGACCACCGGCGCTGCCGTGATAGTGCAGCGAACGCAGCCCGCTGAAGCCCACGCCGGGCTTGGCGGTGAACGCCGCGACCGGCGACGGCCCACCGGCTGGCTCGACGCTGAATGATGCACCCGGGAGCGGTGCCAGCAGCGCCGGCTCGGCGATCTCGAACGAGCGGTAGAAGGTGGCGTCCGCTGCAACAGCCAGACCCGGCAGCAGGCCAGCCAGCCACAGGCCGCGGCCCAACCATCGAACCACATGCGACGCCGTTTCCCGTCCTGATCCGCTCATTCGCCTGCCCGCCTCGCCACGATGATGGTGGTGCGCGCTTCGTCCGCGCGCACCCGCTTTCCAGCCACCAACGACGCCGGGGATGCTCAGCCAGTCGGCGAGGCCCCGTCCGCCAGCGCATTGAAGCGGGCGGCGATGTAGTCGTCGGTGTAGCTCGTCATGCCGTAATCGCGGATGAAACCGCAGTGGCCGCCATGCGGCGCGATGTCGAGCTCCACGTTGGGCGGCAACTCGAGCCTCTCGAAACTGCTCACCGGAATCACCGGGTCATCCCGGGCGGTGAGGATGGTGGCCGGGATCTGCATTGCCTGCATGATGTCGCCGGCCACCGAATAGCCGTCCAGATACTGCTGCAGCGACTTGAAGTCGGTATGCCGCAACACCATCGCCTCGGTCAGGCCACGCAGATGCTGCCTCAACTCCGACATCTCGAAATACTGGTGATGCGGAAACGCCTTCTGCTTGGCCTGCAGCGAGTGGCGCCACTTGCGCATGAAATAGGCCTGGTAGAACCACGGCGCGGTCTCCTCCAGCGAGAACAGGCCCTCACCGGGGTCGATGATCGGACACACGGCCAGCACGTAGCTCAACGGAATGCCGGTGCGCGAGGTCTGCATCGCGGCGCGCAGAGCAAAGTTGCCGCCCAGCGAAAACCCGGCCAGCGCCATCGGCCGCTTCGGCCAGCGCTGCGCGATGTCGCCCAGCGCATGCACCACCTCGTCTATGCGACAGGAATGGAACAGCGCCTCGTTGAGGCCATGGCTGTCGCCGTGGTCGCGGAAGTTCAGCCGGAAGATGTCCCAGCCGTCGGCGAGCAGGCGACTGCCGGTCTGCAGCACGTAGGTGGAATCGACGCTGCCTTCCCAGCCATGGAACAGCACGGCCAGGCCTCGCGCCGACGCGCCGGTCTGCTGCGCCGTGTACGCACCGGTCAGGCGCACGCCGCCGCCGCCATCGACCACCACGGGCTGGGCATCCTGCAGCACCGTCTTCGCCGCGCCCGGCAGCAGCACGCGACGGACGCCACTGGAGGAGAGCATGGTCTGAATGTGACCACTGCGCAGTGGCCAGGGCGGTCGGAAATCCTTTCCGTGAGGCAGGCTCATGCCAGGCGATCGTCCAGTGCCGCGGCGATGCGCTCGCGCGACAGCTCGGCCATGCGGCGCCGCGCATCCGGGCTGGCCGCTACCGGCGCGAGGAAGTGCACCTCGGCATCCATCGGCGCCTCGCCGAGCAGGCGCACGATATTGGCCAGGAAGCTCTCCTCCTCGCGGAAACCGGCGTCGATCACGCGGCGACCGTCGCGGGCGAAGCGCAGGCCGACCGGCTGCACCGGCACGTCGGCATCCAGTGCGGCCTGGAAGATGCGCGCATGAAACACCTTGAGTACGCCGTTGAACCCGGTGCCGCCTTCCGGAAACACCGCCACCGAACGGCCATCGCGCAAGCGCTCGACCATCACCTGCATCACCGAGGCGAGCGAGTGGTTGCTGCCGCGACGATGGAAGATCGTGCCACCGGTCGCCGCCATCCAGCCGACCAGCGGCCAGCCCGCGATCTCGGCCTTGGCCACGAAACAGGCGGCACGCTGGCTGTGCAGCATCTCGATGTCGATCCACGAGGTGTGATTGGCCACGAACAGCACCGGATCGGGCAGCGGCTCGCCATGCCGCACCGAGCGCATGCCGAAGATGCGCAGCAGCGTGGTCGACCACCAGCGGATCATCCGGTGCGCGAGCGGCTCCCTGCCATCCTTCATCACCACATGCTGGTTCCAGCTGAGGATCAGCGAGCACAGCAGGATGCCCAGCACGATGTGCAGCAACAGCAACGGCACCCGCCACAGGTAACGCAGCGGGCGCAGCAGGTCGCGATCGGGGGCAGTTGCGGTGTCGATGCTCATGAGCTGGTTAGTTTAGCGTCAGTCGACGCCGGCGCGGGTATCGCTGCGCGGAACGGTTTCAACGGCACTCAGCGCTCCAGCTGATTCAGCGGCAGGGACGGCGAGCGCTTCACCGTGCGCAGCACGAAGCTGGAATTGACATCGGCGACCCCGGCCGCGTTCAACAGGTGATCGAGCAGGAAGCGCGAAAAGTCCTGCAGGTCGGCGACGTAGACATGCAGCAGATAGTCCATGTCGCCGGTCAGCGCATGACAGGCGACCACTTCGTCCCAGCCGTTGACGTGCTCGACGAAATTTTCGATCGCCGCACTCTCGTGCTTGCTCAACTGCACCCGCACGAAGGCCTGCAGGCCCAGGCCCACCGCCTGCGGATCGATCTGCGCGGCATACCCGGTAATGACCCGATCGGCCTCCAACCGCTGCAGTCGACGCAGGCAGGCCGACGGCGACAGGCTGACCCGCTCGGCCAGCTCGGCATTGCTGATACGGCCCTCGCCCTGCAATACGGCGAGGATGCGCAGGTCGGTACGGTCCAGGCTCGCCACGAGCAATCAAACTCCGAAATTTAGTTGCTTGACGCAATGATAGTGCAACTATTGTGGCCGGCCCGCCAAAAAAGCAACCTTCGTGTCGGGAATCGGCCGTAAGCTGTGGCTTGAACCATACCCACCTTGCCAACCCGCGCCACCACGGAGTACGCCATGGAAACCACCACACCCCGCAAGGTCGAGCACCAGCAGACCGATCGCGGCCATGTGCCGGTGTATGCAACCGGCGTGGTCGAGCAGCCGTGGGACAGCTACAGCAAGACCGACCACGAGGTGTGGGACACGCTGTTCAAGCGTCAGCGCGAGCTGTTGCCCGGGCGCGCCTGCAAGGAGTTCATGGCCGGGGTGGAGCGTTTCGGCCTGGGCGACGGCGGCATTCCGAAATTCATCGAACTCAACCGGGTACTGGGCGCCGCCACCGGCTGGGAAGTGGTCGCGGTGGAAGGCCTGCTGCCGGACGAGGTGTTCTTCGATCACCTGGCCAACCGGCGTTTTCCGGTCAGCTGGTGGATCCGCAAGCCCGACCAGCTCGACTACCTCAGCGAGCCCGACCTGTTCCACGACCTGTTCGGCCATGTGCCGCTGCTGCTGAATCCGGTCTTTGCCGACTACATGCAGGCCTACGGCCGTGGTGGCATGAAGGCCTTCGCGATCGGTCCCGACGCACTGATGAACCTGACCCGGCTGTACTGGTACACGGTGGAGTTCGGCCTGATGAACACGCCCGAAGGCATGCGCATCTACGGCGCCGGCATCGTCAGCTCCAAGGGCGAGTCGATCTACTCGCTGGATTCGCCCGCGCCGAACCGCCTCGGTTTCGAGATGGAACGGGTGATGAGTACGCGCTACCGCATCGACACCTACCAGCAAACGTATTTCGTGATCGAGAGTTTCGATCAGCTGTTCAAGGCCACGCTGCCGGACTTCACGCCGATCTACGCGAGGCTGCGCGAACTGCCGGCACACACCGCCGGCGATGTGCTCGACAGCGATCGCGTGTTCACCCGTGGCAGCCGCGAAGGCTGGGCCGCCAGCGCGGATACCTGACCGGCGGTCGGCTGCCGCAAGCCATCGCAAACATGCCCGGGCGGAGCGTCATTCGCGCAACGTGTGGCTGTCCGCGGCACCCAGTTCGAGGCCGTAGACACGTTTCAGATCGGCGATCTTCTTCAACGTGGCTGCGGAGAATGGCGGCTTGTTTTCCAGCGCGTGCAACGCAATGCCCTCCAGCAGGTCGCCCAGTGAGAGATCCAGCGACTCGGCCAACCCCTTGAGCACCTTGAGCAGGCGCTTTTCCAGGCGCACGCCGGTCTGCACGCGTTCGACTGCGCGTGCCTCGTTGCGGGTTGCGGGTCTTGATGCGGGCATCGCTGGCCACCTCGACTGGAAATCAGCTGCCGAGTATAAGGCTTGCCTGCATCTCGGTTGATTGGTAACTTGGTACCAAGTTACCAATGAGGATTGTCATGTCCGGACTCAATACCTTCGCCACTCGCCTCGTCGCACCGATCACCGCCCTCCTCCTCGTCAGCGCATCCGCCATGGCCACCCCTCCGCTTTCCCAAAGCCGCAGTTTCCAACTCGATGCGTCGTGTCACGACGTCTTTCCCCTGTTCACTGCGCGAGGCGAGGAGCAATGGGCGCCGGGATGGCTGCCCGAATGGCTGAGCGGCGATACCCAGCGCGGCAGCGTGTTTCGCACTCGCCATCACGATGGCCGCGCAACCGTCTGGGTCGTCACTGACTACAACCCGGCCGCCGGCAAGGTGAGCTACGCGCGGCTGGCCGATGACTCCAACATGGGACTGGTCGATGTGCACTGCTCGGGCAACGGAAGGCAGAGCACCGTGCAGGTCACCTACACGCTGACCGGCCTGAACCCCAAAGGCGACGCATTCGTCGCCGAGTTTCTCTCCGATGGTCATTACGACACCATGATCGCCGAATGGAAACAGGCGCTGACCGCCGCGCTGGCCAGCCGCAGGCAGCCAGCGATGACGCTCCATCGCGAACCCTAGCTGCGCGCCAGCTCCGATACTTCAAGCACCTGCGCGATGCGCATGCCATTCCAGCGATAGATCAGGTGCTGCGCCTGCACGCAGGACGCCACCACATCGGGATAGAACGCGGCGACACATTCGCCGCCGGCATGACGGGCGCTATCGAACACGAGGCCGTTCGAGCCAGCCTCGCGCAATTCGCGGGCCAGCACGGTGCTGGCCGCATAGCTGCCCGGATCATGTGCCGCCGGCCAACCGCCACGCAGGTCGTGCAGCCGGCTGTCGAGGCTGGTTCGGTAACAGCGCATCTGGATGTCGCAGGCGGGTTCGGCGGTGGCGGCGAGGAAGCGTTCGCGGTGATACACCGTCTCCTCTACCGCGGTGGCGACGCTGTGTGCGGCGTAGAACACGCCCCAACTGCCATCGGAGAAGCGGCTGCCCTCGGGGTTGAGATGGGTGAACGCGGCCATCACCGGGGTCGAACCCGGCCCGCTGATGCGCCGATCCTCCGGCACCAGCTTCAGTGCGCCGGCCTCCTCGCGCAGGCGCGGATTGGTCATCGCCTCGATCGCGAACACCGCCTCGAGATCAGCCGGGTCGGCGATGCGGTCGTACACGCCGACCGTGGGGAAGCGGCTGGGCACGATGCGATACGCCTGGTTCCAGCGGATGCGTCTGAGCGGTGGCGACTCGGTAGGCATGGATGTCCGTCTCGACGGGGTCGGTGCACCGCTGGGCGGAACGGGCCGCCTGGCGATGGGCATGGATGCTGCGCGCAGGCGGTATCGCTGACTGCGACGGCTTGCGGTTGCAGCCTCAGCCGCGTTGCGCGTCCAGGTACTGGCGCACCACGTACAGGTCGGCCACGTTGCCGGAAAGCATGCGCTCCAGCGCCGAATGACCGCCGAACAGCGGCGCCGCATTCGGCTTGTGCAGCCAGGCATCGGCTTGCGCCGGGTCGGGGAACAGGATCTGCAACGCCTGCCAGATGCCCAGCAGGTAACTGATCCGTTCCAGCGTATCGCGCGCGAGCACCGCATCGCGCTGGCGCTTCCATTTGTAGAAGGTCGATTCCGGCGGATCGCCGAGCAACTTGCGCTGCTCCGTGATGCGAAGTTTCCATTGCTCGGCCATGCGGAAGAACGCACGCAACGCCGGGCCACCGATATCGCCGGAAGGCAGGGTTTCGGGTAGCGGCTGAGCCAGCATGCAAAACTCTCCATGTGAAGCCTGTAATGAATTTACTCCACATGAAAAGTCTGGTCAATTTTTGATCAGGTGCTTCTCGGCCTCAGGATTTCGCCGCCGCCTTCCGGTCGGCGCAGTCGCAGCCGAAATCCGGCTCCGGCCCACCTTCGGCAATGAACCGGTCGATGCGTTTCTCCAGCACCGGCAGCGGTACCGAGCCGGTGGACAGCACGGTATCGTGGAAGTGGCGGATGTCGAACTTCGCGCCCAGTGCCTTTTCCGCACGGGCGCGCAGCTCGAGGATCTTCAGGTAACCCAGTTCGTACGACAGCGCCTGGCCCGGCCAGCTGATGTAGCGATCGACCTCGTTGGCGATCTCGCGCGACGACAGCGCGGTATTGACGGTGAGGTAGTCGATGCCCTGCTGACGGGTCCAGCCCAGGTGATGGATGCCGGTGTCCACCACCAGCCGGCAGGCGCGCCACATCTGGTAGGTGAGGTAACCGAAGCGCTGGTACGGCGTCTGGTAGATGCCCATCTCGTTGCCGAGGTATTCCGAATACAGCCCCCAGCCTTCGCCATAGGCCGAGATGTAGCTGTTGCGGCGAAACGCGGGCTGGTCGTGATTTTCGGCGGCCAGTTCCAGCTGCAACGCGTGGCCGGGATACGACTCGTGCAGGGTCAGCGCCGGCATGTTGTACAGCGGCCGCGACGGCAGGTCATACGTGTTGACCAGATAGACGTCCGGACCGCCGCGGCCGGAGGTGTAGTACGGCGCGATGTCGGCCGGCACCGGCTCGATCGTGAAGCGTGCCCGTGGCAGGTGGCCGAAGTAGCGAGCCAGCTGGCCGTCCACCCGCTTGGCCACCCAGGCGCTGCGCATCAGCAGCTCGTCGGGGCTCCTCGCGTAGAACTGCGGATCGCTGCGCAGGAACTTCAGAAACTCGGCGAAGCTGCCCTTGAAGCCGGTTTCCTGCATCACCGCCAGCATCTGCGCGTGGATTTTCGCCACCTGGTCCAGGCCAATCTGGTGGATCTCGTCGGGGTCCAGGTCGAGCGTGGTGTACTCGTGGATCTGCTGGCGATAGAACGCCTTGCCGTCCGGCAGCGCCTCGGCGGCCAGGGTCGTGCGCGCCTGCGGCACATAGTCGTTGCGGAAGAAGGTCAGCAGCTTCGCATAGGCCGGAATCACCTCGTCGCGGATGTGCTGCAGCGCCTGGCCCTGCAGCGCCTGGGCCTGGTCGGTCGGGATCGACGCCGGCAGCT
This sequence comes from uncultured Pseudomonadota bacterium, assembly GCA_963828685.1. Taxonomy (GTDB): domain Bacteria; phylum Pseudomonadota; class Gammaproteobacteria; order Xanthomonadales; family Rhodanobacteraceae; genus Rhodanobacter. The sequence continues at coordinate 1,215,730 of CAWHFU010000017.1, forward strand.
TCTTGAATGGCGCGTAGAAGCTGCTCCGGGTCGGATCCTTCAGTTCGGCGACCGCCGCGATCGAGGCGTCGCGACCGGTGAGCACGGCGCGCGGCACGCTGAAGCCGCGCTTCAGACCCAGCCGCATGTTCGCGATCTGCTGGTCGAAATAGGCCGGGATCTGGCCGAGCCGGTCGAGGTATTTGCGGTAGTCCTCGACCGTGCGCAGATTGTCGCCGCCGAGTTCGTAGCCGATGTCCGACCAGAACGCCGAGTCGCTGTTGAACGGCATCTGCCAGTTCTTGAATTGCTGGTCGGCGACGAAGTTGCCGATCTGTTCGCGATAGATCGCATAGTTGATCTGGTTGGCCGGCGACAACTGCGTTGGGTCGACGCCGTCGAGTTGCCTGATCACGCCTTGCCAATAGTCGAGCCGCCGTTGCTGGCTGGCCGCATCGACCCCATCGATCCGGGCCTGGCCGGACTGGGATTCGCCGGAGGCGCTGATCCCCGCCTGGCTCGTGCGCCAGGCCCATTCCTGCCGGTAGATCTGCCGGAATCGCGCATCGGCGTCCTGGTCCGCTCGCAGCGGGCTCGCCACCAGCAGGGCGGCCAGGCCCAGCCAGATCCATCTTGTTGCAATCGTCACGACCCGGATCCTCTCGTCGTTGCGGCGTCGACCGACGCCGTGGCGGCATCCTCGACACTCCAGAAGTCCAGTGCCGACGCCGGCAACTGGGGCAATTCCGCGCGCAACAGCAGTAGTCGCACGACATCCTTCAATCGTGCCACACGCAAGCTGATGGCACGAGCATCCAGCCAGGCAGAGAAATCCGCCAGCGCTTCCAGCACGGTGCTGTCCAGGTCGGGCGACTCCTCCAGACTGAGCACCACCGTGTAGCTGCCGGCATGCGCCTCGACCTGCTGCCGTGCCAGCGTCATCACCGCCTCGGCATTGGCGAAGAACAGCGGTTGTTCCGGCCGCAGGATCAGCACACCGACGGACTCGAGCGCCTGCGGGTGGGAGTCCACGCTGACGTAGTCGTGGCTGTCGCCGAGCCGGCCCAGCACGCTGATGCGCGGGGTGGCGAGCTGACGCAGCAACATCACCAGGCTGAACGCGATCGCTGCCAGCAAGCCGTTGAGAATGCCCAACGCCAGCACCGCCAGCACGGCGGCCAGCGCCACCAGCCTGTCCCGCTTCCATTGCATGTACGGGCGAAACGCCGACAGCCGCCACGACTTGCTCACCGCGTGGATCACGATCGCAGCCAGTACCGGTTGGGGGATGCGTTCGATCCAGCGCAACAACAGCGCCACCATCAGCAGCAGGACTGCCGCCGCAACCAGGCCAGCCACGCGCGAACGTGCACCGGCGGCCTCGTTGGCCGAGGTGCCCGAGTAGCCGGCGCCGACCGGCATGCCGTGCAGCAGGCCGGACAGCGCATTGGCCAGGCCCAGCACCAGCAGGTCGCGATTGGCATCCGCCCGCTCGCCGTGCTTCAACGCAAACGCGCGGATGGAACCGTACGATTCGGCATACAGGATCAGCAGCAGGCCGGCGGCCAGCTCGATGCTGGGCAACCACTGGTCGGCGCGCGGCCATAGCGGCAGCGCCCATGTCGGCACCAGGTCGATCGCACCGGTCAACACCACCCCGTGCGGGGCGAGCCAGCCGGAGGCGGCAACCCCGAGCACGATCACCAGCAGGCTGCCGGGCACCCGGCGCAGGCGCTCGCACACAAACAACAGCAGCAAGGCCGTCACGCCGACGGCGATCGTGTACGGCTGGATCGATCCAGCCGACCTGAACAGTCCGACCAGCAGCAGCGGTACGAAGTCGCCGCGCACGGGCGGCAGGCCGGACAGGTTCGGCAACTGCTTGAGCGCGATCACTGCGGCCAGGCCGAAGGTGAAGCCGCGCAGCACCGGCCGCGCGATCATGTGCGACAAGCCGCCCAGACGGGCGGCGCCGGCGATCAGGAAACAACCGCCGGTCAGCAGCACCATGGTCGCCGCCACCGCGGCGCGCACCGCGCCGTCCGGCCCGGCCAGCGCCAGCGTGCCGGCTGCCAGCACCGCGGCCGAGGACGAGGTGGCCGAGACGATCGCGTAGCGACTGCGGCCGAGCAGGCCGTAACAGATCAGGCCGGCGAACAGGGCGATTACGCCCGCCTGTGGCGGCAACCCGGCAATCCCGGAGTAGGCCACCGCCTCGGGCAGCAACAGGCCCGCGACCGACAGGCCGGCGATGACATCGACCAGCAGGCCGGGGCGCAATATCGGTTTCGACGCCGGCGCGGTCGCGCTCATCCGATCGCTCCGCTCCAGCCGGGCAGGTAGCCGGCTTCGTGACCGTGCGCGAGCAGCATCGCCTTCTGCAGCGTGCCGCTACCGATGTTGCCCTTGCGCAGCTTGATTCGCGAACGATAGAAATCCGCCCACAGGAATTCGGCATACGGCGTGGCGTCCTTGGCGCAACCGCCGGCGTTGCGTACCCGCGCGGCGAGCGAGCGATAGGGATCATCTCTCAGCTCAGCGAGGCTGACCGGGAACGCGTCATAGTCGGTGCGGCCGCCTTGGCCGTCGTACGGATGGGCCCAGCGGTAGAACTCCATCGTGCGCCAGAACACCCTCGGCTCCAGCCAGGAAAAATCCCGCTGGATCAGCACCGAGACCTTTTTCACCCGTTCTTCCAGCAGGGCCAGCCCGAGATGGTGATGATCGACGATGTAGACCTGCTGCAGCGGCCCCAGCACGCCGGGAAAGCAGTGCGCCTCGAGCAGCTGGCGACGCTTCTTTCCGCCCAGCCTCTCCCACTCCGCGCGCTTGGCCGCGACCTCGGCCTTGCCCACGGTCAGCTGGGTCGGTCGCAAGCTGGCCGGCGCGACGGACAACAACGGATGATGCACACCTGACGACATGGCACGACTCCCTGCGAGCTGACCCTGCCGGCCAGCGTAACCGAGCCGGCCATCGATGGCGTGGGCATCGCTGCCGCGGCATCGCCGGGTCGCGCGACGATCACTTCATGCCGGTGTCGTACCCACGCATGGCCTTCAGGTACGCGTCCATGTCGCGGCCGGGGCGTTCGTCGAAGCCCTCGCCGGTCTCGTCCAGCGCATCGATGCGGTCTGGCCGGAAATTGCGGAAATCCTGGCGCAGTCGACACCACGCGCCGAGCGTCCACTTGCCGCCCCAGAAGGCCAGGCACAGCGGCTCCACTTCGCGCGTGCTGGGCTTGCCGCCCTCGTCCCGGTAGACCAGCTGCAACACCCGGTGCGCCTCGATCGCCGCATGCAGGCGGTCGATCCGCGCAGCGAACGCCGCCTGCTGTTCGTCGCGCCAGACCGGTGCGTAGATGCGCGTGCGCTCGGAGCGTTCGCGCAGTTCCGGCGGCAGCACCGCCTCGATCTTGATCAGGGCCGCCTGGGCTTCCCGGGCCAGTTTTTCGCCGGCGAAGGCCCGCACGAATCGTGTGCCGACCACGAGGGCCTCGAGCTCGTCGGCGCTGAACATCAGCGGCGGGATGTCCGAACCCTTGCGCAACACGTAGCCCACACCGGCTTCGCCTTCGATCGGCACGCCGGACAGCTGCAGATCGGCCACGTCGCGATACACCGTGCGCAGCGAAACGCCCAGGGTTTGAGCCAGCGAACGCGCCTGCAACGCGGTACGCCGACCGCGCAGGGCATGGATGATGAGGAACAGGCGATCGGCGCGGCGCATCCGTGCATCATCGCCGAGCGAGGCGATCGCGAACAGCGCCGAACGTCACGCCTGGCACCGCTCATGGCATCACGCCGTCTGCAGGGCGGCCTGCGCAGCTGCCAGCTCGGCGTCCTTGGCGGCCGCGCGCTGCATCGCCGGGCGCGCCGTGACGCGATCGATATAGGCGCGGATCACCGGCAGCTCGGGCACCAGCTTGAACTGGGTGGTCCAGTTCAGTGCGGTACCCCACAGCACGTCGGCGGCACTGAAGGTGTCGCCGAGCAGGTACGGCCCGCGCTCGAGCTGGTCGGTCAGCGTCTTCAGCACGGTGTCGTAATCGCCGTAGCCGGCCGTCATCGGTGGCGCCGCCTCGCGCTTCAGCGAACGGTCGAGGATCGCCGGCTCGAAGCACGACCCGTAGAACACCAGCCAGCGCAGGTACGGCCCGCGCAACGGATCGCCGATCGGCGGCGCCAGCCTGGCCTCGGCATACAGATCCGCCAGGTAGATGAACACCGCCGGCTGTTCGGTGATCAACGCCTCGCCGTGGCGGATCGCCGGCACCTTGCCCATCGGATTGACCGCCAGATAGGCCGGCTGACGCTGCTCGCCGGCCCTCAGGTTCAGTGCGTGCAGCTCGTAGTCGGCGCCGAGCTCCTCGAGCAGCGCGCGGGTGCCGGCGGAACGGCTATGCGGCGAGTGGTAGAAGGCAACGCGGGTGGACTGGGTCATTTCGATGGCTCCGCAGAATGGTGGGGAGGCGTGCTGTTCCTGGCTGCCGATCACGGCCGGGTCGATGCTGCAAGGATCGCCCTCGAGTACCTCAGCACGATTTTCGCCGACGGGACAAAAGCCGGCCGCCCGGACCGGTCAGCGTGACCAGCAGCCTGCGCTTGCCGACTCCGGGCAGGCTTGCGGAGGCGGCGGGATTATCCGTCGGGCGCGTCGCCGGTGGACGGTATCGCCCGTCCAGCAGCAGCCCGCGCAGATACAGCGGACGATAGGCCTTCACGAGGCGTTGCAGAAGCGTGTTCATGGGCATCACCTCACGCCGCCCGGGTTTCGCCGACGCACCACGCCGGCAGCTGCGCGTGCTTGAACAGCCGGTACCAGTCTTCGCGGTCGCCGGGGCTGTACAGATCCAGCGTATGGATCACCTCGCGGGCGAACTCCACGCTGCCCAGATGGCTGGCCGTGATCACGCCGCCATCGCTGACCGCCAGCACCGCGCTGTCGTACTGGGCGGCACCGGCATAGCCCGGAACCTGGCCGGCGATCTGGCCGGACCAGTTGCCGGTATGCCGGCACTCATCGAGCAACCCCGCACGGGCCAGTGCCAGCACGCCGCTGTCGATGCCGGCCACCGGCGCACCGGCCGCATGCAGCTGGCGGATGGCGGCCACCGCGGGCTCGCCCTCACCGCGTTGCCACAGATGACCGCCGGGCACGATCAGCAGTGCCGCGCAGGCGAAATCGAGCTGGTCCAGCGACAGGTCCGGCTGCACGCACAGGCCGCCCATCGACAGGACCGGCGCACGCGAGAAACCCACCGTCTGCACCTGCCAGTCGCCGGGGCGGCGGATCTCGCACAAGGCCAGCGCCGCCTGCCAGTCGGCGAAGCCTTCGAACACCAGGAAATAAACCGTATCGCGCATGTCATGTCCCTCCATCATGGAGGTGCAGCTTGCCCACCCCCTGCTGCCAACGTGCTGTCAGCAGCCGGGCGGCCCGACCGTCGGGATCACCACGCCCGAGGCTGGCGCTGTCCTGCCGGAGCCGGGACAATGCCCGTCTCCCTATGACCTGAAGGCCCGGACCCGACATGAAGTCCATCTCGCTGATCCAGTTCCTGATCGAGGAACGCCGTGCCGGCCACATCAACGCCGAACTCTCGCTGCTGATCGAAGTCGTCGCGCGGGCTTGCAAGCGCATCGCCGTGGCCACCAACAAGGGCGCGCTGGGCGACGTGCTGGGCATGGCCGGCAGTGCCGATGCGCTGAGCATGAACATCCAGGGCGAGGCGCAGAAGAAGCTCGACGTGATCTCCAACGAGATCCTGCTGGAGGCGAACGCCTGGGGTGGCCACCTGGCCGCCTGCGCCTCGGAGGAGATGGAAGACCCGCAGCAGATTCCGGATGGTTACCCGAAGGGCAACCACCTGCTGCTGTTCGATCCGCTGGACGGCAGCTCCAACATCGACGTCAACATTTCGGTCGGCACCATCTTCTCGGTGCTGCGCTGCCCGGACGACGTGACCGAGCCGAAGGCCGAGCACTTCCTGCAGCCGGGCACCGAACAGCTGGCGGCCGGCTACGTGGTGTATGGTCCGGCCACCGTGCTGGTGCTGACGTTCGGCCACGGCACGCACGAGTTCACCCTGGATCGCGAGGTGGGCAGCTTCACCCTGAGCCGGCGCGGTATCCGGATTCCCGAGCAGGCCACCGAGTTCGCCATCAACATGTCGAACCAGCGCCACTGGCAGGTGCCGATGCAGCGTTACATCGGCGAGCTGCTGGCCGGCAGCAACGGTCCGCGCGGCAAGGATTTCAACATGCGCTGGGTCGCCTCGATGGTGGCCGACGTGCACCGCATCGTGACCCGGGGCGGCGTGTTCTATTACCCGCTGGACGCGAAGATCCAGCAACAGGGCGGCAAGCTGCGGCTGATGTACGAGGCCAATCCGATGGCCTTCATCATCGAGCAGGCCGGCGGCGCCGCCACCACCGGGCGCGAGCGCATCATGGCGCTGCAACCGAACGGACTGCATCAGCGCGTACCGGTGTTCCTGGGCTCGAAGCAGGAGGTCGAACTGGCGACCCACTATCACCTGGAAGCGGACGGCGCGCTGGCCTGAGGCAAGCGGCCGATTCCTGCAAGAAGATGGACCATGGCGGGCCCTGCCCGCGCCATGGTCCGGCCATGGACGCACCACCGTGTCGACGCTGGCCGGGTCAGCCCGGTCCCGTTGGATGCGGCGCGCCAGCTCGGTGTCGATTTCGTGATCGCGGTAGGCATCCCGGCCTGGCCGGCGGCGGCAATCCGCAAGGCATGATGAATATCGTGGGGCAGTCCGTCACGATCCTGGGGGCGGCGCCGGCCGCGCTTGCGGTGGTCGCCACGCACCGGGCCAGCCGCCGCCCTGCCGTCCCGCACTTGGCGCACGCCGGCTCCGGCTGTAGCGTGACGGCTCCCTCCCCTGGAACACGCCCCATGTTGAAACGCTCACTGCTGCCTGCCTCGTTGCTGTTGATGCTGTTCGCGCTGCTGCCCGGCGCGCGCGCCGCCGCCTCCGACGTCGATCCGCGCATCGAACAGCTACTGACCGAACTGGGCAAGGTGCAGCCGATCGAGGCGGTAGCGATCTCGCCGGACGGCAGGCAGCTGGCCTGGGTGATCGAGCGCGCCGGCCTGCCGTCGATCACCGTGGCCGCCGCCGACGGCAGTCACCCGCGCCGGGTGAGTGCGGCGGACAAGGCCGGTAGCTGCGCCGAATCCGGCATCGCGTGGGCGCCCGATTCGCGCCACCTCGCGTTCGTGTCGAATTGCAGCATCGACCCGACCAGCACCCGGGTGATGCAGAACGACATCTATCTGGCCGACGCTGCCGACCATGGCGCCCCGGTGCGGCTGGCCAGGCTCAAGGGCTATGTCCGCGCATTGCAATGGCAAGGGAACGGCAAGTCGCTCGGCTTCCTGTACGTGCCCGGCGCCACCCGTCATGCCAGCGCCGTGGCCGCGGCAAAACCGGCCGCCGGCGAAATCGGGGTGACCGGCGTGGAGGTACAACGGGTGGCCAGCATCGACATCGCCAGCGGCGCGTTGCACGAGCTCACGCCGGCCAACCTGTATGCCTACGAGTTCAACTGGTCGCCCGACGGCCAGCGGATCGCCTATACCGCGGCCGTACCGCCGGGCGACAACAACTGGTGGATCGCCCGACTCTTCGAGCAGCCGGCGCAGGCCGACGCGGCCCCGACGGTGCTGGTCGATCCCACCCGCACGGACAGCGGTTCGTTGCACGGATTGCAGATCGCGCTGCCACGCTGGTCGCCCGACGGTGCCCGAATCGCCTTCATCGGCGGCCTGATGAGCGACCAGGGCGCCACCGGCGGCGACCTCTACGCGGTGCCCGCCAGCGGCGGCGGCGCCATCGACCTCACCCCGGGCAGCCACGTCACGCCGGCGTGGCTGAGCTGGACCGGGCCGCAGTCGATGCTGGTCAGCCAGATCAGCGACGGCCACAGCCAGCTGGCGGAGTACGCGGTGACGGCCGAACGGGCAAGCCAGCAGAAACTGCTCTTCAGCGTACCGGCCAGCATCGGCGACGGCAGTGCCTCGATGGCGCTGTCACTGTCTGGCGATCACCAACGCGTCGCCTTCGTGCAGAGCTCCTATGCAGCGGCGCCCGAGGTGCATGCGGGCGCGCTGACGGATCACGCGCCGGCGGCCGTCACCGCGATCAACGCCGGACGGAAACCGGCCTGGGGCAAGGTCGAATCGGTGCAGTGGCGCAACCAGGGCTTCCACGTCCAGGGCTGGCTGCTGTATCCGGCCCACTACGATGCGAAGAAGTCATACCCGATGATCGTCAGCGTGCACGGCGGCCCGTCGAGTGCCGTGATCCCGCGCTGGCCCGGCGTGGGCTACGGCAGCGTGCCGTTCTCCGCGCTGGGCTATTTCGTGTTCATGCCGAATCCGCGCGGCAGTTTCGGCCAGGGCGAGAAGTACGTGCAGGCCAATCGCAAAGATTTTGGCTACGGCGACCTGCGCGACATCCTTGCCGGCATCGATGCAGTGGAAAAGCGCGTCCCGGTGGACGACCAGCGGCTGGGTCTGACCGGCTGGAGCTATGGCGGCTTCATGAGCATGTTCGCACCGACCCAGACCCGGCGCTTCCACGCCGTGGTGGCCGGTGCCGGCATCGCCAACTGGCAGAGTTACTACGGCGAGAACCTGATCGACCAGTGGATGCCGCCGTTCTTCGGCGCCACCGTGTACGACGATCCGGCGGTGTACGCGAAGAGCTCGGCGATCAATTTCGTCAAGCAGGTGAAGACGCCGACCCTGATCGTGGTCGGTGACCGCGATGCCGAGTGTCCCGCGCCGCAATCGTTCGAGTTCTGGCATGCGCTGCGTGCGCAGGGCGTGACCACCTCGCTGGTGGTATATCCGAACGAGGGGCATCACTTCGTCGACCAGGCGCATCAGCGCGACGTGCTGCAACGCGCGCTGGGCTGGTTCGCGAAATACCTGCCGGCGGGCGGCTGACCGCAGCCGGTGTGTGCTCCATTCCGGCGCCACGCCGGAATGGAGCGACGATCATGACTGCGGCGGATCGCGCCGGCGCGTGTGGTTCACCGCGCCGATAATGCCGATCCCCAGCAACACCACCACGCCGACGACGAGCCACGGCGTGGGCAGGTGCAACATGAAGGCCCCATAGGCGAGGCCGCCGATCACGATGATCATGCCGACCAGATAGAGGGAAAATGAGGACATCGTTGTCTCCGGGCATACCGGTCGGAGCCGCAGCGAATGCCGGGGTGGTCGGCGGGTAGTGCTCGATTGGACCCGGCCTGCCATCAGTGCCGCGTGAAGCCGCAGCGCGCGAGCCCGCTTCAGAACAGCTCGCCCTGCGGCGACAACCGACGCGGCGGCACGAAGCGCGAGGCATCCAGCTGCAATTCCCGGGCGCGGCCGAAGCCGAGCCTGCGGCAGGCGACCTCGAAGCGCCGGCGCAGCAGCTCGGCGAACACGCCTTGCCCGCGCATGCGGGTGGCGAAGTTGCTGTCGTAATCGAGTCCGCCATTCATCTGCCGCACCAGGCTCATCACGTGATCGGAGCGTTGCGGCGCGTGCAGCGTCAGCCATTCACGAAACAGCGCCTTCAATTCGTGCGGCAGCCGCAGCGTGGTGTAACCGGCACAGCGGGCGCCGGCCGCATAGGCCTGCGCCAGCACCGCTTCCATGTCGCGATCGTTCAGCGCGGGAATGATCGGCGCCACCAGCACGCCGACCGGCACGCCGGCGTCGGCCAGGGCGCGGATCGCCTGGATCCGTCGATGCGGTGCGCTGGCGCGCGGCTCAAGCTTCGCGGCCAGCCGATTGTCCAGCGAGTTGACCGAAACGAACACCTGCACCAGCCGTTCGCGGGCCATCGGCAGCAGAATGTCCAGATCGCGCTCGACCAGCGCGTTCTTGGTCACGATGGTGCATGGGTGATGGCACTCGGCCAGCAGCTCCAGCGCGGCACGGGTCAGCCGCCAGCGCTTCTCCACCGGCTGGTACGGATCGGTGTTGCTGCCGATGTTGATCGGGCTGACCACGTAGCCGGACCGGGCCAGCTCCGCGCGCAGCACCTCGGCGAAGTTGCCCTTGGCGCGCAGCTTCGTCTCGAAATCCAGGCCGGGCGAGAGGTTGAGATAGCTGTGCGAGGGTCGTGCATAGCAATAGATGCAGCCGTGCTCGCAGCCGCGGTAGGGATTGATCGCCTGGCTGAAATCGATATCCGGCGAATCGTTGCGGCTGATCACGCTGCGCGCGCGTTCCTCGGTGACCTCGGTGCGCGGACGCGGGCGCTCTTCGTCGAGCAGCGCGTGCGACCAGCCATCGTCCTCGGCCTGGTGGCGGATGCTTTCGAAGCGTCCTTCGGGGTTGGAAGCGGCGCCGCGACCCTTGACCCCGCCGCCCGCGCCCGGAGGGGCCGGCCCGCTGGCGCTTGATGGCGGTGGCGTATCGTCCATCGGTGCAGTTTGCCGCGGCAACGTCTCAGCCTGCGCGACATCTGTTCCATCGCGTGATCGGCTCCCTGCAACGCCGCCTTTCGCGGCGTTATGATGCGCCCGTCCGCCCGCCGTTGGCGGCCCGTCTACCGTGCATCGAGGCTTCCCATGCGCTGGCTGCTGCTTGTTCTCACCGTGTTCGCCTACGTGTTGTGTTTCAGCCGCCACAGCGCCGGCGCGATGGCATGGTGGCTGCTGATCGCGGTGATCGCCACGTTCGCCACCACGCTGGCGTTCGCGCAGGCACGCATCGAGGGCAACTCGCGCGGCGACAGCCTGTCCGAATACGAGCTGAGGCGGTTGCGCGAAGGCAGGGACCCGCTGACCCACGAGCGCGATCATCCCGGTTCGTGAGTCGGCCGCTCAGCGCGTCGCCTCGCGCGACGGTGCCAGCGCCCCGGTCATCGCCTCACGCATCAGGTATTTCTGCACCTTGCCGGTCACCGTCATCGGAAACGCATCGACGAAGCGCACGTAGTGCGGCACCTTGAAGTAGGCCAGGTGGTGCCGGCAGTAGTCCTGGATCTCGGCCACGCTGGCGTGGCTGCCTTCGCGCAGGCGGATCCACGCGCAGACCTGCTCGCCAAGCTTCGCGTCGGGCACGCCGAACACCTGCACGTCCTGCACCTTCGGATGCGTGTAGAGGAATTCCTCGATCTCGCGCGGGTACACGTTTTCGCCACCGCGGATGATCATGTCCTTGAGCCGGCCGACGATGCTGCAATAACCCTCCGCGTCGATCACCGCCAGGTCGCCGGTGTGCATCCAGCGCGCGGCGTCGATCACCTCGCGGGTGCGCGCCTCGTCGCCCCAGTATCCGAGCATCACCGAATAGCCGCGCGTGCACAGTTCGCCCGGCATGCCGCGCGGCACGATCCGACCCTGTTCGTCGACCAGCTTGACCTCGAGCTGCGGGTGGATCCGCCCCACGCTGCCGACCCGGCGTTCGAGCGGGTCCTCGGGCACGGTCTGGAAACTCACCGGGCTGGTCTCGGTCATGCCGTAGGCAATGGTGACCTGTTCCATGTGCATCTCGCTGACCACCCGGCGCATCACCTCGATCGGACAGGGCGAGCCGGCCATGATGCCGGTGCGCAAGCTGCTCAGGTCGAAGCGGCGGAACTCGGGATGCTCCAGCTCGGCAATGAACATCGTCGGTACGCCGTGCAGGCCGGTGCAGCGTTCCTCCGCCACCGTTTCCAGCGTCGCCAGCGCATCGAAGCCTTCGCCCGGGATCACCATGCAGGCGCCATGGGTGACGCAGGCCAGGTTGCCCAGCACCATGCCGAAGCAGTGATAGAACGGCACCGGGATGCACAGCCGATCGTGCTCGGTGAGGCGCATCGCCTGGCCGATGAAGTACGCGTTGTTGATGATGTTGTGGTGGGTCAGCGTGGCGCCCTTGGGCGCACCGGTAGTGCCGGACGTGAACTGGATATTCACCGGATCGTCGAAGCCCAGTTCCGGTTCCAGCGCATGCAGCCGCGCCAGCGCCGCATCATCGCCGAGCGCGACCAGTTGCCGCCAGCTGTGGGTGCCGGCCGCCGGGACCTCATCGAGCAGGATCACTTCGCGCAGGTCCGGCAGGCGCGCCGCATTCAATGTCCCAGGCACGCTGGCGACCAATTCCGGCGCGAGCTCGCCCAGCATGTCCAGGTAATGCGAGGTCTTGAAGCGGCGCGGCAGCACGAGCGCACGACAGGCCACCTTGTTGAGGGAATATTCCAGCTCGTGCGTGCGGTAGGCGGGATTGATGTTGACCAGGATCAGACCGGCCTTCGGCACGGCGAACTGCAGCACCACCCATTCGGCCCGGTTCGGCGACCAGATGCCGACGCGGTCTCCGCATTGCAGCCCCAGCGCGAGCAATCCGGCGGCAATGCGTTCCACCTCGGCGTGGAACTGCCGATAGTTCATGCGCACGTTCTGCGCCCGCACCACCAGCGCCGGCCGATCCGGAAGGGCGGCCGCGATGCGATCGATCAGCGAACCCAGCGTGTCGCCCAGCAGCGGTTGCGCGCTGGCGCCGTGGACATAGCTTGGTGCGGCCATCATGGCAATCTCCCGCGGCTGGCGCCTTGACTCAGGCAGTCAGCATAGCGTTTGCGATGACGCATCGCGGTTGCCGGGCGGGCTGTTGGATCCCTGCGAAAATCAGAACGCAGCGGCAAAAGCCGCTGCGTTTTCCCCTGGCCCGGGAAAATCTGTCCGGGTTGTCCCGCCGCGACGAACCTCAGAAGTGGTACAGCGCGCTGAGGTTGAGCTGATTGCCATTGGTGGTCTTGCGATTCACACCATCGCTGGTGCTGTCGAGCTTGTCATAGATCCATTCCACACCAAGGTCGTAGGCTCCGCTGGTGTATTGCAGGGCCAGCGCAGCCTGCCGACTCTTTAGACGACCACTCGAGCCGTTGCCCATCCAGGTGATCACGTCCTGGCTCTTGGGCTTGCTGATGCCGTAGAACGCATTGGCGCTCCAGTTCGGCGTGAAGCTGTAGCCGGCCTGCAGAAAACCACCGGTTTCCTTGATGTCGCCGAACTGCACGATCGCGCCGAAAATCTGGCCCATGCCCTTGCCCGAATACACCAGCCCCTTGAACACCCACGGCCCGGGCTTCCACTGACCGCCGACTTCGTAACCCACGCTCTTGACCGATGATTTCACCGGTGTCGGCGTCGTCCCGTCGACGCCCTTCAGATCAATCCGGCTGTAGTGCGCCGCCACGTAGGCCACCCAGGCCTTGTCCTGCACGCGCAGTTTGGCCTCGACTTGCGGGCGGAACCCCGCATTGCCGGCAGTGAGGTAATCGACATTGTTTCCGGGCCCGTTCCAGTGACCTTCGAACGCGCCGACGTCCAGTCGCCATTTGGCACCGCTGCTGCCGTGATTGAGCTCCTGCATCAGCACCACGCCGGGAAAGCGCCAACCCACGAAGCCCGTGCCGTACCCCAGCGGGAACGCGATATGCGAAAGCGACGACGGCGTATTGTCCAGCGGGAACATCAGGTCCCATTGCTGGCCGATCCTCACGGTGGTGCCGCTGTCGGGATTGGTCAGATCCATATAGGCCTGCCGCAGCCGTGGTGTCGGCTGCTGCTGGCTGTAGGCACCGGTACCGTTGAAGCCGCCGAAGAAATCCATCTCGATGCGACCACCGCCAGTCCAGTCGCCGGCGAACTTGGCACCGCTGAAGTCGAGCCAGAACCGCGTATTGCGCACGTCGACGCCACTGAGCCTGCCACTGGAGCCTGGTACCGGGAATTCGGCGTTCTGGCCGTTGCCGAAGGTGAAGCTGCGGCTCTGGCTGAACGCGGTGGCGTTGACGAAACCGTGCAGCGCCACCGAAACACCCGGCGCGCTGCTGAAGACCGGCGTGGCCGGCGTGACCGCCGCCGGTGCCGCGGCGGGGCTCACCTGGGCCTGTTGCTGGGCCGGCCGGCTCTCCAGCCTCTTCAGGCTCTCGCGCAGAGCCTGCAGATCCGCCTGCTGCTGGTTGAGTTGCTGCTGCTGTTTCTCGACCAGTTTGGTCAGCGCCTCGACCTGATCCTGCCTGTCGGTGGACTGGGCAAGAGCCGGAGCCGCCACGGCGAGACCCATGGCAACGGCGAGCGCGCAGAACAACGTGTTTCGTTTCATGGCAGTCATCCCATTGTTGGTTGAATCGGCACTCGTCGTGCAATCGTCCCCGCCTCGACGAGGCCATTCAGCGGCGTGCCTGACTCTGGACAGGCTACATCCGCGCACACGCGTTTCGGAAGCGGAAAGGACACGAATTTCATAAGACTTTGGTAGTACATCATCATGAAAATAAACGATAAACGTTCTTGACACCGGGCCTCGCAGTGACACTCATCGTGACGTTCTCATGGACGTCCAGACGTCCATATGACGGCTCATGAACGCATCCGCCATGCATGGTGGCCCGTCACCGTCATGGTCGCGGGAAAGCGTGCTTTCGGGCGCCCAGTCCAATTGCTTGCGGCGGTCTGCTGCCACTCCATCACGACCGCTCCACATCACAAGGCCAACCCTGAGCGCCACCACGGCAACGTGGCGTCAGCTCGACGCCATCCGCCGGCTGGCCGAGGATCCCGAAATGACAGGTACCGAACTAATCATCATCTTGCTGGTGGGCGCCCTCGCTGGCTGGCTCGCTGGCCTCATCGTCCGCGGCTTCGGCTTCGGACTGCTCGGCGACATCGTGGTCGGCATCCTGGGCGCATTCCTGGCCGGCTGGCTGTTTCCGCGACTGGGCATCCATTTCATGCTGGTCAATCCACTGGTCACCAGCATCACCTACGCCATGCTTGGTGCCGTCATCCTGCTGCTGATCATCGGTCTGGTTCGCCGCCGCTGACATCGGTGCATCAAGGAGTCGCGCCGGCAGCCTGCCGGCGCGACTTCACTGCTGCCCGGGTTCGGAGGAAAGCCGGGCACCCGTGACTGATGGCCCGCTCAACGGGCAGGCGGCGCCCCGATCGGCAGTACCGTGCGCTGATGCGTCTCATTGATGACTTCCGCCGCGGACAGGTAGAACGCCAGCGCCGCGGTGATCAGACCGCCGTAGCCGCCGGCCATGTGCAGCCCGCTCATGCCGGTCCAGTCGCCTGCGGCCAGCAGGAAGAAGGTGATCCACAAGGCCAGGAACACCAGCTGCAGCGCGCGAGGTGCCTTGAACGTACCGACCCACATGTAGAAGGTGAAGACGCCCCACAGGAACAGGTACCAGCCGACGAAACTGGCCGGTACCTTGTCGTGCAGGAACAGCACGAACAGCGCAAACGACCACCAGAAAGCGCCATAACTCAGGAATGCGGTGGCGCCGAAAGTGTTGCCCCGTGGCAATTCCATCGCGCCGGCGATCATCTGTGCGGTGCCGCCAAAAGCCAGCGCCACGGCAAGCACCATGTTCATCGCGTCACCGGTATACCAGCCGGCATTGATCATGCTCAGCAACCAGGTGGTCAGGGCGAAGCCGGCCAGGCCCAGCGGCGCCGGGTTGGCGAATTTTGTCTGTGGCTGTTCATTGCTCATTGCCCGAAACTCCCCTTTTGATGGTGATCTGGATCAGAACGAATACACCGCCTTCATCGCACCCCCGGCTTCCACCCCATCCCTTTCGATGACAGCGCACGCATGACACCACTCGGCTGAAACGACCGCACCGGTGCTTGTCGACCGGCCCGGGTGGATGCCTGATGGCAGGGAGTCCGGTCGCGCGGGTTTGGAAGTCAGGCCGAGCATGCTCATGCTGCGGCGCGACGCGCCATTCGCCATTGGTCTAATTTCGACCAAAGTCGCACGGTTCGATCGGCTCGCCTTTGCGGTGACGAGGCTACACTCGGGTGGTGTCGCACCCCCCGGGTTCGATCATCCACCATGGCCACCCAGCCGCAGGAGACCAGTCATGTCGAAGCTCTATCCGGTCAAGCCCGAGTTCGCCGCCAAGGCCCGCATCGGCAAGGACGAATACACCCGCCTGTACGCCGAGTCGATCAGTGATCCTGAGGCATTCTGGAGCCGCATCGCGCAACGCATCGACTGGGCGAAGAGCCCGACCCGGATCAGGGACGTCTCGTTCGATCCGAAGGATCTGCACATCCGCTGGTACGAAGATGGCGAGCTCAACGTCAGCGCGAACTGCCTCGACCGCCAGCTGGCCAAACGTGGCGACAAGGTAGCGATCATCTTCGAGGGCGACGACCCGAGCGAGTCGCGCAAGATCACCTATCGCGAGCTGCACGCCGAAGTATGCAAGTTCGCCAATACGCTGAAGCATCTGGGTGTGGTCAAGGGCGACCGGGTGGCGATCTACCTGCCGATGATTCCCGAGGCGGCGGTGGCGATGCTCGCCTGCGCGCGACTGGGCGCAATCCACTCAGTGGTGTTCGGCGGCTTCTCGCCCGACTCGCTGGCCGGGCGCATCGCCGACTCCACCGCCAAGGTGGTGATCACCGCCGACGAGGGCCTGCGCGCGGGCAAGCGCATCCCGCTCAAGGTCAATGTGGATGCCGCACTGGAACGCCCCGGCACCAGCAGCGTGGAAACCGTCATCGTGGTGCGCCGCACCGGTGGCGTGGTCCCGATGCAGTCGCCGCGCGATCGCTGGTACCACGTGCTGATGGAAGGCCAGTCCGCCGACTGCCCGCCGACCACGGTCGAAGCCGAACACCCGCTGTTCATCCTGTACACCTCCGGCTCCACCGGCAAGCCGAAGGGCGTGCTGCATACCAGCGGCGGCTACCTGGTCTACGCCAGCTACACCCACGAGCTGGTGTTCGACCTGCGCGAGGACGATGTCTACTGGTGCACCGCCGATGTCGGCTGGGTCACCGGCCACAGCTACGTGGTGTACGGCCCGCTGGCGAACGGCGCGACCACGGTGATGTTCGAGGGCGTGCCGAACTATCCCGACGTCAGCCGCTTCTGGCAGGTGGTCGACAAGCACAAGGTGTCGTTGTTCTACACCGCGCCAACCGCCATCCGCGCGCTGATGCGTGACGGCGAGGCGCCCGTGAAAGCCTGCTCGCGCATCTCGCTGCGCGTGCTCGGCACGGTCGGCGAGCCGATCAATCCCGAGGCATGGGAGTGGTACAACCGCGTCGTCGGCGACGAGCGCTGCCCGATCGTCGATACCTGGTGGCAGACCGAAACCGGCGGCATCCTGATCACCCCGCTTCCCGGCGCGATCGCCACCAAGCCCGGCTCGGCCACGTTGCCGTTCTTCGGCATCAAGCCGGCGATCGTCGATGCCGATGGCGTCGCGCAGGAGGGCGTGGCCGAGGGCAACCTGCTGATCACCGATTCCTGGCCCGGCCAGGTGCGCACGATCTACGGCGACCACCAGCGCTTCATCGAGACCTACTTCAGCGCCTATCCGGGCAACTATTTCACCGGCGACGGCGCGCGTCGTGACGAGGACGGCTATTACTGGATCACCGGCCGCGTCGATGACGTGATCAACGTCAGCGGCCATCGCCTGGGCACGGCCGAGGTGGAAAGCGCGCTGGTCGCTCACCCGAAGGTGGCCGAAGCGGCCGTGGTCGGCTGCCCGCACGATATCAAGGGGCAGGGCATCTACGCCTATGTCACGCTGATCGCCGGCGAGACCGGCAACGACGAGCTGCGCAAGGAACTGATCGCCTGGGTGCGCAAGGAGATCGGCCCGATCGCCACACCGGATTACCTGCAGTGGGCGCCGGGGCTGCCGAAGACCCGCTCAGGCAAGATCATGCGCCGGATCCTGCGCAAGATCGGCGAGAACCTGCCCGACCAGCTTGGCGACATCACCACCCTGGCCGACCCCGGCGTGGTCAAGAGCCTGGTCGACGAGCGGCTGATCAAGTGAGGAGGAATGAGTTATGAGGAGCGAGAAGTGAGTAACCGCCGGAAGCAGGCTTTACGCTGTCTCTCGTTTCTCACTGCTCATCACTCTCTGCTCGCCCCATGCCCGACATCCTGATTGCCGACGATCATCCGCTGTTCCGCGATGCCCTGCAGCGTGCCGTGCTGGCTGCGGTGCCGCAGGCACGGGTACACGGCGCCGACAGCGTGCATGCCCTGCTCGGCCTGATCGAGCGGTTTCCCGATGCCGAACTGCTGCTGCTCGACCTGCACATGCCCGGTGCCCGCGGTTACTCCGCCCTGGCGCATATCCGCGGACAATATCCGGGGCTGCCGACCATCGTGGTGTCCGGCCACGAGGAAGCCCAGGTGGCGCGACGCGCGCTGGCGCACGGTGCGTCGGCGTACATTCCCAAGTCCAGCTCCGGCGAAAACATCGTCACGGCGATCCGTACGGTTCTCGATGGTGACGTCTGGCTCCCACCGGCCCTGCTGGACGGCCCCGGCGAGCTCCAGCCCGACGAGGCCGCCGCCGCCGCGAAGATCGCCACGCTCACGCCGCAGCAGTTCCGCGTCATGAGCATGATCGCCGAGGGTCTGCTGAACAAGCAGATCGCCTACGAGCTCGGCGTCTCCGAGGCCACCATCAAGGCCCACATGACCGCGATCATGCGCAAGCTCGGGGTCAACAACCGGACCCAGGTCGCGCTGATCGCCAGCCAGCTGGCCGTGGATCAGGAGAGCATGGCGGTACTGCCCGATGACGAGGATTGACGACGTGCCACATCAGCGGCGCAGCAAGGCCGTGAGCAAGGCGCGCAGCGCCGCCGGACGCACCGGCTTGTGCAGCACCGGATAGCCGAGGGCGCGCGCGCGCTGTTTCAATTCGCTGCTGCCGTCGGCTGTAATCAACGCCACCGGTGGCAGCACGCCGCGCAGTTGCCGCAGTTGCTGCGCTGCCTGCAGTCCGTCGACGCCGTCAGCCAGGTGATAGTCGGCCAGGATCAGGTCGATCGGGCCACGGTGCAGTTGCTCGCGGGCCTGTTCCACATCCAGCGCAATGCGGCAGTCGACGCCCCAGCGGCTGAGCAGCGCCTGCATCCCTTCCAGGATCGTCGCGTCGTTGTCCAGGCACAGCACGGTCAGCGGCAACTGCTTGTCCGGACCGCTGCGTTCCACTCGCTGCCGGCGTGCGGGCACCGCTTCGCTTCGCGGCACCGTCACTGCAAAGCAGCTGCCGCGGCTGGGCTGAGAATGCAGGTCGAGCCGATGGCCCAGGATGCCGGCCAGGCGGTCGCAGATCGACAGGCCCAGGCCCAGGCCTTTCTCGCCCCAGGGCGACGGGTGCTCCAGTCGCTGGAACTCGTCGAAAATCCGCGCCCGCTGATCCGCGGCAATGCCCGGACCGGTATCCCATACCTCGATGCGCACCTCGCCGGCCAGCCGACGCGCACCCAGCAGGACCCGGCCCTTGCTGGTGTAGCGCAGCGCATTGGAAAGGAAGTTCTGCAGTATCCGGCGCAGCAACTGCGGGTCGCTGCGCACTGCCAGCGTGGTCGGCACCACACGCAGGCACAGTCCGCGCTGCTCGGCGACCACCGCAAATTGCGCCTGCAGCGAATCGAACAACTCGCTCAACGCGAAGCCGCCCACCTCCGGCCGGTAACTTCCGACATCCAGGCGCGAGGTGTCCAGCAGTGCATCGAGCAGGTCCTCGGCGGCGCGGAACGAGGCATCGATGCGCTCGGCCAGTCCGCTCGCTTCCACGTCCAGCCCCGGATGCTGGCGCAAGGCCGAGGTGAACAGGCGTGCCGCGTTCAGTGGTTGCAACAGGTCATGGCTGGCCGCAGCGAGGAAGCGCGTCTTGGACACATTCGCGGTCTCCGCCGCGCGGCGCGCGTGGGCGGTGGCCACCAGCGCCTCGGACAGCTCGGCGGTACGCTGTTCGACGCGTTGCTCCAGTGTCTCGTTCACTTCGATCAGCGCCCGCTCGGCGTTCTTGTACGCGGTGACGTCGGTGTAGGTGGTGACATAGCCCCCGCCAGGCAGCGCCCTGCCGCGCATCTCGATCACCGTGCCGTCCGGCCGGATGCGCTGGAACAGATGGGATGAGCCGGCGCGCATGTAGTCGATGCGCTTGGCCACGTGCTCGTCCACCTCGCCTGGTCCGCACTCGCCCAGTTCGGCATTCCAGCGGATCAGGTCAGCCACCGGCACACCCACATGCACCATGCCTTCGGGGTAATCGAACAGCTCCAGGTAGCGTCGGTTCCACGCCACCAGGCGCATCCTCGCGTCGACCACGCTGATGCCCTGCGAAACATTTTCCAGCGTGGTGGCCAACAGTTCGCGGTTGAAGCGCAACTCCTGCGAGGCTTCATCCATCAGGGCCATGGATTCGGCGATGTCCAGCCCGCTGCCGGACAATGTCCCCATCAGGATCCGGCGCGCATTGGCCGCACCTACCGCCGAGGCCAGCAGACGCTCGGTGTACTGGATCAACGCCCGGTCGGCCACCTCGCCAGGCAGCAGCGGCCGGTCGCGCCGCAGGGCATAGTCGTCGAATGCCCGCGTGCTGCCGCGTTCACCGACGATCCGTTCGGCGATCGTGCGCAGATCGGCCACCACCACACGACCGCGCCAGTCGCCGGCGCCGCTGCGACTGGCCGGATCGGTATCCATGAACATCGCTGCGTGCAGGCGCTCCTCCAGGTTCGGGCGGAAGCGCAGGGAGACGAGGACGAGGCAGCCGATGTTGACCAGCAACGACCAGAATGTGCAGTGCATCACCGGGTCCCAGCCACTGAGATGAAACAGTGCCTGCGGACGCAACCAATTCCAGCCGAACGGGCCATCCTGCAGCCAGTGGCTCGAGCGGATCATCGCCGGCAACAGCAGGGTGTACAGCCAGACGACGAAGCCACCGACCAGGCCCGTCACCACCCCGCGTCGACTGGCGCCACGCCAGTACAGCGCGGCAACCAGGGCTGGGGCGAATTGCGCCACCGCGGCAAAGGCCAGCAAGCCGGTCGCTGCCAGGTTTTCCGCGTCTGCCGCCACCCGGTAATAGGCGTACGCCATCAACGCCAGCCCCACGATCGCCACGCGACGCACGCCGAGCACGAGCTGGGAGAGGTCGCTGCGCTGCTCCAGACGCAGGCGCCGGATCCGCAGCAGCGCCGGCATCACCAGGTCGTTGCTGATCATGATCGACAGCGCCACCGAGGCCATGATCACCATGCCGATCGCGGCCGAGAACCCCCCGAGAAATGCGAGCAGGGCCACGCCCTGATCGCCATAGGCCATCGGCAGGGTCAGTACCCAGGCGTCGGCGGTGCCATCGCGCACCAGCGGCATGTGCGCGCCGGCTGCCACGATCGGCAGCACCGCGAGACTGATGATCACAAGATACGTGGGTACCAGCCAGCGGGCGCGCCGCAGATCGCCGGCATCCTCGCACTCGACCATGCCGATCTGGAATTGCCGTGGCAGGCAGAACATCGCGCAGAACGCCAGCATGGTCTGTGCCAGGAATCCCGGCGAAAGGCCGTGGCTCAGTTGCGTCAGCGGCAGTTGCACGGTGCTGATCAATCCCGGCCCACGCCACAAGGCGTAGCCTGCCAAGGCGACGAAGGCGAGCAGCTTGATCAGCGATTCGAGCGCGATCGCGAGCATCAGGCCGTGGTGATGCTCGGTCGCGTCGATGCTGCGTGTGCCGAACAGGATGGTGAACGCGGCCAGCAGCAGCGCGCACCACAACGCGGTATCGGTGCCGCCGGCCGTCACCGCGCCACGGCCGACATCGCTCAGCACGCCGAAGGACGTCGCCACCGCCTTGAACTGCAGCGCGATATACGGCACCACCGCGATCACCGCGATCACCGCCACCAGGGCCGCCAGGCCGTGCGATTTGCCGAAGCGGGCGGCGAGGAAATCGGCGATCGACGTGATGTTGCGCTGCCTGACCATCTGCAGCAACCGGCGCAGCAGACCAAAGCCGAACACGAACAGCAGGATCGGACCGAGGTAGATCGGCAGGTAGGCCAGGCCGTCGCGGGCTGCCGTGCCCACCGCGCCATAGAAGGTCCACGACGAGCAGTACACCGCCAGCGCGAGACTGTAGACGATCGGCCGCAGTCGTGGCTGGCGTGGATACAGCGGACGGCGATCGCCCGCATAGGCGACCACGAACAGCAGCCCCACATACAGCAACGACACCAGCAGCAGCAGCCAGCCCTGAATCAAACCGCATCTCCTCATCAAACGACACGTCCCCGCGGATCCGATCCTCGGGCGGGTGCGCGGGCATCCGCATGGCGCGCTTGTGCATCGACATGGCCAGCGGCACCATGTCCGGATGACTGCCATGCACGCACAGACGCTTGCCAAGCTAGCAGAGCACCTGCGCGATGACGAGATTCATGTGTGGTCTCTCGACTATCGGCCTCAGCACGGTCGCACGCCGCTGCTCTCGGTGCTGGCCGCCTACCTCGGCACCGGCGCGGAGCAGATCGCGCTGACTGCAGGTGAGCACGGCCGGCCGGCACTCGCGCTCGCGCATGACCAGTCGCTCGGATTCAACTGGTCGCATAGTGGCAGCCATGCGCTGATCGCCATCGGGCGGCATGTCGCCCCCGGCATCGATATCGAGCGGCTGCGCGGGCGGCCGCGGGCGCTGGCGATCGCCGAGCGGTTCTTCAGCGCCGGCGAGGTGGCCGGGCTGGCGGGGTTGCCGCCGGCCGAGCGGACGCTCGCCTTTCTCGAGCTGTGGACGGCCAAGGAGGCCGTGCTCAAGGCGCTCGGGCGTGGCATCGCGTTCGGCCTGGATCGCCTGAGCGTGGCCGCTTCGGCCGGGCGGCTGACCCTGCAGCAACTGGAAGGCGATGACGTCGATGCCTGGCAATTGCAGCGGCTGGCTGTCGATCCTGCCTTGGTGGCGGCACTGGCGTGGCGTGGTGGACCACGTCGGATCCGACTGGGCAGGCTTGCCAGCGCCGACTGATCGGCGCACTGTTTCGGGCCGGCCCCGACATGACGTTGCAACCGGTTGTCCCGCTGCCGGCCTTTACAGCCAGAGATTGCTCTACCGCCATGACCCTGCTCAGCGTCAACCTCAACAAGATTGCCGTGCTGCGCAATTCGCGCGGTGGCCGCGAACCGGATATCTGCCGCGCGGCACAGATCTGCATCGAAGCCGGCTGCGGCGGCATCACGGTGCATCCGCGACCCGACCAGCGGCACGTGCGTCCGGACGACGTTCGCGCGCTGGCCGGCATGTTGCGGGGGCGCGTGGAGTACAACATCGAGGGCAACCCGTTTGCCGGCGCGCGCGGGGACTATCCCGGCCTGATCGCGCTGGCACGCGAAGTCCGTCCGACCCAGGTCACCCTGGTACCCGATGACGACGGCCAGATCACTTCCGACCACGGTTTCGACCTGAAGCGCGATGTCGGCCGGCTGCGTCCGCTGGTACGCGAGCTGTGCGAGCTGGGCTGCCGCGTCAGCCTGTTCATCGATGCCGGGATCCATGACTTCGATCTGGCGGCCGTGATCGGGGTGCAGCGGATCGAGATCTACACCGGCCCGTATGCAGAGGCCTTTGCCGATGGTCGGCCCGCCGCCGCTCTGGCGAGCTGTGCCGACACGGCGCGGCGGGCACATCAGGCCGGCCTGGCGGTCAATGCCGGGCACGATCTGAGCCAGTCGAACCTCGGCACGTTCAAGGCAGCAATACCAGGCCTGGCCGAGGTTTCGATCGGACACGCGCTGATTGGCGAAGCGTTGTACGAGGGGCTGGGGACGACTGTCCGCAATTACCTGCAGATCCTTCGCTGAGTACCGCACCGGCTTATTCGGCGCATACAAAAACCCCCGCACGTGGCGGGGGTTTTTGCGTGATTGCTCCGGTACAACTTGCGCGGTATCAGAAGTTCTCGGTAAAGCCGATCTTGACCAGGTTGTAGCTTTTGGCATCGGCCAGCACGCGAGCCACGTACTCGTAGGCCACATTGTCGTTCGCCGCAATCTGGATTTCCGGCTGATTGACCAGGGTCTGCTGGCCGATCACGGCCAGCTGCGCCTTCAGACCGAGCTCGTCCACCGGCGTGTCGTTCCAGTAGAACGCCCCGGCCTGATCGATCTTCAGATGGATCGGATCCAGGGGATTCGGTGGATTGACCACATTCGGATTGGGCTGCGGCAGGTCAACCTGGATCTTGTGTGCCAGCACCGGCGCCGTGATCATGAAAATGATCAGCAGCACCAGCATCACGTCGACCAACGGCGTGACGTTGATCTCCGACATCGGTCCACTGGTTTGGGTCGTAAATGACATGTCGATTTACCCCTTCGGCGCGTCAGTGGTCATGAAGCCGACGTGCACCATGCCCGAATCCTTCGCATCGCCGATGATCTTCTTGACGATCTTGAACTGGGCCGCCTTGTCTGCGCGAATCTGCAGTTCGGGCTGGGGCGTTTTCTGTGCATCGACCAGAAACTGCGCCCGCAACTCGGCTTCGGTGACCTGATGATCGTTGAGATACATGCTGCCGTCCTGCTTGACCGCCAGGTCAAGCGGCGGCACCAGCACCTCGGCATCCTTCGTATGCGGATTCGCCGTAGGCAGATCGATCGTGATGGAGTGCGACATCAGCGGTGCCGTGATCATGAAGATGATCAGCAGCACCAGCATCACGTCGACCAGCGGCGTGACGTTGATCTCCGACATCGGCCCGCCGGAATTGCCACCCAAACTTACGGCCATGGGTCAATACCTCACTTCTGGCTTTCGACGCGCGAGCCGGTCGCAAAGAAGTCGTGCAGGTCGTGCGCGAACTCGTCGAACCGTGCGTAGGTCAGGCGATTCGAGCGGCTGAAGAAGTTGTACGCGAACAGGGCCGGAATCGCGGCGAACAGGCCGAATGCGGTCATGATCAGTGCTTCACCCACCGGGCCCGCCACTGCATTCATCGACGCGTTGCCGCTGGCTGCGATGCGGATCAGTGCGTGATAGATACCCCACACCGTGCCAAGCAGACCGACGAACGGTGCTGCCGAACCCACGGTGGCGAGCAGGGTCATGCCACCCTCCAGACGCAGGCTCTCGCGAGCCACGGCCTGACGCAGTGCGCGGTCGATGAATTCCGAGCGGCTCAGCGATTCGGCCAGACGACCGGTCGTGCCCGAAGTGTTCGCGGTCTGCTGGTGATGGGCTACTGCCGAGGCTGCATCCAGAGCGATCTTGGAGAACGGCTCACTCCTGGGCTGAGCTTCCAGTTCGCGAATTGCGTCCTGAGTGGAGCCATTGCCCCAGAAGCCATCGATGACCTTGTCGGCGCGTGCCTTCACCGTTGCGTTGCGGATGCCGTTGGCCACGATGAAGTACCAGGACAGGAACGACATCGCGACCAGAGTCACGAAGACGACCCAGCCAAGCCAGTCGAAGTTCTGGAGCAGGTTGCTGAAGCCCATCTGTTTCATGGCTTCGGCGTTGGTATTACCACCCAAGGCCTGTGCGGCATCGGTCGTTGCAGGAGTCTGTAGGAACATAACGCTACCCTAGGGAAGTCAAGCGTGAACTGTAACTGTAATCGACGGTAAGTTGATTACAGCTGACTGAGATTGAAGTTGACAGGAACGCGTGCGTACCCCTCAACTTTTCGTCCATTTCTGATGGTCGGATTGAAGCGCCAGTTGCGAGCGGCGTCCATTGCCGCACGATCAAGCTCCCGATAACCGCTGGAATGCTCGACCTTGATGTCCTTCGGGGATCCATCCACCCCGACCAGAATCATCAATATCACCGTACCCTCATGCCGTTGGCGAATGGCCTGTGGCGGGTAACGGGGCTGCATCCGACTGTTATAGCTCAGATCCTGGCTGGCCGAGATGTCCGGTGGCGGCGCCGGTGGTGCTGGCGGTGCCGGTGGTGGTGCCTGAACTGCGTTCTGGGACACCTCCTGCACCGGTGGTGGTGGCGTCGGCGGCGGCGGGGTCGGTGGCGGCTTGAGCTGCTGAATGATCTTCGGCGGCGGCTGCTTTGGCGGCTCCGGCGGCGGCGGCGGTGGCGGCGGCGGTGGCGGTGGCGGCTCGATGAAGTTCACCTGGACGATGCGTTCTTTTTCTTTGTGATTCTGATTCGGTGGCGCCATCGGCGCCACAATCAACAGAAACGCAAACGCATGCAGCCCGATCGCAACTGCCAATGCCCAGGTACGCTTCCAACTAAACGGCTCGCGCCCAATTTCTTCGTTACTTGAGGCCATCTGTCACTATCTGGAAGCTGATCAATCGGGAAACTACGTTGCCGCAGGGCGTAACCCGAAACCGTCTGAATGCCTGGACGGACCTCGGGGAAAACTTGCCGCTGGGGAGACGCAGGGAAAGGTTTTCTACGTTACAACAGAGCATGACTTTTGTATACCACTCACGGAACAGGCAAACGGACGTCCAACTGTTCCGTGAATCCATGCGGGTTCGCCTTTATTTGCCGGCACCCAGTCTTTTCAGGCTCGCCTTCGCGCGCTCAGCCGTGTCCGGATCTTGCGCAGCCATCTTCAGGGCGGCGATCTGGCCCGACTTGCTCTTCAGGCCACGCTCGCATTCGGCGAGTATCAGGTAGGCAACGCCCTTGCGTTTCACGCCCTTGCTGATGGCCTGCTGGACCATCTTCTTGGCCTGACCGTACTCGCTCTCGGTGAGCAGCAGGTTCGCTTCCTGCAAGGCGACCTCCCCATCCGTAGCCAGGGGGCGGGCCTTGTCATAGGCCTGCTTCGCCTGTTCGACATTTCCCGCCAGATACTCGGCTTCGCCAAGCAGCAGGTAATTGTTGGCGCTCGACATCACTACGCCTTTGCTCATCCCGTCCTTCAACACGGCCACGGCCTTGAGCGCGTCCGGTTTTGGATCGTCACTGGATTGCCCCTGATTGAAATAGAGCTTGGCCAGATTCAGATACATCGCTTCGGTCTTGAGGCCACCATTGGCGCGGGCCTTTTCCATCAACTGGATGGCTTCCGGGTATTTCTTCGCCTGCATCAACACCAGCGATCGCGTTGTTCAGCACCTTCGGATCGTTGGGGTTCGCGGCCAGGCTCTGCTGCGCCAGTTTCTCGACCTGATCACCTTGGCCAGATTCGGAATAGCTGGCCATCAGAATCTCGTTCCATTGCGGATTGGGCTTGTCGGTCAGTGACTGGGCCTTCTTGATCGAAGCGATCGCTTCGGGGTACTTGCCCAGGCGATACTCGTCATTACCCTGGACCGCATAGGACTCGGCCGTCTCCTTCTTGCCCTCGGCTCGCCATTTCATGATGGTGTCAAGCGACGCCTGATATTGCTTGTCGGCCTGCTGCGTTACCGCAAGCATGTATTCGAGCGCGAAATAGTCGTCATTCGGCAGAACGCCATTGGCGAGCGCGCGCTGAATCAGTGCGGCGGCACCCGGGTAGTCACCGGCGTTGTATTTCACCACTGCCAGCCCACGAAGCGCCATCGCCTGGGCGTATTTGCTCTTGCTGTTATCGAGGATTCCCTGGAGGTACTGCTCTGCCTTCGCCGAGTCGCCCACATTGAGCGCGTTCAGACCTTCCTGAAGATTCTTCTGGTCCTTCGGTGCTCGACATATCGAGTTTCGGGGCCACGCGGGTCGCATTCGGATACTCCGCTTCCTGCTTGCCCTTGGCCGCATCGCGCGCCAGCACCGGGCTGCTTGCCACACTCAACAACAGAAGTGCGCTCGCCAGCATCGTGAACCCTGGGGAATGCTTCATAGTGATCCTCGTCTTCAGGTCTCGCGCATCAAACGCCGCGGGGGGATTTCCAAGAGTAACCCGAGCCGCCCAACGATAACAAGTTGCAGTGCGGCATCAAAGATTGTTAAAAATCAATAAGTTGTCGGGCCGTTTAAATTGAGGTGCGCGCAACGACGGTACGCAACCGGATTCCCCGGTTGCTCCTGTCGACTCCCAAAAACTGGTGCCCTCGAGGCCTCAGGCCAGCCTTCAGCGATGGCCACCATGTGTTTATCGGAGCTCATACATCCAGGTTGGCGACCTTCAATGCGTTTGCCTCGATGAAGTCTCGACGTGGCTCGACGGCTTCACCCATCAACATGGAGAACATCTGATCGGCCGCGATCGCATCCTCGACACCGACCTGCAACATGCGGCGGGTCTCCGGGTTCACCGTGGTGTCCCACAACTGCTCGGGGTTCATTTCGCCAAGGCCCTTGAAGCGCTGGATGCTTCGTCCCTTCTTGGCCTCGTCCAGCAGCCAGTTGCGCGCCTCCACGAAGCTCAACACACCACGCGAGGCATTGCCTCGTCGTGCGACGGCGTCGACCTGGATCATCCCGGCAATCTGCTGGCTGATCGCCAGGATCGGACGGAACTCGTTGCTGCTGAAGAACGGCTGCGGCAACAGCCAGGTATGGCTGAGCCCATGCTGCTCACGCACCACTTCGATCGCGGCGGGCTGCTCATCACCGAGCGCTGGCCGCAACGCCAGTTTGTAGTGGGGCTTGCCCAGGCCGCTGGCGGCCAGGCGCAGAGCCGCGGCGTCCAGCCAAGCCTGCATGGCCGTCGGATCGGCCCACAGCGCCGGTTCCATCGGGGTGTGTTCGAGCAAGGCGTTCAACACCACGGCGTCGAAGCGGTGCGCCAGCTTGGCGATCTGGTCCAACGCATGCTGATAACTGCGGAGCAGCTTCTCCAGCGCCTCGCCGGTGATCGGCGGCGCATCCGGGCTGTAGGTCAACGCCGCATTGTCGACCGCACTGGAGATCAGGTAGTCGTTCAGCGCGGTGTCGTCCTTGATGTACAGCTCCTGCTTGCCCTGCTTCACCTTGTACAGCGGCGGCAGTCCGATATAGATGTGTCCGCGCTCGATCAGCTCCGGCATCTGTCGGTAGAAGAACGTCAGCAGCAGGGTGCGGATGTGCGAGCCATCGACGTCCGCATCGGTCATCAGGATGATCCGGTGGTAACGCAACTTGTCCGGGTTGTACTCATCCTTGCCGATACCGGTGCCCAAAGCGGTGATCAGCGTGCCGACTTCGGCCGACGCCAGCATGCGGTCGAAACGCGCCTTCTCGACGTTGAGGATCTTGCCCTTCAGCGGCAGCACGGCCTGGGTCTTGCGATTGCGGCCTTGTTTGGCTGAGCCACCGGCGGAGTCGCCCTCGACCAGGAATAGCTCGCACAGTGCCGGATCCTTTTCCTGGCAGTCGGCCAGCTTGCCGGGCAACCCGGCGATGTCCAGCGCGCCCTTGCGACGGGTCATCTCGCGGGCCTTGCGTGCAGCCTCACGGGCACGGGCAGCGTCGACGACCTTGGAAGCGATCGCCTTGGCTTCGTTCGGATGTTCCAGCAGGAATTCACCGAGCTTCTCGTTGACGACCTGTTCGACCACGGTCTTCACTTCGGACGAGACCAGCTTGTCCTTGGTCTGCGAGGAAAACTTGGGGTCCGGCACTTTCACCGAAAGGACCGCGATCATGCCCTCACGCATGTCGTCGCCCGACAACGCGACCTTGGCGTTCTTCGCCAGCCCGGACTTCTCGATGTAGCTCTGCAGCGAGCGGGTCAGCGCCGCACGAAAACCGGTCAGGTGGGTACCACCATCACGCTGCGGGATATTGTTGGTGAAGCAGTACATGGACTCCTGGTAGGAGTCGGTCCATTGCATGGCCACCTCGACCACCACCCCGTCCTGCTCCGACGTCAGGCTGATGACATTCGGGTGCAAGGCCGTTTTCAACTGCGCCAGATGCTGCACGAACGAGCGGATACCGCCCTCGTAGGCGAACGTATCCTGACGCCCTTCGCCGCGCTCGTCCTTCAGGTCGATCGTGACGCCTGAATTGAGGAACGCC
Source organism: uncultured Pseudomonadota bacterium (assembly GCA_963828685.1). Lineage (GTDB taxonomy): Bacteria > Pseudomonadota > Gammaproteobacteria > Xanthomonadales > Rhodanobacteraceae > Rhodanobacter. Next base: position 1,245,419 of record CAWHFU010000017.1, read on the forward strand.
AGCTCGCGCAGGCGCTTGGCCAGGATGTCGTAGTGGAATTCGATATTGCTGGTGAAAGTCGCCGGGCTGGGCAGGAAACGCACCAGGGTGCCGCGCTTGGTCGACGGGCCAACCACTTTCAAGGGATACAGCGGCTCTCCCCCCGCGTATTCCTGGAGGTGTTCCAGGCCTTCGCGGTAAATCGTCAGCCACAAATGGTCGCTCAAGGCATTGACCACCGAGACGCCCACACCGTGCAGGCCGCCAGAAACCTTGTAGGAGTTCGCGTCGAACTTGCCGCCTGCATGCAGCACGGTCATCACCACTTCCGCGGTCGAGCGCCCCTCGTCGGGGTGCATGTCGACCGGAATGCCACGACCGTTATCGCTGACGCTCACCGAGCCATCGTCGCAAATGGTGACCACAACCCTGTCGCAGTAGCCCGCCAGCGCCTCATCGATCGCGTTGTCGACGACTTCAAACACCATGTGATGAAGGCCGGTGCCGTCATCGGTGTCGCCGATGTACATGCCGGGGCGCTTGCGCACCGCTTCCAGACCTTTCAGTACCTTGATGTTGCTTGAATCGTAGTTGGATTCGTTGAGAGGTTCGTTCATGCGGTAACCATTTCCTGGCGCCAGCGACCCGCCCGACTCGGCGCCGTGAAGGGCCGGGCAAGGGTTATGCAATCTTTGGGAGATGCAACCTTCCGATTATAGCAGGCGCGCCAACCGGCCTTGTTCCACGTGGAACACGCGGGCGGACGACGACTGCAGGGCCTGTGGAAGCTCGGTCCCGGTCAGCAGCACCTGGGCTTTCGCCTGGACGAGTTGCTCCACTACGGCAGCCTGATGACCTAGATCCAGTTCAGATGCGAGATCGTCCAGACAGACGATGGGCCATTCACCATGATGCTCGGCATACAGTTCGGCCTGGGCCATCATGCATGCCAGTGCCGCAAGCTTCTCCTGGCCCCGGGAAAGATGCTCCCGCAGCGGTGCCCGCTCGAATGCGATTGACCAGTCGGCCCGATGCAAACCCAGCGTGGTGTGACCCCGAGCCAGATCCCTGCCCCGTTGATCACGCAGCTGCTGGGCAAGATCACCTTCCTCGGACCAGCCTCGACGATAGCGCAACTCCAACGAGCCGAGTTCGGGCAGCAGGCCCCTGCCGCTGGCGACCAATTTGGGTCGAAGCAGATCCAGGTAGTTTCGACGCTGCTGGTCGATCAATTGCGCTGCTTGCGCCAGCTCGCTCTCCCATGGTGCGAACAATGCGTCCACCGGAACACCGGCCGCGCGCAGCAGACTATTGCGCTGTTTCAGTGCCCGTTGGTAACGCCGCCACGCAGAAAGGAAATTATGTTCCACGTGGAACACACCCCAGTCGAGATAGCGGCGACGCTCTTCCGCCGCGCCCGCGATCAGCGCATGCGAGCCTGGTTCAAAACAGACCACGGCACATTCACGCACCAATTGACCGATGGTCACGCCCGATCCATCCAGCTTCGCTTCCCAGCGAGCTCCAGAACGACCAAGACCCAAGCGGCAGACACGACCATCGGCATGCCGCAGCTCCGCGAAAATCGACAGATTCGCCGCGCCGCGTTGCAGCAGCGCCTCCTTCGCGCCGCTGCGGAAAGAGCGGGCATGGGAAAGCAGGAAGATGGCCTCAAGCACGCTGGTCTTGCCGGCGCCGTTGGCCCCCACCAGGACATTGATCGCAGGGTCCAGCTCGATGCCCACATCCGTCAGACAACGCAAGCCGCCCAGATGCAATCGATCCAGCCTCATGCCGGACGCACTCGCATAAAGCAACGCCGGAGTTCCTTGCGGCAACTCCGGCGCTTTCGACCCGCTCGATACATGGTCAACACCATGCGACTAGCGTCAGAGCCGCAACGGCATGATCACGTGGCGGGAATGCTCATTGTCATCCTCCTGCACCAGGCAACTCGACTGCGCATCACGCAGGCTAAGCCGGGCTTTGTCACCGCGCAGCGCCGCCAGCGCGTCCAGCAGATAACCCACGTTGAAGCCCACCGCGAGATCGGATACATGCGTATCAGCCTCGACTTCCTCGACCGCCTCCTCCTGCTCCGGATTGTGCGCCACGATACGCAACTTGCCTGGAGACAGCTCGAGTCGCACGCCGCGGTACTTCTCGTTGGACAGAATGGCCGCGCGCTGCAGCGCGCCTCGCAACACCTCGCGATCCAACGTGGCGGTCTTGTCCGCACCGAGCGGAATCACCGCTTCGTAATCCGGGAACCGTCCATCGATCAACTTCGAGGTAAATACCACGTCGCCGCGCCGAACGCGCAAGTGGTTGCGGCCAAATTCCAGTTCCACCTGGCCATCGCCGGATTCGAGCAGGCCAACCAGCTCGTTGACGCCCTTGCGGGGAATGATGATCTGTCGCCGGGTGGTGACCGAGCTCTGCAACTCGGTTTCCTTCATGGCCAGACGGTGGCCATCGGTGGCGACGCAACGCAACGTATGCTCCTGCAAATCCAGCAGCATGCCGTTCAGGTAATAGCGTACGTCCTGGTTCGCCATCGCAAACGCGGTACGTTCCATCAGATCGCGCAACGCTTCTTCTGGCAGGCTGACCTTTTCCACCAATTCGATTTCGTCGACTGTGGGGAATTCACTCGCCGGAAGCGTCGTCAGGGTAAAGCGGCTGCGGCCTGCGCTCAGCGCCACCCGATCACCGTTGAGTTTGAGTTCGATCCGGGCACCATCAGGCAGGGCTCGCACGATGTCGAACAACTTTCGCGCAGGGATGGTGATCTCGCCATCGGCCAGCTTTTCTGCCTCGGTGGTGGCGACCATCTCCACCTCCAGATCCGTACCGGTCAGGGAAAGTTTGCCGTCTCCGACCTTTACCAGCAGGTTGGCAAGCACGGGCAGCGTCTGGCGGCGTTCAACCACACCAACCACCTGCTGTAACGGTTTGAGCAGAGCTTCTCGTTGGATGCTGAATTGCATGACTTGGCTTCCCCTATACCTGCTGTTCTGTCTTTAAAAGAAGTTTAGTAGTTGTTGTAGGCATTGTGGACAACTTTATTTCTTTGATTTTGTGTTTACAATCATATATTTGGCTTGATTTGCGGCTGTGTCTGGAACGACTGCCTGGCTGTGGGCCATTTGTGGATAACTCGAGATGGCAAACCATCCACCCATTATCCACAGCTTCAAACCTTGCTTATCCCTGATCTTCGACCTTTCGCGCAGCTACCTCAACCGGTCAGTGTCCGGATCAGCTGCTCCCAGTCCTGACGCATGCGTGCGTCGGTTTCGACAAATTTGCGAATCGTCTTGCAGGCGTGCATCACCGTGGTGTGATCGCGCCCGCCGAACGCTTCGCCGATTTCCGGCAGGCTGTGTTCGGTCAGTTCCTTGGACAATGTCATCGCGATCTGACGCGGTCTTGCCAGTGAACGGACGCGGCGTTTGGACAGCAGATCCTGCAGCCGCACGTTGAAGTATTCAGCGGTGATCTTCTGGATGTTCGGGATGGTGATTGCCTGCGCATGGGTTGCCAGCAGGTCGCGCAGGGTTTCCTCGGCGAAGTCGGTGGTGATCGGCTTGCCGTAGAAATTCGCGCGTGCCGCCAGTGTGTTCAACGCCCCCTCCAGATCACGGACGTTGGAACGGATGCGCTTGGCAAGCAGCATCGCCACGTTTTCGTCCACCGCTACGCCCTTTTCGTGTGCCTTGGCCAGCAGGATTGCGGCGCGAGTCTCGAAATCCGGCGGTTCGATCGCCACGCTCAAACCCCAGCCAAGACGCGACTTCAGCCGCGGCTCGAGCTTGTCCACTTCCTTGGGATAGCGGTCACAGGTCAGGATGATTTGCTGCTTGGATTCAAACAACGCATTGAATGTATGGAAGAATTCTTCTTGCGTCGTGTCCTTGCCCGCAAAAAACTGGATGTCGTCGATCAGCAATGCGTCGACCGAACGGAAGCGGCGCTTGAATTCATCCATGCTCTTGGCGCGCAACGCCTCGATCATCGAACCGACAAATTGCTCCGAGCGCAGATACATCACCTTGAAGGTCGGATTGTGTTCGAGCATCAGATTGCCGGCGGCATGCATCAGATGGGTCTTGCCCAGGCCGGTGCCGCCATACAGCAGCAGCGGGTTGTAGGCCCGGCCCGGATTCGTCGCCACCTGCATGGCGGCCGCCTTGCCGAGCTGGTTCGACTTGCCTTCGACGAACGTCTCGAAGGTGTAATGCGGGTCCAGGTTGTGGTTGAAGGCAGGTAGGGGTGCCGGGACCACTTTCGCCCGTGGGGCGGCGACCGGCTTGGCGGGTGCTGCCGGGCGCGACGAATTGGAACCCACGTCCAGCCGTACCGGCCACGGCTTGCCGTTCAACTGCTGCAGCACCAACTCGATCTGCGCCAGATAACGTTCGCGCACGGTATCCAGGGTGTAGGAATTGGGCGCAAACAGCTGCAGGCCGTCGGCATCGTCGCGCGCCTGCAATGGCATCAGCCAGGTGTGCAGGTCTTCGGCGCTCAAATCGCCTTCGAGGCGCTCAAGGCAGCGCCGCCACAGATCACTCATGAATAAAATCAGCCACAGCTTGGGCGCTTGCGCGCAGGGGATGGACTAGTCTAGCAGCAGCCTCCGCGTCACCACTGCCCACATATCCACATGAGTATCCACAGGCTGACGTCAAGCGCGATTTGACAGCCGTGCCGGATACCCGACATACTTTCCAACCTTTTTATCCACATTCCCTTCGGAGTAGACCATGAAGCGGACCTTCCAGCCGAGCAAGCTCAAGCGCGCACGTACCCACGGTTTCCGTGCCCGCATGGCCACTGCCGACGGTCGCAAGATCATCAATGCCCGTCGCGCCAAGGGCCGCAAGCGCCTGATCCCGTAAACACCGATCCAAAACGCGGGGTGCAGGTCATGTCAACCGCCGGGCTGCCGCGCGAAGCGCGGTTACGTCGGCCGGCTGATTTCGCCGCCTTGCGGACAAGCAGCGGACGCGCAGGCGGCCGCTGTTTTCATATGCGTTATCGCGACAACGGACTGGGCCATGCCCGACTCGGCCTGGCAATTTCCAAGCGCGTGTCCAAGCGCGCGGTCGAACGCAACCGGATCAAGCGGCTGCTACGTGAATCGTTTCGCAGTGTTCGCCACCAGCTCCCGCCAGTCGATCTGATGGTGATGGCGCGCGAGCAGGCCGCGGGCATGCCGGGCCCGGAACTGCTGAGCGAGATCGAAGCGTTGTGGAAGAAGCTGCTGGCGACCAAGCCCGGGATTCCCGAACCATTGAAGCCGGCCGACGACACCACCACAATCGTGCGTTGACCTTTTCCCTTTCTGTCCCCGCGGCGTGACACGTGTCGTGGCGTTACCCGGATTTGCTACGCGATGAATCAAACGCGCACCTTCCTCATGTTCGCCCTGTTGGCTGTGGCCTACTTTCTGTTCATGGCCTGGGAGAAGGATTACGCGCCGCCCGCGTTGCCGGCGACCGCAGCCGCGACGACCAGCTCCTCGGCAGATGGCAGCGTGCCGGGGCCCATTCCCGCCACGTCCAGCCCGACAGCGGTCCCCGGCGCCGTGCCGACCACCCTCGCCGGAGCGGCGCATGTTGCCGAACCGACCGCATCGCAGCTGATCAGCATCACCACCGATGTGCTGCATCTTACCGTGGACACTCGTGGTGGCAGCGTGGTGCACGCGGACCTGCTGGCCTATCCGAAGGCGGCGCGGACGCACAAGGCGCCCAACCCGCCACCCACGGTGTTGTTGGACAACGACCCGGCACATTACTTCGTGGCCCAGACCGGGCTGGTCAGCAGCAGCGATACCGCGCCGCAGGATCAGCCCAGTCACCTGGCACTGTTCCAGAGCGCGAAGGTCGCGTACGCGCTGGCCGCCGGCCAGGACAGCATGAATGTCGAACTGACCTGGCAGGATGCCGCGGGCCTCAAGGTCACCAAGACCTACAGTTTCAAGCGCGGCAGTTACGTGATCGGCGTCAGTCAGCACATCGACAACGGCACCGCGCAGCCGTGGCAGGGCAATGCCTACCAGCAGTTCCTGCGGGTCGAGCCGCCGAAGTCCGGCAGTTGGCTGGAGAACTACACCAATCCGGAGATTCGCAGTTTCCAGGGTGCCGCGTGGTACACCGGCGAGAAGTTCGAGAAATTGCCGTTCAAGGAATTCAAGGAGAAGAAGGACGCGCTCGACAGCCAGATCAAAGGCGGCTGGGCGGCGATGCTGCGGTTGTACTTCTTCGCGGCGTGGATTCCGCCAGCCGATCAGACCGACCACTACACGACCCAGACGATCAATCCCGACAGCGCCCATCCCCGCTATCTGATCCGTGCGGTCGGCCCCGCGCTGAGCGTGGCGCCGGGACAGAGCGTCACCAGCCAGGCGCGCCTGTACCTCGGACCGAATGTGCAGGGCACGCTCGATGCGATTGCGCCGGGGCTGGATCTGACGATCGACTACGGCATGTTCAAGGCGATTGCCGTGCCGATGCACTGGGTGCTGTCGCAGTTCCACGCGATCTCCAGGAACTGGGGCGTGGCGATCATCCTGCTGGTGCTGCTGATCAAGGGCCTGAGCTGGAAGCTGACGGCGGTGCAGTACCGTTCCAGCGCCAAGATGCGCAAGCTGGCGCCGCGCATCCAGGCACTGAAGGAGCGTTACGGCGACGACAAGGTGAAGATGCAGCAGGCCACCATGGAGCTGTACAAGAAGGAGAAGGTCAACCCGATGGGCGGCTGTTTGCCCGTGTTGATCACCATGCCAGTGTTCTACGGCCTGTTCTTCGTGCTCGAGTACAGCCTGGAGCTGCGGCACGCCGCGTTCCTCTGGATTCCCGACCTGAGCGCGCCGGATCCGTTCTACATCCTGCCGATCATCTACGCGGCGGTGATGCTGGGCACGCAGTGGCTCAATCCGGTGGCGGCGGGCATGGATCCGACCCAGGCGAAGATGATGAAGGTGATGCCGTTGCTGTTTACGGTGATGTTCGCTTTCTTCCCCGCCGGTTTGTGCCTCTACTACGCGGTGAACGGCCTGGTCGGCCTGGGCCAGCAGTGGTGGGTCACCCATCACATCGATCGCGAGGCGGCGCTCACCACCAGCTGAGCGAGCGCCGGCATCCGCAGGAAAACCGTCAGCCGCGACCGGAGTCCCGTCGCGGCTGACTTCGTTTAGAGTCCATGCCCATGACCGATCCCGCCACCGAGACGATTGCCGCCATCGCCAGCGCGCCGGGCGCCGCCGGCGTGGGCGTGGTGCGGGTGTCCGGGCCGGCGGTGCCGGCGATCGTGCAGGCCTTGCTCGGCTATCCTGCCCAGCCGCGGTACGCGCATTTCGCCGCTTTTCGCGATGCCGCCGGTCAGTTGATCGACCGTGGCCTGCTGCTGCATTTCCCTGCTCCGGCGTCGTATACCGGTGAACACGTGCTGGAGCTGCAAGGCCATGGCAGTGCCGTGCTGCTCGATCTGCTGTTGCGCCGCGTCTGTGAGCTCGGCGCACGGCTGGCGCGTCCCGGCGAATTCACCGAACGTGCCTTCCTCAACGGCAAGCTCGACCTGGCCCAGGCCGAAGCCGTCGCCGACCTGATCGCGGCGCGTTCGCAGGCCGGTGCCCGTGCTGCGCTGCAGTCGATGGAGGGTGTGTTCTCACGCAAGGTCGAGGCCTTGCTGCAGTCGCTGATCGCACTGCGGGTGCATATCGAGGCGGCGATCGACTTTCCCGAGGAGGAAATCGACTTTCTCGCGGATCCCGCCATCGGCCAGCAGCTGCAAGCCGTGCGCGCCGAACTGGATGAACTGCTGCGCGAGGCGCAGCGGGGACTGCGCCTCAACGATGGCCTGCGGGTGGTGATCATCGGTCGTCCCAACGCAGGCAAGTCCAGCCTGCTCAACGCGCTGGCCGGTAGCGACCGCGCCATCGTCAACGCCACGGCCGGCACCACCCGCGACGTGTTGCGTGAATCGCTCAGCCTGGACGGTATCGCGCTGGAACTGGCCGACACCGCCGGACTGCGCGACAGCGACGACGAAGTGGAGCGCGAAGGCGTACGCCGCGCCCACGGCGAGTTGCAACGCGCCGATGTCGCCCTGCTGGTCACCGACGCCGCGCATGCGCAGGTCGACCTCGCGCTGCTGGCCAACCTGCCGGAGCAAGTCGCCCGCCTGCTGCTGGTCAACAAGATCGATCTCGACGGCATCGCCGCACACGGTGAAACGCGGGCGGATTGCCGCTGGCTATGGGCCTCGGTGAAAAGCGGTGCCGGGCTCGATGCGTTGCGCCACGAACTGAAGCAACTGGCGGGAGCGGGCAGTGGCGAAGGTGCGTTCAGTGCGCGCCGGCGGCACGTCGTGGCGCTGCAACAGGTTGCCCGCCATCTCGATCTGACCGCACACACCCTGGCCGGCAGTCGTGCCGGCGAACTCGCCGCCGAAGAACTGCGACAGGCACAGCGGGCGCTCGGCGAAATCACCGGCAGCTACAGCAGTGACGACCTGCTGGGTGCAATCTTCGGTTCGTTCTGCATCGGCAAGTAGCGCCTCGTCGTGCTCGGTATTCAGCGGGCGGCGGCGAGTGCGCGGTGATCCATCACGCGACGCCACAGCGGCGGCAGCAGCGCCAGCACGAACATGGTTGCGTAGCCGGCCGGCAGCTGGGGACTGTCCTCGTGATGGAGCAGCGCCTGATAGCGCCGACGTGCCTGGGCGTGATGGTCGGAGTGGCGCTGGAGGTTGAACAGCAGCCAGTTGGTGTAGCGCTGCGGGGCATTCCACGAGTGATGATGGGTCACCCGCTCGTAGCGTCCGGGTGAGATCTCGCGTCGCGTCAGACCATAGTGTTCGACGTAGTTGATGACCTCCAGGGTGGCCGCGGCGATCACGCCCTGAGCGATGAAGAACAGCAGGCCACGCGGGCCGAATGCCAGCCCGAACGCGGCCAGCAAGGTCAGCCAGAGCAGGTACCAGGTCACCATTTCATTGCGCCACGACCACGGCGAGCGACCGCGGCCGCGCAGGCGCTGCGCCTCCAGTCGCCAGGCGTTACGCACATTGCGCCACAGCGCGCGCGGCACGAACGCATAGACCGACTCGCCCAGTCGTGCCGAGGAGGAGTCGTGCGGTGTGGCCACATGCACATGATGGCCGCGGACATGTTCGACCTTGAAACCCTGGTAGCCCACGCTGGTCAGCAGGATGCCACCGAGCAACGGCTCCAGCCGGCCCGGCTTGTGGATCAGTTCATGCGCCGGATTGATCGCCAGCGTCCCGCCGATGACGCCGGTCGACAGCAGCCATCCCAGCATGCCGGCGGTGCCCAGTGGCAGGTGGGTGAATTGCCACGTGCACCAGACCAGGGTTGCAAGCCACAGTGGCAGCACCAGCATGGTCAGCACGCGGAAGAAACGGCGGCTCTCGAGCTGCGCCGCCTGCGCCGGCGTCTTCCAGTTGCGTCGCTCGTCACCACAGACCGCATCGATGAAAGGCACCAGGCCGAAGATGAAGGCCAGTGGAAACCAGGCGGCCAGATCCAGCGGCACCCCCAGTGGTGCGAGCGAACGTGCGCCCCACGGCAACAGGGCGGTGGAGAAGGCAAGCAGAAAGCCGGTATCACGCAGGCGCACGCCGCCGATTCTAGCGCCAGGCTCCGGTTGAACAGGAGCCGGGTCAGGTGGTCTGCCAGCTCAACCAGTTGTCGAGTTCGGTCAGCTCCGGCATGCCAGCCTGCGCCCCCAGCTTGCCGACCGACAGCGCGGCGGCGGCACAGGCCTTGCGCACGGCTGTCGGCAGGCCTTCGTGCAGGAACACCGCCAACGCCGCGTTGAAGGTATCGCCGGCGCCGGTGCTGTCGACCACCTCGACCTTGAAGCCGTCTTGATGCAGCGGCTCGCCCTCCCCTTCGTGATACCAGGCACCTTCGGCGCCGCGGGTGAGCACGACCGGACATGGCGCGCGCAGCATCAGCTGGCGGAAGTCCTCATCGGGACCGGCACCGAGCAGTATCGCCAACTCGTGCTGATTCGGGGTGACGTAGCGGGCCAGTCGCAGCCACTCGGCTGGCAGCTGCTGCGCCGGCGCCGGGTTCAGGATGACCGGCACGTCGAGGTGCCGGCCCAGCCACAGCGTGGCTTCCACGGTTTCCAGCGGAATTTCCATTTGCACCAGCACCACATCGGCGCGCTCGATCAGCCCGTGGGCCTGCTCGACCTGCGCCGGGGTGACCCGGGCGTTGGCGGCCGGCACCACGATGATCTGGTTTTCGCCGTCGGCGATGGTGATCGAGGCGGTGCCACTGGCGCAGTCGTCCAGGTGGGCGGTGTGGGTGAGATCGATGCCTTCGCCGGCCAGTCCCTGGCGTAGCTGGCGGCCGAAGGTGTCGATGCCTAGCGCGCCGACCAAGGCCACCTCGGCGCCCAGTCGCGCCGCGGCGACCGCCTGGTTGGCACCCTTGCCCCCGGGCACGGTGAAGAAGCCTTCGCCGAGCAGGGTTTCACCGGGGTGTGGGAAACGCGATGCCTGGGTGACCAGGTCCATGTTGATACTGCCGACCACCACGATGCGCGCCATCGAGTTTCCGTTGGGCAAGGGAGCAGGAGAAAGAGCATACGCGATCATCTCCCGCACGGATCATCGGCGTGCCTTCGCGTTTCCTCTTCCCGCCGCCGCGGGGCTGGCAGGGATCGGGCGGGTGAACCTCTCGCGTGGAAAGCCATTCCAGCCGTCGTTTCTCAAGATATCGCCGATCCACCGGATGCCCGAAAGGATCGACACCGAGAAGAGGGGACCGGCGGTGGTTGAGGCGAACGGCGAAGTCGCCGCGCCGCGGGGTTTCGTCTCAGTGCTGAGGAAGGTTCAACGAAAAGGCCCTCCAGCAGGCGGGCAGGGATCAGGCAGAGACTGTCGGCTTCAGGCGCGGCTGATGCCGGTATCGCCCTGCTCCAGCGCCGGCGCCGGGCCGCCTACCGCCAGCAGAGACTGGGCGTAGCTGTCCTCGATGCTGACCGTGGAAACCTCATCCCAGCTGAAGAATGACACCTCGCGCATCCATTCTGCGTCGGGGCTGAGTTCCTGCATGTTGAAGCCGTCTTCCTCGACGCTGACCAGCCGGCCGATGTAGCAGACTTCGGACTCGTCCTCGCTGTCCACATGCACACCGATCACCGGCGCCTGCGCGCCGGCGGCCTGGATCACTTCACGGATATTGTCCAGCGGGAAGCCGCGTGGCGGCCGCGGCAGGATGTGCTTCAGCGCCAGCGCCTTCTCGAAGAACGCGTGGTGCTTGTCCGGCGCTTCCAGTTCGGAAATGTCGCGATGGCGCATCACGTACATGCCATCGTAGGTGACCCCGTCACCGACCACCCACAACAGGAAGAACTCGCGTCCGACCCCGCCCACATATCCGCAGAAGCTGCCGTGTTCGAGGTCTTCGCGCCACAACCGCACCAGACTCTGCTTCTGCTGCGCTTCGCGCAGTTGGGCGCGCTGGCCGGTATTCTTCAATTCGATAATGTTGCTCACGGCGCGGATTTTACCAGATTCGGAAGGGAGGCTTGTTTAGAGGATGTAGCGGCTGAGATCTTCGTTCAGAACCAGGCTGCTGAGTGAGTTGTCTACCTGTTCGGCGTCGATACGGTAGTTTTCGCCGGATTTGTCTGCTGCCTCGTAGGAGATTTTCTCCAGCAGGCGTTCCATCACGGTATGCAGCCGGCGCGCACCGATGTTTTCGGTGCGCTCGTTCACCTGGAACGCCACCTCGGCCAGCCGGTCGATGCCGCTGTCGGTGAACTCCAGCCCGACACCCTCGGTGGCGAGCAGCGCCGTGTACTGCTTGGTCAACGCATTGTGCGGCTCGCGCAGGATTCGCTTGAAATCGTCCACGCTCAGCGCGGACAGCTCGACCCGGATCGGCAGGCGACCCTGCAATTCGGGAATCAGGTCCGATGGCTTGGCCAGCGAGAACGCGCCGGAGGCGATGAACAGCATGTGGTCGGTCTTGATCGGCCCGTACTTGGTCGACACGGTGGAACCTTCCACCAGCGGCAGCAGGTCACGCTGCACGCCTTCGCGGCTGACGCCGGCGTGGCCGTGGTCGCCGCGCTGGGCCACCTTGTCGATCTCGTCGAGAAACACGATGCCGTTCTGTTCGGCCGATTCCATCGCCTGTGCGCGCAGCTCGTCGTCGTTGAGAAGCTTGCCGGCCTCCTCGTCGATCAGCAGCGGCCGGGCCAGCTTGATCGCCAGCTTTCGCTGCTGCGTCTTGGCGCCACCCAGGTTCTGGAACATCTGGCGCAGCTGCGCACCCATTTCCTCCATGCCCGGCGGCGACATGATCTCCACGCCCATGCTCATCGTGAGATCGAGCTCGATCTCGCGCTCGTCCAGCGCACCCTCGCGAAGCTGCTTGCGCAGCTTCTGGCGGGTGTCGCTGTCGATCGGTGTCGCCGTGGCCGCGTCGTGGCTCCAGTCGGTGGCTGTCTGTCGGCGTGGCAGCAAGGCGTCGAGGATGCGGTCCTCGGCGCGATCCTCCGCCTGCGTGCGCACGCGCTTGATCGCCTGTTCGCGGGTCAGCTTGTAGGCCACGTCGGCAAGGTCGCGGATGATCGATTCGACGTCCTTGCCGACGTAGCCGACCTCGGTGAACTTGGTCGCCTCGACCTTCACGAACGGCGCGTTGGCCAGGGTCGCCAGACGCCGCGCGATCTCGGTCTTGCCGACACCGGTGGGGCCGATCATCAGGATGTTCTTCGGTGTCACTTCCTCGCGCATGCCCGGCTCCAGCTGCATGCGCCGCCAGCGGCTGCGTAGCGCCACCGCGACGGCACGCTTGGCGTCGTGCTGGCCGATGATGTAGCGATCGAGTTCGTTGACGATTTCGCGGGGAGTGAGTTCGGACATGGGCTTCGCCGGGAGCGGTATGGGGTCTTGGCTTGTCATCGCGGCGCGGACCGGAATGACCAGCGTCATCGAAGCGGACTTTCGCAGCTGGCGCTCAGAGTTCTTCGATCGATACGTTGTGATTGGTGTAGATGCAGATGTCGCCGGCAATCTTCAGCGCCTTCTCGACAATCGTGCGCGCGTCCAGCTCGGTGTTCTCGAGCAGTGCCAGTGCAGCCGACTGGGCAAACGGGCCGCCGGAGCCTATCGCGAGCAGACCGTGCTCCGGTTCCAGCACGTCTCCGTTGCCGGAGATCAGCAGCGAGGCATCCTTGTCGGCTACAGCCAGCATCGCCTCGAGCTTGCCGAGGCGGCGATCGGTGCGCCATTCCTTGGCCATCTCGACTGCGGCACGGGTGAGATTGGCGCTGTATTTCGTCAGCTTGTCCTCGAACAGCTCGAACAGCGTGAACGCGTCGGCGGTGGCACCGGCAAATCCGGCGATCACGTCGCCCTTGCCGAGCCGGCGCACCTTGCAGGCGTTTGACTTCATCACCGTGTTGCCCAGGGTGACCTGGCCGTCGCTGCCGATAACGACGCGACCTTCGCGGCGCACGCAGACGATGGTGGTGGCGTGAAACGATTCCATACAAAACTCCGAGGTTGAACGAGCGAGATGGGGATGGGGCGCCGAGGCTTCAATGCGGAACGGACCCTCCTGGCAACGTTCGCCTCCTCTCCCTTTCGGGGAGAGGATTGAGGTGAGAGGTGGGTGCTCGCGTGAGAGTGGCTGGAAGGTCGCCCCCAAGGTTGCGGCGCGCCTTTGTACGGCTTTTCCGCGGCGTGTCCCCCTCACCCCGGCCCTCTCCCCGAGGGGAGAGGGGGCTACGGTGCTTTTCGGCGTTGGGGCGCCTTGCTCAAGGTTTGCGCTTGGCCCTGGGGTGGGCGCTATCGTAGACCTTGGCCAGGTGCTGGAAATCCAGATGGGTGTAGATCTGGGTGGTGGCGATGTCGGCGTGGCCGAGCAATTCCTGTACCGCGCGCAGATCGCCGGAGGATTCCAGCATGTGGCTGGCGAAGGTATGCCGCAGCAGATGCGGATGGATGTGCTTGGGGATGCCCTGCTGCAGCGCCAGGGTGTTCATGCGCAGCTGCACCGTGCGCGGGTTGATCGGCGCCCCACCGCGGCCGCGGAACACCGGGCTCTCCGCCGCCATGCCCTGCTCCGCGCCGAGCGCACGCAAGGCGCGGGTGGCGTGGCGGCCGACCGGCACGATGCGGGTCTTGCTGCCCTTGCCGAGCACGCGCACCTCGCCCTCTTCCAGGTTCAGGTCGAGCCAGCGCAGGCCGACCAGCTCGGAAAGGCGCAAGCCGCTGGAATAGAACAGCTCCAGCATGGCCCGGTCGCGTACGGCCAGCTTGCCGCCGCTGTCGGTCTCGACCAACGCGGCGGCTTCGTCGACATCCAGCACCTGCGGCAACTTGCGGCGGACTTTCGGGCCACGCACGCCCAGCATCGGGTCGCCGCTCAGCAACCCTTCGCGATTGAGCTGACGAAACAGGCTGCGACACGATGACAGCAGGCGTTGCAGGCTCTTCGGCGCCAGTCCAGCGCGGTGTTCAGCGGCAACGAAGGTACGCACCAGATTGGCATCCAGCGCTTCGAACGCGGGCAATTGCTGCGCCTGCATGAAACGCAGCAACTTGGCCAGGTCGCGGCGGTAACCGGCGACAGTGTGCGGTGAGGCATGGCGTTCGTCGGCAAGCCGGCCGAGCCAGTCCTCGACCTGACGGGCAGGCGTCATGGCCGGCTCAGGAGACATCCCGCGAGCGCGCCAGCGCGGCCGTGATGGTGGCGGAGATCATTTTCAGGAACAGCGTGCCCATGCCGGGCTGGAAGCGGTCCGGGTCGGCACTGCCGATCGCCAGGATGCCGGAGTCGCCCAGCCGCATCATCGCTACCGAGTGAATCTGCGCGGCATCGGCGCCGAACAGGCGGGCGAGCCTTTCACCGGACAAGCGGCCGGAAATCGGTTCGCCCTTGTGCAGGAATTCGGCAAATTCCGGCAGCGCCTCGGCGCCGCCGGGAATCTGCTGCAGCCAGTCGGCCCGCGGCAGTTGCGGTTCATCGCCGAACAGCAGCAGGCGGACCTGCTCGGTGTGGAAATCCGCACTGAGCTTGGCCACCACGCTGCGTGCGGTCACTTCCATCGTGTTTGCACGCAGCAGCGCCACGGTCAGGCTGTGCACGCGCTCCATCAGCCGCTCATTCTCGGCGGCGATATCGATCAGCTCGGCCAGCTGCCGTTCCAGTTCCGCGTTCTTGTCACGCAGGCTTTGCAGCTGATAGATCGCCAGCGAGGACACGGCGCCCTGCTCGCGCGGCATCGTCAGCCTGGCCGCCAGTTCGGGATATTCGCTGAGGAACTCCGGGTGGCGCTTCAGGTAGGCGGCGACCACGCGGGCCTGGGTGGCATCGTCGAGCAGGGTTGCGGTCATGCGCGGAAATCCTTGAACCGTTGCGGGGCGTACGGATGAACATGCGTTACGGCTGGAGTGTGCGATGGACGCGGGCGCGCTTCAACCGTTGCCTCATGCACCGCCAGCGGAAACCGGCCATTCGCCTTCGAAGGCGAACGCGGCCGGACCGGTCATCCATAGCGCGTGGCCGGCGCCGGCCCAGTCGATCTGCAGCGTGCCGCCGGGCAGTTCCACCCTCACCCGGTCGTCGACCTCGCCGCGCTGATGCAGTACCGCCATCGCGGCGCAGGCGCCGGTGCCGCAGGCCAGGGTCCAGCCCGCGCCGCGCTCATGCACGCGCAGGCGCAGGTGGCCACGATCGATCCGCAGCACGAAACCCGCGTTGGCATTTTGGGGGAAGCGTGAATGCGCGGACAGCAGCGGGCCGAGTCGTTGCAGCTCGGCATCGGCCAGATCCCGCACGACCGTCACCGCATGTGGATTGCCCATCGACACCGCACCGATCTCGAGCACCTCGTCGCCCACATCGAGAGCGTAGCGATCCGCCGCCCGTGCGGCCTCGAACGGAATCCGTGCCGGCTCGAAGATCGGCTCGCCCATGTCCACCGTGACTTCGTTGGTGTCCAGCAGGCGCACCGTCACCGGGCCGGACGGGCTCTCGATCCTCACGTTGTCGCCGATGGTCAGCTTGCCGGCGCGATGCAGCCATGCCGCCACGCAGCGCACGCCGTTGCCGCACTGGCCGGAAGGCGACCCGTCGGCATTCCAGATGCCGTAATAGAACGCGCACGACGGATCCCGGGCGGGTTCCACGCTGAGCAACTGGTCGAAGCCCACGCCCGTATGGCGATCGGCCAGCGCGCGGATCTGCGCCACCTCGAGCGGGAAATCGCCATGCCGACCATCCAGCACGAGGAAGTCGTTGCCGAGGCCGTGCATCTTGGAAAACCGCAGCTGCATGGAGGTGCTGCTCAGGGTTGCTGGAGCGCCGGCATCGCGCTGGTGCTGGCAGGAGCGGGCGGGAGCGGCACCGATGCGCTGCTGGCGGGAACCGGCTTGGTCGCCGGCAGCACCAGCGGCCCCTTGTTGCCGCAGCCGGAAAGCATCACAACGATGAGGGAAAACGGCAGTAGCAGGAGGAATCGGCGCATGAGGGTTTCCTGAAGACGGTCGCAGTATAACGATGCCGCCGCGGTGTCGTGCCGGCGCCCGCTATGATGGGTGCACGAGCGCGCTTCGCCGCGACGAGGAACCCCATGATGGACTGGAGCGCGCTGTTGCGCATGCCGATGACCGTGCTGCTGCTGCTGGCGGCCGTCTTCGCGCTGATCACGCTGGCCCAGCTGGTCGTGTTGCGCCGGCACTTGCATCGGCGCCGCCGGCTCGCCGCCAGCTGGCGCGCCCTGCTGTGTCTGCTCTGCTTCGTACTGACCCTGTTGCTGGGCGGCACCGGCGCCGCGTTGCGCGGCTACCGGTTGCTGGGCGAAGAGGCACCGATCGTCGACATCGATGCACGCATCCTGTCGCCCCAGCGCTGGGCGCTCACGCTCAGCTGGCCGGACGGCAGCACCCGCCAGGTCCAGCTGGCCGGTGACGACTGGCGTATCGAGGCGATCGTGCTGAAATGGAAACTGCCCGCCCTGCTGGCCGGCGTGCCGCCACTCTACCGCCTCGACCGGTTGTCCGGCCGCTACGACGATCCGGCCCAGGAAACCAGCGCGCCGCGCACCGTGATCGGCTTCGGCGAAGCCGGATCGTTCGATCTGCTCAAGCTCGGCAAGAAGTATCCGCAATGGCTCCCCGAGATCGACACCGTGTACGGCAGCGGTGCGTTCCTGCCATTGGTCGACCAAGGCCACTACTCGGTGAACCTGATGCGCACCGGGGCGTTGGTGGCGCGACCGGACGAGGCCACCGAACAAAGAATCAGCCACCCGCTCGGCGGTTAGTACGTTCGCGTCGGGCCGCTGCCGCGCTCGTCTCGACCGGGCCGGTCGTGAAAGCCGCTCCCGCAGTTCAGAGCAGCTGCTTTTCGTAGCGCCAGCCGTCGGCGCCGTCCTCGTAATAGCCCTCGAGGCATCCGATCCGCCGGTAGCCCATGCGCTGGTAGAGCGCGATCGCCGCCTGGTTGTCGGCGCGCACTTCCAATCGCAGCACGCGGCAGCCGCGCTGGCGGGCCGCGGCTTCGGCGGCCTCGACCAGAGCGGTGCCGACGCCCTTGCCGCGTGCTTCGGGTTGACTGGCCAGCGAGTACAGGCGAGCCACGCTGCTGCGCTTGCGGAAGAACATCACGGCGCTACCGAGGAAGTGAAGGCGGCCGGCGCTGGCTACCAGTACCCGGGCCGAATCGCTGGCGAGATGGCGGCGGTATTGCGCGCGGCTCATGCGGTCGCCGTCAAAGCTGCGTTGCTCCAGCATCTCCAGATTATCCAGATCGGAGATGTCGGCGCGTCTGACGCGCATCTGGGCAGCGGCTGGAAGAGGTTGCATGCGGTGGCTGGATTTCCGTTGCGGCACGGCGCGCGGTCGGGGATCGACAGCAGCGGACTCTAGCAGGCGACGGCATGGGGCGCCCGTGCCGGCCGCCGCCGACCGTCACGTTTATTTGCCCTTCAGTGCTGGCGCTTGTACCGGCGCAGCCCTGTGCCAAACTGCGCGCTTTGCGGGTCCTGCCGTATTGCGGCAAGGTCCGGCATCCCGCGTTCCCGCGCACTCCGAGAGGTGTCATGACCCGTCTGGTCATCGTTGTCGAGAAAGCCTCCGACTGGGGCTCGTACTACCCCTCCGTCGACGTGATGAGCGCGATGGATTACCTGCGCAAGCCGATCGATGGCGATGACGAACGCACCCATGTGCTGAATCTCTGCCGCAGCTACAAATACCTGGGCACGGGCTACTACGTGTCGCTGCTGGCCGAGGCGCGCGGACATCGCGTGATGCCGTCGGTGCGCACGGTGAACGACTTGCGCCGGCGTTCGCTGTATGGCCTGGACATCGAAGACCTCAATACCAAGCTGACCCGCTTCCTGCCGGCCGGCGGCCGCGACACCACCGACTTCGGCATCCTGGTGTATTTCGGCGAGACCGCCTATCCCGCGCTGCAGGATCTGGCGCGGCAGGTGTTCGAAATGTTTCCCTGCCCGCTGTTGCGGATCGAGTTCGAGCGTGACCGCGTGTGGCAGGTCAGTGCGATCAAGCCGGTCGGCCTGCAGACGCTGGACGATGCGCAGGAGGACGCCTTCGCCGAGGAGCTCGATCGCTTCTCCAAGAAGCTGTGGCGCAAGCCGCGGGCGCGGAAGCTGTATCGCTACGACATCGCGATGCTGGTCGATCCGAAGGAGGTCATGCCGCCGTCGAACAAGAAGGCGCTGAAGGCTTTCATCGCTGCGGGCAAGACGCTGGGCATCGAGGTCGACCCGATCGGCAAGAACGACTATCAGCGGCTGGCCGAATACGACGGCCTGTTCATCCGCGAGACCACCGCCAGCGACAACCATACCTACCGCTTCGCCCACCGCGCGGAAAAGGAAGGCATGGTGGTGATGGACGACCCGACCTCGATCCTGCGTTGCACCAACAAGATCTTCCTCAACGACGTGATGGTGTCGCGCAAGCTGGCCGTGCCGCGGACCGAAATTCTCTATCGCGACGATGCCAAGGGCATGAAGGACGTGGTCGCCAAGCTCGGCTTTCCGCTGGTGCTGAAGATTCCGGACGGCTCGTTCTCACGCGGCGTGGTCAAGGTCGAGGACGAGACGGCGCTGGCGCAGGCGGCCAGCGGCCTGTTCCAGCACAGCGCGCTGCTGCTGGCGCAGGAATACCTCTACACCGAATTTGACTGGCGCATCGGCGTGCTCAATCGCGAGCCGTTGTATGCGTGCAAGTACTACATGTCGCGTGGTCACTGGCAGATCTACAACCACGGCGCCAAGGGCAGTGCCAAGACCGGTGGCTTCGAGACCATCGCGATTGCCGATGCACCGCCGGAAGTAGTCAAGCTGGCGTTGAAGGCGACCCAGCCGATCGGTGACGGTCTGTACGGCGTCGATCTGAAGCAGGTCGGCGACAGGCCGGTGGTGATCGAGGTCAACGACAACCCGTCGATCGACGCCGGTGTCGAGGATGCGCATCTGGGCGACGAACTCTATCTGCGGATCATGCGGGAGTTCCTGCGCCGGATGGAGCGCAAGCGGCAGGGCGTCGCCGGCTGACGCTCAGTGCGGGAAGTGGCAGCCATGCCAGACCACTTCCTGTATCGCGCGACGATGCGGTCGGCGCCGCGCCAACAGCTGACGCGGCAGGCCCGGTTCCAGTCCCAGCACCACCGCCAGCGGCGCACCCAGCAGCCAGAATGCCGGTGTCCAGCCGAGCAGCTCGGTGTGCATCGGCACCAGCGTGGTCAGCAGCAGCATGCCGCCGCCGAGCAGCCACAGCATGGTGGCGCCAAGCAGGCGGGACTGACGCGAGACGGGCAATCGTTTGGAGCGCATGAGCGGGAACCCTCTGGGTGGAAGATGTCCGCAGCCTGCGGTGCCGTCATCTCACGGACTGCGACCGGCGGTGTGGTGCAGGGAGCGCAGCGGCGCCGCCTTGTAGAATGGGGACGGTGCGCCGTGGTGGCGTCGCCGAGCCTCCAGGGAATCTCCATGCCAGCAGCCCAGTTCGCCGTGTTCGGCCATCCGATCGCCCACAGCCTGTCGCCACAGATCCATCAGGCGTTCGCGCGGCAGTTCGGCATCGAGCTCGGCTATCGCGCGATCGACGCCGCGCCGGACGCATTCGACGCAGCCGTGCAGGATTTCTTCGACGACGGGCGGCCGCGGCGCGAATGTCACCCTGCCGCACAAGACGGCCGCCTTCGCGTTGGCCGACCAGCGCAGCGAGGCGGCCACGCGGGCGGGCAGTGCGAACGTGCTGACCCGCCTGGCCGACGGCCGGCTGGCGGCCCACAACACCGACGGCGCGGGCATGCTGCGCGATCTCACCGAGCGGCACAGCGTCGATCTGCGCGGCCACACGGCACTGCTGCTCGGTGCTGGTGGCGCGGCGCAGGGGGTGGCGTGGAACCTGCTCGACGCGGGCGTGGAGACGCTGACCATCGTCAACCGCTCGCCGGCCTCGGCCGATGCGCTGGCCGATGCGATTGGCGACCCGGCGCGGGCACACACCCGTTACTGGGAGGACCTGGCCAGCATCGGCAGCTACGACCTGATCGTCAATGCCACCTCGGCCGGCGTGCTGGGGAAGGCCCTGCAGCTGCCGTTCTCGCTGGTCGGCGCGCGCGCGCTCTGTTACGACCTGTCCTACGGAGCGGCCGCAGCCAGCTTTCTGGCCTGGGCGAAGAGTGCCGATGCACGCTACGCCTTCGACGGCCTCGGCATGCTGGTGGAAACCGCGGCCGACGCGTTCGAGTTGTGGCACGGCAAACGGCCGCAGACCGACCCGGTCTATCGGGCCTTGCGCGGGCAGATGGCTTGACCGCGCTGGCCTGTCGGGTCGGCTGCGGCGCCTGCTGCATCGCGCCGTCGATCTCCTCGCCGATTCCCGGCATGCCCGAGGGCAAGCCGGCGGGTGTGCGCTGCGTGCAACTCGACGCGGGCAATCGCTGCGCGATCTTCGGCCGCCCCGAGCGGCCGGCGGTCTGCAGCAGCCTGCGTGCCGAACCGGCGATGTGCGGCACGGATCGGCGCTCCGCGATGGCGTGGCTGACCCGCCTGGAGCAGGTGACCGCAAGCGCCTGACGCGCCGTCGCCACACGACTGAAACACGAGCTGGCTAAGGTGCCGGCATCCGTCGGGAGCGCGTCAATGGCGCCCGCTCCAGCGCGCGGTGATCGCTCACGCAGCAGGTGTCATGCCTCGTTCCCTTGCCGGCGTATCGCGTCGATACGCGCTCGTTGTCGTCTCCTTGCTGATCGTTGCCGCCGCGAGCGGAATTTTCTGGTACAGCCAGGCCGCCGCGAATGCGTCGCTCAACGACGGCAGCTCGTTGTCCGTGGAGCCCACCACGGCAGAGACGGATGATGCGCAGAGCGGCACCGCCATCTTGCTCGGGCTGGCCCGCGACGCGATGCACGACGGGCGCCTGGTGGCCCCGGCGGGCAGCAATGCCTACGAGTTCTATCTCAGCGTGCTGCAACTGGAGCCGGACAATCGCACCGCACAGGATGCCCTGCGCGAATCCTTTCCGCGTGCCGCGGAGGAGATCGAACGCACGATCAACCACAAGGATCTGGAAGAAGCCCGCCGGGAAATCGACCTGCTGCGCGAGTTCGACAGCAACAATTTCACCCTGGCCCTGCTCGGCGGCAAGCTTTCGGCGGCGCGCAACATCGTGATGAAGCAGCACGAGGCCGAAGCCGAACGCATCCGGTTGGCGGCAGCGATGCAGGCATCGACGCGGTAACCCGCGGCAACGCTTCAACCAAGCAGCGGCCCGGCTCTCTTCAGCAACAGTTGCACCAGTTCCGGCTGCATGAACTCATAACGATCGGGAATGTCCAGACAGATCACCCGCTTTCCCTTCAGTTGATCACGATAGCGTGCCTGCAGGAGTCGCCGGTGGCGAGTTTCCATCACCAGCACCAGTTCAGCCCAGTCCAGCTGATCAGCAGTCAACGTCACGGTGGCATCCGCGGCCAGCCCGGCGGAATCGACCTCCAGTCCTGGCCAGGACCCAAACACCCGCTCGGCAGTGGGGCTGCGCAGGCGATGGCGGCTGCACAGAAACAACACGCGTCTTGTCATCATCCGGCGCCAGCCAGGTACTCGTCCTTCAGTCGCACATAGTGGTCGGCGGAGTAGTGCAACTGTTCGATCTGTGCGTCGCTGAGCACGCGCACGAACCTGGCCGGGTTGCCCAGCCACAGCTCCCGTTCGCCGACCACCTTGCCCGGCGCAATCAGGCTGCCGGCGCCGACGAAACCGTGCTTCATCACCACCGCACCGTCCATCACGGTGGCATGCATGCCGATCAGGCAGTAGTCGCCGATGGTGCACGCATGCACCACCGCCGCGTGGCCGATGGTGACTCCCTCGCCGATCAGGCAGGGAAAGCCGGGGCCGTACGGTCCCTGATGGGCGACGTGCACGATGCTGCCGTCCTGGATGCTGGTGCGCGCGCCGACGCGGATGTGGTGCACGTCGCCGCGCAACACCACGCCGGGCCAGATCGACACGTCGTCGCCAAGCACCACGTCACCGATCACGCTGGAAGCGGGGTCGACATAGACGCGTTCGCCGAGTCGCGGCGCGACGCCCTTGTAGCTGCGCAGAGGATTCATTCGCGCATGGTAACCGCCGTCGCGGGATCGCGCGCGCGCTGCTCCAGCACCTCGAGTGCATGCCGGTAACCGGCATCGACGGCCCGCTGCCAGCCCTTCCAGTCGAGCATGCCGATCTGCTCCAGCGGTGGCGTCAGCAGCAGGTCGGCACGCTCGCGCCGACCGGCGCTGGCGTTTTCGCCATTGACCATGCCGGCGCGCACCAGGGTGGAGACCAGGCCAGGCCGACGGACGTCCTGCCGCCGCTGCAGCAGCAACCGCCACAACGGCGGCGTGGCTGATTCCTCGGCGGTGGTGAGCAGGGCGATGTCGGCACGGATGTCCAGCGCGGTGATGTGGGCGATGCCGTCGGCGACCATCACGTCGGTCGGCAGGTTGTTGACCAGGGCGCCATCGACATAGACGCGGCCCTGTCGCAGCACCGGCGGCAACACGCCGGGAATCGCACTCGATGCGCGCAGCCAAAGCCACAGCGGGCCGTCCCGATGCACCGCCATGCCGCCGCCGGACAGCTGCGTGGAGACACAGAAATACGGCAACGGCAGGTCCTCGATCTCCAGCGCGCCGAACGCATGACGCAGCATCGTCGACGCCCGCCGCCCGCGGGTCATCGCCACCAACGGCAAGGTCCAATCCGACAGCGGACGACCCTCCACGAAGCCGCGGCGCAGTGTTTCGGTGATCGCATCGAGCTCCCAGCCGCTGGCCATGCCGGCACCGATGATCGCGCCGATACTGGTGCCGCCGATCGCGTCGAACCGATGCCCTGCCTCGTGCAGCGCGCGCAGCATGCCCAGGTGTGCCATCCCGCGGGCACCCCCACCGGCCAGCACCAGGCCGCGCCCGTGTCCGCTGACCAGCCGCGCCAGTCGCGTGACATCGGCACGACGGCACACGTGGTGATGGCGCAGCTCGCCGCTGAACGCGGCGCGCCAGCGCCGGGCCGAACCCAGGCTGACCTGGTGTCCGGCGTGCATCAGTATCAGGTGCCGCGAACGGTGGCCGGTACGGGTAGGATCCAGCAGCGCGGATTCCGGCCACGGCCGGGCCGCCTGCGCGGCGAGAGCCGGCAGCAGCAGCACGTCGGCCTGGCGCATGCAGCGTTGTCGCCACAGCGGATCGCCGCCCGCATCCAGATAGATCACGAAACGCAACTGCGCCTCGCGTTCGGCAAACCAGTCGCTGCTGCGTCCGGCGCCCTGTTCGCCGTCGATCACCAGGCAGCTGCCGTAGCCCTCCAGTGCCTGCCCCAGCTGCATCGCCAGCACCCGCGCCGGTACTTCCGCGTCGATCGGCAGAATCGCGAACGTACGAGGCAGACTGGGCCGATCCGCACCGCGCTCGCGTTGCCGCAGCAGCTCGATCGTGGTACGGGCCACGCCCAGCATGGCCACCGGATGACGTTCGAGCAGCGTCTCGAAGGCCCCGCGATCCAGCCGCAACAGTTCGGAGTCGCGCAGTGCACGCACCGTGCGGGTGCGCTGTTCACTGCCGAGCAGGCTGACCGCGCCCACACATTCGCCGGCAGCGATCAGATGGATCAACCCGGCGACGTCCTCGGGCAGGCCATCATCGAATACGCCGAGGCTGCCGCTCTTCAGCAGATACAGCGCTTCGGCCGGTTCGCCGGGTTTGAACAGGGGACGCCCGCCGGGCAAGCCCAGCCATACCAGTTCGCGTGCCAATGCCGCCCGCGCAACCGCATCCATGGGCCCGAACATGGCGCTGCGGGCCAGCAGCTCGGTGATATCCGATAGCAACATGGCAGCAAGGTTACGGTGCCATCCATGACAAAACGGCGTGAGCTGTCCGGATCGTTCCATCGTGCGTGGGTGTCGGGGCCCCGTGCTTGATTTCGGGCGCCGCGATCGCCACGCTGGCGGTCTACAGGAGATTTCATGAACGCGCACAATCCGCTGCTTTCCGACGACACCCTGCCGGCGTTCTCACAGATCCGGGCAGAGCACATCGCCCCGGCGGTCGATCAGCTGCTGGCCGACTACCGCGATGCCATCGACGCGCTGGTCGCGCCCGGCGCACCGCGTGATTTCGCCGCGGTGATGCTGACCCAGGAACGACTGGAGCAGCGTCTGGCGCGTGCCTGGGCACCGGTTTCCCATTTGCATTCGGTAGCGGACAGCGAGGTACTGCGTGCCGCCTATGGGCCGGCCGAGGAACAACTCACCGAACATGCGATCGAACTGGGCCAGAATCGCGAACTGTATGCCGCCGTGCAGGCGCTGGCCGACGCGCCGGACTTCGCCGCGTTGCCGCGTCCCGAACGCGCGCTGGTGGAGCATGCCCTGCGCGATTTCCGCTTGTCCGGCGTGGCACTGGATGAACCGGCGCGCTCGCGCTTCCGTGAGATCGGCGTGGAGCTGTCGAAACTGTCGACCGAATTCTCCAATGCCGTGCTGGATGCCAGCGAGGCGTGGCACGAGCACGTTACCGACGAGCGCGATCTCGCCGGCATTCCGGAATCCGGCCGTGCCGTGTTGCGCCAGTATGCCGAGGACCAGCAACTGGACGGCTACCTGGTGACGCTGAAACAGCCCAGCGTGCAGGCCGTGTTGACCTATGCCGACAATCGCGGCCTGCGCGAGCGCGTCTACTGGGCCTACCAGACCCGCGCCTCCGACCAGGGGCCGGATGCAGGCAAGTTCGACAACAGCGCACGCATCGAAAAGATCATGGCGCTACGCCACGAGGCCGCGCAGCTGCTCGGTTTCGCCAACGCCGCGGAAGAGTCGCTGGCGACCAAGATGGCCTCCTCGCCGACCGAGGTGATGGAGTTCCTGCACGATCTGGCCGCGCGTGCGAAGCCGGTGGCACAGCAGGAGCTGGCCACGCTGCGCGAGTTCGCCCGTGCCGAACTGAAACTCGACAACATCGAGCCGTGGGATGTCGGCTACGCCTCGGAGAAGCTGCGGCAGCAGCAATACGCGCTGGACGAGGAGCAGCTCAAGCCGTACTTCCCGTTGCCGGCGGTGATCGAGGGTCTGTTCGGGCTTACCGGGAAGCTCTATGGGATCACGCTCGCCGCGCGCGAGGGTATCGATGTGTGGCATCCGGACGTGCGCTATTACGACGTGCGCGACGCCGATGGCCGGGTGTTCGCCGGAGCCTACGTGGATCTGTATGCGCGCAACGGCAAGCGCGGCGGTGCATGGATGGATGTCTGCCGCGCCCGTTTCGACGACGGCGAACAGCTGCAGCTGCCGGTGGCGTTTCTCACCTGCAACTTCGCGCCGCCGACCGAAGGCCGGCCGGCGCTGCTCACCCATGATGACGTGCTGACCCTGTTCCATGAGTTCGGCCACGGCCTGCATCACCTGCTGACCGGGATCACGCTGCCCTCGATCGGCGGCATCGACGGGGTCGAATGGGACGCGGTGGAACTGCCCAGCCAGTTCATGGAGAACTTCGGCTGGAATCGTGCCGCACTGGATCTGTTCGCCCGTCACTACGAAACCGGTGAGTCGCTGCCGGAAGCATTGTTCGAGCGCATGCTCGCCGCACGCCACTTCCACGCCGGTCTGTTCCTGGTGCGTCAGCTGGAATTCGCGCTGTTCGATTTCCTGCTGCATCTGGAATACGACCCGGAGCGCGGCGCCCGCACCCTGGCGGTGCTCGAAGAGGTGCGCAAGCAGGTCGCCGTGTTGCATCCGCCGG
Organism: uncultured Pseudomonadota bacterium; assembly: GCA_963828685.1. Classification (GTDB taxonomy): domain Bacteria; phylum Pseudomonadota; class Gammaproteobacteria; order Xanthomonadales; family Rhodanobacteraceae; genus Rhodanobacter. The sequence continues at coordinate 1,271,730 of CAWHFU010000017.1, forward strand.
CGTGGCAGCGGTTTCCGCATGGCTTCAGCCATGTTTTCGCCGGTGGCTATGCGGCCGGTTACTACAGTTATCTGTGGGCCGAGTTGCTCAGTGCCGACGCGTTCGGCGCGTTCGAGGAACAGGCCGGGGAGCACGGCAGCGTGATGGATCGCGCCATCGGCGAACGCTTCCGTCGTGAAGTTCTCGCCGTCGGCGCCAGTCGTCCGGCGCTGGAAAGCTTCATCGCATTTCGCGGGCGCAAGCCCGACCCCGAAGCGCTGCTGCGCAGCCACGGCCTGACCTGACCGTCATCGCCCACCGATCGTGCACCCCGGAGCACATCCGGGGCCGACGCTTCCAGCCATCGGACAAACGGCGGACAAAAAAAACCCGCCGAAGCGGGCTTTTCAAGATCGCTCAAATCCCGAGGGACTCAGGCAACCTGGACTTCTTCAGCCTGCAGGCCTTTCTGGCCCTTGGTGACCACGAACGTGACGCGCTGACCTTCCTGCAGGGACTTGAATCCCGTGCCCTGGATCGCGCGGAAATGCACGAACAGGTCATCACCGCTTTCCGGCGTGATGAAGCCAAAACCTTTGGCGTCGTTGAACCACTTGACTGTACCGCTCTGACGATCCGACATGTAACTATACCTTTGAAGCATGGATGGTTTGCGGCTTGGAGCGAGATGCACTTGACCGCAATAGGAGCAGGAAATCCGGCTCTTCTCGGATTCGTGCTTTGCTAGCATACACTGGAAGTTCTGGTTTCGGTCGGTTTTCTGCCTAAATTCCTGTAGGCGGATCGGCCTACGTCGCCAGCATCCGCGCTTTTGCGAGTGCGAACCGCACCACAGCGCCATTTCGGGCGGGTCGCCGGCACCCATCGTGCGCCGCACCGGATTCGGCCGGGATGCCCCGGATTCCCGGCGGATCGCGGTTTCAGGGAACCCGCGCCGGCGCTTCCCTTACAATGCCGCGATGAAGATTGCCTCCTGGAACGTGAATTCGCTGAAGGTGCGCCTGCCGCATCTGACCCAGTGGCTGGCCGATGCCCAACCGGACATCGTGGCACTGCAGGAGACCAAGCTGGAGGACGCGAAATTCCCCGTCGACGAACTGGCGGCCGCCGGTTATCGAGCGGTGTATTCGGGCCAGAAGACCTACAACGGCGTGGCGATCCTGGCCCGCGACGAGCCGAGTGACGTCGTCACCGACATTCCCGGGCTGGACGATCCACAACGGCGGATCCTGGCGGCGACGATCGGCGAACTGCGCGTGGTCGATCTCTACGTGGTCAACGGCAAGGCGGTCGGCGACGAGAAGTACGACTACAAGTTGCACTGGCTGGCCCGGGTGCGCGAGTTTCTGGCCGCTGAACTGGAACGTCATCCCCGGCTGGTCGTGCTGGGCGATTTCAACATCTGCCCCGACGACCGCGACGTCTATGATCCAGTGGCCTGGGGCGAGGACATTCTGTGTTCGCCACCCGAGCGCGCCGGGCTCAGGGCGATCACCGACCTGGGTCTGCACGACAGCTTCCGCTTGTTCGAAGCGGGCGCTGAACATTACAGCTGGTGGGACTACCGGCAGGCCGCATTCCGTCGCAACATGGGCCTGCGCATCGACCTGATCCTGATCAGCGAGGCACTGAAATCCGCGGCCACGACGGCGACGATCGACCGCGAACCGCGTCGTTGGGAGCGCCCTTCCGACCATACCCCGGTGATGCTGGAACTGGATATCTGAACGTATGACCGCAAAGACCGAATGGCCCAGCTCGCTGGACGACAACGAACTGGATGAACTGGATCGCTACCTGCGCGCGCATACCGGCGAGGGCGACCTGTTGCTGGACGGTGTGCATGGCCTGCTCAGCGCACTGGCCGTAGGCCCGCTGCTGGTGTTGCCGGACGAATGGTTGCCCGAAGTGCTGCACGAACCGTTCGCCGATGAGACCGAAGGCAATCGCGTGCTGGCCCTGCTGGCCAAGCTCAACGACTCGATCAGCGCCGAACTCGATGTCGATGCGTACGAGCCGATTCTCGGCGAGGTCGAGCTGGAAACCGGGCCGATGCTGTCGGCCGCGGGCTGGTGCGAAGGCTTCAGCCGCGGCATCGACCTGCGCGCGGCGCTGTGGGAAAACCGGTTGTCCGAAGATCCGCAACTGATGGAACTGCTGGGTCCGGTGATGGCACTGGCGGTGGACGAAGGCGTCCTCAGCGCGGACACCGAATTCGAGAAGCTCAGCGACGAGGAGTATGACGAATGCCTGGCGCAGGTGCCGGCGGTGCTGGGTGCGGTGAACCAGTACTGGCAGGCGAAGCCGGCCACCGAGGCGGAAGTGGAAACCATGGTGCTGCAGCAGCGTTCGGGTCCCGGTGACGAGGATGACGGCACGCCGCCGCGCCAGCGCAGCGGGCACTGGGTGCACTGAGGACAGGAGTGAGTGGACAGGAGTGAGAGGTGAATGGCGGGCGACGCGCCGTTGCTTTTCACTCGTTTTCCACTCCCTCCACGGGCTTCCCGCACTGTCGCCGCAGCAGAACGATCCGTTCCTGCCCGGATGCTTGGTTAAGCGCGCTAACGGGGCCATCTTGGCGGCCATCGTCCTTTGCCGGAGCAAGCCATGAGCGATCGTCATATCACCCGTCGCATCCGCGGCACCGACACGTCCGATGGCGCCGGCGTGAAGCTCAAGCGGGTCATCGGCCAGGCGAGCCTGGACATGCTCGATCCGTTCCTGCTGCTGGACGAGTTCCGCTCCGATCAGGCCGGCGACTACATTGCGGGCTTTCCCGAGCATCCGCATCGCGGTTTCGAGACAGTCACCTACATGCTGGCCGGGCACATGCAGCACCAGGACAACCACGGCAACCGCGGTGACCTGTCGCCGGGCAGCGTGCAGTGGATGACGGCCGGCCGCGGCATCCTGCATTCGGAAATGCCGCAGCAGGAAGATGGCCTGATGTGGGGCTTCCAGCTGTGGGTGAACCTGCCAGCGAAGGACAAGATGACCGCGCCGCGCTATCAGGACATCGCGCCTGAGCGGATTCCCGTGGTGCACCCGGCCGAGGGCGTCGAGGTCAAGGTGATCGCCGGCAAACTGGACGGCGCCACCGGGCCGGTCGAGGGCATTGCCACCGCGCCGGTGTATCTGGACGTGAGCCTGCAGCCCGGTGCCGAGCTGAGCCTGGACCTGCCGACCAGCCATCACGGCTTCGCCTATGTGTTCGAGGGCGAGTCGGCCCAGGTCGGTGGCGAACGGCTGCAGCGCAGTGAACTGGGCGTGCTGTCCGAGGGCGACCGCTTGCAGCTTGCCGCCGGGGACAAGCCATCGCGTCTGCTGGTCGTGGCCGGCCAGCCACTGAAGGAGAGCGTGGCGCGGTACGGGCCGTTCGTGATGAACACCCAGGCCGAGATCCACGAAGCCATCGCCGACTTCCGCGCCGGCAAGTTCTGACCGCCGTCGCTGTATCGCCGGCGCGGAAAGCGGCCGCAAGCCGGCGCTTGTGGCTGCGGGGATGTCGGCTGTCGATCAACCGACGGGAGAATCCCGGCCATCCAGCCATCGACGCGCCGCCGCCAGCATGCGGTCGGGCGCGTCGCTGCCGTTGAGGGTCAAGGCATCCTCGTCCGCGGCCGGCTCCTCCAGCGTCTGCAGCTGACTCTCGAGCAGCGAGGCCGGCATGAAGTGATCGCGCTGCTGCAGGCGCCGTTGCAGTTCGTCGCTGGGCACACGGAGGTAGACAAAGCGCACGCCGGCGCCGGCCTGACGCAGCCGTTCGCGATAGCTGCGCTTGAGCGCGGAACAGGCGACCACGCCGTGGCGGTGTCGTTCCAGCTGGTCGGCCATCCACGCGCTCACGCGATCCAGCCACGGTCGGCGGTCGTCGTCATCGAGCGGGATGCCCGCCCGCATCTTGTCGAGGTTGGCGGTCGGGTGCAGCGCGTCGCCTTCCTGGAAATCCCAGTGCTCGGCGCGGGCCAGCGCCTCGCCGAATGTGCTCTTGCCGCTGCCCGATACGCCCATCACCACGATCACCATCGGTTCTGTTTCCAGTCGATCCGCCTGCCGCAGTCTGCCCCCCACGAGGCGTTCGAGCTATCCCTTCACGCTACCCAGCAGCAGCCCTTCGAGGTAGTAACGCTGCATCGCCAGGAACAGCAGCAGCACCGGCAGCACGGTGACCACCGAGCCGGCCATCATCAGCTCGCTGTCCTGCGCATGCTCGCGCGCCAGCGATGCCAGCCCCAGCGGCAACGTGTAGTGCTCCTGGCCGGTCAGCACGATCAGCGGCCACATGAAGTCGTTCCAGGCCGCCAGGAAGGTGAAGATCGCCAGCGTCACCATGATCGGCTTCAGCAGCGGCAACACGATCTGGCTGAAGATGCGCCACTCGCCGGCGCCGTCGATGCGCGCCGCCTCCAGCAGCTCGTCGGGGATTCCGCGGGCGTACTGGCGCACCAGGAAGATGCCGAACACGGTCGCCATGCCCGGCACGATCACGCCGGCGTAGCTGTTGACCAGGCCGATGTATTTCAGCAGCAGGAACAACGGCAGCATCGCCACCTGGGCCGGAATCACCAGTGCGCCGATCAATCCCTGGAACAGCTGCTCGCGACCGGCGAAGCGCAGCTTGGCGAACGCATAGCCTGCCATCAGGTTGAACACCAGCGAAAGCAGGGTGATGGCGCTGGAGACGGCCAGGCTGTTCAGCAGATAGCGGCCCATGCCGGCGCGCACGAACAGCGTGCGGTAGTTCTCCAGCGTGGGATCGGTCGGCAGCAGCGGTGGCGGCAGGGCGCTGGCCGCTCCCGCCGGCATGAACGATACCGACAACATCCACAGCAGCGGAAACAGCGCGATCGCCGCCACGCCGATCAGCAGGCCATTGATCAGGGCCCTGGTCAGTCGCGGATTCATGCCACCCCTTCGTCGGCCGGGTCGCCATGCCGGGCCAGTCTCAGCATCAGCACGGTCACCGCGAACATGATCACGAACAGCAGGAACGCCACGGCCGAGGCGGAACCCAGGTTCCACCACTTGAAGCCTTCGTCGTACATCAGGTACAGCACGCTGGTGGTGCTCTGCAGCGGGCCGCCCTCGGTCATCACGTAGGGCTCGGCGAACAGCTGGAAATAGCCGGACACGGTGAGGATGCCGACCATCAGCAGGGTCGGCCCCAGCATCGGCAGGGTGATGTGGCGGAACTGACGCCATGTCGAAGCCCCGTCGATGCGCGCGGCCTCGTACAGATCCAGCGGAATCGCCTGCAGGCCGGCCAGAAAGATGATCATGTTGTAGCCGAAGTTCTTCCACACCGCGAACGCGATGATCGTCGGCATCGCCCAGTGCGGATCGCCCAGCCAGTCGACCGGATGGATGCCAAGATGGCCCAGCAGGTAGTTCGCGATGCCGTACTTGGTGTTGAACAGGTAGCGCCAGATCACCGCGACCGCGACCACGGTGGTCACCACCGGCGCGAACAGTGCGGTGCGGAAGAATGGCTTGCAGCGCGCCAGCGGCGAATTGAGCAGCAGCGCCGCCCCCAGCGAGGCGCCCATCGACAGCGGCACACCCACGGCGACGAAGTACAGCGTATGCCCCAGCGCCGACCAGAACAGCGGCCGCTGCAGCAAGCTCCAGTAGTTTTGCAGCGCCACGAAGCGCAGGTTGTGGATGTCCGCCAGCGCGTAGAGGTCGTAGTCGGTCAGGCTGAGGCCCAGCGCGCCGATCACCGGCAGCAGGAAGAACACGCCCAGCACCAGCAGGGCCGGTGCCAGGAACATCCAGGCGGCGCGCTGCGACTTCATTGCGCCGCTCCGGGCGCGCGGCGCGGATGATCGAGGATCCAGCGCCGCTTCTCCAGGATGCGGTCGGTGCGACGATCCATCTCGGCGGCGGCCTGGTCGATGGTCAGCTCGCCGGCGATTGCGCGTGCGGCCTCCAGCTGCATCTCGTTGGCGATGCGCTCCCACTCCGGCACGGCCGGCGTCGGCCGCACATGCTCCAGCTGTTCGCGAAATGCGTGGGCTTTCGGATCATCGCGCAGCGCGCCGCCCTGCCAGGAGCTGCGCCGCGGCGGCATGTCGCCGAGCAGCTCGTAGAAGCGTTGCTGCACCGCGGGCCGCGACAGGTATTCGATAAGCGTCCACGCGGCCTGCTTGTGCCGGGAGCGGCGAAAGATCACCAGGCTGGAACCGCCCGCCGCGCCGACGCCGACGCCGGTGCTGTCCGGCCCGGGCAAGGGCGCGGTGGCCCAGTCGTCCTGCTGCGAGGCCGGCAGCCGCGCACGGAACTCGCCGATATTCCATGGACCGGAGAAATAGAACGCATAGACACCGCGGCCGAATTCCGACCACGGATTGCCCGCCTCCACATTGGTGATCGCCGGGGCCTGGTGCAAGCGGAACGTATCCACGTAGAAGGTCAGCGCACGCTTGAAACCGGCACTCTCGAAATTGCCGTAACGACCACCGTCGCGCAGCAGTCCATCACCCGGGTCCGGACCGTAGTCCTGCTGCAGCGCCAGTGACATCAGCTGCTCGTATTCGTTGGTCGGCAACAGGATGCCGTAGGTATGCCGTCGGGGATCGCTGAGTGCGGCGAGCATGCGCCGCCATTGCGCCCAGTTGCGCGGCGGCGCATCGAAGCCGCCTTTCTTCAGCAGGTCCTTTCGATAGAACAGCAGGCGGGTGTCGACATACCACGGCACGCCATACAGGGTGCCGTCGACCACATTGGTCGACCAGATGCTGGCGAAGTAGTCGGCGGGCTGGATCACGGCCGAGCGATCGACCCGTGCCTGCAGCGGTTCCAGCGCGTGCAACGCCACCATCTCCGGCAACCAGGTATTGCCGAGTTGGGCAACGTCGGGGGTCGAGCCACCGGCAAAGGCGGTCAGCAGTTTCTGGTGCGCCGCGGTCAGCGGCAGTTGCTGCACCTTCACGTGGATGTCGGGATGCAGTCGTTCGAAATCCGGCAGCAGTTGCAGGATCGCCTCACCTTCGCGACCGATCGTCCAGAACGTCAGTTCATCGCGCGCAGTCGCGCGAGTCGAGCAGCCGCCCAGCAGCACGAGCAGGCAGAGCGCGGCCAGCGCCAGCAGTTCCCGCCGCGGTCGCCGCCGCGCTGGCTGGGGAGCTGCTCGCGCGCTCTCTCTCACGGCGTCTTGGCCGCCTGCCTGAGCCAGCCACCGGTGAAGCCGGCCTGCTGCAGCCCCTTGCGGATGTACGGATTCCTGCGCATCACCTTCCACACGAAATCGCTGCGCCAGTTCTCGATCATCAGCACGATCGGGCCTTGGTCGATGCCCAGCTGCACGGTATCGGCCCAACCCATGCCCGGCACCATCCTGCCCGTATGCGAGGTCATGGTGGCATGGAAGCTGGGGTTGAACGCATCGACAAAGCCGTACTGGTCGTAGATCGCCGCGCCGTAGCGGCGCTTCATCTCCTGCAACGCGGGGATCACGATCTCCGGGGCGAACGCGATCGCACCCCCGGCCGCGGTGGGGGCGATGGTGCCGTCGTCGGAGATGTAATCCAGCCCGGCACCACGTGCGGTGTAACCGTTGAACCGGCGGGTTCCCTCGGCCGTCTGCACGGTGACACCGCCGGGTCCGTTGCTGGCAGTCAGCCCCCACACATTCTTGCCATAGCCGGTCCAGTGGCCGGGGTTGGCGATCGCATAGTCGCGCTGGCTGTAGGTGGCCCGGCGGCTGTTCTCGAAGTAGTCGAGATCGTGCTGGCGGCTCCATGCGTCGCGGATGCCACGGAAGTCGATCCAGCTTTCGCTGTACTGGTGCCCGAACAGCGGGGCAAAGTTGAGGAAGGTCTGGCCGTGGAACGTCCCCCAGGTTTTCGGATAGGTCGCGCACCAAGCCTTCCATCCGTCCGCGCTGATCGGGTGGGTCGGCGAACCGAGCGCCAGGATGTAGACCAGCTTGCCTTCGTTGTAGCCTTTCCAGTCAGCCGGGATGAACTTGCCGCCGGGTGTCCAGCCCATGCTGATCAGCGGTGCGTGTGGCTGCATCCACGGCCAGTCGACCGCGCGGTAGATCGCATCGGCGAGCTGGCGGATCTGACGTTCCTGCGGCGTGTCACGATCGTAATAGGACTCGGCAAACAGCACGCCGCCGAGCAGCAGGGTGGTATCGACGCTGGACAGCTCGACATAGCGCATCGCCCGATGGCCGGTCTTCATGTCGAGGAAGTGGTAGAAAAAGCCGTGGTAGCCGCTGGCGTCGTCCTCGCTGGCATTCTGCGGCGCGTCGTGGAAGAAACGCAGCGTGGCCAGCGTGCGGGTGACCGCCTGCTGGCGCGTGATGTAGCCGCGTTCGGCACCGACGCCATAGGCGGTCAACCCGAAACCCACGGCGGCGATGCTGGAGAACGAATGACCCGGCCAGGAGTCCGGTACCAGGCCCGTCCTGGGGTCGGCGCTGTGCCAGAACCATTCGAAGGTACGCTTCTCCAGATCGTCGACCAGGGCCTGTTGCGTGGCGGATAACGCCGCATGGCCGCGCGCGGGCTCTCTGGCGATGGCCGGCGATTGCCAGCCGGCACCCACAACGAGCAGAGCGATGATCAGGCTGGCGGGAATCTTGCGGAGGAAATCTCGGATCATGCTTGAAGCGCTCTAGTGTCACGGGTGAAGTGTGGTCGACAGGCCGGTCGTCGCCGACGCGTATGCCTGAGGACCGGCGGATGCTCAGCTGCGCAGGTCGGGCGCGGCGCAGTAGCGATCGATGAACGCCTGGTGCGGCGGCATCGCATCGACGCAGCTGGCGACCACCTGGCCAACGCTGGCCATGAACTGCCGCAGGTCCTGCGTCCGGCATCTGGTCGACCAGCGGGTGGTAGCCTTGCGGCATGATGCGCTGACCGAGCATCACCTGCACCCAGCTGACCTGGCGAACATTTCCTCGGCATCGCGGAAGAAGCGGCCGCTGTCGCGGAACAGGCGGATGTTGTCCTGCAGCGACCGGGAATCGGCATCGTGCGGCAATAGTTCCAGAACGGCGTGTCGTCACGCTCGGTGGCGTGGTAGTGCAGGATCAGGAAATCGCGGATGCGCTCGAACTCGAATGTCGGACTGCGCGTTGTAGCGATCGATCAATACCTGGCTGAAGTCGCGTTGCGGGAAACAGCTGCAGCAACTCGCGCGATGCCCGACTGGATCAGGTAGATGCTGGTCGATTCCAGCGGCTCCATGAAGCCGCTGGCCAGGCCCAGCGCGACCACGTTGCGGTTCCAGAACTTCTTGCGCATGCCGGTGGTGAAGCGCAAGCGGTCGCGGCTCGCCCAGTGCGCGGCCATCGAGATGCTTCAGCAGCGTGGCGGCGGCCTCGTCGTCGCTGATGTGGGCGCTGGAATAGACGTAGCCATTGCCGGTGCGGTGCTGCAGCGGGATGCGCCATTGCCAGCCGGCGCTGCGCGCGGTGGAGCGCGTATAGGGCGTGGGCGGACCCACGTTTTCGCTTGGCACGGCCAGCGCGCGATCGCACGGCAGCCAGTGGGTGAAGTCGTCGTAGCCGGTATGCAGGGCCTGCTCGATCAGCAGGCCGCGAAAGCCCGAGCAGTCGATGAACAGTTCGCCCTCGATCCTCTCGCCGCTTTCCAGGATCACCGCCTCGACGAAACCGGTCGTCCGCATGCAGCACCGTCTGGGCGATCTTGCCCTCGGTGCGATGCACGCCGCGCTGTTCCGACATAGCTGCGCAGGAAACGTGCATACAGGCCGGCATCGAAGTGATACGCATAGGCGATGTTCGCCAGCGGCGAGGTGGCCGGAACATCCGTGGCCGAGACCATGAACTTGCCGCGCGGTGCCGCCACGGTGTTGAGTGAGTACGCGCCGATGTCCGACGCCACGCCGGCACCCCGCGCCTTGATCCAGTACTGGTGGAACGGCATCAAGCCGACGTCATGACCGATCGTGCCGAAGCCGTGGATGTAGGAATCACCCAGCCGGCCCCAGTCATTGAACTGGATGCCGAGCTTGAACGTGCCGCGGGTCGCCTTGATGAAGGCGATCTCGTCGATTTCCAGCAGGTTGTTGAACAGCTTCAGGTGCGGCACGGTGGCTTCGCCCACGCCCACGATGCCGATTTCCTCCGACTCGACCAACCGTATCGCGCAGTCGGGGCCGAGTACCTTGGCCAAGGCCGCCGCGGCCATCCAGCCTGCGGTGCCGCCGCCGACGATGACGATGTTCTTGATACGCGGATCAGTCATGAAAAGCCCGGATCGGAAAGGTGGTGCTGCCCGAGGTTACGACAAGGCCCGCACGGGAGGCGGGCCTTGTCCAGATTGCCTCGATTGCCTGATGACTTCCATTCGACGCCGCAGCGTCAGAATTTCATGCCCACGGTGAACTTGATCGTGCGCGGTACGAAGGTGATGTTGCCGGTCGGGTTGTAGACCACCGGGTTCGAATTCAGCACCCCGTTGGAGCCCCAGTTCGTCAGCACGTCGGTGTAGTTCCTGAAGTTGAACGCATTGAGGAGGTCGAAGCGGCCATAGAGCGTCATGCCGTAGCCGATGTCGAAGTTCTTGGTTGCCTGGAAGTCGACGTCGCGGTAACCGAACATCTTGCCGCCGAGCAGGAACTTGCCATTGCCGCCCGGGGTGGCCGCGATCGGGGTGCAGGCGCTGCCGGTGGGATACGTGGCGCCGTAGCAGGCGATGTCGTTGTGGGGAATCGGCGTCGCCAGGGTCAGCTTGGCCGACAAGGTGATGCCCCAGGGGATATCGATCGTGCCGGTGGCGACGAAGCGATGCCGGGACGCGGCATTGGAGTCGATGAACGGATATTGATGGATCGTCGCCTCGTCGAACGAGTAGTGCTCGTTGATGTCGCGGTTCTGGGTCGCCTTGGTGTAGGTGTAGGCGAACGTCGCGGCCCAGCCGGAGTCCTTGGTGTAGGGCTTCTCGGCCGACAGCAGCAATTGGGTGGTGCGCGTCTCGATGCCGTTGTTGCCGATGATCAACGCGCCGAAGCCCGGCACGCCATTGCCCCACGGCTGGCTGTTGTTCTGGCAGAACGCGCCGTTGGGGTAGCGGTTGCCCAGGGTGAACACGAAGCCGTCGTGGCTGACGATGCGCGCAACGGCCGCACTGGTATTCCAGTCGCCGACCTTGTTGCGCATGCCGAGGCTGAACTGGTCGGAGTATGGCGCCTTCAGGTTGTTGTTGATTACGTCGACTTCCTGACCCGCGTTGGTGGTCGCGAGCAAGGCCTGCAGGTTGCCCAGGTTATTCAGGTATTTCGGATCCCAGGCGAAGCATGGCGTGCCGTCGTTGTGGCATTGCCCGGTCGCCGGATCCTGGAAGTACACGGTGGACTCCGGCAGGGACGGCCTTCGTCTGTTCCAGCTGAAGGTAGTCGTACAGATCGCGATCGTAGGCACGCCCGGCACCGCCGAAGATCACGTGCTGCTCGTCGCCGTTCAGGTCATAGGAGAAGCCCAGGCGCGGTTGGAACTCGTTCTTCTGCGCCTTGCGATTGTGGCCGGTGCTGATGTAGTCGTTGACGTTGATGCCGCCAAGCGCCAGCGCCTGGGCATAGGTCTGTCCGGCCGGGGCGTTCGGATCCGGATTCGGGCCATTCAGTGCGGCGACCACGTTGGCTGGCGTCACGTAGTTGAGATAGGACGGATTCCGCTCATAGTCCCAGCGTACGCCGAGATTCAGGGTCAGCTTGTCGTTGACCGCCCAGTCGTCCTGGATATACATGCCGAACTGCTTGTCCGACGATTTCGCCACCGGGCTCAGCCCGGGCACCGGATTGGGGAAGAACGCCTTGTACGGCGTCGCCGAGGAACCGCTGGCGTCGACGTTGTAGTAGAACTGCGCATTGCTGGTGCCGGCGTCCTGGGCGTTCAGATCCACCGCCTTGTACTTGATGCCCATCTTGACGACGTGGTCGCCATGCCACTCGAGGTCATTGAAGGTCAGGTCATCCTGCAGCGCGGGACCGCTCTGGCCCTTGTTCTGGGTGGCCAGGGCGTTGGCCGCACCGGTGATCAGGATCGTCGCATCCTGCTGCGGGTCATAGGTATAGACCGCGCCATCGCCGCTGCCCAGCGAGGTGGGGTTGTTGTAGGACTTCTCGTGGGTGTACAGCAGCTCGTTGAACCACGCGTCGCCGCTGTGCTGCCAGCGCAAGGTCGATGCGCGTGTCGTTGTTGATCACGTCGATGCCGGCGGGTGGTGCGGTGACGTTGCCGATATTGTCGTACTGGTCTTCCTTGCGGACCTTGACCGCTCAGTTCGAAGCGGTCGCGATCGGTCGGCTCCCAGTCGATCTTGCCGAAGTACAGATCCTCGGTGAACGGCAGGTTGGACGGGCCGAGCTGCGCCGCCACGCTCGCTCGGCAGCAGATTGGTGACGCCGGTGACACCCGGTACCACGGTGATCGGGGTGTTGAACTTCTTGGCCTCATAGGTGAAGAAGAAATGCATCTTGTCCTGGATGATCGGGCCGCCGACGGCGAAGCCGTATTCCTTCTCGTGCGACGAGGACTTCTTGTTGGCCGCCGCCTCGGCTGGCGTTTCGGCACGCAAGCTGTCTCTGGTGTAAGTGCCGAACGCTTCGCCGTGGAACTCGTTGGTGCCGGACTTGGTGTCGGCGGTCACCGCGGCGCTGGAGATCTGGTCGTACTCGGCCTTGTAGTTCGAGGTGATCACCTTGTACTCGCCGATCGCCAGCTGCGGGAACGGGTTGCCCTGACTGGCGAACTGGCCGCTGACGCCGCCTTGCTTGACGTAGTTCTTCTGGCCGACGCCATCGATGTAAACGTTTACACTGCTGGCGTTCTGAGCGCCGCCGGTCAAGGACGTATGGCCCGACGAGTCGACGTTGAAGACCATGCCCGGCACGGTGTCGGCAAACTCGAGGAAGTTGCGCGATATCTGCGGGATCGTCTCGATCTGATGCTGCGAAATCGTCGCGCCCACTTCGGAGGTCTTTACCTCGGCCAGGGTGGTGGCCGAGACGGTTACGCCGGTCAGTGTGGTGACCGGACCCGCGGGCGCGGCGGCCGCGATGAGGTCGAGCGTCGCGGTGGATGCCACCGTCAGGGTGACGATCTTCTCGGTGCCGGGGCCGGCGTCGATCCGGTAGGTGCCCGGCGGCAAGCCGACCAGCGCATAGCTGCCGTCAGCGGAGGACGTGGTGCGGCGACGTGACGCCGGTGGCGATGTTCTTGGCGGTCACCGCGGTATTGACGGGAGCCCTGCCGCGCAAGGTGGCATTGGCTGTCTGCGCCCAGGAGACCGTCGGAGCAACCGCAATGGCCACCACCGACGCACCGATAACGCTGGCAAGCAGTTTCTTTCTTAGATGCAACGACGTTTTCATGATGACCCTCCCCGGCAAATTTGACCTGCGATCGACGATCGCTGTTGTTTGACTGACGCTCAGGTAGTGCTCGCGCCGCATGATTCGCGGACGACGATTTCGCAGCCGAGCGTTTGCGCGGTTGCGGGTGACTGATCGGGGTTTTCCAGCAGCCCGGCCAGGTGCTCCAGTGCGTGGCGGCCCAGATCCACGATGCGGACGCGCACCGTGCTCAGCATGGGGCTGACATAGCGCGCGATCGGTATGTCATCGAAACCGGCCAGCGCGATGTCCTGTGGCACGCGCACGCCGGCCTCCTTGAATGCGGTCAGGCAGCCGACTGCCATCATGTCGTTCGCGGCGAACACGGCATCCGGGCGGCGCTTCTGCGCCAGCAGTTCGCGGCCGGCGCGGTAGCCGGATTCCTCGCTGAAATCGCCCGGGATGATATTGATCGGCGCGTCCGGTGCGTATTTGCTCATCGCCGCGCGGTAGCCCTTGTCGCGCTGTGCCGCGTCGAAATTGCCTTCCGGGCCGGCGATGAACGCCACGTTGGCATGGCCGGCCTTGAGCAGGTGCCGGACCATCGCGCTGGCGCCGGCATGGTTGTCGACATTGAGTACGCTGTACGCCGCACTTTTCACCGCGCTGTTGAGCAGCACGACCGGCAGGGTCCTGGGCAGGTTGGCGCGAAGGAAAGCGGCATCGACGCGTCCGGACAGGATCAGCAGTCCGTCGACGCGGCCCTGCATCGAGCGCACGGCCGCCGCCGCTTCGTCGAGCCCATCGTGCGAACTGGAGACCAGCAGATGCAGGCCGCGGGCGCGGGCGGCCAGGTCGATGCCGCGGATCAGCTCGGAGAAGAACTCGCCATACAGGTCGGGCAGCAGCGCCCCGATCGTGTTGGTGCGCCGGGTGATCAGCATGCGTGCGGCGGCGTGCGGGATGTAGTGCAGGCGGTCGGCGGCCTGCTGGATACGCAGACTGGTCTCGGCGGTCACGCCACTGCCGCCGTTCATGGCCCGTGAAACGGAAGCCACGGACACCTTGGCCTCGCGCGCCACATCTTTGATGGTTGCTGCCGCCATATGAAGATTGCCCGAAGGCTCCGAAACCCTTTAGTGGCGCCAACGTAAACGTTTTCATCGAGACTTGTAAAGTGCCTGTAAAGCGAGGGTTTTGCTGCATTGCGGAAGGCTTTCGTCGAGGCTTTGAAGGGCCAGACGACAAATCGCCGAACCTGCGCCAGTTTGTCGGTAGGCCATGCCGTGATCCGCCGCTGTGGCGGCGCAGCAACCGGCAGAAAAATTTCGGCGTGGATCCCCTGATGCACCCATCCGCGACCACGCCCGGCGAAACCCGTGGATAGCGGCAGGGACAGGGGCCGACATCGGGCGGCCTCACGCATCCCGCTTCCCGGTGGGCGCCGCTGCTGACCGTATCGGGCGTCCATTTGTGACGAATCATGGTCGTCCGGCAGAAATGACCGCCAGCGAACGGAGCGCGTCTTTGCCCGAAGTGGGTCAGTCCGCAGCGAGTTTACGTATATCGCGCATGGCCGGGGCGCGCCGTTTTCCGGCCATCAGGGTGGCGTGCCTACAGTCAGGCCGAATCGCGCCGATACGCTCTCTGGCAAGGTTCATGCTTCGTTGCAGCCAGTCACCTGAATGGTCGAGCGGGCTTCCAGGACGGCCCGGTGGACGTCAACCGGGACTATTCAGGCGAGCTGGCATGAACGAGATCGAGGTCCTTCAGGTGTTGCCGACAACCGGTTTCCCGGTTTCGTGACGAAAGCCATTGTTAAAAATTTCCGACTGTCGTTAAATCAAGGTTAATCTTCGTCTGCTCAGTCGCCTGTATCATCAAGCTGCTGCAGCGTGACATAAATCCTAGCCAAGTTACTGTTTTCCCATACCATCATGCCTCTCTTGATCCTCCTGCTCCTGTTGCCTGCCGTGCTGCTCGCCAGTGCGGTCAAGTACGTGCCAGCTGGTCAGGTCTACACCTTGCGTCGCCGCGGCAAGCCATTGCGCCTGCTGCGGACGGGGATGCATCTGGTGCTGCCGCTGCTGGATCGGGTGGCGCACAAGATCAATCTGGCTGGGCAGATGCTCCGCTTCGAGGAGCCGTTGGCGGACGCCCACGAGTTCCGCGGTATCGTGTACTGGCAGGTGCTGGAACCGGAGCGCGCCGACGCGGTGATCGAGCAGGTCGACCAGTTGATCCGCCGCGGTGCGCAGGAAGCCCTGCGTGGCGAGACGGCGGCCGAACGCGCCGATCGACGTGATCTGAGTGCCCGCGTGAAGCAGTCTCTGAACAACGCGCTGCGTGAGCGCGGCATGATGGTGACCCGGGTCGACCTCGACCTCGCCTGATCCGCGGCATCGCGTCAGGGCGCCCGAGAGCGCCGCGCAACAGGGGATTTGCACGACTTTCCAACCCGCTTCGGCGGGTTTTCCTTTGTCGGGCACGCGTCGCTGGCATCGCGGTCGCCGGCCCGGGATACTTGCCGGCCCGGATCACTCGAAAGGAAGGCACCATGGCCGCGCGCGACGCCTTGCAGGCACGATTGGAACAGGGCATCGCCGAGTTGGGGCTGGACTTGCCGGTCGAAGCGGTGCCGCGGCTGCTCGACTATCAGGCCTTGCTGGAACGCTGGAACGCCGCCTACAACCTCACCGCGGTGCGCGATCCGATCGAGATGGTCACCCGCCACCTGCTCGATTCGCTGGCCATCCTGCCGTACGTGCAGGGTGACTCGCTGGCCGACCTGGGCACGGGTCCCGGCCTGCCCGGCATCGTGCTGGCGATCGCCGCCCCGGGGCGGCAGATCCTGCTGGTGGATTCCAATGGCAAGAAGGTGCGCTTCCTGCGCGAGGCGATCCGCGCGTTGAAGCTCGATGGCGTGCGTGCGCTGCAGTCGCGGGTGGAAGATGTCGAGGGCCAGTTCGACTGCATCACCGCGCGGGCGTTCGCCAGTCTGGCCGACATGCTCGGCTGGGGTGGTCACCTGCTGGCGCCGGCCGGGATCTGGCTGGCGATGAAGGGCAAGCGGTCAGATGACGAACTGGCGGGCATGCCGCCGGGCTTCGCGGTCCGGAACACGCATGAACTGAACGTGCCGGGGCTGCCGGCCGAACGTCATCTGCTGATGATCGGCAGGCACGGACCGGCCGATCAAGGGCCGACCGCCTCCTAGTCTTCCAGCGTGCCGCCGTTGCTGGCGATCACTTCGGCATACAGCTTCGCACTGGCCTTGGGCGTGCGCTGCTGGGTGGCGAAGTCGACGTGATACAGCCCGAAGCGCTTGGAAAACCCCAGTGACCACTCGAGGTTGTCCATCAGCGACCAGGCGTAATACCCCTTCAGGTTGACCCCGGCCTCGATCGCGCCGTGCAGTGCCTTGAGATGCCGGCGCAGGTAACCGGTGCGCAGCGGATCACTGAGTACGTCCGCGTCGGCGACCGGCGGGTCGTAGAACGCCGAGCCGTTTTCGGTGATGTACAGCGGAATGTCGCCGTAGCGCTGCTTGAACCAGGTCAGCGTATCGACCAGGCCCTGCTCGAACACTTCCCAGCCCGTCTCGGTATAGGTCTTGTTGGCCTGCCGCACCGGCACCGCCTTCAGCGGATAGGCGTCCGGATCGTGCTTCACCACCGCGCGGGTGTAGTAGTTGATGCCGACAAAGTCGAGCGGTTGCTGCGTCAGCTTGAAATCGTCGGCCGGAAAGTCCGGCCAGGCATCGCCGAAGATTTCCTTCAGCTCGCGCGGGTAGCTGCCGAGCAGGGCCGGATCGGCGAACTGCTCGTTCATGTAGGCATGCGCGCGGCGGGTCGCGGCCAGATCCTCGGCACTGTCCGAATGCGGATACTTGGGCTCGATATTGAATACCACACCGATCTCGTGCCGGCCATGCGCACGATAGGCCTGGATGCCCGCGCCGCTGGCGCGCATCTGGTTGTGGGTGGCGATCGGCGCTTCGAACTTGTTGCGGTGGCCCGGTGCCAGCACGCCGTGCAGATAGCCGCCGTCGGTGACCACCCACGGCTCGTTGAGTGTGGACCAGCGCGGCACACGGTCATCCAGCGCCTTGAACATCACCTCGGCGTAGTCGGCGAACCAGTGCGCGATATCGCGGTTGAGCCAGCCGCCGCGGTCGTCGAGCGCGGCCGGCAGATCCCAATGGAACAGCGTGGCGTTCGGCGCGATGCCGTTTTCCAGCAACTCGTCCACCAGCCGCGAATAGAAATCCAGTCCTTTCGGATTGACCCGGCCGGTGCCCTCGGGCAGCACCCGGGCCCAGTTGATGCTGAAGCGATAACCCTGCAGGCCCAGGGCCCGCATCAACCGCACGTCGTCTCGGTAACGGCGGTAGTGATCGCAGGCGATGTCACCAGTGTCGCCATTGCTCATCATGCCGGGCGTATGGGCAAAGCGCTGCCAGATGCTCGGACCCGCGCCATCGGCCAGCGGCGAGCCTTCGATCTGGTACGCCGAAGTGGCGGCGCCCCAATGGAAACCGTCCGGAAAGCGGAAACTGCGTGAGGTCATGGGGCTCCCTGCGACCAAAGGCTTGATGTAAACGATTACATTGGCAGAATAGCCCAATGCCCCGCCGAAGTGCAGACCAGCGCATGCTTTCGCGGGACGGCCGTCGCGGCCAAATACAACGGAGATGTCGATGGCCGCCGTACGTCTGGATCAGCTGCGCAAGGTCTATCCCAATGGCACCGTGGGCGTGGCCGGGGCCAGCTTCGACATCGCCGACGGCGAGTTGCTGGTGCTGGTCGGGCCTTCGGGCTGCGGCAAGACCACCCTGCTGCGCATGATCGCCGGGCTGGAGTCGATCAGCAGCGGCCAGCTCAGCATCGACGGCCGGGTGGTCAACGAGGTGGCGCCGAAGGATCGCGACATCGCGATGGTCTTCCAGAATTACGCGCTGTACCCGCACATGACGGTGGCCGAGAACCTCGGCTTCGGGCTGAAGCTGCGCGGTCACAAGCAGCCCGACATCGACCGGCGCGTGCTTGCGGCGGCGAAGACGCTGGAGCTGGAGGCGCGACTGGGCTCGCGCCCAGCCGCGCTGTCCGGCGGCCAGCGCCAGCGGGTGGCGCTGGGTCGGGCGCTGGTGCGCAACCCCAGGGTGTTCCTGCTCGACGAGCCGCTGTCCAATCTGGACGCCAAGCTGCGTCTGTCGATGCGGGTGGAGATCGCACGTCTGCACCGCCAGCTCAAGGCGACCATGATCTACGTCACCCATGACCAGATCGAGGCGATGACCCTGGGCCAGCGCATCGTGGTGCTCGATGGCGGGGTGATCCAGCAGATCGACACGCCGATGAACCTGTACCAGCGGCCGGCGAACCTGTTCGTGGCCGGCTTTGTCGGCAGCCCGGCGATGAATCTGCTGCGCGGCACGCTGAGACACCGGGATGGCTGGGTGCTGGACACCGCGCATGGCGACATCGCCCTGGGTGAATCGGTGCCGGCCGCCAGCTGGCCGGTCTGGCGCGATCGCGAGGTGGTGCTTGGCATCCGCCCGGAAGATCTGCAGCCAACGGATAGCGGTGCGGCGGCGTTCCACGCGCAGCTGGAAGTGCTGGAACCGGTCGGCAACGAGATCTTCCTGAACCTGCGCTTCGGTGCCCAGACGCTGGTCTCGCGGGTGCCACCGCAGGTCCTGCTGGAGCCCGGAAGCCG
Organism: uncultured Pseudomonadota bacterium; assembly: GCA_963828685.1. Classification (GTDB taxonomy): domain Bacteria; phylum Pseudomonadota; class Gammaproteobacteria; order Xanthomonadales; family Rhodanobacteraceae; genus Rhodanobacter. The sequence continues at coordinate 1,290,756 of CAWHFU010000017.1, forward strand.
CGTGGCGCTGGGCCTGGCGGCGGCGCGGCTGCACCTGTTCGACCCCGCCGGCGGCGCGCGCGTCGATGCCTGACACGGCCGGGCGGATGGGCAGCACGCGGCTGGGCGAGGCATTACACTAACCCTCTCCCGCGTACGGTAGCTATCCATCCATGGCCCGCATCATCGCTGTCGCCAACCAGAAAGGCGGCGTCGGCAAGACCACCACTGCCGTCAATCTCGCCGCTGCGCTGGCCGCCGCGAAGCGCAAGGTATTGCTGGTCGATCTGGATCCGCAGGGCAATGCCACGATGGCCTCGGGCATCAACAAGCGCGATGCCAAGCCGGGCGGCTGTGAAGTGCTGCTGGAGGAAGTGGAGATCGCCGCGGCGATCGTGCCGACCGATGCGCACTATGACCTGCTGCCGGGCAACGGCGATCTCACCGCGGCCGAGCTGAAACTGATGGATGCACTGGCGCGCGAGCACCGGCTGAAGGAAGTGCTGGCCAAGATCTCGGCGAACTACCACACCATCCTGATCGATTGCCCGCCGTCGCTGAACCTGCTTACCCTGAACGCGCTGACTGCCGCCGACGGCGTGCTGATCCCGGTGCAGTGCGAGTACTTCGCGCTGGAAGGCCTGTCGAGCCTGCTTGATACGGTCAAGGCGGTGCGTCACCGGCTCAACCCCAAGCTGGAGATCGAGGGTCTGCTGCGCACCATGTACGACGTGCGCAACAACCTCGGCAACGAGGTTTCGGCCCAGCTCACCCAGCATTTCGGCGACAAGGTGCTGCGCTCGATCATCCCGCGCAATGTGCGGCTGGCCGAGGCGCCCAGCCACGGCCAGCCAATCCATCTGTACGATCGCAGTTCGCGCGGCGCGATCGCCTACATCGGCCTGGCCGGTGAAGTGATCCGGCGCGAGCGCAAGCTGCCGCCCGGCGATCAGCCTGATCCGATCGAGGACATTGAACCAGTGGCAGCGGCATCGGCGCCGGCCCATGGCGCCAGCGGCCCCACGCTCAAGGCGCCGGCCGCCAATCAACAGGAATGAGAGCCTGTTCGTGATCTCCAAACACTCCGCGTCGTCATCCCGTGGCCGCCATGCGGTAGTGCGTGGCGGCCACGGGATGGCAACCCGTCGGGCCGGATCTGTTTACGTACAGGCCGGCGTCTTCATTCGGTCGTGGACGGACGTCCACTCCCTCACTCTTCCTTGGCTTGCGCGCAAACAGCTTCCGGCGCGGGGTGCTTGGAGATCATGAACAGGCTCTAGACATGGCTGCTGCGAAGAAACGTGGGTTGGGACGTGGGCTCGATGCGCTGCTCGGAGGCGATGGCGAGGGTTCGCCGTCGGTGATCGGGCAGGAGGGCGAGCTGCGCATGTTGCCGATCCAGCAGATCCAGCCGGGCAAGTACCAGCCGCGGCGGCACTGGAACGACGAGGCGCTGGACGAGCTGGCCGCCTCGATCAGGGCGCAGGGCGTGATCCAGCCGGTGGTGGTGCGCGAGCTGGGCAGGAACAGCTACGAGTTGATCGCCGGTGAACGCCGCTGGCGTGCAGCCCAGCGCGCCCAGATCGGCGAGATTCCCGCGCTGATCAAGAAGGTGTCCGAGGAAGCCGTGCCGGCGATGGCGCTGATCGAGAACATCCAGCGGCAGGACCTCACGCCGCTGGAAGAAGCCGATGCGCTGAAACGCCTGATCGACGACTTCGACCTCACCCACCAGCAGGCCGCCGATGCGGTCGGCCGCTCGCGTGCCGCAGTATCCAATTTGCTGCGGCTGACCGAACTGCCCGCCTCGATCAAGAAGCTGCTCGACGAAGGCAAGCTGGAAATGGGCCATGCCCGCTGCCTGCTGACCCTGCCCGAACGCGACGCCGAAAGCCTGGCGCTGGAGGCGGCGCGCCACGGCTGGAGCGTACGCGAACTGGAGGAGGCTGCCCGACGCGCGCAGAGTGCACCCAAGGGCAAGGCCAAGAGCGCACCGGCACGCGACCCGAACATCGCCGACCTCGAGCGTGAACTGGCCGAACGCTTCGCCACCCGGGTCGAGCTGGCCCAGGGCCGTGGCGGTCGCGGCAAGCTGGTGATCCACTATCACAGTCACGACGAACTCGAAGGCATCCTGCAAAAGGTGCGTTGACGCGAGGGGATGAAAGATGAAACGCCTCGGCCCGGTCTCCTTGGTAGTGAATCCCCGACAACGCCAATTCGAAGCGCTGACGCGCGCCCACACCGGTGACCTGTACCGGTTTGCCTACTGGCTGTGCGGACACGATGCGCTGGCCCAGGACCTGGTCCAGGAAACCATGTTGCGCGCCTGGAAAAACCTGGACGCGCTGCGCGAGAGCGAGTCTGCCAAACCCTGGTTGCTGACCATCCTGCGCCGCGAACACGCCCGCCATTACGAACGTCGACAGCTGGACACAGTCGAATTGAATGAAGGCATCACCGACGACGCGGCCTGGGCCAGTCCCGAGCGTCATGGCGATGCCGCCGAACTACGTGAAGCCATGTCGAAACTACCGCACAAATACCGCGAACCGCTGCTGCTGCAGGTACTGGGCGGGATGAGCTGTGACGAAATCGCCTGCGAGCTCGGCCAGCAGCCCGGTGCGGTGATGACGCAGTTGTTCCGCGCGCGGCAGAAGCTGAAGTCCATCATGCACGGCGAGCGCCCGGAGGCACAGCATGGACTGTCTTGAGTTCCGTCGGCGGCTGGGTGCGGAACCGCAGGCGCGCGATGCCCTGTTGCAGGCCCATCGCGACGAATGCGCCGCCTGCACCGCGGCGTGGGAGCGTGCGCAGCAGGCCGAGCGCGAGCTGCTGGCCGCGCTGGAGATTCCGATACCGGCCGGACTGGCCGAACGCGTGCTGCTGGCACAGGCCACCGGAGAGCGCCGGCAACACGTGCGTCGGCGTCGATTTGCCCTGGCGATGGCCGCCTCGTTGTTGATGGTGGTCACCGCTGGCGGTCTGATCTGGCGGCAGCTGGATGCCCATTCGCTGCCGGCGCTGGCGGTGGCGCACATGCCAGAGGAGATCCATTCGCTCGATCTGACCCGACCGATCGACGCGCAGGCGATTACCGGTGGTTTTACCTATCGCGGCGTGCACCTGCGTGGGCCGCTGCCCGACGACGTCACCTACGTGCATGACTGCCCGGTCGGTCCCTATCGCACCGTGCATCTGGTCAGCCGGGTCGACGACGTGTCGGTCGCGGTGCTGTACGTGCCGGGCCAGCATGCCCGTTCGGCACGCGATTTCCATCGCGATGGCTGGCACGGCCGCGTGGTACCTCTGCAGCATGGCCTGCTGGTGCTGCTGACCGACCGTACCGGCAAGCGTCCGTTCAACGCGGTGGCGGACACCGTGGCGCAGGACTGGCGGATCGCCATCGACGGCCTCGGCGAACAGCGGGTCAGCCAGCTCTAGGCCAGCTGGCGGTCGCGACGACGCAGCCACCGGTTGCCCAGGCTATCCAGCGAAAGGCCGCCGGGGCCCCAGACCACCAGCGCCAGAAACATCAGGCCCCACGCCTTGTGGTCGTCGAAATCGCTGCCGATCAGGCCGGTCCAGAAGCCGTCCGGCCACAGGTCCGGATATGACACCACGGCGACGATGTTGTAGACGAACAGCATCGCGGCGATCGCGCGGGTACCCAGGCCAAAGGCCAGAAACCATGGCGTGATCAGTTCGACCCAGGTGCCCAGCGCGGCCGCCACCGGTGGTGACAGCAACGGCACGTGGTACTCGCTGCTGAACAACGCCAGCGTGCCCGACGGATCGGCCAGTTTGACGACGCCGGCGCGCCAGAATGCAGCCGCCACCAGCAGCCGGAACAGCAGCAGGACCAGTGGTTGCAGGTGACGCAAGGTGGCGGTCAGGTCCTGCCAGTAGCGTACGGAAGTCGAGGTGGAGGCATTCATGCGGGATTCTCTGCAGGAGTCAAGGAAGGGGCACGTGGTGAACGAGCGCGTGAGCCAGCACCGGGCCGAGCAGCGCGGCGATCCCGGCCTCGGCATCGAGTGCCTGCGCTGCCGCCAGGGCGACGGATATCCGCGCGCCCTGCTTCAGTGCGGCGACAAAGGCGACCCCGGCCGGCGTGCAGCTCTGCATCGCCACCTGGCCGTCCTCGCGCCACAGCAGCACGCCCTGCGCACCGCCGCCCTCGAGATTCACGCTCGAGGTGTCCGGCGACTCGCAGTAACGCCACAGGTCGAGTAGCGGAAAAGCCGCGGCAATCGCATGCACGCAGGGCAGCAGGTGCAATGCCGGATCGTCACCGGCGACCTGCAGCGCCGCCGCCAGTGCGGAGGCGTCGAGCGGCTCGGCGTCGGCGGCCAGGATCGTGCGCTGGCGCAGCCAGTCCAGCCGCGTCAGTTCGCCGAGCCAGGCCAGCCCCGACAGTTCCGGCTGGACCTGGAGATAGTCCGCGAAGTCGTCGCCCAGGTTCTGCAGGTTGCCGCTGCGGCTGCCGTGCCAGGCGGCGTAGCGTGTGGCCCAGCCGTCGAAGCAATCGGTGCCGAGCATGCGCTCGACCGCCGGGAAGCTGGTGACCAGCGAGGCCACCTGGGTGGCCAGGATCGCGTTGCGATAGATCTGCAGGCGCGCCGCCGGCGCGATGCCGCGCGCGTCGATCCACGGCAGCAGCGCGGGCGCGGCGCCATCGATCATCGCGCGGGCGAAGCCCGACTGCAGTTCAGACAGGCTCGGCGGCGCGGACATGCAGGTATTCCGTGGCGATGCGGGCTTCGTCCTCGAGGATCTCGAAGGGCGGCAGATCCTGATCCCATTCGATCAGGGTCGGTCGGGGGCCCAGGCGTTCGATCGCGTGGGCGTAGAGCCGCCACACGGCCGGGTCGACGCGGTGATCGTGGGTGTCGATCAGCAGCGGTCCCCCCAGGCCTTCCTTGCGGGTGAATCCGGCCAGGTGGATCTCGCCGACGGTGGCAGGATCGATGCTGTCCAGGTAGTGCACGGCGTCGATGCCGTGGTTGATGCTGTTGACGTAGACGTTGTTGACGTCGAGCAGCAGGCCGCAACCGCTGCGCCTTGCCAGCGCGGCGAGAAACTCCCACTCGGGCATGCTCGAATGCGTGTAATGGATGTAGCTGGAGACGTTCTCCAGCAGCACCTGTCGCTGCAGCGCCTGCTGCAGCTGATCGACATGCGCGACCATCACCGCCAGGGCTTCCTCGGTATACGGCAGCGGCAGCAGGTCATTGAAATGGCGTCCACCGATGGCACCCCAGCAGACATGCTCGGAGACCAGCGCCGGCGCGGCGCGCGCGATCACCGCGCGCAGGCGCCGCAGGTGCGCCGGGTCGAGCGCGTCGACGCTGCCCAGCGACAGCCCCACGCCATGCAGGCTGACCGGATAGTCGCGGCGCACGCGATCGAAGACGTCCCACATCGGGCCGCCTTCGCAAAACAGGTTTTCGCTGTGCAGTTCGAAGAACGGCACGGCCGGTCGCCGCTCCAGCACATGGTCGATGTGCGGCGGTCGCAACCCGATCCCGACGGCTGCCGGGATCGGGCCCGCGCGATGATCACGCGCTGGCTGCATCGACGATCAGCCGTTCTTCGGGGTCAGCGAACCGCCCGCCAGCTTCGAGCACAGGCCGGTCGGCACCTCGACGAACGAGTTCGGATCGCGTGCCTTCGACGACTGCCCGGCGCAGGAGTGCGAGCCCGCCTTGCAGTCGTTCTTGTGCGCGGCGTTGACGCCGTAACACTTCTGCATGCTGCCGGCGTCCATCTTGTCGGCGGCGTGCGAGTTGGTGGCGACGCCCAGCGCGCCGGCCGCGAGCAGGCTGAGCAGGGTGGAGCTGATGACGGTCTTGGCTTGCATGGGTCTCTCCTGTGGGTGCCGGACGATTCCGGCTGCAACAGATGACCCGGCCAGCGCGGAATTCCTTACAACCGGTTTCGGTTTCGGGGGCCCCGGTGGCTTGCGGCGCTGCCCGTGGCCGGCGGCCGGCGCGCGCGAAACCGGCGCATGCGCGATAATCGGCGTCTGACTGTTTCCGGAATGGATCATGCCCCAGCTCTCCGTCGTCGTTCCCGTGTTCAACGAGCGCGACAATATTCCGCCGCTGCTCGCCGAGATCGCCACCGCCTTGCGCGGCCGGGTCGACTACGAGGTGATCTACGTCGACGACGATTCCAGCGACGACAGCCGCGAGGTGTTGGCGGCGCAGAAGACGGTGCATCCGGAATTGCGCGTGCTCCATCACGTCACCCGCAGTGGGCAGAGCACCGCGGTGTGGAACGGGGTGCGCGCGGCGCGTGCGCCGTGGATCGCCACATTGGACGGCGATGGCCAGAACGATCCGGGCGATATCCCCAAACTGCTGGCTGCGCGCGATGCCGCGATGGCCGAGACGCGGCTGTTCGCCGGCTGGCGCACCACCCGCCGCGACAGCTTCAACAAGCGCATTTCCTCGAAGGTTGCCAATGCGGTGCGCTCGCGCATGCTGCGCGACGCCACGCCGGATACCGGCTGCGGCCTGAAGCTGTTCGATCGCGAAGTGTTCCTGCGCCTGCCCTATTTCGACCACATGCACCGCTACCTGCCGGCGTTGGTCAAGCGCGCCGGGTTCCAGAGCCAGAGCGTCCCGGTCGGGCATCGTCCGCGCACCGCCGGCGTATCCAAGTACGGCATGCTGGATCGGCTGTGGGTCGGGCTGGCCGACCTGCGCGGCGTGGCGTGGCTGATGCGCCGTGGCAAGGTGACCCGGGTCGAGGAACTTTGACTCACGTCATGCCGCGCCGATCCGGTCGTCGTATGCTGACAGACCTCCTTTCGGGGGATCGTCATGAGTATCGTCGTCAAACGTGTCTACGAGCCGGCCGCCGCTAGCGACGGTTACCGCGTACTGATCGACCGGTTGTGGCCGCGCGGGCTCAAGAAGGAGGGCGCGCCGCTGAACCTGTGGGCGAAGGAGCTGGCGCCATCCACCGCATTGCGCCAGTGGTTCGGGCACGCGCCGGCCCGCTGGGACGGTTTTCGCCACCGCTATGCCAGCGAGCTGGACGGCGTGCCCGAACACTGGCGCCCGCTGGCCGAGCGGGCGGTGCGGCACACGGTCACCCTGCTCTACGCGGCACGCGACGAGGAGCACAACAATGCGGTGGCGCTCAAGGCGTATCTGGAGAACTGGTTGCGCACGCACGGTCCCTGCTGACCGCTGCAGGAGTCGCTCAGGGTGAACGCATCGGGGCGGTCGATCTCGGCCAGTCGGTCAGTGCCGCGCGTGCCTGCAGGCGACCCCGTTCGATCAGCTCGCGGGCGCGGTAGAACTCGTAGACGCTGGCGATGTTGCGTGGCAACTCGATCAGCAGGTCCGGTTCGTAGGCGGCCAGCCGCAGTCGCGACAGGTTGGCCTGCATCAGGTCCATCGCCTGCGCCAGCGTATCCAGCGTGCCTGGCGTGCGTGGCTGGCTTTCGCCTCCCGGCATCAGGCGGGTGATGAACTCGCCGATGCGGTGCCGATAGCTGTTCTCGTCGACCGGCTCGCGCGCCGCCGGCGCGAGCTGGACCGCCGCCTCGGACGGACCGTCAATGCTGACCGCGAGCAGGAAGTCCGCCCGCACGCCGATCAACGGGGTCACCGGTACCGGGTTGAGCAGGGCGCCATCGACCAGGCGGCGGCCGTCGAGGCGGTGCGGGCGGAACACCGTGGGCACCGCGATCGAGGCGCGGATCGCATCGAACAGGCTGCCGCGGGTCAGCCAGACCTCGCGTTCGCGATCGAGGTCGGTGGCCACCGCGGTGAAGGCCAGCGGCAGCTCCTCGATCCGGATATCGCCGATCAGGCTGCGCAGGGTGTCGATGATCCGCTCGCCCTTGATCAGGCCGCCGCCGGAAAACGTCCAGTCGAGCAGCCGCAGCACATCGAACCGGGCCAGCGCGCAGACCCAGTCGCGATAGACGTCCAGCTTGCCCATCGCGTGGATGCCGCCGATCAGGGCGCCCATCGAACTGCCGGCGATCGCGACGATCTCGAAACCCTGTGCCTCGAGCTCCTCGATCACGCCGATATGCGCCAGCCCCTTCGCGCCACCGGCACCCAGAGCGAGCGCCACCGTGGGCTTGTCAGCTGCGGCCGTGCGCGAGGCGCTGGCCGTGGTGATTTCGTCATGACTCATGGGCCTGCTCCGATCGCGGACTGGCGGTGCTGCGGGGGTGCCTCCTTCGCCATGGTCGCCACCCGTTTTCTTGGGGTGCGGAGGCAAGCGTGCCGGCGCCGGTGATACACATCGAGCCTTGCCGGTTAGGATGAGGGCCTGCAAGAACGACAGCAAGCCCCGGAGCACGCATGCGCAACACCGATGAACCCTCGATCCAGCGGTCTCGCGCGGCGCGCGCGCGAGTATCCGCATGACCTGGCAGGCATGGGCCACGGTAGTGGTGATCGCCACGGCGATGGCTTTGTTCGCCAGCGAAAAGGTGCGCATCGATCTGGTCGCGCTGATGACCCTGGCGGCGCTGGTCATCCTCGGCATCGTGAGTCCGGTCGAGGCCCTGTCCGGTTTCAGCAACGAAGCCACCGTCACGGTGGCGGCGATGTTCGCGCTGAGCCTGGGCATCGAGCGTTCCGGAGCGCTGGAGCCGCTGAGCCGGCTGCTGATGAAGATTCGGCAGCCGTGGTTGCTGACCCTGGCCGTGATGCTGGTGATCGCTCCGCTGGGCGCCTTCATCAAGAACATCGCGCTGGTGGCTACCTTCCTGCCGCTGGTGCTGCGCGTATGCCAGCGCACGCACACCTCGCCGGCGCGCGTGCTGATGCCGATGGCCTACGCGGCGCAGATGGGCGGCGTGTGCACGCTGATCGGCACCTCCTCGAACCTGCTGGCCGACAGCCTGGCGCAGAAGCAAGGCCTGTTGCCGATCGGCGTGTTCGAGATGACGCCCCTGGGCGCGGTGCTCGGCGTCGCCGGCATCACTTACCTGATGCTGGTCGGTCGCTGGCTGCTGCCGGCGCATATCGACACGCAGCTGCCGGAAGAACTGGAAATCGGCAAGTACGTTACCGAGCTGGAGCTGACCGCCGACTCGCCGCTGATCGGCAAGATGATCGCCGACGCCAAGCTCGGCGAGAAGTTCGGCGTGTATCCGCTGGAGCTGCTGCGCGGCGAACGACGCATGTGGTCGCCGCGCTCGCAGCAGCTGGCCGTCGGCGACGTGCTGCTGGTGCGTGGCGACTGGGACAAGATCGAGGAATTCCGCCGCGGTGCCAGGCTGCGCAATGCGCCGGAGCTGCACTACGCCCAGGGTGACGAGCGCCCCCGCGTGCTGACCGAGATGATCGTGGCACCGGGCAGTTCGATCGAGGGCCGACGCTTTCTCGAATCCGGTATCGGCTGGCGCTACAACGCCACCCTGCTGGCGATCCATCGCCGCGGTGTCGTGCTGCGCGACAAGCTCAGCGACGTCAGCCTGGCGGTCGGCGACGTACTGATGGTGCTGGTCGACGAGGACAGCATGTCGAAGCTGCGCGGCGAGGAGGCCTTCATCGTGCTGACCGAGCGCGAGGACGCGCACCGGACCCCGCGCAAGGCACTGGTGGCGGTGGCGATCATGGCCGCGGTGGTGCTGATCTCGGGCATGCACTGGCTGCCGATTCCGATCGCCGCGATCTGCGGTGCCACGGCGATGGCGCTGACCGGCTGTTTCGGTCGCAAGGACGTCTACGAGGGCATCGACTGGAAAATCATCATCCTGCTCGGCGCGATCCTGCCGCTGGGCCTGGCGATCGAGAAGACCGGCCTGTCGACCACCGTGGTGCAACTGGGCATGGGTCTGGTCGGTGACCACGGGCCGCTGGCCGCCCTGCTGATGATCTACCTGCTGACCGCCCTGCTCACCGAGTTGATGGGACACAACCCGTCGGTGGTGCTGATGGTGGGCATCGCCGTGTCGGTGGCGCATGCGGTGCACGCTGATGCGCGGCCGTTCGTGGTGGCGGTGGCGTTCGCCGCGGCGACCTCGTTCGCCACCCCGGTCGGCTACCCCACCAACACCATGGTCTATTACGCCGGCGGCTATCGCTTCACCGATTTCATGAAGGTGGGTATCCCGTTGATCCTGATGTTCTGCGCGCTGTCGATGTGGCTGATCCCGCACTTCTGGCCGTTCCATCCGCTTCAATAAGGCAATGCGTTTATCGCGTTTGCTCCCTCTCCCCTGCGGGGAGAGGGTTGGGGAGAGGGGGCTTCAAGGGCAACGCGCCTTTCGCGTTTGCTCCCTCTCCCCTGCGGGGAGAGGGTTGGGGAGAGGGGGACAATCTTGCACGGAAGCTGCACCGGAGCGGGCTTTGTTCGGCCTTCCCGCGAGCACCCGCCCTCACCTTCCCGCAGGGGGATTTCCTCCGGTCACAATCCTCTCCCGCAAGCGGGAGAGGAGGCGAATGTGCCCTGCGGGTTCGTGCCTTCGTGCATCACCGCGTCGGGAACACTACGGCGCCGATGGACATCCATAATTCTGCTGTCAGGCGTAGCCTGACAGGGCCAGTTGCAGCAGAATCTTCATCTCCTCGCGCAGCGACAACGGCGCCACCACCTCCGCATCCGGGCCGTACTTGAGTACGTCCATCAGCAGCTCCTTCGAATTGGAGTACGGCACCTTCAGCTCGTAGCGGCCGTCCGGCAGCCACTCGCCCTTCTGCTGCGAATGCCAGTGTTCGTCGGCAACCCAGCGGGCCGCGTGTGCGGAAAAGCGCAGGGTCGCCCACGCCTTCGGCTTGCCGGCGAAGATGCCGTAGCTGGAGGCGAGCAGTTCATTGAGATCGCTGTCCGGGACATCGATGGCGGCGGCATCCAGTGCACTCGCCTCGACGATACGGTCGACTGCGAAGCTGCGCAGTGCCTCGCGGTCGTGATCCCAGACGTCGAGGTACCAGTTGTCGCGGTAATGCGTCAGCCGTTGCGGTGAAACGAGACGTCGGCTGTCGGCATTGGTGGTGCGCGCGCGGTAGCGGAAGCGCAGCTGCTTGCGCTCGAGCACCGCGCCGGCGACGATGCGGAACACCTGCTGGTCGAGCTTGCGTTCGCCCCACGGGATCACCCGGATGCGCTCGATCGGCAAGGCCTTGCCGCTGTCGTGATGCGACAGCAGGCCCTCGATGCGCGCCTTGAACGGCGCCAATGCGCCGGCCAGTACGCCGGGGCCGGAGCGGCTGATCAGCTCGTTCAGGGCCAGCAGCGAGGCCAGTTCGTCCGAGGTCAGCCACAGCCCGGGCAGCTCGAACTTCTCGCCTTCGCCAAGCTCGTAGCGGAACGCGGCCTGGTCGGTGCCCGCGCTCTCGATCGGTGCGCCGAGCGCATCGCGCAGGAACGCCACGTCGCGGTACAGCGTGGCACGCGAGCATTCCAGTTCACCAAGCAGGCGCGACAACGGAATCGGGTAATGCGCCGATTTCAGCAGGCGGTGCAGGCTCAATATGCGTTCGTAGCGATCCATGGTGTCGTCGGCATAAGGTGGGAGGGCGCCGTGTAGCATGGCGGCGGCCCGGGGCCGCCGCAAGTCGTCGTCGATTCGCGGTGCACGGCGCCCGCACCGGCCAGCTGGAACCGTCGGGCTGACCGGGCGGTCAGAGCCTGTTGTTCATTGCAAGTTCAATCCGTCCCGTTAAGGTGAGCGGCTTACCAATGTTTAACAAATGGATCGCCGGATGAAGAAGACCCTGCTCGCCAGCCTGTTGCTGGCCACGATCGCCAGCTCCGCCGTGTATGCCCAGGATGCCGCGCCCGACGCGGCGAGTGCCGATTCGGCCGCCAGTCATGGTGGCTGGAGTGGTTCGGGTGAATTCGGTTTCGCCTCGTCCACCGGCAATTCGCGCTCGGAGAACGTCAATGCCAAGCTCGGCCTGAACCAGGAAAACGAGCAGTGGAAGAACAGCTTTTTCCTCGACGGGCTGCGTTCGAAGAGCCAGCAGAAAGTGGTCGATGCGGCCGGCAATACGATCAAGCAGTTCAACACCACGGCGAACCGCTACGACGGTGGCGCCTCGGTCGGCTACAAGCTTGATACGCGCAGCTACATCGTCGGCGCGGCGCGTTACGAGCACGACGACTTTGGTGCCAACCTGTGGCAGGGCATCGTCTCGCTCGGCTACGGCTATATCGCGCTGAAGGATGATCGCAACGAGCTGTCGTTTGAAATCGGCCCGGGTTACAAGCGTTACCGCCCGGCCGATATCGACCTGGTGGTCAACGGCGTCAGCGTGCCGCAGCGGCAGGCGACCCAGGGCGAGGCGGTCGCGCGCGGTCTGGTCAACTACAAGTACAAGCTCACCAGCAACACCTCGTTCGAGAACACCCTGCTGATGGAAGCGGGCTCGAAGAACACCTACCTGCAGAATGATGCCGGTCTGGCGGTCAGCATGACGCGCAAGCTGGCGCTGAAGGTCGGCTTCCAGGTGCGTCACAACAGCGACGTGCTGGCGGGCACCAAGAAAACCGACACGCTGACGACGACCAACCTGGTCTACAGCTTCTGAGCCGGGCGCTCATGCCAGAGCGGAATGGCCTCGTCGCGTCAGCGGCGGGGCCGTTTTTCAGATGGCGCTCGAGGCTCGAGTGCGCAGACGGCCGCAGGTTTCCGTCAAAGTCCCAGTAATTCGCCGGCACCCTGCGCCAGCAACGCCGCCGCGACCTGCCGGCCCAGCGCGAGGGCCTGGTCGGTATCGCTGCTGGCGTGTGCGTGCAGCAACCGGCCGTTGGCCACGTCACCGACCATGCCGCGCAGGTGCAGGCCGTGCTCGCCCAGCACGCACCAGGCGCCGACCGGCACCGTGCAGCTGCCGCCAAGCGCCTGGTTCATGGCGCGCTCGGCGCTGACGGTGAGCCGCGTATCGGCGTCGTCCAGCGCGGCCAGCAGGGCCGCTACGCCCGGCTGGTCGTCGCGTGCCTCGATCGCGATCGCGGCCTGGCCCGGCGCGGGCAACCAGTCCGGGGCGGCCAGCCGGGCGCGGATGCGCGAGGCCAGGCCCAGCCGTTCCAGCCCCGCACAGGCCAGCACGATCGCGTCATAGCCGCCGGCATCGAGCTTGCCCAGGCGGGTGCCGACATTGCCGCGCAGGTCGAGCAGTTGCAGATCCGGTCGCCACGCGCGCAATTGCGCCTGCCGCCGCAACGAAGAGGTGCCGACCCGCGCACCGAGCGGCAGCGCCGCCAGATCGGCATGGTCGTTGCTGACGAAGGCATCGGCCGCGTCGGCCCGCGGCAGGATCGCCGGCAGCGTGAAACCCGGCTCGAGTTGCACCGGCACGTCCTTCAGCGAATGCACGGCCAGATCGGCGCGACCTTCCAGCATCGCCACCTCGAGCTCCTTCAGGAACAGGCCCTTGCCACCGATCGAGGCCAGCGGCTGGTCGAGAATCTCGTCACCGCGGGTGCTCATCGGCACCAGTTCAACCATCAGTCCAGGATGCGCTGCACGCAGCAGGGCCGCCACATGCTCGGCCTGCCATAACGCGAGCGCGCTCTTGCGGGTGGCGATACGCAGGGTGGAAGGGTTCATCGGAACTCCGCGACATTCGGCAAGGTCGTATTGTCGCGTAGTTTGCGCGCGCCAGTGCAGCGGCGTATCGGCGCAGGCCGGCGGTCACTTCGCCGCCGGCAAGGTACGATGACCGGCATCTCACGGGAGTACATCATGCAAAGCGGCAACCCGGCACTCAACAAGAATACCTTCCTCGATGCCGCCAGCGGTGCGCTCGCATCGCATGGCGACGAGGTGATGACCCTCAACGGCACGGTCAACAAGACCGGCCTGCTGCTGGTCCTGGTCCTGCTCGGTGCGACCTACAGCTGGAGCCAGTTCAGCGGTCCGGCGAGCCTGCCGGCGATGCTGCCGCTGATGATCGGCGGCGCCATCGGCGGGCTGATCCTCGCCCTCATCACCGTGTTCAAGAAAACCTGGGCACCGGTCACCGCGCCGCTGTATGCGCTGGCGGAAGGCCTGTTCATCGGTGGTCTCTCGGCGATGTTCGAGATACGCTTCCCCGGCATCGTGATGCAGGCAGTCGGCCTCACGTTCGGTGTGACCGCCGCCCTGCTGCTGGCCTATCGCAGCGGGCTGATCCGCGCCACCGAGAAGTTCAAGCTGGGCGTGGTTGCCGCCACCGGCGGCGTGTTCCTGCTCTACCTGGCCAACATGGTGATGGGCTTCTTCGGTCATTCGATGGGTTTCATCAACGGCAGCAGCGGCATGGGCATCGCCTTCAGCGCGGTGGTGGTGGTGATCGCCGCGCTCAACCTGATCCTCGATTTCGACATGATCGAATCCGGCGTCACCGCCCGCGCGCCGAAGTACATGGAGTGGTATGGCGCGTTCGCGCTGGTGGTCACCCTGGTCTGGCTCTACCTGGAACTGCTGCGCCTGCTGTCGAAGCTGCAGTCGCGCAACTAGGCTGCCGCGTCCCTGAGGGCGCTTCTGGCACGGACACACAAAAGGCGCGGGTGACCGCGCCTTTTGTGTGTCTTGCGGACCATCGATGCCGCGTGTGCGGCAGGGCCGTCAGGCCCCCGGGATCGGATCCTCGTGCAGCAGCTTCTGCTCGTCCGACCGCTCCTCGCCGTGATGGTCGGTGGACAGCAGCAGGTAGAACGCTGGCACCACGAACAGGGTGAAGATGGTGCCGATCGCCAGGCCGGTGGAAATCACCAGGCCCATGTTGAAGCGGCCCGCCGCGCCGGCGCCGGAGGCGATCACCAGCGGCAGCACGCCAAGCACCATCGCCGCGGTGGTCATCAGGATCGGCCGCAGGCGCACCGCCGCGGCGTGTTCGATCGCCTCGCGTTTGCTCATGCCGGCCAGCTGCGACTGATTGGCGAATTGCACGATCAGGATGCCGTGCTTGCTGATCAGGCCCATCAGGGTCACCAGCCCGACCTCGGTGTAGATGTTGAGGCTGGTGAACAGGTTGACGAAGATCAGCGCGCCGAACAACGCCAGCGGCACCGAGACCAGGATCACGATCGGATCGCGCAGACTGTTGAACTGCGCGGCCAGCGCCAGGAACACGATGATCACGGCGAACAGCAAGGTGGCAGCGAAGCCGCCGGACTCCTGCGTGAACTGGCGCGACTGGCCGGCGTAGTCGACCGAATAGCCGGTCGGCGCCACCTCGTGCACCAGGTCGCGCAGATAGGCGAGTGCCTCGCCCTGCGACAGGCCGGATACACCGGAGATCGTCGCCGAGTTCAGCTGCTGGAAGCGGTTCAACGACTGCGGCACCACTTGATCGGTGATCTTCGCCACCGTCGCGGCCGGGATCACCGAGCCGTCGGGCACGCGGATGTAGTAGTCCAGCACCTGCTTCGGGTTGAGCCGGTCGACCTGCAACACCTGCGGGATCACCCGGTAGGAGCGGCCCGAGATCGAGAAGTAGTTGACGTAGCCGCCACCCAGCGCCGACCCGAGCGCGGCCCCGACATCCTGCTGGGTCAGCCCCAGCGTGGTGATCATGTCGCGATTGAGGCTGACCGTGCTCTGCGGCTTGTCCACCTTGAGGTCGGAGTCGATGAAGTAGAACTTGCCGCTGGCCTGCGCCTTCGCCAGTACCTGCGAGGCCACCTCGTTGAGGTTTTCGAATGGTTCGGTGGTGGTTATCACCACCTGGATCGGCAAGCCCGAGGCACCCGGCAACGGCGGGAACTGGAACGCCGCGACCTTGCCGCCGGCAATGCTGTTCCACTTCTGTTGCAGCACCTGCTGCAGTTCGTGGGCACTGCGATGCCGCTGATCCCATGGCTTGAACAGCACGCCGCCGATGCCCTGGTTGACGGTGGGCACGCCGGTCAACTGGAACATCTGCTGGTATTCCGGCAAATCCCTGGAGAGGTCGAACATCTGCGTCGCGTAGACGTTCATCTGCTGCGCGGTCGCGTTCGGTGCCCCCACGATCTGGCCGACCACGATGCCCTGATCCTCTTCCGGGGCCAGTTCGGATTTCGAGGTCATGCCCAGCGCGAAGGTGGCCAGCAGCAGCAGCCCGGCCATCACGATGACTACCGATGAGGTCGACAGCGTGTTGTGCAGCATCCGCTGGTAGCCGCGGTGCAGGCGATCGAACTGGCGGTCGATGAACTGCACGAAGCGGCCGCTCTCCTGCTCGCTGCGGAAGAACTTCGCGGCCATCATCGGCGACAGGGTCAGCGCGATCACCGCCGACACGGTCACCGCGCCGGCCAGGGTGAACGCGAATTCGGTGAACAACGCACCGGTGAGGCCCTTCTGGAAACCGATCGGCACGTATACCGCGATCAGTACCACGGTCATCGCCAGGATCGGCCCGCCCAGTTCGCGCGCGGCCAGCAAGGCGGCCTGCAGCGGGGTCTTGCCCTCCTCCTTCATGTGCCGGTCGACGTTCTCGACCACGATGATCGCGTCGTCCACCACCAGGCCGATCGCCAGCACCAGCGCCAGCAGGGTCAGCAGGTTGATCGAGTAACCCAGCGCCAGCATCACGAAGAAGGTGCCGATCAGCGACAGCGGCATCGCGATCACCGGGATGATCACCGCGCGAAGGCTGCCCAGGAACAGGAAGATCACCAGCGTGACGATCAGCAACGCCTCGGCCAGGGTCTTGACCACCTCGGTGATCGAGCTGTTCACGAATTCGGTGCCGTCGTAGACGATTTTCCCGGTCAGCCCACTGGGCAGCTGGCCCTGGATGTCGGGGAACGCTTCGCGCACACGTTTGGCCACGTCGAGCACGTTCGCGTCGGGCGCGACCTTGATGCCGATGAACACCGAGCGCTTGCCGCTGAAGGCCACGTTGAAGTCGTAGCTCTCCGAGCCCAGCGACACGGTGGCCACGTCCTGCAGGCGCACGATCGCCCCGTTGACCTGCTTGATCGCCAGCTGCTTGAACTCCTCCACCGAGTGCAGGTTGCTGTCGGCGGTCAGGTCGACGGTCACCGCCTGGCCCTTGCTGGAGCCGACCGCGGCCAGGTAGTTGTTCGAGGCCAGCGCCGCGTTCACGTCACTGGCGGTGATGCCGTGAGCCGCCATCCTGGCCGGGTCGAGCCAGGCCCGCAGGGCGAACTGGCGTGCACCGAGCAGCTCGGCAGTCTGCACGCCGTCGATCGAATCGAGCTTGGGCTTGACCACCCGCGCGAGGTAGTCGGTGATGTTGTTGCTGGGCAGCACATCGCTGTAGAAGCCCATGTACATCGCGTCGATCGTCTCGCCGGTCTGCACGTTCAGCACCGGCTGCTGCGCCTGCGGCGGCAGCTGGTTCTTCACCGAGTTCACCTGGGTGGTGATCTCGGTCAGCGCGCGGTTGGCGTCGTAGTTCAGGCGCAGGGTGGCGGTGATGGTGGACACGCCCTGCACGCTGCTGGAGGACAGGTAATCGATGCCTTGCGCCTGCGAGATCGCCTGCTCCAGCGGCTGGGTGATGAAGCCGGCCATGGTCTGCGCATCGGCGCCGTAGTAGGCGGTGCTGACGGTGACCGTGGCGTTCTCGGTCTTCGGGTACTGGCGCACGGTCAGGCTGCTGACCGCGCGTACACCGAGCACCAGGATCAGCAGGCTGACGACGATCGCCAGCACCGGCTTTTTGATGAACAGGTCGGTGAAATTCATGACGATCAGTGTTCCTGCGGCGCGGGGTTCGCGCTGTCGGCCGGCTGCACGCGGTTGTCGATCACGATCGGCGCGTCGTTCTTCAGCTTGATCTGGCCGCTGGTGACGACCACGGTACCGGCCTTGATGCCCTTGACGATCTCGACCTGGTCACCGCGGGTTTCGCCCAGGGTGACAAAGGTCTGCTTCACCGTGGCGGGCAGCGGCCGGCCCTTGTCGTCCTTGCCCTTGGACGGCTGCACGACGTACACGGTGTCGCCGTAAGGGTTGTAGACGATTGCCGCCTGCGGCAGGGTCAACTGGCGCTGCTCGTGGCCGACGTCCACGCTGACCTTGGCGAACATGCCCGGGGTCAGCGCCTTGTCGTGGTTCGGTACGGTGGCTTCCACCTGCACGTTGCGGGTGCCGAGATCGACCTTGGGGTTGATTGCACTGAGCTTGCCGCTGAAGCGGCGGCCTGCATACGCGTCCAGCTTCAGGTTCACCGCCTGGCCCACCTGCAACCGGCCCAGTTCGCTCTGCGGCACGTAGAAATCGACCAGCAGGGGATCGAGCTGCTGCACCGTCACGACCGTCGCGCCGGCGCTGAGGTAGTCGCCGGGGCTGGTGGTGATGATGCCGGCGCGGCCGGTAAACGGCGCGCGCAGCTGTTTCTTCGCGACCACCACTTTCTGCTGCGCCACCGCGGCCTGCTTGCCCTTGAGGTCGGCGGCGGCGGTGTCGTAGTCGGCCTTGCTGATCGCCTGTGCGGCGAGCTGTTTGCGTGCCCGTTCGAAGGTCAGCTGCGACAGCTGCGCCGCTGCCTCAAGCTGCTGCAGCTGGGCCACGTCGTCGCCATCGCGCAGCTGCAGCAACACCTGGCCCTGCTTCACGTCCTGGCCGGATTTCAGGTTGACCCCGGTGACCAGGCCGGCGACATCCATCGCCAGGTCGGCGCCGTTCGCCGCGCGCAGCGTGCCGACGGCACTCAGCGCAGGCTGCCAGGGCTGTTCGCGGGCGGAGGTGGTGCTGACCGTGGACGGTGCCGGCTGGGGCATGCTGTGGATCATGCGCATCACCAGCAGTACCTTGATGCCGACGATCAGGGCGATCAGCAGCAGCACTCCGCCGATCATCCAGATCATGCGCTTGGTGGTGCTGGGCTTCTTGTCGACGCGCGTGGTCATGCGCGATCTCCTCAGTTGGATGCGGTGGATGGTGCGGATGTGTCTTGCGCCGGGCGGGCGCCGGTGTCGTCACTGCGCCAGCCGCCACCGAGGGCGGCGTACAGCGCGGCGGTATCGGCCAGCCGGGCGGCGCGCGCCTGGATCAGGCTGATGCGCGCCTGCTGGTAGCTGCGCTGGGCGTCGAGCAGGTTGAGATAGCCGGTGGCGCCCAGCTGATACTGCTGGCGGGTCAAGTCCAGTTGCTGCGACGCCGCGCTTTCGGCAATGGCTTGCGCGGCCAGCCCCTGCGCATCGTATTGCAGCGCCTGCAGCGCGTCCGCGACGTTCTGGAACGCGACCAGCACGGTCTGCTGCCAGTCCGCCACGGCCTTGTCCAGGCCAGCCTGGGCGGCGCGCTTGCGGTGCAACAGCTCGCCGCCGTGGAACAGCGGCTGGGTCAGGCCCAGACCCAGTGACCAGGCGCCGGTGCCTGCGGAAAACAGATCGCCCGCGCGCAGCGCCTGCGAGCCGGCGCTGCCGGAAAGGGTGATCTGCGGCAGCATCGCTGCGGTGGCCACGCCGACCCCGGCCGACGCTGCATGCAGTTGTGCCGAGGCCGCGCGGATATCCGGGCGCTGATCGACCAGGGTCGAGGGCAGGCTCACCGGGATGTCCTGCGGCAGGCCGATCGCATCCAGGGTCAGCGGCGACAATTCCAGTTGGGCGGGCGTGGTGCCCAGGTAGGTCGCCAGCTGATTGCGGGTGGCGGCGAGCTGGGCGCGCAGCGGCGGCAGGGTGGCCTCGGTGATCGCCAGCTGGGTGCGCACGGCCAGCGTGTCGGACAGCGATTTCGAGCCGATCCGCTGCTGCTGCCCGGCGATCCGCAGGCTCTCGCGCTGGAAGCCGAGGATCTCCTCGGTCGCGCGCAGCTGCTCGCGCAACGAGGCCTCTTGCAGCGAGGCGGTGACGACGTTGGCGGCCAGGGTCAGATAAGTGGTGTCGAGTTGGGCACGCTGATAGTCGGCCTGCGCCAGCTGTGCCTCGATGCCCCGGCGCACGCCGCCGAACAGATCCAGCGTGTAGCCCACGCTGACCGAGGCGTTGTAGATGGTGAACGGGCCGAGTCCGCCGGGAGCGCCGGACTGCGCTGCCGATTGCTTCTCGCGGGTGGCGCCGGCGGCAGCGTCCAGTGACGGGAACAGGCCGCCGCGGGTCGCATTGGCGTTTTCCTGCGCCTGACGCAGCGCAGCCTGGGCCGAGGCAATCGTGGGGCTGTGGCTCAGCGCGGTGTTCACCCGGCGGGTCAGCTCGGCATTGTCGAACGTGGTCCACCAGCGTGCGGGCACGTCACGGCCCTGCATGAAGCGCTGCGCATCGCCGTCGGCGGCCTGGGCCGACGTCGTGCCGGCGGGCAACGCCTGTGCTGTATAGCGATCCACCGGCGGCGCATCCGGGCGCTGGTAATCGGGGCCGACGGCGCAGCCGGCGAGGGATAGCCCGATCAGCACCGCCAGCGCGTGGGCGCGGCCGGTCCGCACGATGGGCTTCAGGTCAGACAGGTGACTGGACAAGGGGATGGCCTGGGAGGGTGGAAGCCGGTCCGGACAATAACATACCGACAAGTTCACATATACATGACGATGAGCACAGGCGCGGCCGCACTGACCTGTGAACAAAGTGGGCTCGGTCGGCCGTTCGGGCGGGCAACGGCGAATGCCCCGCGGGCCAGATGCCGGGGGCGTGCGTCATCCGCCGCCGACTCAGCTGCCGAGCAAGGCGCGGGCCCGGCGGACCACGTTGTCGACGGTGAAGCCGTATTCGCGCAGCAAGACCCCGGCCGGCGCGGAGGCGCCGAAGCGGTCGATGCCCAGCATGTCGCCATGCTCGCCGGTGTAGCGGCGCCAGCCCTGCGCCACGCCCAGCTCCACCGCCAATCGCGCGGTCACCGTTCGGCGGCAACACCTGATCGCGATAGCCCGGTGGTTGCGCGTCGAACAGTTCCCAGCTCGGCATCGACACGCAGCGCACGGCGATGCCCCGACCCTGCAGCTGTTCCGCCGCGGCCAGGATCAGACCGACCTCGGAGCCGCTGGCGATCAGGATCAACGCCGGCTTGCCGTCATCCGGGTCGCTCAACACATAGGCGCCCCGGCGCACGCCCTCGGCGCTGGCGTAGCGGCCGCGATCGAGCGTGGGCAGGTTCTGCCGGGTCAATGCCAGCAGCACCGGTTGCTTCGTCGACTCCACCGCCACCTTCCAGGCCACTGCGGTTTCGTTGGCGTCGGCCGGACGGATCACGGTGAGGTTGGGGATTGCCCGCAGGCTGGCCAGCTGCTCGATCGGCTGATGGGTGGGGCCGTCCTCGCCCAGCGCGATGCTGTCGTGGGTGAAGACATGCACCACGTGCACGCCCATCAGCGCGGCAAGGCGGATCGACGGCCGCATGTAGTCGGAGAAGATCAGGAAGGTCGAGCCGTACGGCAGGAAACCGCCGTGCACGGCCAGGCCGTTGGCGATCGCGCCCATCGCGTGCTCGCGCACGCCGAAGTGCAGGTTGCGCCCGGCGTAACTCCAGCCGCCGCCATCGGAACCCTGGGTGTCCTGTCCTGCGGTCGCCGCCGGATTGAAATCCCCCAGGCCCTTCAGGTTGGTGTGGGTGGAGGAATCGAGGTCTGCCGAGCCACCGAACAGGGCGGCAAGTTTCGGCGCGATCGCGTTCATCACCTGGCCGCTGGCGACGCGGGTGGCGATGCCCCTGGCGTCGGCGGGAAACTCCGGGATGTCCGCGTCCCAGCCATCGGGAAGCTCGCCGCGCAGTCGACCCTGCAGCTCCTTCGCCAGTTGCGGAAACACCTTGATATAGCCATCCAGACGGCCTTGCCATTCGTCCTGCGCGCGCGCTCCGCGATCCCGCGCTTCGCGGAAGTGGTCGAGTGCGGGTTTCGGCAGCAGAAAGTCGGGCTCCACCGGCCAGCCCAGCTTGAGCTTGGTCTTCCTCACGTCTTCGACGCCCAGCGGCGAGCCGTGCGCCTTGAACGAATCCTGCTCGGGCGAGCCATAGCCAATATGCGTGCGCACCAGGATCAGCGATGGCCGCGCGGTGTCGGCGCGTGCGGCATCCAGCGCGGCGTCGATCGCCGCCAGGTCGTTGCCGTCCGCGACGTGGATCGTCTGCCAGCCATACGCCTCGAAGCGCCGCGCGCGATCCTCTGAAAACGTGATGTCGGTGCCGGCGGCGAGGGTGACGTAGTTGTCGTCGTACAGACAGATCAGCTTGCCCAGTTTCAGATGCCCGGCCAGCGAGGCCGCTTCGCTGGCCACGCCTTCCATCAGGTCGCCGTCGCTGACGATCGCCCAGGTGTGATGGTCGATCACCACGTGGCCAGGGCGGTTGTAGCGGGCGGCCAGGTGCGCCTCGCCGATCGCCATGCCGACCGCGTTGGCCAAGCCCTGTCCCAGCGGCCCGGTGGTGATCTCCACGCCGGGCGTGTGACCGTATTCGGGATGCCCGGGCGCCTTGCTGCCCCACTGGCGGAACTGCTTCAGGTCATCCAGCGAGAGGTCGTAGCCGGTCACATGCAACAGGCTGTAGAGCAGCGCCGAACCGTGACCGGCCGACAGCACGAAGCGGTCGCGGTCGACCCAGTGCGGATCGGCCGGGTGGTATTTCATGTGCCTCGTCCACAGCACATAGGCCATCGGCGCTGCGCCCAGCGGCAGGCCGGGATGGCCGCTGTCGGCCTTTTGCACCATGTCCACCGACAGGAAGCGGAGCGTGTCGATGCATTGCTGGTCGAGTGTGGCGTCGGTCATGGAACTAGCCTCGGGCGGACGGGACGGGAATGAGCACCCCGTCAGGATGACCGGGCGCAGGTCAAGCGCACGTCATGCCGCCGCACATTGCGCCTGGCCGGCGACTCAGCCCGTCACACCGAACAGCATGCCGACGCCGGTGGTGATCGCCATGGCCAGCGCACCCCAGAACGTGATGCGGATGACGCCGGTGCGGACCCTGGCACCGCCGGTGCGGGCAGCCAGCCCGCCGAGGACGGCCAGGAAGATCAGCGAGGTGATGAAGACCGACCACAACAGCACCGAGGCGGGACTCAGCACCACCACCAGCAGCGGCAGCGCCGCACCGATCGCAAAGCTCAGCGCCGAGGCACCGGCGGCCTGCAGCGGCCTGGCCCGCAGTATCTCGGTGATGCCCAGCTCGTCGCGGGCGTGGGCATCCAGCGCGTCGTGCGCCATCAGCTGTTCGGCCACCTGGTTGGCCAGTGCCTTGTCCAGCCCGCGGCCGACATAGATCGCGGCCAGCTCCTTGTGCTCGCCGGCCACGTCGGTCAGCAGTTCGTGCCGTTCCTTCTCCAGTTCGGCGTGTTCGCTGTCGGCCTGCGAGTGCACCGACACGTATTCGCCGGCTGCCATCGACATCGCTCCGGCGACCAGCCCGGCGCTGCCGGCGATCAGGATCGCCTGGCCGGAAGCATGCGCCGCCGCCACGCCCAGTACCAGGCTGGCGGTGGAGACGATGCCGTCATTGGCGCCGAGTACGGCTGCGCGCAGCCAGCCCATGCGCCCGGTGAGATGTCTTTCGTTGTGGTGGCGTCGAGACACGCATGTGCTCCGTGGTCAGGGGGGTGTGCATGGCCCGTGCTCTGTGCGGGGACGGCATGTTTCAGAGCATCCGCGTCAGGGTGTCGTCGCGGCGGCGATAGTGATGCCACAGCGCAGCCAGGATATGCAGGGCGATCACGTAATAGAAGATCGTGCCGATGGTGCCATGGATATCTTCGAACTGGTGCGCCAGCGCGCGGTCGGGCTGGCCCACGAACGAGGGCAGCAGGGTCACGCCGAACAGGGCGACCGGCTTGCCCTCGATCTGCAGGGTGATCACGCCCAGGATCGGCTGGATCAGCAGGAAGGCATACAGGGCCAGATGGGTGAGCTTGCCCAGCAACTCGCTCCAGCGCGGCGGTGGCGGGGAAATCGGCGGCTGGCCGTTGCGCAGGCGCAGCCACAGGCGGGGCAGCACCAGCAGCAGCACGGTGAGCCCGGCGACGAAGTGCGAGCCGAGTATGTTGGCACGCGTGGCACTGCCCTTGGCGAACAACTCGAACAGGTTGATGCACAGGTAGGCCAGCAGCACCAGGGCGAACATGGTCCAGTGCATCCACCGGCTGGATGCCGCGTAGCGTGATTTCAGGTCCGTGGATGACATGGGTGATCCCGATAAGTGTGGAGAGAGGCGGCACCGCGCGCGCATGGCGCTGGTCCCGCGACGCCCGTGGTCAATCGCCCGCGATGGCGGCGTCGACGATCTTCTGCGCCTCGGCGAGAATGCCGCGCAAATCTTCGCGATTGCTGAAGCTCTCCGCATAAATCTTGTAGATCGCCTCGGTGCCGGACGGGCGCGCGGCGAACCAGCCGTTGGCGGCGACCACCTTGATGCCGCCGATCGCCGCGCCGTTGCCGGGGGCATGGCTCAGCACCTGCTCGATCTTCTCGCCGGCCAGCCGCTCGATCTTCAGCTGATCGGGCGACAGTTTCGCGAGCCGGGCCTTCTGCGCCGGCGTGGCCGCGGCCTCGACCCGGTCGGCGAACGGCTCGCCCAGTTCGCTGGTCAGCCGGGCATACAGCTGGCCCGGGTCCTTGCCCTGGCGGGCGGTGATCTCGGCCGACAGCAGCGCCGGCACCAGCCCGTCCTTGTCGGTGGTCCACACCGAACCGTCGCGGCGCAGCAGCGAGGCGCCGGCGCTTTCCTCGCAGCCGAAGCCCAGCGAGCCGTCGAACAGACCCTCGGAGAACCATTTGAAGCCGACCGGCACCTCGTACAGCTTGCGCCCCAGCCGCTTCGCCACGCGGTCGATCAGGGTCGTGCTGACCACGGTCTTGCCCACGGCCGCGTTCGCGTTCCACTGCGGCCGATGGGTGAACAGGTAGTCGATCAGCACGGACAGGTAGTGGTTCGGCTCCATCAGGCCGCCGCTGCGGGTGACCACGCCGTGGCGGTCGTGGTCGGTGTCGCAGGCAAACGCGACGTCGTACTGGTCCTTCAGCCCGATCAGGCGCTGCATCGCGTATTTCGACGACGGATCCATGCGGATCTTGCCGTCCCAGTCCACCGTCATGAACGCGAACTGCGGATCGACCGTGTCGCTGACCACGGTGAGGTCGAGCTTGTAGCGCTCGGCGATCGGTGCCCAGTAGTGCACGCCGGCGCCGCCCAGCGGATCGACGCCCATGTGCACGCCGGCGCTGCGGATGACGTCGAAGTCGATGACGTTGGCGAGGTCGGCGACGTAGTGGTTGAGGTAGTCGTGTTGATGCGTGCAGGCGGCCTGGCGCGCCTGCGCGAACGGCATCCGGCGGACTCCGCTCAGGCCGTTTTCGAGCAGCGCGTTCGCGCGCTGCTGCACCCAGCCGGTGATCTCGGTATCGGCCGGTCCGCCGTTGCTCGGGTTGTACTTGAAGCCACCGTTGTCGGGCGGGTTGTGCGATGGCGTGATCACGATGCCGTCGGCCAGGCCGGTGGTCCGCCCCTTGTTGTAGACCAGGATCGCGTGCGAGATCGCCGGCGTCGGGGTGAATTCGCCGCCGGCGGAGATCATCGTCTCGACGCCATGGGCGGCCAGCACCTCCAGCGCGTCCTCGAACGCCGGCTGCGACAGCGCATGGGTATCGAAGCCGACGAACAGCGGGCCGTCGATGCCCTTGCCCTGCCGGTACTCGCAGATCGCCTGGGTGATCGCCAGGATATGCGCGCGGTTGAAACTGCGTTCGAGCGAGCTGCCGCGATGGCCGGAGGTGCCGAACGCCACGCGCTGTGCCGCCACCGCGGGGTCCGGTTTCAGGTCGGCATACGCGGCCAGCAGCTTCGGCACATCGACCAGGATCGACGTCGGTGCCGGCTTGCCGGCAAGCGGGCTGATCTTCTGGGTCATTTCGTTTCCGGGGTCGGGCCATCGCGCAGCTGGCGATAGCGACGGATCAGGCGGTTGGTCGAGCTGTCGTGGGCGAGCGTCGGTTCGTCGGTCGCGGTCAGTTCGGCGATGGTCGTCTTCGCCAGCTGCTTGCCCAGCTCCACGCCCCACTGGTCGAATGAATCGATGCCCCAGATCACGCCCTGCACGAACACGCTGTGCTCGTACAGCGCAATCAGTGCACCCAGCGCATGCGGAGTCAGCCGCGCCGCCAGGATCGTGCTGCTGGGCCGGTTGCCGCTGAACGTGCGATGCGCCACCAGCGCCTCGGGCGTGCCGTCGGCGCGCACCTGCTCCGCGCTCTTGCCGAACGCCAGCGCCTCGCCCTGGGCGATCAGGTTCGCCATCAACAGGTCGTGCTGGTCGCCGCCGCCCTGGACCGGCAGCGGATTCAGGCTCTGGCCGAAGCCGATGAAGTCGCACGGCACGATGCGCGTGCCCTGGTGGATCAGCTGGTAGAACGAATGCTGGCCGTTGGTGCCCGGTTCGCCCCAGTAGATCGGGCCGGTGGCGTAGTCCACGACGCGTGCCGTCGAGGCGTGACGCTCTTGCCGTTGCTCTCCATCGTCAGCTGCTGCAGGTAGGCCGGGAAGCGCTTCAGGTATTGCTCGTACGGCAGCACTGCCACGCTGGCAGCGTCGAGGAAGTTGTTGTTCCAGATCGCCAGCAGGCCCATCAACACCGGCAGGTTGCGTTCGTACGGAGCGTGCCGGAAGTGCTCGTCCATCGCGTGGAAGCCGGCCAGCATCTCGCGGAACCGCTCGGGTCCGATCGCCAGCATGGTCGACAGGCCGATCGCCGATTCCATCGAATAGCGCCCGCCGACCCAGTCCCAGAAACCGAACATGTGCGTGGTATCGATGCCGAACTTCGCCACTTCGTCGGCGTTGGTGGAGACCGCCACGAAATGCTTCGCGATCGCCTTCTCGTCGCCCAGCGCGTCGAGGCACCAGGCACGCGCGGCTTGCGCATTGCTCAGCGTCTCCAGCGTGGTGAAGGTCTTCGAGCAGACGATGAACAGGGTCTCGGCGGCGTCGAGGTCGCGGGTCGCCTCGACAAAATCGGTGCCGTCCACGTTCGAGACGAAACGGAACGTCATCTCGCGCGCGGTGTAGTCGCGCAGCGCCTCGTAGGCCATCACCGGGCCGAGGTCGGAGCCGCCGATGCCGATGCTGATCACGTTGCGGATGCGCTTGCCGCTGTGGCCCAGCCAGCCGCCGCCGCGCACCTGGTCGGCAAACTCCGCCATGCGCTCCAGCACGGCATGCACGTCCGTCACCACGTCATGACCGTCGACCAGAATCTGCTCGCCGGTGGGCGCACGCAGCGCCACGTGCAGTACGGCGCGGTTCTCGGTGGTGTTGATCCGCTCGCCGCGGAACATCGCCTCGATATGTCCCGGCAGATCGCAGGCCGCCGCCAGTTCACGCAACAGGCGCAAGGTGTCGACGTCGACGCGCTGCTTGGAGTAATCCAGGTACAGGCCGACATCCTCGAGCGCGAACGTCTCGCCGCGTTGCGGATCGTCGGCAAACAGCTCGCGCAGGTGCTTCTCGCCGATCACCGCGGCGTGCTGTTGCAGCGCCTGCCAGGACGGCAGTCTCCTCAGTCTTGACTGGCTCATCGCAGTGCCGGCCCCCCTGCCTTGTCGTCCAGCGCGCTGGCCTTGTCGGCGATCCGCTGCAGCAGTTGCTGCCAGGATTTGACGAATGCCTGGGCCCCCTCCTGCTGCAGTTTCAGCGCCAGTGCGTCGACATCCACGCCGGCCTTGCCGATCCGTGCCAGCACGGCGTCCGCATCGCCGCCGTCGATCGCCATCACGCCCTCCAGCTGGCCGTGATCGGCGAACGCCTGCAGGGTCTTCTCCGGCAGGGTGTTGATCGTGTTCGGGGCAGCCAGCGCGCCGACATACAGGGTGTCCGGAGCGGCCGGATCCTTGGTCCCGGTGCTGGCCCACAGCAGGCGCTGCGGCCGCGCGCCGGCGGCGGCCAGCTTCTGCCAGCGCGGCGAGTCGAGCAGTTCGCGATAGGCGCGGTAGGTCTGCTGGCCTACCGCGATGCCGAGCTTGTTGTGCAACTCGTCCGGCAGCTGCTTGTTGCTGGCCACGTCCCAGCGGCTGATGAACAGCGAGGCGACCGAGCCCACGCGCGGATCGAGCTTGGCGTCGATGCGCCGTTCGATGCCGCGCATGTATGCCTCGGCCGCCGCAAGGTAATGGTCGCAGGAGAACAGCAGGGTCACGTTGATCGGAATGCCCAGGAAGATCGCTTCCTCGATCGCCGGGATGCCTTCCGGCGTACCGGGAATCTTCACGAACAGGTTGTCGCGCCGGGCGGCAGCGTGGATCTGCCGGGCCGCCGCGATCGAGCCGGCACTGTCCTGCGCCAGCAGCGGGGAGATCTCCATCGAGACCCAGCCATCGACGCCGGCCGTACGCTGGAACACCGGCTCGAACAGGTCGGCGGCGCGGCGCAGGTCCTCCAGCGCCAGCTCGATGAAGAGCTTCTCGCCGGAAAGGCCGGCCAGCGCCTTGGCGTGGACGCAGGCATCGTAGGCATCGCCGTCGCCGATCGCCGCATCGAAGATGCTCGGGTTGGAGGTCAGCCCGGTGACCGAATCCTCGCTGATGTAGCGCGCCAGGGTGCCGTCGTCGAGCAGGGTGCGGGTGATGTTGTCCAGCCACAGGCTCTGGCCGAGGTCATGCAATTGTCGGGTCGCTTTCATGCTTGCTCCAGGACGTCAGTTCGATGCATCGGATTCAATTCGGGACCTTCAGTTTGCCGGAAGATTGATGACCGGCGCGCTCGGCAGGAAATCGGCAAGCTTACGCTCGCGCAGTTCGCCGATGCACGCGATCGTGATATCCGGCGCCGGCTCGATCGCCACGTCGGCGGCTGCCGTGGCGTAATGGCCCTGGCGCACGAATACCGTGGTCAATTTGTGGCCGAGACGCTGCTTCATCTCGCCCAGGATCTGCGGCTTGTCGTCGACCATCACGTAATGCGCGGCCGGATAGCGCTGTTGCATCGCCACCAGCATGCGTTGCTTGTGCAGGTAGATCAGCACCTCGCCGCGCAGCGCGTCCCACAGGCCGGCGCGCTGGATCTTGCGCGGCTGGAATACCACGTCGCCGTCGGACAGGATCGCGGTCGGCCCCAGCGTGCGCAGGTGGGCGATGGTGGCCAGCGTGTGCGGATACAGCCGCTCGGCGAACGGGTATTCCAGCAGGTATCTGGACATCTGCAGCAGCGACGGTTCGTTGTCCAGTCCGCTGCGGAAGCGCTGCAGCGTGCCCAGGTAATCGGCAAAGCCGAATTCGTCGCGCAGCTGCGCATAGATCGCCCAGTAACGCTCGCGTTCGGCCGGGCCGAACGCCTGCTCCAGGGTGTCGCCCAGGTCGGCCGCGAAGCGGTCGTTGTCGAGCAGCGTGTTGTCGACATCGAGCAGAAACGTCACCGTAGCCGCCGTCGTCATGGCCTGCCCTCCTCGACCACCGGGTTGTGCCAGCCGCCATCGGCCGCGATCAGCGCGGCGGCCTGGGTCGGACCCCAGCTGCCGCGTCGGTAGGGGATCGCCGGATGATGGTTCCGCAGCACCGGCTCGACCACCACCCAGGCCGCCTCGACCGCGTCCTCGCGGGTGAACAATGCGCCGTCGCCGGCCATCGCGTCACCGAGCAGGCGTTGATAGGGCGACTCCTGCCCGCTCTGCTCCTCCACCAGGGTCAGCTCGCGCTGGTCGCCGATGAATTCCTTGCCCGCGCGCTTGACCCGGGCGGCCAGCGCCACCGCGGTATTCGGCGACAGCCGGAAGCGCAGGTAGTTGGCGCGCCCCGCCTTCTGCGCGGCATCGTCGAACAGCTTCTGCGGCGGCGGCTTCAGCTCCACCACGATCTCGGCCACCGTCTCGGGCAGGCATTTGCCCGAGCGCAGGTACCACGGCACGCCGCCCCAGCGCCACGAATCGATGAACAACCGCAGGGCGCAGAACGTCTCCACGTCGGAGCCCTTCGCCACGCCCGGCTCGCTGCGGTAGCCGCGGTACTGGCCGCGCACCAGATCGTCCGGCTGCAGCGGGCGCATCGCCTGGAACACCTTGGCCTTCTCCGCATGCACCGCGCCGAAGCCCTGGTAGGCCGGTGGCTCCATCGCCAGCAGCGCCACAATCTGCAGCAGGTGGTTCTGGATCACGTCGCGCAGGCAGCCGGCGCTGTCGTAGAACGAGCCGCGGCCCTCGACCCCGAATTTCTCCGACAGGGTCACTTCCACGCTGGCCACGTTGTTGCGGTTCCAGATCGGCTCGAGGAACGAATTGGCGAAGCGGAAGTACAGGATGTTCATGATCGCTTCCTTGCCCAGGAAGTGATCGATGCGGAAGATCGCGTCATCCGGAAACGCCGACTTCAGCGTCTGGTTGAGCTGTTGCGCCGAGGCCAGGTCACGTCCGAACGGCTTTTCCACCACCACCCGCGCATGCGCGGCGCAGCCGGCCTGCTTGAGCCCCTGCACCACGGTGCCGAACAGGCTGGGCGGGATCGCCAGGTAATGCAGCGGTCGCTTCGCCGTCCCCAGCACCTGCTTCAGCTGGGCGAACGTGGCCGGATCCGTGTAGTCGCCATCGACGTACTGCAGCCGCGCCGAAAGCTTGTCGAACGCGGCCTTGTCGAACTTCTCGCCGCGGTCCTTCGCTGCCTGCATCACGCTGTCGCGGGCGCGCTGGCGAAACTGTTTCAGGTTCCAGTTGGAGTGCGCCACTCCGATGATCGGCAGTTCCAGCTGGCCGTCCCGGGCCATCGCCAGCAGTGCCGGGAAGATCTTCTTGTAGGCCAGGTCGCCGGTGGCGCCAAAAAAAACCAGGGCATCCGAGCGTGGTATCGCCATGATTGCGGTGTACTCCATACAGGGGGTCGGGCACTGCCAGTATCGCGGCAAACGGTGGCAGTCGGAGGCGCACGCAGCCGGGGTGGTTCCCGGCGCCGAGGGTCCGTTTCATCGTCAAAGCGTGCATGGCGGCAGGTTAAGTCCATGCATACGGGGCGTCAGGCGCCGGCAGGCCACGACACGTGCCCGCGGGATTCGCGGCGCTGCGACAACACGCCACACTTTTCTCGAATCCCCGGACTGGTGCGGGGGACCCACGGCGTTCGGTGTTTCATTCCGTTGCCCCGAAGGCAACGCGAGGGCGACGCGCGAAGGGCGGACTCAAGTACCGCCGCAAGCGGCCGATAGGCAGGGAAGCCGATTTCGCCGGGGGTCAACGCGATGTTGAAACTCGCCGGGCCATGCGGTCGAAGGGAACGGGGGCAGCGATCATTCGCCGCCGCGGGCATTGTGAGTTTTCGGCCGGCATGCGCGGCACATGGATCCAGCGAGCGATGCAATCGCCACTCAAGAAAGTCGATATCGCTCGCCTCCGCAAGGGGATGTTCATCCACAAGATCTGCGGGAAGTGGCTGGATCATCCGTTCTGGCGTGGCTCATTCCTCATAGCTGACGAAAAGACCCTGGAAAAGCTTTGCAGCTTCGGTTGCAAGGAGGTCTGGATCGATACCGGCAAGGGCCTGGACGTCGAACCGGCGCCGCCGTGCTCGGCCCCGCGCGTGGACTCGCAAAATGTCGGTGTCGTGAGGAAACGGAAAGCGCCTGCCGGGTTGCCGGCCGAAGCGCGCACGGATTTCGCCAGTGAGGTGGTGCGGGCCGAACTCATACGCGACCGGGCGAAGGCTGCGGTGATTTCCCTGTTCGGCGAAGCGCGCATGGGAAAGGCGCTGAACATGGATGGGGCGGTCGATGTCGTCGATGAAATAGGCAAGTCCATCACCCGCAACGTCGCCGCCATCCTGAGCGTGCTGCGTCTGAAGGAAAAGGACGACTACACCTATCTTCATTCGGTTGCCGTCTGTGCGCTGATGATGGCGTTGGGGCGGCAACTGGGCATCGAGGGCGAGGCCCTGCAGGACCTTGGCATGGCGGGACTGTTTCACGACATCGGCAAGATCGGCGTGCCGGATGCCGTGCTCAACAAGCCCGGCCGACTGGATGAGGAGGAATTTGCCGCCGTGCGCAAGCACCCGCAGATGGGCTGGGACATCCTGCAGAACCAGTTGCAGGTGAGCCCGACGGTGCTCGATGTATGCCTGCACCACCACGAGAGGTGCGATGCCAACGGATACCCGCACAAGCTGTCGGGAGATGCCCTGACCCGGGCGGCCCGCATGGGCGCCATATGCGACGTATACGATGCGGTGACGTCCGAGCGCTGCTACAAGAAGGGCTGGGAGCCCGCCGATGCCATACGCAGAATGGCGGAATGGCAGGATGGCCACTTCGACCGGGAAATATTCCACGCCTTCATCAAGATGATCGGAATTTACCCGGTGGGGACCCTGGTCCGACTGACCTCCGGGCGCCTGGCCATCGTGCTCAACCAGAGCGAAAAGAGCTCGCTCACGCCGACGGTCAAGGTCTTCTACTCGACCCGGTTCGATACTCACGTGCCGGCGGGGTTGCTGGATCTGGCGGATGCATCCGATGCCATCGTTGGCGTCGAGGATCATGCAAAGTGGAACTTCAACATTCCCATGCTGATGCGGAACTGACTTCCCCGACGGGGTCGGCACGGTGCGCCCGGGCATCGGGCGGCCGCGCCGGTTCGGGCTCAACCGTTTCGCGGATGCTCGATCACCACCTGATGCTCCACCTTGTCGTCCACCAGCGGAATACGGCCGTCCGTCAGGGTCACGCCATCCAGCGCACCCACGCGCCGGTGCCGGCGGCCACTTGCCGGAGTTCGATCCGGTACCAGCGTCTCGCCGATGGCGATAGATCCATCGAGAACCCGTCCCATTCACCTCGGCAGCACCGGCGCAAAGCGAAGCCGACCGGCTTCCAGGCGCAGGCCGAGCAGCGACTCGACGATCAGCCGGTACATCCAGCCGGCGGAGCCGGTGTACCAGCTCCAGCCGCCGCGGCCGACGTGCGGCTCGACCGCGTAGACGTCGGCACTGACCACGTACGGCTCGACCTTGTAGACGTCCATGCTTGTCGGCGTCGCTGCCGTGGTTGACCGGGTTGATCATGCGCAGCAGTTCCCACGCGCGGGCACTGTCGCCCAGTTCGGCGAACGCCATCGTGGCCCAGATCGCCGCATGCGTGTACTGGCCGCCGTTCTCGCGCACGCCCGGCACGTAACCCTTGATGTAGCCGGGGTCGAGCGCTGGATTTGTCGAACGGCGGATCGAGCAGCTGGATCAGGCCGGCGTCGCGGCGGACCAGGTGCTGGTCGAGCGACGTCATCGCCTGCTGCCGGCGCTCGGGCGAGGCGATGCCGGACAGCACCGACCAGCTCTGCGCGATCGAGTCGATGCGGCATTCGTCGTTGCGGCTGAGCCGAGCGGCGTGCCATCGTCGAACTAGGCGCGGCGATACCAGGCGCCGTCCCAGGCGTGCTGTTCCAGCGCGACGCGCAGCTTGGCTGACTTCGCTTTCGCAGCGCTGCGCGAACGCTTCGTCGCCATGCAGCCGGGCCACGTCGGCGAAGCGGTTGCAGCACCTCGCAGGAGAAGAAGCCCAGCCACACGCTTTCGCCGCGGCCGGCCTCGCCGACCCGGTTCATGCCGTCGTTCCAGTCGCCGCTGCCGATCAGCGGCAGGCCGTGCACGCCGCGCGGCAGGCTGTGCTCGATCGCGCGCACGCAATGCTGGTACAGGCGTCTCGCGCAGGCCCGACGGTTGCGGCAGGTCGTAGTAGGACTCCTCGCCGGGATGCAGCGGGCGGCCCTCGATGTAGCCGACCCGCACATCCAGCACGGCGGGTCGGCGGTGGCCAGCACGTAGCGGCTGGTGGCCAGCGGCAACCACAGGTAGTCGTCGGAGCAGCGCGGTGCGCACGCCACGATCCAGCGGCGGATGCCACCAGTGCTGCACGTCGCCTTCGGGGAACTGGTGCGCGGCGCACAGCAGCAGCTGCGTTGCGCGCCAGTTCCGGCGCGGCGTGCAGCGTCGCCATCGAATCCTGCAGCTGATCGCGGAAGCCGAACGCGCCGCCGGACTGGTAGTAGCCGCTGCGCGCCCACATCCGGCAGGCGATCGTCTGATACAGCAGCCAGCCGTTGGCCAGCATGTCGAGCGCCGGCTCCGGCGTGCTGCACCTGGACCGTGCCGAGCGTGCGCTGCCCAGTGCGCGCGCACCTTGCTCCAGCGCATCGGCGGCGGACGCCGGTGCCGCGGAACCGCTGCACCAGCGCGGCTGGCGTCGCACCGCGTCGCGACCCAGTCCCAGGCGAAAGATCAACTGGCGCTGCTCTCCGTCATCCAGCGCCAGCTTGACCTGCAAGCCGGCGCAGGGATCGAGGCCGGCGCCGAGCCGGCCGGACAGGTTCGCCCGGCCCAGTCCGGCCGGTGCGCGCGGTGCTGCCGTTGCGGCCGAGGAATTCGCTGCGGTCGCCATCGATGCTGCGACTGGCGTCGTCCACGTCGAAGAACGCCACCCGGTTCGGGAACTCGGTGTTCCACGCATTGCGGGCGAACAGCGCGCCGCTGGCCGGATCCGATTCGGTGACCACGTGCATCGCGGTCTTCTCGCGCAGGTCGCCGAGCAGCCATTCGACGTAGCCGGTGGCGCTGAGCCGGCGCGGCCGGCCGGAATCGTTGCGCAGTTTCAACACCGAGAACTTCACCGAGGCGTCCAGCGCCACATAGACCCACAGCTCGGAATGGATGCCGTCCTCGACGTGTTCGAACACGCTGTAGCCGAAGCCGTGGCGGGTGACGTGTAACCGCCGCTGCCGCGACAGGGCAGCGGTGTGGGCGACCACAGCTGGCCGGTTTCCTCGTCGCGCAGGTAGATCGCCTCGCCGCTGCCGTCGCTGACCGGGTCGTTGTGCCACGGCGTGAGCCGGAACTCGTGCGCGTTCTCGCCCCAGGTGTAGGCGCTGCCGCTCTCGGAGATCACCGTGCCGAAATGCGGATTGGCCAGCACGTTGGCCCATGGTGCCGGGGTGGCGTCGCCGGCGCCGAGCACGATCACGTACTCGCGGCCGTCCGCACTGAAACCGCCGTGCGGGTTGGCCAGCCGCAGCACGACGGACGGCGCGCCGGCGGCGCGGGGGCGACCGTGGCCGTCCGCTCGGGCCGGCTCGGTTCGAACGGTGGCGCGTGCGGTTTCGACCTGGCGCCGGCCGATCTGATCGGTCAGGCTGCCGCGGTTGTCGGCCAGCACTATTCGCGCGCCGGCCAGCATCACCATGCGGTCTTCGCTGGACAGCTGCTGGGCCGGCCGCACGAAGATGCCGCCGGGACGATCGAGCAGGTTCGCCTCGCTGCCGGACGCGATCAGGCCCATGATCTGGTCCTGCAGCTCCTGCCGGTAGCCGGCGCGATCCTCGTTCCAGATCACCAGGTCCACCGCCAGGCCCTTCAGTCGCCAGTACGCATGTGCCTGCACCAACTGGCGCACCAGCTCGATCCGCGCCAGCTCGGCGATCTGCAGCAGCACGATCGGCAGGTCGCCGGAGATCGACTGGCCCCACAGGCCGGACTGGCCGCGCCGGTTGCCGCGCAGGATGCCCGCCTCGGCGCGCAGGCTGGCGTTGGGGTACAGGATCGAGGTGGCCATGTGCTCGTACAGGTGCGCATCGGCGAGGCTGGCGTTGAGCTGGCGCAGCAGCACCTGGCTGTGCGTCCAGGCCAGGTCGAACACGCGGTCGGCCAGATGGCGGTCGCGGTACTTGCCGATCAGCGCCAGGCAGGCGGCGCGATGGTCGGCGATGCCGGTGACCAGATCCACCGTGGCCGACTGCTCCGGTTCCAGCGTGATGCGGCAACGGATCGCCACGATCGGATCGAGGACCGAGCCGGCGCTGTTGGACAGCTGTATCTGCTCGCGATCGAGCACCTGTGGCTGCGCGGTGCAGCGACCGCGACCGATGAAGCGGGCACGATCGGTCTCGTAGGAGATCGAATCGATGTCGGCGTTGTGCACGGCCAGCAGATGGCACATCCACGGCACCGCCTCATCGTGCGCGCGCGGCCGGCGGGTGCACACGATCGCCTGCAGTTCCGGCAGCAGCTCGGTCTGCACGAACAGCTTGCTGAAGGCCGGATGCAGGGCATCGGCGATCGCCGGCGCCAGCACCACTTCGGCGTAACTGGTCAGCTCGATCGTGCGCCGGTTGCGGCTGCGATTGGTGATGTGGGTACGGCGCAGCTCGATGTCGTCTTCCGGCGACACCACGATCTCGGTATGCGTGTCGAATTCGGCTTCGCGCACGCGGAATTCGGCGCGCGCATCGGAGAAGATCGCCTCGAACAGCTCGGTCTTCTTCAGGGTCGGCTGGTAGGTGGTCGACCAGTACTGGCCCGTGGCCACGTCGCGCAGGTAGCAGAACATGCCCCAGTGATCGCGCGTGATGTCCTCGCGCCAGCGCGTCAACGCCAGTTCACCGCGCCGGCTGTAGCCGCCGCCGCCGCTGCTCAGCATCACGTGGTAGCGGCCGTTGGACAGCAGCTGCACCGCCGGGCGCGGGCGGTCAGGATCGGTGAATATGCGCAGCCTCGCCTCGGCGGCGGGTGCGGTGCCGTCGCTGTCGGGGAAGCCGGCCGCATGCAGGTATTCCGCGGCGGTCTTCGGGATGCGCTCCTGCAGCAGCAGGCTGGTGGCCTGGAATTGCGGATCGGATTCGAAGCGGCGCTGCATCGGCCGATCCAGCAGGGCGTAGTCCAGCGCCAGCAGGCTCATGCCCTGGTGATGCGCCATGAACGACTGCACCAGCGCCGAGGACTGGCCCACCCGCAACCGCGCCGGGGTGTAGTCGATCGCCTCGTACAGGCCGAAGCGTCCCCGCGCACCGGCCTCGGCCAGCCGCTGCAGGTTCCGGCTGGCCGCCGCCGGTGCCACCATCATCGCCAGTGCGCTGGCATACGGTGCGATCACCACGTCGTCACCGAGTCCGCGCTTGAGGCCCAGTCCCGGTACACCGAACGCGCGGTACTGGTAGGTGAAGTGCGCATCCAGCATGTGGTAGCCGGATTCGGAAACACCCCACGGCAGGTTCAGCTGGTTGCCGTATTCGATCTGGCGCGCCACCGCCGCGCGGCAGGTCTGGTCGAGCAGGGTGCCTTCGTGGCTCGGCATCACCAGCATCGGCATCAGGTACTCGAACATCGAGCCGGTCCAGGACAGCAGTACCGGCTCGCCGCCGCTGGTGGTCAGCAGGCGACCCAGCGAGAACCAGTTGTCCTGCGGCAGCTGGCCCTGCGCGATCGCCACGAAACTGGCCAGTCGGGCCTCCGACGCCAGCAGGTCGTAGTAGCCGGTGTCGAGCCGGCGCTGGTCGACGTTGTAGCCGATCGCCAGCAGGTCGCGCGCGGGGTCGTACAGGAAGCGATAGTCCATCACGGCCAGCTCGCCGGCCCACCGCGCCAGCTGCTCGATCTCGTCGATCCGCTCCAATGCACGCGCGCGCACGGCTTCGGCGTCGAAGCTGACCGGCCAGCACAGCGGCTCGGCCCGCGCCAGCTGACCCAGCGTGGGGATGCCACTGAAGCCCGGGTCGTCGTCGGTCGGCGGGTCGAGGTTGAACAGGTGGGCTTCGTCGTACAACTCGGCGGATTGCTGCAGCAGCGCATCGAGCCAGAACGCGGCGTCGCTGCCCGGCTGCACCGCCAGCGTCTGTGCCAGCGTGCGGGCCCGGTCGAGATGCTCCTGCAGCACCGACAGCACCGCACTGGTGACGATCGGCGGCTTGTCCAGCGCGTCCTGCAGGGATCGGGACAGCGGTTCCAGCGCGGCGCCGTCGTTGCCGTCGAGCGCGTCGTGCAGGGTGTTCAGTGTGTCGAGCAGACCTTGCAACACACGCGGCTGGAACACCGGTGCATCGATCAGCGCCAGCAGCCCGGGTCGCAGGGTCAGCAGGTGGCCGGCAAGATTGCCGCTGTCCACCGCCGATACGTAAAGCGGCGACAGTGGTTCCAGGCTCTGGGTGTCGTACCAGTTGTAGAAGTGTCCGCGATAACGCGGCAGCCGTTGCATCGTGGCGAGGGTCTGGCGGCTGCGCTGGAGCAGGCGGCCGGCACTGAGAAAGCCGAAATCGTAGCCGGCCAGATTGGCCAGCAACGCGATGCCGATATTCGTCGGCGAGGTGCGATGCGCGATCACCGGTCCCGGTTGTTCCTGCAGGTTGTCCGGGGGCAGCCAGTGGTCGGCCGGACCGACGTGGGTGTCGAAGAAGGCCCAGGTCTGCCGCGCCAGCACGCGCAGGAAGTACAGCTGCGCCGCACTGGGCGAGAATGCGCCGGGCCGTCGCGGCTGGCTGATCCACCAGGCAATCGTGGGCGACAGCAGCCACAGCAGCAGCAACGGCGAGGCCAGCAGCAGCGCGCTCGGGCGCTCCAGCGCCAGCACCACGCCCAGCAGCACGGCCAGTGCCGGGCCGATCCACATCATCTGCCACAGTGCCGCCGGGGCATTGCTGCTCTGCCGCTCGACCTCGCTGGAGGTCTGCCATTGCAACAGGTGACGATGGCTGATCGCGATCCGCCACAGCGTGCGCATGATCGCGTCGAGGTGGTACAGCGCCTCGTGCGGCAGCCAGGCCAGTCCCAGCGCCATCCGCGCGAAATGCTGCATGCCGGCCATGAAGCCCGCGCGCACATGCTGGTCGAGTTGCACCTCGGGCGGCTTCTGCACCAGCTCGAGCAGCGCCGACAGCAGCGGCGGCACCAGCACCATCGACAGCACGGCCAGCGTCCACGAGAACACCGGTGAAAGCGCCAGCCAGCCGAAGATCAGCAGACTCAGCAAGGCCACCGGCAGCAGGCTGCGGCGCAGGTTGTCGAGGATCTTCCAGCGCGACAACGCGGTCAGCGCGTTGCGGCGCCAGCCGCCGTGCGCGGTCGGTGCCCAAGGCAGCAGCCACGGCAACAGCTGCCAGTCGCCGCGGATCCAGCGATGCCGGCGCTTCACGTCGGCGCCGTAGCGGGCCGGGTATTCCTCGAACAGCTGCACGTCGCTGAGCAGGCCCGCCCGTGCATGGCAGCCCTCGACCAGGTCGTGGCTGAGGATGCGGTTCTCCGGGAAGCGACCGTCGAGGGTGCGCTCGAACGCATCGATCGCATAGATGCCCTTGCCGATGAACGAGCCTTCGTGGAATACGTCCTGATAGACGTCCGACACCATCTGCGTATACGGGTCGATGCCGGCATCACTGCCATACAGCTGCGCGTAGCGCGAGCGCGAGGTGCTGGGCAGGCTGATTCCCACCCGCGGCTGCAGGATCGCGTAGCCGCTGACCACCCGACGCCGTTCGGGGTCGTACACCGCCCGGTTGAGCGGATGGTCGATGCTGCCGACGAAGGCCTGCGCCGCGTCGCGCGGCAGCTCGGTGTCGGTATCCAGCGTGATCACGTACTGCACCGGCGGCAGTGCCGCGATGTCGCCGACGATCAGCATGAAGCGGTCATGCGCGTTGCCGCGCAACAGCGCATTGAGATCGGCCAGCTTGCCGCGCTTGCGTTCGTGGCCCATCCAGACCTGTTCGGTGACGTTCCAGCGACGCGGCCGGTGGAACAGGAAGAAGCGGTCGGTCCCGGTGCCGCGATAGCGTTCGTTGAGCGCCTCGATGCGCCGCTGCGCCAGCCGCAGCAGGGCCTCGTCGCCGGGCAGTGCCTGCTCGTCGGCATCGGCGAAATCGGTCAGCAGGGCGAAGTGCAGGTGCTCGTTGCGATTGCCCAGGAAGCGCACTTCCAGCGCTTCGACCAGATCCTCGACATCCTGCGCGCTGGAAAACAGGCTGGGGATCGCCACCAGGGTGCGCGCCTGGGATGGTATGCCGTCGGAGTAATCCATCCGCGGCAGCTGCTGTGGCGACACCATCAAGGTGGCCATCCAGTTCAACAGGCTCAGGCCCAGCTGGCTGGCCAGGATGGTCGCCGGGATCGCGACCGCGATCAGCGCCCACAGCGGCAGTCCGTCATGCGCGGCTTCGAGCACCAGGGGCTGGGCGAACGCAAACGTCAGCACGGTCAGCAGGCCCAGATAGATCGGCAGCGGGGCCCGATCGAAGCCGCGATGCAGGCGTTCGGCCAGCCTGGGCCGAACGCGCAGGTGCTGCTCCAGCAGGCGACGACCCCGGTCGATCAGATAGAAGCCGACATGTTGTGGCAGCGACGGTCCGCTGTCTGGCGATGGCGCGGCATGACACAGCTCCAACGTCGCCTCGGCAACCCGTATTTCGCTCAACCGGTGCTGGCGGGCCAGCCTCTCCACCACATGGCGATAGCGGTCACGGGTGGCGAAATCCATCGCTGCATAGACTGCGGCCGGATCTCCGCGCAGGAGCTGTTCGACTACGCTGGCGTGCTCGACGAAGTCGCGCCAGTCAATCGCGCCGAGGGTACGCAGACTGCCGATGCTGTTGCTGATCGAGACCTGGTTGGCCGCCTGTTGCTGTGCTTCGAGCTGGATCAGGTGCTCGACGCTCTGGCCCGACTCGGACAGGCGCTGTTCGATCCAGCTCAGCGGCAGCGCCAGCGCCGGACTCTGACCCTGCAGGCGACGCGCCATTTCGGCCACGAACGGACCGTTCATCGGCGGGTCCGAGCGCACCATGTCGGCGACCACCAGCACCACGCTGTTCGGTTCGCGCCCGGCCGTGGCGATCATGCTGTCGGCCCAGCGCATGGCCTTGCCACGATAGCGCCAGTCGGCCATCACCCGGGCGGCCACCCGGCGCAGGTTCTCGATCAGCGCCAGCCGCAACATGATCGGGATCGCCCACAGCTCGCCCAGCGCCAGCGGTGCCACCTCCTGGTAGGCGCCGACGAAGCGGCGCAGGCTGGCGTTGTCGACCCGGCCGTCACCGTGCGAAATGATTTCCAGCGCGATGTCGTAGACCCGCGGCAGCCCCGCGGACGGCCCGTTGTCGAGCCGAGGCAACGTACGACTGTAGCCCTTGGGCAGATGCCGGCGGGCGATCCGGATCTGCTCCTCGATCAGGTAGAAGTTGTCCAGCAGCCATTCGCCGGCCGGGGTGATCCGTCGTCTGCGTCGGGTGGCATTGGTCAGCCGGTCGCAGGTGTGGGTGATCACCGCCTCGTTGTCGGCCAGCCGCTCCAGCAGCAGGTCGGTACTCGCCCGTTCGCGCAGCCGATGCTGGCCGGCCAGCGCCCGGCCATGCCGCTCCATCTGCTCGGCGCTGAACAGCTCCGAGCGCAGCGCCGGCTCCTCCTCCGGTCGGGTCCGCGCGGCGGCCCGACGGCGACGGTAGGCGCGCAGACGGCGCAGTTTGAGCAGGTCGAGGATGCTGCCGATGTTCAAATCCGGTGGTCCTTGGGATGAATGGCGTATCAGCCGCCGGAGCGATGCTGCCGCGGGCGCCGGACAGTCGATACGGGCCGCGGCCATCGGCGGTGCCACGACGCTACACGCCGGCATGTGAAAATCCCGCACGCTACGATGCGTCGTCCCGTTCTCTCCAGGAGTTCCGCCGTGCCCTTGCTGATTCGCGCCGCCACCCCCGCCGACCTCCCCGAACTCGTGGCATGGAATGCGGCGATGGCGTGGGAGACCGAGCACAAGCGGCTCGATCCGGAAACCCTGCGCCGCGGCATCAGCGGTGTCTTCGAGCAGGACCGACGCGGCTTCTACCTGATCGCCGAACGCGATGGCGTTGCCGTCGGCAGCCTGCTGGTGACGTACGAGTGGAGCGACTGGCGCTGCGGGGATTTCTGGTGGATCCAGAGCGTCTACGTGGTCCCGGCCGCCCGCCGTGGCGGGGTATTCCGCGCGCTGTATGCCGCGGTGGCGCAGCGTGCCGCAGACGCCGGTGCGGTCGGTCTGCGGCTGTACGTGGAAACCGGGAACCAGCATGCGCAGGCGACCTATGCCGGGCTGGGCATGCAGCGTTGCCATTACTGGATGTACGAAGCGCTGCTGCCGCCGCCCGGCAGCAGCAGCGACTGAGCCGCTTCAGTCGGCGCTGGCCAGCCGTTGCTCGAACTGGGCCGCCGGCATCGGCGCGCCAAACAGGAAACCCTGCAGCTGGGTGCAACCGGCGTGGCGCAGGAACGCACTCTGCTCATGCGTCTCCACGCCTTCGGCAATCACCACCTTGTCCAGGCTGCGGGCCATCGCGATGATCGCACTGGTGATCGTGGCGGTATCGCGGTCGCTGGTCAGGTCGTGCACGAATACGCGGTCGATCTTCAGCGCATCGATCGGGAAATGCTTCAGGTAGGACAGGCTGCAGTAGCCGGTGCCGAAATCGTCCAGCGACAGCAGCACCCCGCGCTGCTTGATCCGCCGCAGCAGGCTGGTGGTGGCATCGCCACCGGACATCACCGTGCGCTCGGTCAGTTCCAGTTCGAGCAGTTCGGCGTCGAGCCCGCTTTCATTCAGCACGTCGTCGAGCCAGCTGTAGAAATCGGCGTGCTGGAACTGCAGCGGCGAAACGTTGACCGAGATCGGAATGGCGTGGTCAAGCTGCTGCCACGCTCTCGCCTGCCTGCAGGCCTGGCGCAATACCCACGCACCGATCGGCAGGATCAGGCCGCTG
Source organism: uncultured Pseudomonadota bacterium (assembly GCA_963828685.1). Classification (GTDB taxonomy): domain Bacteria; phylum Pseudomonadota; class Gammaproteobacteria; order Xanthomonadales; family Rhodanobacteraceae; genus Rhodanobacter. The sequence continues at coordinate 1,333,025 of CAWHFU010000017.1, forward strand.
TCCTCGGCGACCGGGATGAACTGGTCCGGCTGGTACAACTCGTGCCCATTGGCGTGCCAGCGCAGCAAGGCCTCCGCACCCATGATGCGCCCGCTCTGCGCATCGACCTTGGGCTGGTAGTGCAGGCTCAGCTCGTGCCGTGGCAGGGCCTGGCGCAACGCGATCTCGATGCCCCGGCGCGCGCGAGCCCGCTCATGCATCGAGGCGGTGAAGAAACGGTAACCGTGCTGGCCCTGTGCCTTGACCGCCACCGAGGCGGCTTCCGCCTGCTGCAGCAGGTTTTCCGGATCGGTGGCGTCGTCCGGATACACGCTGACGCCGATGGTGATGCGCAGCGCCAGTTCGGAGATCCCGTCCAGGCTGGTCTGCTCGCCATGATTGATCAGAGTCTGGCTCAGGCTGGCCGCGGCACCGACGCTTTCCAGGTGCGGCAGCACCACCACGAATTCGTCGCCACCATGGCGCACCAGCACGGCATCGCCGGGCAGGCAGCGCTGCAACTGCATGGCAAACGCGCGCAGTACCCGGTCGCCGATCGCATGGCCGTGCAGTTCATTGACCTGCTTGAAATGGTTGATGTCGATGTAGAGCAGCGCAGCGCGTTGCTGGCGCCGGTTCGCCGTCGCCAGCGCCTGCTTGATGTGCTCGTGCAGCTGACTGCGATTGGGTAGTCCGGTGAGCGTGTCGTGCTGGGTCAGGTGGATCATCTTCAACGCCAGCGAGCGGGTCTCGCTGACATCGTGAAAGACCAGCACGCCGCCGATCACGTTGCCGGCATGATCGTGGATCGGTGCCGAGGAATCCTCCACCGGCGTATCGAAACCATGGCGATGACGCAGCAGGGTCTTGCCCGCGAGGTCGACGATGGTGTTGTGCCCGATCGCGGCGCGCAGCGGGTTGGCGACGGGCTGTCCGTGGTGGGCGTCGAACAGCTGGAAGATCTCCTCGATCGGACGACCCTGCGCCTCATGGCTGTTCCAGCCGGTCATCGCCTCGGCGATGGGGTTGAGCGAGGTGACCTGGAATTGCGGGTCGGTGGTGATCACCGCATCGCCGATCGAGCGCAGGGTCACTTCGGCCAGTTCGCGCTCGCGGTGCAGCGCGTCCTCGAACGCCTTGCGCTGGCTGATGTCCTGCGCCTGCGAGACAAAGTAGAGCGGCATCCCGTGGTCATCGCGCACCAGCGACACGCTGAGCAGGATGTGCACGACATGGCCCAGCTTGTGGAAATTGCGCTTTTCCAGCTGGTAGGACTCGCGCTGGCCGGCCAGCAGCTGTTCCAGCAGATCCTGGTCCGCGGCCATGTCATCCGGATGCGTGATGGCCGCGATATCCAGCGCCAGCAACTCCTCCTCGGTGTAGCCCAGCATCTGGCAGACTGCCGCATTGACGCGCAGGAAGTGGCCATCCGGATGGGTCAGGGCCATGCCGATGGCGGCGTGCTGGAATGCACTGAAGAAGCGCTTCTCGCTCTCGTGCAGCTGCAGCTCCAGGGTATGCCGTTCGGTGATGTCGACCAGCGCGGTGAACACGCCGCAGACCCAGCCGGACGCATCGAAGTCCGGCTGGAAATTGCCGTGGGCATAGCGCCGCTCGCGACCGTTGTAGAGCTCGCCTTCGTAGCTGGCCATGTGGCCGGCATAGGCACGCTCCAGCGCCGCGCTGGCGAGTTGATGGTTGCGCCGGCCGATCACGTCGATCAGGCGCAGGCCGATCAATCCCTGCGGATCAATGCCGAGCCAGCGCCGGTGGGTTTCGTTGGCATAGCGAAAACGCTGCTCGCCGTCGAGATAGGCCAGCAGCGCGGGGGCGTCGCGCAACACCTTGTCGGGCCAGTTCGACCCCGGGAAAAGCGATGGCAACACCTCGGCAGGCTTTTGCGGCCGCATGGTCATACCGCCAGCTGGAGCGCGCCCCCTGCGGCGCGCCACCATCATGCGCCCAGTTTTTGCCGGCGCACAACTGCCCCGCTCCGTATCCCCGCCGATTCAGTGCAGCGGCACCGCGGGTGCGGCGAGTCGGTGGTCTTCGTCGAGCACGATCCGGCCCAGCGCCTGCAGCTCGCCGGCAATGCCGTAGCGCCCGGCCAGGCGCTCGAGCAGCGGTCCCAGTGCCTGCGGTTGCAGCGGATAGCCGTGCGCCAGCGCGTGGGCGCGGCCACCCTCACCGCGTTGCACCACGCTGATCGCGATGATGCCCAGGCCGGCCGCCTCGTGCGCGAACAGCGCCGGCGGGTCATAGCCGGGCTCGACCGCGGCCAGGGTTTCCAGCAGCCAGCCCGTTTCGGCCTCGTTCTGGCGGTCCGCCGCGGGCTGCAGCAGCAGCGGCAGCTGGTGCGCATCGAGCAGGGCGGCGTACTGGCGCAGCTCGAACACGATGCCGGCAAGATCGTGGGCCCGCTGCGCATTGTCACCTGTCTGCGCCGCCAGCCATTGCGTCGGTGACTGTGCCCCCACCTTGCCGTCGGCATAATGCAGCGCCAGTCCGCGCGCACTCATGCCCGATTCGCTGCGTTCGGGGGTCAGCAGCGCCGCCTCGAGCAGGGTCCACAGCGGCGCCAGATTGACGTGCTCGTACTGCACGCAGGTCAAGGCCATCAGGTCGTTGCGGCTCAGGTAACGCACATGCTCCAGCCGGATGCCCAGGGTGCGCATCAGCCAGTCGGCAGTCAGCGCGCCGGCTTCGCCGCGACCGACCAGCTGGATCTCCAGCTGCTCGGCCAGCTCCCCGGCCAGCGCCTCGGGCGCCAGCAGACTCAGCGGCAACAGCCGCATCGGGCCGTCGGCGAACAGCGGCGAGGGTTGCAGCGGCAGTGCCGGCATCTGACCATCGTGGCTGCCGAAAGCGACCACGTTGTCCAGCTGGCCGCGTGGCACGCGCCGGGCCAGTTCGTCCAGCGTCGCCCAGACCGGAAAGCCCGGCCGCAGCAGTTCGACCGGGTCGAACAGTGCGCCGGCCAATGCCAGCCTGGCGGCATCGACCGTGGGCACCAGGAGATGCAGATCGGTGGCAACCAGCTCCGCCAGCTCGGCGGCCTCGTCGCGACTGAGCGTCATGCGTGCCGGCGCCTCGCCGGCGACCGGTTCGAGCGCCAGCAGCACGGGCAGGGCAAGCAGCGTTTGTACTTCCACGAGGCAGCGGTTCCCAAGGGTCAAAGAAGGCCGATTCTACCAGTGGTGAGTGTTCGCCCCGGCGCGTGCTGAACGAATGCGCCTGTTCACCGGCGTCTTGGGCTTTCGCCGCGCGGCATGGCGGGTTAGCCTTGACAGACTCGAGTGGTGGACTGTTTTGAGCATGGAAAACACGCAAAGGCGCGTTGGGGTGATCGGCGGTACGCGCATCCCGTTCTGTCGCAACAACACCGCGTATGCCGACGTCGGCAACTTCGGCATGTCGGTGAAGGTGCTCGGTGCGCTGGTCGAACGCTTCGGCCTGCACGGCGTGGAGCTCGGTGAGGTCGCGATGGGTGCGGTGATCAAGCACTCGTCCGACTGGAACCTGGCGCGCGAGGCGCTGCTGAGTTCCGGACTGGCCCCGACCACGCCGGGCATCACCACCGCGCGTGCCTGCGGAACCTCGCTGGACAACGCGATCATCATTGCCAACAAGATTGCGGCCGGACAGATCGAAGCAGGCATCGCCGGAGGTTCGGACACCACCTCGGACGTGCCGATCGTCTATGGCACGCGGCTGCGCAAGCGGCTGCTGGCGATGAACCGGGCGAAGACACCGCTGGACAAGTTGAAAGCGGCGTTGCGCGGGTTCTCCTTCAGCGAGCTGAAACCCTCATTCCCCGGCGTGGCCGAGCCGCGCACGGGCAAGTCGATGGGCGATCACTGCGAGCAGATGGCAAAGGAGTGGAAGATCGGCCGGGAGGCACAGGATCAACTGGCGCTGGTCAGCCACCACAAGCTTGCCGCCGCCTATGACAGCGGTTTCTTCGACGACCTGCTGGTGCCGTTCCGCGGCCTGCGGCGCGACGGCTTCCTGCGCCCGGATACCACGCTGGAGAAACTGGCGGCGCTGAAGCCAGCGTTCGACCGCAGCTCCGGCCACGGTACGCTCACCGCCGGCAATTCCACTGGCCTGTCCGATGGCGCGGCCGCGGTGTTGCTGGCCAGCGAGGACTGGGCCGCCCAACGCGGCCTGAAGGTGCAGGCGTATCTGCGCGATGCCGAGGTCGCCGCGGTGGATTTCGTCCATGGTGAGGGCCTGCTGATGGCGCCGACCATCGCGGTGCCGCGGATGCTGGCGCGCCAGGGCCTGACCTTGCAGGATTTCGACTACTACGAGATCCACGAGGCGTTCGCGGCGCAGGTGCTGTGCACCTTGCGTGCGTGGGAGTCGGCCGACTACTGCAAGCAGCGGCTCGGCCTCGACGCAGCCTTCGGTTCGATCGATCCGGCCAAACTCAACGTCCACGGCTCCAGCCTGGCGGTTGGCCATCCGTTTGCCGCCACCGGCGCGCGGATCATCGCCACGCTGGCAAAGATGCTCGAGCAGAAAGGCTCCGGCCGCGGCCTGATCTCGATCTGCACGGCCGGCGGGATGGGTGTCACCGCGATTCTCGAGCGGCCGTGAACGCGATAACGCCAGCGCCATGCTGCGTCTGCGCACCAGCAGCGGCCTGAGTCTGCTGGCGCTGGCAGTCGGCATCGCCGGCACCGCCTGGCTCAGCACGCTGACCGCCGGCTGGCACGGACCGGTGCTGCGCGTCGCCACCCTGCCGGCGCGGTTGGCGTCGCGTCATGCCCGCCCCTTGCCGCATCGCTGGCATGGCGCCATCAGTGTGGTTCCGGCGCGCCACAGCGCACCCGACCGCCCTCGCGGCGGCGAGAGCCGGGCCGCGGTCATCCCGCCGGCGGCACTGCTGCCACTGGCGATGCCCAGCGACACCTCGCAACGCTGGGACGAGCTGCGCGGTCATCTGGACGGACGCGTGGTGCTGCATGTCGACATCGACGGACGTGGTCACGTCGATGCCGCCGGCATCAGCGAATCCAGCGGCGACCCGATCCTCGACGAACACGCCCTGCGCAGTGTGCGCCTCTGGCGCTTCGCGGCGCCGGTCGATCATCCCGAAGGGATCAGCGGCGAGCTGCCGATGCGTTTCTCTTCACGCGGCGACGGGATTGCGCGCGTGCCGTGACGGCTTGCGCGCGGGACGCTGGAAGGTTCCGCGGCGTATCAAAGGATGCCCTTGGCCCCCACGCCGAACGCGGTGACCAGCCGCGTGATGATCAGCTTCGGTGACAGTGCCACGTCGGGAAAATCGCCGACCGGCCTGTAGCAGGCGAAGAAATCGGGGTTGCTGGCGCGCATCGGCTGGCAGCTGGGTTTGAGGTCGTAACTGGTGGCGTAGCGAAATGGCCAAAGGTCGAACAGCGGCAGATGCTCGGAAACGCTGCCGATGGCCTGGTTGATGTCGGTGAGCACCGGTACCACGGATCGCCGGGGGGCGATCACCCAGGAGTTTTCCGGTTGGGTGTCGCGCAGGATGCTGCGTCGCAGCTGGTCGGCGAATACGTGGTCGTAGACGATCGCGCCAGCCTCGGTGTTGTAGTGATCCGAGCGCGGATCGAAGTTGTGCGAGCCGACCATCGCAAAGCTGTCGTCGATCACGATCGATTTCGCATGCAGGCCGAAGCGGCGGCCCTCGCTGAGCAGCGGCGCAGGCCGGTTGTTGCCGCGGCTGCCGAGCAGGTGGAACCGCGTCCGCGACGCACTGGCCGGGCTGGCGGTTTCCGTCGGCGGGGTCGCCGCGTCCATGCCGAGGTTGGCCAGTTCGTATTCGACCGCGGGGCCGGGCGCATGCGGCTTCATCTCGTGGATCTCGAAGCCGAACGTCTTCAGGTAGCGCTTGCGGTGCTTGTACGACATCGCGTAGACAGCGAACGCGTCGGTCGAGGCCAGCGAATTGGTGGAAACGATCACCCGCGGCGGCTCGGCATGCCGATGCAGCCGCTTGAAGATGCGCTGGGCGCGTTTGCTCATCACCAGGTACGGCGTCTGCAGCAGCACCTCGCTCCTGGCGTCGCTGATCATGCGCATGATGTGGCGGGTGAATTCCACCGCTCGCCGCTTGTCCGGCTTGTCGGTTTTCGATGGCAGGTCGCTGAAGTAGTCGACCTTGCCCACCCGCAGGGAGGGTTCGACCAGCCAGGCCTGCAGCCATTGCGGGTCTTCGGCGGCGTGCTGCACCTGGGCGACCCGCAGCGGTCGGCGATAGACCGGCGCCGGCCACACCGGCGGCGTGCGGTCGGACAGGATGCGCTGATTGATGTCGCGCAGATGGGTCAGCGGCACCGCGCGCTTGTGCTGCCAGAACAGTGCGAAGCTGGCGGCCATTTCTCGCGCGGCGGGACCCCCGATCATCACGTCGCGGTCGACGTAGTCGAAGTTGTCGTCCCAGTTGAAGTAGCGATCCTGATAGTTGCGTCCACCGGTGATGCCGATGCTGTCGTCCACCAGCAGCAACTTGTTGTGCATGCGCTGGTTGAATTGCATGAAGCAGCACAGCAGGCCGGCGGCGAAATCCAGCGGTGGCGTGTGGGCCTTGTGGAAGGTCGGGTTGTACAGGCGCACCTGCAGGTGCGAGCTGACCCGCGACAAGCGGTCAAGCAAATCCTGGTCGTCGAAGGAAAACAGCTGGTCGGCCAGGATGCGTACCCGTACCCCGCGTCGCGCGGCCTGCACCAGCTCGTTCAGCACGAGCTGGCCGGTATCGTCCTGATCCCAGATGTAGGTCTGCACGTCGATCGAGTGTCGCGCCGCGCGGATCAGGTTGATCCGCGCGGCCAGCGCCGGTTCGCTGTCGCCCAGCAGGGTCACCACGTGCACCGGCTGCTCGGGGGTGGATTCAGCCAGCGCCCGGGTGGCGGCCTCGAGCAGCGGGGAAGCTACCGCGCAATGGTCGGCTTGCGTGCAGGACAGATCGCGGTCGGTAGTGGCTGCGACCACCGCATCGGCGCGCCGGATCTGCTGGCGTGACAATGTGCAGCCTTGCAGGAACAGGGTGGCCAGCAGCAAGGGGAAGGCGAATCGGTACAGGTAACGGGGCATGCACGAATGATACGGGGAATGGGTCGAGTGCCCGTGACGGGTTTCCGTGCGGGCGCCGTTCCATCGCACTGAAGGAGCAGCGCGATCGACAGCTGTGATCGGGAATGGGGTCTTGCGCGTCGCGTCAGGGCGACCAGAAGGCGTCCAGCCGTGCGTTGCCCGGCTCCAGTGCGCCGTCCAGGTGCAACACCGCCAGCGCGCCCGGCGGCATGCCGCGGAAATCGTCGGAGCGGCCTTCGACCAGCAGGGCCACCAGCCGTTCGAAGCCGGGGTTGTGACCCACCAGCATCACCGTGCCGGCGTCGCCGTGCTGATCGAGCAGCGCCAGCAGCTCGCCAGGCGAGGCGTCATAGATCTCGGTGGCCATCTGCGGTATCGGGGCATCCGCGATCGCGGCCAGCGCCAGTCGGGTGGTCTCGTCGGTGCGCCGGGTCGGCGAGCACAGCACGCGCTCGGGCCGGATGCCGTGCGCGGCCAGCCAGAGTCCGGCCGCCTGCGCTTCCTGCTCGCCGCGCGGGCTCAACGGGCGTTGCTGGTCGTCGCCAGCGGAGTCTATCGGTACGGCTTCGGCGTGCCGCAACAGGATCAGTTCGTGCATGGGAAACTCCGGCGGGTGGTGGCCGCGCAAGGTGCGCGATGAGGCATCGAGAGGGGTCTGCTTCAGCGCTGCTGGCGCTTGATCCAGCGCAACAGCGGTTTCCAGTCCTGCTGGTGGTTGCGCACCTGTTCGGACTGATAGTCGAAAATACCCTTGCCCAGCGCGCTCAACAGCACGTAGGCCTGGCTGTCGCGCAACTGCGCGACGATCGGAAACGGTGATTGTTCGGCCAGCTGGGCGACCGCATCCTGGCTCGCGTGAGTCCACGGTTTGAGCCGGTTGGCCACCAGCGCCACCGGCAGCTTGCCGCGGCGGATGCGATTGATCGACTGCAGTTCCCCGATGAAGCGCAGCGTGGCATCCAGGTCGAACGAGGAGGGCAGCACCGGGACCAGCAGCACGTCGGCCTGCTCCAGATACGGCTCGAGGTCGCGCACACCGGAGCCGGCAGCGCTGTCGATCAGCAACTGCTGGGTATCCTCGGGAATCCTGTTCAGGGATCTTCGGCCGCCCTCGTACGCCAGTACGCCGGGAACATTGTCCGGTCGCAGCGTGGCCCAGCGAAAGCTGGAGCATTGCTGGTCGGCGTCGACGATGGCGGTGCGCTGCCCGGCCTGTGCCCAGTGCGATGCCAGCTGGGTGACCAGCGTGCTCTTGCCGCAACCACCCTTGCTGCTTGCCACCAGCGTCGTAAGCATCGGATCACCCTTGCCACGGAAGGTGATCCAAGCCTACACGGCTGCGGATGCGGCGCAAAGCGGCCAGCAGCCCGTCGGGCTTTGGTCGGCCGGGCTCATTCCGCCCGATGCGGCTGCCAGTCGCTCGGCGCATCGACCGGGATGTTGTTGTCGCGCAGGGCGGCCAACTGCAGGCTCATCTCGGTGCCGCCGTTGCGCGCCAGCGCCAGCAGATGCTGGGCCACTGCCGGATCGTCCAGCGCCCGGTTCAGCAGCAGGCCGAAGTTCTGCACCTGCCAGATCAGGTTGCGCCGGGCCTCCCGGGCTTCCTGCTGCTGGGCCGGATCGTCCGACAGCACTTCGCGCAGATGCAGCCCGAGTGAGCGCGCCAGCGGGCTCGAGCCCCATTCGAGCACCTTGCCCAGGCTCAGACAATCGGCCTTGATCGAGGCATCTTCGCGGGCGTTCTCGCACAGCTTGGCGACAAGCTGCAAACCCGGCTGCGGTTGCGTACCGGCGATGCCGAAGACCAGCACCGTCTGCATGCCGACGGCACCGGCCTTGCTGGCCGGATCGAAGGAGCCAGCGGGCGGCGGCAGTGTGCCGACCGTGGTGGCCAGGGCTTTCAGGCTGTTGCCGGTGTAGTCGTCGTACAGTTTGGCCGCCGCGGCCTTGCGCAGGTCCTCACGGGAGGCGTCCTGCTTCATGTCGCGGGCGTCCGTCCCCAGCTTGATCATCCATACCGCCGCATTGTCCGGCGCCTGGCTGAGCAGCTGATCCAGTGCGGCGGTATTCGGGCAGGCCGCGGCCTTGGCGTCGCAGTCGACCAGGCGAACCCAGTTGACCGCGGCGCCGGCATCGTCGGCGTGCGCGGCGCGCTCGATCAGGGCATGGAAGCTGTTGTTCGGCGGCTGGTTGAACAGCGGTCGGGCCAGCAAGGCCGCGCCGAGCAGCGGCTGCGCATCGGCGCGCGGGGCCAGTACGCTGACCAGATCCCGCTGGAATGCCAGCTGGGCCTTGTCGCGAGTCTGGGTGGCCTTGCCCGGATCGACCGTGGTCCTGGCGGCATCCTTGGTGGCGGCGAAGACCGGCGCGGCCAGCAGCGCCAGGGCAGCAGCGAGGATCAGGTAGCGTGTTCGACGCATCATGGGTCTGGATCCGCAAAGCGCTCAGCTTACCTTGCATAGATTAAGCGCGGCTGATTTGATTGTCGGCGGATGCAGGCAGCCGCGGCGGGGCTTGCTAGGATGCCTGTTTGGGCGCACGGCCGCGCCCCTCATGGTTGGGAGAGGATAAGTGGATCATTTGTCGACATTTGCCGACGGCGCACCCTGGTTTGTCGGTTGGGGCACGCTGGCGTTGATCAATGCGGCGCTGGCGCAGGGCCGGAACCGCAGCGGCTTGCTGTGGTTCGTGCTGTCGCTGCTGTTCGGGCCGCTTGCCACCTTGCTGCTGGTGCTGTTGCCGAAGGTGCGCAACACGCTGTTTTGAGGCGGCCCCGTCGCGGGGGCGGTCGCGCTATTCGCCGAATGCCTCGCGCATGAATTCCGGCTGGGCCAGTGCACCCTTGTGGATGTCGGCGTTGTAATAGCGGGTCGGGAAGCTCTTGCTGAGCGCGCCGCGTTCGCGAAAACCCGACAGGTCGCCGCCCTTGCGCGCCATCGTGCAGCTCCACCAGCCGGTCGGGTAGCACGGCTGCGGGAACGGCAGCGTGCGCACGGCGCTGAAACCGGAAGTGCGCATGGCCGAGCGCATCGACTTGATCAGCTCCAGATGCGCCAGCGGCGATTCGCTCTGCTGCACCAGGATGCCGCCGTGGCGCAGCGCCTTGTGGCAGCTGGCATAGAACGCGGCGTTGAACAGGCCCTCGGCCGGGCCGACCGGGTCGGTCGAGTCGACAATGATCAGGTCCAGCGACTCGGGCTCGCATTCGGCCATGTACTTGATGCCGTCGATGAACAGCAGCTGCGCGCGCGGGTCGCCATTGGCCTCGCACAGCTCGGGGAAGTACTGCTCGGCCAGCCGGGTGACGCGCTCGTCGATCTCCACCTGCACCGCTGATTCCACTTCCTCGTGCTTGAGCACCTCGCGCAGCGTGCCGCAGTCGCCACCGCCGATGATCACCACGCGCTTGGCCCGCGCATGGGTGAACAGCGCCGGGTGGGTCATCATCTCGTGGTAGAGGAAATTGTCGCGCGTGGTCAGCATCACGCAGCCGTCGATCACCATCAGCTTGCCCCAGTCGGTGGTCTGATGGATCTCGATGGTCTGGAATGGGGTCTTCTCCGCATGCAGCAATTGCTCGGTGCGAAAGCCGATGGAGGAGCCGGAAGCCTGGTGGGCTTCGGTGTACCAGCTGGATTGCTGCGACATGACGGTGTTCCCGGTCAAACGTGAGGGGCAAAGAGATGCAATTGTACCGGCAACCGGAGTTGACGTCCGCCGGCGTGGCCCGCGCATTGTCACGGATGACCATTACAATGGGCGCCTGGCCGGCCGCCGCGAACGCGTGGCGGCGGCCGAGCAAGCCCATCCGGCCCCGCGGCGTGCGAGGCTTCCGGCCGGACGGCTTTCCGCTCTACGAGCACCCCGTCAAGGCTCGCCGCTGCGACAACAGGATCCGTTGGTACAAGGAGAAACCCCGTGTCGAAGCCCTGGACAGTTGAAACTGCCCGCCACACCTACGCCGTGCCGCATTGGGGCGACGGCTATGTCGACGTCGATGCCGACGGCCAGATCGTGATGCGCCCGCGCGGTGCCGACGGTCCGGCGCTGGCGCTGCCCGCCATCGTCGATCACGCCCGTGCCGAGGGCCTGCGGCTGCCGTTGCTGGTGCGTTTCCCCGACATTCTCGCCGACCGGCTGGCCCGGTTGCAGGGTGCTTTTGCCCACGCGATCGACGAGTTCGGTTATGCCGGTGGCTACACCGCGATCTATCCGATCAAGGTCAACCAGCAGCGTGGCGTGGCCGGTGAGCTGGTCGCCGCGGGCACTCACGGCTTCGGTCTCGAGGCGGGCTCCAAGCCGGAGCTGATGGCGGTGCTGGGGATGGCGCGGCCCGGCTCCATCGTGATCTGCAACGGCTACAAGGATCGCGAATACATCCGGCTGGCGTTGATCGGGCTGAAGCTGGGTCTGCGCGTGCACATCGTGATCGAGAAGCTGTCCGAGCTCGATCACGTGTTCGCCGAGGCGCAGGCGCTCGAGATCGAACCGTTGCTGGGCGTGCGCGTGCGGCTCGCCTCGATCGGCGCCGGCAAGTGGCAGAACACCGGCGGCGACAAGGGCAAGTTCGGCCTGTCACCAAGCCAGGTGCTGACCCTGATCGAACGGCTGGACGTGGCCGGGCTCAAGCACACCCTGAAGCTGCAGCACTTCCACATGGGTTCGCAGATATCCAACGTGCGCGACATCGCGAACGGCATGCGCGAGGCCACCCGCTACTTCGTCGAACTCACCCGCATGGGCGTGCCGCTGGAGATCGTCGACGTCGGCGGCGGTCTCGGCGTCGATTACGAGGGCACCCGCTCGCGCAGTCACAACTCGATCAACTACTCGATCGAGCAGTACGCGGCGACCATCGTGCAGTCGCTGGCCGAGGCGGTCGCTGCCGAGGGCCTGACCGCGCCGCACATCCTCACCGAAGCCGGCCGCGCGATGACCGCGCACCATGCGGTGCTGGTGGTCAACGTGACCGAGGTGGAAGAGGTACCACGGGGCAGCATGCCGTCGCCGCAGGCACACGAGCCCAGTGTGCTGCGCCATCTGCGCGAGGTGCACGCGGCGCTGGACGAGCGCCCGCCGCTGGAACTGTTCCACGAGGCCCAGCACCACCTCGCCGAGGGCCAGTCGCTGTATGCGCTGGGCCAGCTGGCGCTGGCCGACCGCGCGCGGCTGGACGAGATGTTCTACGCGATCGCCAACGCGGTGCGCAGCCGGCTGCTGCCGGCCGAACGCGCGCACCGCCAGGCGCTGGACGAGCTGGACGAGAAGCTGGTCGACAAGTACTTCGTCAACTTCTCGGTGTTCGAGTCGGTGCCGGACATCTGGGCAATCGAGCAGATATTCCCGATCACCCCGATCGCCCGGCTCGACGAGCAGCCGACCCGGCGCGGCGTGATCGTTGACCTGACCTGCGATTCGGACGGCCGCATCGACCACTACGTGGATGCCGACGGCGTCGACGTGAGCCTGCCGCTGCATGCCCTGAAGGAGGGCGAAAGCTATTGCCTGGGCATCTTCATGGTCGGTGCCTACCAGGAGACGCTGGGCGACATCCACAACCTGTTCGGCGACACCGATGCGGTCAACGTGCGGGTGCAGGGTGACGACTACAGCTTCGACCACGTCCGTCGTGGCGACACCACCGACCTGATGCTCGATTACGTCGGCTACGACCTCGAGGTGCTGCGCCGGAGCTACCGTGAACGCATTGCCGGTGCCGGCATCGACGGTGCGGAAGCGGGGCTGCTGTATGCCACGCTGGATGCCGGGCTGACCGCCTATACCTATCTGGCCGAGGACACCCGCTGAGCGAAGGCCCGCGTCGAAAGGCCATCGTTGCAACTCCCCTCCCCCCTCGTTGAAGGAGCAGTCATGAGCAGTCTCAATGGCAAAGTGGCGCTGATCACCGGCGCCGCCAGCGGCCTCGGCAAGGCGATCGCCGAGCTGTATGCAAAGAACGGTGCCAGCGTGGCGATCGCCGATATCAACCAGGCGGCGGCAGACCGCACGGCGGACGACATCAACGCCGCCGGGGGGCGCGCCATCGGCGTGGCCATGGACGTCACCGACGAGGCCGCCGTGAACGCGGGTACCGACAAGGTCGTGGCCGCATTCGGTAGCCTCGACATCCTGATCTCCAACGCCGGCGTGCAGATCATCAACCCGATCGACCAGTTCGCCTTCGCCGACTGGAAGAAGATGCTGGCGATCCACCTGGACGGCGGCTTCCTCACCACCAAGGCCGCGCTGCAGCACATGTACAAGGGCGACCGTGGCGGCATCGTGATCTACATGGGCTCGGTGCATTCGCATGAGGCGTCCCGGCTCAAATCCGCCTACGTCACCGCCAAGCACGGCCTGCTCGGCCTGGCCCGCACGCTGGCCAAGGAGGGCGCACCGCACAACGTGCGCTCGCACGTGATCTGCCCCGGTTTCGTGCGCACGCCGCTGGTCGAGAAGCAGATCCCCGAACAGGCGAAAGAGCTGGGTATCAGCGAAGACGAGGTGATCCGCAACGTGATGCTGAAAGACACCGTGGATGCCACGTTCACCACGGTCGAGGACATCGCCCAGACCGCGTTGTACCTGGCCACCTTTCCGTCCGCCGCACTGACCGGTCAGTCGATCGTGGTGAGCCACGGCTGGTTCATGCAGTAGGCGGCGTCAGCCTCCTAGTCGCGGTGTACCTGCAACCCAGCCGGCGACTGGCTGACCGGCATCACCTCGACACGATTGATGTTGAGGTGTGGCGGCAGGTTGGCGATCCACCAGATCGTCTCGGCGATGTCGCCGGCAGTGATCGGGTGGGCGCCTTCGTAGAGCTTGTCGGAAGCTGCCTGATCGCCACGGGTACGGACCAGGGTGAACTCGGTCTCGGCCATGCCCGGTTCGATCGAACTGACCCGCACGCCGGTGCCGTGCAGGTCGGTGCGCAGGTTCTGCGAGAACTGGGTGACGAACGCCTTGCTGGCGCCGTAGACGTTGCCGCCGCGATAGCTGTAGCTGGCGGCGATCGAGCTGATGTTGACGATCGCGCCTCGGCGCTCGATGAGAAGCGGCAGCAGCAGATGGGTCAGCGACACCAGCGCGGTGACGTTGGTGTCGATCATCTGCTTCCATTGCGCCAGGTCGGCCTGTTGCGCCGGCGCGGTGCCCAGCGCCAGTCCGGCGTTGTTGACCAGCAGGTCGATGCCGGCGAAGGCGGGCGGCAAGTCGGCGTGCGCCTTGCGCATCGCCGCCTCGTCGCGCACGTCGAACGCGGCGGCATGCACGTGTTCGGCGCCGTGGCGATCCACCAGCTGCTGCAGTCGCTCGGCGCGGCGGCCACTGGCGATCACGCGCCAGCCGCCGGCCACGAAGCGCTCCACGGTGGCGGCGCCAAAGCCCGAGCTGGCGCCGGTGATCCATGCGGTTCGGATTGTCATGCGCGGAACTTCATTGAGGGGGTGGCTTAACGGCCTTCTTTCAAGGCAATCGCATTGATGCCGGCACCGGCCAGCCGCTGCTTGGTCGATTCCAGTTCGGTCGCCGAGCGGAACGGACCGAGGCGGACGCGATGATAGAGCTGCCCGCCGACGTTGACCGATTGCACGTTGGCGACGAATCCCTGCAGCGCCAGTTTCGCCTTCAGTGTCTCCGCGTCGGCAGCGTTGGGGAACGCGCCGACCTGCAGCAGGTAGCCGCTGCCGGCACCGGGCTGCGGCAACGCGGCGGCGGGCGCGGCGGTGATGTTCTGGCTGACCGCGTTCGGCACATTGGCCGGCGCCTGCTGCTGGGCCACCTGCTGCTGCTTCTGCTGCTGTTCGGCGCGGGCCTGTGCGCTGATTTCAGCATCCGGGATGCGCACTTCCTTTTCCGACAGCACCGAATAGAAATCGTATTGCGGTTTCTTCGGCGCGTTGTCGCCCGCCGCCGGTTCGAGTACGCCGGGCTCGCTACCGCGCTGTGCGGTGGCCTGCGGATTTGCCTGTGGGCCGTTGGCCTTGCGCAGGCTGGTGAGCAGGCTGCCGCGCATCATCACCGCCATCAGGATCGCGCCGATCACGATTCCGATCACCGCATAACCCCAGCCCGGGAAACCGTTGCTGCCATTGCGCACGGCCTGCCGACCCTTGCCCTTGCGTGCTGCCATTACATCTTCTCCGGGGCGTCGAGGCCCAGCAAATTCAGACCATTCTTCAATACCTGCTGCGTCGCTACCACCAGCGCCAGGCGCGCATGGCGCAGCGGGGCGTCCTCGACCAGGAACTGGTGCGAGTTGTAGTAGGTGTGGAACGCGTTGGCCAGTTCGCGCAGCCAGGTGGCGACCAGATGCGGTTCCAGGTTTGCGGCGGCGGCCTCGACCTGTTCCGGATACTTCGACAGCTCGGTCAGCAGGATCTGCTCGTGTTCGTTGTCCAGCCGCGCCAGGTTGGCGAGACCGTCGGCGAGGTCGATGCTGAAGCCCTTCTCCGGGGCCTGACGCAGCACGCTGCAGACGCGGGCGTGCGCATACTGGATGTAGTAGACCGGATTGTCGTTGCTCTGCGAGCGGGCCAGGTCGATGTCGAACACCAGCTGCGAGTCGGACTTGCGCGCGATCAGGAAGTAGCGGGTCGCGTCGCGGCCGGCCTCGTCGATCAGGTCGCGCAGGGTGACATAGCTGCCGGCCCGCTTGGAGATCTTCACCTCCTCGCCGCCGCGCATCACGGTGACCATCTGATGCAGTACATACTCGGGCCAGCCCTGCGGGATGCCGCAATCCAGCGCCTGCAGGCCGGCCCTCACGCGGGCCAGCGAACCGTGATGATCCGAACCCAGCTCGGTGATCGCACGTTGGTAGCCGCGCTGCCACTTGCTCATATGATAGGCGACGTCGGGCACGAAATAGGTGTAAGTACCGTCGGACTTGCGCATCACCCGATCCTTGTCGTCACCGTAGTCGGTGCTGCGCAACCACAGTGCGCCGCCCTCCTCATAGGTATGGCCGTGGGCGACCAGCTCGCGCACGGTCTCCTCCACCTTGCCATCGCTGTACAGCGACGATTCCAGGAAATAGGTGTCGAAGCGGACGCCGAATGCCTGCAGATCCAGATCCTGTTCGCGGCGCAGGCTGGCGACGGCGAAATGGCGGACCGCCTCAAGGTCGTCGACATCGCCCGCCCCCATCACCGTTTCGCCATCGGCCACGACCGACTCGCGGTCGAGGTAGGCGCGCGCCACGTCGGCGATGTAGTCGCCACGGTAGCCGTTATCCGGCCAGCTGCTGTCATCCGGGGTAATGCCGCGCGCGCGCGCCTGCACCGAGATCGCCAGGTTCGCGATCTGCACGCCGGCATCGTTGTAGTAGAACTCCCGCTTCACGTTCCAGCCGGTGGCGTCGAGCAGTCGGCTGAGGCAGTCGCCGATCGCGGCGGCGCGTCCGTGGCCCACATGCAGCGGCCCGGTCGGATTGGCCGAGACGAATTCCACGCCGACGGTCTTGCCCGCACCGCTGTCGTTGCGGCCGTAGCTGTCGCCCCGGTCGAGGATGCAGCGCACTTCCGCGTGATATGCGGTGGCGGCGAGATGGAAATTGATGAAACCGGGACCGGCGATCTCGACCTTCGCCACCAGCGCATTGGTCGGCAGCGCGGCGACCAGCTTTTCGGCCAGATCGCGCGGTTTCGCACGGGCCGGCCTGGCCAGCAGCATGGCGACGTTGCAGGCGAAATCCCCGTGTTCGCGGCTGCGCGCTCGCTCGATCACGAACACTGGCAGGCTCAGCTCGGCAGGCAGGGTGGCAGCGTCTTGCAGGGCCTGGATCGCCTGCAGCACCAGTTCGCGCAACTGTTCTTTCACGGGTGGGGTCGGTTTCGTGATGGAACCGGCAATCCTAACAGACCGCCACGCCGGTCAAGCATGCCGGCAACCTCGTTCGACGCGCAGACGCCGGAGGGTAGGGCTTGCCACCGATCATGATGCACCGCGGCGAGCCGTCTTGTGGATAAGTCTGTGGGGAAAACCATGAGGGGCAGCGTGAGCGGCTTCCGCAGTTTGATGAAATCAGGTCGTCACAATAAATTATCTATATATATCAATGTATTGAACTGCCAACTTGTTGTTAAATAGGCGATGGGTGCGGCAAGTGCCGATATCTTCATTTTGTGCATAAGTTCCGCCGACTTGGCGGCACTTTGTACGGGCAGTGAAGGTCATCGGTTTGTCATGCGGCGCTGCGACACTAGCTGGGTGCCGACATGACTCCCCTCCATGACACGGTACCTGGAGACGCCGCTCTCTCCTCTCCCAAATCGGCCCCACGGCGTGGTTCCTACCGCGCCGTTTTTTTGTCCATGGGGGTCAGTCAGAGCAGGCCGCGAGCCGCCATCGACACCGGTTCGCCACTGCCGATGACCAGATGATCGAGGACGCGCACGCCCACCAGTTGCAGTGCGTCGCGAAGCTCGTGGGTGATCGCGCGATCGGCGGCGCTCGGTTCGGCCACGCCGGAGGGATGGTTGTGGGCGAAGATCACCGCGCAGGCATTGTGCTGCAGACAGGCACGCACCACTTCGCGCGGATGCACGCTGGCGCCATCGACCGTACCGCGAAACAGCTCCTCGAATGCCAGCACACGATGGCGGTTGTCCAGATACAGACAGCCGAATACCTCGTAGGGGAGATGGCGCAGGCGTGCGCGCAGGTAGTCGCCGCTGTCGCGTGGATTGCCAAGGCTCTGCCGCTGCTGCAACTCCTCGCCCAGGCTGCGTCGGGCCAGTTCCAGCGCGGCGGCGATGCGGGCGCGCTTGGCCGGCCCGAGTCCGCCGACACGCAAGGGCTGGTCGGGTCGACCCAGCAAGGCACCCAGGCTGCCGGCGTGGGCGAGCAGTTCGCGGCCCAGCGCAATGGCATCCTTGCCGCGGCTGCCGCTGCCCAGCAGCACGGCCAGCAGCTCGGCGTCCGATAGCGTGGCGCTGCCTCGGGTCAGCAGTTTCTCGCGGGGACGTTCGCCCTCGGGCCAGTCGCGAATGCTCATGCACCCAACTTGCCGGAATCCCCCGCGGCCAGGCAGCGGTTCGGGCGAATGAATCCGGTAAGCTAGGCCACTGCCCGACTGTCAGGCCCGCCTTACATATGAGTCTCGCCCAACGCCGCATCTTGCTGGGAGTGTCCGGTGGCATCGCCGCCTACAAGTCCTGCGAACTGGTTCGCCGCCTGCGCGACCTGGATGCCGAGATACGTGTGGTGATGACCGATGGTGCAACCCATTTTGTCAGCCCGACCACCTTCCAGGCCCTGTCCGGCCAGGACGTGCGGGTCAGCCTGTGGGATGCACAGGCCGAGGCCGCCATGGGTCACATCGAGCTGGCGCGCTGGGCCGAACGCATCCTTGTCGCACCGGCGAGTGCCGATCTGCTGGCGCGACTGGCGCACGGCATGGCCGATGACCTGCTGACCACGTTGTGCCTGGCCAGCGCTGCACCGTTGTATCTGGCGCCGGCCATGAATCAGCAGATGTGGGCGCATCCGGCGGTGCAGGCCAACATCGCCACGCTGCGCCAGCATGGTGCGCAGCTGCTGGGGCCGGCGGCGGGCGAGCAGGCCTGCGGCGATGTCGGCAGTGGCCGGATGCTGGAACCGCTGGAGTTGCGCGATGCACTACTGGCCTCGTTCGGCAACCGTGAGTTGGCCGGACTGCATGTGCTGGTGAGTGCGGGACCGACCTACGAGGATATCGATCCGGTGCGTTTCATCGGCAACCGCAGTTCCGGTCGAATGGGTTTTGCCGTGGCGGCCGCTGCGGTCCAGGCCGGTGCCGCGGTGACCTTGATCGCCGGGCCGGTGAGCCTGGACACGCCCGCGGGTGTGGCGCGCCGAATCGACGTGCGTAGCGCGGCACAGATGCATGCGGCGGTGCTGGAAGCAGCCGCCGGGGCGGATATCTACATCGGCGCGGCGGCGGTGGGCGATTACCGCCCGCTGGACGTGTCCGCGCAAAAACTGAAGAAACAGCATGGCGCGGACTGGTCGCTGCAGCTGGGTGAAAACCCGGACATCCTGGCCAGCCTGTCGGCGCAAACCGCGCACCCGTTCCTGGTCGGATTTGCGGCGGAGACGCATGATGTGGCCAGCTACGCGCAGGACAAGCTGCGGCGCAAGGGGCTGGACATGATCGCGGCCAATCAGGTGGGAGGAGGTCTCGGTTTCGAGGCTTCCGACAATGCGCTCACGCTTTACTGGGACGACGGAGCGCTCGAACTGCCCCGGGCCAGCAAGCCGGAGTTGGCACGCCAGCTGATCGCCCGGGTGGCTGAACGCTATCGGGCGGCGCGGCCATGAGCGTCAGGCAGATGCTCGAGGTGGAACTGAAGATCCTCGATCCGCGACTTGGCGACAGCATCCCATTGCCGCAGGTTGCCACGACCGGCAGTGCAGGGATGGATTTGCGCGCCGCGCTGGAGCAGCCGCTGACCTTGGCGCCGGGGGAGAGTGCGCTGGTACCCAGCGGTATCGCGATCCACATCGGTGACCCGAACTGGTGCGCGCTGATCGTGCCGCGCTCGGGGTTGGGCCACAAGCACGGTCTGGTGATGGGCAACCTGGTCGGGGTGATCGATGCCGACTATCAGGGGCCATTGATGATTTCGTGCTGGAATCGCACGGCGCAGTCGTACACCATCGCGGTGGGGGACCGGATTGCGCAGCTGTTGCTGGTGCCGGTGGCGCAGGCGCGATTGAATATCGTGACCGACTTCGCGCCGAGCGAGCGTGGCGGCGGCGGCTTTGGTTCGACCGGTATCCAATAGACACAGGGGGCTGGCCCGAAGCGGATCGGGCCGATCCACAGGCACAGCCGCGGGGATATGCCGTTGAAGAATGCGAAGGGACGACTGCAGAAATCGCAGATTGACTGGTCGGCACTCCTGCCTCTGGCGGGCGGCACGCTGTTGCTGCTGCTGGGGCTGTTCTGCGCGTGGCAAACCTGGCTGATTGCCGACGAGGGGCACGCGATCGAGCGGGTGCACGCGGCGCAGGATCAAGCGGTGCAGGCGATGTCCGACGAGATCGCCAGGCAGCGGGGTACGGTTGAGCGGGTGCTGGCGACGGTCGATCCGTCGACCGCGATGAGCGACCCGGCCCAAACCGCCGCGGCCTTGCGTCTGAAATTGCCGCAGGCACGGAAGCTGGAGTTGTACAGCGGCGACCTGAACGAGGTGCTGCGCGCCAATTACCGCGAGTTTGGCTATGCCAAGGCCGCCCAGCTGATGGCCGCGCAAAGCGCGGAAGGCCTGCCGCTGGTGCAGAGCGTTTCCTACGGCAGCGGGGATCGCCGCCTGAGCATGGTGATTCCGCTGGGATTGCCGCAGCAGGCGCAGGCCTGGGTCTGGGTCGAGCTGCCGTTCGCCCCGTTGCGGAGCCGTTTCGACGCCATCTCGCCGGCCGGCGGCCGGCTGGATCTGCGCCAGGGTGATGATCTCGGCAGCGTGCAACTGTTCTCCCACGGCAGTGCATCTTCCGAGACGGAGGCGACCGGCAAACCGGTCGCCGGCAGCGTGTTCAGTGTCGGCGCCGGTTTGCCGGGCGCGTTCATCGTGCTGCCCCGATCATGGCCGCTGAGCGGGCTGCTGGCCTTGCTGGGTCTGGCTGGCGGAGGCTATCTGCTGTGGTTGCGCATGCGTTTGCGCATGCTCTCGAGGTTCGAGGCCGAGCAGCCCGAGGCGCCGATCGAACTCCGCAAGGCGCCAGCCGCAGTCAAGCCGGCCGCGCCGCCCGTTGCGGCCGCGCCGCCGCCGCCCCCAGCCGCTGCTTCCCTCGAGGTGGACCCGAGCATCTTCCGCGCGTACGACGTCCGTGGCGTGGTGGGCAAGACCCTGAACAAGCGTGTCGCGCATGCGCTGGGCCAGTCGATCGGCACATTGATGGGTGAGAAGGGCTTGCGCGAGATCGTCATCGGTCGCGATGGGCGGCTGTCCGGGCCGGAGCTGTCCGACGCGCTGTCCGACGGGTTGCGCGCGGCCGGCATCGACGTCATCGATGTCGGCGCGGTACCCACGCCGGTGGTCTATTACGCGGCGTATCGCTTCAACACCGGTTGCGGCGTGGCGGTGACCGGCAGCCACAATCCGCCGGACTACAACGGCTTCAAGATCGTGGTCGGTGGCGAAACCCTGTCCGAGGGAGCGATCCAGGACCTGTATCAGCGGATTGCCAGCGGGGCGCTGAGCAGCGACGGCCAGGGTGCTCGACGCGAGGTCGACGTGGCTCCCGACTACATCGAGAAGATCGTCTCCGACGTGTTGGCCGAGCGTCGCCTGAAGATCGTCGTCGATGGCGGCAACGGCATTGCCGGTGCGATTGCGCCGCAGGTACTGGAGGGGGTCGGTTGCGAGGTAGTCCCGCTGTACTGCGATGTCGACGGCACCTTCCCGAACCATCACCCGGATCCGTCCGATCCGGCGAATCTCGAGGACCTGATCCTGGCCGTGAGGCAGACCGGCGCCGATCTGGGCATCGCGTTCGATGGCGATGGGGATCGCCTGGGCGTGGTCAGCCAGTCCGGCGAGGTCATCTATCCGGATCGTCTGCTGATGCTGTTCGCCCGTGACGTGCTGTCACGCCAGCCCGGCGCCACGGTCATCTACGACGTCAAGTGCACCAGCCATCTGAAAGGTCAGGTTCTGGATGCCGGCGGCAGTCCGCTGATGTGGCGAACCGGGCACTCGCTGATCAAGGCGAAGATGCGCGAGACCGGCGCCGAACTGGCGGGTGAGATGAGCGGGCATTTCTTCTTCAAGGAACGCTGGTATGGCTTCGATGACGGCATCTACGCGGCCGCCCGCTTGCTGGAGATACTCGCCGGCGACCTGCACGGACGCAGTCCGGAGGAGATCTTCGCGACCCTGCCGAAGAGTGTCTCCACACCCGAGTTGAAGATCGAACTGGCCGAAGGCGAGCACTACCGGTTCATGGACCAGCTGCGTCAGCGCGCGCATTTCGACGAGGCTACCCTGATCACCATCGATGGCCTGCGTGCCGACTGGTCGGACGGTTGGGGCCTGGTGCGTGCATCGAACACCACACCGGTGCTGGTGCTGCGTTTCGAGGCGGACAATGGCGCCGCGCTCAAGCGGATCCAGCAAGTATTCCACCAGCAGCTGCTGGCGATCGATTTCAAGCTCAAGCTGCCGTTCTAGCCGCCCGTCGGACTTTGCTGGTCGAGGCGAGAACTCGGCCGTGTGAGGACAGACAACGCGAATTCGCCGCTCCACAGTGGTTTCACGGGGCAGGAAGCGGCGGACAGTGGACCGCGCAGACGGATGATTCGTAGGCCGGCCGATCAAATCCCCACAGGGGGCCGGAGCGGCGCGAATCGTGATGGCTCCCGATCAGGTCGCCGAGGGTCGCCTGCCAGCCGACTTCCGCAGTGCGGATAAGGGAATCGCCTGGCAGAAAACGCTTATTCCGTCGGGTTGTCCTGCGCGGTCTTGTCTTGCGCCGCCTTCAGTTCCCGGTAACGCGCCAGCTGCTTGGCCTGCACCAGGACCGTCTGCGCACGTTGGGCCTGCAGGCGCTTCAGCGTGTTGCGCTGGTCGTTGACCACGTTGCGTTGCTTGGCGATGCCGTCGATCACGAATTTCGGCACCGGCTCCTTGGCATTCTCGATGTCGGCGGCGCGACCGAGCAGGCCGGTCAGCGCCTTTTCCTGGCTGCGCAGGTTGATCTCGGTCGTGTGGATCTGCTGGTCGATGTTATCCAGCGCCTGCTGCTGCGAGATCCGGTACGACTCCTCGTCCGGATAGGCAGTCAGCATCTGCGCCTCGGCGTTGGCGAGTTCCTGCGCGGCGCGCTGCTTGGCGGCCTGTTCGGCAGCCAGTTTGTTCGCGGCGGCGCGTTCCTCGGCATTCAGCTGGCGCGGCACGTGGCGAACCACCATGCCGTGGTCGTTGACCAGGTCGTAACCGTATTTCATCGCCTCGGCGGTGAGACTGTCGCTGAAATGCATCAGACCCTGCCCGTCATACCATTTGTAGCGGATGTTGCCGGTGTTCTGGGCGCGCACCGACAGACTGGCAACCAGTACCACAGCAGCAAAAACGAGCAGTGATTTACGCATGCATTCCCCCTTGGGTCTCCGCAAAGTATAGCCGCCGCCACAGCGCTGGGTATTTTCGTGCCGATGCTCGGGAGAGTCACCATCAGGGATGCGCCCGAGTCTATCGGCCGGATCATGAACTCAGTGCTGAACCCCGTAGCGCGCACGGTACGCCAGCAGGTTGGCGTGCTCGGCGGCCAGCTGGGGCTGTTCGCCGGCATAGGCCAGTACGTCGTCCAGACTGGTGATCGCGATCACCGGGATGCCGTAGTCGGCCGCCACTTCCTGCGCGGCGGAACGCTCGCCGCTGCCGCGCTCCTGACGGTCGAGTGCGATCAGCACGCCAGCCGGCTCGGCGCCGTGCGCGCGGATCAGTGCCAGCGACTCGCGCACCGCGGTACCGGCGGTCATCACGTCGTCGACAATCAGTACCCTGCCCTGCAGTGGCGCCCCGACCAGCGCTCCGCCCTCACCGTGATCCTTCGCTTCCTTGCGGTTGTAGGCCCAGGGCAGATCGCGCTGGTGCTGGTCGGCCA
Organism: uncultured Pseudomonadota bacterium; assembly: GCA_963828685.1. Taxonomy (GTDB): domain Bacteria; phylum Pseudomonadota; class Gammaproteobacteria; order Xanthomonadales; family Rhodanobacteraceae; genus Rhodanobacter. Next base: position 1,356,677 of record CAWHFU010000017.1, read on the forward strand.
GCGCGATCGCGGTGGCCGCAGCCAGCGCGATGCCCTTGTAGGCAGGTCCGAACAGCATGTCGACCCGGATGCCGGAGTCCATCACGGCGGCAGCGTAGGCGCGGCCGAGCTGGGCCAGCGCGGCGCCCGAGTCGATTCGCCCCATGTTGAAGAAGTACGGGCTCTGGCGACCGGACTTGAGCGTGAACTGGCCGAAGCGAAGCACCTCGCGTTGCAGGGTCAGTTTGATGAAATCGCGTTGGTAATCGTGCACGAAGGCTCTCGCAGAAGGTCGGGTTTTACGGCAGGGCTCGCAACAGCAGCTGTTCCGGGCCGGGACGGCGGTCATGGTACAGCTCGCTGCGGGCGCGGAAGCCGGCTCGCCGGTACAGCTGCGAGGCCGCATGATTATTGCTGTTTACCGTGAGCACCAGCAGGCGCGCGAGCGGGTGACGCCCGGCGAGGTCGACAAGGAGCGCGTTCAGCGCCAGTGCGCCAAACCCCCGACCCTGCCAGTCGGCATCGATGAAGAACGTGCGCAGACCCAGCGCGGGCACGGCGAAATCATGGCCGGCCACGCTGCGTGGATGGGAATCGATCCGGTAATAGCCCACCGGCGTGTCGCCATGGCAGATCGCCATGGGCTCGGCCCCCGGGCACGCCGCGGCATCGGCCAGCAGGTCGGCGATGTCGCCCATGTATTCTCGTTGCGTCGGCGACACGCCGAGGTTCAACAGGGCCGGGCACAGCGAATCGTTGACCGGGTCGACGCGGATGAGGGGATGTTCGTCCATGTTCGCCTCCGCTGGCGATGGAGAGGGCTGCGGTTGTTATGATCGCTCATCACGAGATCGGGAGTATTCATGCGCATCATCAGTCTGAACGCCAACGGCATCCGCTCGGCCGCGAACAAGGGCGTGTTTGACTGGCTGCGCGAACAGGATCCCGACGTCGTATGCCTGCAGGAGACCAAGGCGCAGGAGCATCAGCTGGCCGATCCGATGTTTCGCCCCGACGGACACCACTGTTTCTATCGCGATGCCGACAAGAAAGGCTACAGCGGCGTGGCGATCTACGCCAAACGCGAGCCGGATCAGGTGCTGACCGAGCTGGGTTGGGACGAGTTCGACAACGAGGGGCGCTACATCGAGGCCCGCTTCGGCAACCTCTCGGTGGTCTCGCTGTACTTCCCCTCCGGCTCGTCTGGTGACGAACGCCAGCAGTTCAAGTTCAAGGCGATGGAGTGGATCACGCCGATCTTCGATGCGTGGCTGACCAGCGGCCGCGACTATGTGATCTGCGGTGACTGGAACATCGTGCACACGAAGAACGACATCAAGAACTGGAGCTCGAACCAGAAGAACTCCGGTTGCCTGCCCGAAGAGCGCGCGTGGCTGGATATGCTGTTCCGGCAGCGTGGCTGGGTCGACAGCTTCCGCGCGTTGAAGCCGGAGGCGGTCGAATACACCTGGTGGTCGAACCGCGGCCAGGCCCGCGCGAACAACGTGGGTTGGCGCATCGACTACCAGGTGTGCACGCCATCGATGCGCGCGCGTCTGCTCGATTGCTCGATCTACCGGGAGCAGCGCTTCTCCGACCATGCGCCGTATACGGTCGACTATGCCGACTGAGCTGGCTGCACACAGGTCGAAAAGACCATCGGTGTGGCGGGCGTTCGCGCAGCCGGCGGCGTGGACGATGTTCCTGCTCGGCTTTTCCTCCGGCCTGCCGTTCCTGTTGGTGGCCGGGACGCTGGCGTACTGGCTGAAGGAAAACGGCATCGAGCTGAAGGACATCACGATGATCGCCAGCGCGGGCATGACCTACGCGTTCAAGTTCGTGTGGGCACCGTTGCTGGATCACTGGCGAATTCCCGGCTTCGCCCGGCTCGGGCAACGTCGCGGCTGGTTGCTGTTCGCGCAGCTTGGCGTGGCGGTCGGATTGCTGGCGATGGCGTTGCTGACACCGGTTCGACTGACCTCGTTCGTCGTGGCCACACTGATCGTGGCGTTTTTCGGCGCGACCCAGGACATCGCCGTGGACGCCTATCGCATCGAGATCGCCCCGATCGAGGCCCAGGGCGCACTGGTCGCGACCTATTCGCTGGGCTACAGGATCGGCCTGCTGCTGGCGGGCGCGGTGGCGTTGATTCTGGCTGACCACGTGGCGTGGCGGGTGGTCTACGCGGTGATGGCGGTGGCAATGATCGTGCCGGTCGCCACGACGCTGATGGCGCGGGAGCCCGACGTGCTGCGGATGCGGCCGGCGAACTGGCGCGACGCGATGCGCGAGAGCGTGATCGATCCGTTCGCCGATTTCTTCCGTCGCTACGGCTGGCTGCTGGCCGGAGTGACGTTGCTGTTCCTGTTGCTGTTCAAGATGCCCGAGCAGGCGACGATCGGTGGCATCATGAGTCCGTTCTACCGCGACATGGATTTCTCGAAAACCGAGATTGGCACCATCACCAAGATCTATGGCATCTGGATCGGCATCGTCGGCGTGTTCCTCGGCGGTGCGGCGGTGGCACGCTGGGGCGCGTGGCGCCCGCTCGGCGCCACCATCGTGCTGTGTGGATGCAGCAACCTGCTGTACCTTTTGCTGATCGCCCATCCGGGCAACCTGGTCGTGCTGACCCTGGTGATCTCCGGCGAGAACCTCACGCTTGGCATGCTGGGGCCGCCCACCGTGGCGTTCCTGTCTTCGCTGGTCAATCGCCAGCACACGGCAACCCAATATGCGTTGCTGAGCTCGCTGGTCAACTTGCCGGGCAAACTGCTCGGATTCTTCGCAGGCGGCATAGCCACGGCCGCCGGGTATGGCGGCTATTTCGTCATCACCGTGCTGGCGGTGTTGCCGGCGATGCTGTTGTTTGCCTGCCTGTGGCCGCGCTTCCGCGGTTTCGAGCGTGAACGTGCGGCGGCGGAGGGTGCGAGCTGACCCCCGCATCCGTCGGGCGCCATCCCGGCGCGGCTGCGTTCACAGTACAACTGCCAAATCATCCACGAAATCGCCGTCACACTGCCCGGCCGGGTCGCGACTGTGCAAATATCCGCCGTACAGGGGCACACGCAACACGGAGTCACGCCTGTGCCGGACATGATCTTGCATCACGTGGACAGCCTGCTGGCCGAGCGCATCAAGGTGCTGGCCAGGGAGCGGCAGTGCTCGGTCAATGACATTCTGCTGCAGGCCTTGCGCAACGGCCTGGGCATGTCGGCAGCCCAGCAATTCAGTGAATCCCGACGCGACCCGCAGGTGCTGGCGGCGCTTGACGGGGACTGGGAAGCCTCGGAAATGGGCGTGTTCCAGGAAGCCTTGCAAGCGCTGGCACAGACCCATCCGACTCAGTTCGCGCCGGAAAACATCCGGTTCGACAAATTTGCGGGAGGTGCGGAATAGATCGCTCCCAGCACGCGTTCCCCGCGCGCGCCGGTCACCCCCGGCAGATTGCCGGGCAGGCCGAGTAGACGCTGGCGTGCCAGCCAGGCGAACGCGGTGGCTTCGAGAAAGTCCGGATCGATGCCGTGATCAGCCGTAGTGGAAAGGGTTCGAGGGGCCAGCAGTTCGCCCAGGCGCCGCATCAGCGCCGCGTTGTGCACACCGCCACCGCAAGCGAGCACCTCTTGCGCGGTGGGCGCGTATTGCACGATGGCGGTGGCGACACTGCGTGCGGTCAGTTCGAGCAGGGTGGCCTGGACGTCGGCCGGATTCAATGATGCCAGCTGCGGATGGGTGGCCAGCCAGTCAAGGTGGAAGTGCTCACGGCCGGTGCTCTTGGGTGGTGGCAGCGCGAAATAGCGATCGGTCAGCATCGCATCGAGCAGACCCGGATCAGGCTGGCCCGCGGCGGCAAACATGCCATCGCGATCAAACGGCTCGCCGCGATGGCGCTGACACCAGGCATCGAGCAGGCCGTTGGCCGGGCCGGTGTCGAATCCTCGCACGCTGCCATCGGCACCGAGCACGGTGATATTGGCAATGCCACCCAGGTTGAGCACCACGCGCGTATGTCCTGGTCGGGCCATCAGCATGGCGTGCAGTGCCGGCAGCAAAGGTGCGCCCTGCCCGCCGGCGGCGACGTCGGCCCGACGAAAGTCTGCCACCACATCGATGCCGCAACCTTCGGCAATCACGCTGGGATCGCCCAGCTGCAAGGTAAAGGGATGTTCGCCGATGGGGCGATGGCGCAAGGTCTGTCCATGCGAGCCGATGGCCCTCACCGCCTGCGCCGGCGTGCCGCTGTCTTCGAGCAACTGCTGGGCGGCGGCGGCAAACTGCCGACCGATCTCGACGTCCAGCCGTCCAAATGCATCCAGATCCAGTGACGCCTCGCCCTGCGCCAGTGCAAGCATGTGCTGGCGCAGCTCGGCTGGCCACGGATGGGTGTGACTGGCGAGCAAGTGCGGTGAGCCACCATCGAAGCTGACCAGGACGGCGTCGATACTGTCTGCGCTGGTACCGGAGATCAGCCCGAGATAGAGCGCGGCGTCGTCGTGCACGTTCGTGTGGTGCTCAGTTGTCGTTGTTGCCTGGCGCGCTGGCACGCGCAAGCTTGATGCGGGCGTCGAGTTCGCGCAGCCGTGCCAGCTCGGGCTTCACGACCTGCGCCTTGAACCGTGCCAGCTGGCTGGTCGGCAAGGGCTGCGGCTGCGGCAAGGTCACCGTCTGTGGATTGCGCTGCACACCGTTGACCCGGAATTCGTAATGCAGATGCGGTCCGGTTGCCAGACCGGTCATGCCGACGTAGCCGATCACTTCACCCTGCCGCACGTGCTCGCCGACGTGCTGGCCCTTGACGAAGCGCGACATGTGGCCGTAAGCCGTGCTGATGGTCTTGTTGTGCTGGATCACCACGAAATTGCCGTAGCCGCGTTCCCAGCTGTGGTACCTGATCACGCCATCGCCGGCCGCATGGATCGGGGTGCCACTGGGTGCAGCGTAGTCCACACCCTTGTGTGCACGCATGCGGCCGAGAATCGGATGCATGCGCGCTGTGGTGAATTTGGACGAGATGCGGGTGAAGTCGACCGGGATGCGCAGGAACGATTTCTCGATGGGGCGGCCGTCCTCGCTGAACCAGCCATAGTCGCCATTGGCCTTCTTGAACCGGTAGGCGGTATAGCGCTTGCCCTGGTTGACGAATTCGGCGGCGATGATGTTGCCTTCGCCATAGCGGACGCCGTCACGATAGATGTCGTCGTAGATTACGGTGAAGCTGTCGCCGACGCGAAGATCCTGCACGAAGTCGATGTCGTACTTGAACAGGTCGGCCAGCTTGCCGACCATCGCGGCATTCATGCCGGCCTGGTCACCGGCGGCATACAAGCTGCTGCGGATGGTGCCGTGGGCAACCTGCTCGCGCAGATCCATGTCGCGCTGCTCGATGGTGAGGGTGGGGTGATCCCCATCCAACCGAACGACTGCGCGCCTGGCCTGATCTTGTTCGAAGCGGAAGCCCTTCAGGCTGCCATCGTTGCCGAGCAGGAAATCGAATTCGTCACCCGGGCGTATCGTGTGCAGCGCGGCCTTGCCATCGCCCGCCGCGTCCATGACCTTCTGCAGGTCGGTCATGCTGAGTCCGCGGCCATTGAAGATGTCGGACAGCGTCTGGCCCGGTTGAACCTTCACCGCTTGCCAGTCATCCACCGTGGGCATCGACGTGCTGACCCGATCGATCTTCGGCAGCGCCAGTGGCAGCAGGGCATGCGCCGCGGGTGTGGCCGCCGGTCGCATCGCACTGGCCCAGGCCGGCATGATGAACCCGGACAGCAGGGTGATCAGCAGCGCCGTACCGGCGAGCACCCAATGTTCACGATGCCAGTGGATCGGTTCCACCTCACCCGAACGATTGAATGACCAATGCGCGCAACGTTCATAGAAGCGGGAATGTCGACGTTGGGCCTTGCGGCAGATGGCCTGCTTGCGCGCATGATGCGCACCGAAATTTTCTTCAGCCATGCTGGATATGCCCTACGGTACAAAGTAACAAAGTGCAGGTACCATAACGGTCATGTGTAAATGGCGTCAACGCCTTTTCCATCAAGGGTTTGCGCGACATTCCTGGTTAACACACAATTAACGTGGGCAGCACGGTCGGATTCATCGGCCACGGCTCCTCCGACCAAACATTCAAGAGAGAAATGCATGAGCGAGCTTGAGCGGGCGCTGGCCACGATTGCGCGTGGCGCGGACGAAATCATCAAGCGAGAGGATCTGGCCGAGCGCCTGAAGGGCGGGCGCCCGTTGCGGATCAAGGCGGGGTTTGACCCGACCGCACCGGATTTGCATCTGGGCCATACCGTCTTGCTGAACAAGATGCGCCAGTTCCAGGACCTGGGTCACCAGGTGATCTTCCTGATCGGCGACTTCACCGGCATGATCGGTGATCCGACCGGCAAGAATGTCACCCGCAAGCCGCTCACCCGCGAAGACGTGCTGGCCAATGCCGAGACATACGCGGAGCAGGTCTACAAGGTGCTGGACCGGGAACGGACCGAGTTGCGCTTCAATTCCGAATGGTTTGGCCGGATGTCGGCCGCCGACATGATCAAGCTGGCGGCCCAGCACACCGTGGCGCGGATGCTCGAGCGCGACGATTTCACCAAGCGGTATGCGGCGCAGCAGCCGATCGCGATCCATGAATTCCTGTATCCGCTGGTGCAGGGCTACGACTCGGTGGCGCTGAAGGCCGATGTCGAACTGGGCGGTACCGATCAGAAATTCAATCTGCTGATGGGGCGCGCGCTGCAGGAACATCATGGTCAGGCGCCACAGATCGTCTTGACCATGCCGCTGCTGGAAGGGCTGGATGGCATCAACAAGATGTCCAAGTCGCTGGGCAATTACATCGGCATCAACGAGCCGGCGATCGACATCGTCACCAAGACGATGAAGATCGGTGACGAGCTGATGTGGCGCTGGTTCGAGTTGCTCAGCTTCGATGTGTCGCTGGAGGAGATGGCCCGGATGAAGCGGGACATCGCCTCGGGGGAGCTGAATCCGCGGGACGCCAAGTTGCGTCTGGCGCGCGAACTCACCACGCGCTTCCATGGCGAGGCCGCGGCCGAACTGGCGATCGCCGGCTGGCACGCGGTGGTCCGTGGCGAGGGGGATACCGCGCTGTTGCCGCAGACAGACATCACCGTGCCTGTCGAGGGCATTCGCCTGGGCGCCCTGTTGACGGCGGCCGGCCTCACCGCGAGCAACTCCGAAGCCAGCCGCAAGCTGAAAGAACGGGCCGTCCGTATCGACGCGGTCGTTGTGGAGGATGCGCAGCGTATCTTCCAGGCCGGCTTCGAAGGCGTCTTGCAGGTTGGCAAGCGCAACTTCGCGCGAGTGAGGCTTGTACGGGACTGATCCAGCGCGAGCCAGGAAAAGAAAGTTTCGTCACAACTTCAGCGACTTGGGTGGCATCCGCGGATATTCCTCCAAGAAACGCTTGCTAAAAAAAGCACAGATCGTATTATTCGCGGCCCGCAGTCGCCCAGACGTCGCAAGACGGACCGCCGGGACCTCGAAAAAAGCTTCAACGAGGGTGTTGACGGTCGCAAAAAGCGATGTAGAATGGGCGGCTCACCTAGGACGAAACGTCTTCAGGGGTAATCGAGAAATCGGTTGCAAGTGGTTGATCTTTGACAGTGTGCGCAGGTGAATTGTGTGGACGTCTTGCGATGGCGGGTTGCGACCTGTCCAAGATATGCAAGCGTCCAATGAAAGAAAAAGTCAGTAATGAGTTTTGATTTTGTTGGGACATACGCTTCGGAAAGATAGATGGCTGAGCCCGCAAGGGTGAGGTTGTCGAAAACTTAAGTGAAGAGTTTGATCCTGGCTCAGATTGAACGCTGGCGGCATGCCTAACACATGCAAGTCGAACGGCAGCACAGCAGAGCTTGCTCTGTGGGTGGCGAGTGGCGGACGGGTGAGTAATGCATCGGGACCTACCTGAACGTGGGGGATAACGTAGGGAAACTTACGCTAATACCGCATACGTCCTACGGGAGAAAGCGGGGGACCTTCGGGCCTCGCGCGGTCAGACGGACCGATGTTCGATTAGCTAGTTGGTAAGGTAATGGCTTACCAAGGCGACGATCGATAGCTGGTCTGAGAGGATGATCAGCCACACTGGAACTGAGACACGGTCCAGACTCCTACGGGAGGCAGCAGTGGGGAATATTGGACAATGGGCGCAAGCCTGATCCAGCAATGCCGCGTGTGTGAAGAAGGCCTTCGGGTTGTAAAGCACTTTTATCGGGAACGAAATACCATTGGTTAATAACCGGTGGGGCTGACGGTACCCGAGGAATAAGCACCGGCTAACTTCGTGCCAGCAGCCGCGGTAATACGAAGGGTGCAAGCGTTAATCGGAATTACTGGGCGTAAAGGGTGCGTAGGCGGTTCGTTAAGTCTGTCGTGAAATCCCCGGGCTCAACCTGGGAATGGCGATGGATACTGGCGAGCTAGAGTGTGTCAGAGGATGGTGGAATTTCCGGTGTAGCGGTGAAATGCGTAGAGATCGGAAGGAACATCAGTGGCGAAGGCGGCCATCTGGGACAACACTGACGCTGAAGCACGAAAGCGTGGGGAGCAAACAGGATTAGATACCCTGGTAGTCCACGCCCTAAACGATGCGAACTGGATGTTGGTCTCAACTCGGAGATCAGTGTCGAAGCTAACGCGTTAAGTTCGCCGCCTGGGGAGTACGGTCGCAAGACTGAAACTCAAAGGAATTGACGGGGGCCCGCACAAGCGGTGGAGTATGTGGTTTAATTCGATGCAACGCGAAGAACCTTACCTGGCCTTGACATGTCCGGAATCCTGCAGAGATGCGGGAGTGCCTTCGGGAATCGGAACACAGGTGCTGCATGGCTGTCGTCAGCTCGTGTCGTGAGATGTTGGGTTAAGTCCCGCAACGAGCGCAACCCTTGTCCTTAGTTGCCAGCGAGTAATGTCGGGAACTCTAAGGAGACTGCCGGTGACAAACCGGAGGAAGGTGGGGATGACGTCAAGTCCTCATGGCCCTTACGGCCAGGGCTACACACGTACTACAATGGTCGGTACAGAGGGTTGCAATACCGCGAGGTGGAGCCAATCCCAGAAAGCCGATCCCAGTCCGGATCGAAGTCTGCAACTCGACTTCGTGAAGTCGGAATCGCTAGTAATCGCGGATCAGCTATGCCGCGGTGAATACGTTCCCGGGCCTTGTACACACCGCCCGTCACACCATGGGAGTGGGTTGCTCCAGAAGCCGTTAGTCTAACCGCAAGGAGGACGACGACCACGGAGTGGTTCATGACTGGGGTGAAGTCGTAACAAGGTAGCCGTATCGGAAGGTGCGGCTGGATCACCTCCTTTCGAGAAAGACGGTCGCAACGTTCTGTTGCAAGACGTCCACACAAGACACCTGTACTTCACGCGACATCCTGTCGCGAAGAGCGTAGATCAAGACCGTCCATCCATGGACGGACTCTTCATCAACAGCGGCTTCGAATCTGGCATAAGGTAGTTCGTCCAGGTAGCTTGGCTCGCGGGTTCTGGGGTTCATCCTTCATGGGTCTGTAGCTCAGGTGGTTAGAGCGCACCCCTGATAAGGGTGAGGCCGGTGGTTCGAGTCCACCCAGACCCACCATTATTCCAAGGGTTCCTTGGGGCCTTAGCTCAGCTGGGAGAGCACCTGCTTTGCAAGCAGGGGGTCGTCGGTTCGATCCCGACAGGCTCCACCATGGACTGATTGACGCGTGAAGTATTCGGCACACAAAAGATTTTGAAATCATCCGGCATCGAGGCCGGCGTGATGTTCTTTGAAAACAAGTAAACGAGTGACAAGCGTCTTGGTTCGAACCGAACCGAGACAAGTGTTAAGGCACGAAAACGAAGTACTTGGCTCATCGGTCAAACGATGATGGCCCCGAGGCGACTTGGGGTTATATGGTCAAGCGACTAAGCGTATACGGTGGATGCCTTGGCAGTCAGAGGCGATGAAGGACGTGGCAGCCTGCGAAAAGTGTCGGGGAGCTGGCAACAAGCTTTGATCCGGCAATGTCCGAATGGGGAAACCCACTCCGCAAGGAGTACTGCATGGTGAATACATAGCCATGCAGGGCGAACCCGGGGAACTGAAATATCTAAGTACCCGGAGGAAAAGAAATCAACCGAGATTCCCTAAGTAGCGACGAGCGAACGGGGACTAGCCCAAAAGCACATTGTGTTCTAGTCAAACGGCATGGAAAGGCCGGCCATAGATGGTGATAGCCCAGTCGACGAAAGGGCACTTTGTGTGAAATTGAGTAAGGCGGGGCACGTGAAACCTTGTCTGAACATGGGGGGACCATCCTCCAAGGCTAAATACTACTGACTGACCGATAGCGAACTAGTACCGTGAGGGAAAGGCGAAAAGAACCCCGGAGAGGGGAGTGAAATAGACCCTGAAACCGTATACGTACAAGCAGTGGAAGCCCGCAAGGGTGACTGCGTACCTTTTGTATAATGGGTCAGCGACTTACTGTCTGTGGCAAGCTTAACCGTATAGGGGAGGCGAAGAGAAATCGAGTCTGAATAGGGCGCATAGTCTCAGGCAGTAGACCCGAAACCGAGTGATCTATCCTTGGCCAGGTTGAAGGTGCGGTAACACGCACTGGAGGACCGAACCCACATCTGTTGCAATAGATGGGGATGAGCTGAGGATAGGAGTGAAAGGCTAAACAAACTCGGAGATAGCTGGTTCTCCTCGAAAGCTATTTAGGTAGCGCCTCGTGCGAATACTGTTGGGGGTAGAGCACTGTTATGGCTAGGGGGTCATCGCGACTTACCAAACCATGGCAAACTCCGAATACCAACACGTACTACACGGGAGACACACGGCGGGTGCTAACGTCCGTCGTGAAAAGGGAAACAACCCAGACCCGCAGCTAAGGTCCCAAAGTCATAGCTAAGTGGAAAACGATGTGGAAAGGCATAGACAGCCAGGAGGTTGGCTTAGAAGCAGCCACCCTTTAAAGAAAGCGTAATAGCTCACTGGTCGAGTCGGTCTGCGCGGAAGATTTAACGGGGCTAAGCTATGCACCGAAGCTCGGGGTGTGCACATTTATGTGTACGCGGTAGAGGAGCGTTCCGTAAGCCTGTGAAGGTGGATTGTAGAAGTCTGCTGGAGGTATCGGAAGTGCGAATGCTGACATGAGTAACGATAATGGGGGTGAAAAGCCCCCACGCCGAAAGCCCAAGGTTTCCTCGCGCAACGTTAATCGGCGCAGGGTGAGTCGGCCCCTAAGGCGAGGCAGAAATGCGTAGTCGATGGGAAGCAGGTTAATATTCCTGCACTTTTCTATAGTGCGATGTGGGGACGGAGAAGGTTAGGTCTACCAGGCGTTGGTTGTCCTGGGGAAAGGCGGTAGGCATGGGTCTTAGGCAAATCCGGGACCCTTTATGCCGAGCACCGAGACGAGCCCTATTGGGCGAAGTGACTGACACCACGCTTCCAGGAAAAGCCACTAAGCTTCAGCTATAGAAAAACCGTACCGCAAACCGACACTGGTAGGCAGGGTGAGAATCCCAAGGCGCTTGAGAGAACTCGGGTGAAGGAACTAGGCAAAATGGCACCGTAACTTCGGGAGAAGGTGCGCCCATTGGTGTGGTCACGTGCGTGACTGAGCATCGATGGGTCGCAGTAACCTGGCCGCTGCGACTGTTTATCAAAAACACAGCACTCTGCAAACACGAAAGTGGACGTATAGGGTGTGACGCCTGCCCGGTGCTGGAAGGTTAATTGATGGGGTCAGCCGCAAGGCGAAGCTCTTGATCGAAGCCCCAGTAAACGGCGGCCGTAACTATAACGGTCCTAAGGTAGCGAAATTCCTTGTCGGGTAAGTTCCGACCTGCACGAATGGCGTAACGACAGCGGCGCTGTCTCCACCCGAGACTCAGTGAAATTGAATTCGCTGTGAAGATGCAGCGTTCCCGCGGCAAGACGGAAAGACCCCGTGAACCTTTACTATAGCTTTACACTGAACGTTGAGTTCTTCTGTGTAGGATAGGTGGGAGGCTTTGAAGCGCAGACGCTAGTTTGCGTGGAGCCATCCTTGAAATACCACCCTGAAGTGCTTGACGTTCTAACCTCGATCCGTAATCCGGATCAGGGACCGTGTATGGTGGGTAGTTTGACTGGGGCGGTCTCCTCCCAAAGAGTAACGGAGGAGCACGAAGGTACGCTCAGCGCGGTCGGACATCGCGCACTGTGTGCAAAGGCATAAGCGTGCTTGACTGCGAGATCGACGGATCAAGCAGGTACGAAAGTAGGTCTTAGTGATCCGGTGGTTCTGTATGGAAGGGCCATCGCTCAACGGATAAAAGGTACTCCGGGGATAACAGGCTGATACCGCCCAAGAGTTCATATCGACGGCGGTGTTTGGCACCTCGATGTCGGCTCATCACATCCTGGGGCTGTAGCCGGTCCCAAGGGTATGGCTGTTCGCCATTTAAAGTGGTACGCGAGCTGGGTTCAGAACGTCGTGAGACAGTTCGGTCCCTATCTGTCGTGGGCGTTGGAGATTTGAGGGGGGCTGCTCCTAGTACGAGAGGACCGGAGTGGACGTTCCGCTGGTGTTCGGGTTGTCATGCCCATGGCATTGCCCGGTAGCTATGAACGGAAGTGATAACCGCTGAAAGCATCTAAGCGGGAAGCACGCCCCAAGATGAGATCTCCCGAGAGCTTGACTCTCCTTAAGGCACCATCAAGACTAGGTGGTTGATAGGTCAGGTGTGGAAGTGCAGCAATGCATGGAGCTAACTGATACTAATGAGCCGTGAGGCTTGACCATATAACCCCAAGACGCTTTGTTTGTCCTAAACATCGTCTGATTCGAATTCACCTCGACGCTTGTCACTCGTTTACGATTTATTCCACGTGAGATCCCTCTCACGGAAGAATCGAACCATGATTTTTCATGGTCCGGTTTTTCAGAAGAATGCGGAGCCGGCGCGTATGCGCTGCTCCCACCCCTTCCCTGGCGGCCATAGCGGCGTGGTACCACCTGATCCCATCCCGAACTCAGAAGTGAAACGCGCATGCGCCGATGGTAGTGTGGCTTTGCCATGCAAGAGTAGGTCACCGCCAGGGGCTTTATCCTGAACAACCCTCACCGGTAACGGTGGGGGTTTTTCTTTGGCGGCCGCAGGCCGCGACCCGCAACAGGTCACCGCCACGGGCTTTATTCCAGAAGGCCTCCCCACCCGGGGAGGCCTTCGTCTTTATGGCCTTGCCCGTTGCTGCTGCGATCATCGATCGCAGGCTGCAACAGGTCACCGCCAGGGGCTTTATCCTGAACAACCCTCACCGGTAACGGTGGGGGTTTTTCTTTGGTGCCGGTGCCGGGCACTCGTGCCCACGCATCCGTTTCATCTTCACCTATGATGAGATGAGCGCTGCGACCCCGTCGGCGTCCGAGGAGTGGTAATTGTTCGTTCACGTCGAAACGCGTCGACGCCCACGCTGGCATTGGGCAACCTTGCTGATCGTCAGCTTGTGCGTGGTGTGTTTTGTCGGTCTGGCGATGACCCCTTCCCTGCAGCGCATTTCGCTGCTGCTGGAATGGGGCACGGTGCCGGCGAACATCTTCGATCCGCATGAGGCACTGCTGCCGCAGCTGACCGATCCCGCGCTGCTGCGGCTGTTCACCGCCCTGTTCATCCACGTGACCTGGCTGCACCTGCTCAGCAACCTGTTGTTCCTGGTGATTTTCGGCCTGCCGGGTGAGCGCGCCCTGGGTTCGTTGCGCTTCCTGCTGCTGTTCGTGGTGGGCGGGATCGTGGCGAACCTGATCGGCGCGCTGTCACTGCAGGGTGTGCGCCTGCCGATCATCGGTTGCAGCGGCGCGGTCTCGGCGGTAGTGGGCACGTACGTCGCCTTGTTCCCGCGGGCCAGGCTCGGTCTCGTGCTACCGCTGGGCTTGTATCTGGAGTTTGTCCGCGTGCCGGCATTTCTGCTGATCGGCATCTGGGTGCTGCTGCAATTGCTGTTCAGCTATGCCGGGCCGAGCTATGGCGCCTATGTGTGGTGGGCCCACATCGGCGGTTTCCTGTTCGGGCTGGTGTTCGCGCTATTTTCGCGTGATGCGATCGCGCGTCGACTGCGCGGCTGATGGCCGGCCTTGGCCCGAGTGGACATTCCAGCCGTGCAGGCGGGAAAAGTGCCGCAGCAACCGCCGCGCGATCGGGGTAGCCGCCACGGCGGAAAAAACCTGTCGCGGATCCGTCCCCTCGCGGCGCAGATCGTGGTGTTTGCGCCGGATGTAGGCACGCATCACCTCGGCATTGAATTCCGGATGGAATTGCACGCTGATCGCGTTTGCTCCGTAGCGCAAAAGTTGGTGTGGATCACGGGCCGAGCGAGCCAGCACGGTCGATTCGCGCGGCGGCTCCAGCACGCTTTGCTCGTGCGTGGTGTGTGCACGGAAACTGACGGGTAGCGCGACTGCCAGCGGGTCGTGCGCAAGGTTGGGTATCAGTTCGATCGGCTGGGTGCCGATCTCGCGTCCACCCGGCAGATAGTCGATGCGTCCGCCCAGCGCATGCGCCATCAGCTGATGGCCGTAGCAGACGCCGAACAGCGGCAAGGCGGCATCCATGGCATCCCGAATCCAGCCGGCCGTGCATTCACTCCAGGCCGCGCGTTCGGTGACCATGGCGGCCGAGCCGGTAATCATGGCGCCGGCCACCTCCCGCGGTGGCGGCAGCGTTTCGCCTGCGGCCACGTCGACGATCTGAAGCTGCTGCAATTGCAGACCCGCGGCGAGTCGGAACCAATGCGGGAAATCGCCATGCCGTGCGCGAATGGCGTCCGGCGCGCGGCCGGTGCGGATGATCAGGACGGGCTTCATTCGGGGAATTGATCGCTGCTGGTCTGAACGTTTCTAGGGCTGCGCATCGTCGAACGCATCGATCGGCGGCAGCACGGTGAGGATCTCCTGCACCGTCGTCAGCCCGGCAGCCACCTGGTCGGCGGCGGAGATGCGCAATGGCCGCATGCCCTCGGCGAGCGCCGCCTGACCAAAGCCGCTCAGGTCGAGCTGGGCCGAGATCAGCCCGCGCAAGCGGGGTGACAGCTTCATCATCTCGTAGATGCCGGTGCGGCCCATGAATCCGGTATTGCGACATTCCAGGCAGCCCACCGGCTGGAACACCTGCTCAGGCACCGGAATCGTCCAGCCGTGGGTCAACACGTTCCACGCCTGTGGGTCCTGCGTGGTCGCGCGTTTGCAATGCGGGCACAAGGTGCGCACCAGTCGCTGTGCGACCACACCGGTCAGGGTCGACTGGATCAGGTAGTGCGGCACGCCCAGATCGAGCAGGCGGGTGACCGCACTCGGAGCGTCGTTGGTATGCAGGGTCGACAGCACCAGATGACCGGTGAGCGAGGCCTGCACCGCCATCTGCGCGGTCTCCAGATCGCGGATCTCGCCGACCATGATGATGTCCGGGTCCTGTCGCAACAGCGTGCGTACACCGGCGGCAAAATCCAGATCGATCGCGGCGTGTACCTGCATCTGGTTGAATTCGGGCGAGACCATCTCGATCGGGTCTTCCACTGTGCACACGTTGAGTTCGGGCGTGGCCAGATGCTTCAGCGTGGAATACAGCGTGGTGGTCTTGCCCGAGCCGGTCGGGCCGGTGACCAGCACGATGCCGTGCGGACGCTCGACCATGCTGCGCCAGTTGGCGCTCTCGCCGGGCGAGAAGCCGAGCTGGGCGAAATCCTTGACCACCAGATCCGGATCGAAGATGCGCATCACCACCTTCTCGCCGAACGCAGTGGGCATGTTCGAGATGCGCAGCTCCACCTCGCGACCGGACACCGAGCGGGTCTTGATGCGACCATCCTGCGGCCGGCGCTTTTCGGCCACGTCCATGCGGGCAAGGATCTTGATGCGGGCAGTCACCGCGGTCATCACCGGGGCCGGCAGCTCGAACACCTTCTGCATGATGCCGTCGATGCGGAAACGGATGTAGCCGGTTTCGCGTCGGGGCTCCAGATGGATGTCCGACGCGCGCTGCTCGAAGGCGTATTGCAGTAGCCAGTCGACGATATGCACCACGTGGCGGTCGTCGGCGCCGACTTCGCCGCTCTTGCCCAGCTCGACCAACTGCTCGAAGTTGAGGATCGCGGCGGAGCTGTCATTGCCGGTCTTGGCATCCTGCGCCATCTGGATCGAGCGCTGGACACCGTAGAATTCCTGCAGGTAACGGTTGATGTCGACCGGGCTGGCGACGACGCGCTTGATGTCCCGGCGCAGCATCTGCGCCAGATCCGGCGCCCAGTCGGCATCGAACGGTTCGCTGGTGGCAAACGTGACTTCGCCGATGGTGGCGGCGATCGGCAGGATCCGGTGCCGCTTGGCATAGGCATGGCTCACCGCCTGGGTCACCGACGCGACATTGATCTTCATCGGATCGATCTTCAGGTACGGCAGTCCGGCGTGGCCGGCCAGCCATTCGGTCAGCCCTTCCAGACTCAACGGGCGACCGGGCTCGCGCTGATTGGCCAGCTTGGCATTGGCGATCAACACCAGCGGGTGCAATTCCACCGTGCTGCGTCCGGCGCGTGCACCCATGCGCACCTGCTTGGCGTCTTCGGCCAGCAGGTAACCGTCGACCACCAGCGCCGCCAGCAGCTCGTCCAGTTCGAGTCGGCCACGCCGGCCGAGCAGGGATGCAATTTGCGGTGATGCGGCCATCCAGGGGTCTCCGAAACAAGGCTATTCCGACCGGAGCCCAGTGGAAAAGCAAGCTGTGGCTATACTAACGCGCTTTAACCAAGGTCACGGAAAGCCATGTCCGCACGCACCTTCCAGGATGTGATCCAGACCCTCAACCGCTATTGGGCGGGACAGGGCTGTGTCCTGCTGCAGCCGCTCGATACCGAGGTCGGCGCCGGCACCTTTCATCCGGCCACGTTTCTGCGCGCGCTGGGGCCCGAGCCCTGGGCTGCCGCCTACGTGCAACCGTCGCGGCGGCCGACCGATGGCCGTTATGGCGAGAATCCGAATCGCCTGCAGCATTACTACCAGTATCAGGTCGTGCTGAAGCCGAACCCGGAGAACATCCTCGAGCTGTACATCGGCTCGCTGAAGGAGCTGGGCCTGGATCCGCTGGTCCACGACCTGCGCTTCGTCGAGGACAACTGGGAGTCACCCACGCTGGGCGCCTGGGGGCTCGGCTGGGAGGTCTGGCTGAACGGCATGGAGGTCACCCAGTTCACCTACTTCCAGCAGGCCGGCGGGCTCGAATGCCGACCGGTGACCGGTGAAATCACCTACGGGCTGGAGCGGCTCGCGATGTATCTGCAGAACGTGGACAACGTCTACGACCTGATCTGGACCGAGGGCCCGCACGGCACCGTCACCTATGGCGACGTGTTCCACCAGAACGAAGTGGAACAGAGCACCTACAACTTCGAACATGCCAACGTCCCCGAACTGCTGCGCTGGTTCGATGTCTGCGAGGGCGAAGCCAGCAAGCTGATTGCCGCCAACCTGCCGCTCCCGGCCTACGAGCAGGTGATGAAGGCCAGTCACACGTTCAACCTGCTCGACGCGCGCCGTGCGATCAGCGTCACCGAGCGCCAGCGCTATATCCTGCGCGTGCGCACACTGTCGCGCGGCGTGGCCGAAACCTACGTGGCACAACGCGAGAAGCTCGGTTTTCCAGGTCTGAGGAACACGCCTTCCAAACACGTGAAGGAGCAGGCCGCATGAATGCCGACAAGTCACTGCTGATCGAGCTGGGCACCGAGGAGCTGCCGCCGAAGGCGCTGGATGAGCTTTCCGCGGCCTTCCTGCGCGGGATCTGCGACGGGCTGGCCAAACGCGGGATTGCCGCCGACCTCGATCTGGCCCAGGCCTATGCCTCGCCGCGTCGGCTGGCCGCATTCGTTCCGGGCGTGGCAGCGACCCAGCCGGAGCAGCAGATCGAACGCCGCGGCCCGGCGCTGAGCGCCGCACTGGATGCCGAGGGCCAGCCGTCGAAGGCGCTGCTCGGCTTCGCGCAGTCCTGTGGCGTCGCGGTCGAGCAGTTGCAGAAACTGGAGACCGACAAGGGTGCGTGGTTCGTCTGGCGCGCCGTCAAGCCGGGTCAGGCGACCTCCGCATTGTTGCCGGAAATTGTCGACGAGGCGCTGAAGGCACTGCCGATTCCCCGCCCGATGCGCTGGGCCGACCACGACTACAGTTTCGTGCGGCCGGTGCACTGGCTGGTGATCCTGCATGGAGCCGAGATCGTCGACGGCGACGTGCTGGGCCTGAAGAGTGGTCGCAAGTCGCGCGGCCATCGTTTCATGCATCCGCAGCCGGTCCACCTGGCGGACGCGGATGGCTGGCTCGATGCGATGCGTGCATCCAAAGTGCTGGCCGACCCGCAGGAGCGCCGCCAGCGTATTCGCGCGCAGGTCGCGGAGACTGCCGAACAGACCGGTGGCGTGCCGCAGCTGGATGACGCCCTGCTGGACGAGCTGGCCAACCTCACCGAATGGCCGGTGGCGATCGCCTGTACCTTCGAGCGCGAGTTCCTCAGCGTGCCGCCCGAGGCGCTGGTGACCACGATGGTGGCGAACCAGAAGTTCGTGCCGGTGTTCGACGCCGCCGGCGAGCTGACCGAGCACTTCATCGGCATCGCGAACATCCAGAGCAAGGATCCGGCGGAGATCCGCAAGGGCTACGAGCGGGTCATTCGTCCGCGCTTCGCCGATGCCAAGTTCTTCTGGGAAGAGGATCTGAAAACCCCGCTGGCCAGCTATCAGGAACAGCTCAAGGGCGTCACTTACCAGCAGGCGCTCGGCAGCCAGTGGGACAAGAGCGTGCGGGTGGCCGAGCTGGCCCGGATCATCGCCAACCGGGTCGGCGTCGACGCCGCCCTCGCGACGCGTGCCGCCGCGCTCAGCAAATGCGATCTGCTGACCCGCATGGTCGGCGAATTTCCGGAACTGCAGGGCGTGATGGGTCGTTACTACGCCCGCCATGATGGCGAGCCGGCCGAGGTCGCCGAGGCCCTGGACAGCTATTACCAGCCGCGTTTCGGTGGCGACGCGATCGCCGCCGGCAAACTCGGCCAGGTGCTGGCCGTGGCCGAGCGGCTGGATACCCTGGCCGGCATCTTCGCGGTCGGCATGAAGCCTGGCGGCAACAAGGATCCGTTCGCCCTGCGGCGAGCCGCGCTGGGCCTGGGGCGGACCCTGATCGAGGCCGGCATGGAGCTGGACCTGCGCGGCAGCCTGGTCGAGGCCCTGGAACTGCTGCCCGACGCGGCGTTGCTGTCCGGCCTGAAGCCCGGCAAGGACGGCAAACCGCCCACGCTCAATGCGGGCCAGCGGCGGGCGATCCTGGTCGATGAACTGTACGACTTCATCCTCGATCGGCTGCGCGGCTACTACGCCGAAAAGGGTTTCGACAACGCGCAGTTCGAATCCGTGCTGGCGGTGGAGCCCGGCAGTCTGGCCGACTTCGATCGCCGCTTGCGCGCGGTGGCCGAATTCGGCCGTCGTCCGGAAGCGGCCAGCCTGGCGGCCGCCAACAAGCGCGTCGCGAACATCCTGCGCAAACAGGCCGAAGAAGTCGGCGCACCGGCGATCGGCCATGCGGTCGATCCGGCGCATTTCGAGTCGGAGGCGGAGCGCGAACTGGCCGATGCACTTGCCGCGGCCCAGCGGGACACCGCCGAGGGGCTGGCCGCCGGCGACTACACCAGCGTGCTGGCCCGGTTGTCGCAGTTGCAGGCGCCGGTGGACAGCTTTTTCGACAGCGTGCTGGTAAACGCCGACGACCCCACCGTTCGCGCCAATCGACTGGCCCTGCTCGGGCAGCTGAAGTCGCAGTTCAGCGCGATTGCCGATATCGCCGTGCTCTGAGCCTCGGCAGCGTGAAAAAAAGCGGCAGCCGAAGGGCTGCCGCTTTTTCCTGTCATGCGTCGCGCCCGATTCAGGCGGTGGCGCGGTCCCGGCGGATCCGTTCACCCAGCCGGCGATTGAACGCCATCATCGCGCTGGTATCCACATTGATGCCGCCGGGGCCGAGGATTTCATACAGCTCGGTCAACAGATCGGTACTGTCCGCAAGGGTCAGGCGACTTTCGGCCAGATCCAGCTCCGATTGCAGGATCTGCATCGCCCGGTTCAGGCGCTGGGCATCCAGGCTCTTGGCCTGGGCATGCAGCGGCATGGACGTTACCGAACTCTGCTGCCGGGCTCGGGGCCGCTGCGCCGACACGATCTCGCTGGTGTACTGGTCGTCCTGCAGATTCACGGAGGGGTCGAGCTGGATCGAGCCTTCGCCGGCAACCAACCAGACCAGTGAAATCCCGAGGGTCCGCGCCAGGGTGACGCAGCGGGCGCGGGAGGGATCGGTGTTGCCGTCGCGCCAGCTGCGCACCACGCCCTCGGAGAAACCGCACAGACGGGCGATTTCGGTGGCACTGCCCACGCGCTGGATCAGCAACCTGATGCGATCGGAGAAGCTTCCGCTGACGGTTGTGGAGGGGCTGGACTGTTGCATGCTCATGGGGGTGGCCGCGACGAGATGAGAGAGGGGCTGCGCCGAATTATGCAAAATACTGCGCCAGCAGATGGCAAAAAAATGCGAAGCAGCTGCTGCATCGTTATATTGCGCCGGTTCGTTGGGGTCGTATCACTCGCTCGTGGATGTGGGGGTTTTCCGCGCGCTTCAACGTCGCGTCGGAGGCGCGGTTGACAACGATTCCTCCGAAGAGTGGCAGAACCAGAGTTTCACCCGCCTTTCCGGGCTTTTGCCGGACTGCCCGCAGCTGCTAACGTCAGCCCGGCGCAGGACGCTGCCGTCTGTTCGAGGCGAACCTTCCCCCACAGGACATCGCATGAGCCAATTCGGATTGCTTGGCAAACGGCGCTTTGCGCCGTTCTTCTGGACCCAGGCGCTGGGGGCATTCAACGACAGCGCATTCCGCAATGCGATGGTGATGCTGGCGGCGTTCCAGATGGGATTGCCGGATCGCGAGATCTCGCTGTACACCAACCTGGCGCCCGCGCTGTTCATCCTGCCCTACTTCCTGTTTTCGGCGACCGCGGGGCAGCTGGCGGAAAAGTTCGAGAAGACCCGGATCATCCGCTACGTGAAGTTGTTCGAGATCGCCGCGATGCTGCTGGCCGCCTGGGGTTTCCACACCCACAACCTGGTGCTGCTGCTCGGCGTGCTGTTCATGATGGGCGTGCATTCGACCGTGTTCGGGCCGATCAAGTACGCGATCCTGCCGCAGGCGCTGAAGCCCGCGGAGCTGGTCGGCGGCAACGGCATGGTCGAGATGGGCACCCAGCTGGCGATCCTGATCGGCATGGTGCTGGGCAACTCGCTGATGCTGTTGGCCGGAATCGGGCCGTATGCGGCGGCGGCGGCGACCATCGGCATCGCCATGGCCGGCTATGCCTGCAGTCGAAAGATCCCCCCCGCGCCGGCCACCGCCCCGGATCTCAAGTTCAACTGGAACCCGTTCAGCGAGACGGTGCGCGTGCTCGGCATCACCCGCAGCGACCGCGCGGTGTTCAACGCGGTGCTGGGCATCTCCTGGTTCTGGTTCTTCGGCACCGTCCTGGTGGCGCAGTTGCCGATCTACACCAAGCTGAACCTGGGTGGCGACGGCTCGGTCAACACGCTGGTGCTGACCCTGTTCTCGCTGGGCACCGGCATCGGCTCGCTGATGTGCGAGCGGATGTCGGGCAAGCGGGTGGAGATCGGGCTGGTGCCGCTGGGCGCGTTCGGCCTGACCGCGTTCGGCATCGACCTGTTCCTGGCCCGGCCCGGCGCGGCCGTGCATGCGGGGCTGGACTGGTGGGCGTTCCTGCACGCCGGCGGCAGCTGGCGGATCGTGCTCGATCTCACCGCGATCGGCGTGTTCGCGGGTTTCTACGTGGTGCCGCTGTTCGCGTTCGTGCAGTCGCGCACGCCTGCCTCGCACCTGTCGCGGGTGATTGCCGGCAACAACATCATCAACGCGTTGCTGATCGTGCTGGCCTCGATGTTCGGCCTGATGCTGGGCCGGCTGGGCATGAGCGCGGCGCAGATCTTCCTGGTCGACGCGCTGCTCAACGTGCTGGTGGCGGTGTACATCTTTACCCTGGTGCCCGAGTTCCTGATGCGCTTCATCACCTGGGTGCTGGTCAACACGCTGTACCGCGTGCGTGTCGATGGCATGCAGCACTTGCCCGAGGAAGGGCCGGTGCTGCTGGTGTGCAACCACGTCAGCTTCATGGATCCGCTGCTGCTGATGGCGAACCTGCGCCGGCCGGCACGCTTCGTGATGTATTACAAGATCTTCAACACGCCGCTGCTGAGCTTCGTGTTCCGTACCGCCAAGGCGATTCCGATCGCGGGCTACAAGGAAGATCCCGTGGTGCTGCAGCAGGCCTACGATGCGATCGACGCTGCGCTGGCGGCCGGCGAGGTGGTGTGCATCTTCCCCGAGGGCGGGCTGACCGGCGACGGCGAGATTGCGCCGTTCCGGGCCGGCGTGGAAAAGATCCTGGCGCGACGGCCGGTGCCGGTGCTGCCGATGACGCTGCGCGGGCTGTGGGGCAGTGTCTGGAGCCGGCGCGATTCGATGCTTCGGCGCGCCCGCCTGCCGCGCCGCTTTCGGGCACGGGTGGAGCTGGTGGTGGATGCGCCGGTGCCGCCCGAACAGGTCTCGGTGGAGATGCTGGAGGCTCGGGTGCGCGAATTGCGCGGCGACCGGGCCTGAGCTACCGCGTGGCGATGCCGCGCGGATCGGCCGTCAGCTCAGCCAGCCGCCGATCACGATCAGGGCCACCAGGCTCAGCCACGCCAGCACGGCGCGCAGCAGCGCGCTGCGCAGGCGCAGCAACTCGGCCAGCGGGTCGCTGTATTCCTCGGCGTAGCCGTCGCCGGCCTCGATGTCGATCAGCACGTCGGCCTGCGCCGCGGCGCCCAGAAAACCCGGGCCACTGCCGTACCAGCTGGTGGGCGCAGCCTGGCTGTGCCAGCGCTGCCACGCGGTGATCACCGCCTCCCAGTGGCCGACCACGGCCAGGGTGAAGGTCAGCAGCTGCGCGGGCAGCCAGTCCAGCGCGTTGGCCACGTAGCGCGCTGCCGTGCGGCTGCCGCCGTCGAGCAGCAGCGAGTCGTCGCGGCCCAGCGTTTGCCCCAGCCGGTAAAGCAGCGCGCCGGCCGGACCGAGCAGGAAAAACCACAGCAGCACGGCAAAGCGCCGACGCAAGGCGGCGTAGGCGATGGCCACGCCCAGTTCGGGGGCATTCCACGCGATCGTGCGGCCATCGTCGGCAAGCGCCTGCGCCGCCACTTCGCGCCGGGGGTCGTCGGGAGCATGCAGGATGGCTTCCAGGTCGGTCTCGAATTCGCGCGGGCCGAAGCAGTAAAGCAGCACGACCAGCGCGAACAGCAGTTGCAGCAACTCGCCCGCCGGCGTGCGGGCGAACAGCCACGACAGCAGCAGGCAGGCGGCCACCGGCAACAACAACGCGAGCAGCACACGCCCGGCACCGCTGGTATCCGCCAGCTGGGCGACCCAGCGCCGGAACAGGCCATCGCCGCGCCAGCGCGCCAGCTGCGGGGCGACATGCAACAAGCCGAGGGCGATGAGGGCGACAAGCAGACGGATGGCCATGGGAAGGGACTCGCAGACAGTGGCTACATTGTATGCGAGTGGCCCGCCGCGCCGCAGGCCTGGATCGGACCGGTCCGGTGAAGTCGTCAGGGATCGCCGGTGATCCGGCGAGTGATCGCGTCGATGGATTCGCTGGCCGCGCTGGTGTCCGTGTGCGGGCCGCAGCCGTCGGCCTCGAGCGCGCGGTCCATCAGCTGCGCGGTGATGAACTGGCTTGCGCTTGCATGCATCTTGAAATATTCGGCGGAGCAGCGTGTCGAGGCGGTCAGCCGCTGCACGAACGTCTGCATGCTGGAGACCGGGCGAAGCCGAAGGCCCGCGACTCGGGGCAAGTCCGAGCCGGGCAATCGTGGCCGGGACGAGCGTTGTGCGTCGCGCAGGCGTGCCTGGAAATCGCCCGGCTGGTAATCAAACGCCATCCGCTGCATCAGCCGGGGCGTCGGCACACTGCGGGCTATGGCGATTGGTGGAGCGTGCGACCGTGGCCGCGTCGATCGCCGGGCGAGCAATGGCACGTGGCGCGGTGGAACCGGCGGCGCGGCCGTGATGTGAGCGACGCGTGTCGACGGCAGCAGGATCAGGCGAAACCGCGTGGCGTCACGTTCTTCGCGCTCGAGTGCATGGGTGGCCCAGCCCTTCGGCCAGTGGCTCAGCAGCAACATCAGCGCCGCCAGATGGCAGCTGGCTACCAGGCCGAGGATCACGCCGCGGTGCAGCGCGTCGCGCCATGCCGCAGTCCGGGCTGTGCCGCGGTGTCGTGCAATGCGTTCCTGCGCCATCGGGCTTCCCTGTTCCGAAGAAGCTGTGACCGGAACATGCCGATGAAGTTCGCCCCGGGCCAGGTGCGAATCAGCGTGCCTCGACGCTCGCGACCAGGCGGTCCAGATCCAGCCCGGCACGCAGTTGCAGCCAGTGCGCCAGCAACCGGTACGACACCGACAGCGGCAGGGACGGCAGGAAGCTGCCGTCGGCGAGGCCGTCGACAATCTGTTGCGGGGTGAACCAGCGCGCATCCTCCAGTTCGTGATCGCGCCGCTCGATGCGACGCGACACGGCCGTGGCGATGAATCCGACCATCAGTGAGGCGGGCATCGGCCACGGTTGCGAGGAGTGGTAGCGGACCTCGTCGACGATCACGCCGGACTCCTCGGCCACTTCGCGGCGCACGGCATCTTCCAGCGACTCGCCCGGTTCGATGAAGCCGGCCAGGGTCGAGTAGCGGCCGGCCGGCCAGCCGGTCTGGCGACCCAGCAGGCAGGCGCCCTCGTGCTCGACCAGCATGATCACGGCTGCATCGGTGCGCGGAAAATGCAATCGCGCGCAGTCCGGGTTGGTGCATTGCGCGCGATGCC
The DNA here is from genome assembly GCA_963828685.1 of uncultured Pseudomonadota bacterium. Taxonomy (GTDB): domain Bacteria; phylum Pseudomonadota; class Gammaproteobacteria; order Xanthomonadales; family Rhodanobacteraceae; genus Rhodanobacter. The sequence goes on from CAWHFU010000017.1 coordinate 1,381,651, forward strand.
CGGCGGCGACCAGCAGCACCGGCGCGCCGCAGCGGGCACAGTGGCGCGTCTCGAGCTGCCAGTGCGACAGGCCTTTGGCATAGGCGAACAGGCCGGCCTCGTCCGCCGGCAGCTGCAGGCCCGCGCTGCGCAGGCTCACCCGGCGCGCGTCGAGCGCGTTTTCCAGCGCGTCGATGCGGCGGGCGTCGTTCAGTACCAGCAGGAAGTGCGGTCGCTGATCGGCGACGCCGAGCAGGGTGGCGGGCAGATCCTCCAGCCATCGTTCGCGCTCATCGCTGTCGAGCCAGCGCAGCGCCTCGTCGTCGCGGCGCAGGAATGCTTCGCCGGCGGCGTCCAGCAACAGGTAGCGCGCCGCGGTCGAGCGGCCCTGTTCGGCGATCCAGCCGGATTCATCGCGCCGTTCGGCGATCCGGTCGAGGATCAGGCTGAGTCCGGCGAAAGTGTTGGGTCGCGGCAGCTGGGCTCGATCCATCGAACCGTTCCTCAGGTGGAGAACGAGGAGCCGCAGCCGCAGGTGGTCTTGGCGTTCGGGTTGCTGATGACGAACTGCGAACCGCTGAGATTCTCGGCGTAGTCGATCTGCGCGCCGGTGAGGTACTGCAGCGACAGCGGGTCGCACAGCAGGGTCACGCCTTCGCGATCGACCGCGAAGTCGTCCTCGGCCTGGGCTTCATCGAAAGTGAAACCGTACTGGAAGCCCGAACAGCCGCCGCCACTGATGTACACGCGCAGTTTCAGCGCCGGATTGCCCTCTTCGGCAATCAGCTCGCGCACCTTGTGCGCGGCGGCGGCGGTGAACAGCAGCGGTGCGCCACTGCTGCGGTAATCGGGGATGGCGACGATAGTTTCCATGGTCATCTAGATGGGGGCGTGACGGACAGGCGCAAGCATAGCGCTTCAGGCCGGTACCGCCTCGTCCAGTTCGTCGCTGGCGGAGGCGTCGTTTGCCGGGGCAGGCAGCTCGCGCTGGGCTTCCTCGGCCTGGCGCGAGATGCGCCCGTTGACCTGGGCGCCGGCGGCCATTTCCAGCGTGTGGTAGCGCAGATCCCCGTCGATGCGCGCCAGCGCGGCCAGCTCCAGCCGCACGCTGACGTGAACGTCGCCGGTCACGTGGCCATTGATCACGGCGTGGGGCACGCGGATCTCGCCCTGCACCTCGCCATGCTCGCTGAGCGTGAACATGGCATCGTCGCCTTCGGCCAGCACGGCACCCTCGATGCGGCCATCCAGATGCAGCGCGCCGCTGAAGCGCAGGTCGCCGCGGATGACCGTGCCGCGGGCGATCAGGCTGGTCTCGGGGCTACGGTTGTTGCGATCGTTACGTCTACGGTTGAGCATCGCGGTCTCCCTCGGCGGTAGTGATGTTGCCGCTCAGTGCGGCAGCCCATGCGACGGCGCGGTTGACCGGCTCGCCACGGGCGGGTTGGATGTGGATGCGCAGTCGCGTGGGACGGAAATCCGCCGGCAGCACGATGGTGCCCTGCAATTGCTGGAAATAGGTGAAACGGAACGGCAGGCCGCTCTTCTGCGTGGCGTTGCCCAATGCCGGCCAATCCAGGCTGACCACCTTGTCGCGGCGCAGGCCCTCCACGCTGATGGTGGCGTCGCCGGTGATCTCGTCGCCGCGTTTCGCGTTCTGGGTCAGGCTGAGGATCAGGTTCCAGCCGTGCGAGCCGGTGATCGGCTGCAGTTTGACTTCCTGCAGCTTCAGGCCCTGGCGCTGGGCATCGCCGCCGACCAGGCGCGAATAGAAACCCAGATCCGCACGCAGGCCGCTGAGCTCTTCCTCGCGCTGGGCCAGCGTGCCGCGCAGCGCGCGCGTGGCCACCTCGTTGACCTGGGCCGCCCGCCGCAGATTCGCCACCTGCTGTTTCAGGTCGTCGATCTGGCCGAGCAGGGCGCGCCGCTGCGAATGGTCGACGGCGATCGGCACGATCCGCCGGCTCAGTGCGCCAATAATCAGGCCGAGCAACAGCAGGCTGCCGAGCCAGGCCAGCCCCCACCACAGCCGCCGCCACCGATGGGAGACGTCGTCGTGCCGGCGCACGACAAAGCGCGGCGGTGGTCGTGAAGCCATGCGGGGTGTTCCGGGGAAAACCCAAGGTATAGCCCCGACGTGACGAAAGCGTCAAGGAACGGTTGCACGGCCTGCGGGTTCCGGCACGGTTCTCATGCGCCGTTGCGAGCGACCGGATCAGCTCTGCATCTTGCTTTGCAGGTAGCGCTCCGCGCCGATGTCCTTGATCAGGCTGAACTGGGTTTCCAGCCAGTCGATGTGTTCTTCCTCGTCGTGCAGGATGTCCCTGAACAGGTCGCGGCTGACGTAATCGGCGACGCCTTCGCTGTGGGCGATGGCCTCGCGCAGGTCCTTCACTGCCGCCAGCTCGAGATCCAGGTCGCCCTGCAGCGTTTCCAGCACGTTCTCGCCGATGCGCAACTTGCCCAGATGCTGCAGGTTCGGCAGGCCGTCGAGGAACAGGATCCGCTCGATCAGATGATCGGCGTGCTTCATTTCCTCGATCGACTCCTTGTACTCGTGCTCGGCCAGCTCGGGGTAACCCCAGTCCTTGAGCATGCGGCAATGCAGGAAATACTGGTTGATCGCGGTCAGCTCGTTGTAGAGCACCTTGTTCAGGTACTCGATGACCTTGGCATCACCTTTCATGGCCTTTCTCCGATCGGCGGGCAGCGCAGACGCCGACTATACAAACATCGCCCGCCCGCCGACGAAACGCGCAGGGCGACAATCCCCCCGTGCGGGCGGCAGCCGCCCGCGGCGCGCAGGACCGTGATGCGATGGGAAAGGCTCAGGCGGCGACCAGCGGCAGCTGGCAGCGGACCTGCGCGACCGCCTGGTCGAGCGTGGCCCGGGCCTCCTGCTCGCAGCAGCCACAGCAGTCGGAACAGCCGGTACGCGCCTGCAGTTCGGCAAACGAATGCACGCCACCGGCCGCTTCGCGGCGGATGTCGTGATCGGTGACGGCGTTGCACATGCAGATATACATGGCCGTATGAGAACGCGAATGCGAATGATTGTCAACAATCAATCATGAACAGTGCGTTTCGCTCAGGCCGCCTCGCGACCATTGCCGGGCCCGGTCGGCGGCATCCCGGTCTCGTCGTTCCGCGGCGGCAGCGTGCCCAGCTCCACGCTGAACAGCTCTTCCACCAGCGGGGCGAAGTGGCGCAGCGCCCGCTCGTAGACCTGCCGCTTGAAATTGACCACGTGGGCGGCCGGGTACCAGAAATCGACCCAGCGCCAGATGTCGAACTCCGGCTTGTCGCAGGCATCCAGCTTCAGCGCCTCCTCGCTGCTGACCAGCTTGAGCAGGAACCACACCTGCTTCTGGCCGATGCAGGTGGGCCGCTGATGGTGCCGCACATAGCGATGCGGCAGCCGATAGCGCAACCAGCCGTGGGTGGCGCTGAGCACTTCCACGTGATGCGCGGCCAGCCCGGTTTCCTCTTCCAGCTCGCGGTACATCGCCTCCAGCGGCGTCTCGTCCGTGCGCATACCGCCCTGCGGAAACTGCCAGCCGTCACGATTGATACGGCGCGCCCAGAACAGCCGGCCGTCTGCATTCAGCAGTACGATCCCGACATTCGGACGGTAGCCATCAACATCAATCATGTCGCCTCCTGGAGTCGCGCGGCGTGGTTTGCCGACAAGACCGCATCCAGTCCTGCACCTGATTCAACCACAGCCCGTGAAGCCGCGGCAAGCCGCGCACTTGAACCAGACGGGCTGGACCACTACACTTTCGCGCCCCGCCCGTATCGTTCCGATCCGGCCAGTCGGGATCCTTCAAGGCTATGTAGCTCAGCTGGTTAGAGCACAGCACTCATAATGCTGGGGTCGGTGGTTCGAGTCCACCCATAGCCACCAAACACCGCTTCAGTACCATCCAGAGAAGGCCGGAAGACCCAGCAAAAGCAAGGGTTCCGGCCTTTTTCGCGCCCGACGGGGCACGATCCTGCTCCGACTCCTCCGGCATCGAGTGGCGGTAGTTTTGACAGGAGCTTGCTGCCGTCAAACGAGCTACCGTTAGAGGGATGCCGCCCGAGGCTGGGACGGCCATCGGCAAACCCCGACATTCGACTGACTGGTAAGCAATGGCCATCAAGAAATCCGAACTCTATTCCTCCCTCTGGGCCAGCTGCGACGACTTGCGCGGCGGCATGGACGCCAGCCAGTACAAGGACTACGTCCTGGTCCTGCTGTTCATCAAGTACGTCAGCGACAAGTACGCCGGCGTGCCGTTCGCGCCGATCACGATTCCGGCGGGTGCCAGCTTCAAGGACATGGTCGCGCTCAAGGGCAAGACCGACATCGGCGACCAGATCAACAAGAAGATCATCGCGCCGCTGGCGAATGCCAACAAGCTGTCCGACATGCCGGACTTCAACGACGCCGCGCAAGCTGGGCAGCGGCAAGGAGATGGTCGACCGTCTCACCAACCTGATCGCCATCTTCGAGAACAAGGCGCTGGACTTCTCGAAGAACCGCGCCGAGGGCGACGACATCCTCGGCGACGCCTACGAATACCTGATGCGCCACTTCGCCACCGAGAGCGGCAAGAGCAAGGGCCAGTTCTACACGCCCGCCGAGGTCAGCCGCATCATGGCGCAGGTCATCGGCATCCGCGAGGCGAAGACCAGCAACGCCACCACCGTGTATGACCCGACATGCGGTTCCGGATCGCTGCTGCTGAAAGTGGCCGACGAGGCGCGCAGCCAAGGTCACTCTCTACGGGCAGGAAAAGGACGCCGCCACCGCCGGCCTGGCGCGCATGAACATGATCCTGCACGACAACCCGACGGCGAACTGATCGAGCAGGGCAATACGCTGGCCGATCCCAAGTTCATGGACGAGCGGCCGGCTGCAAGACCTTCGACTACGTGGTCGCCAATCCGCCGTTCAGCGACAAGCGCTGGAGCACCGGCCTCGATCCGCTGAACGACCCGCACGAGCGTTTCAGCATCGTTCGGCACGCCGCCTGCCAAGCAGGGCGATTACGCCTACCTGCTGCACATCGTGCGGTCGCTCAAGAGCACCGGCAAAGGCGCCTGCATCCTGCCGCACGGCGTGCTGTTTCGCGGCAACGCCGAGGCCGAGATCCGCCGCAACCTGGTCCGCAAGGGTTACATCAAGGGCATCATCGGCCTGCCGGCCAACCTGTTCTACGGCACCGGCATTCCCGCCTGCATCATCGTCATCGACAAGGAAGACGCCCATGCCCGCAAGGGCATCTTCATGATCGACGCCAGCAGCGGCTTCATGAAGGACGGCCCCAAGAACCGCCTGCGCGCGCAGCGACATCCACCAGATCGTCGACGTCTTCACCCGACGGCTGGAAATCCCGAAGTACTCGCGCATGGTGCCGTTCGCCGAGATCGAGAAGAACGACTTCAACCTCAACATGCCGCGCTACATCGACAGCCAGCAGGCCGAGGACATCCAGGACATCGAGGGCCACCTCAAGGGCGGCATCCCCACGCGCCGACGTCGATGCGTTGCAGCGCTACTGGGATGTCTGCCCGCGACCTGCGCAAGGCCCTGTTCAAACCCAACCGCCCCGGCTACGTTGATCTCGCGGTGGACAAGGCCGCGATCAAGCCCACCATCTACGAGCATCCCGGAGTTCGTCACCTTCATCACAGCATGAATGCCCAGTTTGCCGACTGGCGGCAGCGCAGCGCCGAAACACTCAAGGCCTGCAAGCGGGTTGCCACCCCAAGGACGTCATCGCCGAGCTCGCGGAAGACCTGCTGGCCCATTACACCGACAAGCCGCTGATCGATAAATACGACGTCTATCAGCACCTGATGGACTACTGGTCCGAGACCATGCAGGACGATTGCTACCTGATCGCCGCCGATGGCTGGAAGGCCGAGACCTACCGCATGATCGAGCAAGAAGAACAAGGAAGGCAAGGTCAAAGAAGTCGACAAAGGCTGGACCTGCGACCTGGTGCCCAAGCCGCTGATCGTCGATCGTTACTTCGCCGCCGAGCAGGCGGCCATCGACCAGCTCGCCGCCGAGCTGGAAGCGTGGCCGCGCAGCATGACCGAGATGGAAGAGGAGCACGGCGGCGAGGACGGGGCGTTCTCGGAGTTTGACAAGGTGAACAAGGCCAGCGTCACCGCCCGGCTGAAAGAGATCAATGGCGACACGAGGACGCGAAGGAAGAGGTCGATGTGCTCAAGCGTGGCTGAAGCTGATCCGAGGAGGCCGACCTGAAGAAGCAGCTCAAGGAAGCCGAGGCCGCGCTGGACGATGCGGCATATGCGAAGTATCCGCAGCTCACCGAGGCCGAGATCAAGACGCTGGTGGTGGACGACAAATGGCTGGGCGCGCTGGATGCCGCGATTCATGGCGAGATGGATCGGATCAGCCAGGGGCTGACCCGGCGCGTGAGGGAATTGGCGGAGCGATATGAGAGCCGATTGCCGCAGCTGGTGGATCGTGTGGCTGAGTTGCAGGCGAAGGTCGATGCGCATCTGGAACGGATGGGCTTCGCATGCAATTGAAGGAATCTCGTGCAGCGTACGTTGAAGAGATGGGGTGTCGGCGGGATATAAGCAGACCGAGGTAGGCATCATTCCTGAAGAGTGGGAGATATGCGCAGTTCGTCAAAAAGGTGAAGTCATCATCGGGAAGGCATTGGCGGTGAATGGTCCAGGATCGATGCGGCCATATCTGCGAACCAAGAATGTCTTCGATGGACGGGTCGACATTGATGACGTGCTCTCGATGCCAATGACCGATGAACAGTTTTCACAATTCCGGGTTAAATCTGGTGATGTTCTCCTTAACGAGGGGCAGAGTCTTGAGCTAGTTGGGCGGTGTGCGCTCTATCAGGATGACTACGCTGAGCCATGCGCTATCCAGAATGCACTTCGACGATTTAGGGCACGTGTTGGCGTATCCAATGTTTTTGCATCGCACCTTTTCCGGCGCTGCCAACAGACTGGAGTGTTTGCTCGAATTGCGTTGCAAACAACATCAATCGCCCATCTAGGCGGCTCACGCTTTGAACGGCTACGCCTTGCGTGGCCGAAAGACGAGAGGGAGCAATGTGCCATCGCCGAGGCCTTGAGCGATGCGGATGCACTGATCGAGTCGCTGGAACAGCTCATCGCCAAGAAGCGCCAGATCGAGCAAGGCACCATGCAGGCCTTGCTGACCGGCAAGCAGCGCCTGCCGGGCTTCAGCGGCACGTGGGAGACAAGGCGGCTTGGCGAAATCGCTCACATCAAGACGGGAAATCGCAATAACGAGGATAAGATCGAAGACGGCATCTACCCATTCTTTGTAAGGTCAGAAACTGTTGAGAGGATCAATAGTTTCAGCCACGAGTGTGAGGCTATCTTGGTTCCCGGCGAGGGGAAGATTGGCGAAATATTTCACTACGTCAAAGGGCGATTCGACGTCCATCAGCGAGTGTATGCGATCACCCAGTTTTCGAAAAATGTGTCAGGCCGCTACGTCCACCTTTACATGACTTTGCACTTCGGCGCACATGCGATGGAAAACTCTGTCAAGGCAACCGTGGATTCATTGAGGCTGCCGACGTTTCAGGAGTTCAAGGTCAAGCTGCCGCCGACAAGGGAAGAGCAACACGCCATCGCCACCATCCTCACCGATATGGACACCGAACTCGCCGAACTGGAAACCCGCCTCACCAAGACCCGTCAGCTCAAGCAGGGCATGATGCAGGAGTTGCTTACCGGAAGGATTCGCCTCGTATGAAGAGCTATTACCGTGTGATGCTGGGAAGAAAGAGTGTGCACGCCGAGGACTGCCTGTCGGGCGGCTTCATTGGCTCGGGCTTCGGCGATATCGAACGCGATATCAGTGCCGAGCTGACGGACGATTTCCGCGCGTTCAACCAGCATTTCATGCCGGAGCTGCAGGCCATGTGGCCAGAGAAGTCCAAGATCGGGCTTGGCCTCTGGTGCGGATTTACGTGGACGATCTGCAGGGGTATCGCCAAGGGCGACATCGTGCTGTGCCCCGATGGTGCCGGCAGCTACCGGGTCGGCGAGGTGGTGGGCGATTACACCTACGCGCCCAACGGGGTATTGCCGCATCGACGCGCGGTGCGCTGGCTGGATATCGCGATTGCCCGCTCGGCAATGAGCGAGGCCCTGCAAAACTCCGCAGGCTCGATTGGCACGGTGTCCAATGTGTCCACCTACGCCGCGGAGATCGAGCGCTTTCTGGGTGAGGCGCCACCCGCGGTGACGGTGATCGCGACCGATCCGGCGATCGAGGATCCGCTGGCCTTTGCGATGGAGAAGCACCTGGAGGATTTCCTGGTTCGCAACTGGAGCCAGACCGAGCTGAGCGGCGACTTCCTGATCTACGAGGAAGACGGCGAGCCGGTCGGTCAGCAATACGCCACCGACGCCGGCCCGATCGACATCCTTGCGGTCAGCCACGACCGCAAGCGGCTGCTGGTGGTGGAGTTGAAGCGTGGACGTGCGTCGGATGTGGTGGTGGGGCAGATCCTGCGCTACATGGGCTACGTGATGGAGCAGATCGCGGAGCCCGACCAGACCGTCGAAGGGGTGATCATTGCGCTGGATGACGACAAGAAACTGCGCTGGGCCCTGGCGGCCGTGCCGGCGGTGGCTTTCTACCGCTACCAGGTCAGCTTCAAGCTGGTCAGGGCCTGACCAACCAGCATGGAGATGGGAGATGCTGTCCGCTGCGTTTAGTACACCGCCAGCGCTTGTCTGTACTAAACACTGTGTTTAGTATGAGCCGGCCGGTGCGCCATACGAAACGCGCCATACAACACAGGGCTGGCTTATGGATCGCTCTCCCGCGGAGGTAGTCGACGGCCGTGCTGGTCGCTACCAACGCCAGCCTACCGGCTACCGCGCCTTTGTGCCGGCGCCGCTGCCACCGGAGCCACCACTGCGGCTGGAAGGTGAGTTGCAGGTGCTGCTGTCGCGGGCAGACCGCGCTCTCGGCCGGCTGGACGGCTCCGTGCAGACGCTGCCCAACCCCGATCTGTTCGTGCTGATGTACGTGCGCAAGGAGGCGGTGCTCTCCAGCCAGATCGAGGGTACCCAAAGCTCGCTGCAGGATGTGCTGGCGGCCGAGGCGCAGGTGCTGGCTGCTGATCGTCCGCGCGATGTGGACGAGGTGGTGAACTACGTCGGCGCGATGAATTACGGGCTGGCCCGGTTGCAGCAGCTACCGGTGTCGGTGCGGCTGATCCGTGAGATCCATGAGCGCCTGCTGCAAGGCGTGCGCGGTAGCCGGCTGACCCCGGGTGAGCTGCGCGAAACCCAGAACTGGATCGGCGCCGGTGGCTGCACGCTGGTCGAGGCGAGCTTTGTACCGCCACCGCCGCATCTGCTCGGGGAGTTGCTGGGCGGGCTGGAAACGTTCTTGCACAAGCAGGACTCGGTGCCGCTGCTGATCAAGATCGGTCTGGCCCATGCGCAGTTCGAAACCATCCACCCGTTTCTCGATGGCAACGGCCGCGTGGGCCGGTTGCTGATCACGTTTCTGCTGTGCGAAAGCGCGGTGCTGCACAAGCCCGTGCTGTATCTGTCGCATTACTTCAAACGCCATCGTCAGCAGTACTACGAGCACCTGCAGGCGATCCGCGACCGCGGCGACTGGGAGGGCTGGCTGGCATTTTTCCTGCGTGGTATCGACGAAACCAGCGTGCAGGCCACGGAAACAGCGCGCCGCATCCTGGTGCTGCGCGAGGAGCACCGCGGTCTGATCACGGCGGAACTGGGACGCGCAGCAGGCAACGGCCATCGCGTGCTGGAATCGCTGTATCAGCGGCCGATTGTTTCGGTAACGGAAGTACAGACCCTGCTCGGCACCACCTACGCCGGCGCCAACCAGATCGTGGCGAGGCTGGAGCGGCTGGGCGTGCTGAGGGAAATCACCGGCCACGCCCGCCATCGCCGGTTTCGCTATGAGGCGTATGTGCAGTTGTTCACTGATGACGAACCAACAGGTGCCGCCGCATGACAGGGAAGACGCCATGACCATGATTGCTCAGCCTGAGCGGGTGACCCAGCAGCGGGTGATCACGCTGTTTCGGGACGAGCTGAAGTACGACTACCTGGGCGACTGGAGCGATCGCGACAACAATCGCCAGATCGAGGATGGCCTGCTGAGCGACTGGCTGACCCGGCGCGGTTGCACCCCGGCGCAGATCAATGCAGCGCTGTACAAGCTGCACACCGAAGCGGACAACCCCAGCCGCACGTTGTACGAGAACAACCAGGCGGTCTACCAGTTGCTCCGCTACGGTATACCGGTCCAGACCCAGGTGGGGCACAACCATGAGACGGTGCACCTTATTGACTGGGCCGATGCCGAAGCCAACGACTTCGCCATCGCCGAGGAGGTCACCCTCAAGGGCGGCTTTGAACGACGGCCGGATCTGGTGCTGTACGTCAACGGCATGGCCATCGCCGTGATCGAGCTGAAGAGCAGTCGGGTCAGCATTGGCGATGGCATCCGCCAGTTGCTGTCCAATCAGCGGCCGATGTTCAACGCATGGTTCTTCAGTGCGGTGCAGCTGGTGTTTGCCGGCAGCGATTCGGAAGGCCTGCAGTACGGCACCATCGAGACGCAGGCCAAATACTTTCTGACCTGGAAGGAAGACGAGGCCGACGACAGCCGCTACAAACTCGACAAGTACCTGCTGAAGATGTGCCGCAAGGACCGGCTGATCGAGCTGATGCGCGACTTCGTGTTGTTCGACGGCGGCATAAAGAAGGTGCCGCGGGTGCACCAGTATTTCGGCATCAAGGCCGCGCAGCGGCATGCCCATGAGCGCAGGGGCGGCATCATCTGGCACACCCAGGGCAGTGGCAAGAGCATCGTAATGGTGCTGCTGGCCCGTTGGCTGCTGCAGGACAACCCGCATGCCCGCGTGGTGGTGATTACCGATCGCGACGAGCTGGACAAGCAGATCGAGCGGGTATTTCGCGATGCCGGTGAAACGATCTATCGCACGCACAGTGGTCGCGACCTGATGCACCAGCTGGGCCAGGCCTCGCCACGGCTGCTGTGTTCGCTGGTGCACAAGTTCGGGTTGGACGCGCGTGGCAGGAAGGACCAGGAGTTCGAAGCCTTCATCGAGGAATTGCAGGCACAACCCAGTCCCACGGTGGGCGAGGTGTTCGTGTTTGTCGACGAATGCCACCGCACGCAGAGCGGCCGCCTGCACAAGGTGATGAAGGCGTTGATGCCGAATTCGGTGTTTATCGGCTTCACCGGCACGCCGCTGCTGAAAAAGGACAAGCAGACCAGCCTGGAAGTGTTCGGCGGCTACATCCACACCTATAAATTCAGCGAGGCGGTGGCGGACGAGGTGGTGCTGGATCTGGTCTACGAGGCGCGTGATATCGACCAGAAGCTGGGTTCGTCGGAAAAGATCGACCAGTGGTTCGAGGCCAAGACCCGCGGCCTCAACGACTGGCAGAAGGACGAGTTGAAGAAAACCTGGGGCACCTTGCAGCGTGTGCTGAGTTCACGCTCGCGGATGGAGCGCGTGGTCGAGGACATGGTGTTCGACTTCAGTGTGAAGCCCCGGCTTTCCAGCGAGCGCGGCAATGCGATCCTGGTGGCGCGAAGCATTCTCGATGCCTGCAAATACTTCAGCCTGTTTCAGAAGACTCCGCTGAAGGGCAAGTGCGCCGTGGTGACCTCGTACAACCCGCAAGCGCGTGATGTGTCGTTGGAGGAGACCGGTGCCAACACCGACACCGACAAGCAGTTCATCTACAACACCTACACCGAGTTGCTGAAGAGCGTCGAGGCCCAACCCGGCAAGAGCAAGACGGAAACCTACGAGGATCGCGCCAAGAAGCTGTTTGTCGAGCAGCCGGCGAACATGCGGCTGCTGATCGTGGTGGACAAGCTGCTCACCGGGTTCGACGCGCCACCGTGCACATATCTCTATATCGACAAGTCGATGCAGGATCATGGCCTGTTCCAGGCGATCTGTCGTACCAACCGGCTCGATGGCGCCGACAAGGATTTCGGCTACATCGTCGACTACAAGGACTTGTTCAAGAAGCTGGTGAACGAGAAGGGCACGGGTGCGCTGCAGGTGTACTCTTCCGAACTGGATCACAGTGCTGGTGGTGCTGATCCGGAAGTCCTGATGCAGGATCGCCTGGAGAAGGGACGCGAGCGGCTGGATGACGCGCTGGAGGCGCTGGATCTGCTATGCGAACCGGTGCCGCCACCCCGAACCGAGCGGGACTACATCCGCTACTTCTGCGGCAACACCGAGATCGCCAGTGATCTGAAGAAGTACGAGCCCCGTCGCGTGTCGCTGTACAAGGCGGCCGTGGCCTTGCTCCGGGCTTACGGCAACCTTGCCGACGATCTGGTAGGAGCGGGCTACGAGGGCGGCACCATCACGCGCATCAAGGGCGATGTGAAGAGCTACACCGACCTGCGCGAGGTGATCCGTCGAGCCAGCGGAGAGACGCTGGATCTCAAGCCGTTCGAAGCGGACATGCGTCACCTCATCGACACCTATATCGAGGCGAAGGCGCCGCGCAAGATTTCCCCGTTCGACGATCTCGGCTTATTGGATCTGATTGCACGCAGCGGCATGGATGAAGCGATCAGGCAACTTCCCGATGGCATCAAGAGCAGCAAGGATGCGGTCGCCGAGACCATCGAGAACAACGTACGCAGCAAGATCATCCAGGAGCATCTGAACAACCCGGCTTACTTCGAGAAGATGTCGGAGTTGCTGGATGAAGTCATCAAGTTCCGCAAGGAACAGGCGGACCGGTATGAGGAGTACCTGAAGAAGATCGCCGACCTGATCGGCAAGGTGCAGGTCGGTCACACGGATGACACGCCGGAGCCGCTGAAGCGAAGCCCCGGAATGCGGGCCATCTACGACAACCTGCGCATGCCGCCGCCTCCTGCCAGCACCATGAATCTTCAGGATGAGGAAGGCCCGTTACCGATGCCCGATGCGAAGTTGAAGCTCGCCGTCGACATCGATGGGGCGGTGAGGCGTGAGCGTCATGCCGATTGGCGCGGCAATGCCGCCCGGGAGAACCACATCAAGCGGGAAGCCCTGCTGCCCTTGCTCAACAACGATGTTGCCGAGGTGGAGCGCATCTTCGACATCATCAAGCAGCAGCCGGAATATTGATGGCCGTCCGGATTGACCTCGGTGGCATCAGCGTGGATGTGGTGCGCAAGGACATCAAGAACGTCCATCTTGGCGTCTACCCACCCAATGGCAAGGTACGCATCGCCGCACCGGCTTGGATGGAGCTGGACACCATCCGCTTGTTCGCGATCAGCAAGCTGGCCTGGATCAGGCAGCAACAGAAGAAAGTGCGCGCGCAGGAGCGCGAGACACCGCGCGAATATCTGGAGCGCGAAAGCCACTACGTCTGGGGCCGGCGCTACCTGCTGAAGATCGTTGAGCGGGACGCCCGGCCACTGGTCAGCCTGACCCACCGGCATCTGCGATTGCAGGTGCGCCCCGGCGCCGATACCGGCAAGCGGGAACAGCTGTTGGCGGACTGGTATCGCGAGCAAGTGAAGCAGGCCGTGCCGGCGCTGCTTGCCAAGTGGCATCCGCTCATCGGCGTACATGCCGAACGTTTCCATGTGCAGCGCATGAAGACAAAGTGGGGCAGTTGCAACGCCGTTGCACGCACCCTCCGGCTCAATACCGAGCTGGCCAAGAAGCCGCCGGAATGCCTCGAATACATCGTCGTCCATGAGCTTATGCATTTGCGCGAGCCGACCCACAACGATCGCTTCGTGGCATGGATGACCAAGCTGATGCCGCATTGGCGCGATTGCCGCGACATGCTCAATCGTTTGCCGGTGCGCAATGAGCATTGGGACTATTGACCCGGGTGGCGAAACGGTGACCCCGTTCGTCGGGGGATTACCGCTTCAACTGAGCGTTACCGTGGTTGCTAATTTCACTTTGTGCGGAAACTGAAATTGGCGGTGCCGCTGATTTTGGCTTGGCTTCACGCTGGTTGACGCCAATCGCCTGATCGTCGGTTGCCGAGTGTTGCTTTTTTGGCTACATCCGTTGCTATATGAGCAACACCTCGACTTTGATGGATTTGCTGTTCGCCACCGCGCGCCAACGTGCAGTGCCCGTTGTTTGCCGAACTGGCGGCCATGTTTCGCAAGACCCACGGCAAGGTGCCGGCCTTGCGCGAGGCGCTGGCGCCGCTGGTTCTCCGTGTTGCAAATACACCATAAGCGTTGACATATGCATAAATAACGCAACATACTTCTGCCCATGGCCAAGGCGTCCCTCAACCACGAGCAGCAGATACTAGAGATAGCGCGAAAGCAGACACTGCTGCGCGCGCGCGATCTGGCGGAACATGGGCTGCCGACGATGGCGCTGAGCCGGCTGGTGGCCGCGGGCAAGCTGCAGCGGGTGACGCGCGGGGTGTACAGCCTGCCGCAGCGCCCGATCAGCGCGCACCGCTCGCTGGCCGAAGTGGCGATCCGTGTGCCGCGTGGGGTGGTATGCCTGCTGTCGGCGCTGCGCCTGCACGGGATCGGCACCCAGGCACCGTTCGAGGTATGGCTGGCGATTCCGCAGACCATGCCGGCGCCACGGCTGGAACAGCCGGCGCTGCGGGTGGTGCGCATGTCCGGTACGGCGCTGAGCGAGGGCATCGAGCAAGTCGAGGTGGATGGCATCAGCGTGCCCGTATTCAATCCGGCCAAGACGGTGGCGGACTGCTTCAAGTACCGCAACAAGATCGGCCTGGATGTGGCGCTGGAGGCGCTGAGCGAGGCCTGGCGCGGGCGCCGGGTGACGATGGACGAGCTGTGGCACTACGCCACCATCGATCGCGTGCACAACGTGATGCGGCCTTATCTGGAGGCGCTGGGTGCCTGAGGGCGGCGCCAGGGCGAGCATCACATGAGCCGCAACCTGGCCGCCTCGGTGCGTGCGCGCCTGAAGAACCGGGCCGATGCCACGCGGGAGGACTACAACCTGCTGCTGACGCGCTACGGACTGGAGCGCCTGCTGTACCGGCTGTCGGTGTCGCCGCATGCCCCGAATTTCTTGCTCAAGGGTGCGCTGCTGTTTCTGCTGTGGCACGAGCTGCCCCATCGACCCACCCGCGACGCCGACTTGCTCGGCTTTGGGGCGGCCGACGTTGACTCAGTGGTGGCCGTTTTCCGCGAGGTCTGCGCCGTGACCTGTGACGACGGCATGCAATTCGATACGGATTCCATCCGCGGCGAAGTAATCCGCAAGCAGGCCGGTTACGGTGGGGTGCGGATTGATATACAGGCCACACTGGACGGCGCTCAGCTGGCCTTGCAGGTGGATGTGGGGTTTGGCGATGTGGTGACCCCGGCTGCGTTGACGGTGACCTATCCGGTGTTGTTGGAAGATCAGCCGGCACCGCAGCTGCGTGCCTACCCGAAATACACGGTGTGCGCCGAGAAGTTGCAGGCGCTCTGTCTGCTCGGCATGGCCAACACGCGGCTGAAGGACTACTTCGATTTGTGGCTGTTGCTCGGCGAAGGCACGCTTGAGGCATCAGTACTGGCGCAAGCGATTGTGGCCACGTTCGAGCGCCGCGGCACCACCTTGCCGGCTGGCTGGCCCGTGGGTTTGACCGACCCATTCGCCGCCGATGCCGGCAAGCAGCGTCAATGGCAGGCGTTTCTGCGCAAGAATCGGCTGGATGCACCCGACCTGGCGGAGCTGATCAGGCAGCTGCGGACGTCGCTGGCCCAGCCGCTCGACATGGCAAGAGGGTCGTCGACGTGAGCGCTGATACGTGGCAATTTAAGTCTGCAATGCGAGGCCATTTTGGGCTGTTGGGGACCGCTGTTCGAGGGGGCGAGGCAGCCCCAATCGACTGGGGGTAGGCGTGGGGGTAGTTTTTAAGGCGGCGTTGTCGAAAACCCTAAAATATTTAGCCTTGGAACAGGGATTCGAGAGCACCCATAGTCCGGATCGCAGACGCGTAGCAGTTGCCCTCAGCCCACACTTCCAAAGCTGCGACTCAAAAACTCCGGCACCTTAGCTTTGCTTTGCCGGTTGATCGCCTCAAGCAACCCGGTGCGATCGACTGGCAGCGATACCGGTGCCTGAGCGAATCGCCGATATGCAACAGCAGCCGAGTGGAGACTTCGGCGTCGGCTTCCGCGCGGTGAGCGCTGCCGCGGTAGCTGATGTTCAGTGCGTGGGCCAGTCCACCGAGCTTGTAGCTGGCCTGTCCCGGCAACATCCGGCGTGCCAGCTTCAGTGAGCAGATCAGGCCGCGGTGACGTGGAGTCAGGCCTTGCCGCTGGCTCTCGGCTTGCAGGAAGCGGGCGTCGAAGTTGGCGTTGTGGGCGGCCAGGGCATCGTCGCCGATGAAATCCAGCAGTTGCGGAAGTACTTGCGCCACCGGTGGTGCGCTGTCGACCATGCGCTGGGAGATGCCGGTCAGCGCGGTGACGAAGGAGGGAATGCGTACGCCGCAATTGATCAGGCTGACGTAGCGCTCGGTCACCACGCCATCGACGATGCGCAGGGCGGCGACTTCGGTGATGCGGTCGCCGGCGGCGGCGCTCAGGCCGGTGGTTTCGAAATCGAGCATCACGATGGGTTGGTCGAACAAGGCGGGTCCTGCAGGTCACGCCTCGCTCGGCGTCCGAAAAGCATAGCGCCTTGGCCGGCCAACTCACCCGGTCACGTTGCTCCCCGTGCGCGCAGCGCCCTCCCGCACCCCGCGCAACTCAGTGCACCACCTCACCATGCTGGCTCTCCTGGAACGCCTTGGGCGTGCAGCCCAGTTCGCGACGGAACACGGTGTAAAGGTATTGCACCGAGGTGAAGCCGCAGCGGACGGCGATATCGGTCATCGCCGATTCGCCGCTGCGCAGCAGATCCTGCGCGATCTCCAGCTTGTGCCGCAGGATTTCCTGGTGGACGCTGCGTTTCAGGCTGCGCCGGAAATGCTCTTCCAGCAACGAGCGCGACACACCCACGTAATTCGCCACCTGCTCGGTGCGGATGCCGAGGCAGCCGTACTGGCGGATGTAGTGCAGCGCACGCATCACGTACGGACTGCGCACGGTCTGATGCAGGCTCGACGCCGCCACGTGCAGGCCTTCCGGCGGCACCAGCACGCGCGTTTCGCTGCACTCCGCCCCGTGCAGCATGCGGTGCAGCAGGTGGGCGGCGGCGCGGCCCATTTCCTCGGTACCCTGTTGCACCGAGGTCAGCGGGATGCGGCAGAGCATGCGCGCCAGCGGGTCGTTGTCGATGCCGACGATGGCCACTTCGTCGGGCACCGGGATGTCCGCCATCATGCAGGCCTGCAGCAGCTGGCGCGCGCGTGCATCGGTGGCGGCCAGCACGCCGACCGGCTTGGGCAGGGACTTCAACCAGGCGATCAGCGCGTCCGTGGCCTCGCTCCAGCCCGCCGCGCTGGTGGCGTGGCCGTGATAGATGAAGCTGGTCAGGCCGTCGCTGGCGACCATCTCGCCGAACAGCCGTTCGCGCTCCTCCGCCCAGCGGTGGGCCGGCCCGACCGGCAGCGAGTAGAACGCGAAGTTCTCCAGTCCCTGTTCGATCAGGTGGTCGTAGCCCAGCCGCACCAGCTTGGCGTTGTCGGTGGCGATGTAGGGCAGGCCTTCCGGGTAGCGCGACGCATCGGTATAGGAGCCGCCCACCGCCACCACCGGCACGTTGACCTCGCGCAGCGCCGCACAGACCTGGGGGTCGTCGAAGTCGGCGATGATGCCGTCGCCGCACCAGTCGGCCAGGCCGGTCAGCCGGCAGCGGAAGTCTTCCTCCATGAACAGATCCCAGCTGACTCGGGTCGAGGTCAGGTACGCGCCGACCCCGGCGATGATCTGGCGATCGTAGACCTTGTTCGCATTGAACAGCAGGGCAATGCGATGTACGCCGTGTGGAGTGCCCATGAGAAGCGCCCGTGTGGTTGCCGGGGCGTGCGGCAGCCATTCCGTCACGCCTGATCCAGGACAAGTCGAACATCGCCCGGAATACCCCCGGGTTTCCTGTCCGAGGCTAGCACGAGTGAATGGGGGCGCAGGGGCATTTGCGGCGGGTGCAAAAGAAGAAACGTCAGTCGCTCTGGGCAATTTCGTAATTGCGCGGTCCCGGCCCTCGCCGCAGCATGAACCCGAGGTCGGCGGCGGCAGCGCCCTCGGCACCCTCGATCCGCGGGCGATCGTCGACGCGACCGGCCCGGCCCGGTTGCGGGCAACGCGGCGGCACGGAGGACTCGGGAATGCAGGTCGCGGCCCGCGCCGACGCGGGGGCCGTACGGAAATGTCATCGGCGGCCGGGAAAGGCCGTTCGACGGGGCGACGGCGCGGGTTCCGGCCGTGTCCCGACAAGCTCACCTTGAGGAAGTCACATGTCATATTTCGATTCCATCGCACCGGTGCGTTACGAAGGGCCGGACAGCGAGCAGCCGCTGGCTTTCCGCCACTACGATGCCGGGCGGCGCGTGCTGGGCAAGACGATGGCCGACCACCTGCGCTTTGCCGTGTGCTACTGGCACACCTTCGTCTGGCCCGGTGCCGACATGTTCGGCCAGCCGACCTTCGAGCGCCCGTGGCAGACCGGCGGCGACGCGAAGGCGATGTCGCTGGCCAAGGCCGACGCCGCCTTCGATTTCTTTTCCCGCCTCGGCGCGCCGTTCTACACCTTCCACGACACCGATGTGGCGCCGGAGGGGAGCAACCTGCGCGAGTACGTGAACAACTTCGCGCAGATGCTCGACGTGCTCGAGCGCAAGCAGCAGCAGACCGGCATCAAGCTGCTGTGGGGAACCGCCAACCTGTTTTCCCACCCGCGTTACGCGGCCGGGGCGGCGACCAGCCCGCAGCCGGAGGTGTTCGCCTATGCGGCGACGCAGGTGGCCCACGCGATGGCGGCGACCCAGCGCCTGGGCGGCGCCAACTACGTGCTGTGGGGTGGACGCGAGGGCTACGACACCTTGCTCAACACCGACATCCGGCGCGAGCGCGAGCAGCTGGGCCGTTTCATGAACATGGCGGTCGAGCACAAGTACAAGCTGGGCTTCGACGGCGACCTGCTGATCGAGCCGAAGCCGCAGGAGCCGACCAAGCACCAGTACGACTACGACGTCGCCACGGTCTGCGGCTTCCTCAAGGACTTCGGTCTGGAAGGCGAGATCAAGACCAACATCGAAGGCAACCACGCGACCCTGGCCGGGCACTCGTTCCACCATGAGGTGGCCACCGCGATCGCGCTGGGCGTGTTCGGCAGCATCGACGCCAATCGCGGCGATGCGCAGAACGGCTGGGACACCGACCAGTTCCCCAACAGCGTGGAGGAATGCACGCTGGTGATGTACGAGATCCTCAAGGCCGGCGGCTTCGGCAAGGGCGGCCTGAATTTCGACACCAAGGTGCGTCGCCAGAGCAACACCCCGGCGGACCTGTTCCACGGCCATATCGGCGCGATGGACGTGCTGGCGCTGGCGTTGCAGCGTGCTGCCGGCATGATCGAGCGCGACCTGCTGGGCGAGCTCAAGGCGCAACGCTATGCCGGCTGGGACGGCGAACTGGGCCAGCGCATCATGGCCAGCGGAAGCAGCCTGGCCAGCGTCAGCGACGAGGCGCTGGCGCAGCAGTTCAATCCGCGCCACGTCAGCGGCGAGCAGGAGCGGCTGGAGAACCTGGTCACCCGCTTCATCCATGGCTGAGCGCATGCGCCCGTCCGTGGGTCCGCGCGGGAGGCCGCACTGATGTTCGTCGGCATCGACCTGGGTACCTCCGGCGTGAAGGCCGTGCTGCTGGATCGCGCCGGTGCGCTGCGCGCCAGCGCGACCGTGCCGCTGACGGTGTCGCAGCCCGCAGCCGCGCTGGTCCGAGCAGGATCCCGAACAATGGTGGCAGGCCACGCGGGCGGCGATGGACCAGCTGATCCTGCAGGCCGTGCAGCAGGGTCTGGCGCCCGCGGCGATCGAGGCGATCGGGCTGACCGGGCAGATGCATGGCGCGACCCTGCTGGACGCACAGGGGCAGGTGTTGCGCCCGGCGATCCTGTGGAACGACGGCCGCAGCGAGGCCGAATGTGCCGAGCTGGAAAGCCTGGCGGAGTTCCGCGCGATCACCGGCAACCTGGCGATGCCCGGGTTTACCGCGCCCAAGCTGCTGTGGCTGCGCCGGCACGAGCCGGAGCTGTTCGCGCGCATCGACAAGGTGCTGCTGCCCAAGGATTACCTGCGCTACCGGCTCAGCGGCGACTTCGTCAGCGACCCGTCGGACGCGGCCGGCACGCTGTGGCTGGATGTGGGCCGGCGCTGCTGGAGCCCGCTGATGCTGGCCGCCTGCGGCCTCGATCAGGCGCAGATGCCGAGCCTGGCGGAAGGCTCGCGGGTGAGCGGCTACCTGCGCGGCGATCTGGCCCGGCGCTGGTCGATGGGCGAGGTGGCGATCGCCGCCGGCGGTGGCGACAACGCCGCCGGTGCGGTCGGCATGGGCGTGGTGCGGCCGGGTCAGGCGATGCTGTCGCTGGGCACGTCCGGCGTGTTCTTCGCGGTGTCCGACGGCTTCCACGCGCGGCCGCAGCAGGCCGTGCACAGTTTCTGCCATGCGCTGCCCGATACCTGGCACCTGATGTCGGTGATGCTCAACGCCGCCAGCTGCCTGGACCTGGCTGCGCGCTGGGGCGGCTATGACGGCGTCGGCTCCATGCTGGAGGCCGCCGAGGCCGCGCCGATGCAGGCGCAGCGGCCCTGGTTCCTGCCCTACCTCAGTGGTGAACGCACGCCGCACAACGACGCGCACGCCGCCGGGCTGTTTTACGGACTGACGCCCGGCACGCGGCGCGAAGACATGGTGCACGCGGTGCTGGAAGGGGTGGGCCTGGGCCTGCTCGACGGCATCGAGGCGGTGCGCGCGGCCGGCGTGGACAGCGGTCCGGTCAGCGTCATCGGCGGCGGCACGCGCAGCACTTACTGGTTGCAGATGCTGGCCGACATCCTCGGCCAACCGCTGCAACTGCACAGCGGCGGCGACGTCGGTCCGGCGCTGGGCGCGGCGCGGCTGGCGCGCATGGCGGTGGACGGTGACGAGGATCCCTCCGCCGCCTGTCCGCCACCGCCGCTGCTGCAGGTGCTGCAGCCACACATGGAGCGCCATCAGGAATTCATCGCGCGGCGCCAGCCGGTGTTTCGCGAACTCTATGCGCGGCTCAGCGGATTGCGTCGCGATGATTCCGTGGCGGACGGCCGCGGCCACGCGGCGTGAAGCCAGGCCGGACCTGCCGCGCTGGTACAGTCGATTCTTTGTCGGTCACGCAGAAACTTTATCCGGGGGAACAGGCATGAACGTTGCCGTCGCAACACAAGAGAGCAGCGAAAATACCGGCTTCATCGTGCTGATCAGCCTGGTCGCCACCATCGGCGGCTTCCTGTTCGGCTTCGACAGCGGCGTCATCAACGGCACCGTCGAGGGGCTGCAGAAGGCGTTCCACGCGGATTCCTTCGGTACCGGCTTCAATGTCGCCTCGATGCTGCTGGGATGCGCGGTCGGTGCGTTCTTTGCCGGACGCATGGCCGACCTGTACGGCCGCCGCAGCGTGCTGATCGTCGCGGCGCTGTGCTTCATCGTCTCCGGCTGGGGATCGGGCATCGCCGGCGCGTCCACTGCCTTCGTGATCTACCGGATCATCGGCGGGCTGGCCGTGGGCGCCGCCAGCGTGATGTCGCCGGCCTACATCAGCGAGGTGTCGCCGGCGCGTTATCGCGGGCGGCTGGCCACGGTGCAGCAGATCGCGATCATCTCCGGTTTGTTTGCGGCCTTCCTCAGCAACTATGCGCTGGCTGGCATCGCCGGCTCGTCGGTCAAGCCTTTGTGGTGGGGCTTCGAGGCCTGGCGCTGGATGTTCTGGATCGAGATGATTCCGGCCGTGTTGTTCCTGCTGGCGCTGGTGGGCATTCCGGAGAGTCCGCGCTACCTGGTGGCCAAGGGTCGCAAGGAGCAGGCGCTGCAGGTATTGACGCGCCTCTACGGCGATCTCACGGCGCGGCTCACGTTGACTGACATCCAGGGTTCGCTGGCAGCGGATCACCGGCCGCGGCTGCGCGACCTGTTCGACCCGACCCGCCACCGGATCCGGCCCATCGTCTGGGTCGGCATCGGCCTGGCCACGTTCCAGCAACTGGTCGGCATCAACGTGGTGTTCTACTACGGCGCCGTGCTGTGGCAGGCGGTGGGCTTTTCCGAGAGCGACGCCCTGCTGATCAACGTGCTGTCCGGTGCGCTGAGCATCGGCGCCTGTCTGGTGGCGTTGATGCTGATCGATCGGATCGGGCGCAAGCCGTTGCTGTGGATCGGCTCGGCCGGCATGACGGTGACCCTGGCGGTGGTCGCCTTTGCGTTCGCCAGTGCCGGCACGGGGGCCGGCGGCCAGCTGGCCTTGTCCGGGCCGATGGGCGTGCTGGCGCTGGTGGCGGCGAATGCCTACGTGGTGTTCTTCAACGTCTCCTGGGGCCCGGTGATGTGGGTGATGCTGGGCGAGATGTTCCCCAACCAGATCCGCGGCTCGGCGCTGGCGGCCGCCGGCGCGGCGCAATGGACGGCGAACTTCGCCATCACCATCACCTTCCCGATCCTGCTCGCCGGCATCGGCCTGGCCAGCGCCTACGGCATCTACGCCTTCGCCGCGCTGCTGTCGGTGGTCTTCGTGCTGAAGTACGTCGACGAAACCAACGGCAAGGAACTGGAACAGATGCCGGGGTGATGAGCACGGTGGACGCGTCGCGTCGTGATGTTTTCAAGATGATGCTGGCCGGTGCGGCAGCCGCGCCGCTTTCGCTCAGGGCGCCGCCGCCGTCGCGTGTGGCCCCGGCCACGGCACGGCGGCTCGCTGGCGGGCCGGCATCGAGGGTCAGCGCCGCGCCGATCTCGGCGACGGGACCTATCTGAATCCCATCGTTGCCGGCGATCACCCGGATCCGACCATCCTCAAGGATGGCGACGACTACTACATGACGTTCACGCCCTTCCAGGCGTGTCCCGGCCTGGTCATCTGGCATTCCACCGATCTGCTCGACTGGACGCCGTTGACGGCTGCGCTGAGCAAGCCGCTCGGCAACGTCTTTGCGGTGGACCTGTGCAAATGCCAGGGCAAATACTTCATCTACATCCCTGCCGCCGTGGACGGCGGGGACTGGTCGATCCACGTGATCCGGGCCGATCACATCGAAGGCCCGTGGAGCGACCCGATCGATCTGAAGATCGCCGGATGCATCGATCCGGGCCATGTCGTGGGCGAGGACGGCAAGCGCTACCTGTTCGTCAATGGCATTCGCAGGATCCGCCTCAGCGACGACGGCCTGGCCACCGACGGCACGCTCGAACATGCGTATACCCCCTGGCAATATCCGCAGGACTGGGTGGTGGAGGATTTCGCTCCCGAAGGCCCGAAGCTGCTTCGCCATGGCGGCTGGTTTTATCTGATCAGTGCCGTCGGCGGCACCGCGGGTCCACCCACCAGCCACATGGTGATCGCGGCGCGATCACGGTCGGTGCATGGCCCCTGGGAGCACTGCCCGCACAACCCATTGGTGCGCACGAAGTCGGTGGACGAGCCATGGTGGTCGCGCGGCCACGCCAGCCTGGTCGAAGGGCCGGGCGGTGACTGGTGGATGGTGTATCACGGCTACGAAAACGGCTTCCGCACACTGGGTCGGCAAACCTTGCTGGAGCCGATGGAGTGGACCGCCGACGGCTGGTTCCGGGCCACCGGGGGCGACCTTTCGAGGCCCTTGCCGAAGCCACGCGGTGGCCGCAGCGGGCCGTCGGGCCTGGCACTCTCGGATGACTTCTCGAGCAACAAGTTCGGTGTGCAGTGGAGCCTTCACGACCCTCGACCGAACGGGATGCAACGGGTTCGCCATGAAGCGGGCGCACTGCACCTGGCGGCCACCGGAACCTCGCCCGCGGACAGCACGCCACTGTTCTGCATACCCGGCGATCGCTCCTATGTCGCGGAAGCTGCCCTCGATCTGGTCGGCGACGCCGAAGGCGGCCTGCTGCTGTTCTACAGCCCGAAGGCCTTCGTCGGCATCGGATTTTCGCCGCGCGAACTGAAGACGTTCGAATACGCCGAGGAGCTGCCCTGGATGCGCTCGCCGATGCCGACCTCCAGCGTACGCATACGGTTGACCAATGACCGCAACGTGATCACCTTCCATTACTCCCACGACGACGGCAAGACCTGGATCCTGCACGGCCTGCGCATGGAAGTCTCGGGCCTGCACCACAATGTCTTCGGCGGTTTCCTCGGCTTGAGGATCGGCATCTACAGCGCGAACGAAGGCGGCATTGTGGTGCGCGATTTCACGTATCGCGCGATCGACCCGAGCTGAGCGAATGGCCGGATCTGTCGATGATCGACGTCGATGCCTGTTGGCCGACCATCGGGAAGAGCTGAAACCGTTGCTGGCGATCCGGATCGGCACCCACTCCCTGGCGTCGCGTCACCACCGTTTTGCTGGCATGCAGCACGCGCGTCCGACGCGCCCGCGACCGCCGCCGCCGATCAACGGCGGTCGCGCTGCGCGCTACGCAGCTGATCAAGACGGCGAGTCGCGCGACCACGGATTCCCCAGCGTCGGCGCGTGGTCGCGACCCGATCGGTGCGGATGTCCGCCTGCTTGTACGCGCCCGTGGCGGGATCGCGTTGACTCCTTGCAAACGACGAAGGCAGATGCGGAACATCCGGATTCGCCGTCGTTTTGCGGCAAACGCAAAAGAAGAATCGTGAGTCGCGCTGGACAATTTCGTAATTGCGCCTCTGCACCCGCCACCGCAGCATGCAACGCGTAACGCATCGCCGAGACCACATGGCGTGTTTCCGAGAGAAACGGGTGGTGCGTCCGCAAGAGTCACCCGGGGAATGCCGTTGCAGCGGGAGCCATCGTCGATGCGCCGGCCCGTAGTGAAGGTCCCGCGGTCAGCGAACAATCATTGGGAGGGGCAACAGGTGAACGATCGGTCCAGCAACAGTGTTCGGCAACAGACATCGGCGCCGCTGCGGCGCACGGGTCTTTCGATGGCCATCGCGATGAGCGTGGCGCTGCTCTATGTGCCGGCGCATGCCTGGGCACAGCAGGCCACGCCCACCGCCGCCGGCAGCCAGGGCGCGGACCAGGCCGTCCCGTCGAAGGCGGCCGCCAGGAAGGCCAAGGCGGACCAGAAGAAGGCAACGACCCAACTCGGCATGGTCGTGGTGACCGGCATCCGCGCATCGGTCGAGAAGGCGCAGGACATCAAACGCGACGCCGACACCTTCGTCGATTCGATGTCCGCCACGGACATCGGCGCGCTGCCGGATCGCAGCGTCACGGAAACCCTGTCGCGCATTCCCGGCGTCACCATCGACCATTTCATCTCCCAGGGCGATCCGGAACACTTCTCTGCCGAAGGCAATGGCGTGCAGGTGCGCGGCCTCACGCAGGTGCGTTCCGAATTGAACGGCGGCGACAGTTTCTCCGCCAACGGCGGGCGCGCCCTCAGCTTCCAGGACGTGCCGTCGGAATTGATGTCCGGCGTCGACGTCTTCAAGAACCAGACAGCCGAGATGATCGAGGGCGGCCTGGGCGGCACGGTGAACCTGCGCACCTTCATGCCCTTCGACTTCCAGGGCCAGAAGATCGCCGCTTCAGTCAGCGAGAACTATGGCAACTTCGTCAAGAAGTACAAGCCGTCCGCCTCGGTGCTCTACAGCAATCGCTGGCACACCCGCCTCGGCGACATGGGCTTCCTCGTCGATCTTGCCGATTCCCGCCTGGCCACGCGTACCGATGGCTTGTTCGTGCGTCCGTTTTTCAAGAACGCAGGCGGCACCTGGGTGCCGCGCGGCGCCGACTGGCGCACCTTGCTCTACGATCGCAAGCGCGATGGCGCCTACCTGGCCTTCCAGTGGCGCCCCAACAACGATCTTGACCTTTACGCGACGGCGTTCCAGAGCAAGTACCACGAAGTCTGGGACGAGGATGCGATCTTCGTGAGCAACGATCCGACGCAGGTGATGGTGGACGCCAGCCAGCCGAGCCAGATCAATGGCGGCGTGTTCCAGTCCGGTCGCCTCACGCAGAATGGCGGCATGCCGATGGGCACCGACATCCGCGCATCCAATAAGCCACTCCAAGACCACGGACTTCACCACCGGGATGAAGTGGCGGCTGGGCACGAGCACCGAAGTCACGAGCTCGTTGCAGTTCGTCAAGGCCACCACCAACGGCCTGGATTCCACGGTGGCCCTGGGCACCAACGTGCCCTACATCGACGTCGCCCTGAACGGCAGCAGCCCGCCGCACATCGGCGTCGATTCCGCCTTCACCGGAGACCCCGCCAATTACTACTGGGGGTTCACCATGGATCACCAGGTTCAGAACTATGCGAAAGAACTGGCCTGGCGCGCCGACATCGACCACAGCTTCGAGGACGGGTTCGTGCAGGGGGTGAAGGCAGGCGTGCGCCTGACCAACCGCTATGCCAACAACATCGATACCGGCTACAACTGGAAGCCCGTGTTCCAGACCTGGATGCAATACTGGGCGATGCCCGGCGGCGTTCCGTTGCCCGGCCTGGACTTGAACAGCACGGTCAATACCAGCCTGGTGCATCTGGACAAGTTCAACAACTTCTACAAGGGCGGCTCCGGCATACCCGGTGCGTTCTATGCACCGCTGCTGTCGACCGCGCTGGGCTACCCGAGCAGCTACCAGGACATCCACGCCGCCGCCGATCCGTTATATACCTGCTGTTATGCCGGCTGACGTATCAGAAGCCCACGGTGCTCGATGCTGCGCACACCAATGTTCAGCACGAAAAAACCTACGCGGCGTACGGCATGCTCGAATTCGGGGTGGACGATGCCCATCTGAGCGGCAACATCGGCGTGCGTGCGGTGAGGACCAGGAATGCCGGCCAAGGCTTCCTGGTGTATCCCAACCAGCCGTTGGCACCCTATCTGGGCGCAGGCGAGACCACTCCCATCAACGCCCGCAACCAGTACACCGACATCCTGCCCAGCTTGAACGTGAAGTGGGAGTTTGCTCCGAACTGGATCACGCGCTTTGCCTTTTCCAAGGCGATTGCGCGGCCGGACTTCAGCCAGATGCAGGCCTATCAGATTCTCAATGCCGATGTAGCTGTCAGGCTACACGCCGCCGTCCGGCACCACCGTCCTGCCGCTCGACAAGCTGACTCTGACTGGCACTTCCAACAGCAATCCGTACCTGACGCCGATGAAGGCCAACCAGTTCGATCTGTCGCTGGAGTGGTACTTCGATCCGGACCGTGGCGGCATGGCCTGGGTCAACCTGTTCCACAAGGGGATAAGCAACTATTTCCGCAACGAGTCGCGGTTCGTGACGTATCCAGGTGCCGACGGCAACAACTATCAGTATCTGATCACCCGTCCGGTGAACGTCGGCAAGGCGACGATCGATGGCGTGGAAATCGGCTGGAACGAGTTCTTCGATTTCCTGCCGGTCAAGGGCTTCGGCATGTCGGCGAACTACACCTACATCCGCAGCAGGACCCATGTGCCGAACGACAGCGACGGCGGTGCCGGTGGATACGGATGGCTCCGGATACGGCAGCCTCCCGGCGGATGGTCTGTCGAGGGATTCCCTCAATGTCGCCGGCTTCTACGAGCACGGTCCGTGGCAAATCCGGCTGGCCTACAACTGGCGCAGCCAGTATCTGCTGTCGATCGGTCCGAATGGCTACAACGGGACCGACAACAGCATTCCGTGGAAGCTGCCGGTATTCGCCGACGCCTACGGACAGCTGGACGGTTCGATCTTCTACTCGTTCAACGAGCACGTGAAGCTCGGCCTGGAGATGAACAACCTCAATAACGCCGAACAGCGCACGATCATGTATCAGAATGCATCCGGCAAGCACACCACTTCCTGGTACGTGAACGATACCCGTTATGCGCTGACCCTGCGCGCGACGTTCTGATCGCAGTGCCTGAACGTCGATGGGGTTCCGGCATGGGGCAAGGCATCCCGCGCTGGATGCCTTGCCGGGCGCCGGAAAACCTCACCGCGTTCCGGCATGTTCAGCGCGCAGGCCGTGATGGCGGCAAGGTTGAAAAAGAGTTTCTTCGACATGTCCGGAAACATCGACGTCATCGCTCGAGTGATCGTGATGGAAGAGTGTGGGCAGAGCACGAGCCGGTCGCGTATTCCGGCGGCTCATCCAGCACACACGAGGGAAGCGGAATGAAACGATTCATGCTTGGCGTGATCTGCGCACTGGTGTGCCACATGGCGGCCGCATCCGTCGTGGTGAAGCAAATCAGCTATCGCGGCGACGATGGCGGCCCCGTGCCTTCGCCGACGCAATACCGCAATCCGGTACTGACGGGTTTCTACCCCGATCCGTCCGTCATCCGGGTCGGTGATGATTTCTACCTGGTCAACTCCACGTTCGGCTACTTCCCCGGGCTTCCCGTCTTCCACAGTCGGGATCTGGTCGACTGGACGCAGGTCGGCAATGCGATCGACCGCCCCGGCCAGATCGACTACGGCCACGGCGAATTGACCGGCGGCTTGTTCGCCGCCTCGATCAGCCACCACGACGACACGTTCTACATCACGAATACCTGCTTCTATTGCGACAAGGGCAATTTCCTCATCACGGCGAAGAATCCCGCCGGGCCATGGTCAAACCCCGTCTGGCTGGGATTCGAAGGGATCGATCCCTCGCTGTTCTTCGACCGGGACGGCACCGCGTGGGTGGTGAACAACGGCATGCCTGAAGGCAAGCCTCGCTACGAGGGACATCGTGCGATCTGGATCCAGCAATTGGACCTGGCTTCGATGAAGATGATCGGGCCGCGCAAGGTGCTGGTGGACGGCGGCGTGAATCCTGCCACCCAACCGCAATATGTCGAGGGCCCGCACCTGTTTCGCCGCGGTGGCTATTACTACCTGAACACGGCCGAGGGTGGTACCGGCGAACAGCATGCCGAGACGATCTATCGCAGCCGCAAGATCACCGGCCCATACGTGCCGTGGGATGGCAATCCGATACTGACCCAGCGCGACCTTGCGCCTGGCCGGCCGCATCCGGTGACGTCGACGGGGCACGCGCAGCTGGTCGAGTTGCGGGACGGATCCTGGTGGGCGGTATTCCTGGGAACGCGGCCTTATCGCGGGAATCAGTACAACCTGGGCCGCGAGACCTTTTTGCTGCCGGTGACATGGCGCGATGGTTGGCCGGTGATCCTGCCGCACGGCAAGTCGGTTCCCCTGGTGGAACAGCGCCCCGATCTGCCCCACGAGGTGCAAGCAGTGCCGATGCGCGGGCCTTTCCATTGGACCGAGCGCTTTCGTGCGCCGAGCTTGCCGATGCAGTGGATGACGCTCCACCCGCCACGCAAGCCCTGGTATGCCACCGGCAGTGAAGGCCTTCGTATCCAGCCGTCAGCGGTGCCGCTGGGTGACGACACGTCCGCCCAGCCAGCCTATGTGGCGCATCGGCTGCAACATCACCACGCCACGATCGATGCCCGCTTCGATGTGCGCGGGATCAAGCTCGGCGAACAGGCGGGACTCGCCATCTTGCAAAACGAAACCCATTTCTATGCGGCGGGCATCGTCCGCCACGAGTCGGGCGACGTGCTGGCGTTGTATCGGCGCGCGAGCAAGGACGATCCGCTGGCGGGTGTCGCGCTCGGCCATGTCGACTTGCCCGGCAAGACCAGCGCTGTCTCCATCCGTTTCAAGGTGGATGGTCCGCGCCTGGACGTCCTTTACGCCGTCGACGCAGGCAGCTGGCACGTGTTGCTGCGCGGGCTGGACGCCAGCCTGCTGAGCGCCGCAAGGGCAGGTGGTTTCATCGGCGCCACGTTTGGTCCCTACGCCTGTCTGCAGTCAGCGGCCAGCGTCGGCTCGCCGAAGACACATGGTCATTGAGCGGCATCGTGGGTGTTCGGCATGGCGGCGACGATGCCGCCATGCCGCGCGGCGGCGATCTGTACCGAGCGAACCGCCGAGCATGCCGAAGCACGCTCTTGCGTAGCGCCATGGTGTGCCGTCGCGCTCAAGAGCAGCCACCCTTTCAGTGGTAACGAAAACAGGGTGGACCGGTGCGAGGTGCGGGCCGTTGCAAATATCCGACGGCAGCAAACGGCTGCCGATTGCGGCAAGTGCAAAAGAAGAAACATCAGGCAACCTGGCCAATTTTGTAATTGCATCTCCGTGCCCACCACCGGAGCATGCATGTTGCACGGTTCGGACCATGCGGCACGTTTCACGGCAACGCAGGTCGTGCGCATGCACGAGCCATTTCGGGAACGTTGTTGTTGCCCAGGCCATCGCTGGCGAGTGGGTCGACATGTTCAAGTCCTGCAGTCAGCGAACAATCATCGGAGGGGAGCCAAGTGAACGACGGGTTCGGCAGTGCCGCTCGACAAGATGTGCATGCCAGCTCACGGCGCAGGTGCGTGTCGCTGACTGCCGCCTCGAATCCGATCCATGCCAGGCGGGCTGGCAAAACCGGTCTTCAAGCACTTCCGCGTGACGGGCAGATCAATCACCGCGTGTCGAGCGTGAAGGCCCGGATCGACGTCCCCGCGCCTCGCCCATCTGCCGGTAACCCGTTTCCTCGCGGGTTGCCGGTCCGCCTTTGCTGACGAAATGATGCGCCTTCCAAAACCGACCAACATGATTCGTCTGGTTTCCCGCTGCCTGTTGCTGCTGTGCCTGTCGGCATCGCTGCCGGTGGCTGCGCAACGGGTTTCCTATGCGTGGCACAACGTACGCATCGGTGGTGGCGGCTACGTCAGCGGACTGGTGTTTCATCCGGCGGAGAAGGGTCTCTACTACGCGCGCACCGACGTGGGCGGCGCCTACCGCTGGGATGCGGCTGCGGCGCACTGGGTGCCGCTGACCGACTGGATCGGGGCGAAGGATCACAACCTGATGGGCATCGACAGCCTGGCGCTTGATCCCGCCGATCCCGACTGGCTGTATCTCGCGGCGGGCACCTACACCGTGCCGCAGGCGGGCAATGCCGCGATCCTGCGCTCGCATGATCGCGGCCACAGCTTCCAGCGGGTGGACCTGCCGTTCCCGCTCGGCGGCAACGAGCTGGGTCGTGGCAATGGCGAGCGGCTGGCGGTGGATCCGAACGACGGCGGCATCCTGTTTCTCGGCTCGCGCACGGCGGGGCTGTGGCGCAGTGCCGATCACGCGGCGCACTGGTCGCGCGTGGACAGCTTTCCGGCGGTAGCGACGTCGCTGGCCGCGACGGCCATCAACAGCTGGCGG
The DNA here is from genome assembly GCA_963828685.1 of uncultured Pseudomonadota bacterium. Classification (GTDB taxonomy): domain Bacteria; phylum Pseudomonadota; class Gammaproteobacteria; order Xanthomonadales; family Rhodanobacteraceae; genus Rhodanobacter. The sequence goes on from CAWHFU010000017.1 coordinate 1,412,971, forward strand.
CGGCAGTCGATCGGCATCGTGTTCGTGGTGTTCGATCCGGCCAACGGAAAGCAGGGCCAGCCGACCCCGCTGCTGTATGCCGGCGTCTCCACCCGCCAGACCAGCCTGTACCGTTCGAGCGACGGCGGCGCACACTGGAGCGCCGTGCCCGGCCAGCCGACCGGCCTGCGTCCGAATCACATGACGCGTGGCGCCCGACGGCAGCTATTACCTGACCTACGGCGACGAGCCCGGGCCGGACCAGATGCACGATGGCGCGGTGTGGAAGTTCAGCCCGGCCGATGGCCGCTGGACCGACATCACGCCGATCCCCCGCCACGGCCAGCCGAGCGGCTTCGGCTGGGGCGACATCGCGGTGGACGCGCACGACCCGAACATCCTGCTCGCCACCACGTTCTGCCACTACACCCCGTACGACGAGATCTACCGCAGCACCGATGGCGGCCGGCATTGGGCGGCGGTGTTCCCGCGCTCGTCGTTCGATCATTCGAATGCGCCGTGGACGCGCGACCATCACCCGCACTGGATGAGCGACATCGCGATCGATCCGTTCGATCCGGACCACGTGCTGTTCGTCACCGGCTACGGCATCTGGGCCTCGCGCAACATGCGCGCTTTCGATCACGGCGGCACGGTGGACTGGTGGTTCCAGGACACCGGACTGGAAGAGACCGTGCCGCTGGGTCTGGCCAGTCCCGCCGAGGGTGCGCACCTGCTCAGCGCGGTCGGCGATCTGGACGGCTTCCGTCATGACGATCTCGATGTCGCGCCGATGCAGTTCGCCGCACCGCCACGCTACGCCAATGGCTACAGCATCGAGGTAGCCGGGCGCGCGCCGCAGGTGGTCGTGCGCACGGGGCGCATCCGCGATGCATCCGGGGCGGTACGCGCCGCGTATTCGCTGGACGGTGCGAAGAGCTGGCGCGCGTTCGCCAGCGAGCCGGGCGGCGACGGCGAGGGCAGCATCGCGGTCGCCGCCGACGGTCGCGGCGCGCTGTGGTTTCCCCGCGACGCCGGCAACGGTTATGTCACGCATGACTGGGGCCGTCACTGGAACGCGGCCAGCGGCTTGCCGAAGGCGGCGCGCGTGTTCGCCGACGGCGTCGATCCGCAGCGCTTCTATGCCCAGGACCTGCGCGGGCGGCGCGCTGTTTTCGAGCCGCGACGGCGGGCTGCATTTCGCGGCGATCGGCGGCCGGCTCGGTGCGATCGCGCATACGTTTTACCAGCCGCCGCAGCGTCCCACCGACGCGGTGGCGTATGCGGTGCCGGACCATGCCGGCGAGCTGTACCTGATCAGCGCGCGCGCCGGCGTGGTGCATGGACGTGCCGACGGCAGCGTGCTGTGGCAGAGCACGACGATCGAGGCGGCCGACTCGCTGGGCTTCGGCAAGGCCGCGCCGGGGCGCGACGGGCCGACCCTGTTCCTGGTCGGCAAGGTCGCCGGTCGGCGCGGTCTGTTCCGCTCGACCGACAGCGGCGCGCACTGGCTGCGGATCAACGACGATGCGCACCAATACGGCGAGGTCGGCCATGTCACCGGCGATCCGCGCCAGTTCGGCCGGGTGTATTTCGCCAGCGGCGGGCGCGGGATTTTCTATGGCGACCCGGTCGTGTCCCGGCCGGGCACCGCCGCTTCCACGACGACGGAAACACCATGAAGCGCATTCGCACGACCTCACTTCCCGTTCGCTGCCTCGTCGCCTTGCTGCTGGCCGCGCCGCTGGTCGCGCAGGCGCGCGTCGAGCTGCCGCCGGTTTTCGGCGACGGCGCCGTGCTGCAGCGCGACCAGCCGATGCGCGTATGGGGCTGGAGCGGGCCGCGAGCCCACGTGCAGGTGCAGTTCGACCACAGCACAGCCGACGTCATCGCCGATGCCGAGGGGCGTTGGCATGCACAACTGCCGGCGCACGCGGCCGGCGGGCCGTTCGAACTGCGCGTGCGCAGCGGCCACGACGAGACCGTGTCGCATGACCTGCTGGTCGGTGATGTGTATCTCGCCTCGGGCCAGTCGAACATGGAATTCGAGCTGTACAAGGCACGCAACGCCGCCGCCGAAATCGCCCGCGCCACCGACGGCGCGATCCGCCAGATCAAGATCCCCGACAGCTGGGCCAGCGAGCCATCCGATCACCTGCCGGCCAGCCACTGGGTCGCCGGCCTCACCCGACACCGCGGCGCAGTTCTCGGCGGTGGCGTATTTCTTCGCCCGCGAGATCCGCGCCGACCAGCACGTGCCGATCGGCATCATCAACGACAACTGGGGCGGCAGCCGGATCGAGCCGTGGATGGATGCCGCCACGGCCGGCGTGCAGCCGGCGGCGATCGAGGCGCGCATCCGCCGCGAAGACGGCGCGCAGGCGAAGCTGCTGGCAGCGACCCGGCGGGTGCTCGGACGCTGGCCATCGGTGCTGGACGCCACCGCGGCCACTCCGGACAAGGCGCGCTATGCCGCCGCCGATCTGGACGAACACGACTGGGCGCCGATCGCGGTGCCGTCGCTGTGGGAGTCGCCGGCTACGACGGCATGGACGGCGTGGCCTGGTATCGCACCCATTTCCAGCTCAGTGCGGTCGAGGCGGCGAAGGGCGTGACGCTGGACCTGGGCATGATCGACGACTCCGACGTCAGCTGGGTCAACGGCCGCGTGGTCGGGCAGACCGACAAGGCTGGAATCGAAGCCGCGGCACTATCACGTGCCGCCTTCGGCGCTGCATGCCGGCAGCAACACGCTGGCGATCCGGGTCGACGACCTGGGCGCCGGCGGCGGCATTTATGGCGAACCGGCGGACCTGGCGATCCAGCCGGAAGGCGGCCAGCGGCGGGCGCCTTGCCGGGCCGTGGCTGTTCCGGCCCGAGGCCGTGCACCTGGTTCCGACCGAAAGCAGGAACCAGATCGCCACCTTGCTCTACAACAAGATGATCCATCCGCTGTTGCCGCTGGCGATCCGCGGCGTGCTCTGGTACCAGGGCGAGGCCAATACGGCCGACGCGGATGCCTTCGTCTATCGCGACCAGTTCAAGGCGCTGATTCGCCAGTGGCGGCACGATTTCCAGCAGCCGGACCTGCCGTTCCTGTGGGTGCAGCTGGCCAACTTCAAGCAAGGCACCGACACCGCCACCACCAGCGGCTGGGCGATGCTGCGCGAGTCGCAGTCCGCCGCGCTGACGCTGCCGCATACGGCGCAGGCAGTCACCATCGACGTGGGCGACCCGGACACGATCCATCCCACCAACAAGCAGGCCGTGGGCCATCGTCTGGCGCTGGCCGCGCGCCACGTGATCTATGGCGAGTCGCTGGTGTACAGCGGCCCGCAGTATCGCGCGATGACGGTCGAAGGCCAGGCGATCCGGCTGCACTTCGCCACGGCCGGCAGTGCGCTGCGGGTGCGCGGCGAGGCGCTGGCGGGCTTCACCATCGCCGGCGCCGACCGGCGTTTCCGCCCGGCCCGGGCGCACATCGACGGCGACGACGTGGTGGTGCAGGCGGCCGACGTCGGCGCGCCCGTCGCGGTGCGCTACGGCTGGAGCGAAAACCCCGCCGCCGCCAATCTCGTCGACGCCGCCGGCCTGCCCGCGTCGCCGTTCCGTACCGACTCGTGGTGACCCTGATGCCAACGTCTCTCTTTCGCCGCCGCCTGCTGTCCGCGCTGTTTGCCGCCATCCTTGCCGGCAGCGGCCTCGCCCATGCCGCCACGCCGCTGCCGAAGATCGTCAGCGCGCACGGCCGTCACGAGCTGCTGGTCGACGGCAAGCCCTACCTCATCCTCGGCGCCCAGGTGAACAACTCCAGCGGCTGGCCGGCGATGCTGCCGCAGGTGTGGCCAGCGATCGAGGCGATCCACGCCAATACCGTGCAGGTGCCGATCGCGTGGGACCAGATCGAACCGGTGGAAGGCCATTTCGACTTCAGTTTTCTCGACACCCTGGTGGCGCAGGCGCGCGAGCAGAAGGTGCGGCTGGTGCTGCTGTGGTTCGCGACCTGGAAAAACAACGGGCCGAACTACGCGCCGGCGTGGGTGAAGTTGGACAACCAGCGGTTTCCGCGCGTCTTGAAGAAGGACGGCAGCTCGCTCAATTCGCTGTCGCCGTTCGGTGCGCATACGCTGGCCGCGGATCGCGCCGCGTTCGTGGCGCTGATGACGCATCTGCGCCAGATCGATGGCGAGCAGCACACCGTGATCATGCTGCAGGTCGAGAACGAGTCGGGCACCTACGGCACCGATCGCGACTACTCCGCCGCCGGCAATGCGCTGCTGCAGTCAGCGGTGCCGGCCGCCGTGCTGCAGCAAGACCGGCAAGCGCGCCGGCAGCTGGCAGACAGGTCTACGGCAAGGACGCGGCGGAGTTCTCGTACGCCTGGGCGATCGCGCACTTCATCGAGCAGGTGGCGAAGGCGGGACGCGATGTCTACGACCTGCCGATGTACGCCAACGTGGCGCTGCGCGACCCGTTCCATCCGGGTCCGCCGGGCAGCTACTCCAGCGGCGGCCCCACCGACAACGTGCTCGACATCTGGCGTGCCGCGGCGCCGTCGCTGGACCTGCTGGCGCCGGACATCTACATGCGCGAGTACGCCAAGTACACCACCGTGCTGGATCGCTACGCGCGCGCCGACAACCCGCTGTTCGTCGGCGAAACCGGCAACGACCTGCCGTACGCGCGCTACCTGTTTGCCGCGCTGGGCCACCAGGCGATCGGCTACTCGCCGTTCGGCATGGACTACACGAAATATTCGAACTGGCCGCTGGGTGCGAAGGTGATCGACGCGGACACGATCCAGCCGTTCGCCGCGAACTACGCGTTGATCGAGCCGATGCAGAGCCTGCTCGCCGGGCTGAGCTTCGAGGGCAAGGTATGGGGCGCCTCGGAGCCGGACGACACGCACGAACAGACGCTGGACCTGGGCGACTGGCGCGTGCATGTCGGTTACGGCCAGCCACTGTTCGGCATGGATCCGCCCAAGGGGAACGAGAACAAGCTGGGCGGTGTGTTGATCGCCCAACTGGGCAAGAACGAATACCTGGTCACCGGCTATCACGTGCGGGTCAACTTCATGCCGCCGAAGGCTCATGACGGCGAACACTTCCTGCTCGAGAAAGTCGAAGAAGGTCGTTACCAGAACGGGCGGTGGCAATTCATCCGCGAATGGAACGGTGACCAGACCGATTGGGGACTCAACTTCACCAGCCAGCCGCAGGTACTGCGGGTCAAGCTGGCGACGTATTAAGGGATGTACTGCATGCGCTTGAAGCCACTTTGCCTGACCCTGCTGCTCTGCCTCGGCGCGAGTGGTGTCGTGCAGGCCGCCACATCCGTTCCTGCCGGCCCGGTCGCGGATTCACCGGCCATCGAGCAACGCGTCGACGCGTTGCTGGCCAAACTGAGCCTGGTGCAGAAGGTCGAGCTGATCGGCGGCGAGGACAACATGTTCATCCGCGCCGAACCGTCGATCGGACTGCCACGGCTGCGCATGTCGGATGGCCCGTTCGGCGTGCGCTCGGTGGGACCGTCGACGGCCTACATGGCCGGTGTCGGGCTGGCCGCTTCGTGGGACCCGGCGCTGGCGCAGCGAGTCGGTGAGGCGATGGGGCGCGATGCGCGCGCCCGCGGGGTGAACTTCTTCCTTGGCCCGGGCGCGAACATCCATCGCGCACCGCAGAACGGCCGCAACATGGAGTATTACAGCGAGGATCCGTTCCTCGCCGGCCGCATGGCGGTCGGTTTCATCGACGGCATCCAGAGCCAGGGCGTGGTGGCCACGATCAAGCATTTCGTGGCGAACAATTCCGAATACGACCGCCGTCACCTCGACACCCTGATCGACGAGCGCACCCTGCACGAGATCTATCTGCCCGCATTCGAGATGGCGGTGAAGGATGCACATGTCGGTGCGGTGATGAGCAGCTACAACCTGGTCAACGGCGATTATCTCAGCGAGAACCATGCGATCAGCGATGACATCCTGAAGCAGGACTGGGGTTTCAACGGCATCTTCATGTCCGACTGGGGCGCCGCCCACGACGGCGTCAAGTCGTTCAATGCCGGCCTCGATCTGGAAATGCCCTCGGCCGACGCGATGTCGCCGCAACGACTGCTGCCATTATTGAAAGACGGCAAGCTGTCGCGCGCGGTGCTCGACGACAAGGTGCGCCGGATCCTGCGCACCGCTGTGCGCTTCGGCTTCCTCGACCGGCCACAGAAAGAACTGTCGCAACCGTTGTTCAGTCTGGCCAGCGACGCGGTCGCGCTGCAGTCCGCCCGCGAGGGGCTGGTGCTGCTGAAGAACGATCAGCACGTGCTGCCGCTGGACGCGTCGAAGATCAGGACGATCGCGGTGATCGGTCCGAATGCCTTCCCGGCGATCAGCAGTGCCGGTGGCAGCTCGCATGTCGATACGTTCGAGGCGCAAAGCGTGCTCAGCGGCATCACCCATCAGCTCGGCGACAAGGTGCGCGTGCTGTACAGCCGTGGCCTGCCCTCGCCGGACGAGGTATTCAAGCAGTCGAGCTTCGTCAGTCCGGATGGTGGCACGGGCCTGCTGCGGCAGACCTTCACCAATGCCGACTTCCAGGGCAAACCCGGCGCGGTCTCCACCGACGAGCACGTCGACCAGTGGAAGCCCGAGCTGTGGACCACCCCGGCCACCGAGCGTCAGAGCATTCGCTGGAGCGGCAGCTTCGTGCCCGCCCACAGCGGCAGGTACCTGTTCCTCACCGCCGCCGCCAGTCAGGATACCTACCGGCTGCTGGTGAACGGCCAGCCGGTGATCAGCCAGCCGCAGCGCGAAGGTCAGGCGCCGTTGTACGTCACGCTCGATCTGGTCGCCGGCAAGCCGGTGACGATCCGTCTCGATTACCGGCCCGACGTGAGCTACAGCCGCATGGGCCTGGGCGTGATCGCGCTGGACGACTTGATCTCGCCGGACGCGCGCAAGATGGCGGCGATGGCGGACGCGGCGGTGGTCGCGGTCGGCTTCGATCCCACCTCCGAGAGCGAGGCGTTCGATCGTACCTTCCAGTTGCCGTGGGGCCAGGAAGCGCTGATCGAGGCGGTGGCTGCGGTGAACAAGAAGACCATCGTCACCGTGAACTCCGGCGATGCGTATGCCACCGACGGCTGGCTGGACAAGGTGCCGGCCCTGCTGCAGAGCTGGTATCCGGGCCAGGAAGGTGGCCGCGCGATCGCCGAGGTGCTGTTCGGTGCGCATACGCCGGAAGGCAAGTTGCCGATCAGCTTCGACCGCGAGTGGAAGGACAATCCCACCCACGATTTCTACGACGCGCCGGCGCATCCCGCCGGCAGCAATCCCACCGTGAAATACGGCGAGGGCGTGTTCCTCGGTTATCGCTGGTATGCGACGTATCCGAAGAAGCCGCAGCCGCTGTTCGCGTTCGGCTACGGCCTCTCCTACACGAGCTTTGCCTTCAGCAAGCTCAGCGTGTCGCCGGCATCGGCGAAGGTCGGCGACACGGTCACCGTGGCGTTCGACGTGACCAATACCGGTGCGCGTGAGGGGGCCGAAGTGGCCCAGATCTATGTCGGCGATCCGTCGGCGAAGCTGGCCCGGCCCGCGCGCGAACTGAAGGCGTTCCGCAAGGTGAAGCTGAAGCCGGGACAGACCACCCATGTGAGCCTGATGCTGGATCGACGTTCGTTTGCCTACTACGACGTCGGCAAGCATGGCTGGCAGGTCGATCCGGGTCGTTTCACCGTCTACGTCGGTGATGCCTCCAACCACACACCGCTGTCAGCCAAGCTGACGCTGGGGAACTGAATCATGCATCGCATTTCCTTGAACATGATCGCCGCCGCGTTGACCGTCGCCCTGATCTCGGGCTGCAGCGGCCATGCGGATCCGGCAAAGGCCGCCGCGCCGGCCAGTGCCACGGCCAGCAAGCCGGCCTTCCAGCAGATTGCCGACGGGGTGATCGTCGATGTCGCTGGCGCGGCCAGGCAGGTGCGCCTGCAGGTGGTCAGCGACAAGATCATCCACGTCACCGCGATCCCGGGCGGCAATTTCGATCTGCCGAAAAGCCTGATGGCGGTGAAGACCGGTGGCGACCAAGCATTTCAACGTCAGCACCGAGGCAGGCCACGTGCTGCTGAAGACGGCCGAGCTGACCGCCGATGTGGCGACCGATAGCGGGGCGGTGAAATTCCTCGGCAAGGACGGCAAGCTGATACTCGCCGAGCAGCCGAAGGGGCGCAGCTTCACCCCGGTGACCGTGCAGAAGCAGTCGTTCTACGCGGTGCGCCAGCAGTTCGCCTCGCCCGACGACGAGGCGTTCTACGGCCTCGGTCAGCACCAGAAAGGCACGATGAACTACAAGGGCAAGGACGTCGAGCTGGCCCAGCACAACATGGACATCGGCATTCCGTTCGTGGTCTCCAGCCGCAACTACGGCCTGCTGTGGGACAACAACTCGATCACCCGCTTCGGCGATCCGCGTCCGTACCAGATGATCGACCAGCAGCTGAAGCTGTTCGACGCCGACGGCAAGCCTGGCGGCTTCACCGCGAACTATTACGTCGACGGCAAGCTCAAGCTCAGCCGCGACGAGTCCGAGGTCAATTACCAGTACATCAAGGATCTCAAGCGCTGGCCGGCCGCAGCTCACCGATGCCAAGGGCATCACTGGCGGTCCGGGCCAGACGGTGGAGTGGAAGGGCGAGGTGGCGTCCGACGTGGCCGGCCTGCACAAGTTCCGGCTGTACGCGAGCGGCTATTTCAAGCTGTATGTCGACGGCAAGCTGGTGCTGGATGACTGGCGCCAGAACTGGAATCCCTGGTACCGCAACTTCTTCGTGCAGATGAAGCCCGGCGAGAAGCATGCGATCCGCATCGACTGGACACCGCAGTCGGGCTACATCGCACTCGATCACCAGGACCCGCTGCCCGCCGCCGAGCAGAACGAGCTGTCGCTGTCCTCCGAACTGGGTCACGCGGTCGACTATTACTTCATCGACGGCAACAACCTGGACGACGTCATCGCCGGCTATCGCGACGTCACCGGCAAGGCGGTGATGCTGCCGCGCTGGGCCTACGGCTTCTGGCAGAGCCGCGACCACTATGAAACGCAGGCGCAGCTGCTGGGTGTGCTCAAGCGCTATCGTGATCTCAAGCTGCCGCTGGACAACATCGTGCAGGACTGGCGCTACTGGAAGGACGACGCCTGGGGTTCGCACCAGTTTGACAAATCGCGCTATCCCGATCCGAAGGCGATGATCGACCAGGTGCATGCCGAGCATGCCAACCTGATGATCTCGGTATGGCCGAAGTTCTATCCGACCACGAAGAATTACCAGGAGCTCGACGCGAAGGGCGCGATGTACCGGCGCAATGTCGAGCTCGGCACGAAGGACTGGGTCGGCCCGGGTTACCTCAACTCTTTCTACGATCCCTATTCGGAAGCCGGGCGCCAGATCTACTGGCGGCAGATCCGCGAAAACCTGGCTGACCTCGGCATCGATGCGTGGTGGATGGACGCCACCGAGCCGGACATCACCTCCAACACCAGCGTCGCCGAGCGCAAGCTGCTGATGGGACCGACGGCGATGGGACCGGGCGCGGCGTTCTTCAACTCGTATTCGCTGATGACGACCAGCGCGGTCTATCAGGGCAGCCGTGCCAGCTACCCGGACAAGCGCGTGTTCATCCTCACCCGCTCGATGTTCGCCGGTGAGCAGCGCAATGCCGCCGCGGGCTGGAGCGGCGACGTGGTGGCGCGCTGGAGCAACCTGCGCGACCAGATCTCCGCCGGCATCAATTTCTCGCTGTCGGGCATGCCGAACTGGACCACGGACATCGGCGGCTATGCACTGGAGGCGCGCTACGAGAAGCCGGATGCGAAGAACCTGCAGGAATGGCGCGAGCTGAACCTGCGCTGGTTCCAGTTCGGCAGCTTCATGCCGCTGTTCCGCTCGCACGGGCAGGGCGTCTATCGCGAGATATTCAATCTCGCCCCGGTCGGTTCGGAGGTCTACGACGCCCTGGCCTGGTACGACCGGCTGCGCTATCGCCTGATGCCCTACATCTACACGCTGGCCGGCGACACGTACTTCCGCGATGGCACCATCATGCGCGGGCTGGTGATGGACTTCCCGAACGACGTCAAGGTGCGCGACATCAACGACGAGTACATGTTCGGGCCGGCCTTCCTGGTGGCGCCGGTCACCGCATACCAGGCACGCAGCCGCGAGGTCTACCTGCCGGTCGGCAGCGCCTGGTACGACTTCTACAGCGGCAAGCGCTACGACGGTGGCGTCACGATCAAGGCCGATGCGCCGCTGGCGCGAATGCCGCTGTTCGTGCGCGCCGGCGCGATCGTGCCGACGGGCCCGGCGATCCAGTACACCCACGAGAAGCCCGACGCGCCGATCACCCTGACCATCTATACCGGTGCCGATGGCTCGTTCTCGCTGTACCACGATCAGGGCACCACCTACGACTACGAGCACGGTGCGTACTCGCGCATTCCGCTCAGTTACGACGAAGCCAGCGGCACGCTGCACATCGGCCCGCGCGAGGGCAGCTATCCCGGCATGCCGGCGCAGCGTCACTTCAACATCCGCTGGATCTCCGGCCCCACGCCCACGGCAGTGGATTTCGATGCGCCGGCGACCCAGGGTGTCGACTACCGCGGTGCGGCGATCAGCGTCCACAGGAAGCCGCCAGCGCAATGAACGTCTGTTTGCCACGAGCGGAACTGATCGGCCTGGACTGGGGCACGACCAGCCTGCGCGCCTATCTGCTGGATGAGAGCGCTCGGGTGCTGGAGATGCGTGCCCGCGACTGGGGGATCCGCCAGCTGCCTGCGGGCGGCTTCGATGCGGCGCTGGATGACGTGCTGGCCGGTTGGCCGGCCTGTCCGGTGCTGGCCTCGGGCATGGTCGGCAGCCGCGGCGGCTGGCGCGAAGTGCCTTACGTCGACCTGCCCGCCAATCTCGCCGCGGTGGCCGACGCCTTGAGCTTCGTGGACAGTGCCGCCGGGCGACGCGTGCATCTGGTGCCGGGGCTGCGCAACACCGTGGCCGCCGACGTGATGCGCGGGGAAGAGACCGAGATCTTCGGCGCGCTGGCGTTGCAGCCGGTGCTGGCGGCGGGCTCGGCCCTGCTGTTGCCGGGGACTCACAGCAAATGGGTCACGGTGCGCGACGGCCGCGTGGTGGATTTCGCCACGGCGATGACCGGCGAGCTGTACGCCGCGTTGCGCCATCACACGATCCTGGCCGCCGGCCTGCCCGGGGAAGATCCGCCGTCCGATCAGGAGGCGTTCCGGCGGGGGGTTCAGGCCGCTCGCGACAGCGGTACGGCCGGCGCGCTGAGCCGGCTGTTTTCCGCCCGTGCGCTGGTGCTGGTGGGGACCCTCGAACCGCTGGCGGTGCCGGACTATCTGTCCGGCCTGCTGATCGGCGAGGAACTGCGCAGTGCCCTGGCCACCGGACGCATCGACTGCGCCACCCCGTTGCAGCTGATCGGCAACGCCGCGCTGTGCCGACGTTACGCGGCCGCCGCGAGCTGTTTCGAACTCGGCATGGCACTGCCGCCGCAGGCTGCCGCCGCGCTTGGCCTGTGGCAGATCGCGCGTGCCGCCGGCCTCACCTCGCTGTCCCCTCACCACGCCGCCGGAGCCCATCCGTGATCAGGCCCTGGCTGCAACCGCTGCCGCTGATCGCCATCCTGCGCGGGCTGACTCCGACCGAAGCGCCGGCCATCGGCGAGGCGATCGCGGCGGAAGGCTTCCGCGTGCTGGAAGTGCCGCTCAATTCGCCGCAACCGCTGCTCGGCATCCGCCGCCTGGTCGATGCGCTGGGCAGCGACTGCCTGATCGGCGCCGGCACCGTGATGACGCCGAGCCAGGTCGATGAGGTGGCCGCCGCTGGTGGCCGCCTGATCGTGATGCCTCACGCCGACACCGTGGTGATACGCGCGGCCAAGGCCGCCGGCCTGATCTGCGTGGCGGGGGTCGCCACCCCGACCGAGGCGTTTGCCGCCATCGCTGCGGGCGCGGACGGCGCTGAAACTGTTTCCCGCCGAGCAGGCCTCGCCGAAGGTGCTCAAGGCCTGGCGCGCGGTGCTGCCGCCGGATCTGCCGGTGCTGCCGGTGGGCGGCATCTCGCCGGACACCATGGGGCCGTGGATCGCCGCCGGCGCCAGCGGCTTCGGCATCGGCTCGGCCCTGTACGCGCCGGGCCGCGACGCCGCCGAGGTCGGTCGTCGAGCGCAGGCGTTCGCGCAGGCGTGGGCATCACTGCCGCACGGAGCCGCGTCATGAAGATCACCCGCCTGACCACCTTCGCCGTGCCCCCCCGCTGGCTGTTCCTGCGCATCGACACCGACGCCGGCATCAGCGGCTGGGGCGAGCCGGTGCTCGAGGGCCGCGCGCACACCGTCGCGGCCGCGGTCGACGAGCTTGTCGGACTACCTGATCGGCAAGGATCCGCGCCACGATCGAGGATCACTGGAACGTGCTGTATCGCGGCGGCTTCTACCGCGGCGGGCCGATCCTGATGAGCGCCATCGCCGGCATCGATCAGGCGCTGTGGGACATCAAGGGCAAGAACCTCAGCGTGCCGGTGCATGCGCTGCTCGGCGGACCCGTGCGCGATCGCATCCGGGTCTACTCATGGATCGGCGGCGACCGGCCGGCGGATACGGCGCGTGCCGCCAGCGAGGCGGTGGCGCGCGGCTTCACCGCGGTCAAGATGAATGCCACCGAGGAGCTGCAGTACGTCGACAGCCACGCCAAGGTGGAGCGGATGCTGGCGCAACGTGCAGGCGGTGCGCGAGGCGGTCGGTCCCGACATCGGCATCGGCCTGGACTTCCACGGCCGCGTGCACAAGCCGATGGCCAAGGTGCTGATGCGCGAGCTGGAGCCGTACAAGCTGATGTTCATCGAGGAGCCGGTGCTGTCCGAGCACCTGGAGGCGCTGCCGGAGCTGGCCGCACTCTCGCCCGCGCCGATCGCGCTGGGCGAGCGGCTGTATTCGCGCTAGGACTTCAAGCGGGTGCTGCAGATGGGCGGCGTCGACATCATCCAGCCCGATCCCTCGCATGCCGGCGGCATCACCGAGACGCGCAAGATCGCGGCGATGGCCGAGGCTTACGACGTGGCGCTGGCGCTGCATTGCCCGCTCGGGCCGATCGCGCTGGCGGCGAACCTGCAGCTGGACGCGGTCTGCCACAACGCGTTCATCCAGGAGCAGAGTCTGGGCATCCACTACAACGCCGACAACGACCTGCTCGACTACCTCGACGATCGCAACGTGTTCGCCTACGAGCAGGGCTTCGTGCGCATCCCCGACGGCCCCGGCCTGGGCATCACGGTCAATCAGGATTACGTCGACGAACGCGCCGCCGTCGGTCACCGCTGGCGCAATCCGCTGTGGCGCCATGACGACGGCAGCGTGGCGGAGTGGTGAGCGCGATGTCGATGCAGACCACCGCTTACGCCAGCTATCCCAGCCTGGCCGATCGCACGGTGCTGATCACCGGCGGTGCCAGCGGGATCGGGGCCGGTTTCGTCGAGCACTTCGCGCGACAGGGCGCGCGAGTGGCGTTTCTCGATGTGGACGTCGCCGCCGCGCATTCGCTGCTCGAGGGCCTTGCCGACGTCGTCCACCGCCCGCTGTTCGTCGCCTGCGACCTGACCGATCTCGACGCGCTGGGCCAGGCGATCGCCCGGGTGCGGGCCGCGATCGGGCCGATCGCGGTGCTGCTCAGCAACGCCGCCAATGACGTGCGCCACGATTTTGCGCAGACCACGCCGGCCGACTTCGATGCCAACGTGGCGGTCAACCTGCGCCATCACTATTTCGCGATCCAGGCCGTGCTCGAGGACATGAAGACGCTCGGTGGCGGCTCGGTGATCTGCCTGGGTTCCATCAGCTGGATGATCAAGAACGGCGGCTACCCGATGTACACCATGGCCAAGGCCGCCATTCACGGCCTGGTTGCCGGGCTCGCGCGCGAGCTGGGTCGGCAGCATATCCGCATCAACTGCCTGGTGCCCGGCTGGGTGATCACCGAGAAACAGCAGCGCTTGTGGCTGGATGCCGAAGGCGAGGCCGAGATCGCCCGCTCGCAATGCCTGCCCGGCCACGTGATGGCCGAGGACCTGGCGCGCGCCGCGTTGTTCCTGGCGGCCGACGACAGCTGCATGATCACTGCCAGGGATTTCATCGTTGACGGGGGCTGGGTGTGAGCGACGCGATACTGCAGGCCCGCGCCGTGCTCGCGGCGGGCAATCAGCTGGGCGAAGGCGTGCTGTGGTGTCCGCGGGCGCAGGCGCTGTACTGGACCGATATCCCGGCGGCCACGTTGTGGCGCTACACACCATTCGATGGCGCGACCCGCCAGTGGCCCCTGCCCGAGCGGCTGGCCTCGTTCGCGCTGTGCGAAGCCGACGGCTGGCTGCTGCTGGGGCTGGCCTCGCAACTGGCGTTCTTCCATCTGGAGAGCGGCGAACTGCAACCGATCGTCGCGGTGGAGGCCGATCTGCCGACCCGGCTCAACGACGGCGTCTGCGATCGCCAGGGCCGCTTCGTGTTCGGCACCTTGCATGAACCTGTGGACGGGGAGTCGAGGCGGCCGATCGGCGGCTTCTACCGGCTGAACGCGGAGCTCGTGCTGGAGCGGCTGCCGCTGCCGCCGGTGGCGATCAGCAACAGCCTCGCCTTCAGTCCCGATGGCGCCACCCTGTACTTCTGCGACTCGCCCACGCGACGCATCCAGTGCTGCGACTACCGCGCCGACGGCAGCGTGGGGCCGGCGCGAACGTTCGTGGATCTGGCCGGCATCGAGGGCGAGCCCGACGGCTCGACCGTCGACGCCGACGGCGGCCTGTGGAATGCGCAGTGGGGCATGTCGCGCGTGGTCCGCTATCGCTGCGATGGCAGCGAAGACACCGTCGTCCACGTGCCCGCCCGGCAACCTACCCGCGCGGCGTTCGGCGGCCCGGCGCTGGACACGCTCTACATCACCAGTGCCCGCGAAGGCCTGTCCGCCGACCGTCTGCGCGACGAGCCGCTGGCCGGCGCGCTGTTCGCGGTCGCCGCCGACGTGCGCGGCGTCAGTGAGGCCCGTTTTGCCGGCGTCCCCGGGCGCGTTCCGCCAACCTCGACGGTGCCGACGCGGTGATCGCCATCGTGCCTCCAACCCATGCAATGACCGCCCGCCCGTGCGGACGGTCGTCCTGCCGAGCCGATTCCGAATCCGGAGAGATCCAATGAATGCCATTGCCGAAAAGTCGATCGCCGTGCAGCACAAGTCGACGGTCGTGTTCACCTGTGCGCTGGCCGCGCTGGCAGGGTTGATGTTCGGCCTGGACATCGGCGTGATTTCCGGGGCCACCCAGTTCATCCAGAAGGAATTCCAGATCTCCGATCACGTGATCGAATGGATCGTCAGCTCGATGATGCTGGGCGCCGCCATCGGTGCGCTGGGCGCGGGCTGGATGTCCGCCGCGCTGGGCCGCAAGCGCTCGCTGATACTGGCCGGTGTGCTGTTCGTGCTCGGCTCGTTGCTGAGTGCGGCGGCATGGTCGCCGGCGACCTTGATTGCGGCACGACTGATCCTCGGCCTGGCGATCGGCGTGGCCACCTTCACCGCGCCGCTGTACCTGGCCGAGGTCGCGCCGGAGCAGACGCGGGGCGCGATGATCTCGCTGTACCAGCTGATGATCACCACCGGCATCCTGGTGGCGTTCCTGTCCGATACGGCGTTCAGCTATAGCGGCAACTGGCGCTGGATGCTGGGCATTATCGCGATTCCCGGCATCCTCTTCCTGCTCGGGCTGTTCCTGCTGCCGGACAGCCCGCGCTGGCTGATGATGCGCGGGCGCAAGCAGGAGGCGACGGCGGTCCTGCACAGCCTGCGTGGGGATACCGTGCAGGTGGCGCGCGAGGTGGCCGACATCGAGGAGCAGCTGAAGACGCCGCAGCACGGCTGGCACCTGTTCCTGGAAAACCCCAATTTTCGCCGTTCGGTGGGACTCGGTGTGCTGCTGCAAGTGATGCAGCAGTTCACCGGCATGAACGTGGTGATGTACTACGCGCCGCGCATTTTCCAGGACATGGGCTACGCCACGGCGGCACAGATGTGGTTCACGGCCGCGGTCGGGCTGACCAATGTCCTGGCCACCTTCATCGCGATCGGCCTGGTGGATCGCTGGGGCCGCAAGCCGATCCTGTACACCGGTTTCACCATCATGGCGCTGGGCCTGGGTCTGGTGGGCACGATGATGCACCTGGGTATCGCCACGCATGGCGAGCAGATCTTCACGGTGGCGATGCTGCTGCTGTTCATCGTGGGCTTCGCGATGTCCGCCGGACCGCTGATCTGGACGCTGTGTTCGGAGGTGCAGCCATTGAAGGGGCGTGATTTCGGCATCGGCTGCTCGACCTTCACCAACTGGATCGCCAACATGATCGTCGGCGCCACCTTCCTGAGCCTGCTCAACGGCATCGGTAACGCCGCCACGTTCTGGCTGTATGGCGGACTCAACCTGGTGTTCCTGCTGATTACCTTCGCGCTGATCCCGGAAACCCGCAACGTCACTCTGGAACAGATCGAGCGCAACCTGATGGCGGGCAAGCCACTGCGCGAGATCGGACGCTAGGGGACCGCCATGCGTGGCACCCGAACGATGCGACTGGGCGCACTGCTGTTCCTGCTGCCCGACCTCGCCGGCATCGCGCAACCGGTGCCAGCCGCCGACGCCAATCTGCAGTGGCTAGTCGCTCCGGCGACCTCGTTCAATGAAGCCTTGCCGCTGGGCAACGGGCGCATGTTTTTTTTTTTTTTTTTTTTTTTTTTTTTTTTTTTTTTTTTTTTTAATCTTAATTTTATATGCAATGCCGCGTGCTGTGCTCGAAGGGTGCGCATTCACGCGCACCTGGTTCGCTCGGGGAAGGAGGCGCAAGTGGGCGAGCGCTGCAGGTCGATCCGAACAAGGGCTCGATCCTGTTTACGGACCAAAGCACAGCAGTACAACGGTGTGGACAGCACGACAGCGGCAGCATGGAGTGAACGGATTCAGCGTGTGACGATGGCCGGCGCGGCGTGGCTTCATCGCTTACAAGCCCCGGCAAGAGGCCGCGAAAGACCTTGCGGTGTACACAGGCGGCCACGCTTACAGAGCACCGAGGCGGCCGAGCTGGGCCCGGTGAGGCGGGACGGCTGATGCCAGCGCGGCTGATCGCGGAGGCAACTGTACATCACTACGGCAACGGGCAACAGCATGACGCGGGACAGGTTGGAAATACAGCATCGGCGATACTGGCAAACATCACGCCGACGATCCCACAACTTCTCCGGCTTCAGCGGTGGCGGTGGATCCGGCAGCAGCACCTGTGGTGATGACATGGATCATGGTGGCGCAAGACACCATGTACCGCAGCACCGAGGCGGCCACTGGCAGAGTGGGAGCAGCGCGTACGCGACCAGCTGTCGCGTGGACGTGCGCAGGCAGAAGGCGCGTTCGGCAATGGGGGAAGTGGCATCGACCCTTGATCCCGCAGCGATGTAGGCTATGGCGGCGGCATCTGGAGCCACGACGACTCCGCGGCGGAGCGGCAACCACCATTGGAGCGTCGGCCACGGCATCGAGGAAACGCGGTACTGGGATGCTTCCCACCGCGGGCCCTTGATCAGCGCCTGGGCGAGTTGCGTTCGTGCAACACTCGACACGCGCACCAGCCAGCTCACCACCTCTGCGGCAACGGCACGGGTGGATCGCAAGAGCAACCTGACATCGTGCGCTGGCACGGCGGCAAAGCAACGTGTTCGGCCAGTGTAGCGACGGCGGCAACAACTGGACACCGTTCGCACAGGCGGTCCACAACGGCGGCGGCACGGTGGCGATTCGCGACGGGCACCTCGTGTGTCGCGTGGACGTCACGGTGGTCACGATCACGGCACAGCTGGCACACGCTTGCTATCTCCGCACGGATGGAGCTGCGGTGGCGCCAGGTGTTGTCGACGGCCAACGGCAACTGTCTACGCTGGAACCGGCGACGGCACTCGCAGCAGCTCGACAAGGGCGCAGCTGGTACGCGTCGGCGACCACGGCCGCCCCGGTGCCGTCGTGGCAGAGCAGCCAGGCGGTCGACGGACGGGTGGCAAGGCGAATCTGGCGGCCAGCGCACCGGGCTGTATCGCAGCCAGAGTCCGGCGCGAGCTGGAGCCAGGTGGATGCGCACGGTCAGCGCCGCCACTCTCGGCTTCGGCAAGGCGCCGTCGGCAAGCACTACCGACGTCTACCTGGCGGGCACGGTGAACAGCGTGAGCGGCCTGTCGCTCCACCGACGTGGGCGCGAGCTGGGTGCAGATCAACGACGCGCAGCACAGTGGGGCGGCGTGTCGCGGTAATCGGGAGGCATGGCACGGTGTATGGGACGAGGGGGGGGATACGGAACAAGAAGAGGGGAGGGGGACATGGAGCAAACCCGATGTCCAAACGCACGCGAGCTGTGCTGCTGATTCTCATGCTGGCCATGGCCAGCATGGCGGCGGCGAAAGAGGTCAGCCCCACCCCGCCCATGGGCTGGAACAGCTGGGACTCGTTCGGGTTCACGATCGACGAGGCCGATTTCAAGGCGAACGCCCGCGTTCTCGCCGGATTGCACGGTTACGGCTGGTCTTACGTCGTCATCGACGAGGGCTGGTACATGCGCAATCCCTTCGCCGACAAGTTGCAGACCCGCGACTACGCCATGGATGCACACGGCCTGCTGGTTCCCGCACCCAATCGCTTTCCCTCCGCTGCCCATGGGCAAGGCTTCAAGCCGCTGGCCGATTGGGTACATGCGCAAGGATTGAAGTTCGGCATCCATATCGTGCGCGGCGTGCCCAGGCAGGCCGTGGCGGCCGACCTGCCTGTCGCCGGCTCCGCGTTCCACGCAAAAGAGGTCGCCGACACCGCGGACACCTGCCCTTGGGACGACAGCAACTACGGCGTGCGCGACACGCCCGCCGGCCAGGCCTACTACGACGCCATGCTCGCCATGTATGCGCGCTGGGGCGTGGACTTCCTCAAGGTCGATTGCATTGCCGACCACCCTTACAAGATCAGCGAGATCCGCCAGATTGCCAAGGCGATCCGCAAGACCGGCCGGCCGATCGTGCTCAGCCTGTCGCCCGGCCCGACGCAGTTGTCGCACGCCGCGGAGATTCGCCGGTACGGTCAGATGTGGCGCATTACCAACGATGTCTGGGACGGCTGGTCGTTCGTGCATGAGCACCCCACCGATACCTTCCCGTCGGGCATCAGCAACCTCTTCGATCGGCTGCCGCCATGGGCGGGCCAGGCTCGCGACGGCCACTGGCCGGATGCCGACATGCTGCCGATCGGCACGCTCGCGCCGCATCCCGGCTTCGGCCCGGCGCGCCCTTCGCGCCTGACCATGGACGAGCAGCGCACCCTGCTGACCTTGCAAGCCATCGCGCGCTCGCCGCTTATCCTCGGCGCCAACCTGACCCGCTTGGACGACGCCACGCGCGCACTGATCACCAACAAGGACGTGATCGCAGTCGACCAGAGCAGCCGGGACAACCATCCAGTCACCCGCCTGCCGAAAGGATTCGATCACGTGCGCGTCTGGGTGGCGTCCGGCCGGAGCGATGGCGAGCGCTACCTGGCGATCTTCAATCTGGACGACAAGCCCGTTTCGCTGCAGGCGCCATGGGGCGAGCTCGGCCTGGCTTCCGGCAGCTACGACGCCCGCGACCTTTGGAGTGGCCAGCCGCGGAAGGCATCCGCACACCTGTCCCTCGACCTGCCGGCACACGGATGCGTACTCCTGTCCATGAGACTGGCACGTTGAGGCATCGCCAGGCGTTGGTTCGTGCATGCGGCATATGCCGACCATGCGTTGCGCGCTTGATCCGTTCGGCACCGAACGTCCCGGGCCGACGCTCGCGGCAGCGCGGTGAAATCGTGCCCCGCCATCACGCCATAGGTGTTCGGGAACGACAGGCGGGGCGGTCACCCCGGTCAACTTCAATCGCACGGCAACAGTCGCCCCATCGTTGGTCAATCAACTGGATGTACCAACGATAGAGACACGTGGAAGCCTCAGGGTCAGCCATGCTTCTGGGAACATACCCAGACGGCGGCGGGGGAGGCGTGATCATTTGGGCGGAGATAGCAGGAGCCAGCGTCTTCAATGCGAGTCGCGCGGCACATCCGCGCCGCTGCCGCCCACCAGAAAATCCAGATCGGCACCCAGATGGGCTTGCTGCACATGCTCGACGTAAAGTTTGTACCAGCCCCGCTTGGGTAACGTCGGGCGCCTTCCAGTAGCCGCGCCGACGCTCGAGCTCCTCCTCGCCGACATCCAGGTGAATGCGCCGCGCCGGCACGTCCAGCTCGATGATGTCGCCATCCTGCACCAGGGCCAGCGGGCCGCCTGCCGCGGCCTCGGGCGACATGTGCAGAACCACGGTTCCGTAGGCGGTGCCGCTCATACGCGCGTCGGAAATGCGGACCATATCGTTGATGCCTTTTCAGCAGTTTGGCAGGCAGCATCATGTTGCCCACTTCCGCCATGCCCGGATAACCGCGCGGGCCGCAATTCTTGAGCACCATCACGCAGTTTCATCGATGTCCAGTCCTCATCGTTGATCCGCGCGTGGAATTCTTCGATGTTTCGAACACCACGGCCCGCCCGCGATGCTGCAAGAGATGCGGGCTCGCAGCTGAAGGCTTGATCACAGCGCCGTCCGGTGCCAGATTGCCGCGCAAGACGGCAATTCCGGGCTCGCTTTGAAGGGCTCCGCAAAGCCATGATCACGTCGCGATTCCAGCAAGTGGCATCGGCAACGTTCTTCCAGATCGGCTGGCCGTTCACCGTCAACGCGTCCCGACGCAAGACTCCGCTCGCCATCTCGCGCAGAACCGCGGGCAGTCCGCCTGCATAGTAGAAATCCTCCATCAGATATTTACCCGAAGGCTGAATATCCACGAGGCATGGGAGTTGAGAGCCAAGCGATCGAAATCGTCGAGGAGAACGGGACACCGATACGCCCGGCAATGGCAATCAGATGGATCACGGCATTCGTCGAACCACCAATCGCGGCATTGGCGACGAATGGCGTTTTCGAACGCTTCGCGCGTCAGGATCCGCGAGATGCGAAGGTCCTCTTGCACCATCTGCACGATCCGTCGCCCGTCATCTGCGCGAGCGTTGCGGCGTGCGTCGACTGCAGGGATGGCGGCGTTGCCGGGTAAGCTCATGCCCAGCGCTTCGACCATGTTCGCCATCGTCGAAGCCGTACCCATGGTCATGCAGTGCCCCTTGGATCGGTGCATGCAGACTTTCCGCTTCGAAAAATTCCTCCGGCTTCATCTTCCCCGCGCGGAGTTTCGGTCATTTGCCACAAACCGGTTCCCGATCCGAAATCGTGTCCGTGGCATTTTCCGGACAGCATGGGTCCGCCCGAAAGGCCAATCGTCGGCAGATCACAAGAAGCGGCTCCCATCAGCAACGATGGCGTGGTCTTGTCGCAACCCATCAGCAGAACGACTCCGTCGATGGGATTGCCACGGATCGATTCCTCCACGTCCATGCTGGCAAGGTTGCGGAACAGCATGGCGGTCGGACGCAATTGCGTCTCTCCCAGCGACATCACGGGAAATTCCAGAGGAAAGCCACCCGCTTCCCAAACGCCCCGCTTCACGAATTCGGCGAGCTCACGAAAATGAGCGTTGCACGGAGTCAGCTCCGACCAGGTATTGCAGATACCGATCACCGGCCGGCCATCGAACAGGTCGGCGGCCAGCCCTGGTTCTTCATCCAGCTTCGATAAAGAAAGCCGCTCTTGCCGGAGTGGCCAAACCAGGATTGGCTACGTCTTTTTATGTCTTTGGTAGCGCTCATGGGTGTCCAACGTCCTTTGCTGAGGATCCGTGAATCCTCAGGAATGCTTGTAAACAAGCGTGCCTTACAGGGCGCAGCCTACAAGGCATATTCATACAAATAAAATAACAATTTATGTAATATCAATACATATATTGATATGTAAATAAGAGGAGATCGACACCCATGCTGGCCTCGTCAGTTCGGCACGATGGCCGTAGTGCGGCCACGTCAGATGCGGTCTATCCAGACCTGCGCGCGCGACGAGTGAGCGCTGTGTACGGTTGCGGGCCATCATTGACGTCGGCGCGATCATCGCCGATGCGGTCATGGCCACGGTTGGCCACGCCTGCGAGTTCAAGCAGGGTCGACAAATGGCCGCCTGGCTCGGTTCGGTGCCTATTCAGCACTCCAGCGGCGGGCATGCGCGACTGGGTGAGATCAGCTGTCGTGGCGATGCGTATCTGCGCACGTTGCTGATCCAGGGCGCCTGCAGCAGCCTGCAGCGGGCCAAGGCCGTGGTCACCGAGAAGGCCACACCAGAGCAACGGTGGATAGGCGCCGGGATTTATTGGGCCGCGCTTGGCAAGGGCATCGTGAGGTAAGGACTCCTTGCGCGCCGCGCGGCCCGGCGTGCCCTATGGTTTCGCGGGGCCAGTCAGGAGCAGCATCAGCACGCTGTGCGGCGCAAGCCGCGCTTGCAGTGTGGTGCTGGTGTCGCCCGTCTTCTTGCTCCACAGGTCGGACCAGCGGTAGACAGTCTTCTTGAAATCGACCGACCGCTTGCTCAGGTCATCGGTCAGGACTTGCGCCTTCCAGTCATGGTGAACATCAACAGCCTGGGTGGAGCGGTTCAGGAACATCAGCGCCCATCGACCGCCGTCGAGCGGCTTGGCATAGATCTCCAGCGGACCGTCGACCATGATGCGCAGCGCCTCGACACCCAGCTTGTCCTGGTTCACTGCGATCACGCCTGGGTTGGTCAGGATGCGGCGGGTCGACTCGGACATGGAACGCAGGTCGGTGCCCACGATGAGGGGCGAGGCCATCATGGCCCAGATCGACATATGGGCGCGGTCTTCATCCTCGCTCATGCCGTTGCCCACTTCGAGCATGTCCATGTCGTTCCAGTGGCCGGGCCCTGCGAACTTGCGCAGGCCTGCCTGCCTGTCGAGGATGCGCAGCACGCCCAGACCGGTCGAGAGACCGGGACTGAATTCGCAGTCGAAGCAATTATAGATATCGGGCGTGGTGCGCCACGAATGGGCAACCTGACCGGCCCACTCCCACGGCTTGCTGATGCCCCATTCGCACGCGCTGAACAGCATCGGACGGCCCGACTGGGCGATCGCGTCGCGCATCGTGGTGTAGGCCGCTTCGGCGTTTAGGCCCTGGGCGTCGCACCAGTCGTACTGACATAATCGATGCCCCAGCGCGCATAGGTGAGCGCATCCTGATACTCGTGGCCGCGGCTACCGGGACGGCCGTCGCAGGTGGTTGCGCCGGCGTCCGAGTAGATGCCCAGCTTGAGTCCCTTGCCATGCACATAGTCCGCCAGCGCCTTCATGCCGGATGGGAAGTGCGTGGGGTCGGGCTGGATGTTGCCGTCGGCGTCGCGCTGGCCCTGCCAGCAATCATCAATGTTCACGTATTGGTAGCCGGCGTCCTTCATGCCCGACTTGACCATGGCATCGGCAGTCTCGCGGATCAGGCGCTCGTCGACATTGCAGGCAAATTTGTTCCAGCTGTTCCAGCCCATTTGCGGGGTGCTGGCCAGGCCTTCAGCCTTTTGAGCCCAGCCACTGCCGCAGACAGCGGCACCCAGCAAGATGCCTAACACGAGCAGTACTATGCGCTTGGTGTTCATCTCAAATCCCTTCAGCATGTGGATGATGGCGGTTCTCCCTGATTTGGGAGATTCCGCTGACGCCGCGGTTCTTGCCAGGAAGCTGCAGCGCCCTTCATCCGGGCGTGCCGGTGCATCGGTTGACTGCACGGTATTCCGGTGGCTTGGCGCGGATGGATTCTTCCACGTCCATGCTGGCCAGATTGCGGAACAGCATCGCCGTCGGACGCATTTGCGTCTCGCCCAGGGACATGACGGGAAATTCGAGCGGGAACCTGCTGGCTTCGTAGACGCCGCGTTTCACGTATTCGGCCAGCTCGCGGAAATGCCCGTTGCAGGGTGTCAGTTCGGACCACGTGTTGCATATGCCGATCACCGGCCGGCCGTCGAACAGGTCGCTGGGATAGCCCTGGTTCTTCAGCCAGCTTCGATAAAGAAAGCCGCTCTTGCCGGAGTGGCCGAACCAGGATTGGCTACGTCTTTTTATGTCTTTGGGAGCGCTCATGGGGTGTCCAACGTCCTTTGCTGAGGATCCGCAGATCCGCTGACTTGCTGTATGCAAATCCGCTTTACAGGTCGCAGACTACAGAGCATATTGATACAAATAAAATAACAGTTTCATCAAAAGTGATATACATACATACATCCTCTCAAAAGAGAGGATAGCGCCATCCCCAGCATCATCAGTTCAAGCGGTGGATGTCATGCGACCAGTCTCGACGCGGTTTATCCGGACTTGCGCGGACGCAGAGTGTTCATCGCCGTGGCGGTAGCGGCATCGGTGCCGCGCTGGTGGAGGCATTCACGCGCCAGGGCGCACAAGTGGCATTCGTCGACATCGATGAGAGGGCGAGCCATGCGCTGATCGGGGCGTATGCGGGATCTCGATCCCGCACCGTGGTGGAGACGTTGCGACGTGATCGACGTGCACTCATTGCAGCAGGCCATTGCTGATGCGGCGCAGGCGCTGGGAACGTTCGACGTGTTGCTGAACAACGTGGGCAGCGACGATCGTCATGCGCTCGAGGACGTGATGCTGGCCTATGGGGACCAGCGGATCGGCATCAATGAGCGCGCCGCATTTCTCGCGATCCAGGCCGTGGTGCCGGGCATGCGTGGCCGGGGACGAGGTTCCATCATCAACCTGGGCTCGACCGGCTGGCAGGCCAGGAATGCAGGTTATCCGTGCTATGCGACGGCCAAGTCGTCGATGAACGGCATGATGCGCGGCATGGCCAAATCGCTGGGCGAGCAGCGGATCCGCATCAACGTGCTCAGCCCGGGATGGCTCACGCCGGAGCAACAGTGACGCCGTGGCTGGATGCCGAAAGCGAGAAGGAATGGATGAAGAGCCAGTGCCTGCCTGGACGAGCTCGTGCCCGCAGACATCGCTTCAATGGCCCTGTTGCTCGCCTCCGACGCATCGCAAGCGTGCACGGCGCAAGAGTTCGTGGTCGACGCGGGCTGGACTTGATCTCGACTCCGCCGGTCTGGTCAGTCGAGGCGTGGCAGCCCGTATACTTCGCTGGCCGCTTCCTTGAGCGCGGTCGGCATGATCGGGCTGCCGGTGACAGTAGCCAGACCTTGCGGGTGATGATGCCGAAGTCGTCCATCTTGAATGACAGCTTCGTCGGCACGACTGACAACATGCCATGAGCGACATAGTAGTCAGCCGCATCGGCGGGGATCGCGCTGATGTAGTCCGTGCGTCGCAGCATGTTGAGCACGAATACCAGTGCCGTCGACTCGATCAGGCGTGCGGGCAAGGCCAGCCCGGCATTGTGGAACATCAACTCGAAACGGTGTCGCAGCACACTGCCCGGTGGTGGCACGATCCATCCGTATGGCGCCATGTCGGTGAGTGAGGGCCGTTTCAGGGAAAGGAGCGGATGGTCGGGGCGCACAATGGCGCAGATCTTTTCCTCGGTCAGAGCCTGGTAGTGAAGTCGACTCTTGTCGTGCTGGGCGAACAGCCGCGCGACCAGGATATCCAGCTTGCTCTGTTCCAGACGCTCCAGCAGCACGTCGCTGCTCTCGACCAGCAACGAGACGCGCAGCAATGGACGCTCCAGGATCGCGCGGTTGATCGCCTCGGGAATCAATGTGACGGCGGGGCCCTGGATGGCGCCCACACGCACATTGCCGGCATAGCCTTCCCTGAGCCACTCGATCTCGGAGCCGGCTTCTCCGAGGCTGGCCAGGGCGATGCGCGCATGGCGGATCATCACTTCGCCATACAACGTGGCGCGCATGCCGCGTGGCAGGCGTTCGAACAACTGGACATCCATCATGTCCTCGAGGTCCTTGAGCAATTTCGACGCCGCCGGCTGCGACACGTTGAGCGTCTCCGCGGCGCGGTGAATGTTGCCCTCCTCGTCGATGGCGACAAGCAGCAGCAGCTGCCGCGTCTTGAGGCGCGCGCGCAAGAACCAGGGATTTGTATGCGACATGACGGGCCTCCTTTGGAAGCATACATTTATTCATATCAATTGACCGAAAAACTATATTTGCTGCATATATATGAGCCGGGCAGAATGGGTCACAACCGGGAGAGGCATGCATGACTCGCCCTGCGCGGTCCGGGCTTTCCCGGGCGCATTCTCCAGCTGTTGGAATGGTCTGTATGCGATTGATCCAGTTCGTCGATGATGCCCGGATGCCCCGGGTGGGTGAGGTCAATGCCTGTGGCTCAACAGTGGAGGCGCTGTGTGGTTCCCAGTTCATCTATGCCTTGGCGCAGAAGGCCCTTGCCTCGGGTCAGTCGCTGGCGACGCTGATCGGCGAAAGTCCGCGCGATGCGACATTTGACTACGCTCAATTGCTTCTCGATGGGCGTGTGCTGACGCCACTTCAGCATCCTGATCCCGCGCATTGTCTGGTGACCGGTACCGGTCTCACGCACACCGGTAGCGCGGCGACGCGCGATGCCATGCATCAACAGCAAGCGAAGCATCGAGTCGAGGAAGAGGCGATGACCGATTCGATGCGTGTGTTCCGTTGGGGCGTTGAGGGTGGCCGGCGAAGGTGGTCAGCCTGGCGCGCAGCCGGAGTGGTTCGACAAGGGTAACGGCCATATGGTGGTGGTGCTCGGAGCGGCCTTGTCGTCACCGGGTTTTGCGCTGGATGCCGGCGAGGAGCCGGAGCTGGTAGGCCTGTACATGGTCGATGAGACGGAAGGCCGCGGCGTCTGGGCTTCGCGATCGGTAACGAGTTTTCCGACCACGTCACCGAACGAAAGAACTATCTGTAACGCTCACTCGAAATTGCGCCAGTGCGCGGTGGGGCAAGAGCTGTGGATTGGCGCACTGCCGGATGATCTGCGCGGAACGAGTCGGATACGCCGCCAGGGCAAGGTCATCTGGGAAAAAGCCTTTCTGACCGGCGAGGCGAACATGTGCCACTCGCTGGATAACCTTGAATATGACCATTTCAAATACGCCGCCCATCGCCGCCCTGGCGATGTTCATTTGCATTTCATGGGGACGGCAACCTTGAGTTTCGCCGATGGAATCCGGGTCGAGCCCGGCGACGAGTTCGAGATCGACCTGCCAGCCATGGGTGCGCCGCTGCGCAACACACTGCAGGTGGTCGACGACGGATTTTCGATCGGTGATGTCCAATCCTTGTAAGAGGCAGAAATATCCATGATCGAGACATTCCAGAGTTACATTGCAGGCGAGTGGGTTGCCGGCTCCAACATCACCGCCGACGAAAATCCGTCCGATCTCGATTCTCCGGTGGGCGAGTTTGGAGTCGTCGACGCTCAGCGCACACTGGATGCGGTCGGTGCTGCGCAAAAGGCGCAACCTGCCTGGGCGGCTACGACCCCACAGCAGCGCGCCGACATACTGGATACGATCGGCAGCGAAATTCTTGCGCGCAAGGCCGAACTCGGTCGCCTGCTGGCGCTGGAGGAGGGCAAGTCATTGCCCGAAAGCATCGGTGAGGCCGCCCGTGCCGGGCAGATCTTCAAGTTTTTCGCGGGTGAGGCCCTGCGCATTCCTGGCGAGTGTCTGGCCTCCACGCGCCCCGGAGTCGGCATCGAGATCACGCGTGAACCGGTGGGCGTGGTAGGCATCATCGCGCCCTGGAATTTTCCGCTGGCCATACCGGCCTGGAAGATCGCGCCGGCACTGGCATATGGCAACACAGTGGTATTCAAGCCGGCCGAGGCCGTACCCGGATGCGCATGGGCGCTGTCAGAGATCATCAGCCGGGCCGGCCTGCCCGAGGGCGCATTCAACCTGGTCATCGGTGGTGGGCGGACCGTGGGTCAGGCGATTGTTGATGCACCCGGAATCGATGCGTTGAGCTTCACCGGATCGGTTGCCACAGGAAACCATTTGTTGCGCTCCGCCGCCGCACGCGGGCTGAAGATTCAGCTTGAAATGGGTGGCAAGAATCCGTTGATCGTGTTGGCTGACGCCGACCTGGACAACGCCGTGCAATGCGCGCTCAATGGCGCGTACTTTTCCACGGGGCAGCGCTGCACGGCCTCCAGCCGGTTGATTGTGGAGACCGCTGTCCATGATGAGTTCGTCGCGCGCCTGCAGCAGAAACTTGTCGCGCTGAAGGTCGGACCTGCGGTGGCGCCGGATACCGACATCGGTCCGGTGGTCAGTCAGCAACAGCTCGATCAGGACCTGTCCTACATCGAGATCGGCAAAGACGAAGGCGCCAGCTTGCTATGGGGCGGCGAGCGGCTGGATCCCGGCCCTCGCGGCTACTACCTGCAGCCAGCGCTGTTCGCCGCCGAGCCTGGACACCGCATAGCCACCGAGGAAATTTTCGGGCCGGTGGCTTGTGTCATGCCGGCGGATGGTTACGAGCATGCGCTGGCGCTGGCCAACGATACCCGGTTCGGACTGTGTGCCGGCATCTGCACGACATCGCTGAAGTATGCGACCCATTTCAAACGTCACGCCAAGGTTGGCATGGCGATGGTCAATCTGCCGACCGCGGGCGTCGATCCCCATGTGGCGTTTGGCGGCAGCAAGGGATCGAGTCATGGCGCAAGGGAACAGGGGCGCTATGCCGCCGAGTTCTATACGACGGTGAAGACGGCCTATACGGCGGCCTGATGTCGTGGAGGTAACGAGTCGAAATTTGTGCGTGGCATCCTGTGGAGTTGAGGTGTCGCGCATGTGGACAACAGCACAGTGCAATCGGCCGTGAGGGGAAGAACATGTATCAGTCCAGCGATGAGGCGTCAGCGGTGACACCCCATGAAGTGTCTTTGGGGCGGCGCAAGAAGAGCGTGCCGATTATCTATATCGCCGGTCCGATTGCCGCACTGTCCGGACTGTTGTTCGGTATGGACATCGGCATTATCTCGGGCGCGTTGCCGTTGATCGCCAAGGCATTCCGAGCCTCGGACGTGATCCAGGAATTCGTGGTCAGCGCGATGATGCTTGGCGCGGCATTGGGAGCGATCAGCGGCGGCTGGCTGTCCCATCGCTACGGACGCCGGGTCACGCTGCTCATCAGTGGCGTGATATTCGTGGCCGGTGCGATCGGCTGCGCTTCGGCCGAATCCGCCTACACGCTGATCGGCATGCGGGCCATTCTCGGCATCGCCGTGGGCATTTCCTCCTACATCACGCCCATCTATCTATCGGAGATCTCACCGGAGCGCAGTCGCGGGGCATTGATCTCCAGCTACCAGCTGGCAATCATGGTGGGCATTCTGGTGGCCTATCTGATCGATGCGGGGCTTAGTTATTCCGGCAATTGGCGGCTGATGCTGGGGTCGATGGCGCCGTTGGCCGCGATCCTTGTGGTAACCATGTTCTTTTTGCCGACCAGCCCGCGTTGGCTGATGTCCAAGGGGCGTGAAGGTGAAGCGCTCGGGGTGATGCTCAAGCTCAGGCAGAACGATGTCAAAGTCGCCCAGGCGGAACTGGCGGCCATTCGTCTGAGCCTGCAGGTAGACGGCAACGGTTTCGCGTTGTTCCGCATGAACAAGAATTTTCGACGCTCGACCTTTCTCGGCATGCTGCTGCAATTCATGCAGCAGTTCACCGGTGCGAACGTGATTTTGTACTACGCACCGAAGATTCTGGGCCTGGCCGGCATAGCGACCGGGTCGGATCGCATGTGGGGCACGGTTGCCATCGGTGTGCTGATGGCGTTGGCAACTTTCATCGCCGTGAGTCAGGTCGATCGCGTGGGACGCAAACCCTTGCTGTACATCGGTTACCCGTCATGGGCGCATGCATGCTCGGCATGGGCGTGTTGTTCACCGTGGGCATGGGGACGGCATTTTCTGCCGGGATCGCCATCGCGCTGCTCATCGCGTTTGTGATCAGCTATGCGATGTCCGCCGCGCCGGTGATCTGGATCCTGTGCTCGGAGATCCAGCCACTGAATGGGCGTGACTTTGGCGTGTCCTGCTCGACCGTGACCAACTGGGTGAGCAACTTCATCGTGGGTGCCACGTTCCTCTCGTTGCTGAGCACACTCGGCACCGGGATGACATTCTGCATGTATGCGGCGCTCAACTTCCTGTTCATCGTTCTGGTCTACCTGCTCTTGCCGGAGACCAAGGGGGTGACCCTGGAGAACATCGAACGCAAGCTGATGTCAGGCGTACGTTTGCGCAACATCGGCATCTGACCGGGCGCGAGTCGCGTCCGATCGGCTCGCGACGTGCGCAAGATGCGACGTCATTCCACTTGTGAGGAACGTACCCGTGAAGAATTTCCATCGATATCTGATGCCGACCCTGGTCTGCTCATTGCTGCTTCCTGGTGTCAGTCTGGCCACGTCGGCGACGCGTTCGACTTTTGGCTCGATGCCGGATGGTCGCAAGGTGGAGGCGGTCAAGCTGCAAAACGACCATGGTGTGAGTGTCACGGTGATTGCTTACGGCGCGCGGGTTCAGTCCCTTTTTATGCCCGACCGCAACGGTCACGTGGCGAATGTGGCTCTTGGCTACAACACCATGCAGGGGTACCTGTTCAAGCGCCAGTTCTTCGGCGCCACGGTGGGGCGCTTCGCCAACCGCATCGCCAAGGGGCAGTTCACCCTCGACGGCACGCATTATCAGCTGACCATCAACGACGGGCCCAATTCCCTGCACGGAGGCATCGGGGGTTTCGATACGCAGTTGTGGCAGATCGTTTCAGTCAAGCAGGGGCCGACGGCCAGCGTCACCTTGAGTCATGTCAGCCCTGATGGTGACCAAGGCTATCCGGGGCGTATGACAGTCACCGTGACTTATTCGTTGAGCGAGGACAACCAGCTAACCATCACTTACCGAGCGACCACCGACAAGACAACTATCGTCAATATTTCCAATCACACCTATTGGAATCTCGATGGAGCCGGTTCGGGCACGGTGATGCATCAGCGGTTGATGATTCCGGCCGAACAGATCACTCCTGTGGACAAGACACAAATTCCGACCGGGACATTCCAGTCGGTGGCCGGCACGCCCTTCGATTTTCGCCATGCCAAGGCCATCGGCCAGGACATCCGTGATGGCCGTTCCAGTCAATTGCTGATCGGCAAGGGTTACGACATGAACTGGGTGATCAGCCGCACCAGGAGTGCCGAGCCCCGTCTTGTGGCGCAGGTGGAATCACCCGCCAGCGGGCGCATTCTGCGCCTGTATTCACGCCAGCCGGGCTTGCAGTTCTATTCGGGCAATTTTCTCGACGGCACGACGGTGGGCGGAGCCGGACACACCTATCGGCAAGGTGATGCCTTCGTGCTCGAGCCGCAGATCTTTCCGGACACGCCGAACCATCCGAACTTCGGTTCGGCCGAGTTGCGTCCGGGGCAAGTCTACGACGACCGGATCATCTATCGCTTCTCCGCCGACAAGGGCGGAGCGAAGCACTGAATGCTGACGTACGGATAGGTCGTCATCTCCGTCGATTGATCCATGTCGGTGTCGGTGGATGACATGCCCGGCCTATTTCCACTCAAGCCAGGAGTCAAAAAATGAAACGAACGCTTGTTGCCGCTGTTACAGCCATGCTCCTGTCGGCACCGGCGATCGCGCAGATCGCCCCGGCCCACGTCACGCTGACCGTCGACCTGGCCCACCCCGGTCCGGTGATCGAGCCCGCGGTCGAGGGGCAATTCGCCGAGAATCTCGGTCGCGGTATCTACGACGGCATCTGGGTCGGCCCGCATTCGTCGATCCCCAACCGGAACGGCTATCGCACCGACGTGATGAAGGCGCTGAAGGCGCTCCACGTGCCCGTGATTCGCTGGCCCGGTGGCTGCTTCGCCGACACCTACGACTGGCGCGACGGCGTTGGTCCTGCCGCCAGGCGGCCCAAGGGGATCAACACCAACTGGGGCGGTGTCACCGACGACAACAGCTTCGGTACCAACGAGTTCATGGACTACAGCGAAGATCTGGGCGCGGCAGCCTATGTCTCGCTCAACCTGGGCTCGCTGCCAGCCTACGATGCACGGCAATGGGTGCAGTACATGACCGCCAGCGGCGATTCCGCGCTCGCGCAGGAGCGGCGCGCCAACGGCCGCGACAAGCCATGGAGCAACCTGAAGTATGTCGGCTTCGGCAACGAATTATGGGGCTGCGGCGGCAGCATGAAAGCCGACTACGCCGCCGACCTGTTCAATCGTTACGCCACGTTTGTCAATCCGGCGCCGGGCGCGCCCGCCTTCGTCAAGGTCGCTTCGGGGCCCAGCGACGCGGACTACGCCTGGACCGACACGATGATGCGCGATGCAGCCAAGCAGACGGGCGCCATCAGCCTGCACTACTACACCCTCCCGGGCTCCTCCTGGGAGCACAAAGGGTCGGCGACCGGTTTCAGCAAGGACGAATGGGCCGCGACGCTCGGCAAGGCGCGCTACATGGACACGCTGATCGTCAAGCATTCGGCGATCATGGACAAATACGATCCCGACAAGAAGGTCGCGCTATACGTCGACGAATGGGGCACCTGGTACGACCAGCAACCCGGTAGCCATCCCGGCTTCCTCTACCAGCAGAACACGCTGCGCGACGCCGAAGTGGCGGCGCTGACCCTGGACATCTTCTTCCGCCATACCGACCGGGTGAAGCTCGCGGCGATCGCGCAGATGGTCAACGTACTGCAAGCCATGGTGCTGACCGAGGGCGACAAGATGTTGCTGACGCCCACCTATCACGTCTTCCACATGTACGTGCCGTTCCAGGGCGCAACGCCTTACCCGGCAACGATCAGCGGCCCCCGGTATGTGGAGGGCAAGTACGACCTGCCGATGGTGGATGCCTCGGCCGCGCGCAGCACCGACGGCAAGCTCTACCTCGCGCTGGTCAATCTCGATCCCGATCGCGCCGCGCAGGTCGTGACCGGGCTGACCGGCACGGCGAGCGGCCAGATCCTGACCGGACCGAAGATGGACACGCACAACACTTTCACTGCGCCGGACACGATCCACCCGGCTGCCTATTCGGGGCGAAGCGAGCGCGGGCGGTTGACTTTCGAACTTCCGCCCAAGTCGGTTGCGGTCGTCGCCATCGATCAGAAATAGCCGTCCGAACCATATCTCTCTCACCTCGGTGATGCGGTAGTAAACCGCTTGACCGGGTGTCCGGGGACCAGAGGCAGGATCAGAATCCTTATGCACATCTTTGACGAGACAACCGCGCTGGCGAAAGTTGAAAGCCATCGAGGCTGCATTCCAAGGCGCGACAGAACGACTTGTCTTCGCTCGATCAGCACTCGCCTGAGGCGCGCTGCACTACTGCTGAGTGCGATGGGGCTGATGCTCGCGTTCGTCACCACGACGCATGCCCAGGCAACCCGTTACGCCGATGCGCCACCGCTGCTGCTGGGCGTGGCGTGGTATCCGGAGCAATGGCCCGAGGCGCAATGGGATCATGACCTGACGTTGATGCAAGCAGCGCATGTGCATCTGGTGCGCATCGGCGAGTTTGCGTGGAGCCGGATGGAGCCGCGCGAGGGCGTCTACGATTTTGGCTGGCTGGATCGCGCGATTGCCGCCGCCGCACGTCACCATATCGTGGTGGTGCTGGGCACGCCCACGGCGGCACCGCCCGCGTGGCTGACGCAGAAGTACCCCGATACCTTGCGCGTCAGTGAGGATGGCGTGCGCGACGAACATGGCAACCGCCAGCAGTTCTCCTTCGCCAGCACGCGCTACCGTCGGTTCGCCCACGACATCGCCGAGCAGATGGCGAAGCGCTTTGGTCACAACCCGGACGTGGTCGGCTGGCAGCTGGACAACGAATACGCGGCGGACTCGTTCGATCCCGACGCCAAGGCCCAGTTCCATGCGTGGCTGCAGCACCGGTATGGCAGCATCGACGCGCTCAACCGCCGCTGGGCCACCGCGTACTGGAGCCAGACCTACGACAATTTCGAGCAGATTCCGGTACGCGCGGACCACGAGAATCCTGCCTTGCTGCTGGACTGGAAGCGCTTCGTCACCGACACCTGGCGCA
Source organism: uncultured Pseudomonadota bacterium (assembly GCA_963828685.1). Classification (GTDB taxonomy): domain Bacteria; phylum Pseudomonadota; class Gammaproteobacteria; order Xanthomonadales; family Rhodanobacteraceae; genus Rhodanobacter. The sequence continues at coordinate 1,447,111 of CAWHFU010000017.1, forward strand.
GCTACTCGGTCAACCAGATCGACGCCATCCGCCCGCACGCCGATCCGCGCCAGTTCATCACCACCAACACCATGGGCTGGTTCGACGGCTTCGATGCGTACACCGTGCATCAGGTGCTCGACATCGCGGCGTGGGATGACTACGTGGACGCCGGCGAGGACTACGACTGGGTCGACAACGCCGCGCGTCACGACCTGGCCCGCGGCTACAAGCAGCGCAATTTCTGGGTGATGGAAACCCAGCCCGGTTTCGTCAACTGGCACGAAACGAACGTGGCACTGCGCAAGGGCGTCGTGCGCGACATGGCATGGCAGGCCATCGGCCACGGCGCCGATGCCGTCGAATACTGGCAGTGGCGTGCCGCACCGAATGGCCAGGAGGAATATCACGGCACGTTGCTCGGCGCCGATGGCACGCCGGTGCCGGTGTACCGCGAAATTCAGCAGGTGGGCGCGGAGTTCGCCAAGGCCGGTGCGGTGCTGGCCGGCACCACGCCGCATGCCGAGGTCGCCGTCATCAACGATTTCGACAGCCGCTGGGCAATCAACTTCCAGCGTCATGCGGCCGACTTTGATCCGGTGGCCGAGCTGAAGACGTTTTATCGTCCGCTGCGCGCGCAGGCACAGGTGGTGGACGTGATCTCCGTGCATGAGTCGCTGAATGGCTACAAGCTGGTGATCGCACCCGCGCTCAACGTGCTGACCAACGCGGAAGCGGCGCAGTTGAAAGCCTACGTGGAGCAAGGCGGGCATCTCGTGCTGGGCCCGCGCAGCGGCATGAAGAACGCCGACAACGGCCTGCAGCCACAAGGTCAACCCGGCCCGCTGGCGAGTGTGCTGGGTGGGCGCGTCGCGCAGTTTTACGCGCTGGACAAGACGGTACTCGTCGCTGGCGCAGCGGAGCAGGGCAGCGCGAAAATATGGGCCGAACAGCTGCATGCCCAGTCGCCGCAGACTCAGGTGGTTCTGCGTTACGGCAAATCCAACGGCTGGCTGGACGATCAGCCGGCGGTACTGACCCGCCAACTGGGCAAGGGCAGCATCACCTACGTCGGTGCGTGGCTGGACGATGGCTTGCTCGATCGCCTCACCGCGTCATGGCTGCAGCAGGCCGACGTCCACGCGCCGCTGCCGGGTGCTCCTCAGGATGTGGAAGTCTGCGTGCGCGGTGATGCCCGACATCAGGTGGTGATCCTGATCAACCATGCTGCCGCAGCGCGCCGAGTGAGTCTGCCATCGTCCATGTGGCCCGTGCTCGCCAAAGGGGCTGCCAGCAACGAGGTGTCGCTGGAGCCCTATGGCGTCGCGGTGCTGGACAGTCGCGATGCCGCCGCGAATCGCTGAAGATCATCGAGGCAGCACCTCGGAGAGACCCTGGTCTCTCCATCCGGATTCCGGTCGCCTTGAAGCCGAGTTCGATGGCGTGCGCGCATTGCTTGACTTGATCGCCTGGACCGATCGCTCCCCTGATGCTGATTCATCGTGACTGGCCGCTGGCGCAATCGCCGCCATCATCGGGTTCGACGCCCGCCATCTTTTGAGGTCCCCATCATGTCATTGCGCAAACCACGTACGGCCAACCACAAAGCGAGCGGCTTGTCGCTGCGGGCGAAACTGAGCGCGCTGGGTGCGCTGTTGTTGATCGCTTCGATGGGGCACGCGAGCACCACCACCGTACCTTTGTGGTCGGGAACATCACCGCCTGATGGAACGCGTCAACAACAGTTGCCGTTGCTGACAGTCTACATTCCGGCCTTCAATCCCACCGGCACCGCCGTCGTGATCTGCCCGGGTGGCGGCTATGCAGGTCTGGCGCTGGACTGGGAGGGCACCCTGGTCGCGCAATGGTTCAATCAGCATCACGTGGCCGCCTTTGTGCTGCAGTACCGGCATGGTGCGGAGCACGGCTATCCGCAGCCCATCGACGACGGTCGGCGCGCGATGCGCTGGGTGCGGGCTCACGCCGATGCTTACCATCTGGCCAGGGACCACATCGGCATCATGGGCTTCTCGGCGGGCGGCCACGTGGCCTCGACCGTGTCGACGCATTTTGGACCGAGTACGGCGCTGGGCAACGATGCCATCGCCAAAGTCTCGGCGCGACCGGACTTCACCATCCTCGCCTATCCGGTGGTGACGATGAAGAAGGATCTCACCCACATGGGGTCGCGCGAAAATCTGCTCGGCCAGCATCCGACAAGGGCGATGGTCGAGCTTCTCTCCAACGAGACGCAGGTCACTGACCAGACCCCGTCGGCTTTCATCTATACGACCGATGCGGACACTACCGTGCCACCGGAAAACAGTGTCAATTATTACCTGGCGTTGCATCGACATCATGTGCCAGCTGAATTGCATATCTTTCGCGAAGGCGGTCATGGCAGCGGCCTTGGCCAACACGATCAGTTGCTGAGCATCTGGCCCGCGCTGCTGGCGCGATGGATGGCCGGCATGGGGCTGATGGACTTCAAGCATATCCAGCCCCCACCGGCGATCTCGACCCTGCCGCAGGGATGATGAAACGGATGGGGAGAACACCTTCCAGGTGTCCACGAATCACTCACTGGCAAAACGAAGAGAGGGTGACTTGCTGGCGGCGCCGGTCCTTGTCAAAACCGAAAGGAAGCATGGGTCGACCTGGATGCCAGGGTGAGCAGGGCTGCCGAGTAGTGACGACAAGACCAACAAGGACGGCCCGGAGGAAACCATCGCCACGCACGCCGCGTGAGGTCAGTACCGACTTGTCATCCACATGACGATTGCTGCGGCGCAGTTTCAATTTTCGCAATCGCGGCTGACATCTTTCGCAATACCGGGTACCGGGCGTCGCGTATAGAGTTCTGCCAGGGAGGGCGATCGATGCTCAACTTCATGCGCCAGCGTCATGCATCGTGTCGCGCGCAGCCGGCGACCCGCGCAGCTTCGGCATGGTGTACCTGGGTGCGAACAGCAGCCGCGGGGTCATCCGTGCAACGTCCACCCACTGACGCCCGGGCGTCATGCCGCAACGCCTGGCTCCTTTGCGCACGTGAAGGAGCGAGGCGTCTACATGGAGCAAACCCGATGCCCAAACGCATGCGAGCTTTGCTGCTGATTCTCATGCTGGCCATGGCCAGCATGACGACGGCGAAAGAAGTCAGCCCGGCCCCGCCCATGGGCTGGAACAGCTGGGACTCGTTCGGGTTCACCATCGACGAGGCGGATGTCAAGGCGAACGCCAGCGTTCTCGCCGGATTGCATGGCTACGGCTGGACTTACGTGGTCATCGACCAGGGCTGGTACATGCGCAATCCGTTCGCCGACAAGTTGCAGACCCGCGACTACGCCATGGATGCACACGGCCTGCTGATTCCCGCGCTCAATCGCTTTCCCTCCGCTGCCAATGGGCAAGGCTTCAAGCCGCTGGCGGATTGGGTGCATGCACAAGGATTGAAGTTCGGCATCCATATCGTGCGCGGCATTCCCAAACAGGCGGTGGCGGCGAACCTGCCGGTCGCCGGTTCCGCCTTCCATGCAAAAGAGGTCGCCGACACCGCGAACACCTGCCCCTGGGACGACAGCAATTACGGCGTGCGCGACACGCCCGCCGGTCAGGCCTACTACGACTCCATGCTCGCCATGTATGCACGTTGGGGCGTGGATTTCCTCAAGGTCGATTGCATTGCCGACCACCCTTACAAGATCAGCGAGATCCGCCAGATTGCCAAGGCGATCCGCAAGACCGGCCGGCCGATCGTGCTCAGCCTGTCGCCCGGCCCGACGCAGCTGTCGCATGCCGCGGAGATTCGCCGATACGGTCAGATGTGGCGCATTACCAACGATGTCTGGGACGGCTGGTCGTTCGTGCATGACCACCCCACCGATACGTTTCCGTCAGGCATCCGCAACCTCTTTGATCGCCTGCCGCCATGGGCGGGCCAGGCTCGCGACGGCCATTGGCCGGATGCTGACATGCTGCCGATCGGCACGCTTGCGCCGCATCCCGGATTCGGCCCGGCGCGCCCTTCGCGCCTGACCATGGACGAGCAGCGCACCTGCTGACCTTGCAAGCCATCGCGCGCTCGCCGCTCATCCTCGGCGCCAACCTGACCCGATTGGACGACACCACGCGCGCGCTGATCACCAACAAGGACGTGATCGCAGTCAACCAGAGCAGCCGGGCCAATGACCAGTCACCAGCCTGCCGAAAGGACACGATCACGTGCGCGTCTGGGTGGCGTCCGGCCGGAGCGATGGCGAGCGCTACCTGGCGATCTTCAATCTGGACGACAAGCCCGTTTCGCTGCATGCGCCATGGGGCGAGCTCGGCCTGGCTTCCGGCAGCTACGAAGCCCGCGACCTTTGGAGCGGCCAGCCGCGGAAGGCATCCGCACGCCTGTCACTCGACTTGCCGGCGCACGGATGCGTGCTCCTGTCCATGAGACTGGCACGGTGAGGCATCGCCAGGCGTCGGTGCGTGCACGCGGCATATGCCGACCATGCGTTGCGCGCTTGATCCGTTCGACACCGAACGTCCGGGGCCGAGCTCGCGGCAGCGCGGTGAAATCGTGCTCCGCCATCACGTCATAGGTGTTCGGGAACGGCAGGTGAGGTCGGCCGCTCAGGTCAACTTCAATCGCACGGAAACAGTTCGCCCCATCGTTGGTCGATCAACTGGATGTACCAACGATAGAGCACACGTGGAAGCCTCAGAGGTCAGCCATGCTTCTTGGGAACATACCCAGACGGCGGCGGGGGAGGCGATGGATGACATGCCCCGCCTGTTTCCACTCAAGCCAGGAGTCAAAAAATGAAACGAACGCTTGTTGCCGCTGTTACCGCCATGATCCTGTCGACACCGGCGATCGCGCAGATCGCCCCGGCCCAGCGTCACGCTGACCATCGATCTGGCCTACCTCGGCCCGGTGATCGAACCCGCGGTCGAGGGGCAATTCGCCGAAAATCTCGGCCGTGGCATCTACGACGGCATCTGGGTCGGCCTGCATTCGTCGGTTCCAACCGGAACGGTTATCGAACCGACGTGACGAGTGCGCTGAAGGCGCTCCAGTGCCAGTGATCGCTGGCCCGGTGGCTGCTTCGCCGACACCTACGACTGGCGCGACGGCATTGGCCCTGCCGCCAGGCGGCCCAAGGGGATCAACACCAACTGGGGCGGTGTCACCGACGACAACAGCTTCGGTACCAACGAGTTCATGGACGAGAGCGTGAGCTCTGGGCGCGGCAGCCTATGTCTCACTCAAACCTGGGTCGCCCAGGCTACGATGCACGGCAATGGGTGCAGTACATGACCGCCAGCGGCGATTCCGCGCTCGCGCAGGAGCGGCGCGCCAACGGCCGCGACAAGCCATGGAGCAACCTGAAGTATGTCGGCTTCGGCAACGAATTGTGGGGCTGCGGCGGCAGCATGAAAGCCGACTACGCCGCCGACCTGTTCAATCGTTACGCCACGTTTGTCAATCCGGCGCCGGGCGCGCCGGCCTTCGTCAAGGTCGCCTCGGGGCCAGCGACGCGGACTACGCTGGACCGACACGATGATGCGCGATGCGGCCAAACAGACGGGCGCCATCAGCCTGCACTATTACACCCTCCCGGGCTCCTCCTGGGAGCACAAAGGGTCGGCGACCGGTTTCAGCAAGGACGAATGGGCAGCGACGCTCGGCAAGGCGCGTTACATGGACACGTTGATCGTCAAGCATTCGGCGATCATGGACAAATACGATCCCGACAAGAAGGTCGCGCTCTACGTCGACGAATGGGGCACCTGGTACGACCAGCAACCCGGTAGCCATCCCGGCTTCCTCTACAGCAGAACACGCTGCGCGACGCCGAAGTGGCGGCGCTGACGCTGGACATTTTCTTCCGCCATACCGACCGGGTGAAGCTCGCGGCGATCGCGCAAATGGTCAATGTGTTGCAAGCCATGGTGCTGACCGATGGCGACAAGATGTTGCTGACGCCCACCTATCACGTCTTCCACATGTACGTGCCGTTCCAGGGCGCAACGCCTTACCCGGCAACGATCAGCGGCCCCCGGTATGTGGAGGGCAAGTACGACCTGCCGATGGTGGATGCCTCGGCTGCGCGCAGCACCGACGGCAAGCTCTACCTCGCGCTGGTCAATCTCGATCCCGATCGCTCCGCACAGGTCGTGACCGGGCTGACCGGCACGGCGAGCGGCCAGATCCTGACCGGACCGAAGATGGACACGCACAACACTTTCGCTGCGCCGGACACGATCCACCGGCGCTATTCGGGGCGAAGCGAGCGCGGGCGGTTGACTTTCGAACTGCCGCCCAAGTGGTTGCGGTCGTCGCCATCGATCAGAAATAGCGTCAACTTCAGCGCCAATCGAAATATGAACAGCCTACGTACTCAGTTGCTCGCAAAGATTGCCTCCACGGACAAAATCATGGCCCAAAACCCTGACAGCCTGAGCCGCCCTTCCGCCGTCTCTCCCGCCTGCCGTATGAACCGCCTGATCCTTTTCCTTCTGGGGGCCCTCGTCTTCGCCTCCGCCGCGTCCCAGTCCCTTGCGGCGGAACCGATGCATCTTGCCCACAATCCCATGATCTGGGCCGATGTGCCGGACATGTCCATGATTCGCGTTGGCGACACCTACTACATGAGCAGCACGACGATGCACATGAGTCCGGGAGTGCCGATCATGAAATCGAAGGACCTGGTGAATTGGGATCTGGTCGGCTACGCCTACGACCGGCTGGTCGACAACGATGCCATGAATCTGGATAACGGACAAAACGCCTACGGCAAGGGATCCTGGGCCAGCAGCCTGCGTTTCCACAACGGCGTGTTCTATGCCACGACGTTCTCCGCCACCACTGGACGCACCCACATCTACGCCACGCGCGATCCGGCGCGCGGCCCGTGGAAAGCGACGAGTTTCAAGCCCCCGCTGGGTGACCACAGCCTGTTTTTCGCCGACGACGGTCGCGTCTACATGGTTCACGGGAGCGGTCGCATCATGCTCACCGAGCTGCAACCCGATCTCTCCGGAATCAAGCCCGGTGGCGTCAACAAGGTCATCGTCGAAAACGTCAACGCCGTCTTCGGCGCCGACCAGGGCGGGCTCAAGGGCGAGGGCTCGCAGTTTTTCAAGATCAACGGCCGCTACTACCTCTTCAACATCGCCTCGCCCGGAAGCCGCTGGGCCCGTACCGTCATCATCAGCCGCGCCGACGCAATCGACGGTCCCTACGAGAGTCGCATCGCGCTCGATGATCGCGGCATCGCCCAGGGCGGCCTCATCGACACCCCGCAAGGCAAATGGTATGCCTATCTTTTCAAGGACAACGGCGCCGTCGGTCGCATCCCCTACCTCGTGCCCGTGACTTGGAAGGACGGCTGGCCCGTTCTCGGCAAAAACGGCAAGGTGCCCATGACGCTCGACATCCCCGCCGGCGGACAAGGCGTCTCCGGCGTCTCCGGCATCGTCGCCTCCGACGAATTCGACCGCCAGCCCGGCGATCCGGACCTGCCCCTGGCTTGGCAATGGAATCACAATCCCGAGCCCCGTTACTGGTCGGTCACCGCGCGGCCCGGGCTACCTGAGCTTTGATCACCAGCCGGGTGCGTTATCCACTCTTCCCGAGGCCCCGAATACCCTCACCCAGCGCACCTTTGGCCCTCGCAGTTCCGCCACCACCAGCATCGACGTGAGTGGCATGAAAGACGGCGACTATGCCGGCATCGCCGCTTTTCAGAGACGCTATGGTTTTGTTGGCGTAAAGATGAGCGGCGGCACCAGATCGCTCGTCATGGTGAGTGCCGACTCCGACCATCCCGAGGAAATCGCCTCCGTTCCCCTCTCTGGCAAAACCGTTCACCTGAAGGTCGAATGCGAATTCCAGCCTGCGCCGGAGGTCGCCCGCTTCTCCTACAGCCTCGACGGCAGATCCTGGACCCCCATCGGTCGTCCCTCGCGCCTTACCTATTCCTACCCAGCGCACTTCATGGGTTATCGCTTCGGCCTCTTTTTTTATTCGACCAAGACTGCCGGCGGCCGTGTGGACTTTGACTACTACCGGATCGGGCCAAGCTCCAACCCCGCTGACCTTTTCCCTTGATCCGGGCGTGCTGCGGAGCCTGCATCGCGAGCGTCGCGGAGAACCTGCCCGGACGGTCCGCGCCAGAGGTCGCGCACGGTCAGCCAAATCGCCATCAGGCGCGGCCGGTCCGTCATGGTTCAGACGACCGCGCCGGGTTCAACACCAAGAGCGGCCCGACTTGCAAGGCGTCGGGCCAACACCGAAACCTGCGACAAAAACGGAGGCGTCACGCGGAGTTTCTATTTACTGCGACGGGCTTGCCATACCGGGACACCGATATCGCGGTTTTTTCGCCGCTTGCTCTCCGGCACAGGCATCCAGGTCGCGTCTATCTGGTCGCCGGGATCCACACCGTTGTGTCTGCCGGCAGCGCCAATAATCAATGGGAGAGGACTCATGGTCAGGTTTGACAGACGAAAATTTCTGGGGGCATCGATTGCATCGATCGCCGCAGCGCTTTCCACCGGCGCTTTTGCGCGCACTTTTGCGCGCACGGCCGGTCGCCCCAAGCTGGATGATCCGGACAAACCCAAGTCGGTGCCCGGCCGCTTCGAGCCGACGGTTGAGTCGCTGATGACATACCAGACCCCCGAGTGGTTCCGCGATGCCAAGTTCGGCATCTGGGCGCACTGGGGCCCGCAGGCGGTGCCGCGGCAAGGCGACTGGTACGCGCGCTTCATGTACGTCCCGGGGCACCCCCACTACGACTATCACGTCAAGAACTACGGCCACCCTTCGGAGTTCGGGTACAAGGACCTCATTCCACTGTGGACCGCCGACAAGTTCGATCCCGATGCGCTGATGAAAAAATATGCCGCCGCCGGGGCGAAGTATTTCGTCTCGATGGGCGTTCATCACGACAATTTCGATCTGTGGAATTCGCGTCATCACCGCTGGAACGCCGCAGCGATGGGACCGAAGCGCGACATCGTCGGGGCATGGAAAAAGGCGGCCAGGCGGCGCGGTCTGCGCTTCGGCGTTTCCGAGCATCTCGGCGCCAGCTATTGCTGGTGGTATCCAAACCATCTCTACGACCAGTTCTGGCCGAAACTCGGGATCGGCTATGACGGTGCCGATCCACACTATCAAGACCTCTATCATGACAATCGTGACCAGCCATTCCGCAACACGCCGGGCAGCTGGTACACCAGCAATCACGACTACCAGCTGAAGTGGTACAAGCGGATTCGCGATCTCGTCGACAACTACCAGCCCGACCTGCTCTATTCCGACGGCGGTCTGCCATTCGGCGCGATCGGCCGCTCGCTGGTCGCCGATCTCTACAACAGCAGTATTGCTCGCAGCGGAAAACTGGAAGCTGTCTACAATTGCAAGGACTCAGGGTCAGGCGAATTCCACAAGGAATGGGCGGTGCAGGACGTCGAGCGCGGCGTGCTCAAGGGCATCAATCCGTTGCCCTGGCAAACCGACACCTCGAACGCCGACTGGTTCTTCAACGAGAATTACGGCTACAAGACCGCCGATGAGGTGGTCACCATGCTGGCCGACATCGTCAGCAAGAACGGCAACCTGCTGCTCAACGTCGTGCTCCATGCCGACGGCAGCCTGCCGCCCGAGTCGGAGCAGCTGCTTGCCGAACTGACGGCGTGGATGGCAGTCAATGCGCAAGCTATCCACGGCACACGACCGTGGAAGATCGACGGCGAAGGACCGACCGAGGCTGCCGCGGGCATGTTCAAGGAAAAGGTCACCTACACCGCAAGGGACATCCGGTTCACGACCAGGGGCGATCGTCTTTTCGCGATCACGCTCGGCGAGCCGGCGGGTAACGTGGCCATTACCTCGCTGGCAAAGGGCAATCCCTACGATGGAAGAGCGGTGCAACACGTCAGGTTGCTCGGCCATCGCGGCGCGATGGCCTTTCGGCAGACCGGGCAGGCGCTGGTCATCGACGCACCTGCGACGCTGCCGACTCGTCACGCCAGCGTGTTCGAAATCACCTTCGCCTGAGCGTGCGCGCGATCGCACCACATCGACGATCACTCACCTCCGAAAGCGGATAGCAACAGATGAATTTCAAAAGGCATTCGACCGCCAGGGTGGTGAGCATTGCAGTGATGCTTGCACTCTGTGCCGGCTTCACTCCCGTTCGGCAGGCACAGGCACAGAGTTCTACCGGTCATCCCGACTGGCCGGGCAAAGGGCAGTTGTTCGTCGGCACGTGTTACCAGCCGATCGATCGCAGCCCCGCGCAGATCAAGCACGATATCGCGATCATGAAGAAGGCGGGCTTCACCATGGTCCGCATGGGCGATCTGTCCTGGGATTCGTTCGAGCCGAGCGAAGGCCAGTTCAAATTCAAATGGTTCGACACGATCCTGGCGCAGATGCACGCTGCCGGGATCAAGGTGATCCTCGACATTCCCGGCCTGCCTGCGCCGGTCTGGCTGCATCAGAACTATCCAGGCGTCGATATCGTCAATCAGGATGGTGTCCGGCTCCATCCGGCGACCCGCTATTGGGACGATATCAGCGATCCGGACTATCGGCGCCTTGTCCGGCAACTCGCCGTAAAAATGCTCGAGCGCTACGCGCACAATCCGGCCGTCGTGGCGGTTGGCTATGACAATGAGGTGGGCAGCTCACCCATGTCTTATTCGCAGGGCGACCGCGGGCGCTTTGTTGCCTGGCTCAAGAAAAGATACGGGACGATCGCGGCGCTCAACACGGCGTGGGCGACGCAGCGCTGGTCGCGTCGGATCAACGACTGGAGCCAGGTTTACCTGCCCTATGGAAATGGTCCGGGACCGAACGAACGCAACCTCGACTTGCATCGCTTCTGGTCTGACGTGACCATTGCCGATCTCGATGACCTCGACGACGTGCGCAAGCACTACGCCCCCCATCTGCCAGCCGTATCGAACCTGTGGCCCAACGCGCCGGCCAAGGGCTTCAATTATCTGCGGTCATGGAATCACTATTCGACCTACGGCGCCGAAGGCTTCTATCCCGATCCCGACGATCCGTTGAGTGCCGCGTTCGATGTCATGATGGTCAGGGCCGGGCATCAAACCCCGGTCTGGTTCAACGAATTCACCGCAGGCGGCGGAGGCGATTACGGTACGCCTGGCCGCTCACGCATGTGGGCGTATTTCGGACTGGCCTATTATTCCCAGACGTTCCTGGCCTGGACATTCAATTCGCAGATCGGCGGCGAGGAGCAGTCGCTGTTCGGTCTGCTCGACCATGATGGCCGACCATCATGGAAGGTCGGCGAGTTCACCCGGATTGCCGGTGAATTCAAGAAGCTCCAGACGATGGGCTTTCCGCGCTATCGCCAGCCCCAGGTCGCGATCGAAGATTCCCATGAGACGGAGTGGTTGACCAATCCGCCGCCTGGGCCGAACACGATCAAGCAATATTTCACCGAAAACTACATCGACCAGCTCAAGGCGGGCTTCACGCCATTTTTCAGGGACAACATCGACACCGCCGTGATCGATATCGCCCACGATCCCATCGACCATTACAAGCTCGTGCTGCTGCCAGCCATCTATATGATGGACAAGCCAACGGCGGAAGCGATCAGACGCTATGTCGCCCATGGCGGTACCGTCATCATGACCGGCTATTCAGCCAAGGTTGACGAGACCGGCAAGTGGTTCGAAACGCCACTGCCAGGCCGTCTGACCGACGTTTTCGGTCTGCGCACCGATCAGTTCTATCGTTCGAAGCAACCGCTCAAGATCAGCTTTGACGGCAAGGAGCTGACCGGTGCCGGCGGCTATTACGAGGTGCTTGAGCCGAGCACGGCAAAGGCACTGGCAACCTTTGAAAACACGCCTCGGAAGAGTCCGGCGATCACCCTCAATCATTTTGGCAAGGGCGAGGCGATCTATCTCGCGACAGCGTCTCAAGCGGCGTTCATCGAGCCGCTGGTCCGATCGCTTTATGCCAGGCTTGATATACAGCGCGGACCCGATACGCCAGAGGGCGTCGTTGCCCGCGTGGTCGACGGGCGCACACTGTACGTCAATACCAGGGATGTGCCAGCAGCCGTCTCCCTAGTCGGTACCAAGCGTGATGTGCTGACGGGCAAATCGCACGATGGCACGTTGGAGCTGCCAAGCTATGGCGTCGCCCTGCTTCAGTAGATAGGCGACAACCGCTTGCCATCGCTGCTCACGACGATTGAGCAGCAAACTGTTCGGCTCCGTCTCTTGGGCAAACTCTGAACAAGCCCGCTTCTGGTCGGAAGGCGAGGTGAGCGGGCTGCGCGCGCGGGGATTTCCGAGTGAGCATGCGCTGGCAGGCGCATGGGCTGGTCGAGGTCGGCTTGCGCTCCATACGCGGAGGCCCCTGCGTGGTGCGCTATGGCAAACACCGACTGAGCTTGCGCACCCTTGCCTGGAAGGTCTACCGGTTTTGGGGCCGGACCTGCAAGGAATCCGCAACCGCGAGAGCGGAACCCCGGCTGTACAATGCCCGCATGGATATATTCAAGGTTTTCACGCTCGAGGCGGCGCATCGGCTACCGAATGTGCCGCAAGGGCACAAGTGCGCACGCCTGCACGGGCATTCCTTCCGGGTGGAGATCCACCTGCGTGGTGAGCTCGGCGCGGAGAGCGGTTGGGTGATGGATTTTTCGGACGTGAAGACGGCGTTCCAGCCGCTGTACGACCAACTCGATCACCACTATCTCAATGACATCGAGGGCCTGGACAATCCGACCAGCGAGCGACTGTCGATCTGGATCTGGGATCGGCTCAAGCCACGACTGCCGCTGTTGTCCGAGGTGGTCGTGCACGAGACCTGTACCTCCGGGTGCCGTTACCGCGGAGCCTAGTCGCAACGCCCGCTCCATGGTGCGGCCGAGGAAGAGCGGTCATCAATCCCCGCCCGCTTCCCGGCACCTTTCGCGTACCTGCCGACCCCCTTCCTTGTCGGGGCGCTAGGGCGTGGGTGCCACCGCGACCCGCGGTCGGTGGACGCGAAGGCTATGGGCTGACGGCGACAGGAGTCATCTTTGACGCGTCGCCACAATTCATACCAATGTCATAAACCTATGTTTCCAATGAATTTGTGTTGAACGAAGATCGCGCTGCTAAAAAATATATTGCACTGCACAAAAAACGCTGGTAGAGTGCATCCCACACCCCCATCCTCAACGAGGACAACGTCATGAATCAGCAACTCAACAATCAGCTTTTCGCTTTCACCAAACAGTTCACCGATAGCGCCTTCAAGGCGCATTCGCTGGCGCTGAAGGGTCTGGAGACGGTCGCCGAGCTGCAGCTCAAGGCGTTCGAGCAGCAGAGCAAGGTGTCCGCCGAATTCGTCGCCGAAGCGATGGAAGCGCGCGACATCAACGGTCTGCGCAGCCTGTGGGAGAAGGGCAGCAGCCTGAGCCGCGACAATGCCGAGCGTGCGGTCGCCGTGTCGCAGGAAGTTCTCGCGATCACCCAGAAGACTGCCGAGTCGCTGAATGCGCTCGTGCAGGAGCAGGCTGCAGCTGCCAACGACGCCGTCGCGGCGCCGGTGGCTCCCGCCAAGAAGGCTGCCGCCAAGTAAGCTCGCGGTATCCTCGCATTCCATCGCGAACAAGCAGGGCCGAACCAGGTGTTCGGCCCTGCTTGCGTGTGCTCTCGCAAAATCATGCGATGGTCCGGAGGCATTGCCCGGCCTGACTGGGCGCTGACTTTTCGTGCGGCAGGACACGATCTTGCAGGCCGCACGGCTTGTCGCTGGAAGTGGCGCACTGATATACTTTTGCGGATTGGATCGTGGCCGGTGACTGTGTCGGTGCCGCCTGGTGCAGGCCGCGCGGAGACGTTACTTGCTCAATAGTCTAGCCTCTGGTCGACGTCTCGCCCTGCGCATCATGCTGCTGCAGCTTGCTGTGGCAGTATTGGCCGGCCTCGCTTTTCTGACGCTGGGAGGTCGGGAGGCGGCGTCGGCTGTTGCTGGTGCGGCGATTGTGGCGCTGGGTACCGCGCTGTTTTCGGCGCGGTTTTTCAGCGGCATCGGCGGCGCGGGCTGGGCATTCAGTCGGCTGCTGACGGGAATGATCCTGAAATGGATCGTGATCGTCGGGGGGCTGGTCGTGATCCTGTTTCATTACAAGTTGCCGCCGCTGGCCGCCATCACGGGGCTGGTGGCTGCCTACGCGGTTTATCTGCTGGCGTTCAGATTCAAGGGTTGAGACATGGCAAGCGAGCCACATGGCGGACTCACCGAATACATTCAGCACCACCTGACCCATCTCACGCCGCATGCGAGCAAGAGTGGTTTCTGGGCCGTGCACATGGACTCCATCACCGTATCGCTGGTGCTGGGCGTGCTGTTCTGCCTGTGGTTCTGGCTGAAGGCACGCAAGGCCACGGCGGGCGTGCCCGGGCGGGGTCAGGCCTTTGTCGAGATCGTGCTGGAGTTCGTCGACGGCCAGGTCAAGGACGTGTTCCATGGCGATCGTCGCGTGCTGGGTCCGCTGGCTCTGACCGTGTTCCTCTGGGTGTTCCTGATGAATGCGATGGATCTGCTGCCGGTCGACTTGCTGCCGTGGATCACCGAGAAATTCGGCGTGGGTCATTTCCGCGCCGTGCCGACCGCCGACATCAACATGACGTTTGCGATGTCGTTGACGGTGTTCGTGCTGATCATCTTCTACAGCTTCAAGGCGAAGGGCTTCAGCGGCTACATGCATGAGCTGTTCACCGCACCGTTCGGCAAGCATCCGGCGTTGTGGATTCCGAATTTCCTGCTCAACGTGGTCGAGCTGCTGTCCAAGCCGGTCAGCCTGGCGATGCGACTGTTCGGCAACATGTATGCCGGCGAGCTGGTGTTCATGCTGATCGCGGGCCTGTTCAGCGCCGGCGCCGGCGTGGCCGGCTGGGCACTGTATGGTGCCGGCATCATCGGCTACACGGTGTGGGGCCTGTTCCACATCCTGATCATCTCGATCCAGGCTTTCATCTTCATGGTGCTGACGATCGTGTACATCTCGATGGCGCACGATCACCACTGATTCCCGTTTCGCAGCACCTGTTTCAACCCATTCAACTTTAGCTATCCAGCTTCACTACTCAGGAGACCGTCGTGGAACTCATCGCTCACATTGCTCAAGTGCAGTCCTTCACCGCCATCGCGTTGGGTCTGATCATCGGCCTCGGTGCTCTTGGTGCCTGTATCGGTATCGGCGTCATGGGTTCGAAGTTCCTCGAAGCCGCTGCGCGTCAGCCGGAGCTGGTGCCGCTGCTGCAGGGCCGCATGTTCCTGCTCGCCGGCCTGATCGACGCCGCGTTCCTGATCGGCGTGGCGCTGGCGATGTACTTCGCCGTGGCGAACCCGCTGCTCTCGAAGCTGGTGGCAGGCTGAGCCCGCTGGTGGCGCTTCGGCGCCACCGCCTCTCCGGCACGGATGTACTGATGTCCGTGTCCGTTTCATCCCGTATTTACAGGTAACGCAGCGATGGATTTCAACGCGACCTTGATTGGCGAAATGATTTCGTTCGCCATCCTGATCTGGTTCTGCGTCCACTTCATCTGGCCGCATCTCAACAAGGCCATCGAAGAACGGCAGGTCAAGATTGCCGAGGGTCTGAATGCGGCCGAGCGCGCACACGCCGAGCTGAAGAGCGCCGACGTGAAAGTGGCGGCCGAGATCAAGGTGGCCCGTCAGCAGGCCACCGAGATCATCGACCGGGCGCAGCAGCAGGCCAATCAGATCATCGACAAGGCCCGTGGCGAAGCGATCAGCGAAATCAACCGGCTGAAGGCCACCGCGCAGGACGATATCGCCTCCATGGCGCAGCGTGCGCGTGACCAGCTGCGCGAGCAGGTCGGCGCGTTGGCGGTGCAGGGTGCCAGCAAGATCGTGCAGCGTGAGGTCGACGCCTCGACGCACAAGGCCTTGCTCGACCAGCTCGCGGCCGAGATCTGATCCATGGCCCAGGCAATCACCCTCGCCCGTCCCTACGCTCGCGCCGCCTTCGAAGTGGCGCATGCGGCCGGTACGCTGGATGCGTGGTCGCAGGCGTTGGCGTTTGCCGCCGCGGTGGCCGCGGATCCGCAGGTGACCGGTTTCGGCAACGATCCACGGGTGCCGCCGGCACAGCTGGTGGCATTGCACCTGCCGGAAGGCATCGCCTCGGATGCGCCGTTCGGGCAGTTCCTGGTCGAAATGGCCGAGCAGCGCCGCATGGCGTTGCTGCCGGAAGTGGCCGAGCTGTACGAAGCCTACAAACGCGAGTCCGAGTCGCAGCTGCTGGTCAAGGTGACCAGCGCGATGGCGCTGGACGCGGCGCAGGCCGAACAGCTCAAGGCGTCGTTGAAGCGTCGCTTCAAGCGCGAGATCGAGCTGGAGACCCGGGTCGATGCCTCGCTGCTCGCGGGCGCGGTGATCGATACCGGCAGTGAAGTGATTGATGGCTCCGCCCGTGGACGCCTGGCCAAGCTGGCCAGCGTCCTGGCGAATTAACAGCAGATGAAAAGTGGAGAGTAGTGAGAAACGAGTGGAAAGCTAACGACCACGCCACCGCTCTTGCTCACCACTCACTCCTCTCAAATCGTTTCCAGATCTTCAGGGTAACCACCATGTCCAGCACCACTTTGAATCCGTCCGAGATCAGCGAACTGATCAAGAGCCGCATCGAGCAGTTCAAGCTCGGTGCCGAGGCACGCAACGAAGGCACGATCATCAGCGTGTCCGACGGCATCGTGCGCATCCACGGCCTGGCCGATGTGATGCAGGGTGAAATGATCGAGTTGCCGGGCAACGCGTTTGCACTGGCGCTCAATCTCGAGCGCGACTCGGTCGGCGCGGTGGTGCTCGGCGAATACCAGCATCTGCGCGAAGGCGATACGGCCAAGACCACCGGCCGCATCCTCGAAGTCCCGGTCGGCCCGGAGTTGCTCGGCCGCGTCGTCGACGCGCTGGGTAACCCGATCGACGGCAAGGGTCCGATCGAAGCCAAGCTGAGCTCGGCGATCGAGAAGGTCGCGCCGGGCGTGATCTGGCGCAAGTCGGTCGACCAGCCGTTGCAGACCGGTTACAAGTCGGTCGACGCGATGATTCCAGTCGGCCGTGGCCAGCGCGAGCTGATCATCGGCGACCGCCAGACCGGCAAGACCGCGCTGGCGATCGACGCGATCATCGCGCAGAAGAATTCCGGCGTTAAATGCATCTACGTCGCGATCGGCCAGAAGCGTTCGTCGATCGCCAACGTGGTGCGCAAGCTGGAAGCGCATGGCGCGCTGGCGCACACCATCATCGTGGTCGCCTCGGCGTCCGAGTCGGCCGCGTTGCAGTACGTCGCGCCGTATTCCGGTTGCGCGATGGGCGAGTATTTCCGCGACCGCGGCGAAGACGCGCTGATCGTGTACGACGATCTGTCCAAGCAGGCCGTGGCCTACCGCCAGATCTCGCTGCTGCTGAAGCGTCCGCCGGGTCGCGAAGCGTATCCGGGCGACGTGTTCTATCTCCATTCGCGCCTGCTCGAGCGTGCTTCGCGCGTGTCCGAGGAGTACGTCGAGAAGTTCACCAACGGTGCGGTGAAGGGCAAGACCGGTTCGCTGACCGCGCTGCCGATCATCGAGACCCAGGGCGGCGACGTCTCGGCGTTCGTGCCGACCAACGTGATCTCGATCACCGACGGCCAGATCTTCCTCGAGACCGATCTGTTCAACGCCGGCATCCGTCCGGCCGTGAACGCCGGTATCTCGGTGTCCCGCGTCGGCGGTGCCGCGCAGACCAAGATCGTCAAGAAGCTGTCCGGCGGCGTGAAGCTCGCCCTGGCGCAGTTCCGCGAGCTGGCCGCGTTCGCGCAGTTCGCCTCGGATCTGGACCCGGCCACCCGCGCCCAGCTGGACCGCGGCCAGCGCGTGACCGAATTGATGAAGCAGGGCCAGTACTCGCCGCTGTCGATCGCCGAGCTGGCGCTGTCGGTGTACGCGGCCGAGAAGGGTTACCTGGACGACCTGCCGGTGAACAAGGTGCTGCCGTTCGAGAAGGGCCTGCACGCGTTCATGCACCAGAACCATGCCGAGCTGATGAAGCAGATCGTGGTCAGCGGCGACTGGAACAACGACATCGAGGCCACCTTCAAGGCGTCGCTGGACGAGTACAAGAAGACCGGCAGCTGGTAATCGCCGGAGCCGGATTGATCGAAAGAGCGGGCGAATCGGAAGGGCGCGCATCGGCGACGATGCGAACTTCCCACCAGCGAGCATAACGAGCGGATAGAGCATGGCCAGCGGACGCGAAATCAAAACCAAGATCAAGAGCACGCAGAACATGCGCAAGGTCACGCGCGCGCTCGAAATGGTCTCTGCCGCGAAGATCCGCCGTGCGCAGGACCTGATGAAGGCATCGCGTCCGTACGCGCGCTCGATGCGCAAGGTGATCGCCCATGTCGCTCAAGCCAGCACCGATTTCAGCCATCCGTTCCTGACCCAGCGCGACGAGGTGGTGCGGGTCGGCTACATCGTGGTGTCGACCGATCGCGGCCTGTGCGGTGGCCTCAACTCCAACCTGTTCCGTCGCCTGCTGCCGGCGATCGCCGAGTGGCAGAAGCAGGGCGTGCAGGTCGACGTGGTGGCGATCGGGCAGAAGGCGATTTCGTTCTTCCGTCGACTCAACGGCGTCAACCTGATCGGCAGCGTCAGCCATCTGGGCGAGAAGCCGAAGCTCGAGCAGCTGGTCGGCGTGATCAAGGTGATGATGGACGCCTACTCGTCCAACGGGCTGGATCGCGTGTTCCTGGCCTACAACGACTTCGTCAACACCATGACGCAGAAGCCGTCCATCGATGCGCTGCTGCCGCTGCCGCTGGTGGCGGCGGAAATGGAAGCGCACCAGGCGGCGGGCGAGTCGGCCTACGCCGGCGTCAAGCTGGAAGCCAGCCACGACTGGGATTACATCTACGAGCCGGATGCACAGACCGTGCTGGAGCACGTGCTGGGTCGTTACATCGAGTCCGTGGTGTACCAGGCGGCGCTGGAGAATCTGGCCAGCGAGCACGCGGCGCGAATGGTCGCGATGAAGAGCGCGTCGGACAATGCGAACAAGGTCATCGACGAATTGACGCTGATCTACAACAAGGCGCGTCAGGCCGCGATCACCCAGGAAATTTCGGAAATCGTCGGCGGCGCCGCGGCTGTATAGGTGCGATCGGTGCCACTGATCGCGGAGCAAGATCAAAAGGCGGCCATCCATGGCCGCACTCCTAGTAAGAGCGACGTTTCATTGGCGCTTTGTACAAATCGAAATCTTAAAGAGATTCATCCGGAGCTATCAGCATGAGCCAGGGCAAAGTTGTTCAGATCATCGGCGCGGTCGTCGACGTGGAATTCCCGCGCGATCAGGTACCGCAGGTGTACGACGCGCTGAAAATCGACGGTACCGAGATCACGCTGGAAGTTCAGCAGCAGCTCGGTGACGGCGTCGTGCGCACGATCGCGCTCGGTTCCACCGAGGGCCTGAAGCGCGGTCTCGAGGCACGCAACACCGGCGAAGGTATCAAGGTGCCGGTCGGCAAGCAGACCCTGGGCCGGATCATGGACGTGCTGGGTCGGCCGATCGACGAAGCCGGTCCGATCGGCGAGCAGGAACAGTGGGTGATCCATCGCGAGGCGCCGAGCTATGCCGACCAGGCTGCCGCGAATGACCTGCTGGAAACCGGCATCAAGGTGATCGATCTGATCTGCCCGTTCGCCAAGGGCGGCAAGGTCGGCCTGTTCGGCGGCGCCGGCGTCGGCAAGACCGTCAACATGATGGAATTGATCAACAACATCGCCAAGGCGCACGAAGGCCTGTCGGTGTTCGCCGGCGTGGGCGAGCGTACCCGCGAGGGCAACGACTTCTACCACGAGATGAAAGACTCCAACGTGCTCGACAAGGTCGCGATGGTGTACGGCCAGATGAACGAGCCGCCGGGCAACCGTCTGCGCGTGGCGCTGACCGGGCTGACCATGGCCGAGTACTTCCGCGACGAGAAGGACGAGCACGGCAAGGGTCGTGACGTGCTGTTCTTCGTCGACAACATCTACCGCTACACGCTGGCCGGTACCGAAGTGTCCGCGTTGCTGGGCCGCATGCCGTCCGCGGTGGGCTACCAGCCGACCCTGGCCGAGGAAATGGGCGTGCTGCAGGAGCGCATCACCTCGACCAAGACCGGCTCGATCACCTCGATCCAGGCCGTCTATGTGCCGGCCGATGACTTGACCGATCCGTCGCCGGCGACCACGTTCGCGCATCTGGACGCGACCGTGGTGCTGAGCCGCAACATCGCGTCGCTGGGCATCTACCCGGCGGTGGATCCGCTGGATTCCACCAGCCGCCAGCTCGATCCGCTGGTGATCGGCCAGGAGCACTACGACGTGGCCCGTCGCGTGCAGGGCACGCTGCAGCGCTACAAGGAGCTGAAGGACATCATCGCGATCCTCGGCATGGACGAGCTGTCCGAGGAAGACAAGCAGGCCGTGTCGCGCGCGCGCAAGATCGAGCGCTTCTTCTCGCAGCCGTTCCACGTGGCCGAAGTGTTCACCGGTTCGCCCGGCAAGTACGTGCCGCTGAAGGAAACCATCCGCGGCTTCAAGATGATCGTCGATGGCGATGTGGATCACCTGCCGGAGCAGGCGTTCTACATGGTCGGCGGCATCGACGAGGCGATCAAGAAAGCCGAGGACATGGGCGCCAAGAAGGCGGCCTGATCCTGCGGGCGGACATCGCGTCCGCCCGTTGCCCCACGAATCCGGAACCTGAGTCATGACCCAAACCATACGCGTCGACATCGTCAGTGCCGAAGCCGAGATCTTCTCGGGCGACGCGACGATGGTCGTTGCCACCGGCGAGCTGGGTGAGCTGGGCATCACCCCACGCCACGCGCCGCTGATCACCCGGCTCAAGCCGGGTCACGTCGACGTGCTGCTGGCCAATGGCGAGCGGCAGCAGTTCTACGTTTCCGGCGGCATCCTGGAAGTGCAGCCGCAGGTGATCACCGTGCTGGCCGACACCGCGGCCCGCGCGGCCGATCTGGACGAGGCGTCGGCCCAGCGCGCCAAGAAGGAAGCGGAAGAGGCGCTCGCCAATCGCACCGATGCGATGGAGATCGCCGAAGCGCAGGCCAAGCTGGCCGAGGCGATGGCCCAGCTGCAGGCGCTGGAGCGCATGCGCAAGAACCTCAAGCACTAGTTTGTGCGCTCATCCCTGAGCGCAAAGCCAGGGTCAAAAGGCGGCCATCCGTGGCCGCACTCATGGATGAAGCGGTCGCTTTCGATGGACGTCGCGGAGAAGGATGCCGGCCTTGCGCCGGCATTTTTGCGTGGGCAGGATGCAGCCATCAAGAAGGCTTCGGGATGAGCGGCGATGACGATGCAACGAGCACGCCTGCGCCAGCCGATGATCGCCATGCTGCTGCTGACCGGCTGCGCCGCCACGCCGCCACGCACGCCGGCCCGCCTCCGCGACCGGTGATGCAAGCTGGCATGCGGTCGTGCCACCCGGTACCAGGCGCTATCGGCTGGCCCTGGGTGAGGTGTCCAGCGGTCCCGTGCTGGCAGATCGGGTGAGGCCGGTCTATCCAGCAGACCAGCTCTCCGCCTGCCCGCCACTGGTGAACATCCAGGCGCTGCTGATCGTGGACGAGTCCGGTGGGGTCCGCGAGGTCCGCGTGACGGATGAAGCACCGGCGGGAACCGCGCGGCGCCGGTTCGTTGCGGCGGTGCGCATGGCGGCGCTGCAATGGCGATTCAGTCCGCTGCTGATCAGTCACTGGGCCGCCGATGCCGAAGGCAACAGCCATGTGGTGGACAGCGAGACGAGGCCCTTCAGCCTGGCCTATGTGTTCCACTTCGAGTGCCATGCCGGCAAGGCCACGGTTTCCGCCGCGGTCGCGAAGTCCTGAGCCCCTTTTCCGCCACCGTGCGGGCCGAACGGACTGGTATGCTTTTTCATCGCGACGCGCCAAGGCCGATATCCATGAACCAGACTTCCCTCCACGTCGTCATCCTCGCCGCCGGCGCCGGCACGCGCATGAAATCGAACCGGGCCAAGGTACTGATGCCGCTGGCCGGTCGCCCCCTGCTCGCGCACGTGATCGCCGCGGCGCGCGCCCTGCAGCCGCAGGCCATCCATGTCGTCCATGGCCATGGCGGCGAACAGGTGCAGGCGGCGTTTGCCGGACAGTCGGATCTGCGCTGGGTCGAGCAGGCCGAACGCCTGGGCACCGGCCACGCGGTGGAACAGGCGCTCAGCGCGATTCCCGATGGCACGCGGGTGCTGGTGCTGTACGGCGACGTGCCGCTGACCCGGGTGGTCACCCTGCAGCAATTGATCGCGGCGGAAGGCGGCTTCAGCCTGCTGACCACCCGGCTGGCCGATCCGCACGGCTACGGTCGCGTGCTGTGCGATGACGACGGCAAGGTGCGGGCGGTGGTCGAGGAGAAGGATGCCGACGACGCGCAGCGGGCGGTCAAGCTGGTCAATACCGGCATCCTCGTGGCCGAGGCCGGCGCGCTGCGTGGCTGGATCGACCGGCTGGACCGCAACAACGTGCAGGGCGAGTACTACCTCACGGACATCTTCGGCATGGCCGCGGCGGGAAGACCGCGCGGCCCGGAGTGTCGAATGCGCCGACCCGATGGAGGCAGCGGGGGCGAACAACCCGTTGCAGCTGGCCGAACTGGAGGCGGCCGTACCGGCGGCGTGCCGCCCATGCGCTGCTGGCCGATGGCGTGCGGCTGGTCGATCCCTCGCGCATCGAGGTGCGCGGCAGCGTCGAGACCGGGCGCGACGTCGAGCTCGACATCGACGTGATCCTCGAAGGCCGGGTGGTGCTCGGCGACGACGTGCGCATCGGCCCGTTCACCCGGCTGAAGGACGTGCAGCTGGCGTCCGGCACGGTGGTGCATTCGCATTGCGATATCGACGGGGTGGTCACCCACGGTCCGTGCAGCATCGGTCCGTTCGCGCGGTTGCGCCCGGGCACCGAACTCGATGGCGGCGTGCACGTGGGCAATTTCGTCGAGATCAAGAAAGCGCATCTCGGCGAAGGCAGCAAGGCCAATCACCTGAGCTACCTGGGTGACAGCGAGATCGGTCGTGGCGTCAACATCGGCGCTGGCACCATCACCTGCAACTACGACGGCATCAACAAGTTCGTCACCCACATCGGCGACGGCGCGTTCATCGGTTCCAACAGCGCGCTGGTGGCGCCGGTGACCATCGGTGCCCAGGCCACCATCGGCGCCGGTTCGGTGATCACCCACGACGCCCCGCCCGGCGAACTCACCGTGGCGCGCGGTCGGCAGCAGACCTTCCCGGCTGGAAGCGACCCATGAAGCAGAAGTGAGTGGAGAGGAGTGAGAAAAGAGAGAAGGCGACCCGGGGTTGATGCTCCCCCCTCGTTTCTCACTTCTCTCCACTCACTCCTCGCCCTCAGGCATAGCGCCAGCCGTCGATCTCCACCAGCAGTTCGCTGCGGCAGATGTCGCCGTGCAGCAGCAGGACCGGCACGCCCGGCAAACGATGCTGCAGGAATTCGCGCACGTAGGCAGCGTCGGCGGCATGGCGGACGTAGGCTTTCAGCGGTGACTGAGTGTCGAAGCCGGCAGCCATGCCGGCGCTGGCCAGCAGCGCCTCGAGGTTGGTCAGGGTCTCGTGCAGCTGCGCATCCAGGTCGTCCAGGTGCGCCGAGGCATGGCCCACCACGGCCGCGGTACCGGAGATCGCCAGCGCATCCTGTGCGGGCAATGCCATCGCGCGGGCGAAGCTGGGCGGGGTACGGCCGTACTGGCGCGGATAGCGCCAGGCGCTGATCTGGCGCGGGTTTTCCACCCGGTTGCCGGGCTGGTCGCAGGCCAGCAGGTAGACCTGCAGTCGATGGACGTCGCCGTGATGGCCGATCGCGGTGGCGGCAGGGAAACCCTCGGCGAAAAAATCGCCCATGCCGGCGGCGCGACCGTCACAGAAGTGCTTGTAGCGCTCGGCATCGCCTTCGCCGCGGTTGATCGCGCCGAGGTAGTTCCACACCCGCAGCACGTGCTGCGCGCCGCGGGCAGCCACGAAGTGGTGCAACTGCTCGTAGGCCGACTTCGCCGTGGCGGCGGTGCCGCCGTGGTCGCGCTCATCCAGCTCGATCGCCGCAAACAGCCAGCCGCCGCCGGCCGACCAGCGCAGGGCGCCTTCGGTGCCACAGTCCACCGGCGCGTCGACCTGCCACAGCTCCATCGGAGAGGGCGCGTCGAAACTTTCCAGCGCGACTCGAACGCAGCGCGGATCATCCGCTGGCGAGCTGCCCGCGCCGAAGCCGAACAAGGCCAGCGTGCCGGGTTCGGCCAGTGCCGCCACCGCGTTGGCCACGCGATAGGCAATCCTGGGTGCACGACGCGCCAGTGCCTGGATTTGCTGGTTTTCACATCCCTGAATCATTGCCTGTAACCGCGAACGACAAGGCCGCTATGTTACACTCCGCGACCACTGCCACCGGGGGGAGGCAATGAATTCAGCGTACGGAATCGAGCATGGCAGAACAGACAGCGGCACAGCACGAATTGGCCACCCTGGTGGTGGAGTGCCTCAATCTCGAGACCGTTTCGGCAGATCAGATCGAACCCGAGGCACCGTTGTTCGGCGGCGAGCTGGGGCTGGATTCGATCGATGCGCTGGAAATCGCACTGGCCGTGTCCAAGCACTACGGCTTCCAGTTGCGCTCGGACAACCCGGACAACCGACAGATCTTCACCAGCCTGCGCACCCTGTCCGAGCACGTCGAGCACAATCGCGCCAGCTGAGGTTGTCGGTGCAGCGTCGCGCGCATCCTGTTTTCGTCACGCCATGTTCCGTCGCCGGTGGCAAACTCGCGATTTCGACGGAGCCCTGGCGGGAACCGGCATGACATCCCCTTCCCAGGCCCATGAGCTTGCGGCCCGGCGCTTTGCCCTGCTGCTCTTGCTGGCTTATCCGTTGCTGGCGATTGCCGGCGCAGTGACGCATCGACAGATCTTTGCCCTGCTGGCGCTGGCCCTGCTGCTGACCGTATTGCTGCTGCCGCGTCTGGCGGCGCGTCGGCCGCTGCCCTGGGCGGTCTGGCTGGCCAGCCTGGTCGGGTTGCTGCTGCTGTCGCTGTATGGCCTGGCCGGTCTGTTGCTGGAAGCCGTGCCGGTGCTGGTCAATGTCGTGCTGGCCTGCTGGTTCGGCCGCACGCTGGGGACGTCCCAGCCGCTGGTGGCGCGCTTCATCGTGGCGATCGAGGGCGCCGGGCGCCTGCAGTTGCCGGGTGTGGCCCGTTACGCTCGCCAGCTGACCTGGTTCTGGACGCTGTTGCTGGCAGCGCAGGCGCTGCTGCTGCTGGTGCTGCTGCTTTGCGCCGACCATAGCGGCCTGCTCGCGCGCTTCGGTTTCGTCGCACCGATTCGGGTGCCCGAGCGCTGGGCCGCGGCATGGCTGCGGCTGGGCTGTTACGTGCTGCTGGGCGTCGCGTTCCTGCTGGAGTATGGCTACCGCCGCTGGCGGCTGCGGCACCTGGATCATCCCGGCTTGCGCGAGATGCTGCTGCGACTGGCGCTGCACTGGCCGCAACTGGTGCGCGGCAACGGAGCGGTGGCGTCATGAGCGGTTTCGAATGGCCGATATGCATCGAGTCGGGACATCCCTCCCTGCCTGGTCATTTTCCGGGCCAGCCATTGGTGCCGGGCGTGATCCTGCTGGAGCAGGTGGCACTGGGGCTGCGCGCCTGGCGCGGCCAGCGGCTAGGGCGCGTGCTGGAGGCGAAATTCATGGCGCCGCTGTTGCCGGATCAGCGGGCGTCGCTGCAATTGCGATGAGGCCGGCGCTGCGCGCATCCGCTTCGAGATCCAGCGCGACGGCATGTTGCTGGCGCGCGGTATGGTCGAGGGAACGACATGAGCACCAACGAGCACTGGCAGAACCGCCCCGAGGGTGGCGGACGTTTCGCGATCTGGCTGATCCGCACGATCGCGCTGTACGGCGGGCGACGGCTGGGTCGACTCTGCCTGTACCCGATCACGCTGTATTTCTATCTGCGCCGGGGGCCGGAGCGGCTGGCCTCGAGGCAGTATCTGCAGCGCGTGTTCGGCCGGCCGGGAACGCCGTGGCAGGTGATTCGTCACATCCATTGTTTCGCCGCCACGATCCTGGACCGGATCTTCCTGCTGGCGCATGGGGAAAGGCCCTTCGAGATCGAGACGCAGGGGCTGGAACTGCTCGAGCAGCGCGTCGCGCTGGGGCGCGGGGTGCTGTTGTTCGGCTCGCACCAGGGCAGTTTCGAGGCGTTGCGGGCGATCGGCGCGCGCCGGCCGGGGATGCCGTTGCGGGTGGTGCTGGACAAGCAGAAAACCCCGGCGATGACCGAATTGCTGGAGGCGCTGGCGCCGGAGATCGGCAACTGCGTGATCGACGCCGCGCAGGATGGCACCACCATCGCGCTGGCGATGGCCGAGGCCTGCCGCAGCGGTGCGGTGGTGGCGATGCTGGCCGACCGCGGGCGCGGCCACGAAGTCTTGCGCCGTACCGAATTCCTCGGCTCGCCGGCACCGTTCCCGATCAGCCCGTGGCTGCTGGCGCATGTGCTGCAGGCACCGGTGGTACTGTGCTTCGGCCTGTATCTGGGCGGCAATCGCTATCGGCTGATCTTCGAACCGATGAGCGACCGGGTCGAGATCCCGCGAGACAACCGTGGTCCGGCACTGGACGCGTTGATCGCCCGTTACGCGCAACGCCTGGAACACTACGTCCATGTCGCTCCCTACAATTGGTTCAACTTCTATGATTTCTGGCAAGACACGCCTGCTGTGGCTGGCCCTGCTGCTGGCGCCGTCGTGGGCGATCGCGTCAGCGCCTGAACCGTCGGCGGCACCGGCCATCGCTTCCACCGCGGTCGGGCAGAACCTCATCGGTGCGCTTGGCCAGCCGGCGCCGGCGCATACCGCATTTGCCGAAGCGCGCTTCCTGCAGGTGCTGGATCGCCCGCTGGTGGTGTCCGGCGAGTTGTCGTGGCTGGGCGGCAACCAGTTGCAGCGCCGCGTCGATCATCCGCAGCACGAGACCGCCACCATCGCCGATGGCGAGGTGACCCAGCAACGCGACGGCAAGCGCCCGCGCCACTTCTCGCTGAAGCGCGCGCCGCAGCTGCAGGTGCTGCTGGACAGCTTCGTGGCGCTGCTCAGCGGCGATGCCGCACGGTTGCAGCAGGCGTTCGAGATCCACCAGACCGGCGACGAGCACGGCGCCTGGACGCTGACCCTGACGCCGCGTGACGCGACCGTGGCGAAGACCGTCGCCAGCATCAGCATCGATGGTTATGCGGCGCAATCGCGCTGCATGCACATGCGCGAGGCCGACGGCGATCTGGCGGTCGACCTGCTCGGCCCGCTGGCCGCGAAGATGCCGGCACAACCCACGCGCGAGGCCCTGCAGGCGCTGTGCCAGGGCACGCCCTGACCATGCGCCGGGGCGGCCGGGCGGCGCTGCTGTTCCTGTGGTTGCTGGCCCTGGCGGGACTCGGCTGGATGGTCAGCCAGCGCCTGAAGATCAGCACCGACCTGCGCAGCTTCATGCCGGCACCGACTACGCCGGATCAGCGCCTGCTGATGGAACAGGTCGGCGACGGGCCGGGTTCGCGGCTGCTGCTGCTCTCGATAAGTGGTCAGTCCGACGCGCAATTGGCAACGCTGAGTCAGGGCCTGGTCAAGGCGCTGCAGCACGACCCGCGCTACAGCCAGATACTCAACGGCAGTTTCGACCTGGGCGCGCTCGACCCCGGCCTGCTGCCCTATCGCTACCTGCTCTCGCCCACGCTGGACACGCAGCCGCTGGACGAGTCGTATCTCGCCGACCAGTTGCAGCAGCGGCTGGACGACCTGTCCTCGCCCGCGGCCAGCCTGCTGAAAGGCCTGCTGCCGCGCGACCCCACGCTGGAGATGCTGAAGCTGGCCGAGCGCTGGGCGCCGGCGAAGTCGCCCGAGTTGCACGACGGGGTGTGGTTCACCCCTCGGCACGAAGCCCTGCTGCTGGTACAGACGGTGGCCGCCGGTTTCGATCCGGGCGCGCAACAACTGGCGATTGACGGTATCCGGCAGGCTTTTCATGCGCTGCCCGGCAGTGCCGGCGCCACACTCGATCTCAGCGGGCCGGGTTACTTCAGCGTGGTGATCGGCGCGCAGACGCGCCATCAGGCGGACTGGATCGGACGCATTTCCACCATCGGTTTCATCACCCTGCTGCTGCTGGCCTATCGCAGCTTCGGTTCGCTGCTGTTGTCCGCGCTGCCGATCGCCAGTGCCGCGCTGGCCGGCATCGCCGCGCTGACCCTGGCGTTTTCCGAAGTGCATGGCATCACCCTGGCATTCGGCTTCACCCTGCTCGGGGTGGCGCAGGAGTATCCGATCCGGGTACTCAGCCATCGTCGTGCCGGCGAGGACGCGGTGCAGAGCGTGCGCGCCCTGTGGCCGCTGCTGCTGACCGCGATCGCCTCGGCCTGCATCGCCTACCTGGCGTTCTATGCGTCCGGTGTCAACGGCCTGAAACAGCTGGCCGTGTTCACCATCGTCGGCCTGCTGGCGGCCGGCTTCAGCACCCGTTACCTGCTGCCGCACCTGCTGCCGCGGCGGGTGCGGGACGTGGCCGACATGCGCTGGCTGATCAAGGCGCGCGTATTCGTCGACCGGCTGCCGCGACCACGCTGGATTCCGTTGCTGGTGGCGCTGGCGATCGTGCTGATGCTGGCGGTCGCTCCGGGTCCGTTCTGGCAGAACAACCTGGCCGCGCTGACTCCGTTGCCGCCGGCCATGCTGCAGCACGATGCACGGCTGCGCGAGGCACTCGGTGCGCCGGATGTGCGCTACCTGCTGGTGCTGCAGGCACCCACCGAGCAGGGCGTGCTGGCGCTGTCGGAAAAACTGCAGCCGCGGGTCGATGCGCTGGTGGCAAGCCATGCGGTCGATGCGCTGGAATTGCCGTCGCGCTACCTGCCGTCACTGGCGCTGCAGCAGGCGCGCCAGCGCAAGCTGCCCGATCGCACCAGCTTGCAGCGCGAACTGAGTGCCGCGTTGCAGGGCCTGCCCTTCCGTGCCGACCTGTTCCAGCCGTTCCTCGTCGACGTGCAGACGGCGCGCGGCCTCGCACCACTGACACCCGAACGCTACGCACAGACGCCACTGGGCCAGCGTCTCGCGTCGATGCTGGTAAGGCGCGACGGCCACTGGCTCGGGCTGGGCACCGTCAGCGGCGTGCACGATGTGGCCGCGCTGCAGGCGCTGGGTGCGGACAGCGGCGGCAACGTGCGTCTGCTCGATCTGAAGGCGGCCTCCGAATCGCTGGTGGCGGCATATCGCACGCGCATCCTGCAGGCGTTGCTGATCGCCAGCCTGCTGCTGGTGCTGACCATCACGTTCGCGCTGCGCAGCCCGCGCCGTGCCTGGCACGTGCTGGCGCCGATGACGCTGGCGACTTTCCTGGTGCTGGCGGTGGAGCGGCTGGCCGGCATCGAGATCTCGCTGTTCCACCTCGTCGCGCTGATCCTCGCCGGCGGGCTCGGCCTGCATTACGCCCTGTTCTTCGAACGCGATACCGGCGACCCGGCCGAACAGCGGCGCACCCTGCACGCCACCATCGTCTGCGTGCTGTCCGCCCTGCTGGTGTTCGGCATGCTGGCCTGGGCCACGATCCCGGTGCTGCGCGCGATCGGACTCACCGTGAGTCTTGGCGTGGCGTTCCACTTCTGCCTCTCGATCCTGATGGCACCGCATGCGCATGCTGCCGAAGACTGACTGGGCGCACCTGATTCCGCACGCCGGCACGATGTGTCTGCTGGATGCGGTGCAGGCGTGGGACGAGCGCACGATCCACGCGATCAGCGCCGGCCACGCGCGCAGCGACAACCCGCTGCGCGGCATGAATGGCCTGCATGCGGTGCACCTGGCCGAGTACGGCGCGCAGGCGATGGCCGTGCATGGCGCCCTGCTGGCGCGTGCGGGCGGCAGCGAGACGATGCGCCCCGGCCGGCTGGTCAGCTTGCGCGACGTGCAATTGTTCGAGGAATACGTTGACCGGCTGGACGGCCATCTGGACGTCCATGCCGAATGCCTTTACGCCGACGACGGTGGCGCGCAGTATGCGTTTCGCGTCGAGCATCGTGGCCGGCTGCTCGCCAGCGGGCGTGCCGCGGTCATCCATCCGCGTTCCCCGGATTGAAGCGCGTGCCATGGGGGTCAGGCTCATCGCGGGACCTCGCTTGAGCGCCGCCCGGCTCAGGCCCAATCGCAATTCCGAATACCGAGCCACATGATTTTCGTGTAATTTGTGTGCTCAGGGGACGCACGGAAACACGCACGACCGGCTGCGGCCAGGATGCCGCGTCCGTCCAGGGGGCAACCATGAATCGCATCTACCGACCGGTCTGGAACGGCACGCCGGGCGCGCTCCCTGCGTTGGCCCGTGCGGCCAGACGGGCGCTGACATGACTGGAAATTCAGCGGCCCCCCGCATCCTGCCGGAGGCACACGTCGCGGCCAGGGAGAGCGGTGCAGGCGTGATCGCCATGCCCCCAGGCGATGTGCGCTCGACGGTGATCGAGGCGGCCGCCGTCCAGGCTGCGATGCAACCCTGGATCGAGATGGAGTGCTATCAGCTGGGCCGGGGCAAGCGGCTGGCCCAGATGGACAGCCTCGATCTCGGCAGCCAACAGATCGTTCGCGAGCACCAGGAGGTCGCGGTGCAGAAGCTGGGTGTCACGCCGCCGAACCTGTGCACCGTCTCGTGTTGCACGCCGGACCCCAGGTTCCGCTTTTCCGAACTTTGCGCGGGCAATGCCGAGACCCTCTTTTTCATGCCCGGAAACAACGAGTTCGATCTCTACGTTCCTGCCGGCGCCCAGACCACCTACATCAGTTTCAGCCAGGATGAATTCATCAGCGGTGCGCGGGCGCTTG
Organism: uncultured Pseudomonadota bacterium; assembly: GCA_963828685.1. Classification (GTDB taxonomy): domain Bacteria; phylum Pseudomonadota; class Gammaproteobacteria; order Xanthomonadales; family Rhodanobacteraceae; genus Rhodanobacter. The sequence goes on from CAWHFU010000017.1 coordinate 1,478,080, forward strand.
ATCCGGCGCATTGGGAGCGAACGCCTACCCAGCTGCTGTCGATCCACACCACGCAGCAAGCCAGTTTCAATCGGCTGGTCAATCAATTTCTCGAGGCGGGTGAAACATGGGAGGCGCGGGACGGCTCCATTGACACCTCTGTCGCGCGCGGTGTTTTGCTGCAAAACATCTTGCAGATAACTCTCTCGCCAGGAGCGAATGAATCGGGTCCGCCGTCCGCAGAGCGCACGCGCGCGTTCCAGACATGCAAGGCGGCGCGGGCTTTTGTCGAGGATAGTCTCGCGGCCGACCATGTGCCCACCATCGTCGATATCTGCGCGACGGTTGGCATTTCCGAACGCACACTTCAATACGCCTTCCGCACCTATGTGGATATGTCGCCGCTGGCCTATCTTCGCATGTGCCGTTTGAATCGAGTGCGCGAAACCCTGCTTGCTTCCGATCCCCAGACCACCACCGTCACGATGGTCGCCATGCGATACGGCTTCCTGCATCTCGGCCGGTTTTCCCTCGACTACAAACGGGCCTTTGACGAAACCCCGTCCGCCACGCTCGGGCGTTGAGCGCACGAGCATGAATCCGGCGGTAAAGCCGGCCCGCGCCGGGCCTGTTGCGGAAACCGGATAGCGGCGACACCTTCCCGCCACGTATCTTCCGACGAGTTGGGCACGAGTGCATGCGCACCCCGACCTCAGCGGCACGCTTCGCCGTTGCGAGTCCCGTGGTGTGTGCATTGGTTGCCGACCACATCCGGAAGTCGGCGGGTCCGCCACGGCTTGGGTATGGCGTGGATATCAAGGGAAAAGTGCCGAGAAAATCGGGATGGCGGGGGGACATGAAGAGGGCCTTTCGGCCGGCAGAGGGCAAGGCGCTGCCGCGTTTCTCCGCGGAGCTCATGTGCAGCCACGTTCCGATCTCGAATCCCGTTGCCATGTCGTACCGGCCGTTGTCGGCAAGGCCGGATGCCCGGTGCACGACATCTGACCGTTGAGCGGGACGCGTGAGATCCGGGTCGGCCACCCGCATCGGCGCGCTCGTGGGGCTCGCATCGCGGCAGGGCGCCAGTATCGCCACCCCGGTATGGCCGATCAGGCTGCGCTCCCGCATGAGCCGATCGTCGGGGGCACTGGCCGCGAGCGCCTCGAACAGCACTCCCGCTCCGACCCATCGGCCCGCCACGAACGGCGCAAGCCGCAAACACCATCATCAGCATTGCCGTCCAGGGGGACCGCACATGAATCACACCTACCGCCTCGTCTGGAACCGAACACTGCACGTCGTGCAGGTCGCCTCGGAATTGATTCACTCGTCGGGCGGCGGCAACCCGACCGCGGTTGACACTCGTCCACACGGCCGCCGGCATCCGCTGGCGCAGGCCTGCGCCGCGGTGTTTGCACTGACCCTCGCCGGCATCGTTCTGCCGGCAGTGGCCGCGACGTGTACCCCGGATGCCACGCACATCTGCGGCGCGGACGGCACTCCCGGCATTCTCGGTGTCCTCGGAGGCCCCGGCGTCTCCGGCAGTCCCGGTGCCGACGGAGGCAACGGCGGCACAGGTGCTGGCTACACGTCCGGTCAGACCAGGACGAACACCATCAGCATCAGCGCCGGCGCCGGAGGCAGCGGCGGTACCGGCGGCGACGGCTTCTCCGGCGCCTTCGTCGGCTACGGCAGCTACGGCGACGGCGGCCGAGGCAGCAACGGCGGCAGCGGCGGCAGCGGTGGCTACGGCGGGGCAGGTGCCAGCGGGACGGGCTTCGCGCTGATCAATGACATTGGCGGCATCATCATCGGTGGCGCCGGCAGCAACGGCGGCGGCGGCGGCAGCGGCGGCCCCGCCGGCGACGGGCGAGCCGGTTCCGCCAGCTACGTCTCCGGCGGCGCCGGCGGCCACGGCGGCAAAGGCGCCGCCAGCGGCGCTGCGGGCAGCGGCGGCGCAGGTGTCAGTGGGAACGACTTCACGCTGACCAATAGATCCAGTATTACCGCCGGCAACGGCGGCAACGGCGGCAACGGCGGTTTCGGTGGCAACGGCGGCGACGGTGGCCGCGGCGCCGATGGCGGTGCCTCCCATCCGGACGGCGGCAACGGCGGCGATGGTGGCGTCAGCGACATCGGTGCCGCTGGCGGTGCCGCTGGCAACGGTGGTGCAGGTGCCAGTGGCATCGGCTTCACGCTCACCAATAGCGGCAGCATCAACGGCGGCAATGGCGGTGCCGGTGGCCATGGCGGCTTCGGCGGCAACGGTGGCAGCGCGGGATTCGGCGGCGCCGGGCTCAGCGCTGGCGTGTTCGGCGACAACGGCGGCTACGCGGGCAACGGTGGCAACGGCAGAGACGGCAGCCGTGGCGGCGATGGCCACGACGGCGGCAACGGCGGCGCGGGTGTCAGTGGAACCGACTTCACGCTCACTAATAGCGGTGACATCACCGGCGGCTCCGCTGGCAACGGCGGGTTCGGCGGCAATGGTGGCCTTGCGGGCAGCGGCGGCGACGGCGGGGCTGGCGGGACCAGCGGCAACGGTGGTGATGGCGGCAACGGCGGTGCCGGCGGCAACAGTGGCGACGGCGCTGCGGGTGTCAGTGGAGACACCTTCACGCTCACCAACAGCGGCAACATCACCGGTGGCAACGGCGGGCTGGGCGGCATCGGCGGCGCTGGCGGAATCCTTGGCCTCGGCGGTACCGGCGGCAACGCCGGCAGCTTCGGCGACTCCGGCCTCAAAGGCAGCAACGGCCCCGGCGGCGCAGGCGTCGCCAGCACCGGCAACAGTACGGTCATCAACAGCGGCAGCATCAGCGGCGGTTTGGCCAGCGACGGCACGACACGCGCCAACGCCGTAGCCTTTTCCGGCGGCGGCAACACGCTGACGCTGGAAAATGGCTACAGCTTCACCGGCGACGCGGTCAGCAGCAGTGGCACCGTCAACGGCGGCGATACGCTGGACCTCGGTGGCAGCATCAGCAGCAGTTTCGACGCCAGCCAGATCGGCAGCACGGCGCAATATCGGGGCTTCGCACACTTCACGAAAACCAGTGCCCGCAAATGGACCTTGACCGGCAGCGGCACTGAACAGAACTGGCTGCTGCAAGTCGGCACCCTGCAACTGGGCGACGCTACCAACACGGCCAGTCTCACCGGTGGCGCCAACAGTGCGGCGATAACCGCCAGCAGCGACACCACGTTCAACGTGATGATCGATGCCGTATTGCAGGGTGGCAGCGGCAGCGCGGGCACCGTCGGCACGCCCGTTGGCGGCAACGGCGACAGCGGCGGGAATGCCGTAAGCGGGAGCAGCTTCACGCTCGGCAACAGCGGCTCGGTAAGCGGCGGCAGTGGCGGCCACGGCGGCGGTGGCTACGGTGGTGCCGGAAGTGGCGGCACCGGCGGCAGCGGTGGCACCGGAGTCAGCGGGACGGGCTTTGCGCTCAGCAACAGCGGCACGATGAGTGGCGGCAGCGGCGGTATCGGCGGCGTGTACGGCATTGGCGGTAGCGGCGGGACGGCTGTCAGCGGGAGCGACTTCATGATCGGCAACACCGGCGCAATGACCGGTGGCCACGGCGGCAGCGGTGGCAACGGCGGCGGCGGCAGCGGCGGCAGCGGCGGGACGGTTGTAAGCGGAACAGGCTTTACGCTCAGCAACAGCGGCACAATGAGCGGCGGCAGCGGCGGTAGCGGCGGCGCCGGTATCGGCAGCGGTCGCAACGGCGGCAGCGGTGGGACGGCTGTCAGCGGCAGTGGCATCACTCTCGGCAACACCGGCACGATAAAAGGCGGCGCTGGCGGCGCCGGTGGTGCCTTCGGTGGTACAAGCGGCTTCGGTGCTCCAGGCCTCGGTGGCGTAGCCATCGCAAGCGCCGGCAATAGCTCGTTCACCACCAGTGGCAGTATCAACGGCGGCCTGTCCGCTGACGGAAGCACTCGTGCTGACGCGGTGGATTTTTCCGGTGGCGGCAACAAGCTGACACTGGAGAACGGTTACAGCATCACCGGTAACGTGGTCAGCACCAGCGGCACCACCAACGGTGGCGATACGCTGGGCCTGGGTGGCAGCAACGACAGCAGCTTCGATGCCAGCCAGATCGGCAGCGCGGCGCGATACCGGGGCTTCGAGTCCTTCGAGAAAACCGGTACCAGCAGCTTGGAGCCTGACCGGCAGTGCCAGCACCACCATGCCGTGGACCATCACCGCCGGCACCCTGCAGGGCAATACCGACAGCCTGCTAGGCGACATCACCGACAATGCCGCACTGGTCTTCGATCAGGCCGGCAACGGTACCGTTTGCCAGTGCGGTTTCCGGCAGCGGCACGCTGAGCAAACTCGGCGCCGCCACGCTGACGCTGGCAGGCGCCAATACCTACCACGGTGGCACCACGATCAGCGCCGGCACCCTGCAAGGCGACACCGGCAGCGTGCAAGGCAACATCGCCGACAACGCCGCGCTGGTCTTCGACCAGACCTCCAACGGCACGTTTGCCGGTGCGATTTCCGGCAGCGGGACTTTGAGCAAACTCGGCAACGGCACGGTGACGATGACCGGTGCCAACACCTACAGCGGCGGTACCACCATCAGTGCCGGCACCCTGCAGGGCGATACCGGCAGCCTGCAAGGCGACATCACCAACAACGCCGCGCTGGCATTCAATCAGACCACCAATGGCACCTACGCCGGGGTGGTTTCCGGCGCCGGCACGTTGAGCAAACTCGGCAGCGGCACGCTGGTCCTGAACGGCATCCACAGCTACTCGGGCAGCACCGCGGTACAGGCAGGCAAGCTGGTGGTGGGCGGCGATGATGCCCACGCCAGCGCAAGGGTTGCCGGCGACGTTGCCGTCGCCAGCGGCGCCGCCCTGGGCGGTCACGGCAGTATCGGTGGCAACGTGATGCTGGCCGCCGGTGCCCATCTGGCACCAGGCAACTCCATCGGTACGCTGAGTGTGGCCGGTGATTTCACCGCCGCACAGGGCAGCGTGCTGGATTACGAGTTTGGCGCCCCCGGCGCTGATTTCAGCACCTTCGGCCAGAGCGATCGCACGGTGGTCGGAGGCAACCTGACGCTCAACGGTGCGGTGCTCGACGTCACCGACATCGGCGGCTTCGGCGCCGGCGTGTACAACCTGTTCACCTACGGTGGCACGCTGACCGAAAGCAACGGCGAGCATCCGTCTGGGCACCACCCCCGGCGGCACTTACATCATCCAGACGCTCACCGGCAGCAAGCAGGTCAACCTGATCAATACGACGGGTATGACTCTGAATTTCTGGAATGCCAATGGCCTGGCCAGCACCACCACCAGCGGTGGCGGCGACGGCACCTGGTCGACCACTGCGCCGGTGTGGACCGACGCCAGCGGCAGCGTCACCGTGGCGATGCAACCACAGCCGGGCTTTGCCATCTTTGGCGGCACATCGGGCACCGCAAGTGTGGACAACACCGGTGCTGCCGTCAGCGCGAACGGCCTGCAATTTGCCAGCGACGGCTACGTGGTCGATGGCGACACGCTGACCCTGGCCAGCGCCAGCGTCGGCAGCATGCCGATCATCCGCGTCGGCGACGGCAGCAGCGCCGGTGCCAACATGACTGCCACCATCAGCGCCGTGATCGCTGGCACCGATGGCCTCGACAAGACCGACCTGGGCACCCTGATTCTCACTGGCGCCAATACCTACACCGGCGGCACCACGATCAGCGGCGGCACTCTGCAGGGCAATACAACGAGCTTGCACGGCGACATCATCGACAATGCCATGCTGGCTTTCGATCAGTCCACGGACGGTACGTTTGCCGGTGTCGTTTCCGGCAGCGGTGCGCTGGCCAAGCTCGGTACCGGTACGTTGACCCTGACCGGTGCCAACAGCTACAGCGGCGGCACGGTGATCAGCGAAGGCACCTTGCAGGGCGACACCGGTAGCCTGCAAGGTGACATCGTCGCCAACGCCATGCTGACCTTTGACCAAACCATGGACGGCACGTTTGCCGGTGTGGTTTCCGGCACCGGTGTGCTGAGCAAGCTCGGTACCGGCACGCTGACGCTGAGTGGCGCCAACAGCTACAGAGGCGGCACCATCATCAGCTCGGGCACGCTGCGAGGCGACACCGGCAGCCTGCAAGGCGACATCACCGACAATGCCGCACTGGTCTTCGAGCAGAGCGCGGACGGCACGTTTGCCGGAGTGGTTTCCGGCAACGGCACACTGCACAAATTCGGCGCCGGCACCCTCATGCTGCGTGGCCCAAACACCTACACCGGTGGTACCACGATCAATGAAGGTACGCTGCAGGGCGATACCCTCAGCTTGCAAGGCAACATCACCAACCAGGCCGCGCTGGTGTTCGATCAGGCCACGGACGGCACGTTTGCTGGTGCAATTTCCGGCAGCGGGACGCTGAGCAAGTCCGGCAGTGGCGTGCTGACCATGAGCGGCGCCAATGCCTACAACGGCGGCACCACGATCAGGGAGGGCGCCTTGCGAGGCGACACCGCAAGCCTGCAAGGCAGCATCATCGACAACGCAGCGCTGGTGTTCGACAGGCCACGGACGGCACATTCGCCGGCGTGATTTCCGGCAGCGGCGCGCTGGGCAAAGCCGGCACCGGTACGTTGACGCTCAACAGCGTCAATGCATTCGGCGGGACCACCGGCGTGCGCGAGGGCAAGTTGATCGTCGGTGACGACAGCCATGCCGATGCCGCGCTCGGCGGCCTGGTGACCGTGGCCAGCGGCGCCATGCTCGGTGGCATCGGCCGTATCGGCGGACTCGATCTGGCAGGCATGGTGACACCGGGCAATTCTGTCGGCACCCTGCACGTCACCGGCGATGCCACGTTCCATGCCGGCTCGAGCTACCAGATCGAAGCGATGCCGGATGGACGGGCCGATGCGATCGTCGCGGATGGCGCCGTCGCCATTCTGGGCGGCAGCGCCCTGGTGCTGGCGCAAGCCGGCGACTGGACACCACAGACCAACTACACCGTACTCACTGCGGCCAGGGTCAGCGGCGAATTCGACTCGGCCAGCTCCAGCCGATCCTCACGCCGGTGCTGAGCTACGGTGCCGACGCGGTCAGCCTGTCGCTGCAGCGCAACGACATCAGCTTTGCCAGCGTGGCGCAGACCGGCAACCAGGGTGCCGTGGCGACGGTGGTCGACACGCTCGGGTTCGCCAGCCCCGTCTACGTCGCCCTGACCACCGCCGATGTGCCCACCGCACGGGACGCGTTCAATCAACTTGCCGCGGCCATCCATCCCGGCACCATCACGGCCCTGATCGACGACAGCGCAGGTGCGTGAGACGATCAACGCCATCTGCGTGGTATCGACGGCGACGAAGGCCACCCGCTGACGGCGGCAGCGTCTGGGGCAGTGCCTGGGATCACGGCGGCATCATGCGAGCTACGGCAGCGCCGCCTCGATCAACGCCACGGCACGGTGCTGATGCGCCCGGGCCGGCCCGGCGGCGCGGGCGCGGTGATCGGTCACGGACAATCGGTCAGCCCGCAGCGTGGGCTCTCCGCCCATGTGCGCGGCGATCAGGTCGGCCTACGCCAGCCCGCCGGCGCGTCGTGCTGCGCGTCGGCGCCGCGTACGCGTGGCAGACGTGACCACGTATCGCCGGTGGCGTCGGGACCTCAGCGACACCTGCGCGGCGCGCATGATGCCCAGACCGTCCAGGCCTACGTCGAAGGCGGCTACCAGATCGATCTCAGTCCCGCCCAGCAGCTGGAGCCGTCGTGAATCTGGCGCGGGTGCGGGTACGCAACGACATGGTGAGTGAAGGTGGTGGTGCCGCCGCTCTGCGGTGGCCAGCACAGCACATCGGTGAACCTCGCCATGCTGGGGCTGCGCGACACCTGCGCTCGACTACGCCGGCGCCATCCATGGCCATGCCAGCCTGGGTTGGCAGCGGGCCTGGGGCGATCTGGTCCGCTCGCCGATGCGTTCACCAGCGGCAACAACACCTTCGCGATCAGCGGCGTACCCGTGGCGCAGCATGCGTCGACCGTCGACCTCGGCGTGGATTCAAGGTGGCTTCCCATGTCACCGTCGACGCCAGTTACCTCGGTCAGTTCGCCAGTGGCACCAGCAACCAAGGTGCGCGCATGAGCTTGAGGATCACGTTCTACGAGTTCACAAGGCCATGCTGCGCCTGCGGGTGCAGCATGGCCTTGAGTCGGGGCTAGCCCTCGTTCGGGCGAATCGACGTAGAAACCCGGCTCCATCGTCCGCCGCGCGCCCGGTTCGAGTCGACGCTCATTCGCCAGCGTCCGGCCCGGCAGCGGCGCTGGCCAGCGCGCGTGACCGGTGGCGCGCCGGCGGTGACCGGCGGCGGCGAGAGGCTTTGGCCGGGCGCAGCCATGTCCGAACCCCGAACTGCACGTCGCGCGCTGGTCACCGGCGGCAGCGGTGAGCTCGGTGGCGCCATCTGCCACGCGCTCGCCGGCGCCGGCTGGCACGTGATCGTGCATGCCCACCGCAGCCTGCGACGGCCGAGCTGGTGGTTACGGCGATCCGTGCGGCCGGCGGCAGTGCGCAGGCCGTCGCGTTCGACGTGAGCGACGCGGACGCAAGCCGCGCCACCCTGGATGAACTGCTGGCCGAGGGCACGATCCACGCGGTGATCAACAACGCCGGAATCCACGACGACGCGCCGATGGCCGGCATGAGCGGCGAGCAATGGCATCGGGTGATCGACGTCTCGTTGCACGGCTTCTTCAACGTGACCCAGCCGCTGCTGTTGCCGATGGCGCGCGCGCGCTTCGGTCGCATCGTCTCGCTCAGTTCGGTCGCGGCGCAGCTGGGCAATCGCGGCCAGACCAATTACGCCGCGGCCAAGGCAGCGCTGCACGGCGCCAGCAAGTCGCTGGCGCGCGAGATGGCTTCGCGTGGCATCACCGTCAACGTGGTGGCGCCCGGTGTGATCGCCGGGACGCATGGCCGATGCCGCCTTTCCGCTTGAACGCATCCGCGAAGTGGTGCCGGCGCAGCGTGCGGGCACGCCGCAGGAGGTGGCGGCCCTGGTGGCGTTCCTGTGCAGCGACGCGGCGGGTTACATCAGTGGCCAGGTGATCGGGGTGAACGGCGGGATGGTCTGACGCGCCGCTGCCGCATTCGGCGGCGTCATCTGGCCCACGCGCGGGATGGAGTCCCTGGCGGCGATAGCCAGGCTGGCGCGCCGCAATTTTTGGGGACTCAGGCCGCCGCAAACAGCAGTGGCCGCAATCGTGCGCTGGCGAGATCGCCCATTTCACGGCGCAGTGTCTGGCCGCCGTCGGCAGCGGCGCGGTCGATGATGGTGGCGGCGAGACCTTCGAGCAGTTCCACGTTCTGGCGCAGGCGGATACGCAGCGAAGCGTCGTCCAGCGGATCATGCAAGGTGGCGTTCATGGCGGCGAACCAGGGCAGCTCGCGCTGGTCGAGCAGGATGCGTGGATTGCGGCCTTGCGAGCGCGCGTGCCAGCGCAGGAAGAACGACTGCATGCGCGTATTGAGGCTCTGCGCGCATGCGAATTCGCGTGCGAGTTCGGCAAACAGCGTGGCATCGCCCAGGCGTTGCTGGAACACCAGCTGGCACAGCACGCCCCAGTAGTAGGCGTAGTCCCAGATGACCTTGATCGGCAGCACCTCGGCATTGCCCATCAGCGGGTATTGGTGGCGATACAGCTCCAGGGTGTTCTCGTAGAACGAGAAGAACAACCGCTCGTACAGGCGCGCGTAGGCGGCCAGCGGCTTGCCCGCGCGGTCCAGTGCCAGCAGCTGGCAAATATAGGTGTTGCTGATCGCGATGAAGTCGCTACCGGGCGAGTAGAACGGGTCGAGGAAGGCGCCGGCCTCGCCGGTGAGTGCCCAGCGATCGGCGCTGAACATGCGCGCGCAGCCATAGGAGTAGTCGCGGAAATACGCGAAATCCATCAGCTTGTCTTGCCGGCTGGCCAGCTCGCGCGCCACCGCCGGTTGGTGCACGGCCAGCCAGGCCTGCGCCCTGCTGAAGCTGCTCATCGACTCGATCGGGTGCATGCCGGCGTCGGCCACGATGCCCAGCGAATGCGCTCCCGAAGCCAGTGGAATCAGCCAGGTCCAGTAGCCGGGGCCGCACAGGTGGTTGGTCGAGCGCCAGCGCTCGGGTGGAGAGCAGCGGCTTTGCCAGTCCATGTCGTCGCACCAGCCATCGATGCGCAAGCGGTCGTCGATGCGAAACCACGCCGCGTTGGCGTGGTGGCCGTTGTCGCGGGTGAGATCAAGCTTGCGCCGGATCATCCCGGCGCGGCCGCTGGCGTCGAGCAACCAGCGTGCGCTGAGCGTGTGCTGCGCGCCACCGGCGTCGGTACAGCGCACGAGGTGCCGTGCGCCGTGCTCGCCGAGATCGAAGCCGCTCACCCTGACGCCGTCGCGAAAATCGATGCCGCGCCGGCGCGCTTCATTGCCCAGGAAATTTTCGAAAATGCCGCGATCGAGCTGGTAGCTGGGGGTGGGCAGCACCTGGCTTACCCCCAGTTCGGTGACGTGTTGCAGGTCGGCGCGGCCATCGGAAAAGAAGAAGCGAAAGCCAAACTTGCGGATGTGTTCGGTTTCCAGGTGTTCGCGCAGGCCCAGCGTCTCGGCCAGGTAGTGCGCCGCGATCTCCACCGTCGATTCGCCGACCTTGTGCGCAGCCAGCGGCAAGGGGTGGCTGAGGCGTTCCAGCACCACCATATCCAGGTCCGGGAATTCGCCGCGCAACTGCAGTGCCAGGCACAGGCCGGCCAGCCCGCCGCCGAGGATTACCGCGTCGTGCGTGGTCTCGCTCATGGGCTCTCCGCGCCGTGGACTCGGTCCCGATTGTGCGCCTACTGGCCTTGTCGTGCGGTTGCCGGGTCGCGGAATATCCGCATTCGCCGCGCTGCGGTGTCGAGCTAGTCGACCGCGCCGATACGATCGGCCACTTGCGCCATGCCGCGCGAACGCCGATAGCTGGCGATGATCCGGCCGTAGTGGATGACCCGGCCGATCGTGTAGAGGGTGATGCGGGTGACGTCGCCGACCGGATTGAAATGGCTGAGGCGGAAGTCGCCGTGGTAGCGCGAGGCGATCGGCACCGAGACCACACCCAGATGCTTCTCGCGCGAAGCGGCGATCAGGATCGCCGCTTCGAATACGAAGTTTTCGGCCGGCAAGTCGACCAGATCCAGCGCCGCGCGCGGATACCAGCGCTGGCCGCTCTGGGTATCGGCGATCGGCTGTGCGCAGGCCCACGAGATGCCCCAGTCGGCGATCGCGTTGGCCCGCCGGCGACCTTTCGGCTGTTGCGCACGATCGAGCAGGCGCGCGCCGATCACGATATGGCCGGGATACTGCATCGCCGCAGCCACGATGCGCGGGACGTCGCTGGCCAGGTGCTGGCCGTCGCCGTCCATCGTCAGCACCGCGTCGTAACCCTGGCGCACGGCTTCGCGAAAGCCCCGACGCAGGGCCTCGCCCTTGCCCTGCCGTTCGTCGTGGCGCAGCAGGGTCACCGGCAAGGCGGCGACGATCTCCGGCGTACGGTCGTCCGAGCCATCGTCGATCACGATGACGGGCGCGCCGAGCGCCAGCACGGATTCGATCACGGACCGGATCGCGGCCTCTTCGTTGAGACAGGGGATCAGCACGCACCAGCGTGCGACGGCGGTGTTCAAATGACTTGCTCCCTGTCGATGCGTGCGATGTCGATCTGCAATCCGAGTGTTTCGGCGGCGGCCAGCTCGCAATGGCCACCGGTCCCGGCCAGCAGAGCCAGCAAGGGCAGGCTGGCGGCCGAGGGGTTGCCGAGGCGCCAGCTCGCCAGCGGTTCCTGCAGGGGAGTATCGGCGTAAGCGGCGCCCAGGTGCAGGTCGAGCCGGGCCAGCGTCGATGGCCCGGGTTGCGGGGCCAGCACCAGCGCACAGCCGAATGCCTGGCTGCAACCGGTGATCTGGCGCAGCGGTCCGCTGCCATCGGTGTCGCTGCAGACCAGCAGCACGGCTCGCTGATCGGCCAGCACCTGGCTCACGGCTTCCAGCAGGCCGGCACCGAAGCTGGCCCGCTGCGCGGCCACCGCGGTGGAGGGCGCGTGGCAGTCGGTGGCGATGGTCCAGTAGCCGACCGGTGCGTTGTGCACCGAGTTGTGGAAGCGGATCGGCGACAGCTCGGTGGGCGCCTGTGCCAGCGTGGCGCACATGTAATCGGTGATCGGCTGGTCGCCGTGCGAGGAGGCGAACACGCAGGCCAGCGTGGCGGCATCCTGGCCGCTCATCGCCACGGCCTGGCCGGCCACCTCGATCGCCAGCAGCACGCTCACCGGTGCGCGTCGGCGTTCGTTCGGCGGCAGCAGTGCCGCGGCGGGGCGTGGCGCCGGCGGTTCCGGCGTGGTGCCGGCCAGCACCGCCTGCAGGGCGGCAAAGCCGGCCAGCTGCGGCGACCACAGGCCGACGCCTTCGACGTAGACGCGCAGCGTACTCACGCAACAAACCCCGCGCGGGCGAACGCAAGGCAGGCGTTGTTGCCGCCGAAGCCGAACGAGTTGCTGAGCGCCACGTCGACGTGCCGCTGTTCGTTGTGCCAGGCGAACGGCGCACCGCAGCCCGGGTCGGGCGAGTCGCCACCGAGGTTGCCGGGAATCAGGCCGTGTTCGATCGCCTGCAACGCGATCACCGCCTCGACGATGCCGGCGGCACCGAGCGTGTGACCGGTGAACCCCTTGGTCGAACTGGCCCGCGTGCGGGCCGGAAACGTGCGGCTGACCAGGGCCGCCTCGACCTCGTCGTTCTTCAGGCTGGCGGTGCCATGCAGGTTGATGTAGTCGACCTGCGTCGCGTCCAGGCCGGCACGGGCCAGCGCGTCGTGCAGCGCCAGTTCGGCGCCGAGGCCTTCCGGATGGGGCGTGGACATGTGATGCGCGTCGCTGGCTTCGCCGTAACCGAGCAGCTGCGGCGCATCCGCGGCCACCTCGGCGCGCTCGAGCAGGGCGAAGCCGGCGGCTTCGCCGATCGAGATGCCGTCGCGCGTCGCATCGAACGGGCGGCAGGGGCCGGACGAGACCAGTTCCAGCGCATTGAAACCGAACAGCACGCTGTCGCACAGCGTGTCGACGCCGCCGACCACCGCCGCGTCGACCAGGCCGAGCCGGATCATCCGCTCGGCGCTGGCAAACACTTTCGCGCTGGACGAACAGGCGGTCGAGACGGTCAGGCTCGGGCCGGTCAGTTCGAGTACGGCCGCGACGAAGGCGGCCAGCGAATGCGGTGCGTGGATCGCCGGACGCCGCAGGTCGTCGGGAAAGCGGCCCTCGGCATCGAGCCGTCGATAGGCTTCCTCGGTGGCACCGATGCTGGCGGTGGACGTGCCCAGCAACAGCGCGATGCGGTCGGCGCCATAGCGCGCGCGCGCTATGGCCACGCGGTCGAGAAAACCGTCCTGGTTCAGTCCGAGCCAGGCCAGCTGGTTGTTGCGGCAGGCCCATTCGGCCAGCGCGGCGGGCAGGACAACCGCTTCCACGCCCTCGACACGGCCGATCCAGCAGTCCAGCGGCGCGCTGCTGATGTCGTTCGGGCGCAGTCCGCTGCGGGTGTGCCGCAGGGCGTCGATCTGGGCTGCCAGACCGCTACCCATCGCGGATGTGGCGGTGTACGCGGTGACCGCGAGGGGTGTCATCAACATGGGCATCTCGAAAGCCTAACGGTCGCGCTGCAGCTTGCCTAGCCTGCGGCCGGGGTTTCCGGCAGGCGGGAGGACATCGTCGCCAGCGCGGCATGAAGGTGCCGCGAACAGGGTGTGAGCCGGGTAAGCTGGCGCACCTCCCTGCGATTCAAAGCGTCGTGCCGTCGAATCCATCCATCCCCTCCCGCCCATGGCGTTACCTGCGTGATCGCGACGTGCTGCACGCGGCGCTGGTCACCGTGCTGGCGCTGCTGCTCAGCGGCGGTCTGGTCTGGCTCGCCTATCTGATCCATGTCTGCCGGGTCGCCGCCCGCAGTCCGCTGGTGCCGCCGCGGCGGATGATCGCGCTGGTATTCGGTCGCCGGCTCGAACACGATGCCCCGGAGCACGAGTACCGGCAGCGGCTGCAGCGTGCGCTGAGCCTGACCCGGTCCGGCCAGACCGGGCACCTGCTGTTGCTCGGCGGCTGCAGCGGCAGCCGGCGCAGCGAGGCGGCCGCGGGCCATGACTGGCTGCAGCAGCATGATCTGTCCGCCAGTGTGCGGGTGGAGCTGGAACAGGAGTCGGTCGATTCGTTGGAGAACCTGCGCCACGCACGCGGTCTGCTGCAGGTGCAGAGCGGCGGCGGACTGCCGCCGGTGGCGCTGGTGACCAGCCGCTATCACCTGGCCCGCTGCCTGCTGCTGGCGCGCCGACTCGGCTTCAGCGGGGTGCCCGTCGCGGCCGAGCCGGTGTTGCCGCGCGACCGGCGCTATCTCGGCCGGCTGCTGCTCGAGGCCAGCTATCTGATGTGGATCGACGTTGGCCTGCGCTGGGCGGATTTGATCGGGCACCGGCGCATGGCTGCACGAATCAGTTGAATGCATGCGGGTTGTGCCACGCCCGCGGGCACGGCAAACTTCGCCGCGCCGTGCGCGTCGCCGGCGTATTCAGGATGAAGACCATGCTCCGCTCACGATTGCTGCTTGTGTTGCTGCTGCCCCTGCTGTTGCTGACCATGGCGTTTCGCCAGACCCCGCTGATCGACCCGCCGCCGATCAAGGTGCCCGCCGGCATGAGCGCGATCCAGGTGAGCAAGGCGGTGAAGGGCGCGTTGATCGGTCGTGGCTGGGCGGTGACCGCCGAGCAGGCCGATGGCGTCGATGCCAAGCTGACCGGCAACGACTACACCGCCAGCATCCACGTCGCCTTCGACACGCAGCAGGTCAAGATCAGCTACGTCGACAGCACCAACCTCAAGTACAAGGTGAAGAAGGACGGCGAGCGTCTGATCCACGTCAACTACATGGGTTGGATGCGTTACCTGAGCGGTGACATCGGCCGCGACCTCGAGCTGGTTTCCGCCGGTGCCGCGACGCCGCCGAGCGCCACCGCGGCTGGCTGAAGGCGTCCGTTGCAGTCACCGCGCCGGCGGCTGCCGGCGCGGTGTAGCGGTTGCGGCGTCCCGCCGCATTCGCCGCGGGGGACGGCTTGCTAAGCTCACCGCACTGAATCGACGGGTGACACGATGAGCCAGCAAGCCGATCTTGCCGAAACCTTCCTGCGCGGGTTGCAGGACCGCATCTGCGCCGCGATCGAGCAGGCCGACGGCGGCGCGCGTTTCGAAGAGGACGCCTGGCAACGCGAGGCCGGCGGCGGCGGGCGTACCCGCGTGCTGCGCGACGGTGCCGTGTTCGAGCAGGCCGGGGTGAACTTCTCGCGCGTGTCCGGCCACCAGTTGCCGCCCAGCGCCACCGCGCACCGGCCCGAACTGGCCGGCGGCAGCTTCATCGCCACCGGCGTGTCGCTGGTGCTGCACCCGAAGAATCCGCACGTGCCCACGAGCCACGCCAACGTGCGCTATTTCGAGGCCAGCAAGGAGGGCGTGGCGCCGGTGTGGTGGTTCGGCGGCGGTTTCGACCTCACCCCGTTCTATCCGGTGGAGCAGGACGTGCGGCACTGGCACACGGTGGCCCGCGACCTGTGCGAGCCGTATGGCGCGGACGTCTATCCGCGCTACAAGCAATGGTGCGACGACTACTTCTACCTGAAGCATCGCGAGGAGACCCGCGGTGTGGGCGGCCTGTTCTACGACGACCTCAACGAGGGCGGCTTCGAGCGCTGCTTCGCGTTCACCCGTGCGGTCGGCGAAGGTTTCCTCGATGCCTACCTGCCGATCGTCGAGCGCCGCAAGGACACGCCGTACGGCGAGCGCGAGCGCGAGTTCCAGTTGTACCGGCGCGGCCGCTACGTGGAGTTCAACCTGGTCTACGACCGCGGCACGCTGTTCGGCCTGCAGTCCGGCGGGCGCACCGAATCGATCCTGATGAGCCTGCCGCCGCGGGTGCGTTTCGAGTATGCGTACACGCCCGAAGCCGGCTCGGCCGAGGCGAAACTGGCCGCGTACCTGAAGCCGCGCGACTGGCTGTAGATATTGAATCGTGTAGGAGCGGCTTCAGCCGCGATGCTCCAGCTTCTGGATGGTTTGGAGCAGGAGCATCGCGGCTGAAGCCGCTCCTACGAGGTATCCGGGCCTTACGGCTGGTCGCCGCTGAACTTCACCACGGTGGCACCCTTCACCGGTCCGATCTGCGCGCTGTCGCTGACCTTCAGCACCACCTCGCGCCTGAATTCCAGGGTGCCCTGCACCACCGCGTGCGGACCGATCACCACCAGCGGCGTGTGGCTGTTGAAGTGGAACCAGCCGCTGGACTTGTCGACCAGGATGCCGCCCTCGACGTGCGAGTTCGCGCCGATCGTGATGTCGCCGCCGACGGTCTGGATGCCGCCGGCGACATGGGCGTCGTCGAGCACGATCGCGCCGTTCACGTTGCCGAGCTTGCCGCCGACATCGGCGCCGCGATCCAGGTGGATGCGGCCGTTGACCGCGCTCACTTCGCCGCTGACCCGGCTGCCGCTGCCCAGGCTGATCGCGCCGTTGACCGTGCCCAGCTCGGTGGCCTGCGCCTTGGCGCCCAGATCGACCGCGCCATTCACCGTGCTGGCCTTGTGCACGCTGGCGCCATCCTCGACATGCACGGCGCCGTTGACCGTGCTGACATCGCCCGCCTGCTGGCCGGCCTCGACCCGCACCGAGCCGTTGACCTTGTCGATATCGCCATCGTGCGCGGCTGCCAGCAGCGGCAGGCCCAGCGCGAGTGCGGCGAGGATGAGAATTGTCGTGAGTCGACGCATGGCAGGCTCCGTGAGTGATGGGTAGTGCATAGGATGCACCGTGCGGGCGTTCGGTTTAGCGTGACCTGTGGCAGGGGCGGCATTTGACGCTGGCGGGGCCGGCCATCACCATTCCCGGTCTGTCCCATGCCGATGAACGTCACCATGCACAAGCTCGTCCTGATCCGCCACGGCCAGTCCCAATGGAACCTCGACAACCGTTTCAGCGGCTGGGCCGACGTCGACCTCACCGCGCAGGGCATGGCCGAGGCGCAGGAGGCCGGCCGGCTGCTGCAGGCCGAGGGTTTCAGCTTCGACGTGGCGCATACCTCGGTACTCAAGCGCGCGGTGCGCACGCTGTGGGGCGTGCAGGACACGATGGACCTGATG
Source organism: uncultured Pseudomonadota bacterium (assembly GCA_963828685.1). GTDB lineage: Bacteria > Pseudomonadota > Gammaproteobacteria > Xanthomonadales > Rhodanobacteraceae > Rhodanobacter. The sequence continues at coordinate 1,495,278 of CAWHFU010000017.1, forward strand.
TGGCTGCCCGTGCTCACCGACTGGCGTCTCAACGAGCGCCACTACGGCGCGCTGACCGGCCTCAACAAGGCCGAGACGGCGGCGAAGTACGGCGAGGACCAGGTCAAGATCTGGCGCCGCAGCTATGACATCCCGCCGCCGCCGCTGGATCGCGCCGCCAACGAGTCGGTGCACGATCCGCGCTACGCCACGCTCGATCCGCAGGACATCCCCGACACCGAATGCCTGAAGGACACCGTCGCCCGCGTGCTGCCGTACTGGCACGAGGTGCTGGCGCCGGCGATCCGGGCCGGCCAGCGCGTGCTGGTGGCCGCGCACGGCAATTCGCTGCGCGCGCTGGTGAAGTACCTCGACGGCATCTCCGACGAGGCGATCGTCGAGCTGAACATCCCCAACGGCGTGCCGCTGGTCTACGAATTCGACGACGAGCTGAAGCCGCTGCGCCACTACTACCTCGGCAACGCGGAGGAGATCGCGGCGAAGATGGCCGCGGTGGCGAACCAGGGCAAGGCGAAGTAGCACGGAGTCGGCATGGCGAAGATCAGCTCACCGAAAACCCTCGCCGCGGCGCTGACCGAGTACTGGTCGCCGCGGGTGGTGGATGAACTCGAGGACAGTTACGTCAAGGTCGCCAAGGTGCTGGGCACGTTCGGCTGGCACAGCCACGACGACGAGGACGAGTTGTTCCTGATCCTCAGCGGCTGCCTGCGCATCGAGCTGGACACCGGGGCGGTCGAACTCGCCGAAGGCGAGATGTTCGTCGTGCCCAAGGGGGTCCGGCACAATCCGGTGGCCGAGCAGGAATGCTGCCTGATGCTGATCGAGCGCAAGTCGACCCTGCACACCGGCAACCTGGTCACCGAGCGCACCCGCACGCTGGCGCAACAGCTGGGCGAGGACTGACCTCGCACCACCGGCGAGCGGCCGGCGGGTGACAAACGTCAGTCGTCAGTGGCGGCGGACTCGACTAAGCTGACCGCAGTCCATCGAGGTGACAACGTCCATGCCCGCCCATTTGACCAACTACCTGATCATGCTGCCGCTGCTGGCGTGGATCGTCTGGCGACGGGTCAGCCGCTCGTTCGGCCGGCAGCCGATCCAGCGCAAGCGGATGATCTTCCGCATCGTGATGTTCTCGATCATCGGCGGCGTGCTCGCGCTCGGCGGGTTCCACCAGATCGCGCTGGCCGAGGGCCTGTTCGGTGGCGTGTTGCTCGGCGGCGTGCTGGGCCTGCTGGGGCTGCGCCTGACCCGCTTCGAGGCCGACCCGGTCAAGGGCGACTGCTACGTGCCGAACCCCTGGATCGGTGCGCTGCTGACCGTGTTGCTGCTGGGCCGGCTGGGCTGGCGCCTGCTGGTGCTGTGGCCCGGGATGCAGCAGGCGTCGGCGCTGGCGGCGACCGGGGGTTCCGCCGTGCCGGCGCAACCGATGGGCTACGCGTCCAGCCCGCTGACCATGCTGGTGATCGGCCTGCTGGTGGGTTACTACATCGTCTACTTCAGCGGCCTGCTGATCCATCACCGCCGCTTCCAGCAGACGCAGCGCAGCGTGACCGCGGCGTAATGCCCGCTGGCGCCGGCCCGGCAAGCATCGCCGAGAACTCCCGCGCGAAACGGTGCACGTCGCCGGGCCAGCGCGCGGAGAGGTAGTTGCCGTCGCGCACCACGAAGGCGGGCGCCGCATCGGCGTCACTGTCGCGAGCCAGCCCGTTCGTCTTGCGCCGGTAATCGGGCGCATCCCGCGGCACGTCGAGAAAGGCGGCGGGATCGGCCAGCGCACGGGTCACTTCCTGCTGCACCGACAGGTAGCCGTCCGGCTGATCCGGTGCTTCACGATAGGTGCGGTAGTAGGACGGATCCCAGAAGCGGGTGATTCGCGCGGTGGCCCACGCCTTCTTCTCCAGTGACCAGGTCAAGGCCGTGGTGCGTCGGCCGTGCAGCACCGACTTCCCGTTCGCCGCGCGACTGCGCGCCGCCAGCAGCACGCCGTGGCAGATCGCCGCGACCGGTTTGTCGGCGGCGAAGAACGCCGCGACCAGCGCCTGCAACGTCGGGCTTTCCAGGTATTCGCGCATGCCGCGGGCGCGATGCCCGCCGGGCAGCAGCAGGCCGTCGAATGCCGCTGCGTCCAGTGCGTCCCAGCGCCGCGGCGAGCGGAACGCGGCATCCTGCAGCAAGGCCGTGTGAGCGCGCCGCGCATCGGCGTTCGCCCGCAGCAACAGGCCGACCGCGCGCAGCCGTTTCAGCCCCGGCAGCCAGCCCCACGGATCGAGGCCGATGCCGCTGAGCATCAGCTCGTCGGCCTCCGCGGCGTGTTCCATCCGGCGTGGCGAACACGACCTCATGGCCCTCGCGATGCAACGTGCGCCAGCTCACCGCGACTTCGGACGGATCGAAGTCGCGCCGCGGCAGCGGGATCAGGATGCGCGCCACGCGCCGCTCACGAGGCCGGCGTGTCGAGATAATCCAGGCTGGCCTGCAGCATCGCCTCCATGCCGATCTTCAGCGCGCCCTCGTCGAGGAAGAATTTCGGCGAATGGTTGGACGGCGCCTTCGAGGCATCCTGGCCCTGCGGGGTGGAGCCGACGAAGAAGTACACGCCGGGCACCGCCTGCGCGAAATAGGCGAAGTCCTCCGAGGCCATCCACGGCTTCGCCTCGATCACGTGCTCGCTGCCGATCGCCTTGCCGATGCTGGCCCTGACCCGCGCGGCGAGTGCGGGATTGTTGACCAGGATCGGGTTGCTGTCGCCGAGCGGGATCTGCTCCTCCACCGTGGCGCCGTTGGCGGCGGCGATGTGTTCGGCGATGCCCTTGAGGTTGTCGATTGCCTGCTGGCGCATGCCGGCGTCGAACGTGCGCAGCGTGCCCTGCAGCTCGACCTGGTCCGGCACGATGTTGTAGCGCGAGCCGCCCTCGACGATGCCGAAGCTGAGTACCGCCGGCTGCGCGCTGATGTCCAGCTTGCGGCTGACGATGGTCTGCGCGGCGCTGACGATCTCGGCCGCGGTGACGATCGGGTCGACCCCGTTCCACGGCATCGCGCCGTGCGTCTGCCGGCCATGCACCACCATCCGGAACCAGTCCGAGCCGGCCATCGTGGGTCCCGGGCGCACCGCCACCGTGCCCACGTTGAGCGAGCTGACCACGTGCATGCCGAAGATCGCATCGGGCTTGAAGTCGCGGAACAGGCCTTCCTTCAGCATCAGCGAAGCGCCGCCCTGCTCGCCGGCGGGCGCGCCTTCCTCGGCCGGCTGGAACACGAACAGCACCGAGCCGTGCAACTGCTTCTTCATCCCGGCCAGCGCCTGCGCCATGCCCAGCAACATCGCGGTATGCGCGTCGTGGCCGCAGGCATGCATCACGCCGGTGGGCTTGCCGCGGTACTCGCCGGTCGCCTTCGAGGCGAACGGCAGGTTCACTTCCTCGGTCACCGGCAGCGCGTCCATGTCCGCGCGGATCGCCAGCCGCGGTCCGGGCAGGTCGCCCTTGAGCAGGCCCACCACGCCGGTATGCGCGATGCCGGTGTGCACTTCCAGCCCCAGCTTCCTCAGCTCCTTCGCCACGAGCGCCGAGGTGCGCACCTCGCGGTTGCTCAGCTCCGGATGCTGGTGGATGTCACGCCGCCACGCGGTGACCTGCGCCAGTTCCTGTTGCGCCAGTTGCGGCGCCGTATCGACGCTGGCCGCATGCAGCGGGGCGATGGCAGCGGCGGCAAGCGCCAGCATGATGGCAGTGCGGTGCATGGGCTGATCCCCTCGGTGGTTCAGCCGATGGTAGCGCGTGCATGGCTGCGGGCGGCATGGCCCGGCCGCTGGCTCGATGCCTCGCGATCGCGCGTGCGGCCCGGCCGATCGGCGCGCCGGCAGCGGCGGCGGGTGCCGGCCCCCGTGCGTCCACTCCGACTATCCGCGATCTGGCACGAAACCTGCTGAGGCTCCGGTGAGCCGCTTCGGGTTGCTCGCTATCGGGAGGTCGCCATGGAAGAAATCATCGAACCCATCACCGCCACGAACTCGCCGCAGGAGTTGGCCATCCGCTTCCTGCTGCGGCATGCCGAGTGCCGGAGTGCACTGACCATCGAGGTGGAAAACGCCTGTCTGCAGCTTGCGGCAGACGCACAGGGGCTTGACGCCGCGACCATCCGGCAAGCTGCCGCCGGCACGGGCAAGCCCGTCGCCGCCGTGGTGGACGGCGGCACGCCAGCGCGACCGGTGGCGCCCGAAGGCAGTTTCCTGGGTCGTTTTGCGCAGGCATATGCCGCGGCGCGTCACTTGCCAACGACCAGGCGAGGCTCGGAATCTGGGTCCAGGAGAGTCGCCGGGGCGAGCGCCCCGCGTTCAAATGGATCGGCATCTGCGGTCGCCTGACTGCCGGCCACGGAGGGCACAGAAGCAAGAGCTTTCGTGCGCCTGCGGCGCCCGAGTCACTTTTCTCTTGCGTGGCCAAGAGAAAAGTAACCAAAAGAGAAGGCCACCCCACTTGGCGCTTGCCGCCCATCCATGGGCGGCAAGTCCGTGAGCTGGGGCCGGGCTTTTCGACAGCACATCCATGTGCTGGCGAAAAGGAGTCGACCTCCTGTCGACTCCCCTGCGGGCCTGTCGTCCCCAGCTCACCGCCGCACAGGGGCCCCGGGTAAAGCAGCGGGCCATCGTGGCCCGCACTCGGTGCGCCACCGCTGCGCGGCGGCGAAAGCGGAAGAGCCAAGAGCAAAAAGTCCCGCTTCGAGCGGGACTTTCCAAGGTTGCGGATGTCTCAGTTCGGCCAACAGGAGACAGTCACGGCGTCTGTCAGCTAGCGCAATGGCGGCCGTTGGAGGCTCGCCGCACACGCTTTTCCCCGGCTTAGATCCTCCGCAGACAGGCTGGCATCCGTCGGAGTAACCATTTGTCATCGCCATCCGTGACGGCCAAAAGGCTTATGCTTCGCAACAGCTACCGTCCGGCAGCACGGAAGGAGATTGGTATGCACTGGATGTTGCGTGTCGTGGCGTTGCTGCTGCTCAGTACAACGGTTGTACATGCCGGCGCTATCTACGCCTGCAAGAGCATTGATGGGAGCGCTACCTATCAGGACACGCCTTGCCCGAAGGGCACAAAGGTGCAGGTATCGGGAATGGCCGGCCGACCGGTCAGCGGGTCCTTGGGACGGGCGGCGGCTGTATCCGCTTGGAGCAGACCGGCTCCGCCCAGGTCGATTGCCTTGATGCAAGCTCGCGCGTCCGTTGCACCGGTGACCGGCACTGCCTTAGCGTCGCTCGACCCGCGACCTTCAGCCCCGCGGAATGGCGTCGTGCCGCCGGTGACGCACCATGGATTCCACTGGCGGGAGTAAAGGGCGGTAATGCCGTCTCGTACTCCTTCACCGCCCATGATTACGGTACCTTGCTGAGCATCAAAACTATTTCTGCTCGCATCGGCATGGTGTTCCAGACAGGTCGGGTCAATTGCCACCCGGGTGCCGACAACGATCATTTGTCCAATGCCACCGGCTCCGTTTTCGACCCTGCCACGGGAAGCCGGTTGATAGGCGATTTTCAGATTGATCCGAAGCACGCTCACATCCGGCCCGGCACGGTACTCAGTCTGGTTGTGTCTCAGGTGTGCGGGATCGTCCGCCTGCAACACGGTGAGGTCACACATTCACTGGGCAAAGATCAGACCATAAAGCCCGACCTGAACACTTCGCCTCTGGTTACCTCGATGCTCGCGGGCCTGGCCGACGGGAATTTTCGGCCTGGCCCGCACCATGACGTCCACAACACCACTTGCCCGTCACCCCACGCAGGCCTATTGGATCCGGCTGTGCCGCCCTTCGCCTCGACCGACATCGCGCAATATGTCGTGCAGGCGGCATCGGGAGACACGGGAGCTTTGCAACGGTTGCGGCAGGCCGGCGCCAGAGGCAATACGCTGGCCGCATACAAGCTTGGCAAGCTGTACGGCTATGGCTGCCATGACGGGCGCGGTATTGCCTTGGATAACGGCCAGGCCGTGCACTGGTACGCTATCGCCGCCGAACAGGGGCATGCGGATTCTCAGGAGAGTCTTAGCCTGTTGTACGCGAATGGTCGGGGCGTACCCAAGGATCCAGTGAAGGCCAGATACTGGGGCGATAAATCACTGACGCAGTCAGTGCTTGATACGATGACGATTGACGGACGCAGGGTCAGTAAATCAGACGCGCGGTTGGTCTTCACCCGCATCAGCAAGCGCGCCGCGCTGCAAGATGCTGTCGCCGAAGATGAACTCGGTGACATGTACTTGCGCGGTTTTGGTGTGACGAGCAATGTCACCAGCGCCTGCCAGTGGTATCGCAAGGCCGCCTTGCAGGGGAATGCACAAGGGCAGCGAAATTTAGCTCTGTCGTACGAAGGCGATTGGGGACAGGCCCGCAATGACAACTTGATGCTTCATTGGCTCACCTTGGCCGCTGCGAATGGCGACGCGATGGCAGCGGACCGAATGGGGAAGCTCTACTATGGCGGAGGGCTGGTGTTGCGGGATCCGGCCCAGGCCGCACACTGGTTTGCCATCGCAGCCGACGAGGGCTACGGGCCCTCTCAGTACATCCTGGCCACCATGTACAGCCGTGGATTGGGCGTGCCACGCGACGATGTGCAAGCGATCAAGTGGTTCTTGATCGATCTGGCAGACATCGACAACCTCGTCATGACCGACGATCTGTTTGTGCAGAGCGAAGCGAGGGTCGATGCGGCAAAGGTCGCCGAAGCTCAGAAGCTTGCGCGAAAGTGGTGGAACGTCAACGCAAACAAGGAGCAGGCCTACCCCAGGTGATCAGCCGACCCGAAAGCGGCCGTTCCCGACCGGCAGCAACGGGTCGATACCGGTCTTCAACCCAGTCATCGCCGATCGGTCGTGTGTTGCATCCGTTGCGGTGGATGCAGTCCTCTCTGTGAACATGATCGTCCGCGAACCCGCCTCACCCTGGCGGCGCTGCTCAGACAGGTTTGGGTGGCCGGTGTCACAGCATCGCGGGTGGCCGCCTTGAAAGCATTCCAATTGGCCGATTTGGATCATGAGGGGAGGCCGGTTCCGGCTGGAATATGCAAGACATTTTTCGTGGGGCGACTACCGCCTGACTCACGAAAGGTCGTGCGAGACTCGCGGCACTGTCATTTTGCCCGGGGTGCCGGGGGGCAATCGCATGTATCGGGCGGGCCGGAATGTCGGCTAGGGTGTGCAAGCCGGGCCGTGCGTTCGTCGGTTTTTTCTTTGGCTAGCTTTGCCTTGCGGTCAAGGTGGATGATCGTTCCCATGAACGTCGTCACGACCAAGCCAACAATGTTTATTACCCAATCAAATGCCGTCATCCCACACCCCGACTTTTGGTTCAGTTTGCCGCAAAACGCCAGTCACCTACCACCTTCATCACGGCCATTGAGCAGCTTCACCGGCAAAACAGCCCGTGACATGCGGCCAAACTGCCGACCATCGCCAACGCGTTGTCCATTTCCGGGCTCGATGCAATATCGCCAATGGGACTGCTAGGTTCAACACGCGACCGATTGGCGATGACTGGGTCGAAGACCGGTATCGACCCGAAGCGGACATCAACTGGATAGCCGCCGTTTGCCCCTTATCTCACGTGCAGTCGATCCAAAGGAGCGATCTTTCTGTGGACGACTTGTTCCACATAGGTGTGCATCAGGGCGATTTTAAAATCTGGCACCCCAAGGACAGTTGCATCGTGCGAATATCGGTGGCAGCAGTTGCATGCGATGCATGTCTTCAGGCTAGCGACAGGATCGCTGCTCCTGTCTTCTCAACGACCTGAAGCTCTACCGACTTTTGCTGGATCTCGTCCGCCCACGCCTTCCGAACTTTGTCGTATACGAAAATCTGCAGCCTCGGTGCGCTCAGTGCAGACGTCACGACCGCGATCCGGTAGCTGGGAAGATCTCCAGCCAAATGCTCTTTCACACAGCGATACTCGTTCGGGGTCACCTCGACAACCGTCTCTGGTCCAGACAACCCTTTGACCTCGATCCGGTAGACGGGCTCTGCACCTAATGCCGGCGCACCTTCCTGTATATTTCCAAGTCCCAGCCTACGTTGTCTTTCTCGACGCTACGGACCTCGTTACCGACATAGTGCTTGGTAACCATTGCAATGGCCGACTTCTCTACCAACGCATTGCGATCCGGATCTGTCGATCGCCGCAGCTTCTTCCAAGCGGCGTCATAGCTATCCGAAACGGCGCTGTGCCTGGCCAACAATGCCCGCAGCTTCGCAATAAAGGCCGGCACGTCGGGATTCTGATGATGTTCTGGAAACCACCAGTTCGCCTGACCGATCCAGCCAGGCGACGTCCTAGGACGATGGTGCGCCCCTCCAGCACCAAACACCGCGCGTTGGTCGCCCTCGCCGATATCCTGTAGCTGTCCACTTCATCGAGCCTATGCTGCTTGGTCGGCAACTTCTCATGCATCTGACGCTGACGATTAACGGTTGCATCGAGGAGACGATCACTTGACGACCTTCACCGTTCGGATTGGTGGCCACCCACACGACGTCGATGTGATCGATATGGTCGGCATCATCGGAGGCATCCAACTTCTCGATACTCACCGCGCGGTCGATCTTACCTTTGATGGTCTCAAAATGACCGAACACATCCCCCTGAGGGTGTCGGTAGGAAATTGCAGCACTCATGGCCGCGTTTGTTCTCCATCACCCACTTGCCACCGCCGACGATATTATCCGGCTGGCCCTCCAATCCCTGATACCTCGCCATCCAGCCCACGTTACAAACCAGGATTTGCGATTGACTCGATGTAGTCATGATGGGCTATCCCTGAAACAACAGTGGTGGTGAAATACGATGTCGTTGTGATTTGGATCATCCTCTCACACATGCGGCTGGGTTCACGATTACCCGTGTGGACGGCTGCTCTGGCGTGCGCCGTGAAAAGGCGGCGCTTTTCCAGTGGGTGCAAATCCCACCCGGCAACCGCTCCAGCCGGAAGCAACCGGAGCAACGGTGGAGGTAACGAAATCGTTGAAGCCTTCGGTGATGCGCGTCACGACATACGGTGACGGCGCGAGTGTGCAGGCCGTAACGCGAGTGAACGCCGAGCAAGCCTCGAAAAGGACGATGCACAGGCCGACCTGGCAGCCATACCGGGGAAGGCTGATACGACTGGACGGATGAGCAAGGTGGTGCCGCCAGTCGCTGTGCCGGGGTAGTGGCGACAGCATGTACACAAGGGAAGCGCGCGCAACACGGGAAACCCCATGGCGTGGTCGGGGACGACCAACCGGACGCCCGCGAGGGATGGGCCGGGCGCGATGGGGTGACGGAGAGGCTCGTAGTACCGACGAAGCCGGGTAATGCCGGTGGAGGGAAGGAGCCTTGGTTCAAGACAGACGCAAGACGTAGCGAGGACGTGGAGATTGGGAAACCTAGCAACTCCGATACGTGTTCAGAAGCTGCAGGCAGCGTTACACGCGAAAGCGAAGGCTGAAGCCGGCTATCGTTTCTACGCCCTGTACGACAAAGTCAGTCGTGACGACATTCTGGCTCACGCCTATGCCCAGTGCCGCGCCAACAAGGGTGCCCCGGGCGTGGATGGTCAGGTCTTCGCGGCCGTGGAGTCGTATGGGGTGCGGCGGTGGCTCGGCGAACTGGCGCTTGCGCTCAGGGAGGAAACTTATCGACCGGACCCCATCAGAAGGGTGTTCATCCCCAAGGCCAATGGCAAACTCAGGCCACTGGGCATCTCGACCCTGCGTGATCGGGTGTGCATGACAGCAGCGATGCTGGTGCTCGATCCGATCTTTGAAGCGGATCTTCCGCCCGAGCAGTATGCCTACCGCCGGGGGCGCAATGCCCAGCAGGCGGTGGTCAAGGTGGAGGAGACGCTGTTCCGAGGCCGTCCCGATGTCGTGGATGCTGACCTCGCCGACTACTTCGGGAGTATTCCGCACGCCGAAATGATGCTGTCGCTTGCGCGTCGCATCGTGGACCCGCGTGTGCTGCATCTGATCAAGATGTGGCTGGAATGCTCCGTGGAGGAGGACGGCGGTCGAGGTCGGACCTCGCGCACGACGGTAGCCAAGGATCAGCGCCGCGGCATCCCGCAGGGCTCACCCATCTCACCCTTGCTGGCCAATCTGTACATGCGCCGGTTCGTGCTGGGATGGAAGAAGCTTGGGCTGGAGAAGCGCCTCGGCAGTCGCATCGTGACGTATGCGGACGATCTCGTGATTCTGTGCCGGCGGGGTAAGGCCGAAGAGGCGTTGACCCGACTGCGCGACATCATGGGAAAGCTGAAACTCACGGTCAACGAGGAGAAAACACGTATCTGCAAGGTCCCGGCAGGCGAGTTCGACTTTCTGGGTTACACGTTTGGACGGATGTACTCAGCCAGGACGGGACAAGCCCGTATTGGCTATCGTCCATCGAAGAAAAGCCTTCGGCGCATGGTCGAGAAGATTCATGCCATGACGGCTGTTTCGATGACGTGGCAAGACACCACGGAGCTGGTGGGCAGGCTCAATCGCACGTTGCGTGGCTGGTCAAACTACTTTCAAGTAGGGGCCGTCAGTCGCGCCTATCGGGCGTTGGACAGCTACACCGCTACGCGGTTACGCCGGTGGTTGCGCCACAAGCACAAGGTGAGGCGACGCAGAGGCGGGAGCTATCCACTCTCGCATCTTTACGGGTACTTCGGTCTCGTACGTCTTTCCGCACTTGGGCGTGACGTGCCGTGGACGAAGGCGTGATGTTTTGTCCGAGAGCCGGATGCGGGAGATCTGCATGTCCGGTTCGATGAGCGGGATGTGGAAACGGAGTCATGGTTCGGACAGTAAGGCACCGTCAATCGAAAGAGACGGCTACAGATATGCCGAACCTAACGCCACCGCGCCACATCTCGACTCTACCGATCACAGCCCTTGCAAGCTCGGCGGCGCCTCGGCAAGCAGCGATGGGCAGAGCAGCGACCCATTGCTGCCGTTTGCGAGACCGAAACGCGGCGATTCGTTATCGGACAGCTCCTACGCTTGATAAGACACCCTGAACTACCACCTCAGGAGCCCTTGAGACGCCCGGGCGAGGACCACTTACCATGTATCGGCACATCCATGGTTTCAAAGTGACGGCCGCGTGCTAGAGCCGGTTGCCTGGAGTAGGCACATCAGCAGGCGAGCTCCAATGGGACGATCTCGAAATTCCGGCGAAGTCATCCCGCTGGTCGATGATCGACGCCGTCGGAGTGCATGTATCAGATTCTGGTATCCGGCGACGGAGTCAGCGGCAGGCTGATTCGTATCATGGTGCCGATACCATCACCGGGAAGCGCTTCCACGCTGCCGCCGTGGGCGCCGATCATGCCACGGCAGATGGCCAAACCAAGCCCCGTGCCTTGAGGTGCGCGATCGCCGCGTGCCACTGAAAAGAACATGTCGAAGATGCGCGCGCGCTCGTCCTCCGGAATGCCCGGGCCGCGATCGCTGACGTCAATCAGCAGGTTCTGTTCGACCACATGCACGTGCAGACGAACCGCTTCGCCTGGCGGCGAGAACCGGGCGGCATTTTCCAGGATGTTGAACAGGGCCTGCTCGATCAGGGCCGGATGCACGTAGAGGAGTACGGGCTCGTCCGGAGCCTGCGTCTCCACCTTCAGATCGGGAAAAGACCGGCGCAAGCGAGTGACGGCGGCGGCGGTGATTTCCGCACTGTCGGTCCAGTCGCGGTCGAGTTTGAGCGTCCCATGGCCAAGACGGGTCATGTCCAGCAGGTTCTGGATGTAGCGGTCCAGCCGCTGGCCTTCGCCCAGGATGGATTGCAGCAGGTCGACCTGCTCCTGTTCTGGCAATTTGCCCCGGTAGCTCAGAAGTGTCCCTGCGCCCCCGATCATCGAGGCCAGCGGCGAGCGCAGGTCGTGCGACACAGACGACAGCAGTGCGTTGCGCAGCCGCTCGGTTTCGCCCTGTACACGCGCGCTCTCCAGCTCGTCGGCCAGCCGGGCGCGTTCGAGCGCCCGGCCGATATCCTGCACCATGGTGAAGGTCAGGTTCCGGCGATCCGGGTCGGGCGGAGCGGAGGCTGGATCGAAGCGAAGGGCAGCCACGCCGAGGCGGTGATTATCGAGTCCCAGCGGCAGCATCCAGCAGGCAGCGCCATTCAGGGTGTCGGTGAAGCGACCGGCGGGCTCGGCATGCTGTTCGCACCAGTTGGCCGCGGCAATATCCTGAGGCTTGAGCGCCAGGCTACGCGGTGCGGTGGTGACCGGATCAGCAGCTGGCCCGCGTCGCGAACCAGCATGGCGACATCGGCATCCAGTGCCTTGGCAAGCGCGGCGGCCCCCACCTTGAGCACGCCCTCGGCGTCAGAACTGGCGGCGAGCTGCTGTCCCAGACCGAACAACGCCCGGGCCCGCGTCTGAGCCGCGCGCAGCGAGGCCACCTGGCTGGCCAGTCGCGTGGCCAGTCGACTGCAGACGAGCGCAGCGACCAGGAACAGCAGTACTGCCAGCACGTCGTCCGCGTTGGCAATCCGCAGGGTGTATCGCGGTTGGGTGAAGAAGAAGTTGTATCCGAGAAAGCACAGCATGGCTGTATAGACGGCCACCATCATCCGGGTACGCACCGCCACCACCAGCACCGCGGTGAGGAATATCAGCGAGAGATTGGCCACCGACAGGTAGCGATCGCCGAGGAATGCCAGGGCAAATGCCACCACCGTGGCCGCCGTGGCGTAGATATATTCCCCCCGCGATCCACCTCCGCCGGCCGCGCGCAGCCGCCGCCGCGCCCGTGCGCGTTCGGTCGGTGTGGCGATGATCGTCAGCTCCATGTGCGCGCCACGGCGCAACAGCTGCTGGGTCAGCGAGATGCCAAGCATCCGCGCGATCGGCCGCTCGCGGGTACGTCCCAGAATGATCTGACCCACGCCTTCGCGATCGGCATGCGCCAGCAATTCGTCAGCGATCACATGGCCGCGCAGGATGATCGACTCGCCGCCCAGGCGCCGTGCCAGCCGCATGGCGGCGTCCAATCGCTCGCGCCGGGCCGGATCAAGCGTCGCACCAGTATCGACGAAGGCCACGCTCCAGGGCGCGCCCCGCCGTTCGGCGATGCGTCGGGCCACGCGCACCAGGTACTCGCTCTGACCGTAGCCGTCGATCGTCGCCATCACGTGCCGACGCACTGTCATGGCGCTGCCGCGCGCCAGCATGTGCTCGCGCAGGTCGCTGTCGACATGTCCCGCAATGGTCTCCAGCGCCAACTCACGCAGGGCGGCGAGATTGGTCGGCGAGAAAAAGGCGTTGAGGGCAGCGGCAGCGGTCTCCGGCACGTAGACCTTGCCTTGCTTCAGCCTGCCGATCAGTTCGCGTGGTGGCAGATCGATCAGCACGATGTCGCGCGCGCGATCGAGGAACGCGTCCGGCACCGTCTCGCGCACGGTGATGCCGGTGATGCGGCGTACCTGGTCATTGAGGCTCTCCAGGTGTTGCACGTTCAACGCGGTGTAGACCTCGATACCGGCATCGAGCAGCTCGGCAATGTCCTGCCAGCGTCGGGCATGCCGTCCACCCGGCAGATTGGTGTGGGCCAGTTCGTCCACCAGCAACACCGCGGGTTTGCGCACCAGCGCGGCATCCAGGTCGAACTCGGTGAAGTCGCCCCCGCGGTGGTTCACCATGCGCCGAGGCAGCACTTCCAGGCCTTCCAGCAACGCCGCTGTTTCGCCGCGGCCGTGGGTCTCCACCAGACCCACCACCACATCCGTCCCCTGGCGCTTCAGCTCGCGTGCCGCCGACAGCATGGCGAAGGTCTTGCCTACGCCGGGTGCGGCACCAAGGAAGATCTTCAGCCGTGGGCTGGACGCATCCTGTGCAGTGCTCAGCAGTGCGTCGGCACGGATATCGCGGGAAGCTTCCGACATGGACGTATCTCGCCTGGGTCCGGGTAGGGTGATGAATGGGCCGCCGTGGGCGGATCAGTGGTTTGACAGCGCATCCAGCGCCAGG
>CAWHFU010000018.1:0-375401 GCA_963828685.1 uncultured Pseudomonadota bacterium
CCTTCGGCGCGTCGAAGAACTGGCGCGGCTCGAAGTGGAAGGCGTTGGCGACCAGCACCGCCGGGAACTGCTGGATCCCCGTGTTGTAGGTCTGGACCGTGTCGTTGTAGACGCGGCGGGTGATCGCGATCTGATCCTCGGTGTCGGAGAGCTGCTGCTGGAGCTGCTGGAAGTTCTCGGTCGCGCGCAGCTGCGGGTACTGCTCGGCGACGACCATCAGCCTGCCGAGCGCCGCGGTCAGCGAAGTCCTCGGCGGCGGCCTGCGTGCCCGGGGCCTTGGCGGAGACGGCGCCGTGCGCGCCTTGGTGACATCCTCGAAGGTCTGCTGCTCGTGCTTGGCGTAGCCCTTGACCGACTCGACCAGGTTGGGGATCAGGTCGTGGCGGCGCTGGAGCGCGGTCTCGATCTGGGCCCAGCTGTTGTCGACCGCGTTGCGGCGGCCGATCGTCCGGTTGTAGACGAACCAGACGACCACCAGCAGCAGGACGACGATCCCAACGATGATCAGGACGAGAGCCAAGGCAGGCGCAACCTACCGGACCGCCGCAGGCAGCTAAAATCCGACTACGCAAGTAGGAATAAAGTGACTGAAAGCACGAAACAACAGATCGACGTCTGCGCCGCCGGCGAGCTGCCGAGCGGGGAGATGAAGCTGATCGACGCGCCGGACGGCGCCAAGATCGGCGTCTTCAACTGCGACGGCAACCTCTACGCGATCGAGGACCGCTGCTCGCACGACGACGGCCCCCTCGCCGAGGGGACGTTCGACGCGGACGCCTGTACCGTGGAGTGCCCCCGCCACGGGTCGCTGTTCGACCTCACGTCCGGTCGTCCGAAGACCCTCCCCGCCTACCAACCGGTCACCACCTACCCCGTCACGATCGAGGACGACACCGTCAAGCTGGAGGTTTCCTAATGGCCACGCCCGAGACCGTCTGCAACGGAGCGCCCCGCCGAAGAGCGGGAGCTCGCCGGCATCAACGCCGACTACAAGGAGAAGTTCGGCTTCCACGACCCCGAGTCGGGCTACGCCTACAAGTCGCCGAAGGGCCTCTCCCGCGAGGTCGTCGAGTCGATCTCCGAGTACAAGGACGAGCCGCAGTGGATGCGCGACTTCCGGATCAAGGCGTACGAGCACTTCGAGTCCCGCCCGACCCCGCAATGGGGCGGCAACCTCAACCAGATCGACTTCAACAACATCCACTACTTCGTCCGCGCCTCCGAGAAGAACAGCCGCGACTGGTCCGAGGTGCCCGAGGACATCAAGAACACCTTCGACCGCCTGGGCATCCCCGAGGCCGAGCGCAAGTTCCTCTCCGGCGTCGGCGCCCAGTACGAGTCGGAGGTCGTCTACCACCAGGTGAACGAGAAGCTCGAGGAGCAGGGCGTGATCTTCACCGACATGGACACCGCCCTCCGCGAGCACGAGGACCTGGTCCGCGAGTACTGGGCCACGATCATCCCGCCCAACGACAACAAGCTCGCCGCGCTCAACTCGGCCGTCTGGTCGGGCGGCTCGTTCGTCTACGTCCCCGCCGGCGTCAAGGTCGCGATGCCGCTGCAGGCCTACTTCCGGATCAACACCGAGAACATGGGCCAGTTCGAGCGGACGCTGATCATCGCCGAGGAGGGCTCCGACGTCCACTACATCGAGGGCTGCACGGCACCGACCTACTCGACGGACTCGCTCCACTCCGCGGTGGTCGAGATCGTGGCGAAGAAGAGCGCCCGGGTCCGCTACACGACCGTCCAGAACTGGTCGCAGAACGTCTTCAACCTCGTCACCAAGCGGGCGGTCGCCCACGAGGACGCGACGATGGAGTGGGTCGACTGCAACCTCGGCTCCAAGCTGACCATGAAGTACCCGTCGATCTACCTGCTCGGCGAGCGGGCCCACGGCGAGATCCTCTCGATCGCCTTCGCGGGCGAGGGCCAGCACCAGGACGCCGGCGGCAAGATCATCCACGCCGCCCCGAAGACGACCTCGTCGATCTTCTCCAAGTCGATCTCCAAGGACAAGGGCCGCACCAGCTACCGCGGCCTGCTCGAGATCGCCAAGGGCGCCTCCGAGTCGAAGTCGAAGGTGGTCTGCGACGCGCTCCTGCTCGACGAGGAGTCGCGCTCGGACACCTACCCGACGATCAGGATCGGCGAGGACGACGTCGACGTCGGCCACGAGGCGACCGTCTCGAAGGTCGGCGAGGAGCAGATCTTCTACCTGCAGTCCCGCGGGCTCGACGAGGAGGAGGCCTCCAAGATGATCGTCAACGGCTTCATCGAGCCGATCACCAAGGAGCTCCCGATGGAGTACGCCGTCGAGCTGAACCGCCTGATCGAGCTGCAGATGGAGGGCTCGATTGGCTGACGCCGGCGCGGCACCGCCGCTGCCGACGCAGAAGACGCGCGGCTGGGAGTTCACGGACCTCTCCGGCCTCGACCTGGACGCGTACACGGCGGCCACCGACGGCGACCCCGAGGCTCGCTCCCGGGCGGACGGAGTGCTCAACCTGCCCGAGGGCTCCGATCACCTGGTCGTCCAGGTCGATGGCGCCGTGCTCGAGGGGGCGTCCGTCGAGGTCGAGGGCGACGGGCGACCGCACGAGCCGCTGGTCGCGTCGCTCGACGAGCTCGCTCGAGCGCTTCCCCCACCTGCGCGAGATGCTCGGCTCGCTGGCGCCGAGCGACGATCCGTTCGTCGCCCGCAACGACGGAGCCTGGCGCGGCGGGGCGCTCGTCTACGTGCCACGCGGCAAGCGCCTGGAGGCGCCCGCGCAGATCGCGGCGGTCCAGGATGCCGAGGGAGCGGCGGTCTCCTTCCGCACGCTGATCGTGCTCGAGGAGGGCGCCGAGGCGGAGGTCTGGGAGCAGTGGCTCTCCACCGATTCCGACTCCGGACTCCCTCTTCAACACGGTCACCGAGATCTGGGTCGGGCCCGGCGCGAACCTCCGCTACGTCACCGCCCAGGGACTGAGCGAGCGCAGCTGGGTCTTCGGCACCCAGCGCGCCGAGGTGGAGCGGGACGCGAACCTCGACTGGGTGGCCCTCGGCTTCGGCTCCTCCCGCGGCAAGGTCCGGATGGAGACGCGCCTGGCGGGCCCGGGGTCGAGCGCGCGGGTGACCGGCGCCTACGCCGGCAACGGCACCCAGCACCTCGACTTCGACACCACCCAGGAGCACGCCGCGCCCAACACCACCTCCGACCTCGCCTTCCGCGGGCGTGCTCGAGGAGTCGGCGACCGCCGTCTGGCGCGGGATGATCCGCGTCGACCCCGGCGCCCAGCAGACGGACGCCTACCAGGAGAGCCGCAACCTGCTGCTCTCGAAGTCGGCCCACGCCGACGCGATCCCGGGCCTGGAGATCGAGGCGAACGACGTGCGCTGCACGCACGCCGCGGCGGTCGCCCAGATCGACGCCGAGCAGCTCCACTACCTGCGCTCCCACGGGCTCGCCGAGGAGGAGGCGAAGCGCCTGATCATCGAGGGCTTCCTCGAGGCGCTGGTCGAGCGGCTCGAGCAGGCCCGGTCAGGGCTGCAGTCTCCGTTGCACTGGAGCGCCGCCTCGGCGAGATCCTCGGCGAGCGCCAGGTCCAGCCCGCCTAGCGACGCGTTCAGCAGGTTCAGTGGCCCTGCGTCCGGGATCGCCGAACAGCTGCTTCGGCGTTGTCGTTGGATGATCGTCGGAAGCGCTCGACCCTCGTGGCCGGCAACGCGCCACTCGCCGACGACCTCGCGGACGCGCCGGCGTGTGGAAGCAGCTGCCGGGTACTCCTCGCTCACCGGCGACGGCGCCTCCCGAGCCGCGCAGGACAGAAGTGGAGCTTCGGGTGCGCCTCGATGTCGCCGTCCTCGACTCTCCCCGCTCGAGCAGCTCGTCGATGCGTGTGCCTCTCATCGAAGAAGCCGTCGCGCTGGCCGAGAAAGTCCCGGAGGTCCGTCGAGGCCCGTCCGGACCTGGCCTGCCGATGGAGCCGGTCTCGACGTCTTCGGTCAGGACCTCGCTGATCATCTCGCCAGCTGGTGGGTCGCCCTGGAGGACCCTCAGGTAGCTCTGGACGATCACGCCGCGCTACATGCGCCGGATGGCCGGCATCGAGCGCTCGCGGCTCGTCTAGCTCGGCGCCAGAGCCGGCACGCGCGCGGCCGGGGTCTTCATGCGCGCGCGGGTCTTCGATCGCCTCGGCGGCAGTCTCGTCGGCCCCGCACGGTATGCCTGCCTCGCGCGGCAAAGGCAGCCGCGAAGACCCATTGGCCCGCCTGAACCGGCTCGTCGGCGTCGCGCACGCCGGCGAGTCCGACTGGCGCAGCCATGCTTTGACCGCCTGTGGCTGCAAATAAGATCAAATCTCATTATCATCACTACCCCGTGCCGTATGCGTGGCGGACAGAAGAGAGGAGATCCAATGGCAATCGAGTTCTACGACGTCAAGCTCAGAGAGAAGGTCCAGATTCCGGAGTCCGAGGTCCAGAAGACGACCTACGAGCGCCAGGGCAAGGACGGCAAGACCAACGTCCGCTACGCGTTCCGCGCCGTGAACAAGGGCACCAAGCTGACGAAGTTCGCCAGCAAGGAGGACTGGGACGCGCTGGACGCACCCGTCGAGTAAGCGGAGCTGGAGGCACCGGCCGAGTAAGCGGACCGGGGGAACGGCCCGGAGAGGACAGGTAGGTGTTCGAGCCGTTCCAGCTCCCCTTCGTCCAGAGGGGCCTGGTTGAGGTACTGATTCTCAGCGTCGGCGCCGGTGTCCTCGGCACCTGGATCGTCCTGCGCGGGCTTGCGTTCTTCTCGCACGCCGTCGGAACGGCGACCTTTCCCGGCCTCGTGCTCGCTGACGGGATCGGGTTCTCGGCGCCGCTCGGGGCGTTCGGCGTGGCGGTCGCCTTCACCGCCTCCGTCTGGGGGCTGGCTCGCCGGCGCGGGCACCGCGTACGACAGCCTCACCGCGCTCGTTCTCGTCGGTTGCCTCGCCGCCGGGGTGATCCTGGCGAGCGACGTCTACCACTCGGGGTCGAACGTCGAGCAGCTGCTCTTCGGCAGCCTGCTGCTCGTCGACGGCGCGGACATCCGGCTCGCGATCGTCGCCACCGCGGCGATCCTGGTCGGCAACCTCCTGTTCGGCCGCCGCTGGCTCGCGACCGGGTTCGACGAGGTTGGCGGCCCGACCTCGGGTGGCAGCTGGCTCGACGTCGTCCTGCTCGGCCTGATCGCCCTGGCGACCACGGCCGCGCTCAGCGTGATCGGCGCGCTGCTGGTGGCCGCGCTGTTCGTGGCCCCGGCGGCGACGGTGCGGCTGTTCGCGAACCGGATGGCCTCCTGGCAGATCGGGACCGTGCTTCTCGCCGCCGCCGAGGGGACGGTCGGGCTCTGGCTCTCGGTGAAGACCAACGCCCGCCCGGGGCGACGATCGCCACGCTCAGCGGCGCGGTGTTCGGCCTGGCGGCGGTGGCGCGCGCCGTCGGCCCGCGCGGGCGGGCCTGGCGGTCGCCGGGCGCTCGGCGCCGCGCTGCTCGTCGCCGGCTGCGGGAGCTCGGGATCGGACTCGGGCAAGGTGTCGGTGGTCGCCACCACGACCCAGATCGGCGACTTCGCGCGCGAGGTCGGAGGCAACGCCGTCGACGTCCATCAGATCCTCGCCCCCAACACCGATCCGCACGACTACGAGCCGCGGCCGGACGACGTCACGACCACGGCCGACGCGAAGGTCGTCTTCACCAACGGCGACAACCTCGACGCCTGGATGGACAAGGTCGTCGACGACAGCGGCAGCGACGCGAAGGTCGTCGACCTGGGCGCCACCGTCCCGGTGAAGCTGCCGGGCGAGTCGAGCGGCCCGGAGGCCTCCCGGTACGACCCGCACTGGTGGCATGACCCGAGGAACGCCGAGGAGGCCGTCCGGCAGATCGCCGCACAGCTCTCCGCAGATCGATCCCCAGGACAAGGCCACGTTCGAGGCCAATGCCGCCGCCTATCTGGCGAAGCTGAGGAGCCTCGACGCCGGGATCGCAGGCTGCATGGACAGGGTCCCCGCCACGGACCGCAAGCTGGTCACCGACCACGACGCCTTCGACTACTTCGCGAACCGCTACGGGATCCAGGTGGTCGGGGCGGTGATCCCGTCTCAGACGACTCAGGCGCAGCCCAACGCCCAGGACCTCAGCAACCTGGCGGACCTGGTCCGCAGGGAGGGCGTCAAGGCGATCTTCCCGGAGAGCTCGCTGAGCCCGAAGCTGGCGGAGACGATCGCCTCGCAGACCGGGGCGAGCTCCGAACTACACCCTCTACGGCGACACCCTCGGCCCAGCCGATTCCACGGGCGACACCTATCTCCACATGGAGGAGGCGAACGCCGACCAGATGGTCAAGGGTTTCACCGGCGGCCAGCGGGGCTGTGAGGTCGAGCGGCATTGGCTGAGGTGCTCGCCAGGACGCACGACCTCGCCGCCGGCTACGGCCGTGCGCCCGCGATCGAGGGCGTCAGCTTCGAGGTCGACGCCGGCCAGCGCGTCGCGCTGCTCGGGCCGAACGGCGGCGGCAAGACGACCCTGCTTCGCGCCCTGCTCGGCGAGCTCCGGCCGATGCGCGGGACGGTCGAGGTGCGTGGGCGCGCCGCCACCGTCCCCCAGACGGAGCGATCCCGCCTTGACTTTCCGGTCTCGGCCCTCGAGGTCGCGCTGATGGGCGCCCTCCCCCGGCTGCCGTGGTGGCGGCGCCCCGGCCATGCCGATCGCGAGGCCGCCCGAGCGGCGCTGGAGCGGGTGGGCGTCGCCGACCGCGCCCACGACACCTTCGGCGATCTCTCCGGCGGCCAGCGCCAGCGGGTGCTGATCGCGCGCGGCCTGGTCCAGGACGCGCAGCTGCTGCTGCTCGACGAGCCGTTCTCGGGGCTCGACGTCCCGGCGGCGAGGGGACTCGAGGCGCTGATCGCGGAGCTCGCCACCGAGGGCCGCGGGATAGTCATCGCCACCCACGACTCGGCGCAGGCGAGGCGCTGGGACGCGGTCCTCTGCCTCAACAAGCGGCAGATCGCCTTCGGCGCGCCGGACGACGTCCTCGACCGCGAGGTGCTCGAGGAGACCTATGCCGGGGCGATCGTCGAGATCCCGGGCAGCGACCGGGTCGGGGTGCTCCCCGCCCACCACCACTGATGATCGACTTCGTCACAGACCCGCTCGGCCAGGAGTTCATCCGCAGGGCGCTGCTCGAGGTCGGCCTGATCTCGCTGGCCGGCGGGGCGCTCGGCTGCTGGGTGATCTTCTACGGCGTCTCGTACGCGGCCGAATCCCTCTCCCACGCGCTCTTCCCCGGGCTCGTGGTCGCCGCCCTGGCCGGCGTGCCGATCCTGGTCGGCGGGATCCCCGGGATCGCGGTCGCCGCGATGGCGATCGCCCTGGTCGGCCGGGTCCCCGGCATCGGCCGCGACACGGCGGTCGCCGTCGTCGTCACCGGTTTCTTCGGCCTCGGCGCGCTGCTGGCGCTCTCTCCCGACTCGCCGCCGGGAATCCAGAGCCTGCTCTTCGGCGACATCCTCGCGCCGTCCGACTCGGACCTCAGGATCTCGGCGATCCTCGCGGCCGGGGTCGTGATCAGCCTGATCGCGCTCCACTGGCGCCTCCTCGCGGTGGCCTTCGACCGGACCACGGCGGGATCGCTGGGCGCCTCGCCGACCGTGGCCGACATCGCCGTCCTGATCCTGCTGGCGGCGGCCGTCCTGGTCGCCGCCCAGGGCCTCGGCACGCTGCTCGCCGTCGCCGCGCTCGTCGGCCCCGCGGCGACCGCGCGCGTCTTCACCCACCGCGTCGGCTTCGATGATGGCGGTCGCCTCCGTGCTCGGGATCTGCGCGGGGGTGGTCGGCCTCTATCTCTCCTACTACGCCGGGGTGGCCGCCGGGCGCGCGATCGCCGGGAGATCGTCGGCGGGTACCTGGTCGCGATCGGCGGCGCCGGGCCTGCGTCGGTCGTGAGGGAGCGGCTCCACCGGCGAGGCGAGGGATGAGCGCGCCGAGGAGCTGGAGCGAGCGAGCGCTGGCCGCGCTGTCCGAGGCCGGCTTTCGCAGCGGTGGCGGCAGGCGGCAGGTCGTCGAGCTGCTCGGGGCGGCAGGGGTGCGCGCTCACCGCGCTCGAGATCGACCGGCAAGCTGCCCGACGTCGGCCGGGCGACCGTCTACCGGGCTCTCGAGCAGCTCGAGGGACTGGGGCTGATCCAGCGCGTCGACCTAGGTGGCGACGCAGCCGGATACGAGCGGGTCGACCCGGGCGGGCACCATCACCATCACATCGTCTGCGAGCAATGCGGGAGGGTCGTCGCTTTCGAGGACGACCGGCTGGAGCAGGCGATCGTCGCTCTGGCCGAGCGCCCGGACTTCAACGTCTCGAGCCACGAGGTGACCCTGCGTGGGGAGTGCGCGAACTGCGAACGCGAATCCGCTTAAGTCGTCGGAGTATCTTGAGTCCATGTGCGCTGCGTGTGCAATGGCCGCCATGGCGGGCGCCAGCGGAGCGAGGTCATGGCTCCAGGCCCAGCATCAGAGCTGGCTGACGGAGCGGCGGATGAAGGCGGCGACGGCCGGGATCTTCGTGGCCGCGACGCTCGGCTCGACGGTCGCGTGAAGGGCTCGACTCCGCCGGCGCATCACCCTCCCCTTCCGCCGCCGGTTGAGCACGTCCAGGATCGCTAGGGGCTCGTCTCCTCGGCCCGTTCGCGCGTCGCGGTCCTCGCGGCGCTGTTGCCTGAACGCGTGAAGCGAGGCCGCCAGCACGACGACGACCGGGATCACGTAGGGAATCCAGAGGTACCAATGCCCGAGGTGGGCGAGCGGGACGTCGAAGCTCATCGGCCGATCGAGTATGTCAGCCTCCCTCCAGTGCGACGGGGACGGGGGATCGGATGCTCGCGGCGACCGCCGGGCTCGCCGCTGCACCTCGCGGCTGCGGCGGCGACGGCCAGGCCTTCACCGCGTCTGAGTTCGTCGACGGATCAACGGCGAGGGCGTCTCGATCGAGCTGGCCGGCAGCTGCCCGGCGGCGGCGACGCGAGCAGGTCTATGCCGTCGAGGCTTCGCCCCTGACCCGGCGAGCGGGCGACACCGCGGGTCCGAGGGCGGCCGGGCACCGCCGGCTCGCTCTAACGTCGTACGGCGGATACCGGAGGCGCCGACGACGCAGCTCAAAGCCTGCCGCGGCTCGGGCGGGCTGCTCTGCTTCCAGGCCTCGAACATCGTCCTCGTCTTGGAGGCAGGCGGACTGGAGGCGCAGCGCCTCGCCTCGATCAAGCGGCTGGCGCCAGTGATTGCTCGGCTTCGCCATCAGTCGCGGTCTGGTGGCCGCTCTGCTTGACTGGAGACAGGAACAGAGCCCGAAGCAGGTGAAGCCCACCATCACCGCGAGCATGAAGTACTGCGAGCGGGATGCGTGGCGGACGTTGTCGTAGACCGCGAGCGCCCGGTCGTGCGCCAGGGTCAGGGCGACGACGTGGCCGATGACCAGCGCCGCGACCTGGACGTACCAGACCGTGTTCGAGCCGACGATCCCGTAGTTGATCCCGCCACCGGCGGTCCCGAACAGGTCGGAGCCGTGGCCGAGCGGGTCGGAGAGGATGTAGGTGAACTGAGCCTGCTCCTGGTAGAGGAAGGCGCTGAAGTAGTGCGCCACCAGATAGGCCAGCGCGATCGGGATCAGCGAGTGGGCGAATGAGCGGCCCAGCTCCTTGACCGGCGGCGAGCCGCGAACCGTGTGCATCCCCGTCACGCCGAGCCAGTAGAGGCCGGAGACGACGGCCAGCGTGATCAGCAGCCAGATGCTGTTCGCGATCCGGAACGAGTCCGGCAGGCTGAAGCCGATGTCGCTGCAGCGCTCGAAGGTCCACCTGATCGCGCCGGAGAGGACGCCCTCCTGGGCCCCGTCGAAGCTCGTCACCGCGATCGAGGTGAGCACCAGGGCCGCGGCCCCCGGAACCGCCGCCCACTGCGGCGCGCCGGTCAGGAACCTGCGGCGGCCGACCTGCGTCGCCCCGCACCTCGAACGGCCCGAGCCGGGAGAACATCCCGAAGTAGGCGTTGAACGCCTCGCCCTCGCTGGATCCACTCCTCCACCCCGAACAGCGCCATGCAGACGAAGGTGATGACGGTGTAGATCACCGTGGCGACGGCGACCTTGTGCGGCGTCGGCGCAACGCCGCCGCCCGCGATCAGCTCGAGCCAGACGAACGAGCAGCACGCCGACCACCGCCGGCCAGCGGCCGAGCCGCTCCGGATAGGTGAACGGCGTCGGCGCGGACTCCCCCGCGACCAGGCGAAAACCGCCCGAGATCGTCCGGCCGATCGCCCGCCACGGGTTGAAGGCCCGGAAGACGTCCCCGAACAGGACGCTGACCAGGACCAGGCCCAGCCAGAACGTGTAGAAGACGAAGATGATCGCGAAGTTCTGGGTCGGGTCCTCGATGCCCCTGAAGCCGGCGTAGAGGACCAGCACGAAGAGCCCGACGCCGATCAGCCCGCAGACGATCTGCGTCCCCGCGTTGAGCGACCGCGCGTGAGAACCACCGCGGCATCGCCCGCCAGTCCTCGTCCTGCAGCCGCGCGTCGGTCCAGGCGACCGAGAGCAGCGCGAAGGAGATGATCAGGACCAGCGACGCCCCCCAGGCGAAGAGCCAGGCGGGCACCGGCAGGTCCTTGCGGCCGACCAGCGCGTGCGCCGAGGCAACGTCCGGGAAGAGGAGCGCGGCGATGGGAGTCGCCAACGCGAGTCCGACCGCCAGCTTCAGCCTTGACGCCTCATCACGGGTTGACGTGGAGCTCGGCGATCGGCCCCTCGGTCTTGTCGAGAGCGATGCACCTCGATCTCGAACACCCCGTCGAGGTTCGCCGGGAACGAGAACGTGACCGGGCTGTGCTCGGCCGGCTTCTCGATCTCGTAGCCGTGGACGTGGACCTCGTCCTCGGGCTGCGGCCAGGTTCACGTGGAGCTGGACCTGATCGCCCTTGTTGTAGGTGAGCGTCTTCACGCCGCCGACCGGATTGCCGCTCGCGTCGACGTTCAGCACCTGAACGCCCTTGGCGGTGTCGTTGCTCGTGTCGCTGTTGTTGTTCTTCAGCACGACGAAGACCACGATCGCGGCGACGATCACCGCCGCCAGCAGGCCGAGTCGTGCAGCCCTGGATTGCATTCGGAAAGACCTCCTTGGATGTGCGCACGCTGCCGTCGCTGCCTAAACGAGGGCGAAACGCGCGCGCGATTGGCACCTGCTAGGCAGGTGCCGGCGGAGGCGGCCGTCGGGCCAGGCCAAACGCCAAGAGGCGCGGAGAGCAAGCTGATTCCGCGGGCCGGAAGGGCGCTGCCGCGGACCGCGGGCGGCCGCGAGCGCACTGGCCGCTCGGCGTGGATCACCGCGATCACGCGCTCGACTCTCTCGAGCACGTGGGCGAGCAGCGCCGCCAGGGCGCCGATCGTCACGGCGAGCGGCAGCGCGATCCACCCGCCGCCGGCGAGCACGGCCGCGAGGCCCGACGCGTGGCCCGATGCGATCAGTCCCTCGAGCAGCTCCTGGCCCACGTAGATGGCGAGCAGTGCGCCTGCGAAGACCGCGATGCGGCGTGCGAGCGGGACTCGTGCGGGTGACGCTCCCTCGGTTCCGCGAATCAGCGTCGCCACGACGGCCGCAAGGACCAGGACGGCGACCGGCGGCAGGAGATCCGACATGTAGCGGTGCCCCTCCTGGGCGAGCTCCGCGGGCGAGGATCCCCCGAAGGCGATCAGGTAGCGCAGCTGGTGAAGCGCGAACGCGCCGACCGCCAGGATGCTCGCGAGCCGGACCCTATGAGCGGTGCGCATTGCCGATCTCATGGGTCAAGAATCCTACTTGGGCGGCTTCGGCTTGGACACCTTCGCCGGCGGCGCAGCCGGCTGCGTCTGGGTCTGGGTCGCCCCGCCCGAGAGCGAGGGCTCATCGATCGTGTTGCGCGAGCCCAGGAACAGGAAGAGGAGGATCACCGCGATCCCGAGCAGGATCCCCAGCACGATCCCGATCGCGCGGTCGCCGATCCGACCGGAGCGCCCGCGCATCAGAGCCCGGCGTTCAGCTGACCCCGTCGAGCAGCCGCCAGTTGGCCGTAAAGGCGGACTCGGCGGCCTCGACGAGAGCATCCTCGTCCTCGGGCGTCATCGCCTCCTCGATCAGCCGCCGGGACTCCTCGGCGTGAGCGTGGTCGGCCTCCTCGTGGACCTTGAAGTACTCGCTCGCCGGGGCCGCCGTTGATGCCGTAGAAGCGCGCAGAGGCCCTCACGCTTGATGCGGGCGATCTCCGGCTGGCCGCTCTCGATCGCGTACATCCGCGCGAGCTGCGCCAGGTAGCCCTCGGGCGCGGTCCAGGCCGTGACGCACTCGGCGGTCTCCGGCGTGGGCTCGGCGCCGATCTCGCCGCCGGCCGCCTCGACGAAGTCATCCCAGAGTCCGACGTGGGCCTCCTCCTCGGTGGCATGGGCCGCGATCTCCTCGCGATGCTGCTCGGGAGCGGTCTCGGCGGTCTGGCTGCAGAGGCGGGCCAGGGCCTCGGTCGCGTGGCGGTACTGGCCGGCGTAGCGGGCGAGCTCCTCGCGGCTCAGCTCGCCGGCCGACCAGCGCACGTAGAAGGGGTGCTCGAGCACGTTGTGACGGGCCCGACTCTCCTCGATCCGCTCCCAGACGCTTGCTCACGCAAACCACTCCCTTCGGTTCATTAATCGGGTTGCTCCTGCGGAGCACCCTCTGATTACGCCGGGAGCATACCCTCCGGCGCCTGCGTCCCCCGAGACCCGACATCGCCGTGCCCCCCATCCCGCCCGGACTCGACTGGGTGGGCGAGCCCGTGGAGTCGATCGACCGGCTCGTCGCCGCCGGCCGGCGCTCGTCCACTTCTTCGACTTCGCGCAGCTCAACTCGATCCGCGACGCTGCCCTATCTGCGCGCCTGGCATGATCGCTACGAGGGCGACGGCCTGGCGACGATCGGCGTCCACTCGCCCGCGCTTCCCGTTCACGCAGGACACGGACGCCGTGGCCGGCGCGGTGGAGCGCCTGGGGATCGACTGGCCCGTTGCCGTGGACCCGGAGTTCATCCTCTGGCGGATCTACGAGCCCCACGGGTGGCCGGCCCTGTTCCTCTGGGGACGGGGCGGCGCGCTGCGCTGGTACCACCTCGGCGAGGGCGACTACGCGGGCACCGAGGAGGCGATCCGCGACGCGCTTCCCGAGAAGAACGGCGGCCGCGAGTCGCCGCCGTTGCTGGAGCCACTACGGCCGTCGGACGTTCCCGACATCAAGGTGATCGCCCCCACGCCCGAGGTGTTTCCCGGCGGATCGACCGAGGACCCGTGGTCGAGCACCGAGGGAGAGCCTCGCTGACGCTCGACTATCAAGCTGGCGGCGCCTACGCGGCCACCGACGGCGACGGGCCGGATCGAGATCCGCGTCGATGGGGAGTCCCGCAACCCCATCGAAGTCACCCAACCCGGGCTGCAGGAGCTGACGGCGCACGAGACGACCGAGCGCCACGCCCTGGAGCTGGAGCCCTCCCCCGGCCTGCTGCTCTACTCGATCCAGTTCGCAGCGGGCGTTGCCGGGTAAAGCCGACACTCGCGGTTGGTTTTTGTTAGGTTTCCCGAATTCAGGCGGACCTAACGAATGCTCCGGGCAACCCGACAGCTCGAGCCCCGGCATTGATCCCGACGCTCGATGATCGCCCTGCGCGAGGGCGTCGAGGCTTCCCTGATCGTCGGCATCGTCGCCGCCTTCCTCGTCAAGCAGGGCCGGCGCGGACGCGCTGCGCTCGATGTGGCTCGGTGTCGCGCTCGCGGTGGCGATCTGCGTCGGCGTCGCGGTGGCGCTCCGCCTGGTGGACGAGCAGCTGCCCCAGCGCCAGCAGGAGGGCCTAGAGACGATCGTCGGGCTGATCGCGGTCGGGATGATCAGCTACATGATCGTCTGGATGCGGCGGCATGCCCGCGGCCTCCGCGCGCAACTGGAGGGCACGTCGCGGAGGCGCTCGCCGCCGGCTCGGCGGCTGCCCTCGTCGGGATGCCTTTCCTCGCAGTCCTCCGCGAGGGCTTCGAAACGACAGTCTTCATGCTGGCGGCCTTCCAGGACACCTCGGATCCCACTGCCGCCGGTGCGGGGGCGGTGATCGGGCTGGTTGCGGCGATCGGTCTCGGAGCCGCCATCTACTTCGGCGGGGTTCGCATCAACCTCTCTCGCTTCTTCCGCGTCACCGGGTTCATTCTCGTCCTGGTGGCGGCTGGGCTGCTGGCGACGGCCGCCCATACCGCGCACGAGGCCGGCTGGATCAACGGCATGCAGGCCGAGGCGCTCGACCTCAGCTGGCTCGGTGCAGCCGGGAACAGTCCAGCGGATCCCGCTGACCGGCATGCTCGGCCTCCAGCCACAGCCCACGGAGGTCGAGGTGCTCGTCTACCTGCTCTTCGCAATCCCCATGGGCCTGTACGTGGTCTGGCCCGACGGCTGGCGGCCCGGGCGTCCGCTTCTCCAGCCTACGCCGCCAGCCCGCAACTGTCACGACTCAAGCCGAGGCTTCGATGACCCACCGAAGCACCCAACGAAGCTCTCTAGTCGCATCCGTCGCGCTCGGCTCCCTGCTCTTCGCCGAGTGCGGCGAACTCGGACGTCTCACCCCCGCCGGAGCCACAAGCTCTCCTTCAAGCTGCTGACGCGGGCTGCGATCCGGCCAGGGCAGACCGCCCCCGCACGCGCTCGACGAGTACATCAAGCACACCTCCAGCGCGGTCTTCGCGGTCCCTCGCGGAGCTCAGCCGAGCGGCTTCGTCGGCGAGCGTTTGTTCAGCTGACGAGCTGGCCGGCGAGACCCTAGGCGCCCGAGGCGGCGAGCTCCTTGCGGATCTCGCCGGGGAAGCATGAAGCGGACGTCCTCGTGCACGGTCTTCAGCTCCGAGACGTCGTCGGCGCCACGGTCACGGAAGAAGGTGACCAGCTGCTCGACCAGCTCCTCCGGTGCGCTCGCGCCCGAGGTGATGCCGACCGTCTCGACGCCCTCGAGCCAGCTCTCGTCGACCTGATGGTGAGTGTCGATCAGGTAGGAATCGGCGCCATGCTCGCGCGCGACCTCGACCAGCCGGTTCGAGTTGGATGAGTTGGTCGAGCCGATCACCAGCACCAGATCGCACTCCTTCGCCAGAGCCTTGACGGCCGCTTGGCGATTGGTCGTGGCGTAACAGATGTCGTCGGTCTTGGGCCCACCGCGTTCGGGAATTTCTTCTTCAGCGCGGCGATGATCGAAGAGGTCTCATCCACCGAGAGGGTGGTCTGGGTGATGTAGGCAATCCGGTCGGGATCGTCGACCTCGAGGTCGCCGACGTCGGACTCGGTCTGCACCAGCACAGTGCGCTCCGGCGCCTCGCCGGTCGTCCCCTCGACCTCCTCGTGGCCCTCATGGCCGATCAGGACGATCGTGTAGCCCTCGGCGGCGAACTTCCTCGCCTCGACGTGGACCTTCGTGACCAGCGGGCAGGTCGCATCGATCGTGCGCAGCCGGCGCCGCTCCGAGTTCTCGTGGACGCTTGGCGCGACTCCGTGGGCGGAGAAGACGACCATCTCGTCCCTCGGGCACCTCGGTCTCCTCTTCGACGAAGATCGCGCCGCGCTTCTCCAGCTCGTGCACGACGTGCTTGTTGTGGACGATCTCCTTGCGGACGTAGACGGGCTTGCCGTAGAGATCGAGCGCGTGCTCGACCGTCTGCACGGCGCGATCGACGCCCGCGCAGTAGCCGCGCGGCGCCGCGAGCAGGACCTTGGAGGGGCCTGAGAGGGTGTTTTCAGAGCTGGACATGACGCCCGGGCGAAGGGTAGCGGCCATCGACTCCAGGGTCGCTAGGCTTGCCCCTCAGCCATGGCACAGGGACACATGGACAGATTGAGCTCGATCGATGCCTCGTTTCTGACGAACGAGACCTCGAGCGCGCACATGCACGTCGGCGCGATCCTGATCTTCGAGGGGCCGCCGCCCGCGCTACGAGGACTTCCTCGATCACGTGCGCAGCCGCCTGCACCTGGTGCCGCGGTTCCGTCAGAAGCTCGCCTTTCCGCCCATCGAGACGGGCCGGCCGTTCTGGGTGGACGACCCCCACTTCCACCTCGCCTACCACGTGCGCCACTCGGCGCTGCCGGCGCCGGGGTCAGAGGAGCAGCTCCGCAACATCGCGGGCCGGCTCTTCTCGCAGGGGCTCGACCGCTCGAAGCCGCTCTGGGAGCTCTGGCTCATCCAGGGGCTCGAGAAGAACCGATTCGCGCTGGTGACCAAGACCCACCACGCCCTGGTGGACGGCGTCTCGGGCGTCGACATCGCCACGGTCCTCTTCGACGTCAAGCCCGTGCCCGAGCCGATCGAGCCCGACCGCGAACTGGGTGCCACAGCCCTCCCCATCTTCCGCCGAGCTCGCGGCCCGCGGCGCGGTGGAGCTCAGCGAGACGCCCTTCAAGCTCGCCCGCCGCGCCGTCCGCGCCGCGGCCATCCCATGCGAACCACCCGCAAGGTCGTCGAGGCCGGCGAGGCGCTCGGCGAGGTGGCCTGGAACTTCACCAACCCGGCGCCGGAGGTACCGCTCAACACCGAGATCGGATCCCACCGCCGGTTCGCCTGGACCCGTTCGGAGCTCGAGCGACTTCAAGCGGATCAAGGACGCCTCGGCGGCACGGTCAACGACGTCGTGCTGGCCGTGGTCAGCGGCGCGCTCGCGGAGCTGGCTGCGCAGCCGCGGGCTGAAGACCGAGGGCCTCGAGCTGCGGGCGCTGGTCCCGGTCTCGATCCGCGCCGAGGACGAGCACGGCCAGCTCGGCAACCGGATCGCCGCGATGCGGGGGCCGCTGCCCGTCTACATCGAGGACCCCGTCAAGCGGCTCGACGCGGTCAAGCGCGCGATGGGCAGCCTGAAGGAGTCGAAGCAGGCGCTCGGCGCCGAGGTGATCTCGCGCTTCAACGACTTCGCCCCGCCGACCCTGCTGGCCCAGGCCTCGCGCATCAACTTCTCCACCCGCCTCTTCAACCTGATCGTCACCAACGTGCCCGGTCCGCAGATTCCGCTCTACGTGCTCGGCCGCGAACTGCAGGATGTCTTCCCCGTCGCCTTCCTGCCCGAGAACCACGCCCTC
Source organism: uncultured Pseudomonadota bacterium (assembly GCA_963828685.1). Taxonomy (GTDB): domain Bacteria; phylum Pseudomonadota; class Gammaproteobacteria; order Xanthomonadales; family Rhodanobacteraceae; genus Rhodanobacter. Next base: position 17,148 of record CAWHFU010000018.1, read on the forward strand.
GCGATCGCGATCATGTCCTACAACGGCGGCATCGACTTCGGCCTGCTCGGCGACTACGACACGATGGAGGACCTCGAGATGCTCGCCACCGGCCTCTCCGAGTCGCTCGCCGACCTGCTCGCCGCCGCCGAGGCCGCCGAGGCTCGTTCCCAGGCCGATCCTGGCCGCCGGCGCCGACCTGCCCGGCTAGCGCCTTCAGCCGGAGCGTCGGGCTCGGCCGGAGCCGCCTCGCGGTTCCCGGCCCTGTCGATCGCGATCGAGTAGAAGCGGTAGCGGCGGCCGGCCTTGCCGTGGAAGGGAGCTTGCCCTTGCGTCGTCTTCCCGATCCGGTGGTAGGCGCCGCCGTTCGCCGAGGCGAAGACCAGGACCTTCTTGACGCCGGCGGTCGGCAGCTTCACGCAGCTGGTGCCGCCCGAGGTGTCGTGACCGCTTGATCTTCAGGTCCAGCGACGCCGCTGGGTCCCGCGTGCCCTCTTCACCCGGAGCTCGGGGGCTCCGACGTCCCGATCGAGCGCGGCCGCAACCGCCTGGTCGGCCCGGATCACGCCCCAGCCGATGCCGTCCCCATAGGAGCCGCAGTGGCTGGCGGTCGCCTTGATCAGGTGCACGACCTTGGTGTTCGCGATGTTCGGCTTCACCGCCCGGATCAGCGCGGCCACCCCGGCGACCTGGGGCGTCGCCATGCTCGTGCCCGACCAGGTAGCGAGAAGCGGTTGTCCCCGTTGACGGTGGTGCGGCCGCCCGGAGGAGTCGTCGTCGACGCTGTTCGCCGGCCAGCTCGAGAGGATGCCCTGCTGGCCCGCCGACCGCGTTGGAGGCCGATCCGAACGCGGCCACCGAGACCCGGGTCGTCTGCTCGGCGAACGCTGAGCGGCGTGCCGTCGTACTTGCGCCGAGGTGACCACCAGGCCGCGGTCGAAGCCGGCGTTCGGGCCGGTGCCGTTCGGCTGCAGCCATTCCTCCGGGATAGATGCAGTTGAGCGGGTCGGGAGCGGGAAGGTGCCGCACGAGCCATCCGGATTCGGGGTGTTGTCCCCGGCGGCCACCAGGACGGACCCGCGGGACTGCGCGTAGCTGAGCGCCGGGGACGAGTCGCGGATCGCAGCCGCCGAGGCTCATGCTGATCACGTCGCTGTCGCGCGATCCGCGGCCGCGGTGATCGCAGCGGCGACGTTCGAGCACGGCCCGGGAAATACGACCTTGGCGATGTAGAGGGAGCAGTCGAATCCCATCGACGCGATCCCGAAGGCGTTGTCCGTGTCGCCGCAGGCGAGACCGGCGGTGTGGGTGCCGTGGCCGATCGGATCAGTGGTCGGCGAGCTGGTGCCGAACGCCGCCGCGCCGGCGATCCGGCTCGCGATGTCGGGATGGCCGCCGTCGACGCCGGAGTCGACCATCGCCACCTCTGCGCCGGTGCCCCGCGAGAGGTCCCAGGCGCGCGGGCCGCCCTCGCGGATCAGGTTCCACTGCGAGAGGTCGCCGTTCGGCGCGTGAGGATCGTGGTGGGTGAAGGCGAAGTCGCTCGGCGAGTAGCGGAGCTGGACCAGCGGGTCGGGCCGCACGGACTCCACCCGCGGGTCGTCCGCCAGGCTCCGCTTCAGAGCGCCGGCAGTCCGCCTGGTCCGACGTCCACGCTCAGCATCCCGATCTCGGGGATCGCGGTCTCGACCGACGAGGCCTTTGCGGTCCGCCACACGGTCGAGGATCCGGCTGGACTCGAGCGCGGAGCGCGTGCCAGCGCCCGCGCGCCTCGGGGCTCCGGCCTGTGGGCAGGGCCGGGGTGGCGACCATCACCACGGCGCGACTCGGCGCGGCCGAGCCGGGGTCGCCGGGCCTGCCGCCGGAGCAGACCTCCGCCGACGGCAGCCAACATCCACAGCGCAGCGATCGTCAGGGCTGCCCGCCTCATCGCACCCACAGGAACAACTGTAGGCGGGGATCGGCGCGCAGCGTCGCAATTCCTCCGTCCGCCGGTCGCCCGGCGGCGGCTACGCCTCGGCGGCCTGGCGGCTGCTAGGTCACCTGCACCCGCTCGCGCTGCCGCCGCGCCAGGGCGTCGACCGTCACGGCGGCGAGCAGAACGCCTCCGGTGATCATGTACTTGACGTCCGAGTTCAGGCCGAGCAGGTCCATGCCGTTCGAGATCGACCCGATCACCACGGCACCCAGCAGAGCCGACCAGACCGAGCCGCGGCCGCCGAACAGGCTGGTGCCGGCGATCACCGGCCCGGCGATCGCGAGCAGCAGGATGTCGCCCGAACCGGAGGCCTGGTTGACGGCGATCAGCCTCGAGGCCGCCAGGATCCCGCCGGCCGCCGCCATCGTCGAGCAGATCGTGAAGACGAGGATGCGGACGCGGTTGATCGGGATGCCCGCGCGCCGCGCCGCCTCGGCGTTCCCGCCGACGGCGAAGATGTGGCGGCCGAACGGCGTTCGCGTCGTCAGCCAGGCGAAGAAGCCGCAGAAGCCGACGAGGATCAGCGCCGAGAGCGGAATGCCTCGGTCCGAGCTCAGGATCGCCACCGCGGCGAAGCTCGCGACGCCGACGACCACAGTCCGGATGACGATTCCGGCGAGCGGGTCGGTCTCCAGGCCCGCCTTCTGTCTCCGGCGTAACTCCATCAATCCGGTGCCGAGCGTCGCGCCGGTGACGATCGCCGCGAGGGCATAGCCGACGCCGGCCGAGAAGAACTTGCCGGCCAGGTCGGTGATCGTGCTCGGCGGCAGGTTGATCGTCCCGGTGTCCCCGAGCACGAATAAGAGCGCCCCTTGCCAGGCAAGCAGTCCCGCAAGGGTCACCACGAACGAGGGGATCCCGAAGAAGGTGACCATGAAGCCGTTGAAGAACCCGATGATGGCGCCGGTCATGAGGCCGGCAAGGATGGCCAGTTCGGGGCTCCAGCCATGCTTGACCTGGAGCACGGCCATCACTCCCGCGGCGAGCCCGCTGACCGCGCCGACGGAGAGATCGATCTCCCCGAGCAGCAGGACGAGCACGACGCCGACCGAGATCGTCCCGATGGCCGCGATCTGGAGCGTCAGGTTGGTCAGGTTGATCGCGGAGAGGAAACGGTCGTTCTGAGACTGGAAGATCACCCAGATCAGGGCGATCGTGAGGAACACCCGCAGCGAGCCGAGCTCGCCGCGCGCGAGGCGGGCGATGACGGTGAGCCTTCTCTCCTGCGGCTCCGCGCCGTCGGCGGTCCCGTGGCGCCCTCCATCACTTCTCCTCCTTCGTGAGGCCTCGAGCTCGGCCGAGGCGCCGGTGATCGCAGCCACGACCTCCTCTCGCGTCGTCTTCTGGATGTCGAAGGTCGCCTCCCGCCTGCCGAGGCGCAGCACCACGATCCGGTCCGCGACCTGGAAGACATCCTCGAGGTTGTGGCTGATCACGACCACGCCGAGGCCGCGGTCGCGAAGGCGCTTGACGAGGCTGAGAACCTGCGCCGTCTGCGCCACGCCGAGCGCCGCCGTCGGCTCGTCGAGCAGCACGACCTTGGGATCGCCGAGCAGGGAGCGGGCGATCGCCACCGACTGGCGCTGCCCTCCGGAGAGGCTTCCCACCTCGGTCCGCACGCTGCCGAGCGTGGTCACCGAGAGCTCGTCGAGCAGCTCGCTTGTGTGCTGCTCCATCTCGGTCTCGTTGATGACCGGCAGCGGGACGCCCCCGTTGCCCACCACCTCCTGGCCGAGGTAGAGGTTGGCGACAACGTCGAGGTTGTCGCAGAGGGCGAGGTCCTGGAAGACCGTGGCGATCCCGAGCTGGGTGGCCGAATTCGGGTCGCTGATCTTGACCGGTTTGCCCTCGAAGTACGCCTGACCCGAATCGGGCGGCTGTACGCCGTCGATCGCCTTGATCAGGGTGGACTTCCCGGCCCCGTTGTCGCCGACGAGGGCGACGACCTCGCCGGCGTCGACCTCGAAGTCGACGTCGGAGAGCGCCTGGACGGGGCCGAAGCTCTTGGTGAACCCCTTCAGCGCGAGGAGATGATCCGGCTTGCCGTTGCCGCTCTGCTTCTGCTCGCTCACCTTCTCATCTCCTCGCGCTCGGGGTCATTCTCCTATCAGTCCGCGCCTACTGCTGGATTCCGGCCGCCTGACAGGCCGACTGGAACTCCGGGGTGCAGACGTCGCTGGCGGTCCAGTATCCGTTCGAACCGATCAGCGGCTGACCGCCGTACGTCGCGGTGGCGACGTTGTCCTTCGTCACCGCGACCGGGGTCAGCAGATCCGACGGGACATCCGTCGCACCATTGTTGGTCTTCGTGGTGATCATGTTGGCCGGGACCGGCTTGCCATTGGCGAGCGCGACCGCCATCTGAGCTGCGGCCGTTGCCTCCGGCTTGGTCGCCTTGTAGACCGTCATGAACTGGTCGCCGGTGAGGATCCGCTGAACGGCCTCGAGCTCGGCGTCCTGACCCGTCGACGGGATCGTCTTCGGATCGATGCCTGCTGCCTGCATCGCCGCGATCGCACCGCCGGCGGTGCCGTCGTTCATGGCGTACAGGCCCTTGAACCCGGTCTTGCCGAGCGCCGTGATCGCCTGATCCATCTCGGACTGGGCCTTGTCGGGGCTCCAATCCGGGGTGTCGTACTCCTTGGCGACCTGGACGTTCGCCGCATTCAGCGCCGAGTCCGCGCCCTGACCGAACAGCTTCGCGTTGTTGTCGGTCGGCGAGCCGTTGATCTTCACGATCGGCCCGGTTCGCGTTGCCGTCATCGGCGAGCTTCTTGGCCAGGGTGCTGCCCTGGAGCTCGCCGACCTTGACGTTGTCGAACGAGACATACGCGGCGACGTCAGGGCGTGTCCAGGATCAGCCGGTCGTAGCTCACGACCGGGACATTCTGCTGCTTGGCCAGGTTCACCATCGACGCTGCGGACGCGGAGTCCACCGGGTCGAGGACGACCACGTCGGCCCCGTCGGTGAGCGCCGATTCCATCTGGGACTGCTGCGTCGACGCGTCCTGGTTCGCGTTGTTGTAGATGAGCTCGCAGTCCGGGCACGCCGTGTTCAGGGCGGCCTCGAACTCCGGATGATCGTGGGCCTCGTAGCGAGTCGTCTTCGACTCCGGCAGCAGCAGGGCGACCTTCGGCCCTCCGCCACCACCGCCGCCTCCACAGGCGGCGAGCCCGAGCCCGATCACAAGCGCCGCCACGGAAAGCACGGCGCCGCGGGCCCAGCTCTTGGATCTAGTCACACGCACCACCTCCACTGTTGTTCCTCTCTGGTTGATTTGAATTCCAAACCGGTTCATGCGGCCACCGCCTGCGGCGGGCCGGCGCCGACGACGCCGTCGGTCGCATGCAGGACGAGTGCGAGCGCGCCGAGCAGCTCCGCGCGCTCTCCGAGGACACCCGCCACCACGTTCACCTGCTCCGCCGCGCTGGTGATCGCGTAGCGGCGGATCGACTCGAGCACGGGCTCGGTGATCAGCTCCCCGGCGGCGCTCAGGTCGCCGCCGATGATCACGCAGTTGGGGTTGACGAGATTGCAGAGGCCGGCGAGCGCGACCCCGATCTCGCGGCCGGCCTCGCCGATCAGCCGGTGGCCGCCGGGTCCCATCCGCGATCAGCTCGAGCAGGTCCCTCGGGGACACGGGCTCGCCGCGGCTCGCCCCGACCTGCTCGGCGATCGCGCGCGCCGAGGCGACCGTCTCGAGGCAACCCCTGCTGCCGCAGCGGCAGATCGCGGTTCCGTTCTGGGCGGGGATGTGGCCGATCTCCCCGGCCGTGCCTCCGGCGCCCTCGTGGAGCCGCCCTCCGAAGAGGAGGCCGGCCCCGACTCCCGAGGAGAGCTTGATGTAGATGACATCGGAGTATCCCCGGCCGGAGCCCCAGACGAACTCGGCGAGCGCGCCGAGGTTGGCGTCGTTCTCGACCCTCACCGGGAGCCGGAGCCGGCGCTCCATCTCCATCGCCGCGTTGACGCCGACCCAGCCCGGGCAGGATCGAGGACGAGCCCACGGCGCCCGTCGCCCGGTTGATCGGGCCGGGGAGGCCCATCCCCACCCCGATCACCCCCTCGCGGTCGACTTTGGCCTCCTTGAGCACCTTGTCGACCAGCTCCGCCGCGGCGTCGAGCCCCTCCTCCGCCGAGTGGTCGACGTCGAGCTCGCGCCAGGACTCCGCGAGCACCTCGTGGGAGAGATCCGACACCGCCACCCGGAGGTGGGTGTGGCCGAAGTCGACGCCCGACGGCGAGGCCGGCGGACGGATTCAGGGAGAGCAGCACCGGCGGCCTTCCCCCAGCCTCGCCATGAGCGACGCCTGTCGCCTCCGCCTGCTCGGTCAGCAGGCCCGCCTCGATCAGGTCGGAGACGATGCTCGAGACCGTGGAGCGCGAGAGCCCGGTCGCGCCGGGCGATCTCGGCGCGGCTGGCGGTTCCCCGGCCGCGGAGCGCGTCGATGACGCGCCCGCGATTGAGCTCACGGAGGGACCGGAGAGATCCGGAGTCTGCCGATTCCACGCGAGCCGCACCCTTAACGAATATTCGGGCTTTGTCAAGTGTTCGGAGGAACTAAGTCCGAAAGCCGCTAGGGAATGTCCTGGTTCACAACAAAGCCGCGGGTGATCGGTACGAACCAGCTGAGTCGCGGGCTCGTCGATCAGCCTCCCTGAGCCCCGATGCCGTGCCCCAGCTCCGGGGCCGGGTCGCTGGAGCCGCCCCGCCCTGCCTCCGCCTCCACTCGGCGATGGGAAGAGGTGACGGGCGCCGTGACCGGCGGGCTCGCGTCGGGATGCGTCGTTCGTGTCGTCCTTGGCGGCGGGCTTCCTCGCGGCCTGCGCGGCCGCTGCTGCCTGCCTCTCGCTCCCTCGCCTGCGCGCCGCGGCTCCCTGCGTGCCTCGGCAACGGCCGCCTTCTGAGCCTCCACCCTCGCGTGGTGAATCGTTGCCGGGGCTCCGATCGCGTGCGACACCGCCACGGAGGACTGGGCGGAGGGTGCGCCATCGTCGCTTCGAAGATCCGGGCGCCGGCGATCACGAGCGACCGAAGCACCCCGGGGGCCCCCACGGATGGCCCCAAAGGCGGCGATTGCCCGGAACGCGATGCGCGGCCACCCGGTTCCGGGGCGCGCCGCCCTGGACCAGGCGGTCTAGCGGGTGACTCGAATTCAGACGCTGCACCGGCTTCCGCGCAGGCTCGGGATCGAAGCTGCACCGGGTTCCGCGCGGGCACGGGAAAGAGACTGTCGCTGAGCCGCTTCCGGATCTCCGCACTGGGCGGGTGGCCTTCCTCGATCCTCGCGATCGTGGACGTGCTCGTCCGAATCCTGGCAGCCAAGTCCTTCTGGCTCAGTCCGAGCTGTTGGCGCTGGTTGGCAAGGAGGTTGCCGTAGACGATTCCCGCCTCCGTGACACCCTTGATAGACGGGTTGGATCTCCGTGCGGTACGCAATCGAGCTCCCCGTCCGAGGGATTCTCTGCCGGCGGAGGCGCCGTTCGTGTGCCTCACGGATGTGCCGCGCCTCGGCTCGCTCATCTCGATCTTCCCCAGGCCGGTTCCCTGAACGCTCCCCGAGGAAAGCCGTTGGTATCTCGACGAAGAAATGACGCTGATGAGGCTAGACCAAGTGGGGCGTCAGCGCCAAGGTCCTCCGCCGCTCGTTCACCTGATCGGCGAGATGGCGCCCACCCTTGCCAAACTCGAGCGCCCTCCCGGGATGCGGGTCGTAGACCTCAATCTCGTAGTCCGAGCCCTGAAAGGCGACGTAGACGTTGTTCGGGCGGTTTGCGAAGCTGACCACAAGACCGTCGTCGGGGGTCCGATCGGCCATCCCCCCGGATCCCCGGGCGGCCGCCTGAAGGGTGCCGAAAGCATCAATGTACGGGTAGGTGCCGATCGTCATTCCAGACTTTCATTCGCAATCCGTTAGTAGATGAACTGGCTCTTTAGAATTTCGCCCTTGATGCTACGCAAGGCGAGACGACCTTGTTCTGATTCTCGTCCTGCATCCCTAAGCCGCACTTCGACTGCGAGACAGTATTCGTCGGTGTGAATGTTTTCGTGCGCGGTGGCATCATCGAGCCCCTCAACTTTCGATGAGAATTTTTTCGGAAGATAGACGCCATTGTCCGCGTCGTTGATTCCGATGCCCCAGCCAAAAAGCACGAGCCGGGACCGCGCAGCGCGCCGATCTGTCTGCGCCACAATATGGTGAGCGTCAGCCCCGACGGGCTTTGCCACGCCGGTAGCGTTCCTGATATTGCGGGCGAGGGTTCGCGAGTGCCTGACCTTGCGCTCCGCGTCTGCGCGCAGCTTTTCAGCAGTGGCTGGCAACGTCATGCCGTGCTTGTAACGGACGCGGGCCTTGCGTCGGGCCTCAAGCAGCGTATTGCGCATCTCGTAAGAGTTCGTGCCTGCACCAGCGTTTACGATCTGATTTGCGCTGATCGTGAAATCCAATATCCGATCAGCAGAGTCTGTCCCTAGCAGTTGCAAATCCCGTGGTGAAGCGTTCCCTGTCATGCGTCCCCTCCATTCCACCCCCGAAGGGAATTGATTCGCTGGGTTTTGGCGATGGTGAAGTGCCTTCCCTTGGCGAAGCTGCCGACTTGTCCGGCTGCTTCGCGAGTATGTCAAGAAAATGGTGCCAGGAACCATTTCAGCCTGGCGCGGCTGTCCAGGCTGAGCCAGCGCGGCGACGACACCCGGATAGCGGTGGGCAGCGACCTGATGACCACCGCGCTGGAGGAGGGTTACGTCGTGCTCAAGGTCATGGGCAAGGGGCAGGGCGTGGACGACCTGCGCCGGATGCTGGCCAACCGCTTCGCCCGTGGCTCGCACCCTTCCTCCCTTGCCATTCGTGTCAGGGACAATTCTTAGTGTGCCGAGCTCTTCCGCTGGCTGACTCCCAAGCCCAGCCAACCGGCCACCAAGCCGCACCGACCCACCCGCAACCCCAAACTCAAACCCCCGCGCGCGACACTCAAAGCCTGGCGCGCAACGCCCAAACCGTTGCGTGCCAGGCTTTTTGCTTCGCGTGCAAAGGTCAAACCTTCGCGCGCAAGGTTCGCGACCTGGCAACGGCAAGGGTCGCGACTTCGCACACCACACGATGCTAATGAAATGCCATCGTCTAGCAGCCTGTCGGGCTTTGGTGGTCGAGGCGAGAATTCGGCTGTGCGAGGACAGATTTCTGACGATTCGCCGGCCCATGGTGGTTCCATGGGTCAAGAAGCAGCGGAAATATGGACCGCACAGCCGGATTCGCAGACCGGCCGACCAAAGTCCGACAGGCTGCTAGTGCTTGGGATTGAAGCGCACAGACGCGTATCCATCCGCATCAACCGGGACGCCATCCACTGTGCCGGGTGAAAATTTCCAATGGCTCGCCGCTGCCAATGCCGCTGCATCGAGTTCGGGATATCCGCTTGTTCGCCCGATATGTATATTTGCAACAAGCCCGGTCGCGGATACGCGCATCCGCAGCATCACCGTGCCACCTACGCCAAGTTTTGCCAGATCTGCCGGATATACGGGCGTGGAACCAGGCACATGGTAGGAAGGGTCACGCTCAGGCTCGGTGCAGCTGTGTCCCGGGGGCAGTCCCATGTGGCGCAGCCTCGTCTGACACGGCGACTCCGGCGGTGGTGGAGGGCTGCTCGAAAGGTATTGGGCGTGACTCATTGTCGCCGCGCCACTCAGTACCATGGTTACCGAAAGGCAACTCAAGAACTTGCGCATTATTTCCCCCATGCGTTGGTCAATCTCAGGGCACGCTGTCCGCACCATACGGACCCCGGCTGGAATACTCCTTTACCTGCCCCGTCACTTTGCCACATGTCAGCTTGGTGAACGGCAACAATGGGTGAGAGCGGATATTGGCTATCATTCGGGAAGTGCACTAATCACGGCCCCGGGAGCTGGATAAGCATCGGGCGAACCGTCGGCCTGTTTGAAGGACGCATCCATGACCGCGACCGTTGTTCCAGTTCAGGGCACCACGCCACGCCACCGGGGGAGCGCCATACCGGTACTCGTCATCGCCGTGCTCTTTGGCGCAGCGCACCTGTTGACCAATGGCCAGTACGGCTTTCACCGGGACGAGTGGCAGTTCCTCAGCGATGCACAGCATCTGGATTGGGGCTTTGTGCCGTACCCGCCGCTGACCGCCGCATTGGAGTTTCTTGGCCTCAAGATGTTCGGCCTGTCGCTGGTGGGCCTGCGGTTGTTTTCGGTGCTCGCGCAGGTGCTGGTGATTCTCGCCAGCGGCCTCATGGCGCGCGACTTGGGGGGCGGGCGGCGGGCGCAGATCTTTGCTGCCATCGCGGTGGCGCTGTCGCCCTTGCCGCTGTTCGAGGCGACGGAGTTCCAGTACTCCTCGTTCGATCTGTTGTGGTGGGTGCTGCTCGCCTGGTGCGTGATTCGCCTGCTGCGTGACGATGAGCCGCGCTGGTGGTTGGCGATCGGCATCGTCGCCGGCCTCGGCCTGATGACGAAGTATTCGATCGCGTTCGAGCTCGCCGGCGTGCTGGTGGGGGTGCTGCTCACCGACGCACGGCGCCATGTCACGACCGGCTGGTTCTGGGCCGGTGGCGCCATCGCGCTGCTCATATTCGCCCCCAACCTCATCTGGCTGATCAGACACGACTTCGTTTCCTACCATTTCCTGCAATCCATCCATGCACGCGACGTCCACCAGGGGCGCGCGGACGGCTTCCTGCGCGGTCAGTTCCTGCTGGATGCCAACCTGTTCGCCGCGCCGGTCTGGCTGGCGGGGCTGTTCGCCTGCTTCAAGGACCGCCGCTACCGCATGCTTGCCTGGATGTATGCGGTGCCGCTGCTGCTGTTCCTGTTTGCCCAGGGGCGCGCCTATTACACCTGCGGCGCTTACCCCATGCTGCTGGCCATGGGCTCCGTCGTGGGCGAGCGGTGGTTGTGCACCCTGCGTCCCGCATGGCGTGGCGGGATCGCCGCACTGATGTTTGCCGGTGTCTTCGCCATCGGCCTCTATGCGACGCTGCGCATCGTACCGATCGCAGCGAGCGGTCCGTTGCGCGACTTCGCGCTCCGCAACAACGGCGACCTCCGCGAAGAAATCGGCTGGAACGAACTGGTCGCGCAAGTGGCCGCCATCCGCGATGCCCTGCCTGCCGACCAACAGGCGAATCTCGGTATTGCCGTGGGCAACTATGGCGAGTACGGCGCCATCGCCCTGCTGGGCCCGCGCTATCACCTGCCCACACCGATCAGCACCATCAATTCCGCATGGCTGCGCGGCTATCCGACGCCGCAACCCACCACACTCATCGTGCTGGGAAATTCGCGCGAGCGCGTCGATCAGCTTCTCACCGATTGCCGCCTTGCCGGCCACACGGCCAATGCCCTGGGCGTGGTCAACGAGGAAAGCCGGGATCACCCCGATATCTTCGTGTGCGGCCCCGCGCGCGGACCCTGGAGCGAGCTGTGGAAGCGCGGGCCGGACTTCGGCTGAGTTGGAAAGAGCTGTCAGGGACAATTCAACGGGGCGTCACCAGATCAATGTTCCTGACAACATTTTTCTTTTTCTTGCCGTCTGCGGACCGGCGCTAAGATGACGCGCACGGGGCGAGCGGAGGCGGCGATGTGGAAGCGGGTGGTCGGCTACGGGGCGTTGCTGGCGGCGGGAACGCTGGCCCTGCAGTGGCTCGACTACCAGCGCCTGGCGCGGATGCATGCGGGCGACATCTACCTGTTCCTGGTCGCGGCCGCGTTCCTGGTACTCGGTATCGTTCTGGGCGTGCGGGTCTTCGCCGCGCCGCCACCGGTCGACTTCGACGGCAACCCGAAGGCGCAGGCGGCGCTGGGCCTGAGCAAGCGGGAGCTGGAAGTACTGCATGAGCTGGCCGCCGGCCGTTCCAACAAGGAGATCGCGGCGCAGCTCCATGTTTCGCCGAACACGGTCAAGACGCACGTGGCGCGGCTGTTCGAGAAGCTGGGCGCGAAGCGGCGCACTGAGGCGATCCGACGGGCGCGCGAGCTGGGGATCGTGCCCTGAGGCAGCCCTATTCGGGGTGAGCGCAGCAAAATCACCCGTTCGGACGATTGCGGGGAAGGGCAGGATCGCGGTCAATGGCGGCCATACCCACCACGGAGGAGTCACACCATGTTGCGCACCATCCTGAAGTACGGCGTGATCGCGGGCCTGGTCGTCGGCGGGTTCGAGCTGGTCACCTTCCTCGCGTTCTCGGGGATGCCGCCGCTGAAGTACGGCATGCTGATCGGCTACACGACCATGCTGATCGCACTGAGCGCGGTGTTCGTGGGGATCAAGCGGCACCGGGATGTGGATCGGGGCGGGGTGATCGGGTTCTGGCGGGCGTTCGGGGTCGGCCTGGGCGTCAGCTTCATCGCCGGGATCTTCTACGTGGCAGCATGGGAAGCGGTACAGGCAATGACCCACATGGATTTCGCCAGCTCCTATGCGCAGGCGATCATCGCGAGCGAAAAGGCGAAAGGCGCCAGCGCCGAGGCGCTGGCGAAGCTGAGCGCCGACATGGAAGCGTTCAAGGTGCAGTACGCGAACCCGATGTACCGCCTGCCGATGACGTTCGTGGAGATCTTCCCGGTCGGCGTGCTGGTGTCGCTGGTGTCGGCGGGACTGCTGCGCAACAGCCGGTTCCTGCCCGCGCGGCGGGGCTGAAGAGTTTCATGACCGCAGGTGCGCCGGGTGGCGCGCCATTGGACTTCCCCCATCCCGGATCCCGGTGACCCACTCTGGACGTGGTCTTGCTTTTTGCTTCGGACAGAAATATGATGCGCATCATATGCAGAAAGCCACCGCCCGATCCAAGCAAGCCACGCACGAACGCATCGTCGAGACCGCTGCGCGCGCCATCCGCCGCAGTGGTTATGACGGCACCAGTGTTGCCGACATCATGAAGGAGGCTGGCCTCACGCACGGTGGGTTCTATGCGCACTTCGCTTCGCGCGAGGCGATGCTTGCCGAGGCGGCGGATCGCGCCGGCGCCGAGGCTGTCGCCACATCGACGCGCGTCGCCGCCTCCGCGCCGCCGGAGCAGGCCATGCAGGCGTTGTTGCGCGCCTATCTGTCAAAACAGCATGTCGAAAGCCCGGAAATGGGCTGCCCGGTGGCCGCCCTCGGTTCGGAAATGCCGCGGCAGGCGCCCGAGGTGCGACGGGCCGCCACGCGTCGCATCAAGGAAATGATTGATGTCGTCGCCCGTCAATCGCCCGATTGGGGGCGGCCCGGTGCGCATGAGCATGCGCTGGTCACGGCGGCGACGATGGTGGGTGCCCTGGTCATGGCGCGCGCTGTCGACGACCCCAGGCTTGCCGATGCGCTGCTGAAGGCGGCGTTGAAACACCTCGTCCCGGCTGCTGCCTGAGTGTGGTTGCGGCGGCACGAGCTTTTTTTTGGATGAGAATATGATGGATATCATATTCGTGTGAAGAGACGAACGACTCGACCTGGACCCGACAGCCCCGCATGGCCTCGCCCCGGCCGCATGCATGACCACTCATCAAAAGGCATTCCCATGAAACCGAAGAAATCCATCGCGCTCGTCACCGGCGCCTCCTCAGGTATCGGCAAGGCCACGGCAGAGCGACTCGCCGCCGCGGGCTACACGGTCTATGGCACCAGCAGGCGTGGAGCACCGGCGAGCCAGCAGCCCTTTGCGATGTTGTCTCTCGACGTGACCCGTGACGAATCAGTCGAAGCTGCAGTCGGGGAAGTGATTCGATTGGAAGGCCGCATCGACTTGCTGGTGAACAATGCCGGTTTCAGCGTGGCACCGGCTGGCGCGGAAGAAAGTTCCATCGGGCAGGCGCAGGCGATCTTCGACACCAACTTCTTCGGCATGATCCGGATGACCCGTGCCGTCGTGCCCCATATGCGACGCCAGGGGGCTGGCCGCATCATCAACATCGGCTCGGTGCTCGGTTTCCTGCCGATGCCGTACGGGGCGCTCTATGCAGCGACCAAGCACGCGGTCGAAGGCTATTCGGAATCGCTGGATCATGAGCTGCGTACGAGGGGCATCCGAGTCTCGGTCATCGAGCCCGCATACACAAAGACGCAGTTCGAGGCGAACTTTCTGGAACCCGACGCGCAGCTCGATGAATACCGCGAGATTCGTGCGGCCCTGGCGGAAAGGACGAAAAAGCTCGTCGAGGCGGGGGACAAGCCGGGTGTGGTCGCCGATGCCGTGCTGCAAGCTGCCACTGCGGCCCGCCCGAAGCTCAGATACACAGCCGGCGGGAAGGCGCGCGTCCTGCAGTTCCTTCGCCGATTTGCCCCTGCTCGCGTGATGGACGCCGGGATTCGAAAAGACCTGCAACTCGATGCGTTGCTGGCCGGAGAGGCAGCATGAAGGCATTCATCATTGACCGGTACGGCAAGAAGGATCCGATGCGGCTGGGCGACATGCCGGCGCCCGAGCTTCGCGACGACGATGTGCTGATCGAGGTTCGCGCCGCCGGTCTGAACGTGCTGGATTCCAAGATCAAAAGCGGTGAGTTCAAGCTGATCCTGCCTTACCGCATGCCGCTTGTGCCGGGCCATGACGTGGCCGGTGTCGTGACCCGGGTGGGATCGCGGGTGCGACAACTCAAGGTGGGCGACGAAGTCTATTCGCGGGTGCCCGACCATCGCATCGGCACGCTTGCGCAGTTCATTGCCGTGACTGAAAGCGACGTCGCGCCCAAGCCCGCGAGCCTCACCATGGAGGAAGCGGCCTCGATTCCGCTGGTCGGCTTGACGGCGTGGCAGGCCCTGGTGGAAATCGCCCATCTGCAGAAGGGGCAGAAGGTCTTCATCCAGGCGGGGTCGGGCGGTGTCGGCAGCTTCGCCATTCAATTGGCCAAACATCTCGGGGCCACGGTAGCCACCACCACGAGCAGCGCCAATATCGACCTGGTGAAGAGGCTCGGGGCAGACGTCGTCATCGACTACCGGAAAGACGATTTCGAGAAGGTGCTGCAGAACTACGACGTGGTCCTGCACAGCCAGGATGCGGCGGCGCTGGAGAAATCCCTGCGCGTGTTGAAACCCGGTGGAACGCTCATCTCGATTTCCGGTCCTCCCGATCCCGCATTCGCCAAGGGCATCGGGGCGCCATGGTTCGTGCGGCTCATCGTCCGACTGCTGAGTGCCGGCGTCAGGAAAAAGGCGGACCGTCGTGATCTGAAGTATTCGTTCCTGTTCATGCGGGCCGATGGACATCAGCTGCGCGAGATCACCCGACTGATCGAGGCCGGGGCCATCCGCCCCGTGATCGATCGCGTCTTTCCATTCGAGTCGACCAACGAGGCCCTGACCTACATTGAAACGGGCCGGGCGAAGGGCAAGGTCGTCGTCAAGATCAAGTGAGCCGGAAGTGGAGCCGTGCATGGCGCGGCTCCTTTTGGCGCATGCTCCGAAGAAATCCGGCGAAATCCGGAGGCCGTGGTCGGAGTGCACTCTGGCGAGCCAGACACCGGCCGGCCACGCATCGTGTGCTGCCACCGATAACCCACGCTGGCGCGCGTCAGTCAGCCGAGCCGGCGCATCCGCATCAGCAACACGGCATATCCCGCACACCAGAAGAACCAGGCGGCGAACAGCAGTCGCTGCACCACGCCATAGAAGGGCCGGACGTGGAGCCAGAGATCGCCGTGTCGGTGCAGGGTCGTCATGTTGGCGGCGATGGCGAGCACGACCAGCACGTACATGACGAACGAAAATGTCCGGATTGGCCGGGTGCGTGGCGCCGATCGGCCAACCAGTGCGGCCACCAGCGGTGCCTGGTAGCCCACCAGTTCGGACAGGCCGAAGACGTTGTGCAGCGGCTGCGGGAAGGCAAACATGCCCACCCCCGCGGCAGAGATCGCCATGGCGCCCACAAGGTAGGCGGGGAGGGTGGAGCAGCCAGCCGTCCGAAGCGTGGCCGCGACGCCGGTGGCGAACACGATCAGGCAGGTCGCGACGAGCACAAGCAGGACGCTGAAGGCGAGCCTTCCCGGGGAACCGATCTCGCCCAGTTCGCTGACCGTCTGGCGGACGTGGCTGTAGCCTGGAATCATCAGGCCGACCGCGAACATTCCCGCGAAAAGAAGCACCGCGGCAATGGGGCCGAGCCAGAGGCGGACTTGCGCGTCAGTCATGCGTGGATTCCCCGTATTGACCCGTGGTAGTCAATACGAAAATGATGTCAGGGGCAATGGTCGGTACGTGTGGCTGGAGCACCACGGGCCGTTCGCATGATCACTGACACCATTTGTCCGGGGTCACAACGTCATGACAATGCGTCCGTCGACCTTGCCGGCCTCGAGATCGCTGAAGACGCTGTTGATGTCCTCGAGTTTCGCTTTGTGGATATGCGCCTTGACCTTGCCCTCGGTGGCGAACTGCACGGCCTCGGCAAGGTCCCTGCGCGTGCCCACGATCGAGCCGCGGATGGTGATGCGTTTCAGCACCACGTCGAAGACCGGCGTGGGGAAGCCGCCGGGTGGCAGGCCGTTGAGACAAACCGTGCCCCTGCGCCGAACCATGCTGAGCGACTGGGCGAACGCGGGCAGCGAGACCGCCGTGACCAGCACGCCATGGGCGCCACCGCTGGTGGCCTTGAGTACCTGCTCCACGGCGTCGGGGTCCTTCGCATTCACGGCGATGTCGGCGCCTAGCTGGCGTGCCAGCGCAAGCTTTTCCTCGGTGACATCCAGCGCCGCGACGTGCAGGCCCATCGCCTTGGCGTACTGCACGGCGACGTGCCCCAGTCCGCCGATGCCGGAAATGGCAATCCATTCGCCCGGCCTGGCCTCGGTCTCCTTGATGCCCTTGTAGGTCGTCACGCCGGCGCAGAGGATCGGCGCCATCTGGGCGAAATCGACATCACCGGGAAGCCGCGCGACATAGGGCGCTGCACCGATCGCGTACTCGGCAAAGCTGCCATTCACCGTGTATCCGCTCATGTGCTGGGATTCGCACAATGTCTCCCAGCCGGTTTCGCAATATTCGCAACCGCCACAGGCATCATGCAGCCAGGCGATGCCCACCGCATCGCCTTCCTTGAGTCCGATGACACCCGCCCCCAGCGCCGCCACGATCCCGGCACCTTCGTGGCCGGGGATGAACGGCGGAGTCGGCTTCACCGGCCAGTCGCCGCTGGCTGCATGCAGATCGGTGTGGCAAACGCCCGACGCGATGATCTTGACCAGTACCTCACCCGGACCCGGCGTCGGGATGGGCACGTCCTCGATGGTGAGTGGCTGGCCGAATGCGCGTACGACCGCCGCTTTCATTGTCTTCGCCATGACTGCGTCGCCTCATCGAGTGTGGGTATGCCTTCGAAGGTAGGCTTTCCGGCGACCGTCCGACTTGATCCAGATCAACGCTGGCCTGGAATCAAAACCCGGTTGCACAGTCCGCGTCGCGTCCGGGGCATGGGCCGGCAACGCGAGGTGGCCTTGTCCTCGTCACGGACACCGTGCGCGTCGCGGTTCCGGCGGATGGCCGCAGTTCCGCTACGCTGGGGTCGCGTCCGTGGCCCGGAGCGGACATGGCTCACCTTTCCATTGAATAGAATGGCGGCATCTGCCAAGCCGTACAGCGGCGGGATGAAGATGATGGCCGAAATATCGCCGCAGGATTTCGTATCGCAGCTGCATGCTGTCGTCGTGGAGGAGAGCACGGCGACCTACCGCGATCTGCTTTGCCATACACGCGCCGACCAGGCATCGGATCCCTACTGGAAGCGTGTCCTGACACTTTTCAGCGAGCTGACCCCGGAGCAGCGGGAAGTGTTGCTGGAGCTGACTCGTCAGGTGGCCATCGATGCCACGGCCAACGTGCTGGGCGTCATCGACGGCGCTTGTTCCATGAACGACGCGAACTCCCGCTTTCGCCTGACTCACGGTGGGCGGGATCTTGCCGGCGATCTGCAGAGCCTGTTCCTCGAGCAGGCCGAGCAATCATCGCCCTGACATCTGCCTGGACGTGGCCGACCGGGGGCTGAAAGTGCGTCTGCCGCTGTTGCCCGCTCGTGGCGGTGCGGGTTGAGCAGCGTTGTCGCCGGGCGGGTATTTCCGCCCGTGGATCAGCCGAAGCCGGCGCGAGCTGACGTGGCGAATTCGTTGTGCTGCCGTGGAGCTTGCCTCACTGCCACGTGAAGTCGGTGCCGGCCGCCAGCGAAACGCCCGATGGCGACCGCGCGCCATCACGCCACCGTCGCGCGACTAATTGATGATGATCAAGTCGGTCACTCCGACAGCGGATCACGCTGGCGGTGCGCGTCCCTGGCGCAGCGGGAGCGACGGGCAAATGGCGGCAGTGGTGATGTGACGGCGACAACGATTGATCCTGTGGGAGTTCAGACGATGCGTTACGTGATTCTTGCCATGGCGATACTCCTCGGCCCGGCCTTCTCCAGCCAGGCTCAGGCCCAGACCCAGCTGAGCATCAGCATCGGAAACCGCGGGGTAGACCTCGGGTTCATGATGTCGACGTATCCGACGCTGGTCCGCATTCCGGGCTATCCGGTCTATTACGACCCGCGGTCGGATGCGAACTACTTCTTCTACGATGGCCTGTACTGGGTCTTTTGGGATGACGACTGGTATTCGAGCACCTGGTACAACGGTCCGTGGGATCTGGTTCCACCCGCCTATGTACCGTTGTTCGTGCTGCGCGTGCCCGTACGCTATTACCGCCGCCCACCGGCCTATTTTCGCGGCTGGCGCAATGACGACGCCCCGCGCTGGGGCCAGCACTGGGGTCACGACTGGGAACGGCAGCGCAGCGGATGGGATCGCTGGGACCGTCGTTCCGTCCCCAGAGCCGCACCGTTGCCCACGTATCAACGGCGTTACACCGGCGACCGCTATCCCCGCCAGCTCGAGCAGCAGCGCTCGATCGAGTCCCACAGCTATCGCTACCAGCCACGCGAAGCGGTGAGTCGGCAGATTCTTGATCAGCGTCGTCAGGGCGCGGAGTCGCGTGACCGCCAGCAGCAACAGCAGCAACAGAACGATCGGCAACAGCAACAGCAGCAGAGAGGCCAGCGGCAGCAGGACGTCCAGCAGCGGCAGGAGCGGAATGCCCGGCAGCAGCAGGATGTCCAGCAGCAACAGCAACAGAAGGCCCGGCAGCAGCAGGATGTCAGGCAGCAACAGCAGCGAAATGTCCAGCAGCAGGATGTCAGGCAGCAACAGCAGCAGAAGGCCCGGCAGCAGCAGGACGTCCAGCAGCAACAACAGCAGAAGGCCCGGCAGCAGCAGGATGTCCAGCAACAGCAGCAGCAGCGAGCCCGGCAGCAGCAGAGTGTTCAGCAACAGCAACAGCAGCAGAGAGCCCAGCAACAGCAACGTGCGCAACCTGCACAGAACGCCCGCGGCGCTGACAACAAGGGCGGCAAGGGTCGGACTGACAAGAACAAGAAAGACAACAAGGACTCGAAGGACCACAACAAGGACGGTAACGGCCATCCATAGCCAGTGACCTGTCGCACGGGCCTCCGCCACCGGCGATGAAGGAGTAAATGCTTTACTGACATCCGCGGTCCCGTCCAATCGACGGGGCCGCGTTCTTTTGCGCGCAGCCGGCGGCCAGAAGTGGCGGCGGATTCAACTCATCCAGGTCTGTGCCGCATGCATCAGGGCGCGGCCTGAGGTCATGGCTTCATGCTGCCGGTGTCGAGGAAGCGCTGATGCCAGGACAGCGCCTCGGTCAGCAGGTGCGGGGTGTGTTTGCCCCGACTGTCGCGGCAGGCGCGGTCGAAATAGTCCTCCAGCAGCGGACGGTAGTCCGGGTGCGCGCAGTTGCGGATCACCGTGCGAGCGCGCTGCTTGGGCGAAAAGCCGCGCAGATCGGCCAGGCCTTGTTCGGTAACCACCACCGCCACATCGTGCTCGGTGTGATCGACATGGCTGACCATCGGCACGATGCTGGAAATCGCCCCGTTCTTGGCCGTGCTGGGCGTGAGGAAGCAGGACAGGAAACCATTGCGGGCGAAATCGCCGGAGCCACCGATGCCATTGATGATGCTGGTGCCGGCCACATGGGTGGAGTTGATGTTGCCGTACAGGTCGGCCTCGACCATGCCGTTGAGCGCAAGACAACCCAGTCGGCGCACCAGCTCGGCGTGGTTGGAAATTTCCTGCGGGCGCAGCACGATGCGGCGGCGGTAGTAGTCGATGTGGCTGATGAATTCTTCCACCGCCTCCGGACTCAGCGACAGCGCGGTGGCCGATGCCATCGTGATGGTGCCGGTACGGATCAGGTCCAGCATGCCGTCCTGGATCACCTCGGTGAAGCCGGTGAGTTGCTCGAATCCGCCGGCGCGCAAGCCGGTCAACACTGCATTGGCGATGTTGCCCACGCCCGACTGCAACGGCAGCAGGTGCTCGCCCAGGCGCCCTTTGGCGATCTCGTGGCGGAAGAACTCCACCAGATGGCCGGCAATCCGCTGACAGTTGTCGTCGGGCTCGGCAAAGCGGCCGAGGCGGTCACGGCCACGGGTTTCCACCACCGCGACCACCTTGGCCGGGTCCACCCGCAGATACGGTTCACCGATGCGGTCGCCCGGTGCCAGCAACGGAATCGGCAGGCGGTGCGGAGGCAGCGCGGTGCGGTAGTAGATGTCGTGCATGCCGTCCAGCCCCTCCGGCTGGTCGCGGTTGACCTCGACAATCACCTGATCGGCCAGGTCCAGCCAGGTCTTGTTGTTGCCAACTGAAGTGGACGGAATCAACCGCCCGTCCGGGAGGATGCCGGCCACCTCGATCACCGCCATGTCGATCTTGCCGAAGAAGCCGAACCAGGCGTACTGCGCGACATGGCCCAGATGGATGTCCATGTACTCGATCTCGCCGCGATTGATGCGTGCACGCAGTTCCGGGTCGGACTGGTAAGGCAGGCGGAAGTCGATACCGCCCGTGCGCGCCAGCACGCCGTCCAGCTCCGGCGCGGTGGAAGCGCCCGTCAGGATGCGGATGCCGAACTTCTCGCCTCGCGCATGCGCCTCGCCGATCCGTTCGGCCAGCGCCAGTGGCAAGGCCTTCGGGTAGCCGGCGCCGGTGAAGCCGCTCATGCCCACGGTCATGCCGGGCTGGATCAGCTCCACCGCCCGGGCGGCAGGCATCAGCCGGCTCGCCAGTTGCGGGTTCTGTATGCGTGTTTCCATCGGGGGGGGGAATTCCGGATTGCAGGGCCATCCATCATACGGCCCGGCGGCGCGGTCTCTGCCGGCATGAGGGCTAGACGAAAGTCGGGGTAGGTGCGGTGAGCCGATATCGGATCTCGGGGGCCGAGTGCACTTTGACGAGCGAGCTCCCGGCTGAATGCGACTCGTGCACCGCCACCCGCGCTCCAAGCCGGCGCAGGCCGGTAACATGCTGGTCCCGCCACTACCCGACGCGCACCGCCATGTGTCCAGGAATCCGCACCCATCTGCTGGTCGCCTTACTGTGCCTTGCGGTCGCGCTGCCATCGGCGGCCCGCGAGCCGCGTGCACCGACCATCGGCCAGCAACGCGAGGCGGTGCTGTTCTGGCCGCAGGCGCAGCGCGAAGCGCAGTTCCGGCGGATGTACCAGCGGTTTCCCAGTGACCGTGCCGCGCACGGCACGCCTGTCCATGCGTTGCCACCGGGCCGGCCGCTGACGCTGGGCGGGCAGGGGGCGTCGACGTGGTTGGCGCACTACATGGACCAGCACCACATCGCCGGGGTGATGGTGCTGCAGCACGGTCGCGTTCGCTTGCAGCGTTATGCGCTGGGCTTCGGGCCGGCGCAGCGCTGGGAGTCGTTCTCGGTGGCCAAGTCGGTCACCTCGACCTTGCTGGGGATCGCGCTGCAGCGGGGTGACATCCGCAGCATGGACGACACGCTGGGCACCTACATTCCGGAATTGCGTGACAGCGCCTATGCCGATGTCACGGTGCAGCAGCTGCTGACGATGACCTCGGGCGTGCACTGGAACGAGGACTATGCCGACGCGAAGTCGGATGTGGCGCAGATGTATCTCGGCGCCTGCGTCGACGGCCAGGCGCACGTGCTGTCGTATCTGGCAAAGCAGCCGCGGCAATGGCCGGCCGGCACGCACTGGAACTACAACACCGCGGAAACCGACCTGCTCGGCATCCTGGTGCAGCGCGCGACACACCGCTCATTGGCGACCTACTTGTCGCAGACGATCTGGAAGCCGTACGGCATGGCGGCCGATGCGTACTGGATCAAGGACGAATGCGATGGCAGCGACACCGGCGGCAGCGGCCTGTCGGCGACGCTGGGCGATTACGCGCGGCTCGGGCAATTCATGCTCGATGGCGGTCGCATCGCGGACAAGCCGGTGGTTGCCAGGGCATGGCTCGAAGGTGCACTGCGCCGCCAGGAAAATGTCGACGAGCCCGGCCGCGGTTACGGCTATCTGTGGTGGACGGATAGCGACGGCAGCTATGCCGCGATCGGCATCTTCGGCCAGATGGTCTACGTCGATCCTTCGCGCCAGCTGGTGATCGCCCAGGTGGGCGCGTGGCCGCATGCCACGTCCGATGCGCTGATCGCCGCGCGGCGCGAGTTCGTGGCCGCGGTGAAGCGTGCGGTGGATGCGCAGCCGGAGAAATCGACGCGCTGACTCGGATGGCGTGGCGGATGAAGAGACGCGCGCGCTACAAGCGGGAGCCAGGCACGCTTGACGGGTCGTTTCGGTATTCGATACGGCGAAGTTGAAGTCAGCCGGATTGCGATGCGACCGTCCCGTGCCCGGCGTCTGCGCGTGGCCCAACGAAGAAGCCCGGCGCGTTCGACGCGCCGGGCTTCTTCGAACCTCATCGCAAACCCGATGGGTCAATCGTGCGATTTGGCCACTACGCTGCCGTCGTCCGGATCGACCAGCAGCTCGACGTCGGTTCCTTGAGCCGTCTTGGCCTCGGCGGCCCACAGGCCCTCTTCGAACTCCACGTCCTTGACGTTCAGGTAGCCGGCGGCGGCCAGCTTGGCGCTGACCTCATCCTTGTTGAGCCTGGATGGCGCATCGGCTGGATAGACCTTGCCGTTGACCGGCCCGACCGAGAGCTTCACCCAGTTCTTGTTGCCGCCGCGGGCCTTGCTGCGCCACACGCCGTCCTCGAACTCCAGGCCTTTGACTTCCTTGTAGCCGGCACTGGCGATCGCTCCCTTGATGGCGTCCTCGCTCAACGCTCCCGTGGGTGGCTGGGTCTTCCACGAGGTTACCGTGGTGGTGGTCTGGGTGGTGCTGGTAGCCGATTGCGTGGTGGCCGGCATTTCCTGTGCGAGGGCGATGCCGCCAATCGACAGGCCAATCAACAGGGGAAGAATGCGCTTGATCATGGTGAACTCCTTTGGCACGAGTGATGTCGCCTGCTTGCGCTGGCGTCGTTCAAACCGGTGTGAACCTGCAGTGGACGCTCAACGCCGAGTTCTGCAGTGCGCATGGAACCATGCTGCCCCGGACGCTGGCGTGAAGGCGCTCGTTTTCGACAAGGGACAGAGGCGATCAATGCGTTCCCCTTGCCGGATAATGGCCGTCGTCCGCTTCACCCTGGCCGGACAGATCGGTCCGGCAACGCAAGAGACTCTTTCATTTCGTGCGCGTCGCAAACCTCCCTCCCAAGCCGTTGCTCTACAGCTATCGCCGCTGCCCTTATGCGATGCGCGCTCGCATGGCCCTGCTTCAGGCGGGGCACGCGTTCCATGCATTCGAGGTCGACCTGCGCGACAAACCCGCTGCAATGCTCGCGCTGTCGCCCAAGGGCACGGTGCCGGTACTGCAGTTGCCCGACGGTCGGGTGTTGCAGGAGAGCTGGGACATCATGCGATGGGCGTGGGCCGGGGACGATCGCGACGGCTGGTGGAGCCGGGCGCAATCCGCGCAGAACCTCGAGCTGCTGCAGCGTAACGACGGCGACTTCAAGCAGCAGCTGGACCGCTACAAGTATCCCGAGCGCTACCTGGACGAAACGTGCCCGCGCGAGGCGCATCGCGCGCATGCCGTGGCGACCTTGCTGGTGCTGCTGGAGGAGCGATTGCAACAGCAGCCGTATCTGGGTGGCGCTGCGCCCTGCGCCACGGATATGGCGATCTTTCCGTTCGTGCGCCAGTTCGCGGCGGTGGAACCGCAGTGGTTTGCCGGGCAGGCGTTGCCCGCGCTGCAAGCGTGGCTGGCGGGGTGGTTGGGGAGTCGCCTGTTCGAGGTCTGCATGAGCAAGTTGCCGGCGCAGACCGTGGTGGCTTTCCCCGAGCTTCCTGACTGAATTGCGCGCCGGGGTAGAACCTGATCGCTCCGTCGCTGGCGGGGGAGTCGAACTCGCTCATCCCGTTTTCGATATGTAGTCCGCCACCGGGCTTGCGGCAAGACCCGGGTCCAGCGGCAGGAGTTCCGCTCGTGATCTTTCCCGCGCTGCCCGCTTGCTCCGGTGGCTGCGGGCGGCCCCCTGATCGCTCCAGTCGCCTCGGCCGAGGCGTGCCTCGGCACGATGGTCAGGCCTGGTTCCCCCCGGTTCCCGCCGCCAGGGCGGGGCTTGATGCAGGGGCTGCGCGCCGCGTCAGAGTTTTGCCAGGGCTTCTTTCGCCAGGGTCAGCTCCATCGCTTCCTTCTGCTCGAGCGGAATCGTCGCGTACACCGTGACCTTGAACGAGGCGCTGCCCTTCTTGACCAGCAGTCCGACCTGACTCCCCGCAACGAAGTAGTAC
Organism: uncultured Pseudomonadota bacterium; assembly: GCA_963828685.1. Taxonomy (GTDB): domain Bacteria; phylum Pseudomonadota; class Gammaproteobacteria; order Xanthomonadales; family Rhodanobacteraceae; genus Rhodanobacter. Next base: position 41,778 of record CAWHFU010000018.1, read on the forward strand.
GCGTCGTCGCCGACAGAGGCAGGCTTCACCCCCGCACCCGCGGCAGCCATCTCGGCGGCCATCCGCTTGCCGCCGTCGTACGCCGCGGCGGTCTGCAGGTAGAGCGTCACGAATTTCACGGTCGAGCTGCCGGATGCATTCCAGGTGCAGGTCCTCACGAAGGTCGGCGTGACGTGCGTTCCGGCGGTAACGGGGCCGCCGATGGCCGAGCCGACCTGGGCCGCCGTCAACACCGTGCAGGCGTCGGTATCGGCGCGTGCGGTCGAGGGCATGGCCGCGGCGGCCAACAGCAACGAGGCAGTGCACAGCGCACCAAGGTAACGGGTGCTCATATCCGAATCCTCCTCTGACAGGTGTGAGTCGACTCACGGTCAGGTCGGCCTGGTCCGAGGCAGCAGGTCTGACGTTTGCCGACGTGCCGGCGCGAGTATAGATCCGGGTGATTTTGACTGATCTGAACGGGGCGGTGACGGATCGACCGGTTGTATTCCTGTGACGGGAAACGTTGGAGAGAGTTCGCACCATCCGGTTTGCAAAACACCGGGCGTCCGTTCGGAAATTTGGCGCCCAGGCGCAGTAAAGGTGGCAACAGGGCCCGATCGATTCAAGGGCATGCTGGAAGGTGGACGGCCTTGGCGCTGGCTATTGGCCACAGTCGCGTGGCGTCGCCGTATTGCCGGTGGCGTTACGAAACCGCGATTGAAAGTCCGCTGGAATGCGGCGCCCGATTCGTATCCAGGCTTATCCGCGGCGCTGGCAATGCTCTCCTGCTTTCGGGCAGCAGGACCGTCCAAGACGTCGTCGAAAGGGCGCGCTTTGTGGTATCAAAAATGTCGATAAATTTTACACTTTCTCCGATTTTGGCCAAATTTCAACCGAATCGTAAATCAATAATTTAATAAAAACATGATCTTGGTTTATTGGCGCAATATTTGCTTATTTTGGAATGTACCGACCGAGTTATGGATCAAGGCAAAGGCGCGGGGCAGAAAAACCGACGTCTGCCTCCACCCGCACGAAGCAAACGGCACAAGAGTAATCCTCATGAAAAGATTACTGGTTATGAGCGGTTTGGTGCTGGCGGCCATCGTGTCGATGCCCGCGCTCGCCGTTCCTTCGATAAGCACCACCATAGACGTGGGCACGGTTTTTACCGGAAGCATTCCAGACGGTGTGGCGCCATGGCTGACGGCCAAGTTTACGTCGGACCTGGGTTCCCACTCAGGAACGCTGACATTGACTTCAAACATGCAAGGTTCGGATTTTCTGCAGGGTTTGAACAGCGAAAAATCCACAATCGGTTGGACCTTCTATCTTAGCCAGACGCTCACCGGAATCGACTGCACGTCGGGGACCTGTGCGGATAACGGTGCAGCTTGGAACGCGGGCGGTTTCAATTCCGGTCCTGTACCCGGCGTATTCAATCTTGCCTTCGGCTGGTCATCGGGCAACCGTTTCGAGAGCGGCGATTCGGTGGTCTATGACCTTACGTTCGCGAGTGCTTTGACCGGGGACCCGTTTGTGCTCAACGAAAGCGACTGGCTATCGGCAGCGCATGTGCAGGGGATTATCGGTGGCTGCAGTGGCTGGATCGTGTCGGGTACAGGAAGAGCGCAAGGTGGGACGCCCTGTACCACGCTGTTTACGGAGGTCGTGCCGGAACCAGCGGAGTTGGGCATGTTCGGACTCGGCCTGTTGCTGACGGGATTGCTTGTGGGTCTGCGCCGGCGCTGCAACTGAGCAACTTCTCCAGTTCAGCGTGGCGGTCCCCCGCAAGGGGGATTGCCTTTTCATGGTGCGCCCGGCAGGCGTACCCGGGTCATCAGCATTACCATCGCTATGAGCCATATCGCCGCAGGAAGCATTGGACGGCACGGTCGTAGAGTGGCGGGAGAAAGTCACCGAAGAGGTAAATCTCGTTGGCCTGACCTCCTGAGCTTTGCCGGAAAGCAGGCTGTGGGCGGTCTGCGTTTCAGCAGTCGCGCGTCGGTCGGTCGTATTGTTCTCATCAGAAAATCGACTCGGACTTCTGATTCTTTTCTCTGAAGACTCATGTCGCCGCCTCCCGCGCGTGGCGGTACGTTCGATGTCACCACGACGTCGGACGTCGCCCAGCGACAGGAGGCAGCCATGTCACTTTACGCAGCCATCGATCTGCATTCCAGCAACAGCGTGTTGGCCGTCATGGATGGCGAGGGCAAGGCGCTGCTGCAGTGCCGACGCCCCAATGATTTGCCGCGTCTCCTGGCCGATCTGGCGCCGTATCAGTCCGAGCTGGCCGGCGTGGCGGTGGAGTCGACCTACAACTGGTACTGGCTGGTCGATGGACTGATCGATCACAGCTACGCCGTGCATCTGGTCAACACTACCGCGATCCCGCAGTACGACGGTCTGAAGCACGGCGACGATCACACGGACGCGTTGCACCTGGCGCAGCTGATGCGGCTGGGCTTGCTGCCGGAGGGCTACATCTACCCGCGCGAGCAACGCGCCACACGCGACCTGCTACGTCGTCGCTTCAGCCTGGTGCGGCAGGCGGTGCGGTTGATGTTGTCGATCCAGTCCAGCTTCAGTCGCAGCACCGGCGAACAGCTGTCGGTCAACCAGCTGCGACAGCTCGCGCCGTCGCAGCTGGTCGACCTGTTTCCGGAGCTTTCCACTCGCTACGGCGTGCTGATCCAGTTCTAGCTGTGGCTGACCTTGCAGGATCCGATCACCGCGCTGGAGCACTGGATACGCAAGGATCTGGCACGCCCCGATCTGCTGGCGCGGCTGCAGAGCGTGCCGGGCATCGGACCGATCCTGGGCATGACGATCCTGCTGGAGAGCGGCGCGATCGAGCGCTTCGACTCGGTCGGCGATTACGCCTCGTACTGCCGCATGGTCGAGAGCGTGCGGCTGTCCAACGGCAAGCGCAAGGGGACCGGCAACCGCAAGTGCGGCAACCGTTATCTGTGCTGGGCCTACATGGAAGCGGCCAACTATGCGGTGCGCTTCGATCCGCTGATCCGCCGCTGGTACGAGCGCAAGCGCGCACACAAGCATCGCGTCGTCGCGATCAAGGCGGTCGCGCACAAGCTGGCGCGCGCCTGCTATCACATGCTGCACGAAGGCACGACGTTCGATCCCACGCGCGCCTTCGGCTGATCACGCTGGCGGTCGCAGGCCGGAAACTGGGGTATGGCTTCGAGCCAGTCACTCTGAAGGGTCGCGACCGCCGGCACCCGTGTTGTACGCAGGACCGCACGCGGACCGAGCCATCAAGGGGTGGGCTTCAAGCCCGAGACTCTGTGCGACGCACGAGGCGCACCTGAACGGCATCCGCGATGACCGATGAGTGTTTGGAAGCAGCAAGGGCCGCTGGCGCGGCCCTAACCAGAACGGTGACTGGCGCGATCTTGGCGCCGCATGAAACACAGCGGCTGGTGGTCAGCGGCAAGACGGGACATCATGATCTCCGACGCGAATCGGAGCCGTGTTTTTGCGTGTCTATTGACCCCGTCGGCGAAATGGCGTCCCCTTTCAGGGGCATCGCTTGGCCGGCGGCGCTCAGTTCGCCAACGGTTCGGTCAGCGTGGGGCGGCTCACGCTCAAGGCGGTACCGGCCGCCGCCACGATGATTGCCGCGATGGCCGTCCACTGCAGCGGGCTCAGCCGCTCACCCAGCAGCGCCATGCCGGCCAGCGCCGCGATGGCCGGCTCCAGGCTCAACAAGGTGCCGAATGTGCGCGCAGGCAGCCGGGTCAGCGCGACCATTTCCAGCGAATACGGCAGCGCCGAGCTGAGTACGGCCACGCCCACCGCATACGGCAGCAACGCCGGCGACAACAGTGCGCTACCCGCATGCGCAACGCCGAACGGGATCGCCAGCAAGGCACCGATCGACGTACCCAGCGTGACCGCATCCGCGCCGTACGCCATCCCCGCCTTCTTCCCCAGCACGATGTACAGCGCCCAGCCCACGCCGGCGGCCAGTGCATACATCACCCCGACCGGATCGAGCGCATGCACCTGCTCGCGCAGCGGCAGCAACAGGCATAGCCCGGCCACCACCAGCGCAATCCAGATAAAGTCGGCCGGCCGGCGCGAGCCGCACAGCGCGAGTGCCAGCGGTCCGGTGAATTCCAGCGCCACCGCGATGCCCAGGGGGATGGTGCGCAATGACAGGTAGAACACCAGGTTCATCGCCCCCATCGAGAGGCCATATCCCCACAGCGCGCGCCGGTCGCGTCCGCTGCCCGAGCGGCGCCACGGCTGCCGCCACGCCAGCAGGAGCAGCGCGCTGATCCCCAGCCGATAGGCCGTTGCGCCCTGGGCGCCGACCTGCGGGAACAGGTGCTCGGCCAGCGATGCGCCGCACTGGTAGGAGACCATGCTGATCAACAGCACACCGACCGCCAGCGCGACCGGAGCAACGGTGGGACGTGATGACATGAGCGCAGTCGTGGCGGGGATGGGGGAGGCCAATGATGCCCGCGAACCAGACGAAGTCCACCATGCAGCCCCCCTCTTCGTCACCACTGCTGACAGGGAATGACAGCAATGATCGGCGCGGCTCGCGGCACGATGCAACACCCTGACGATCGCCTGGGCGGATGGAGTGTTGCGGATGACCTGCAGGACCCGAATCCAATGCACGGACATCTTGCTGCGCATGGTCCCTGAGGCAATCGAGATGCCTCCGGCACCAACCCTCTGCGCCCGCGTCGCCGACCACCCGATGGCACGCCCGACGAGCCGGCGTACCATGACGACTTCGATCCGGAAAGGCTGGTCACCCCGACGAAAGAGGAATATCTGTTCGTTGGCGTACGCCAGGTGGCAAAGATACGAGACGTGAGGGCAACACGATGGCAAACGCCGATTCCCGCGTGACGATCCACATGGCCGCGAGCCTCGACGGCTTCATCGCTCGAAAGGACGGGAGCGTCGACTGGCTCGAGACCTCCGACGAATTCGTGGACGGCGAGAGCCTGGACCCGGGGTTCGTCGAGGCGTTTCTCAAGACGATCGACTGCTACGTCATGGGAGCGCGAACCTATGAGACGGCGCTTCGTTTTGAAGCCCAGGGACTGGGGTGGTCATATGGCGACAAGCCCGTCTTCGTCCTCACCAGTCGGGAGCTGCCACGGAGCAGGGATACCATCGAGTTCCACTCGGGCGATCTCGCGTCGTTCGTGAATGGGCGCCTGCGGTCCACGTTCCACAGCATCTGGTTTGTCGGGGGCAGTGCAGTCTCTGCCGAATGCCTTCGTCTCGAACTGGCCGACGAAGTTCGTTATTCGATCATGCCGATCCTGATCGGCGAGGGAATCCCGTTCTTCGCGAACCTCAACAGAGACATCGCGCTCCATCTTGCGGAGGTCAATGCCTACAAGAGCGGCATGGTCGAACTGCGTTATGAGGTGCGAGGACGCGGTGGCGAGTCAGGACGTGCCACCTGACAACCGCACGAGAGGCTCCGCGTCATCCTGATGCTCCGCGTCGACCGTCCGCTTCTCGCCTGGCATCGCCCAGGGAACCGAATGGAGCGGCAGTGATCTGGGCCTTCTTCGAGCGACAGCGGCCATGAGCCAACGGAAAAGGCGGCGAACATTTCAGCTGATCTGCGTTGAAGCTCCGCAATGCTGAGCATCCACTTTCAATCGATGATTGTTGTGCCTCAGGTGTATCGAGGCGGTCGAATGCGGACGTTCCGGTAACTGATGCCTTGCACCAACCCTCACGCCACGAACTGCAACCGCGCCAGCTCCGCGTACAACCCTCCCTCGGCCAGCAGACTCTCGTGCGTGCCTTGCGCCACGATGCGGCCGCCGTCCAGCACGACGATGCGATCGGCGCGTTGCACGGTGGCCAGGCGGTGCGCAATGACCAGGGTGGTACGGCCTCTTTCCAGGCGTTCCAGTGCCTGCTGGATCGCCGCTTCGGATTGCGCGTCCAGCGCCGAAGTGGCTTCGTCGAGCAATAACAGCGGGGCATCGCGCAGGATCGCGCGGGCGATCGCGATGCGCTGGCGCTGGCCGCCGGAGAGGCGCACGCCGCGTTCGCCCATCTCGGCGTCGTAGCCGTTGTCGAGCGCACTGATGAAGTCGTGCGCTTCGGCGGCATGGGCTGCTTCGCGTACTTCCTCGTCGCTGGCGCCTTCGCGGCCGAAGCGGATGTTGTCGGCGGCGCTGCCGCTGAAGATCACCGTCTCCTGCGGCACCAGCGCGATCGCGCCGCGCAGGTCGGCCAGGGTCACGGCGCGCAGGTCGATGCCGTCGAGGCTGATGCTGCCGCCTTGCGGATCGTAGAAGCGCAGCAGCAGCGAGAACACCGTGCTCTTGCCGGCGCCGGACGGACCGACCAGGGCCACGGTTTCGCCGGGGCGCACTTCCAGCGTGAAGTCGTGCAGCGCGGCGGTGTTGGGACGGGTCGGATAGTGGAAGCTGACGCCGTCGAAGCGCAGCGCGCCGCTGACCGGCCGGGGCAGGGCCAGCGGCCGGGCCGGGTCGACGATCTCGGCGCGCTCGTCCAGCAGTTCGCCCAGGCGCTCCATCGCGCCGGCCGCGCGCAGCACGTCGCCCCACACTTCGGACAGGCCGGCCACCGAGCCGGCGGCGAACACCGCGTACAGCACGAACTGGCCCAGCACGCCGGCGTCCAGCGTGCCGGCCAGCACGTGGCGGGCGCCGGCCCACAGCACCAGGGTGATTGCGCCGAACACCAGCACGATCACCGCCATGGTCAGCAGCGCGCGCATGCCGATGCGTCGGCGTGCGGTGGCGAGGGCGCGCAGGATCGCGCTGCCGTAACGGGTGCTCTCGATGTCCTCGCGCGCATACGCCTTCACCGCGGTGGAGGCGTTGAGCGTTTCGTTGGCGATCGCCGCGGCGTCCGCCAGGCGGTCCTGGCTGGCGCGCGAGAGTTTCTGCACGCGGCGGCCGAATACCAGGATCGGCAACATCACCGCGGGAATCACCAGTGCGGTGAGGGCCGCCAGCGACGGCGCGGTCCACACCATCGCCACCGCCGCGCCGATCAGCATCACCGCGCTGCGCAGCGCCACCGACACGCCCGAACCGATCAGCGCCTGCACCACTTCGGTGTCGGCACTCAGGCGCGACAGCAGTTCGCCGACGCGGCTGCGTTCGAAGAAGCCCACGTCGAGCCGGATCACCTGCGCGTAAAGCGTCTGTCGCAGCGAGGCGAGCGCGCGCTCGCTCAGCAGGGTGATGCAGAAATAGCGCGCCGCCGTGGCCACCGCCAGCACCAGGGCCACGCCGAACAAGGCGATGAAGGTGGTGTTGATCACCGCCTGGCTGGAATGCCCGAAGCCCTGGTCGATGATGTGGCGGAATGCCAGCGGCAGCACCAGCGACGCGCCGGAGGACAGGCCCAGGAATACCAGCCAGCCGATGGCCAGGGCACGATGCGGTTTCAGGAAGGGCCACAGTCCGCGCAGGGCGCCGATGCGACGGGAAGGACGGGGCGTGTCGGTGCTGGCAGCGCTCATGGGCTCTCGCAGGCGGATCGGGAATGGCGCGGGTCCGCGCGGGCGCGGGCAATGCCATTCAAGGTGGGGCGTGCGTCGGCCGATTCAATCCTTGCTGCCGCCGGCTGCGGCTTCAGTCGAGACGTCGGGCTACGCTGCGGCCGCGACTGATGTCGGCGATCAGTACGTCGACCTCATCGACCCGGCTGTCCGGCAGGCGCAGTTGCAGCTCGACGCCGTCGGCACCGAAGTCCTCCTGCTCGACCTCGGCCTGCAACTCTTTCAGTCGTGCCTTGAGCAACGCCAGTTCGGCGAATTCGCAGTGCAGGCCAAGCCGTGCCATCGCCACGATCGGGACGCGTTCCGCCTGGCGCAGGCATTCCGCCGCGGTGCCGCCGTAGGCGCGCACCAGTCCGCCGGCGCCGAGCTTGATGCCGCCGTACCAGCGCGTCACCACCACCACGACGCCGTCCATCTGCTGCCCTTCGATCGCCTGCAGGATCGGCCGGCCGGCGGTGCCACCCGGCTCGCCGTCGTCGTTGAAGCGGTAGTCCTGGCCGATGCTGTAGGCCCAGCAATTGTGCGTGGCGGCGGGGTCGCTCACCTCGCGCAGGAACGCCAGCGCCTGTTCGCCGGAGCTCACCGGCGCGGCCTGGGCGAGGAAGCGGCTCTTCTTGATTTCTTCCTGATGGCGGCAGCGCTGGACCAGCGTGGACAGCGTTCCGCTCATGGCTGCTGCAGTCGCGCCTGCAGCTCCGGCGGCAGTTTCCACTGCGGATGGGACTGCCGGAACGCGCGCAGTCGCTGGCGCGCCTCGTCGTCGTGGCCTTGCGCGAACAGCTGCCGGATCTTGTCCAGCTCCTGCGCCGGTGTGTCGGTGGGGAGGGCCGCGGTGACGACACCGGCATCCGTTTCGGCGGCGGCCTGGGGTGGCGCCGGTGCCGCCTGCATCGTCATCGGCGCGGCGGATCCGGCGCTCGCCCGGTCCGCCGTGGCCATGGCATCGCGTGGCGCCTGCGACGCGACTTGCGCGGGGGGTGGCGGCGCGGGTGCGGCGACCTCGGCGACGACCGGGGGAGCCCCGGCCTCCATCGCGTTGCCGGCAGCGGGTTTGTTCTCGCCGCCCCGCGACTTCGCCATCGGTGCGGCGGCGGGGACATAGGCCAGACGCCCGGCCGGGGGCGGCGCGCGCTGGCGCAGCGGCGCGCGCATCAGCGCTGGCGACATCGGTTCGTTGCGAGTCGCCGAGGGCGCGGTGGGCGCAGCGGTCGGAGCGCCCGAGGTCTGCTCCACTGGCGCGGGGCTCGACGGTGGCAACTGGCGCATGCGCCAGGCCAGTCCGGCCACCAGCACCAGGCTGGCCGCGCTGCCCAGGCCGATCAGCCAGCGCGGTGCGCTCCGGCGTTTGGCGACTGCGGGTTCCCGTGGCCGGATCGGGGTGATCGTGGCGACGGCTTCCGGTTTCGGATGCACCCAGTCGCCGCGTTCGCGCGGCGCCTTGCGGCGCTCGAACGCGGCTGCGGCTTCCGCGTCCTGTGCGGCGAGTGCCTGCGCCGCGGCGCGCAGTATGGCGGCATCCAGCGCGGGACCGGGTTCGTTCTGCGGCAGCTGCCGATACAGCGCAGCCAGTTCGGCTTCGCCGGGCAGCTTCTCGTCCGGGGTCGGCGGACCCGTCGGTGGCAATGGGGTGGTCATTCGGACAGCACTTCGCGTAGTCGGTTCATGGCATAGCGCAGGCGCGACTTCACCGTCTCGCGGCCGGCGCCGGTGATCGCGGCAATCTCCTCCAGGCTGAGCTCCTGTTCCAGCCGCAGCAGCACCGCGGTGCGCTGCTCGTGCGGCAGTTGCTCGATCGCCCGCTGCAGGCTGCGTCGGCGTTCGAATTCGGACAGCGCGTGATCGGGCTGCTCGCGTTCCGGGGTGGCGACGTTCGCCAGCGCGACCTCGGCTTCCTCGCCGCCGGCCATCGGGCGCTGCCGGCGAACGTTGTCGATCATCAGGTTGTGCGCGATCTGCAGCAGCCAGGTACTGAACTTCGCCTGCGGCTGGTAGCGTGCCCGCGCGCTGATCACCCGACTCCAGGTTTCCTGGAACAGTTCGTCGGTGCGATGGGGGTCGCGCACGCTGCGCAGCAGGAAGCGGTACAGCATGCTGCGGTGACGCGCGTACAGCGCCTCGAACGCAGCCAGGTCGCCCCGCGCATAGGCCAGCATCAGCATCGCATCGGGATCGACCGCAGCATCCATGGGGAGCGAGGGTAAGCGAAATCGTGCATGGCCGGGTAGGACTTGATGCGGCGGAGGGAGGGCGGCGATCGCCGCATCCGTCCGCTCGCGTCGGCGGACCGGGTCCGGCCCGGTCGGGCGGCAGCGGCGGGGGAAGACGGCAGCGGGGATGCTGGCTGCCGTCATCACTGCTGCCCGTCCGGCCGGGCCGGAAAACTCAACGCGCGGCGGTGTCTTCAGTTCCATGAGTCGGTGTGGCCAGCCCCCCGGCCAGTTTCACCAGCTGCACGAAGCCGGCGCGGTAACCGTCGGCATCGTCGCCACGTGCGCCGTTGGCGAGCTGCGCGATCTGCGGGTAACCGAAACCCTCCAGGTATTTGCCGCCGCGCAGGGCGTCGGCGAACGCGGCCACTGCGGCGGCATAGCGCAGGCGTTCACTGGGTCGCGCCTCGGCCTGCGCCGTGATCGGGCGTTCGATCAGCTTGCTGGCGGAGTGTCCCGGCAATTTGTAGCGCAGGCGCAGGAAGGCCAGTTCGCGACCGCCTTCGGAGGGCGCGGCGTGCGCGCCATAGCGCAGCGGATCGATGCGGGCGCCGGCTGATCCCTTCGGCGTGATCTCGTAGATCGCGGTGACGTTGGCGCCGGCGCCGATCTCGCCGGCATCGACCTTGTCGTTGTTGAAGTCCTCGCGCTTCAGCATGCGCTTCTCGTAGCCGATCAGGCGGTATTCCCGCACCTGCGCCGGGTTGAACTCGATCTGGATCTTCACGTCCTTGGCGATCGTCAGCAGGGTGGCGGACATCTCGTCGACCAGCACGCGGCGGCCTTCGTCCAGGCTGTCGATGTAGTGGTGGCTACCGTTGCCGACATCGGCCAGCATCACCGCCATCGCATCGTTGTAGTTGCCTTCGCCGAAGCCCAGCGTGGTCAGCGCCACGCCGCTCTTGCGGTGATCCTCGATCAGCGTCTTCAGCGCTTCCTGGTCGACCGTGCCGACGTTGAAGTCGCCGTCGGTGGCCAGGATCACCCGATTCACACCGCCCTTGATGAAGCCCTGTTCGGCCTGCGCATAGGCCAGCTCGATGCCGGCGCCGCCATTGGTGGAGCCGCTCGCGCCGAGGCCGTCGATCGCCGCGTCGATGGCGGCGTGCCGGTCGCCGGCGGTGGAGGGCAGGGCGACCCCGGCATAACCGGCGTAGGTGACGATCGCCACGTGATCCCGCGGCCGCAACTCGCGCACCAGCTGTTTCAGCGAGGCCTGCAGCAGCGGCAGCTTGTCCGGTTCGTTCATCGAGCCGGAGGTGTCGATCAGGAACACCAGGTTCGATGCGGGAATCTCCGCCTTCGGCACGCGATAGCCCTGGATGCCGACCAGCAGCAGCTGGCGCTGCGCATTCCACGGCGCCGGGGCCAGCTCGGTGGTGACGCTGAACGGCTGCGCGCGATCGGCCGGCGGCGTGTAGCCGTAGTCGAAATAGTTGATGAACTCCTCCGCGCGCACCGCATCGGCCGGCGGCAGCTGGCCCTCGTTCAACATGCGCCGTACGTTGGTGTAGGAGCCGGTGTCCACGTCGATGCTGAAGGTGGATACCGGCTGCTCGCTGACCAGCTGCACCGGGTTGCTGTCGCGGTGGATGTAGTGTTCGCGGTCGATCTCGCCCGGCATCGGCTGGAATGCCAGCAGCATCGGCGGCGCAGCCGGCGATGTGCGGGACAGCATGCCCTGGCTCACCGCCACGCGTTGCATGACGGCGGGTGGCGGTGGCGGCAATCCGGCCGGCATCGCGGCCACTTCGTTCACGGCCTTGTCGGCGACGGCGTCGGGCCGGGGTACCCTGGTCTGGCGCGATACGACCGCGGCGGCAGGCGGTGCCTTGGCGGAGGGTGTCGCGCCTTGCGCCGGCGTGGCGCCGGAGGAGGGCTTCGAGGTGCTGCAGCCCGTCAGGATCACCAGCAGGGCAAGCAGCAGGGTGCGCAACAGCGCGATCGGTTTCATGGGGCGGTTCTCCTGCGGGTAGTGCAAGGTGAAACGCCGGCAAGACGTCGATGGGGTTAATCGGGAGGGCACGGCGCGGTAGCATGGCGTCCTCGGCAAGACTCATCGGAACGACATGATCAACAACGACGTACTGCGCGCGATCCGCTACATGCTCGATCTCAGCGACGGCAAGGTGGTGGACCTGATCCATCTGGCGGATGCGGCCTGTCCGATCGAAAAGGAGGAGGTGCAGGCGTTCCTGAAGAAGGATGAGGAGCCCGGCTACGCCGAGTGCAGCAACAAGGTGCTGGCACTGTTCCTCGATGGTCTGGTGTTCTACCGGCGTGGCAAGGACGAAAGCCGTCCACCGCGCCCGCCGGAGAAGCGCGTCACCAACAACGTGGTGTTGAAGAAACTGCGCGTGGCGTTCGAGCTGAAGGATGTCGACATGCACGAGATCCTGGAAGCAGCCGACTTCCCTGCCACCAAGCCCGAGCTCAGCGCGCTGTTCCGCCAGCCCGACCACAAGAATTTCCGCCTGTGCGGCGACCAGCTGCTGCGGAATTTCCTGAAGGGTCTGACGATGCGGGTGCGCGGAACAGCTGAGCGCGGAACGGACGGGCACGCCGCGCCGTCCGCCATCAGGCCGGTAGTCGATACCCCCGCTCGACAACGGCAGGCGGACATTCGAGCTTGCGGCGGCGCGAGGGGCCTCGTCACGCAATCTTCAAGTCTGGCGATCCATCGCGCCATGCGCGATGGCGAAACCGTCTGGCGTGCGATCGGTACAGGTTGGGCGTAGAGTGGTTTCGGTAGGGAAGCCCATGCAAAGAGCAACGAGACTTGGACAAGCACTCGCCCGTTCAGCCGCACCCCCATCTTGGCGAATCGCACTTCCGGCAACTGTGGGAAGCCGCCACCGATGCCGTCATCGTCATCGATGGGCAGAGCAGGATTCGCTACGCCAATCCGTCGTTTCTTGAAATCTTTGGTTATCCGCTGGACCAGGCACTCGGGCAGCCGCTGGCCATGCTGCAGCCGGAGCGCTTCGGCGAGGGACTTCCCGGCGGACTGGATACTCATTCCGGCGGCCGCCACGAACGCCACGATTGGCGGGTCGTGCAGACCATCGGACTGCATCGGGATGGCCGCGAGTTTCCACTGGAGATTTCCGGCGGCGAGATCGAGATCGACGGCAGCAGGATGTTCGCCGCCTTCCTTCGCGACATCAGCGATCGCGTCCGCGCCGAGGGGGTGCAGACGGCGCTGCACCGGATATCGGAGGCTGCCCATTCGGCGATCGACCTGCAGGGGCTGTTCCAGGCCATCCACGGCATCATCAGCGAGCTGCTGCCTGCCAGGAATTTTTACGTGGCGCTGCACGACAGCGCCTCCGATGTCCTGAGTTTTCCGTACTGGATAGATGAGTCGAATCCGCGGCCGGAGCCGCGCAGGCTGAAGGATTTCGGGGGCTCACCGGTCTGGTGCTGCAATCGGGTGAACCCCTGATGCTGTCGCCGGAAACGATCGGTGCGATGGCAGCGTACCCCGACGTGGCGATCATCCGTGGCGAAGACATCAACTGGCTGGGCATTCCACTCAAGACCCGCCACGGCACCATCGGCGTGCTGACCGTGCAGAACTACTCGGGGATGGCGCGCTACACCGAGAAGGACAAGGAGTTGTTGCGGTTCGTCTCCGACCAGATCGCCTCGGCCATCGAGCTGAAGCAGGTTCAGCAGGACGTTCGGGAAAGCGAGGAGCAATTCAAGAGCGCGTTCGAGCATTCCGCCATCGGCATGGCCCTGATCGGCCTGGACCAGGGCCATTACCTCAAGGTCAACGCCAGCCACTGTGCGATCGTCGGATACACGGAAGCCGAACTGTTGCAGATGACGTTCCAGGACATCACCCATCCCGACGATATCGAGCCCGACCTCAGCCAGCTGCGCCAGCTGATCGCGGGCAACATCACAAGCTACAAGATGGAGAAGCGCTACTTCCACAAGAATGGCAGCATCGTGCAGGTTCGCCTCATGGTGTCCCTGGTCAGGGACAACGTCGGCCGGCCGAAGCACCATATCGCGCAAATCGAGGACATCACCGAGCACAAGCGCGCCGAGCGGTGGCAGCGGCATTACATCGATACGCTTGGCCTGATCACGGCGGAGGCGCCGATCGAGGTCATCCTGTCGTCGCTGGCTGCATTCGCCGAGCAGCAAGCCGATGGGATGCTGTGTTCGATCCTGATGTTGTCCGCCGACGGCAAGCGCCTGCGGTTCGGTGCCGCGCCCAGCCTCCCGGGGTGGTTCAACGAGGCTATTGATGGTGTAACCATCGGCCTGGGCGTCGGCTCCTGCGGGACGTCGGCATTTACCGGGTGCATGGTGGTCACCGAAGACGTGATGAGCAGTCCGGACTGGCGGCCGTGGCGCGAGTTGGCGGCAAGGGCCGGCATCCGGGCGTGCTGGTCACAGCCGATCCTGTCGGCGGACAACAAGGTCTTGGGGACATTCGCGATTTACCGGCGCGAGACGTCGACACCGACTCCGGAGGACGTCCAGCTGATCCGGCATTCGGCGGGCCTGGCCGCGATCGCGATCGAACGCGCCAACTACCACGAAGACCAGCGCCTGGCCAAGGTAGTGTTCGAGCAGGGCATCGAGGGCATCATGGTCACCGACCTCGACAATCGCGTGCTCATGGTCAACGAGAGCTTCGAAGCCCTGACCGGTTTTTCGGCGGAGGAAATCGTCGGCCGCGAGCCGGACTTCCTTTATCCGGATCGTGTCGGCCCGGCGGATCCGGGCGGGCGGGGCGACGTGGCCGGCGACGGCCGCTGGCGCGGCGAAGTTCTGGGGATGAAGAAATCCGGCGAGTCGTATCCGATGGCCATGTCGGTGGCGACCGTGCATGACGCGCTGGGCGTTCCCAGTCACTTCGTCATCACCATCGCCGACGTCAGCGGCCAGAAAATCCAGGCGGCGCGGATCGAACAACTGGCGTTCTACGATGTGCTCACCGGGCTGCCGAATCGCGCGTTGTTCATCGATCGGCTCGAGCAGACGCTGGTGGCCTCGAAACGCCATGAAAGCCACGGCGCGATCCTGTTTCTCGACCTGGATCGCTTCAAGGAGATCAACGACAGCCAGGGGCACGCCGTGGGCGACATGGCGCTGGCCGAAGTCGCGCGGCGTTTGCGCAGCGTATCCCGACAGGAAGAGACCCTGGCCCGCATGGGCGGCGATGAATTCGTGCTGATCGCCGAGAACATCGATGCCGAGGCAGCCGTTCTCATCGCGACGCAGTTCTGCAATGCGCTGGTCGAGCCGCTGGATCTGCACGGTCATGCCTATGTGGTCGGCGCCAGCATCGGTATCGCGCTTTATCCCGCCGATGGCGAGACCTCGGAAGATCTGATCAAGCACGCGGACATTGCCATGTACCAGGCCAAGTCCGCCGGCGGCGGCTATCGCCTGTACCAGGCGGCGATGGGTGCCGATCTGGCGAAACGATTGACGCTGGCCAAGCGATTGCGGCAGGCGCTGGACGGCGGCAGGCTGCAGCTTTACTACCAGCCGCAGTTCGACCTGGGCCGCGGGTGCGTGATCGGGGCGGAAGCGCTGTTGCGCTGGAACGATCCCGAGCTTGGCTGGGTCAGCCCGGCCGAGTTCATTCCCATCGCCGAAGAACGCGGCATGATGAACGAGCTCGGTGACTGGGTGTTGCGCGAAGCCTGTCGTCAATTGAACGCATGGGAGGCCGACGGCATGCGCTTCGAGGGCAGGATCGCGATCAACGTTTCGGCCATCCAGATGGAAGATCCGGGTGTCGTCGATCGCCTGCTCGGGATCGTGCAGCAGGCGCGCCTGAGTCCCGATCGATTCGACCTGGAGCTCACCGAAAGCAGCATGATGCGCGACCCGGAGCGCGCGGTGCAGGTGCTGGAATTGCTCGGCGCCGCCGGCTTCGGCCTGTCCATCGACGATTTCGGCACCGGCTATTCATCGTTGTCCTACCTGAAACGATTCGCCGCGGACCAGATCAAGATAGATATCTCGTTCGTGCGAAACATGCTCGTCGACGTCAATGACCATACGATCGTCACCACCATCATCGTCATGGCGCGCAGCCTCGGCCTGAAGACGACAGCCGAGGGCGTCGAGCACGAAGACCAGGCCGCGGCGCTGCGTTCGCTGGGCTGCGACCACGCCCAGGGCTATCACTTTGGCCGACCGGTGGCGGCGCAGGTGTTCGGGGAATGTTGGCTCAAGCCGTCGCCCATGGCCTGAACGGCACGCACTGGAATGCGTGGGGCGGGACGGCGATCCGGGCCAGGCGAAGTGCCGAGGATCCCAGCCACCGTGAAGCGCCAGGGCATGGTGCATTCCCGAGAGATCGGTCCAGCCGCCGCCGACGCCGTCTACAGTTTCACTTCCTCGGCGGTATTCACCGTCGCCTTGCGCTCCTGCTTGCCCCAGCCCACCGAGGGGCCGCGGATGGCCGTCCATACCGAGCGCACCACGACGTAGTACATCAGCTGGCGATAGCCGAAGCGCTGCAGCACCAGCCACCACATCAGGCTCCACTTTTCCTTCTTCTCCATCGCGAAGGCGAGCGCGGCCGCGGCGAGATCGACGGCCATGAACGCGGCGTAGAAGACCAGCATCTTCAGCAGGTTCTCGTCGTTGAACTGGCCGCGGTGCTGCAGGTAGTCGAGGCCGGTGGCGACGATCTGCCAGACCAGCACCAGGTCGACCAGTGGCGAGACCACCGAGAACAGGATCTGGAACAGCCACACCTGCGGCAGCGCGATCATGCCGAGGGCGCCGTAGCGCGGACGGAAGGTGGCGTCGCGGTGTTTCCACAGGCATTGCAGGGTGCCATAGGCCCAGCGGAAACGCTGGCGGGCGAGTCCCCTTGCCGTATCCGGCGCTTCGGTCCAGGCGATCGCCTCGCTGTCGAACAGGGTGTGGTAGCCGACTTTCTGCACGGCGAGGGTGAGGTCCTGATCCTCGGCAAGGGTATCGGCGGGGAAGCCGCCGAGCCGTTCCAGCGCTTCGCGCCGCCAGGCACCGACGGCGCCTGGCACCACGGTGATGGCGCCGAGTGCGGCCAGCGCACGCCGCTCCAGGTTCTGTGCGGTGATGTATTCCAGCGCCTGCCACACGGTGATCAGGTTGATCCGGTTGCCGACCTTGGCGTTGCCGGCCACGGCACCGACTTTCGGGTCGGCGAACCAGCGCACCAGCCGCGGAATCGTGTGGGGCTCGAACTGCGTGTCGGCATCCAGCGCCACCACCACGTCACCGTGCGATTCGTGCAGCGCCGTGTTGACCGCATGGGCCTTGCCGCCATTGGGGATGGTGATCAACCGCACGCGCGGTTCGTCCGCGTAATGCTGGCGGACCACGTCCGAGGTCGCATCGACGGAACCGTCGTCGACGACGATGACCTCGAGGTTCGCGTAGCGGCTCCTGAGGATCTGGCGGATCGAGCTGGCGATCACCTTCTCCTCGTTGTAGGCGGGGATCAGCACCGACACCAGCGGCGGGTGCTCGCCGAGCGCGGGCAGGACGCGGCGCCGTTCGCGCACGCGATTGAGCAGGGCCAGGCCGCCGAGCAGCAGCAGGCGGGCCACGCCCAGCGTGATCGCGGTGACCAGCAGCCAGCGCAGGAAGTGACCGAACAGGCCCACGGTCAGGAACACCGAGCGATCTGCCCAGCGCGCCAGCGAGCCGGGCGGCAGTGGCGGCATGGTCTGGTCGCGAGTCAATCCGGCGAGGGTCGACACGGTGACGAACTCGTAGCCTTCCGCGCGCAGGCCGTCGATGATGCGCGGCAGCGCGGCCACCGTCTGCGAGCGTTCGCCGCCGCCATCGTGCAGCAGCACCACCTGACCCTTTCGATCCGGGTTGGTGGTGGCAATCTCGGTCAGCACGCTGTTGACGATCTGGTCGGTGCCCGGGCGCTGCCAGTCATCCGGGTCGATGTGCAGGCCGACCGAGATGTAGCCCATCTCCTGCGCGATCTCGATCGGCACCAGTTCATCGGCGGTGGTCGGTTCGGCGTCGCCGAAGTACGGTGCGCGGAACAGCCGCATCGAGCGGCCGGTGAGCGCCTCGAACAGGCGTTGGGTGGCATTGAGTTCCAGCGAAACGATGCCCGGCGGGCTCTCGCCCAGGTTGGGATGGGTGAAGGTGTGATTGCCCACGTCATGACCTTCGTCGACCTCGCGCTGGACCAGTCGTGGCGACATCTCGGCGCTCGAGCCGATGATGAAGAAGGTCGCCGGCACATGTTTGGCCTTGAGTATGTCGAGGATCTGCGGGGTCCATTCCGCATCGGGGCCGTCGTCGAAGGTCAGCGCGATCTTGTGCGGCAGGGTGCCGGCGCGCTGGATCACATACGAGGTGGGCAGGCTGCTGTAGCTCTCGTCGTCGATGCTGCCGTCGTCTTTGTCCAGCTCGACGGTGCGCGCGCCCGGCGACGGTGAGGAGGCGATCTCGAGCACTTCGCCCTGGCCTTCGATATCGATGTCTTCACCCTTGCCGATGGTGTCCAGCTGGCTGGACGCCGGGGTGCCGTAGCGCTGGCCCAGTACCGACCAGATCGACGGGTCCTCCGAGCCCAGCCGCCACAGCGCATAGCCGTAGGGCTTGTAGTCGTCAGCGGCGTGGACCTGGTTGTACGCGGTGACGCCATCGAGAAACCACACCTGGTGCGTGGTGCCATCGTCCTCGCTGTAGGAGAAATGCGGATTCTGGCTATCCGGGTCGAAGCTGATGTCGGCCTGGGCATCGGCGGCGCGATCCATCGCGTCCTGGAACGTCAACGTCTCGGCACTCTGCCCATTCGCCCAGTCGTAGCCGTAGCTGCCGATCGCGACGATGGTCTGGTCCGGGTCGAGTACTTTCATGCGCTGTTCGAGCGTCCGCTCGAACCAGTCTTCGCCGGCGATGCTGCCCGGGTCCTTGCCGGCCCAGTGCTGGTCGTAGGCCATCAGCAGCTCGAAATCGACGATGTCGGCGTAGCCGGCGTAATCCCACGCGGCGTCGTCGAACGGGACCGACAGCACGATGCCCCAGCCATGCGGGTCGAACGCATCGTTGAGTTCGGTCAGGAAGGCCTTGAGATCCTTCTGCGAGGCCTCGGGCACTTCCTCGAAGTCGATCGTCACGCCCTGGAAGTGGTTGGCGGCAATGAAGCCCACGATCTGCGTGATGCGTGCCTGGCGCACGGCCGGATCGGCCAGCATGCGGGCCAGGCCCTTGCCATCCCAGCTGCCGTTGGCCGCGTTCTGCAGCAACGGCAGGATCGGGGTGGACGGCTTCTGGGTGCGGATCAGGTTCAGCGCCCGGGCGTCGATGCTGGTGCGCAGCGCCATGTCGGGGCCGCTCATGCTCATCCAGGTGGGAATGACCCAGTCCAGCCGGGGCAGCGCACGTTTCAGCGACGGATAGCTGGTGTCATCCCAGTTGACGTAGAAGCCGATTGCCAGCGGCCGGTCGGCCGGCTTGTTCAACGACGGCGGCGGGACATGCAGGGCCGCCGGCTTCGTGGCATGGGTGCGCGAGGAATGCAGCAGCTTTTGCCGGGCGCGTACCTCGGCGGCCAGTTTGGCGGCCGGCTTCAGCAGTTCCGGCGCGGCCACCTTCACCCCGGCCAGCGGATGCCGGGTCTTGCCCAGATGCAGTGCACTCATGCTGGGCCCGACGAACAGGCTGACGGCGCAGGCCACCACGAACAGCGTGCTGACCACGCCGGCGATCAGCGCCAGTCGCGAGACATGCGTGGCGCGTCGGCCGGTGGGGTCGAAGAAGATCGGTTTTTTCTGCATGCCTTGGAGAGATCGGCGAGCGCGGTGAGTCGCCAGTGAGCAGCGGCAGTTTAATCGTGTCCGGGGCCGCTGGTGACGGTCGCGCGTGGCGGGTGTGGCCGACCGTTCAGCTGATCACGGCACCGGGCACCGGCTTGCGAAAATCCTGCGGGTCCAGATTCCCGGTCAAACGGAACACGCCCTCGTGGATCTTGCGCGGAAGCACCACGTCGAGCACCGTGGTCTGGTGCGGACCGAGCAGGTTGAACAGGTCGTCGCTGCCGGCGCTTGTGGCCAGCGCGTGGTGCACCAGGCCGGTCAGATCGATCGGCTGCACGCTGGCGCCGTAGGGCCGGTGGCTGCTCACGGCGGGGCGCAGGGTCTTGCGCGTATTGCGCGGGTCGGCCACGCGGTCGTCGCCGGCCAGCAAGGCGTGGTCGAGGAACAGCGACACCGTGGTGCGCTGCTTCGAATTGGCCTGGCGGTCGAGCATGAAGCCATCCGGCATCAGGTCGGCGCTGGCCTGCGCACCGGCGGTGAGCAGGAAGCCGGCGCCGGTCAGCGGTTCACCGGCCTCGTCGGCCAGCCGCACGATCAGCAGGCTGCGCGGATCGTGGATGTGCACGCGCGGGGCGAACGGGCCGGCCGGTTCCAGCTCCACCTTGTCCGCGTCGCGGGCGGCATTCTCCTGCTCGAACGCGTCGCACAGCGCGGCATAGTCGGTGGCGCTGCGGATCTGCAGGCAACGCAGCACGGCCTGCACGGTGGCGGGCGCGGCGCTGGCCATGATGCCGTGGGTATCGCCGGAATGGGCCGCACCGGCGATCAGCTTGAACGCGCTGCGCGGGCCGCGGCTGAGGGTGAGCGTCAGCGTGTCGGCCGTGCCCGGGCTGCTGGCCTGCGGCGTCAGCACGGCGTGCTGTGCATTGAGGTTGGCGGCGGCGATGCGCACCACGCCGTCGGATCCGTCCTCGCCGGTATAGCTGTTGAGATGGTCGTACAGCGAACGATCCGGACGGTCGCCGATCAGCACGAACTGGAATTGTCCGCGGCTGACGGGATCGTCGCTGTGGATGTGGTCCAGGTTCAGCGACAGCGATTCGGCACTGCCCAGTTCCAGCCAGTCCAGGATCCGCTGGCCCGGCTCCACCCCGGCAAACCAGGACTTGAGCCGACCCAGCATGCCCTTGCCGAGCTGCGCCAGGGCGGAACCGAAGTTCGCCGGCGCCAGCATCACCAGGTGGCTGAGCCGGATCGTGCTGTGGATCGCCGGCTTGTCCCGCTGCGCACGCGCCCATTCGCGCACTACCGGGCCGCCGGTGGAGTGGGTGATGCAGGCGAAGCTGGCGTCGTGCAGGTGCAGGTCGCGCAGCGCGTGGTCGAACGCGCGCACCAGATCGCGCATGGTCACGGCATCATCGAAACTCACGTATTCGGACAACCAGATGTCCGCCAGCGTCAGCGGCAGACCCGCGGCGGTCGCCTGCTGCTGCAGCTGCCGGGGCAACTGACCGTAGGTCGAGGTATTGCTGACGCTCCAGCCGTGGACGAACACGAGGGTAGTCATGGCGTGCCTCCCGGTGAGAGTCGAAGCCTAACCAAAGTTAGCCCACCTGCCCACCGTCGTGGCGGCCGCATCGGCATAATCGGGGGCAGCATTCCCGCTTCCTTCGCACCGGTTGTTCCGATGATCCTCACTGTGTTGCTTGCTCTGATCCTGCTCTCCGTGTTGCTGGCGTGGCTGCGCTGGCGTCGCTGCAGTGGCGGGGTGTTGGCGCTGGCGCTGATCCTGCTGCTGGCGGCGGGTTGTGGCCCGCTGCCGATCGGCCTGCTGGGCGCACTGCAGGCGGAGCATGCGGAGCATGCACCGGTCAGCTGGGGGCAACGCAATGCGATCGTGCTGCTGGGGGCGGGCACGGTGCGCGTGGTGGGCAGTGGTCGGGTGGAGCCGAGCCTGTTCGCGTACGGGCGCATCGGTGAAGCCGCCGCACTGTATCGCGCCTGCCGCCAGGCCGGGCGACAGTGCAGGCTCGAGGTCAGCGGCGGCGATGCGCGTGGCCTGGGCCAGTCGGAGGCGGTGATCTATGCCGCGGACCTGCAGCGGCTGGGCGTGGATGCCGGCGACCTGCTGCTGGAGTCGCACAGCATGAATACCTGGCAGAACGCGCAGTTCAGCGCACCGCTGCTGAAGGCCTGGGGAGCCGACCGGGTGCTGCTGGTGTCGTCAGGTTTCCACTTGCGCCGGGGCATGCTGTATTTCGCGCATTTCGGCATACGCGCCATACCGGTGCGGGCGGACTATGTGAGCGGCATGCTGTCGTGGTTGCCGCAGTCGTACAACCTCGCCATGACCGATCTGGCCCTGCACGAGTACGCCGGCATCGCCCGTTATCACCTGTACAACGCGATGGGCTGGAACGTCAGAGCGACGCGCGCCGGGGCGCTGTAGCTACCGGCTACCGTGCGGGGCGGTGGCCGGTGCCGATTATGCAGCCTTGTCGATGGAGGCCAGGTCGATCACGAAGCGGTAACGCACATCGCTCTTCAGCATGCGCTCGTAGGCGTCGTTGATGTCCTGGATGTCGATCATCTCGACCTCGCTGCTGATGCCGTGCTCGGCGCAGAAATCCAGCATCTCCTGGGTTTCGGCGATGCCGCCGATCAGCGAGCCGGCGATCGATCGGCGACCGAAGATGAGATTGCCCGCATGCACCGGCGGATCGATCGGCTCGACCAGGCCGACCAACACGTGCACACCATCGATTTTCAGCGTGGCCAGGTACGGATTCAGGTCATGCTGCTGCGGCACCGTATCGAGGATGAAGTCGAAGCGGCCGGCGACGGCTTTCATCTGCGCCTCGTTGGTGGACAGCACCACGTGGTCGGCACCGAGCCTGCGGGCTTCGTCCTCCTTGGACGGCGAACGGGTGAACAGGGTCACGTCGGCGCCCAGTGCCTTGGCGAACTTCAGCGCCCATGTGGCCGAGGCCACCGAGGCCGACGACGGCGACCTTGCTGCCCTTGCCGACCTTCCAGTGCCGCAGCGGCGACCAGGTGGTGATGCCGGCGCACAGCAGCGGCGCAGCGGATTTCGGATCGAGCTTGTCGTCGATGCGCAGCACGAACTTGTCCGCCACCACGATGCGCTCGGAGTAGCCGCCGTAGGTCATGCGGCCGTCATGGCGGTCCTTGCTGTTGTAGGTGAAGGTGGGAACCTCGGCGCAGTACTGCTCCAGGCCCTGGTCGCAGGCGGCGCAGTGCTGGCAGGAGTCGACCATGCAGCCGACGCCGACCAAGTCGCCGACCTTGAACCGGCTGACCTCGGCGCCCATGGCGCTGACCTTGCCGATGATCTCGTGGCCCGGCACGACCGGATAGCGGGTGCCATGCCATTCGTTGCGGGCCGTGTGCAGGTCGGAGTGGCAGACGCCGCAGTAGAGGATGTCGACCACCACATCGTCCGGGCGCGGGTCGCGCCGCTCGAAGCTGTGCGGTGCCAGTGGGGCGGCGGCGGATTGGGCAGCGTAGCCACGGATGTCCTGGGGCATGTGTTTCTCCAGCGGGAGTGGATGGGACAGGGCGGGAAGTATGCGCGGTGGGGCTTTGCACCCGATAGCCGGATCCTGTCGAATCCTTGCCTGATCCTGCAAGACGGCTGATTTGTTCTCGCCCGCCGGCGCAGGATCAGGCAATCTTGCAATCGTCTTCCCGAGCACGGCACCTGCATGACCCACGAGCTTCCGCCAGACGTTTCCACCGCCCGCATGCAGCGCGACCGGGCGGAACTGGCCACCATCATCGACAGGCTGGCCCGCGTCGATGGTACGCACGAGACCGCCTTGCCCGCGCTCACCCTGTTCCGCGCCGAGGATCCCGGCGCCAAGGTGTGCTGCATGTACCAGCCTGGCCTGGTGCTGGTGGCACAGGGAGCGAAACAGCTGCTGGTGGGCGGAGAGACGTATCGCTACGACACGTCGAGTTACCTGGTGACTTCGATCGATCTGCCGGTGGCCTCGCAGATCGTGGACGCGTCGCCGCAGCGGCCCTTCCTGAGCGCGATGCTGCGCTTCGATGCACGGCAGATCGGCGGCCTGCTGGCCGAAGTCGAATTGCCCGAGCTGGGCGGCGAAGTGCGGCGCGGTATTGCCGTGGGTCCGCTCGATGCAGGCCTGCTGGACTCGATGCTGCGCCTGGCGCGGCTGCTGGAAACCCCGCGCGACCTGCCGGTGCTGGCGCCGTTGATCGAGCGCGAGTTGCTGTACCGGCTGCTGGTGAGCGAGCAGGGACCGCGCCTGCGCCACGTGATGACGGCGGGAAGTCGCAGCCACCAGGTCTCCGGTGCGATCGAATGGCTGAAGAACCACTACCACCAGCCGTTGCGCATCGAGGAGCTGGCCGGAACGGTGAACATGAGTTCCTCATCGCTGCATCATCACTTCCGCGCGATCACCGCGATGAGTCCGTTGCAATACCAGAAGCAGCTGCGCCTGCAGGAAGCGCGACACCTGTTGCTGACCGAACGCTGCGACGTGGCGTCGGCCGCCCATCGGGTGGGCTACGAAAGCCCTTCGCAGTTCAGCCGTGAATACAGTCGCCAGTACGGCGCGCCGCCGCTGCGCGATGTGGAGCAATTGCGCCGGGCGGCGGGTGGGCCTGCGCGCGGATGAGCGCCGCAGGCGGACCATCGCCTCACGACTCGCGCATCACCATCAGGCGGACTTCGGTCATGTCCTCGATCGCGTAGCGGATACCTTCGCGACCCAGGCCCGACAGCTTGATGCCGCCGTACGGCATGTTGTCGACGCGGAAACTGGGCACGTCGTTGACCACCACGCCGCCTTGTTCCAGCTCGTTCCAGGCGCGCATCGCGTGATCGAGGCTGTCGGTGAAGATGCCCGCCTGCAGGCCGTAGTCGGAGTCGTTGACCAGGGCGATGGCCTCGTCGAAATGCCGGAACGGGGCGAGCAGGGCGAACGGTCCGAACGCTTCCTGCCGGTTCGCCTTCGCCTGGGCGGGCACGTCCTCCATCAGGGTGGCCTCGAGCATGTTGCCGTCGCGCCGGCCGCCGCAGAGAATCCTGCCGCCGGCTTTCCTCGCGTCCACGATCCAGCCGTGCAGGCGCGCGGCTGCGGTCTCGTCGATCATCGGGCCGAGGAATACGTCCGTTTTTTTCGGATCGCCGGACTTGAGCTTGCGGGTGGCGGCGACCAGCTTGCGCTTCAGCGCTTCGTAGATGTCGGCATGCGCGTAGATGCGCTGCACTCCGATGCAGCTCTGGCCGGACTGGTAGAACGCGCCGAACACCAGCCGCTCGACGACGCGGTCCAGATGCGGGCCCTGATCCGCGTCGACGATGCAGGCGGCGTTGCCACCGAGTTCCAGCACCACCTTCTTGCGTCCGGCGCGGGCTTTCAGCTCCCAGCCGATCTGGCCGCCGGTGAACGACAGCAGCTTGAAGCGCTCGTCCTCGACCAGCGGCGCAGCATGCTGGCCGTCCAGGGTGAGGATCGAAAAGGCACCCTTGGGCAGGTCGGTCTCGGCCAGCACCTCGCCGATGATCAGCGCGCCGATCGGGGTCTTTTCCGCCGGCTTCAGCACGAACGGGCAGCCGGCGGCGATCGCCGGCGCCACCTTGTGGGCGACCAGGTTCAGCGGGAAATTGAATGGCGTGATGAACGCGAGCGGTCCCAGCGGCACACGCTTGGTGTAGCCGTGATAGCCGTCCAGGCGCGAGGCCAGTTCCAGGTTCAGCGTTTCGCCGTTGATGCGCACTGCTTCCTCGGCGGCGATCCGGAACGTCTCGATCAGGCGGGTGACCTCACCGGCGGCATCCTTGATCGGCTTGCCCGCTTCGATGCACAGCGCCTCGGCCAGCTCGTCGCGGCGTTCGGCAAAGCGCTTCGCGCAGTGCTGCAGTACCACCTGACGTGCCCATGGCTTGAAGTTGCGCATCGGCGTAGTGGCCTTCACCGCGGCGGCGATCGCCTTCTCGACGGCCTTCGCATCCGGCACGGCGACACGGGTGGCGAGCTGGCCGCTGTACTTGTCGCGCACGTCCAGCATTTCCTTCGACGTCCGTGGCTGGTTGGCGAGGTAGTAGGGGTAGGACTTGTTCAACATGGTGCTTGCCCGCGGATGCGATCCGGCAAGCATAGGGCGTGGTGGTGTTCAGGGGTCGTGAGCTGCGGCCGTTTGCCAGTGCGTGAACCGGCTTCGCGCTGGCCGCGTACGGCCACACGGACATGTTGTCGAGGCTCTCCACGCGGCGATAAAAGAGTGCATGGCCATGCGCCACCTTGCCGACCATCAATTCGCACCGGCTGCCGCCCCGTCCATGAACAGCTCGATCACCACGTCGAACTCTTGCCGCAGGTCGAGGCCCGGCTTGCTGAGCCAGCGCATCAGGGCACCCAGGTAGAGGTAGTGGAAATAGATGCCCAGCTGTTCGGAGCGATGCTGCGGCGCCACCTCGCCGCGATCCTGGGCGGCGTCGATCAGCATCACCCAGAGTGGGAGCAGGCCGCGATCTTCCTTCGGCTTCGCGCCAGGGTCGAAATTGGCGAACTTGTAGCGGATGTAGGGTGGCAAGATATCCGCGTGCTGTTCGCACCAGTGCGCGGATTCGTGCAGCAGCGCCGTGGCGCCGGCGCGGAAGCCGGCGCGTTCGTGCAGGCTGAAGTCGCGTGCTGCGAGGTCTTTCGAGAGGGAAGCTTCCAGCGTGTGTTCCAGCAAGGCCTCTTTGGCCGGAAAGTATTTGTATAGGGTGCGCTTGGATACGCCGGCCTGGGCGGCGACCTGCTCCATGGTCACCTGGGCATATCCGTGCGATGCGAACAATTGGCGCGCAACGAGGCCCATGTGTTCGGGCAACTCGGCCCGGCTCGATGGCCGGGGACGCGGACGGAAAGAAGGCATGGCTCAGACACTCGACGGCATGTAAAGTACACGTCGTTTACTTTACATGGGGGCGAGACATGAAGCTCGTACTTCTGACCTATGGCACCGAGGGCGATACGCGTCCGCTGGCCGCCCTGGGTCATGCCTTGCGCGAAGCGGGCCATGAGGTGGTTCTACTGGGTGACGCGCGAACCTTGGGCACGGCGCATGCGCTCGGGGTTCCAGCCACGCCGCTTTCCGGCGACATCCGCGAGCTGTTTGCCGAGTGGGGACAACAAGGGCCGCGCGGCACGGCCAAGGCCATGGTGGCGTTGACCAACACGCATACAGCCGCGTGGATGCGGGAGACGCTGGCCGCGGCGGAAGGTTGCGACGCCATCGTGACGTCGGGCCTGGCCGGTTTTGTCGGGCTTTCGGTGGCCGAGCGCCTCAAGGTTCCCGCCGTCATCGCGGGCATGATCCCGCTGACGCCATCGCGCGAGTTTCCTTCGCCCTTTTTGCCGCCAGCCTGGATTCCCGCCTGGCTGAACCGGGCCAGCCTCGCGTTCACCAACAAGCTGTTCTGGCTGGCTTTCAAGCAGGCGATCAACCGCGCACGGGCCGAGGTGCTGGCCTTGCCGCCGCGGAAAACCGTGTGGAAGGATCTGCCCATGCTCTATGGCATTTCGCCGACGCTGTTGCCGTCGCCAAAGGACTGGCCGGCGAATGCCACGCTGTGTGGCCAGTGGCTGCCGCCGATGGGTGAAAGCTACACGCCGCCCCCGGCCCTGGCGGCGTTCCTTGCCGCGGGTGCCGCGCCGGTCTACGTGGGCTTTGGCAGCATGACCGGCATCGACATGCCTGCCATGCTCGGTGCGGTGATCGCGGCGCTGGACGGGCGACGTGCCGTGTTCTGGCCGGGGTGGAACGGGATGGGCGACGTGAGCCTTCCGGACAATATCCTGTGCATCGACGCCACCCCACACGACTGGCTGTTTCCACGGATGGCCGCGGTGATCCACCACGGTGGGTCGGGAACCGCCCACTCGGCCCTGCGGGCAGGCAAGCCCTCCATCGTCATGCCGTTTGCCGGTGATCAGGCGTTCTGGGCAGATCGCCTTCGTCGGCTGGGCGTGGCACCGGCGGCGCTCCCGGCGGCAACTCCGGATGCCGCGGCGCTTGCCGCGGCCCTCGATTTTGTCGCGCAGGAAACCGTCGTCACGCGTGCAGCCGAGCTTGGCCGGCGTATCGCCCGCGAAGACGGCCTTGCCACGGCGGTCGTCGCCATCGAGGGAATGCTGGCAGGCTAGGCGGCACGGGTGTCAGTTGTTGCGCGACTACCCGCGAGGCTTTGCAGCCTCATGCTCCCCTACCCACAACCCCAGCTCCCCATCGGCCAGGCGTGCGCGTAGCGGGGTGCCGACGGCCACGTTCCTGGCCGAACGCAGCACCTGGCCGTTGGCGTCGAACAGGATCGCGTAGCCGCGTTCCAGCGTGGCCAGCGGGCTGACCGCATGCAGCGCGTGGCCGGCATGGTGCAAGCGGGTCTGCCGGCGTTCCAGCAGGTGGGTGATGGCGCGGCGCAGGCGCTGATCCTGCTCGGCCAGCCGCCGCGTCAGCAGCTGCAGACGGGTGTGGGGGTGCTGCGTCAGCAGGCGTGCGTGCAGCCGTTCCAGGCGGGTATGGCGACGCTGGCTCTGCTCGCGCAGCACGCTGGCCAGCCGGCGCTGCAGATGCAGCAGTCGTTCGTGGTCGCGGGCCAGCCGCGCCTGCGGTCGCTGTGCCTGCAGGCGCGCCTGCAGATGATCGAGTCGTTGCGCGTATGCCTGCAGCCGACGCTGCTGCAGGGTGATCATGCGTTGCTGCAGCTGCTGCAGGTGGCGCTCGATCGCGACCGCGTCGGGCACCAGCAATTCGGCCGCCGCCGACGGCGTGGGGGCACGCAGGTCGGCCACGAAATCGGCGATGCTGAAGTCGATCTCGTGGCCCACCGCGGAGACCACCGGCACCGTGCTGGCATGGATCGCTCGCGCCACCGCTTCCTCGTTGAACGCCCACAGGTCTTCCAGCGAGCCGCCGCCGCGGGTCAGCAGCAGCACGTCGTAGCGACCGCTGGCGGAGGCCTTGCGCAACATCGACACGATCGCCGGCGGCGCCTCGCGACCCTGCACCGGCACCGGCAACACCTCGACATCGGCCAGCGGCCAGCGCCGCGCCAGCACGCTCAGCACGTCGCGCACCGCCGCGCCGGTGGCCGAGGTGATCACGCCGATGCGTTGCGAAAAACGGGGCAGGGCGCGCTTGCGGCTGGGCTCGAACAGGCCTTCCGCATCCAGCCGTGCCTTCAGCTGTTCGAACTCGCGCTGCAGCGCGCCTTCACCGGCCAACTCCATGTATTCGGCGACCAGCTGGAACTCGCCACGCGGCTCGTACAGGCCGACCTTGGCGCGCAGCAGGACCTGCAGCCCGTCGACCGGGCGGAAGCGCAGCGCGGCCGCCTTCGGCTTGAACATCGCGCAGCGTACCTGCGCCCCGCTGTCCTTCAGGGTGAAGTACAGATGCCCGGAGGAGGGCCTGGCCACGTTCGACAGTTCGCCCTCGATCCACACCTGCGGCAGGGCATCGCCCAGCAGGTCGCGTACCAGCCGGTTGAGCGAGCTGGGGGTCAGGACGTGACGCGGCGTGGAGTCGTCGAATGGCGCATGCATAAGCGCATGAGCCTAACATGCTGGAGGGATCAAGTTGTTGGAAAACATCTGCTTGAGACATCAAGCGAATGGATAGCTTCAAGCGGCGCCGGCTGCGCTCAGGCGTCGTCGGCGTCGCGCAACGCGCGCAGGTGCCGGCGACGTACCCGCCAGCCGCGGATACCCAGGTTGAGGGCGAGCCAGCCGGCCAGCAAGGCAAACGGCCAGCCGATCCAGGCCGGCCACAGGATGGCGACCACGGCCAGCGCGAGCAATACCGCGGTGGCGATGAACAGCGGACCGCTGGAAGCGTGGCCCAGCACGCGGCGATTGCTCAGCACGGCACCCATGCTGTTGGCGAAACGCAGGGCACCGGCGGCGGCGCGCCCGGAGCTGCCGCCGCCACGGCGCACCCGCGGCGGGCGCGCTTCGCTGGTTCGCACGCGCTCGCTGCGGCCGGGGCGGCGGCGCGGCGCCAGCACGATCTCGGTGGCGTTGTCGAGGTCGCGCTCGTACTGCGCGGCGAGCTGGCCGGCAAAACCGGCATCCTCGATCGCCACGTCGAGCTCCTGGTTGCCCAGCCAGCTGGCGATATTGAGGTTGGACGAACCGACCCGGGCCCATTGCCCGTCGGCCACCGCGGTCTTGGCATGCAGCATCGAGCCGTTCCACTCGAACACCCGGATGCCGGCCTTCAGCAGCGGCCGGTAGCCCGAGCGCGACATCCCCGCCACCGCCGGGATATCGCTGCTGCCGGGCACCAGCAGGCGCACGTCCACGCCATCGCGTGCCGCCGCCACCAGCGCCTGCACGTACGGCGCGATGCCGACGAAATAGGCATCGGTGAGCCACAGAGTCTTGCGCGCCATCGAGGCGATCAGCTGATCGAGCCGGTACATGCCGGCGGTGGCCGGCTGGGTGGCGATCAAGTCGCAGCGAGACGTCGCCCGCCGCGCCGGCGGAGTCCGCCGCCGGCAGGAACTCGCGCAGGGCGGGGCCGGTCTCGCTCCAGCTCTGCGCGAACGCGGTCTCCAGTTCGGCCACCACCGGGCCCCGCAGGGCCACGCCGGTATCGCGCCAGGGCGGAACATGACGGGCGGGGTTGCCCAGCCATTTCGCGCTGATGCATACGCCGGACAGGAAACCTTGCACGCCGTCGACCACCAGCAGCTTGCGATGGTCGCGGCTGACCCAGCCGAAGGGGCGGCCCAGCTGCGGCGGGTTGAACACCCGCACTTCGCCGCCGGCCGCACGCAGTGGGGTCCAGAAGCGCCCGCGCGACTGGCCGAGACAGCCGAACCAGTCGACAATCACCGCCACGAAGACCCCGGCCTGTGCCCGTTCCACCAGCGCATCGCGGAACGCGCGGCCCACTTCGTCATCGCGGATGATGTAGTTCTCCAGCAGCACGCGCTGCTGCGCGCCGCGGATCGCCGCAAGCCAGGCCGCGTAGTGGGCGGCGGCATCGATCAGCAGTTCCACCGCGTTGCCGTTGAGCAGGGGCGCCCCGGCGGCGCGGCTGAACGCCTGTTCCGCCAGCAGGCGGCTCGGCGTGGAGGAAATGAGTGGGCTGGGCATGTTTCGAGTGTAGGCGATGAGCAGTGGATCCGCCGTCATCGGCGGGGTTCTGGCATGATCGGGCGCATGCCGACCGCGCACTGTTTCACCGACACCGACGCTTGTGCACAGTACCTCGCCAACGAGCTGGGGCCGGACCTGCGCATAGCCGCGCCGCTGGGCCTGGGCAAGCCGCACGGCCTGCTCAATGCGTTGTACCAACTCACCGCGGCCACGCCGCCACGCTCGATGCGGCTGTACACCGCGCTGTCGCTGACCCTGCCGCAGCCGAAAGCGGGACTGGAACGGCGTTTCCTGGGCCCGTTCCTGCAGCGCCA
Organism: uncultured Pseudomonadota bacterium; assembly: GCA_963828685.1. Taxonomy (GTDB): domain Bacteria; phylum Pseudomonadota; class Gammaproteobacteria; order Xanthomonadales; family Rhodanobacteraceae; genus Rhodanobacter. The sequence goes on from CAWHFU010000018.1 coordinate 72,732, forward strand.
CTTCGGCGCCGACCAGGTCGATCCGCAATACGCGCTGGATCAGGCGCGCGATGCGCTGCCGCCCAACGTCGCGGTGCACGAGTTCTACCTGCAATCCGGGGCACTGCTGCATTCGGGCAGTGCCCAGCGCAGCTACATCAGCCAGAACTACACGCATGTCGCCCGCGACCTGGCGGTGCAGGAGATCAACCTGCTGGTACAACTGGTGGCCCGACGCGAGGGGCCGGATGGCGTGCGCTACAGCCTGTCCTGCAATCCGGATCTGACCCTGGATTTCCTGCGCCAGGTGCAGGTCGCGGGCAGCCGCCGGCCGGTGTGCGTGGCCGTGGTGCATCCGGACCTGCCTTACCTGAGCGGCAATGCCGAGGTGGCGGAAAGCTATTTCGACGTCGAGCTGCGCCCGCCGGGCCTGCCGCGGCTGTTCGCGCTGCCGCGGCCGCCGATCGACCTGGCCGAGTACGCGCTGGGGCTGCATGCCAGCACCCTGGTCAGGGATGGCGGCTGCCTGCAGATCGGTATCGGTGCGTTGTCCGATGCGCTGGTCAAGGGGCTGCTGCTGCGCCAGCACGACAACACCGCGTGGCGCTGCATGCTGGTGGCGCTGGATCCGGCCGGCAGCACGCATGCACTGGCCGGGCGGGTGGGCGGCATGAAGGCGTTGCAGACCGGCCTGTATGGCGCCAGCGAGATGGTCATGGACGGCTTCATGCACCTGCAGCGCGGCGGCATCCTGAAACGGCGCAGCTGGGACAGCCTGGCGCTGGAACGTGCCTCGGTGGCGGGTCGGTTGAATCCGGCCACACCGGGTGGCCACTATCTGCGCGGCGCGTTCTTCCTGGGTTCGCGCGAACTGTACGAGTGGCTCGATGCCACCGAGGCCGCCGATCCGGACGCGATCGACATGTGCGCGGTCTCCAACGTCAACCAGCTGTACGGCGACCACCAGGCGCTGGCGATACTGCAGCGGCGCGGTGCGCGATTCTTCAACACCTGCATGATGGCGACCCTGCTCGGTGCCGCGGTGTCGGACACGCTGGAGGATGGTCGCGTGGTCAGTGGCGTCGGCGGCCAGTACAACTTCGTGGCGATGGCGCACGAACTGCCGGAGGGTCGTTCGGTGCTGTTGCTGCGCGCCACCCGGAGCAGTCGCGGCGGTATCGAGAGCAACATCCGCTGGAATTACGGGCAGACCACGATTCCGCGTCACCTGCGCGATATCTACGTCACCGAATACGGGGTCGCCGACCTGCGTGGCAAGAGCGACAGCGAGTGTGTCGAGGCGATGCTGTCGATCTGCGACGCCCGCTTCCTCGACGCGCTGTGCGCGGAAGCGAAGGCACACGGCAAGCTGGCGGCGGACTTCGTGATACCCGAGACATGGCGTCGTCATCATCCACGGCATCTGCGGGACGCACTGCTGCCGTTCCGCCAGAGAGGCCTGTTGCCGACGTTCCCGTTCGGCAGCGATTTCGACGAGATCGAGCAGCGCCTGCTACCAGCGTTGAACTGGCTGAAGGCTTGCGCCAGCCACTGGCGCGGCAGGTGGCAGTTGCTGCGCGCGGTCTGCCGGCCCGGCGAGATGGTGGCCGGCGAGGACGAGGCGCTGGCGCGGATGGGGCTGTCTTCGCCGCGAAAGATCGCTGATCGTGTGCAGCGCCGGTTGCTGCTGGCCGCTCTGCGCCGACCGGCGCGCGAGGACTAGCCGCCTGTCGGACTTTGATCGGTCGGTTCGGTCGGTTCGGTAGGTTCGACGGTCGCCGCTTCGGCTTCCGGCGCCGGGTCATCCATCAACGGCAGCACGCCCGGACTGTCGAGATCGTCGAACTGCTGGTGATTGACTGCCCAGAAGAACAGCGCCACCGCGATCAGGATCACCAGCAGGGTGACCGGAATCAGCACCAGCAGGATGTTCACGCCCGGGCCTCGCGCCGGCCGGGGGCCGGGCCGGATGCTTCGGGTCGACCGGATACCGCGTCGCTGCCCACGCGCAGCGCGTTGAGCACCACGACCAGCGAACTCAGCGACATGCCGATGGCGGCCAGCCACGGCGGCACGAAACCGAGCGCGGCGAACGGCACGGCGCACAAGTTGTAGACCAGCGCCCAGCGGCGACTCTGGCGCATCACCTGCTGCACTTGGCGGGCGGTGGCGCGGGCGCTGACCAGGCCGTCCAGACGTCCATCCAGCAGCAACAGGTCCGCATGCGACTGGGCCAGTTCGGTGCCGCTGGCCAGCACGGCGGAGACGTCGGCGCCAGCCAGCAGCGGGGCGTCATTGCTGCCATCGCCGACGGCGAGCACCATGTGGCCACAGCTGCGGGCGGCCTGCAGTCGGGCGAGCTTGTCGGCCGGCGATTGACGCGCATGCCAGTCGTCGATGCCGAGGCTGTCGGCCAGGGCCGCCACCCGCGCTTGCGTATCGCCACTGGCGATCATCGCCGCCACGCCATCGGCGCGCAGGGCGTCGAGCGTGCGGCGCGCATCGGCGCGTGGCTGTTCGTCCAGATGGAAGGCCGCGAGCGCCCCCCGGGCGTCGGCCAGCACCAGCGCACCGGCGGCCGTGGCCGGGATCGGCTGGCCGCTGGCGGCCAGTGCGAAATCGGCGCGACCCAGACGCAGCGCGCGACCATCGACCTCGCCGCTGATGCCGGCACCGGCGCTGACCTGTACCGCTTGCGCGCGCGCCGGCAAAGTGTGTCGGCGCGCGGCATCGGCCAGTGCCTGCGCCAGCGGATGCGAACTTTCGTGCGCCAGCGCGGCGGCCAGCTGCAACACCTGCTCCGGGCTGTCGCCGCGCAGCGGTTCGATCGCGCGCCGATCCAGCTGCGGCACGCCGAGCGTGCCGGTCTTGTCGAACATCGCCAGGTCGACCCGCGCCAGCCGGGCCAGCGCGGCGGCGTCGGTGACCAGCACGCCACGGCCGGCCAGCACGCCGAACGCGCGGATCAGCGTGGCCGGGCCGGTCAGTGCGAACGCGCAGGGACAGGCCACCACCAGCACGGCGATCGCTGCAGCGAAGGTTCGGGAAGGATCGACCAGCAGCCAGCCCAGCGCGGTGAGTGCGGTCAACAGCAGGACCCGCCCCACGAAGCGGCTGATCTCGCGGTCGCTGCCGCTGGCAAGCGTGCGGGCCTCGCGCGCGCCGGTGGCCATCGCGCCCAGTTGCGCCAGCGTGGTGGCCGCGCCGCTGCGTTCGACGCGCATCCCTGCGGGTCCGGACAACAGCAGGCTGCCCGCGATCAGCCGCTCACCGGGCTGGCGCATCACCGGCCGCGATTCGCCCGACAACAGCGCCTCGTCGACCTGCACGCTGCCGCTTTCCAGCACGCCATCGGCCGGCACTGTGCGGCCCTCGGCCACGTGCACGCGGTCACCGGGCAGCAGGGCCATCGCGGCGACGGTCTCCAGTTCGCCATCGGCGCGTCGGCGCTGGGCGAGCAGAGGCGCGGCGTCGATCGCCGCTTCGCCGAGTGCGCCGCTGCGATGGCGCGAACGCAGCTCCAGGTAGCGTGCACCGAGCAGCAGGAAGACGAACATGCCGATCGAATCGAAATAGATCTCGCCGCTGCCGCGCAGCGTGTTCAGCGTGCTGGCGACGAACACCAGGGCCACCGCCAGCGCCACCGGCAGGTTGATGCCGAGCCGGCGTTCGCGCAGCTCGTGCACGGCATCGGTGAAGAACGGACGCGCCGAGTAGAACACCAGCGGCAGGCTGGTGATCAGGCCCAGCCAGCGAAACAGGTTGCGCGTGCTGAAATCGACGAAATCGACCGCGCCGATGTAGATCACGAGCGCGTAGGCCATCACCTGCATCGCGCACATGCCGGCGACCAGCAGGCGCTTCAACGCGTCGTGCATTTCACCCTCGCGGACATCGTCGATGCTGTCCTGGCGCAACGGCCGGGCCGGGCAGTTCGCGGCGGCAAAGCTCTCCAGCAGGTTCGGCAGCGGGGTGGATCGCGCGTCCCACACGACCCGCACGCGCTGCGCGGCGCGGTCGATCGCGACCCGCTGCACGCCGGGCAGGGCGCGAATCCGCTGCTCCAGCCTCAGCACCTGGCGGGCGTCCTGCAGGGGGCCGACGCGCAGGGCGATTTCACTGCAGCCATCGCGACGACGGCGCAGCACCTGCGCCGCGAGTTGCGGGTGAAGCCAGGCCGCGTAGGCGTTCATGGCGTCGAGCGCGACGCCGGGGGCGCGCGGCTGCTGTGTGCGCTGACCGGCACGCCGAAGACGGCGTGCGAGGTCTCCAGCGGCGTGTCGGCGTAGCGCACGCTCATCACGATGATCCACACGCAACCGGCCATGGAGGCCAGGAAGACGATCACGCCCAGCCACAGCACCGGCTGGCGATACCAGCTCGATGCGGTGGCCGGCTTACTGGCGACCGGCATCGTCCGGGTGCGACAGATGGTAGACATAGGCGGCAACCACGTGGATCTGTTCGTCGCTCAGCCGCGGGCTCCACACCGGCATGTGGCCCTGGCGACCGTTGCGGATGGTCTCCTCGATGTCGGCCACGCTGCCGCCATGCAGCCAGATGTGGTCGGTGAGATTGGGTGCGCCCAACGCCTGGTTGCCCTTGCCCTCGGCACCGTGACAGGCCGCGCAGGTGGCGAACAACGGTTTGGCCGCGGCAGCCCTGGCCTGGTCGTGCGGTGAGCCGGACAGGCTCAGCACGTACTGCGCCAGATTCTTCACGTTGTCCTCGCCGAGGCTGGCCCAGGGCGGCATCACGCCCGCACGGCCGTCATGGACGGAGGTAGTGATCGCCTTGCCGTCACCGCCGTAGAGCCAGTCGTTGTCGGTGAGGTCGGGTGCACCCAGCAGCACGTTGCCCTTCGCCTCGCGGCCGTGACAGGCGGCGCAGTCGTCGCGGAACAGCACGGTACCCAACTGCTGTGCCTCCGGGTCACCGGCGAGCTGCTCCACCGGATACAGGCTGAACCGCTTCATCAGCTCGTCCAGCTTGACGCCATTGGCCGCCACGTCACGCGCGAGTTTTCCGTGCGAGGTCCAGCCAAGCACGCCCTTGAAGCCGCCGAAGCCCGGAAACAGGGCCAGGTAGGCGATGCCGGCGATGAACATCGCACCGGACAGGACCAGCCACCAGCGCGGCAGCGGACGGATACCCTCGCGCAGCGTGCCGTGCGCCCATACATGACCGCTGGTGCCGTCGGGCAGGGTGGGGATCTTTACCCGCGGTCCCCACAGGTACAGGAAAAACGTGATGCCCAGGTTGAGCACCACCAGGAACATGACCCACAACGACCATCCCGAACTCATGAGCGATCCTCCAGTGTGCTGCTGCCGGGCTCGTCTTCCATCGGCAGCTGCGCCATGCGCCGGAACACGCGCTGGTGGCGGCTGCGCCAGGCCCAGATCCAGATGCCGATGAAGGTGAACATCATCAGCAGGATGAAAATGCCGGCCACGTGGCCCCAGACCGGACTCATGGTGCCGCTCCGTCGTCGGCTGCGCGGGTCGCGGCGGCAGTCGCGGGAGTCGGCTCGTTCTTGATGCCCAGGCCCTGCAGATACGCAATCAGCGCGTCCAGCTCGGTCTTGCCCTCCACCGCGGTCGGCGCGCTGGCGATGTCCGCATCACTGTACGGATCGCCCAGCTTGCGCAGTACCCGCATGCGGGCCTGGATATCGGCGCCGTCGACCCTGGCCTGCGCCAGCCACGGATAGCCGGGCATGTTGGACTGCGGCACGACCTGGCGCGGATTCATCAGGTGCATGCGTTGCCACTGGTCGGAGTACTTGCCGCCGACCCGGGCCAGGTCCGGTCCGGTGCGCTTGGAGCCCCACTGGAACGGGCGGTCGTAGACCGACTCCTCGGCCGTCGAGAAATGGCCGTAGCGCTGGGTCTCGAAACGCAGGGCGCGAATCATCTGCGAGTGGCACAGATAGCAGCCCTCGCGCACGTAGACGTCCCTGCCGGCCAGCCGCAGCGGGTCGTACGGGTGCACGTTGGGCGGTGCCTTGAGCGTATGGGCCTCGACGAACAGCGGGGTGATTTCCGCCAGGCCGCCGAGGGAGACCATGATCGCGATGCCGATGGCGAGCAGTCCGGCATGCTTCTCGATCACTTCGAAATGTTTGTATTTCAGTGCCATCGCGTGATCCTCAGCCGATAGCCGGCAACGGGGCGGGAACCTGGTGCGGCTCCGGCTCGGGAATCGGCACCGGGATCGGCTTGATCAGCCGCGCCCGCGCGTCGGCGGCGGTGTACCAGAGATTCCAGGCCATCACCCACATGCCCGCGACGATGAACAGGCCGCCGGTCCAGCGGATCAGGTACATCGGCTTGATTGCGATCAGGCTGTCCAGGAACGCATAGGTGAGCGAACCGTCGGGCTGGGTGGCGCGCCACATCAGGCCCTCGGTGACGCCGGCCGTCCACATCGAGCCCACGTACAGCAGGGTGCCCATCATGTGCAGCCAGAAGTGCCATTCCATGCCCTTGCGCGAATACATCGCGGGCTGGCCGAGGGCGCGCGGCGCCATCGCGTAGAGCGATCCGATGGTGATCATCGCGACCCAGCCGAGCGAGCCCGAGTGCACGTGGGCGATGGTCCAGTCGGTGTAATGCGACAGCGAGTTCACCGTCTTGATCGCCATCATCGAACCTTCGAAGGTGGCCGCGGCGTAGAACACCAGCGACATCACCATGAACTTCGCGGCGGGGTCCGTCTTCAGCCTGTGCCACGAGCCGTTGAAGGTGAGCAGGCCATTCGCCGCCGAACCCCAGCTGGGCATCAGCAGCACCAGCGAGAACGCCATGCCGACCGACTGTACCCAGTCCGGCAGCGCGGTGTACATCAGGTGGTGCGAGCCGGCCCACATGTAGACCGAGATCAGCGCCCAGAAATTGACGATCGAGAAGCGGTAGCTCCACAGCGGCTGCTGCGCCTGGCGCGGCACGAAGTAATACATCATGCCGAGGAATCCGGCGGTGAGGAAGAACGCCACCGCGTTGTGGCCGTACCACCATTGCACCATCGCATCGACCACGCCGGAGTAGATCGGGTACGACTTCGTCATCGACACCGGCAGCGCGAGGTTGTTGACGATGTGCAGCAGTCCGACCGCGATGATGAAGGCACCGTAGTACCAGTTCGCCACGTAGATGTGCTTGATGCGGCGGCGCGTGAGGCTGGCGAAGAACACCACGCCGAAGCTTACCCAGACCACCGCGATCAGGATGTCGACGAACCATTCCGGTTCGGCGTATTCCTTGCTCTGGGTCATGCCCAGCGGCATCGTCACCATCGCCATCACGCAGATCAGCTGCCAGCCCCAGAACGTGAAGCCGGCCAGCCGGCCCAGCGCCAGCCGGGCGTGGCCGGTGCGCTGCACCACGTAGTAGCAGGTGCCCATCAGGGCCGAGCCGCCGAACGCGAAGATCACCCCGAAAGTATGGTCGGGACGGATCCGGCTGAAGGTCAGCCAGGGAATGTTGAAGTTCAGCACCGGCCACATCAGCTCGGCGGCGGCATACACGCCGACCGACATCCCGATGATGCCCCACACGGCAGCGGCCAGCAGGAACTGGCGCACGACCTTGTCGTTGTAGTACTCGGTATTTGGCATGCAGATTCCCCGATAGAGCCCGGCATTATTATGTGACGCCAGCAGGCTCGCCTTGACTTCGATCAAGTGGCTGCGGCATTTCGTCAGTTCGGTCCAGTCTGCGCCTGTTCACCACGGGGTGAAAGGTCGCATCGGGTATCCTTGGCAGGATGTCGCGGGCCTTCGTGACCCGTCCCCAGTTGATTTCATCCGGTTGATTCCATGAGTGAGCGTGCTACCCAGAAACCGCGTCCGGCCGAGCCGTTTCCACGGCGAGCCAGCGTGGCCGTGCAGATCGGCAAGGTGAAGGTGGGCGGCGGCGCGCCGATCGTGGTGCAGTCGATGACCAATACCGACACCGAGGATCCGGCCAGCACCGCGAAGCAGATCGCCGAGCTGGCCCGCGCCGGTTCCGAACTGGTGCGCATCACGGTCAACACGCCGGCCGCCGCCGCCGCGGTGCCGCGGATCGCCGAGCGGCTGGCGATGATGGGCGTCGACGTGCCGATCATCGGTGATTTCCACTACAACGGTCACCAGTTGCTGGAAGCCGAGCCGGCCTGCGCCGAGGCGCTGGCGAAGTACCGCATCAATCCCGGCAACGTGGGTTTCGGCAAGAAGAAGGACAGCCAGTTCGGCGCGATCATCGAGATGGCGCTGCGCTATGACAAGCCGGTGCGCATCGGTGCCAACTGGGGCTCGCTGGACCAGAGCATGGTCACCATGCTGATGGACGAGAACCATACCCGCGCCGAGCCATGGGATGCCGCGCACGTGGCGCGTGAGGCGCTGATCCGCTCGGCGCTGGACTCCGCCACCAAGGCCGAGGAAATCGGCTTGCCGCGCGACCGCATCATCCTGTCGTGCAAGGTCTCGGGAGTGCAGGAGCTGATCGCGGTGTATCGCGACCTGGCCGCGCGCTGCGATTACGCCTTGCACCTGGGCCTGACCGAGGCCGGCATGGGCTCCAAGGGCATCACCGCGTCCAGCGCCGCGCTGGCGGTGCTGTTGCAGGAAGGCATCGGCGACACCATCCGCATCTCGCTGACCCCCGAGCCGGGCGGCGCGCGCACCGGCGAGGTGATCGTGGCGCAGGAGCTGCTGCAGACCATGGGTCTGCGCTCGTTCACCCCGCTGGTCACCGCCTGTCCCGGCTGCGGCCGCACCACCAGCGAGTTCTTCCAGGAACTGGCGCAGACCGTGCAGGCGCACGTGCGCGAACAGATGCCGTTGTGGCGGATCAAGTACGACGGCGTGGAGAACCTCACCCTCGCGGTGATGGGTTGCATCGTCAACGGTCCGGGTGAATCCAAGCACGCCAACATCGGCATCTCGCTGCCCGGCAACGGCGAGGCGCCGGCGGCACCGGTGTTCATCGACGGGGTCAAGGCGATGACGCTGCGTGGCGACAATATTGCCAACGAGTTCGTCGGCATCCTCGACGACTATGTATCACGCACCTACGCGGCGCGCGCCGGCTGAGGCTCGCGCCGCGCGGTCAGGCTGAGCGCTGCGCGAGATACCCCGGCGGCAGCAGTCGTGTCGTCAGATCGGCCCAGCTGCCCACGCGACCGGGCTGATTCGTCAGCACGTCGAGCTTGCCCAGGAACTGCGCGCGCGGTATCTCCAGCGCTCCCAGGCCGAGCGTGTGCGGGTTGCTGACCTGGGCGTCGATCAACGGAAAACCCAGGTCGTCCAGCAGCTGGCCGAGCGCGATCAGGGCCACCTTCGAACCGCCGCTCTCGGCGCTGAACATCGACTCGCCACAGAACAGTCGCCCGATCGCCAGCCCGTAGATGCCGCCCACCAGCCGCGGGCCTTCCCACACTTCCACGCTGTGCGCGTGACCCTGCTGGTGCAGCTGGATGTAGGAGTCGATCATCGGCGGCAGCAGCCAGGTGCCCGTTTCGTTGGTGCGTGGTGCGGCGCAGGCACGGATGACCGCGTCGAACGCATGGTCGACGGTAAGCCGCCAGCGCTTGCCCGCCAATTGGCGACGCAGGCTGCGGTTCGGTTTCAGTTGGTCGGTGAGGAATACGCAGCGCGGGTCGGGCGACCACCACAGGATCGGTTCGCCTTCGCTGTACCACGGAAAGATGCCGCGCCGGTAAGCCGCCAGCAGGCGTTCGGTCGACAGATCGCCGCCGAAGGCGAGCAGCCCGTTCGGTTCCTTCAGGGCGCTGCGCGGATCGGGAAAGCGCTCCGGTGCAGCATGGTCGAGCAGGGGCAGGCGGAACATCGTCAGGCTGGCTGTGATCGCGGCGGGGAAGGGCGGACGGTGCCATGTCGTCGTGTTCGAATCGACTGCCCGGGTGTTGCGCCTCGAGGCACTCCTCGCCACGGCGATTTTCCCCGGCATCGACTGGATAGTGGCATGAATGCACCAGCCGTGGCGATGGCGCGAGCCGGACAGGGCGGTGGCATCGCCACCGTGGCGGACTGGCGCGAAGGATTCCGCACGCTGGCGATCGACCACGGTGAGCAAGGGCATCTGACCAATCGGCGTACACGTGGTCGCAGGCCGACACGGCAAGCGGTCAATTCGCGACAGACGACCCAGGCTCGGCGCCGATGGCATAACCTCGAACGGCGTCATGCAGCGCAGCGCAGGTCGAAGGCACGCAGGTTGTGCGAGCTGGTCGCTTACGCGATCAGCTTGCGCTCGATCAGCATCTCGCCATTCGTCGCGGTGCCGACGTTGACAAAACCCAGCCTTGCAAGAATGCGCTGTGCACCGCGGCGCTCGATCTTGCGGTTCTCGATGGCGGCCCTCAACCGCTGCGGTGCGCCAGGTTCGTGCACGAGTGCAATGAATCCTTCGACCATGCGTTTCATCAGGCGAAAGTTCAGGCCGAGAAAGCGGCTGTCCGGGCGGATGAAAATGCGCACGAGTCCGTAGGATCGACCATGCTCATCCAGCCGAATGGCAACGGTACAGACGCCAGCAATATCGCCGCTCACGCCATCGACCAGCACGCAAGCGACTTCAAAGGCACGGCGCCACGCCTCATCGGCATCGGGCAGCGCGCCTTCCCTCAACCAGAACGCCACCAGCTGCTGTCGCAGCATGTCCCCGACGTTGCCGAATACCCAGCGGACCTGAAAGCGATCAATGTTTTTCACCGGATCATTTCGGGTCTTGCTCATGAACCACTTCCTGCGCTTCTATCAACTTGTTCGTGTTCCAGAGGAGGTGGCATGGCGCTATGGGCATGACCCGCATGGAATGATCGAGAGGAACAAAAATCAAGCGTATACGTTCTTTCCAGCGGTCGCTCAAGGATGGGTCGAGGATCAAGGAGAAGGAAATGCGCCAGGCCTGTGGGTGAACGTTGTCGCATGTGGCGTTGGAGAAAGGTATCGCCCCGGTTCGCTGACATTCTCGAGGACGGCGTTGCGCATTTCAGGCCTTGCGCGGGATCTCGACCGCACCCCGCCCCAGCGTGTGAATGCTGCCCGCCTGAAGTCACCCACCCGGCCGATGCAGGGTGGGTGTGCTGCTTCAGAAGCTGACGTTGAGCGACATCCGCGCGCCCTGATCCGTGGCGTCGCTGGCGAACTGGCCGTGGTAGCCCGCATCGACCGTGACGTTGCTGGCCACGTTGAAGCGAACGCCCAGATCGACGATACCGGCGTTCATCGCCACCGGCAGGCCGGCGACGGTGAAGCTGGTGGCGCCGCCCTGGGCAAACGTCTGCCAGTTGACCGAGGAGCGATCGCCCCAGGCGTGCTGGAAGCCCAGGTTGGCGTACAGCTGGGTGCCCGAGGTCGAGTCATACACGCCGCGCAGGCCCAGCGTGCCGTAGTTCACGTTGCTGGTGCCGGCCTGCGCGTGCAGTGCTGCCGGGTTGCTGTTTTCGTTGATCGCATCCTGATGCAGGCGGACCCGTGTCAGGTCGAGGTAGGGCGTGAGGCTGCCATGCGCGAACTGGATGCGGTAGCCGCCATCCACATAGGCCTGGGTGACGCCGTTGTGGTAACTGGCCGAGGTCACGCCGGCGAGACCCGCCACCGCGATGGTGCGATGGCTGTTCGTGGTGTACCAGCTCTGCGCCACGCCACCGTGCAACTGCCAGGCGCCCAGATCGAGGCTGCTGTAGAGGCCCGCCACGGTGGAGGTGCTGTGGGCATCGGCGGCACCGTCGGTGCGGTTGGACAGCTGGCCGAGTCCGGCCACCGCGCCCACGCGCCAGGTACCCAGATCGCGGTCGGCACCGACCAGCAGGCCGCTGCCGTTGCCGTGCATGGCGGCGGCATTGCCGTCGCTATCGTGATTGCCGCCGTGACCCCAGGCACTGGCCCAGGCGCTGCCCCGGGCATCCTTGCGTGAAACCGCCCCGGCACCCTGCACGCCTTGCAGATGGTTGTTGATGGCATCGCGCACGTAGTGGCTGTCATCGATGATCGCGGTGCGCGTGCTGGCCAGGCTGTCGCCAGCCAGTGTGTCGAAGGCCGCCCGGGCCGGGCCGGCCGCCAGCGGCAGCACGGCGTTGTACACCGCGTTCGACGAACCCAGCGCTTCGACCGCTCGGGCGGTTTGCATCTGGTTGGCGGTGATGCCTACCGACGGGAATGCGATGGCATTGCGCGCCAGGGTCAGATACGCGTGATTGGCGTCGTAACTCAGGGTCGGGGTCAGGAAGGCGAAGTTCGAACTGGCCGTGCCGAAGTTGCCGCTAACCCCGCCGTCGCCGGTCACGATGGTGTAGCGGGTCGAGGCCGTCCAGTTGCTGCCCGCGGCCAGGGTGACCACCGAACCGCCGCCCAGGGTCGCCGTGCCGGTGGCATGGATCAGGTCGCTGTTGCCGGTGTCGGTGGCATCGACGTGATAGCTGGAGCCCGAGGCGATAGTCACGTTGCCGTTCACCGTCAAGGTGCCGATGGCGCTGCCGCCGGGAGTCATGATGCCGCCGCTGCCGATCGTCATGCCACCGGTGCTGCCCGTGCCGGTCAACGTGGCGCCGCTGTCGACGCTGACGCTGCTGACCAGGCTGCCGGCGACGTCGAGCGTGCCGGCGGCCACCGTGGTGCTGCCGGTATAGGTGTCGACACCGGTCAGGACCAGCGTGCCGGTACCGGTCTTGACCAGGTCGCCGGGCAGGGTGCCGTCGCTGATGCCGCCACTGAGCGTGGTGGTGAGCCCGCTGCCCACGTCGACGGTGGGATCGCCGGACAGGGTGATGTCATTGGCCAGGTTGAACGAGCTGGTGAAGCCGACGGTTGTGAACGCGGCCATGGCCAGCGTGCCGCTGCCGATGGCCGACGCGTTGCCCAGCAACAGTGTGCCCGTGGTCAGGGTGGTGCCACCGGTGTAGCTGTTGCTGCCGGTGAGGGTCAGCGTGCCGCTGCCGGCCTTGGTCAGGCTGCCGCTGCCGCTGATGACGTTGCCGAAGGTGAGGGCATCGGAGCGGTCGAAGGCGAGGATAGCGTTGTCGGTGACATCGCTGGCGATCGAGCCACTGGTACCGCCACTGCCGATCTGCAGCGTGCCGGCCGCAATCGTGGTGCCGCCGGTGTAGGTGTTGTCACCGGTGAGGATCAATATCGCGGTGCCGCTCTTGGACAGCGAGCCGTTGCCCGAAATCAGGCCGGCATAGATGCCGTCGGCCGTCTGATCGAACGAGACACTGGCCGATCCGGCCGTGACCGGTGCAAAGCTGATGTTGCCGACCAGGCTGGTGGTATCGCCGGCCAGGCTGCCATCGGTGATCGTCCACGCCTGGGTGGCATCACCCGCGCCCGTCAGCGTCCAGGTGCCGGTGCCGCTCTTTGCGTAGTGGGCAAAGCCTTGATACTGCGAGCTGCTGCCGAGCGTACCCAGCTGCGATACATCGAAGCTGGCGTTCGTGGCGCCGCCGAGATCAAGGGTGTCGCCGCCATTGGTGCTGCCGCTGCTGCTGACCACGATGCCGCTGATGGTCGAGCCGGCGTCGATCTCCAGCATGTTGCCGCCACCGGAGAAGTCGATCGCATCCGCCTGTGCGCCGCTGCCGCCATTGGCGTAGCCGCCGGCAATCGTGCCGCTGTTGATCACGGTGGCATTGCCGGTGGCCCTGATGCCTACGTCGCCCGCTCCAGCCAAGCCGATCGCCCCCGAGGCACCGGAAACACCGAAGGCGCCAAAGGGGCTGGGGCCACCGCTGCCACCAGCACCGCCACCGCCGGCCAGACCACCATCACCACCGCGGATACTTCCGCTGTTGGTCAGGGTGAAATTCGATCCGTTTACGCCGACGCCGCCGTTGCCACCGGTGCCGCCATTGCCACCGGTGCCGCCGTTGCCTCCATTGCCGTATTTGGAGGAACCGCCGTTGCCACCGGTGCCGCCATTACCCCCGTTACCGCCATGGCCACCGGAAATGTTTCCGGTGTTGAGCATCGTGAACCCGGTCGCGCTGACACCGGCGCCACCCGCGCCGCCATTGCCGCCACTGGCACCCAGGCCGCCGGTGCCACCGTTGCCATAATACGCACCGCCACCCTGGCCACCACTTCCTCCCATGCCGCCGCTGCCACCCGCCCCGCCGTTCACGGTGCTGTTGCTGGTCAGGGTAAAGCCGGTACCCGAAATGGCGGCCGAGCCGGCATTGCCGCTGCCGCCGCCGCTACCGCTGCCGCCGTTGCCGCCGTTGCCGGAAAAGCCGCCGTAACTGCCGCCACTGCCGCCATTGCCGCCACCACCATTGCTGCCGTTCGCGCCACTCGCACTGACGCCGGTGCCGGCCACCAGGGTCGTGCCGGCGGCCATTGCGAAGCCGCCGTTGAAGCTGCTGCCGTTGCCGGCCAGATCCAGCTCGCCACCAGTGACCGACCAGAGGCCATTCACGGTGGCCGTACCCGTCAAGGTCCAGATGCTGCTGCCGGATTTCGCGTACTGCGCAAAGCCCTGGTATTGAACGCCAATCTGTGAGGCATCGAAGCTGCCATCGACGCTGCCGCCGAAGGCCAGCGTATCGCCGCCATTGGTACTGCCGCTGCTGCTGATCACGTTGCCGCTGATGATCGAGCCGGCGTCGATCTCCAGCATGTTGGCGCCGCCGGAGAAGTCGATCGCATCCGCCTGTGCGCCGCTGCCGCCATTGGCATAGCCGCCAGCAATCGTGCCGCTGTTGATCACGGTGGCGTTGCCGGTGGCACTGATGCCCACGCCACCCCAGCCGGCCAGGCCGTTCGACCCGGGAGCACCAGGCGCACCGTTGGTGCCAAACCTGTTGCCGCCACCAGCACCGCGAGCGCCGCCACCGCCGGCCAGACCACCATCACCACCGCGGATACTCCCGCTATTGGTCAGGGTGAAATTCGATCCGGTTACGCCGGCGCCGCCGTTGCCGGCATCGCCGCCATTGCCACCCGTGCCGCCGTTGCCTCCATTGCCGTATTTGGAATAGCCGCCGGTGCCACCGGTGCCGCCACTGCCACCGTTACCGCCATGGCCACCGGAAATGTTTCCGCTGTTGATCATCGTGAACCCGGTCGCGCTGACACCGGCGCCACCCGCGCCGCCATTACCGCCACTGGCACCGGTGCCGCCACTGCCGCCGCCGCCATAATACGCGCGACCGCCCTGGCCACCATTTCCTCCGTTGCCGCCATTGCCACCGGCGCCCGCCGTTGACGGTGCCGTTGCCGGTCAGGGTAAAGCCGGTACCCGAGATGGCGGTCGAGCCGGCATTGCCGCTGCCGCCGACGCTACCGCTGCCGCCACTGCCACCGTTGCCGTAACGGCCGCCGTAACTGCCGTAACTGCCGGCACTGCCGGCAGCGCCGTTGCTGCCGTTCGCACCGGTGGTGGATACGCTGGCACCGGTGCCGCCCAGCACGGCACTTGTGGCAGTCAGCGTCATGCCACTGGTGAGGCTGCTGCCGTTGCCGGTGAGGCTGAGGGTTCCAGCGCCGGTCAGGGTGACCGGAGCGCTGCCGAGCAGCACGCCGTTGACGGTGACGTTGCTGGCATCGTCGATGGTGGTGGCGGCGGTGATTGTCGGCAGCGGCCCGCTGACGTCGATGGTGTTGCCGGACGCCAGCACGATGCTGATGATGCTGCCCGGATCGGCATTGGCCTGCTGGATCGCCCAGCTCAGCGAGCCGACCGTGGTGCCGGTGCCGTCATCGGTAGCCTGGGTCACCGTGTAGGTGCTACCCAGCGGTAGCGCTGAAGCTGTGCCTGAAGCCAGCAGTGCCATGCCGCCCATCGTCATCGGCGCCAGGCCGAGCAGGCTGAAAAGTGCGCGCGGTAGCGGCCGCAGGGCGGTGCCGGAGGCGCGATCTGCAGCGCCGGCCGTGCTGCCACCTTGCGAGGAGCGGGCGAGTTCCGAGGCCACTTGCAGTGCGCCAAGCGTACGATTCCAGACCAGACGATAGATACGGTTCATTGAGATAGGCCCCCCCTGAGGCCTTGCGAGGCAAGCTCGCGGGTGAAAAAACTTGCAGCCAAACGCGGTTGCGCTGAAAGCGGACCCGGGTAGACGGATGGAAGTCGGAAAGACGGCAGCAGGGCTTGCCCTGCGAAGTGGTCGTGCTCAGACCACCCGCACACCGCGGAGATTGAATTGCGGATCACGCCAGAAGGCGTCGTTTTCGAAGCGCCGGAATACATCCGGTGGAAGAATGCTGGTGCGTTCGTGCAGCGCGATCTTCCTGCGCACGGTATGCAGCCCGGGCGTGCCGGCGCGCAGATCGAACTCGTCCGCGTCGTAGCTGACGTTGTCGAAATCGTGCGCAAACGCCGGCTCGCCGATGAACTCGTAGATCGCCGCCAGCGCACGCGCGGGATCGGTGACCAGGGTCTCGTACTGCAGCAGCATCAGGTTCGCCGTGTCCTCGCCGTAGTACGCCTCTTTCAGCGCGTTGTAGGCAAAGCCGACCATACCGTCGCCGTTGGCAAGACCCTCGCTGCGCGAATACACCGTGCCGCCGGACTGGTAGTTGAAGATCGACGAGGGCTGAAACGCGTTGCGCCGAATCAGTTGCTCGATGCTGTCGATGATCCACGGCACGTGGCGCACGCAGGCGATCACTTTGGCGGCGGGAAACAGCTCGCGCAGATTGCGCAGCTTGCTGCACCACACGCGGTTGGTGTCGAACACCACCTCTGCGGTGAACTCCGGCCCGTAGTAGTTCTCGAACAGCCCCTGCAGGATCCGCCGACGCTGTGCGTCGGTGATGAAGACCGAGTACTCGTTGCGCCCGCTCATGTCACTCAGCAACGTGCTGAACAGGCCGCCGACGGGGCCGCTCATGCCGGTATGGAAACGGGGATTCTGGCGAAGCACGCCTGCGAGCAGGGTCGAGCCGGACCTGGGCAAGCCTGAAATGAAATGGACAGGACGCAAAAATTTCCCCGGATGAATTGAGCTCGCGAAAGGCAGCAATCTTTGTGCCACAGCATGCCTGAACTGTGAACTGCGTCGCACTTTATCCGGCCATCACTGATGGTGGCAAGAATTTAGCTCGCGCTTGAGAAAGGGGTGATGAGGGTGTGGGTCACAAATTGACGAAAATTCGTCACAAAGCATTTCAGTCGCGGCCATGCTGATGGACCGGTTGGCGATCAGGCCGGGGCAGTGAATCCTGGCGGCGGGGCGTTTCAGGCCGGGCAAAACCTGTCTTGGCATAGCGTCTGACGGTCCACCCGGTGGGACGATTTG
The DNA here is from genome assembly GCA_963828685.1 of uncultured Pseudomonadota bacterium. Classification (GTDB taxonomy): domain Bacteria; phylum Pseudomonadota; class Gammaproteobacteria; order Xanthomonadales; family Rhodanobacteraceae; genus Rhodanobacter. The sequence continues at coordinate 89,955 of CAWHFU010000018.1, forward strand.
GGTCATGCAGACCGGGTCGGGCGGTGGGATGCTCGAACGGACCCATGCCGCTGAGTTTCGATGTTGTTACGTCGCATTGCTCTCGGGGCGCGCGAACGGACTATGGGTCAGCAGATCATGCTCATAGGCATCGATGGCCAGGGTTTCACGCGCAATCGCGTGGGCCACGGCCTGTCGAAAGTCCGGGTTCGAAAGAAAATGTCGAGAATGCGTGCGCACGGGCAGGAAACCCCGCGCCAGCTTGTGCTCGCCTTGGGCACCGGGTTCGAAGCGAACCAGCTGCCGGGTGATGGCATGTTCGATGCCGCGGTAGTAGCACAGTTCGAAGTGCAGGCCGGGCACGTCCACCAATGCGCCCCAGTAGCGACCGTACAGCACGCCGCCGCCCTGGATGAACAAGGCCATTGCGACGATGCGATGCCGGGTATCTCTTGCCAGTGCGACCTGGGCGGTCGGGCCCAGCTCGCCCAGGCGTGTGAAGAACGCTCCGGTCAGCGCTGCGTGGTTGCCTTTGGCATCGAAGGTGGCCTCGTACAGCGCGTGCAGCTGCTGCCACTCGTCGTGGCTGAGTGTCTCGCCGCTGCGCCATTCGATCGTCAGGCCGCTGGTCTCGACCTGGCGGCGCTCGCGCAGGATGTTCTTGCGCTTCTTGTGGTTGAGTGCAGCGAGAAACCCGGGGAAGTGCCGGTAGCCGCGGTTGTGCCAGTGGAACTGCACATCCGAACGCGCCAGCCAGTCCGGGTCGAACGCCGCTGCTTCCGCCTCGCTCAGGAAATTGGCATGCACCGACGACAGCCCCATCCGTTCCGCTTCGCTGCGCATCGCCGCGACCAGGGCTTGCTGCAACATCGGCGTGCGTGGCCCGTTGCCGGCGAGCAGGCGCGGACCGGGTACCGGCGAATAGGGCACGGCGTTGAGCAACTTCGGGTAGTACTCGCCGCCGGCGCGCTCCCAGGCGCTGGCCCAGCTCCAGTCGAACACGAATTCGCCGTGCGAGTTGCCTTTCAGGTACAGCGGTGCGGCTGCGACCAGCCGACCCTCCTCGTACAGGCCCAGGTGATGCGCCTGCCAGCCTCGGTCGGGACGCACGCAGCCAGTGTCTTCCAGTGCGGACAGGAACGCATGCGAGACGAACGGGTTGGCATCCGCTCGCAGCGCATCCCACTGGCCGGCCGCGATCTCCCTGATATCGCGATGGAAGCGAGCCTCGGCCACTTCGCAGATGACCGGGATCAGCCGGCCGGGGTCTGCTGGTCGAGCCAGCGCTCGGCATCGAGTGCGGCCATGCAGCCGAAGCCGGCCGAGGTGACGGCCTGGCGATAGACATGGTCGGCGACGTCGCCGGCGGCGAACACGCCCGGCACCGAGGTCATCGTGGCCATGCCGGCCAGGCCGGTCCTGATCTTGATGTAGCCGTCGTGCATGTCGAGCTGGCCCTCGAAGATGCCGGTGTTCGGGGTATGCCCGATCGCCACGAAGAAGCCGGTCGCCTCGATGTCGCGGGTCACCCCCGAATTGACGTCCTTCACGCGCACGCCGGTGACGCCGGTGTTGTCGCCCAGCACCTCGTCGATGGTGTGGTTCCAGACCAGCTCGATCTTGCCCGCGGCGGCCTTCTCGAACAGCTTGTCCTGCATGATCTTCTCGGCGCGCAGCTTGTCGCGGCGGTGTACCAGGTAGACCTTGCGGCCGATGTTGGACAGGTACAGCGCTTCCTCGACCGCGGTGTTGCCGCCGCCGATCACCACCACGTCCTGCTCGCGGAAGAAGAAACCGTCGCAGGTGGCGCAGGCGGATACGCCCTTGCCCTTGTATTTCTCCTCGCTGGCGATGCCCAGGTACTTCGCGGTGGCGCCGGTGGTGATGATCAGCGCATCGCAGGTGTATTCGCCGGAGTCACCCTTGAGCCGGAACGGGCGATTGCCCAGATCCGCCGAATGGATATGGTCGAAGATCATCTCGGTGTTGAAACGCTCGGCGTGCTCGGCCATGCGCTTCATCAGCGCCGGGCCCTGCAACCCCTCGACGTCGCCCGGCCAGTTGTCCACATCGGTGGTGGTCATCAGCTGGCCGCCCTGCTGCAGTCCGGTGATCATGGTCGGCTTGAGATTGGCACGGGCCGCATACACCGCAGCGGTGTAGCCGGCGGGGCCGGAGCCGAGGATCAGCAGGCGGCTGTGTTTGGGGGTGCTCATGACAGGTATAATCCTTGGGTTTGCTGGTGACTTGGCTGGTTATTCGCTCCAACCCCCGCGACGGTTTCGTCGAGACCGTAGCAGGTGGTGACGACAGAGCGCACGATCCCCGGAAGAATGGGGAATACGCAGGGCCGATTCAAGTCACCGGCAAATCAACGACACCACCGCGGCGGTTGAGCGATGGATCCACAACGTGCTCCCACAGGACTTCTTTCTCCATGCGTATCGGTATCCCCTCCGAAACCAAGACCCTTGAAGGTCGTGTTGCCCTCGTTCCCGCCGCTGCCGCCGACCTGGTGCGCCGTGGCCATGAAGTGTTCATCCAGGCCGGTGCGGGCCTGAAGAGTGGTTTTTCCGATGAGGCCTATGTCAACGAAGGCATCAAGGTGGTGGCCGATGCCGCCGCGCTGTATGAGGCCGGCGAACTGATCGTCAAGGTGAAGGAGCCGGTCGCCGGGGATCTGGCGCTGCTGAAGAAGCATCACCTGCTGTTCTGTTACCTGCATCTGGCCGCCGAGCCGGAGCTGACCCGCAGCCTGCTCGACATCGGCCTGACCGGCGTGGCGTTCGAATCGGTGGAGGAGGGCGGTGGCCTGCCGCTGCTGTTGCCGATGTCGGTGATCGCCGGCCGTATCGCCACCCAGATCGGCACGACCCTGCTGCATCGCCCGCAGGGCGGCAAGGGCAAGCTGCTGGGCGGCATGGCATCGACCCCGCGCGGCAAGGTGGTGGTGCTCGGCGCCGGTGCTGCCGGTGGTGCCGCAGCATCCCTGGCGGCTGCCGCCGGCGCCAACGTGGTGGTGTTCGACAAGCGCCAGGATCGCCTCGCCGAGATGATGGCGATGGGCCCGAACGTCACCGCGCTGTATGCCTACGCGTCCAGCGTGGCCGAGGAAGTGCGCGATGCCGACATCGTCGTCGGTGCGGTGCTGGTACCCAGCGCCAAGGCGCCGCACGTGGTCACCGAGGCGATGGTCAGGACGATGGAGCCGGGCAGTGTGCTGGTGGACATCGCCATCGACCAGGGCGGCTGCTTCGAGACCTCGCGTCCGACCACCTGGAAGGAGCCGACCTACGACGTGCACGGGGTTACCCATTTTTGCGTGACCAACATGCCCGGAGCGGTGCCGCAGACCTCGTCGCTGGCGATCTCGGCGGCGATCCTGCCGTACGTGCAGCGTCTGGCTGCCGGCAACGAGTGGCGCGAGTTCGAGGCGCTGCGGGTCGGCATCAATGTCGACGGCGGCAGGCTGGTGCATCCTGCGCTGCAAGGTATGCTCTGACCCTTGGCAGGCAGGAAGGGGGCACCCAAGGTGGCGCGCAGCGCGAATGTGAAACAACAACCGAGGGAAGGTCTCAGCGAGGAGCTCAAGCGCCGGCTGCGTGAAGCCGGCGCCCTGCTGCTGCTGCCACTGGCGCTGTACCTGCTGGTGTGCCTGTTCAGTTACAACGCGCATGACCCCAGCTGGACGAATGCCGGCCAGCTGCAGCATGCGCACAATTTCGGCGGCACGGTGGGCGCCTATGTCGCCGACCTGCTGCGCTGGATCTTCGGCCTGGTGGCGTATTGTTTCCCGCTGCTGCTGCTGCTGCTGGGCGTGCAGGTCCTGCGCCAGCGCGACGAACAGGTGGTGCACCCGTGGGAGCCGGCCCTGCGTCTGATCGGGTTCGTGTTCTTCTTCATCACCGGTCCGGCCCTGCTGTATCTCAATTTCCACGACGAACCGGTGTTGCCGCAGGGTGTCGGCGGCATCATCGGCGTGTGGGTCGGCGATGCCCTGCTCAGCGCGTTCGGTGCCAAGGGCGCACCGTTGCTGCTGCTGGCGATGTTCCTGATCGCGGTGACCCTGGCCACCGGGCTGTCCTGGTTCGGGCTGATGGACTGGACCGGGCGCGCCGTGCTGCGGCTGGCCGGCTGGATCAGGGGCAAGCTGCACCAGGCGCCGCAACTGCTGGCCGCGCGGCAGGCGCGCACCGAGCGCGAAGTGGTCAAGAAGGCCGACGCCGTGCGCCAGGCCAAGCGCGAGCCGGTGCGCATCGAGGCGCCGCCAGCTCCGGTGGTGAAGAGCGAGCGGGCCCGGCTGGAGACCCAGATTCCGTTGTTCGTCGGTGCCGCCACGCCGGGCGAATTGCCGCCGCTGTCGTTGCTCGACGAAGCACCGCCGCAGGGCCCGGGCTATTCCGAGGAAACCCTCGAGGTGCTCTCGCGCCAGGTCGAGTTCAAGCTGAAGGACTTCAAGATCGAGGCCAAGGTGGTCGGCGCCTATCCGGGCCCGGTGATCACCCGTTTCGAGATGGAGCCGGCCCCGGGCATTCGCGGTTCGCAGGTGTCGAGCCTGGACAAGGACATCGCCCGCGGCCTGTCCGTGGTCAGCGTGCGCGTGGTCGACGTGATCCCGGGCAAGAACGTGATCGGGCTGGAGATCCCCAATACCCGCAAGCAGATCGTCTACCTGTCGGAGATCCTGCGTTCGGACAAGTACGACCAGCTGAAGTCGCCGCTGGCACTGGCGCTGGGCAAGGACATCGGCGGCAAGCCGGTGGTGGTGGATCTGGGCAAGATGCCGCATCTGCTGGTGGCCGGCACCACCGGTTCGGGCAAGTCGGTGGCGGTCAACGCGATGGTGCTGAGCCTGCTGTACAAGGCCAGCCCGAAAGACGTGCGGATGATCATGATCGACCCGAAGATGCTGGAGCTCTCGGTCTACGAGGGCATCCCGCACCTGCTGGCGCCGGTGGTCACCGACATGAAGGAGGCCGCCAATGCCCTGCGCTGGTGCGTGGCCGAGATGGAGCGTCGCTACAAGCTGATGTCCGCGGTCGGCGTGCGCAACCTCGGCGGCTTCAACAAGAAGGTGCGCGACGCCGAGAATGCCGGCCAGCCGCTGCTCGATCCGCTGTTCCGGCCGAACCCGGAGATGCCGAACCTGGCGGCCGAACCGCTGGAGCCGCTGCCGAACATCGTCGTGATCATCGACGAATTCGCCGACATGATGATGATCGTCGGCAAGAAGGTGGAGGAGTTGATCGCCCGCCTGGCACAGAAGGCTCGCGCGGCCGGCGTGCACCTGATCCTGGCCACCCAGCGTCCGTCGGTGGACGTGATCACCGGCCTGATCAAGGCGAATATCCCGACCCGCATCGCGTTCCAGGTCTCCAGCAAGATCGATTCGCGCACGATTCTCGACCAGAGCGGCGCCGAGGCGCTGCTCGGCCATGGCGACATGCTGTATCTGCCGCCGGGCACGGCCACGCCCGAGCGCGTGCACGGCGCCTTCGTCGACGACCACGAGGTGCACCACGTGGTCGCCTGGCTGAAATCGCAGGGCGCGCCGAACTACATCGAGGGTGTGCTGGAGGAAGTGCAGGCCACCAGCGACGGCAAGTTCATCAACGACGCCGGCCTGCCGCTGGAAGGCGAGGAAGGCGGCGATGCCGACACCCAGCTGTACGACAAGGCCGTGGCCATCGTCACGCAGACCCGGCGCGCCTCGATCTCCGGCGTGCAGCGGCATCTGCGCATCGGCTACAACCGCGCCGCGCGCCTGGTCGAGCAGATGGAGCGGACGGCGTGGTCAGCGCACCGCAGCACAACGGCAATCGCGAAGTGCTGGCACCGCCACCGCCGAAGAACTGAAGTCGCAGGAGCGCCCCTGCGCGCGATGCCCTTGGCTCCGACGTGGGCAAAGAACATCGCGCACAGGGGACGCTCCTATGGCTCGGTTAAGTCAATGCCATCCACAATGCTGCCCCATGACCACGTTCCAGGGATTCCGATGAAACGCCTGCTGCTTGCCCTGTCTGCCCTCGTGCTGATGTTGTCGTTGAACCTGCCGGCGCAGGCCGCCGTCGGCCCGGCGCGGGCACGGCTGGATGCGTTCGCCACGGGCCTGCATTCGCTCACCGGGCATTTCAGCCAGTCGCTGACCGATATCAACGGCCAGTCCAGCAAGACCAGTTCGGGCACCCTGGTGCTGCTGGCGCCGCGGCAGTTCCGCTGGGATACGCTGGCGCCGTACAAGCAGACCATCGTGGCCGATGGCAGCCGGGTGTGGATGTACGACCCCGAGCTGGAGCAGGTCACCGTGCGCGTGCAGAGTACGGAAGAGGCGCACAGCCCGCTGACCGTGCTCACCGACATCAAGCAGCTGGACAAGGACTTCAAGGTCAGCGAGCGGGGCGAGCGCGACGGACTGCTCTGGCTGCGGCTGACCTCGACCAGCAAGGACCCGCAGTTCGATTACGCCGATCTCGGCTTCGACGCGAACGGCCTGGCGCGCATGACCTTCCGCGATCAGCTCGGCTCCACCACCGACATCCGTTTTTCCGACTGGCAGCGCAACGTGCCGATCCCGCCGGCCACGTTCAATTTCGTGCCGCCCAAGGGGGCCGACGTCATCGGTGATGCGCCGGTGATCACCACCCGACCGTTGCAGGACTGATCACGCCACGCCGATTAGGCCGCCGCCCGGCGTGCCGGCACTGGCTCGGTCGACGGTTCAATCCGCGGTCACGCAGCGGTTGCGGCCGTTGTGCTTGGCTTCGTACATCGCCCTGTCGGCGCGCGACAGCCACTGCTCGATGGACTCACCCTCGCGCAGCGCCGCCACGCCGATACTGACCGTGACCGAGATCGTCTTTCCGTCCTGCACCACCGCGGTGTGGGCCAGGGTCTCGCGAATGCGTTCGGCGATCTCGATCGCCTGGGGCAGGCTGGTGTCGGGCAGGCACAGCACGAACTCCTCGCCACCGTAGCGCCCGACCAGATCGTGCTGGCGGCAGTGCTGCCTGACCACCTCGATCGTGGTGCGGATCACCGCGTCGCCGGCAAGGTGTCCGTAGGTGTCATTGACCTGCTTGAAACGATCGAGGTCGAACAGCGCGATGCAGATGGAACCTTCCCGGGCCAGTGCGTGCTGTTTTCCGGCCAGTTCCAGAAAGCGCCGGCGGTTGTAGGCGCCGGTCAGTCCGTCGGTCGCGGCCAGTTCGTCCAGGCGCCGGTTGGCTGCGCGCAGGTCGCGCGTCTGTTCGTCGATCCGTCGCTGCAGCTGCCTGGCCTGTCGCCTGAGGTACAGCGTGCGCAGGTGAACCAGCACGACGACCAGTGCAATCAGCAACAGCACGGCGACGATCCGGCTGAGCGTGGTCTCGTACCAGCGCGGCTTGACCACCAGCTGCAGGCTGGTCTCGGTCGTGCGCGACTGCATGCCGTGGGTGCGGGCACGCAGGCGCAGGCGGTATTCACCGTGCGGCAGATTGGTGTAGTTGGCGCTGGGCAGGGCACCCCGGGGTAAATCGACCCATTCCTCGTCGAGGCCGTCCATCCGGTAGCTGTACGAGGTTTCCTTGGGGGCCTGATAGTCGAGCAACGCGAAATCCACGCGCAGGTTGCGGCTGCGCTGATCAAGCCGGATCGTGCCGCCGTCGTGCGGAAGCTTGCCGAACGGGACTTGCACGTCATTGATTACCACGTTGGTGACCGCCACCGGCGCGGCGGCGGTCCTCGATGGCTGCCAGTCCGGCCGGATCACGGTGAGTCCGCCCAGGCCGCCGAACAGCAGCTCGCCGCCGGGCGCCCGTGCGGCCGCGGCGGCATAGAGGTAACTGGGGATGTGCAGGCCGTCGCGGGGGCCGAGGTTGCGTACTGCATGGGTGTCGCCGTCGATCATCGACACGCCGCTGGAGGTGCCGACCCAGACATGCCCGAGGTCATCGCCGAGTACGCTGCTGACCTTGTCGCTGCCCAGTCCCTGGGCTATGCCGATGGTGTCGAAGCGCAGCGGTTGGCCGGACGCGGGCTGATCGAGCACGCCCAGGCCACCGAAGGTGGCGACCCACAACCGCCCCTTCACATCCTGCGCGACGGAGCTGACGTAATTCTGCGGCAGGCTGGAGGGATCGTCATCGCGCCGGATCAGGTTGCGGAAGCCGCGGCGATCGCGCGTGTTTCGGGCGATGCTGATGCCGTGGGTCGTGCTGTACCACCAGGTCTTGTCGATGTGGGCGATCTGTCGCACGGTATCGCTGACCAGGCTGGTCGGGTCCTTCGGGTCATGCCGGATGTGATCGAGCACGTGGCTGCGAATGTCGTAGCGATACACGCCGTCGTAGGTGCCGATCAGCAGGCGTGTACCGTCGCTTTCCAGGCTCAGCACCGGGATGTTTTCCAGCGCGGGCAGGATCGACGAACGGATCTTCATGCTCGTCGGGTCGATCCGCGCCAGGCCTTGCGTGCCGACCCAGATCGAGCCGTCCGCCGCTTCGACGAAGGCCTGGATATCGCGATGGGTCTGGCTGCCACCCAACTGCAGGTGCCGCATGCGACCGGCCGCGAGGTCGATCGCGTCGATCCGGCCCGAGCCCAGCCCCAGCCAGATCAGGCCCCGCGAATCGACGTAGACGCCGCGCACGCTGGTATCGCTCAGCGCATTCGGTTCCAGCGGCGAGGGCAGCAGCGAAAACGCCGTGCGGGCGTTCGGGTTGGTGTGGGCGAGACCGAGGTCGGTCGCCACCCAGATATTCGCCGAGCGGTCCTGCAGCAGCGCCCGCACCGAGTCGCCCGGCAGCGAGGAATCCATCGCGGCATCGTGGTCGATCCGGCGCACCCGGGCGTCGCCGGGGGCATAGGTGAGCACGCCCGCGCCATCGGTGGCGATCCACATCGTGTCCGGCGCGACATCCAGGAACGCGCGCACCGTGGCTTGCTGGGCACCGCGCTGATAGCCGCTGAACCCCGGCAGCGTGTGCCACTCGCCGTCGCTGTCGCGATACACCGCGCCCGCCTGGCCGCTGCCGGCCCACAGCCGTCCGGCGCGATCCTCGCGGATCGCCCAGATCTGGTTGGCCAGTACCGTGGCCACGCTGCCCTCGGGATGTTCGGGCCGCACGAAAGCCGACGTGCCCGCGTGGCGCACGAACAGCCCGTTGTCGTTGCCCAGCCACAGGTTGCCGGCGCGATCCTGCATCACGCTGAAGTTGCGCGGCGCGGTGTCGGCCCCGGTCGTCAGCTGGCTGATCGTGTTGCTGCGCAGATCCAGATGGTCCAGCCCCTGATCGGTGGCGATCCAGACGCCGCCGGCATGGTCGTCGGCGAGTGCGTAGATCTTGCGGTCCGAGGTGCCGGTCGGGCCGATCGGGTAGGTCCGGAATCGGGCGGTGGCCGGATCGAAGCGTGCCAGGCCACCGGCATTGGTGCCGATCAGCAGGCCGCCGTCGGGCAGCGCGAGCAGGCTGCGCACGTAGGCGTCGGGCAGGCCCTTGCCTTTGCCGCCACGAGTGTCGAACACCTGGGTACGGTAGCCGTCGTCGCGGGCCAGCCCCACCATCGTGCCCACCCACAACAGGCCCTGCCTATCCTGGGCCAGCGATGTGACGATCGATGGCGGCAAGCCTTCGCTGCTGGACACCTTGTCGAACCAGGGTGCCTCGAACGGCGTCCACGCTGTATCGGTGGCGGCATGGCTGGCGCCGATCAGGAAAAGCAGCAGGAGCAGTCCGACCAGGCTCGGCCAGGAGCGGTCCATGCCGCGCCGCCGCGGACTCATGCCGCGCGCAATCTGTCGGCTGGATCCGTCCAGGTGCGAGTTGCCGAGATGCGCCCGTGGGCGCAACGAACGGGCCTGTTCACCATCACTTGCGTACTGCCCCCCGGCCGTACATCGCGGAGCAGAGCCGCGACGAAGACGCATCATAGCGGCAAACCCCGTGCGTCTTGATGAAGCGGGCAGGGATGAAGCCGCCACGGGGCATGCCGTATCATGCCCCGATGCCCCGTTCCGTCACATCGTCCGCCCCCGGTCTGTTCGCCGAGCCCGATGCGCTCAAGCCGCTGGCCGAGCGCATGCGCCCGCGCAGCCTCGACGAGATCGTCGGCCAGCAGCGCCTGGTCGGACCCGACAAGGCACTGCGGCGGGCGCTGGAGGCGGGCAAGATCCACTCGATGGTGCTGTGGGGGCCGCCCGGCTGCGGCAAGACCACCCTGGCCCTGCTGGTGGCGCGCTATGCCGACGCGGATTTCCGGGCGATCTCGGCGGTGCTGTCCGGCTTGCCGGACGTGCGCAAGGCGCTGGCCGAGGCCGAGGTGAACTTTGCCCAGGGCCGGCGCACCGTGCTGTTCGTCGACGAGGTGCACCGCTTCAACAAGACCCAGCAGGATGCGTTCCTGCCGCACATCGAAAAGGGCGTGATCATCTTCATCGGTGCGACCACCGAGAACCCCTCGTTCGAGCTGAACTCCGCGCTGCTGTCGCGCTGCCGCGTGCACGTGCTCGAGCCGCTCTCGACCGACGACATCATCGCTGCGCTGAAGCGTGCGCTGGGCGACAGCGAGCGCGGCCTCGGCGAGCTGCATCTGCAGGTCGGCGACGACGCGCTGGACTCGATCGCCCAGGCTGCCGACGGCGACGTGCGCCGCGCGCTGACCCTGCTGGAGATCGCCGCCGAACTGGCGGACGATGGAAAAATCGACGACGCCACGCTGAGCCAGGTGCTGGCCGACCGCACGCGCCGCTTCGACAAGCAGGGCGAACAGTTCTACGACCAGATCTCGGCGCTGCACAAGTCGGTGCGCTCGTCCGATCCGGATGCCGCGGTGTACTGGCTGTGCCGCATGCTCGATGGCGGGGTCGACCCGCTGTACCTGGCCCGGCGGATGACCCGCATGGCGGTGGAGGATGTCGGTCTGGCCGAGCCGCGCGCGTGGCGCATGGCGCTGGATGCATGGGATACCTACGAGCGCCTGGGCAGTCCCGAAGGCGAACTGGGGCTGGCCCAGCTGGCGATCTGGCTGGCGATCGCGCCGAAGAGCAACGCCGCCTACATGGCCTACAACAAGGCCCGTGCCGCAATCCGCGAGGGCGGCACGCTGGACGTGCCGATGCATCTGCGCAATGCGCCGACCAAGCTGATGAAGGGCCTGGGCTACGGCAAGGGCTACCAGTACGACCATGACGCCGAAGGCGGCATCGCGCTGGATCAGCAATGCCTGCCTGATGCATTGGTCGGCACGGTGTTTTACGAGCCGGTCGAGCGCGGGCTGGAGTTGCAGCTCAAGGAAAAGCTCGACGCCTTGCGCATCAGCCGCAAGCGAGCGCGGAAGGATCCTCCTGCGCGGCCATGAGTGGCGCTAGGTCGATCAGGTTCCGGCGCGGCCAAGCCGGTGCTTCAGTCGTTCGGTGAAGCGGCGGATGCGTGCCGCATTGGCGCCGACGTCGCTTCCGCCCAGGCGCGACTCCGAGCGGATATCCAGACGCGAGCCGTTGTCCTCGGGGCGCACCCTGATGACGATGTCATCCTTGAAACCGAACCAGTGCGTGGTCGCGGTGGCTTCCAGTCGCCCGGCATCGGCTTGCTCCGCCACGATCCGCCAACCCATCGCCAGGGCAACCTCGTGCGCGGCGGCCAGCACGTCGGCGGTGGCGTGCGCCAGATGCAGCGGCTGGATATCGGGGTAGGCCGCGACTTGTTGGGCGGCAACTTCGGCACCGCCGTAGACCGGTGAATTGGGCGCCTTCGCACGCAACGGCAGGATGGCCTGAAACTGGGGCGGGTCGACGGTATCGGTGCTGATGTCGTGAATCTCCGGCAGCGACCGGGCCTTCCTGACCAGCAGCCACGGCGGCACGAAGGCGAAGGCGCCCAGCAGCAGGCCGAAGATCGCATAGAGCGCGTAGCGTCGATGACGTGCGAGCAACGTCAGCGCGATCGCTGCCAGTGAAACGGCCACCGCGGCGATACCGCCCAGCGCACCGATGCGGATCGTGCTGAAGGCGCGGCTCAAACCGACGAGCCCGTAGCGATAGGCCGGCCCGGGCAGCACCACCGCAAGTACGGCCAGCACACCGAGCGCGATGCCGATACCTGCCAGCGCCAGCGACCATCGCCGCAGCGCATGGCGTGGTGCGGAACGATCGATCGCTGCGTGCATGCGGGTTGTCCTTTCGTGGCAGTTGGACGGACGTGTCTCGACCATTATGCGCATGTCGGGCCCTGGACGTCCGTCACTCGCCACCACGGAACAGGCAACGGCCGCTGCCGCGTGCGCCCTTGCCTGTGCCACACGATGCGGCATAGATTGCATCGTCATCAAAGGAGGGGCAGACCATGCGCGTACTAGTGGCAGGCTTGATCGGCGGCATCGTGATGTTCATCTGGGGCGTGGTGGCGCACATGGCGCTGGGCCTGGGCAGCGTGGGCATCCACCAGCCGGCCAACGAGAACGCGGCGCTCAGCGGCCTGCAGGAAGGGCTGGGCGGGCAGGCCGGCGTCTACCTGCTGCCGTCGCTGGATCCGAAGAAGATGGGCGACCCGGCCGAGGTCAGGACGTATTCGATCAAGGCCGTCCGCTCGCCGTATGCCTGGGTGGTCTATCAGCCGCAGGGCACCGACATGATGCGGATGGGGCCGCAGATCGGGCGGCAGTGGGCGTCGGACACGCTGTCGGCGCTGGCGCTCGCGTTCGTGATGGGGCTGGCTGGCCTGGGCTTCCGCCGCCGCCTCGCGCTGGCGGCGGCAGCGACGCTGTTCGCCTGGCTCGGCACCTTGTTGCCGTACTGGAACTGGTACCGCTTCCCGCTGGATTTCACCCTGGCCGCGCTGGCCGAGCAGCTGATCGGCTGGCTGATTGCCGGTGCCGCGATGGCCTGGTGGCTGGGTCGCAGCGAGCGCAAGCTGGCAAGTTGAAGCGGGCGATGCACCGGGCGGCGGCATCGTGCCGCCCGGTATTCATTGCGGCGATTGCCGCCCGGCAGCGATAATTCGCAGTTCAAGCCTTCATCTGGACTCGATCATGCTGGATCCCGCACTGCTGCGTTCGCGCCTCGCCGAAACCGCCGCACGCCTCAAGGACACCCGTGGCTTCACGCTCGACGTCGCCACCATCGAGACCCTGGAGAGTTCGCGCAAGCAATTGGCGATGCAGACGCAGGAGCTGCAGAACCTGCGCAACACCCGTTCCAAGGCGATCGGCCAGGCCAAGGGCAAGGGCGAGGACGTGGCGCCGCTGATGGCCGAAGTGGCCGAGGTGGCCGACCAGCTCAAGGCCAACGAACAGGCGCTGGCCGAGGTGCAGGCGAAACTGGCCGAGATCGCTTCGGGCATCCCGAACATCCCGCACGAGTCCGTGCCGATCGGCAAGGACGAGAGCGACAACCTCGAAATCAGCCGCTGGGGCGCGCCGCGCGAATTCGCGTTCGCGGTGAAGGATCACGTCGAACTGGGCGAACGCCACGGCTGGCTCGACGGCGACGCCGGCGCCAAACTGTCCGGCGCGCGCTTCACCGTGCTGCGCGGCCAGCTCGCCCGCCTGCACCGGGCGCTCGGCCAGTTCATGCTCGACCTGCACACCGGCGAACACGGCTACCTCGAATGCAACGTGCCGGTGCTGGTCAACAGCGACAGCATGTACGGCACCACCCAGTTGCCGAAATTCGAGGAAGACCTGTTCGCCACCCAGGTCGGCGACACCAGGCGCTACCTGATCCCCACCGCCGAAGTGGCGCTGACCAACCTGGTGCGCGACACCATCCAGGACGCCGATGCGCTGCCGCTGCGCTTCACCGCGCACTCGCTGTGCTTCCGCGCCGAGGCCGGCAGCTACGGCCGCGACACCCGCGGCATGATCCGCCAGCATCAGTTCGAGAAAGTCGAGATGGTGCAGGTCGCCCGCGCCGAGGACTCCTACGCGCAACTGGAGGAAATGGTCGGCCACGCCGAAACCGTTCTGCAGAAACTCGACCTGCCGTACCGCAAGCTGCTGCTGTGCACCGGCGACATGGGCTTCCAGTCGACCAAGACCTACGACCTCGAAGTGTGGCTGCCCAGCCAGAAAACCTATCGCGAAATTTCCAGCTGCTCCAACTGCGAGGACTTCCAGGCCCGCCGCCTGCAGGCCCGCGTGCGCAATGCAGAAACCGGCAAGCCCGAACTGGTGCACACCTTGAACGGCTCCGGCCTCGCCATCGGCCGCACCCTGATCGCGGTGATGGAGAACTACCAGAACAACGACGGCTCGATCAGCGTGCCCGCAGTGCTGCGCCCGTACATGGCCGGGCTGGACCGCATCGCATGAACCCCGCGGCGCCGACGCCGGGCTCGTGGAGCAAGGTCGAGCGCGTCACCAGCCTGTGCCTGATCAGCAGCTTGCTCGCCTTCATCGGCAGCCGCCTGATCTTCGCCGTGTGGTGGCCGATGCACCCCGTCGACTTCATCGTCTCGTCGATCGCCGTCGCCTTGCTCACCGCCAGCTTCCGATTCGCCGCCCACCGCCGCAACTGGCGCATCGCCGTGATCGCCTACGCCAGCGCCACGCAGCTCGTGCCGATGGTGCTGCGCGAACCGATCCTGCTGCTGCCGATCTTGGGCGGCCTGATCCCCGTCGCCATCCTGTTCGGCAGCTTGCTCGCGCTGTCGAAGAAAGACCGCAATATCCGCCCGCCGCAACGTTCCTGATAAACTTCGGTGCCATCGCAGCACGCGAAGGCAGGAAGCCGAAGCGGACAGCGGCGCAGCCGCTGGCCCCGAAGGGGTGGAGGGCAGGATGCCCGGAACAAAACTGCCGTAGTGGCGCGTCACAGCGCGCCTTGCGCAGGACAACGAGTTATGGAGAGATGGCCGAGTGGTTTAAGGCAGCAGTCTTGAAAACTGCCGTAGGTGTAAGCCTACCGTGGGTTCGAATCCCACTCTCCGCCAGAAAAGCAAAACGCCCCCAAGTGGGGCGTTTTGCGTTTCTGACGAAGACGACGGGGACGAGAACCCACCCCGGTTCGACAATTTTGTCTGGAACAAAATTGGACAGCCGCAGGCTGGCCCCCGCAGCGCGCAGCGCGGAGGGGCGAGGCTCAGGATGAGCCGAACAATCCCACGCTTCATGCCGCCGTGAGCGCCATAAGTGGCTCCGACCCGCTTACGCTGTTAGAAGACTGCCAGTGGCCCGGTCACACAAAATCTAGGACACCCTCCAGCAAGGCCCCAGATGTGATTACTTAATCCGCGTCAAGTAAGCAGTGAACGCAGTTACCCAGGTTTGGCCGCCGTCCCGGGAGAAGGAAATCTCATAGCGATCAGAGTTGGCTTTGATGTCAGACCAGACTCCGCGCACCAGAACCGTGCGACCTTATAAACTGTCGTGCCGAACAGCTCGCCACGACCTTCTTTGAAGCTTCCGATGGTCGGGGCCTCAATCTCTCCCGAAGCGCTGTCAATGTAAGCTTGGCTCCATTGCCCGGCTTTTGAGTTGTAGACGAACAGCGACGCACCTTCCCAATGTCCACTTGGGCCGTCGGCCTCGATTTCCTCAAGCCAAGCGCGGCCGCCCCAAATTGGCCGCACTGTCTTAGTACCGTCCATTGTCCTCGTGTGGGTACCGCCATCAAACGGGTCGAGAACTTTCGTGACATGTGTATGCCAAACACCCCGAGCGAAGTCAAAATCATGAGAGCCGTCCCGAGGTGACTCGGCCCTTGCGCTCAAAGATGAACATGCGAGAACACCGGCAATCATGACTCCACACAACATCAGTTTCCGCGTCATCCCGTTCTCCGTATAGCCAGGCCCAGGACGAGACTTTAGGGAAAACCGGCAGCGCCAGAAGGGCCAATCGAGGAAATTTAAGGTGGTCCACTTCGGTCAGGCACGAAGTGAGGAGGCGTCGATGAGATGCGGGCGTAAGCCACACTGATGAACCAGGTCTGATTCAACCGTCGAGGACAAAGGCTTTCCGTGCAGCAGACACTCGGCAGCACCTATGAAAAAGGTTGATGCGGAGTAAGTTAGAACGGCGCGACAGCGGCGGCGTTGTTAGTAGGCTATGATTTATGCGAGGTCGCTGGCTCCGCCAAACTATGGCTGTCGTCGAGAAAGTCGCGATCGAAGGAGCACTTAAAACTATGCAGTTCGAATGAGCCTTTCCTACCCGCAATGGCAAGGATCAGGGCCGGCACGAGAATCTTCCACGCGGTGCCGCAGCGACGGCTGCGGTCTGTGGTCGTAGCGCTGCTGATCTCGGGACAGCTAAGCTGACAACAATGTGAATGATGGCTAACGGTGTCCGCCGATGGGAAGCGATCTTTGCGCAGTTCCGCAGCGCTCAGGATATTCTTGCGCGCTCCGGTGCCAGGCGCGTCCTGACCGCCGGCGGCGATTGCGCCGTGGATGTCGCGGTGATCGGCTATCTAAACGGCATACATCCTGACCTCCACGTGATCTGGATTGATGCGCATCTCGATGCCGACACGCCGGAAGACTTCCCCCAGTGGCAACTTTCACGGCATGCCGGTAAGCGCGATCCTGGGCGGGCCCCGGAGCCAATGCGTCCCTTGCTGGGCACGTCAGTTGATCCGGCACGCTTTCGCTATTTCGGTATCCGTGTCGGCGATGATGGCGACTGGGCATTGCAGCGCGAACTGGATTTGAAGCTGCTATCCCGAAGCAACCATCGGCGGGCCTGTGCACATTCATTTTGACCTGGACGTGCTCGATCCGCGCGAATTTCCTTACCTCGCATATCCCGACGGTAGTCTAGGGGATCGAAGATGCGATCGCTCTTGTGTCGGGCGTATCGCGCGCGAAGCCGAGGGTAGTCGGACTTACAATCACCGAGTTTGCTCCGTCCAATGAAAATGAGGCCCGCAAAGGCAGCCGGGTGATTGCGCGGCTTTGCGAGACAGTGATCGATCCGAGAAGCGCGGACCAGCCCGGGTAAGGATGGGCGTTTTGTAGCCGCAAAAAAATCGAGCCGCGATGAAAGCATGGCGGCCATGCGCCCGGCCCACAGTTTGCATTGGTGTCCGATTAGGGGGCGTAAGGGGACATGCAAAGAAGTCTTGGATGTCACCACCCAAGTCGCGACGGAAGGCGCGTGTATTGGCGTGGCCCGAGTGCTGGCCGAGACCAAGCCCTTCTTTCAATACTTTCCGCTTCGAAACGGCTGACGGCCCCCCAAAAGGAATCAATTCTGACCCGCCTTTCTAGGCTCTTGCAGATCCGGCGCGACGCGACATGGTTGAGCGCTTGTCGCGTGGACACGCGTAGGTAACCTTAAAGACTGGTCGGGGATCGGCACACTCCCGTTTGTTGCCACGTGCGGCCAGTTGTCCAAAAGTAGCTGACGTTCGAGGTCAAAGTGGCCCGTGTGTTTTCCTGGGAAGTGGCGTCTATAACGTGGGGCGCATTTGGGATCCTGCGATCCGCGGTCGATCCATTCATGGCGACAGCCTGGTCTATTCAACACTTAGGTGGCTCACATGGTTAAGCGCGCATGGACAATTTCAGTTTTATCAGCAGCGATCCTCCTCGCGGCGGCAGGGCCGACAAGGGCGGCGACACGGGATGGCCAGCATGACTTTGACTTCCAATTCGGTACGTGGAAGACCCACGTGTCGCGGCTTGTGCATCCGCTCACTGGCTCAAAGGCCTGGACCGCGTACGACGGTGTGTCGGTGGTTCGTGAGGTTTGGGACGGTCGCGCCAGTCTTTTCGAACTCGAGGTAAGGGTCCTGGCTCGGCCATCTCAAGGGGTCGGACTTCGTCTATACAACCCGCAGTCGCATCAGTGGAATCTGAACTGGACAAATAGCAGCATCGGCATGCTGGATGCTGCCATGATCGGTGAGTTCAAGGACGGACGTGGCGATTTCTATGATCAGGAGACCTTCAATGGACGAAGTATCTTGGTGCGAAACGGCTTCTCCGACATCACGCCAAACTCATCCCGCTTTGAGCAAGCCTTCTCTCCCGATGGAGGAAAAACATGGGAGACAAACTGGATCATGACATTCAGCCGCTAGAGGAAGCCAGGCTGGCGGAGGTCCCGTCGTAGCTGGCAACTCACTCCTGTCAGCGCATCGGCGCCTCCCGCGACTAGAGCACGCGTCGTAACGCCTGTAGGCCTTGCTCGATAGTCTTGAGGTCAACGGCCCCATAGCCGAAAATCAGGCCTTCCGAAGTTGGTGCGCCAAAAAAGTAGCGTTCGAACGAATGCAAATGTACGTTTGACTCCAACAATCGTGCGGTGACGCGTTCGAGGCGCTTGGGCTGCGTCGAGTATGCCGCCACATGCATTCCATAGTGCGACTGCATCGGTGACAGTTCTTTCGAGAAGTCCGACCGGAGAATCCCCGTAATGAGATCTCGTCGCCTCCTATATACGTCTCGGAGCTTTCTTACGTGCCGCGACAGATGCCCATCCGCGATGTAACTGGCAACCGCCATTTGCGTCAAAGTCGGACAATGCCAATCGAGGGAGTTCTTCGCCGTAATCAGCGTCGGCATGGCCCACTCGGGTGCCACGACGAATCCCAGGCGCAGCGCGGGAAACATACACTTGGAGAAGGTGCCCACATAGAACACGTCATCCGCAGTCGCTGTGGAACGCAGTGCCTGCAGCGGGGTACCGTCGTACCGAAACTCTCCGTCGTAGTCGTCCTCAACGATGACAGCCCCATGTTTGCGAGCAAAGTTGAGCAGCGCAGATCGCCGCTGCGCTGTCATGGACACACCGAAGGGAAATTGGTGTGAAGGACATACGCATACGATCTGCACGGAGTCCGGCAAGGCGTCGACCACCAGCCCTTGCGCGTCCACCTGTACTGGTACGACCTTCGCACCGGCAGCGAGAAATGCAGCGCGCATCGGCGGGTAACCAGGGTCTTCAATGGCGACCGACGTAACCCCGGGGGTTACCAGTACGCGGGCGAGCATATCGAAAGCCTGCTGTGCGCCGGCGGTAACCAGCACATCTTCGGGCTCGCACACGACCGCGCGCGAGACGCCGATGTGCGCCGCGATGGCTGCCCTCAGTGGGAAATGTCCCTGGTTGCCCTGAGGACTCTTAAAGGCAGGAGGCTTCAATTCCATTCGCCGGAGTTGCTTGGCACTGACCCGGCGAAATATTTCGAATGGGAATAGTCGCGGATCGACCAACGCGGGCCGAAAATCGAGGAATCCGGTGGTTCTTGACGCCGTTGTACGCTGAGTGTCACTCCAGAAGTTAAGTGCCTGGGAAAGCTCGGGTCGCGACCACAGCGAATTTAGACGTGGATCAGACGTTGGCTGTGTCCGAGAGCGCTCGCGCAGCGGACGTTTTTGCTGCAGCAACACGTACGTTCCGGACCCTCGCCGCGACTGTACCCACCCTTCGAGCGCCAGCCTCGCATAGACCCGAGCAGCCGTGTTTCTTGAGACACCGAAAAATACGGCCGACTGACGCTCCACCGGGAGCTTCGCTCCGGGAACCAACCGACCATCAAGGATTGCGGCGCGCAATTGCGCATAGACGGATTCCGCGGATCGGCGGCTTCCTCTGGGTGGGGGGTCAAAAGCAATTTCGAACAGATTACTCATACCCTACACGTCACACGTCACTCGTCACGATTCTCTCCCTCCGAACTGGCTCATTAGCGCGAGGACATGAACAACCTACCTGCAGCTTCAGGCAATTGCACAGGCCGTGTCTCGGGGTTATCCCCTCGCTTTCAACGGTGGACGAAAGCGGTGCTGACGGGACACGCTCAATTTCTGCATCGGAGGGATGCCACCGAATGACATGTATGGACGCTCATCTTTGTGCGGGCCGGTTCGTCGGAAATCCATGCAACTCGGTTCTTGTTGTTGGCGTCCGAGCGGTTCTTTACGAGATCAATGAACGCTTGCAGCTTCGGCATTGTTTGCCGGTGGTCAGGATAGTGGAGAAACAACCCCGGTGCCAACGCCGGCACCATGCCGTTCCCTTGTTCACTTGTGGATATTGGGGCGGGATCTCAGGACGTATTTCCACAGCCTCGCTGACAAAAACTCGGGCCAGCTCAGAGTGCACTTTCTTGAGCCGGGTGATCAGCAAAAGTCGACTCTGACTCCGGTTTCCGAGACATGCTTGCGTTCGCTGGCTTTATCGCACGCACGATCTTGGCGCTAAACAGGGTACCGCCTGCCGCACCAGGCTGAAGCGCCGACGCAGCAGGTCGCGCGTGCCTCGCTGCTCGCGCGGATAGATGTAACCCTCGGGCAACAGACCCAGCCGCATCAACTGAGCCAGGTGCAGGGCATCGCTATCGTCGTCACCGTGCTTGAGTCCGTCGTACTGTGGGATGGCCGCGGTGTTGACCAGATGCACGGCGTAGCCGTGATCCATCAGACCATCGACCAGCCAGTACCAGTTGTAGGTGGACTCCACCGCCACGCCGACCAGCTCTTCTCGGTAGGGCGCAAGCTCATCGAGTAGGCGCGGCAAATCGTTGGGTCGTCGACACCGCAGCACTGGCTTGCCGGCCCCATCCATGACGGCCAACACGCTGTTGCTGGAATGCAGATCGATGGCTGCGTAAAGTGACATGGCTGCCTCCTGTCGCTGGGCGACGTCCGACGTTGTGGTGACATCGAACGTACCGCCACGCGCGGGAGGCGGCGACATGAGTATTCAGGGACAATTTTGGATACCCTCTGGGGACAGATCGGTGCTGGCCGTGGATCGAAGCTAGGAGACGGGTCGTTTCCGCCAAGGTTTGATGAAAGCGCACAAAACAAGAGACCAGAGTGCACTTTTTCCACTCGCACAGCGGCAAGTTTCGAGACTGCGATGATTCGGCCCGCTTGCGGGAGTGTTCACGGCAGTACGCTTCGCCCTCATGCACCTTGCAACTGCACGCGCCATGGCCGCACTACCGG
This sequence comes from uncultured Pseudomonadota bacterium, assembly GCA_963828685.1. GTDB lineage: Bacteria > Pseudomonadota > Gammaproteobacteria > Xanthomonadales > Rhodanobacteraceae > Rhodanobacter. The sequence continues at coordinate 110,810 of CAWHFU010000018.1, forward strand.
TCGAGTACGCCATTCCTTCAATGAATCCCGCTACTGCCCGCATGCGCCGGCAGCGTCGCCGCCGTGCCCGGTGTCGTCGTCGGTGCCACGGCCGTTCCCGTCCCAGCCGGACTGGCGTGCACAAAGCTGCTGTCGTCCATGGCCCTGTTGCCGCCCATCGCCTTGTCGCGCGCGGTCGAGACTGCAAGGTGATCCTGTAGCTCGCGTGACGCCTCGAGATGGTTTTTCAGGATGGGTAGGGTGCTCTCGCTGAATTTCCGCAGATAGGCGTCCTGTGTTCTGCGGCTCTCCGCCGTGAACAGGGCAACCGAGTGCTGGTGATCCTTCACCATCGCGTCCGCCCAGGCCTGATCGAATTTCGTTCCTTGCATTTTCTTCATGCTGTCGGCCGATTTCAGGGCGTCCGTCGACGCTGTCGATGGCAGTGTCAGCTGCCTGGCCTGCGCCAGCGCGCGCAGTGCTTCGTTTGCCTTGGTGTGGTCGTCGACGATGCGTTTCGCCAGCTGCTTCACCTGATCATCGGAGGACTTGCCCAGGGCCAGCTGGCCCATCTGCACTTCGGCGATGCCACCGGCGGTGGCACGCGTCATGAACGTGCTGTCGGCGGCGTTGGCCGCCTGCGACGGCGCCGGGGTCCGGGCGAACGCGGCGCAGGCCATGCTCAGCGACAACACGCCGGCGGCGGCGAGCGCGAGGGATCGGTTGTGCATGTCGGCATCCTGGTGAGGTTGGGTTCCGCAGAGGAGACATGAGTTCAGGCGAACTCCATGTGATATTCGTGTACAGCACGCGGTGACGTGCCTGAAGGCCGGCAATCCGGCCCAGCGCCGCTTGCCTGACAGCGTGACTTTCCCGCCGATCTTTCACCGCCCAATCACTCCTTGAGCCACCCCGGAATTTTCGCCATGATTCCTCGAGCGCCCATACCAACCGGCGCTCGATGGCCAAGGCCCGCATTCCGCGGCTTTGGCATGCAGGGGACGATGATGAAGAGGATGTTGCGTTTGGGCTGCCTGGGGATCGGCGCCTTGCTGGCATCGCAGGCCTGGGCGGACGGCTGCCGCCTGAAGGATTACGGCACGTTGCCGGTGGAAATGCTCGACGGGCGAGCCACGACCATGGTGAAGATCAACGGCAGCGATACGCGCTTCGCCGTCGATACCGGGGCTTTCTTCAATTTCATGTCGCGTGCCAATGCATTGTCGCTGGGGCTCAAACTTCGGGCTGCACCCTTCGGGTTTCGCATGAGCGGTGTGGGAGGCTCTACGGATGTCGACTTCGCCGAGGTCGAGTCCTTCGGTGTCCTCGATACCACGTTCAAGCACGTCGCCTTCATTGTCGGCGGTACGGACATGGGGTATGGCCTGCTCGGCGCCAATCTGCTCGATTTCTCCGATCTGGAAGTCGATCTCGCGCACGGCAAGTTGACCCTTTTCAAGGCGGATCACTGCAAGAAGATGGGGTTGGCGTACTGGACCAAGGGCGGCAATTTCAACGTCGCCGATATCGACTCGGCGACCAACCGGCAGGACCGGCGCACTTTTCTCAAAGTGACCATCAACGGCAAACACGTACGCGCATTGCTCGATTCGGGGGCATACGCCACGTTGCTCAGCCGCCGAGCCGCCGAGCGCATCGGCATTGACCTGAAGGGGGCGGATGCCAAGGCTTACGGCGCCATCGGTGTTGGCGGCAAGTCGGTCAAGACATGGACCGTGCCCATCGACTCTTTCTCCGTCGGAACGGAAACCATCCAGCACAGCCAGATGATGGTCATCGATGGAACCCTGGGTGACGGCGAAACCGACATGTTGCTCGGCGTGGATTTTTTCCTCGCCCATCACATGTACATCGCCAACAGCCAGAAAAAAGTCTATTTCACCTACAACGGCGGGCGCGTATTTGCCTTTGCCAAAGCGCCGGACGGCGAAGACAAGCCCGATGCCGGCAGCGCTTCGGGCAACAGCAGCGCGGGGCTTGGGGCTGCGCCCGACTACGCCCTGCGTGGCGCGGCGCACCTTTCGCGCGGCGAACCGAAAGCTGCCATAGCCGACATGGACGAGGCGATCCGCATGGCGCCCGATCACGCCGCCTACTATCTTGATCGCGCGCGGGCACGGGTGGCGGACAAGCAGCCCGCTGCGGCGCTCACCGATCTGGACAAGTCCCTCAGCCTCGATCCGAAGAGCCTCGATGCCTTGCTGCTGCGCGCTGAACTCCGCTTTGCGCAGAAGGACCGTGCCGGTGCGACAGTCGACGCGACCGCGGCTAGCGCCCTGGCGCCAGCGGGATCAACGCAGGCGCGTTCGATTGCCGGCCTGTATGTCCAGCTCGGCCAACCCGCGGCGGCGCTGCCCATCCTCGACGACTGGATTCGCCTGCATATCCATGACGCCTTGCTTGGCTCGGTGCTCAACGAGCGCTGCTGGGCGCGTGGCCTGAGCAACCGGATGCTCGACGATGCCTTGCGTGATTGCCGCAAGGCGATCAGGCGCGATGGCAAGGAGCCGGCCTACCTCGACAGTCTCGGCATGGTGCAGCTGCGACTGGGGCATTACGCCGAATCAATCAAGGCCTACGAGCAGGCCGTCGCGCAGAGGCCGCAGTCCGCGTGGTCACGCTATGGCCTGGGCCTGGCGAAGATCCGTAGTGGCCAGACGGACGCAGGCCGTGCCGATCTGGTTGCCGCTCGCGCGCTCGACCCGGAAATCGACGCACGTGCCATCCAGTATGGATTGACTGCGGCGAGGCCATGAAGGATTAGGCGCCAGAGACAATTCCCGAGAGGTTCCGTGGACGAAAACCGGGCGCCGGAAACCGGGGCAGGGTGCACTTCATCCAGCCTTGGAACCCGCAAGAGTCAGCTTTGGACGCCCGCCCACACCCATCCCAAAACCCATCACATCAACGCCGCCATCAAGCGACCAGCCGGTGTCGGGCACAACTGCCCCAACAGCGACAGGTGAGCCAGGCCTCTTCGTTGCAGTCGCAGGCTGACGGCGGAGTCGTAGCGTGGATTCCAGGCCCACGGCCCTTCGCAGAGCTGGCTCAGCATGCAACGTTCTTCGGGGTCGAGTGGGCACATCATGCGGTTGCTCCGCGGGCTCTCTGCGGATCGAGCCCGGCATCACCGTGCGACGGCAGGCGTGAAGATCGCGGCACGGCGTCGCCGACTGGTAACGGCGCCGTTCAGCTGCGTCGTCCATCGTCTGCGATCCGGGAAAGGCATCAGCGACATTTCTTGAGAGGTTGTGTGGACACGGTGCGGTACCGGTGACGGACCGAAGTCGGGACAGGCCGTTTCGCCGCGGCGCGACGGATCGGACACCCCCGCGTTCCTCGATCATCCCTGACACAATGCTTCAGTTCTTTTGCGGGGATGACGAACCTGGCAAGGAGTGATCGCGGTTCTCCGCTGAGGAGTCGTCCGCGTGCATGCCGCACGCGGATGTCCGAATCACCGACTACTTCGCCGCCGCCGCGCCAGCGTCTGCCGCTGCGCCTTGCGTCCACAACCTGGCTTCCACCTTCCCACCCAGCATCTGCTGGCGCACCAGCGGGATCGGCGGGCCGCCGTAGCTGAGGAACTGGTCGTGGAACGCCTTCAGTGCGTTCGGGCCGGGATGCGCGGCGATCCAGTCCTGGCGCAGCTGCATGATCATCAGCTTGCCCAGGGTGTAGTTGAGGTAGGCCGGATCGTAGGTGCCGCGGGCGGCCTGCTGGCGGGCGTTGCCCGGATCCTGGAAGGCCTCGTCGCGGAACATCTGCTCGGACTGGGCGATGCTCATGCCGCCGGTGTGCAGGCCGATGGCGGAGAGGTAGCGCACGTCGCGGAGCAGGGCGTTGGTGAGCTGGCCGATGTGGACTTCCGGCGTGGCACCATCGACGCCGGCGTCGAACATCATCTCCTCGGTGTAGTGCGCCCAGCCTTCGGCGAAGGCATAGCCGACGAACAGCTGGCCGAACTTCCACTGCGCGCGGTTGGCGTGCAGGAACTGCAGGAAGTGACCCGGCCAGACTTCATGGGCGGAGACGAACAGCAGCGCGGCCTTGCCTGGCACGTAGGCCGCCTGGTCCGCCTTGCTCCAGCTCGGATCGGGCGGGGCGATGTAGTACACCGAGGGCAGGTTGTTTTCGTACGGGCCGGGAATCTCGATGTAGGCGAAGTTCCAGCGGTTGAACGGCGGGGCCTGTTCGGCCTTGGCCTGTTCGGTACCGGGAATGCTGACCAGATCCTTGTCGACGATGAACTCGCGCAGGCTGGCGAGCTGCTTGCGCGCGCCCTCCACCGCGCCGCCGACCGGCTTGTCGGCGCTCTCCTTGGCGACGCACGCCTCGAGCGATTTGCCCGGCGCGAACTGATCGCAGGCGCCTTTCAGCGCGGCCAGGTTGCGCTGCAGATCGGACTCGCCGATCGCCTTGAGCTGGTCCAGCGGCAGGTCGACCCGCTCGGTCGCATGCAGCATTTTCGAGAATTTCTCCGCGCCCAGCGCGAAGTCCTGGGTGGCATGCGGCTTCTGTGCCTTCAGCCAGTCGGCGAGATCCTGCGCGGCCTTGATCGCGGCGGCATTGCTGGCCTTGAAGCGTGCCTGCAGGGCGTCGTCCTTCACGCTGGCGAAGATGCCGGGGACGTCGGTCTTGAAGAAACTGGCGTAGCCACCGAACGAGTTGACCCCCACGTCGATGTACGACGCCGGCAGCGGCAGCTTGAGGTTGCCCTTGATCTGCGCCAGTGCCCTGGGCAGCGCCTCCTCGTAGCTGACGAAGGCCGCCATGCGCTGGGCCAGCGGCGCATACGGCCGGGTCACGTACATGCTCGGCGACAGGGTGTCGGTGTAATACGCGGGATTGCTGTACGGCGCGCCGGAATCCTCCAGCCAGAACAGTTGGCCGTCGATCACCGCCAGCACGTAGTCGCGCTGGAAACGACCCTGTGCATCGAGCTGGTCGTCGGTGAAGGCGGCGAAGCTGCTGCGCTGCGTGTGCAGCCAGGCGGCCATGGCCTTCAGACCGTCCGGACTGTAGTCGGGCAGCTGGCCGTCGAAGGCGTGCTTGCCGGCGTTGGCGGCAAACACCGGGTTGCGCTGGAAATAGCCGTTGATGAAGCCGTCGACAGCGGACGCGAGCGCGGCGCGGTGGTCGCTGGCCGCAACCCTGGCGGTCGATGCGGCGGCGGGTGGCGTCGACGGCGCGGGCGCCGATGTCTGGGGCGAGCAACCGGCGAGCAGGACAGCGGCAACGACGGCGGACAGCGTGACGGGACGTAATGGACGCATGATCGGACTTTCCCCTTGTCGGAAAGCCGAGCCTAGGTGTTCCGGCGACACGGTGCAATCGCCGACAACCGACCGGGCCGGGCTGGCAAAAACACGTGTGGGGCCATGCGATGCAAGGTCGCGCGGCGGTCTGTCCGCAGAAATTCCCTTGGCGCGCTGATCGGCGGTTCCGTTGACATGGCGGGCTCGGCTTGTCCGTGAGGGGAGGGGCCGCCCGGGCCGAAATTCTTGTGACGGCGGTCAAGCGAAAGGCGGGTCCAGTGCGAAGAGTGTGATGCAGATCACGCACAAAATGTGACCGGAATGCGTCAATGCGCACTGGTTGAACGTTGTTTAGCTAACCTAGCCGCCGTGAGGCGCCGCCGTCCCCAACCCCCCCTGGTATCGATGGATGGAACCCGCTTCGGCGGGTTTCCTTTTTCCGAAAGACGGTGGGAACAAGCAGGGACACGCCCATGCCGCGCCAGCAGCAGCGCGGGTGGCGGCGACCCAGGCAGGGCTCCCGGCGCTCCGTGACCGTCGGTGATCGGCATCCCTGGCCGGGCCCTTCACGCCATCGACTCGCCCGTCCCCGCCATCGGGCAGACGCTCCCCGCCGTATCCGCCGCGTGCAACCGCATCCCGTGGCTGCCCGGCTTGGGCAACAGCTCGCCGGTTTCGAGCCCCTCGGTCCCGAGCGCGAGCCGCGGTTTGAGCGAATGCGCCGGTTGATGATCGTGGCGGCGCGCGACAACGCCTGCTGACGGCTCACGGTGTTGTTCAAATGCGTCGTTCTTCTCGCATATTTATCTTCCCTGATGGAATATGTCGGCGCGCGCCGATCACGGTGCCACTACAGACACCCATGCCAGTCTGCTGCTAGCTTGGACACACGCTGGACCGCAATAATCTCCCTCCGATCAACCCTGACTCGCCGAGTGGTTCGACAGAACAGAACAGGAAAGCGGCAAGCTCATCCTCAGCCGTTGAACGCACGAAATCCGAACGAATTTCACGCAATAGCTTGCCGGACCGGTAGCGCATTCACCGAATCCGGTGTTTGACGGACGACGAGGAGACCCGATGGAAGAAATGGCAACGGATTTTCCGGGCGCTGAATTTCAGGCGGTTCTCGACGCGAGCCTTGATGCGACGTTTGTCCTCGATCCGGACGGTCGCATTCTCAGTGCGAACCGCGCGGCAGCGAGGTGCTACGGCTACAGCCAGGAGGAATTGAGGCAGATCAATGTGGCCGAGCTGGCTGCGCCGGAGATCCGCGGCGAAGTGCCGGGCAAGCTCAAGGGCCTGCTTGCATCGACGGTGATTTTCGAATCGAGCCACCAGCGCCGTGATGGAACGCGGCTATCGGTCGAAGTTCACGCGCAACCGCTCACGCTGCACGGCAGGCGGATCATTCTCGCCAGCATGCGCGATATCACCGAGCGCCAGCAGAGCCGGACGGCGTTGCAGGAAAAGGAGCATTTCCTCCAGCGCATCCTGGATACCGAGCCGGGTACGGTCTATATCCATGACCTGGAGAAGGGCCGCAATGTCTATGTCAACCGGCACTTCTTCACGGCCTTCGGCTATTCACCCGAGCAAACCGAGGCAATTGGCAGCGATATACTCAAATTATTCCATCCGGATGATCACGCAGCCATCGTTGCCCATCACCAGGCATGGCGAGTGGCCGATGACGACGAGAGGCGCGACCTCGAATATCGCATGCGTGACGCCGAGGGTGCCTGGCGCTGGTTGACCAGCCGCGAGACGCCTTTTGCACGGGATCAGACGGGTCGGGTGAGTCAGATTCTCGGCATCGCCAAGGACGTCACGGCGCGCAAGCAGGCGGAAATCTGGCTGGGTCGCCGGAACCAGATCCTGGAAATGATGGTGGCAGGCGCGGGCCTGCCGTCAATCCTGGCGACCCTGGTGCGAGCCATCGAGAGCCAGTCGCCCGGCATGCTGGGTTCGGTGTTGCTGCTCGACGACGATGGCGTGCATGTGCGCCACGGGGCAGCGCCGAGCCTGCCGGCGGAATTCGTGGCAGCGGTCGATGGGCAGCCGATCGGGCCGGCTGCGGGCTCCTGCGGCACGGCCGCGTTTCGCCGCGAGGCGGTCTATGTGGAGGATCTGCGCATCGACCCCCTGTGGGACAGTTATCGGGCGGTGGCGATGCGGTTTGGTCTGGTCGCCGCGTGGTCGCATCCGATACTGGATCGCGGTGGTCGGGTGCTTGGCACCTTCGCGATGTATTACCGGAAACCGGCCTTGCCCGGCCCGGAACATGCGCAGCTGATGGGCTCCGCGCTGCACCTCGCTTCCATCGCGATCAGCCGCCAGCGGCAAGAGGCTGCACTGCAAGAGAAGGATGAGCGTCTGGTCAAGGCGCAGCAGGTGGCTCACCTGGGCTTTATCGAATGGAACCTGAAGACCGACGCGATCTATTGCTCGGACGAGGCCTATCGCATCTACGGCCTCGTTCGCGAAACGGAATTCCTGGGCCCCGACATGATTGCCCGGGTGGTTCATGCGGATGATCTGGAATTGGTCAGGAGCGGCCTGGAGCGCGCGACCCTGGGGCTGGGCAAGTTTGACCTGATTCATCGCATCGTTCGCCCGGACGGCGGCGTGATCTGGGTGCATGCGCAGGCCGAGCTTGTCCGTCATGAAGGCAAGGACGCCGATGTCCTGCTTGGCACCATGGTCGACATCACCCGACGCAAGCAGGCGGAAGAGGCGCTGCAGCGGATGACCCGCCTGTACGCTGCGCTCAGCCAGTGCAACCAGGCGATCGTGCGCTGTTCCAGCAAGGCCGAGTTGTATCCGCAGATATGCCGTGACGTAGTGGAGTTCGGCGGCATGCGCATGGCATGGATCGGCATGACCGACGAAAGCACGGGGGTGATGCGCCCGGTCGCCTCGTTTGGCGAGCAGGGCGACTACCTGGACTCGTTCGAGATGCCCTTGCGCGGGAACGACCCTCGCAGTCGCGGGCCGCTGGGCACGTCGCTGCGTGAGAATCGCCCGTACTGGTGTCAGGATTTTCAGCACGATCCCAGCACGTCGCCTTGGCGCGAAAGCGCCGTCAGGCATGGCTGGAATGCGATGGCATCGCTTCCCCTCAATCAAAGAGGGGTGCCGGTCGGCGCGCTGGTGGTCTATTCGGAGGTGTGCGACGCCTTCGACCAGCCGGCGCAGGACCTGCTGATCGAGATGGCGATGGACATCAGCTTTGCGCTGGATCGCTTTGCCAGCGAAGGCGACCGCAAGCTCAGCGAGGAGAAGCTGCGCATGAGCGAGTTGCGCCTGCGCACGATCATCGAGACCGAGCCGGAGTGCGTGAAGGTGGTCAACCGGGACGGCAGGCTGCTGGACATGAATGCCGCGGGCCTGGCCATGCTCGAGGTGGACTCCATCGAGGAGGCGAGACAGCGCAGCCTGCATTCATTCCTGTTGCCCGAGCACCGCGAGCCATTCATGGCGTTGCACGCGCGCGTGATGATGGGCGAGAGCGCGACACTCGAGTTTGAAATCGTCGGCTGCAAGGGCACACGGCGCTGGCTCGAGACCCATGCCGCCCCGATGCGCGACGCGCAGGGGGAAATCGTTTCCCTGCTGGGCATCAGCCGGGATATCACCGAGCGCAAATACTCCGAAGAGCGGATCCAGTATCTGGCCAATTTCGACGCACTCACCGGGCTGCCGAATCGCAACCTTCTGGCCGACCACTTGCAGTATGCGATCAGCCTGGTCAAACGTACCAACGGCAACCTGGCGGTGATATTCATTGACCTGGATCGGTTCAAGGACATCAACGATACGTTGGGGCACAGCGTGGGGGATGCCTTCCTGATCGAGGTGGGTGCGCGACTGAAGAGGGTATTGCGCGAGTCGGATACGGCATCGCGACTGGGCGGGGACGAGTTCATCCTGGTACTGCCCGACACCGATGCCCAGGAAGCGGCGACTATCGTGGACAAATTGCTTGAGGCGATCTCGAGGCCTTATCAGGTCGAGCAATATGCCCTCATCGTGACCGCTTCGATCGGCATCGCCATCTACCCACACGACGGCGAGAACCTCGAGGCGCTGTCCAGGAGTGCGGATACGGCGATGTATCGCGCCAAGGCGGATGGCCGCAACAGCTACCGGTTCTTTACCGCGGAGATGCAGGCGAAAGCAAGCCGCCACATGCAGCTGGTCAATGCACTGCATCGGGCGCTGGAGCAGGATCAACTGCAACTGTATTACCAGCCGCAGTTTTCCATCTGCGATGGCGAAATCATCGGGCTGGAAGCCTTGCTGCGCTGGGATCATCCCGAGCTCGGCTCGATATCCCCGGTGGAATTCATTCCGGTGGCCGAGGATTGCGGCCTGATTCTGCCGATCGGCGAGTGGGTCACGCGAACCGCGGTCACCCAGCTCAAGCACTGGCTGGACCGGGGTTTTCCGCCCATGGTCATGGCGGTCAACCTTTCCGCCGTGCAGTTTCGCCACCGCAGCCTGCCCGATCTGATGAGCGGTATCCTGGACGAGGCGAATCTGCCGGCCGAGCTGCTCGAGCTGGAATTGACCGAGAGTGTGGCGATGCATGATCCCCAAGGCGCCATCGCGGTGATGAATGCACTGCATGAGCGGGGGATCCGCATGTCGATCGACGATTTCGGCACCGGCTATTCGTCGCTGAACTACCTGAAGAAATTCCGGGTGTACAAGCTCAAGATCGACAAGTCATTCATTCAGGACATCAGCGCCGACGGTGAGGACCGGGCGATCGTGGCGGCGATCACCAGCATGTCCCGAAGTCTTGGCTTGCGGACCATTGCCGAAGGCGTTGAGACGGCCGAGCAACTCGATTTCCTGCGTGAGCAGGGCTGCAATGAAGCGCAGGGCTACTACTTCAGCAGGCCCATGCCGGCGGTGCAGATCGAGGCTTTCCTCGCCGCCCGCACGGCGAACGCGGGCAGCGGGGGAAACGGGCATTTCGACCGCGGAACCGGGCCGGAGCCCCACATGACCATTTGAGTCGCCCCATCAGACCCCGTCCCATGGGCCCGGACGCTCCGGGAACATCGATCATCAGCAAAGACGAATTGGCACCTCCCATCGAACCCGTCCCATGGGCCCGCGCGCAGGGCTGCCGCGACCCGGAGCCGGTCCCTGCGCGCCCTCGACTCAACTGTCCGCCGCCGTCGGGGAAGTTCTTCCACCGGTATCCGCAGCAAGAAACGTCGTCTCGAACTCTTCGCTGGGCAACGCCCGGCTGAACAGGTAGCCCTGCATCTCGTCGCAGCCGAGCAGGCGCAGCAGACGCAGCTGCTCTTCGGTCTCGACGCCCTCGGCGACGACCTTGAGCTTGAGCGAATGCGCCAGGTTGATGATGGTGGCGACCAGCGACAGCCCCTGCTGACTGGTGGTCATGTCGATCACGAACGAGCGATCGATCTTCAGCGCATCCAGCGGCAGTCGGGCCAGGTAGCTGAGCGAGGAGAAGCCGGTACCGAAATCGTCGATGGCGATGCTGACACCCATGGCGCGGATCGCCTGCAGGCTGAGGATGCTGTGCCTGACGTCTGCCATGATCAGGCTTTCGGTGATTTCCAGTTCCAGTCCGGCCGCCAGCCGGGGGTCGCCGGCGACCACCTGGGCGATCTCGGTCGATGAAGCCCCGATGGCGCAATTGCAGCGGCGACACGTTCACCGCGATGCGCACTGCGGCGCAGGCCCTTGCCGAGCCAGCGCAGGTAGTCCTCGGCGGCCTGGTGCAGCGCCCAGCGTCCGACCTCGTTGATCAATCCGGTTTCCTCCAGCATCGGGATGAACTGGTCGGGCGGCATCAGCCCGGTACCCGGATCATTCCAGCGGATCAGTGCTTCCACGCTGGTGACCTTGCCGCTGACGAGGTTCACCTTGGGCTGGTAGTGCAGCACGAACTGCCCGTGGTCGAGTGCGTGGCGCAGCTGGTTTTCCAGAGACAGCTTGCTGGCCACGCTCGCCGTCATCTGCTTCGTGTAGAACAAATAACGGTCGCCGCTTGCCTTGGCCTGCTTGAGTGCGGCCTCGGCGTTCCTGAACAGGATGTCGGCACTGGCCCCGTCATGCGGAAACAGGGCCACGCCGACCTTCGCGGTGATCCGGAACACCGCGTCGTCGAGCCGGAACGGGTTGTTCTGGAACGCCTCGATGGTGTTTTCGACACGCCGCATCAGCTCGCCTTGGTGCCGGACTTCAGGCATCAACATCGCAAAATGATCCGCATCGATACGGGCCAGCAGGCTGGCGTCTCCGATGTTGCGCGTGAGCCACTCCGCGACTTGCTTCAGCAACGTGTCGCCGGCCGCGCGACCGAGACTGTCGTTGATGTTCTTGAACCGCTCCAGATCGATCAGGCCGATGGCAAGCCGGTGCTCGCCGCTCGTGGCGCTGCGCGTGTACTGCGCCAGCCGCTCGAGAAACAGGCTGCGGTTGGCCAGTCCGGTGAGTACGTCGTAGTAAGCGAGGTAGTTGAGCCGTTCCTGCTTGTCGACGTGATCGATGGCGAAGGCGACGTTGGCCGCCAGCTCCTGCAGCAGGTTCAACTCTTCCCGATGAAAGAAGTCGCTCTCGGTGGCATACAGCGCCAGCACACCGTGCGCCTGGCCCGCCACCAGCAGCGGCAGCACGACCAGCGAGCGCACCCCCGCCCGGGCGTATTTGTCACCCTGGCTGAGCCGAGGGTCTTCAAGGGAATTGTTCGAGACTATCGGCTTCTTCTCGCGGATCGCCTGCGCCACCATGGTGGTCGAGGCGACCTGGTCGGATGCCAGGGTCGTCCGGATGTCGTGCATCAGATCCTCGCTCTTGCCTGCCGAGGCCACCGGAACGACCTTGCCGGTTTCGCGATCGATCATGGCCAGCATCGCCATGCGGAATCCGGCCGCCTCGACCGCGACCCGGCACGATTCACGGAACAGCTCGTCGCGATCGCTCACTCGCACGATCAGGGTGTTGATGCCGCTGAGGACGGCATGCACCCGAGTGAGATAGGCAAGACGGCTCTGCGCCAGCCGGCGCTCGGTGATGTCCATCGCCAGGCCCTCGACGATGAAATCCCCGTCTTCCCATTGACTGCCGATGGCCCGATCGTAAAACCAGCGCCAGTTCCCGTGGGCGTCCCGGATGCGGTATTCGATCCGGAAGGGCGAGCCGGTCCGGTAGGCCTGGACGGCCAGGGCGACCGCGGCGATGTCATCGGGATGAATCGACGCATTCCACAGCGTCGGGTGGGAAAGCAGGTGTTCCACCGAATAACCCAGGATCGAGGTGACCCGGGAGGAATAATAGATGCCTCCCCGCTGACTGGAAAATCGGTAGACGATATCCGGGGAGTTCTCGATCAGCCGCTTGTATCGGCTCTCGCTCTCCTGCAGGGATTGTTCCGTGTTGCTGCGCTCGGTGATGTCGCGGATATTGCACTGGATGACCCGGATACCGTCGCAGTCGTAGCTGCTGCTGACGAGTTCGACCTCGACCCGGGCTCCGGCCCGGGTCCTGAGCGGAAGGCCTTCATAGCGGACGTATCCGGTGGCCTGCAGCGCCGCAAGCATTTCCCCGATCTCGGCCCGGTCGGCGAAAGGGCCCACCTCCCCCAGTTTCTTTCCCAGCCACTCCGCCTGCGAATAGCCCAGCATGTCGACCAGCTGCGGGTTGACGTCCTCGATCCGGCCGGTGTCGGCGTCGAGCAGCAGGATCCCGTCGCGGGCCGTCTCGAAAAGCCGGCGGTAGCGGCTTTCCGATACCCGGAGCGCTTCACCCAAGAGATCGCCAGACGCATCTGCAGCAGATGTGCGCGACCGGGGTGGACCTTGCAACATAGGCTGTGTCTCGCGGAACGGAAGAAACCTGCGTAGGCGTCATCCTAGGCTGAAAACACGGGTTTATGGAACCGGGTCGCGACAGGTTTTCGCGACACCAGCCCGGCAGATGCGCTTGTCGCCGGGGGAGGACGGACGTGGCAGGCGGCTGCGATCCCCGGGCGCCGGGGTCTCTGGCGGATTGTTGCGGTCAGGAAAGCGTGTCTTGACGGGCCATTCGCGGCGATTCAGGCCGCGTCCGAAGCCTCGAAGGTCTCCAGCGCGTATCGGGTGGCGAGATACAGTCCAACCACGCCCACCTCGGTGCTGTGGGTCGCCCGTATCGCCTCGATCAGCTCCGGCTCGCTGCAGCTGAAGCAGCCGCACCAGTGCGCACGGCTCAGCCGGTCGCGCAGGTTGATTCGCTCGTGTGTGCCCATCTTCACGCGGTGGCACCCGTCCAGTGGTCCTGAAGCTTCTGGTAACTGGCCAGCGGCACGATGGCGTCGGTGCCGTGCATTTCCACTCGCGTGGCGAGGCCGGACGCCAGGTGCTCTACGCGAGCGGCGTCCCGTGCCTGCCTGATGGCGTGGTCGAGCGGCAGGTTGTCGGCAATGGTGGTGCCCATGCTGGAAACGCTCCACAGCCCGCTTGGGTTCTGCTTGACGGTGTAGGCGATCATGCGAGTGACCATGCAAGAAAAGTCGCCCCGGTCATCGGTCCGCGCTGACAGAGGGCAGTCTGGGCCTGACTCGCGGGGCGGGGTCAGGATGCAACACATGCGCGCATGTACTTAAGTGGCAATCAGCGCATGGACGTGTAGGCGCTTGCCGACGCCTGCGCGGACCACCTCGTTCGGCCTGGCCTGTCGGCATTTGCCGCGGAAGGAGGATGGCGCGACGGAGTTCCAGCCCCTGTTCAACCCGATGGATTGGATGTCGGGCTCTCGGTGAACGATCGGGTGCGGATCCGTCGAGGGCCGTGCTGCAAGTGATTGAAGAAATCAGAAGTTCGGTTTGATGTCGAGATCCGCCAACATGCTGGCAGTTGTTCAGGTGAGCGATCTGGTTCGCGCGGGTCGTGGGCACCGGCGGAATCCTGCAGGAGGAGGACATGTGCCGCCTGGTGCAGGCGGTGTGGGAGTCGGGGCGGCTGGCACGCGGCGACTGGTCGAAATGGGCGGGGAAACGCGGCGAAGGCAATAGTCGGGCCGGGTCGGGGGCTTCCTATCGGCCCGGCGTCGTTTGCCGCAACCGCCACTCCTCGCGGCCGACAAGCAGGGCGGCGACCAGCACCCCCAATGCGAGCAGATACCAGGTGATCAGGTAGGCGAGGTGGTTGTTCGGAAAATGGGTCACGGTCAGGCCGGCACGGGGCCAGGTGGTGCTGCCGGACGGGTCGGGCGCGCCCGCCTCGGCATCGACGAAGTAGGGTGCAGTCAGGGCTGTTGGCAGGCTGCGTGCCGAGGCGATGGCTGGCACATCGCGTGAGTACCATTGGCCGCCGGCCGGTCGGTTGGGACGCAGGAAGCCACCTCCTGGCTCCGAGAAACGCAGCCATCCGGTCAGGCTGACTTCGCCGGTCGGCGGCTTTGTCGTCGCGTACGCGGGTGTGCCGGGCAGGGCGGCCGGGATATAGCCCCGATTGACCAGCACGATGAAACCGCGATCCGTGCGCAGCGGGGTGATGACCCAGAACCCGTAGCCCAGTTCGCTGGTGCCGTGCACCAGCGTCTGCTCGCCCTCGAGGAACCGGCCCTGCAGACGCACATGCAGGTATTGCTGCCGGCCGCCGGCCATCTGCGACCATTGGCCGGGGCCGGGCGCGGCCACCGGTGGTGCGTGCACGCGCGTGGCGACGTCGCGGATGAGACCGAGTTTCCAGTGGAGACGGCGGACCTGCCAGTTGCCCAGCAGGATGAAACCGCTGAACAGCGCCGCCGCCAGCAGCACCCAGGCGGTCAGTGCAAGAAGGCCGCGCGGCGTCCGGCTACGTCCCGGAACGTTGCGCGCGGCGCGGCTCATGAGCCCAGTTTGTGATGCTTGTATTGCGGGGACATCGGCATCATGTTCGCGTTTTCGTTGTACATGACCCAGACCGAGGCGCCCAGCACGATCACGACCAGAACGATCGTGAAGATAAACGCCAGCATGTTCCAGCCGTTCTCCGACCGGGTGTCCAGGTGCAGGAAGTAGATCATGTGGACCACGATCTGCACCGCAGCCAGCCCGAGAACGATGAGGACGGTAGCCTGGGTGCCATGGATCACATGGCCCATCACCAGCCAGAACGGGATGATGGTCAGGATGGCGGCCAGCGCGAACCCGGTCAGGTAGCCGCGCAGGCTGCCGTGATGGGACTGCTCGGCATCGTGGTCGCCATGCTGCGACGTGCCGTGTTCGAGCGCGGATCGGGATGGATGACTCATCGAAGCACTCCGACCAGATAGACGAAGCTGAAGACGCCGATCCAGACCAGGTCAAGAAAATGCCAGAACATGCTCAGGCAGATCAGCCGCCGCCGGTTGGCCTCGGTGAGGCCGTGCTTGCCCAGCTGGACCATCAGCACGATCAGCCAGAGCACGCCGAACGTGACATGCAGGCCGTGCGTGCCGACCAGGGTGAAGAACGAGGACAGGAACGCGCTGCGCCCGGGGCCCGCGCCGTCGCCGATCATCGTCACGAATTCGTGGAGTTCCAGTCCCACGAAGCACGCGGCCAGCAGGCCGGAAACCGCCAGCCAGCCGAGCATGGCGCGTTTGCGCTGGCGCGCCATTTCCAGCATGGCAAAGCCGAACGTGATCGACGAGACCAGCAGCAGGGCGGTATTCACGGCCAGGCCGGGCAGATCGAACACGTCGTGAGCGCTCGGGCCAGCCGGCGTAGCTGCGTACCGAGCACCGCGTTGCAGGCAAAAAGCGCCGCGAAGATGAGGCAGTCGCTCATCAGGTAGAGCCAGAACCCGAGCAGGGTCCCGTTGTGCGGATGCGCTTCCTCGCGGGACAGGAAGGCCCACGGTCCGGAAGAGGCAGTATCGACGGCGATGGTATTCATGCGGTTGCGCCCTGTGCCTTCGGCTCCCAGTTGCCGGTGTGTTGTTCGAATGCGACCCACTTCCTGCGCGGAGAGGTGGGAGTCGCGGTCGTAGTTGAAGGTGTGCGCGATGGCACAGGCAATCAGCGCGACGAACGAAACGACCGCCAGCCACCAGATGTACCAGACCATGGCAAAACCGAAGATCGTGCCCAGCGCGGCAAGCAGGATGCCAGCGCCGGTATTTCTCGGCATGTGGATGTCGTTGAAGCCCTCCAGCGGACGCTGGTAGCCGTGCTTCTTCATGTCCGTCCAGGCATCGCTATCGTGAACCCGCGGAATGAAGGCGAAGTTGTATGGCGGCGGCGGCGAGGAGGTGGACCACTCCAGCGTGCGGCCGCCCCAGGGATCGCTGCCCACGTCGCGCAGCTCGTCGCGCTGGCGGATGCTCACATAGATCTGCACCACGAACGCGAGGATGCCGAGCAGCGATCAGGAACGCACCGAATGCAGCGATGATGAACCAGATCTGCAGGCTTGGATCGTCGAAGTGGCTGAGGCGGCGGGTCACGCCCATCAGGCCAAGGACGTACAGCGGGCACGAAGGCGACCCAGAAACCGATCAGCCAGAACCAGAAGCTGAGCTTGCCCCAGAACTCGTCGAGCCTGAACCCGAATGCCTTGGGGAACCAGTAGTTGATGCCGGCAAACACGCCGAACACCACGCCGCCGATGATCACGTTGTGGAAGTGCGCCACCAGGAACAGGCTGTTGTGCAGCAGGAAATCCGCCGGCGCCACCGCCAGCATCACGCCGGTCATGCCGCCGATGGTGAAGGTGAACATGAAGCCCATCGTCCACAGCATCGGCACGGTCGAGCGGACGCGCCCGCGGTACATCGTGAACAGCCAGTTGAAGATCTTCGCGCCCGTGGGGATCGAGATGATCATCGTGGTGATGCCGAAGAACGAGTTGACATCCGCGCCCGAGCCCATGGTGAAGAAGTGGTGCAGCCACACCAGGTAGGACAGCAGCGTGATCGACGCGGTGGCGTACACCATCGATGAATAGCCGAACAGTCGTTTCCCCGAGAACGTCGGGACGATCTCCGAAAAGACGCCGAACATCGGCAGGATCAGGATGTACACCTCGGGGTGTCCCCAGATCCAGATCAGGTTGACGTACATCATCGGGTTGCCGCCGAGCTCGATGGTGAAGAAATGGGTTCCGACGTAGCGGTCCAGCGACAGCAGCAACAGCGTGGCGGTGAGAACCGGGAACGACAGCCACGATCAGGACGTTGGTGCACAGCGACGTCCAGGTGAACATCGGCATCTTCATCAATGACATGCCGGGGGCGCGCATCTTGATGATGGTGACGACAAAGTTGATGCCGGAGAGCAGGGTGCCCAGGCCCGCCAGCTGCAGGCCCCAGATGTAGTAGTCGACGCCAGGTCCGGGGCTCTGCTGGAGCTCGGAGAGCGGCGGATAGGCCAGCCAGCCGGCGTGGGCAAATTCGCCGACGAACAGCGAGGTCATGAACAGCACCGCGCCGGATGCGGTCATCCAGAAGCTGAAGTTGTTGAGGAACGGGAACGCCACGTCGCGCGCGCCGATCTGCAGCGGCACGACGAAGTTCATCAAGCCCACGATGTAGGCCATCGCCACGAAGAAGATCATGATCACGCCATGCGCGGTGAAGATCTGGTCGTAGTGATGGGGCGGCAGGTAGCCCATGTTGCTGCCGAACGCGATTGCCTGTTGCGAACGCATCATCATCGCGTCGGCAAAACCGCGCAGCAGCATCACGATGCCGAGCACCATGTACATGACGCCGATTTTCTTGTGGTCAACGCTGGTGAACCATTCGTGCCACAGGTAACTCCATTTGCGGAAGTAGGTGATGGCACCCAGTAGCGCGCCTCCCCCCAGGACCACAGCCACGAAAGTCCAGACCACGATCGTGTTGTGGAGTGGCAGCGAGCTCAGCGACAGGCGTCCAAGCAGAAAATTCCAGATGGCGGGACGATCAGGCATGGTTTGAACCTCGAAAATACGGATCAGTGCGTCGCCGCGTCGTGCGCGGGCGCCGTCATCGATGAGTCACCGGACATGGCGTCGTCGGCGGAGTTGCCGGGTGCGGCAGGGGCGCTGCGGGCGTCCATGGCCATCATCTTGTCCATGCACATCTGCCCTGGATCCACGCACTGGTTGAGAATGCGATGGTAGAGGTCCGCGTCAAAGTGAGCGTAGTAGTGCACCGGCTCGGCCCGGCTCGGTTGATTCAGCTGATCGAACGTATGGGTATCCAGATCGGTTCCATCGACGCGAACCTTGGCAACCCACTGGCTGAAGTCCTGCGGGTTCATGCCGTGGAAACGGAAGCGCATGTCGGTGAAGCCGTGGCCGCTGTAGTTGGAAGAGAAACCGTCGAAATCGCCCGGCTTGTTGATCACCGCGTTCAGTACCGTCTGCATGCCGGGCATGCTGTAGACCTGTCCGGCCAGCGACGGGATGAAGAACGAATTCATCGTCTCGGTCGAGGTGAGATTGAAGTGGATCGGCGTATCCACCGGAGCAGCCAGCTCGTTGACCGTGGCGATACCGTATTGCGGGTAGAAGAACAGCCACTTCCAGTTCAGCGATACCACTTCGACTTCCAGCGGTCGGGTGTCGGCGGCCACGGGGCGGCCCGCATGGATGCGCGTGAGCGAGCGATAGGGGTCGAGCTGATGGGTGCCGATCCAGGTCATCGCACCAAGCACGATGATGATCAACAGTGGTGCGGCCCAGACCACCAGCTCAAGCTGGGTGGAGTGGTCCCATTCGGGGTCGTATTCGGCGCTCTCGTTCGACGCGCGATAGCGCCAGGCGATGACGCCGACGGCAATGAGCACGGGCACGATGATGAGGGACATGAGGATCACCGAGGCGATCATCAGGTCACTCTGCTGGCGCGCTACGTCGCCGGCAGGATGCAGCAGCACCAGATTGCAACCACCGAGCATGAGTGCCGGCGGAACCAAAAGCAGGCCTCGTAAGCGTTTTACGGACATGAGCAGGCGGGGGGATGGAGAGGAGCGCGCTATCATATGCCTGTGCCAGTCGCCATGACATGCGTCAAATCGTCCACTGGTTGATTCGGCGAAGCAGGTGCATCCTTATATCGTACGCGTGGGGTCGTTCTCGTCGCCTCGACGATCCCATCCGGCCCACGCAAGGCGCTTCATCCTCCCCCGATATGCCGCAAGGCCAGTTCGCCCCCTACGGAAGCATCATGTCGACCAGTTACGCCCAGCCAGCCGATCAGTCGCCCGGCACAGCGCCTTCAGCGGCAGCGCAAGATCATGCGCATGACGTCACGCCGGGGGATATTTCCATCGGTGTGGTGATCGGACGCATTTCCGAGTTCTTTGATTTTTTCGTGTTCGGCCTCGGTTGTGTGCTGGTCTTTCCGAAGGTGTTCTTTCCCTTCGCCAGTCAGCTGAGCGGCATTTTCTACTCTTTCGCGATCTTCGCGCTGGCCTTCATCGGGCGACCGTTGGGCTCGCTGTTCTTTCTGATGCTGCAGCGGGAGTTCGGGCGTGGAACCAAACTGACCGTCGCGCTGTTCCTGCTCGGCATGACCACGGCCGGCATCGCCTTCCTGCCCGGGTACGAATCGCTCGGCATCGTGGCCATCGGGGCGTTGGCCCTGCTGCGATTCGGCCAGGGTTTTGCCATCGGTGGCAGCTGGGATGGTCTTGCCTCGCTGCTGGCGCTCAACGCGCCGCGCAACCGCCGTGGCTGGTACGCGATGATTCCCCAGCTCGGCGCGCCGATCGGCTTCATGCTTGTCGCCGGCCTGTTCGCCTACCTGCTGCTCAGTCTCACGCCGGATGAGTTCTTTGCGTGGGGCTGGCGCTATCCGTTCTTCGTGGCGTTTGCCATCAACGTGGTGGCCCTGTTCGCCCGCCTGCGGCTGGTGGTGACACCCGAATATTCGACGATGCTGAAGCTGCGCGAGCTGGAGCCCTCGCCGGTGGGTGAGCTGGTGCGCACGCAGGGCCGGGCCATCGCGCTGGGCGCATTTGCACCGCTGGCCAGCTACGCACTGTTTCACCTGGTCACCATCTTCGCGCTGTCGTGGGCGCTGTTGTTCACCAAACAGTCGCCGGCCAGCTTCCTGCTGGTGCAGATCGTCGGCGCCGCGGTCGCGATTCCATGCATGTTCCTGTCCGGACGCATTGCCGATCGTTACGGCCGCCGCATGACGCTGGCGGTATGCGGCGTGCTGATTGCGATCTACAGCGGCTGGACCCCCCTCATGCTGGCCGGCGGTACCGCCGAGGGCTATCTGTTCATCATCATCGGTTTCGCGCTGCTCGGTTTCTCGCACGCCCAGGCTGCCGGTGCGGTGAACTCGAGCTTTCTCAGCTACTACCGCTATACCGGTGCACTGATCACCTCGGATCTGGGCTGGCTGCTCGGCGCGGGCTTTGCGCCGCTGGTGGCACTGTCGCTGTCGGTCTATCTCGGCGTGGGCTACGTGGGCCTGTACTTGCTCTCCGGTGCCGTCGGCACGCTGGGCGCGCTGTGGATCAGCCGGGCCGGCGGCATGCCGAACGACTGACCCCGCAACCGAAACGTCGCGGCCCCCGGCCGGCGTTCGCCGGCTGCTTGGGAGCCCGGGTCCCGGACCTTGAGCTGCGTCCGAGCGCAACGAGCGTCATTGCGTTCCTGTGGGTCGCATGCAACCTGGAGCATCGGCCAGTTGCGGGCTCCCGGTCTCACGCTGCCGCAGGTACACCCTGGCGTTCATGCCATTGCGGTGCGCGCGGCCAGTGCACATCGGAGGTGCCGTTGGCGACGGTTCGTGCGACGTCGCGCCGATCCAGGTGCGGCGCGAACTGGTGGATGAACTCCAGCATGTATTCGCGCAGCACGCTGTCGCGGCGCAGTACGATCCAGGTGGTGCATGGGGGGAACAGGTGTGTGGCAGGCAGCGTATGCAGGTCGGCATCGCTTTCCTGCATCGCCATTTCGGCGAGCACGCCGACGCCGAGACCGGCGCGCACGTAGGTCTTGATCAGGTCGGCATCACCTGCGGTCATCGCGATCTGCGGGGTCAGCCCGACCGCCTCGAACGCACGGCGCAGGGACGATTCGGATTTCAGCGACGACTCGTAGCTGACCAGCGGCAGCGCGGCCAGTTCGGCCAGGCTGGGCGGTTGGTCGCGCACGGCGAGCGGGTGTCCGTGCGGGGTGACGATCACCCGTTGCCAGCGATACGCGGGAAAGGCAATCCCCGACGGCGGTGGCGCGCCGGCGCTGCTGATGATCGCCAGGTCGACCTGACCGGCCTCCAGCCGGGCCAGCACTTCGGCATCGCGGGTCGGCTGCAAGTGCACGCTGACCTGCGGGTAGCTTGAGCTGAGCGCGGCGATCGCGGCGGGCAGGGCGAAGCGGGCCTGGGTGTGGGTGGTGGCGATGCGCAGCTCGCCGCAGGCCTCGTTGCGCAGGTTCGCGGCGATCGAGCGGATATTGGCCGCCTCGGCGAGGATGATGCGGCTGCGCTCGATCACCTGCTGGCCGGCGTGGGTCACCGCATCGAGGCTCTTGCCCTTGCGCACGAACAACTGGAAGCCCAGTTCGTCCTCAAGCTGGCGCAGTTGCTTGCTCAGCCCGGGCTGGGTCGCATGCACGCGTTCGGCCGCCAGCGTGATGTTGAGGCCGGAGTCGGCGATGGCGATCAGATAGCGCAACTGGGCAAGCGTCATGTCGGGTGATCCGCGGTCGGTCGTGGTCGATGGATTGATGTGCGAACGAAATACGGATACATCGCATGGCACGGGTCGGGGTGATGCCGGGAGGGCATTCCGGATTGCCCGGGGTAGTCCGGTGGTGGATTTCATTGCATGGCATGATTGGACGTCTATACGGCTAATCCGTGCATATGTCAAATATTTCAGCGGATTTTCTGCTGTCATGCCCGGCCGGCATAAGTGCGGCGGCATAAATCATTTGTCCGGTGTACGGGCGCCTCGTAGCGTGTCGGGGAATCGATTCCGCAAGCGAAGCAGGCCCGCGTCATGAAGCTCTATCCGTTGTTTGTCGACTTGTCGCATCGCGCCGTGCTGGTGGTGGGCGGCGGCGCCGTGGCGGAGCGCAAGATCGCCGCGCTGCTGGGCGCGCAGGCACAGGTGACGGTGAATGCACCCGAGTTGACGCCGCAGTTGCAGCGGTGGGTGACGGAAGGGCGCATCGCCCAACGCCGCGAAGCGTTCCAGGGCGACTGGCTCGAGCGGGTCTGGCTGGTGGTGGCGGCTACCTCCGATCGCGAGACGAACCGGCTGGTGGCCACGCTGGCCGGGCTGCAGCGGATCTTCGTCAACGTGGTCGACGATGCGGAGTTGTCCAGTTTTCACGTGCCGGCGGTGATCGACCGTGCACCGCTGACCATCGCGATCTCCAGCGGCGGCGATGCGCCGATGCTGGCGCGATTGCTGCGCGAGCGGCTGGAGACCATGTTGGATCACTCGCTGGGGGCGCTGGCCACGCTGGCCGCCGGGCTGCGCAAGCGCGTCCGTGCGCGCTATCCCGACATGGCGGCGCGGCGCGGTTTCTACGAAAGCCTGTTTTCCGGGCCGGTCGCCGCGTTGTTGCGACAGGGTCGGCCCGACGCGGCACGGGCGGCTGCCGAACGGGCACTGGCGGCCGTGGCCAGCGGATCCAGCGGGTCGGTGGTGCTGGTCGGCGCCGGGCCGGGCGATCCGGGGCTGCTGACCCTGCGCGCGCTGCGTGCGCTGAACGAGGCCGACGTGATCCTGCATGACCGTCTGGTCGGCGCCGGCGTGCTCGAGCTGGCGCGGCGCGATGCCGAGCGGATCGAGGTCGGCAAGCAGGCCGGCCAGCATCACACCACCCAGGACGGGATCCATGCCCTGCTGCTGGAGCATGCCCGGGCCGGCAAGCGGGTGGTGCGGCTGAAGGGCGGCGACCCGTTCGTGTTCGGCCGCGGCGGCGAGGAGCTGGAGTTCCTGCGCGAGCATGCCATTCCGTATGAAGTGGTGCCGGGCATCACGGCCGCGCTCGCCTGCGCCGCCTATGCGGGCGTGCCGCTGACCCATCGCGATCACGCACAGTCGGTGCGTTTCGTCACCGCGCATTGCCAGTCCTCGCGCGACACCCTGGACTGGGCCGCGCTGGCGCAGGAGCGGCAGACCCTGGCGGTGTACATGGGCGTGGCCGAGCTGGGCGTGCTGCAGGCGCGACTGCTCGAGCATGGTCGCGCCGCCTCGACCCCGTTCGCGCTGATCGAGAACGGCTCGCGCCCGGAACAGCGCGTGGTGACCGGCACGCTGGGCAACCTGGCCGAGCGGGCGCTGGCGCATGCGGTGCGTTCGCCGGCGCTGCTGATCCTGGGCGAGGTGGCCGCGCTGGCTTCCACGCTGGGCTGGTTCGGGGCGCCGCCGCTGGGTGCGACCGTACACGATATCCGCGCTGCCGCGAGCGACCGCCGCGCGATGGCCGCAGTGCCGGTGCGCGCCGATGTGCTGGCGGCGATCCATCGCGGCTGACGATAGTTTTACCTGCGTGGGCGCATCATCGCCGACGCTGTTTTCTTCCGGCTTCCAGGAGTGAACCATGATCTACGACAGCATCCTCGACACCATCGGCAATACGCCGGTCGTGAAGTTGCACCGGCTGGCGCCTGTACACACGACAATCTACGTGAAGGTGGAAGCGTTCAACCCGGCCGGCTCGGTCAAGGACCGGCTGGCGCTGGCGATCATCCTGGATGCCGAGAAGCGCGGCGAGCTCAAGCCGGGGCAGACCGTGATCGAGGCTACCTCGGGCAATACCGGCGTGGCGCTGGCGGCGGTGTGCGCCGCGCGTGGCTACAAGTTCGTGGCGGTGATGAGCGAGACGTTCTCGGTCGAGCGGCGCAAGCTGATCCGTGCCTACGGCGGCAAGGTGCTGCTGACCCCGGCGGCCGCCCGCGGCAGCGGCATGGTGGTGAAGGCGGAGGAACTGGCGAAGAAGCACGGCTGGTTCCTCGCCCGCCAGTTCGAGAACGAGGCCAATCCGGCCTACCACCGCAACACCACCGCGCCGGAGATCCTGCGCGACTTCGCCGGCAAGCGGCTGGACTATTTCGTCAGCGGCTGGGGCACCGGCGGTACCCTCACCGGCGTCGGCGAGGTGCTGAAGGTGGCGCGTCCGGAAGTGAAGGTGATCGCCACCGAACCGGAAGGTGCCGCGCTGCTGTCCGGCAAGGAATGGCAGCCGCACAAGATCCAGGGCTGGAACCCGGACTTCGTGCCGAAGGTGCTCAACCGCGGCGTGGTCAACGAAATCGTGCTGGTCGACGACGTGCTGGCGCGCGACACCTCGCGCGCCCTGGCGCAGCAGGAGGGCATCTTCGTGGGCATTTCGGCCGGTGCCACGCTGGCCGCCGCGCTGAAGGTGGCCAGGGATGCGCCGGAAGGCTCGGTGCTGCTGGCGATGCTGCCCGACACCGGCGAGCGCTACCTGTCGACCTTCCTGTTCGAAGGCGTAAACGAAGGCTCCGACGAGGTCGAGTGATCGACCGGCCTTCTCCCCCGGCGTCGCTCGGAGGAGAAGGTCACGGTGGGGCGCAAGCCGTCGGTCGTGATGCGGTGGGCGGCATGCGCCTCAACGGAGCGGTTCACGCCTTCACCGGCCGCTCCAGATTCGGCAGGAACACGGTGATCAGTCCCATCAGCGGCAGGTACGCGCACAGCCGGTAGACGTACTCGATGCCGTGAGCATCGGCGAGGCTGCCGAGGATGGCGGCGCCGATGCCGCCCATGCCGAAGGCGAAGCCGAAGAACAGGCCGGAGATCATGCCGACGCGGCCGGGAATCAGTTCCTGTGCGTAGACCAGGATCGCCGAGAACGCCGAGGCCAGGATCAGGCCGATGATCACCGTCAGCACGCCGGTCCACATCAGGCTGGCGTGCGGCAGCAGCAGGGTGAACGGCGCGACGCCCAGGATCGACGCCCAGATCACCCACTTGCGGCCGATGCGGTCGCCGACCGGGCCGCCGATCAGCGAGCCGGCGGCCACCGCGAACAGGAACGCGAACAGGTGCACCTGCGCGCTCTGCACCGACACGCCGAACTTGTGGATCAGGTAGAAGGTGTAATAGCTGCTGAGGCTCGCCAGGTAGAAATACTTCGAGAAGATCAGCAGGCCCAGGATCGCCAGCGCGCCAACCACTTGGTGGCGCGACAGCGTGGCCACCGCCAGGTGACGCGAGGCGGTTTTGCTGCGTGCGACATGATGCTGGCCGTACCAGCGCCCGACCTGCAGCAGCACCACGATCGCCAGCAGTGCCGCCAGCGAGAACCAGGCCACGCTGCCGCGACCGTGCGGCACGATGATCCAGGCGGCCAGCAACGGACCGAGCGAGGAACCGGTGTTGCCGCCGACCTGGAACAGCGACTGCGCCAGCCCGTGGCGTCCGCCCGAGGCCAGCCGCGCCACCCGCGAGGATTCCGGATGGAACACGGCCGAGCCGGTGCCGACCAGGGCGGCGGCCAGCAGCAGCACCGCGAAATTCGGCGCCACCGCCAGCAACAGCAGGCCGCACAGGGTGAAGCCCATGCCGGTCGGCAGCGAATACGGCATCGGCCGGCGGTCGGTGAGCATGCCGACCAGCGGCTGCAGCAACGAGGCGGTGACCTGGTAGGTCAACGTGATCAGGCCGATCTGGGCGAAGCTCAGGTGGAAGCTGTTCTTCAGCAGCGGATAGATCGCCAGGATCAGCGACTGGATCATGTCGTTGAGCATGTGCGCGAAGCTGATCCCGCCGAGCACGCCATAGGCGGTGCTCTCGACATGCAGTGGTGGATTCAGCTGCGGAACATCGGGCGGCTGGAACGGCAGGGTCGTCTGGTCGACACGGGTATCCATGCGGGAAATCTCGGGGGCGTGGGGGCGGCCGCCTTGCGTGGCCGGAGGCGCCACTTTAGAGTGACGGCCCCGGGCCCGCATGCATGATTGGGTCATGTTGTGTTGAATTCAGGCCAACGACTGCCGTCATGCGCAACACCCGCGTCACCGCCTACGAAGACACGCCACGCGATGTGGTCACCACCGGCAACGACTATCCGCCGCATTACGTGCTGCCGCGCCACGCGCACAAGCGCGGGCAGCTGCTGTATGCCGCGACCGGGGTGATCACGGTGATTACCGACGAAGGCAGCTGGGTGGTGCCGCCGCGCCGGGCCGTGTGGCTCCCGGCCGGCGTGTCGCATGAGGTGCGCATGAGCGGCGTCGTGTCCACGCGCAGCGCCTACGTGAGCCACCCGGCCGCGGCAAAGTTGCCCCGCCATTGCCGGGTCATCGAGGTGTCCCTGCTGCTGCACGCCTTGCTGCTGGAGGCGGTGGATCTGCCGGTCGAATACGCGCTGGAAGGTCGCGATGGCCGGGTGATGGCCTTGTTGCTGGATGAGATCGCGGCGATGCCGGCGCTGGCCTTGAGCACGCCACTGCCGCGCGATCCGCGGCTGGCTCGTCTGTGTCGGGCACTGATCGCGGCACCGGCGCTGGAGGTCGACATCGATGCCATGGCGCACAAGGCAGGCATGAGCCGGCGCAGCTTCACCCGGCTGTTTCGCCAGCAGACCGGCATGAGCTTCAGCGCCTGGCGCCAGCAGGCGTGTCTGCTGGCGGCGCTGACCCGCATGGGCAACGGCGAATCCATCACCGCGGTAGCGATCGAGCTCGGTTACAGCAGCGCAAGCGCCTTCACCGCTGCGTTTCGTCGTGTACTCGGCACCGCGCCGAGCCGCTACCTGGCATCGGATCAACGCATGGGCCGAACCATCGCGGAGGGGCACCGCTAGCCGGCGCACGGCGGGGTCGACAATGCAGGTGTCGCATCGATCGCGTGGCCGAAACCGGGTCGGGCATGGCAGCGAAACTTTCGAGTTGCGATGTCATCCCGCGGTCAGAAAAGTGTCGCACACTGCCTGGCGACCGCGGGCGTTGTTTCGACCTTCATCGGCAGCACGTTACGATGCATAGCCCTGGACCTTCCCTTGCCTGAGTCGATGTGTCGATGAACAGCCGCCTGATCCGCGAGACTTCGCCGCCCGATGCTTCCGCGCCGGCCGCCAACGATGCCGTGGTGGTGCCGGCGGTGGATCTCAACGACAGCCAGCTGTACATCCATCGCGAGCTGTCGCAGCTGCAGTTCAATATCCGCGTGCTGGACCAGGCGCTGGACGAGCGCACGCCGCTGCTGGAACGGCTGAAATTCCTGCTGATCTTCTCGCGCAACATGGACGAGTTCTTCGAGATCCGGGTGGCCGGGCTGAAGGGCCAGGTCGCGCTGGATCACGAATTGATCGGGCCCGACGGCATCCCGCCGCGACGGGCGCTGGCCGAGATCAGCGAGATCGCGCACCGGCAGATCGAGCGGCAGTACGCGATCCTCAACGAGCGGATCCTGCCGGAGATGGCCGCCCAAGGCATCCGCATCGTGCGTCGCACGCAATGGACGCACAAGCAGAAGCTGTGGGTACGTCGGTATTTCCGCGAGGAGGTGGCGCCGCTGGTGACGCCGATCGGGCTGGATCCGACCCATCCGTTTCCGCTGCTGGTCAACAAGAGCCTCAACTTCATCGTGCGACTGGACGGGGTCGACGCATTCGGTCGCGATTCCGGCCTGGCGATCGTGCCGGCGCCGCGGATCCTGCCACGGCTGATCCGCATGCCGCTGGAGATCTGCGAGGGCGGTGACAACTACGTGCTGCTGTCCTCGATGCTGCATGCGCACGCCGAGGAACTGTTTCCCGGCATGCAGGTGCTCGGCTGCTACCAGTTCCGGCTGACCCGCAATGCCGATCTCACGCTCGATCCGGAGGACGTCGAGGATCTGGCGCTGGCGCTGCGCGGCGAGCTGTATTCGCGCCGCTTCGGCGACGCGGTGCGATTGGAGGTGGCGGACAATTGCCCGAAGGACCTGGCCAACTACCTGCTCAAGCAGTTCGGTCTTGCCGAGTCCGAGTTGTACGAGGTGAACGGGCCGGTGAACCTGGCCCGGCTTTTCAGCATCGCCAGCAATGTCAGCTACCCGCAGCTGCAGTACCCGCCGTTCACGCCGGTGCTGCCGAAGCCGTTGCAGCACACCGAGGACCTGTTCCAGGTGATCGGCAAGCAGGACGTGCTGCTGCTGCATCCATACGAATCGTTCTCGCCGGTGGTCGATTTCCTGCGCCACGCGGCGAAGGATCCGCAGGTGCTGACGATCAAGCAGACGCTGTATCGCACCGGCGCGAATTCGGAGATCGTCGACGCACTGGTCGATGCCGCCCGCGCCGGCAAGGAAGTGACCGCCGTGGTCGAGCTGCGCGCGCGCTTCGACGAGGAATCCAACCTCTCGCTCGCCTCGCGCCTGCAGCAGGCTGGCGCGATGGTGATCTACGGCGTGGTCGGCATCAAGACGCATGCGAAAATGATGCTGATCCAGCGGCGCGAGGGCGGCGCGCTGGTGCGTTACGCCCACCTGGGTACCGGCAACTACCACTCGGGCAACGCGCGCCTGTACACCGACTACAGCCTGCTGACCTCGGACGAGGTGCTGTGCGAGGACGTGCACAAGCTGTTCAGCCAGCTCACCGGCATGGGCAAGGTGCTGCACATGAAGAAACTGCTGCATGCGCCGTTCACGCTGAAGAAGGCCCTGCTGGAAATGATCGCGCGCGAGACCGCACACGCCGCGGCCGGCCGGCCGGCGCAGATCATCTTCAAGGTCAACGCGCTGACCGAACCGAAGGTGATCCGTGCGCTGTACAAGGCCAGCATCGCCGGCGTGTCGATCGACCTGATCGTGCGGGGGGTGTGCTGCCTGCGCCCCGGCGTGAAGGGCGTCTCGGAGAACATCCGGGTACGCTCGATCATTGGCCGATTCCTCGAACACAGCCGGGCCTACTGGTTCGCCAACGACGGCGAGCCGCAGCTGTACCTGTCCAGTGCCGACCTGATGGAGCGCAACCTGGATCGCCGGGTCGAAACCGCGTTCCCGATCGAAGGCAAGAAACTGCAGCAGCGGGTGCGCCAGGCGCTGCAGCTGTATCTCACCGACAACACCAGCTCGCTGCTGTTGCAGTCGGACGGACAGTACGTGCCGGTGTCCGCGGGTAGTGGCCAGGTCGCCCGCAACGTGCAGACCCAGCTGCTGGAAAAGATCTGCGGGGCCGGCAGCGGGCAGTGACCTTCCTTCGCCCGCACGCGAGGGCAGTCATCCGGTCGTGATGGGGGCGACAGTTTGGCGTCCTGCCGGCGCACTTTGCCGGCAAGATCCGGACAGCGGTGACCGCACCATGCGCCGCCTTCAGCGAACGCCAGGCCGGTCGGGCAGCCGGATGGTGGCCTCGAAACCGCCATCCGCGGTGTTGCGCAATTCCAGCACGCCGCCGTGCAATTGCGCGGCACGCATCACGATGCTCAGGCCCAGGCCACTGCCGACGGTATTGCTGCGTGCCGGGTCGCCGCGCAGGAACGGCTGGCCGAGCCGGTCGAGCAGGCTGGTCGCCACGCCGGGGCCGTGATCGCAAACGCCGATGGCATACGAGGTTTCGTCGGAGCCGAGGATGACCTTGAACGGCGCCGCACCATGGCGTTCGGCGTTGTCCATCAGGTTGCCGATCGCCCGGCGCAACAGGGTCGGCCGCACC
Source organism: uncultured Pseudomonadota bacterium (assembly GCA_963828685.1). Classification (GTDB taxonomy): domain Bacteria; phylum Pseudomonadota; class Gammaproteobacteria; order Xanthomonadales; family Rhodanobacteraceae; genus Rhodanobacter. The sequence goes on from CAWHFU010000018.1 coordinate 140,624, forward strand.
CTGACCGGCAGCAGCGGCGGCCCCTCGAGTTCCCAGTCGTCCGGATACTGACGTAGCGCCAGCAACTGGCCGATCAGGGTGACGAGGTCGATCTCGCGCAGTGCCTCGTCGCTGCCGTCGCGCACGAAGGCCAGGCACTGCTCCAGCGCACTGTCGAGTTGCTGCAGGTCGTCGACCATCGCCTCACGCCGCTGCGGGTCGCCGGCATCGCCCAGCTCCAGCGCCAGCCGCAGCCGCGCCAGCGGCGTGCGCAGGTCGTGCGAGATGCCGGCCAGCATCAGTTCGCGCTCGCGCGCGGCACCACGCAGCTGTTTGCCGGCTGCGCCAATCGCGTCGGCCAGGTGGTGCACCTCGCGTGGACTGCCGCGCAGGGTGTCGCCGATCGGGTGACCGGCGAGCAGGGCATTGGCCTTCGCCGCGAGGCCCTCCAGCGGGCGCGTCAGCCGGCGTGCCGCCACGGCGGCGATGGCCAGCGCGATCAGGCCCGCGATCAGGGCGGCGAGCAGGGTCGAACCGAGCACCTCGCGGCGATAGTTCAGCGCGTGCAGCACGATCCAGTGCCCCGGGTGGCTGGTGCTGCGCACCCAGACCTGCGACTCCGGCGGCTGCACCGGCGTCCGGGCGCTACGGGTGACCAGCACACGCGACGGGTCGCCCAGCATGCGACCGGTGATCTGGCCGACGTCCTCGACGATCGGCGCCACCCGTCGGGGCGCCTCGGGCGGGGTGCCGGCGACGTCCGGGCGGACGCCCAGTTCGCGCAGCTGACGCAGGACGCGCTCCGACGCCGGATCGCTGCGACCGGATAGCTCGTCGGTGGCGATGGCGGCGGCTGCGACCAGGCGGCCGTAGGTTTCACCGGTCACCAGCCGGCCGGCACGGATCGAGAGTGCCGCAGCCAGTCCGAGTGCCAGGGTCAGCGCCAGCACCAGCAGGCCCAGCAGCAGCGAGAAGGTGGTCGGCGCGCGCTTCACGGGCGGTCTCCCTCGGGCACGAAGACATAGCCTTCGCCCCATACCGTCTGCAGCCAGCGCGGTTGGCGCGGATCGTCCTCGAGACAGCGGCGCAGCCGCGACACCATCACGTCGATGCTGCGGTCGAACGCCTCGTGATCGCGACCGCGGGCCAGCGCGATCAGGCGTTCGCGACTGAGTGTCTCGAACGGGTGGGTGACCAGGGCCGCCAGCACCGAGAACTCACCGCTGGTCAGCTTGATCGTGGTGCCGTCATCGAGCAGCTGGCGGGTCGCCGGTTCGAACGTGAAGCGACCGAACTGCACCGGACCCTGCTCGGCCTGCGGGGCACCGGCGGGTGGGCGTGGCCGGCGCCGCATCACCGCGCGGATCCGTGCAACCAGTTCGCGCGGATTGCACGGCTTGGCCAGGTAGTCGTCGGCGCCGAGCTCCAGGCCCACGATGCGATCCACCTCGTCGCCCTTGGCGGTGAGCATGATCACCGGCGTCTCGATGCCTTCGGCACGCAGCGAGCGACACAGTTCCAGTCCGTCCGCGTCGGGCAGCATCAGGTCGAGCACGATCAGGTCGACATGATGCGCAGTCAGTTCACGGCGCATCCCCGCTGCATGGGCGGCGCCGCGCACGCTGAAGCCCTGTTGGGCGAGATAGCGCTCGAGCAGGTCGCGCAGGCGCAGGTCGTCGTCGACGACGAGGATGTGGGTCGATTCCATGGCACGACTATGTCCTGCATCCGGGATGCCGACAAGGCCGTCGCGGCGCCATTTGCAAGCAAATGTTTCTGCACATGGCGTTGGCAACATCCGCTCACATGCAGGCGCATCCGGACACACCTGGATGCGTGGATTTCGGGAGAGTGGCTTCACGTCAGGCATCCACCCGGCGCCCCCCACTTCAACCCGAGCAGGAGTTCGTCATGACCATTGCATCCGGCGTTCGCATCGCCTCACTCGCTGTTCTCTGCACTGCCGCCCTCGGCGTGGCGCATCCGGCGCATGCCCGCGTCCACGGCTTCCGTGCCCGGCACAACGGTCAGCAGGTCGGCCATGTCGGTGGCACGTTCGCCAATGGTCAGGGCGGGGTGGTTCACGCTCGCGGCACGCGGGTATCCGGAGCGAATGGCAGCGCCGCGCACGGAGCCTACACCTCGGTGAATCCCGACGGCAGCGTGCAGCATCGGGGCGGTACCCAGGTCAGCGGCGTCAACGGCGGCAGCTTCAGCGGACGCAACAGCTACACGCGCCATGCGGACGGTTCGGCCAGCAGCAGCCACAGTGCCTATGGCACGACCGCCAGCGGTGGGGTGGCAAGCAGCAACGGCAGCTATGCGCGCAGTGCCGACGGCAGCGTGAGCGGCAGCAGCCAGACCAGCGCCAGCGGCGCGAAGGGCAGCTACAACGCGGCGACCAGCACGGCGGGCGGCACCACCAACCACACCACCGCCATCAGCAATGCCAGCGGCGAGACCTACAACGGCCAGACCACCTTCACCAAGGGGCAGGGCGTGAGCCACAGCGGCAGTTGCACGGATGCCGGCGGCAACCCGATTCCCTGCGGCCATTGACGGCAGTGGCGACTACGCCGGACGGCCGTCACGGCATGCGATGCAGCGCCGGGCCTGCTTGAAACGATCCTGTACCACGGGCTGCCGCCCGCATCATCCATCGAGAGGTCATCACCATGCGCTCCCTCGTTGTCACCCTTGCCCTGCTCGTGTTCGCTTCGTCCGCGTCAGCCCGGATGGGGCACCGTGATCCGGCCGAGCTGTTTGCCCAGGCCGACACCAACCACGATGGCGTGGTCAGTCGGTCGGAGTTTCTTGCCGCACGCGCCACTCGCTTCGACAAGCTCGACCGCAACCACGACGGTTACCTGACGGACGCGGACATGCCGCGCTTCGTGCGCTCCAATTCCGACAGGATGCGGAAGTTCCACGAGATGCTGCAGATGGCCGATGGCGACCACGACGGCAAGGTCAGTCGTGACGAGTTCATCGCCGCCGGCGGCCGCATGTTCGAGATGGTCGACGGCAATCACGACGGGGTCGTTGACCAGGCCGAAATGCAGCAGGCCACGGAACGCCTGCGCGCACTGGCCGAAGGCAAGGAGGGCCGCTGATGGAACGGCCCGGCCGCTCGCCGGTGTTCCTGTTGCTGATGGTGGCCCTGGTGCTGCTGGAATGGCTGTGGCGTCGGCGCATCGCCAGGCTGGGTTATGACGGTCACGGCGCCTGGGCGTCGATAGCGGTCGGCATCGGCAACATCGTCAGCGGCGTATTCGGCGCACTGGTGCTCGGTGGCCTCTTCGTCGCGGTGAGCCGGCTGGCACCGGTGCACTGGCCGATCCGCGACTGGCGCGTATGGGCCGTCGGCTTCGTGGCGGTGGAATTCGCCTATTACTGGTTCCATCGCTGCAGTCACACGGTGCGCTGGATGTGGGCCACGCACGCGGTGCATCACACGCCGGAGGAGATGACCCTGCTGTCGGCGGTGCGTCTGGGTTGGACCAACCTGTTCTCGTTCGGCTGGATGTTCTACCTGCCGCTGCTGCTGGCGGGCTTCGATCCGCGGATGGTGTTCGCGCTGCTGGCGTTCGACCTGCACTACCAGTTCTTCCTGCACACCGAGGCGGTCGGCCGGCTCGGCCCGCTGGAGTGGGTGCTGAATACGCCCGCGCACCATCGCGTCCACCATGCCTCCAACCCGGATTATCTGGACTGCAACTACGGTGGCGTGCTGATCGTGTTCGACCGGCTGTTCGGCACGCTGCGCATCGAGCAGGCGGCGCAGCCGATCCGTTACGGCCTGGCCCATCCGCTGGGCTCGCTGAATCCGCTGAAGATCGTGTTCGGCGAATGGCTGCGGTTATTTCACGACCTGCGGTCAGCCGCAAACCCCGCTGGTGCGTTGAGGATGATTTTCGGGAGACCGTGATGGAAAGCCAGCACAAAGCCATTGCCAGCTGCATCGCACTGCTTAGCCTCGCCGTGGCCTTGCCGGCATCGTCCGCGCAGACTGGCCGATGGCGCGGCGAGTCCGCCGAGACTGTCAGCCTGCCGGCCGGCATCCGCGTGGTGCCCGACGTGGCCTACGGCAGCGATCCGCGCCAGCGTTTCGATGTCTATGCGCCCGCACATGCAGATCGTGCGCCGGTGATCCTGCTGGTGCACGGCGGCGGCTGGCGACGCGGTGACAAGGCGATGCCTGGCGTGATCGCGAACAAGGTGGCGCGCTGGGTACCGCGTGGCTTCATCGTGATCTCGACCAATTACCGCATGCGGCCCGATACCGCGCCGCTGCAGCAGGCACAGGACGTGGCGCGTGCGCTGGCGCTGGCGCAGGGCCGGGCGGTGGAGTGGGGCGGCGATGCGAACCGCTTCGTGCTGATGGGGCACTCCGCCGGCGCGCATCTGGTCGCGCTGCTGAGCGCCGAGCCCTCGCTGGCGCGAGCGCAGGGCGCCAGGCCGTGGCTGGGCACGGTGTCGCTGGACAGCGGCAGCCTGGACGTGGTGCAGACCATGCAGGGCCGCCATTTCCCCCTGTTCGACCAGGCCTTCGGTACCGATCCGGCCGACTGGCTGGCGGCATCGCCCCTCCAGCAGATGCGCGGACAGATCGTGCCTTTGCTGGCGGTGTGCTCCAGTCGCCGGCGCGACTCCTGCCCGCAGGCCGATGCGTTCGTGGCCAGGGCGCGGTCGTTCGGCAGCCGTGCCAGTGTGCTGCGGGAAGATCTTTCGCACGGCGAAATCAACCAGCAACTGGGCCTGCCCTCGGACTACACCGGCGCGGTGGAGCGATTCATCGCGTCGCTCGACCCGTCCATCGCACGCCGGCTCGATGACCAGGCCGCACGCATCGCCGGATTGCCGTCGGTGATCAGTCCCCTGGAGTCTGTTCGTTGAGACGACGGTAGATGGTGCTGCGACTGACTCCCAATTTGCGGGCCGCCGCGGCGACATTGCCCGCGCAGCTTGAAATCGCCACGTCAATCGCCTGCTGCTCGATGGCATGCAGGCTGCCTTCGTGGCTCGCCGTCCTGGCCGCCGAGGCGACCTGTGGGTTCCTCAGTTCGGTCGGCAAATCATCCGGGGTCAGGGTGGCACCGACGTCGCCCAGGGCCATCAGGCTGCGCAGCAGGCCCACCAGTTGGCGCAGATTGCCGGGCCAGCGCCGGCTGGCCAGCTTCTGCAGGAGCAGCGGGTGCAGTTGCATGGGGATCTGTTCGGCACCCAGCGCATACCACAGCTGGGCGATCAGCGAGGCGAGGTCGACATGTTCGTGCAGCGACGGCAGCTGCAGGGTCGACTGCGCGATGCGGAAGTACAGATCGGCGCGGAATTCACCGCGCTCGACCGCGGTCGAGAGGTCCCGATGGGTGGCCGCGATCACGGTGACGTCGATGGGGTGGGCGCGGGTGCCGCCGAGCGGGGTGACCTCGCGCTCCTGCAGCACGCGCAGCAGGCGGCTCTGCATGGACAGCGGCATGTCGCCCAGTTCATCCAGAAACAGGGTGCCGCCATCGGCCTCGCGCAGCAGGCCAGGCGCGCCGTCGCGGCGGGCGCCGGTGAAGGCGCCGGGCAGGTGGCCGAACAGTTCCGATTCGATCAGGCTCTCCGGCAGGGCGGCACAGTTCACCGCGATGAACGATGCCCCGGCCCGTGCGCTGCGTCGGTGCAGCTCGCGTGCCACCACCTCCTTGCCGGTGCCGGTTTCGCCCTGTAGCAGCAGCGGGATGTCGGCATCGAGCAGGCGCACGCAGCGGTCGATCGCGGCATCCATCTCGCGCGAGAACACCGGCGCCGGCGAGCGCACCGGCTTGATCCGCGTGCTGCGCGATACGCGTGGGCTGACGCTGACGCTGGCCTGGCGCGGCGCATCGCGCCTGGCATGCACCATATCGCCGCTCTGGCAGCGCATGCCGGCCACGTTGCCAGGACGCGGCAGCGCGGAGGCGAACAGTTCGTCATAGCGAAGCTTGCCCAGCTCGCTCCAGTCCATGCCGAGCAGCCGTAGCGCATGCCGGTTGGCCGCCACCAGCCGGTGCGCCTCGAACACCAGCATGCCCTCGCGCGCCGTACCCAGCAGCGCCGGGTCGGGCTGGATGCGCACGATGTCAGCGCCATCAAAGTTGCTTTCGAACAGCCGATGCTCGATCTGTTCGACCGCCAGTTGCACCATGCCAAGCGCGTGCAGATGGTGCACCGAGGCCTCGCCGGAGAGATCCAGCACGCCGACCACCTGGCCGTGCGCGTCGAAGATCGGCGAGGCCGAGCAGCTCAGCACGCGATGCGGCACGTAGTAGTGTTCGCCGCCACGCACCTCCACGGCGCAGCGCTCGATCAGCGCGGTGCCGATAGCGTTGGTGCCGGTGGCGGCCTCGCTCCATGGTGCCCCGGGGCGCAGCGACACGCGCGCGGCCTTGTGCAGGAAATCGGCGTTGCCCAGTGCATCGAGGATGAAGCCGTCCGGCGCGGTCAGGATCACGATGCTGCCGGCGTGATTCGCGCTGGCATACAGCGCCTCCAGCTCCGGCCGACACACGCGGCGCAGTACCTCGTGCTGCTGCTGCCGCTCGCTCAGCTGGTGCTGTTCGACCAGCGCCACGCTGGGCTGCGCCTCGGCCACAAGGCCCTGCTGGCGACAGCGCCGCCACGACGCAAGGATGGTGTCGGAAACCAGGCCGCGCGGTTCCGAGCCGCTGTCGAAGAAGCTTTTGCGCGCAGTGTTGATCGATTCGATGAAGGCTGGGTGGCGCATGGGATACCTCGAGTGTCGCAATCTGCGACACCTTTTGAACAGGCTGTCTGGATACAAAACACATGGTGCGGCAAAGCGCAATCCTCCCGCCGCGCGGTATGCGTGCTGCATCACAGCAATCAGAATATTTTCCTCACTGCTGCGGCCTCCCGTGGTTTGACACGATGCAGCAATGAGGGCACCGCGCGCGTTGCTGGCATGGCTCCTGCTGCTGCACGTTCATCTGTCCAACACACGGAGTGCACACCCATGACCAAACTTGAGCAGCGACATCTCGCCGTGCAGGTTCCCTTCAAGCAGCGCTACGGCAATTTCATCGGCGGCAAGTGGGTGGAACCGGTCAACGGCAAATACTTCGACAACGTCACGCCGATCACCGGCCATCCGTTCTGCGAGATCCCGCGCTCCGACAAGGACGACGTGGAGCTGGCGCTGGACGCCGCCCACGCGGCCCGCGAGGCTTGGGGCAAGACCTCGACGACCGCGCGCGCACGCATCCTCAACCTGATCGCCGACCGAATGGAGCAGAACATCGAACTGCTCGCACACGCCGAGACCTGGGACAACGGCAAACCGATCCGCGAGACGCTCAATGCCGACGTGCCGCTGGCAATCGATCACTTCCGCTACTTCGCCGGCTGCATCCGTGCGCAGGAAGGTTCGCTGGGCGAGATCGACGACGACATGGTCTCCTACCAGTTCCATGAGCCGCTGGGCGTGGTGGGGCAGATCATCCCGTGGAATTTCCCGCTGCTGATGGCGTGCTGGAAGCTGGCCCCGGCTCTCGCAGCGGGCAATTGCGTGGTACTCAAGCCGGCCGAACAGACGCCGGTCAGCATCCTGGTGTGGGCCGAATTGATCGGTGACCTGCTGCCGCCGGGCGTGCTCAACATCGTCAACGGCTTCGGCCTGGAGGCCGGCAAGCCGCTGGCCTCGAGCCCTCGTATCGCCAAGATCGCCTTCACCGGCGAAACCACCACCGGCCGCCTGATCAGCCAGTACGCCAGCCAGAACCTGATCCCGGCCACCCTGGAGCTGGGCGGCAAGTCGCCGAACATCTTCTTCGCCGACGTGGCCGACGAGGACGACGACTTCTTCGACAAGGCGATCGAGGGCTTCGTGCTGTTCGCCTTCAACCAGGGCGAGGTGTGCACCTGCCCCAGCCGGGCGCTGATCCACGAATCGATCTACGACAAGTTCATGGAACGCGCACTCAAGCGCGTCGCAGCGATCAAGCAAGGCAACCCGCTCGATCCATCCACGATGGTCGGTGCGCAGGCTTCCGGCGAACAGATGGAAAAGATTCTGTCGTACTTCGACATCGGCAGGCAGGAAGGCGCCAAGGTGTTGATCGGCGGCGAGCGCCATACCCTCGATGGCGAGTTCAAGGACGGCTATTACGTGAAGCCGACCGTGTTCCTCGGTCACAACAAGATGCGCGTGTTCCAGGAGGAGATCTTCGGTCCGGTGGTCTCGGTGACCACGTTCAAGACGGACGAGGAAGCGCTGGAAATGGCCAACGACACGCTGTACGGCCTGGGCGCCGGGGTATGGACGCGCAATGGCACCCGTGCCTACCGCTTCGGCCGCGGAATCCAGGCCGGCCGCGTGTGGACCAACTGCTACCACGCCTACCCGGCGCACGCCGCGTTCGGTGGCTACAAGCAGTCCGGCATCGGCCGCGAGAACCACAAGATGATGCTCGACCACTATCAGCAGACCAAGAACCTGCTGGTCAGCTACTCGCCGAAGAAGCTGGGCTTTTTCTGACATCAGCGGGCAGGGATGGCCGCAAGGGCATCCCTGCACGGCTCAGCCACAGGCACGGACGCAGGACCTTCCGGCCGGAGAACGCCATGCCCGAAGTCGACAGCGTTGCCAAGGTGCTCGCCACACCGGTGGCGCAGGCGCTGATCGAGCGCCTGCGCCAGCAGCACGGCCCACTGCTGTTTCATCAGTCGGGCGGCTGCTGCGACGGCTCCTCGCCGATGTGCTACCCCCAGGACGATTTCATCGTCGGCGACCATGACGTGCAACTGGGCCTGATCGCCGGTGCACCGTTCTACATGAGCCCCTCGCAGTACGAGTACTGGAAACACACCCAGCTGATCATCGACGTGGTCGAGGGGCGCGGCGGCATGTTCTCGCTGGAGAACGGGCAGGGCGTGCGTTTCCTCACCCGTTCGCGCGTGTTCCGTGACGACGAGATCGAACAGCTCAAGCGCGAAGGACGCTTCTGAACGAAGCGTCCGATCACCGGCACGAGATCGCTTCAGCTGCAAGGTCATCCCGCCGAGCTGCGCTTCGGCGGTTGACGGTCGCACGACTCGATGCAATGGGCATTGCAGGGTAGGATTCGCCCATCCGGGCCCACACCGTCGAGGTTGTCGTGAGCGCATCGACCCTGCTCTGGGGCGTCCTGTTCGGTTCGATCGGACTGGGCTTTTTTGTCTATGGCAGGAAGCAGCGGGCGATCGTGCCGCTGGTCTGCGGCGTCGCCCTGATGGTCTTTCCCTATTTCGTGTCGGGCACGGCCTGGCTGGTCGTCACCGGCATGGCTCTGATGGCGATTCCGTATTTTCTGAGGTGACGGCGGCACGCGGCACGCGGCGGGCACGCTGGCTCACGCGAGGCTCCATCGTCAGCCGCAAAAAAAGCCGGGCCGATGCGTCTGCAAGGGCTGGCGGCTTTGATTGTTGTCGCTGGATCTTGCTGGATGTTCCCGTGGTGGAGCGGATGGGGATCGAACCCACGACCTCCACGATGCGAACGTGGCGCTCTCCCAGCTGAGCTACCGCCCCACGGAAGCTGCGAATGTTAGCAGCGCGCGGGGTGATTCGCCAAGGGCCGTCGCGACGGATCAACCGGGGAGCAGGTTGGTGAGGCGATCGTACAGCACCTCGTGACGCCAACCTTCCAGCAGATCCGGCCATTCGGCGGTGACGGCGTACTCCTCCAGCGCCTTGCGCGGGCACAGCAGGCCCGGAGGCAGGTCGAGCTCGACGGCCAGGGCATCGACCATCTGTTTCATCGCGCCGAGCGCCTTCTTCGCTTCGCCTTGGGGGTGGGCTGGAATGTGCGCGGTGGCCGCGATTTCCTCGGCACTGACCGCTGTGGCAAGCAACTCGAACAGCTCGCTGCGCTGGGCCGAGCGCAACGCACGCTGGCCGCGACTGCGCTGTTCCAGATTGCCCGGCGTGGCCGGCGGTTGCTGCGCCAGGCTCATCGCCAGGGTGTCGTCGAGCAGCCACGGGCGCGGCACGTCGAGCCGACGCGCACTGCGGTCGCGCCACAGCAGCAGGCGGCGCAGCAGGGCCTGCTGCGATACGTGCCAGTCGGCGGCACCGCGCATCGCGCGTTGCGGTTGCGCCTCGCCGTCGCGGCGACTGGCGCGGCGCTTGAGCCGGGCGCAGTCCTCGGCGTGCCAGTCGCTGCGATCCCGCCGCTGCAGTCGTCGGACGAGTTGCTCGTGGATGGTTTTCAGATACACCACGTCCAGGGCGGCGTAGCTGCATTGTGCGGCGGTGAGCGGGCGTTGCAGCCAGTCCGAACGGGTCTCGCCCTTGTCCAGTTCCACCCCGGTCAGTTCGGCGACGAGTGCGCGATAGCTCATGCCCAGCCCCATGCCGACAAAGGCGGCGGCGATCTGGGTGTCGAACAGGATGTGCGGGCCGTCCGGCAACAGCGGCGCGAGAGTTTCCAGATCCTCGCTGGCGCTGTGCATCACGGTGATCGCGGGGCCGTTGCCCAGCAGCGGCTGCAGCGCATCGCCGATCCCGAACGCGAGCGGATCGATCAGTGCGTGACGACCGTTCCAGCCCAGTTGCAACAACGCCAGTTGCGGGTAGAACGTATTGCGACGCATGAACTCGGTATCCAGTCCCACTGCCGCGTCGGCCGGTATCTCGGCCAGCCATGCCTGCAGCGCATCGGGATGATCGATCCAGTCGGCTGCAGTGGTTTCGGGCAATGACATGGGTATTCCTTTGAAGGTGCCGGGGTGGATTGCCCTGTGGGCGGTTTGTGCCTATGGTGAGCAGCGCACGATAACAGGCCGTACCAAGGACGCCCATCTATGCCAAGCAATGCAACCTTGCGCCGTCAGCGCGCTCTTGGCGGGGCGCTGGGGGTGATCGTGCTGGGGCTGTCACTGACGTATCATTTTTTTCCGCGAGTGTTTCATGTCGATACGACCCGGACTCCGCGTCGCTCGATGACACTGGGCAGCGTGATGCCGGCCAGCGGGTTGCAGCCTGAACGCGCATCGGCGATCAATGAGCTCAATGCAGGGCCTCCGCTGACCCTGGCGCCGACCGCGGTGATCGTCGCGCGCGGCAACCTGCACGCGAACCTGCCCGAACAGAAGACCGTGGATACGCCGGCAGTGCAGGCCATTGCTGGCACGCGCGGTGAAGGCGCTGCGTGCCGGCAAGCTGGTGGGCGACGAAAACAGCGCGGCAGCGCTTTTCATGCAGGCACTGAAGGAGCAGCCGGACAGTCGTCGCGCCCTGCAGGGCTTGTTCGACGTACGTGCCCGGCTGGTCGCGGAGATCGACCAGGACATCGCGGTCGGCGATGTCGACGCAGCCACGGACCTGCTCGATGCCCTGCGTACGCTGCCGAATGCCGGCAAGGAAGTGGCGCAGCTGGAACAGAATCTGAAGACCCTGGCCAGGGTGCGGCCGATGTTGGCCAGGGCCGCCGCGTTGCTGCAGCAGGGCAAGGCGGACCAGCCGCCAGGTGGCAGTGCGCTGGACCTGTATCGCGAGGTACAGCAGCTCGATCCGCAGAATGCGGTGGCCGAGCAGGGCATTTTTCAGGTTCAGCGGGCCGTGCTTGATCGCGCCCTCGCGGCCGTGGCGCAGAACGACTTTGCCGGTGCGGACCGGGAGCTGGCGATCGCCCAGGCGATCCGCCCCGGCTCGCAGCAGATGCATGACGTACACCAGCGTGTCGACGACATGCGCGAGCAGCGCGCGAACGGCCTGCTGGCACAGGCGCACTCGGCGCTGGATGCCGGCAATCTCGCGCTCGCCCGGAAGCTGGCGACGCAGGCCCGCACGATCGATCCTGCACTGGCGGCATTGGCGGAATTCGACGAGCAGCTGACCAACGCGCGCCTGTACGCGAGTTACAGGCCCGGCCAGGTATTCACCGATCGCTACGTCGATTTGCCGGGCAAGACACCGGCGATGGTGGTGATTCCTACCGGCAATTTCATGATGGGAACCACCGCCGACGACCCCGATCACATCGATGCGGAGATGCCACAGCATGCCGTCACCCTGGACAAGGGATTCGCGATGGCACGGACCGAGATCACGGTGGGCCAGTTCCGCGAGTTCGTGCGGGCCAGCAACTACGTGCCCGACTCGGTCAAGCTCGGCGGCGCCAGTGTCTACGACGAGCGCGGTGGTGCGATGCATGACGATACGGACGCGACCTGGGAAGACGACTACGCCGGCCACCGGGCGGACGACAACCTGCCGGTGGTGAATATTTCCTGGAACGACGCCGCCGCGTACGCCGCATGGCTGAGCCAGCGCACCGGCAAGACCTACCGGCTCCCGAGCGAGGCCGAATTCGAGTATGCGCTGCGCGGTGGCACCACCAGCCGTTACTGGTGGGGCGACGGGGTTCCCACGCGCAAGGTGGAAAACCTCACCGGCTCCGGCGATCGCTCGCGCAGCGGGCGGCATTGGAGCAATTCATTCCGCGGCTACCACGATGGCTACTGGGGGCCGGCCCCGGTGATGAGTTTTGCCGCCAATCCGTTTGGCCTGTACGACATCAATGGCAACGTGTCCGAGTGGGTCGCCGACTGCTGGCACGACAACTACATCCGTGCGCCGAACGATGGCGGCGCCTGGCTCAACCCGGGCTGTCGCGCTCACGTCCTGCGTGGCGGCTCCTGGGGCAGCTCGCCGGACCAGGTCAACTCGGCCTACCGGCAAGGCGCCATCAGTGACGTGCGCAGCGGTCGGGTCGGTTTCCGCGTGGTGCGCGAGCTGTAGGGCGGGCCGCTAGATCGTCGAGGAATGCTGCGTCCGGAGGTTGTCCGGCTCCTCGTCCAGCAACTCATGATTGATGGCGTAGCGCACCAGATCGGCCTGGTTGGTCATCCCCATTTTTTCGAACAGGTGTGACTTGTGCGTGCTGACGGTCTTGATGCTCAACGAGAATTCCTGGGCGATTGCGGTCAGGCTGATGCCGCGGGCGAGTCGGCTGAAAACCTCGAATTCGCGATTGGACAGAAGCGTATGCGGCGGAGCGTTCTGCGGTCGGGAAACGTCGCTGGCGAGCAGTTCGGCGACCTTGCCGCTGATATAGACGCCGCCCGAGGCCACCTTGCGTATGGCCGCCAGCAGGAGGTCGCCATCGAATTCCTTGGTGAGGTACCCGGCGGCACCCGCGCGCAACGCGCGCACCGCGTACTGTTCTTCCTGATGCATGCTGAAGATGAGTATCGGCAATTGCGGTTGCGCCTCCTTGACCAGTTTGATCAGTTCCAGCCCATTGCGTCCGGGCATCGACAGGTCGAGGATGAGCATGTCCCAGCGGCGCTCGCGAACCTTCTCGAGCAATAGCCGGCCATCGCAGGCTTCGCCCGCGAATTCCAGGTCCGGTGTGTCGTCGAGGATTTTCTTCAGACCGTTGCGGATCACTCCATGGTCATCGGCAACGAGCACCTGCACCTTGGTCATGTTTCATCTCCCACCGGCATCGGAACTTTGAAGGGGACCCGCACTTCGATCGTGGTGCCTTGCCCGGGTTTGCTCATGATCGTGAACTTGCCATCGACGGCTGTGGCGCGTTCGCGCATGCTGACCAGTCCGATGCCCCTGCCGTTGTGGTCGTGCACAAAACCCTTGCCCGAATCGCGCACGCTCAGGACCAGTTCGTCGCCGTCCCTGACGAAGCTGACCTCCAGCTGATCCGCGTTGGCGTGACGCGCGACATTCGTCAACGCTTCCTGCACGATCCTGAAGAGCGCCGTCGCCATGGCGTCTTCCCTGACGAGTCCCGCGGCCGGCAGGTTGCACACGGCCTGGAGGTTGCCTCGTTTGGTGAGTTCCCCCACCTGCCAGCACACGGCTTCTTCCAGGTCGAGATCGTCCAGGATGCGTGGCCTCAGTTCGGTCGAGATGCGACGAACGGAGACAATCGTGCTGTCCAGCATTTCGCGCATCCCATCCAGCACGCCGGGCTCTGGCTGTCGGCCATCACGGAGACGTCCACTGAGCCAGGTCAATTCCAGCTTGAGTCCGGTCAGCTGCTGGCCCAGTTCGTCATGCAACTCACGGGAAATCCGCGTGCGCTCTTCCTCGCGCACGGATTGCAGCGAGATCGACAGCTGGCGAAGCTCGGAGTTGGCCCTGCGAAGATCGGCATCCTTGCGCTGGCGTTCGGTGACATCGCGCAGGACGGCGGTGAACTGTGGCTTGCCGTTGATCATGGTTTGCGAGATGGCCGATTCCAGCGGGAACTCGCGACCGTCGGCGCGAAGCCCGAGGATCTCCATCTGCATGCCCATCCCGCGCGAAGGTACGTTCGAGCTCATGAACGACTGCACATGCCCGGCGTGGGCATCGCGTCGCGGCGACGGCATCAGGCTGGTCAGTGGCTTGCCGATGACGTCGTCGGCAGACACCCCGAACATGTGTTCCGCCGCCAGGTTGAACATGACGATGTTTTGCGCCTGATCCACTGAGACGATCGCATCCATGACCGAGTCGATGGTGAGACGATAGCGATCGTCCGCCTCCTGCAGGGCGGAGTTGAGCGAAGCCTCGCGCCGCAGTTCGATCGCCAGCAGGGCCGCCGCAACGAGGATGAAGAACGAGACCAGCACACTGCCGACCACGACCGTGATGGCGGCCTCTCGCCAGGCCGACAAGGTTTCGGCGTCGTTATTGGTGACGCTTACCAGAAAGGGAAAATTCTTGACGTAACCCAGGGCGAATACCCGTCGGCTGTTATCAGCGCTCCTGTGGCTGAATTGCCGCAAGTCCTCGTTCGTCGAGTCAAAGCGAACACCTCGCAGTTCGGGTGCCAGCTTGCCGATGTCCCCTTCACGATGGGGCAGGCTGGCGATCAACGTGCCATCGTTCACGTAGAGCCCGATGGGTCGCAGGAAGTCCTGCTCCATGTAGCCATAGAACTGTTCGAAGTGATCGAGGTCGACGGCGGCGACCACGATGCCGCGAAACCTGCCGTCCGGGTCGGTGATGCAGCGGGCGAGATGGAGTTGCCAGTGGCCGTCGGCCCGATTCTTCACAGGGCGGCCGATGAAAAGCCCGGTTTCCCGACCCTCGGAAAGAAGCTTGAAATAGTCCTTGTCCGCCACCGATCTGCTCTGCATCGTCCCGGAGCCGGATGAATTGGCAACGAGGCCGTTCGCATCGACGACGAATATCTCGGCCAATTGCGGTGATCCGGCAATCCGGGTGCTGAGCAACAGCCGGACCAGCGGGCTGTCCAGGCCCAGCTGGATTCCGTACGGCGTCTGCAATCGGTCCTGCACGCCTCGAAGGGCGAGGTCGGCGTTGTGGAACGACTGCTCGGTCTGCTCCATGAGCAGGCGCGCGAGGCTGCTGCTTTCCTGATGCGCACGGGTCAGATCGCGCGCACGCAGATTGAACAGGAAGGAGGTCACCAGCATGGCCAGGGCGATGATCGTGAGCGCAGCCAGCAGATAGATCGATCGGGCCGGGCGGAATTTTCTGGACATGCTCGGATTCTCGAGGGCGGCTCGGGTGCGTAGGGAAGCGTGTGCGGAAGATGGCAGGTTTGGCGAACGATCATGCGGTTCATCCTGTCCGCGTTTCGCAACGGGACCCTCGCCACGGGCCACCGTGAATGCGGGCGAACGCTGAGATCGACGGCATGATGCCCTGTCTTTTGTACGCACGGGCTCCCCCTCTCCGGGATATGTGCCAGCTCCCGTGTCAATGCTCAGCTTACTCAGGCCGCCGCGGTGCCAGTTGATGCAGATCAACCAGAAGCCCTCGACAGGGCAGGATTGCCAGGTCGCGGGAGTCCGGGGCGGTTCTGGGGGGGCTCGATGGCCGCCGCACCAACCCCGACCGTGCCAGGTCTGGATGGCATCGGTGCGATGGCGTGCCAGCCCGTGGTGGAGATATGCACCGGGCACACCGGCCAATCGAATCGTTGTCCGCCGGTCGGCCCACGGGTCGACCCGATCCCTCGCGCGGGCGATGCGTGTCGACTGCGGACCGGGTACCACGACGATCGCCGATATGGGCTGTGCGGCGTCCATTCCCTCCTGTCGGCCATAGGACAAATCCTATGGCAATTTTCATCCCCCCTCCGATGGTTGGCCGCATGGGTCACGACCATAATTTGCTCATGCCTTTGGTGTGTTTCAGGCGACGCCACAGGTCAGTACTCGGGAAAATCATTCACCAAGGTGAGACAGAAATGATGAATATCACTCGCTCCGTGCTGGCAAGCATCGTCACCGGTGTTGCCTTCTTTGCGTTTGCTCCCACCGCCCACGCTGCCGACATGGACGCGGCCAAGGCGCTGGCGAGGACCAACAACTGTTTCAAGTGTCACGCCATCTCGCGCGACAAGGACGGCCCTGCCTGGAACAAGGTTGCAGCCAAGTACAAGGGCAATCCGGACGCCGAGGCCAAGCTGATCCATCACCTGACCTCCGGTGAGATGGTCAAGCTTGCCGATGGCAGCCAGGTGCACCACGAGATCATCAAGACCGATCCGGCAAACGACACGGCGCAAATCAAGAATCTGGTGGACTGGATCCTTTCGCTGTAGGCGTCTCCAGCTGAGCTTGGTTACCCCATCGATAAAGCAGGAAGGGACCTGATAAATGCATCTCACAAAGAAGTTCATTCTGGGGGCGGCCCTGATTCTGGCCAGCTGGGCTGTTCCGAGCCTGGCGGCCAATCCTCCCATCCAGCTGCCCGACCTGGGTTCGAACCAGGCGGCCTTGCATCAGTCGACCGCTGAAACAGCCAAGCGTGCACTGGCTGATGACGCCAAATGCACCCGGTGTCATGACGAGAATGAATCGAAGCCGATTCTGTCGATTTACCAGACACCCCATGGCGTCAAGGGTGATGCGCGAACTCCAACGTGCCAGTCATGTCACGGTACGAGCGAAAAGCATCTGGCCGGAGACAAGACGGGGAAGGGGATTCCGCCGCCGGATGTGATGTTCAACAAGCACGACTATCCGCAATCCGGTGCGGACGAGCGGGCAGGTCAGTGCCTGACCTGCCACAAGGGAACGCAACGCACCCATTGGGATGGAAGCGAACATCAGGCCAACGGTCTCGCCTGCAACGACTGCCACAAGGTGCACAGCGCAGTCGATCCCGTGCGCAACAAAGACCCAGGCAGAGGTTTGCACGAGCTGCCACAAGGAGCGTCGCGCCGACATCCACAAGATCTCGCACCACCCGATCGGTGAAGGCAAGGTCGTTTGCTCGGATTGCCACAACCCGCACGGTTCGACCGGGCCGCATCTGCTGAAAAAGGCCACGGTGACCGAAACCTGCACGACATGTCACGCGGAAAAGCGCGGCCCGTTCCTGTGGGAGCACCAGCCGGTGGTCGAGGACTGCACGAACTGCCATACGCCGCATGGCTCGAACATTCCGCCACTGCTGAAGTCCCGTCCGCCGTTCCTCTGCGCCGAGTGCCACGACGGCCCGCACAACAGTCAGGCGCCGTATGGCGCAGGTGTGGCCGGCTTGCAATCGACCATGTCGGGCTTCGCGACCAGCGGTGGTCGTGCGCCCAACCCAAGCTCAAGCGCATCCGGACGTGCATGCCTCAATTGTCACGTGATGGTCCATGGCTCGAACAGCCCGGCTGGCGCCTTCCTGCATCGTTAACTATTAGGGACGTGATATGAAATCCGTAAATGGAGTGCTGTCCGTCAAGTCACTGGTGCTGGCGATACTCGCGGCGCTGCCGCTGGTCGCCTTCGCCCAGAGCCGAAGATGACGTGTCCATCCTGACCAGACCCACCAACTTCGTTGAGGTTGGCCTCGGCTACACCGACACCGGTTCGGCCCGGTTTGGCCAGTACAACGGACTGGACAGGTCCGGCGTCTATCGTACTTGGCAACCTGAGTCTGCGCGGCGGTGATGCCTACGGCCAGGGATCGGGCACGAACCTCTGGGCGATCACGGCCACCGATCTGGGAACCACTTCCCGATCGATCGAGGCCAGCGTCAGGAACCAGGGGAAGTGGATGTTTGGTGTCAGCTTCGATCAGCTGCGCCATAACATCACGGACGACTATGAGACACCGCTGCAGGGGTCCATGGGCGGGAACTCTTTCACGATGCCGGAGGGATTCGGTGTGGTGAGCACCGCTCGACCCGCGGTGGCTGGCCCTTACGGGACGCAGGTGCTCACCCCCGCGCAGCAGGCCTACTTCCACCGGGTGAAGGTGCACAGCAACCGGGACAACTCGGGGTTCACCTTCGGCTACAACTTCAACCAGCAGTGGGATGCTCAATTCAGCTGGAACCACATCGAGCAGTCAGGCGCCAAGCTGATCTCTTCCGCGACCGACAAGAACAGCGCCTCGGCCGGCTTCGCGCTCGCTGGATATTCACTGGGCGGTGAAGCCATCCAGATGATCATGAACCCGACGGACTACACCACGGACAACGTCAATCTGGCGATGAACTGGGCGGGAACGAAAGCCTTCTTTACGGCTGGCTATTTCGGTTCACGTTTTCGCAACAGCTACGACATGGTCAGCTTTCCCAATCCCTATACGGGCACCAACGTGCCGAACGGCACGCCGGGCGGGGCCTATGCGATTGACGCGCTCAGTACGCCGCCGGGCAACAATTTCAACCAGGCGAACTTCAGCGGAGGTTACAACCTGACTCCGAGGACGAAGGTTGTCGCTGGCTATTCCTACGGCCGCAATACCCAGAACGTCGGCTACGTCAATCAGGATCAGATGGTGCCCGGCGGGCTGCCCGTCAACTCCCTCAACGGCAAGGTGATCATCACCCATGCCGACGTGAAACTTACCAGCAGGGCAACGAAAGATCTCACCCTTTCGGCCGGAGTGAACTACAACAAGCGCGACAACCAGACGCCCTCGTATACCTACGAGTTCCTCAACCTGGGTGGCGATCCGCAGACTTCGGTCAACATACCGTTGAGCTACAGCACGACCCAGGGAACGCTCGCTGCGGATTACCGCATCAGCAGCAAGCAGCACATCCATGCCGGGTATGAGTACGAAAGGACCAAGCGCTGGTGCAACAATGCTCTGGCCAACCAGGCCCAGGGCGAGCTGTCGCCGACGAATATCGGGTACTACACGACGGCCTCCTGTGTGCAGGTTCCAAAAAACGAGGAGAACAAGTTCGTCCTCAACTATCGTCTGACAGCGAATGACGCGGTGAATCTCAATGCAGGCTATGCCTACATCGACCGCAAGGCCACGGTAAACAGTTCGTTCTACAACCCGATGCAAGGCAATGAGGAGGGTTTCGAGGACTTTGGATACCGCGCCTTCTTCGATGCCTCGCGTACGGAGAATCTGTTCAAGGCGGGCATCAACTGGCAGGCAACGGAAAAGCTGAGCTTCAGTGCGGACGGCCGCGGAACTTACGACGACTACAACGATTCCCCGCTGGGTGTGCAGAGCGGCCACTCGACAAGCTTCAACCTGGATGCGTCATACGCCTTCTCGGAGAAGGCGATTGGATCGATATACGCCAGCTCGCAACGGCGCACGCGAACTCTGCTCAACGCCAATGGACGCGATGCGGTTGCTCCCCTCCCGAATACATGGACAAACAACCTGACGGACAAGGGCACCATCTACGGCATCACGGCGAAGCGAAGCGGACTGATGGCCGGAAAACTGCAGCTGGTTGCGGATGTTGCCTATTCGCTGGACAAGACGCGCTATTCCACTGCGCTCAATTATGTCAATGCATCGTGCACCACCCCCGGTAATTCCGGATACAGCTGCGGCTCCACGCCGGATATCCGCAGCGCGCTGACGCGGGTGAAACTCACCGCCAATTACGAGATCGACAGGAGGAGCGCGATAACCCTCGGCTACATCTACGAGAAGCTCGATTCCAACGATTATTACTACAACTACTATCAGCTCGGCTATACCGGCACCACGACGATGCCGACCAATCAGCTGAGTCCGAGTTACACCGAGAACGTCGTATTCGTGGCCTATCGCTACAGCTTCCAGTAGCGCGTCACGATCGCTGCCGGGCGTCTTTTGCACCACGTTCGATTCAAGCCTGCCTCCATGCCGGTGGGGTTGCTGTCGGCGAATCATTGATCCGCTCGGCAGCGCTTCCGGCGCTGCCGGAGAGGGCTGCGAAAAGCCATTTGTTGTCTGAAGCATTCGAGGAAGTAGGCAATGAGCATTAACGACGTGCCGGGGCGAAACAGGCTGGCGGCAAGAATTTCCGCCTTGGTCATCGGTGCGCTGACGATATTCGCGCCCTGGTACATAAGCGGGCCTCTGGCCACGTTGAATCGAGGCATCTTCTGGACCTACATCATCACCGGCATGCTCATGGTGACGGTTGCCGTCGTCGCCTTGATCTGGCGCCGCGCTTTCTGGCCTGCGTGGGGATTCTTCCTGCTCACGGTGTGGATCATCCTTGCCCCCGACGCACTGAGCTCGGCGGCAAAAGATGTATCCATCATGCACTTCATCCTCGGTGCGGCGGGCATCGTCGTTTCCATATTCTGGATACGACGGATGTTCGGGCGCATTCCGCGGGATCGACCGGTGGTGAAGGGACGAACCTTCCGCGACTGTTCGAGCAGCGAGCGCACGCTGTATGGACTGGTGATCTGCGTTCTCGGCCTGGGCTACTGCATGGCACTGGGTTATCTGTATCTGACCCACGCGGGTCTCAACGGCAAGCCCGGGATTTCCGTTCAGGATATTGCCATCACGTATTACGGCAATCGAAGCGGTACCCGACTGGAGCTGATGCTGCGTGGCCAGATGCGCGACAAGATCAGCTCCGATGAAATGGATCGGGTGGTGGCCTGGCTGAAATCCGGTTCGACCGAAGATGAATATGACGAGACGATCTATCCGATTGTCATGAAAGACTGTGCGAGTTGCCACAGCGCAAAATCCGGCAAGAATCTGAGGGACTACACGACCTACGAAGGCATCATCCCGGTGGCGACGGTCGATCATGGCATGTCGATCGAGACACTTGGTGAAATTGTCGCATATCCATCTGTTTGGCATTGGCCTGGTGACTTTCGTGCTGGGATTCGTCTTCTGTTTTTCGACGCTCCCGGCCTGGTTCAAGAATGTCGTCATCGTCGCGCCTTTCTTCGCCATGGTCATCGACATTGCCACGTGGTATCTGACCAAGTGGGATCCGGTTTTTGCCTACACGGTGATCGTTTCAGGCTTGATATTGGGAAGTGCCTGGGGCATCCAGATATTCGTTTCGCTCTACCAGATAATTTTCCTTCCCGCTGCAGAGAAAAAAGCCGTAGCTGGACAAACGGACTTGCTTGATGCGGATGGATGCGCGTGCAGGCGGCCCATGAAGCGGTGAGCGATTTTTCACCACGGTGCTCCCTGCCTGGCAGCGGGCGGATGACGGGCCGCAGTGGTTCGATCCGGCGAGAAACCCGTGCAGGGTTGATCAGAAAGCCGGTCGTCCCGAGCAACGGGTCGCGCGGCGAGCCATGGATGGCTACTTTCCGGATATGGATTCCCGTGCCTTTCGTGGCTCGGGGATCCCCGATTTCCTTGGTGACACGTCAGGAGGCAACCATGTCTTCCAGAAAGTCCATCTACGCGATGCCACTCGCTGTATTGCTGGTCGCCGGCTGCGGCCAGCGCACGGTCAGCTACAGTCGCGACATAAACCCGATATTCCAGGATAACTGTTCTGTTTGTCACAGCCCGGGAGGTGCGGGTTTCGAACAGAGCGGTTTCAGCGTGGCGACATACGAGGACGTCATGAAGGGCACAAGGTATGGCGCCGTCGTCAAACCCGGAAGCAGCGTGGGCAGCACCCTGGTCAGGCTGGTGAGGCACCAGGCCGACAAGACGATCAACATGCCGAAGAATTACACGATCGACCTGACCCGGCACGACAATATCGTTCTGCCGGGGGTTGATGCGCGCCAGCTGCCTTCGCGGGACGTGGAACTGATCGCGAAATGGGTCGATCAAGGTGCCAAGAACAATTGAGCCGGCTTCCATCGTGCCATCTCTGCATGCTTGCCGGGAGAACCCGATGCGGAACTGCCCGCCATGCTTCAGGCATGAAAAAGCCCGCAGTCATGCGGGCTTTGGGCATTTCATGGTTCCAGCTGGTACTGACTGAAACCCTCACTTGGTACCGGTGATAGGACTCGAACCTACACGACATCGCTGCCAGCGGATTTTGAGTCCGCCGCGTCTACCATTCCGCCACACCGGCATGTGAGCGATGCATTATGCCGGGTTCAGTGCACGCGGTCGAGACCCAACTGGCGCACGTCGCGCCCGTACCAGCGATCCTCCGGTAGCGGCTGAAACACCGAGCAGCGCATCATCGGGCCGGAATAGATGTGCAGGCTGACGGTGATGGCGTCGTCGCTGGGGTTGCGGATGCTGTGGTATTCGTGCGGCGGGATCAGGCTGCCGGCCGAGCCGGCGCCGGCCTGGATCGAGCCCACCGGCTGGAAGCAGTAGCGCAGGGCGTCGTGTTCCACCAGTTCGTATTGCACGATTTCCAGCGCGCCGTTCCAGACGCCCTCGACGCACCACATGCCGTCGTGATCGTGGATCGGCGTGCCCTGGCCCGGACCCCAGGTCATCGCCACCACGCAATAACCGTGTTCCTCGCTGCGATACAGCTCGCGGCGGGCGTAGTGCTCGGCGTTCGGCCTCGAACACGCAATCGGGCAGGGTCACCGCCTTGTCGCGGATCAGCCGACACAGGCTGTTGCGCAGGCTGTCGGTGAGCTCGTGCGTGTTGGGCTTGGCCACGGCTGCGTCGATGGCGTCGATCAGCGTACGGCTGCCGGGGAAATCCAGGGTAAGCATGATGTTCTCGGGTGGTGCGTGAAACGAACCATCTTAGCAGCGCGGCGATCAGGTCGCGGCCAATCGGTTCAGGAAGCCGCCGATGGCGGGGCTGTAGTGCTCGATGTCGACCAGGAACGCGTCATGGCCCTGGGGCGAGTCCAAGGCCACGAATTCGACGCGCGCGCCGGCGGCTTGCAGGCCTTCGGCGATCTGTTCCTGCTGCTGCAGCGGGAACAGGATATCGGTGCTGACGCCGATCACCATGGCCTGCTCGATGTGGATGCGCTTGAGCCCTTCCAGCACGCTGCCGTTGCCGTATTCGGCGATGTCGAACCAGTCGCTGGCGCGCGACAGGTACAGATAACTGTTCGGGTCGAAGTTGCGCACGAAGCGCTGGGCATGGCCTTCGAGATAGGACTCGACCTGGAACTCGCGTCCGAACGGCTCGTCTTCGCGCTGCTCCGGATCGAGCCGGATGCGCGCGAAGCGGCCGTTCCATTCCATTGCGGAACGGTAGGTGATCACGCCCAGCTTGCGCGCGATGCTCATGCCCATGTCGGGGTAGGTTCCACCCGTCGTTGCATGGATATCGGCCGCTCCAGCGCGTCCTGC
This sequence comes from uncultured Pseudomonadota bacterium, assembly GCA_963828685.1. Classification (GTDB taxonomy): domain Bacteria; phylum Pseudomonadota; class Gammaproteobacteria; order Xanthomonadales; family Rhodanobacteraceae; genus Rhodanobacter. Next base: position 164,018 of record CAWHFU010000018.1, read on the forward strand.
GCTCGCGGCACTCATCCATCCCTGGATATCGTAGTTGCCGTCGTTCCACTGGGGATCGAGCCGGATCGCCTCGCGTTGCAGCGAGCGGATCGCGATCGCGAACGGCTGTGCCTGCGGGGCGGTGTCGACGCTTATGTGCGCCCGCACGCTGTCCGGGTGCAGCAGCATGTAGGCCAGTGCGCTCATGCCGCCCATCGAGCAGCCGATCAGGCAGGCCAGTCGGGTGATGCCGAGGCTGCCGACGACCGCGTGCGCGGCATTGGCCACATCTTCGAGCGCGAGTTGGGGAAAGCGCAGCCGGTAGGGTTCGCCGGTGGCCGGGTCGATCGAGGCCGGGCAGGTGGAGCCCTTGTCGCTGCCCAGCGAGTTCACGCAGATCACGAACCAGTGTGAGGTGTCGATCGCCTTGCCGGGGCCGACCATCGCTTCCCACCAGCCGGGGCTGGGATCGGCCTCGCAGGAGGCCATGTGCGCGCTGGGCGACAAACCGGTCAGCACCAGCACGGCGTTGTCGCGGGCGTCGTTCAGGTGGCCCCAGGTTTCGTAGGCGACGTGCGCGCCATGCAGCTCGCCGCCGCGCTTCATCGCGAACGGCGAGGGCAGGCTGAAGTAGCGCCGCGCGTCGTGCGCCATCAGTGCACCTTGTCGATCAGGATCTCGACGGGTGTCTTTCGGGTCACGTCGACGATGCCGGCATTGCCTTCCAGGTCGCCCGGCTGGGCAATCGGCTGGCCGCTGTGGCTGATCCGGGCACCCACGAATACCTGTGCCACCGACGATAGCGCGCGTGCTGGCGTCATCGCCATCGCATCGGTCAGGGTCACCTTGGCCGGCAGCTGGCTGGCCTCGAGACTGGCCACCGCCAGGGGCATCGGCGGACCACTCACCGGACGGGCGTAGACGAACAGGGTATCCCCCGGCGCAAGTTTCGCTTTCAGGTCGGGTGCCAGTGAACCTGCACCTGCAGGGCGGCTTCCTGCGCCGTCGCCGCGACGGCATGTGTGGATGCGGCCTCCGCCGGCGCGCCGCCGGCGCGGGCATCGGCCTGGCTGATCTGCTCGGCGACCGCCTTGGCGACCTCCGAGCCGGGTTCAAGCTGCGGCTGCCAGCAGGCGCCAGGTGGCCGCCGCACCGGCGTAGTTGCCTTGCTGGAACTCGCTGGTGCCCAGCAGCCACAGGCCGCGTTGGCTATCGGGCTGGAGTTGCACGGCATGCTTGAGCAGCGCCACGGCGCGATCCCCGATGACGTGGTCGCTTTTCAGCATCGCATCGGCCTCGGCCCAGCCCACCATGGCGTCGGCATTGTTGGGATCGAGCTTCAGGATGTGGTCGTAGGCATCGCGTGCATCGGCGGTGTTGTGCAGCATCGCGCTGGTCTGCGCCAGCAGCGTCCAGGCCTGCAGGTCATCGGGTTTTTCCGCCAGATGCGCGCGCAGTTCGGGCAACCGCCTGTTGCATGGTCAGCGGCATGCCGGCCTGGGGCGCGACTCCGTTGATCGCCACCGGCGTGCCTATCTTCAGATAGAGCCAGCCTGTTGCCAGCGGCAGCACGAGGGCGATCGCCAGGGTCAGCACGAATACACCACGCGAGCGGCCGCTGCGACGCCCCTGACGAACCAGCGGCAGCAACAAGGCTGCCAGCGCCACCGCGATCATCGCTGCGGCGATTGCATAAAAGACCATTTTCACCAGTCGTCCCCGTTTCCGGTCTGTGCTTCGGTGGTTACATCATCACTGCGGTTGCGTTTGCGGATGGCAATCACCACCACGGCGGCACCACCGAGCAGGATCAACAGCGGCCCGAACCACAACAGCCAGGTGCCCGGCTGCAGCGGCGGGTCGTACAGCACATAGTCGGAATAGCGGGCGACCAGATATTGCTTGATCTGCTCGTCGCTCTTGCCCTGCTGCATCAGCTTGAAGATCTGGTTGCGCAGATCACGTGCAATGGGTGCGTTGGAATCGGCCAGCGTTTCGTTCTGGCACATCGGGCAACGCAGTTCCCGGGTCAGCTGCTGGAAGCGCAGCTCCTGGGCGTGGTTGGCGAACGGCATGGGTTCGATCGCCTGCGCATGCGCGACGCCGGCCAATGCCAGCATGGTCACGAGCACGAGTCGCAGGAGCGCCTCCTGTGCCCGAATGCCTTTGTTCCACGCCGATACGATGAGCGTTCGCGCACAGGGCGCGGTCCTGCCGGACAGCCGCATCATGGGGCCTCCTTCACCATCGAGGCGATCGCCGGCTTCAGTTCGTTGGCGACCACTTCGGGCGTCAGCGGGCCGATGTGCTTGTAGCGGATCACGCCCCGGGCGTCGATCAGGAAGCTTTCCGGTGCACCGTACACGCCGAAATCGATCGCGGTACTGCCCGGATTCGTCGGCGATCAGCAGCTGGTACGGATTGCCATGTTCGCCGAGCCAGCGCTTGGCATCCGCCGGCGCGTCCTTGTAGTTGTAGCCGACCAGCAGCACGCCCAGCGTCGGGCCTTCCGCTTCCAGTACCGGATGCTCCACGCCGCACTCGATGCACCAACTGGCGAACACGTTGAGCAGATAGGGCTTGCCCAGCAGGTCGGTCTTGCTGACCCTGGTCTCAGGCTCGTACAGCTTCGGGCAGGTTGAAGGCGGGTGCCGGCTTGTTGATCAGCGGCGACGGGATCGCAGTCTGATCGTGCTGGCTGTTCCACCAGATGCCGAAGCCGAACAGCGCCACCAGCATCAGAAAACCGAAGAGCGGCATCAGACGACTCATGCACGTGATTCCTGGGCCAGCAAATCACCGCCATTCGCCACTTCGTCCACGCGCTTGACGCGGAAACGCCGGTCGGTGGCGCAGACGAATCCACCCAGCATCATCAGCAGGCCGCCGCCCCAGATCCAGCGGATGAACGGCTTGTAGTAAAGCCGCAGTGACCACGCGCCCTGGATGTTGCCGGCATCCATCGGTTCGCCCAGCGCCACATACAGGTCGCGCGTGAAACCGGCATCCACCGCGGACTCGGTCTGCACCCGGTCGCCGGCGTAGGTGCGCTTCTGCGGGCGCATGGTGGTGACCGGATCGCCGTTGCGGGTGACCGTGATCACGCCCTGGTCGGCGCGCCAGTTCGGGCCCGTGGTGCGTTGCACGCTGTCGAAGCGAAGGTCATAGCCGCCGATGTTGTCGCTTTGCCCGGGAATCATTCGCACGTCGCTGCTCACGCTGAGCGATTCGGACAGCAGCACCCCGACCAGGAATACCGCCATGCCGAAGTGGGCCAGCAGCATGCCGGCCATCTCGGCCGGATAGCGGCGGCCGCGGGGGGCCTCGCGCCAGCGTTTGTAGGTATAAAGCAGCACGCCCACGGCGATCCAGACCCCGGCGGCCACGCCGACGATGGCCTTGATCTGGCCGTGCACGAAGAACGCCGCGATGATCGCGCAGGCGGCGGCCGCGATCAGCACGCGCAACAGCAGGCTCTTCACGGCAGCGGTATCGCCATGGCCCCAGCGCAGGAACGGCCCGAACGGCATCAGCAGGACCACCGGCAGCATCAGCAGCGGAAACAGGAAGCCGAAATAGGGCGGGCCGACCGAGATCCGGCCCAGGTTCAGCGCGTCGCCGATCAGCGGGAACAGCGTGCCCAGCAGCACCATCGCCGCGGCCACCGTGAACATCAGGTTGCCGATCAGCAGCAGGGTTTCGCGCGACAGCAACTGGAACGGCTTGCCACCGGTGACCTTCGGCGCCCGCAGTGCATACAGCAACAGCGAGCCGCCCACCACGATGGTGAGGAAGGCCAGGATGAAGATGCCGCGACGCGGATCGGAGGCGAACGCATGCACCGAGGTGAGCACGCCCGAGCGCACCAGGAAGGTGCCCAGCAGGCTCAGCGAAAACGCGAAGATCGACAGCAGGATGGTCCATGCGCGCAGCGACCCCCGTTTCTCGGTGACGGCCTGCGCATGGATCAACGCCAGACCGACCAACCAGGGCATGAAACTGGCATTTTCGACCGGGTCCCAGAACCACCAGCCGCCCCAGCCGAGCTCGGCATAGGCCCACCAGCTGCCGGCGACGATGCCGAGGGTGAGGAAGCCCCAGGCCACATTGGTCCATGGCCGCGCCCAGCGCACCCAGGCCTGCTCCAGCTCACCGCCGAGAAGGGCGGCAATGGAGAACGCGAACGCCACCGAGAAGCCGACATAGCCCATGTACAGTACCGGCGGGTGGAAGGTCATGCCGGGGTCTTGCAGCACCGGATTCAGATCGGCCCCGTCGCCCGGCATCGGCAACAGTCGACCGAACGGATCGGAGGTGAAGATGATGAAGGCGAGAAAGCCCACCGCCACGAGTCCCATCACGGCGAGTACCCGAGAAGCGAACACTTCGGGCAGCTTCTGGCTGAAGGCGGCCAGCGTCACCGTCCAGACATTGAGGATCAGGATCCACAGCAGCAGCGAACCCTCATGCGCGCCCCATACCGCGGCGATGCGGTAGTACCAAGGCAGCGCCAGGTTCGAGTTGTCGGCCACGTATTGCACCGAGAAATCGAAGTGCAGGAATGCCCAAACCAGGATGCCGAACGCGATCGCCACGAATACCGCCTGGCCCGCCGCGGCGGGCCGCGCCACGGCCATCAGCGCGCGGTTGCCGCGCCAGGCGCCGATCAGCGGCAGGATACCCTGTGCCAGTGCCAGCAACAGGGCAAGGATCAGCGCGAGCTGGCCGAGTTCGGGGGTCATGGCATCTTGTCCTGCGCGGCGGCCGCGTCCTTGATCTTCTTGTCGGCATGCGCCTTGGCCATGGCATCCTTCAGCTCTTTCGGCATGTAGGTCTCGTCATGCTTGGCCAGCACTTCGGTGGCGACGAAACGGGCATCGTCCATGTGGCCGGTGGCGATCACCGACTGGTTGTCGCGAAACAGGTCGGGCAGGATGCCGGTGTACTCCACCGGCATCGCGCCGCCCGCATCGACCACCGTGAAGGTGACCTTGAGCGAGTCGCTGCTGCGCTGGATCGAGCCGGCCTTGACCATGCCGCCGAGGCGGAATGTCCGGTGGCTGTCGGCCTGCCCGGACTGCACCTGGCTCGGAGTGAACAGGTAGTTCATGTTCTGCTGCAGCGCATACACACCCAGGCCGCCCGCGGTGGCGGCGGCAAGGATGACCAGGATCACGATGATGAGCCGGCGTTTACGGGTGGGATTCATGGGCATTGCGCTGGACCATTCCCTCAAGGGGACGCGGAAGTGAATGTGGAGTTGTCATCGGCGTGATCGGCTCGCGACCGTTCCTGCCGGCTGACCTGCCGCGCCATCCGCGCACGCAGGTCGCGCAGCACGCGGCGGCGGCGCAGCGAGGGGGCGACGGTGTCGGCGATCAGCACGATGAAGAACACCGCGTAGGCCGGCCATACGTAGAGGGCGTAACCGCCCATGGCCAGGAAAGCATGCAGTGCGCTCATTTCCGGGCCTCGTCTTCGGCGATCTGGCGCACCCAGTCCTTGCCGCCTTCCAGCGCCAGCAGATCGGTGCGCGCGCGGTGGAACAGGCTGGCGATATAATAGAACTTGGTTGCCAGCGTCATCGCCAGCAGCGGCCACAACATGTCCCAGGCGATCTTCGAGGGGCCGAACAGCTTGACGGTACTGCCCTGGTGCAGGGTATTCCACCAGTTGACCGAGAAATGCACGATCGGCACGTTGATGATGCCGATCAACGCCAGGAAGGCCGCGGCGCGTGCGCCCTGGCGGCGATCCTCGAACGCGTGGTACAGCCCGATCACGCCCAGGTACAGGAACAGCAGCACGAGTTCGGAGGTAAGTCGTGCATCCCAGGTCCACCAGGTGCCCCACATCGGCTTGCCCCACAGCGAGCCGGTGACCAGGGTGATGAAGGTGAACGCCGCACCGATCGGCGCGGACTCCATCGCCACCACTTCGGCCAGCTTGATCCGCCATACCAGCGCGATGAGCGAAGACACGCCCATCACGCCATAGACGAACATGCTCATCCAGGCGCAGGGCACATGGATGAAGATGATCCGATAGGCGTCACCCTGCTGGTAGTCGGCCGGTGCCAGGGCCAGCCCGCCGTAGAGTGCGATGACCCCGAACAGTACCGCCAGGGCCATGGCCCATGGGCGCAGCGTGCCGGCGAAACGGTAGAACGTCGGTGGCGAGGAGAGCTTGTGCAGCCAGAGCGGGATCCAGTTAGACATGATGGGTCGTCAGGCGTCCAGGGCGATACGAAGGGCGGCCGCGCAGGCCAGGGGGGCCAATACCACGGCCAGGACCAGCGCGGCTCCGAGCCAGGCGAGAGGCGCAATCCATGGCAATCCCTGCTGGGCAGCGGCCACCGCACCCGCGGCGAAGATCACCGCGGGCACGCATAGCGGCAGCAGCATCAAGGCAAGCAGCATACCAGAGCGCCGGGTGCCGGCCGTGAGCGCCACCAGCACCGCGCCGAGCAGACTCAGCAGCGGCGTGGCCAGCAGCAGGGCCAGCAGCAGCACCGGAATCACCGTACCGGGCAGGTGCAGCATCGCGGCCAGCAGCGGGGCGATCACGATCAGCGGCAGCGCCGTGGTCATCCAGTGGGCGAGGATCTTCATGCCCATCATCAGCGCCAGCGGTTGCGGCGCCAGCACCAGTTGCTCCAGCGAGCCATCCTCGACATCGCTGGAGAACATCGCGTCCAGTGCCAGCAGCATCGCCAGCAGCACCGTCACCAGCACCACGCCGCCGGCGATGCGCTGCAGCAGCGTGTCTTCCGGTCCCAGCGCGAACGGAAACAGCATCGTCACGATCACCGCGTACAGCACCGGCATGGCGATATCGCCGCGCCGGCGCCAGGCCAGCGTGAGGTCGCGTCGGAGCATCGCCGCGCAGGCGGCGGCCAGGCCGGGGCGCTTCATGCGTGGATCCGGATGTGGCGGGGCTCGCCGCCATGGAAGCTCACCGCGCCATGACTGGTCACCAGGGCCGCGCCGCCGCCGGCGAGGTGCTTCTCCAGCAAACGGTTGACCAGCGCGATGCCGATGCGGTCAAGGTTTGCGTACGGCTCGTCAAGAAGCCACAACGAGGCTGGAAGCAACAGCAGGCGGGCCAGCGCGACCCGCTTCTTCTGGCCGGCGGACAGTCGCCGCACGGGTTCGTCCTCGAAGCCGCCCAGGCCGATTTCGTCCAGTACGGAGGCGATGCCGGAGCCGTCGCGGTAGCCGTTCAGGCCGGCCGCGATCAGCAGGTTTTCGCGCGGGTTCAGGTCGGCCTTGAGGCCGAGTTGGTGGCCGAGGAACAGGATCTCGCCGATGCAGTGATCCCGCTGCATCGGCTTGCCGCGCCAGAACAGCTCGCCGGCGCCCACGTGCAGCAGGCCGGCAAGGATGCGCATCAAGGTGGTCTTGCCGCTGCCGTTGTCGCCCTCGATCAGCGCCAGTTCGCCGGCATCCAGCTGGAAATCGATCGGCGCGAACACCGGTTCGTCCTGGCGCAGGAAGCTCAACGCACGTGCTTCGAGCAGGGGCACAGTGGGAGTCGTGGCAGTCATTGCCGTGATTGTCCGCAATGCCGATGGCGCTTGTCCATGTGGCGTGCTGCCGCTGGCCCGGTCACTCCAGCAGTCGCAGCAGGGCGATGCCGTCGGCGTGGCCATGTACGTAGGCCAGCTGTGCGTGGTCGCGGGACAGCCGATCCAGCACCGCGACGTCCGCTCCGATCGCGAACAGGCTCGGTTCGGCCCAGCCGCTGGTGCCGACACCGATGGCCGCGTAGACGCTGACATCTGGCTGGTTCTTCAGGGCGCTCAGCAATTCGTGTTGCGCAGCCAGATTTTCCGCAGCGGGGCGCCTGCGTGCCTGCGGGTTCCAGGCCGTGATGAAACCCCACGGGCGCGCACCGACCACAGAGACGAGTTCGCCGGGCAGCGGCAGGTCGACGCGTATCGTCGCCCAGGTCACCGTGTCCAGGCTGACGTAGTAGGCCGTGGCGCGGAACGCCTCGAGCAGGAACTCATCCATGCCGCAGGACCGGCAACGGCGGCAGGCTGGACTGGAACAGCCGCGCCGCCGCATCGAGATCGATGTCCGCGACTCGCGGCGCATCGCGCAGCAGCTGCTCCAGCAAGGCATCCTGTGCGCGCCCGCGTTCCAGTGCATAGGCGTAGGGCACGTGGGTGAACGTGACCATGCGATAGCGCGCCATGTAGTGTCCGGGGATCCGTGCGGCCAGCAACGCGCCCAGTTCGCGCTTGGCCAGGTAGTGCGGGTCGGCGACGGAGTCGCGCATCTCGATGTAGTTTTCCAGTGCCATCGTGGCGATGGCGTCCGCGTTGGGCTGGCGCACGCGCTGGAACTCGGCGAACACCTCGACGCTGTCGTCCGGTGCCGCCGCCAGCAGGTTCGCCAGCACCACGGTGTCCTCGAAGCCGCAATTCATGCCCTGGCCATGGAACGGCACGATCGCGTGAGCGGCATCGCCCACCAGCAGTGCGCGCCCGTCCAGATGCCAGCGCTGCAGATACAGCGTCGACAGGCTGCCCACCGGGTTGTGGTCGTAGTCCTCGTTGAAACGCGGCAGCAGCGGCAACAGGCCGGGGAACTGCTCGCTGAAGAAGGCGGCGGCGCTGGCCGCGTCGGGCAGGGTGGCGAAACTCGGTGCGGCCCCCTGAGCTGGCAGGAACAGGGTGACGGTGAAGCTGCCCTCGGTGTTCGGCAGGGCGATGCACATGTAGCCACCGCGTGGCCAGATATGCAATGCGTTGGGCTCCAGTGCGAACTGGTCGTGGCCGCCGCTGAGCTGCAACACGGTGGGTGGCAGTTCGCCGGCAGGCGGAATCTCCAGCTCCTTGTAGCCATGGCCGAGCGACTCGACCCGCTCGCCCAGCGGCGTGTGTGCGTTCATCGCGGCGCGCAGCGCCGAGCCGGCGCCGTCGGCGCCGATCAGCATGCCGACCGCTGACTCCCGCACGACACCGGCGGTATCGGCCAGCCGAATGCGTTGCCGTTCGAAGTCGGCATCGACCAGCGACTGCCCAAAATGCATCGTCACTCCGGCGGCCTCGGCGGCGTCCAGCAGCAGCACGTTCAGCGCACCGCGGGAGACCGACCAGATCACCTCGCTGTCGTCGACACCGTAACGCTGCAGGCCGCGGCTGCCGTCGATGCCATGCACCATGCGTCCGCGCATCATCACCGCATGCTGCAATACGTCATCGGCCAGTCCAGCGCTGCGCAAGGCCTGCAGGCCACGCTCGGCCAGCGCCAGGTTGATCGAGCGACCGCCCCGAAATCCGGCGTGACGGGGATCGGGCCGCTTCTCGAACAGTTCGACCGCAAAGCCACGTTGCGCCAGCTGCAGGGCGAGCAAGGCGCCAACCAGTCCGCCGCCAATCAGGGTGATGGGTTGCTGCGCCATGCTGCGATCCATATGGGGAATTCGCCCACTGTTCCGCAAGCAGCGGGAGACTGCAATCCCGGCGGCCGCGGCGAGGGCGCGGCTGGCTCAATCCGTCGATGCACCGAGATTGTCGGGGGCATGACTGACCGGTCGAGATTCCGCACACGTTGCGTTTCCGGGTCGTCGATCGCCGATGCCCGCATCAGCGGTCGTCGCAGCACGAACGCCAGCACGCCACCGAGGGACGCGATGCCGGCGTGCATGGCCCAGAAGGCGGTGGGCGTCATGCTTTCGTAGAAGCCGCCGAGCCAGCTGATGATCATGTTGGCGAGAAACAGCGACAGGAAGACCGCGCCCATCCAAGATCGCCTTGAGCGATGCCGACACGGCACGCGAGACCAGCGCAAGCAGGGTGGGCGGGCAGTACTGGAATGCGATGCCAAGCAACACGTCGTGGAGCAGCGGCACGATCACCGGGATGCGCGTGCCGAACATGCAGGCGGCCACCAGCAGCAGGTTGGCCGCGGCGGCTATCCACGCGCCGGTGCCGATCTTGCCTAGGATCATCCGGTTCGCGGCCGCGCGCGGCCTGGCGTCGCCACAGCGCGAACGGGAGCGGCACGCCCATGATGCTGGCCAGCGGGTCGATCGAGTTGAACCAGGCCACCGGCACGTGGAAGCCGAGCAGGTCCAGGTCGACGCTGCGGTTGATCCAGATCAGCCCCAGGTTGGTGTTCTGGTAATAGCCGATGGCCCTGCAACCGGCACGGCGGATCGATGACGGCTGTGCTCATGAGTCCCCCGGAGGATGATCGAGCCTGGTCCGAATCGGGACATGATGTACGCGGACCGCGATCGCGAGGGGTTCCGCCGTCGGCGTTCGCGTTCCGATGGTGGAGGGCGACGCGGTGCCGGCCACTCAGAAACTCATGAAATAGCCGCCGTTGACCGGCAGGTTGGCACCGGTGATATAGCCGGCATCCTCGGCCGCCAGAAACTTCACCGCGCGGGCGATATCCGCAGGCGAGCCGAGCCGGCCGACCGGGATGTCCGCGATGATCTGGGCGCGGATTTCGGCGGATACGGCGGCGACCATGGGGGTGTCGCAATAGCCTGGAGACACGGTGTTGACGGTGACGCCCTTGCGCGCGGTTTCGCGAGCCAGCGCCATGCCGAAGCCGTGCACGCCGGCCTTGGCTGCGGAATAGTTGGTCTGGCCGAATTGGCCGGTCTGGCCGTTCACCGAACTGATGTTGACGATGCGACCAAAGCCACGCGCGGTCATGCCATCGACCACGTTGCGGCACATGTTGAACACGCCGTCGAGGTTGACCCGCATCAGTTCCTGCCATTGCTGCGGGGACATCTTGCGCAGGCTGGCGTCGCGGGTGATGCCGGCGGCGTTGACCAGGATGTCGAGACTGCCGTGTCGCTGCTCGATGCGCGCGGTAAGCTGCTGGCAGCTATCGAAGTCGGTGACATCGACCGGCTCGAACGTGATGGCGCCATCCAGCGCAGCCACTTCCCGCTCAAATGCCTCCACGCGCTCCGCACGCGCAGGCAGATCCACCGCGATCACGTGGTGACCAGCCCGCGCCAGCTGCCGGCAGATTTCCGTGCCGAGCCCGCCGATGCCGCCGGTGACCAGTGCAACGCGCTTTGCCGATTCGGTCTGGTTCATGGATTTTCAGTTCGCAGGCAAGTTCATGCCGCAGGACAGCACAGGTCGTGCTGCCGCGGTCGGGAAGAGGAGGGATGGTCGGTGGCGGGCGAATGCACGCCGCCAGCGGGCCGGTATCAGCCGGGTTTCTTGCCGCCGCGGGAAGCGCTGGGTGGCGTCGGCATCACCTTGGCGGCGGTGTCGATCAGGCCGCGCTGCATCGCCTGGAACGCGGCCAGGTTGCGCTCGGTCAAGTCATTCAGCGTGTTCCACGGGGTCTGCCCCATGAGGCTGTTGAGCTGGCTGCGGAACTGCGTCTGCTGATCGAGGAACACCTGCAGGCTTCGTTCCAGATAAGGCCCCATGAAGCCCTGCAGCGAATCGCCGTAGAATCGGATGATCTGGCTGAGCAACTGCGGCGACAGCATCGGCTGCCCCTTGTCCTCGTGCTCGGAGATGATCTGCAGCAGCACGGATCGGGTCAGATCCTCGCCGCTCTTGGCATCGCGGACCTCGAAATCCTCATTGTCCATGACCAGCTGGCGGACTTCCTCCAGCGTGATGTAGCTGGAGATTTCCGTGTCGTAGAGACGACGGTTCGGGTATTTCTTGATGGTGCGTTTTGTCTGTGCCATGCCGCGCAAGCTAGCAGAAGATATTGCGCCGCACCAGTGATCGGCCGGGATTCATGCTGCAGCGGCGGGCCGCAGCAATCTCAATGGCCGACTGCCCCACCGGCGCTGCCGAACGGCGGCCTGGCAAACCACAACAGCGGGATCAGCAGCACGAACAGGATCGAACACCCCAGGAAAACATCGTTGACCGCGAGGGTGAGTGACTCGCGCGTCAGCAACTGGTTGATCACGCCCAGCCCCTCGGTGCGCGACATGCCGCTGTGGGTGAGTTGCTGCAGGAACTGGGTGGCGGCGGGATGGGCCGCGGTGACGTTCTCGGTCAGGGTGGCATGGTGAGTTTCGCCACGATGCGACCAGAGCGTGACCACCACCGCCGTCGAGACACTCGAGCCCATCGTGCGGCAGAAGTTGGACAGGCCCGAGGCGCTGGCGATCTGGTCCACCGGCAGCCCGGAGAGATAGACCTGGTTCAGCGGGATGAAGAAGCACGGAATCGCCAGGCCCATCACGAAGCGCGGCAGGATCAGACTGGAAAACGAAGCAGAGCTGTCGAAGGTGGAGAACCAGTAGGCCGTCCCGGCGAACACCACGAAGGCGAATGTCACTACCGCGCGCAGATCCAGCCGGTGCATGTTCTTGCCCAGCACCGGCGCGATCAGGAACGCCAGGATGCCCACCGGTGCCGTGGCCAGCCCGGCCCAGGTGGCGGTGTAGCCGAGGGTGATCTGCAACCACAGCGGGAACACCACGTTGATGCCGAAGAACGCGAACATGCCCAGCGACAGGCTGACCACGCCGACGGTGAAGTTGCGTTGCCGGAACAGCGACAGGTCCACCACCGGATGCCTGGCGTGCAGCTCCCACACGATCAGGAACGTCAGACAGACCAGTGCGGTAAGGCCCAGGGTCAGGATCATCGGTGAGGAGAACCAGTCGTTGTCGTTGCCGTTGTCCAGCATGAACTGCAGTGCACCCACGCCGACCACCAGCAGGACCAGGCCGATCATGTCGATCGGTGCCTTGGTGGTCTTCGTTTCGCGCTTGCGCAGCAGGCCCCAGGTGACCACCGCGGCGGCGAGCCCGACCGGCAGGTTGATGTAGAAGATCCACGGCCAGCTGAAATTGTCGGTGAGCCAGCCACCCAGGATCGGCCCGAAGATCGGTGCCACCACCACCGTCATCGCCCACAGCGCCAGCGCGATGCCCTGTTTTTCCTTCGGGTAGTTGGACAGCAGCAGGGTCAGAGACAGCGCCACCATCGGCCCGGAGCCGGCACCCTGCAGCAGGCGACCGATCACCAGCATCGGCATGCTGGTGGCCAGCCCGCACAGCATCGAGAACACCACGAACAGCAGCACCGATGCCACGAAGGTCTTCACCTCGCCGAAACGGCGCGCCAGCCAGCCGGTCAGCGGCTGCATGATCGCGCTGGCCAGGGCGTAGGAGCTGATCGTCCAGGTCCCTTCGCTGGGACTGACGCCGAGGCTGCCGGCGATGTGCGGCACAGCGACATTGACGATCGTCATGTCCAGCACTTCCATGAACGTGCTGAAGGCGACGGCGATGGTCAGCAGCGCCAGCGGGGCGCCGTGCAATGGCTTCAGCGGTGTGGCGTCGTTCGGCGTGGCGGCCATCGTTCGGGACTCAGTTCACTGTGGCGGCGTGCGGAAGATTGGCGCGGATGATCCGGTCGGCCTCGGCGCCGGCCTGGCTGGCCATCTGCTCGTAGACATCGGTCTGCGCCACCGGCGGTTTCGTCGGAGTGCTGGCCAGCACGCCACCCTTGTCGTTGCGGATGTCGACCGTGACATCGGCCGACAGGCCGACCCGCAGCGGATGCCGGTCGAGTTCCTGGTTGTCCAGCGCGATGCGTACCGTCACCCGCTGCACCACCTTGATCCAGTTGCCGGTGGCGTTCTGCGCCGGCAGCAGCGAGAACACGCTGCCGGTACCCGCGCCGATGCCAATCACCGTGCCGTGGTAGGTCACGTCGCTGCCGTAAAGATCCGAGACCACGCTGGCCGGCTCGCCGATGCGGATGTGGCGCAGCTGGCTTTCCTTGAAGTTCGCGTCGATCCACAGATCGTGCAGCGGGATCACGCTCATCAGCTGCTGGCCTGGCTGCACGCTGTTGCCCAGCTGCACGCTGCGCTGGGCGACGTAACCGGATACCGGCGCATAGATCGCGTTGCGCTGGGCAGCGATCCAGGCAGCGCTGAAGTTCGCGCGTGCCTGCAGCACGGCGGGATTTTGCGCGATCTCGGTGCCCTCGATGGAGGCATGCGCGGCGCCGGCCTGCGCTTCGGCGGCAGCCAGTGCGGCGCGCGCCTGCGCCACGCCATCGCGCAGGTGCTGCACGATCTCGGGTGACTCGGCATGCGCGGCGAGCAGCGGCAGGTGACGCTTCAGGTCGGCTTCGGCCTTGTCCAGGTCCACCCGGCTCGCGTTCACCCGTGCATCGGCGCCGCCGGCCGAGCTGGTCTGCTGGCGCACCTCGCGCACGGCCTGGGCCAGTGCACTGCGCGCCTGCTGCAGGCGCACCTTGGCGTCGGTGCTGTCCAGCTTCACCAGGATCTGGCCCGCATCCACGTGCTGGGTGTCATCGGCGAGGATGGCCACCACGGTGCCCGGCACCTGGGCGGAAATCGCCACCTGGTTGCCACCGACATAGGCGTTGTCGGTCTTCTGGCGGGTCGAGAACACGAACGTCCACAGCAGAAACCAGATCAGCCCGCCGAGAATGAACACGCTTGCCACGATCAGCAGGGCGCGGCGGCGCTTTCCGGGGTTCTTCGCGGCCATGCCGCTGTCGTTGGCGGCGGACTTGTCGGACTCAGTGGCGCTCATGGTCGGCGGCTCCGTCGGTAGCAATGGGGGAAGTGGAAAGGGTGGCGGCGGGAGGTGCCTGATAACCGCCGCCGAGCGCCTTGATCAGGGTCAGGTCGGTGCTCAGCGCCTGCGCCTGCAGCTGGATGGCGGCATCGCGTTGCTGCAGCAGCCGGGCTTGGGCGAGGAGGCTTTCGCGACCATCGCGCACACCCTGGCGGGCGCGCGCCTGTGCGCTCGCCAGCAACTGCCGGTCGGCATCGAGCTGGATCTGTTGCTCGCGGCGGCGGCCGGTGATCTGTTCGGCACTCAGGGCCTGGGTCGCCACTTCACGCGCAGCGGCCAGCACGGTGCCGTTGTATTGCGCCACCGCAGCGTCGAGCCCGGCCTTGCTCAGGCCGTAGTTGGCCTGCAGCGCGCCCGCGCTGAAGATCGGCAGATGCAGTGCCGGGGTCAGCGCGAACACGCGGCTGCCGGGCGTCAGCAGCTTGCCCAGGTTGATGCTGGACAGGCCGGCCAGCGCGCTGATGCTGATGTCGGGAAAGAACTCGGCGCGTGCGGCATCGGTCTTCTTCAGCGCAGCCTCGACCTGCCAGCGGCTGGCGGCGATGTCGGGGCGACGGGCGATCAGGTCGAGACCGATATCGGAGGGTACGCCGCGATCCGCCGACGGCAGCGGACGCACCTGCAACGCCGGCAATTGCGCCGGTGCGACGCCCAGCAGTGACGCGAGCGCGGCGCGGCGGATCCTGGCCGAGCCGTCCAGCGCCACGCGCATCTCGCGCACGGCGGCCAGTTCTGCCCTGGCTTTCTGCGCCTCGTCCGGCAGGTCCACGCCTTGCTTCACCCGCAGATCCGCGATGTCGGAAAATTGCTGTTGGATGGCGAGCTGCCGATCGGCCAGCTGCAGGCGCGCCTGGTCCGCCTGCCAGCTGAAGTAGGTATCGGCGACGGCGTATTCGATCGCCAGCGCGGCGGCGCTGCGCTGAGCTTCCGCGGCGTGCGCCTGATCCAGTGCGGCTTCCACCGTCGCCCGTTTCTTGCCCCACCAGTCGAAATCGTATTGCAGCTGCACCCCGAGGTCGGCCTGGTTGTACCAGCTGAAGCCGAGGAACTGGCTGGGAATCAGCCCGTGATCACTCAGTCGCTGACGGGCGACCTGGGCGCTGCCATTGACCGTGAGGCCCAGCTGCGCCGCGGCCAGCCGGGCGGACTGCTCGGCGTTCTGCACGCGGCTCTGCGCCAGCGCGAGATCCGGCGATTGCCGCATCGCGCGATCCATCAAATCATCCAGCTGCGGATCGCCGTACTGACGCCACCACTGCGTTTCGGGCCAGCCGGCGCGGGTGGGCGCCTGCAAACCCGCCAGCGGGACATCGTCGCGCAACATGGGTGAGCCGAGTCTGGCCGGCGCGCTGGCGCAGGCCGTCAGCATCAGCACGGTCGCCACGGTCAGCGCGGTGCGACCGCGGAGCAGGGCATGCGTCATCGGTGCTTCCTTCATGGAGGGGGGGCTTCACTCAACTGATCCAGATTGTCCGCCAGCTTGCGCAGCAGGCGGCTCAGCTGGCGTTTGTCAGCATCGCTGAATCCGGCAAACATGCCGTTGATACGCGGGAACATCGGCGGCAGCATCTGCTGCACGAGCCGCTGACCGGCGGCGGTGATCCGGATCAACACACAGCGCCGGTCCTCCTTGCTGGCCCCGCGAGTGATCAGGCCGCGCTTGACCAGCGCGTTGCCGATGCGGGTCATGTTGGTCGCGCCCTGGGTGGCGAATTCGCACAATTCGCCCGGCGTCGAGCTGCCTTCCGGGCGGCTGTACAGGATCATCAGGGTGAGAAATTCGCTGTGATTGAGCTTGTGCGGCTTGAGCTTCGATTCCAGCCCTTCCTCCATGCTGCTGCCCACCATCAGCATCAGCCGGCTCATTCGTGCTTCGACGGCAGGCAACTCCGGGATGATCTGGCTAACCCGTTCGATGCCCTCGTCCATCATCGCGATGCCACTCTTCAGGCGTGCCATTTCACTAATTCATATTTCATCAATGAAATAAAACATAGCAAACAGGGAAAGCGCTTGGCAAGTGCGGGCTGGCAGGGGTGGTGTGCCCGGTGGCTTGCTCAGGCGGCGCGACGGTCAAGATCGAACAGACGCCGCGCGTTGGCGCGGGTGGCGGCCGCGATATCCGCCTCCGGCTCGCCACGCAAGGCGGCTACGCAACTCAGTACCTCAGCGACGTATGCAGGCTCGTTGCGCTGGCCGCGATGGGCAGCGCCTGGTTGATCCGGCGCATCGCTTTCCAGCAGCAGGAATTCGATCGGCATCTGCGCCACGATCCGACGCAGGCGTTGGGCCCGCTCGTACGTGAGCGGACCGCCGACGCCGAGATGAAAGCCCATCTCCCACAGTTGCCTCGCCTGCTGTTCGCTGCCGGAAAAGCTGTGCACCACGCCACGCAGCCCGCCGGTTCGCCGCAGGGTCAGGCTCACTTCCTCCAGCGCGCCGCGCGCATGCACGATCACCGGCAGGTCGCGTTCACGCGCCAGTTGCAGCTGGCGGACGAAATAGAACCGTTGCAACTCGCGATCCAGGCCGGTCACATGAAAGTCCAGGCCGATCTCGCCGACGGCGACGGCGCTGCCGTCATCGAGCCAAGAAGACAGTGCGTCCACATGGGCGGGCGCATGGTGGGGAAGAAATACCGGATGCAACCCGAAGGCGGGATGTATCCCCGCATGGTTTGCGCACAACGCCCGGATCCGCGGCCAGCTGTCGATGTCGACGGCCGGCAGGATCATGGTATCCACACCGGCCAGGGTGGCGCGCTCGATCACGGCGCCGCGGTCGATGGCGAAAGCGACATCGTCGAGATGGACATGGCTGTCGACGAGCCTGGGCATGCTTCGGTTTTCGTGCACTGGCAGAGATTTCCGCGAGGGATACGTGAAGATAATGTAACGAGCGTGAGCTAGCTGGGATTCAGTTGCGCACAGGTTCAATGGGTGCGCAGGTTATTGCGCCGGTGCCACGCCCGGGCATGAAAGCTACAAACAAACAGAGGAGAGGATTCTGATGAACAAGTTGATGGTCAATGTACTCAACATCGCTATCGCAGCGGCACTGGTGACGGGCCTGTCGGCATGCAACCGCAGTGCCGACGCAGGTATCGCCAATGGCGCCGCGGATTCCGGTGCCGGAGCCGCGTACGGCAAGGTAGTCAGTGTCGACCCCGTGCATTCGACGGTGAATCATCCCCAGCAGGTTTGTCACGACGAAACGGTTACGCATACCGCTCCGCCCAAGGATCAGCACCGCATTGCGGGCACCGCCATCGGCGCGGTCGTGGGCGGCCTGGTAGGCCATCAGGTGGGTGGTGGCAAGGGCAAGACGCTGGCCACCGTGGCCGGTGCCGTCGGCGGTGGCTACGCGGGCAACCGCATCGAGGCGAGTCGTCAGCATGCCCAGGTAACCACCTCGGTCGAACGCAAATGCACCACGGTCAACAACACCAGCAGCAAGATCGTCGGCTACGACGTGCGCTACGTGTACAACGGGGTTACCCGTACGGTGCGCATGGATCACGATCCGGGCGACCGGGTGCAGGTGCAGGAAGGTGTTACCGCTGTCTCCGACGCACACTGAATCAACTGATCAAAACGGAAGTGACCTCATGAATGCATTTACTGGAAAGCTCGCCCTGGCGGCCGCGATGACCGCGGGACTGGCCCTCGCCGGCTGTGCCACCGCGCCTTACGGCAACAGCAGCAATGGCGGCAATTACAACGGTAGCTATCGGGGCCAGCAGAACGGCTACTCCAATCGGAATGCGCGTTGCCAGACCTGTGGCGTGGTGCAGGAAGTACAGCAGGTCTACGTGCAGGGCAGCGGCAATGGGGGCACGCTCGGTGCAATCATCGGCGCAGTCGCTGGTGGTGTCCTCGGCAATACCGTCGGCAAGGGCGATGGCCGCAAGGCGGCTACGGTAGCTGGTGCGGTGGCTGGTGGTGTGGTCGGCAACCAGGTCGGCAAGCGCAGCGGCGGTGAGAGCACCGCATGGCGAATCGTGGTGCGACTGGACAACGGTCAGTATGCCACGGTGACACAGCGTGAAGACCCCGGTGTCCGTGACGGTGATTACGTCGAAGTCCGTGGTGATCATGTCTACGCGCATTGATCGCGATGTACTGATCTAGACGTCCAGACGTCCAGATGTTCAAATGAAAAAGGCCATCATGATGATGGCCTTTTTCATGTTTTCTGGAGCATCAGTCGGTCAGTTCACGGCGTAAAACGCATGTTCGCCGATCGTGATGCTGGGGCGATTGTGCGACCAGTAGGGCGAGATGGCCGTCGTGGCGAAGTGATCGGCGCGTGGCACCAGCATCTGGCGTTGCGCGACCGGCAGTTGCCAGTTGTGAATCGACTTTCCGGCAACTTTCCACGCCTTGCCGAAGGCGTCGAGGTTGGTGATCTCGAACGAGCCGGACGTGGTGGTGGTCGCAAATTGATGCGGAGCGGTCACTACCTTGCACACGGTGTTGCCATAGTGTCCGCGATCGAGGCGGCGCAACGCCACTTCGGCCACGGCCAGCTGGCCGATGGTGGGCTCGCTGCGCGCTTCCAGATACACGGTGGTGGCCAGGCAAGCCTGGTCGGCCACGGGCTGGGGCATCAGGGATGTCAGCCACAACAGCATGGAAAGTTTCATTGTTCTGCCTCCAACGTGCTGTACGCGCAAAGCAGACTGCAGGCTTTGCGCGCCATTGCGGTGGACGGGCGGGCAGGCCGTTCCACCTGGATCTGCCGCGACGACCGAAACTTGTGGTCATCACGCTTTGCCACGGGATTGTGGCGGTTCGAGCGGCGGTTCGATGCCGATCGGAAGCTTGTTGTTGCATTGGGCGTTGCGCGTGCCGGATCGGCCGTGTTGCCTGCAACTGCTGCGCATTCGTTGGATGCAAATGCGGTATGCCATCCGACGGTGTTCTGTCGGGTCGCGCCGATTCGGACTCTTCCGATTCGTCGCGTACTTCGGCACCCCGTGTCATGGATGCCGCGATATTCGATCGGCGGAGCCTAGTGGCGGATGTCGCCGCTGGCAAGTGCCTTGGTGCCGAAGTTTAACCGATGCTCACAATCCATTGACAAGTGCCATCACGTAATTGACCGGTAACGACATGCATCACTCATGCCGGCCATGATGTGCCGAGACCGATGACCAGGTGGTCGTCGAAACCGGAAAGGTATCCATCCGTTGCAAGGGTGACGATGTTATCGCTCAGCACGATGAGTGCTTCGACGGTATCGTCGGACTCGACGACGTCGATCACGCAACCGACCTCGCGATCGTCCATGCGCAAAGCATCACCTGCGCACGCAGCCTGCGACAACGTGCCGCTGTGAAGGTGTCGCTTCTGACCGCCGCGGAAATGCAGTCGCGCGACGATTTCCTGGCCGGGATAGCAGCCCTTGTCGACGGCAACTGCCTGCAGCCGCTGCAGCGACAGTGCGGCAGGCAGCAACTCGCCCAGGGTCGATGCAGACAGCCACGGCCAGCCTGCCCGCAGTTGTGTCAGGCGCCATGCGTCGTCGCCGGTTCCGGAGGTCATGATCCTGAGGCTGTGTGTTTCGCAGCCGAGTGAAATCACGTCGCCGTCGTTGCTGATGGCATGCATTGCCTGCGCGGGCCCGCTCGCCAGCGCGTGCGCGCGCAGCGCAGTCAGGCTGAGCTTCGAACGAAACACGAAACGGCGCAGTGCGTCGGCCATCGCGGTGGCATGGCCGCCGCGCAGCAGCAGCAGATAACGTTCCTCGTCGAGTCGGGCCAGATGGAACAGCGCCCGCACACGACCTTGTGGATCGAGCCACGCACTGAACTGCCACTGGCCGATGTCGAGTGAGTTGACCTTGCTGCTGAACTGGGCGTGCGCGAACGCCGCGGCGTCAGGGCCTTCGATCAACAGGGTTTCCGCGGAATGAGGGTTCGGCATAAGCACTCATGAATTGGGGCAGGCGGGATCAAGCGCAAGTAGCCCGGCTGTCCTCGCCGCGCTGGTGAGGTCGTCGTCAATGGTTGTGCTGCTTTGGCGCAGGTATTAATCTTCGCAGGCTTACTAAAACCATGTCCGATACCTTCTCCTCAGCCGAGTCCACACCCGCTTCCGCTCCGACGGAAACGACTGCCGTGCCTGTCACGCCGGCGGGGGACAAGGCACAGGTGGAGCGACCGGCTCTGGATCCCACGCGTTATGGCGACTGGGAAAAGAACGGCCGCTGCATCGACTTCTGAACGACCGCGGCGGCGTTCGTCGCCGACTGCGTATCAGGCCAGGAACCGGTGCGGCAAGGACATCAGCGATTCCACTCAGGATAGCCGCCATGGCAGACACGCAACGACCGCTTTCTCCGCATCTGCAGATATACAAGCGGCAAGTGCAGATGATGACTTCCATCGTGCACCGCGCCACGGGCATCGCCCTCGCCGTCGGCAGCCTGGTGGTCGTCGCCGGACTGATCCACCTCGCCGCCGGTGAGGAGAGCTTCAATCACTTCAGGAGCGTCGCCGGAAGCCCGGTGGGGATGATCCTGCTGCTGGGCTGGAGCTGGGCGCTGTTCTATCACCTGTGCAATGGCATCCGCCATCTGATCCAGGATGCCGGCGCCGGTTATGAAATTCCCCAGTTCGTGCGCTCCAGCTGGCTGTCGGTCGCCGGCAGCATCGTGCTTACCGCGCTGGTGTGGGCCTACGTATTGATGCAGGGAGGTGCCGCATGAGCGCTAAGGATGTCGTCGTGAAGGATCGGCGAAACCCGCTGAAAGTCGCCCGGGGCCTGGGCTCGTCCCAGTCCGGCGTGGGTCACTGGTGGACCCAGCGGATGACCGCCGCGGCGCTGGTGCTGCTCGGCCTGTGGTTTGTCGTCACCGTGTTGTGCCTGCTGCATGCCGATTACGCCGCCGCCCGCGCCACCGTGGCCAAGCCATGGAATGCGCTGCTGCTGATCGCGTTCGTGCTCACCATGTTCTGGCATGCCGTGCTCGGTCTGCAGGTGGTGGTCGAGGACTACGTACATACCCGCTGGAGGGAAGTCGTCCTGCTGGTGGCGATCAAGTTCCTCGCGGTACTCGGCGCGCTCGCAAGCGTGCTGGCCGTGCTGCGCATTGCGCTGACCCCATAAGACGCGAGGAAGAAGTTTCATGGAAAGCTACAAGATCCAGCAGCATCTGTATGACGTGATCGTGGTCGGCGCCGGTGGCGCGGGCCTGCGCGCGACGTTCGGTCTGGCCGAGAAAGGCCTCAAGGCCGCCTGCATCACCAAAGTGTTCCCGACCCGTTCGCATACGGTCGCGGCGCAGGGCGGCATCTCCGCTGCGCTCGGCAACATGGGCGAGGACGACTGGCGCTTCCATTTCTACGACACGATCAAGGGTTCCGACTGGCTCGGCGACCAGGATGCGATCGAGTACATGTGCAAGAACGCACCGGCCGCGATCATCGAGCTGGAACATTACGGTGTGCCGTTCTCGCGTACTGACGAGGGCAAGATCTACCAGCGCCCGTTCGGCGGCATGACCACGCATTACGGCAAGGGCACCGCGCAGCGTACCTGCGCCGCGGCCGACCGTACCGGTCATGCGATCCTGCATACGCTGTATCAGCAGGCACTGGCGCATGACGCCGCGTTCTTCGTCGAGTATTTCGCGATCGACCTGATCTTCGACGAGGAGGGTGTCTGCCGCGGTGTGCTGGCGCTGGACATGAACGAGGGCACGCTGCATTTCTTCCGCGGTCAGGCGGTGGTGCTGGCGACCGGCGGTTACGGCCGCGCCTACTTCAGCGCCACCTCGGCGCATACCTGCACCGGTGACGGTGGCGGCATGGTGCTGCGCGCCGGGCTGGCGCTGCAGGACATGGAGTTCGTGCAGTTCCATCCGACCGGCATCTACGGTGCCGGCTGCCTGATCACCGAAGGCGTGCGTGGTGAGGGTGGCTACCTCACCAATTCCGCCGGCGAGCGCTTCATGGAGCGCTATGCGCCGAGCGCGAAGGACCTGGCGTCGCGCGACGTGGTCAGCCGTGCGATGACGATCGAAATCCGCGAGGGTCGCGGCGTCGGCGAGCACAAGGACCACATTCACCTGAACCTGATGCATCTCGGTCCCGAGGTCATCAACGAGCGGCTGCCCGGCATCGCCGAGTCGGCGCGCATCTTCGCCGGCGTGGACGTCAGCAAGGAGCCGATCCCGGTGCTGCCGACCGTGCACTACAACATGGGCGGCATCCCGACCAATTACCACGGCGAAGTCGTGCAGAAGCGTGGCGACGACGTCGACGCGATCGTGCCCGGCCTGTTCGCCATCGGCGAGGCGGCTTGCGTGTCCGTGCATGGCGGCAACCGGCTGGGTTCGAACTCGCTGCTCGACCTGGTCGTGTTCGGTCGTGCGGTGGCGCATCGTTGTGCCGAGCTGATCCAGCCCGGAGCGGCGCACAAGGACCTGCCCGCCAACGTGCTGGACAAGTCGCTGGCCCGCTTCGACGCACTGCGCAACGCCAAGGGCAGCACCCCGACCGCGAAGATCCGCGCCGCGATGCAGCGCACGATGCAGAAAGACGCCGCGGTGTTCCGTACTGGCGAAACGCTGGCCGAAGGCAAGCAGAAGATTTCCGAAGTGTTCGACATGTTCCAGGACGTCGGTGTCAGCGATCGCTCGCTGGTGTGGAACTCCGATCTGGTCGAGACGCTGGAGCTGTCCAACCTGCTGGCGCAGGCGGTGGCGACCATGCATTCGGCCGAGCAGCGTCCGGAAAGCCGTGGTGCGCATGCGCGCGAGGATTTCCCCGAGCGTGACGACGTGAACTGGATGAAGCACACCCTGGTGTGGGTCGACGAGGCCGGCAAGTCACGCTTCGATTTCCGTCCGGTGCATTTGCAGCCGATGACCGACGAGGTCGAGGCCGTGCCACCGGCGAAACGCGTCTACTGATCCACGGGCGGCCACGGCCGCGTCGTGGCGAGAGCATCATCAGGTTGTACGGTCGGGGCGCAAGCCCTCCTGCAGAAAGTTGAAGGGTTCAGCACATGGCAGAGTTTTCGCTACCGAAGAATTCCAAGATCCAGCCGGGCAAGCATTACCCGGCCAAGGATGCGAAGAAGCCGCGTACGTTCCGGATCTATCGCTGGTCGCCGGACGACGGACAGAACCCGCGCATCGACAGCTACGAGGTCGATCTGGCCGCGTGCGGTCCGATGGTTCTGGACGCGTTGCTGAAGATCAAGAACGAGATCGATCCCACGCTCACCCTGCGTCGTTCCTGCCGTGAGGGCATCTGCGGCTCGTGCGCGATGAACATCGACGGCACCAATACGCTGGCCTGCACCCGGGCGATCAGCGAGTGCGCGTCCGGCGACGTGAAGATCTACCCGCTGCCGCACATGCCGGTGGTGAAGGATCTGGTCCCCGACCTGACCCACTTCTATGCCCAGTTCGCCTCGATCAAGCCGTGGATCCGCACGCAGAGCCCGGCGCCGGATCGCGAGCGGCTGCAGTCGCCGGAGGAGCGCAAGAAGCTCGACGGCCTGTACGAATGCATCCTGTGCGCTTGCTGTTCGACCAGCTGCCCGAGCTACTGGTGGAATGGCGACAAGTACCTGGGTCCGGCGATCCTGCTGCAGGCCTATCGCTGGATCGTCGACAGCCGCGACGAGGACACCGGTGCGCGCCTGGACGACCTGGAAGATCCGTTCAAGCTGTATCGCTGCCACACCATCATGAATTGCACGCGCACCTGCCCGAAGGGTCTGAATCCGGCCAAGGCGATTGCCGAGATCAAGAAGCTGATGGTGGAGCGGCGCAGCGCATGACGGATCGTCGCCACTGCGTGGCGACACAACATTGCCTCTCCCCTTTGGGGAGAGGGCAGGGTGAGGGGCGGGTGCTCGCGGGGATGTCGATCGGAGCCTCTTCTTGATGAAGGTGTTCCGCAAGATTGTCCCCTCACCTCAATCCTCTCCCCGCGGGGGAGAGGAGGCAAAGGCGGCTTCGCGGCGATGCCTCATTGGAGCCCCCTCACCTCAATCCTCTCCCCGCAGGGGAGAGGAGGCGATGGCGGCTTCGCGGCGATGCCTCATTGGAGCCCCCTCACCTCAATCCTCTCCCCGCAGGGGAGAGGAGGCGATGGCGGCTTCGCGGCGATGCCTCATTGGAGCGCCCTCACCTCAATCCTCTCCCCGCAGGGGAGAGGAGGCGATGGCGGCTTCGCAGCGGTGCTTCATTGGAGCGCCCTCACCTCAATCCTCTCCCCACAGGGGAGAGGAGGCCATGGAGGCGCTTCGCGCGATTTGATCTTATGGAAACGGAAGATGCTCGTCTCAAGCGTCTGCGCTGGCGTGCCCGCCGCGGTACGCGGGAGCTCGATGCACTGTTCGGCGGCTGGCTGGACGAATGCTTTGCCGACGCCGACGTAGCGCAGCAGCAGGCTTTCGATGAATTGCTCGACGCGCAGGATCCGGATCTGTGGGACTGGGTGATGGGGCATGCCCGTCCCGAGCGGGCGGACTGGCAGGCGATCGTCGATGACATCCGCGCCCGCCATCGGCTTTGAGTACCGGCCGTCGCGTCTGCTTCGGCGCGTGGTGATCCTGATGGCCGGACTGGCCATGCTGGCGGTGCTGCTGTGCGCGCTGGCGCTCTGGTTGAAACTGTTGCTGGTGATCGTCGTGCTGGTGCCGACGTGGCGCTCGCTTCGGCGAATGCGTGCCACGCCGATCGTGGCTGCGGGCTGGAGCGCCGACAACGACTGGATGCTGCGCCTGATCGATCAGGAGGACGTACCCGCGAGGCTGGCCTCGTTCCGCGTGCTCGGTGCCTTCGTCCTGCTGCGCCTGCAGACGGCGGAAAGCGGAGCGCAAATGCTGCTGCTGGCGCCGGACAACAGCGATGCCGACATTCGCCGGCGCCTGCGCATGCGGCTGGCGACGGTGCAGCCGGGCGAGGCGCTGCCGCGGCTGTGACACGCCGGCAACTTCGTCGACCCAGCGCGGTCTGAGCGAATACCTGATAATGGACGTTCGGGCGGCCCGCCCTGCGATCACCACAAGCGACCACCCATGTTCCGACCGCTCGAACTCTTCATCGGCCTGCGCTACACGCGCGCCAAGCGCCGCAATCAATTCATCTCGTTCATCTCCACCGTCTCGATCGTGTGCATCGCGATCAGCGTGATCGCACTGATCACGGTGATGTCGGTGATGAACGGTTTCGACTACCAGATGAAGTCGCGCATCCTCGGCGCGATCTCGCACGCCACCGTCTCCGGCATCGGCGAGAGCGTGCAGGACTGGCCGCAGGCGTTGAAGATCGCCGAGGCGAATCCGCACGTGCTCGGCGCGGCGCCCTACGTCGAGACGGAGGCGTACCTGAATGCGCGGCGCTCCAGCGGCGCGCTGGTGCGCGGCATCGAGCCGGCACAGGAGCCGAAGGTCGTCGATATCGGCAAGCACATGGTCGAGGGCAAGCTCGACGAGCTGACCCCGGGCAGCTGGAACATCGTGCTGGGTCGGGAACTGGCCATGACACTGGGCGTTGGCGTCGGCGACCGCCTGACCATGGTGGTGCAGCAACTGCGCGCCACACCGATGGGCGGCGTGCCGCGGATGCGCAGTTTCCATGTGGTCGGCGTGTTCGAGCTGGGCATGGAGCAGTTCGATTCGGGGCTGGCCCTGATCAACATGAGCGACGCCGAGAAGCTCAACGACCTCAGCGGCCCCACCGGCATCCGCCTGCGCCTGGATGACCTGTTCAACGCGCGCCCGGTCGCCAACGCGCTGGCCGACCAGCTGGGCCAGGTCTACCGGGTGCAGACCTGGATGGATACCAACGCGAACCTGTTCGCTGCGCTGTCGATGGAAAAGATGGTGATGTTCATCATCCTGTCGCTGATCATCCTGGTCGCGGTGATCAACCTGGTCTCGATGCTGATGATGCTGGTCACCGACAAGCAGGCCGACATCGCGATCCTGCGCACGCTGGGGGCCACGCCGCGCAGCATCATGGGCGTGTTCATGGTGCAGGGGCTGCTGGTGGGTTTCGTCGGGATCGGCACGGGCGTCGGCCTGGGCTCGCTGCTGTCGTGGAAGCTGCCGGGCATCATCAAGTGGATCGAGCACACCTTCCACGTGACCTTCCTGTCGCCGGACGTCTACTACATCAGCGAGGTGCCGAGCCGGCTGGACTGGCATGACGTCGGCTGGGTCGCCTTGCTGACCTTCACGTTCTCGCTGCTGGCCACCCTTTATCCCGCGTGGCGCGCCTCGCGCACGCAGCCGGCGCAGGCGCTGCGCTATGAATGAGACGACCAGGAAAGAGAGCGCCACGATGTCTACCAGCGAGAACGTGCTGCGCGCCAGCCATGTGGCCAAGACCTATGACGAAGGCGGCCTGCGCACCGAGGTGCTCGGCGATGTCAGCTTCAGCCTGAAGCGTGGCGAGACGCTGGCGATCGTCGGTGCCTCCGGTTCGGGCAAGAGCACCCTGCTGCACATCATCGGTGGGCTGGACACGCTGACCGCCGGCGAGGTCGAGGTGGACGGCCGCGTGCTGTCCACCTTGTCCGACGCCGAGCGCGGACGCGTGCGCAACCGCTCGCTGGGTTTCATCTACCAGTTTCACCACCTGCTGCCCGAGTTCACCGCACTGGAGAACGTGTGCATGCCGCTGCTGATCCGCGGCACCGCGATCGGCGAGGCGCAGCAGCGGGCGATGACCCTGCTGGAACGGGTCGGATTGGGCGCGCGCACCCACCACAAGCCGTCCGAACTGTCCGGCGGCGAACGCCAGCGCTGTGCGGTGGCGCGTGCGCTGGTGACCCGGCCGGCCTGCGTGTTGGGCGACGAGCCGACCGGCAACCTCGACGAGGGCAATGCGGCGCAGGTCTATGCGCTGATGCTGGAGCTCAATCAGGAAATCGGTACCAGCTTCATCCTGGTCACCCACGACACGCGGCTGGCGGCGCGGATGGATCGCACCCTGGTGCTGCACAACGGCGTGTTGCAGGAAGGGCTGAAGGCCTGAGTCCCGGGCAACCGGGATGCTCCTGTGGGAGCGGCTGCAGCCGCTCCCACCATGCCAGAGGGTCAGGGGGTGATGGCAGGCCCAGGCACACACCTACACGTTTTTCATCTTCGCCGCCGCCGCGGCCGCATTAGTCTCGGAGTCTTCCAGGCAAGGATGGGCTGGCGAGATGGCGCGAGTGGGGGCGATCACGGCAGCGCTGAGCTTGCTGGCCGGTGTGCTGCTGGTGCAGTGGCTGCCCGCGTTGCCGCCACGCTGGTGCTCCGGCCTGCTGTTTCCCCTTGCGTTGCTGCTGGCCTGGCGCTGTCCGCGCGGGCGCTGGCTGGCCTGCCTGCTGCTTGGCATCGGCTGGGCAGCGTGGCGTGGCTCGATGGCGATGGATGCGCGTCTGCCACGCGGGCTCGAGGGCCGCGATTTCGCCATCGTCGGCGCCTTGGTCGACCTGCCGCTGGCGCGTACCGATGCCAGTCGCTTCACCCTGCGGGTCGAGCGGGCGACGCTGGACGGCCGGCCGGTGGACCTGCACGGACGCATCACCGTGTCCTGGTACGACGGGGCACCGTCCTTGCGACCATGTACCCGCTGGCATCTGCTGCTGCGCCTGAAGCGACCGCGTGGCTTGCTCGATCCCGGCAGTGCCGACAGCGAACGCTCGGCGCTGGAACGTGGCATCGTCGCCACCGGCTATGTGCGAGACGACGACGGCAACGCGCCGCTGGCCGGTCCGCACTGGTGCGTCGACGGTGTCCGCGATGCGGTCGCCCGCGGCATCGCCACCCGGGTGCACGATCCGCATGACGCCGCGCTGCTGCAGGCGTTTTCGGTCGGGGATACGCGCGGACTGAGCCAGCGGGACTGGGCCGTGGCGCGCGCCAACGGGGTCTCCCACCTGATCGCCATCTCCGGCTTCCATGTCGGCGTGGCGGCGGTGTTCGGCGTGTGGCTGGCGATGCTGGTGCATGCGCTGTGGCCGCGTTGCGGGCTGTGGCTGCCACGCCCGCAGTCACAGGCCGCCGCGGCGTTGCTGGCGGCCGGTATCTACAGCGCACTGGCCGGCTTCGGCCTGCCCACCGTGCGCACTCTGTTGATGATTGCGGTGGTGGCGCTGGCACGCTGCAGTCGCCGCGGCAGCAGCGGCGCGCAATCGCTGGCGCTGGCGATGATCGCGATCCTGCTGGTCGATCCGCTGGCGGTGCTGGCGGCCGGGTTCTGGCTGTCCTTCGTCGGCGTGGCGTTCCTGATGCTGTGCCTGCAGGCGCGCGGGCGCGGACTGCGCGCGTTCGTGCACGAGCTGTCGGCCGGTCAGCTGGTGATGACGGTGGCGCTGCTGCCGCTGACCCTGTGGTTTTTCGGCCAGGCCTCGCTGGTGGGGGCGCTGTCGAATCTGATCGCGGTGCCGCTGGTCAGCTTCGTGATCGTTCCCTGCGCGTTGCTCGGCATGCTGCTGCTGGGGTTATGCCCGCCGCTGGCCACACCGGTGCTGTGGCTGGCCGCGCGACTGGTGCATGCGCAGTGGTGGCTGCTGCAGCACATGGCGGGCTGGCCGGGTGCGCACTGGTATCTCCCTGCACTGCAACTGCACGCCTTGCTGCTGGCGCTGCTGGGCGCGCTGTGGCTGTTCCTGCCGCGCGGCGTGCCGTTGCGCTGGCTGGGCCTGTTGCTGTTCCTGCCGCTGCTGTGGCCACCGCGTCCGGCGTTGCGCGATGGCGCGTTCCAGGTCTGGGTGCTGGACGTGGGGCAGGGCCTGTCGGTACTGCTGCGCACCCGCGACCACACGCTGGTATATGACACCGGCGCGCGGTATCCCTCCGGATTCGACCTCGGTGACGCCGTGGTGCTGCCCGCGATCCATGCGCTCGGCATCAGCCATCTGGACCTGCTGATGATCAGCCACGGCGACAACGATCACGCCGGCGGCGCCGTGGCGGTCGCGAGTGCGTTTCCACAGGCACCGCGTTACGCCGGCGAGCCGGCGCGGATGAGGCTGCCGATGCGCCAGTGTGTCGCCGGCCAGGCGTGGCAATGGGACGGCGTGCACTTTCGCGTACTGAATCCCGCGGCGGGCGCAGGTGATCGGGGCAACGACAGTTCCTGCGTGCTGCTGGTCGAGGGCCGTGGCGGGCGCCTGCTGCTCACCGGTGACATCAGTTCGCGAACCGAGCCGGCCGTGGCGGCCGTACTTGGCGGCGGGCCGGCCCCGGTCCTGCTGGTGCCGCATCATGGCAGCAGCAGTTCCTCAGGCGCGCCCTTCATCGCCGCGGTGAAGCCGCCGCTGGCGCTGGTCTCGGCGGGCTGGCGCAACCGCTTCGGTCACCCGCGGGCGGACGTGCTGGCACGCTATGCCGAAGCCGGGGTGCCGGTGTTCAACACTGCGATGGAGGGCGCGATCGCCGTGGATTTCCCCGTCGATGCCCGGCCGCGGCGCGAACCGGGCTGGCGCCGCCGGCAGGCGCGTTACTGGCGCGAATGAGGCCGGGAATGCCACCGGTGCCGCAGTACCGGCGGGCGGGACTGCTATGATGCGCGCTTCTTGTCAGGTAGTACGTCGGGGTCGAAAGGTGCTGGAAATTCTGATGGCTGGCGGGTGGGCGATGGTGCCCATCCTGATCTGTTCGGCGATTGCCCTGGCGATCGTGTTGGAGCGCTGCTGGACGCTGCGGCGCAAGTCGGTGCTGCCGCCCGGGCTGGGCGACGAGGTACGCCAGTGGGCGCGCTCCGGCCAGCTCGATCCGAAACACCTGGAGACGCTGTCAAGCGGCTCGCCGTTGGGCGAGCTGCTGGCCGCCGCGCTGGCTGTACGCAGACAGCCTCGCGAGCTGATCAAGGAGCGCATCGAGGACACCGGCCGGCATGTGATCCACCGCATGGAACGCTACCTCAACACGCTGGGAACGATTGCCCTGATCGGCCCGCTGCTGGGTCTGTTCGGCACCGTGATCGGCCTGATCCGCATGTTCATGGAAGTCATGGCCGGCGGCATCGGCGACCCGGCCAAGATGGCCGGCGGCATCGGCGAGGCGCTGATCTGCACCGCGTCGGGCCTGACCGTGGCGATCCCCGCCTACGTGCTGCACCGTTACTTCCGTTCGCGCGTGGCCGGCTACTGCGTGGAGATGGAGAAACAGGCGACCGCATTGCTGGACGACCTGACCCTCGCTTCCACGGTGCCGGCACGGCCCCGGCGTCCGCCCGCGGCGACCGCGCCGGGCGCGGGCTGAGTGCACGCCGATGCGTATCAGCAACGACCGCCGCGGGGATGATTTCGAGATCAACGTGATTCCGTTGATCGACGTGTTGCTGACCCTGCTGATGTTCTTCGTGTTGACCAGCACGTTCGTGCAGCACTCGCGCATGAAGGTGACCCTGCCGCAGGCCAGCGTGCAGGATCGCGACATGAACGCCCCGGCGCTGACCATCATGATCGACCGCGACGGCCGTTTCTACGTCGGCAGCGACGAGGTGATGGGCGAGGGCATCGAGCCGCTCAAGCAGACCATCGCGCGCAACGCGGGCGATGACCGCGATCGCCCGGTGACGATCCGTGCCGACGCGATGACACCGAACCAGAACGTGATCACCGCGATGGACGCGCTGGGCCAGCTCGGCTTCACCCGGCTGTCGATCGCCACCACGCCGAGCAAGCCAGGCGCGGGGCAATGAGCTCCGGCAAGGCCGGCAAGCAGGGTGCCGACAGCTGGCAGGTGTACCGGCGTCTGCTCGGTTACTCGCGGCGCTACTGGCCGATTGCCCTGGTCGCGCTGGTGGGCATGCTGGTCGATGGTGGCGGCCTGGCCCTTTTTACCGGCCTGCTCAAGCCGATGATCGACAAGCTGTTCACGCTGAAGGATCCCTACCTGATTTTCTGGATGCCGATCTGGATCATCGGCATCTTCCTGGTGCGTTCGCTGGGTACCTTCGTCAGCGACTACGGCGTTTCCTATATTGGCCGTCACGTCGTTCAGGCGATGCAGCAGGACGTCTTCAGCGCCTATCTCAAGTTGCCGGCACCTTTTTTCGGCAGCGAGCCCTCCGGGCAGCAGGTCTCGCGCATCACCTACACCAGCGAACAGGTGGCGGCGGCATCCAGCAGCGCGGCGAAGATCGCGATCACCGACGGCTTCACCGTGATCGCCATGCTGTTCGTGATGCTCTACTACAGCCCCTACCTCACGCTCTCGCTGCTGGTGATGGTGCCCGCGATCGCGCTGGTTGCCACCGTGGTCAGTCGTCGCTACCGCAAGATCAGCCGCCGCATCCAGGGCACCATGGGGTCGGTCACGGGGACCGTGGAGGAATCGGTCGGTGCCCATCGCGAAGTGCGGATCTACGGCGGTCAGGCGTATGAGGCGGGCCGCTTCGAGCACATCACGCGGCATACGAGCAGGCTCAATCTGAAGATCGCCGCCACCAATGCCGCCTCCAGCTCCACCGTCCAGCTGATCGCCGCCACCGCGCTGGCGGCGCTGGTCTTCCTCGGCACGCGGCCACAGGTGCTCGGCAGCATGACGCCAGGCGTGTTCTTCGCCGTGCTCACCGCGATGGGAACGATGCTGCCCTCGCTCAAGCGCCTGGCCAGCGTGCAGTCGAACATCCAGCGCGGCCTGTCGGCGGCCGAGGAGATCTTCGAGGTGATCGACCTGCCGCCGGAAGTGGACACCGGCGGCCGCGAGTTGGCACGCGCCCGCGGCGATCTGCGCTTCGAGTCGGTCAGTCTGGTCTACCCGCGCAACGACGTCGCCGCCTTGCGCGGGGTCGACCTGCATTGCGTGCCGGGCACGGTGACGGCGCTGGTCGGCCGTTCCGGCAGCGGCAAGAGCAGCCTGGTCAGCCTGCTGCCGCGTTTCAATACGCTGAGCGCGGGCCGCATCATCCTCGACGGCCAGGATTACGAGAGCTACACCCTGGCTTCGCTGCGCCGCCAGATTGCCTGGGTCGGGCAGGGCGTCATGCTGTTCAACGACACCGTGGCCAACAACATCGCCTATGGCGAACTGGCCGGCGCCGACGAAGCGGACATCGTCGCCGCGGCCGAGGCGGCCAATGCGATGGAATTCATTGCGCGCATGCCGCAGGGCATCCACACCCAGATCGGCCAGGGCGGCAACATGCTTTCCGGCGGCCAGCGCCAGCGCATCGCGATCGCCCGCGCGATCCTCAAGAACGCACCAATCCTGGTGCTGGACGAAGCCACCAGCGCGCTTGACACCGAATCGGAACGACTGATCCAGCAGGCGCTGCAGCGGCTGATGCGCGACCGCACCACCGTGGTCATCGCGCACCGGTTGTCCACGGTCGAAGGCGCCGACCAGATCGCCGTGATGGAGCAGGGGACGATCATCGAACGCGGCACCCACGCCGAGCTGATGGCGCTGGGCGGGCAATACGCCGCGTTGCACCGGATGCAGTTCCACGATGCCGTCGTCCATCGCGACAGCGACTGAGGATTGATCATGGCGCTGATCGACACGCTCGAATCAGCCTGGTACGGCAGTCGCCGGGCGCCCTGGTGGACGTGGCCGCTGGCGGCGCTGTACGGCGGGGTGGTGCGGCTGCGCGGGGTGCTGTATCGGGCCGGCTGGCTGCGCAGCGTGCGCCTGCCGGTACCGGTGATCGTGATCGGCAACCTCAGCGTGGGCGGCACCGGCAAGACACCGCTCACGATCGCGTTGGTCGAGGCGCTGCGGGCACGGGGTCGGCGCCCCGGCGTGGTCAGCCGTGGCTACGGCGGCAGCCGGCGCGAACCGTTGCTGCTGGGCATCGCGCCGGATCCGGCGGAAGTGGGCGACGAACCCTGCCTGATCCATGCCAGCGGCGTGCCGGTCGCGGTGGGTCGCGACCGGCCGGCGGCGGCACGCCTGCTGCTGGATGCCGGATGCGACGTGCTGGTCGCCGACGATGGCCTGCAGCACTACGCGCTGGCCCGCGATCTGGAGATCTGCGTGATCGATGGCGTGCGGCGCTTCGGCAACGGGCGACTGTTGCCGCGCGGTCCATTGCGCGAGCCGCTGGCCCGCCTGCACCGGGTGGACTTGCGTGTCTGCAACGGCGGCACCTGCGCCGAGGGCGAATACCCGATGCAGTTGCGCGGTGGCGAGGCGGTGGCCCTGGGCGATGGCCAACGCCGGCCGCTGTCTGCTTTCTCCGGTCAGCGCGTTCATGCCGTCGCGGCGATCGGTCATCCGGCGCGTTTCTTCGACAGCCTGCGTGCCGCAGGCATCGAGGTGATCGAGCATGCCTACCCCGACCACCACGCGTTCGCGGCGCGCGAGCTGGACTTCGGCGATGAGCTGCCGTTGCTGATGACCGACAAGGATGCGGTCAAATGCCGCCGGTACGCCCGGCCGCACTGGTGGCGCGTGCCGGTACAGGCGGAGCTGCCGCCGGCTTTCTATGAGGCGCTGGGCGAACGCCTGGGCGGCTTGCGCCGCGACACCGTCTCACCCGCCACGTAGATAGTGCGGGCCAGACTGCCGCCGATCCAGTAGCACAGCTCGGCCGGCCGGCTGGTGTTCCATACCACCAGGTCGGCGCGCTGGCCCGGTGCCAGCGCGCCGCGGTCGGTCAGGCCCAGCGCGCGGGCGGCATGAACGGTGACCCCGCGCAACGCTTCCTCGGGTGTCAGCCGGAACAGCGTGCAGGCCATCCCGGCGGCCAGCCGCAGCGACAGCAGCGGCGAGGTGCCGGGGTTGCAGTCGGTGGCGACTGCCATCGGCACGCGATGCTCGCGCAGCAGGTCCACCGGCGGCAGCCGCGTCTCGCGCAGCGCATAGAACGCACCGGGCAACAGCACGGCGACGGTGCCGGCCATGGCCATCGCCTGGACGCCAGACTCGCCGAGATGCTCCAGATGGTCGGCCGACAACCCACCGTATTCGGCGACCAGCGCCGCGCCGTCGAGGTCCGACAACTGCTCGGCGTGCAGTTTTACCGGCAGGCCGAGCTGCTTCGCGCGCTCGAACAGACGGCGGGTTTCCTCGCGGCTGAAGCCGATCCCTTCGCAGAACGCATCGACCGCGTCGACCAGTCCGTCGGCGGCGAGCGCGGGCAGCATCTCGTCGCAGACCAGCGCCACGTACTCGGCGCGTCGATCCAGATATTCCGGCGGCAGCGCATGCAGGCCCAGGAAACTGGTTAGCACGGTGATCCCGAGTTCGCGGCCCAGCCGCCGCGCCACGCGCAGCATGCGGCGCTCGCTTTCCAGCTCAAGGCCGTAGCCGGATTTGATTTCCAGCGTGGTCACGCCGTCGGCGAGCAGGGTGCGTGCCCGCGGCAAGGCCTGTGCGTACAACGCGTCCTCGCTGGCCGCGCGGGTGGCCTGGACGGTCGACAGGATGCCGCCGCCGGCGCGGGCGATTTCCTCGTAACCGGCACCGTTCAGGCGCAGGTCGAATTCATGGGCGCGGTCGCCGCCGAACACCAGATGGGTATGGCAGTCGATCAGCCCCGGCGTGACCAGCGCGCCGTCCAGCGATTCCACCACGTCGGCAAGCAGGTTCGGTGCGTCCGGCAGGTCGTTCACACGCCCGAGCCAGGCGATACGACCGTGATGCAAGCCGATCGCCGCCTGCTCGATCAGACCGTATGGGGTGTCGCCAACGAACGTCGCCAGCGTGGCATTGAGCAGCAAGCGATCCCAGCGTGGCTCGTTCATGTGGGTTCAGACTCCCTCTAGGGTGTGGCCTGCTCTTCGGTCGAGGCGTCATCGCCCTCATCCGTGGGTGTGGCCTGCTCGTCGTAGGCACTGGTCTTGCCGACATGCTGCATCGCGACGGCTTCGAGCCGTGCCTTCTCGGCGTCTTCGGCGTGGGCTGCCTGCTGCCGCTCGAAGTCCTGCACCATGCGCTCGGCGAAATCCTTGTACACCGGCGTGGGACAGAACAGCGAGGCCGCCGCGCGGGCCAGCAGGCAGGCGGCCATGATCGGGATCACCATGTCCTGGTTGTCGGTCAGCTCCATCGCGATCACCGCGGAGGTCAGCGGCGCGCCGGTGACGCCCGACAGATAGGCGCTCATGCCCAGCAGCACCACGGTGCCCGCCGGGATGCTGGGCAGGAAGTAGGCGATGTTGTGGCCGAGGCCGGCACCGACCGCCAGGGCCGGCGAGAAGATGCCGCCGGGAATGCCGGCCCAATAGGAAACGACATTCGCGAACAGCTTGGCGATGCCGAAGCTCTGGCCCGGGGTGACCGCCGCCTCCTGCACGAACGCGCGCGCCTGGTCGTAGCCGGTACCGTAGACGTTGTTGTGCGAGAACAGTCCGATCAGCGCCAGCGCGAGGCCGCAGCCGGCGGCGAACAACACCGGTGCGTGTGAGCGCAGCCGGCCGATATACGCCAGCGGTCCGTTGCGGCTGAGCAGGATCAGGCGTGCAAACAGGCCGCCCAGCAGGCCGCAGATGATGCCGGTCAGCAATACCGCCAGCCAGGCATGGCCCAGGGGCAGGCTGGCGCTGACGTGGCCGAAGTAGGCGTAATTGCCCATCACGCCGAGCGACACCACGCCGCCGACGATCACCGCGGTCAGCAACAGGCCGCTGAAGCGATGTTCGAAGGTGCCGGCCAGTTCCTCGATGGCGAAGACCACACCGGCCAGCGGTGCGTTGAACGCCGCGGCGATGCCGCAGGCGCCGCCGGCGAGGATGAAGCGCGAGGCCGCCTTCGGGTCGGTGAAGCCGAAGCGCCGGCCCAGCGAATAGAACAGGCCCGCGCCCACGTGCACGGTGGGGCCCTCGCGGCCGATCGATGCGCCGACGGCCATCGCCAGCAGGGTGAGCACCATCTTGCCGACCGAGATCGGCAGCGACAGCATGCGCGCGCGGAAGCCCTCGTCCTCGATATGCAAGGTGCCGATCACCTGCGGGATACCGCTGCCGCGGGTGGCGCGCAGCTTGCCCTCGGTGACCCAGGCGAGCAGGCCGAAGACGATCGGCGTGATGATCAGCGGAATCCATGCGCCATAGCCCAGCATCAGCCGGAACAGGTGGTAGGACCAGTCGCTGGCTTTGGCGAACAGGATCGCCGCCAGCGCCACCAGGATCGCACCGACCCACAGCGCGATGCGCCGTTTCCATTGATGCGGCGCAAAGAATTCGTGTCCGAGCAGGGCCTGCAGACGCGGATTGGAGGAGGTCGGGGAAGCCGGTGTGGGTTCGGTCATCCGGTGATTATCGCAGACCTCGCACCCTCATCGTCAGTGCGGCAGCGGACGCCAGCGCGTTTCGTACAGATCGAAGCGGCGATCCTTCATGTTCTGCACCGCACCGGCGTTGCGCGCACGGGCCAGACTTTCCAGCCGCAGCTCGGCAAACAGCACGGTCTCGATGTTCGGCGTGGAGTCCGCCGCCACGCCGTCGCGGGCGAACGGAAAGTCGCTGGGCGTGAGGATGCAGCTCTGGCCGTACTGGATGTCGAAGTTGTTGACGCCGGGCAGGTTGCCCACGTTGCCGGACATCACCACGTAGCACTGGTTCTCGATCGCGCGGGCCTGGGCGCAATAGCGCACGCGCAGGTAGCCCTCGCGCACGTCGGTGCAGAACGGCACGAACAGGATCAGCGCACCCTGGTCGGTGAGGTGGCGCGCCACTTCCGGAAATTCGGCGTCGTAGCAGATCATCACGCCGATCGGGCCGCAGTCGGTCTGGATCGTGGCGGCGCTCTCGCCACCGGTGATGTTCCACACGGTGCGCTCGCTGGGCGTGACGTGCAGTTTCTCGCGCTCGTGGATCGAGCCGTCGCGCAGGCACACGTAGCAGACGTTGTGGATGTCGCCGTTGGGCTGTTCGGTGGGATGCGTGCCGCCGATGATGTTGATGTTGAAGTGGACGGCCAGGCGGCTGAACAGCTCCTTCACCCGCGGCGTGTAGTGGCTCAGCTTGCGGATCGAATCCACCGGCGACAGCTCGGTGTTCTCGATCGACAGCAGCTGCAACGTGATCAGCTCGGGGAAGGTGACGAAATCCGCGTTGTAGTCGGCGGCGATGTCGGTGAAATATTCCACCTGGGTGGCGAACTCCTCGAACGAGGTGATCCGCCGCTGCTGGTACTGCACCGAGGCCACCCGCACCGAATCGGGCAGGCGTTGCGGCGACGACGGCGAAGGGGTGTCCGGCTGGTCGTGCAGGCGCGGGTTGCGCCAGATCAGGTGCGCGGCGTAGCCGAGCGACTCGTGGTCCGAGGACACATAGGCGCGCAACAGGCCGATCAGTTCGAAATCGTTGTTGAGCTGGAAGCTCAGCGTCAGGTCGCGGCGCTTGCCGTCGACCACCGCCTGGACATAGGCTTCGGCGCTGCCGTAACGCTGGATGTTCTTGGCCAGGCCGGGGATGCGGCCGCCGAACACGATGCCGCGCAGCTTGAGATCGGTGCACAACCGCTTGCGCGCCTGGTACAGGCGCTGGCCGATGCGCATGCCGCGGTAGTCCGGGTGCACCACCACTTCCATGCCGTACAGCCAGTCGCCCTCCGGATTGTGGCGCGAGGCCATGCCGCCGCCGGTGATCTGGTTCCAGGTGTGCGGCGCCAGTGCGGTCGCCTCGTCGATGCGGAACGTGGCGCAGTAGCCGACCAGCTTGCCCTCGTACTCGACCACGAACTGGCCTTCCGGGAAGTGGGTCTGCTGGGAACGCAGCATCTCGGCCGAATGGCCCCATTCGGCGGAATAGATGCGTCCGGTCAGATCGACCAGGGCCGGTACGTCGGCGGGCGTCGCCTGACGCACCTGGAGTCGTGGGGTCTGTTCGTTGGTTTTTTTCGCCATCCGAAGATTATGCCTGCGGCCGTGGGCAGTCCAGGTGAAGACGCGCTGATCCGGCCGGTTACACTGGCCTACCTCGGGCAACGGAGCAAGCAGATGGGTAATCCTGCAGACAGTCACAGCTTCAAGGTCGAACAGCTGTGGCAGGCCGATGGCTGGCAGGCCGGGGTCACACTTGCCGTCGGCACGGACGGACGATTGCAGGCGTCGTCGCAGACAGCGGCCGAGCCACTCGGCCATTGGGTGTTGCCGGGCATGCCGAACCTGCATTCGCACGCGTTCCAGCGCGCGATGGCCGGGCTGGCCGAGCGTCGCGGCAATACCGACGACAACTTCTGGAGCTGGCGCGAGACGATGTACGCGTTTGCCGCCACGATCGGGCCGGACGAACTCAGGGCGATCGCGGCGCAGTTGTACGTCGAGATGCTCAAGGCCGGCTATACCCAGGTCTGCGAATTCCATTACCTGCACCATCAGCCGGACGGCACGCCGTACGCCCATCCCGAGGCGATGTCGCTGGCCCTGATCGAGGCGGCTCGCGAGGCCGGCATCGCGCTAACCCTGCTGCCGGTGCTGTACATCAGCGGCGGTTTCGACGGTCGTGCACTGACCCCGCGGCAGCGCCGTTTCGGTCATGCGGTGGAAGGCTATCTGCGCCTGCTCGAGACACTGCGCGTCCACGAGAGCGCCGACCTGCGCATCGGCATCGCGCTGCATTCGCTGCGGGCGGTGCCGGAGCAGGCGATGCGCGAGGTGCTCGCCAGCGACATCGCGAAAATTTGTCCGATCCATATCCACATCGCCGAGCAGATCGGCGAGGTGCAGGACTGCCTCGCCACCCGCGGTGCGCGGCCGGTGGAATGGCTGTTCGATCACGCCGACGTCGATCCACGCTGGTGCCTGGTGCATGCCACGCACCTGACCGACGCCGAAACCGGGCAGATCGCGCGTAGCGGTGCGGTGGCCGGCCTGTGCCCGACCACCGAGGCGAATCTCGGCGACGGCCTGTTTCCGCTGGCGGCCTACCAGGACGCAGGCGGAACGTTCGGCATCGGCTCGGATTCGCATATCTCGATCTCGCCGGTGGAGGAACTGCGCTGGTTGGAATACGGCCAGCGTCTGAGCACGCGTCATCGCAATGTCGCAGCCCGGCGGCAGGGTGACAGCGTGGGCGAGACGCTGTGGCGCGCCGCCTTGCGCGGTGGTGCGCAGGCATCGGGCTTGCCGGTCGGTAGCCTGCAGATCGGCAACCGTGCGGACCTGATCGTGCTGGACGAGCACTTGCCCTTGCTCGCCGCGCGGGATGCACGCTCGATGCTGGACAGCCTGATCTTTGCAGGCAACACCCCGCTGGTGCGCGACGTGATGAGCGGTGGTCACTGGCAGGTGCGTGACTTTCATCACTGCGACGAGGAGCGCATCGCGGCGCGCTATCGCCGCGTGGTCGAGCAGTTGGCACAGGGCTGACCGGCGCTGCAGCGAAGGCAACGCCAGCCTGACCGGCAAGCTCAGCGTCCCGTCGCCGGATCGCGGCGCAGGTGCAGATCGTTGAATTTTCGCCGCTCGATCAGTTCGTCGACCTTGCCGCTGGCATCGCGCCGGAAGATCAGCAGGTTGCGCTCGTCATCGCTACCCATGAACACGTCGCGACCGATCGGTTCCAGGCGGTTGAACGGTCGTCCGGGTTTCGTCACATAGCCCAGTTCACCTTGCCGCATGCTGACCCTCCATGCTCGATCCGTCGCGTAGCGATAGCTGCCTGGGTAGTCGTCGAGGGAGAGTCCGGCGACATGCAGCGTGGGCGGTACGGTCGGTATCGTCACATCCACGGAGCCGGCCATCTTCCAGTGACCATCCTGCTGCACGAAGGTGAAAAGCGTCTGGTAGCGAACCACCAGATGCTGGCCGAACACGGTTTCGCGCTCGTATTGCTCCACCTGCAGTACCGCCGTATCGCCATATCGCTGCAGGTGCGGGTCGCGCAGTTCGATGCTGCCGGAAAGGCCGCTGGGGAAGGGGCTCAGCGAGGCGATCGCATCCTGCTTGTGCTGGATGCGGCCGAACTCGTCGATCAGGATGGCGTGGTCGGTGAGCGTGCGTTGCCACACGCTCCTGTTGCCGGTGGGTATCGCGTCGACCCAGGCCTGCGCGATACCCACCAGTTCATCGCGCAAGGCGGCGTTTGTCGCGACGTGCGCCGATGCGGACTGCAGCACGGTGACGCACGCAAAGGCCAAGCCCAGTCTGTAGTTCGTCATGGTCGCATCAGGCGGAGGGGACGGCCGCAGTCTGCCGGCCACCGCTGCCGGCAGCTTGTGCTTGAAGTCATGCCGGACCCACACCGGCTCATCCATCGGCAAATTTCGTAACGCGGCGACATCGACATGTATTGGCGGAACCGGACCAAGGGGACTGGGCCTACGGACCTCGCGGCGACGAGCAACGCCCGCTGAACTGCGGATCGCGACCAGCCTCCTGGCAGTCCACCGCCACTTGCCGAAGACGTTGTTGCAGGCACCCCCCACAAAGAGGAATGCCCCATGCGCCGTCTTGTTGCCCATCTGCTGTTGGCCGCCGCCCTGTTGGGTGGCGCCCTCGCGCTGAGTGGCTGCGTGATCGTCCCGCCGCGCGCGCATGCACGGGTCTGGGTGCCCGGTTACTGGGGACCGCCACACGTATGGATCGCCGGGCACTGGCGCTATCGCTAGACACGCCGGATCAAAGCCGGGCGTGGGTGCGGCCTGGTCGGCCGCATCCGTGCCCGGGCAGCAGCGGTTGAAGGGCCACCATGCGGCGTTCCCGGCATGCCGGAGTCCAATGCAGGTGCTGCGCTAGGCGCGTGACCTGCGATTTGCCAGAATCGCGCTTTGTCATGGATCGCCGATGCGCTCGAACGCTCTCGCCGCGGTCGGACTGGCGCTGTGCTCGGCGCTGTTCTTCACGCTGACCTACGTAC
The DNA here is from genome assembly GCA_963828685.1 of uncultured Pseudomonadota bacterium. Classification (GTDB taxonomy): domain Bacteria; phylum Pseudomonadota; class Gammaproteobacteria; order Xanthomonadales; family Rhodanobacteraceae; genus Rhodanobacter. The sequence continues at coordinate 205,290 of CAWHFU010000018.1, forward strand.
TCAATCGCAGCCTCGTGAGCGGTGGCGGCCATTGGGCGTGGGCGGTGATCCTGCGCTACCTGTTCACGTTGCCGCTGCTGGCGCTGGCGTTGCCGCTGCAGGGCGGGCTGGGCGAACTGCCGCGTGAGCTTCGCCAACATCCGCGCCCGTGGCTGATCTGGAGCGCGGTGGGTTTCGTGCTGTTCGGCATCCCGCTGACCTGGGCGGCGAGCAGCGGGCCGTCATGGCTGATCGCCGGCAGTTTCCAGACCACCGTGCTGGCCGGGCCCTTGCTGGCACCGCTGATCTATCGCGACGCGCGGCGCCGGCTGGCCTGGCGCACGCTGGCGATCGGCGCGTTGATCGTGGCCGGGGTGTTCGTGCTGCAGTGGGGTCATGCGCACGGCCAGTTGCATGCCGGCGACTGGCTGGCGATCGCCGCGGTGGTGCTGGCTGCGTTCGCGTACCCGCTGGGCAATCGCAAACTGCTGCTGCATCTGGAGCACGGGACGACCCATCTGAATGCCGTGCAGCGCGTGTTCGGCATGACCCTGTGCAGCTGGCCGCTGTGGTGGCTGTTCGCGGTCATCGCCTGGTGCACGATCGGGCCGCCAAGCTGGCGCGAGGCGTTGCTGGCCGGTGGCGTGGCGCTGTCCTCGGGCACCATCGCCACCGTGCTGTTCTTCCGCGCCACCGACATGGTGCGGCGCGAACCGACCGCGCTGGCGGCGGTCGAGGCGATGCAGGCGGCCGAGCTGCTGTTCGCGACCCTGCTCGGCGTGCTGTTCCTGGGCGAGGCGTGGCCGCACGGCGACACGCTGTTCGGCGCGCTGGCGATCATCGTCGGCATCGCGTTGTTCGGCTGGGAAAGCGGGCGCGGGGCGGCCGGCGATGACGAGGCGGTGCGCATCCTGCGCGGCGATCGCAGCGCCTGACCTGGCGCCGACATGACTGCTGGCACATGCCGGGCTGCCGCTGCTGGCGTATTCCGGTGCGTTCGTCCAACAGCGAGGGAGCCACCAATGACCGAAGCACGTACCTCACCGCTGGTTGCCACGCTCTACGGCGGCCTCATCGCCGGCACGCTCGATGTCGGTGCCGCCTCGCTGATCAACTGCGTCAGTCCGTGGATCATCCTGCGCGCGATCGCCAGCGGCCTGCTTGGCCGCGAAGCGTTTCACGGCGGCATGGGGGTATCGCTGCTTGGCCTCGCCCTGCAGTGGGGGATGTCCTTGCTGATTGCGGCGATCTTCGTCGTCGCATCACGTCGGTTGGCCTGGATGCGCGAACGTTGGGTCGCCGCGGGAGTGGCCTATGGCGTGGTCGTCTTCGTGGTGATGGAGTACGTCGTGGTGCCGCTGTCGGCGGCCGCGAAGCCGCACTTCACCGCGCGGTCGCTGCTGGCAAACGTGCTGGCGATGCTGCTGTTCGGCCTGATCGTGGCGTTCTTCGCGCGACGTCGGCCAGACGGCGTGCGCTGATTCCCGTTGCAGCGATGGGGACAGGGGCCGGCTCCATCGCGGCGCCAGTCGACCGTCCGCCCATTTCATCCACAATTATCGCTGGAGTATCGGTATGTCGGGTTCGCTTGTTTCCAGGGCAGGGCTGGCAATGATCATGGGCCTGGGCGTCGCCGGCGGCGCGTTCGCGGCCACCCCGCAGGTGCTGGCGACGCCGCAGATCTTCGCACCGGGCATCGTCTCCGGCCCGGCGAACGACGAGGCGCCGACCTTCAGCCCGGACGGCAACACCATGCTGTTCACTCGCAGCGGTGCCGGCGGTGGCACGATCATGGAATCGCGTCGCGTGCAGGGGCGATGGTCGACGCCGCGGATCGCGGCGTTCTCCGGCAGCTGGCCGGATCTCGCACCGGAATTTTCGGCGGATGGCAAATACCTGGTCTACGTCTCGATACGCCGCACAGCCAGCCAGCCGGCGCACCAACAAGTGCACCTGTGGCGCGTCGATCGCATCGGCTCGGGCCGGGACGCCTGGGGCAAACCGGAGCCCCTGCCGGCCACGGTCAACATCAGCGACAGCATCTGGAAGGCCAGCATGACGGCTGACGGAAGCATCTATTTCCTCTCCATCGATGCCGTGAAGGGCAAGCGCCTGTACGTCTCGCATTACGTCAACGGCAGCTATCGGCCGGCGCAACCGTTGTCGTTCAGCCACTACGGCGACGATGACGTCGATCCGGAGATCGCCCCGGACGGCACGTTCATGGTTTTCGCCAGCGACCATCGCCTGCCGGGCGACAGCAAGGATCATCTCTTCATCGTCTTTCGCAAGGGCGCCGGCTGGGGCTCGGTCGCACCGATCCGCTACGCCGGGGACGATGCGCCCGGCTCCAGTACCGACTACCTGCCACACCTCGGCCCCGATCACCGCACGCTGTATTTCACCAGTGATCGCCATGCGCCGGTGGTGCCTTACCCGCATTCGCCGACGCAGGCGCGCGACTACCTGCAACGCGTGCAGCAGTGGGACAATGGCAATCTCAATGCCTGGTCGCTATCGCTGGCGCCCTTGCTCGATGCGGCCACGGGGCCGGTCGGGCCGAAGGGCGCCCGATAGCGTTCGGCCGTTCCGGCCGCTCGCAACGGTTGCCGGGCGTCATCGGCCATTCTCGCGAGTGGTTCCCTCGCTGCGGCATCCCGACAGCCTCACATGCACTGGCCGCAACCACCCGGATGATTTCATGACGATCGATGCGCAGGCGGAAGCGGCGGGGCGGATCCGTCACGGCACGCCGGCGTTCCGCCGCACCAACCTGGCGCTGTTCGCGGCCGGGTTCGCCACGTTCGGCCTGCTGTACTGCGTGCAGCCGCTGATGCCGGAGTTCAGTCGCGACTACGCGGTCAGCGCGGCGACCAGCGCGCTGTCGCTGTCGCTGACCACCGGCGTGCTGGCGTTCGCGCTGCTGTTTGCCGGCGCGCTGTCCGATGCCTGGGGGCGCAAGTCGGTGATGGTGGCCTCGCTGCTGTCCTCGGCCGTGCTGGTGCTGGTGACCGCGCTGATGCCGGACTGGTCGGCACTGCTGCTGGTACGCGCGCTGCTCGGGCTGACTCTCAGCGGGTTGCCGGCGGTGGCGATGACCTACCTCAGCGAGGAGATGCATCCGGATTCGATCGGCCTGGGCATGGGTCTGTACATCAGCGGCAGCGCCGTCGGCGGCATGGGCGGCCGGCTGATCACCGGCGTGCTGGCCGATTTCGTCGGCTGGCGCTTCGGCGTCGGCGTGGTCGGCGTGATCGGCGTGGTGGCCGGGCTGATCTTCTGGCGCGCGTTGCCGCCGTCGCGGCATTTCGTGGCGCAGCCGTTGCACTGGCGGACCGTGCTGGGACGCTTCGGCGGGATGTTCCGCGACCGCGCCCTGCCATGGCTGTTCGCCGAGGGTTTCCTGCTGCTCGGTGCGTTCGTCACCGTCTACAACTATCTCGGCTACCGCCTGCTGGCGCCGCCGTACAATCTCAGCCAGGCCACGGTCGGGCTGATCTTCGGCATCTACCTGGTCGGCACCTTCAGTTCGCCCTGGATGGGTCACCTGGCCGGACGGCTGGGCCGGCGCCGGGTGCTGTGGACGGCGTTCGCGCTGATGCTGGCCGGGGTGGCGCTGACCATGATGCACTCGCTGGCACCGATCATGCTCGGCATCGTGGCGGTGACGTTCGGCTTCTTCGGCGGCCACTCCATCGTCAGCAGCTGGGTCGGACGACGGGCCGGCGCGGCGAGAGCACAGGCCGCGTCGGTGTACCTGTTCTGCTACTACATGGGTTCGAGCCTCGCCGGTGCCAGTGGCGGGCTGTTCTACGCCGCGTTTGGCTGGAACGGCGTGGCGCTGTTCGTCGGTGCGCTGGTGCTGGCCGGTCTGCTGATCGCGCTGCGCCTGTTCCATCTGCCGCCGCTGGTCAACGTGGCGACGCCGCCGACCCCGATGAGTCGGGGTGCGATGCCCTGAACCCGCGATCCGGGTCGCGGCCCGCCTGCGGCGTCGGCTTCAGCATGTCCTTCACCGCGTCGAAGTCGCCATCGTTGGGCTCGGGCGGCAGCCGGAGCAGGTGGACCATCAGCGGATAGACGTCCACGTTCGGGAACGCGGGAACCTTCACGCCCACCCGGAACGCCGGCCCATGCGCCACGAACACCGCCTGCATCCGCGGATCGGCATTGTCGTAGCCGTGCTCGCCGAGGCTGATCGGGTCCTTGTGGTGGGCCAGCTTCCAGGTGGTGATGATGCGCCAGCCGACATCGGCCAGGCACAGCAGCTGCGGCACACGCGGATTGTGGCCATAGGCGAAGCGGGGCGGCACCCGCGTCTTGTCCCAGCACTGCATGTGCGGCTGTGGTTGTTCGAGCTGGTGTTCGATCGTGGCGAACTCGGCGCGTGCCCGCGCGCTGCGGTCCTTCGGATTGAAGCCGGCCAGCACGCCGGTGCTCACGGTCTGCAGCTGCTCGAGCGGAATCAACTTGTCGATCAGGATGCTGTTTGCCAGCGGCACGCCGGCCATGCCGTGATCGGCCAGCACGATGATGTTCATCCGCTCGAACAGGCCGCGCTGCTTCAGTCCGCGCACCAGTCGCGCCATCGCCGCGTCGGTCCTGCGCAGCGCCTCGTTCACCTGCGGCGAGTCCGGGCCATCGAGGTGACCGTAATGGTCGACCTTGTCGAAATACAGGGTGAGGAAGCTCGGCCGCTGGTCGGCGGGCAGATCCAGCCAGGCCAGGATCTGGTCCACCCGCTGGTCCGCCGACACGCTCTTGTCGAACGGCTTCCACTCATCCGGATAGCGGCCATGGATGTTCGCCTCGGAACCGGGCCAGAACATCGTGGCGGTGTGCAGGCCCTGCCGGTCGGCGGTCTCCCAGATCGGCGTGGCTTCGGCCCACCAGTGTCCATCGCTGACGGCCTGGCGGTTGTCCAGCGAGAACTCGCCCAACTGCGGATCGACCATGTCGTTGTGCACGATGCCGTGGTGATCCGGGCGCAGGCCGGTGACGATGGTGTAGTGGTTCGGGAACGTCAGCGAGGGGAACGATGGCTGCATCGAGGCGGCCTGTACGCCGGTCCGCGCCAGCATCGCCAGGGTCGGGCTCAATCCACGCTCGATATAGTCGTAGCGGTAGGCATCGATCGAGATCAGCAACAATGGCGTCGGCCGGCTGGAAGCTGCCGCCACGGAGGTTACTGCGGGTGGCTGCCGGGTGACGCAACCTGCGCCGGATACCAGCAACGGACACAGCAGCAGGCGGAACAGGAATTTCATACTCGGCACCTTACGATACGGACAAGCTTCCCGACATGATTGCGCAGAGTCATGACTATTTCACGAACCATGCATGGCCATCCGTTCCGGCAAACGCTGCTGATCGGTGCGCTGGCGCTGCTGCCGGTGACGGGCGCCGGCGCCTGGCAATCCCCGCCGCAACCGGTGATCAAGCCGGTGCCGGTGGTGATTGCGCCGGCACCCGATCTGCAGTTCCAGCAGATCGTGCAACAGCAGCAGGTGCGCGATGAGCTGCAGAAGAGCCAGTTGCAGCAGCAGCTGCATCAGTCGGTCTCGGACAACGCGAAGCGGCCGAGTGCGAAGGACCCACGCATGCAGCGGCAACTGGAGCAGGCCGATCGCGCGCAGGCCGATCGCGACCGTGCCGAGCAGCAGGGACGGCTCGATCGTTACCGCGACCGGGCCGCGCTGCCGCGGGTGATTCCGCGGGACATGCCGGCGTCGGCACGCAGCGGCAATTGATCCGCGGCGGGGCCTTGCCAGTCCCTCGGTTCAAATATATGTTAGCTCTAACATAAAAACTGACGGATGTTCCCATGGAGTTCGTGAACGAGTTGGGGCTGCTTGCTCTGGGCAGTCGCATGCGGGCGTTGAGCGATCGTCTGTATGCGATCGCGGACGAGGCCTATCGGCGTGGCGGCATCGCGGTGCAGGGGCGCTGGTTTCCGTTGCTGCGGCTGTTGCACGATCGCGGACCGCGGACCGTCGGCGAGATCGCCGAAGCGATCGGGCAGACCCATTCCGCGGTCAGCCAGCTCGCCGACAAGCTGGTCCGCGACGGCTGGCTGGTGGTGAACTCGGATGCCGCCGACAAACGCCTGCGGCGGCTCGGCCTTACCGCGAAATCCAGAGCGGCCCTGCGCGACGCCAAGCCGGCCTGGCGCGCGATCCAGGAGGTGCTGGAATCGCGTTGCGGTGACGCCGGCATCGACGTGCTGGGCACGTTGTCCGGGTTTGCCGGGGTGCTTGAGCCGCCGATCCAGGACGAGATCGCCGAACGCACGCTCGCGATCCAACGCGAGGCGGTGCGCGTGGTCGGCTTCCAGCCGGAGCTGCGCGAGCACTTCTACCGGCTCAACGCCGCGTGGCTGCGCAAGTATTTCTACGTCGAGGAAATCGACGAACGCGTGCTGTCGAATCCGGAGCAGGAAATCCTTGCCGCCGGCGGACAGGTCTTCTTCGCGCTGCTGGGCGATGCGGTGGTGGGGACGTGTGCATTGACGAAGGAGCCGGACGAGTCCTGCGAGTTGACCAAGATGGCGGTGGACGAGCGCTACCAGGGCCTCGGCATCGGTCGTCGCCTGATCGAGGCCGCGATCGAGGAGTTCACCCGCCGTCGCGGCAAGACCCTGTTCCTGGAAACCAACAGCAAGTTGACACCGGCGATCCGGCTGTACGAAAGCGTCGGCTTCGAGCATCAACCCACGTCCCGGCCCGATTCGCACTACCGGCGAGCGGACGTCTACATGGTGTGGCGCGCGCCGCGTGCCGCGAACGCGAAAGCCGGCGCCCGTTCACGACGAAAGGGTGCCGGCGTGGCATGACGTTCGCTGCGGAGCGGTCGACCGCGCCCGCCGCTTAACCCCGCGCGGTGAACAGGTCGCCGTGGGCGATGCGATCTTCCAGCGCAAGCAGGAAGCGCTTGGTCGGCAGGCCGCCGCCGAAGCCGGTGAGGCTGCCATCGCTGCCGATCACGCGGTGGCACGGCAGCACGATCGGCAGCGGGTTGCGCCCGTTCGCGGCACCGACCGCGCGCACCGCCGCCGGCTGCTCGATGCGCCGGGCCAGTTCGCCGTAGCTGATCGTGACGCCGTACGGAATGCGCGCCAGCTCCTGCCACACCGCGAGCTGGAACGGCGTGCCGAGCGGGCGCAGCGGCAGTTCGAAGTGCTGCCGTTCACCGGCGAAATATTCCTGCAGTTGCCGGCATGCCGCCGCGATCGGTGCCGACGCGTGCGGATCCGCCACGAGGATCCAGTGCGCCAGTGACGGTTTCGGATGGCGTTCGCGTTCGAACCAGATCCCGCGCAGCGCGTCGCGGTCCGCGACCAGGCGCAGGCGGCCGACCGGGCTCGACATCTCGTGGTAGTGGATCGCGTCCGGCATCGTCGTCATGCGGGCAGCTCCGGTCTGCCGCTGCGTGCCCGCGTGGCCCCTGGCGTGCGGGCGGGTGGCGCCGCATCGGAGGCACCGCGCCACAGGTGGATCACCGCATACGCTCGCCAAGGCCGCCACGCTTCCGCACACGCGGTCAGTGCCTTCGTGCTCAGCGGCAGCGCGTCGGTGGTGGCCACGCGGCGCAGGATCAGATCCGCTGCCGGGAACGCGTCCGGCTCGCTCAGCGCGCGCATCGCCATGTAGTGCGCGGTCCACTCGCCGATGCCGGGCAGCGCGACCCAGCGGGCCACGAACGCATCCAGCGATTGCTCGTTGTGGAAATCCACGCGGCCGTCCAGCAGCGCCTGCGCCATCCCGCGCACGGTCGCCGCCCGCGTCGTGGTGAGGCCGATCTCGCGCAGGTCCGCCTCGGCCAGTGCGGCCGGCGTCGGGAACAGCCGCTCCAGCCCCGGCATCGGCGACGTCGCCAGCGGCTCGCCCCAGCGCTGCACGATGCGTGTCGCCAGCGTGCGTGCCGCCGCCACGCTGATCTGCTGGCCGAGGATCGCGCGCACCGCGATCTCGAAACCGTCCCAGCCACCGGGCAGGCGCAGGCCGGGGCGGCGTGCCAGCAGCGGGCCGAGCACCGCATCGTCGCGGAACGTGTCCGCGATCGCCTGCGGATTCGCATCCAGGTCGAACATCCGCCGCAACGTCGTCACCACGCCGAGCAGGCGTCCCGGCTGCGGGCAATGCAGCTGCAGTTGCAGCGCGTGTCCGCCGTCCGGCCACGCGCGCAGCTGCAGCCAGCCCGGTGCGTCGGCCGGGCCGAATACACGCGCATAACTGTGCTCGTCGACGTGCTCCACGCCGGGCAGCGCCCGCGTGCGCAGGAAGCCGAGCAGCGCCTCGAAATCGTACGGCGGCCGGTAACCGAGCCGCAGCGTCAGCACGCCCGCTGGCGTCGCGCGCGGATGCCGGCGCAGCTCGCGCGGCGCGATGCGGTTCGCCTGCGCGAACGCCGCATTGAACCGGCGCAGGCTGCGAAAGCCCGATGCCAGCGCGATCTCCGTCACCGGCAGCGCAGTTTCCGTCAGCAACTGTTTCGCGAACAGCAGCCGGCGCGTCGTGTGCACGCTGATCGGCGGGGCACCGACCCGTTCCACGAACAGCCGGCGCAATTGCCGCGCGCCGACGCCGACCCGCGCCGCGAGCGCTTCCAGCGATTGCTCCGCCAGCATGCCGCCCTCGATCAGCTTCAGCGCGCGCGCGACGACATGATCGCCGCGCTGCCACTGGTCATTGCCCGGTGCCAGCTCCGGCCGGCAGCGCAGGCACGGCCGGAAACCGGCCGCCTCCGCTGCCGCCGCGTTCGCGTAATAACGCACGTTCTGCGGTTTCGGCGCGGGCGCGGGACACACTGGCCGGCAGTAGATTTTCGTGCTGGTGACGGCGGTGAAGAACAGGCCGTCGAAGCGGGCATCGCGGCTCAGCCGCGCCTGTTCGCAGACGCGGTGATCGGGCAGGGCGCTGGCGTGGGTTTCGGACATGGGCGCAGGCTAGCACCGTCGGCGGCGATGGACTCGCCGTTTTCGGACATGAATGCCAGGGCCCGTCAGGAGCCCGGATCAGGCCCCGGGGTCGGTGCCGGCCGGCGTGTCCCGCGGACAGACGTCCCGCCGGCCGGCGCGGAACGCGGCAATCTGTGCGGCCGTCGCCGGCCGGGCGTCGTCGCCGCCGTCGAACGCGACGCGCCAGACGCCGTCGCGGCCGCGTCGCCATACCGTGGCGTAGTGACCGATCGACTGGCGCGGCTTGTTGTCCGCTGCCGGGCGTGTCTCGATCAGGTACGCGCCGCTGGAATACGCCAGCGTGCCGTCCGCCGTCGTCACCACCTGCTGCGGATACCAGCTCAGCTGCATGCTCTCGCCGGCGATGATCGCGGCCCAGTGCTCGCGGATCGCGCTGATGCCGCGCGTCGGCGTGGCGGTGTTCGCATCGAACACCGCGTCATCCGCGACGTGGCTCGCGAACGCGGCCGCATCGTGCTGCTGCACGCTGCGCGCAAACGCGAGGTCGCGTTGCCACACCGCGCAGGCCGCCCCGTTCCGGTGCGGTTTTGCCGACGGCGGCGCCGCCATCGCGCCGGACCAGGCGAGCAACAGTATCAGCCCCATGATGCGTGACATCGGTCCACTCCCTCTGCATTTTTCGCCAGTCTCCCTCGCGTAACGATTGCGTGCCAGTGCAGCGCGTTCGACGAGCAGGGCACTCGGGTGCGCCGGACCGTCCGCCGTCGTGCGACGGTGCCGCAATCAGGACACCGATCGGCCCGGTCTGATCCGATGCAGCATCACCAGCAACGCATTCAGCCGGAACGGCTTGCGCAGGATCGCGCAACCGGCATAAAGCGGTCGCAGTTCGTCCGCGGTCGACCCGGTCAGCACGCAGATCGGTACGTGCCGGGCGGCCAGTGAGGTGAACAGATCGGCGGACGTGCCGACGGCGAGTCGGGCGTCGATCAACGCGATATCCGGCGTCGAGCTTTCCAGCAGTTCGCGGGCATCGTGCATGCTGGCGGCCGGACCGAGTACGCGGTATTCCCTCGATTCGAGCGCGATCTCCAGCGTGTCCGAAGTCAGCCTGTCGTTCTCGACCACCATGACCAGCGGCCAGTTCGGCGACGCGTCGTCCAGGTCGGGCAGTGCGGCGTGGTAGTTCATGGGATTCAGGTCGATGCTGGAGTGGGGCGGGCGTCATGCCGCAGGGGTGACGAACTCGAGGGTCGAACCGCATTCACGTGAATCGGCTGCGCTGCCAGCCGTCGCGATGGGGCCATCAGGCGCGCCCCGATGCGAACGTGATGCGAAATGACACGCATCGGGCGAGGTTGCCGTTCACATTCACGCCGCGGGCGAGCGGGCCGTTCCCACCCGAATCCGCCTCGGCAGACAGCCACCACGGGGCAGTGCTACTGTCCGGCCATCGCTGCCTGGGGAGGCGCATGTCATGGGTTCAGGTCCACGCGGGCTGCTGATTGCGGCCATTGTTCTGCTTGGCATCGGCGAGTTGGTCTGGGGGTGGCACTCGGTCATGGCGAGACTGGTCGACACGCGCCAGTCCGCGGCCGTGCGACATCGCCCGCCACCGCTGCCTGCCGCGAAATCGCATCTGTTCACTCGTGTCGAGGCGAATGCGTTCCTCGCCGCGGCGAAGCGTGCCGAGGCGATCGCCGATCCGCTGCAGCGCTGCCTCGCCTATCCCGATCCACCCGGCAGCCACTGGTCGCCCGACGCGGTCGCGGCGTTCTGTCGTTATTACCGGTTGCCGGTGATCACGTTTGCCGAGGCGCAACAGTTGATCCAGAGCGGGCATGCCGCCGAGCTCGATCGCCGCCTGGCCGCGGCGCTGCAGGCTCAGATGACCCGGCCGGGATCGAAAGGCCTGCTCGATCGAATCTATCGCGAAGCCTTCCGCAACGGTTCGTTCGAGATCCGGCCGACGCTCGATGCCTGGATGCGTGACTCGCCCAACAGCGCCTTTGCCTATGCCGCCAGCGGGGTAGCATATGAAGCGATGGCCGGCGATGCCCGCGGTGCCGCCTACATGGCGGATACGCCGCAGAGCAACGTCGATTCGATGGACAAGTTGCTGGGCCAGGCCGACGCGCGACCTGCGCCGGGCGATCGCACTGAATCCGCAAATGACGCCGGCCTACGTCGCGATGATCAACGCCGGTGGTCTGGGTCTGGGGAGCGGCTATGCGGAGGATGCCGCCCGGCGCGGGCTCGCCGTGGCGCCGGATGACTATGCGATCTACAGCATTCTGATGTGGGAGACGCAACCCAAGTGGGGCGGTTCGCTCGCGTGCCATGAGGCAACTCGCCGAGCAGGCGCAGGCACACGCGAAGGAGAACCCGCTGCTGGAGCTGCTGCAGTCGGAGGCCCCGTACTACAAGGTCAGCAATTGCGACTGCGGCAAGGACACCGAACTGGCGGCGTACCCGGCGGCGCTGGACCAGCTCGCCAGCACCAACGACCTGGCGGCGGCCGGTCACGCGGCGGACGGCACGCCCCGTATGGAAACATCGCTGATCTACCTGTCGGAGGCGCTGCGCTTCGAGCCGACCCGCGACGACGAGCGGATACATCGGGCGTTCGACCTGGTCGATTTCGACGAGGCCGCGTGGGCGGTGGCCGAGGCGAACCGGCTGATCGCCGCGTCGCCACGCGACGAGGATGCGTTCAAGGCGCGTGGCCATGCCTACGAGGCGATGAACGACTACACCCATGCCGAACAGGATTTCCGCGCCGCGCTCGCGCTCGATCCGCGCGACCTGTGGACACTGACCCAGCTCGGCGACATGTTCGTGAACTGGACGCACGACTGGGACAAGGGCTGGGTCATCGCCGACCAGATGATCAGGGACCAGCCCGAAAACCCGTATGGCTGGATGCTGCGCGCCACTATCCAGACACAGCAGCCGCGGGCCGGCCTGAAAGACACCGTCGAGTACTTCGAGGCGCACTTCGGCGGCAACCCGGAGTTGCGCCGGATAGCCGTGAAGATGCGCGCGGCGCTGATCCTGCAGACCCACTCCGGCAGCAAGGTGCTTGCCGCCAGGGGCAAATCGACGGCAGGCAAGTCGGGGGTGGCCAGCCAGTGATGCACTGCCGGGCAGCTGTGCCGGGCTAGCCGGGATCGGACGGCGCGTCTGCCGGGTCGGGCACGGCAGGCTGGTCGACCGGCTCGAGCGGCGCCATCGCTGCCGCCTCGACGGTTTCCAGTCCCCCTGCCGGCGCTTCCCCGTTGCCACGGAGCATGCTCGACAGCACGCCGTCGCGGCGGATCAGGCCGTGGTACAGCGCGGCGCCCAGGTGGGCGAGAAACGTCAGCACCAGCAGCAGCGCGAACCAGCCGTGCAGGTGGCGCAGCACCGCGAACGCGACCGGGCTGGTCGGGAAGATCGCCGGCAGTCGCAGCGATTCGCCCAGCATCACCGGATAGCCGCCGGCCGACAGCATCGCCCAGCCGATCAGCGGCATCGCCAGCATCAGGAAATACAGCAGCCAGTGCGACGCATGCGCGGCCAGTTTCTGCACGGCCGGCAGATCGTGCGGCAGCGCCGGCGGCGGATGGCGCAGGCGCACCGTCAGGCGCACCGCGGCCAGGATCAGGATCGCGATGCCCAGTGGCTTGTGGATGCGCAGCAGCCAGTCGTGGCGGGCGGACACCGAGGCAACCATGCCGATGCCGATGAACAGCATCGCCAGGATCAGCGCGGCCATCAGCCAGTGCAGCACGCGGGCGGCCAGGGTGAAGTGGGTAGCGGATTTCATCGGCGGCATCTCCGACGTCGGACGGGCGCTTGCGGTGCCGGGCAGGTGGGCTTCCTCGCTGGTGCGGCGCAGGTACGAATCCGCATACGCGGCCGAGCGCGCCGGCAGCAGCGGGTCGTCGGATGCCCTCGATCCCGGCCGGCAGCACCAGCGGGTCGTAGTTGATGTCGCGGCATGGTCCGCTTTGCTGCGGCTCGGTGCGCTCGATCACCAGGGTGCCCGCGTCCACCGTGGGGCGGTCGGCGGGCCATACCTTCGTGGCGTCGTCGGTCGGGTCGCCCGCGGCGGCCAGCGTCACCAGCAGATGCCAGCGCAGCGGACCCCGCGCCAGTCGCTGGCCGAGGTCGGCATCGAGATAATCCGCTGCGGCCGGGGCCACGTCGCCCGCGGCATCGGTCGCTTCCGGCACCATCCGCCAGCGCACCGGCTGGCGCTTGCCGTCGGCATCGACGAACACGAACGCATCGAGGCCGTAGTAACTGTCGGTGGCATAGCTGGCCGAGGGTTTGGCCGTCTTCGCCCAGGCGCGGAACGCCGCCGTTTCCGGATGCGCGGCGAAGAACGCCTTCAGCTTCGCCGGGTCCGGCTTGCCGCTGGCCGGGTCCGGCTGCTGCGCCTGCAACAGCGCATAGAACGCTTGCGGCGTGGCCACCGGAAACACCGGCATGCTGTTCATGCCGGTGCGCCACTGCTGCCCGTTCGCCAGCGCAAAGCGCAACGCCATGCTGCGGATCGGCACGCTGCTGTCCGGCGCATACGGGTTGCTGCCGGGGATCGCGAAGCGGCCCACTACCGGCGTGCGGCCCGGTGCGAACACCTGCGCCGCGGAATACGTCTGTGCCTGGCCGTTGCTGTCGAAATGGCCGGTGACGCACACGCCCTTGGCATGGTTGCGCCGATAGCCCGCGTGCACGCCGGCGTTGTGCTGCAGCTGGTTCACCAGCTTGTCCGGGGTCAGCCGCTGCGGTGCCAGCCAGCCGCCGACATAGCCGAACGCGCCCGCGGTGGCGGCGACCACGGCGGCGATCAGCGCCCAGGAGCCGATGCGACTGGTCGGCGTCGAGCGGGGGGATGCCGCGGGGGTGGGATCATGCATGGTCGATTCCTTGTCGGTGAGGCGCGGGGTTGCCTCGGGCACGTTCGGCGGGCGGAGATCCCTGCCGCTGGGTGTTCGTTGTGCATCCGCGTGCGGTTACCCGGGCCGGCGAAGAAAATCACTCGCGCCGACCGGGCCGCCTCGACGGCGCGAGGGAACCGCCGGCGCAGGCCGGGGTCGGGCAGGGGCTGTCCTATACTCCGTCGCATGTCCCACCGGAGCCCTTGGTCCATGAACGCACCCACCCGCATCGACACCACCCGCACCATCCGCGCGCCGCGCGGCACCGAGCTTTCCTGCAAGAGCTGGCTCAGCGAGGCGCCGTTCCGCATGCTGCAGAACAACCTCGATCCGGAGGTGGCCGAGAACCCGGCCGAGCTGGTGGTGTACGGCGGCATCGGCCGCGCCGCGCGCAACTGGGAGTGCTTCGACGCGATCCTGCGTTCGCTGCGCGAGTTGAACGACGACGAGACCCTGCTGGTGCAGTCCGGCAAGCCGGTCGGCGTGTTCCGCACGCACAAGGACGCGCCGCGCGTGCTGATCGCGAACTCCAACCTGGTGCCGGCACTGGGCGACCTGGGAGCACTTCAACGAGCTCGATAAAAAGGGCCTGATGATGTACGGCCAGATGACCGCCGGCAGCTGGATCTACATCGGCTCGCAGGGCATCGTGCAGGGCACCTACGAAACGTTCGTCGAGATGGGCCGCCAGCATTACGGCGGCAACCTGAAAGGGAAGTGGATCCTCACCGCCGGCCTCGGCGGCATGGGCGGCGCGCAGCCGCTGGCCGCCAGCCTGGCCGGTGCCTGCAGCCTCAACATCGAATGCCAGCAGAGCCGCATCGACATGCGCCTGAAGACCCGCTACGTCGACGAGCAGGCCAGCGACCTGGACGACGCGCTGGCGCGCATCGCGAAATACACGGAAGCCGGCGAGGCGAAGTCGATCGCGCTGCTCGGCAACGCGGCCGACATCCTGCCGGAACTAGTCAAGCGTGGAGTGCGCCCCGACGCCGTCACCGACCAGACCAGCGCGCACGACCCGGTCAACGGCTACCTGCCGATGGGCTGGACGGTGGAGCAGTGGTTCGAGCGCCGCAAGCTCGATCCGCAGCGCACCCGCGACGCCGCCAAGCACTCGATGAAGATCCACGTCGAGGCGATGCTGGCGTTCCACGCCCAGGGCATCCCCACCTTCGACTACGGCAACAACATCCGCCAGATGGCGAAGGACGAAGGCCTCACCAACGCGTTCGCGTTCCCCGGCTTCGTGCCCGCCTACGTGCGCCCGCTGTTCTGCCGCGGCATCGGCCCGTTCCGCTGGGTCGCGCTGTCCGGCGATCCGGAAGACATCTACAAGACCGACGCCAAGGTGAAGGAGCTGATCCCCGACGACAAGCACCTGCACAACTGGCTGGACATGGCGAAGGAGCGCATCAGCTTCCAGGGCCTGCCCGCGCGCATCTGCTGGGTGGGCCTGGGGCTGCGCGACAAGCTGGGGCTGGCGTTCAACGAGATGGTGCGCAACGGCGAGTTGAAGGCGCCGGTGGTGATCGGGCGCGATCATCTGGATTCGGGGTCGGTGGCGTCACCGAACCGCGAGACCGAGGCGATGAAGGACGGCTCGGACGCGGTGTCCGACTGGCCGTTGCTCAATGCGATGCTGAATGTGGCGGGTGGCGCGACCTGGGTGTCGCTGCATCATGGCGGTGGGGTGGGGATGGGGTATTCGCAGCACTCGGGCATCGTCATCGTGTGCGACGGCACGAAGGAAGCGGATGAGCGGATTGCGCGGGTGTTGTGGAATGATCCGGCGACCGGGGTGATGCGGCATGCGGATGCGGGGTATGAGGTTGCGATCGAGTGTGCGAAGGAGCAGGGGTTGAAGTTGCCGATGGTGTGATCGGTCATCTTGCCGACCATACGGCAATGCCGTATGGTCGGCGAAAGCAGAAGGGAATCTGCCATGCACGAATTCATCGAATCATCCGTGTTTGCAAAGTATGTGTACGACTACCTCACCGAGGAGGAGTACGCCGCTGTGCAGTGGTACTTGTCCCAGCATGTCGATGCGGGTGATCTGATTCCTGGCTCCGGCGGCTGTCGCAAGATGCGCTGGGGTGCAGCAGACAAGGGCAAGCGCGGCGGCGTGCGCGTGATCTATTACGAAGTCACCCAGGCAGGGCAGATCTGGCTGCTGGCCATATATGCCAAGACCCGGCAGGAAAATCTCCCGGCACACGTCATACGGCTGATCAAAGACCATATGGTGAAGTCATGAAGAAGTTGAGCAAAGCCATCCTCGCCCGCGATGCCAAGCGCGACATCGGCGCTGAAGTGCTCGAAGCGATCCGTGAGATCAAGGCTGGCGGCGGGCGCAAGTTCGCCGTGCAGGTGAGCCAGGCCACCGAAGCACGGATCAAGCTGGGGCAGTCGCAGGCGGATTTCGCCGCGATGCTTGGCGTGTCGGTTCGGACGCTGCAGGATTGGGAGCAGGGGCGGCGCCAGCCGAGCGGGGCGGCGAAGGCGTTGCTGAAGGTGGCCGTGGCGGCGCCGAAGACGGTGCGGAAGGTGTTGGCGGCGGCTTGATTGAGGGGCTTTGCCTCGGTTATCCAGATGGATCGCGTACTCGGGGAAGTGGCGTCATGAAGAAAATGGTCATTGGCATCGCATCCCAGCAGGCCATCCGCGCCCGTGCGCTGTCCATTGCGCGCGGCGACCATCAGCCACGCCCGAACGAGCCGAAGATCTGGTTCAGCTCCATGCGCTCGCTTGCCGAGGTGTTGTCCGATGACAACCGGGCGTTGTTGCGCGTGATCAGGGAGCAGAAGCCGGAGTCGTTGAGCCAACTGGCGGAGTTCACTGGGCGTGGGCCAAGTAACCTGTCGCGTACGCTGAAGACGATGGAGCGATACGGATTGGTGGAGATGCGGCGGGAGTTGCGGATGGTGCGGCCGGTGGTTACGGCTAGTGAGTTTGTGATTCGGGCGGCGTAGGTGCTTCATTTAAATGAAGCTGCCCCTTCTTTTTGGCGGCTTGAGGCGGGAAATTTAACTTCCTCCGTTCCGGTTTCTGAGAAGGAAAATTATTAAAAAGGGGGTCAAGGTGGTCAAGGTGGGGTTAATAAAGGGATTGGTCGTCCTAGTCGTCGCCATGGCCATCGTTACGTGCGCGCTCTTTGGTGGGGTGACCCCCGAGGATTTGCTGAGCTGGCTGATTCCAGTATTAGGTACGTACTTTGGTGCGTCCTACGGCGCGTCTTATGCGTTTAAGCTGCAACAAGGGAAAGACGAGGCGTCCGCAGAACGCGCCAAAGTGGACGCCCTAAACCGGGCGTTGATGGTCATGTGTTTCCAATACAATGAAGTGGCTTCGATCTGGGCGAAGATGCGGATCTTCGACGTAGGCGAGCTTCCACGGATGCTCAATTTCCCTGCGTACCGGTCTCCAGAATTTGATTATCGACAGCATGTGGTAGATCTGGCCTTCCTTATGCAGTCCGGCAACGCGAACTTGCTCCTAGAGATCAGTGTCGAGCAAGGGCGCTTTGATGCCTGCATGGTCTCGATGAAGATTCGGAGCGAATATTTTGTAGAGAACGTGGAGCCACTCATCGAACAGCATGGAATTCGAACCAAGCCCCTAAGCGAGCAATTGTTGTTCGACGCATTCGGCGAACGGGTATTCCTTTCACTCCGTAATATGACGAGTTCGTTGTTCGATCACTTTCGACAGTCAGAAGCCAGTCTGATTGAGACGATTGAAAAACTTCACAGGGCGGCAAAGCAGTGCTACCCAGACGAGAAGTTTTTTAAGGTGGAAAGAGTGGATACCAACCCAGCGCGATCTCACTGAGGCAAACGCAACCTCAGCAGCTAGCAGCTAACTGGGTCAGAGCCCCTTAATTTCTTTGATATGGTGTTCTGCCTGTGCAGCGAGTGGCTCTGGCCCGGTTGCCGTTTCCTATTTCGCGTCAAATTTTAGGCCGGCGAATCACGCTGGTCACCTACCTAAGGGGGATTTTCACTCAATGAAGAAAGTAGCGCGACTGATCGTATTTTCGCTTGCTGCATTGGTTGCTGGGTGCGCTGCCCCTATCACCTATTACAGCAAGAAACCTGATGCGTCTAAATCAGGTACGGTCCATTTTGTTGTGGAGGGTGGAGTCTATTCCGTTATTGCCTTGTATGAGGATGCCAAAACCTGTAAGGGCATACAGCGGGTAGCTTTCTTTGAGCCGAATGTTGATAAGATCGTGTACGTGCCGCATGGCGACTACTTGACTTTCAGTGCCTACGTGCAATTCCCCGGCGGTACGAGTTTCAAATCCGGGAGCAGTATGTATTCCGTTCCATTTAGAAGCGGAAATCTTCGTGTCAGTGTTTTGTACAACGCTACAACTGTGTTCACCAAAATGGAGAGGCAAGAAGCCAATGGGGAGTGGGTGTTGGTAAAAAATGCTATTGAAAGAAAATCCCATCAGCCCTTCCTTGAGTCAGGGGACTGGTGCAAGCCATCGGTGTACATCAATGGTAGCGAAAGCGCTTCTTAATAAAGGGGGCTGAGGCAATTAATTTGAGTTAATTCCATGAGTAAGGGATCAGGTTCATTTTTGGCAGGAGATAAATGAATCTGCCCCATTTTTGAACCCGGTCTGGCAGCGGAGCAGCAAGCATGAAGATACGAGTTGCGGTTTTGACGTTTTGGGCCGTTGCCGTGCTGTCCTCGGGCCTCGGGGCCGCGGCCGCACCGTCTCCCGGCAGCACCCCGTCAATCGCCCAGTCGTTCGCCGCGTTCTGGGCGGCGGCGCACGACAAACCGTTCCCCGAGCAGCAAGCACTCTGGGACCGCTTCATCGAGGCGCCGCGCGAGGCACTCTACCGGTCGGTCGTCTGGGAGATCCGTGACACACCGGACTGGCGGCAGCTCAAGCAGAGGGCGCTGCGGGACCGGTTCGCCGCGTACCCGCGCATCAGTGGCGAGATTCCCGGCGAAGCCGCCGCGGTCGAGACCGCTATCCGGGTGCAAGCGGCGCGTTTCGGGAAGTATTTCGGGGCATCCTGGCAGCCACACGCGGTCGTCGTGCTGGCGCCCAATTTCGACGCAAAAGAGCAATAAGGGGTCAGCAATAAGGGGTCAGGTTCATTTGTTGCCTCATTCACTACCGGCCGCGGTGCTGCCTCACGCCTGCGACTGGCCGAAACGAGCAAGCAGGAAGTCTATCGCCGTGCGCATTTTCGCGGTGGGGCGCAGGTTTTGCGGGTAGATCAGATACATGGGTGAGGGGGCGAGCGACCAGTCCGGCAGTACCGGCAGCAGACGGCCGGCTGCGAGGTCGTCGGCCAGTACGGCTTCGGGCTGGAGCGCGATGCCGATGCCGTTCAGAGCAGCGATGCGCAGGGCATCGCCCTGGTTTGCGGTGAATCGACCTCGCACGTTGACGTTGCAGGTTTCGCCGTGGGGCCCTACCAGTCGCCAGAGGTCGTGCCGTCGCCAGTACGACAGACCCAGGCATTCGTGCGAGGCGAGTTGTTCGGGATGATCGAGCTGGCCATGGCGCGCCAGGTACGCCGGTGCGGCGGCCAGTCGGCGTCGGTAGGGTTGCAGCGCTCGGGCGACCAGGCCGGGATCGTCGATGTCGCCGATGTGGATGCCCAGCTCGAAACCTTCGTCGACGAGGCTGGGCCGGCGGTTGTCCAGGGTCAGTTGGATGTCGACGTCGGGATGCTGCTCCATGTATTCGCTCAGCGCAGGCACCACGCTGTGACTGCCGAAACTTACCGGCGCGACCAGCCGCAACCTTCCGCGCGGACGCGATTGCAGTTCCGATGCACTGGCTTCGGCAAGTTCCACGTCCGCCAGCGCCTGCTTGCAGCGATCGTAGTAGAGCCGGCCCACGTCGGAGAGCTGTTGCCGACGGGTAGTACGGTGAAGCAGGCGGGTACCCAGCCGATTTTCGATGTCGCGAATGTGCTTGGCGACCATGGTGGCCGAAACCCGGCTGATCTCGGCGGCGGCACTGAAGCTGCCGCTCTCCACAACGCGCACGAACATCTCCATGTTGGCCAGTTTGTTCATGATTGAAAACCCATGGGTTGTGAATGGGTCAAATCATGGCATGTTTATCAAGGCAACGGCGGGGCGCACCATGGCCACATTGCCTCCCTTGTGAGGCGTCCATCGGAGAATCGTGATGCCAACCCTGCACCTCGAAATGCTGCCCGGCCGCAGCGTGGAACAGAAGCGTGTATTCGTTCGCGAAGTGACCAAGGTCACGGCGCAGACCCTGGCCTGTCCGCCGGAAAGTATTGATATCCTGATCAGCGAAGTGCCACGAGACGCCTGGGCCAAGGCCGGCAAGCTGATGGCGGACGCATGAGCGAAGCAAGCGGCAGGAGGACGGAAATGAGCGACCAGGACGCGCCGTATCACGCGCATCTGTATTACGTTGCCGAGACGCGGGGTACGGCCGAAGCTGTGCGCGGTCGCCTGCTCGACAGCATGGCATCCGGGGACATTCCCCGGCTGTTGTTCGTCGGCCAGCTCAAGGATGGCAAGGCCGGCCCGCATCCCATTCCGCAGTTCGAGATTCACTACACCAGGCAGGCGTTGCCGGCGATCCTGCAGGTGATCGAGGACTCCGGATTGACCGCGCTGGTTCATCCGCTCACCGACGATGACCTGGCCGACCACACGACGCTGGCGCACTGGATCGGTACGCCGATCGAGCTCGATCTGAGCACGCTCGATCCGCCGGGCTGCAACCAGGGCGTTGCGCGTTTCGCCAAATCGGATTTCTGATCGGCGCGAATCGGCGTGGGATTCTCCCCCCGTTGGCGCCATGCCGGCGAACACCCGCTGCCAGGCGGGCAACGCTTCGCCGCGGATGGCACAGGCGGCGAGGCTCGGCTATTCGTCCAAAAAAAGGGGACCAAAAGGGGACAAATAAAGGGGACGGAGGCAATTAATTTTGGTTAATTCCCTCCGTCCCCTTTTCCTTCCTTTTCCCCTTTTCCCGAAAAAACGCACACGCCCAATGCATGGCTCTTGGCCTGGTACATGGCGGCGTCTGCGGCGCGCAGGTAGTCATCGGTGGTGGCGAAGCCGGCTTGGCTGCTGACCACCCCGATGCTCGCGCCGCAGGTCACGGTGTGCGTGTCGATCTGATAGGGGGCCGCGAGGGCGGCGGCGATCTGTCGGGCCCGATCGGTGGCACCGGCCTGATCGACACTCTCAAGCAGCACGTTGAACTCATCGCCACTCATGCGGGCGACAAGATCAACCGCCCGCACGCAGGACTCAAGCCGGCGCGCCACCTGCTGCAACAGTTGGTCACCTGCATGGTGTCCAAGGGTGTCGTTGACTGCCTTGAACTGATCGAGGTCCAGCAGCAGCACGGCGAACATGGTGTTGTCGCCTTGTGTCGGCGTGCCACCACGTTTCGAGGCACCGTCGTGATGCAGCGCGATGGCGTGCTCGAGGCGATCGCGAAACAACGGCCTGCCGGGCAGGTTGGTCAAGGCGTCGTACGAGCTGCCGCGTTCCGCCAGATCGCTCAGTGACCCGGCCATCCGCACGGCAACGCCGTTTTCGAATTGGGCAACCCCGCGCCAATTGAGCCACACCAATCGCCCCGATCCATGACGAGCGCGAAAATCCACGGAGAAGTTCGGGCGGTTGCCCGACAGGTGCCTGCGGTACGCCGTCTGCACGCGCTCATGGTCATCGGGATCGATGAGCTGTTGCAGAAAGTGCCAGCCGTCATCATGCAGGTTGCCGCTGTCGCTCAGCCCGACAATCTCGTTGAAGCGCTGGGACACATGCAGGACGTCCGTTTGCAGGTTCCAATCCCAGATACCGTCATTGGATCCGCGGGTAGCGAGTGCATAGCGGTTGTCGGATTGCACCAGCTCGAGTTCGGTATTTTTTTGCCGGGTCACGTCGATCATCAGGCCGATCATGCGATTCGGGCGGTCCCTTGTCGACATCCACGCGACACAGGTCGCGCACCCATACGACCTTGCCGGATTTGGTAATCAACCGATAACTCATCTCGTACGCATAACTGTGCGTGGCGTGGTACGCGGCATCGTCAATGACCAGCGCTTCCGCCAAGTCATCGGGATGCACATGCTGCCGCCAGAAACCCGGGTCGGCCCGCCACTCTTCCACCGTGTAGCCGAAAAGGCGCTCGACCTGCGGGCTCAGGAACGTATTGCCCACGCCAAGCTCCGCCTCCCAAACGACGCCGTCGATGGTTTCCAGCAGCCGCAGGAAGCGCTGGCGAACCTCCATCAGTACTTGTTCGGTGATCTCGGTGATCTCGATCAGAACACCCTGGCGACTGATCACTCGATCCGCTGCGTCAGTCTTCGGCTGCATCTGCAGACGCATCCAGCGATAGTCCGCGTTTGCCAGGCGCAGCCGGAACACCGGCATGCCCGATCGCAAGGTTCCCGTGTCGTCGGGATGCACGAAGTCAAGCAAGGACCGGCCGAGCGCCCCATCCAGCGAATGGCCCGTGAGCTTGTGCCAGGCGGGATTCAGGTAGGTGATGATCCACAGCGCGTCCGTTTGCACCACCGCCTCGGGCAGCAGCTGCAGCAGTTCGTCGGGCGGCGGGGAAGAAGCAGGCATTTGTCGTTCATGCTCACCGAAGCCCCATCATCCTGTCCAGCACCGAGCGTGATGCATGGGGTCAGGATGATGTACTCCATCGGGCGCCGCCATGTCGTTGGCTAACTGGGTCAAAGCCCCTCAAGCGCTTTGATAGCGTGTCCTGCCTGTGCGGGAAGTGGCTCAGGCCCCGTTGCTTGGAGCAAGTGCAGAGGCCTGGCTTCGTAGCATCCAAGGCAACCGAAGAAGCCTGACCACGTGTTCGTGTTCGCGTGTTCGGAGCCGCAGCGTCCCTCATCTTTCTTCGCCTTTGTTTATTTGTCCGTGTGTTGATTCTTTGCGAGTACGTGGCGCATCATAACCGGGCGCTATGGGGCGCTCGCGGGTCCGCGCGAAGGACGGAGTCCACCCTGGTTGAACACGCGTGACGGCATCCCGCCCCCGTGCTGGCCAGTTTGCGGACCGCCGGCCTCTGCATGGAGGTTGTCGTGATGACCCACCGTATTCTTCCGGACCGTCCGGACATTGATCAGCTGAAGCGTCAGGCCAAGGAGCTCAAGCGACTGGCCGCAGGTGGTGATCCCGCCACGCTCGAACGCTTTCGCATCCTGCCTGCTTTCGCTCATCGGCCCATGGGTGCCCTGGCCGGCGTTTCCCTGGCTCTCCACGATGCCCAGTCGGTGATCGCGCGCGAGCATGGTTTTCCCTCGTGGAAGGCGCTTGTCGAGCGTATCGTGGAGTTGACGCTGCAAGGAGGCGAAGCGGTGACCGCCTTCGTCGAAGCGGCGACGGATGGGCGCGGAGGACGTGCGCGCCGATTGCTGGAACGGCATCCCGATCTGTCCCACGTCAGCTTTCACGCCGCACTTGTACTGGGCAATGCCGCCCGGGTGGAAGCCTGGCTGGCCGAAAATCCCGGGCTTGCGCTGGAGCGGGGCGGGCCACGCGACTGGCGACCCCTGCACTACATCTGCCATACCGACCTTCTTGACGAGGGGCTGGCCGACCCCGATGGCCTGGTGGCCATTGCGAGACGCCTGCTGGCGCTGGGTGAAGGTGCGCAGCTCCGCTTTCCGTGGAAGCACCATGGGGTGCACCGTTCGGTGTTGTGGGGCGCGATGCTGGTGACCGGTTCGCTTCCCCTGGCCGCGGTGTTGCTGGAAGCCGGTGCCGATCCCGACGATGGGGTGACCTTGCCCATACTCGCCAGCGGCGGTGACATCGCCAAACTGGATTTTCTGCACGCACACGGCGCCTCGGCCAATCAACGCTGGGCTACGGACGGCTCTGCCACTCTGTACGCGATCCTCCAATGGTCGAACGCCGTCGATGGCGTGCGCTGGCTGCTTGACCACGACGCCGACCCCGACCCGGTCTTCGAACCCAACGGCGAAAGTCCCATGCATGCGGCAGCCAAGCGTGGCGACGTGGCCCTGGTCGAACTGCTGGCTGCACATGGGGCGGATCTGTCGCGGCGCAGGGCTGACGGATATTCCCCGTATGCCCTGGCGGCCATGAACGGCAACCGTGCCGTGGTGGAGTGGTTGACCCAGCATGGCGTCAGCGACGCGCTAGAGCCGGTCGATGAGTTGATCGCCGCGGCCAGCCGTGGCGATCGCGCCGCGGTGGACGCCATGCTTGCCGGGCAGCCAGCCTTGCGCACACGCATCCGGCCCGATCACTACGCGGCGCTTTATCGCGCCGCCGAGCAGGGCGATACGGAGGCGATCGCCGCGTTGATGGCATGTGGCCTGGACCCGGATCGCGGTGACGAGGAGATCGGCAAGACGGCACTTCACTGTGCGGCGATGAGTGGCCAGGTGGAGGCTGTGCGTCTGCTGCTGGCGTCAGGTGCGTCGACCGATGTGCGCGACCGGGAATTCCACGCCCCGCCACTCGTCTGGGCCGCTGAAGGAAGTCGTATGTCGGAGGGCCGCTGTGGTGATCACGAAGCGATTGGCCGACTATTGCTGGATGCCGGTTCACCGGTCGAATGGCGTTCCGACCAGGAGCCCTCCGACGCGGTGCTGGAGATCATCGAGGCTTGGCGGAGGGGGCGATAGGTGACTAATTAAGTGGCCGGACGAGCCGGTCAGCCAAACTTGATCGGCGACGCCCCTCTGTGCCCTTGTCGTTATGATGGCCCAGTAGGCGGGAGCCCCCTCCCGCCACACGCCTTCTCAAGGAGTCCACGTTATGCGGGGCAGCTGCCTGTGTGGCCAGGTCGGGTATGAGGTCACCCAACTCGACTCGCCGATCGAACATTGCTCGTGTCGCTATTGCCGCAAGGCCCACGCCTCGGCGTTCAACACTGCCGCCTGCGTGAAGCCCGAGCACTTCCGCTGGCTGCGCGGCACCGACGTGCTCAAGTCGTACGAGTCGTCGCCGGGCAAGCGGCGCTATTTCTGCGGCCACTGCGGCAGCCCGCTTGTCGCCCAGCGCGACGGGCTCGATGCGATCATTGTTCGCGTCGCCACGCTCGACGACGATCCGGGCCAGACGCCGCAGTGGCATATCTGGGCATCCGACGAGGTTCCCTGGCTTCAATACGGCCCGCAAATTCCCGCCTACCCGGAGTGGGAACCCGGCCACCACTGACGACTGGCGAAAGGTGTCGGGAACATCCGGAGCCGGGGTCAGAGTGCCCTTTCATCTACCTTCGTCTGCATAGGTCGACTCTGATCCCGTTGCTCAGGGATGACGCCATGTGGCGTGACATGGTCGAGCAGGGGGGGCGGCATGGGGGTCTTTGCCCGCGCGAAACATCTCGCGCCGACATGTCGATCTGCAGCCTTGTCGTTCGTCGTAACTCCGAAAGCCGATATTCGGATAGCCCCGATCAACCACGTCAAGGTCACGGAGAAACCACGATGCGCCTTCCTGTACCCGCCATGCTGTTGTTGCTGACTGCCACCACGGCCATCTCCGCGCCCACGCCGGTGCATTACGCCCTCGATCCGGACCACACCTACCCCAGCTTCGAAGCGGATCACATGGGTCTGTCGATCTGGCGCGGCAAGTTCGATCACAGCACGGGCACGGCCACACTCGATACGGCTGGCAAGACCGGCAGCATCGATGTCACCGTCGACATCGCCAGCATCGACTTCGGCAACCCGGCGTTGAACAAGGTGATGCTTGGCGCCACCGCACCGATGTGCCAGACGCAGTGCGGCATGTTTGACGTGGCGAAGTATCCGACGGCGCACTATCGCGGCAAGCTCACGGATTTTGTCGATGGGGCGCCGACCAAGGCCATCGGTACGTTGACGATGCGCGGGGTGACCAAGCCGCTGACACTCACCATCGACAGCTTCAAATGTGTCCCCGATTTCATGCTGAAGCCACGGCTGCGTTGCGGCGCCGATGCGCTGGGGACGTTCGAGCGAGACGCATTCGGACTGGATGGCGGCAAGTCGTTCGGGATGGACATGAAAGTCACCCTGCGCATTCAGGTCGAAGCAGTTCAGGACAAATGACAGATTCAGCGAACCGGGACAGAGCCCCTCAAGGTCTTTGATATGGCACTGCGGGAAGTGGCTCTGACTCGCAAGCCACGCCAGATGAACCTGACCCGCGGGCTGTCGATGCCCTTCGCGGCGCGGTTGACGCGATGGGCAAGGTCCGCAGGCTCGCGTACAAGCCACAAACCTTCGGGCGCAAGGCTTCCCAACCTTGCGCGCAACGCCCCGGGCCTTGCGCGCAACGCCCGGACCTTCGCGCACGAGGTCCGCAACCTCGTGGCGGCAAGGGTTGCAACCTTGCGCGCGATGCCTGGCGGCTCGGGCGCGAAGGTATCGGCTTTGCGCGCGACGGTTTTTGCCTTGCCGCCGATGCCGACGACCTTCGCGATCCGAGGTTCCGAACCTTGCGCTCGGAGGTTTTTTGCTTGCGCGAGGGGCTGGCGCGGCGACGCGCGAAGGTCACCGGTTTGCGCGCAAGGGACAAACCCTTGCGCGCGGGGGTGGTTCATCGAACCTCCACTCGAAGCTGGAGCCGCGCGGGCCGCCGACGCAGATGGCGCGCCGGCTTCATGCCGCTGACTCATTCAAATTACTTCTTTTGGGCCACACCGCCGGTGGCGGCAGCCTTGCGTGCGGTCTTGCGTGGCGTCACCTGCTTGGGTCTGGCCTTGCCCGCTGACTTCGGCGACGACGGCTTGACTGCCGTTGGCGCGGATTTCGCGGAGGCTGCCGGTTTCCTGGATGCGCGCTTTTTTGCCGGTTTGGCGACCGGCGCGGGCTTTGCAGCCTTGGCTCGCTTCTCCACCGGCTTGCGGGTGGTCAGGCCGGCTTCGATCACCACGGAGGGACTCCGGGGAACCCAGGCGCTCTGGAACTGTTCGACCATGTCCCGGAAAACCTGGCTTTGATTCAACATCATCTCGAACAGATCGAGATGTTTCAATTTGTCCTTTTTCCCCGCTTTGTCTTTGCTCACAACTGCGCTCCTCAGGTAGTGGTTTCGATGAACACGCCGTCACGTTCGCACCGCCGTTTGCCTTGATCGCATCCCTGCAGACGGCCGACGGGTTGCCCCCGATCAGCTGCGAGATGCGTCGAGCTGCAGAGGTCGTCTCGAGTGTATAGAGAAACATGCGATGGCGAGCACCCCTGTCGACACCCGGCACGGGGTTCTACGGCCTCGACCGAAACCGGGACGGAGGAAGTTGAGCCGTGCGAACTTCCTTCGTCCCCTTTTCCTGACGCCAGGGATCGGGAAGCCGGGCGCCAGCGACTACGCAACATCAAAGCGCAGTTGCTCGCCAACACCTTCCCCTGCTGACAAGACGATGATGACCATTTGGGAACTCAGGTCCGCCGCGGTGAATGACTACGCGATGCTGATACCACTCGATCGCGACGATCTGGAGGAAGACACGTTCGACGCAAGCGGCATGGCGAAGCACTGGAAGGATCGGCCACGTATCGCTTTCCACGTCGAGAAGCGCAAGCAGCAGCAGATGCCGAGAGCCGATGTCAGCCTGCTGATTCCAGGCGCGCTGGTGCTCAACGAGAAGGCACGTCACGCGCTCGCTGGTTTCCTTTCAACCTTCGGCCAGTTACTCGAGCTCGATTGTGAGGGCGAGACCCGGTACTTCTACAACGTGACGCGGGTAACAAGCTGTATCGACACGGACCGCTCCGAGTTGTTCGAGGATGGCGGCATCATGCGTGAGGCCTTTGACGGCTTGCGCATCCCCCACGAGCCGGCTGTGTTCAAGGATCCGCTCACGGCGCCGGTGCGCATCTATGTCAACGATGCTGGCAAGGCGATCATTGAAGGGATCGTCAAGGATGCGGGGTTGACGGGTATTGAATGCGGAGTGCTGACCAGGCTCTGAAATTTCGTCTTGTCGGACGAACGGGATCACAAGAAAAGGCAAGGGACAATTTATTGGGTGGCCCACCGAGTCGTGGGAATTGTCCTTGGCTCCCTTTTTTCGTCCCCTCTTTTTGGCAAGGCCGTTCAGCGCACGCTTGAAGCGACAGCGAGAACCGATGCAGTCAAGCGGCAACAAGTGCCTGCGCCGATGGGTGAGGGCGTCGCATCAGGCCCGGCTGCTCGGCAGGCACTTCACGAGAGCCATTCCGGAGGGAGCATTGTCTCGGGGCCATCCTTCACCGATCTCAGCCGGCCCGTCCATTTGCCGGTCTTCACGCTCGGGGAGCCACGCGTCGGTGAAGGCACTTCTGTGCAATCGACGCAATAAGCCGTATGCACCCGCCAGTCGTTGGGGCCGAATTTCCGGAATGCGACGTTGACGTTATGCATCCACATGGCGCGCACGCCAAGGAAGGCGAGCAAGTCGGCCATGTTCGGAAAACGAAGCGCATAGTCCTGGCGGTAAGCACTTCGCGAGTAATGCCCCGACACGTCCGCATTCTCCATCGCATTCAAAATGCTGCGTTTGTCGTCCCAGGACTGCGGGTCTGCCGAGCGGGAGAGCCTTTTCTGGTGGATGAAGTCTTCGATGGCCTGCACGGATTCCGTCTGCGTCAACGGCGGCGCATTCTTGATTCGGCTGAAGCTGACGCCAGACAAGGCGTGCGGCCCGCGTACGACCATGTCGATATATTCGTAGGGTGTCCAGACAGTGCCTGCACGCGACGTCGTCTGTGCCCAGGAGTGCGCCATAAGGGGCAGCGCCTTGCCGCGCGCACGATTGATGGCGAATGCCTCGACCTCGGGGGAAAGGAAAGCTCCCACGGAGTCAGCGTTGGCGTAGCTGATCTTGCCCTGCCTGTTCCTCGGCAGCAATTCCTTCTCGCGGTATTTCTGGACTGCGTCGCGGACGCCGTCTTCATCGTCCGGCTGGTCGGGCGTCCGACCGGTCACCAACCGCATCAACTGGCTTTCCCACCCCGTCTGGTAGCCATGTCGCGTCAGCGTGTGGGTGGGATTTCCGCTCTCGGCGGCGATCTGGCGCTGATGATGCGGCAGTGCGCGCGCCTTGGCGCTGAAGAGCCGACTTATTTTCTGGCGTTCCTGTTCCGAGAGCCGATCGAGTACTGATGCCATTGCTGAATTTCCTTGGCTTGGCGATCCGATGATCCTGCGATTGGTACTGCGCTGGTTCCCCCCGAACTTGATGACTCCAGGGCGGAGGCATCAAGCTGGCTGGGGGAGCATATGCCGAACCCGGTCGGTGTCAATTCCCCGCCGAAACGAAGTGCCCGATACTGCCCGATACCGGGATGGGGGAAATCCAGCGGGATCGACTTCCTCCGTCCCCGTGGCCTCAAATGGCGTATGGCAGGCATCTTTCGATGTGCAGGCGAACAGGAGTATTTCGATGAAGGCAAAGGGAACGGTCCTTGGTTGCATGTTGCTGTGGATGGTCGCAGCCGCGCATGCCTCCGATCTGGTGACAGGCGAAGCGGCGCTCCGGCGAGGCGACTACGTTGCCGCGCTGGTGGAATTGCGGCCGCTGGCGACCCGGGGAGTCGCTGCCGCGCAGACCGATATCGGCGCGATGTACCAGCAGGGGCTGGGTGTGACAAAGGACATCGGTCAGGCCCGGCAGTGGTACTTCAAGGCTGCCACGCAGGGGTTTGGTCCGGCTCAGAGCCGGCTTGGGCATCTGTACATGGACGGTGCGGGTGGCGATCAAGACTATGCCAAGGCATTCGAGTGGCTGGGCAAGGCCGCGGAGCAGGGGGGCGTTGCCGCACAGAGCAATCTGGGCCTGCTGTACCTGAAAGGCCTGGGGACGACGCAGGATTTCGCCAAGGCAGCGGGCTGGTTCGCGGCAGCAGCCAGCAGCGGAAATGCCTATGCCCAGACCGACCTCGGGCTCATGTATGCCGCAGGACACGGAGTGCCGAGGGACCTGGTAGCGGCCTACGCCTTGCTTGCGCTCTCCGCACCCACGCTCGATGCCAGCAGCGCAGTCGCCGCCGGATCGGCCAGAAACCGCGAGGTGATTGCCGGCGAGATGACGCCGGCCCAACTCGAAGAAAGCAAGTCGCTCGCCAGCCAGATGCGGTTTGAAGGGATACTGCCGGCATTGGCCAGACGCGGGACCACGTTGCCTCGAACCATGACGGATCCGTCCACACCGCGCGCCCCTCCAGCGCCTTCGGCAGGCTTCTTGCCGGCGCGCATGGACCTGACCTATCAGCAGGCACACCCCGCGCAATATCCCGTGGAGGCGGTGGCCGCGCGTCATCAGGGGCGTGTCGTCGTGATCGCCCTGCTGAAGTCCAGCGGCGAGGTCGAGAATGCGAAGGTGGAGAGCAGCAGCGGCTATCCCGAACTCGATGCCAGCGCCCTTGCTGCGGTGAGCAACTGGAAGTACACGCCCTGCACCCGATATCACCAGCCTGTTGCCTGTTACATGCGCGAACCGGTGAACTTTGCGCTGACGGCCGGTTCGGCCGGGTTGGCAGTGAGTGCGCCGGATCGGCAAGGCGATGTTCCGCCTGGCGGCGATTCCGGGTGCAGTCCAGAGATGACCGTGAAAGAGTGCGAATCGACGCGGATGGCCGGACTTTTGAAGCGGATGAATCAGGTCTCCGCGACGGTAGGCAGGTCGTCCGGCGCGGCGGGAAATTCCCTCGCGGACAGTTACGCATTGGCCATTCAAGCGGCGGTGACGGAGAACTGGCTTGTGCCCGACGGTTTGCCCGAAGCGGCGTGCAGGGTCAATGTGGTCCAGTTGCCGGGTGGCAGCGTCGAGAGCGCCACGTCGGACACAAGCTGCCCGTACGACGATCAGGGGCGACGTTCAGTCGTGAATGCGGTGTTGCGAACCCGAAACTTGCCGTACAAGGGCTTCGAAAGCGTCTTCCAGCGGAACATCGTGCTCACATTTTTCCCGCCAGAGCCTGTCCGCGATCCAAAAGGGGGCGGAGGCCATTGATCGACGAAACCGGTGCGGAAGAAGTCAAGTTGCGTCAACTACCCCGTTCCCTTTTTTGGCTTGCAGGCAAGCGCCTTTTGGCGGATTTTTACCCCTCCCACACACAGGAAACTTCGTGGTGATGAATATGCTTGACCGGCCAGCATGGTCCAGCCTGAGTACGGCGCACGAGAGCCTGTCGGTGGGCGACGAACTGGCTCGGCGGTACCAGTCCGACATCAATCGTTTCGCATCCGCTCGTGATGATGGTGACGCGGCGCTGGAGGCCCTGACGCGCCTGGTGCCGTCGTCGGGCCAGGTGTTCATCCTGCAGGTGCCGGACATCTCCATTCCCGCCGGGCTGACCGCCGTCAAACTGGCCAAAGGCGTGCAGATGGTCGCCCATGCTCCCGTGGCGCCGCCCGATGACGGGTCGGCTGACATCATCGCGCTGGGCGAACCCGATGCCGCCGAGATGCTGGCCCTGGCCACGCTCACCGAACCGGGTCCGTTCCTCGCACGCACCCATCGCATGGGGAGCTTTTTCGGCATTCGCATCGATGGCCGGCTCGCCGCCATGGCCGGCGAGCGATTCCGGTTTCCGGGCTACACGGAGGTCAGCGGGGTCTGCACGCATCCTGATTTTCGCGGGCGCGGGCTGGCCAGGCGCCTGTCGCGCCACGTCGCCGCGACCATCGCGGCGCGCGGCGATACCGCATTCCTGCATGCGTGGAAAAACAATGTCCCGGCGATAGCGCTGTATGAATCGCTGGGCTTCCAGTGGCGATGCGACGTGAACGTCGCCGTGCTCGAGCGCAGCGGGAACACCTGAAGCCCTCGCAGGCTGGCCCACAGGACTGGCGCGCCCGTGCCCCTTCTCGACGTGGAAGGGCGCTTGGCGGATAAGGCGACGGAGGGAATTCAGTGCGGGTAATTCCTCCGATCCCTTTGTCAGGGTCAGTGTCCAACCTCCGCAAACACGATTTTCGCGAACCCCTGCGTGGGTGCACCCCCGCACGAGTCTGCGCGTGAACAACGGCATGGTGATGCGCGATGCTGCGATGGCGGGGTTGGGTCTGACCTTGCTGCCTACGTTCTTGGGACGGTTAGCAAGCGACAAAGCTGGAAACCGAGACGGAGGAAGTTGCGACGCGCGGCGCCAACTTCCCCCGTCTCCTTTGTCTTGGAAGTGGCTCCGGCCCGGTTGTCGGGTTGTCGTCGTCTTGCGTTTGCCCCCAGGGGTGGCGTGCTATGCCAACTTCAGGTCGTAGAGCATCACGGCCGGGTCATGGGGATCCTGGCGACGTTCGAATCCAAGCTGCAGAGCGAGGTTGTGGCTGTCCTCGTCGTGTACCGGCGCAACGGCATGCATGTGCCGAATCCCGCGGCCTCTCGCCGCTTCGATCAGGTGACGCATGAGGTGGGAGGCGACTCCGCGCTGCTGCCATTCCGCAGTTACCGTGACCGTGCAGTCACAGCTGCCGCCTGGCGTGTCGACGCGGAAGTGTGCAGCACCGATCTCCTGATCCAGGCCCTCGTTCGAGATCAGGGCTATCAACGCCATCTCGCTGCGTGGATCGGGGTCGGTGAGTTCACGTATCACCTCGGGGCTTGCTTCCTGAACCAGGCCGAGAAAGCGCAAGCTGCGAAGCTCGGGCGACAGGCGGTTGAGAAACTCAAGCTCCAGCTTGGCGTCGTGCTTGTTGCTTGGTCGTATCCAGACAGGCGTGCCGTCGTGCAGTTGCTCGGTCCAGCCAGTCTGCAAGGACGCCTTTGATTGCAGTTTGTGGGCCATGTCGACAACCTCCGCTTCGCCAAGCTTCAGGGCCTCGAAAGCTATCACTTTGTCCATTGATGTTTTGTGGAGAAGGCGGCCGGGCTTCGCGGCAACCGGGACGGGGGACGTCGAGGCGCGCTGACGTCCTCTGGCTCCCGGTACAAGGGGACGGGCTGATCCAGCGGATATGGCGCAGGGCGGCCGCGACGCTGGCTGCAGGTCCGCGTGAATTGTGATGCTGGCGTTACGCGGTACGGGGTCGACGACGCGGATACGGCACACGGGATGCGACCGCGCGTCCGTTCGATCAGCCTGTCCCGTGGAGCTCGGCGAGAAACGCGCGTGGCGTCGCGCCGACGATGGCGCGGAACTCGGCGATGAGATGCGCCCGGTCGTAGTAGCCGGCGAAACCGGAACGGAGGAAGTCAAGCCGCGCCAGCTTCCTCGTCCCCTTTGTCTCGTACCTTTGTCGAACGGCGGCGAGCGATCGCTATCGCGCGCTCACCGTGAGTGCGTAGTTCCTGGCGGCGGTATCGCCCAGCTGGTCGGTTGCCAGTACGCTGAAGTAGTAGGTCGTGTTCGTCGGAACCGAATTCGGCACCCCACTGAGCACGCCGTTGCTGCTCAGTGTCAGGCCGGTGGGCAGCACGCCATTGACGACTGACCAGGCAGCCTGGCCGATGCCGCCGGCGGAGCTCAGTGTCTGGCTGTGCCAGTAATTCGAGGTTGCGCCGCTGAGAGAGCGGGTCGCAATCGCGAGGTCATTGTTCGGATGCGTCGCGATCAATCGGTAGAAGGCGATCTGTCCGCCGTCACTGTCGCTGCTGCCGCTGGCCTGCACGTAGTCGCCCACCTTGAAGTACAAGCCGACGCCGGTCCACGCCTGATCGATGCGGTAACTGGCCCAGGCACCGTTGTTCGTGCGCATTTTCAGGACACCGGAATCGACCTGGATGTCGTAGCTGAAGGTCTGGTTCAAGTCGATGCCCGATGCCAGCGGAAGCTTGACGGTGCTGGTCGCGGTCGGGGTCGGGTCGATCAGCGCATAGACGCTGCCAGTCTTGCCGGTAGTGTTGTAGTGGTACACCAACTTGACCAGGGGTCTGGTCTGGAAGCCGTGGATCTGGCCGATGACCACTTTGCCGGTGCGGTCGGGAACCTGCTGAACCAGGCATTTGGCCTGAAGCGAGGACT
Organism: uncultured Pseudomonadota bacterium; assembly: GCA_963828685.1. GTDB lineage: Bacteria > Pseudomonadota > Gammaproteobacteria > Xanthomonadales > Rhodanobacteraceae > Rhodanobacter. Next base: position 239,021 of record CAWHFU010000018.1, read on the forward strand.
GGCCTGTCATGGTCCAGTTCACTTTGTCATTGCCGGGGTCCTGCATTTCGCGCAATTCCGAGCGCGGATAAGACGAATTGGAAGTGCTCGCTCCGTCCACCGGAGCCCAGAATTCCAAGGTCTTGCCGCTCGCTCCCATTGTGAACCACGACGACGAGTAGCCGATGAGTTGCGAGGGCTGCAGCTCGGCGGCTGAGCCGCCGGTGCTGCCGTCGGCGCTCACCGGCAGCGTCAGCTTCCAATGGCTCAGATCGAAGTATTGTGAGGGTTGCGGCACAACGGTTGCTGCCGAAGCCACCGTTGCAAATGCCCATGACGCAGCAGCGATGACAAGGGTCGAGCTGCCGAATCTCGGCGGGAAGGGAAGGCGCGCGCGTACCGCATGCGCCAGGAAGGAACGCAGTGACATCGACTCTCTCCAGCAGGTCATGGATCAGCAAACACATCGGGTTTCCCCGTGCCGACGTTCCAGGGCATGCAATCGATGACATGAGTGAACGTGAAACGGGGCAGGTGGCCAGGACTCAACTACAGACCTTGTGCACAGCCATTTCAGCCCGTCGCACGGATCACCCGGGTCGCAATGTAGCGGCTCCCTCACTCATTTACTGTGCCCAGAGAGTTAAGTCGTTCAGCCTACGTGACGGTGGTCGTCGCGCTCGTCATCGCCTTGGGCCTGGCGAAAGATATACGCTGCATCGTTCGAAACCGGGACGAGGGAAGTCAAGCCAGGTCAACTACCTCCGTCTCCGAGGTTTCGAGGTTTCAAAACGGTGCGGTCCGGAATCCGCGTTCTTTGCGGTCGGTGCCCTGGCTAGTCGACCCAGCCCCGGTCTGCCGGAGCTCAATTCTCCGGGGAAGTCCAATCATGGACGAGAGGTGCTGGCGATCCAGCGGGCCGTCCAGTCTGATTCTGCCGCGCGACAGTGCGGGCACGGGCTGCAACCCGGTTGTTGCATGAGACAAAGCGGTTTCGACGGCTACCTGTGAACTTGGGGAAATTGCCTTTATCCTGACTGTCGTTCGGCCAATTCCGCGCCACGTTTGCCGTTGTCTACCCATACCCTGGCCGCCTCAGAACGAGATTCAACCTTGGACGCCTACAGCTATCTATCCGTCTTGCTGTCGATCATTCTGGGTCTTGCGATCACGCAGGTTCTGCAGGGCTTTCGCGGCTTGATGCTGGCCCGGGCGCGGCTGCATGCCTACTGGCCATGCGTATCATGGGCCGTGCTGTTGCTGGTGCTCGACGTGCAGGTGTGGTGGGCGATGTACGGCTTGCGCTTGCTTCATGCCTGGAGCTTCCTTGGCTTCGCCGCGGTGTTGGCTCAGACCATTCCGCTGTACCTGCTGGCCGGCCTGGTGCTGCCGGATATCGGTACCGAGGAGCGGGTCGACTTGCGCCTGCACTACTACGCGAACCACCGCTGGTTCTTCGTCATGATCGGGCTGCTGCTGCTCACGAGCATCGCCAAGCAGCTGGTGCTCTTTGGCAACCTGCCTGCTCCGACGGATTTCGGTGTCCAGATGGTCTTCTTGATTGCCGCGGCGATCGCCGCCTGGACCTCGCGCGAGTGGTACCACAAGGCACTGGTGCCCTTCAGCGCAACCACCATCGCAGCTTATATCGCCTTCCTGTTTCCCTATCTGCATTGACGCAATGGGTCAGAGTGCACTTTCTTCGGGAGCGGCGCTGCGAATGTCGACCCTGAAAACTCATGTCGCCGCCTCCCACGCGAGGCGGTGCGTTCGATGTCACCACAACGTCGGACGTCGCCCCGCGACGCGTGCTGCGCCTGCCATTCGTCTACCGGGAGGGTGAGGCGCCTGGCGACGGCTGCCGCATCCACGAAGACCTCGGCTCAGGGCTCGTGTCTCCGCGCCTTGCGGACGCGATCGAGGCCGATGCACCGAGCTCGTGATCTCCAGCGGTGGGCTTGCGCATGGGCAAATGAACCCGGCGCCATTCATGGCTCGCCGTTAACCGCATCACCCTCATTGGGTCCACGCAAATGCCCGGCGAACGGCTTCGGCTGCATTGACGGTCAGGCAACGTCCGTTTGCGAGAGCAACGCGTTCGGCCCGCCAGTCGATGAGCTTCTTGCCCGACGCGCGCACCGCGTCACGGTGGCCTCCAAAGTTGAGCCGCACGTCGAACGGCGCCTTGCCATGGAGGTCGGTCACGCCAGCAAAACGCAGTGCGTCGAATTGGGCGCAATCAGACGGCCCCATGGTGGGCGATGACAAATGGCGGGAGCGTACCGCGGACCCGTTACACCTCAGGCGGCAGCCTGTCCGCGCAGCAATGTCTCCATCGGTTGTGCCTGGCTGAATAACCAGCCTTGCGCATACTCGACGCCTTGTTCGTGCAGAAAATCGGCCTGCAACCGGCTTTCGATGCCTTCCGCGATCACGGTCAGGCCGAGCGAATGCGCGATGCGCACGATGTGCAGTGCAACTTCACTGGTGGCCGAGTCGGTGCCGATGGTGTCCACGAAGACCTTGTCGATCTTGAGGTAGTCGGTCTTCAGCGTGGCGAGGTGAGAGAGGCCGGAAAAGCCGGTGCCGAAATCATCAATGGCCACGCGGATGCCGAGTGCGCGGATCGCCTCGATGTTCTTGCTGGCACGCTTCGGATCAAGGAACGAATGCTCGGTGATTTCCACGACGAGATTCCTCGCCGCGATGCCGGGCGTTTCGATCAACTGGCGCAACTGCTCGATGATGTGCTCATCATGCAGATCGGACGACGAGAGATTGATGCTGATATAGCCATCCGGATGGTGGCGGATGAAGGCCGGAGCCTCGGTGGTCACTTGCGCCAGTACGTAGGCGGTCAGGCTTCGTATCAACCCACAATCCTCGGCGACCCGAATGACCGCGTCCGGCCGCATGACCTGGCTACCGTCGTGGCGTGGCCAGCGCAGCAGCGCTTCGGCACCCACCATGCGACCGGAGGCAAGCTCGACGATCGGCTGGTAGTGCAGCACAAACTCCTTCTTCCTGATCGCACTGCGCAGCACCGCGGGCAACGATGCGCGTTTTCGAACCAGATAGAGACTCGCCAGCGCGCCAGCCCCGCCCAGCAGTACGCCGATCGGCACCAGGACGATGGCAAACGCGACAGCGCGGGAATGCAGGTAGGCCGTGGGAATGGCGCTGTAGCTGGCCAGATCGTAACGCGTCGACACGCGAATCGTTACCAGGTCGTCGCCGTCTAAAAACGTAGCCTGATGGGCTCGGCCGAGCCGTTTCCGCCACGCTGGATCGAACGCGCCGTTTCCGGCGAGGCGCGGCCCGGTGCTTCTTCCGAACACCCCCGAGGAAATGTGGATTTGATCGAAAGGCAGATCGACGAGCACTTCGGGCAGGGCAGCCGCGACAAAGTCATCCTTTTCCAAAACCAGGAACCGTTTGCCGGTACCCAGGTCGGCCCGGGGTGCAATCCGGACACCGGACATGCTGGTATAGGCAAACTGTCCAAGTTTGGATCCGTCGTCGCCAGGCGCGAAAGAGGAGCACTCGACGCGGTCATCGGCAACGTGACCCACCGCTTTCAGATAGCTGTAATCCAGCGCGATGGCAATCATCTGCCGCCGGCCGGCAGCCGAACATGGCGCGGTCGTGAGCGCCCGCATCCGTTGATAGGCCGCCATCGCCTGATCGGCCATGCCCTCTGCCCGCGCAAGCACCTCTCCGGCCATGAACTGTGTCCGTGCCGAAGCCTCGGACCTGCTCTCGCGATGAGCCAACCAGAACGCAGCGAGCACGGGCAAGCCGGCGGCCAACAGCGTGATAGCGACGACTATCAGAGTGGTCTTCCGGCTGCGCATCCGACTGGCCGATTCTCCGTGACTAGCGCCGGTGATCGACCGGACATGAAGCATGATGCACGAACCCATCCACGCGCGCACCATGTTCCCGAGGGGGATGGTGACTGGGCGGGCAAATCAGGGGACGGAGTGCACTTTCCTCGGGATCGACATCGGGGAGATCGACTCGGATCGGGGGGCCGCCGCTGGGACTCTGCCGAACCCGGCTCGCAAAACGTGCCGACACGATGTCGATTTCAACGCGCGCCATTCGTTGTGACGGTAGCGCGCCTCAAAGTGGCCGCTGACCAGGCCGGCAGGATTTGCCGGCTGCAGACGAACCTTTATCTCTCGGGAGCCATACGCGATGCGGTACATGATGTTCATCAAACACCCCAAGGATTATGACCTCAGCGAGGTTCCGCCTACCTTGTTCGAGGCAATGGGCGAGTTCGTCGAGGAATACGCACAAAAAGGCATGTTCATCGATGGAGCAGGGCTAAAACCACTCGCGAAGGCAACGCGCGTCCGCCTCGCAGGTGGCAAGGTGATGGTGTCCGACGGTCCATTCAGTGAGGCAAAGGAGGTCGTGGGCGGATATTCTCTGATCGAAGCCCCCACACACGCGGATGCCGTCGCGCTGGCGACGAAGTTCATGGAGCTTCACCTCACCCACTGGCCCGAGTTTGAGGGCGAGTCGGAGGTTCGACCCCTGGAGGAATAAGGCGAAAGAAGCCAGGATGGAGGAAGTCTCAAGTCGCGTCGACTACCTCCGTCCCCTTTGCCGCAGGCCGGGCGCCGGTGGCAGAGCCGGGCCCACAACACAAATCGCCTCACGCGCAAAGCGAATAGCCCCGCCGCATCGCTCCCGAACCTTGCGCGCTGGGCTTTCAGGGGTGTGCAAAGCGGGGCAGGGGCCGAGCGCACTTTTCGAATCGTTGACCCTCGCCTTTGCTGTGCGGCAGTGGCTGACAGTCAGCCTCGTCAACCGCGCCGCGCAGCCTCGATCGCGGCAATGTCGATCTTCGTCATCCCCATCATGGCCTCGAACGCACGCTTGGCGGCGGCGGGATCCGGGTCGGTGACCGCGGCGATCAGGGTGCGTGGGGTGATCTGCCACGACAGGCCCCACCGATCCTTGCACCAGCCGCAGGCGCTGGCCTGGCCGCCGTGGCCGATGATCGCGTTCCACAGGCGGTCGGTTTCGGCCTGGTCGTCGGTCGCCACCTGGAACGAGAACGCCTCGTTGTGCTGGAACTCGGGCCCGCCGTTCAGGCCCAGGCACGGGATGCCCATTACCGTGAACTCGACCGTCAGCACGTCGCCCTGCTTGCCGGCGGGATAGTCACCCGGCGCACGATGGACGGCGCCCACGGCGCTGTCCGGGAACGTTTCGGCGTAGAACGTCGCGGCGTCGAGGGCGGTGCCGTCGTACCAAAGGCAAATCGTGTTCTTGCTGGCCATGGGGTTCTCCTGGTTCAGGGCAGGGAGGGTGCCCTTCGTACCCTTCGACGAAGGACGGCCGCGCAGATCGACACGCCGCCGCGGCAAAACAGGAATTGAATAGCACTTTTGGGCGCGGCTAGTGGAACCATCGACACCGCCCCGGATTTCCGGGCAGGGTGAAGGCAAGGGTGGACCCCGAAACTGCTGAAGCCGGATGGTGCTGGCGGATTGTTTTCCACCGCCTCGTCCGGTGAGTTCTTCGGTCCCCTTTGCCGACTCCCGATGATGTCGACGATGTTGCACACTATCGCCGGCTCGACACCTGGTTGGCGGAGGCGACGTGTTCGAAATTCGTGAGGACGACCTGGTGGGCGATCAGGTCCGTGATCTGCTGGCACTCCATCTCGCATCCATGCATCGGAACTCGCCGCCTGGAAGTGTCTTCGCACTCGATCTGTCCGGTCTGCAGGTCGCCGACGTGACGGTGTGGAGCGCATGGCGCGGCCCGCGGGTGGCGGGCGTTGGCGCATTGAAAATGCTTGCGGACGGCGATGGCGAAGTGAAGTCGATGCGCACACATCCGGATTTCCTGCGCATGGGTGTTGCCGCGACGATCCTCGAGACCATCGTCGCCGCCGCATCGGCACGAGGCGCCCGCCGGCTCAGCCTCGAGACGGGGAGCGGCCCGGCTTTCGAGCCGGCGCTTGCGCTGTACCGGCGCCGCGGCTTCCGCAATGGCGCGGCGTTCTCGGGGTACTGCCAGAGCGAGTTCAACCAGTTCCTGCATCTCGATCTGACTCGGGCCTGATGCAGGGAAAAGGTACCAGGGACAATTTTCGGGAGCATCAGGGGCAGCTCGCAGTAACCCCGGTTCGGGCATGACAGGGCGAAGCCCGAACCGTTAGAGTGTGGCTGGTTTGCAGGGGAGCCCGAGGGAATGCATCGACTGGCCAGCATGCTGGTTCTAGCTGTGCTGGCATGCGCCGGCGTGTCGCTCGCGCATGCCCAGCAGGGTGACCCGCGCTTCCCGCCGCCGCCCGGGGGGATGCCTCCGCCGCCGGGTGGCCGATTCGGGCCGCCGCCCCAGGGCATGCCCCCGCCGCCGGGTAGCCGATTCAGGCCTCCGCCGCCTCCGCCTCCGCCCATTCTGGCGCCGAGTCCTGCGCCGGCCGCGACCTTGCCGGGAATCGTGCAGATCGCTCCCGCGCCAGTCGCCGTGCCCGCACCCTCCGCCATGCCCACCTCGCCCGATCGCGGCGATGGTCCGGCGGCGGCTCCGCGAGCGGCGCAGGGCCTCCCCTCGACGCCGTCAAAGGGGCAGACGCCCACGACAGCTGCGGCCTCGTCGGGCGTGGCCACACAAGGGTCGGCCGAGCGGCCCGCCTCGCACTCGCTGACCTGGTTGTGGCTGTTGGCGCTGGGCGGGCTGCTGCTGGCCTGGTGGACAGCCTGGCGACACAGCCACCGCCTGAAGGAGGAGACCGAACGGCTGGCGCGCCAGCAGCGCGTGCTGAAGTCTGCGCATAGCCACCTGCAGCGCAAGTCGGAAGAGCTGCAACACCTGTCCATGCACGATCCGCTGACGGGGACGCTCAATCGCCAGGCCTTCGGCAACGAACTGCGCGACCGCATCGATCACCTGGCCAAGTACAACCTGCCGCTCAGCCTGATCGTGTTCGACCTGGACCACTTCAAACAGATCAACGACCGCCAGGGACACCTGGTGGGCGACATGGCGCTCGCGCTGGTGGTCGGCCTGGCGCACGAGCATCTGGTCAGCGATGACTTGTTCGGCCGCTTCGGCGGCGATGAGTTCATGATTGCCTGCCCCGGTCAGGCGGTGCCTCACGCTCTGGCGCTGGCTGAAACTTTGCGCAGGGCGGTGGCCGAGCGCGCGCCGCTGGCCGATCCGCCGATTCCCGGCCTGACGCTCAGCCTGGGCGTGGCGCAGGCCGATCCGGAGCAGGGCTACGAGGTCGACGACTTGTTTGCGCGGGCGGACGCCGCGCTCTATGTCGCCAAGCAGCGCGGACGCAATGCCACGGTGGCTGCGGACGGCGAAATGGTGGCGCAGGTCGTGCCGAATTCGGTGCGCCGGCATCTGTAGCGGTCCCGGAGACCGGGGCCGAGGAAGCCCGTGTCAATGAACCGATCCTCGCCACGGGATGCCGCTCAAACTCGGGCCAGCTCAACCCGAGCCCGTCAGCGCCGGCGATACATGTGGCATCGCCGGCGCCATGGTCAGGTCAACTGCCTTTCTTGCGCTACATCATGGGTAGGACAGCACGCAGCCGCCGGCACCGCTGTTGAACGCGTTGCTCCACAACGACTGCACCGGGAAGGTGCTGCCGCCCGAAAACGCCACGTTGGCGGAGGCGCCCTGGCCGGACGAAATCCAGGCGCACTCGTCGCCATTTTCCGAGCCGTTGGCGTCCAGCCAGCCGGTGCTCGGGAACTGGTCCGTCGCTGTCTCGGCGAGCTCGTGCCCCCCGACAATGGTGATGCCCGCATTGGGGCCCAGACCGTTGAAATTGGCGCCGCAGCTCGAACCGGCGTCGGTGATGTAGGGCAGGTTGGTGTAGGCCACGTTGCCGTAGGACGAACTGGTCGAACTGTGCCAGGCGCAGTATTGCCGGCCGAAGCCTGACGAACTGTTGCCTGACGCGGTTGCGATCACATACTGCGTGCTGTTGTTGCTGCCAGCGGCCGTGTTGCCGAAATACTGGGCGGCACGCACCGCCTCGGCGGCCAGAGCGGACTGCTTGGGACGGCTCGGCGCGGCCGAGCCGGTGTCGAAAAAGACACCTTTGTATATACCCGGCGGATTGCCCGCGGCGGTACCGGCGCCGTTGCAGAACTCGGTGCCACTGGGCACGCCCTGACAGTACTGGGTCACGCTGTTGAGCCAGGAGCTGCCCCCCACGCTATTGATGAACGACTCGAGGATGCTTACTTCGCCACTCGGATCGTGGTTGTTCCACTGCGAACCCCAGATGACCAGGTACACCTTCGGCGCGGTCTCGACGCCGATCCCGCCGGTGCCGCCTTTGTAGAGCAAGTTGTTCGACCCGGAGCCGCCACCGGGCTTGCCACGTGCCCCTTTCGCCGCCTCGTCGCGCCCCGGATTGGCTGCCCGCCACTGCGCCATCGCCTCCACGGTCGGATAGATGGTGACCGGCCGCTGGCCCTGTTCGAGCATCCTCACGCCGCCGGGATTGCCGTCGTAGTTCATCGGGGCAGGTGGTTTGGCGGCGAAGGCCGCGCCAGCAAGCGTGGTCACTGCAAGGGCCAGCAAAACTCTTCCCATGTGCTTCATGACCGTCTCCTCGATAATGGATAGCCGGTAGATCACGGGTGCGCTTTGTCATGGGAGCAATGGACGCAGGTGTCCATTCGTCCGGCCTGTTCGTGTCGTGCCCTGCTTTCCCGTCGCGACGTATCCGGTCGTTTCCAGCGACAGACCGACCTCCCCGGATGCCATGGATGCGTGACGAGACATACGTTGCGGGCTCGCGCTGACCCTTGCTCCCCAAGCCATCGGACCTCTGTCCGGAACCAGCGCAGCTGACGGCATGTAACAAATCGCCTGGGAGTTCAAGCGGATTTGATGAAAGCGCGATCGGGCGCACCACAAGCAGCCGGATCAGGGCTCCGTACCGGCTCGCTTTGGGGTGGACAACGCGGGTCGCGCATGACCGCTTTCGGGATCACGTCACGCGAGGCAGGTCACTGCCGAGATGGGGCGCGTGCCACCGTCTCGATCAGGACATCGAATGCCTGTGCGGACGGGGAGTCGACGCTGACGCCTGCGTTTTCGTGTGCTGCAGGGTCAGGGCATCTGACGCAACTGCCGGTAGGCGACATCCTGCAACGCCTCGGCCTGCTCCGGCGACAGACCGAGTTCGTCGGCAGCCGTTTCGTGTTTGCCAAGGCTGCGCGGATCCTTGCCGGTGATGCTTCCGAAATCCATCAACGCCTCGAGGTAATAACCGTAGGTGCTGGCGTGGTAATGGTCGTAGGCCCACAGATCGAGCTGGTTGAAGCGGATGCCGTCATACGGGTTGGCGTCGGCCACGCCGGTGCGGATGGCGCGATTGAAGGCACTACCCACCGCGATCACGCCGTGGATCGAGGGATTGCCGGCGGCGACCCGGGCGTATGCCTCGTACAGGTCATCGCCCATGGCTTCGATCGGCTTTCCGTACCAGTGGCCGCCGGCCATGTAGATCTGGTCGGGACGCGACCATGTCGCCATCAGCCGGATGTCCACCGAGGGATTCTCCTGCCGGAACATCGCGGCAAGCTTGCCGGCGTACTGCTTGAACGTGGTCGGATCGCCCGGCCTGTCGGGGCTCAGCGTGCTGTATTCCTGCATCACCACGTGGTCCCACGCGCGGTCGAGCTGCCGACGCTTTTGCGTGTAGTGAAACTCGAGCGTCCTGCCGCCGGCCGTTTCCAGGCTGACGTCGTAGTTCAGGCCGGCTTCCCGGGTGAACAGCTTGAACAGGGCCGGCACACCACCGACGCCATCGCCATTGAGGTCGTGCACCAGGTCGGCGCGATAATGCCACACCGGCGAATGCGCGCCGTAAGTGAAGCTGTTGCCGATGAACAGAACGGTCTGCGCGGCTGCCGGCATCGTATCGGCGGCCGCACCTGTTGCGGTGATCACGAGCAGTGCAAGCAGCCAGGGCAAGCGCTTGAGCTTTCGATTGCGGCGATGGTCTTCCCTGAAAAACATCATGAATGTCGACTCCTCATGGCTGTTGATGGCGTGAGGCTGCAGCATGCCATGCCAATGGGAAGCGGTACCCGCAATGCGGGTGCCGCGCGGCTTGCACCGACCGTCATGCAAATGATCGCGAGTGATCCGGCGGGGCACGGGTTCTGCCTTCCGCGTCTGGATCTTGCACGTGCATCTGCTGTTGACCCCGAGCAAGGCGGGGACGGTGTTCCGTCCATGCATCCACTCACGCGCAAGCCCGCAGGTTTCCGCAACGGCCGGCACGATTGTTCCGGGACGTTGAAATTGTCCCTGGCACCATTGTCATGTCGATTCTCCCAGGCTGCGGGTGGTGCCGCCGTGCCCTGCTTTCGGTAGCAGTCGGCCTTGGAATTCGGGAGCCATCGTGGCTGCCTCCTCCGAATCGGGCATCAGGGGGCGGAATGCACTTTCCCTGAAGTCCCGGGCGTCGGAAAGTCTACTCCGGCCCCGGATTCACTGGTGCCGGGAGCCGGGGTCGGTGGGAGTCCGGTCGCATTGGCTCCGTTCGTCTCCTTAGGCCTTGCGTTGGGATATATTGGACCGCCTGTTTCATGTTGCGGCGCGGCAGTGCTGCGCCAGCCGCGGGGGCGTCCGCGATACACAGGATCCGTGGGTTGCGCCGGGTGGCCACCTTTCGTTCGGGGAGACCATTCCGGAGAGATCGGAGGGTGTGCCGTGATTGAGTGGATCGAATACGCCAAGATGGCCGGTGCGTTCGTCGGTGCCCTGGGCATCGCCACGCTGGCCAAGCTGTACCACGACAAGGTGGTGGCCGGAAAAGACACCGAGTTGGCGATCAGGGACGCTGAACTGGCTCGTCTGCGGGCCGACCTGGGCAAGGCCGAGGCGCGTGCGCAGAGCGCCGAACAGGATGCGGTGCCGGCGCATCGCGATCTGACTAGGCTGCGCAGCCAGCTGACCGAGATGCTCGAGCGGCTGGCGCAGACCCTGCATGCGCAGGCCGCGTCGCTGTATGTCCCTGTGTTCAACGCGGGCGACGAGCGGGGCGTATCGCCACGCAGCTTCGCGTTCGTGGCGGCCTGCAACATCGACCCGGCTGCGACCGCGGCGATCCTTCGGATGAAGCTGGTCGAGGCGTGGACGGTGGTCGGCGAATGCTGGGACAAGGGCGCCCTGATCGTCAGCAACGACCTGCAGGCGAATGCGCGGCACCTTCCGTCCTACGACAAGCAGTCCGGCTTCGTGCCGATCCACACGCTGGTCTCGCCGGTGCGCTGGCAGGGCCGGCAGGTCGGCATCGTGCAGCTGTTCAACAAGACCCGGCCCGGCGAGGCCTACGAGATCGACGAGCACGGCTTCGGCAGCGACGACCGCAAGCTGTTGCTGGAGGCGCTGCAGGAGGCCAACGACAGCGGCCTGGCGGGCAAGACGCACTACTTCCAGTCCAGCCCCGAGGCACTGCGCTCCCTGGGGCTGCGCGACGAGCTCAATCTCGAGAACGCGGTGATCATGTATGTCGACCTGACGCAGTCGTCGGTGCTGTTCCGCGAGCTGCCGCTGGTCGACGTGGCGCGGTTGATCAACCGCTTCAGCCGCAATCTGTACCGGCGCGCGAGCCTGTCTGCCGGGGTGGTCGAGAAATTCAATGGCGACGGTGCGCTGGTGCGGTTTCACTACGACGAGTTCGAGTCCAGCCTGCCGATGAGCAATCCGGTGATGCGTGCGATGTGCGTCGCGGCGGATCTGCTGGACGATTTCCGCGATTTCAAGTTGGCGCGGTGGCCAGGCGTCGCCACCGATGTCGCCGCCGCGATCAGGTTGCGCATCACCATCGCGCTGGGGCCGGTGGTGTCCACCAACATGGGGCCGCAGCAATTCCAGACCCCGACGGTGATGGGGCAGTGCGTGAACCGCTCGGCGAAGATGGTCGGCTATGCACCGCGCGATCGCGACGTGCTGCTGATCGACGACAACGTGAGCAAGGTGCTGAAACAGATCGACCCGGCCTACGCGGATGCGCTGACGGAATTCGACGACTGGAGCGACGCCAGCGCACGTGACGCGTCAAGCCTTGCCGGCCACCGTTATTTCGAGGTCGAACGAACGCATTTCCGGCGGGTCGCGGCGGGGTTGCGGCCGACAAGCCACGTCGAGCGAGCGGTCAAGGCCGGCGATTGATCGGTGCACCGCAGTCGGCAAGACGGGAGAGTCGAGGTCGGCGTCTCGCGAGCGAGGTACGCAGTCAACGTATCGCTGGCGCACCCTCGGCCGGCAACCGGTACGGCGAGAGCCGGGCGTAATGCGGCTGGCACTGGTCGACCAGCCCGCGCTGGAACGCGGTCAGCCGGACCTCGCGCTCGCGCCACGGCGCGAAGCCGGTGGAGCGCTCGACCGCGGCATACCAGTGCGGCGCCCACACGCCGTCGCTGGCGCGCGGGCCCCGAGGCCACTGCAGCATGCGTAGGCTGAAGGGAATCTGCAGGCGCGCGCACAGCGCGTTCAAGATGCCCGCGGGATCTTTCAGTACATCGCGGGCGTCGATTACCGGCGGCGCCGTGCCGAGCCGGTCGCATACGTGATCGAACAGGCGTGCCTGCTGCTCGAAGCCGAGCTCCCACGCCGCGGCGTCGGGGCGCTGGATCGTGAACGAGGCGACCACCGCCTCGGGCTCGCGGATCAGGAAGCAGCTCGCGACGTCGTCCAGCCAGTCCAGCGGCATGTCCGCCAGCATGTGCTGGGTCATGTGCTTCTGGTACCAGATCGGCCGGCCGGCCGGGATCGGGCCGGTCAGCATCGCGGCAACATTCGCCGCGTCCGTGCCCTGAGCGGCGATCACCTCATCGCGCCCGGGATGCGGCGCACCGGTGGCGAGCAGATAGTGCGCGTAGAACGGCTCGTCGATGACGACGGTGTCCTCGCGGTTTTCCCACGCGCGCATCATCGCGGTGGAGATGTTGCGTGGCCCCGACCACATCGCGAGGCGCAGGCCTTCGCGCGACGGGTTCACAGGCGGGGATCCGATCGGCACTCCGCCTTCACCAGGTCCATGTAGTGCTGTTGCAGCCGCTGAACCATGGCGCCGCGTTTGCCGTCGCCCATGATGCGACCATCGATCTCGTTGACCGGTACCACACCGGCGAAGGTGCCGGTGACGAAGGCTTCCTCCGCACCATAGACGTCGGTGAGGCTGAAGTTCTTCTCGAATACCGGGATGCCATGCGTGCGGCACAGCCGGATCACGTTGGCGCGGGTAATGCCGCCCAGGCAGTAGTCGCCGCTCGAGGTCCACACCTCGCCGCGTCGCACGATGAAGAAGTGGGTTGAATTGCAGGTCGCCACGAAACCGTGCGGATCGAGCATCAGCGCCTCGTCATAGCCCGCCTTCTGCGCCTGGATGCAGGCGAGGATGCAGTTGAGCTTGGAGTGGCTGTTGAGCTTGGGATCCTGCACGTCGGGCGCGCCGCGTCGCACGTGCACGGTGAACAGGCGGATGCCTTGCTCGACCGTAGCCGGCAGCGGCTGCTTGTATTCGGGGATGATGACGATGGTCGCGTCGCCGATCACGAAGCGCGGATCCTGGTGCGGCGTGGCCTTGATGCCGCGGGTCACCATCAGCCGGATGTGCACGTCCGACTGCATGCCGTTGGCGCGCAGCGTGTCGACGATGCGCTGCGTCAGCTGCTCGCGACCGAGGCCGATGTCGAGGTCGATCGCCCGCGCGCCCTCGTACAGGCGGTCCAGATGCTGGTCGAGGAAGGGCAGGCCGCCATCGTGCAGGCGCAGGCCTTCCCATACGCCGTCGCCCAGCACGAAGCCGCTGTCGAACACCGACACGCGTGCTTCGTCGCGGGGGAACAGCTCGCCATTGACGCTGATCAGGATGGTTTCGTTGCGCGGATCGCTCGCGTAGTCGTGGGTGCCTTTGCTCATCGGGGTGCCCTGTCGAAACAGACGTCAGATTACCTTTTCTTCCCGGTTGCCGTCGTGTGCGGCCGGAAAGAGTGCCCGGGTGGCCGAGGCCACCGAGTTGAACGAAAAAGTCGACCATGCCCTGCAGGTGACCGAGGAGGTTGATCTGGCGCGGATCTGCAGCGCGGCCCCGGGGCTGTTTCACGTGCCCTCGTTGAGCGCATCGGTCGAGCGCAAGCTGGCCATCATCCAGGACACCTGTGCGGCGCTGTATGAAGAGACCTCCAGTCGACGTGCCGAATTGCTCGAGATCGCCATCGCGCTGCTGCTCGTGCGCGAGGTGCTGTTGAGCTTGCTGCGTCACAAGCCCTGCAACAGGAATAGGCCATCACGTCGGGCGCTGATCTGGCAAGAGGAGAAATCGGTGCACCAAACATCTGGAAACGCCGGTCCCCGTGCAGGCCCGGCGTGACGGCCCGACCCACACCTCAAGTCTGAATTTCGTCGAACCCGCCGGGAACACGCTCCCCAGCGGGCCGGACTCCACTGCATCGCTACCGATTGATGATCTTCGGATCGCAGGGGATTGCGCAGCCGGCTATTGTTGCGTCGTCCACGATCACTTTGTAGCTGGCCGTCTGCACGGCATCATTCTTGTCGTGAATCACCCCGTTGGTCGGCGCGCTTCCTGACCAGGAAAGCTGCTCATTTTTATCTCCCTCGAACGTGACGTCGCCAAACGTGTAGCGTCGATCGCTGGGCGAGGCGTTATTCAGCTTGAGTACGACGGTGACTTTCCCGCGCTTGGTGAATATCACGTCGCCACCCTTTCCCGTCCCCCCGGTATACAGATAACTGTAGGTCGTACCGCAAGCATGGACGTCGGTGTACCCATCCGAGCCATTCGAGGGCGCAGCCTGCACGCCCAGGTTGATGATCGGATTGGAATGCGCGCACGCACTTAACATGGAGTAACCGATCAGGACAGCTGCCGTCAGCATGATCTTTTTCATGGCGCGTCTCCCTATGTTGTCGTGGTGGTTTGGTGGTGGAACGTCGATAGGGTGGATCATTCACTCAAATCATTTTTCGCTCTTCAACCCGCGCTCAGGTCCTTCCCCAGGCCACGGCATCAACGGCACATAGCCGAAACTGGCCAGTTGCGCCTTGACCCGCGCGCCTTCGGCCTGTTTCCCGGCGAGCAGCGAAAGACGTGCCCAGGGGTCGAGTACGCGCCAGTAGCGGGAGTCACGCACCAGTGGCGCCAACAGCCGGCGCGCGGCGATGAAACGGGGGCCTGCATCGGCTGGCCGACCGGCATCGGCCGCAGCCATGCCAATCATCACTTCGCCTAGAGCATGACGACCCACTGCCTCGGGTGAATCGAGCTGTTGTTGACCCTGGTACAACTTCTGCAATGCATTGGCGGCCGCAAGGGCAGATGCGTGATCTCCGCCTTGCAAGGCCTGCATGATGCGCAATGTGAATACGTCGATAATGTCCCTGCCGACGAGCCGATTTGCGTCTTTGACATCGGCCAGGACTTCCATCAGCGGCTGTGCCAGCGCCAGGTCGTCACGAGCCAACGCCAGCTTGCCCCCCGCCATGCGCGCCGCGGCCCGCAGCGCGAGCGCATACAAATGCGTCTCGGCCCAGTCTTTGTTGGCCGGATCGCGGGTCGTGAGAAGCCGCATGCGGTCGATCGCGCCAGAGGCCACGATTTCAGCCTGTGCGTAATCGCCCAGTATCCGCAACCGCTCGGATTGCATCGTTTCGGCAATCGACAATTGCGCCTGCCAATTCGGATCGGCGGGTTGCGAGGCCACCAGATCCTGCAGTATCCATGATTTCGTGGAGGCCAAGGCCAGGCCCTGCTGGAGGTGTCCGGACTGCTCCTCGACGTTGCCCTGCCATGAGATCTGATCGGCGACTTCCATCAGCAGCTGAAGGTCGTCGGGTGTCCTGGCAAGAATCGCCTCGAGCATGCCGAGCGAGCGCAGGAAACCCTTGCTCGCTTGTTGCAGCTGTCCCCGGTCGAGTTCCAGCACGGCGAGATTGCTGTCCCCATAGGCCAGCTCGTGCTGCCATTCGATCCGCTTGGGATCCATCGCATACACCGCCCGACAGGTATCGCGGTAACGGGTCAACCACGTCTGCGCAGCCTCGAGATCGCGACTTTGCCAATAGACGTATCCCACCCAGTATTCCGCCTGGCCCCGGTCGAACAGATGATTCCCGTTTCCCGGATGCCGGTCGGCCAATGCCTTGCTGCGTCGGTAGGCATTCTTGAAGCTGGCCAGCGCCTCCGGGTAGCGCGCCTGGCGCAATCGAACCTGGCCGATCTGGGTCAGCGCCTGCGCCTGCTGTGTCAGGACCTCATCATTGAGGTCGCGTGGATCAAGGCTGGCGAAATAGCCCAGGAGCTTGTCACTGACGCTGTCCATCGACGCGACCTGGCTGCTGTCATCAAGCTTCTGGCGCAAGTCGCCGAGCATGTATCCGAGCAGACTCTCGGCCTGCACCTGGCGGCGCTGCGCATCATTGCGCGCGATCCACGCCATGCCCGCCAGCGCCAGCGCAATGGTCATGCCGGTCATCGAAGCCGCCACGATCCCCAGCATGCGTCGATGCCGCCTTTGTGCCTCGCGTTTTCGCAGCTTGTCGAGATCGATGCCGAGCAAGCCGGCGAGCAGCTTGAGCCGAGCCAGGCCTTTGCCATCCTGGCCCGGTCGGACGTCGGCGGCAATCGGCTCGGTGGCGCGTTGACCGAGTCGACCGTCAGATTCGATTTCAAACCGCAACGCCGGAGGAAAACATTCGCGCGCGTCGCCGGCATGCGGTTCGCCGGCAACGATCAGGCAGTAGATGCGATCACTGCGGCCAAGCCGCTTGAACGCCAGGATTTCTTCATTGACCCAGTGCGAACGCGCCGCATCCGGCGAGCAGATGACCAGCAGCGCCTCCGACCCGGCCAGCGCCTGTTGCAGCCGCTCCCCCAGCGCTCCGGCACTGGCGAGTTCTTCGCGATCGCGAAAGATGGGTTGCAGCCGATCCGGCACCGTGCCGAATTCGCCCATGCTGCCGCGCAGGAATTTCGGGACGCGGTAGCCTTCCAGGCTGCGATGGAGCCAGCCTGCCACTGGTGCATCTCCGTGGCTATAGCTGATGAACGCGCGGTAGCGTCCGGCCGCGTTCATGCAAGACAGCCCGCGATCAATCTGGGCATGACTGCGCTTAACTCCTCAAGACACGATGGAAAGCAGCTCAGTGCCTTCGCATCGCCATCGCCATGGTGGCTCGAATCCGTGATGGCCAACCGTGATTGTCATCGCCCCTGACGATCCTTGCATCATCCTCACGCTGCGGTGGTTTTGCAATGGCTTGCGCCCAGTTGCAGTTCGACCCGGGATGCCGCGTAGATCACCGGCGGCGTCCTGCCGCTCGCCGTGGATGCCGGGCCTCGCCCAGGAATGCGGGGCGAATCGGACGGTCGAAGGGCGGCAAAGGCTCCGCATCCATGCGGAGCCCTCACTTCTATCGCTGCGGTCGTGCCGTCATCGCGGGGGTGGCGACGAAACCGTGCCGTTTGCCGGCCGTGTCGAAGTATTCGCCAGCGACCACCCCGAAGTTGTTGATCGCCGTTGCAAAGGTCGCTGCCGCTCCCGGCACGTCGATATCGTGGAATTGCCCCCGCGTTTCGACGAAGCCGTGGAAGGCTCCTGACGCGTCCGCGTAATAGCCGCTGACCTGACCGAAATCATTGATCGCGAATGTGACCGTGGCGGCCGCGTTCGGCACGTCCATCGTCGAGAACTGCCCGTTCGCGCTGCGATAGAAGCCGTGCACCTGGAGCGGACTGGTGTCCCAGTAGCCGACGACCTCGCCCTTGCCGTTGATGCCGAGTGGATAAGTATCGCGCGCGCCGGCAACATCGATCGGCGTGTCGTATCCGTAGCCGCGGCGCAATACCCCGTGGTAGACACCATCGGCGTCCCAGTACACGCCGGCGATCGTGCCGAGCAGGTTGACGCCGTCCACGTTCGAGTTGAGGTGGCCGGGAAAGTCGATTGTCTCGAGATGGCCCCGATGGATCAGGAAGCCATGCTGATTTCCCGACGCATCGGCGTAACCGCCGAACGTGGTGCCGAAATCATTGGGGCCGCCGGCGGCGCTGAAATAGTCGCCCAGCACGCCGTCCGCATCGAGTGGCTCGAAGCGACCGTGACGATAGACCATGGCATGCGATGTACCGCCACCGATGCTGTATTGACCGGCCAGTTCGCCAAAATCGTTGATACCCCAGAAGATCGTCAGCGACGCGCCGGGATAGTCGAGTGTCTGATAAGTGTAGGTCGACGAGCCGCCGGCGGAATCCCCGATCGGAGTACCCTTGCGGCAGGGTTTCCCGGGGGAAGCATCCAGCGTGTGTGCGTCGGTGCTGCGGCAGGCGGTCTCGAACGGCACCACGGCGAGCGTCGAAGGTGCTGCGCCGGCACCGGCGTCCGCCGCGGCGGCACTGACGGAACCGGCGAAGGCGAGGGCGAGGAGACCGGTTGCCATGGTGAGCCGGCCATACGAAGAGCGATGATTTGACATGACTTCAATCCTTGGTTTGGATGAGACGGGCGATGGCATGCCGAAGGCTTGTGGCCGTCCCGAGCAGCGCCATCCCCCTTTACAGCGCAAAAGGGCCGCCTGCACCGACACAGCCGATGCGATCGCCTCGGCAAAGCCGTCGGCTACGGTCGCCAAGCCCCTGTCGAACATGAATGCCGAGTCCGAGATCACGGAAGCCCTCGAGCGCGCCGCGCGCGGTGACCCCGCGGCAATCGACGCGTTGATCCCGAAGATCTACGCAACACTGCGTCACCTCGCGCGCCGCCAGCGGGCGCATGAATCGGCGCACACGCTCGAGACGACGGCGCTGGTCCACGAGGCCTATCTGAAGCTGGCCCATCAGAGCGAGGTGAGGTTTGCCGATCGCGCCCACCTGTTTGCGTACATGAGCCGGGTGATGCGCCATATCCTGATCGACCGCGCGCGACGGAAAAACGCACGGAAACGTCAGGCCCCCGAGATGATGGCGGTAGGGGCGGGGTCGGAAATCATCGACGTACTGGCGATCGACGAGGCCTTGAGTCGGCTCGCAGCCCTGGATCAGCGCCTCGCGCGCGTCGCCGAGCTGCGCTTGTTCGCCGACCTTTCGAGCCCGGACATCGCCGAGGTCATCGGTGTCAATGCGCGCACGGTCGAGCGCGACTGGCTGAAGGCGCGCACGTTCCTGTCTGCCTGCCTGATGCCGGGTGCCTGAAGTGATGTCGGTAGTTGCGGCCTGATTGCGCTATAGAGACATTCAGAACGGAATGGCACCTTGCCGATGATCTCCGACTTCACCCAACGATGGCACGAGATCGAACCGCTGATCGATCGGCTGTTCGAGGTGCCTGCCGCCGGGCGGGCCGATTGGCTGCGCAGGCACTGCGATGACGCTACGCTACGCGGGCTCATTGCGCGGGCGCTGGACAACGCACCCGGTATCGAAGCGCTCGAGCGCGGCATGGCGCAATGGCTGCCGGCGCTCGCCGACAACCTGCCCGATGCGCTTCCGGTCATCTCGGGCTATCGCGTGCTTCGTTTCGTCGGCGCGGGTGGCATGGCCAGCGTGTTCGAGGCCGAGCGCGAGTTGCCCGGTGGCCCGCAGACGGTCGCCCTGAAGCTGTTGCGCATCGACGTTCACGATGCCGATGAACGTCGACGTTTCCTGCGGGAGCAGCGCATCCTCGCGCGACTGCAGCATCCGCACATTGCGCAGCTGCTCGACGCGGGGTTCTCGCCGACGGGTACACCGTTCCTGGCTCTCGAATTCGTCGCCGGTGACGACCTCACGGTGCATTGCGAAAGGCGCAGCCTCGACGCGCGCGAACGCCTTGCGCTGTTCATCGACGTGGCTGCGGCAGTCGAGCATGCGCACCGCAGCCTGATCGTGCATTGCGACCTGAAGCCAAGCAACGTGCTCGTCGGCGCCGATGGTTGCGTCAAGCTCGTCGATTTCGGCATCGCCAAGCTGCTGACCGGCGAGGGCGAGCAGACGCGCACCTCGACGCGGCGCCTGACCCGCTCGTACGCTTCCCCCGAACAGCTCGCCGGCCACGCCGCGACGACCGCCGTCGACGTGTACGCCCTCGGCGTGCTGCTGTCCGAGTTGCTCTGCGGTCTGCGGCCGCGCTGTATCGATGAGGGCGCCGATGCGAACATTCGCGGATCCGGCGACGAGGCGTTGCGGCGAAAACTCGGTGTCGATCTCCACGCGATCGTGCAGGAGGCGACACGACCGGAGCCGGTTCGCCGTTATGCGAGCGTTGCGGTGTTGCGCGACGACATTCAGCGCTATCTCGATGGCAAGCCGCTGCGGGCACGGGCGGATACCTTCGCGTATCGCGCTTTCATGTTTGCCAAACGGCACGCGCTGGCGGTCTCGGCCAGCGCCGTGATCGCGGCGGTCCTCGCCGGCGCGACCGCGGTCAGCCTGTACGAGTCGCATCTTGCGCGTAGTTCCGCCCGGGAGGCGCACGCGCAGGCGATCGCTGCCGAAGGCGAGGCACAGCGCGCGGATGCGCTCAGGTCGTTCCTTGAAGGCCTGTTTGACAGTGCATCGCATGGAGCGGAGGCGAACGAGGCCGCCGAGGAACTGCTTGTGCATGGCCGCGCACGCGCCGACCGCGATTTCGCGATGCAGCCGGCGCTTCGCGTCGAGATTCTCTCGCTGGTCGGCGATCTCGAACGTCGCAGTGGTCATCCGGAGCGCGCACGGCAGCCGCTCGAAGAAGCCGCGGCGCTGGCGAAGGTGCAGTTCGGCGTGACGGACCGGCGCACGCTGCACGCGGAATACCTGCTCGCGATGGAAGCCGACGAACTCGGCCACGTTCACGATGCGCGGTCGCGACTGGAGCACGCGGTCGAGGCGTTCGAGTCAGGCCCGAACCACGACTCGCCGGAAGAGGTGGAGGCGTTGGCATGGCTCGCCGGTCTCGACGAACGGAGTGGCGATTCGGCGAGGGCGATCGACATCGGCAGTGAGTCGGTCGTGCTTGCGCGGCGCGTGCTGCCGGGCGACAGCGTTGCGCTGACCGAGGCGGTGACGAACCTCGGCTGGATCCTGATGGATGCCGGCCATCCCGGCCGCGCCGAGCCGCTTTTGCGCGAAGCGTTGGCGCGCAAGCGCCGCCAGCTTGGCAGTCGACACCCGGATGTCGCCGACGCGTTGACGATCCTCACGTCGGCCCTGATTCCGCTCGGCCGCTATGGCGAGGGCGAGCAGCTCATGCGCGACGCACTCGACATCGACACTGGCGCATACACCCAGCCGAATGCGCACGTGGCCTGGCATCTCAACGACCTCGCCAACGTGTTGGCACTCGAAGGCAAGTTCGGCGAGGCCAGCGCGTTCTACGAGAAAGCGATTGCGGTCGATCAGGCGCTTGCGCCGGCGGCGGCACTCAGCGAGGCGGTGAGTCTCGGCAATCTGGCCAGGATCCACTCCAGGCAGGGTGCCTACGCCGAAGCCGAGGCGGGCTTTCGCGAGGCGATCGAGCGCAAGCAGCGCCTGCTCGGCACGGACTATGGCGATAACGGTCGAAGCCACGACCGCTCGAATCTCGCCGAGGTCCTGATCGCGCGCGGGCGTTTCGACGAAGCCGGGGGGATCGTCGACAACGCGCTTGAGGAGGCGCGGCGGCGGCATCGTGATGCGCATCCGGATGTTGCCTTCGCGCTTACCGTGGAAGCCGAGCTCATGGCAGCGACCGGCGCTCGCGAGCGCGCAGCCGCGCGGGCCGGCGCGGCTGTCGCGATGTACGTCGAACTGGCGGATCAGGGCTCGGAAAAGGCGATCAGGGCGCGCCTTCTGTTCGGCGAAATCCTGCAGACTCTCGGTCGCAGCGCCGAAGCAAGGCAGCAACTCGAAAGCGCCCTCGCGGCGGCCGTGTCGATCGCGCCAAGCTGCTGCCGTGCTCGTGGCTCATGCCGAGGTCGACCTTGCCCATGTCGATGCTTCGCTCGGCGACCACGCGGCTGCGGCTCGACTTCGTGCCCGGGCCGAGGCATCGCTCGCCGACGTCGAAGCGGGACCGAACACCGAGCGCGATGCAACGACGCGCCTGCTCGCAAGCCTCGGGGGCCGAGCCCATTGATGCGGGATCGCCGATGGGTCGGCGACCCGCCGCCGGCGGCGCAGGTTTCGTTTTCCCTCGACAGGCAAACCGATCAAGGAGCGGGTGGATTCCATTGCCGCCGGCCGGAACGACGTCAGAACCACTTTGTCAGCCACCAGCTTCGCGTCGGAGCCGTCAGCCGCCATGAGGGCATCCCCGG
The DNA here is from genome assembly GCA_963828685.1 of uncultured Pseudomonadota bacterium. Classification (GTDB taxonomy): domain Bacteria; phylum Pseudomonadota; class Gammaproteobacteria; order Xanthomonadales; family Rhodanobacteraceae; genus Rhodanobacter. The sequence continues at coordinate 261,284 of CAWHFU010000018.1, forward strand.
CATTCCTGGCGAAGTCGCGCGTCAGCTCGGTGTCAGGATGCCACCGTTACCGCTGGCGCTTGGTTGCATACATCGCGCGGTCGGCGTGCGCGAGCAGGGCGGTCGGGTCGCTTCCGTCCTCCGGAAAGCAGGCGATCCCGACGCTGGCATCCAGCCGGAACAAACCGTCGGGAAGCATGTAGGGTGGGCTCAGATGGGCGCGCAGGCCGTCGGCGACGGCGCGGGCGGCGGCTGCATCGCGGCAGCCGGGCAGCACCACCACAAACTCGTCGCCGCCCACGCGAGCGACGAGGTCGCCCTGTCGAAGGCTTTGCTGCAGTCGCTTTGCGACCTCGCGCAACACCTGGTCGCCGGCGTCGTGCCCGCCGCGATCGTTGGCACCCTTGAAGTCGTCAAGATCCAGGTAGAGCACAGCCAGGCCGTCGCCGGTTCGCGCCGCATGCGCGATGGCGGATTGCAGCGCGGCCTGCAGCCGGTGGCGGTTGGGCAATCCGGTCAACGGATCGTGGCTCGCGCGGTGCTCGAGTTCGCGCTCGACGCGGCGCAGCTCGGTCACCTCGCGGCCCACCCCGATGCGCACGCCGTGGTCGGGCAGCCAGTGGGCCGACCACTGGATGTCCAGGCTGTGACCGTCCTTGTGGACGTAGCGATTGCGGAAGTGGCGCTGCGACGCGCCGGTCATCACCTGTTCGGCCTGCTGCATGGTCGCGGCGCGGTCGTCGGCATGGATCAGTTCGAATATCTGCCGGCCAAGCACTTCCTCGGGGGTGTAACCGAAGATGCGCTCGAAGCTCGCATTGACGAACAGGAAACAGCCCTCGGCATCGACGACGCAGATCGCGTCAGGGATCAGGTCGAGCAATTCAGTGGGGGGAGGCAGCTTGGTGATCATGGTATCCCGGGTTCTTGGCGCCCGGTCGTGGTGCTGTGCAGGTGCAGTCCCTGCATGGTAGCCCCTCGGGGAGCCGCGGGAGATCGGGGCATGCGGCACCGGCTTCAGGACGGGCAGGGACGGTGTCAGCTTGATTGGCCGGCATGACCCGCGGGCCGATATGCACGACAACGACTATCTGGCATGGCGTAAACCACGTCCGCCTCCGCCTGAAATTGCCTTGGGGTATCTCCGGGCTTTATGGTTAGGGAGCGATCACCATCAGGCAGGGGGACGAGTATGGATGTGGCAAACGCTGAAGAGCGCGAGATGAAGGGGCTCTCAACCGGCGGCGCGGATCTCGCTGCCGGTCCTGCCAAAGGTTCCTACAAGCTCTGGATCGAAAGGCCGGCGGGCAAGTTCTGTGTCGGCTTTCTGGTGTTTGTGTTTGCCGAAGTGCTTGTGCTGGTAACGCTGCACTGGATCTTCCACATCATTTGAGCGGCAGCACCCGAACAAGGCAGTCAGGTTTGCCATGTCCGGTCAGATTTCCGGCGGCGATGCGATCGCACCGCCCGCGTCCGCGCGCTTCTTCCACTCGGTCACGTTCACGCCTTTCAGCAACAGCCACAGCTCGCAGGCTATCCCACGCGTCGATCGCGCGGTACGTGCCAGACGGCACCAGCGCAGGACCGGACAGGCGACCTTCGCGTGGGCGCCGGCCAGCGCCGGTATTGCCTCCCCACGACGTCGGCGTAAAGTGCCGGCTACCGGCTGGTACCGGTGCCGGGCAGGCGGCTGGTATCCCGATCCACAGTGGATTAACCATGGGAGCTCGTCATGAAGATTCGCACCCCCGTCGTTGGGCAGGCCTGTGCCTGCTGTTCGCCATCGCCTCGGCATGGGCAACAGAGCCCGGCAACATGATGAAGATGAGCACCACGGTGCACATGCAGATGGCCGGGCTACCGGCCATGCCGACGACGACGCATACGAGCGAGGTGTGCAGTCCGGCCAAACTGCCCGATCCGGAGCAGTTGATGCAAAGCCGCAAGGATTGCGCCGTGAGTGATGTGCGGCACAGCGGTGGCACCGTGAGCTACCACATGCAATGCACCGGGGCGATGTCGATGAGCGGGGACGGAAAGTTCCACATGTCGCCCAACGGAGATGTGCACGGTGCGTTCCATATGGTCGGTCTGGAACGGGGGCACTCGATCACGCTGGACTCGCAGATCGACGGCGAACGCGTGGGCGCCTGCGACTACACGCCGCCGGCGATTCAGGGCTGAGCGATGTGGCGGCACGCTTCGCCAGTGAGCGGGGCGCGATAGTCGGCGGGGACACCGACTCGATCGGTGCAACTGCGGGTTGACTGGGCGACATCCGCTGCATCCAGTCCCATTGCAGGAGAGAATCGATGACACAACACACCACCAGGCCGCAGCATCCCGAGCTGGACGCGCCGTTCATCGAGCAGCAACGCCGGCGACTGCAGGCGTTGCGCGATGAGCTGCTCGGCAGTGAACGGCGGACCATTGCCGCCGATCGTGCGCATGAGGAAGAGCATCCCTCAGAAGCTGCCGAGTTCGAGGACGATGCGCAGGACATGGCGCGGCGCGAAGTCGATCAGGCCCTTCACGACGTGAACGAGCGACGGATCAGACACATCGAACGGGCGCTGCAGAAGATCGAGGACGGTACCTACGGTTTCTCCGACGAAAGCGGCCAGCCGATTGCCAGGGCGAGGCTCGAGTCCACACCCGAGGCGATTTTCACCCTCCAGGAGGAGCGCAAACGCGAAGCGCGCAGCTGACCTGCCGGGCCGGACGCCTTCGAGGTTGCCTGGCGGGACCCCGTCCCGATGCAACCCGCACGGGTTCCCGGCGTCGCCGCCCGACCCGGGCCATTCGACAACCCACGATACAGGCGCAAGGACATCACCATGAAGAAGACCAGCAGGAAATCCACCCCGGCCAAGGGCGCCGTGCTCAAAGGCAAGCAGCATGCGCCGCTGGCAACCCCGACCGACCTGGACGCCCGTGCGACCCGCGACATTTCCGGCGTCATGAACGCGATCCTCGCCGACGTGTTCGCGCTCTATCTCAAGACCAAGAATTTCCATTGGCACATGAGCGGCCCGCACTTCCGGGACTATCACCTGATGCTGGACGAGCAGGCCGACCAGCTGTTTGCCATGACCGACCCCATCGCCGAGCGGATCCGCAAGGTGGGCGGCGACACGCTGCGTTCGATCGGCCACATCGCCCGGCTGCAGCGCGTGTCCGACAACGACGCGGAGTACGTCGAGCCGTCCGACATGCTGGCCGAGCTGCGCGAGGACAACAAGACCCTGGCGGCACGCCTGCGCGAAGCGCACGGTGTCTGCGACGAGCGCCACGACCTCTCCACCGCCAGTCTGATCGAGGTCTGGATCGACGAAACCGAACGGCGTACCTGGTTCCTGTTCGAAAGCAGTCGCCGTGGGGACTCCGGCGGGCGTTGAGCCAGCCGCGGCGATGCCGTGGGTCCGTCCATGGATGGACTCCCTGCATGATGCGTCGATGGGCGGTTACCCGTTCGTTCCGGCGCGTTGTCCGCAGGTGCTGTCCGGACATCGTCGCCAGCGTCCGCGGACAACGGGCGATTCCTGCGGCAGATGCAGGAAATGGCTTGGCCATGCGCCTTTCCGCCCACGTGCCCGGTTGGCACGGTGGTTGCTCTCCCTATTCTCGAAAGCTTCATGTCCCCAATCGAGGAGAGCATCATGAAATTCGAGAACCTGATCCTGCAAAGCCTTTTCGCCGCCTGCCTGCTGGTCTGCGTGCTGGTCATGGGCGCCATGCTCACGTCGCATGTGAACGTGTCGAGCGTGGCGGACAGCCATGCGCCGGTGGCTGCCGCGGCGGACTGAATGTCGGGCGCCGGAAGCCGCGCGCCGGGCCGCCAGCGCGCGGACCCGGGACGTCCTTCGGCGGTCCCGATGGCGCGTGGCGCGGGGCGCGGCTTGCCAGGCGATGGGCGTGGCGCAAGACTGCAATGAAAACTCCCGCACGAGCAAGAGCATGAGTCCGGACCTGGCAAAGACACGACGTGATCAGCTGTTCCCGGTGTTCAACGTCGCTCAGCTCGAGGTCATGCGGCGTTTTGCGTCGTCGCCGCCGAAGCATTTCGGACCGAACGAGCTGCTTTATGCGGTGGGTGAATGGCAGGCTCCGGTGTTCGTCGTCATTGCCGGCGAGGTGCTGATCCGCCGGGGCCACGCGAGTGGCAAGGAAGAGCTGATCGCACTGCTTCCCGTGGGCGGCATCACCGGCGAAATCAGCCAGCTCGCGGGGCGCGCGGCGCTTGCCGAGGGACGCGCAGGCGCCAACGGCTGCGAGGTGCTGCCGTTCGATGGTGCCCATCTGCGCGCGCTGATCATCGGCTCCGCCGAAGTGGGCGAAATCGTGATGCGCGCCTTCATTCTGCGTCGCACGGCGCTGATCAGCGAGGGCGCCGGTTCGATCCTGGCCGGCCGGCCCGGTGACCCGGCACTCGTTCGGCTGGAGCAATTCCTGTCGCGCAACGGCTATCCGTATTCGGTGCTGGATGTGGCGGGCGACGGCGAAGGCCACGCCCTGGTCGAACGTTTCGGTCTGCGTGACGATGACCTGCCGATCGTGCTGTGCCCCAATGGTGCCCTGCTCAGGCATCCGTCGGAAATCGAAGTGGCAGCCTGCGTGGGCATCACGCCGGAGCTGGATCCGCAACGCCTGTTCGACGTGGCCGTGGTCGGTGCCGGCCCAGCGGGCTTGGCCACCGCGGTGTATGCGGCGTCGGAAGGGTTGTCGGTACTGGTACTCGATGCCCGCTCGTTCGGCGGACAGGCCGGTGCCTCGGCGCGGATCGAGAATTACCTGGGCTTTCCCACCGGCATTTCCGGCCATGCACTGGCCGCGCGCGCGTTTGTCCAGGCGCAGAAATTCGGTGCGGAGATCGCCATCCCGGTCAGTGTCCGGGCGCTGGAGTGCGCTGGCGACGAGCGTGAGCCCGGTGCGCTGTTCACGTTGCACCTGGACAACGGCCAGGGCATGCGCGCACGCAGCGTGGTAGTGGCCTCGGGTGCGCGCTACCGCCGGATCGACATCGAGAACCTCGCCATGTTCGAGGGCGCCGGCGTGTCCTACTGGGCCTCGCCGGTGGAGGCGAAACTCTGCGAAGGCGAGGAGATCGCCCTGATCGGCGCCGGCAATTCGGCAGGACAGGCGGTGGCGTTTCTCGCGCCGCGGGTGAAGCACCTGCATCTGGTGGTGCGGGGCGCGGGGCTGGAAGCGTCGATGTCGCGCTATCTGATCGAGCGGATCGCGGCGTTGCCCAATGTCACCCTGCATACGCGCACCGAGGTGACCGCCTTGCGCGGCGATGCGATCAGCGGACTGGCCGGCGCCACGTTTCGCCATCGCGACAGCGGTTCGGAGTGGAGCGGGCCGCTGCGTCACCTGTTCCTGTTCGTCGGTGCCGAACCAAATGCGGAATGGCTGCAGGGCTGCGACATCGAGGTCGATGCGCACGGCTTCATTTGCACCGGCCTGGCCGGTCGTGGCCCGCAATGGTCGGCGGCCGGGCGCGAACCGCTGCCGCTGGAAACCAGCGTGCCGGGCGTGTTCGCGATCGGCGATGTGCGCGCCGGTTCGACCAAGCGCGTGGCCGCCGCCGTGGGCGAGGGCGCCCAGGTTGTCGCCGCGCTGCATCGGATCCTGGCGCAGGACGAGCAACGCAACGTGCGCAACGCCTGAGCGTACCGACTCGAGCCGGGCCTCGCGGGCGGCCTCTTGCCGTCCCCGCGCCCGCGGATTGTGCCGTGCGGCCGGGCGCACCATCAGGCAAGCTGGCACTCGGCCGGTCGGCGGTCGTGGACACGGAGATCTCGGATGGGGAAGGGCAGGCTGGAAGCGTTCAGCGATGGGGTCATCGCGATCATCATCACCATCATGGTGCTGGAGCTGAAGGTTCCGGTCGGGCATTCGCTGGCATCGTTGCTGCCGCTGGCGCCGGTGCTGCTCAGTTACGTGCTGAGCTTCGTGTACGTGGGCATCTACTGGAACAACCACCATCACATGCTTGCCACCAGCCACCGAATCTCGGGTGGCGCACTGTGGGCCAACCTGCATCTGCTGTTCTGGCTGTCCCTGTTTCCGTTCACCACCGCATGGATGGGCGAGAATCATTTCGCTGCTGCGCCGACCGCGGTCTACGGTGCCGTGCTGCTGATGGCGGCGCTGGCTTACTGGATACTCCAGCAAACGCTGATGGCGGCAGAGGGGCCCGGCTCGGTACTCCGGCGTGCGATCGGAACGGACTGGAAAGGCAGGCTCTCGCCCGCGCTCTATCTGGGCGGGATCGCGTTGACGTTCTGGCGGCCATGGGCGGCGCAGGCGGTGTACGCGTTGGCCGCGCTGCTGTGGCTGATTCCCGACCGGCGCATCGAGAAGGCGATCGAAGGATCCGCGAGGGAGAGCTCGGATCGCTGATCGGGCCGGCCCGGCGCGAGCGGCCCGATCAGCTGTCGGTCATTGTGAGCCCCGGCTGGGCCTGCTCTATTTGCGGCGCGGCAGTTTCCACTCCGGCCGGATGAAGTGACAGGTGTAGCCGGTGGGAAATTGCTCGAGGTAATCCTGGTGTTCCGGCTCCGCTTCCCAGAAGTCGCCCGCCGGGGCCAGCTCGGTCACCACCTTGCCGGGCCACAGGTCCGAGGCATCCACGTCGGCGATGGTGTCTTCGGCCACCGTCTTCTGCTCTTCACTGGTGTAGAAGATCGCCGAACGGTAGCTGAGGCCACGGTCGTTGCCCTGGCGATTGAGCGTGCTCGGGTCGTGGATCTGGAAGAAGAACTCCAGCAGGGTACGGTAGCTGATCGCCTGCGGGTCGTAGGTGATCTCGATGGCCTCGGCATGCGTGCCATGGTTGCGGTAGGTGGCATGGGGCACGTCGCCGCCGGAATAGCCCACGCGCGTGGAAACCACACCAGGCTGGCGGCGAATCAGGTCCTGCATGCCCCAGAAGCAGCCGCCGGCGAGGATGGCGCGTTCGGTGGATTCGGTCATGGAGTCAACTCCTGAAGACGGGTTTCTGATGGTCGGTGATCGTTCGCCGCGCGTTGCTTTCCGGAGCATAGGCGAGTTGGCGTCCGGACCAACATGGGGCCAGCCTGCAGCGGCCCAAGGGAAGCTCGCCGGTTGGGGGCCTGCGTGGTGTTCCTGCCGTGGACTTCCGCGCCTCGAAAAAAAAGCCGGACGCCTCGGCGTCCGGCCATTACTGCGGATCAGTCCGGCGGACTCATGCCAGCGCGGGTTGCACTTTGCGACGACGCAAGCCGTCCAGGCTGTAGGCACCGGCACCCAGAGCCACGACCTGCAGCAGGCCGCCGGTGATCGCGACGTTCTTCAGGAAATGGATCATCTGGTTCTGGTCACCGAAATGGGCGTGGAAGGCGAACGCGGTGGCAAGGGTAAACACCGCCATGATCGTGGCCACCGCGCGGGTGCGATAACCGAGCACCAGGGCCAGGCCAAAACCGACCTCGACCACCACGGCCAGCAGATAGGCCAGATCCGGCACGGGCAGGCCGGCCGACACGATGTATGCCTTGGTGGCGGCGGGGGCGACGAGCTTGCCGAAGCCGCTGATGAGAAAGAGTCCGGCCAACAGAACGCGGCCTGCCAGAGCTGAGGAAGAAACGGCGGAATGGTTCATGAGAAGCCTCCAGGGAAGTGATCGGTCGGCACCCGTGGCTGACCATGACGGGCACTCTAATGTCTACCAGAAGGTCAATAAACAGCCTACGATGCGTAACATAGTCGCCATCTGATTGACAATGAGCCAACTCGAAGACATGCGTCTTTTCGCGGCCACGCTCGATACCGGCAGCTTCACGGCGGCGGCGGAGCGACTGGGCCTGTCCAAGCAGTTCATCAGCAAACGGCTGATCGCGTTGGAGGCCCAACTGGGCGTGCGCCTGCTGGTACGCACCACCCGGCATCTGCGGGCGACCGACCTGGGGCGCGCGTACTACGAGCAGGCGCGCAGCATCCTGCAGCAGGTCGACGACCTGGAGCAGACGATGACCGGCGCCAATCGCTCGCCGCGCGGGCGCCTGCGCATCACCGCCCCGATGTCGTTCGGCACGATGCATCTCAGTCCGCTGCTGCCGAAATTCCTGGCCGAATATCCGCAGGTGTCGGTCGAACTGGAACTCAGCGACCGCATGGTCGACCTGCTGGGCGAGGGATACGATCTGGCCGTGCGCATTGGCGAGCTGGCGGATTCCTCGCTGGTGGCGCGCCGGATTGCGCCGGTGCAGTTGGTGCTGTGTTGCAGCCCCGACTACCTGAAAGGACGCGATCCGCCCCGCACGCTCGCCGAGCTGGCCGGGTACGACTGCCTGCTGTACGGGCACGGTCCCCACGTGGAATGGGCCTTCGGCGGTGACGAGAAGAGCAAGGTGGTCAGCGGTCGCTACCGCGCCAACAACGGCGAGCTGCTGCGCGATGCGGCAATCCAGGGATTGGGCATCACCCAGTCACCCACGTTCATCGTCGCGCCCGCGCTGGCCAGCGGCGAACTGGTGACCGTACTCGACGCCTTCCGGCCTCCTCCGGGGACGGTGCACGCGGTCTACCCGCAGCATCGCCAGTCATCGATGCTCATCCGCGTGTTTGTGGAGTTTCTGCAGCGCAGCTTCGCGGCGGCGTGGCACGACGATCGCTGAAAGACCGAATCAACTGCCGGGCGGGCTTCGGCGCACCACTGGGTCGCACCGGTACGCCCGACGAGATCGCCGGCGCAGTGTCCTTCCTCGCCTCGGACGACGCCAGCTTCATTACCGGCGTCGAACTGTTCGTGGATGGCGGGCAAGCGCAGATATGAGTCGGAAAAACGCGCTCGAACCGCAGGGCGAGTCATCGTCCCGGGTGCAGGAGGAAACGGACTTCACGGTCGCCGTGCCGATGGCAGTGAAGGTCGATTCCACGAACAGCGGGGAGGCTCGCGTCGCCGGTTCGCAACGGTTGCGACCGGCCTGCGTGTCTGCGCAGGCCGGTCGACAGCGATCGACGCAACTGCCTCACTTGATCGGCGCCATCAGGTGCTGGTACGGCGTGTCGGCCCACATCACGTACGGTGCGGATGTATCCGGATCAGCGCCCTTCGGGTACATGTCATAGAAACTCTGGTCCGCACCCACGATCATGAAATGTGGCCCGGTCTTGATCCAGTGGTTGCCTGCTTCCGGTTTCGCCGCGTACGGATCGGTATTGCTCGCATCCGTGCCGCCTTGAAGCATGTACATCACGCCGAGCTTGCCGGTCGGCGGAGGCTGGTGCGCGATCCATGCATTCGCCCATGCCAGTGCGTTGGCGTCCATGCACATGGGATCGGGACCCGGCGTGGCCGGGCTGTCCGGCATGCAGGTGAAACCGTTGCTGCCCTTGCGCAGCGTACGCATCTTGCCGTCGGCACCCATCGCGACGATGGTTGCACCCCTGGTCACGTGTACGGGTGCGGCGCGCATCGCGCTTGCGATCATTTGCGCGTCCGTCGGCGCCTTCTTGTCGGCCGCCTGCAGGCCACCGGCAACGACCAGCATCGTGGTGGCGACGGTGAATCGGATGATCAGATATCTCGTTTGCATGACAGCCTCCCCGCGTTGATGCAAGACGGCTCCCGGGCTCCCGTGTGGCAGTTTCTGCCGCTGTCCGGCCGCGGTCAATCGGCCGGCGCACGAGCCGTCGATCGGTGGAGAGCAGGGTCGACATCCTGTGCCGAATCCCGTTGATCACGCTGCCGATCGGCCAACTGATCAGCGGCTTGCTGTTCGTGCGGTTCAGGAAAGCGTGAGCGAACGATACTCCTCGCTCGGCATGTTCCCTACGGCTGGACTCGTCGCTGGCGCCGGCATCCGAGCGGCAGGATTCCCTGCGGCAGAAGTCGCTGCAGTAGCGGGTCGGGCGGCCCGCTACAATCAACGGCTTTGGTCGCGCTGTCATGGCGGCCACGATCCATTGCCGGGAGGCTGCCGATGTCCATCCAAGCCCCGCCTTCACCCGCCGACCCGCCGGGCGACAATGGCTGCGTGCGCATACGCGGGGCGCGCGAGCACAACCTGGCGAATGTCGATCTGGACATCCCGCGCGACGCGCTGGTGGTGTTCACCGGGGTGTCCGGTTCGGGCAAGTCGTCGCTGGCGTTCGGCACCGTGTATGCCGAGGCGCAGCGGCGCTACTTCGAGTCGGTAGCGCCGTATGCGCGACGGCTGATCGAGCAGGCCGGTGTCCCCGATGTCGATGCGATCGACGGCCTGCCGCCGGCAGTGGCCCTGCAGCAGAGTCGCGGCGGCGGCAGCGCGCGCTCCAGCGTGGGCAGCCTGAGCACGATCTCCAATGCACTGCGCATGCTGTATTCGCGTGCCGGCGATTACCCGGCGGGGCAGACGCTGCTGGAGTCCGACGCGTTCTCGCCGAACACCCCGGCGGGTGCCTGCCCGGACTGCCATGGCCTGGGCAAGGTGTTCGATGCGACCGAAGCCTCGCTGGTACCCGATCCCGCGCTGAGCATCCGCGAGCGCGCCATCGCCGCCTGGCCGCAAGGCTGGCAGGGCAAGAACTACCGCGACATCCTGGTGACCCTGGGCTACGACGTGGACCGCCCGTGGCGCGAGTTGCCGCAGGCGGAGCGCGACTGGATCCTGTTCACCACCGAGCAGCCCGTGGTGCCGGTGTACCGCGACGTGGCTCCCGAGGTGGCGCAGGCAGCGTATGCGCGCGGCGCGCCCGGCAACTACAAGGGTACCTATGTCAGCGCCCGCGAATACGTGATGCACACTTTTGCCCACAGCGAGAGTGCCGCCATCAAGCAGCGCGTGGCGCGCTACATGGTGGCCGGCGCGTGCCCGACCTGCGGCGGCAAGCGGCTGCGACGCGAGGCGCTGGAGGTGACCTTCGCCGGGATCGACATCGCCTCCGCCTCGCGCTTGCCGCTGCGCCAGCTCGCCGTGCAGTTGCGAGCGACAGCCGAAGGCTCGGGCGTGGACGACGCGGCGCATCCGGAGAAAGTGCTGGTGGCGCGTCGCGTCGCGGCTGACGTGTGCGCGCGGATCGATACGCTGGCGGACCTGGGACTGGGTTACCTGTCGCTGGATCGCAGCACGCCCACGTTGTCGCCCGGCGAGCTGCAGCGGTTGCGCCTGGCGACGCAGTTGCGGGCGCAGTTGTTCGGGGTGGTCTATGTGCTGGACGAACCCTCGGCGGGACTGCATCCGGCCGATACCGAGGCGCTGCTGCGCGCGCTGGCGCGACTCAAGGCGGGCGGCAATTCGGTGTTCGTGGTGGAGCACGCGCTGGACGTGATCCGCGCCGCCGAGTGGATCGTCGACATCGGCCCCGAGGCGGGCGAGCAGGGCGGGCAGGTGCTCTACGGCGGTCCGCTCGCCGGCCTGAAGGATTGCGTGGCCTCGCATACCCGGCGCTACCTGTTCGAGGCGATGGGGCCGTCGTCGCGCACGCCGCGCGAACCGCTCGGCTGGCTGCAACTGGAAGGCATCGAGCGCAACAACGTACAGGGTCTGGACACCGCCTTTCCGCTGGGCGCGATGACCACGGTCAGCGGTGTTTCCGGCGCGGGCAAGTCCAGCCTGGTCAGCCAGGCACTGGTGGAACTGGTCAGCGCCCACCTGGGCATGCGCCACTCGGTGGATGACGAGGGCGACGAGCTGCCGGGCGGGGAGGCGCCGGTGCCGGTCGGCGGGCGCATCGTGGCAGGCATGGAGATCGTCACGCGGCTGGTGCAGGTGGACCAGAAACCGATCGGCCGCACGCCGCGCTCCAACCTGGCCACCTACACCGGTCTGTTCGACCAGGTGCGCAAGCTGTTCGCTGCCACGCCCGAGGCGCGCCGGCGCAAATACGACATCGGCCGGTTTTCATTCAACGTGGCCAAGGGCCGCTGCGCCACCTGCGAGGGCGAGGGCTTCGTGTCGGTCGGCCTGCTGTTCCTGCCGTCGGTGTATGCGCCGTGCCCGACCTGCCACGGCGCGCGCTACAACGACGACACGCTGGCGATCCGCTGGCGCGAAAAGAACATCGCCCAGGTGCTGGCCCTGACCGTGGATGCCGCCGCCGATTTCTTCGGCGACGAGGTGCCGGCATTGGCGCGCGCGCTGTCCACCCTGCGTCAAGTGGGGCTGGGCTACCTGCGACTGGGCCAGCCGGCCACGGAGCTGTCCGGTGGCGAGGCGCAACGGATCAAGCTGGCCACCGAGCTGCAGCGTCAGCAGCGAGGCCACACCCTGTATGTGCTGGACGAACCCACCAACGGCCTGCATCCGGCCGATGTCGACCGGCTGATGACGCAGCTCCATGGCCTGGTCGACACCGGCCACACGGTGATCCTGGTCGAGCACGACCTGCGCGTGATCGGCGCCTGCGACTGGGTCATCGACATGGGCCCGGGCGCCGGCGACGAAGGCGGTCGACTGGTGGTGCAGGGCACCCCGGCGCAGGTGGCGGCCTCGGGCCTCGGGGTGACCTCGGGCTATCTGTCGCTGGCGTCCTGAGGTGGCAGGCGCATGCCTGCTGGCGCCGTCGCGCTGCATCAGTCGTTCGGCGTGTGCCGCAGCGTGCTGACGTCGGCCGGGGTTACCAGCGGGGCCTTGTTCGACCAGGACTGGCGGATGTAGCTGACGACGTCGGCGACGTCCTGATCGCTCAGCGGCCCGGCGTAGGGCGGCATCGAATAGGGTCGTCGATTGCCTGCGGTGACCGGCGGGAAGCCGCCCAGCAGCACGGTGCGGATCGCGTTGATGCCAGTCGGCTCGTTCACCGAGGTGTTGCCGTCGAGCGGCGGATAGATGCCGGCCACGCCGTTGCCATCCGTGCCGTGGCAGTCGGTGCATTGCTGCGCGTAGATTCTCTGGCCATTGCGGGCACTCGCCGCGGGCAAGGGCGCGACCGGGGCGGCTGCAGCCGGGGCCGGTGGCGGCAGCGACTGCAGATAGACCGCCATCGCGTGCAGGTCCGCGTCGGTCAGGTGCCGGGTGCTCTGGCTCACCACGTTGGCCATCGGTCCGAACGCCGCTCCCTTGGCCGACTGGCCACGCTTGAGCAGGTCGACGATGTCCTGTTCGCTCCAGCCTTCCAGGCCACCGCCCCGACGGGTGCTGAGGTCCGGGGCGTACCAGCCTTGCTGGGGAATCCGGCCGCCGCTCAGCTGTCCATCGTTCTCGATGCCGCCGAGTGCATTGCGTGCGGCGTGGCATTCGTTGCAGTGGCCCAGGCCTTCGACCAGGTAGGCGCCCCGATTCCACGTGGCCGACCTGGCCGGATCGGGCTGAAACACGCCCGGCTTGAAGTACAGCGCGCGCCACGCGATCAGGCTGCTGCGCACGTTGTAGGGAAACTCCAGGCCCAGCGGTGTGGCCGGCTGTGGCGTCGCGGGCAACGACTGCAGGTAGGCGAAGATCGCCAGCGCATCGTCGCGGGTGACCCGGGTGAACGAGGTATACGAGAACACCGGATACAGCAGTTCGCCATGGCGACCCCTGCCTTCGTGCAGGGCTTGCCAGAAATCCTCGAAGCTCCACTTGCCGAGCCCGCTGTCCGGGTCCGGTGTGATGTTCGGTGCCGGCACGTTGCCGAAGGGTGTGGTCAGCGCGCGCCCACCGGCATAGCGCGGGCCGCCCTGCATCGTGTGACAGGCCGCACAATCGCCGACCGTGGCCAGGTACGCGCCGCGGGCGATGCGTGCGGGATCGTGCAACGTGGCGGTCTCGGCCTGGCGTAGCGCCAGCGATGGTTGCTGCAGCCCGGCGTCGCGAGCGTAGTAACGCCACAGCAGCAGCGCCAGGCCCAGCAGCACCAGCAGCAGGATGACTCGACGCAGCATCTTCATGGGTCCACTCCACTCTCGCCCATCACGCACCATCCCGGCAGTGTTTCGGTCTGCGCGCTGGCGGGGATCGGGTGCATGTCGGCCGGCGGCTCGCGGCTGGCCAGCCAGGCGGCCACCGCGGCGACGTCCGTCTCGCGCATGCGATTGGCGACGATGCCCATGCAATAGGGCTCCTTGGCTGCGCGGGTATTCGTGCGCCACGACTTCAGTTCGGTGGTGATGTAGTCGTAGGACAGGCCCATCAGGCCCGGCATCATCGGCTGCACGCCGGTGAGCCGGCTGCCGTGACAGCTGGTGCACGCCGGCACCCCGATACCCGGATCGCCATGCTCGACCAGTTGCTGTCCCCGCTGCAGCGTCTGTGCGGAGACCGCCGGGACCGGCTGCCGGCGGTAAGGCACCTGCTGGCTGGAGAAGTATTCGGCGAGCTCGCGCAAGTAGGCCTGGTCGAGCTGGCGCACCACGTATTCCATCGCCGCATGCTTGCGCTGGCCCTTCTGGAAGTAGCGCAACTGCTCGAGCAGGTAGCCGGCCGGTTTGCCGGCCAGGCGCGGCGTGCCCTCGCTGTCGGTCGAACCCTCACCATGCACGCCATGGCAGCTGGTGCAGGCCCTGGCGCGCTGCTGGATGGTGTCGGGAATCGGTGGATGGGTAGCGACGGCGGTCTGCGCTTCCCTCGCCGACGCCGTCGGGCTGCACAGAGCGCACGCCAGCAGGAGTGCGGCCGCTCGTGATGCCAGCCGGCGCAATAGGGATGACGTGATCATGCTCCCATTGTATTCCCGCCAGACGTAAGGCCCCGCTGCGAATCGGCTCCAATGAGGCTGTCGCGACAACCTGCCGCATCGGCAGCTGCGGCATGGCGGCGCAGGTACTGGACGGCAGCGCAGCGACAGGTTAGGGCGCGGGAGAGGAGGAGTGCGCGGGATGCACACGTGGTGATGCTGCCCGATCTTTGCCACATCTCCGGCGTTGAAAGGTCCGTGGCTGTCGCTAAGGTGCGGTGGTTGGCGCGCGCCGTGCGCCGCAATTCCCCGCTGCCGCCAAGGTGACCCGATGAATCGCCGCGACCTGCTGAAAACCGCCTTGATGGGTGCCTCGATGCTGGCCCTCCGCCCTGCGCTTGCACGGACGGTCGAGGCCGATGACGAGATCGCGCGGCTGACCGCGCTGGAGCGTCGCCACGGTGGGCGGCTGGGCGTGGCGATACTCGATACCGGCGGCGGGCGTCGTATCGCGCATCGTGGCGACCAGCGTTTCCTGATGTGCAGCACGTTCAAGCTGCTGGCGGTGGCCGCGGTGCTGGCACGCGTCGATCGCGGTGCGGAGCATCTGGATCGGCGCATCGTGTTCGGACAGGATGCGCTGCTGGCCTATGCGCCGGTGACCCGTCGCCACATCGGTGCGCCCGGCATGCGCGTGGACGAGCTGTGCCAGGCGGCGATCACGCTGAGCGACAACACCGCCGCCAACCTGCTGCTGGCCAGCCTGGGTGGTCCGGTCGGGTTGACGGCATTCGCGCGCCGTCTGGGCGATCCGGTGACCCGGCTCGATCGCATCGAGCCCGATCTCAACGTGGGCAGCCCCGGAGATATCCGCGATACCACCACACCGAACGCCATGCTCGACACCATGCACCGGCTGCTGCTGGGCCGCGTGCTGTCACCGGCCTCGCGTACACAACTGCTCGTTTGGTTGCGTGGCTGCATTACCGGCAGCGCCCAGCTGCGCGCCGGGGTGCCGGCCGGCTGGACGGGGGGCGACAAGACCGGGAGTGGCGCCCACGGCGAGACCAACGACGTCGCGATCCTGTGGCCGCCGCAGCGCGAGCCGCTGCTCGTGACGGCGTACTACGCGGGATCGCATGCCGATGCCGACCGGCGCCGTGCCGTGCTGGCCGAGGTCGGGCGTATCGCTGCGTCGATCCAGGTCGGGCCAGGTGGTGCACGCGTCACTGCCATCAGCTCGTGACCGGCGGATCCGCCGGGTGGAGAAACGCCAGCGTCTGGTCGCAGGGCGCGTCGATCTTCAGGGTGAGCAGCGGATCGGCGCGAGTGCGTCCGAGAGTGACCGCGGCGACCGGCTTGCCCGCACGCGCCGCGGCGTTGACGAAGCGGTAGCCGGAATAGACCATCAGCGAGGAACCCAGCACCAGCACCGCGTCGGCCGCCTGCCACGCGCGGGTCGCTGCATCCACCCGCTCGCGCGGCACATTTTCGCCGAAGAACACCACGTCCGGCTTGACGATGCCGCCGCAGAAGGGGCACGGCGGCACATCGAAATCCGCAAAGTCCGCCTGCTCCAGATCCGCGTCGCCGTCGGGCGCGGCGGCGGCGTCCAGGTGCAGCCAGGCCGGGTTGCGTTCGATCAGCATGTGCTGGAAATCGTGGCGACCGAGCCGCCAGACGCAGTCCATGCAGCGCACCTCGTCGAGGCGCCCGTGCAGGTCGATCACCCGTTCGCTGCCGGCCCGCTGGTGCAGGCGGTCCACATTCTGGGTGACCAGCAGTTCGACCTGGCCGCGCTGCTCCAGCCGGACCAGCGCGTGATGCGTCGCGTTGGGCCGTGCGCTGCCGACGCGTCGCCAGCCGATCATGCTGCGCGCCCAGTAGCGCCGGCGGGTGGCCGGCTCGTGCATGAAGGCGAGGTAGTTCACCGGTGGCGAGCGCTTCCACTCGCCATCCCGATCGCGATAGTCCGGGATGCCGGAGTCGGTGCTGCAACCGGCGCCGGTCAACACGAACAGGCGCGGGTGGGTCTGGATGAATTGCTGCAACGGGCTCATGGGTGACGGATATGCCGGCGATGGCGACGAAATCCAAGAATAGCCCACGCCGTACGGTGGCAGCCGCGATCCCGCGTCGACTGAGATCCGACCTGCTGGCAAGGCAGGTTACGGGACCAGCGTTCCGGGTCTGCCTGCTCAGGCAGCCTCCGCCTCCACTGTTTCGGCCAGCGGCAGCGGACTGCGGATCAGGTGGTCGAAGGCGCTCAGCGCGGCGGCGGAGCCGGCGCCCATCGCGATCACGATCTGCTTGTACGGCACGGTGGTGGCATCACCGGCGGCGAACACGCCGGGCAGCGAAGTCTGTCCGCGATCGTCGATGATGATCTCGCCGCGTGCGGACAGCTCCAGCGTGCCCTTCAGCCACTCGGTGTTGGGCAGCAGGCCGATCTGCACGAAGATGCCTTCGAGCTCGACATGCTCGGTACCTCCGCCAACGCGATCGATATAGAGCAGGCCGTTGACCTTCTGGCCGTCACCGAGCACCTCGCTGGTCTGCGCGCTGAGGATGATGCTGACGTTGTGCAGGCTGCGCAGCTTGCGCTGCAGGACGTCATCTGCGCGCAGCTTGCTGTCGAACTCGATCAGGGTGACGTGACTGACGATGCCGGCCAGGTCGATCGCCGCTTCCACGCCGGAGTTGCCGCCGCCGATCACCGCTACGCGTTTGCCCTTGAACAGCGGGCCATCGCAATGCGGGCAGTAGGCCACGCCCTTGTTGCGATAAGTGTCTTCGCCGGGCACATTCATCTGGCGCCAGCGCGCGCCGGTGGAGAGGATCACGGTCTTCGATTTCAGCGTGGCACCGTTGGCGAGCTGGATCTCGATCAGATCGCCCGGGCCTTTCGCCGGCAGCAGCCGCTCGGCACGCTGCAGGTTCATGATGTCGACGTCGTAGTCCCTGACATGCTGCTCCAGTGCCGCGGCCAGCTTCGGTCCCTCGGTGTGCTGCACCGAAATGAAGTTCTCGATGCCCATGGTGTCCAGCACCTGGCCACCGAAACGTTCAGCGGCGACGCCGGTGCGGATGCCCTTGCGCGCGGCATAGATCGCCGCCGCCGCGCCGGCCGGGCCGCCACCGACAACGAGTACGTCGAATGCTTGCTTGTTGCGGATCTTGCCGGCTTCACGCTCGGCACTGCCGCTGTCGATCCTGGCCAGGATCTGCTCCAGGCTCATGCGGCCCTGGTCGAACACTTCGCCGTTGAGGTAGATGGTCGGCACCGACATCACCTGGCGCGCGTCGACCTCGTCCTGATATAGCGCACCGTCGATGGCGACATGCTGGATCCTCGGGTTCAGCACGCTCATCAGGTTCAGTGCCTGCACCACGTCGGGGCAGTTCTGGCAGGACAGCGAGAAATAGGTCTCGAAGCGATAGTCGCCGTCGAGATTCCTGACCTGCTCGATCACGTCCGCTGCGGCTTTGGACGGATGTCCGCCGACCTGCAGCAGCGCGAGAACGAGCGAGGTGAATTCATGGCCCATCGGGATACCGGCGAAGCGCACGCCGATGTCGCTGCCGACGCGGTTGATCGCAAACGAGGGCTTGCGCTCGTTGTCATCGCGGCGGACCAGGCTGATCCGCTCGGACAGCGCGGAGATTTCCCCGAGCAGTTCGTTGAGCTCGAGCGATTTCTCGCTGTCATCGAGGGACGCAACGATCTCGATCGGCTGGGTGACCTTTTCGAGATAGGCCTTCAACTGGGCGGTGAGGTTGGTATCCAGCATGGCGGACTCCGGCGACGGGTTTCTTCAGGGTGAGTTTGGCGAGCACCCGGGGAAAACCCGGGCGTCGCGTGGCACAGCTTTCGGTGGTGCAGGCCCGGGAGAACCCCGGGCCTGCGGCGCATGGCGCCGTGTGACTCAGATCTTGCCGACCAGGTCCAGCGACGGCGCCAGGGTCTTCTCGCCTTCCTTCCATTTGGCCGGGCAGACTTCACCCGGATGGGAGGCAACGTACTGGGCGGCCTTGACCTTGCGCAGCAGCTCGGACGCGTCTCGGCCGATGCCGCCGGCATTGATCTCGACGATCTGGATCTTGCCCTGCGGATCGATCACGAAGGTGCCGCGATCGGCGAGGCCGGCTTCCTCGATCATCACCTCGAAGTTGCGCGAGATCAGGCCCGTCGGATCGCCGATCATGGTGTAGTTGATCTTGCCGATCGCGTCCGAGGTGTCATGCCAGGCCTTGTGGGCGAAATGCGTGTCGGTCGACACCGAGTAGATCTCGACGCCCAGCTTCTGGAACTCCGCGTAGTTGTCCGCCAGGTCTTCCAGCTCGGTCGGGCAGACAAAGGTGAAGTCAGCCGGGTAGAAGAACACGACGGACCATTTGCCCTTCAGGTCGGCATCGGAAACTTCAATGAACTGGCCGCTCTTGAGGGCCTGCGCCTTGAACGGCTTGATTTCGGTGTTGATCAGCGACATCGGTGATGTTTTCCTTGGTGGTTGAAAGCGAAGCGTGAGGATATGGCGTTCTTTTCGATTAATCTAATTGATTGTTGGCATGGATTCCATTGGTATTGGCTATCAGGCGGGAGATGGAAGGGCGTTCCCCGCGGTCCCGTATTGCGGGCGATGGATGGGGGGCGAGCTGTCGCGGCAGCGCTGCCGCAGTGCTTCTGCATCAGCAGCTCCTGCGTGCCCGCGGCCAGCGTGCCGGTTTTTCCAGCGGGCCGAGCTGGGCTCGCCGGAAGCCAGCGAGGCTAACACCAGCGGGATCACCACCAAGAACAGCATGCACAGGAAGATATGTCCGAACAGATCGAAGACTGCGATGGAAGCCTTGCGCCCAGGTCGAGTAACGGCGGGTAGATATGGCACCGACCCAGGGTGACGACGGCTGCGACCACGCCGATGGCGAGACCCTGCAGGCTGCGTGCAGCGAGCGGCGTGGTTTCCTCCACGCCCCGAACGTATGCGGTGCATTCCGATTCGTCACCCGGCGAGAATGCAGGTGGCAGCGTGGTGAGGACCGCTGTGCGCTAAAATGCGCTATTTACGCGGAGGTGTCATGGCACAGTCAGCATCCCCCGGCGCGCGGTTCCGCGCTGCCGTTGTCGAGGAGCAGCCGCTCCAGGTGGTCGGAGCGATCACTGCGTATGCGGCGCGCATGGCACAACGCACCGGCTTCAAGGCGATCTACCTGTCCGGCGGTGGGGTGGCTGCCAATTCGCTGGGCATGCCCGACCTGGGCATCAGTTCGATGGAAGACGTGCTCACCGACATCCGCCGCATTACCGATGTCTGCGATCTGCCGTTGCTGGTCGACGTGGATACCGGCTGGGGTGGCGCCTTCAACATCGCACGCACGGTACGCTCGCTGATCAAGGCCGGTGCCGGCGCATTGCACATCGAGGATCAGGTCGCCGCCAAGCGCTGCGGCCATCGGCCGGGCAAGGCGATCGTGTCGAAGGGCGAGATGGTCGATCGGGTCAAGGCCGCGGTGGACGCGCGCAGTGACGAGCAGTTCGTGATCATGGCGCGTACCGATTCGATTGCGGTGGAAGGCCTGGAATCGGCGATCGAACGGGCCCAGGCCTGCGTCGAGGCCGGTGCGGACATGATCTTCCCGGAGGCGATCTACACGCTGGAGCAGTATCGCCAGTTCAGAGCCGCGGTGAAGGTGCCGATCCTCGCCAACATCACCGAATTCGGCCAGACCCCGTTGTTCACCCGCGAGGAACTGGCCGGTGCGGATGTCGACATCATCCTGTACTGCTGCGGCGCGTACCGGGCGATGAACAAGGCGGCGCTGAATTTCTACGAGACGGTGCGCCGCGACGGCACCCAGAAGGCCGCCGTGCCGACCATGCAGACGCGCGAGGAGTTGTACGACTACCTCGACTACCACGCCTACGAGCGCAAGCTCGACGAGTTGTTTGCCGACGGCAAATCCGACTGATCGACGCGTTCCTCCTCCCCGGGCCGTGCGGGCCTGCCGGATACATCTTCATTGATCGAGGTTCCATCCATGAGCGAAACCACCCAAACCCTGCCCAAGGCGAAGAAATCCGTCGCGCTTTCCGGCGTCGCCGCCGGCAACACCGCGCTGTGTACGGTCGGCCGCAGCGGCAATGACCTGCATTACCGCGGCTACGACATCCACGAGCTGGCCACCAAGGGTTGCTTCGAGGAAGTCGCGCACCTGCTGGTGCATGGCGTGCTGCCGACCTGGGCCGAGCTGAACAATTACCGCGCCAGGCTCAAGCGCCTGCGTGGCTTGCCGGCACCGGTCAAGGCGGCGCTGGAATTGTTGCCGGCTTCGACCCACCCGATGGATGTGCTGCGCACCGGCTGTTCGGTACTGGGCACGGTGTTGCCGGAGAAGGACGACCACAACATTACCGGCGCCCGCGAGATTGCGGACCGGCTCATGGCCAGCTTCGGTTCGATGCTGCTGTACTGGTATCACTTCAGCCACAATGGCAAGCGCATCGAGACGCAGACCGACGACGACTCGATCGCCGCGCATTTCCTGCATCTGCTGCACGGTCGCCGGCCCAGCGACCTGCATGCGCAGGCGCTGGACAAGTCGCTGGTGCTTTACGCCGAGCACGAGTTCAACGCCTCGACGTTCGCCGCCCGAGTGATCGCCGGTACCGGCTCGGACATGTATTCGGCGATCACCGGTGCGATCGGTGCGTTGCGCGGTCCCAAGCATGGTGGGGCAAACGAGGTGGCGATGGAGATCATCGCGCGCTATCGCAGCGCCGATGCCGCCGAGGCGGACATCCGTGCACGCGTCGAACGCAAGGAGATCATCATCGGCTTCGGCCATCCGGTCTACACGGTGTCCGACCCACGCAATGAGATCATCAAGGAGATCTCGCGCAAGCTCTGCAGCGATGGTGGCAACCCGACCCTGTTTGACGTCTCCGAGCGCATCGAGCAGGTGATGGCCAAGGTCAAGAAGATGTTCCCGAATCTGGACTGGTTCTCGGCCAGCACGTACCACATGATGGGTGTGCCTACCGCGATGTTCACGCCGCTGTTCGTGATCGCCCGCACCTCGGGCTGGAGCGCGCACGTGATCGAACAGCGCCAGGACGGCAAGATCATCCGTCCCAGCGCGAACTACACCGGACCGGAAGATCAAGCCTACGTGCCGATCGACAAGCGCTGAGGCGCTCGACATCGTTTTGTGCTGCAAAGGGAGCCGGGAGGCTCCCTTTGCATTTCAGGTGACTGAAATGGGCGAGCAGGACAGCGAGGCGCACCGGAATAATTCGCTCCGGTGAGTCAGTGCGCCGATGGTGTATCACTTCTGTTACATGGTGTAACACCGCATCGATCGAACCGACCTGGGCCGTGAACCTATTTACCAGGCGAATTCCGCGGGTCGTCCTCGCCGCCTGGGTGTAACGGGGATGAATCAGTTGCGCTGTTTGTCAACCGGAGAGATGCGCGTGCGGCAGCCTGATTTCTTATCCAAATGATTGTTTATGAAAAGAATATTTATCAGTTCCCCCTAGCGTTAAGTAATGGCGTGGATATTGCGTACTAAAGCTGCTTTACCACAAAGCAAGCAAGACAAAACAGGGGTTCATCGCATTATTCAAGGAGAACCACTATGCGCAAGACTCTGCTTTTATCAGCGATATGCCTTGGCTTGGGACTCACCCTCCCTGCCTTGGCAGATGACACGCAGAACGGAGGAGCAGGGCCCAGCGCCCAGCGGCACTCCACCGTAAACCAAGACAATTCCCAGCGTACCAACAATTCCCAGCGTACCAACACTGATAGTGGCGCTGGTTATGCGTATGCCGACGGCTCGGGCACCGCTGCAGCCAACAACGGTGCTACGTCCA
Source organism: uncultured Pseudomonadota bacterium (assembly GCA_963828685.1). Classification (GTDB taxonomy): domain Bacteria; phylum Pseudomonadota; class Gammaproteobacteria; order Xanthomonadales; family Rhodanobacteraceae; genus Rhodanobacter. The sequence goes on from CAWHFU010000018.1 coordinate 283,677, forward strand.
CTTCCTCCCTGTCCAATTCCTTCAACACCAGCAAGGCGGTAGCGATAAGCCGGCTCGATGGCACGGTGACGGATATCCGTGCACACGACATCGGCAACGTCGCCAGTAACTGGGGAAACGCCAATGGCGGGAAGGGCGGCTACGGCGGTGATGGCTACGGCGGCAAGGGTTCTGGCGGTCGCGGCGGATCCGGCGGTGACGGCGGCAATGCCCGCGCCAGCAGTGGTCATGCAGGCGGATCGGGCAGCTCCAGTGGTGATGCTGGTGCTCTGAGCGCGGCAGCTGGTGGCGACGGTGGAAATGCCCGCGCCGGCAGTGGTCATGCAGGCGGATCGGGCAGCTCCAGTGGTGATGCCGGCGCTCTGAGCGCGGCGGCTGGTGGTGATAGCAGTGGTGATACCGGCAACGCACGCAATCATCAACGCGGGGCAGGCTCCGGGACGGCAACGAGCGGTGCAGGTAGCTGGGCCGGTGGCGCTGGCACGAGTGGTGCGTCTACTGCGAGCAGCGGCGCATCAACATCCACTGGCGGAACCAGCGGAGCGGCAGACAGCACCGCAGGTATGGGTGGCGCTGGCACGGGTGGTGCGGCTACTGCGAGCAGCGGCACATCGACGTCCACTGGTGGAACCAGCGGCGCAGCCGACAGCACGGGCGGTGCTGGCGGTGCGGGCGGCAGCGGTGCATCCGGTACAGGCGGTAGCGGCACCGGTGCTTCTGGCGGAGCCGGCGGTGCGGGCGGAACGAACACGGTGGATGCCGGTACGTTCGATATGTCCAACCACATGGACGGTGCCGCTGCTGCGGCAGCTGGCGTGACGGTCATGGCGCAGAACAGTGGCGTCGGATCGCTGATCCAGCAAAGCGTGAACGTGCAGGCCAACCTGAACGTCGGCCCATAAGTGCAACCTCACACTGTGGAGCGCTGGGCGCTCCACAGTGTTTGCCGACGACAGTTGCCTGCAGCGCCCGGTGCGGCTCGATCTGCACCGGCGAGGCACCGCACGCGATCGTCATGGAGACAGACCATGCAAACAGTCAGATCCGTGTCGTGGCTTGCCGTGCTGATGCTCAGCGCGATGGCCTGGAACGCGGCAGCAGCGGAATCGACTGCACCTGCGCAACCCCTGGCCAAGGCGACGACCTCGACGCCATCCGGACACGCGGCAGCGAAGCCCACATACGTCAGGGGAATCGGGCAGAGTGTGGACTCCGCGCTGTTGGCAAAGTCCAGTGGTGGTACCGAGGTCACCGAAAACATGACGCTGACCGGTACGGTGTCGAACAATACGTCCGATCATCTGGTGACCGGATCGAACGTGATCGATAGTGGCTCGTTCAATGGAGCCATGGGTCTGCCCATGGTGATCCAGAACACAGGTAACGGCGTGCTGATCCAGAACGCCACGATCCTCAACGTGCAGTTCCAGCCATGAAACCTGCCTGGTTCGCTGGCCTGCTGTTGCTGGCCGGTCTTCCGATAGCATCAATGGCGCGCGCACCGGTCGCGCTGACCGGAACATCGGGCGGTGTGTTCACCTTGCACTTGACCAGCCTGCGCGAGGCTCGATTCAAGAACACGATTCACCAAAAATACGATTTCAGCTGTGGTTCGGCGGCGGTCGCGACTCTGCTTACCTATCAGTATGACTATCCGGTAAGTGAGCAGCAGGCATTCCAGGAAATGTATGCCCACGGAGATCAGGCGAAGATCAACAAGGAAGGCTTTTCGCTGCTGGATATCAAGCGCTACCTGCAGTCGAACGGATTTGATGCGGATGGTTTCGACGTGCCGCTGGACAAGTTGCGAGAGGAGCATCTGCCGGCGATCGTCCTGATCGACGAACGCGGCTATCACCATTTTGTGGTGATCAAGGGCTTGCGCGATGGCCGCGTACTGGTCGGCGATCCCGCGCTGGGCACGCGTTCGATCCCGCGGGCTCGATTCGAAGCGGCATGGAAGACCCATCTGGTCTTCGTGATCCACAACCGGCGGCTCCTGGCTGTTTTCAACAGTCCGGAGGACTGGCGCGTAGCTCCACTGGCGCCGCTGGGTCAGGGTATTGATCGCAGTGGACTGGGCAACATGGTGATGCCCAAACGCGGGCCGGATGACATCTGAAGGAGTGGGGTCATGAGACATTCAGGCATCAAACTGAACTGGGTCTGGGGACTGCTCGGTGCCGCGTTGGGCAGTCACGCCGCGGCGCAGCAACCGATAGTCGCAGCGCGGGCAACAACCCGGCCGGCGCTGATCTCGATGGCTCCGGCCGAGACATGGCGGACAGTGAGCGATGGCCGTCTGGATTTGATCCGCGGCGGTTTCGACCTTGGTCGCGGACTGCTGGCGTCGTTTGGGCTGAGCCGGCAGGTATTTGTCAATGGCACGCGAATCTCCAGCGCCAGTGTGGAGATTCCCGACATGGCAAACATCACCCAGGGACAGGCCGGTGCGCTGCGGGCGGCCGCTGGCGGTACCTACGTGGTCCAGCTCGGTCCCGGAAACAGCATCGATCCCGCCTCATTCAGCCAGGCGACGGCGGCCACCGTGATCCAGAACACTCTCAACGACCAGAACATCCAGAGCTTGACCACGCTCGACGTCAAAGTGAACAACATGAATCTGCTTCACAGCATCAATCTGGCGAACAGTCTGCAGGCGGCGGTGATCAGCTCGCAAGGACATTAGAGGTAGAGGAAAGCATCGCCTGAACGGCAAAGTCATGTGTTTGCCGGAACCGAAGGTCAGGCGTCCGTGTACAGCGCCTGTCAGCGCCTTGGGGAGACGTGTGATGAGACACCAAAGATGGCGCGGAAGATACATCGCCGGTTGCGCCGGAGTCATGCTGATCGGGGGTGTGGGTAAAGCGCAGGACGTTGGTGCGCCGGGAAAGTCCCCTGATGCGGTTGCCCCCGAGGCGCCAGCGGGCGCCTCGACCGCGTCGGCGAATGCCAGGAATGAGCTGGCCTCCAAGCAGTTGTCGGAGGCCATCAGGAAGAGCCTGGAAGCTCAGGCGGAACGCCTGGATGCGATGCGCAGCGAAATCGCCATGCAGGACCGGCAAATTGCGGCGATGAAACGCATGCTGGTGGCACAGGAGGCGGATTATCGCGCTCTGCGGCACCGGGTCGGACTGGATGTGCTGACTCAACAGCGCGGCGGCGATATCGGCGCCTCCGGGTCGGCACTGCCCATGCCAGCTGTTGCCGTGCAGCCGGATGTTGCACCGGTGGGCCGGGCTCCGGAGGATTATGAGCGACCGCCGGCGGTTGCGCCGATCTTTGATCAGCCAGGTGTGCTGACCCCGAAGGGAAAACTGGTGGTGGAGCCCTCCTACCAGTTTGGCTATTCGTCGGTCGATCGGGTGGACCTTATCGGTTACACCGTCATCCCGGCGATCCTGATTGGGCTGATCGACGCGCGTCAGGTCAAGATCACCACCCAGACGGCTGCCGTGGCCATGCGCTATGGATTGACGAACCGGCTGGAAGTGGAACTTCGAGTCCCGTACGTCTATGCCCACACCGACACGATCAGCCGCGAAATCTTCACTGGCAGTTCCGAGAACAATGTATTCACGACCAGTGGCCACGGCATCGGTGACATCGAGGCGACTGCTCGTTACCAGTTCAACGATGGCGGTGCCGACAAACCCTATTACGTGGGCTGGCTCCGCTTCAAGTCGCGCACCGGCACGGATTTGTTCGACGTCACCACGGACTGCGTGGCGCGTTGTGTGCAGAACGCGACCGGTACGGGTCTTCCCTTGCGATTACCCACCGGTTCCGGATTCTATTCATTGCAACCCGGGGTGACTTGGCTGTTCCCATCGGATCCCGTGGTGTTTTTCGGCAACTTGAGCTATCTGCACAACTTTCCGCGAAACAACGTGAGCCTGACCGTACTGGGCGGTGGCAAGCAGCCCCTCGGAAATTTGAAGCTTGGCGATATCGTGGACGCCAGCATCGGCATGGGTCTCGCCCTCAACGACAAGGCATCGATCAGTATCGGTTACGACCAGAGCTTCGTCGGCACTACCAGGCAGAACAACCACAGATTGCCAGGTTCGGCCAAGACCGTGCTGGGTACGCTGCTGCTGGGCGGTTCCTACAAGCTCAGCGACAAGCGCACGTTGAATTTCACACTCGGCGTTGGTGTGACCAGGGACACGCCGGACGCCACCCTGACCATACGCATGCCGATGTCGTATTGATCTCCGCTGGAACCAGCCGTCGGGAGTGTCGTCAAGCATCCGATGCAGGGCCGCAAGCCAAGCGAACAGGGGCCAACGTGCCACGCGAGTCGCCATCGGAACGCCGCGCATTGCTCAATGCGTAGCCATTCGCCGCCAGCGCGATCAACCGTGCTTGATCTACACTGCATGCCGATCGGCTGATGCTGATCTGGTGTCTGCCCTGCGGCGGGCAGGGAAGGGATGATGCAATGCGGATAGCCGCGCTGGACTATATGATCGTCGCCTCAATCACCGAGACACCCTGGACACAGGGTGTCTACGACGATTGGGGCGTCAACCTCGCCGTGGTGGCGGTTACTGTCGTGGCCGTCGCCGTGTGCGTGATGATTCATTACGAGGTGCTGTCCTGGTTGTCCCGACATCTGGGGCACCTTGATCACGTCGAGGGACAGCGCCGCCGACGGGTGCTGTACGGCATCTTCGGCGTACTCAGCGTCCACGTCGTCGAGATATGGATATTCGGGCTTGCCTACTACCTGCTGCAGATCGGCAGCCCCTCGTTCGGCCATATTCAGGGCATCGCTGCCGCATCGCTGGTCGACCACGTCTATTTCTCCGCCGTCACCTTCACGACGGTGGGGTTCGGTGACGTGATCCCGGCCGGCCCGGTACGCTTTCTCGCGGGCACCGAGGCGCTCGCCGGCTTTGTCCTGATTACCTGGTCGGCGTCGTTCACCTATCTCGAGATGAACCGGTTCTGGCGTCGCGACTGACTTGCGGGATCGCATCGTCGGCGACATATTCCAGCAGGTCGCCGGGTTGGCATTGCAGCGCCTGGCAGATCGCCTCCAGTGTGGCGAAGCGCACGCCCCTGGCCTTGCCTTGTTTGAGCAGGGACAGGTTGACTCGCTTGTTCCACAACCTGCCTAGTCCGAGGCCGCCGGAGTAGTTCCGCCGTGTCGTCGCTGCACCAGCCAGCCACCGCCGCAAATACCGGCCACCAGCACCACGTCCAGTACGTATTTCACCCAGCCATGCGCGTCGAACCAGTCACTGAGCCAGAAGTCGTGTGAAATCATCCGTCCGGCGGTGAACGCGATCGCGCCGGCACCGATGTACATGATGATGGGGAAACGGTCGATCAGCTTCAGGATCAGGGTGGAGCCCCACACGACCAGGGGTACGCTGATCAGCAGTCCGATGATGACCAGACTCAGATGCCCTTTCGATGCGCCGGCGATCGCCAGTACATTGTCCATCCCCATCAGGGCGTCGGCGACGATGATGGTGCGCAGGGCGCTCCAGAATGTATCGCCGGCACTGACCTCCGGATCCTTGTCGTTGTCGTGACGGAGCAGTTTCCAAGCGATCGGCAGCAGCAGCAGGCCGCCGACCAGCATCAGTCCGGGCAGCTTGAACAGGTAGACGACGACGGCGGTCAGCGCAAAGCGCACCATGACGGCACCGAACGTACCCCAGAACACCGCCTTTCCCTGCAGTGTCCGGGGCAGGCGGCTGGCGGCCATCGCGATCACGATGGCATTGTCGCCGGCCAGCACCAGGTCAAGCAGGATGACGGCCAGCAAGCCGGAGAGAAAGTGCTGGGGAAAGATATCCATGCGAGGTTCCATGCGCGTCGGACAATGCAGTGGATACGGACGCGCGCGGCCCGTATCCACCACAAAAGTCTCGTTCGCAGCATGGCTGCCGAAGTGACCGGAGCGAGGCGTCGCTCGTGTTGACGATCACCGCACCGAAGCCGACGTACCCGCTTCGGGAACTACTCCCTTCTGGGGTGTGTTGGCGAATTGTCGGGGGGCGACCGGTTGCGGTCAAGCGGCGCTCTGGACGCCACTCGGCTAAAATGGCCGTTTTCCCTGTTGCGAGATCCGCCATGAGTGCGCACGACATCCGTTCCGCCGTCCGTCCCGATCCCGATCAGCCGTTGGTCGATATCGCCGATTACGTGATCGACTACCAGATCGACTCGAAGGAGGCCTACGATACCGCGCGCTACATGCTGCTCGATTCGCTCGGCACCGCGATGCTGGCGATGAAATTTCCCGAGTGCACCAAACATCTCGGTCCGCTGGTTCCAGGGGCGACCTTGCCGGGCGGCGCCCGCGTACCGGGTACCAGTCATGAGCTGGACCCGGTGCAGGCCGCCTTTGCGATCGGCACGCAGATCCGCTGGCTTGATTTCAACGACACCTGGCTGGCAGCAGAATGGGGTCACCCATCGGACAATCTCGGCAGCATCCTTGCCGTTGGCGATTACCTGAGCCGCAAGGCCGAGCGTGAGGGTGGCCAGCCGCTCACCGTGCGTGACGTGCTGGGTTACGCCATCAAGGCGCATGAAATCCAGGGTTGCTATGCGCTGCTGAACAGCTTCAACCGGGTCGGCCAGGATCACGTGATTCTGGTCCGGTTGGCCTCCACCGCGGTTGCCACCGCCATGCTCGGCGGCGACAAGGAGCAGATCACCAGCGCCGTGTCACACAGCTGGATCGACAATGGCGCGCTGCGCACCTATCGCCACGCGCCAAACACCGGCCCACGCAAGAGCTGGGCTGCAGGCGATGCCTGCCGTCGTGCAGTCACCCACGCGATCAATGCGGTCTATCGTGGCGTGGTCGGTTATCCGTCGGCGTTGTCCGCCAGGACCTGGGGTTTCTACGACGTCGCGTTCAACGGCAAGCCGTTCGAGTTCGAGCGTGCGTTCGGCAGCTATGTGATGGAGAACGTGCTGTTCAAGATCAGCTTTCCGGCCGAGTTCCACGCGCAGACCGCGGTGGAATGTGCGATGCAGCTGCATGGTGAAGTGGCTGGCCGGATCGATCAGATCGAAAGAATCGTCATCGAGACGCAGGAAGCCGGTTGTCGCATCATCGACAAGACCGGTCCGCTGGCGAACTACGCGGATCGCGACCACTGCATCCAGTACATGGTGGCGGTGCCGCTGATCTTCGGTCGCCTGGTGGCCAGTGACTACAACGACGACGTCGCCGCCGATCCGCGTATTGACGCTCTGCGCGACAAGATGACGGTTGTCGAAGATCCGCAGTTCACCCGGGACTACTTCGACCCCGCCAAACGTTACATCGGCAACTCGGTGCAGGTGTTCTTCAAGGACGGCAGCAGCACCGAAAAGGTCTCGATCGACTATCCGATCGGTCACCGCAAGCGTCGTGCCGAGGGCATCCCGGTGTTGCTGCAGAAGTTCGAGGCAGCGATGCGGGGTCATCTGCCGGCGCACCGGGTCAAGGCGATCATGGCTGCGACGAAAGACCCGGCTCAACTCGATGCCATGCCGTTGCAGCAGTTCCTTGCGCTCTTCACGTTGTAAAGACGGCGTGAGTGGAATATTAAGCGTCAGGGTGAAACCGGGGCCGATGTGAAGGTCGCAACTGGGCATTCGGAAGGCCCGCAAATTTGATTTTGCGCCTTTCCGAATGACTTTCCTGAACGAAGGCTCACCGGAATTTAGTTTCATTGGTGTTAAAACGCTACCCACTTAACGATTTTGCTACACTCTCCGCCGCTTGTCGCAGTAACGCCAAGTGGGGGCTACCAAAGCTCTGAATGACGTATTCAGTTCTGAATCACGCGGCTTCCGGTTGGGGTTGAACGGACGCGAAAACCTAACAAATGAGGAGACACCTGATGAAACGTAAGGGCTTGTACTTTCTGATTGCGCTGGCCCTGGGCGGCGTAGGTGCCGTTCACGCGCAGGACACCACTGCCGCTCCCGCCGATAGCTCCAGCACCGGTATGGCAACTTCTTCCTATGATGGTCGTTGGTATATCGCCCCGACCGTGGGTGCCTACTTCAACGATCACAAGCGCAATACCAATAGCCGCCAGATCTATTACGGGCTGGGTTTTGGTCGTTTCTTCGCGCCTAACTTCTCGGTCGATGCATTCATTGATCGCACCAAGCGCAAGATGGATAACGGCATTGCCGGCGGTGGCGGTCATAGCAACAATTCCTGGGCCAGTACCAATATCGGTGCGACGGCACGTTTCTATGCGGGTGACTGGAACGCATGGCGGCCGTATCTGCTGGGTGGCGTGATGGGTAGCCATCACCAGAATATGTCGGATAATGGCTGGTCCCCGGCTGCCGAGCTGGGTGGTGGTGTGTCCAAGACGGTTTCCGACAGCTCGGACATTCGGCTGGAAGCCGGCTACCGCTATGACTGGGACAACAGCACCCAGCCGAGCAAGAGCGGTTACGGCGACTGGTTCCTGGGCTTCAGCGTAGTTTCCCGTTTCGGCGCCCCGGCAGCTGCCCCGGCTCCAGTGGCTGCTGCTACGCCGCCGCCGGTCGACTGCTCGACCCTGGACAGCGACAAGGACGGCGTGAACGACTGCGACGACAAGTGCCCGGCAACCGCCGCTGGCACGATCGTCGGACCGGACGGCTGCCCGCAGAAGGTCGTGATCGATCTGCGCGGCGTGAACTTCAAGTACGATCGTCCGAGGAAGGGCGAAACCGACATTGCCAAGTCGCTGGCTGAGCCGACCGCTGACTCGCTCTCGGTCCTGAACCAGGCTGTCGACACCCTGCAGCGTTATCCGCAGGTGCATGTGACCGTCGCCGGTTATACCGACTCGAAGGGCACCGACGAGTACAACCAGAAGCTGTCCGAGCGTCGCGCCTCGATCGTGTACGACTACCTGACCAGCCACGGTATCGATGCAAGCCGTCTGGAAGGACCGATCGGTCACGGCGAGAACGATCCGATTGGCGACAATGCCACGGATGCCGGTCGCGCACAGAACCGTCGCACGGAGTTGCAGGTTCAGCAGTAATCGAACCTGAGTAGCAGAAAATGAAAACCCGGCTTCGGCCGGGTTTTTTTGCTTGGAGGAAACGGAGTAGCGGGGAGGAGGTGGTTGACCCCTGCAGCTATTCCGCCATTGCGACTTTGCTTGTGGCGCCATGGCTTCGACCTATACGCTACCCGGATGCCACGCCAGATTCCTCGATCCTTGCCCGCCGCCACAACCCGGCCGACACCACGGCATGGGCTGGCGCGGGTGCTGTCCAAGCTGGGCGCCTGTTCACGCAGCCAGGCCGAACAGTGGGTGCGCGAGGGGCGTGTGAGCCTGGATGGCCGGGTCATTCGCGATCCCTATCACCCGACAATGCTCGATCAAAAGTTGGTGGCCGTCGATGGCAAGCCGGTGAGGGCCGTCGAGTATGTGTACGTGATGTTCAACAAGCCGCGCGGACTGATCGTGAGCGCGGCCGATGAGCGTGGACGCGCCACGGTCTACAGCGCATTGGCGCAGGCCGGTTTGCCCTGGCTGGGGCCGGTGGGACGACTGGACAAGGCCAGTGAGGGCCTGTTGCTGCTCAGCAACGATACGACCTGGGCGGCGGGCATCACCGATCCGGTCACGCACATGGACAAGATTTATCACGTGCAGGTGGCGGGACAGCCGGACGCTGCGACGCTGCAAGCGATGCAGCTGGGGATCGACGATGCCGGCGACATGCTGAAGGTCAGGCGGGTGAGCATGCTGCGTGCCGGCGACAAGAACGCATGGCTGGAGGTGGTGCTGGATGAAGGTCGCAACAGGCATATTCGCCGCTTGCTGGCCGCGCTGGGCTTCGACGTGCTTCGTTTGATCCGGGTCGCGATCGGTTCACTGGCTCTGGGCGAGCTGGCCAAGGGACAGTGGCGCCAGCTCGATGTGGACGAAGTTCGTGCCCTCGATACCCGCGGCAAGGGCGACAAGGCACCGGCGCGGAACTGAGCCGCCGCGCCGGGACCCGGCGAATCAGGCGCCGATCACTCCCAACTGCCGGCCGACCCTGGTGAAGGCGTCGATCGCCTGGTCGAGATGCTCGCGGGTATGCGCCGCGCTCATCTGCGTGCGGATCCGCGCCTGGCCCTGCGGCACCACCGGGAAGAAGAATCCGGTGACGTAGATGCCTTCGTCGAGCAGCGCGCTGGCCATCGCCTGCGCCTTCTTCGCATCATGGATCATCACCGGCACGATAGGATGCACGCCCGGCTTGATGTCGAAACCGGCCGCGCTCATCCGCTCGCGGAAATAACCCGTGTTTTCCTTCAGCTTCTCGCGCAGGTCACCGGCGCCGGCGAGCATGTCGAATACCTTGATTCCCGCGGCGACCACGTGCGGCGGCAAGGAGTTGGAAAACAGATAGGGACGCGAACGCTGGCGCAGCAACTCGATGACTTCCTTGCGGCCCGTGGTGAAACCACCCACGGCGCCGCCGAGCGCCTTGCCGAGGGTGCCGGTGAAGATGTCGATCTTGTCCATCACCCCGTGTACTTCGGCGGCACCGCGACCGCTGTCACCGAGAAAACCGGTGCAGTGACATTCGTCGATATGCACCATGGCGTTGTATTTTTCGGCCAGCGCCGTGATCTGGTCGAGTGGCGCGATGAAACCGTCCATCGAGAACGTGCCATCAGAGGTGATCAGCTTGGTCCGTGCGCCGGCCGCATCGGCCGCCTGCAGCTGCTTCTCCAGATCGGCCATGTCGCTGTTGGCATAGCGGAAGCGCTTGGCCTTGCACAGACGGATGCCGTCGATGATCGAGGCGTGGTTCAGTGCGTCGGAGATGACCGCATCCTCTTCGCCCAGCAAGGGCTCGAACAGGCCGCCATTCGCGTCGAAGCAGGCTGCGTAGAGGATGGTGTCTTCGGTGCCGAAGAATGCGGCGATCTTCGCCTCGAGCTGCTTGTGCAGGTCCTGCGTGCCGCAGATGAAACGCACGCTGGCCATGCCGAAACCATGCGTGTCCAGAGCATCCTTGGCGGCCTGGATCACTTCGGGGTGATCGGCCAGGCCGAGGTAGTTGTTGGCACAGAAATTCAATACCTTGCGGCCATCTTCCAGTTCGATCTCGGCGGACTGCGGCGAGGTGATGATCCGCTCGGCCTTGAACAGGCCCTGTTCGCGGATGGATTGGAGTTCGCTGGTGTAGCGCGCCTGGGCTGTATAGCTCATGGGAATTCCGACCATTGGATGGCAAAACGCCATTGTAAGGCGCCGCGCCAGTCGCTGCCTCTCCAATGTGCCGGCGGGGCGTTCAGTGCAGGCCGAAATCCACCCGCGTGGTCTTGCCCTCGTCGTTGATGCCCTTGGCATCGAGCCGGGGCGGATGTACGGAAAGACGTTGCGGGTCGATCTTGCCTTGCAGCCACTGCCGCACGGCCGCGGCGCGGCGATCGGCCAGTTGACGCAGGGCAGCGGCATCGACAGGCATGTGCGTTTCCAGCAGCTGACGCATCTCCTCCGGTGGCTGCGATTTGGTGAAACCGATCAGATTCTTCGGTTTGGGGAATGTCGCGTGCCGGTAGGCCCGGGTCAGGTAGTGCTCGTATTCATCTGGGGTCAGCTTGAGCGTCGACGGATCGACCTTGTCGCCTTCATGGTCGGCCTTCTCCTTGCGCACGAGATCGTCGACCATTACCGCGCGCAGGCCCTTCTCGTCCACCGCCGGATCCATCCGCCCGGTGATGTCCAGCTTGAGCGATGGCTTCTGCTGCAGCAGCTTCGCCAACTGGGTCAGGCGCGACAGCGTCGCGTCATTCAGTACGGCGGAGCCCGGCGCGAACTCGACATAGCCGAGGTCCGGATGCTTGCCGCCGCCGATCGAGGCAAGCAGACGGAACGGTGCGGTGGCAGCGCGGGCAATCAGGTTCACGAAGGCGTGCCAGATCAGGCCGCCCATGCTGAACTTCGGATCATCCAGCGACCCGGACACTGGAACATGCACGTCGATCTGGCCTTGCGCATTCTTCAGCAAAGCCACCGCGAGCTTGACCGGCAGGTGGCTCACGCCGGGCGCGTCGATGCGGTCGCCGAAGGTGAGCTGTTCGATGAAGATATGGTTGTCGGCAGTGAGCTTGCGCTGGTCGAGCATGTAGTGCACGTCGACATTGAGCACGCCGCCGGTGATCGGATAACCGGCGTATCTGCCGGAGTAGGGCGACAGGCGGGTCAGCTGGACGCCGTCGGCTTTCGCCTTGATATCGAGAAAGGCCACCGGCGTCAGCGGGTTGATGCTGCCGTTGATGTCCACCGGGGAGTTCTCGTCCAGCTTGCCCTGGAGCACCAGTGGCGCCGGCGAGCCCTCACTGGTGCCGAACGCGCCGATGCTGCCGGCCAGATCGGTGACGTTGGCGGTGTAGTTCGGCTTGATGAAGTTGTCGGTGTAGTTGAGTTGCCCCCGGGCCAGGGTGATCTGGCCGATCCGGATTTCCGGCCGCGGTCCCACCGGCAATCCTGTGGCGGGCGCGGTTGCCGTCGTCGCGGCGGGGACGGGAGACTTCTCGACACGTGTCACCGACACCGCCGCCGCACCGGTGGCCACCACGTCTTGCAGGTTCAGGCGGCCGTTGCTGTTGATGATCACTCGAGCATAGAAATCGCTGAGTGCGAGACCGCCGATATCCGCACGTGGCGCACCTTCGCCCAGGCGCAGAAGCAGTCCGGTGGCGGCCAGCGAGTGCCAGCGCAGGAAATCGTCGCCGGTGACCTTGTCCTGTACACGCACCCGGCCCAGTGTGGCGGTCCCGTGATAGCTGACGTGGGCATCCGCACGGCCCTGGTCACGATAGCCGAGCCGGCCGTCGAGGCTGAGCAGCGCACTGCCGATGCGTACGTTCAGTGGCACGCTGATCAGCGACTGCAGCGGCGCAATGTCCAGCGCGCGTGTGTGCATCTGCAGGTCGGCGATCAGCGGTTGTGGCGTGATCTTGCCGCTGACATCGTAGCGGCCGCGGCCGAGCTTTCCGGTCAGTGCCACCGTCAGCGGTTGCTGCAGGTCCGATGAAAGGGCATCGACGCGATACTGATCGGCATGCAGATCGACCGGCACAGGATGATCGGCAGTGAGGTCCACGAATGCCACATCGCCGTCCTCGACCGTCAGCCGGTCGACCTGCCAGTGCCAGGCGGGGACAGTTGCCTGCGGTGTGCGATTCGATGCCGGGGATGGGGTCGCCGTGGCGGGTGCGAGCAGCCCGGCCAGATCCAGCTGGCCGTTGCGCAATCGCTTCACATCCAGCTTCAGTCCCCGTGCGTCGACACTGGCAATCTGAGCACTGCGCGCGGCGAGGTCGAAGCGGTTCAGCTGCACCTGGACGGACTTCCAGGCTACCGGCGTGACGCCGGAGGCATCCTGCTGCAATACCAGGTTGCCGATGGTGAGCTGCGCTGGCTCCATGTGCAGGTTGACCGGCTTGCCCCAGCTTGCCTGCAACTGGCCACGGGCATCCAGCTTGCCGTTGGCGATGCGGGCTTGCAGCTGCGGCATCGCCAGCGATTGCAGGGGCGCCAGTGCGACACTGTTGAGGGCGAGTCTGCCGTCGAAGCGGGCGCCCGCAAGATCGAGCTTGCCGGCGACGCCCAGTCCACCGCCATTCAACTGGCCAGCCATGACGAGGGTGGCTGCCGGCGCCGGTACCGTGGACAGGCCGCGCAGGGTGCCGTGCAGATTCGTCAGCGTGGCTGTTCCCGCCATGGCGCCACTCGCATCCGTATAGTCGAGTCGGCTGCGCTGAAGGTCCAGCGCATGGATCCGTACGTCGTTCGCAGACGCGTCGGGTCCGGTTGACGGCTTGCCGGTGTCGGCTGCGGTCAGCGCATCGAAGTTGCTGTGCCCCCCTGCGCCGAGACGGTAGTGCAAGGTGGCCCGGTCCAGCAGCACGCTGCTCAGGTGATAGCGCGAAAGCAGCGGCTGCACGTCGGTCAATTCCGCCGAACCGTGACCCAGCTCCAGCAGCGCGGCCCCCCCGGGCGTGGTCAGGTTGAAGTCGTCCAGCGACAGCTGGCCGTCCAGACGCAGCTGGGTATCCTTGTTTGTCGCGATGAAGTGAAGCTCCAGCTTGCCCGACAGTTGCCCGCGCGGGATCGCCACCGGGAGCGCAGCAGGCACGTAGCCAAGGTAGCGGGGCAGGTCGAGGTGATCGAGCTGGAACTCGAGCACGGATTCCCGACTGCTGGCAAACGGCTTGGTCTGACCTTCGATGCGCAGCGGACTGCCGTCGATGCGTGCGGCCAGCAGCGGCTTGACGAAGAGATCGGTGGTGGCGGGCAGGTTGGCCAGGAACGGGATGCCCAGTTCGATCCGATCGATGCGATGGCTGGTGCTCAGCACCTTGTCGTCGAAGCGGATATCGCCGTCGTGCACGCTGATGTTGGCAAGCGCGAAGCGCGCCGGTTCGGCTTTCGGATCCGCGGGTCCGCTCAGGCCAGCCAGCAGATCGGAGAAGTTGAAGCGTTGCGGCCCGAGGCGGACCAGATGCACCTGCGGGTGCTGCAGCGCGAGTTCGTCGAGCACGGGAGCCCAGCGGAACAACGAGCTCCAGGAGGCGTTGATGACAAGCCGGTCGACATCGACGAAGGTGGACTGTCGATCGGACTCGCCGATATGCAGCCGATCGAGCTCGAGTCGCAGCGTATAGGGGTTCAGATGGACCTCGCCGATCGTGACGGGGCGGCCAAGCCCGGCGCCGAGGCGCTGCTGCAACTGCGATTTCAGCAATGGTGGTGCCGCGAGGAATCCGAGCAGGCCGAATACCACCAGGGCGATGCCGATGAACAGCAGCCAGCGACGCAGGCGATGGGACCGATACAGGTGTTCGGCTTGCGCGCGCGCGCGAAGCAGGCGCGGATCATTCAGCAGACGACGATCAAACATGTGGACGGCACTCCATGAACGTCGCGATCCGGCGGTGCCTGGGGCATGCCGCCGGTGGCCATCATCAACTACCCGGAATCCTACCGGAGATACCGCAGTTTACGGACCTGCGGGTCCGTCACCCAGCTGACACATCAGATGCCGACGAGTCGGCAGCGCTGCGACTTCGGGAAATTCAGCCGGTCAGTTCCAGGAGCAAACCACCTTGCCGCAGGTGCCGGTGTCCATCAGGTCGAAACCCCTCTGGAAATCGTCGATGTGAATCTGGTGGGTGAGCACCTTCTGCAGCGGGAAGCCGGTCAGCACCATCTGGGTCATCTTGTACCAGGTCTCGTACATCGCGCCGACCGTAGATGCCCTGCAGGGTGAGACCCTTGAAGATCACCTTGTCCCAGTCGATGCCGGCGCCGCGTGGCATGATGCCGAGCATCGCTACCTTGCCGCCGTGGTACATGCATTCGAGCATGTCGTTGAACGCGCGCGGGTTGCCGCTCATCTCCAGGCCCACGTCGAAGCCCTCGATGTGCAGGTCCTTGACCACGTCGCGCAACGACTGGTTGGTGACGTTCACCACCCGGGTAGCGCCCATGTCGGCGGCCAGTTTCAGGCGGTAATCGTTGACGTCGGTGACCACCACGTTGCGCGCGCCCACATGCTTGGCGATGCCCGCGGCGATGATGCCGATCGGGCCGGCGCCGGTGATCAGCACGTCCTCGCCGATCAGGTCGAACTCCAGCGCACAGTGTGCGGCGTTGCCGTAAGGGTCGAAGAAGGCGGCCAGCTCGGACGGGATCTGGTCCGGGATCGGCCACAGGTTGGACGCCGGCATGCTCATGTACTCGGCAAACGCGCCGTTGCGGTTCACGCCGATGCCGATCGTGTTCGGGCACAGGTGCTGGCGGCCGGCGCGGCAGTTGCGGCAATGGCCGCAGACAATGTGGCCCTCGGCCGAGACGCGATCGCCGATGGCATAGCCGGTGACGCCCGGGCCGATCTCGACGATGCGACCGACGAATTCGTGGCCGATGGTGAGGCCCGGCTTGATCGTGCGCTGGCTCCATTCGTCCCACTTGTAGATGTGCAGGTCGGTGCCGCAGATCGCGGTCTTCTCGATCTTGATCAGTACTTCGTTCGGACCGACCTCCGGCATCGGCACCTCTTCCATCCAGATGCCCTGTTCGGGCTTGCGCTTGACCAGGGCTTTCATCGTCTGCGACATGGGGAGTCCATCGGTGGGCCCGTTGAACGGGCGGGGAAAGCGCAATTATAAGGCCTGCCGATCCACGGCACGATTGCCGGCGGGCCGGCCTCGATGTGCTGTCGCGCCGTTCGGCTGGCCGCGCGGCAGTGCGCCCCCTACACTTTCACGATGCCGATCGACAGCCGCCCCCTCGCCATCTTCCTGATGGGCCCGACCGCCTCGGGCAAGACCGCGCTGGCATGCGAATTGAGCGAACACTTTGCGCTGGACCTGGTCAGTGTGGATTCGGCGCTGGTCTACCGCGGCATGGACATCGGTACGGCCAAGCCGGATGCGCTCACGCTGGCCCGCTACCCGCATGCGCTGGTGGATATCCGCGATCCGTCGCAGCCGTACTCCGCGGCGGACTTTCGCGTCGATGCGCTGAGCGCCATGCGGCAGATTGGCGCGCGGGGCAGGGTCCCCTTGCTGGTCGGCGGCACCGGTCTGTATTTTCGCGCCTTGCAGCGGGGGTTGTCCGACCTGCCCGAGGCGGATCCCGCGATACGTTCACGGCTTGCCAGCGAGGCGGGGCAGATCGGCTGGCCCGCGATGCATGCGCGACTGGCGCAACGGGATCCGCTGGCGGCGAGCCGGATCGGGCCCCATGACGCCCAGCGCCTGCAGCGTGCGCTGGAAGTGTTCGAATTGACCGGCCGGCCGCTGTCCGGACTGCAACGGGGCGGTGACGGCAGTCGTTTTCCGTGGCGGGTGCTCAAACTGGCGTTGCTGCCGCTCGATCGGAGATCGTTGCACGAACGCATCGCCGCCCGCTTCGACACCATGCTGGCAGACGGATTCCTTGACGAGGTGCGCGGATTGCATGCCCGCGGCGACCTCCATGCCGAGCTGCCGGCGCTGCGGGCGGTGGGCTACCGCCAGGCGTGGGAGCACCTGGGGGGGCTGACCGGAGCGAGCGAATTCCGTGATCGGACGATCTTCGCGACCCGCCAGCTGGCCAAACGCCAGATCACCTGGCTACGCAGCGACTTCAGCGCGCGCATGTTCGATCCGGACCGGCCGGGGTTGCCGGCTTCGGTTGCCGATGCCGTGCACGGATTCCTCGGTGCGCCCGGCGTCCCGATCGACCGCTGAGGTCTTGCTGCGATCCGCGGTCGTCCGTCGCCGTGGCCAATTGCGACTTGCTGCGCGAAAATCTCCTTTCATCAAGCATTTGAAAGCAGTTAACATCCGGGTCATGTTGGTTCGGGGCGTCATTGGCGTTTTTTACCCGGATCCGTTCGTGGCAAGGGGAGAACAAGAAATGTCCAAGGGGCAGTCGTTGCAGGATCCGTTTCTGAATGCGTTGCGGCGCGAGCGCGTGCCGGTGGCCATCTATCTGGTCAATGGCATCAAGTTGCAGGGTACGGTGGAGTCGTTCGATCAATTTGTCGTGTTGCTGCGTAACCAGGTGAGCCAGATGGTCTACAAGCACGCCATTTCGACCGTGGTGCCGAGCCGCAACGTGCGCATCGGCAACGGCCATGATGGCCATGATGGAGCCGATCATCAGTCCGACGCGCCGATCGCGTCCGCCGAGGTGGACGCTTGATTGATCGGGTGTGCGCCCGCATGAAGTGGTTCTGCTCCTGAGGATCACCCCCATCCGTGTTTGAAAGAGAAAGGAAAGGCGATCGCGCCCTGCTGGTCTTGCCGCATTCACGTGGCGAAGGCGATACGGTGCGTCGCGCCGAGGAATTCGCCGAATTGGTGAAGTCCGCCGGAGCCGAGGTGCTGGGCGTCGTCTCCGCCCGGGTCGAGGATCCCAACCCGCGTTTTTACATCGGCAGCGGCAAGGCCAACGAGGTTGCCGAGGCGGCTCGCGCGCTGGAAGCCGATCTGGTCCTGGTCGACCACGAGCTCACACCGGTGCAGGAACGCAACCTGGAAAAGCATCTGGGCATCCGCGTGGTCGACCGTGCCGGGTTGATCCTGGATATCTTCGCCCAGCGTGCGCGCTCGCATGAAGGCAAGCTGGAAGTCGAACTGGCCCAGCTCAAGCACCTGGCCACCCGGCTGGTGCGCGGATGGACCCATCTGGACGCGCAGCGTGGTGGCGCCATCGGCAACCGCGGTCCCGGCGAAACCCAGCTGGAGACCGATCGCCGCCTGATCGGCGAGCGCGTCAAGATGCTCACCAAGCGACTGCAGAAAGTGCAGACCCAGCGCGGTCAGCAGCGTCGCGCGCGGTTGCGCAATACGGTGCCGCGGGTGGCCCTGGTGGGCTACACGAACGCCGGCAAGTCGACGCTGTTCAACGCACTGACCACCGGTGAGGTTTATGCCGCCAACCTGCTGTTCGCCACGCTCGATCCGACCGTACGCAAGCTGGAGGACCTGAGCTGCGGCCCGGCCGTGCTGGCCGACACGGTAGGCTTCATCCGCGAACTGCCGCATGACCTGGTGGCCGCATTTCGAGCGACCCTGGCCGAGGCACGCGATGCCGACCTGCTGCTGCATGTCAGCGATGCGGCCGACGACGAGCGCGAGCGCCTGCATCGCGTGGTCGACAGTGTGCTGGAGGAGATCGACACCGGCGACGTGCCGCAACTGCACGTCATGAACAAGATCGATCTGGCCGGTGCAGAGCCGCGTATCGATCGCGATGCGACCGGCAAGCCGTTACGGGTCTGGGTGTCTGCCGCCACCGGGGTCGGTCTTGACCTGTTGCGTCAGGCGCTGGGTGAATTGCTCGGCGGCGAACGCGTGCAGTCGGCACTGCAGTTGCCGCTATCCGCCGGGCGATTGCACGCGCGGTTGAAGGCCGCTGGTGCGATCAGCGGAGAAACGGTGGACGAGCACGGCTGGCAGCTGCTCATCGATGCGCCGCGCAGCGTGATCGCACCGCTCAGCGGCGGTGATGGGACCGAGGCCTTGCTGCTGCGTGAGTTGCTGGCCGTCGCGGAATGACGCCTTCTGGCTGCGGACGGCATGGTTCAGCTCTGATAGAATGGCAAGCGTTTGTGCAACCCGTTTTGACGGGGCGCTCGCCGTTTGGACAGCTCAGGCTGAATCTCATGTGTAACCCGGTTCAACATGTGTTCCGGCCGTGGTTGCCGGCCTCCCGAACGCTTCAAGGAGACTGACTCGTGGCATGGAATGAACCCGGCAAGAATGGGCAGAATGATCCGTGGAACAGGAAGCGTCCGTCCGGCAAGTCACCGCTGGATGATCTGCTCAACAAGTTGAAAAATGGCGGTAACAAGCTGGGGCAGGGGCCTGGCGGCATTCTTACCGGCATCCTGGTGCTGCTTGTGGTCGGGTTGCTGTTCAGCAGCTACACCATCATCGGCGCACGTCAGGCCGGCGTGGTGCTGCGTTTCGGCCAGTATTCGCGCACGCTGTCGCCCGGTTTCCACCTGAAGTTGCCGCAGCCGGTCGAGTCGGTCACCAAGGTAGAGTCCACGCGGATCCGCTCGGTCAACGACAAGGTGGCCATGCTGACCCGCGACGAGAACATCATCACCATCGACTTCACCGTGCAGTATCAGGTGGACGATTCGCGGAAGTACCTGTTCTCGCTCAACGACCCTGACGGCACCATCGGCGCCGCGGCCGAGGCTGCGGTGCGCGGGGTGATCGGTGGCAGCGACATGGATCAGGTCCTGTCCGCCGCCGGCGCCAACCTGGTCGCCGAGGCGCAGACGGCACTGCAGAAGACCCTGGACGGCTACAACTCCGGGCTGCGCGTGACCGAGGTGAGCTTCCAGAACGTGGCCCCCCCGGACGAGGTGAAAGACGCCTTCGACGATGTGAACAACGCCCGCGAGGACAAGCAGAGTATCGAGAACGGCGCCCTGGCCTACGCCAGCAAGGTGGTGCCCGTGGCCCGCGGTGACGCGGCTCGCATCGCCGCCGAAGCCGCTGGCTACAAAGCCGAGAGGATCGCACGTGCGAAAGGCGACACGGCACGCTTCGACCTCCTGCTGACCCAGTACAAGGCTGCCCCGGAAGTGACCCGCAAGCGTCTTTGGCTGGAGACCATGGAACAGGTAATGGCGGACAACCCGAAGGTGATCGACGGTTCCAACGGTCGCAACATCATCAACCTGCCGGCATTGCGAGGCGCAGCGGCGACACCTGAAACCGGTTCCGCCACCGTGGGTGCGATCGTGCCGTCCACGGCTCCTGCCAGTGGCACCGCCGACAAGGGAGCACAGCCATGATGAAGATCTCGACCGCCATCATCGCAGTAGTACTGCTTCTGCTCGGCCTCAATAGCATGTTCGTGGTCAGCGAGGGGCACAGCGCGCTGGTGCTTCAATTCGGCCGCATCGTACAGACCGACTATCAGCCGGGTCTGCACTTCAAATTGCCGGTGATCCAGCAGGTGATGCATTTCGACAAGCGCATCTTGTCGCTGGACGCGCCGCCGGAGCGCTATTTCACCTCCGAGAAAAAGAGCGTCAACGTCGATTTCTACGTCAAGTGGCGCATTGTCGATAACGCCATGTATTACCGCTCCACCGGTGGCGACCAGCTTCAGGCAACTCAGCGATTGACGCCGATCGTGAAGGACGCGCTGCGTTTCGAATTCAATGCCCGTACCTTGCCCGACCTCATCTCTGGTGGGCGCAAGGACATCACCGAACGGGTGCGTGCACAGACGGATGCCTCGGCACGCAAGAATCTCGGCATAGCCGTGGTCGACGTGCGCATCAAGCGCATCGACCTGCCCAACGAGGTCAGCGAGTCGGTGTACAAGCGGATGCGTGCCGAACGCCTGCAACTCGCCAACGAGTTGCGCTTTACTGGCCAGGAATCGGCGGAAACGATCCAGGCCGATGCGGATCGTCAGGGGCAGGTGTTGCGAGCCGACGCGCGCCGTGATGCGGCGACGATCCGCGGCGAGGGTGATGCCCAGGCCGCGGCGATCTATGCGCAGGCGTATAGCCAGGATCCGGAGTTCTTCACGTTCTATCGCAGCCTGGCTGCATACCGCAAATCCTTCGAAGACGGCAAGGGCGTGCTGATCATGAAGCCCGACAACGAATTCCTGCGTTACTTCGACCAGCCCGTTCCCAAACGCTGAGCTGCTTCCTCGATACTGCAGCGGACGGGCGCCTTTTGCCTGACGCTTCCGGTCGAGGGTTGCGCTGGCAGGCAACGGCGCGCAAATCGCCGTCATGGCCGTCGCACTTCTTGCACCTGTCCGGTGCCGGTGCGATGGTCGTCGGGCTGGTGCCATTGCAGCGGTTTCTTTAGACACGCGTAACCCCACTTGCGGGGCGTCGCAAACCTGAGTGAGAAGATCATGGGCAAGTCAGTCGTAATTCTCGGTGCCCAGTGGGGCGACGAAGGCAAGGGCAAGATCGTCGATCTGCTGACCGAGCGCGTCAGCGCCGTGGCGCGTTTCCAGGGCGGCCACAACGCTGGTCACACGCTGGTGATCAAGGGCAAGAAGACCGTGTTGCACCTGATTCCCTCGGGCATCCTGCGCGACGACGCGCTGTGCCTGATCGGTAACGGTGTGGTGCTGTCGCCTCCCGCGTTGATGGAGGAGATTGCCGAACTCGAAGCCAATGGCGTCGAAGTGCGCTCGCGGCTCAAGATCAGCCCGGCCACTCCGTTGATCATGCCGTATCACATCGCGGTCGACAGGGCGCGGGAACTGGCCGCCGGCGGCAAGGCGATCGGTACCACCGGGCGCGGCATCGGTCCGGCCTACGAGGACAAGGTTGCCCGTCGCAGCGTGCGCGTGGCCGACCTGATGTACCCGCATGAATTGCCGGCCTTGCTGAAAACCGCGGTCGACTACCACAACTTCATCCTCACCCAGTGGCTGAAGGTCGAGCCGATCGACTACCAGACCGTGCTGGACGACGCGCTGGCGTGGGGTGAGTACATCCGCCCGATGGTCGATGACGTCGCTACCATCCTGCATGACGTGCGCAAGGAGGGTGGCAACATCCTGTTCGAGGGCGCCCAGGGCGCACTGCTCGACATCGACCACGGTACCTATCCCTACGTCACCTCCAGCAACACCACCATCGGTGGTGCGCTGGCCGGGACGGGTGTTGGCGCGGGTGACATCGATTATGTGCTGGGCATCTGCAAGGCCTACGCGACCCGTGTCGGCAGCGGCCCGTTCCCGACGGAGCTGAAGGACGACATGGGTGAGCGCCTGCGCAAGGTCGGCAACGAGTTCGGTGCCAGCACGGGTCGTCCGCGGCGTTGCGGCTGGATCGATCTGGTTGCGCTCAAGCGTGCCACCCAGATCAACGGCATCAATGGGTTGGCGATCACCAAACTCGACGTGCTCGATGGCCTTGAGACGATCAAGGTTTGCATCGCCTATGAATACCGCGGCAAGCGGCGCGAGTTGGCCCCACTCGATGCGGACGGCTGGGACGAATGCAAGCCGGTCTACCTGGAGTTCCCTGGCTGGGAAGAGTCCACCGCCGGCATCCGTGACTGGACCAAGCTGCCACCCGCCGCCCGCGCCTACCTGCGAGCGGTCGAGGAACTCTCCGGCTGCCGCCTGGCGTTGGTCGCCACTGGTGCGGATCGCGAGGACACCATCGTGCTGGATGATCCGTTCGCCTGAGCCGAGTTTGTGTATGCCCAGAAAAGCCCCGCATTCGCGGGGCTTTTTTTGTCACGGCGGGCTCAGGCAGCGCGATTGTGCGAGCGCATGGTGCGCTGCTTCTCGATTTGCCAGTCGCGCTGCTTTTCGGTGTTGCGCTTGTCGTGTTCCTGCTTGCCGCGAGCCAGCCCGATCTCGACCTTGACCTTGTTTCCTTTCCAGTACATCGCGGTGGGTACCAAGGTGTAGCCCTTGCGCTCGACTGCGCCGACCAGTTGGTCGATTTCCTTTCGATGAAGCAGCAGCTTGCGGGTGCGTCGATCCTCCGCTATCACATGGGAAGAGGCACTGATCAACGGCGGAATGGAAGTGCCGACCAGGAAAATCTCGTTGTTCTTGACGATCGCATAGCTGTCGCCAAAATTGATCCGACCCGCGCGCAGTGCCTTCAACTCCCAGCCTTGCAGGGCGACCCCGGTCTCGTAGCGCTGGTCGATGGCGTATTCGAAACGGGCGCGCTTGTTGAGCGCGATGGTACCGCCCCCCTTGCTGTCTTTATCCTTCGTCTTGGCCATGTCCGTTAAACTCGAGCGCGTTGCCCTGTGGTCGGCCCTGTCCCATCTGGAACGGACTCTTTGAAAAGTGCAGCCATGGATGGCTGCTTGTTGATCTTCGCATTCACGGATGAATGCAAAAACCATCGAGGTTGCCGTGATTGAAATTCGCCGCAGCGCACTGGTGAAGTATTCGCCTGCGCAGATGTTCAACCTGGTCAATGATGTTGAAGCATACCCAAAGCGCTTCCCCTGGTGTGTCGGTGCCGAGATTATCGAGCGTCAGAGCAATGTGCTGGTGGCGCGGCTGGATCTCAAGTTCGCCGGGTTTCGGCAGAGCTTCACCACGCGCAATGCGGTCGAGCCCCCCGATCGCCTGCAAATGAGCCTGGTCGATGGCCCGTTCCGCAGTCTGGAGGGCGTGTGGCACTTCACTGCACTGGGCGATGCAGGCTGCAAGGTGGCCTTTGCGCTGGATTTCGACTACGCAGGCCGACTTGGCGGTGGTGCGTTGAAACTGGGATTTCAAGGCCTGGCAGGGCGCATGGTGGACGATTTCTGCCGTGAGGCCGAGCGTGTCTATGGATGAGCGCGTCATCACGGTGGAGGTGGTCCATGCGCAGGCGGGGCGGTCGATCCTGCTACGCGTCCGGCTGCCCATCGGCAGCACGGTGATGCAGGCGATCGAGGCGTCCGGGATACTGCAAATGCTTCCGGAGGGTGCCGTCGACTGTCTCCAGGCGGGCATCTTCTCGCAAAAGGTGCCGCCGGACCATGTCGTGGAGGAGGGCGACCGGATCGAGCTCTACCGGCCGCTCGTGCTCGATCCGATGGAGGCGCGTCGTCGCCGGGCTCGCTGAACCCCGATCGGACAGGATGCCTCGATCCTGCCCGATTCGAGCCGGGATATCGATCAATGACCGGCGTTGCCATCCTGGCCGAAACCGCCATCACCCTTGTTCTCGTCCGGTGACTTGCTCTTGTCGCCCTTGGTCTCGTTGACCGGATAGCCCGCGTTGTATTTCTTGCTGTCCTTGATCAGCTCCTGGGCATCCTGAGCGAAGAAATCACCTTCGGAGCGCACCAGCGTATCGTTGTTGAAGGTCAGTTTGAGCGTGCGGATCTTGAGTGGACCGCCGCGCTTCGACAGCGTCGACACATAATCCCAGCGGCTCTGGTCGAACGGTGTGGCGACCGAAGGCGTGCCCATCAGCACCAGCACCTGGTGCTTGGTCATGCCTGGTTTGAGCTGATCCACCACTTTCTTGTCCAGCAGATTGCCTTGCTGCACATCGGGCGTATAGACGATATGGCAGCCGGCGAGGGGAAGCGCCAGCATGACGAAAACCAGCAGGGTGATCAGCTTTTGCATGCGTGTTGCGTCCAGGATCGTGAAGGTGACGGATGATACACTACCGGCTTGGAAACGCCGTGTGCGGGGAGGGTGAGTATGGAACAGGAAACCAAGGAGCTGCGCCGGGTTGGCCTCAAGGTGACCCACCCACGTATGCGCATCCTGCAGATTTTCGATGAAGAAGGGGTGCAGCACCTCACCGCGGAAGATGTCTACAAAAAACTGCTCGCCCACCAGGAAGATATCGGCCTGGCGACGGTATATCGCGTGCTGACTCAGTTCGAGGCAGCGGGCATCATCGTCAAGCACAACTTCGAAGGTGGCCAGGCTGTTTACGAGCTCGATCGTGGCAAACATCACGACCACATGATTGATGTGGACAGCGGGAAGGTGATTGAGTTCGTCAGTGAAGAGATCGAGCGCCTGCAGCGCGAAATTGCCGCGCGCCACGGTTATGTGATCGAGGACCACAGTCTGGTCCTCTATGTGCGGCCCAAGCCGGGATCACGCAAAAGCTGAGTTGCCGTGCGTGGTCGGGCACCTTCGCTGGTTACCGTCCAGCCTTGGGTCAGGCTGAATATCAGGCATAAAAAAGCCGCTAGGCGGACTCCTGTCCACCCGCGGCTACTCCCCTACCTGCCGGGTGGCACCCGCGAATAGTTCGCGATTGCCGAAATCCCTCGCCAGATAGCGGCGAAACGGCATCCTGCCGTTTTTTCAGAGCCGCCGTCCCCACGACGACCCTGATCCACCATCTTGCAATGGTGGCTCCCCCACATCGATGACCCGATCGTAACGATGTCTTCACGTTTCCGGTATCGGAAAAATTCCTAGTTCCGCTGCCCGCTATCCGCGTATCCGTTGTTGCTCCGCAGCAAAATGCGCAGATGAACGCCGGAATGGTCCGGGCGCAGGCGAAACTGGCCGCCCAGTGAAGTCACCCTATCCCGCATGCCTTGCAGGCCGCGGCCTCCTCTCGGGAGCCGCCCGGTCAGGCCGACGCCGTCATCGCGCAGATCGAGCAGGGCCAGCGCGATGCCCTGTCGTTCACCAATGCGCAAGCGCAACCTGAATTCACTGGCTTGAGCGTGCTTGACTGCATTGGTGGCGCTCTCCTGAACCAGCCGGTAGATGGCGGTGCGGGTGTCGTCGTCGAGCAGGCGCGGATCGCCGTGAAGCTCGGTCCGGTAAGCCATCCCGGCGGCGCTGAGGAGGTCTCTGATCGGACCTTCGTCGAGTGCCCGCAACAGCCCGAATTCATCCAGAACAGCCGGGCGCAAGTCATCCAGCAGGCGATGCAAGGCACGGCGCATATGCGCCAGGATGGAGTTGATCGAGGTGCTGATGTCTTCCATGCCTGCCTGCCTCAGGCGGGCCTGCACGAGTTTGACGTGGGTCTGGATAGCGGTGATGTTCTGGCCCAGTTCGTCATGCAGTTCGGCGGCCAGATGCCGGCGCTGGTTTTCGTCCGCCTGCAGATTGCCGCGGGCGGCATCGCGCAGCTGATGGGCGAGCTGATCCAGTCGGCGGTTGACCGCTCCCAGATAGACGTTCTGCTCGGCCACCCGCTTGCTGCTCCGGCGCAAGGCATCACTGGCCGAACCCAGCAGCAATGCACCGGTACCGGCGACCGCCAGAAACAGGTAGGCGGCGGCCGTCGACGGGGCGTGGCCGAGATGTTGATCTACCAGGGTCATCCCGAGGCTGGTGGTCAGCATCGCGATGCTGGCTCCGCGCCAGCCGTGGCGGAACGCGAAAAACAGCACAGGTGCGAGGGACAGGACCCGGGCGAACTGCGGTTGAGGCTCGGCCTGCTCGGACAGCAGCAGCAGGATGATCATCGAGGGCAACATCACCAACAGACCGTCCATGAACAGGCTGGCCAATGCACGACGGTCGATCCGGGTACGCAGCAGCATGATCATCAACGGCACGATCAGCAGGATGCCCAGGTAATGGCTGAGCAGTTCCTCGCCGAGCACGCCAATCATCAATTCAGGCGAACCTGGCTGGCGCGTGAGCGTCAGTATCGTCGCGTCAACCGCCATGGTGGCGGTCACTACCATTACCACCGAGAGCAGCAGGCGAGTGACCTCCTGCGGGTTGTTCAGGCTGGCATGCAGGGTGAAGCGCCGCAACATCAACAGCACGGCCGTCATGACCAGAGGCTCGGGCATCGAGCTCATGGCGAAACCCGTCCAGCCAAGCGGCAGATCCTGGGCCACGCTGATGCCCGCTGCGGCCGCCAGTTCAGCACCGAGCAGCCAGCCCCAGTAGCGGACCGGTGTGAGCAACAAGGCGCCAAAGCGCAGGCCGTATGGCAGCATCCAGTATGGCTGGACGGTAGGCCACAGCAGCAGCCACAGCAGCAGGTAGCCGACGCCCAGCAAGGGGCCGGAGTCGGGCAGATGGAGTGATTTCGCTTGCATGCACGGATGGTACATGTCCACTCCGCACGGATGCTGCCCCCGCAATCTTCGAGAGGGTGCTTTATGACAGTTGTGCGCAAGGGGCTGGTGAATGTGTAGAGTAGGGGGATGTACAGCATTGTTCTGGTCGATGACCACGCCATCGTTCGTGAGGGATTCAAGCGACTGATCGAGATGGAACCCGATCTCGATGTAGTCGCTGAATGTCGTAGTGCCGATGATGCTGTGGAAGCAGTCAGTCACTGGCGTCCGCACCTGGTGGCGCTGGATTTGTCCCTGCCTGACGGTAGCGGGTTGCCGCTGATCGAACACCTGCTCAGCGTCTACTCGGAAACGCACATCGTGGTGCTGAGCATGCACGACGGTGAACCGTACGTGTCCGAGGCCCTGCGACGCGGCGCCAGTGGCTACGTCACCAAGGGTGTCGCACCGGAAGAGCTGGTGGCTGGCCTGCGTGCGGTGATGCATGGCGAGTGTTTCCTCAGCTCGGATCTTCGCCAGCGTCGGGCCGATCGACCGAATGCGGCGCTGGACCCGATCAATCGCTTGACTGCACGCGAACGGGAGGTGTTCCTGTTGCTGGCTGGCGGACTCACGCCCAAGCAGGTAGCAGCGGAATTGGGAATCGGCCAGAAAACCGTGTATATCCACCGGGCCAGCCTGATGGGCAAGCTGGGAGCGGGTTCGGAGCTGGATCTGTACCGGATGGCGACCGAGCGAGGCCTGTTGCCGCCGAACGGCTGACCCGGGTCGTACCTGGGCGGGTTGTTGTGCTCAGGCAGTCTGGGCGCGATCCAGCATCTGTTTGGCGTGAGCCCGGGTTTCACGAGTGATTTCGACGCCGCCCAACATGCGGGCCAGCTCATCACGACGCCCGCCGGCGTCGAGCTTTTCGATTTGTGTCCGGGTCGAGTCGCCGTCGCTGTGCTTGCTGACGCGCAGGTGCGCGTGTCCTTGCGCGGCTACCTGCGGCAGGTGAGTTACGCACAGGACCTGGCGCAGATCACCCAGCGAGCGCAATTTCTGCCCGACCACTTCGGCCACGGCGCCACCGATGCCGGTGTCGACCTCGTCGAAAATCATGCTGCCTACCGTGTCCTTGCCCAGCGTGGCGACTTCGATCGCCAGGCTGATGCGTGCCAGTTCACCACCGGAGGCGACCTTGCGCAGGGCGCGGGGTGGCTGGCCGGGGTTGGCGCTCACCAGGAGCTCGCAGCGTTCCTGGCCTTGCGCATCGGGTTCATCGCCCGTCACCGGTTCCAGTTCGACGCGCAGTACGCCGCCGGCCATGCCCAGTTCCGCCATCAGCACGCTGACTTCCTCGCCCAAGCGCACTGCGGCAGCGCCACGCGCACGGCTCAGTTGGGTGGATGCAGTGCTGTAGTCATGTTGCAGGCGCTGGCGTTGCACCGCCAACTGTTCCAGCGCATCGCCGGCGCCCTCGAGCTCGGTCAGCTCAGTGCGCAGGGAAGCGAGCTTGTCGTGCAGTTCGCCCACCGGCAGCCGGTGCCGGCGCGACAGCTCATGCAGGCGTGCCAGGTGGTCGTCCACTTCGCTATAGCGCTCGGGGTCGAGGTCGATATCCTGCGCATAGCGGCCCAGCCCGTCGGCGGCTTCACCCAGTTCGATGCTGGCGTTGTCCAACAGCTCCAGCAGCGGGGTCAGCTTGTCATCAAGTGCGGCCAGCTTGCCCAGCTCCGCATGGGCTCGACCGAGCGCACGACGTAGCGCAAATTCGCTGTCGCCATCAAGCAGCTCTACCACGCCGGCACTGCCCTCGGCGAGTCGGCCGGCATTTGCGAGTCGCTTGTGATTCGCTTCGAGTTCACCCAGTTCGGCAGCTGGTAGCGCCCACTTTTCCAGCTCGCCGAGTTCGTGGTGCAGCAGTTCGATTCGCTGGTCGCGATCCTCACCACCGCTGAGCTTGCGCATGCGCGAGCCGAGTTCGCGCCACTGCAGCGCAGCGTCACGTACCTGCACCAGCAGGTCATCGTGACCGGCGTAGGCGTCCAGCAGGGCCAGCTGATGCGGTCGCGACAACAGTGCCTGGTGCTCATGCTGGCCATGGATTTCGACCAGCAGGGATGCCAGTTCACCGAGCTGGCGTGCGTTGGCGGGACGGCCGTTGATCCATGCCCTGGAACTGCCTTCGGCGCGGATCACCCGGCGCAACTGGCAATTGCCTTCCTCGTCCAGCTCCTCGCGCTGCAGCCATTCACGGGCTTCGGGCAGCCCGGCCAGGTCGAATTCCGCCGCCAGCTCGGCACGATCGCTGCCGGCCCTTACCATGCCGCTGTCGGCACGCGCGCCAGCCAGCAGCATCAGCGCGTCGACCAGCAACGACTTGCCGGCGCCGGTTTCGCCGCTGACCACGGTCAGGCCCGGCCCGAAGGCGATCTCGGCAGCCTCGACGACAGCAAATTGACGGACGTAGAGCGAAGTGAGCATGGGCAGGCAAATGATGAGGTGGGTGGATTGTAGCGGCAGCCGGGCGGCGCAAAACACCGCCTCCACTTGCAAGCTGGGCGCGGAGACCTTATTTCTGTCGGGTCTCAAGGATTGCTACGACGCATGATCAACCCGCATGTCCACGATCTCGATGCACGCGCGCGACGCGTACTGCGCACGCTGATCGCCCAGTATCTGGTCGACGGCGAGCCGGTCGGTTCGCGCACGTTGTCGCGCTCGTCCGGCCTGGACGTGAGCCCGGCAACGATCCGCAACATCATGGCGGATCTCGAGGACGCCGGGCTGGTGGCTTCGCCGCACACCTCGGCGGGGCGGGTGCCGACGCCGCGTGGGCTGCGTCTGTTCGTGGACAGCCTGATCGAACTGCAGCCGCTGCCGGACGCCGAGATGGCGCGCCTGCAGAACGAGTTGCCGCCGGGGCCAACCACCACGCTGGATCTGCTCGGCAATGTCTCGACCCTGCTGTCGGCGATGACCCGTTTCGCCGGTGTGGTGACGGTGCCGCGTCAGGCGGACTTCCCGTTGCGCCACATCGATTTCGTGCCGTTGCCGGACGCGCGGGTACTGGTGATCCTGGTGTTCACCGACAACCAGGTGCAGAACCGCATCGTGCAACTGGCAAGACCGCTGGAAGGCCGGGAGCTGGAGCAGGCCGCGAATTACCTCAACAGCCAGTTTGCCGGCTTGCGCGTGGACGACATCCGCCTGCGCCTGCTGGCCGAACTGCGCGAAGCCGGCAGCGAGCTCAACCGGTTGCTCGCCAGCACGATGGAACTCGCCACGGCCTCGTTCGCGCCGCAGGCTGGCAGTACCGACGTGCTGGTCAGCGGGCAGACCAACCTGATGGCCTATTCGGAACTGGCCAACCTGCAGCGCCTGCGCGAGCTGTTTGACGCGTTCCAGCAGAAGAACGAATTGCTGCAGCTGATGGAGGTCTGTGCCAGGGCGCCCGGCGTGCGGCTGTTCATTGGCGAGGAATCCGGCTTCGCCGCGCTGGATGGCTGCAGCGTGGTCACGGCCAGTTACGGCGCGCAGGGGCGGGTGCTGGGGGCGGTCGGAGTCATTGGTCCGACCCGGATGGCCTACGAAAGGGTGATCCCGGTGGTGCAGGCCACCGCCGGATTGCTCAGTGACGCCTTGAATCGCGCCGCCACGACCCTATAACCGCAGCGGGAGCGGGGTTTCTCGCAAGTCAGTGGACGTCCGGCTTTCCTGCCGGCCACGAATTTTCGTTTGGAGTGATACATGCAGAACAACGATCCGCAGTCGCCCGGTGAGGCGTCGCAGGACCAGGCGGGCGAGTCCTCGACCACCGGCACCGAACTGGAGAGCCTGCACGCACGCGTTACAGAACTGGAGGCAAGCAATGCCGAATTGCTCGAGACCGTGTTGCGCGAGAAGGCCGAGCTGGAGAATCAGCGCCGTCGCCTGCACCGCGATCTCGAACAGGCTCGCCGCTTCGCCAACGAGAAGCTGCTGAACGAGTTGCTGCCGGTCTACGACGGCCTGGAGAGTGGTCTTGCCGTCGAGGGCGGCGATGTTGCCTCGATGCGCGAAGGCATCAACCTGACCCTGAAGGCCTTGCTGAAAGTGGCTGAAAACAACGGCATGGCGCAGATTGATCCGCTCGGTCAGCCGCTCGATCCGGAACGCCACCATGCGGTAAGCATGGTCGATGCACCGGGCAAGGCCGCGGGCACCGTGGTCAACGTGCTGCAGAAGGGCTACGTCCTGAATGATCGTCTGCTTCGCCCCGCGCTGGTCGCGGTGGCAAGAGACTGAACCGGGACTCGCTGGTGCCTGCCTGAACGGCGCGCCGGCAGATACCACGAAATCGCATCCGGGGCCTTGTCGGCATTGAATCGCCAGCACCGACCCCCATCTGAAAACCATCGCGGCCGCGGGGGCCGCAACAAGATTTGGAGCATACACATGGGCAAGATCATCGGTATCGACCTGGGCACCACCAACTCCTGCGTGGCCATCATGGATGGCAGCACGACCAAGGTCATCGAAAATTCGGAGGGCGATCGCACCACGCCGTCCATAGTCGCCTTCAACAAGGACGGCGAAGTGCTGGTGGGCGCCTCGGCCAAGCGCCAGAGCGTGACCAACCCGAAGAACACCTTCTATGCGGTGAAGCGGCTGATCGGGCGCAAGTTCACCGATGCCGAGGTGCAGAAAGACATTCACATCGTGCCGTACGCCATCGTGGCGCATGACAACGGTGACGCCTGGGTGCAGACCTCCGACGGCAAGAAGATGGCGCCGCAGGAAATCGCCGCCAAGGTGCTGATGAAGATGAAGAAGACCGCCGAGGACTATCTCGGGGAGACGATCACCGAGGCTGTCATCACGGTGCCGGCCTACTTCAACGACAGCCAGCGCCAGGCGACCAAGGACGCAGGCAAGATCGCCGGTCTCGACGTCAAGCGCATCATCAACGAGCCGACCGCGGCCGCGCTGGCCTACGGCATGGACAAGAAGGGCGGTGACCGCAAGATCGCGGTGTACGACCTGGGCGGTGGCACGTTCGACGTGTCGATCATCGAGATCGCCGAAGTCGACGGCGAGAAGCAGTTCGAGGTGCTGGCCACCAATGGCGACACCTTCCTCGGTGGCGAGGACTTCGACATGCGCGTCATCGACTACCTCGTCGACGAGTTCAACAAGGAGCAGGGCATCGACCTGCGCAAAGATGCACTTGCCCTGCAGCGCCTGAAGGACGCCGCCGAGCGCGCCAAGATCGAGCTGTCCTCCAATCATCAGACCGACGTCAACCTGCCGTACGTGACGGCCGATGCCTCCGGTCCGAAGCATTTGAACATCAAGCTGACCCGGGCCAAGCTCGAGGCGCTGGTCGAGGATCTGGTCAAGCGCACCATCGAGCCATGCCGCACGGCGCTGAACGACGCCGGCTTGCGCGTGTCCGACATCGACGACGTGATCCTGGTCGGTGGTCAGACCCGCATGCCCAAGGTGCAGGAGTCGGTCAAGGACTTCTTCGGCAAGGAGCCCCGCAAGGACGTCAATCCGGACGAGGCCGTTGCCGTGGGCGCGGCGATCCAGGGCGGCGTGCTGGGCGGTTCGGTCAAGGATGTGCTGCTGCTCGACGTGACCCCGCTGTCGCTCGGTATCGAGACGATGGGCGGCGTGATGACCAAGCTGATCGAGAAGAACACCACGGTGCCGACCAAGGCGGCGCAGACGTTCTCCACGGCCGACGACAACCAGACCGCGGTGACCGTGCACGTGCTGCAGGGTGAACGCGAGCGTGCCAGTGCCAACAAGTCGCTGGGCAAGTTCGATCTGCAGGGCATCGATGCGGCACCGCGCGGCATGCCGCAGATCGAGGTCACCTTCGACATCGACGCGAACGGCATCCTGCACGTGTCGGCCAAGGACAAGAAGACCGGCAAGGAACAGAAGATCGAGATCAAGGCCGGTTCGGGTTTGTCCGAGGACGAGATCCAGCGCATGGTTGCCGATGCCGAGGCGAACAAGGAAGATGATCGCAAGTTCCATGAGCTGGTGGCCACCCGCAACAAGGCCGACCAGCTGGTGCACGCCACCCGCAGTGCATTGAAGGAGCACGGCGGCAAGGTGCCGGCCGACCAGCTCAGCAGCATCGAGGGCGCATTGTCCGATCTGGAGAAGGTCAAGGACAGCGAAGACAAGGCGGCGATCGAGTCCAAGGTCGAGAAGCTGGAGCAGGTTTCGCAGGCGCTGCATGCGGCGGCACAAGGTGGCGGCTCGGCCGATGCCGGTGCGCAATCCGCACCGGGCGGCTCGGCCCAGCCGGACGATGTGGTGGATGCCGAGTTCACCGAAGTGAAAGACGACAAGTCATAATCGGCGTCGTTATCGGCACGGCCGATCAACCAGCCCGTGCCAGGAAATCCCTGGCGCGGGCTGTGTGTTGATTGGGTATACGGAACCACGGGTTCCTGCAGGGGCGCGGCAAACTAGTGTGGATACATGATGAGCAAGCGTGATTACTACGAGGTGCTGGGCGTCGAGCGAAGCGTCAGCGAAGTCGATCTGAAGAAGTCCTTTCGTCGACTGGCGATGAAATATCATCCGGATCGCTGTCCGGATGATCCCGCCGCGCAGGACAAGTTCAAGGAGGCCAAGGAGGCCTACGAAGTACTGGCAGACGCACAGAAGCGCTCGATGTACGACCAGCACGGCCATGCTGCGTTCGAGCACGGCATGGGTGGACGCGGCGGCGCCGGGTTTGGCGACGTGGGTGACATCTTCGGCGACATCTTCGGCGACATCTTCGGCAGGAACGGTGGGGGGCGTGGGCGCCCGCGACGCGGCTCCGACCTGCGCTACATCATGGAGCTGGATCTGGAGGAGGCCGTGTTCGGGGTCAGCCGCCAGATCGAGGTGCCGACCCAGGTTATGTGCCATCACTGCAACGGCAGCGGTTCGGAGGATGGCAAGGTCAGCAAGTGCAAGACCTGCCATGGTCACGGTCAGGTGCGCATGCAGAACGGCATTTTCTCGATCCAGCAGGCTTGCCCGCATTGCGGTGGCACCGGCCAGGCGATCGAGAAGCCGTGCAGGAAGTGCCACGGCGAAGGCCGGATCGAGGAGAGCCGCACGCTGTCGGTGCAGATTCCCGCCGGTGTCGACAATGGCGATCGCATCCGCCTGACCGGACAGGGTGAAGCTGGCCCGTCCGGAGCGCCGGCCGGCGATCTGTATGTGGAAGTGCATGTGCGTGAGCACGCGATCTTCCAGCGAGAGGGCAATGATCTGTATTGCGAATTGCCGATCCGCTTCTCGCAGGCCGCGTTGGGTGCCGAGCTGCCGGTGCCGACGCTGGAGGGCGAGGTGCCGATCAGCATTCCACCGGAGACCCAGACCGGAGCCCAGTTCCGTTTGCGCGGGCGGGGCGTCAAATCGGTGCGCAGCAGTCGCCCCGGGGATCTGATCTGCAATGTGGTGGTGGAAACCCCGGTGCGTCTGACCAGGCAGCAGCGGGAGCTGTTCGAATCGCTGGAAGCCACGTTTGGCGGCAGCGATGCCGACAAGCACACACCGCGAGCGAAGGGCTGGGTGGACGGCGTGAAGCAGTTCTGGTCGAAAGTCACCGCGTAAGGCAGCCTGGCGCGCGGTAGCATGTGCCATTGAAGGCCTTTGACCGGAGCAAGCGGATGACCCGACCTTTACGCCTTGCCATCAGTGGCGCGTCCGGCCGCATGGGTGGCACCCTGCTGGGGCTGCTCGGTGGCGACGCGCGTTTCGAGTTGGTGCACGCCGTGGTGGCCGCCGGTTCGGCCCATGACGGTCTGCCGGTATTTGCCGGTTTGACCGAAGCTTTGCGGTACGCGCATGACTGGTCCGATGCGCCGCCGCTCGATGTTGTCGTCGACTTCAGCGCGCCCCCCGCATTGGCTGACACACTGGATCACTGCCTCGCACACGGCATCGCGCTGATCAGCGGCACTACCGGCGTCGATGCTTCGCTGGAATCGCGCCTGACGGCCGCCGGCGACCGCATCGCGATGTTGCGTGCGGCAAATTTCAGTCTCGGCGTGGCGGTGTTGTCACGGCTGCTGCGGCAGGCGGCGGCTGCGTTGCCTGACTGGGACCTGGAAATCGTCGAGGCACACCATGGCCGCAAGCAGGACGCGCCTTCCGGCACTGCACTGGCGTTGGGTCGGGTTGCCGCCGCAGCGCGCAACACCACGCTGGAGCAGACGGCGGTGTACAGCCGCGAAGGTCAGACCGGCGAACGCACCGAGGGCAGCATCGGTTTCGCCGTGGTGCGCGGAGGCGACATCGTCGGTGAACACACCGCCATGCTGATCGGGCAGGGCGAGCGGCTGGAACTGGGGCATCGCGCCACGGATCGCTCGATTTTCGCGCGTGGCGCATTGCACGCAGCGTACTGGATTGCGGGGCAGGGGCCGGGACACTGGCAGCTGGATGACGTGATCGGTGCAGCGCTCTGAGCCGTAGCGCCACTCGTGCTCGTCAACTCCTGGGCTGACTTCGGCATCTTGCCTGCATCGCCCGCCGTTGCGGCCAGCATGAAAAATGGCCGGGTCAGTCGCGATGCGAGGCGCTGCGATCGCGCCCGGCACCGAGTCGGGTATCGAGCTTGCCGACCAGCTTCTTGAATGCACGCGAGAACTTGCCGCGCTTGGTCTTTCGCAGTTTCTCCTTTTCACTGGTGAGCCAGGCGACCTGGATCACCCGCCGTTCGCCCTCGTAGGGCAGGTGACCATGAAAGGAGTTTTCGCAACGCTTGAACACGGCGAATTCGCCGTAGAGCGGGGTCAGTTCCGGCGTGACGATGCTGTCGATATCGTCGATCCGGTGCAGGAAGCGCAAGCAACCGTCGCTGCTGTCCGGCCATTGCGTGTTCAGATAGATCAGCGCGGTGGCGATCTTCGATTTGCTGTCGGTGTGGATGGTGCCATGGCGCTTGTTCAGCAGGCGGCACAGTGTCACCAGGGTCGGGTACTGGGCGAGGTTGTCGATCCCCAGCCGTTGACCGATGGCGCTGGCGAATGCCGATGCGGTCATGTCCTCGATCAGGGTATTGACGGTCGGGCCACAATCGCTCGGGTCGTACGGGAAGAAGCCGGCACTGGCATAACGCGGGAAATCGCGATCCAGATCACTGCGCGCCTCCTCCGGCAACTGTCCGTGAGCCACCATGAACGGAAAAGGCTCATGCTGCACCGTGGTATCCGGACGGTCGAGTCGGGCGGGATCGAGCAGGATGACGGCACTCATCGGACATTCAACTCCTTGTGAAATGGTGGCTAGTGTAACCTTGGTCGCGAGACCATGATGCGTACGAAAGAACGCCGATTCAGGCTCGGTAAGGTGGACAGAAACGTCGCCGCCGCTTATCATTTCGTCCCGCCCAGCTCCATTCCCCACGAAGCTCCACAAGCCAGCAGTCCAGCGGCTTGCGGACTTTGCTGCATCCAAAAGGCGGTTACCGTATGCCTATTCCCGCTCTGCTCGCCCTCGAAGATGGCAGCGTGTTTCATGGTCATGCCGTCGGTGCGACGGGCGAGACCATCGGCGAGGTGGTTTTCAACACCGCCATGACCGGCTACCAGGAAATCCTCACCGATCCCTCGTATGCACGCCAGATCGTCACGCTGACCTACCCCCATATCGGCAATACCGGCGTCAATGCCGAGGATGTCGAATCCACTGCCGTGCATGCCGCCGGACTGATCGTGCGCGACGTACCGCGTCGCGCCAGCAGTTGGCGCAGCAGCGAGAGCCTGACCGATTATCTGAAGCGTCATGGCACGGTCGCGATCGCCGGTATCGACACGCGTCGATTGACCCGCATCCTGCGCGACAAGGGGGCGCTGGCCGGCTGCATCATGGCCGGGGAGCAGGTCGATGCCGAGGAGGCATTGCGCAAGGCGCGCGCCTTTCCCGGTCTGAACGGGATGGATCTGGCCAGGGTGGTCAGCACGGCCAAACCCTATGTGTGGAAGGAGGGTACGTACGACCTGGACAGCGTGTCGTTCAATCAACCGGCCATGCGCTTCAAGGTGGTTGCCTATGACTTCGGTACCAAGCTCAACATCCTGCGCCTGCTGGCCGAGCAGGGCTGCGAGGTCACCGTGGTGCCGGCGCAGACGCCTGCCGCCGAGGTGCTGGCGATGCGGCCCGATGGCGTATTCCTGTCCAACGGACCGGGCGATCCGGCGGCATGCGATTACGCCATCGCCGCCACACGCGAATTGCTCGACGCGAAGATCCCGCTGTTCGGCATCTGCCTCGGTCATCAGCTGATGGGTCTGGCGCTCGGCGGCAAGACGCTGAAGATGAAATTCGGTCATCACGGCGCGAATCATCCGGTCAAGGACCATGATGATGGCCGCGTCCTGATCACCTCGCAGAACCACGGCTTCGCGGTCGATCCGGCCACGTTGCCGGCGAATGCGCGAGTAACGCACACCTCGCTGTTCGACGGTTCGCTGCAGGGCTTCGCGTTGACCGACCGGCCGGCGTTCTGCTTCCAGGGTCACCCGGAGGCGAGCCCCGGGCCGCTCGACATCGGCTATCTGTTCAACCGCTTCGCCGCACTGATGCAGGAGGCCCGCTGATGGCCAAGCGTACCGATATCAAGAGCATCCTCATCATCGGCGCCGGTCCGATCGTGATCGGCCAGGCCTGCGAGTTCGACTACTCCGGCGCGCAGGCGTGCAAGGCGTTGAAGGAAGAGGGCTACCGGGTGATCCTGGTGAACTCCAACCCGGCCACGATCATGACCGACCCGGAGACGGCGGACGCGGTCTACATCGAGCCGATCAACTGGCAGACGGTGGAACAGATCATCATCAAGGAGCGCCCGGACGCGCTGCTGCCCACGATGGGAGGGCAGACCGGCCTCAACTGTGCGCTTGACCTGGCCGACCACGGCGTATTGGAGAAATACAACGTCGAACTGATCGGCGCCAAGCGTGAAGCCATCCGCATGGCTGAGGATCGGGAGTTGTTCCGCGTGGCAATGGCCGAGATCGGGCTGGAATGCCCCAAGGCCGAGGTCGTGCGAACGTTCGAGCAGGCGTTGGAGACCCAGGCCAAGGTGGGCTACCCGACCGTGGTCCGACCCAGCTTCACGCTGGGCGGCTCCGGCGGCGGCATCGCGTACAACCGCGAGGAGTTTGAGGAGATCGTCAAGCGCGGCCTTGAGCTGTCGCCGGTCGGCGAGGTGCTGGTCGAGGAATCCGTGCTCGGCTGGAAGGAGTTCGAGATGGAAGTGGTCCGCGATACCGCGGACAACTGCATCATCGTGTGCTCGATCGAGAACCTCGATCCGATGGGCGTGCATACCGGCGATTCGATCACGGTGGCGCCGGCCCAGACGTTGACCGACAAGGAATATCAGCGCCTGCGCGATGCCTCGATTGCGGTGCTGCGCAAGATCGGCGTGGATACAGGCGGCTCCAACGTGCAGTTCGGCATCAATGCCGAGGACGGCCGCGTGGTGGTCATCGAGATGAACCCGCGTGTGTCGCGCTCGTCCGCGCTCGCATCCAAGGCGACCGGCTTCCCGATCGCCAAGATCGCCGCGAAGCTGGCGGTCGGCTACACCCTGGACGAATTGAAGAACGACATCACCGGCGGCCTCACCCCGGCGTCGTTCGAGCCGTCGATCGACTATGTGGTCACCAAGATTCCGCGCTTCGCGTTCGAGAAATTCCCTGCCGCCGACGCCCGTCTGACCACCCAGATGAAATCGGTCGGCGAAGTGATGGCGATTGGCCGCAGCTTCCACGAGTCGCTGCAGAAGGCGTTGCGCGGTCTGGAAATCGGCAAGACCGGACTCAATCCCACCGGTCTGGACATCAGCACGGAGGACGGCGTGGCCGTGCTCAAGCGCGAGTTGCGCGAGCCGCGGCCTGATCGGGTATTTCATCTGGCCGACGCGTTCCGTGCGGGCCTTTCGCTGGAAGAAGTACACGACCTCAGCCGGGTCGATCCGTGGTTCCTGGCAGCGTTCGAGGACATCGTGCTGACCGAGGCGGAGGTGGTTGCGCAGGGAATCACCGCGCTGGACGAGCCGCGCATGCGCGAACTCAAGCGGCTCGGCTTTTCCGATGCGCGGGTGGCCGAACTGCTCAATACCGACGAGGCGGCGGTGCGTCATCTGCGTCACACGCTCGGTGTGCGCCCGGTCTACAAGCGGGTGGATTCGTGTGCAGCCGAGTTCGCCACCAACACGGCCTACATGTATTCGACCTACGAGGAAGAATGCGAGGCCGAGCCGACCGATCGCGACAAGATCATCGTGCTCGGTGGCGGGCCGAATCGTATCGGGCAGGGCATCGAGTTCGACTACTGCTGCGTGCATGCCTCGCTGGCGTTGCGCGAGGATGGTTACGAAACCATCATGGTCAACTGCAATCCGGAGACCGTTTCCACCGATTACGATATTTCCGACCGCCTGTACTTCGAGTCGCTGACGCTGGAAGACGTGCTGGAAATCGTCCACGTGGAAAAGCCCAAGGGCGTGATCGTACAGTACGGCGGGCAGACCCCGCTGAAGCTGGCGCGGGCGCTGGAAGCTGCCGGCGTGCCGATCATCGGCACCAGTCCGGACAGCATCGACCTGGCGGAGGATCGCGAGCGCTTCCAGCAGATGATCGAGAAGATCGGGCTGAAACAGCCGCCGAACCGCACCGCGCGCAATGCCGACGAGGCGATCGCACTGGCACGCGAGATCGGCTATCCGCTCGTGGTTCGGCCCAGCTATGTGCTCGGCGGTCGGGCGATGGAAGTGGTGCACGATGATGCCGACCTGTCGCGCTACATCCGCGACGCGGTGAAGGTGTCCAATGATTCACCTGTACTGCTCGATCGATTCCTCGATCATGCGGTCGAAGTCGACGTGGACGTGATCGCCGATGCCGAGGGCAACGTGCTGATCGGCGGCATCATGGAGCACATCGAGGAAGCGGGTGTGCACTCGGGCGATTCGTCCTGCTCGCTGCCACCCTATTCGTTGTCGGTCGAGATCCAGGACGAGATGCGCCGGCAGGTCACCGCGATGGCCAGGGAGCTGAAGGTCATCGGGTTGATGAATACCCAGTTCGCGATCCAGGGCGACACGGTATTCATCCTGGAAGTGAACCCGCGCGCGTCGCGCACGGTGCCATTCGTGTCCAAGGCCATCGGCGTGCCGCTGGCCAAGATCGCCGCGCGCGTGATGGCGGGTCGCACGCTGGCCAGCCTGGGGGCCACCCGTGAAGTGATCCCGGCCTACTATTCGGTGAAGGAGGCGATCTTCCCGTTCCTGAAGTTCCAGAACGTCGATCCGATCCTCGGTCCGGAGATGCGCTCCACCGGTGAGGTGATGGGTGTGGGCCGCAGTTTCGGCGCCGCCTTCGCCCGCGGCCACGAGGCTGCCGGGATCCGGCCGCCGACGGTCGGCAAGGTATTTCTGTCGGTGCGCGACGCCGACAAGGAGCGGCTGTTGCCCGTGGCCCGCGAGGTCATGGCCCGTGGCTTCAGCCTGGTGGCGACTTCGGGTACCGCCAGCTACCTGGCCGAGCACGGCGTGGTTTGCGAGCGCATCAACAAGGTGCTCGAAGGGCGCCCGCACATCGTCGATCTGATCAAGAACGGCGAGATTGTCTATATCGTCAATACGACCGAGGGCAAGCAGGCGATTGCCGACTCGTTCTCGATCCGGCGCGAAGCGCTGCAGCATCGCGTCACCTACTCCACCACCGTGGCAGGTGCCCGTGCGCTGGTGCATTCGCTGGATTTCCGCAGCGACGGCCTGGTACACAGCCTGCAGGAATTGCACAAGGAGCTCAGCGCATGAGTCGCGCACCCATTACCAAAGCCGGCTCGGAACGGCTGCGTGCCGAACTGGAGCGGCTGAAGTCGGTCGATCGGCCTCGCATCATCGCTGCGATCGCCGAAGCCCGCGCGCACGGCGATCTGAAGGAGAACGCCGAGTACCACGCTGCACGCGAACAGCAGAGTTTCACCGAGGGTCGCATCGGTCAGCTCGAAGCCCTGTTGTCGACGGCCGAAGTGATTGACGTCACCCAACTCAATCCGGGCAACCGCATCGTGTTCGGCGCCATCGTCGACCTGGAAGACGAGGACAGCGGCGTAGCGGTGACTTACCAGATCGTCGGTGACCTGGAGGCGGACATCAAGCGGCAGCTGATTGCGGTGTCTTCGCCGATAGCGCGTGCACTGATCGGCAAGAGTGCCGGCGACAGCCTCGAGTTCACTGCACCGAACGGCGTCAAGCACTACGAGATCATCGCCATCCGCTACGAATGAGGCGAACGTGTGCGCCTGGTTGCTTCGCAATCCGGCGCGGAGATACGAAAAAGGCCGCTTTCGCGGCCTTTTTCTCGACTTCGTCGTTGCGGGGTCCGATGGGACTCAGCGCTGACGAGCCTTGAAACGGGGATTGCTCTTGCAGATCACGAACACCTTGCCGCGACGACGCACGATCTTGCAGTCGCGGTGCCGCGCCTTGGCGGACTTCAAAGAGTTAAGCACCTTCACGGCCAGCTCCTGACACTAAACGAAAATGTAAGCGTGCAAGTGTAACGACTCGTCGGATTGATCACAAGCCCGGCGCCACTGCCGTTTCGGTGACTGTCGCCAGAAACTGCTGCAGTGCGGGCGAGTGGTGGTCGGTACGACAGGCTATCGCCAGCAACATGTACGCGTCGGGGTCGTCCAGCGGCACATAACTGACTCCGGCCAGGCGCACCGTGCGCATGCTGGCCGGCACCAGCGCCAGGCCCAGGCCCGCCGCGACGAGTGCCAGCAAGCCGTTGATCTGCTGCGCGTGCTGGACGATCGCCGGCTGGAAGCCCGCATTGGTCGCCAGCGTCACCAAGCGGTCGTAGAGCGTGGCCGCCAGCTCGCGTGGCTGGGAAACAAACGCATCACCGGCTACATCGGCCAGATGGAGGCTGCTGCGGCTGGCCAGCGGATGACCGGCCGGCAGGGCAAGCAGCAACGGTTCGCGATCAATCACGCTGAGCCGCAGGTTGCGGGCATCCTGCGAATGAATCGGTTCGTTGCGTACGAAGCCCACGTCGATCTCGTCGGCCAGGAGCGAGGCAAACTGGGGTTCGGTATACATCTCGCTGAGCTTCAGGCGAACGTTGGGCGCGATCTGGCCGAAGCGCAGCAAGGTCTGCGGAAGCGCCGGATGGAACGAGACTGACGCGGTATACGCCAGTCGCAACTGACCGCTGTAGCCCGCGGCGGCGGCAACGACCTGGCTGCGCGCTTCGTCGGCCCTGGCCAGAATCTGTCGGGCCTGCTCCAGAAAGATGCGGCCCGGTTCAGTCAGCTCGACATGGCGCCTGGTGCGTTCCAGCAGGCGCACACCGAGATCCCGCTCCAGCGCCTGGATCTGCTGGGACAGTGGCGGCTGTGAAAGATGCAGGCGCAGCGCCGCCCGCGTGAAGCTCAGCTCCTCGGCGACGGCAATGAAATAGCGCAACTGGCGGAAATCGAACATATAGGGATATCGAATGAATAGTGCTCTAAATATATATTAGATACTTTATCGCATCGATCATAAACTCTCTCCCGTCCCGCCACTTCCCCTCCCCCTAGTGGCGGCGGCCCTCGCCCCGCAGCGACGCTAATTACGATGTCTGGCTCATCCCCCCCCTGAGCCCATATCGATGCGTCATCCCTGCGGGGCGCTCTTTTTTTCCAGCGCCGCGGCCATCCAGGCCGCGGCGTCATCGCATCCCAGCGGATCACCCACCGGGTGAGCTCAGATCCCGCTGGCCAGCAGGGTGCCCTGGGCGATGGCCCGTTTGGCGTCCAGTTCGGCTGCCACGTCGGCACCGCCGATGACGTGTACCTTGATGCCGGCGGCGATCAACTCATCGGCCAGCTGGCGATGGGGCTCCTGACCGGCGCAAACCACCACGGTATCGACGGGCAGGATCTGTGGCGTGTCGCCGACCGTGATGTGCAGGCCCTGGTCGTCGAAACGACGGTAGGTCACCTTGTCGATCATGCTGACCTGCCTGGCTTTCAGTGTGGCCCGATGCACCCAGCCAGTGGTCTTGTTGAGCCGGGCGCCGAGACGGCCCTCACTGCGTTGCAACAGCCAGATCTGCCGGGCGGGCGCCTCGGGCCTGGCGGGTTGCAGGCCACCGCGCTGCGCCAGCTGCATGTCGACCCCCCACTCGCGAGTCCAACGAGTCGCGTCGGTGGTGGGCGAGGGCGCATCCTCGGCCAGGTACTCGGCGACGTCGAAGCCGATGCCGCCAGCGCCGATGATCGCCACCTTTGAGCCCACCGGCTGGTGCCGGGCCAGTACATCGAGATAGCTCAGTACGCGGGGGTCGTCACTACCAGGGAAGGTGACCTGGCGCGGCGTGATGCCGGTGGCGATCACCACCTCGTCGTAGCCACCCGCACGCACCGATGCGGCATCCGCTGCCTGACCGAGCTGCACGTCGACACCGTTGTCGGCCAGTTGATGACGGAAATAGCGCAGCGTCTCGTGGAACTCTTCCTTGCCCGGGATCTGCTTGGCGTAGTTGAACTGACCGCCGATCTCACCGGCCCGGTCGATCAGGGTCACCGAGTGGCCGCGTTCGCCCAGTGTACTGGCGCAGGCCATCCCGGCCGGCCCGGCGCCGATTACGGCGACGCGCTTGCGCACGGTCGCAGGCAGGATCCTCAACTCGGTCTCATGGCAGGCCCGGGGATTGACCAGGCAGCTGGCGCGGCGATTCTGGAATACATGATCGAGGCAGGCCTGGTTACAGGCGATGCAGGTGTTGATGCGTTCGCTGCGACCGGCCTTGGCCTTGTTCACCCAGTCCGGATCGGCCAGCAGCGGCCGGGCCATCGAGACCATGTCGGCGTCACCGTCGACCAGGATGCGTTCGGCCACTTCCGGCATGCTGATCCGGTTGGTGGCTATCAGCGGAATGCCGACTTCCCCCTTGAGCTTCCGGGTAACCCAGGCAAAGCCGGCGCGTGGCACGCTGGTGACGATGGTGGGTACGCGCGCCTCGTGCCAGCCGATACCGGTATTGATGATGCTGGCGCCAGCCGCTTCGATGGCCTTGGCCAGAGTCACGATTTCCGGCCAGTCCTGGCCACCCTCGACCAGGTCCAGCATCGATAGCCGGTAGATGATGATGAAGTTGTTTCCTACCGCCGCGCGCGTGCGGCGCACGATCTCCACGGCGAAACGCATGCGCCGCGCCGCGTCGCCACCCCAGGCATCGTTGCGCTGATTGGTGCGTGCGGCGATGAACTCGTTGATCAGATAACCTTCCGAACCCATCACTTCGACACCGTCATAACCGGCGTCCTGCGCCAGCCTTGCGCAGCGCGCGAAATCGTCGATGGTGCGGTCCACACCGCCGCTGGACAGCGCGCGCGGGGTGAACGGGGTAATCGGCGACTTTATCTTCGACGGGGCTACCGACAGCGGGTGGTAGCCGTAGCGTCCGGCGTGCAGGATCTGCATGCAGATGCGTCCGCCTTCGGCATGCACGGCCCGGGTGAGTTTGCGGTGTCGCGGTTTGTGCCAGGGCAGGGTCAGGCGCCCGCCGAACGGCTTCAGCCAGCCCTGGATGCTTGGCGAAATCCCCCCGGTCACCATCAGTCCGACGCCGCCACGGGCGCGTTCGGCGAAATAGGCAGCCAGCTTGTCATAGTCGCTGGCCTTGTCCTCCAGGCCGGTGTGCATCGAGCCCATCAGGACGCGGTTGGGCAGGGTGACGTGGCCCAGATCGAGCGGGCTGAACAGTTTCGGGTAATTCATGACGCCCCGGATAGACTCAAACGATCGTATGAATGTGCCGGGGTT
Source organism: uncultured Pseudomonadota bacterium (assembly GCA_963828685.1). Lineage (GTDB taxonomy): Bacteria > Pseudomonadota > Gammaproteobacteria > Xanthomonadales > Rhodanobacteraceae > Rhodanobacter. The sequence goes on from CAWHFU010000018.1 coordinate 328,466, forward strand.
GGGGGGTGAAAAGCAAGCGCCGTGTCCGTGCAGTGCGGGATCAGGACAGCAATTGGCGCACCAGCGCGATATAGCAGCGCATCGCTTCTTCCTCGGGCACACCGCTCAGTTGCGCCCACGCCTCATGCTTGGCCGTGCCGACGAAGTCGAAGAATCCGGGTTGGGTTCGCCGCAGATCACCTTCCGAACCCTGTTTGTAGAGAGCGTAAAGCTTCAGCAGGGTGTCGTTGTCCGGTCGCGTTACCAATCGCTGGATGTCCTCGGCGGCTTGCTCAAACTCGCGGCGAAGATCGGTCATGGATAATTCGGATGGGCTTGCGTACACAGAGATCGGCTAGATAGCACGCGTTCCCGGTGGGGTCAACGCGTTAAACTCCCGCGTTCTCCCGTTCAGCCAGGATCTTGCCATGAGCCATGCCCCATCCGTTCCCGTACTCACCATCGACGGGCCATCCGGATCGGGCAAGGGCACCATCAGCGCGCTGGTGGCCGAACGCCTGGGTTGGCGCCTGCTGGACTCGGGTGCCCTGTATCGCGCCGTGGGCTATGCCGCCGGCATGGCCGGACTGGATCTGTCGGATGTGGAGGCGATGACACGTTGTGCCCACAGCACGAAAATCCAGTTTCGAGCGGCCCCGGACGGCGGCGAGACGCGGGTGATCGTCAATGGGCACGATGCCACCGATGAATTGCGCACGGAAACCGCCGGGGCAGCGGCCTCGGCGATCGCGTCGATGCCGACGGTGCGGGAGGCCCTGGTGGCGCTGCAGCTGGGATTTCGCAAGTCGCCGGGGCTGGTGGCGGACGGGCGCGACATGGGCACGGTGATCTTCCCGGACGCCGCGTTCAAGGTTTTCCTCACCGCGAGCGCTGCCGAGCGCGCGAAAAGGCGCTATAAGCAGTTGAAGGAAAAGGGACTCAGCGTTACACTTGGCGGCCTTCAGCGCGAAATTGAAGCGCGTGACAGCCGCGATGCATCGCGTGCGGTTGCGCCGCTCAAGCCTGCCGAAGATGCCCTGCTGGTGGACACTACCGGCATGAGCATCGATCAGGTCGTCGCGAAAGTACTGGCCGTGGTGCAGCCTTGATCGGGTTGCGCCACGGTTTTTGCGCCCCTGCCACGGCAGGGGATTTTTGGCCAACGGTGACGACGGCAGGTTCCGAGGAACCGCTGAAGACACCCCCGACCGGTGGATCGGAAGTTCGTGCGCAACACCATAAGCAAGCGCAGCGAATCACGGTCTTTTCCCACTATGGAATCAACATGACTGAAAGTTTTGCCGAACTGTTTGAACAGAGCCAACAGGCCATCTCCAAGCTGAAGCCCGGCGCCATCGTCACCGGCATCGTTGTGGAAATCCGCAATGACGTCGTCGTGATCAATGCCGGCCTGAAGAGCGAGGGCATCGTCCCGATCGAGCAGTTCAAGGACGAGGACGGCGTGCTGGAGGTGCAGGTAGGCGACGAGGTGAAGGTAGCCCTCGAAGCTTTGGAAGACGGATTCGGCGAGACCAAGCTGTCGCGCGAGAAGGCCAAGCGCTCGATGGTGTGGGACGACCTGGAGCAGGCGTTCGACAAGGAAGAGACCATCGTCGGCATGATTTCCGGCAAGGTCAAGGGCGGTTTCACCGTCGACATCAAGGATGTCCGCGCATTCCTGCCGGGCTCGCTGGTGGATGTGCGTCCGGTGCGCGACCCGGTTTACCTCGAGGGCAAGGAACTCGAGTTCAAGATCATCAAGCTCGATCGCAAGCGCAACAACGTGGTGGTCAGCCGCCGCGCCGTCGTCGAGACCGAGTTCTCCGAGGAGCGCGAGAAGCTGCTGGAGCGCCTGACCGAGGGTGCCGTCGTCAAGGGTGTGGTGAAGAACCTCACCGACTACGGCGCATTCGTGGATCTGGGTGGCATCGACGGCCTGCTGCACATCACCGACATGGCGTGGAAGCGCGTGCATCATCCGTCCGAAGTCGTCAACGTCGGCGACGAGCTGGACGTGCGCGTGTTGAAGTTCGACAGGGAGCGCAACCGCGTTTCGCTGGGCCTGAAGCAGCTGGGCGACGACCCGTGGGTCGATATTGCCCGCCGCTATCCGGTCGGCACCCGCCTGTTCGGCAAGGTCACCAACATCACCGATTACGGCTGCTTCGTCGAAATCGAGCAGGGCGTGGAGGGCCTTGTGCACGTGTCCGAGATGGACTGGACCAACAAGAACGTCAACCCGGCCAAGGTGGTGCAGGTCGGAGACGAGGTCGAGGTCATGGTGCTGGACATCGACGAGGAGCGCCGCCGCATCTCGCTGGGAATGAAGCAGGCCAGCCCAATCCGTGGGAAGAGTTCGCCGCCACGCACAACAAGGGCGACAAGGTTTCCGGCCAGATCAAGTCGATCACCGATTTCGGCGTGTTCATCGGCCTGGACGGCGGCATCGACGGCCTGGTGCACTTGTCCGACCTCTCCTGGAGAGGCGGGCGAAGAGGCCGTGCGCAACTTCAAGAAGGGCGACGAGATCGAAGCCGTGGTGCTGGCGGTGGATCCGGAGCGCGAGCGCATCTCGCTCGGCATCAAGCAGATGGAGCAGGATCCCTTCGGCCAGTTCATGGCTGCCAATCCGCGCGGCACCATCGTCAAGGGCACCGTGAAGGAAGTCGATGCCAAAGGCGCCGTGATCGATCTAGGCGATGGCGTCGAAGGTTATCTTCGGGCCAACGATATCGCCAAGGAGCGCATCGAGGATGCCACGCTGCATCTGAAGGTGGGTGACGCGGTGGAAGCCAAGTTCACCGGCATGGATCGCAAGGGCCGCCAGCTGTCGCTGTCGATTCGGGCGAAGGACGAAGAGGACGCTCCCGACGCGGCCGTGGATTATTCCTCCGCTGCCAGCGGTACGACCAAGCTTGGTGCGCTGCTGAAAGAGCAGTTCAACAAGGCTGACTGATAGTTGCGACGAGCCTGACGCGGGGCGGCACTAGCCGCCCCGCTGTTTAACGTCACGGACATTGGGGTCCCATGACCAAATCCGAATTGATCGAAGCGCTGGCCAGGCGCCAGACCCACCTTGCGTTTGCGGACGTCGAGATGGCAGTCAAGAGCGTGATCGAGCAAATGAGCCATGCACTGGCTCATGGCGAGCGTATCGAAGTGCGTGGTTTCGGCAGCTTCGCGCTGCACTACCGACCACCGCGCATGGGCCGTAATCCCAAGACGGGCGAAGCCGTGGCACTGCCCGGCAAGCACGTTCCGCATTTCAAGCCAGGCAAGGAATTGCGCGAACGCGTGGATCTTGATCTGGAGCAGAAGGCCGGTTGATCCGGTAAGGATGCAAAGTTGTTCGAAGGCAGGCGACGCAAGTCGATCCTGCCTTCTTTTTGCCCGGAATCCCTGGCAGGTTTCGAAACGAAGCACTCTCCCGGAGATCGTTCGCCGACTCGTGCATGTGTCTGTGACTGTCGCGATCATTCGGGTAAAGTCGCGTCATGCGCCTGCTTGCCATCATCATCCTGGTCATTTTCATTGCCGCCGGCGTCGTGCTGGGCGCGCTCAACGCCGATATGGTCGCCTACGACCTCGGCCTGGTCAGCGTGCAGTTGCCCAAGGGGGCGGCCCTGCTTTGCGCGGTGGTGCTTGGGTGGTTGCTTGGTGGACTCACCGCATGGCTGGGCCTCAGTTCACGCCACCGTCGTGAGCGCCGCCGGCAACCGCGTGCGGACAAGAAGCTGCCGGCCAATCCATGAACCCTCTGTATGTACTGGCTACGCTGGTACCTGTCGCGTTTGCACTCGGATGGTGGGCCTCCCGCCAGATCGGCGCGCGGCGCTCCGGTGCCGAAGTCAGTGAGCTGTCTTCGGATTACTTTCGCGGTCTGAATTACCTGCTCAACGAGGAGCAGGACAAGGCCATCGAGGTCTTCCTCAAGCTGGCCGAATACAACCGCGACACGGTCGAGACGCACCTGGCGCTGGGCAACCTGTTTCGCCGTCGCGGTGAGGTGGACCGGGCGATCCGGCTGCATCAGCACCTCGTGTCGCGCCCCGGTTTGTCCGACGCGATGAAGACGGTCGCCCTGCTGGAACTGGGTGAGGACTACATGCGTGCCGGCCTGCTGGACCGCGCCGAGGCGCTGTTCTCCGACCTGGTGGCGATGGATGCACATGCTCCCTCGGCATTGCGCCATCTGATCGCGATCTATCAGCACGAGCGCGACTGGCACAAGGCCATCGAACACGCCCGCCGCCTCGAGGTGATGACGGGCGAGGACGAGGCGCCGATGATCGCCCAGTTCTATTGTGAGCTCGCCGACCGGTCGCGTCAGCATGGCGCCCGCGCCGAGGCACGGAACTACCTGCAGCATGCGTTCGAGTGTCAACCCGATTGCGTGCGGGCCTTCATGCTGACCGGCCGGCTTCACTCGGAGGACGACCAGCATGCGGAGGCGGTGGATGCCTATGAGGCGGCGATCAATGCCGACAGCGCCTTTACCCCGGATATCCTGCCGCCGTTGCTCAACAGTTATGCGCGTTCGCAGCAGATGGAACGCGCCGAAGCCTTCCTGCGCGACATGCTGGGTCGTTACCACGGCGTGTCACCCGTGCTGGCACTGACCCATCTCTACCGGCAGCGCGATGGCGAACGGGCGGCGATCGATTTTCTGACCCAGCAGTTGCGGCAACGACCGTCCGTGCGCGGTCTGATGGCACTGATCGACGCGACCATGGACAAGATCGAGGGCGAGGCCCGCGAAAACTTCTTCATCCTGCGCGATCTGACCAGGAAGCTGCTCGAGGGACAGGCGATGTATCGCTGCAGCCGCTGCGGGTTTGGTGCCAAGGCGCATCATTGGCAATGCCCCAGTTGCAAGAGCTGGAGCACGATCCGGCCGATTCACGGCGTCGCCAGCGAATGACATGAGTATGCACATGGCCATGGGATGGTTGCCGACAAGTTTGTTGATCACGTTGCTGCTGGTACGCGGGGCGATCGCCTACGCGTATCGGCGTGGCCTGCTCGACCAGCCCGGCCAGCGTCGCTCACATCATCTGCCGACTCCGCGCGGCGGCGGCATCGGCATCGTGCTGGCGCTGCTGATCTGTCTGCCCGGTGCCCTGTACAGCGGGCCGCAAGCATGGCCGATCCGTGTGATCGCTGGGCTGTGGGTCGCGCTGCTGCTGGTCGCTGTGGCTGGCTGGTGGGACGATCACCGTTCACTGCCCGTGTTGCCGCGACTGGCGACCCAATGGCTGGCGGTAGGCACGTTTTCCGCCAGTCTGCTGGCGAACGGATTGTCATGGTGGTGGCTGCCACTCTTGCTGCTGGTGGGAGTCTGGAGCATCAATCTGCACAATTTCATGGATGGCATCGATGGCCTGCTCGCGCAACAGGCCATTTTTGTCGGAGCGGGCCTGGCCCTGCTGGCATGGGCGGGGGGACAGTCGGCGCTGGCCCTGGCCGCAGCGACGCTGGCCACTGCGGCACTGGGTTTCTGGTACTACAACCGGCCGCCTGCGAGCATCTTCATGGGTGATGTCGGCAGCGGCAGTCTCGGTCTGCTGATTTTCGGGCTTAGTGCGATGCTGTGGCGTGAGGACCACGCACTGCTGTGGCCAGCGGTGATCCTGTCATCGGCTTTCGCTGCCGATGGAAGCCTGACCCTGTTGATGCGGATCTGGCGCGGTCGCCGCTGGTACACTGCGCACCGCGAACATCTGTACCAATGGCTGGTGCGTCGTGGCGTGACACATGCACAGGCGGATGCGGCTTACCTTGGCTGGAATCTGCTGGTTGCGGCGCCACTGGCCTGGTTGGCCTGGAGTCATCCTCGAATGGCGCTGCCGATTACCATTGCCGTCTATCTGGCAGCGACAGCCGCATGGCTGGCGCTGAAACGCCGCTGTCTGCGCCGCTCCCCGCCAAAGGTTTCCCATGTCGTTGCGTAAGCTCGTCGGTTTCATTCATCCGCGTGTCGCTGTCGTGCTTCACGACCTGCTGGTGACTGCGCTTGCCTGGTGGATTGCGAAGCTGCTGCGCTATACCCTGCGGCCCGACGAGATCGTCAGCTTCCTGCCACTGGAATTTCCGACCGTCTTGCTGGTGCAGGGGCTGATCTTCCGCTGGACCGGGCTGTACAAGAGCGTCTGGCGTTTTGCCAGCTTGCCGGACCTGTGGAACATCGTGCGTGCCGCGGTGATCGGCGCACTGTTCATCGGCCTGTCGCTGTTCCTGTACAACCGCCTCGCGGGCGTGCCGCGTTCGGTACTGCTGCTGTATCCGGGCCTGCTGGCGGTGCTGCTGGGGGCGCCGCGACTGGCTTACCGGTACTGGAAGGACAGCCGCAACGATCTGTTGCACAACCAGACCGTGAAACGTGTCCTCATCGTGGGCGCGGATCGCGCGGGCGAAGTGCTTTCACGCGATCTTCGTCGTGACAACCGCTATGCCGTGGTCGGTTTCGTCGACGACAAGCCCAGCCTGCGCGGCGCGAGCATCAACAATCATCCGGTGCTGGGTCGTTTCGATCAGTTGCCGATGGTGGCGCGTGAGGCGGCGGTCGACATGTTGCTGATCGCCCTGCCTGGGATTTCGACCGCCGAGATGCGGCGCGTGGTCGCGCTCTGCGACTCGACCGATCTGCCTTACCGCACGATACCGCGGCTGGAGGATGTCGTAGCCGGCCGGGCCCAGTTCAACCAGATCAAGGAAGTGGCGATCGAGGACTTGCTCGGTCGCGATGCGGTGGAGCTGGACTGGACCGCCATCCGGGAAACGCTCAGCGCGCGTCGCGTGCTGGTGACCGGTGGCGGCGGCTCGATCGGTTCGGAGCTGTGCCGGCAGGTGGCGCGGCTCGGTGCCCAGTCGCTCACCGTGGTCGAGCAGAGCGAATACAACCTGTACCGGATCACGCAGGAACTGCGCGCGGATTTCCCCGAGTTGATTCTCGAAGGCATCCTGGCCAACTGCGGCGACCGGGCCGCGATGCAAAAGGCCTTTGCGGAAGCCAGGCCACAAGTGGTGTTCCATGCGGCGGCCTACAAGCATGTGCCGATGTTGCAGGGACAACTGCGCACGGCATTTGCCAACAACGTGCTGTCTACCTGCACGGTGGCCGATGCCGCACGCCTGGTCGGGGTCGAATGCTTCGTCCTGATTTCGACCGACAAGGCGGTCAATCCGACCAGCGTCATGGGTGCGTGCAAGCGCATGGCCGAAATCTACTGCCAGAACCTCAACGCGCATGCCGACACCCGCTTCATGACGGTACGTTTCGGCAACGTGCTGGATTCGGCCGGCTCGGTCGTGCCGTTGTTCCGCCGACAGATTCGCGACGGCGGTCCGGTCACCGTGACGCACCCGGAGATATCCCGCTATTTCATGACGATTCCCGAGGCCTGCCAGTTGATCCTGCAGACGGCGAGCCTCGGCAAGGGTGGCGAGATATTTGCCCTGGACATGGGCGAGCCGGTGAAGATCCGCGATCTGGCCGAGCAGATGATCCGTCTGGCGGGCAAGAAGCCGGGCAGCGAAATCCCCATCGTGTATACCGGCCTGCGCCCAGGTGAGAAGTTGTTCGAAGAACTGTTCCATCCGCTGGAGAACTACAGCGCCACCCGTCACGCCAAGATATTCCTGGCGCAACACCGCGAAGTTTCATGGGAGTTGCTGCAGGCACAGCTCAACAAGGCGAGCGAGGCTGTTGCCGTTTTCAACGAGGAAGAACTCCGCCGCTGCGTATCCAGCCTGTTGCCCTCGTTCCGCTGGAGCGAAGCGGCGCAACCGGACAACGTGATTTCGATCCATCGTGCCAACCCGGAGATCAGTGAGTGAGCAAACCGCTGCGCAAGGTCGTTTTTCCCGTTGCCGGGCTCGGTACGCGTTTTCTGCCGGCGACGAAGGTGGTTGCAAAGGAGATGTTGCCGGTACTCGACAAGCCGCTGATCCAGTACGCCGTCGACGAAGCCGTCGATGCCGGCGCCGATACCCTGATCTTCGTCACCAATCGCTACAAGCACGCCATCGCCGACTACTTCGACAAGGCCTACGAGCTCGAGGCGAAGTTGCACGAAAAGGGCAAGGACGAGCTGCTCGCGCTGGTGCAGGGCACCTTGCCACGGCATGTGCGGGCGATCTTCGTGACTCAGCCCGAGGCGCTCGGCCTCGGCCACGCCGTACTTTGCGCAAGACCCGTGGTCGGCGACGAGCCGTTCGGCGTGGTGTTGCCGGATGACCTGATCTGGAACGGCCCGATCGGCAGTGGCAAGGGGGCTTTGCGGCAGATGGCCGAGCTGGCCGAGGCACAGCAGGCCGGGGTGATCGCGGTGGAAGAAGTGCCACCCGGCGATACCGACAAGTACGGCATCGTCGATGCCACGCCTATCGACGAACGCAGCGCACTGATCCGCTACATGGTCGAAAAGCCCAGGCCGGCCGATGCGCCCTCGAACCTGGCCGTGGTCGGCCGCTACGTGTTGCCCGGGCGCATCTTCCAGTTGCTCGAGCAGACCACGCCGGGAGCCGGCGGCGAGATCCAGCTCACCGATGCGATCGAGGCCTTGCTGAAGGAGCAGGGCAAGGTGCTGGCCTATCGCTTCGAAGGCATCCGCTTCGACTGCGGCAACAAGGCGGGGCTGGTGCGCGCCACCATGCACATGGCGATGCAGGATCCGAAGCTGGCGCCCACCGTGCGCGCATTTCTCGATCAGCTGTGAGGCAGCCGTCGCTGGCGTGGGCGCATGATGAGTCACGCGCGTCACGCGCGCGCCGACGGTGCGGTCTGACTGGTACGCCGGTCCGGCTCCCCACCACGGCGCGGACGATCCGCCCCGGATGAAACCGTCGGCCGCCACCTCCTACTATCGCGCCACGGCGACGCCATACGCTGCTTACACTCCGCTTCACGGCAGTGCACACGCGCGGGTTGCCGTCATCGGCGGCGGCTATGCGGGTCTGAACACCGCACTCGGGCTGGCCGAGCGCGGGGTGCGCGAGGTGGTGTTGCTGGAGAGCGAGCAGATCGGTTTCGGCGCCTCCGGCCGCAATGGCGGTTTCGTGTTCGCCGGCTATTCGCTGGGCGAGCAGTCGCTGCTCGATCAGCTCGGCGAAGCGCGGGCGCGGGCATTGTTCAAGCTCACCACCGAAGCGGTCGGGCGCATCCGGCAGCGCGTCGCCGATTACGCGATCGACTGCGATGCGGTGGATCAGGGAGTGATATGGGCGAACTGGTTCCGCGATCCGGCGGTGTTGCGCCAGCGCCAGCAACTGCTGGCCGAGCACTATGGCGTGCAATGGCAATGGATGTCCGAAGCCGAATTGCGCGACTGCATCCGCTCCGAGCGCTATCACGACGGTTTGTTCGAGCGCGACGCGCTGCACCTGCACCCGCTCAATTACGCGATCGGTCTCGCCGCGGCGGCGGCGGAGCAGGGCGTGCGCATCCACGAGCAGAGCAGGGTTCACAGCCTCGTTCGCGAGGGCCTGCAGTGGCGCCTTCGCACCGCACAGGGAGATCTGCTGGCCGATCAGGTCGTGCTGGCCTGCGGCGGCTATCTCGCCGGACTGCAAAAATCGATCGATCGCGCGATCCTGCCGATCGCAACCTACGTGATGGTGACCGAACCGCTGGGCGAGCGGCTGGATGATTGCCTGCACACCCGCGCGGCGGTCTACGACAGCCGTTTCGCGTTCGACTACTACCGCGCCCTGCCGGATACGCGGCTGTTGTGGGGTGGCCGCATCTCGATACGCAACCGCTCGGCGCAGGCCGTGCAGCGACTGCTGACGAAAGACCTGCTGCGGGTCTTCCCGCAATTGCGGGGCGTGAAGGTCGATCATGCCTGGTCCGGCTTGATGAGCTATGCACGCCACCAGATGCCGCAGATCGGTGGCAGTGACAACGGCCTGTGGTGGGCGCAGGCATTCGGTGGCCACGGGCTGGCACCCACCTGCGCCGCCGGCGAGCTGCTGGCCGCGGCGATCGCCGACGGCGACGATCGCTGGAAGCAATTCGCCGACTACGGCTTGAGCAGCACGCACCGTCCCGCGGGGTATCTGGGGGCCCAGGCCACTTACTGGTGGCAGCAAGGCCGGGATTGGCTGAAGACGAGACTGGAAGGATGAGCGAGACAACACCTGCACACATCAGCTGGGCCGATTTCGAGAAAGTGTTGATCGTGGCCGGTACGGTCACCCGGGTGGAACCGTTCCCGGAGGCACGCAAGCCGGCATGGAAAGTGTGGGCGGATTTCGGCGCCTACGGCGAACGGAAGACCAGTGCGCAGATCGCCGCGCTGTACAGCGCCAACGAGCTGCTGGGACGGCAGGTCGTGGGCGTGATCAATTTCCCGGAAAAGCAGATCGGCCCGTTTCGTTCGCAGTTCCTGTTGACCGGCTTTCCCACCGACGACGGTGTGGTGCTCACCGCGATCGAGCGGCCGGTGCCCAACGGTACCCGGCTGGCCTGAGCCCGTACGCGGCCGGTCCGGCCGGAAGGCCGCTTTTCAGCGATCCAGCCAGACCTCGAGCCCCTGCGCATTCAGCTCGATGTCCATGTGCAGCAGGGCATCCAGCGCGTCGCGCCCCTGCGTCCAACCATGCGCCTGCGCCCGATCGGCATACAGAGTGGTCAGCGCCTCGACCAGCACCGCGTGACGGTCGGGGCGGCCATGGGCATCGCGGGCCAGCGCCACCATCGAGTCGATCTGCTCATGCAGGTCGGCGGCGAGCCGGTAGATATCATCCACGCGGTCATAGTGAGTGAGATACATCGCCTCGGGTTGCAGAGCGAGCAGACGCTCGATGGAGGCGTGCAGGGCATCCGGGTCGAACTGCACTGGCGAGGTGGTGGGCAGGATGAACGGGCCGCGGGCGGTGTCGAACTCGCGATACGACAGGCCGAACACGTCCCCGGTGAAGCAGACGTTGGCGCGAGCGTCATGGATGGCGTTGTGATGTTTCGCGTGGCCGGGAGTGTCGATGCAGCGCAACGGCCGTCCCGCCAGATCCACCACATGGCCATCGCCCGCCTCGATCACCCGCTCGGCCGGGATCGGTCGCAGCCGCCCGTACTCGCGCTCCATCACGGCCTCGCCGTAGACCGCGCTGGCACCGGCCCACAATTTAGACGGGTCGATCATGTGCCGCGCGCCACGCGGATGCACGACCAGTCGTGCATTCGGCAACTGGGCCATCAGTTCCCCGGCGCCGCCGGCATGATCCAGGTGCACATGGGTGAGGATCAGCCAGTCGACGTCGGCCGCGGCCAGGTCGTTGGCCGCCAGCGCCGCCAGCATGCGCGGCACTGAATGGTTGGTACCGCAGTCGACGAAAGCCGCGCGGCCGCCCTCGACGATCAGATACGCCGCATCGAACTGCGGGCGCAGGAAGCCGGTGTCGATGGTGTGGATGCCATGGGTCGATTTCAAAGCGGAGCTCGCCGGTATCGGAACGCCCAAGCCTAGCAAATCGGTTGCTGGCGATCATGGTGTGGGCCGCGCGGCATGGCCTTCGGGTCAAGCCCTGCGGCAGACTATCCCGCCCGGCGAAACGTCAGGTTGATGCGGCACTCGCCCAACGCGGGGTGATGGCCGGGTTTCAGCGGCAGCACGCCGTGAAAGCGCAGGCGGGCCGGGCCGCCCCAGACCACGACGTCGCCATGCGCCAGCGGCACCCGCTGCGGTCGCTCGACGCGCTGCAGGCCGCCGAACAGGAACACCGCGGGAATCCCCAGCGAAACCGACACGATCGGTTGCCCGAAGTCGCGTTCGTCGCGATCCTGGTGCAGGCTCAGGCGGTCACCGGCCTGGTAGCGATTGATCAGGCAGGCATCCGGCACGAAGCCGGCAAAGCCCGTCTGCGCCGCGGCACGGTCGGCCAGCCGCAGGAAAACCTCCGGCATCGCCGGCCACGGTTTGCCGCTGTCCGGATCGATCGCATCGTAGCGATAGCCGCGGTGATCACTGATCCAGCCCAGCTTCCCGGCATTGGTCATGCCGACCGACATGCGCCGGCCACCGGGCGTGATCAGGTGACGGAAGGGGGCCTGCGCCACGATCGCATCGATCGCCTGCAGCAGCGGCCGCTGTTCCGTCAGGGCGAACCCGCGCAAAACCTTCGCGCCCTCGCACAAGGGCTCGGTCCACGCGGTGGGAGCTGCCGAATCGGGGAACAACTCCGCGGTGATCATGTGGCGTCGTGAAAGATGATGCCGAGCGTGTGCCGCTGCCCGGCGTGCACGCGGCTGACGCCATGGCGCAGGTTCACCCGGTAACTGCCGCGGGTTCCCGACACCGGGCGCTGATGGACGGCGAACACCACCGCATCGCCCTGGCGCAGTGGCACCACCTGCGGCCGCGACTGCATGCGCGGGCGCTGCTCGGTCAGTACGAATTCGCCGCCGCTGAAATCGCGTTCCGGTGCGGACAGCAGGATCGCCAACTGCAGCGGAAAGACGTGCTCACCGTACAGATCCTGATGCAGGCAGTTGTAGTCCCCCGCACCGTACTGCAGCAGCAACGGGGTAGGGCGCAACTGGCCGGCGGCATGGCAGCGGGCGAGAAATTCCGCATGCGTGGCGGGATAGCGCACGTCGCTGCCCATGGCTGCGCTCCAGCGGTTGGCCAGCGGCGCCAGCAGGGAATACGCCGTGGTGCGCAGGTCAGCGACCACAGCGGGCAGGGGATAGCTGAAGTAGCGGTACTCGCCCCGCCCGAAACCGTGGCGCCCCATCACTACGCGGCTGCGAAAGGCGTCGTCGTTCGCGTACAGGTGGGCCAGCGCGCGACACTCCGGCGGCGACAGCACGCCTTCGAGCAACGCCCAGCCTTGTGTGTCGAGATCGGACGCAACGCGGGCCCAGTCGAACGGTTGCAGTCGCGCATCGGCGTCATCCGCCGCGGCGATGGACTCACCATGCCACTGCGCGTTCATGCCTGCGCCTCGCGTTCGAGCAGTGCGCGCTTGCGCTGAACGCCCCAGCGATAGCCGGACAGGCCACCGTCGTTGCGCACCACCCGATGGCAGGGGATCGCCACCGCCAGCATGTTCGCCGCGCAGGCGCCGGCCACCGCGCGCGCCGCCGTGGGGGAGCCGATGCGCCGCGCGACCTCGGCGTAGCTCGCCGTCGACCCTGCGGGAATCTCCCGCAGTGCCTGCCACACGCGCTGCTGGAACGCGGTGCCGCGCACATCCAGCGGCAGGTCCAGACCCTGGGCCGGGGCCTCGACAAAGCCGACCACCGTGGCCACCAGTTGCTCGTAGGCCGGGTCGCCGCCGATCAGGTTGGCCCGCGGGAAACGGTCCTGCAGGTCGCGTGCCAGCGCGTCGGGATCATCGCCGAACAGGATCGCGCAGACACCGCGGTCGCTTTGCGCGACCAGGATCGCACCCAGCGAGCACTCGCCGATCGCGAAGCGGATGTCGCTGTCGATCCCGCCGGCGCGATAGCTCGAGGGGGTCATGCCGAGCAGCTGGCCGGAGCGTTCGTAGAAGCGGCTGCTGGCGTTGTAGCCGGCCTCGAAGATCGCCTCGGTCACGCTGCCGCCGCGATCCAGTTCGCTGCGCAGGCGCCCGGCGCGGTGGGCACTGGCGTACTGCTTCGGGGTGACCCCGGTCATGCTCTTGAATATGCGGTGAAAGTGGAACGGGCTGAATCCCGCCTGCTTCGCCAGCTGTTCCAGTGACGGTGCCGTCTCGGCGCGCTCGATCGTGCGACAGGCCGCGGTGACGCGTGCCGCGTGCTGTTCCGCCACCGACGGCTGGTTTGGCGTGCAACGTCGGCACGGGCGAAACCCCGCGCGCTCGGCATCGGCCGCCGTGGGATGGAACGTCACGTTTTCCGGGCGCGCCGCGCGGGCGGTACAGGACGGCCGGCAATACACGCCGGTGGTCCGCACGGAATAGAAGAATGTGCCGTCGGCGCGAGCGTCGTGGGCAACCACGGCGGCCCAGCGCGGGTCGTTCACGGTGGCGGCGGCAAGCAGGGCGTTTTTGCGGGAGACTTTCATGGCTGCACCTGGCAAGAGGTTATCGCGTGGAAGCCATTCTGGCGACCGTATTGCCCGGTGGCACTCCGACTCTTGCGCTGGAATTCAGCCTATTGTCCGCCACGGGTCGTTTTCGCGTCACTTGCGTTCAGACGGTGCGCTTCACCACTGCAGCATCAGCTTGCCGATATGTTCGCTGCTCTCCATCAGCGCATGCGCGCGGGCCGCCTCGGCCGCCGGGAAGACCTGATGGATCACCGGCCGCAGCCGGCCGGCCGCGAGCAGCGGCCAGACCTTGTCGTGCAGTTGGCGGGCGATGGCGCCCTTGAACGCGACCGGGCGCGCACGCAGGGTCGAGCCGGTGAGGGTGAGCCGTCGGCGCATCAGCACGCCGGCATCGATGGCGGCCTTGCTGCCGCCCAGGGTGGCGATGAAGACCAGCCGACCACCCTCGGCGAGGCAGTCGATTTCGCGCGGAACGTAGTCGCCGGCCACCATGTCCAGGATCACGTCCACGCCGCGTTCGGCGGTGGCCTGCTTCAGCACCGCGACGAAATCCTCTTCGCGGTAATTGATCGCCCGCTCTGCGCCCAGCCGCGCGCAGGCGGCGCACTTGTCCGCGTTGCCGGCAGTGGCGAATACCCGATGCCCGAACGCGTGGGCGAGCTGGATCGCGGTGACGCCGATGCCGCTGGAGCCACCCTGCACCAGCAGGGTTTCCGCCGCGCCGCCTTCGCCGCGGCCGAGCTGGCCACGCTCGAACACGTTGCTCCACACCGTGAAATAGTTTTCCGGCAACGCGGCCGCCTCGATCAGCGAAAGCCCCGCCGGCACCGGCAGGCACTGCGCCAGCGGTGCCACGGCGTATTCCGCGTAACCGCCACCGGCGAGCAGGGCGCACACCGCATCGCCGGGCTCGAGGCCGAACGGGTTGTCGCCGCTGAAGTCACCCTCCACCAGGGTGCCAGCCACTTCCAGGCCTGGCAGGTCCGAAGCGCCCGGCGGCGGCGCGTAGTTGCCCTGGCGCTGGAACACGTCCGGCCGGTTCACCCCGGCCGCCGCCACCTTGATCAGCACCTCGCCTGGTCCCGCGGTGGGGATCGGGCGTTCGGTCAGTTGCAGCACCTCGGCAGCGCCGGGGTGGCTGATCTCGATGGCTTGCATGGTGGACATGGCGACTCGGCCTTGGTGGGGAACACCCCCGTTATGCGGCCGTATCCACCAGTACCAACTCCGCATCCTCGATCGCGCTGATCCGCAACACGTCCTCGTCGCGGATCGCCGCGCCATCGCGGGTATCCAGCCGCGTGCCGTTGATCTCCACCGCCCCGCTGGATGGCACCAGATACGCATGGCGGCCGGCATCCAGGGCGTACTCGATGCTTTCGCCGGCCTTCAGCGTGGCGCCCAGTACCCGTGCGTTGGTGCGCAACGGCAGCGCGTCGGTGTCTTCCTCGAAGCCGCTGGCCAGGGCCACGAACCGGCCGGAACGATCGCCCCTGGGAAACGGACGCGCGCCCCAGGACGGCGGCTGGCCGCGGCCATCGGGGATGATCCAGATCTGGAAGATTCGGGTGGTGCCCGGCTCCAGGTTGTACTCGGAATGGGTGATGCCGCTGCCGGCGCTCATCACCTGCACGTCGCCGGCTTCGGTGCGGCCGACGTTGCCCAGGTTGTCCTTGTGCGTGATGGCCCCTTCGCGCACATAGGTGATGATTTCCATGTCCGCGTGCGAGTGCGGCGGAAAGCCGGTCTGCGCGGCGATGGTGTCATCGTTCCATACGCGCAACGCACCCCAGCCCATGCGCTTGGCGTCGTTGTAGCTGGCAAACGAGAAATGGTGCTTTGCCTTGAGCCAGCCGTGGTCGGCTCCGCCCAGGCTGTCAAAGGATCTGCGCTCAATCATGATGGATCTCCCGAATAAGCATTGCGCCACGATCGGCGACTGGCACAACCATAGGGTCGCCCTGATCGTTCTCAAATACGCACCAGGGAAACGGACTGTCGCCCGATTCGCCGGTTCGCATGCTGATCGCTCCCTTCGCTGCCGTCACGCATCGGGTTGCTGTTGACGCGTTTCCCGGCAGGAAAGACAAGCGCTTCAGGTCGAGGCGGCTGACTCGAACGCGATCTTGCCGGCATCGTCCAGTGCACTGAACTCTGCATCCGTCAGCTGGATGTCGACCGCGGCGACGTTTTGCTCGAGATGCGCCAGCCTGGACGTGCCCGGAATCGGCAACATCACCGGGCTGCGCCGGAGGACCCAGGCCAGTGCCACCTGACTCGGTGCGGCGTGGTGGCGCGTGGCCACGGCGTCGAGCAGCGAACCGGGCCGGGCCAGATCGCCGGCAGCGAGCGGGAACCACGGGATGAAGCCGATACCCTGCCGCGCGCAGTAATCCAGCACTGCCTCACTGGTGCGATCGACCAGGTTGTAGCGATTCTGCACGGTGGCCACGGGAAAATGCTTCGAGGCTGCCTCGATCTCCTCGACCGACACCTCGCTCAGGCCGGCGTGGGCGATCAGCCCCTGGTCCAGCAGTGACTTGATGGCTCCGAACTGTTCGTCGCGCGGCACCTTGGGGTCGATCCGATGCAACTGCCACAGCCCGATCTGCTCGACGCCGAGCTGGCGCAGGCTCTTGTGCACCTGCTGCAGCAAATATTCGGGGCGACCGAGCGGGATCCACTGATCCGGCCCGGTGCGGGTCAGGCCGGCCTTGGTGGCAATCAGCAGGCCTGGATACGGGTGCAGTGCCTCGCGGATGAGCTGTTCGGAGACATCCGGGCCGTAGGAGTCGGCGGTATCGATGAAGTTCACGCCCAGCCCGGGCAGACGCATGAGCGTACGCAGACATTCGGCGCGGTCTGTCGGCTCGCCCCAAATGCCTTTGCCGGTGATGCGCATGGCACCGAAGCCGAGCCGGTGGATTTCCAGTTTCCCGCCGATCCTGAACGAACCGGAGCGTGACGCGTCGAGATTGGACATGACGATATTCCCTGGTCAGATGAATGATGCGTGTCGATACCGGGACAGACTATTCAGCCGAATGTTCAGGCCATGTCGGCCTGCCGCCAGTCAGTCCCGGCATTCGCCGCGTCAGGTCGGGCAGGGCTTACCAGTCGGTGGGCTTGTAGTCCTTCAGGAACTGGCCCCACACATGCTCGCCGCTGTTGATCCCGCCGATGATCGGGTCGACGATCCGCGCGGCGCCGTCGACGATGTCCAGCGGCGGGTGGAAGCGTTCCTCCAGCACCTTCTTCGCGGCCAGCTCGGCGGGATCCTCGTCGGTCACCCAGCCGGTGTCGACGCTGTTCATGTGGATGCCGTCGTTGTGGTAATCCGTCGCCGCGGTGCGCGTCATCATGTTAAGCGCCGCCTTCGCCATGTTGGTATGCGGGTGCCGGGTGGTCTTGAAGCTGCGGTAGAACTGGCCTTCCATCGCCGACACGTTGACGATGTGCTTGTCGCGCTCGGGCGTGCGCAACATCAGCGGCTTCAGTCGCGCATTGATGATGAACGGCGCGATCGCATTGACCAGCTGCACCTCCAGCAACTCCACCGACGGCACTTCGGCCATCAGCAGGCGCCAGGAATTGCGCTGGCGCAGGTCGACCTGCTGCAGGTCCTGGTCGAGCCGGCCCTCGGGGAACAGGTGGCTCTGCGCCAGCAGTTCCTCGGGCAGCAACGGCAGTTGCGACAGTTCGGCGGCGCGGGTCAGCCCGGGCAGGTCGGTGCGGCCGCCGCCGGCCAGCGCCGGGGCCGCGGCGTCGGGCAGGATATTCGAGCCGCGCAGCCCTTCGTAATGACCGACCAGCCGGCGCAGATGCTCGGGCATTTCGTGCAGCGGCGGCCGTCTCGCCTTCCATCATGTGCGCGTAGAAGTCCGGTGGCCGGCGCACGGTCTGGCAGGCGTTGTTGATGATGAAATCGAGCCGCGGCCGCGTGGCCACCAGTTCCTGGCAGAACGCTTCGACGCTCGGCGTGTGGCGCAGGTCGAGTCCGTAGATCTGCAGGCGATCGCCCCACTGGGCGAAGTCCGGCTCCTCGGCGTAGCGGGCGGCGGAGTCGCGCGGAAAACGTGTGGTCACGATCAGTTCGGCGCCGGCGCGCAGCAGTTTCAGGCCCGCCTGGTAACCGATCTTCACCCGGCCACCGGTCAGCAGCGCCACTCGCCCGCGCAAGTCCACCAGCTCGGTGCGCTTGGCGTAGTTGAAGGCCGCGCAGTCGGGGCACAACTGGTCGTAGAAAAAATGGATCGCCGAATATTTCTGCTTGCATACGTAGCAATGCTTCGGCTCGACCGATTCACGCGGCTGCGCCGCGTCGGCATCGGCAGGGATGTCCTGCGGCAGGAAGCCCTCGGGTGCAAACACATTCGGCGTGGTGAACACCGGCCGCCGGCGCAGCGCACGGATGCCGGTCTGGTTGAGCACGCTGTCCTCGGCCTGGACCTTCGCCGCATGGCGCGCCTTCTCGGCCGCCTTCAGCTTGATCCGGCGCGCGCCGGGGTCGGGATGGTAGAGCTGCGCGACCGCCTGATGCAGGCGCTGGCGGTCATCCGCGGGCAGCTGATCCAGCAGTTGTCGATCGGCTGCGACTGACTCCAGCAGTTCCGCCGCGGCGCGCAGGCGCTCCAGCAGGGCGGTATCCGCGTCGTCCTGTCGAGAGGTTGGGGCGGTCGTGATCGTCAAGGGGTTCATCCGTAGTCGAGTGTGGGCAGACAGGTTCGTCCGTGCTGAAAACAGAGGGGCGCATGTCGCTGACCGCGTATTTTGCCTGTTTTTGAGCGAACTTCGGGGAAAGCGGGCCGAGCGCGCCGTACCAGCGACTTCTGCGGCGGCGTGGTTCGCCTCATGGCGCGGCGTTCACCGCAATCACGGCACGCGGCTAATGGGAGCTGGGACACACTTTATTGGCATGACTGATGCAAAAGTGGTGTCGTAGCCCTCCGGTATGGAGGGCCTGAGCTGTATCCCCGGTGGTGGGGCGCCAGTGGAGATTTCGGCGCCACCTCTGCCACAGCCATCAAGGTCGTTTTTGTGAGTGTGCAAACCGCATCAGTCGCCAATGTGCAGGACGCCTTGTCGGCCCGGCCTGTCACTGTCCTGACTCCGGACATCGATGCCATGCTGTGCGATCTGCCTACCGCGCACCGCGCCCTGCCGATCGGGCGCCGGATCGCCGGTCAGGGTTGCGATGGCACGAACAAGCTTTCCGCCGCCCCCCGCAGTCGCCCGTCCGCATCCGCTGGACACCCCTCACGCATCCGTTTCGTGTACTTCCCGGTCGTCGATGAACACGACGGTCGGGCGAGCTATCACCAGCACCTGGTCACGGCCGAAGTGCTGCTCGATCGCGTGCTGGCGGCCCGAGCCGCCGGCCTGCGCGCGATGTCTCCTGCGCTGGATTACGCTGCCGAGGCGCGCGCCATGGTGCAGCCGCCACGGGACCTGTTCCACCCGGCCACGCTGGAGTATCGCCGCTGGTACGACGACGACGGCAACGTGCGGCCCCAGCCGCTGAGCCAGGAAGCGCTGACCGCGCAGATGGTCGATGCCGGCCTGCCAGTCGAGCAGGCGCGGGACCGCGCGATCCACCGTTCGCATGCCTTGCCGGCGATCGACCAGGCCTGGCTGATCGACCGGCGCAACACTCCGCTGGATCAGCGTCCGCTCAATCAGGCGGAGTTCCGCGCGCTGATCGAAGCCATCGAGGGCGCGTATCAGGCTCCCGCCAGCGCGCCGCACCTGTCGAACGCGAATCGCCAGATCGCCTTGCGCGTCGCCGCGATGCTGGGTGTCCTGCTGGACGAATACGTCGCCTCGCCTTTCAGTATCGCCGCCCTCAACGAAGCCTTCAGCGAGCACCATCTCGAGCATCTGCGCCAGACCATCGAGGCCTCGCGCCAGGCGGAGTCCGCGTCGGGTGTGCTGGCCGGTCCGCAGGCCTGGTTCGCGGCCAAGGCGGCAAGAATGCGGGCCGAGCACCAGGTCGGCCTGGCCATGTCGCCATCGGCATTCCAGGCGATGCGTCTGTCCGGCCGCCCGGTGGTCACCGTGGTAGGCGGCAAGCTGCGCACCTTCATGGATGGCTGGAGCCGGGGGCGCATCAGCTCGAGCGTGGCCTATGCCACCCCGAAAACCGCGTCGGCGGGTTGAACCCGACACCATCGGCCTGATCCACTGCGCCATCACGTTCGTCGCGCGGCTGTACCCACCCTCAGGCAATCGATCGGCGATCCGGCATCCGCGCGGTGGCCCGTGACATCGGCGCGACATGCGGTCGCAGTCGTGTCGATACCGCCGGCGTGGGCATAGATTGCAGGGGTATCTCCACCACCCGCACGGAGTTCTCCATGTCGAGCAAGTCGTACAAGCAGATCACCCAGGACCTCAATCAGGCCATCGCCACCTTCCGCGCCGCCGAGCCCGACACGATGGGCGGCTTCTCTGCGATGGCCAAGGCCGCGATGGCGCCGGGTGTGCTGTCCGGCCTGGACAAGGAGCTGATGGCGCTGGCGATCGGCGTCGCCACCCACTGCGACGGCTGCATCGGCTTTCACGTCAAGGCGCTGGTCCGGCTCGGTGCCGAGCGCGAGCAAGTGATGGAGACCCTGGCGGTGGCGGTCTACATGGGCGGCGGGCCCTCGCTGATGTACGCAGCCGATGCCGTGCGCGCCTACGAAGAGTTCACCGCGGAAAGCTGAGACGCGCCATGGTGGCGCGTAGCACTCAGCAGCTGCCGTCCAGCCAGCTCGACAGGGCGAAGCTCTCGCGACGGCCGAGATCGTCGCCGTGGCGTAAGCACCAGTTTTCGGCGGCGCCCCGTCCCAGCTCACGCAAGGTCTGCAACTGGCGCAGGCGCGTGTCCGCAGCGGAATAGCCGTCGCGGATGGTCAACGCATCTTTCGGCGTGATCACGTGCATGCGCAGGCGGCGCAGCCGGCCTGCCGCAGCGCCCGGCGCCAGGTGCCGGCCGATCCGCTGACGGGTCAGCGCGAGATCGCGCAGTTCGCGTCTGAACGCGCTCGAAAACGACAGCTGGGCAGCCAGCTCCGCGATGTCGCGGGCCGTGCGCGGCACGCTGAAGCCGTCGAACGGCTGCAGCAACACGCACAGCAAGTCATCGCTGCCGGCGCCGAGCAGTGGTTCCAGCACGGGGTTGCCGGCGAAGCCACCGTCCCAATACGCCTCGCCGTCGATGTTCACCGCGGCGAACCACTGCGGCAGGCAGGCCGACGCCAGCAGGGCATCATGGCTCAGCCGGGCGTTGTCGAACAGGGTCAGCGCGCCATCGCGCACGCGCGTCGCCGCCACGTGCAGCTTGATCGGTCCCGCTCGCAAGGCCTCGATGTCGAACGCTGCCTCGACCAGCGGCCTCAGCGGATTGGTCGACAGCGGTGCGCCCGGCACCTTCGACCACAGCCCGGAGTCGAGCGTGCCTGCGGCGGCGACCCACCAATCGGCCACCGCGTTCTGGCGCGCCAGTGCCAGCCAGAACGCATCCAGCGATTCCCGCGCCCCGGCCGCACCGCCACGCAACCAGCCCTGGGCCAGTGCGGCCGCGTTCATCGCTCCGCTGCTGGTGGCGCTGATCGACTCGATTTGCAGTCCCGGCAATTCCAGCAGGCGGTCCAGCACGCCCCAAGTGAACGCGCCATGCGCACCGCCGCCCTGCAGGGCCAGCTTGATCGGGACGGCATGAGAAATGGTGCTCTGCATCATTCGATCTTCCGCGCCCGACGCGCATGGCGTCAAGCCGGTACGCACCGGGCCCGGCCGGGCGGACAGGTCACTTTGTCGATTTCTGCGCGCATACTGCGTGTCTTCGCCCTGCAACGGGGCGGAGAGGCACTGCAGGGGCAACCTAACCTAATCAAGCGAGGCAACCGCTTCGCGGGGGGTTCTCATGAAAGGCATTTCACTTTGCGTGGTATCGGCGTTGGCACTGGTCTGCGTGGCAAGTCTGCAAGCTGCCGAAATGGAAAAGGCGAACATCATGCGGGTCTACACCGACTCGGTCGCACCGCCGGATCAGCAGGCCTACGAGGCCGGCGCCAAGAGCTTCAACAAGTGTCTGGCAGAACATGGATTCAAGTACACATGGACGGCCTGGCTGCATGAAACCGGCGACACCTACCAGTACTCGTATGTATCCGAACCGGTGACCTGGGCCGCGTTCGATGCGATGCACGTGCAGAGCAGTCCGTGCATGGCCGCGTGGCAAAGCGATGCAAACCCACACCTGAAAGGCGAAACCAGCGCGTTCCTGGAGATCAAACCCGAACTCAGTTACATGGCCAAGGACACCATGGACACCAGCAGTCCGCTGATGGAAGTGACGTTCTTCAAGCTCAAGCAGGGGCACGAGGCGTCCGAGGCGTTCACGGCGGCAGCGAAGAAGATCGCCGCCGCCGCCGCAAAATCCAACTGGTCCAGCCACTACACGTTCGTGCAGGTGATGGATGCCGATCACGGCGCACCCGACTTCATCCTGTCGATCTATGCCAAGACCTGGGCGGACTTCGGCAAGGAACCCAACCAACCGTTGTGGAAGATGGTCGAGGGCGTGTACGGCAAGGACTCGGCGGCTGCCATGCGCAAGTCGGTCAACGGCGCGATCCAGGATGTCTGGTCGCACGTCGACAGCCGCAGCGCCGACTTGACCTACACCCCGGCGGGCAAGTAACGCCAGCCGCGGCACCGGGGCGGCCGGCCGTTACGGCCGCCCTTTCTGCCCGTGCCAGTCCACGCCCTCGACAACCGCCCACGCCCGCGGCGATCCGGGCAGGGTCGCTCAGCCGCGCCGGTGGCCGCTCAGCTCATGCCCCGCATCCGGTGCAAAACGCAGGTGCCAGCGGGTCGAACTCAGCGAGATCAGGCTGACCACGACGAACGCGATGGAGAAATCCAGCTGATGCGGCTCGGCATGCCGGCCCAGGCCCATGCTGAGCTTGAGCACCAGCGCGCCGCTGCAGATGCCGACCGAGAGCATCAGCTGCTGCAGGGTGGTGTACAGGCTGCTGGCCGCGCTGATCCGTTCGGTCGGCACGGCCTCGTAGGCCACTGTGTTGTAGGCGGCGAACTGGAACGACATGAACGCGCCGCAGCAGAACAGCAGGGCGAACATCAGCGCGAACGGCCAGTCCGGCCGGAACAGCGCGCACACCGCATAGCCGAGGCTGGACAGCACGCCGTTGACCAGCATGCCGCGGCGGAACCCGACCCGGCGCAGCAAGCCCGGGGTGGCGCTGCGCATCACGATCGCGCCCAGCGTGGTGGCCAGGATCAGCTCGCCGCTGCGCACCGCCGAGAGGCCGAAACCGATCTGGAACATCAGCGGCAGCAGGAACGGCTGCGCACCCTGGGTCACCCGCATCAGCGAGCCGGCCACCACCGACAGCCGGAACGAGTCGATCTTCAGCAACGACAGATCCAGCAGCGGGTCGCGCCGCCGCCGCGCATGCCACAGATAACCCAGCCCGCCCACACTGCCCAGCGCGATCAGGCCCAGCGCCCGGACCAGGTCGGCGCTCTGGCCGATCATCTCGAAGCCGAACAGCAGGCTGCCCAGGCTGACCCCGCACAGCACGAAGCCACCCAGGTCGAACCGCACCGGCTTCGCGCTGGCGGGAATCTCCAGGATGAATCGGCGCACCAGCCAGTAGCCGAGCGCGCCGATCGGCACATTGATGTAGAAGATCCAGTGCCAGTCCAGGTAGGTGACGATGAAGCCGCCCAGCGGCGGCCCCATCAGTGGGCCGAGGAAGGCCGGGATCAGCGTCCACGACATCGCCGACACCAGATACCGGCGCTCCACCGTGCGCAGTACGATCAGCCGCCCGATCGGTGCCATCATCGCGCCGCCGGCGCCCTGCAGCAGCCGCGCGACCACCATCATCGGCAGGCTGCCGGCGAACGAGCAGGCGATCGAGCCGAGCACGAACACGATGATCGAAGCCTGGAACACCCGCTTGATCCCGAAGCGCTCGGCCACCGCGCCGCTGGCCGGAATCAGGATCGCCAGTGCCAGCAGGTACACCGTCATCGCGATGCTCATCGACGGCGCGCCGACGTGGAAGTCGCGCGCCATCGTCGGCAGCGCCGTCGCCAGCACGGTGGCGTCCAGCTGCTCCATGAAGATGGCGCAAGCCACGATCAGCGAGGTCACGCGGTAATCGGGAAAGACCGGCAGCGGCAAGGGGAGCGCCGAGGCGTCGGTCGTTTCCCCGTTCAACAAGGTCACGAGGCGATTTCCTGGAACGAGCGCTCCACGCCGGCACGGTCGAACATCGACGGGCCGGCCTGCGGGAACAGCTCAGACTGCGATACGCGGGGTTGTGCAGCGCAGCGCGCGGATTATTCGCCTCCTCCGCGACAACGGCAAGGGCAGGAGGTCACGCGTTCGCAGGGGTGAGCGCTCAATCCCGTGGTCGATGAACCTGTGGCGGCCCGGATTTCGCGTTCGGCTCCGGCTCCTCTCCATTCAACGTGGCTGCGGGATTTCTGCGAGGGTGTCAGCGCGCAGCTTCACGTGATCGATGAAGGCACGCAGCTTCGGTGTCATCTGCCGGGGGCCGGGATGGTAGAGAAACATGCCCGACGTCACGGGCGCGAATCTCTCCAGCACCTGCACGAGTTTTCCCGCAGCCATCAGTTCGGCGGCGATCGGCTCGGGTACCTGGGCGAGACCCACACCTTCGACGGCCGCACCCAGCATGGTGGGAAAGTCGTTGGCGATGAATGGGCCTGACACCGCCACTTCGATCGAGCGACCGTCGTCGTCGAGCGACCATGGTGCGAGCGCGCCGCTGGATCGCCGCAATCTCAGGCACGCGTGCCGACTCAGATCGTCCGGGTGTTCAGGCCGGGCGCTGCCAGCGAAGTAGGCGGGGCTGCCGACGACAACAAGACGAAACGGCGGCGTCAGTCGTACGGCAACCATGTCGACCGCGATGAACTGGCCGAAGCGGATGCCGGCGTCGAATCCTTCGGCTGCAAGGTCGACCAGCTTCTCGTTCGCGGCGATCTCCACCTCGATCTCGGGGTAGATACGGCAGAACGAAGCGATCAGTGGCTCCAGCAGGATCGGCACGACGGCGCGAGGCACGGAAAGGCGCAAGCGTCCCGCAGGCCGTTGCCCGAGATCACGCGCCACCTCGCCTGCGGCGACGAGTTCCTCGAAGGCGGGTTTTGCGCGCGAAAGGAATCGCTCGCCAGCTTCGGTCAGGCCGACGCTGCGCGTTGTGCGCATGAAGAGTGCGGTACCGACGCGCTCTTCAAGTGCCCGTATCACCTGGCTGATCGCCGATGGGGTCACTCCGAGTTCCGCAGAGGCTTTGCGAAAACTGAGGTGCCGGGCAACGCTCAGGAATGCCTCCACGCCGTCCAGTGCACCCTGCCTGACTGTGAAGTTTTTCTTCATGGGGTGGCCACTTTGTCGCGGATAGTCGCTTGCAGAAAGCAGTGATAAACAGGGTTTGCAGATCAGCAATCACGCTGATGTCGTTACCCTGAATCTGACAGGAGATTACATGTCGCCGCAAACCATTTTTCAACTGCACCTCGTCCTGGGCTACGTCGCGTGGCTGCTGTGCTTCAACGTGTACATCTGGCCCCGGCTCAAGTCGATGGGCCGGTTCGAAGCGCTGCGAATCATTGCCACGCTGCACAGCTTTCGCTTCTTCGGACTCGTCTTCATCCTTCCGGACATCGTTGGCCCACATCTGCCCGCCAACTTTGCGGGGTTCGCCGCCTACGGCGACTTTGCCACCGGCGTGCTGGCTATCCTGGCCCTTCTCGCGGCAAGGGTACGTCCGCTCTTCCGGGCGTTCGTGGTCGCCTTCAATCTCGTCGGATCGATCGACCTCATCCTCGACTACTACCACGCGGTCCGTGCCGGTCTTCCTGCCCTGGCAGGGCAACTGGGCGCCGTCTACGCGATACCGATCATCTACGTGCCCCTGTTGATGATCACGCACGTCGCCGCGTTCTATCTGTTGCTGCGTCCACTGGGCGAGCAACAGGGCAGGGCGATCTCGCCGCTGCAGCAAGGTCCGGGTGGCTGACCTCGCAGGCCCGGCCTTCGACAACGGCACCCGACCCGCACCGACCTTCCGGAGCTTGAATCGAAGGACGCAGGCGTCGCCAGGTGGAGTCTTTTCCCTGGGGGACGCGGAGGCGCTGAGGCGACCGCCCTGGCCGGATCGGTCCGCTACCGGTCCACGACGGGGCTCGTTGGCGGAAGGCCGGCTGCCTACAGTGGCCACTCCCTTGCCGATGGAGTTGCCCCATGTCCGATCTGCCTGCCGTGCTGGTCATCGATGTCCAGCAATCGTTCCTGCATGCGCCGTACTGGCGCGAGGACGACGTACCCGCTTTCCGCGAGAACCTGCTGCAGCTGCTCGATGCCGCCACCGCGCGCGGCTGGCCGATCGTGCGCATCCTGCACGAGGACGGCGATGCGCATTTCGATGCCGCGTCCGGCCTGGTGCAGCCGCTGGACTGGGTGCCCGACGCGCACGACGTCGTGTTCCACAAGCATGTCCACAATGCCTTCACCGATACCGGACTGGAGGCGTGGCTGCGCGAACGCGGGATCGGCCGGGTCATCGTCAGCGGCATCCGCACCGAGCAGTGCTGCGAGACCACCACCCGGGTGGCCTCGGATCTCGGTTTCGCGGTCGACTACGTGACCGAGGCGACGCTGACCTTTCCGATGGTCCACGCCGGCAGCGGACGACGCTACGATGTGGACGACATCAAGCAGCGCACGGAACTGGTACTCGATGGCCGCTTTGCCC
The DNA here is from genome assembly GCA_963828685.1 of uncultured Pseudomonadota bacterium. Lineage (GTDB taxonomy): Bacteria > Pseudomonadota > Gammaproteobacteria > Xanthomonadales > Rhodanobacteraceae > Rhodanobacter. The sequence continues at coordinate 355,239 of CAWHFU010000018.1, forward strand.
GCATCCGCACCGTCGATGACGTCCTCGCCGATCACTGAGGTGTGCTTCGTGCTGCCCCCGGCGCTGATCCTGCTGGATCTCGCCGGCGCAGCCGATGCCTTTCGCATCGCCGCCTCGATGGGGCTGCCGGTGCGCCTGCGGATGCTGGCGCCGGTGGCCGACGGCGAGGCCGCCTCGACCGCGCTGGGCCTGAGCCTGGCCGGCGTCGAGCCGCTGCCGGAGCAACTGGGCGATCACGCGCTGATCGTCGTGTGCGGCGCCACCGGCCGCGGCGACGAGGTGGTGTCCTCGCCCGCCAGCCGGATTCTCATCGACTGGCTGCGGCAGCATGCGGGCCACGGCCGGCCGCTGGCCTGCGTCTGCTCGGGCTCCTTGCTGGCGGCGGCCGCCGGCTTGCTGGATGGCCGCCGCTGTACCACCCATCACAGCTTGCTCGACGCCCTGCGCCGGCTCGCGCCCGGCGCCGAGGTGCTGGACAGCCGCGTGTTCGTCGAGGACGGCGACATCTACACCAGTGCCGGCATCACGGCCGGCATCGATCTGGCTCTGCACCTGATCGCCCGCCTCGGTTCACCGCGGCTGGCCGCTGCGGTGGCGCGGGAGATGGCCGTCTACGTGCGGCGGGCCTCCGGCGATCCGGCGTTGTCACCATGGCTGGAAGGGCGCAACCACATGAACATGGCCATCCATCGCGTCCAGGATGCGCTGGCGAAGGCGCCCGATGAGGACTGGCCGCTGGCGCGCCTGGCCGACATCGGGCACATGAGCGTGCGCAGCCTCACCCGCCATTTCCGCGAGGCCAGCGGCATGTCGGTCAATCGCTATCACGCCCGCCTGCGGCTGGCGCTCGCCCGCCAGGCACTGGCCACCGGCGACAGCGTGGAACGCGCCGCCGAACGCGCCGGACTGGGCTCGGCACGCCAGCTGCGCCGGCTGTGGTCGACTTTCGCCAGCGACAGCCCGGCGGCGGCGCGCCGGCAGCACTGATGTCGGCTGCCGTCGAGGCTGCTTGGTGTTTCAGTCGAAGAAGATGGACGAGAAAATGGTGCCCAGCAGGGTCTGCGCCTGTTCGTCCGGCAGGTCTTTCGGCATGCATTCGCTGAAGAAGCGCACGCCGTCGATCAGGGCCATGGTGCCGAAGGCGAGATCGCGGGCAGGGACGGGGAGGTCCTTGCCCAGCGTCTTGCAGAACTGTTCGATGAAGTAGCCGATGGTGTCGCGCTTCTCCAGCAGCAGGGCATTGAGGCGGGTGCGGAACTTGGGGTCGCGCAGCGCACAGACGCGTGCCTCGGCCCACAGCGCGAAGCTTGTGTCGCCGCAGTAGAGCTGGGCATAGAACGCCGCGAGCCGGGCCTGCAGGTCTTGCTTGGGCAGGTCTGCATCGTAGATCTGCTGCAGGCCGGTCTGGATGTCCTGGTGATCACGCTTGAGCAGCTCGATGAACAGGTCGTTCTTGCTGTCGAAGTTGGAATAGAACGCGCCGCGGGTATAACCGGCGTGGGAGGCGATGTCCTCCACGCTGCTGCCGACCAGGCCCTTCCTGGCAATCACCGCCGCCCCGGCCTCGAGCAGGCGCTCGCGGGTCAGGTCACGGCTTTCTTCGCGGGTCATTCGCTTGCGTGGCATGGCGGCATGCTAGCACGCCTGCGGCGAGGTGCATTTGAATTCATAGTTGTATATGAATACATATTTGTATTAATGTTCACTACTGTATCCACGGCGAGTCCGCCGTTGCAGGAGTGGCTTGTGAACGATCGACTTCTTCCATTACCCGCCGGCCGCGTGCACCGATGGACGCGGCCGTTGATGCTGCCGCTGGCCCTGGCTTTGCTGTCCGCCTGTTCCCGCGAGGCAGCTCCGGCCGAGCTCGGCGCATCCGGTCATCGCGATGCCGGTACAGGCGGCCGACGGCACCGTTGCGATGCGCTTCCCCGGCGAAGTGCATGCGCGCTACGAGATGCCGCTGTCGTTTCGCGTACCCGGGCAACTGGCGGCGCGCGTGGCGCATCTGGGCGACGTGGTGAAAAAGGGCCAGCTGCTGGCTCGCCTGGACGCTGCCGATGCCGCGCGCAGCGAGGCTTCGGCTCGCGCGGCACTGCAGGCAGCCGGGCATCGGCTCGCTTTTGCCACGCAGCAGCGGGACCGCGACGAGCGTCAGGCCAAGGCCGACCTGATCAGCCAGCTGCAGCTCGACCAGACCCGCGATGCCTACGCATCGGCGCTGGCGGCCCGCGACCAGGCCCGCGAGCAGCTGGCGCTGGCGCAGAACCAGTCGCGCTATACCAACCTGGTGGCTGACCGCGACGGCCGGATCACCAGCGAGCAGGCCGAGGTGGGACAGGTGCTGTCCGCTGGCCAGCCGGTATTCGGTTTCGCCTGGTCGGGAGAGCGGGACGTCTATATCGACGTGCCGGAGACGCGCATCGCGGACGTCTCGGTGGGGCAGCAGGCGAGCGTGACCCTGCCGTCGCTTCCGGGGAAGACGTTCGCGGCACGCGTGCGCGACCTGTCGCCGGCGGCCGACCCGCAGGCGCGCACCTACCGCGTGAAGCTGGCGCTGGATGGCGCCGGGCAGAACCTGCCGCTGGGCATGACCGCCCAGGTAGCGCTGTCCACCGGCACGTCCGAGCACGGCGTGCGGCTGCCGGCCACCGCCCTGTTCCATCAGGGCGAGCAGCCGGCGGTGTGGGTGTTGCAGGGCCATGCCACGCTTGCCCTGCGGCCGGTGACGGTCTTGCGCTACGGCGCGCGCGACGTGCTGGTCGGCGCCGGCCTCAAGCCCGGCGAGCGAGTGGTGATGCAGGGTGTGCACACGGTGAGCGCGGGCGAGAAGGTGACGCCGATCGCGCCACCGCACCCGGAGGACGCGCCGTGAGCGAGGAAGGGCGTTTCAATCTTTCGGCGTGGACGCTGCGGCATCGCGCGCTGGTGTTCTTCGTGATGGTGATGGTGGCGCTGTTCGGCATGCTGTCGTACAGCCGGCTGTCGCAATCGGAGGATCCGCCGTTCACCTTCAAGGTGATGGTGATCCAGACCTTCTGGCCAGGCGCGGACGCGAAGCAGGTGCAGGAGCAGGTCACCGACCGCATCGCGCGCAAGCTGCAGGAGACCCCGTCGATCGATTTCCTGCGCAGCTACTCGCGGCCGGGCGAATCGTTGATCTTCTTCAACGTGAAGGATTCGGCGCCCGCCTCGGTGGTGCCGGAAACCTGGTACCAGGTGCGCAAGAAGGTGGGCGACATCGCCGCGCAGTTGCCGCAGGGCGTGCAGGGGCCGTTCTTCAATGACGAGTTCGGCGACGTCTACACCAACATCTACGCGCTGGAGGGCGACGGCTTCACCCCGGCGCAACTGCACGATTACGCCGACCAGCTGCGCACCGAGCTGCTGCGCGTGCCGGGCGTGGGCAAGGTCGACTACTTCGGCGACCAGAAGCAGCACATCTACATCGAGATTCCCAATGCGCGGCTGTCCAGGCTCGGCATCAGCCCCCGGCAGATCGCGCAGGCGATCGACCAGCAGAACGCGGTGGCTTCCGCTGGCCTGATCACCACCGCAGACGACCGCGTGTTCGTGCGGCCGAGCGGGCAGTTCACCGATACCGATGCGCTGGCCGACACCCTGCTGCGCATCAACGGGCGCAGCTTCCGGCTCGGCGACATCGCCACCATCAAGCGCGGCTACGACGACCCGCAGGTGGAGCAGGTGCGTTTCATGGCACACCCGGTGCTGGGCATCGGGGTCACCATGCAGCCGGGCGGCGACGTGATCCGGCTCGGCAAGGCGCTGGACGAGGTGACGCAGAACCTGCGCAAGCGCCTGCCGGCGGGACTCAAGCTGAGCCAGGTCACCAGCATGCCGCAGGCGGTATCGCACTCGGTGGACGACTTCCTGGAATCGGTGGCCGAGGCGGTGGCGATCGTGTTGCTGGTAAGCCTGCTCAGCCTGGGCTTTCGCACCGGCATGGTGGTGGTGATCTCGATCCCGTTCGTGCTGGCGGCCACTGCGCTGTGCATGTACCTGTTCGACATCGGCCTGCACAAGGTCTCGCTCGGTACCCTCGTGCTGGCGCTGGGCCTGCTGGTGGACGACGCGATCATCGCAGTGGAAATGATGTCGGTGAAGCTGGAGCAGGGCTGGAGTCGTGTGCGCGCGGCGGCGTTTGCCTACACCAGCACGGCGTTTCCGATGCTCACCGGCACGCTGGTGACGGTGTCCGGCTTCCTGCCGATCGCGCTGGCGAAATCCGGCACGGGCGAATACACCCGTTCGATCTTCGAGGTCTCGGCGATCGCGCTGCTGCTGTCATGGCTGGCGGCGGTGATCGTGATTCCGCTGCTCGGCTATCACCTGCTGCCCGAGCACCATGCGCGGGCGAAGCCGGGCCAGGAGTGGTGGGCGCGCATGATGCCGGCGCGCTGGAACGAACGCCGCCGCGCCCGCGCTGCCGCCATCGTGCACCACGAGGGCGACATCGAGATCTACGACACCTCGTTCTACCGCCGTTTCCGCGGCTGGCTGGAGCTGTGCCTGCGCCACCGTTTCATCGTGCTGGGGGCAACCGTGATGCTGTTCGTGGTGGCGCTGGCCGGTTTCGGCCTGGTGCCCAGGCAGTTCTTCCCCAGTTCCGACCGGCCGGAACTGATGGTGGATCTGCGCCTGCGCGAAGGCGCGTCGTTCGACGCCACCCTGGCACAGGTGAAACGCTTCGAAACGGCGCTCAAGGGGCGGTCGCAGATCAGCAACTACGTGAGCTTCGTCGGCTCCGGCGCGCCGCGCTTCTACCTGCCGCTGGACCAGCAACTGGCGCAACCGAACTTCGCCCAGTTCGTGATCACGGCGAAGAGCGTGGCGGCACGCGAGCAGCTGGCGCACGATCTCGATGGCGTGCTCAAGCATGACTTCAGTGCCGTGCGTACGCGCATCAGCCGGCTGGAGAACGGTCCGCCGGTGGGTTTCCCGGTGCAGTTCCGCGTCGACGGCGCCGACATCACCACCGTGCGCGGCATCGCCGACAAGGTCGCCGCGATCGTGCGGGCCGACCCGGGCGCCACCAACGTGCAGCTGGACTGGGACGAGCCGGGCGAGCGCTCGGTGCGCTTCGAGATCGACCAGGCGCGGGCACGCCAGCTCGGCATCAGCTCGCAGGACGTGGCGAACTTCCTGGCGATGTCGCTTGCCGGCACCACCGTCACCCAGTACCGCGAGCGCGACAAGCTGATCGCGGTGGACCTGCGCGCGCCGGCCAACGAGCGGGTGCATCCGGACCGGATCGCGCAGCTGGCCATGCCCACGCCGAGCGGCGTGGCGATCCCGCTGGCGCAGCTGGGGAAGGTGCGTTACGGGCTGGAATACGGCGTGATCTGGGAGCGCAACCGCCAGCCGTCGATCACCGTGCAGGCAGATGTCCATGCCGGTGCGCAGGGGCTGGACGTCACCAACGCGATCGACGCCAGGCTCAACGGGCTGCGCAGCCATCTGCCGGTGGGCTACCGCATCGAGGTCGGCGGCTCGGTGGAGGAGAACCAGAAGGCGCAAGGCTCGATCAATGCACAGATGCCACTGATGGGCATTGCGGTACTCACCTTGCTGATGATCCAGCTGCAGAGCTTCGGCCGCACGATGATGGTGGTGCTGACCGCGCCGCTGGGACTGATCGGTGTCATCGGCGCGCTGCTGCTGTTCGGCCAGCCATTCGGCTTCGTGGCGATGCTGGGCACCATCGCGATGTTCGGCATCATCATGCGCAACTCGGTGATCCTGGTGGACCAGATCGAGCAGGACATCGCCGCCGGGCATCCGCGCTGGGAGGCAATCATCGGGGCCACGGTGCGGCGCTTCCGCCCGATCACGCTGACCGCCGCAGCCGCGGTGCTGGCGCTGATCCCCTTGTTGCGCAGCAACTTCTTCGGCCCGATGGCGACCTCCCTGATGGGCGGCATCACCGTGGCCACGGTATTGACCCTGTTCTACTTGCCGGCGCTTTACGCCGTCTGGTTCCGAGTGCGCGCGGACGAACCCGCGCGGGAGGTTGCACCATGAGCACCGTCTTCCAGCGACATCGGTGGGCCGGCCTGCTGGGCGTGGGCATCGCCCTGTCGGGTTGCGCGTTGGCGCCGCCGACCCGGCCCCCGGCGGCGCCGAATCCGCCGCGCTATACGGCAACGCCCACGCGGGCGGCGACGGCCGATGCGGGCGGCGTGCAGCGTTTCGAACGCGGTGCGGCGGTCGTGCCGGACTGGTGGCGCCAGTATGGCTCGGCCACGCTCGATGCCTGGGTGGAAGAGGGCATCCGCAACAGCCCGTCGCTCGATGCGGCGCGACATACGCTCGAAGCGGTGCATCAGCAGTACCGCGCCCAGCTGGGCGACACCATGCTGCCCTCGCTGGATGCACAGGGGCAGGCCAGTCGCCAGCGGGCGCTGGGCCTTCCCAACCTCGGGCCACCGACCAGCCTCTACAACGTCTACGCCGGGCAGCTGAGCCTCAATTACACGTTCGACGTATTCGGCGCGGCGCGCTATGGCGTGAAACGCGCGGCAGCGCAGGTGGACGTGCAGGCCTACCAGCTGGAAGCGGCGCGGCGTGCGCTGGCGGCGAATATCGTGATCGCGGCGATCCAGGCGTCCGCCGCGGCCGAGCAGGTCGAAGCGGCAAGCCGCTCGGTGGCGCTGGCGAACATGCAGGCCGACCGGGTAGCCCGGGCTTATGCGCTCGGCGCCGCCTCGCACCAGGACGTGCTCAGCGCGCGGCAAGAGGCGGCCGCACGGGCCGCTGCGCTGCCCTCGCTGCGTACCCAGGCGATCCAGGCACGCCATGCGCTGGCGGTATACATGGGGCGCACACCGGACCAGGCGCCGGAGCTGCCCGCGCTGGCCGAGTTCCATCTGCCGTCGACCGTGCCGGTCAGCGTGCCGTCGGACCTGCTGCGGCAGCGTCCCGACGTGCTGGCTGCCGAGGCTTCGCTGCGTGCGGCCTCGGCGCAGGTCGGCGTGGCGACCGCCAATCTGTTCCCGCACATTTCGCTCTCCGCATCGCTGGGCTCGGCGGCATTCAAGGACGCGGCCTTGTTCGCCAGTGGCTCGAAGATATGGGGCGCGGGACTGTCGCTGGTACAGCCGGTGTTCCATGGCGGTGCGCTGCGGGCCGAGCGCAAGGCGGCGATGGCCGACTACGACGCGAGCGTCGCCCAGTACCGGCAGGTCGTGCTCAATGCCCTGCGCAATGTCGCCGACACGCTGGTCGCGCTCGATCAGGATGCGATGACGCTCCAGGCCGCGGCCGCGGCCAGCGATGCGTCGCGGCAATCGTTCGAGGAGACCCGGGCACGCCACCGGCTCGGTGCCGCTTCCTATCCGGCCACGCTCGCCAGCGAGCAGGGCTGGCAGGACGCGAAGCAGTCGGCGATCCAGGCAACGGCGGCGCGACTGGTCGACACCGCGGCGCTGTTCCAGGCGATGGGCGAACCGCCGACAGGCCATCGTCACGGGATGGGCACTACGTCGGCCGCGGCTTCCCCTCGATCAGCCACCACGCGCTGGCGGCGCTGACCAGCGCCAGCCCCGCCGACAGCCCCATCACCCAGCGGAACCCGGCGACGAACGACATCCCGATCGCGTGCCTGAGCGCGGTCGCCACGGCGGCGGCGCCGTCGGGAATCACGATGCCGGCCAGCTTCTGGCGTTGTGCCAGCACGCCGGCGGCGAGCTCGGGCGGCAGTTGCAGGGTGGCCAGTTCGTGGGCCAGGCGCGCATCGAAGACGGCGGTCAGCAACACGCCGAACACGGCGATCGCGAGCAGGCCGGCGGTGCGGGCGACCGCGTTGTTGATGCCCGAGGCGGTGCCGGCGCGGTCGCTGCCGACCGCGTTCATCACCGTGGTGGTGAGCGGTGCCACGGTGACGGCCATGCCCAGTCCCAGGATGCAGGTGGCCGGAAAGAAGCTGGTCCAGTAATCGGCACCGATCGACGGCAACGCGAACAGCACGAAGCCCGCGGCGGCGATCACCGGGCCCGCCACCAGCGGCAGGCGCGAACCGAACACGTCGACCAGCCCGCCGGCCCAGCGCGACAGCGCGAACATGATGGCGATGAACGGCAGCAGCGCCGCGCCCGCCGCCGTGGCGCCATAGCCCTGCACCTGGATCAGGTCCAGCGGCAGGAAGAACAGGCTGCCGCCCAGCGCCGCGTACAGCAGCAGGGTCAGCAGGTTGGCGCCGGCGAAGGTGCGCTGGCGAAACCACGCCAGCGGCAGCATCGGCGTGCGCCCGCGCGCCTCGACGCGCACGAACAGGGCCAGCGCCACCACGCCGGTGCCGGCGGCGGCGAGGATCGGTACGGACGTCCATCCCCGCGCCGGCCCCTCGATCAGCGCGAACACGATCCCGGCCAGGCCCACGGTGACCCAGCACGCCCCCGCCAGGTCGACCGGGTCGCGGTGCGACGCGCCCACGCTTTCGGGCACCCGCAGCGCACACATGACCAGCACGGCCACGCCAAACGGCAGGTTGATCAGGAACGCCCACGCCCACGAATAGTGTTCCACCAGAAACCCGCCGATGACCGGACCGATGGCGGCCGTGATGCCGCTGAAACCCGACCACGTGCCGATCGCCGCGCCGCGCTCGGCCTGCGGATAGGCGGCGCTGATCAAGGCCAGGCTGCCCGGCACCAGCAGTGCGGCACCGACGCCCTGCACGGCGCGGGCGCCGATCAGCAGTCCCACATCGGAAGCGAGCGCACAGCCAACCGAGGCCAGCGTGAACAGCGCCACGCCCAGCATGAACACCCGCCGGCGCCCGAAGCGGTCACCCAGCGCACCGCCGATCAGCAACAGCGCGGCCAGGAACAGCGCGTAGGACTCCATCACCCATTGCGCATCGGCGCTGCTCGCATTCATCTGGCGCTGGATCGCCGGCAGCGCCACGTTGACTACCGTGCCGTCGATGAAGGCCATGCTGGAACCGATGATCGCCGCGACCAGGGTCCAGCGCTTCGATGCTTTCGGGCAGGGCGTGGCGGCTTCGCCGCCGAGAATGGCGCCGCGGTCGCACGGGGGTTGGCCGACAAGGCTCACGCTGGTTTCCTCAAGGGCGCTGCCGGCCACGCGTGGCGTCCCCGGCGGCAACACCGCCCCGGGAAACCGGGCGGGCTCGTCTGCCGCGGATCGTAACCCGCCTGTCGCCGACCGGGGCAAGCGGCCAGACTCCCGCACGTCGGGCTGAACGCATCCATCAGGGTTTAACCACTCCGTGATCCGGCGATAACCAAGCCGCTCGCACACTGTCGCGCCCAGCCCCGGGTCCGGGGCGACGACAGGAGAACCGAGATGTCCTATATCGATGGTGTCGTGCTGGCCGTTCCCACCGCCAACAAGAAGAAATTCATCAGCCAGGCGAGCGACACCGATGCCGCCTTCATCGAGAACGGCGCCCTGCGCGTACTCGAGTGCTGGGGCGACGACGTGCCCACAGGCAAGCTCACCGACTTCCGCCGTGCGGTGCAGGCCAAGGATGGCGAGACGGTGGTGTTCTCGTGGATCGAATGGCCCGACAAGGAGACCCGCGACGCCGGCATGGCCAAGGCCATGAACGACCCGCGCCTGAACATGGAAGCCCACCCGATGCCGTTCGACGGCAAGCGGATGATCTTCGGCGGCTTCGCGCCGGTGATCGAGCTCTCGTCGGACTTGCACCAGCACCACTTGCTCAGCGGCGTCGCGACGCACGCGGGCAAGAGCGACGGTGGCAAGCATCGGCCGGCCAAGCACTGATTGCCTCCTGAAGCAGCGAGGACGGAGCGGGTAATAGCCGGGATCAGCCAGCTCCGTCCCGGCCGGCAGATGCGTGCCTGCCGTGCGCCGGATAGCCGGTGATCTCGCGGATGCTTCGGTACAGCGGCCGCAACTGCCGGTACATGCGCAGGTAGACCTCGCGATAGAGGCGCTCGTAGGTGCGCTGCGCCTCGGTGCGCGGCGTGAACACGTCGCCGACGCGGGTCATTGCGCCGATCGCGGTGGGGAAATCCGCATGCAGCCCCAGCCCCACCGCGCAGTCGATGGCCGCGCCCAGGCCGGACGTCTCGAAGGTATGCGGGCGCTCGGCCGGCAGGCCGAAGATATCCGCGGTCAGCTGCATCGCGGCATCGCTTTGCGAGCCTCCCCCGGAGACGCGCAGGCGCCGGATCGGGATGCCGGAACGTTTCTCGATGCGCTCCTTGCCCTCGCGCAAGGCATACGCGAGCCCTTCGAGAATCGCCCGGTAGATGTGGGCGCGCGTGTGCACGTCGCCAAAGCCGATGATCGCCCCCTTCGCTTCCAGTCCCGGCTCGCGGATCCCCGGCGACCAGTAGGGCTGCAGCATCAGGCCCATCGAGCCGACCGGCACGCTGTCGACCAGTTCATCGAACAGCGCTTCCGGCTCGACACCCAGCTCGACCGCGCGCTGCATTTCGCTGAGGCCGAACTCCTGCTTGAACCAGCTGACCATCCAGAAGCCGCGGTAGATCATCACCTCGCTGTTGTAGTGGTCGGGGATCGCCGCGGGGTAGGGCGGCAGCAGGGGAACGGTTTCCCGGTAGCGGCGGCCGGTGGTGTTGATGGTCGCGGTGGTGCCGTAGGACAGACACGCCGTGCTGGGCTCCACGCCGCCGGCGCCGAGCACCTCGCAGGCCTTGTCGGCGCCCGCGGCGATCAGCGGCAGGCCTTCGGGTATGCCGGTCAGCCGGCTCGCTTCGGCGCTGATGTGCCCGAGCAGTTCGCCCGGCTTGCGCAAGTCCGGCAGCTGCTCACGACGCACCGGCATCACCTGCCACTTCCAGTCGCGCGGCGCGGCCCAGCGCAGGCGCTTGTAGTCGAACGGCAGGTAGGCCACGCAGCAGGCGACCGAATCGACGAACTGGCCGGTCAGCCGATGGGTCAGGAAGCCCGACAGCAACAGCAGCTTGTGCGTGCGGCCCCAGATCTCCGGCTGTTGCTGGGCGATCCAGTTGACCTCGGCCTGGGCCCGAAAATAATCCACCGTCGCGCTGGCACCGGCCAGCTTGAACAGCCAGCCCCACGGCCCCTTGATCCGGCCCCTGACCTCGGCCAGACGCTGGTCCAGCCACAGGATGGCCGGGCGCAGCGGTCGACCCTCGGCGTCGACGTTGATCACGGTGCCGCGCTGGGTGGTCAGCGCCACACCCCTGATCAGGCGCTTGTCGATCGCCACCTGTGCCCACAGCCGCCGGCAGGCTTCGGCCAGGTTCTGCCAGTAATACTCGGGGTCCTGTTCGGCCCAGCCCGGCTGCGGCGACACATAGGCCTGCAGATCCACCTTGCCCTTGCCCAGCAGGTTGCCGTGGAGGTCGAACAGCAGGGCGCGCACGCTCTGGGTGCCGTTGTCGATGGCCAGCAGGTAACTTGTGTTCGCTCACGTGCCCATCCTTTTCCGGAAGTGTTCGTGCTGGCGAGGTCGTCGCGTCGTGGCTGATGCGATCAGTTCATGCGACATCCGGGGCGGGCAGGCTGTAGCTGCGCCGCCACAGTACGAGATAGCGGTTCTCTTCGTGCTGCCAGCGCGCATCGCTCCAGCCCAGTCGCGGCTGGCACAGCTGCCGGATGCGCGGCAGCTCGGCCGCGGCGCCGTTGGCCAGCAGCAGTCCCAGCCGGGTCCGTCGCAACATCAGGTCGTCCAGGTGCAATACCAGTTCCTGTTCGGCGGCCAGCGCCAGTTCGGCCCACAGCGTCTCGCTGGCACCCACCTTTTCACAGCCGATTTGCGTCAGCAGCGCCGCCAGTGCCGGCAGTTCGCGGCCGTAACGTCCGCGCAGCCGTTGCTGCTGGTGCGGCGTCAGCTGCGCCGGCAGGGGCAGCGGCGGCAGCGGCGCGAACGTGGCGCCGTGATCATCGACGAACGCCTTGCCGAGCATCGGCGCGCAGGCGCGCAGCACATCCAGCGCCAGCAGCCGGAAGGTGGTCAGTTTGCCGCCGGCCAGGGTGACGCAGCCCGGTTCGAGCCACAGCGCATGTTCGCGGGTTTCGTCCGACGGGCGGGTGTCGGCGTCGCCGTGGCTGACCACCGGGCGCACTCCGGCCCAGCACGACAGCACATCGGCCGCAACGATCCGTGCCGCCGGAAATTCCTGGGCACAGGCGGCGAGCAGGTAGTCGACTTCGACCGCGCTGATGTGCGGCTCCAGGTCGAGGTCCTGGCGATGATCCAGGTCGGTCGTGCCGATCACCGTGGCGCCTTCCCACGGAAAGACGAAAATCGGCCGGCCGTCTTCGGCGTGCAGGAAGCTGAAGGCGTGCGCCAGCGGCAGCCGCCAGCCCGGCAACAACAGGTGACTGCCGCGCAGTGGCCGGATGTGCTCGGGGCCGCTGGCCTGGCGCAGCCGGTCGGACCAGGCGCCGGTGGCGAGGGCGACTGACCCGGCTGCTGAAGCGCAGGCGCTCACCGCCCTCGCTGTCTTCGGCCAGCAGCCCGACCACCCGATCGCCCTCGCGACACAACTCGACCACGCGCAGACCGTTCAGCGCCTCGCCACCGTCGGCCCGCGCCTCGCCCAGTACGCGCAGCACCAGCCGCGCGTCGTCGGTGATCGCATCGCCGAACAGCGATCCGCCGAGCAGGTCCTGGGCTTTCAGCCCCGGCGCCAGATAGTCCAGCTGTGGCCGCGGCACGTATCGGTGGTTGCGCTTGCCGGCCAGCCAGTCGTACAGCGTCAGCAGGACACCCATCACCCGGCGCCCCGGAAAGGCGCCGCGATAATGCGGAAAGATATAGCCCAGCGGATCGACCAGTCCGGGCGCCTCGCCGAGCAGGCGCTGGCGTTCGTGCACCGATTCACGGGTCAGCCCGAACTGGCCCTTGGCGATGTAGCGCAGCCCGCCGTGCACCATCTTCGACGAGCGGCTGGAAGTGCCCCAGGCAAAGTCGCGTTGCTCGATCAGCAGGCACTTCCAGCCGCGCCGCGCCGCCTCGCGCAGGATGCCCGCGCCGCTGATGCCGCCGCCCACCACGATCAGATCCCACTCGATCGCCGCCAGGCCGGGCAGGGCCTGTTCGCGCCAGCGGGCATGCCAGGCCATCGTCGTCACGGCTGCAGCAGCACGCCGGGATTCAGCCGGCGCTCGGGGTCGAAGTGGCTGGCCAGTGTCTGCAAGGCGGCGATCCCCAGCGCGCCTTTCTCCACCGGCAGATACGGCGCATGGTCGCGGCCGACGCCGTGCTGGTGACTGATCGTGCCGCCATGCTCGACGATGGTCCGGCTCGCCGCCTGCTTCAGGGTGTGCCAGCGCGCCAGCGTGTCGGCGTAACTGTCAGCCGCGCGAAACACATAGGTGGTGTAGAGGCTCGACCCTTCGCCGTAGGCATGCGACAGGTGGGTGAACACGTGGATCGGCTCACCGGCCAGGCCGCCGTGCAGGCTCGCCTCGATGCGCTGGAGCAGGTGGTCCACATTGCTCCAGTCGGTCGCGGTCTCCAGCGTGTCCACCGCGTAACCGGCTTGCCACAGGGTCTCGCGCAGGTAGGGAAAGCGAAAGCGGTTCTGCGCCCATTTCCTGCCGAGCAGGGTGCCGGTGAACACGCCGCCGGCATGCCGCAGCAGCTTCTTCGCCTGCTTCAGCGAGGCCGCGTTCTGCCGGGGATTTCCGGTCACGCCGAACGTCAGCATGCACTTGCCCCGAGCGGCGCCGCGCCAGCCCAGGTAGTTCTCCAGCCAGGCGATCTGCCGCGGGTGACCGGCCAGGGCGAGCTGGGTCTCGGTCTCGATTGCGCTGGACAGGCGCAGCATCGACAGCGGCACCCGCGCCTGCGCCAGCTCGCGCACGGCGTCCAGCGCCTGCGGCCACGACGGCAGGAACACCGCGTGAAAATGTTCCTGCGCGGGCAGCCGGCTCACCCGCACCTTCACCTCGGAGAGGATGCCGAAGCGCCCCTCCGAGCCCAGCACCATCTCGCGCAGATCCGGCCCGGCCGAGGAGGCCGGAAACGTCGGTATCTGCAGCGGCCCGGCGAACGTCTCCAGCGTGCCGCCGGCGAACAGTTGCTCGATGCGGCCGTAGCGCAGCGATTGCTGGCCGCTGGAACGGCTGGCGACCCAGCCGCCGAGCGTGGACAGTTCCCACGACTGCGGAAAATGGCCGAGCGTGAAGCCATGCGCGCGCAGCTCGCTTTCCACCTGCGGGCCATTCGCGCCGGGGCCGAAGGTGGCGATCTGGCTGGGTTCATCCAGCTCGAGCAACCGGTTCATGCGCGCCAGCGACACCGTCAGCAGCGGTCGGTCGCCGGCCTGCGGGGTGATGTGCCCGGCGACCGAGGTGCCGCCGCCATAGACGATCAGGCTGAGGTCCTGCGCCGACGCCAGGGCGAGCAGTTCACGGATCTGCGCGGCGGTTTCCGGATAGGCCACCGCATCGGGAAACACGCCGAAGTCGCCCGAACGCATCGCCAGCCAATCCGGCAGGCTCTGCCCGCGGGCATGCCGCAGCCGGTCGTCGGCAGCGGTCACCCACAGCGGATGGGGCGCCAGCCGCGACGCCGGCACCCGCGCCAGCACACTGTCCAGACTGGCATCGGGCAGCGGCCGGCCGGCACCGATCCGCGCCGCCAGAAACGCGGCCCCCTGTTCCGGCAGCGCCACCGAAGTGGACTCCTCGCCCCAGCCATTCCAACGCCGCATGCCATCGTCCTCGTGTGCGGTTCCGCGCGACAACCCCGGTCGCTGCAGGATAGAGGCAATGGCGGCGAAGGGGACAGCGGCGCCGGTTTCCGCGGGGTTCGGGCAATTGCGGGTACGCTCGGGGTTCTGCCGCCATGCCCTGTATTGGCGACCTGCGTGTTCACTCGAGGGACATCCGGCAAGCGACAGACTGCGTTCTTTGACCGCCGGGAGGTCGCGTGCCGTCTCGCCACACCGATCCACGTTCCATCCGTCCCCGGGCCGCGTCGCGGCATGCGTTGTGCTGTGTGTTGCTGAGCCTCGGCGTCAGCGCCACGGCGCTGGGCCACGCCGCGCACCACCCGTCGGGGCGGCTCGCCATCGACGTGTTCCGCGACCGCCTGACCCTGGCGGTGGCCCGCTACCCGCAGGTGTATCTGCACGGCGAGATCGACGCCGGGGCGCCGCGGCGCTTCGAGGCGCTGCAGCGCTCCGGCCGCATTCCCGCCGGCTCGGACATCTACTTCAACGTGCCCGGCGGCGACCCGGCCGCCGCCATGGCGCTGGGGCGGATCTTCCGCGCCGGCGGCATGGCCACGCATCTGGGCACGCCGCGCAAGCCCATGCATGCGCGCAAGAAGGCGCAGCCCGCGGTGTGCATGGATGCCTGCGTCTATGCCTATCTGGGCGGCCTGTATCGCTGGACCCCCAGCGGCGGCGATCGCATCGGGCTCACCGCGCTGCCGACAGGCGCGGCGAAGGAGCCGTCCGAGCTGAGCACTTACCTGAAAGAGATGGGCATCGCCCCCGGCGCGCTGGCGCAGGCGGCCACCTCGCGCGGCGGCTCGGCCTGGCTGAGTGCCGACCCGATGCTGTCCGCCGGCCTCGCCAACAACGGCCGGCTGCCGGTCACCGCCACCGTCGACCTGTCCGCGCCGGCACCCACGCTGGAGTTGCGCCAGGTCGTGCGCAAGGGCACCCACCGGCTCACCATCCAGTGCCAGCCCGGGCAGACCACCGTCACCGCCTACGACGAAGTGGGCCTGCAGCGCGCCCGTCAGGTCGCGGCACGCGGCACGCGCTCGTACTTCCAGCTCGACGACAAACAGGTGTTGAACCAGACGGGCGACGGCGTCGGCGTGGCCGACAACGCCCTGATGATCCGCCGCTCCTACCCACCCGCCGCCCTGGTGGACCTGGTCTCCAGCTGGTCCTTCGGCGCCTGGGTCGGCGGTCGCAACAGCGCGTTCCGCGACGGCTTCAGCATGCCGCTGCATCCGGTGTTCGATCAGCTGAAGACGTATTTCTATGCGTGCTGGCGCGCAGCGCCGTGGCCGCCGCGGGGGCAGGGGGCGGGGTGAGTGGGGTGTTGGTGGGGAAGTGTCCCTGACACCGATGACAAAATTCATTGACGCCCCAAAAAACGAGAAGGCCCGCGCAATGCGAGCCCTCTCGGCGTAGCTGACAAGCTAGTGTGTGTCCAGTCCCAAATCATATCTGCTCAGACGCTCGATCTTCTGAACGCTTGGAACCGTAAAGCCAGTAGACCCTCCCATTGCTTAACTTCGAGCAGCAAGGGCGTGCAATGCGCGGCGACCAAATCACTCACGCAAGGGAGCTCGTCAGAAACACGAGCTCAATAAACATCATTCATACCTGGCGTCAACTCTCTCCTGGCCAGCATGCGCGTGATATCGGATGTGCCACTCCAGTCGGTAAAGGAAACCCACTTCGCCGCATCGATTAACTTACGGCGTCGGCGACCGTGCAATCATTTCCGAGTACTGCGCGGTGAGCTTGGCGAACCAATTCCACCTTTTCCGCACTATCAAAGTGGGGGCAAGAAATGTAGTCAGTAAGCAGAAGAGTGCTTTCCGTGTCAACAGGCATTTTGTTGCCGGCTTGCGATACTGCGTTCGAATTTCACGCTTCATCGCGCCCCTTGCTGATGCAAAGCGTTGGCGCCTACGAGATACAAAAAGGATGGCAACAATTTGAAAAATAGAAAGCTTCTCTGCTGAGTCAGGATCCGCAAAATTTCCAATATGGGTAAGAATGTCGTCTTCGTTTATTTGTCTACCTTCCGTGAGAAGCAAATCAACCGTACAAAGATGATTAATTCGCGTTACTTGGTCAACTTTGCGATTTGCAAGGCCAAGCGAATCGTTGCGTAAACCATCGAGGATCTGGCTTTCTAGTGGTGCTCGCGTGCAATTAAGTAATGGCGCCAAAGTTAGCGCCTGATTATAGATCTCAGCCAGCTTTAGAGACGTGGTTACTCTGCCGTCAATGGCGAAAAGAAACTGCGCTAGACGAATGCACGAAAAGCTAACCAAGACTGGTGCCCTAATGGAGAGGATGCTCCCTCAAGCGAGTTTTCATCTAGGGCGTGTCGATACTCGTTCAGCTTGTTACATATTACGGACAACGCAATTGATGAGAATTGCTCATATGGCACATCAAGCTGGACAGAATGCTCCTTATCTCTTTTAATAGCTTTGCCCGCTGATTGTCGATTAGCTGCGTGTGAAAAGAAGTCATTGATTCTCTAAAGTTGCTCGATGTCCTTACAGGTGGCAAAAAATTCATCGATTGCGTTTGCCGCCCTAAAACGCGCTGCGCTGGTTTTAGTCGAAAAAGGCCGCTTTGTGAGGCTCTGCTTGGCATCATTGAGGTGAAGATTGGCTTGTAATAAGCACTCTCGGACTGCTGAGTGTACTTGGTTGAGCTCGGCTTCGCTGTTACCGAAGATGTAGTAGTCGTCAACGTAGCGACGAATAACTACATCCGAAAGCTCCATCTGTTCGATGGTATCGGCTATGCGCCTATCAACTGACTGAAGAATGATCTCAGCGAATATGCGAGACGACTCCGGGCCAATAACAATTCCGTGGGTCTCATTTTGGTTGGCATTCCTAATCGATTGAGTCGAAAGTTGATTCAAATGTGTACTTCGACCTTTGCGGGTTAGGCAAGTGATCTTTTGAGAACTCCTTTCCGCGCATGCTCCACTCAATGCTGTGCGTATATATAGAGTCGAAGCATCGCGATATGTCTAGTTTCATAAGGAGCGAGTGTTTTCTTTCCATCCCAAGAAATTCATCGCTCTCAAAAAATTTGTGGCTAAGATTATATTCCCTGTAGCTGAAGTATGTTGATGCCCATCGGCGCTGATCTCGAAATCCTGCTGGATCCTCATCAGCAACTTTAAGCGATCGCCACCATTCTCGTTCTTTACATATCTTGGGTCTATGTAATGTGTGGCGACGCGACTGGGGTAACGAAGAGAGTATTGGCTTCTACTGCAAGAGTTGGTAATAAATTGTTCGTATTTTCCGTAAAAAATGCTAATTAAATGTTGACTTTTTGGGTGCGTCAAGCTTATGCGTCGACTGGTCGGTGCATTGCGGCTTATGTCAAATGTGTAAGGTTTGGTTGCCGTCTTTGGCGTCAAAGTTGCGCTTAGCAGCAAGCGTTCGTGAAGAGGATGGTGCGCCTTTTTGGCGCGTCCAAGATAGGCAAGGATAGCCAAATTTTCGTTAGTGAAAAATATCGGCAGTTCGAATGGAAGAGTGTCAGTTAGGAGTGCTCTCTCTGGATGTCGAATATCAAGCTTTCGCTTGCGAGTGGATTGTTTAGACATTGCGCCAGCAGCTCCTTATCAATTTCATGCGTTCCGAGGAGAACGTCGCTCGAATGCGCTTCTCATGAGCCGACGTTAGGGATCGTCTAATCAGCTTCCGCTTCTGCATGAAGCTCAATGACCCCCTCTGGGCTAAAACCCTTAAGCGAGTTCGGAGGAATTGATCGAGGCTGGCGATTGTGGAGTCGTGAAACGGATGGGGGGAGGGTGGTTCATTGTACTCGGCGTAGGTAAAAGCAATTCCGGAAAGAAGCTTAGATCGTTTAAGGGATTCATGACTGTCACGTTAGACGTTAAGAATGTAATTCTGTCGTGCAAAAGCGAAAAGTCTCTATTGGACTTGTAGTCCAATATACTTTTTTCAATTCGAGACTTAAACTTGCTTATTTTACGCTTAGCGATCAATGCAAAACAGTCTGTTGTCTTTTCTAAGGACTTGCCTGTGTTGAAAATTAGTTTGTAGCCAAGGTAGTCGACGTAATCGAGATTGAATTTGTTTAATTGACATTTGCACTTCGGGTCGCAGGGGCAGCGTCCAAGGCTATGCGCACAGGCGAAGGCGCATTTGCATCCGGCGTTTCGCTTGCGCGACTTCGCCAGATTTATTTTCAAGCCCTGCTCACTTATTGTCTCAGAAATTTTTTCATATAAGCTATCCGCTGAACTCGAAGATATCGCCAAGATATCATCGACATAGCGAAGATATGCATATACCCCGGGAGTGTTTGATATCCTTTCATCAACTTTTTTAAGATAGAGTTCAGCCAATGTCGACGAAATTAATATTCCGCGTGGCAGCCCGGTCGAGTATTTATTTGAGCCGAATCTTTTTGCTTGGGATAGAAATTGTTCGAGTAATAGGATTGTTTGGCTTGAGATCTTTGCATCTTTACGCAGTTTTTTGGTTATCTCGCGAGGGGTTATGGTCTCGAAGCATGATTTTAGATCGATGGCTACTATCCCCTTTGGCGTCCATTCGCCTAGCGCGATCTTCGCCAATTTTATTGCGTCGCTCCGTTGAGTTTGACGGATTCCATATGCGCGCCGGATGTTGTTATTTATCTTTCGCAGCACCAGTGCGTCCGATGCGCTTGATGTTGACAATGTGGGTTTGCCTGACGAGTTCGACGCAAATAGTCCTTGGAAGGTGAATTTTCCTGAGGAGACTAAGCCCTCAATTTCCGCTGCGAGCGCGCGCCACTCTTCGAGTGTTTTCGGGGCATCCCGCCTCAAACTTGGAGAGAGCTTTCTACCCTTCATCCAAAGGAGGTTTTCGGCTGTAAAGTCCTGAGTAGGTTTCATACACCAATACTGCCGGATTGGGCACAGGCCTGTCACCCGCGTAACTGCGGCTAGGGAATTTTCGTGTCTGGAAGATCGGGGCAGAGTGCATCTGCTTGGGGCCGACGTCTTGGTAGATCGCTTCCTGACCCCGCTTTCGATTCGACTCCACCTCCTGTCAGCCAACCTCTACACCACACCCTCCCTCACGCCGACAGCCACATGCTGCCGGCTCTGGCATCGTTTTGGCGCCCCCAACGCCCGGCAGTCGGCCGGACGGGTGGGCGCTACCGGTCGCCTGGACGCGCAACGGAGCTTGTGCGGGACGCAGGCGGTCTCATCAACCGATACGGAGATCGTGATGTCACAGAACCTGATTTCGCTGGCCTTGACGGCCGACCAGTTGACCGCCATCGAGGGTGCGCTGGTGACGCTGGAGCAGAACATGAGCGGGCTGATTGCGTTGCAGCCGGCGCAGCGCCGGGCGCTGATCAAGATGGGCGACAAGTCCGAGGTGTTCTGCCGGCAGACGCTGAAGCTGCTGCAGCAGAACCCGCAAGTGGTGCCGCCCAGCCTCAGCGTGGACGAGGCGCA
>CAWHFU010000019.1:0-6831 GCA_963828685.1 uncultured Pseudomonadota bacterium
TAAGCGTCCGCCGACCACATGTTGCATGGCGTTCGCGGCTCAGCGTAAGGGGCAGTACCCACTCGTCGGCAATAGGCTCTCGATGTCTCGATCCTTGGTCGTGGGCAGCCGGGTGAGCACGTCGGTGAGCCAGGCATGGGGCTCGATGCCGTTGGCCTTGGCGGTGGCCAGGAGGCTCATGATGGCCGCGGCGCGTTTGCCGGCGGTTTCGGAGCCGGCGAAGAGCCAGTTCTTGCGGCCGATGGCGATGGGTCGGATCGCGTTTTCGATCGGGTTGTTGTCGATCGGATAGCGCCCATCGTCGGCGACGCGCGCCAGCGCACTCCAGCGCTTCAAGGTGTAGTTCACCGCCTTGTCCAGACCGGTGTTGCCCAGCACCTTGGGCTGCAGTTCGTCGAGCCAGCGCTTGAGTGCGTCGAGTCTGGGCACGAGCAGGCGTTGCCGCTCACAGCCACGCGCCTGCGGATCGAGTTCGCGCAGGGTGGCCTCGATGGCGTAGAGCGCGCCGATGTGCTGCAACGCCTCCTTGGCCAGCGGACTGCCGCTGGCCTTGTGGGCATCAAAGAACTTCCGCCGCGCATGCGCCCAGCAGCCCAGCTCGGTGATGCCGTGGGCAAACAGCGCTTTGTAGCCACCGTAGTCGTCGACCATCAGCGCGCCTTGCCATTCGCCGAGGAAGTCGGCGGCATGCTTGCCGGCCCGACTGGGGCAATAGTCGAAGATCACGATGGGTCGTGGATCGGGACTTCGGGCCGCTCCTGCGCATCCTGCGCCCGCGTCACTTGACCATCCATGGACAGCGTAGGCAAACAGGTAGGCCCGTCTGGTTTTGCCCGCGCCCGGATCGAGCTGGGCGACCGGGGTTTCGTCGGCGTGCAGGACGGCGGCAGCGAGCAGCCGGGTGCGCAGCGCATCGACCAGGGGCTGCAGGCGCAGACCGACGTGGCCGAGCCATTCGGCCAGGGTGCTGCGCGCCAGGGTGATACCGTGGCGGGCGAAGATGGCTTCCTGACGGTACAGCGGCAGGTGGTCGGCGTACTTCTGGATGGCGACCTGGGCCAGCAGGCCCGGCGCGGCCTGGCCGCGGTCGATGAGGGCCGGGGCGACCGGTTCGGCCACGATGGTTTCGCAGCGCGGGCAAGCCAGTTGCGGGTATTCGTCGCGGCGCACGAAGAACACCGGCGGCTTCACGTCCAGCTTCTCGCTGGCGTGCATGCCGATCTGGGTCAGCGCGGCGCCGCAGGCGGCGCAGTCGCACTGTTCCGGCGTGTGGACGGTAATCTCGCGCGGCAGCTCCGGCGGCAGCGGACGACGTACTGGCTTGGCGCGCGGCGGCTTGGCCGACGGTGCCGAGGTGCTCCCCTGCAGCGCGTCCAGCTCCGCTTCCACGGCGGCGATGTCCGCCGCCATGGCCTCGTCGAACAGCTCGCGCTGCTCGGGATTCATGCGCTCGGACTTGGCCGAGAACTGCACCCGCCGCAGGCGCGCCAGCTCGTGGGTGAGCTTGTCGATCTTCGCCGTCTTGTAGGCGATCTCGTGATCGCGGCGGGCGATGATGACGTCTCGTTGAGCGACCTTGGCCATCTGCTCGCGCACCAAGGCGCGCAGCGCGTCGGTGTCGGTGATGGCGTTGAGGGCGGCTTCATCCATGCCGCCATTATGGCCGTCTAAACCCGTTTGCCCAGTGAACGGATGTCACATGACAAACGCTGCCAGTCCACGCCCGCACACAGCCAGGCAAACTGCGCCCGATTGAGCGAACACAGCGACTCCTGCGTCGACGGCAACACGAAGCGTCCCCGATGCAGCCGCCGCTGTGCCAACCACACGCCCTGCGCATCCACCACCAGCACCTTCAGGCGCGTACCGCGACGGTTACGGAAGACGAACGCCGAACCGTCCAGTGGCTCGCGCTCCAGCACTTCGCGCACATGCACCAACAGCCGATCCGCGCCACAGCGAAAATCCACCGGCCCACTGACCAACCACCACACCCACACCGCCGGCCCGAAACCACCCACCTTGCCCCGCCTGCCCATCGCTGCACTCCCGTGAAAACTGGGGCGCATCGCAGCAGCCTGGCTGGGACGGGAGAAGATGTGGCGGGCGGACGCTTACGTTTCGTCGGCGTGCAGGACGGCGGCAGCGAGCAGCCGGGTGCGCAGCGCATCGACCAGGGGCTGCAGGCGCAGACCGACGTGGCCGAGCCATTCGGCCAGGGTGCTGCGCGCCAGGGTGATACCGTGGCGGGCGAAGATGGCTTCCTGACGGTACAGCGGCAGGTGGTCGGCGTACTTCTGGATGGCGACCCAAGTCTTTCGGCCTGATGCACTCACAGCCAGGTCCAGGTACAGACCGTTGCCATCCGCCAGGGTGTATGCCAAGGCCTTGGCCTTGGCCTTGGCCTTGGCTCTAAGCTTTGCTGATTTGGAGCTCGGTCAGAGGCTTGGCAAGGCGGGGCATGGCTTGAGACCTTTTTGTGTATGAATTTGCGTATGTATAGTTGAACCATACGCAAAACCCTACATATAAGTCTAAGCTTCCTTGAGACGCCCTACGACCTATAGGCACAAAAAACCCCGCTGTTATGCGGGGTTTCGTGTGTTTCAGAGGCTTGAGGAGACTCCCTGAAACGTTCATTGGTGCCCAAGAGGGGACTCGAACCCCTACGACTTGCGTCGCTACCACCTCAAGGTAGTGCGTCTACCAGTTCCGCCACCTGGGCAGGTGTGTTGCTTCAGTGCTTCTTTGTCGGCTCTGTGGCTGCCGGAACCTCACCCTGACCCGGGGTCGGAACGGAGGTGGCTGCCGGAGCCTCGTTGCCTTTTGTGACTGCAGGCACAGCGGACGGGACTTCCGAACCGGCCGGCACAGCGGGAGTCACGTTGGCGGCTGCGGGCTTCTCCGCCACACCGGCCATGACACCCAGGTCACCGGCACTGGTTTGCGGTGCACCATGGGCATGCAGATAGATACCCATGCCCAGGCTGAGCAGGAAGAACAGCGCAGCAAGGACGCCGGTGGCGCGAGTAAGAAAGGTGGACGATCCGCGCGCGCCGAAAACCGTGGCCGATGCACCGCCGCCGAAACCGGAGCCCGCATCGGCGCCCGCCCCGTTCTGCAACAGGATCAGCACGATCATCGCCGCAGCGATCAGGATGTAAAACACGCTAAAAATGACGAACATAGATTTTCTATTGAGCCTGTAGCGCCGCGGCGCAGATTCCAAGGAAGTCGGATGCGGTCAGGGAAGCACCGCCGATCAGTCCACCGTCCACGTCCGCTTGCGCGAACAATTCCGCGGCATTTGCCGCTTTGACACTACCGCCATAAAGCAGTCGGGTCAGACGGGCAATTGTAACATCTTCCTTTTCCAGTTGGCTACGAATGAAGGCATGCACCTGTTGCACCTGTTCCGGCGTGGCGGTGCGGCCGGTACCGATCGCCCAGACCGGCTCATAGGCAATCACCGCGGTGTCGAAACTGGCAATGCCGTTGTGTCCCAGCACGGCCTGCAGCTGGCGCGCGATCACCACCTCGGTCTGACCGGCCTCGCGCTGCTCCAGTGTCTCTCCCACGCAAAGGATCGGGGTGAGACCGCCGGCCAGTGCCGCGGAGAACTTGCGCGCCACCAGTTCATCGGTCTCGCCTTGGTACTGGCGCCGCTCGGAATGACCCACCAGTACCCAGCTGGCACCGACATCTGCCAGCATCGCGGCGGATACCTCACCGGTATATGCGCCCTGCCCGCCATGTTCGCTGACGTCCTGCGCACCGATCGCCAGTCCGGTATCAGCATGCTGCCCGGCCAGCTCGGCCAGATAGGGGAACGGGGGAAACACGGCGACGTCAATCGCGGCCGGCTTGTCCGCAACGATGTCGTTGACCAGGGCTGTGGCCATCGAACGGCTGCCATGCATTTTCCAGTTGCCGGCGACAAGTTTCTTGCGCATGGTCTGCTTCCGCTGCGATCCAAACCGCAAGCTTAGCGAGGGGTCGGGGTATCGGCAAACCGGACTTCCACAGGCCCACTGGCGCGAACCTGTCGCCACGGTCAAGAATGACGGTCCGCCCGCTGGAACCGCCCGATGACACTGCAACGCCCACTCAGCCTGATCACTGGCGCCTCGTCAGGCATCGGTGCCGAATTTGCCCGGCAACTCGCTGCACAGGGTCACGATCTGGTGCTGACCGCGCGCCGCACCGATCGCCTGGAGACTCTGGCCGGCGAGCTGCGTGAGCAACATGGCAGCCAGGTCAGCGTGCTGCCGCATGACCTGGCCGATCCGTCCGCACCGGAGTGGTTGCATGACACGCTGGAACAGCGTGGCCTGCAGGTCGACTGGCTGATCAACAACGCCGGCTATGGCGTCCTCGGCACGTTCGAGGCCAGCGACTGGTCGGTCCATGCCGACTTTCTGCAGGTGTTGCTGACTGCGCCAACCGAACTGGCGTGGCGATTGCTGCCCGGCATGCGCCGGCGCGGCCATGGCCGCATCGTCAACGTCGCCTCGCTGGCCGGACACGTACCGGCGCCGGCTGGACATACCCTGTACGCGGCCAGCAAGGCCTACCTGATCAAGTTCTCGCAAGCGCTGGCACTGGAGAACCAGCCGCACGGCGTGAACGTGTGTGCGTTGTGCCCGGGCTTCACCTGGTCGGAATTCCACGATGTCACCCGCACTCGCGACAAGATGGACAAGTTGCCCGGCTTCATGTGGCTGAGTGCCGAAGAAGTGGTGCGCCAGGGCATCGCCGCGGTCGAACGCGGCGATGCCGTGCATATTCCCGGCCGGGTCAATCGCTTCATCAAGACCCTTGTGCAACTGGTGCCCGACCGGCTGGCGCTGTGGCTCTCCGCGCGGGAATCGAAACGCTATCGGAATACCGGGATCTAGCAACGCGCCATAGCCCGCGACTTGCGCGCAGGGTTCGGCTACTGTGGGTTGCAACTTCGCCACTGGCCCCTGCGCGCATGTCCCCGTTTCCGACCCAGATGCGTCCATTGCCTTACCACAAGCCCCGGCAAGGCCGCGATTACTGGGTCGTCGATGACGTGTTGCCGAATGCGGACGAAGTGCGCGCCCGCTGCCTGGCAAGACCGACTGGGAACGGGGCTATCCATATACCGGCGAAGTGTGGCCCGGCATGCGCGCCATGCCTGCCCTGCTCGACGATGAGTTGGCCGCGCTGGACGCCAGGGTGTGCCAGCTGACCGGCGCGAAGAAGGTCTGGGGCGAACAGACCGAGGCCCGCACCCGCCTCAACCACAATTGCGTGCAGGTGGTCGGCTCGGTCGAAGGGCCGGTCAAGCCGCACACCGACTCCTCGAATCTGTGCCGCTACGCGGCCGTGCTCTATCTCAATCCGCGGTGCCCGAACAGTGCGGCACCAGCTTCTATCGCCAGCGCATGCCGGGCGGACAGCTCGGCGGCAACATCGTGCTGCCGCCGCATCGCAATCTGGCCGAGGCGCTCGCAACAGGTTCGTGCAACCCAATGCCTTCGTCGAGGATGTGCGGGTGGCGCATCGCTTCAACCGGTTGCTGGTGTACAAGGCCAACCTGATCCACAGCGCCAGCGCCTACTGGGGACTGGAGACGGCGACCAAGCGCATGACCGCCGTGTTTTTCTGGATGGCTGGAGCGGATCAGGCGATCAGCTTGATCTCGCGCAGCCGCTGCAGCAGGTATTCGTGCGAGCTGATCGAGGTGTCGTAACGGCGCGGGATTGTCCGGCGTGATGCATGAGTCGAGCGGATCAAGCATCACATCCGGATTCGGATGCAGGAAGAACGGCATGGAATACGGGCACGCCCGCCGCTCCGGCTCCGGGTTGACGACCCGGTGGGTAGTGGACGGATAACGTGGTTGGTCAGCCGCTGCAGCATGTCGCCTATGTTCACCACATGGCGCGCCCCGGCGGTGACCGCCAGCCAGCGCCGTGCGGTCAACAACTCCAGCCCCTCGGCTCGGCCCCGACAGAAGGGTGATGAAGTTGATGTCCTCGTGCGCAGCGGCCCGCACGTTCGGGATGTTGTCCTGGGCGCCGCCCTCATCAACGATGGGCGGGTAGTGGATCGGGCGCAGGATCGAATTGCCGACATCGGTCTTGTCCTCGAAGAAGTTTTCCGGCTGGTGGAATGTGCAGGGCCAGTGCACGCAGTACCTGCGTACCCAGCTGATCCAGTGCCTCATAAAGGCCGTAACCGCAGTGCCGGAACTGCGGCACCTCGGCAGGCCACAGGTTCGGCGGCATCACGTCGGCGAATCTGGAGTCGCGTGGAATCTCGCGGCCGATATGCCAGAACTCCTTCAGATCCGCGTACTGGCTGTCCTTGGCGGTCTCGACCTTGAACGGCGTGTAGCCGCGCGCACCGCCGCTGCCCGCGACGTGGTACTTCATCTTGGTTTCCGTCGGCAGCGCGAAGAAACGCTGGAACACATCGTAGGAACCGTCGATCAGTTCCCGCGGAATCCCGTGGCCAGATTCTCGACCCAGCAGAAACCGAATTCGCGGTACGCCGCGCCCAGCTCGGCGACGAAGGCCGCGCGATCGGTGTGAAAACGACGGGATGTCGAGGGTTGGAACGTTTTTCATGGCAAGTCCACAGGTTGGCGTGCGGTCGATTTCATCCCACCACCGCAGGGGCGGGGCACGTCGGGCCAATCCTTGGCGACCTGGGCGAGCTTCAGCGCTGCGGCAGGCTCACGACAGTGAGGTCGCCGATTTTACGGCCTCGGCCAGCCCGCTTGCCAACTGCTGCACCTCGGCGGCGTCGGCCGCCTCCACGGTGACGCGTACCACCGGTTCGGTGCCCGAGGCACGCAGG
>CAWHFU010000020.1:0-7723 GCA_963828685.1 uncultured Pseudomonadota bacterium
GACGCGTTCTACAACAAGACCACGTCGCATGCCGCACTTGCGCCCCTGCCGTTCGACGCGAACAGCGACGGCGTGCAGATATCCAAGGACAACTACTACAACCCGTTCGGCGTCGACTTCGGTCCCGGTAGCACGACCAATCCACGCCCGATTGATCCTGCGACGGGTCAAATAGCGCTCGACTCCAAAACTGGCCTGCCAGTGGCTCCGGGTACCTTTGACTACCTGACCCGTCTGACCACCCTGGGTCAGCGCAAGCTCAGCTACACCACCACCACTGGTCAGATCGTTGCCGGCCTGAAGGGCAACTTCGGTGAGGACAGCAGTTGGCAGTGGAACGGTGACCTGAATTACGGTCACAAGTCCACCCAGCAGCAGAGCCCGGGCTACATCTACTACGCTGGCCTGAAAGACGCTTTCGGGCCGTCGTTCATGGACACCGATGGCGTTGTCAAGTGCGGCACTTCGGGCAACGTCATCGCCGGCTGCACCCCGCTGAACATCTTCAACCTGCACGATCCGCAGACGATTGCGACATTAAGGAAGTTCGCTGCGGCGCCGTTCTATCACACCTTGCAGACTTCCCGTCGTGTCGACGTCGGTGCGAACGGCAACCTGTGGGAGCTGCCGGCCGGCACTATGCAGCTGGCGGTGGGCGCGTCCTACGACAAGGAATACCAGAACTACCAGGTGGACCTGATCGCACAGACCCAGGGTGCTGACGGTACCTGCTTCATCTCGCAGGAAGCCTGCTCGACTCCGTTGAGCGGCAGCTTCACCGACAAGGAAGTCTACTTCGAGTTGTTCACCCCGATCCTCGCCGACGTGCCATTTGCGAAGTCGCTGAACGTGACGATCGGTTCGCGCTTCTCGAAGTACAACACCGCCGGCACCAGCTGGAACCAGAAGTTCGCGGTGGAGTGGCGTCCGGTCAATGACCTGCTGCTGCGTGGTACGGTCGCTGGCGTGTTCCGTGCACCGAACATCAACGAGCTGTACAACGGTGCCCAGGGCAGTGCGCCGCAGGCCTCCGATCCGTGCGTCCGCCTCACCGCGGCTCAGCTCGCAGCGCATGCCGCCGCGTGCCAGAACGTGCCGGTCAACTACGCCGGTACGGGTCTGTCGCAGGTGACGGGCGTGATCTCCGGTTCGGTGGCCGGCGGCATCAACCTCAAGCCGGAACATGGCAAGTCGTATGACTACGGTTTCGTGTACGACCCGAGCTATGCGCCGGGCCTGTCCGTCGAGGCCGATGTGTGGCGGGTGACCCTGGCCGATACGATTACGCCGATCGGTGCGTCGACCGTCCTGGCCAGCTGCTTCGCGAACAACTCGAGCCAGTTCTGCCCGTTGATTCATCGCCTGAGTAGCGGCGACATCGGCTTTATTGCCGAGCCGACCGTCAACCTGGGCACGCTGAACACCAAGGGTATCGACAGCAGCATCAAGTACAAGATCCCGCACTTCGATGTCGTTCGGCCAGAACTACGGTGACCTCACCGCGTCCTTGGACAGCACCTACCTGATCCGTTACAACAACGACACCGCTCCGGGCCAGCCGGGCGACGTGACCGTTCCACATGGCCGGTCACTACAACAACCAGTCACAGTACGGCAACTACAGCCGCTGGCGCGGTCTGGGTCAGTTGAATTGGACCAACGGCCCGTGGAACGTCAACTACACCGCGCGCTACATCGGCAAGGTGGCCAGCGGGCTGGCCGTTGAATGCTCGCGCGAAGGCGTGTCCGCCGACCCCGGCGTTCCGGGGACGGTGCTGCACGTTCCTGCGCAGATCTACCACAACCTGGCGATCGGCTATAACCTGGCTGCGTACCACACCCGTTTCGATGTGGGCGTGAACAACCTGTTCGACAAGCAGCCGCCGTTGATGTACCAGAACAACGTGCTGAACTCGAACACCGATACCAACACGTACGAAACCATTGGCCGTTATTTTTGGGGCCGCGTGACGGTGACGTTCTGATCTAGAACGCCAGCGTCGCTATAATCGAACCGCGCGGTGCAAACCGCGCGGTTTTTTTTTTAAGGTGGGACGGGCTTGCTCAATACGCACACGAAGATCAATAACATCATGGCGGCGCTGCGCGAGGGGCGTGTCCTTCAGGTCGAGCAAAGCTGCCGCGACTTGCTGGATGCGCGGCCAGGCGACGAGGAAGGGCTCACCCAGCTGGGCATCGCCCTGCAGCAGGGGGGGATGCCATTACTCGCCGCAGCTGTATACGAATGCCTACTCGACCAGCATCCGGGACGCATGGGGCACTGGGGTAATCTGGGCAATGCCCTGCGTGAAGCAGGGCGCCCTCAGGAGGCCGAGCGGGCGTACCTGACCGCCCTGCAGCTGGCCCCGGGAAATGCGGTAGTGCAAGGCAATCTTGGCCTGTTGTACAAGGAACGCGCCGACTACGCCAAGGCGCGGCAATACTTGGTGGCCGCGGCTCGGCTGCTCCCGGACGACCATGAGATATGCATCTACGCCGCGATGACATGCTGTGAATGCGGCGACAACGTTGCCGCCGGTCAGCTGACTGCCCAGTGGCGGCAGTGGTTGCCACTCGATGCCGATTTGAGCATTGATCTAGCCTGGATGTTCACCCAGCTGGGGCGGATTTCCGAGGCCGAGGAACTGTTGGGCGGTTCGTTGCGGCTAAACGGCGCGAAGCCGCGCACCACGGCACGCCTGGTCGGGGTGCTGGAGCGGGTGAACCGGCTGGAAGAGGCTGACCGAATCCTGGCCACGCTTCCGGACCCCCAGACGTTGCCCGATCCGGTGGATCGGCTCGAGGTAATCAGCGCCATGGGCGTGATGGCCATGCGTGGCCGCGACCCGGCCGCCGCCAGGAGTCTGCTTGAGCGCTTGCTGGAGATGACTTCGGACCCGGCTCACCGCGGCAATTTGTATTTCACCATGGCCAAGGCCTGCGACAAGCAGGGTGACACCGAGGCAGCGCTCGACGCCTTGGCCAAGGCACACGACGCGCAGATGGTGAAGGCGGCACAACTGGTGCCAGAGCTCCTGCTGCCTGGCGTGCAGCCGCTTTCGCCAGCGCTGATCCGCATGACGCCAGCGCAGGTGGACGCCTGGCAGCCGCCTGCACGGTCCCGGTCGTTGCCGCGCTCACCGGTCTTCGTCGTTGGATTTCCACGCTCCGGTACGACCATGCTGGAACAGATGCTCGATGCCCATCCCGATCTGGCGTCGATGGACGAGCAGCCGTTCCTGCAAGGGGTGGCGGAAAAAGTCCTCGGCTTGGGGCTGGAATATCCGGAGGCTATCGGTGACCTCAATCCGGCCGCCTGCGAGATGCTCATACAGCATTACTGGAACCAGGTGAGCAGCGTGGTCACCTTGGATCCAGGCCAGCGTCTGGTCGACAAGAATCCGCTGAACCTGTTGCACCTGCCCTTGATCAGCCGCTTGTTTCCCGACGCACCGATCATCCTGGCCTTGCGGCATCCGTGTGATGTCATTCTCAGTTGCTACATGCAGAACTTCCGCGCACCGGGTTTCCAGACGCTGTGCTCGTCGCTGCAGCGACTGGCCGGAGGCTACGTCAATGGCATGAACTACTGGAGATATCACGAGGCCTTGCTGAAGCCGCGGGTGTTGCATCTGCGTTACGAGGATTTGCTGGAGAACTTCGAGGCTGAGGTTGAGCGCATCGGCAGGTTCCTCGAGCTTGATGACGCATCGCCGCTGCGCAACTTTCACCAGCACGCGCAGCAGAAGGGCTTCATCAGCACGCCGAGCTACGCCCAGGTCACCCAGCCGCCGAACAAGAATGCGATGGGGCGCTGGCGCCGTTACCAGAAGGCATTCGAACCCCTGCTGCCGGGGTTGAACGAGATCATGGGGCACTGGGGCTATGACAACTGAGCAATCAAACCTCGACGCGTACCTGGTGACAGATCTGCGCAGCTACGTGCAAACGTTCGATGCCGCGCTACCGGCGGACTTTTGCCGCCAGTTGATTGCTTCATTCAACCAGACCACTGACCAGCATGTCGTGCGCAGCCCCGGATGGCGGGCAGGCCTGGACGCAAGCTCGTGGACCGAGCTCGATGTCTCGGCACTCGCCGATGCGGCCTTCAAGGGTTACTTCTACAAGCAAATCGACGACTACCTTGCCGTGTATAACCAGCGGCTGAGCCTGACTATTCCGGTACCATCCACACCGCAGATTTCAGAGATGCGCATATCAAGCGCTATGTGGCAGGCAGCGGTGAGGCATTGCAGCCCCACTTCGATGCCATCTACGAGGTGGCGCATCGCTACATGGTGTTTTCTGGTATCTGAACAACGTCGAGGAGGGCGGCGAAACCGGAATTTTGTGATCTCGGCATCA
Source organism: uncultured Pseudomonadota bacterium (assembly GCA_963828685.1). GTDB lineage: Bacteria > Pseudomonadota > Gammaproteobacteria > Xanthomonadales > Rhodanobacteraceae > Rhodanobacter. The sequence goes on from CAWHFU010000020.1 coordinate 4,366, forward strand.
AGGTGCCTGCGCGTACCGGCAAGTTGCTGGTATTTCCACCCTACTGGATGTTTCAGCATGCGGGCAGGCCGCCGCTGTCCGGGGACGAGTACCGTCTCCTGTCGATGTATCTGCTGTTCCCGCAGTCGCGTTGAGCCGGGAGATAGCATGAGCCAGTCATCCAGCCATCCGTCCCGGATTGCGGCGCGATCGTTGCGGAGACACGCGTCAGCGGGACACCGCCAGCGTGTCCGCGACGGCGCAGGCGCCGTGGCAAGCTCAGGTGAATGGCAGGCCTCGGCGGCGGTGCTTGCACGGGTGGAGCGTTGTCTTGCCGACGCCGCATCGGTGGGATCGAGCACGGCGCTGCGAACCTTGCATGACAGCCTGCGCACCGGTCCGGTGCAGACATGGTGCGATGTGGCTCGCCAGTTGCTGCAGTGCAGTCAACCGCTATTTGCGGCAGCCTTGCTGGACTTGGGGCTGCGCCAACACCCGACCGACACCCGGTTGCGCTTCTGGCTGGCGCAGGCGTTGTGGCAGGCCGGAGAGTCCGATCGGGCGGAAGCCGAGCTCCGGCTCCTTCTGCCCGGCGAAATGGAAGCTGATGCCGGCCGCTTGCTTGCCCAGCTGTTGCGTGGCCAGGGCCGGCACAACGCAGCCGCCGCGTGCATGGGCTGAACGCGCCCGAGCCGAGGTTGGTGACCGTGCCAGCGTGCTCGAATGCATTCAGTTCGTGCGTGAATGCCACCGGCAAGACCTTGCTGCCGAGCTCTGCGCTGAAGCGTTGGCGCGAAACCCTGCCGATCCGCATCTTTGCGCGCTGGCCGGTCAGGTCGCACAAGAGCTCGGCCATTTCGAGCAGGCACGGGTACACTATGTCGCTGCGCTGGCGCAGGGCATCAATCTGAATGCGTGGTATGTGCTCGGTTCGCTGGCATCACTTCAGCGCTACCGCGATCGTCGGCGGGTGGATATCCCCCTGTTTGACGCCCACTTGCGTGACCCGGCCTTGTCGCCGCGCGCGCGCGGGTCGATCCTTTTCGCATTGGGCAAGGCGTGGGACGACATCGGTGCCTACGCCGATGCGGCGGGGGCGTGACAGCGGCCAATGCCCTGGCTCGTGGCTCGGTCAACTGGTCGCGCACGGCTTGGCAGGAATTCGTCGAGGCGCGCGTGACGGCCCCTCGCCCGCCATCAGCTGGCGTGGCCTCCGGCTGCATGCCGATCTTCGTGGTCGGTCTGCCGCGAACAGGGACCACCCTGATCGCGGAACTGCTTGGCCGCCACCCCGCCGTGTGCAATCGCGGTGAGCTGCCCTGCTGGAATACCTGGCACAGCGTCTGGCCAGCCTGGTGCCGCGCAACAGAGCCGGCGCACCTGCGCGAGGCGGCCGGGATCTATCTGGCGCATCTGCGCCGCGACGATGCGCCGGTCGCGCACTACGTCGACAAGAACCCGCTGAACTCCCGCTATCTGGACTATGTCGCGGCGATGTTTCCACAGGCGCGGGTGATCCATTGCCGGCGTCAGGCACGCGACACCGCATTGTCGATCTGGAGTCAGCCGTTTGCGCGCGACGAATACGGGTTCGCCAGGGATTTCGACGACATCGCTGCGCTGTCTGAAGGTTGCGATGAACTGATGACGCATTGGCGGCAAAACTTGCTGTTACCCATCATCACGGTGACCTATGAACAGATGGTGGCGGATCCCGCCGCGACACTGGCCGCCGTGCTGCCCCAGCTCGAACTGGCGCCATATGATCCGTCCAGTGCGATACAGGGTCAGCCTGCAGCGATCACCTCGGCCAGCCAGTGGCAGGCGCGTCAGCCGGTGTATGGGCGATCCGTGGCGCGTTGGCGCAACTACGCCGAATTGCTGCCCGAACTGGTGCAGTTGTTTGGTGAAGAATGATCCGGTCTCGCCATCGGCTATGGCAGGGCGATGCTGTTGAAGTCGCCGATTGCCGCGACCAGATCAGTCACCGCCGCCCGCTCGGCCTCGCTGAGGTCGGGATTCCAGCAGTCGAGGATCAGTACCGCGCGTGTGTCGGTGCTGCGGTTCCATGCTTCGTGCTCGAACGTGTCGTCAAATGTGACACAGCGATCGGGTTCCCAGACATGCGTCTCACCACCGACCCGCAATGCACAGTCGGAAGGCACGATCAAGGGCAGGTGAGTCACCAGCCGGGTGTTGGTGACGCCGCGGTGCGGCAGAATGTGTGTGCCCGGACGCAACACGGAGAACAATGTTTCTGGTGCGTGATCGCGAATCTGCACCAGCGGGGCAGATTCAAGCACAGCCACCGTTTGCGGGCAGTGCGCGCAATTCTCCGCATGACGCTGGCCATGTCGAAAGAAGAAGTAGGCATCCCAAGCCGCAGGGCCGTTACCGGAGGCACGCAGATAACCCTCGGTCTCCTCGGGAAGCCCTGATTGCAGGAACGATTCCAGGTGATCCCCATGCCCGATGACTTCGCGTAGTTCCCCGCGAATCGCTGCGCCGGCCGCCTCGAGTTCGGATTGCCACGGGAAACGCTCGCGCGCATAGAACGGTTGTGGTGGCAGGCCCGGGAAATACAGGAATTTGGGCTGTTGGCGAGGATCGGGCAGATTGGCCGGCCGCTCGTTCAAGTAGATCGCCAGACACTGATCCACCCGCTGAAGTTCATCCCGGCCGTAGCGTTGGCGAAGCGGTTCCAGCACTTCATCGAACAGTTGTCGGCGGCCCTGGTCCACATAGTTCATCGCATGCTTGACCGCCTCGCGCAGCAGCGGTGCAGTTGACGCCTCGCTGAGCCAACGGCCATGCGCCTGCGCGACATTGATCGCGTTGAAATAAGCGAGCGTCGCATCGTGGCTCTGGCCCAGTTGCTGAGGAACGGCGCGACGCCGAGTCGCAACCGGGCGACGAACGTGTCGGGCGCGATCTCCAGGCAGCGGCGCAGGCTGTTTACCGCGGCAGAGGCCTGACCAGAGGCCAGCTGCATCGTACCTAGCTGTTGCAGGATGCCCGGTTCATCGGGTTCGTCTGGTGCGCCGTGAGCAACAGCTCGATGGCCTGCTCGGGCTGGCCACGCTCGGTGCAAGTACGGGCGAGATACTGCAGCGCCTCGGCATCGGCAGGCTCGGTCTCGAGCAAGCGTCGATAGGACTGCTCGGCCAGCAGCAGGTCGCGGTTCTGCAGCTGGATGCGCGCCCGCTCACGATGATTTACCTGGCTGCCGCTGGATGGATTGCTCATGTGTGCCTTCGCCAGTGCGGCGGTTGGGAGGGGTACCCGATTATAGGGTTCTACCCGCGCCCGGCGGCGGGGCTTCTGCAGCGTTGCGCATGCCGAGGCCCCGCCATGCTGCCGCTGCCGACAGGCAGTTTGC
>CAWHFU010000021.1:0-10854 GCA_963828685.1 uncultured Pseudomonadota bacterium
GATGCGTACCACAACAAGACCTCGTCGGGCTTCCAGCTGGCACCGGCCCTGTACGGCACCGCCTACGGCGCGATGATCTCGAAGGACAGCTATTACAACCCGTTCGGCGTGGACTTCGTTCCGGGTGGCAACGACTTCCGCGTGCGCCTGGTCTCGGCCGGCAACCGCAGCGCCAACTACGGCACCTCGACCGATCAGGTTCATGCCGGACTGAAGGGTGACTTCACCATCCTCGACCAGGCGTGGAACTGGGATGCAGGAATGAGCTACGGCCATTTCTCGCAGGACCTGATTACCCGCGGCCTGCCGAACACGGCCAAGCTCAATGCCGATCTCGGGCCGTCCCATCTCGATCCGGCCACCGGCAAGGTGGTCTGCGATTCGGGCGCTGCCGGCTGCACCCCGTTCAATCCGTTCAACATGTTCGATCCGCAGTCGGTCGCTGCCCTGCAGGCCGCTGCCGTTCCCGCGATCAGCAACCGCCACCGGATCGAGAAGGTCTACTCGGTTGACGTCAACGGTGGCCTGTTCGACCTGCCGGCCGGTACCGTGCAGCTCGCTGCCGGCGTCGACTATCGCAAGGAGTACACCAACAGCACGGTCGATCCGTTGCTGTTGATTGATCCGACGACCCTGAACTGCACGCTGGGTAGCCAGTGCGCCTCGCCGCTGCAGGGTGGCTACACCGCGAAGGAAGCCTACGCCGAGGCATTCGTGCCGATCCTGAAGGATCTGCCGGGCGTGCAGAGCCTGAACGTCACGATCGGTGACCGTTATTCCAAGTTCAACCTGTTCGGTACCAACAACAGCAAGAAGTTCGCGGTGGAATATCGCCCGATCAACGACCTGCTGCTGCGTGCCACCGTGTCGGATGTGTTCCGCGCCCCGACCGTCCTCGACAAGTTCGGTGCAGCGTCGAGCGATGCGCCCAAGCTCAGCAACGACCCCTGCAACGGCACCACCACCGCCGGCAACCCGGCTTGCGTGGGCGTGCCCACCGACGGCAGCTTCACCAATACCGATGTGGCGGCCGGTCAGCAGATCAAGGGTGTGGCGTCTGGTGCTCAGTACGCGGGCATTCCGATCGGGCCGGAGAAGGGCAAGTCCTTCGACTGGGGCTTCGTCTACTCGCCGAGCTACGCTCCGGGCCTGTCCGCCAGCGTGGACATGTGGAAGATCTACCTGAACGACACCATCACCACCATTGGTGCGCAGACGGTGCTCAACCTGTGCTACGCCGGTGAAACCACGTACTGCCCGCTGATCTCGCGCTACCCGACCGGTAATCCCAATGCCGGCCAGATCAACAACATCATCGAGCCGACCGGCAACCTCGGCCGTACCGATGCGGGCGGCGTGGATCTGTCGCTGCGCTACAAGCTGCCGCAGTTCTCCTTCGGCAACTTCACGATCGGTGTGGACGCGACCTACCTGTCGCGTTGGGACCAGCAGACGGCGCCGGGCAGCGATGCCAACGCGGTCTATCATGATGCCGGTCACTTCATGCCGTTCGGTTCGGCACAGGCCGCAGCCTGCCCCAGCGGCGGTGGTGTCTGCCTGTTCCCGCGCTGGCGTGGGCAGGGCTTCGTGAACTGGAACCTGGGCAACTGGGACGCTTCCTGGCGCATGCGTTACATCGGCCGTTTCCAGAACGGTTCGAAGAGCCCGAGCCAGGATACGTTCCCGGGTGGCGTGTGCTACTACGAGGGCCAGCCGCAGGGTCACCACTGCAACGCCACCGGTTTGGTCTTCAAGTACGGTGCCACGGTCTACAACGACGTTTCGCTGGGTTACAACATCGAGCCGTACAACACCCGCGTCGACGTCGGCGTGAACAACCTGTTCGACAAGCAGCCGCCGTTCCTGTACGCGAACAACACGCTGAATGCGAACACCGATCCGAGCGACTTCGACCTCATTGGCCGCTACTTCTGGGCTCGCGTGACGGTCAAGTTCTGATCGAGTAACCTTCTGCAATAGCTGTATGTTGACGAGCCGCGCGAATCACTTCGCGCGGCTCCTTTTTTTCAAGACGACCATGACGACACAAGCGAAACAAAGAATTCTCGAGGCGTTCCAGATCGGCCAACTGGCCGAGGCGGAACAACTCGCCCGGTCTCAGCTGGAGCAGCAGGGGGGAGACGAAGATCTGTTGTTCTTGCTGGCCCTGAGCCTGCAACAGCAGCAGAAATTTCACGAAGCCTTGCCGGTGTACGCGGAACTGGCGCGTCTGTTTCCGGAAAACAGCCTGCATGTGGGCAACCACGCCACTGCATTGCGGGATGCCGGTGCCCTGGACGAGGCCGAGGCGGCCTATCGTGTTTCGCTGCGGCTGGACCCGGCGAATACCGAACAGATACTCAATCTGGGCATGCTGCAATTGCAACAGCATCGTTTCATCGAAGCGCGCGACACCTTGCTGGATGCCTTCGCCATCGAGCCGGATGTTCCGTCGATCCGGATCCACGCGGCGCGGGCCTGTGCGGCCTGCAGGGACGATCAACGGGTCGACGAATTGCTCAAGCCATGGCGTAGCTGGCTGCCGCTGGAGCCGGAGGAGCAGTTCGAACTGGCCATGCTGCAATTGATGTTGGGTGATGCGAATTCGGTGCAGGCGCTGCTCGAGGATCTGCTGATGCGGATGCCGTCGCACTTGCAGGCACAACTGCAGTTGGCGAGCGTGTATGAACGGGTCAACCAGCTGGATCTCGCCGAAGCCAGGTTGCGGGAGATCGAAGCCGGGCAGCGCGAGCACGGGTCCGATGAGACGGTGCGCCTGGAAATCGCCCACCAGCGGGCGACGCTCGCGGTGCGCCGGGGCGATATGGCCGCCGGGAGGGCCTTGCTGGAGCTTGCCGGGCCGCGGACTGCGGGCGACTACTCCCATTACTTCGTGCTGGCAGGCGTGTGCGACAAGCTCGGTGATCTCCCGGGCGCGCTGCGGGCGCTGGAGTCGGCGCACGCCTTGCAGGCGGAGGAAATGCGTGCGGTCGTGCCTGATCGTTACGCACCGGACGCCCCCATCATTCCGACCGCGGTAGGCCGGGTGACGGCCCGGGATTTCCGCGCATGGCCGACGCTCACCGCGCCCGACGCGTCGCACTCCCCCGTCTTCATCGTCGGCTTCCCGCGTTCCGGGACTACCTTGCTGGAACAGATGCTGGATGCTCATCCGAAGCTGCAGTCGATGGACGAGCGACCGTTCTTCAACGTCCTGGTCGATCGACTGGACGACCATGAATTCCAGTTTCCACGGGACATGTACAAGCTCGACCAGCGCGACTGCGACGAGCTGCGCAAGGCCTATGTGAGCATGGTGTGCACCAAGGTTCCGCGGCGATGGGACACGCAACTGGTGGACAAGAACCCGCTCAACATGCTGTGGCTGCCAATGATCCATCGACTCTTTCCGGAGGCGAAGATCATCCTGGCGTTGCGGCACCCATGTGACGTGTTGCTGAGCAATTACATGCAGAACTTCCGTTCGACCGTGCTGGCGATGGCCTGTGAATCGTTGCCTCAGCTGGCCAGGGCCTACGTCACCGCGATGGAATGCTGGCTCGATCACGTCGAGGTGTTCAAGCCCAACGTCTTCATTTCGCGGTACGAGGAGTTGGTCGCCGATACGGTCGGACAGACGCGCAAGATCGCCGAGTTCATCGGCCTTGAAGATGCCTCGGCCATGCTGAACTTCGATCAGCACGCACGCGACAAGGGATACATCGCCACACCGAGTTATGCCCAGGTGATCGTGCCGGTGAACCGCAAGGGGCTCGATCGCTGGCTGCGCTATCGGGAGGCGTTGGCGCCGGCCCTGCCCATCTTGCAGCCCATGCTCGATCACTGGGGCTATTCGGTGGATGCACCCTTTTGATGCCGGCAGGAATCGTTCAGTTGTCCGGAATCTGCAGCAACTCAGGCACGTACGCGGCGTAATTTTTCCATCGGCGAAGCGACCGCGTGTTGATCGGCTGTCGGGCCTGCCACAGGCTGGCGGTGCTGATGATGGAGCCGCTGTCCGCATCGCTGGAAAGCAGATCATGTGGCGGCAGTTCCAGCCAGTCCGCCACGCTGCGCAGCAGGTTTGCCGGGTCTGATACCAGCTGTTCGTACTCGACCGTGCGGATGGCATCGGGGTAGCGCGTCAGCCAATGTTTCATCAGCCGTCGCGAACCGTGGATTGCAGCGCCGATATCGGCGAAGTCATAGGCGAAATTCTGCGTTCCAGCCTGAAATGACTGCATCCACAGCGAAAGCGCATTGTCGCGCGCATGGCGCTTGCAATAGAGGAAACGGGCATTCGGAAACAGCGCCAGGATCAGATCGACGTGCATGAAGTTGTGCGGCTGCTTGTCGAGCATCCAGCGCACGCTTGAATCGTCCTGGCGCAATTGGGCTGCATAGGTCACGGCCGCCCGCTGTAGGCGCTCGCGATATTCGCCGCTACCGCTGATGACCTGCTCGGCGAGCACGGGGAGCCATGGCAGTTCGCCGCGCTGGCAGATATCGGGATGTCGGGCCAACCGCTCGGCAAGCACGGTGGTGCCGGAGCGGGGCAAGCCGATAATGAACAGGGGCGTCCAGTCCATGGGCGCAGCGAGCCGTTCGGCCGGGAGGGTGCGGCTGATTCTCGCCTCGATGCTTCGCCGCCAACGCTTGCGCGGCCAGCGTGTGGCGGCATGGACGATAGTGTTTGCCTGGCGCAGGTAGCCGGTGGCCTGGGCATAGTCGCCGATGTCATCGTGTGCCTTGCCCAGTCCGAACAGCAGTGAGGCTCGTGCCTGTTCGCTGAGGCCGGGCAGCAGAAGGTATTGGCGCAACCGGGCGAAGTCGGGGTGGCTGCCGTCCGTGTAGCGTTGCAGGCCGGTCAAGCCCAGCGGCACATGCCATTCCAGGCCGGCCAGGTCGTGCTCGAGGACATATTCCTGCCGCGTGCGGGCGAGCTCGAACTGACCCAGTTGGGTCAGCAGCATGCCCGCATAGGCATGCAGGCGGGGATCGCCGGACCCGGCAGCGATCTCGTGTTCGCATAGCGCTGCCGCCTCGCGCTTGCGACCGCAGTCGTCGAGCAGTTCGACAGCACGGATGACCAGGTCGGTATCATGCCGCTCGCGATGAAAGCCGGCGCGAACCACCGACGCAACGGCATGCATGCGCCCCTGCTCCTTCAGCAGTCGCGCCAATAGGAAGGTCGCCGCGACGCAGTCCGGGTCATCCCCGAGCACGCCGCGCAGCAAGAGTTCCGCGCGTTCGCTCGATCCCTGTTGAAACATGATGCCGGCCAACGCCAGTCGTATCTCGGGGGATGCGGGGAATTGTGCCAATGCCGCGTCCAGAACGGCCAGCGTAGCCGCGGCATCCCTGCGCAGAATCAGCATCTGGGCACATTCCAGCCAGGCGGGCTCCGGCGCGCCGGCGAGGGCATCAGTCAACGCCGAGTGCGTGCGGATGCCGGCGGAGCATTGGCGATCGTACGCGGCCAGGGCGAGGTCGGCCCGGCTGACGCCGCCGGAAGCGCTTTCGGTGGAATGATTCATTGCAAAGCGACCCTACGATGCGCGGACACAGGTGTCGAACTGGGCTGGGGTGCGTCTCGAGACGACGCCCCGCGCCCTGTCAGTCGCTCCATGCGGGCAAGTCCAGTGCGGAACGCAGCGGATCGAGCAGGGCGCCGTAACGGGGTGCCCTGGCGGTGTTCGACATCAGCGGTTGGCGTACCTGGGTCGCGCTGGGCGAACGCACCTCGCGCGTGTTCTCGTGGAACCGCAGGCAGGCTTCCTCGAACGGCAGGTCGCAGAACTCCAGCAACTGGCGAATGCGGGCAGCCGGTTCGGCCAGCATGGCCTCGTAATCGTGGATCAGTACGCGCGAGGGATGCAGGTTCTGCCAGTGCCGCAAGCTGCGGTCGCAGTCCCGCCAGAAGCTCGCGAGATCGTCGAAGTCCCGGGTGTATTCATTGTTGTCGAGGCGCTGTCGGTAGCACGAAAAGCAGGTTTCCAGCGGGTCGCGACGGCAGCCGATGATGCGCGCGCCCGGCAGCATGGCGCGGATCGCGCCGAGATAGATCCAGTTGCCGGGGAGTTTGTCGGTGAAGCGCGGCAGCGTGCTCCGCCAATAGGCGGTACGTTCGAGGTAGCGCCGGCCCAGCCGCTCCCAGTCGGCGGGTTGCATCGCCTTGACCCATTGCGGAAAGTGCTGACCACGACGTCGCGACTCTTCGGCCAATACCTGAGGCAGGTCGGGCAGCTCACCCGCGCCGTTCACCAGTGAATGCGACGCGAGTATTTGTTCGACCAGGGTCGATCCGGAGCGTGGCAGGCCGACGATGAAGACAACCTCCTCGCCCAGCCTCTCCGGAGCACCCGCGGGCGGCGGCGTAAAGACCGCATTGAGCGAAGAAATCGCCGTGGAGTAGCCCCGCCGGTCCCAAGTCCGGCGCCGGCGCGCAATCGCATTGGCGGTAGCCAGCGCCTCAAGCGATTGAGCGTATAGCCCGCTATCGTCATACGCCCTGGCCAGCGCGAAGCCGATCGCCATCAGGTCGTCGTCCGTTGCCTGTGGTGCGCGCAGCGCCTGCTGCATTTGCTGGATATCTCCTTCGTCAAGACGCTGCGTTCTGAGATCGGCCAGCCCCCACCACGCCATCCCGGCCCAGGGTTGCTCCGCGATTACCCGCCGATACTCAGCGGCGGCCTGTTCGGCTTCGCCGCGCATGCGCAGCATGTCAGCCAGCAGGGCTCGGGCCGGCATGTGATCGGGGGCAATCACCACGGCCCTTTGCAGTGCGTCCAGCGCCTCTTTGTTGCGCACCGAACGCACCAGCATCACGCCCAGGTTGTACCAGGCGATGGCCATGTCCGGTTGCAGTTCGCAGGTGCGTCGCAGGGCGGTGATGGCGGCATCGTACTCGCCGGCCTGGCCGAGCAGGGTGCCGAGGGTGTTGTGATAAGCGGCATCGTCGGGTCGCTGCGCCAATGCGCGGCGCATCGTGCGGATCGACTCCTGGTGTTGCCCCTGCATGCCCTGGATGCCGGCCAACATGCGCAGTACTTCCGGATGGTTGGGGTGCTCCGCCGTGACGCTGGCCAGATAGAGGCCGGCCTGGTCGACGCGGCCGGCATCCAATGCCTGCCCTGCGGCCACCACGCGTTGCGCAGCAGTCACTGTCAATCCATCGAGGCGTGTAGTCATTCTTCACTCCGGGTTGCTGGCGGCGGCACCATGGCCGCTGTTTCGATGCGTCGTAGTTTCGACCAGACACCGTACTGCCCGTGATTGGCGTGGCATGTGATGGCGGCATCGCGCGAACGCGTATTATGCCTTTGTGGCCGGCCCGTAGACGCGGCATGGTGTCGGTACCAGTCAACGAGGGAATGAAACCGGAATGATGAACAACTTGCAGCAGGCAACCCCCGAGACATGCCGGTCGATGGCGCTGGAGCATTTGCGTCGCGGTGAGGCCGACCTGGCCGAACAGTGTTTTGCCCGTCTTCACGGCATCGCGCCGGATGACGTGCAGGCGCTGCAGTTCCTCGCCGATCGTCATCTTGCCCGCAATGACCACACGCAAGCGATCAAACTGTTGCAAGACGCCGACCGGGTCAGGCCGGAAGACCCCGCCGTCCTGAGCCAGCTGGGTTCGGTCCAGCTGGCAGTCGGCGATTTCAGCGCCGCGGCGGTCAGTCTCGGGAGCGCACTCGCGCGGACACCGAAAGCCTTCATCACACGTCTGCAACTGGGTATCGCGCTGGAGCAGCTGGGGCATGCGCATGAGGCGCTGCTGGCCTATTTCACGGCGGTACGAACGGCGCAATTGAAAGGGCGCTGGCTTGACGATGCCACCACGGCGCCGGCACTGCGTGACATGGTGAAGTACGCCATGAACTACGCTCAGGAGGGGCGCAAGCGGTTGTTCAACGAAGTGCTGGATCCGCTGCGGCAACGTTACGGCAGGTCCGAACTGGCACGCGTGGAACATTGCCTGGCGATCTATCTGGGTGAACAACCGAAGAGCGTCCCGGATCAGCGTCAGAAGCCGAAATTTCTCTACTTTCCGGATATTCCGAGCCAGCCGTTCTATCCGCGCGAGCGCTTCCCCTGGCTGGAGGCGCTGGAGGCGGCGACTGGCGCGGTGCGCGAGGAGCTGCGCGCGGTGCTGTCGAAGGATCGTCAACTGGAGCCGTTCCTCGGCGTACAGTCTGCCGAAGATGCCAGGGAGATGCTGCGCTCCTCCAATGATCGGGCTGCCGCCTGGGACGCATACTTTTTCCACCGTCACGGCGAGCGCTACGACGCACACTGCGCTGCCTGTCCGCAGACCACGAACTTGCTCGACACCCTGCCGCTGGTTCGTATCCGCGATCATGCGCCGGAAACACTTTTCTCCGTACTGAGTCCGGGCGCCCATATCCTGCCGCACACCGGCGTCACCAACACGCGTCTGGTGACTCATCTCCCGCTGATCGTTCCGCCCGATTGCGCTATTCGCGTAGGTGGCGAGGACCACGTCTGGCGGGAAGGTCACTGTGTCACCTTCGACGACACCTTTGAACACGAGGCGTGGAACCGCAGTGGCGAGACCCGGGTCGTGCTCATCCTGGACAGCTGGAATCCGGATCTCAGCGAGGCCGAGCGCCTCGCGGTGACGGATCTGGTGGAGGCCATCGGCGATTTCAACCAGGCGGGTGACTCTGCCCTGGAATCCACGCCACCGGCCTGAGTGACCTGTACCCGATCGAATCGCTTCGGGCCGAGATGGCCCGGGGTGGACTGCCGAAGCCGCCGAATTCAGTGCAGTGCCATTTGTTTGCCCAGGCTCGTGCCCGGGTGTCGAAGCACTCAGCAGGGATCCCACCACCCGGAAAAGGGGGCGGTTCCCCGTCCTGGCTCAGTGCGCCGGTGGCAGGTGTGGCGCTCGAGGCACTTGGCCGCGGCGCTCCTCCACTTGCGAGGACAACGACTGGATGCCCAGGGCAACGATCCTCACGCGAGGAAGCCTGTTGGCCCGCCCGCCAGTGGAATCGGACGACGTCTCCCAGGCCCGCCTCTTGCCGGAAGAGGCCCCAAGCTGGCGCGTCGAAGTTCAATCTGAGAGCATGGTGACTCAATCGATGACGAACGCAGATGCGTTTGCATGCCGTTCGGGTCATTGGCCAACTCACTGCTGCTTCGCCCTGAATCGCGACAGCAATCGCCGGCGCAATCCAAGATGTCCGATGCAACAACCAAGTACTGGGATCGAGCCCAGCGCTATCTGCTCAATGGCCAGAAAATGGCGGCGCGCATTGCTCTGGAGTCCAATCTCCAGCGTAATCCAGTGCATGTTCCCTCGATGCTGGCCCTTCACGCTCTTGCATTGGAGGATGGACGGGTGCAGGCGGCCACCGCACTGGCTCTGACCGCCATGGAGCATCTGTCGGACGATCCGGAGTTGATCATCGATGTGGTGGATGCGCTATTGCAGGTGGGTGAAACAGTGGTGGCGCGGGACACCCTGGAACATGCCGCCCTTGCGCGAATCAGCGACGCGGCCATGCTTGCCCGGATGGCCAAGCTGCGCCGCATTCTGGGCGACCATGAGGGATCATTGGCCTTGCTGAATCGCGCGGACGCCGCGGGCATGAACAGCCCCGAGTTCAGGTTCGATCGTGCGCATGCGCTGATCTTCAACGGGCATCTGCAGGAGGGGGAGGCCGAACTGGAAGCGAGTCTTCGTCTGAGGCCGCTGGACGGCATGACCACACTCTCACTCGCCAGGGTGCGCAAGCAGACCACCGAGCGCAATCACCTGGAGCGATTGCAGCAGCAATTGCAGCAGGTCGCGGCGGGAACCGACGACCAGGCGATTCTCCAGTTTGCGTTCTACAAGGAGCTCGAGGACCTTGGTCGCTATGACGAGGCCTGGGATGCGCTGGAACGTGCGAATGCAGCCATGTACGCGCGCCAGAACCATGATCCCGATTATGCGTGGCGCCTGTTCAATGGCTTGATCGAACGCTCCACTCCGGAATTTCTGCAATCAGCGGATGTGGTTCACGAAGGGCCGCAACCCATTTTCATCATCGGCATGCCCCGCTCCGGGACGACGCTGATGGAGCGCGTGATCAGCAACCACTCGCAGGTGACATCCGCAGGCGAACTCTATGATTTCGGTATGCAGCTTCGCTGGGCGGCCGACAACCAGAGCATCCTGGACGAAACCGTCGTGGAGCGTCTGCCCGGACTGGATTATGCGGAAATCGGGCGGCGGTACCTGAAGCGGACCCAGTGGCGCGCTCAGGGCACGCCCTTTTTTGTCGACAAGATGCCGCGCAACTGGATGCTTGCCGGGATGATCCATCGTGCGCTGCCGCAGGCGCGGATACTCAACATGGTTCGCGATCCCATGGATGTGTGCTTTTCCAATTTCCGCACCTGGGTCATGGGCGAATCATTTCCGTGGAACTATGACCTGCAGGCCCTTGCCGCCCACTATCTGCAATACCGGAAGGTACTGGCCCACTGGCATGCGGCAATGCCGGGAGTCGTCCATGACGTGTCGTACAGTGAGCTCGTCAGGGACCCGGAAACAACCACTCGCAAGGCGCTTGCGTTCTGTGGCCTGGAGTGGGAGCCGGGCTGCGTGGACATAACCAGCAACAAGGCGGTAGTTGCGACTCTCAGCGCAGCCCAGGTTCGCGAGCCGATCCATCAGCGCTTTTTCCAGGAATGGCGGCACTACGAAAAGCAGCTGCAGTCACTTTACGAAGCCGTCGCCCTCTGACGGGGGCGGAGCCCCCGTTCGTCGATGGTCAGGCCGGGGTTCGACTGGCCGATGCGCCTTGCAGGCTCACTGCGTCGACGCTGTGCGCCTGC
>CAWHFU010000022.1:0-205115 GCA_963828685.1 uncultured Pseudomonadota bacterium
TGTGCCGGTCGTGCAGGCCAGCGCCTATATCGAGACGGTGAAAGATGCTGCTGGCCACGAAGAAACCCGCAGCGTGCCGGTGACCACCCAGACCCTGCCCATGGGTCCGGCCGCTTCGCAGATCGCGATCAAGCAACTGGGCACCAACGGCGGCGGCTTCTTCAACGTCAACTCGGCCCATCCGTTTGAGAACCCGACGCCGCTGCGCAATTTCCTCGAGATGCTGGCGATCCTGCTGATCCCGGCCGCGCTGTGCTACACCTTCGGCGCATGGTGGGCGACACGCGCCAGGGCTGGGCGATGCTCGCGGCGATGACTGGTGATCTTCGTCCCGCTGCTGCTGGCCTGCATAGCCGCCGAGCAGGCCGGCAACCCGCTGCTCGCCCATCTGGGCGTGGATCAGAGCGTTTCCGCGACGCAGTCCGGCGGCAACATGGAAGGCAAGGAGACGCGCTTCGGCATCGTCAACTCCGCCTTGTGGGCGACCGCGACCACCGCGGCCTCGAACGGTTCGGTCAACGCCATGCACGATTCGTTCACGCCGCTGGGCGGACTGGTGCCCATGTGGATGATCCAGCTGGGCGAGGTGATCTTCGGCGGCGTCGGCTCCGGACTGTACGGCATGCTGATGTTCGCCGTCATCGCGGTGTTCATCGCCGGCCTGATGATAGGGCGCACGCCGGAATATCTGGGCAAGAAGATCGAGGCCTTCGAGATGAAGATGGCCTGCCTGGTGATGCTGGTTCCGCCGCTCGCTGGTGCTGGTCGGCACGGCCATCGCGGTGTCGTGCGGCCGGGCAAGGCCGGCGTCGCCAATCCCGGCGCGCATGGCTTCAGCGAGATCCTGTACGCGTTCTCGCTCGGCCGGCAGCAACAACGGCAGCGCCTTCGCCGGGCTGTCGGCCAACACGCCGTTCTACAACATGGCGCTGGGCATCTGCGATGTTCTTGGCGCGGTATCTGGCTGATCATGCCGGTGCTGGCGATCGCCGGCTCGCTGGCGGCCAAGAAGCCAGTCCCCGCCTGGAGCCGGCACGCTGCCCACGCATACGCCGCTGTTCGTCTCCTGCTGGTCGGTGGTGATCGTGGTCGGCGCGCTGACTTTCTTCCGGCGCTGGCGCTCGGCCCGATCGTCGAGCAACTCATGTCTCACCAATGGGGCACTGATCCATGACATTCTCATGACACCAAGCCGTTCGCGGCCCGATCGTGAACTAATCCTCAGGCTGCGGCGGATTCGTTCCGCAAACTGCCGCCACGATCAGTTGCGCAATCCGGTGATGTTCGTGGTGTGCGTCGGCAGCGTGCTCACCACAGCCTGTGCTCCAGGCCTCTGGCAGGCCCGGCCACGGGGAGGCGCCGGCCGGCTTCATCCTGGCGTCGCCCTGTGGCTGTGGTTCACCGTGCTGTTCGCCAATTTCGCCGAGGCCATGGCCGAAGGCCGCGGCAAGGCGCAGGCCGACGCGCTGCGCAGCCACGCGGGACGTGATGGCCAAGAAGCTTGACGCGGCCCACGCGAGATGCCGCCGATGACCGTCGTCTCCTCCGCCGAGCTGCGCACGGCGATGTGGTGCTGGTGGAGGCGGGCGACATCATCCCGGGCGACGGCGAGGTCGATCGAGGGCGTGGCCTCTGTCAACGAGAGCGCGATCACCGGCGAATCGGCGCCGGTGATCCGCGAGTCCGGCGGCGACCGCTCCGCGGTGACCGGCGGCACGCGGTGCTGTCGGACTGGCTGGTGGTGCGCATCACCGCCAACCCGGGCGAGACCTTCCTCGACCGCATGATCGCCATGGTGGAGGGCGCCAAGCGGCAGAAGACGCCGAACGAGATCGCGCTGACCATCCTGCTGGCGCGATGACCATGATATTCCTGCTGGCCACCGTCACCTGCTGCCGTATCTCGCTCTACAGCGTGGAGGCCGCCGGGGCCGGCCACCCGGTCACGCTCACGGTGCTGGTGGCGCTGCTGGTGTGCCTGATCCCCACCACCATCGGCGGGCTGCTCTCGGCCATCGGCATGGCCGGCATGGACCGCATGATGCGGGCCAACGTCATCGCCACCTCCGGCCGCGCGGTGGAGGCCGCCGGCGACGTGGACGTGCTGCTGCTGGACAAGACCGGCACCATCACCCTGGGCAACCGCCAGGCGGTCGCCTTCCTTCCCGCAAGGGGCGTCGAACGAGCGGGAGCTGGCCGACGCGGCGCAACTCGCCTCGCTGGCCGACGAAACGCCGGAAGGCCGCAGCATCGTGGTGCTGGCGAAGGAGAAATACGGCTTGCGCGAAGCGCCAGATCGACGGCTGCGAGGCGCGACCTTCGTGCCGTTCACCGCGCAGACCCGCATGAGCGGCGTCGACATCGGCGACCGGCAGATCCGCAAGGGCGCCGCGGACGCGATGAGCGACCTGGCAGCTCAGGGCAGCCGTTGCCGCCCGACGGTCAAGCGCATCGTCGACGACGATCGCCGCGCCGCGGCGGCACGCCGCTGGTGGTGGCCGAAGGCGCCCGCGCGCTGGGCGTGATCGAGCTCAAGGACATCGTCAAGGGCGGCATCAAGGAGCGCTTCGCCGAGCTGCGCAGGATGGGCATCAAGACCATCATGATCACCGGCGACAACCCGCTCACCGCCGCGGCCATCGCCGCCGAGGCGGGCGTGGACGACTTCCTCGCCGAGGCCACGCCGGAAGCCAAGCTCAAGCTGATCCGCGACATCCAGGCCGAAGGCCGGCTGGTGGCGATGACCGGCGACGGCACCAACGATGCGCCCGCGCTGGCGCAGGCCGACGTGGCGGTGGCGATGAACACCGGCACCCAGGCCGCGAAGGAAGCCGGCAACATGGTCGACCTGGACTCCAATCCGACCAAGCTGATCGAGATCGTGGAGATCGGCAAGCAGATGCTGATCACGCGCGGCGCGCTGACCACGTTCACCATCGCCAACGACGTGGCCAAGTATTTCGCCATCATCCCGGCCGCGTTCGCCACCACCTACCCGCGCTGAATGCACTCAACGTCATGCGCCTGGCCACGCCGCCCAGCGCGATCCTGTCGGCCGTGATATTCAACGCGCTGATCATCGTCGCCCTGATCCCGCTGGCGCTGAAGGGTGTGAAGTACCGCGCGATGGGCGCCGCGGCGCTGCTGCGCGGCAACCTGCTGGTCTATGGCGTCGGCGGCATCGCGGTACCGTTCATCGGCATCAAGCTGATCGACATGCTGCTAGTGCTGGTGGGACTGTCATGATGCGCTTGACGATGCCAGCAGCACTCCTCGCCATCGCCCTGGCGGGTGCCTGCGCGAGCGCCCGGGCCGGGGATGCCACCGCGGCCACGACGTCCGCCAACCTCGCGCTGAGTTCGGACTACATGTTCCGCGGCCTCACCCAGACCTGGGGCAGGCCCGCGATCCAGGGTGGCGCCGACTACGCTCATCCGAACGGCTTCGCGGCCGGCTTCTGGGGATCCAGCATCAGTGAGCGCAGTTACCCGGGTGGCGCGATGGAGCTGGATCTATATGCGAGTTACGGCCAGCCCATCAGCAACAACTGGTCGTGGCGCGCCGGCTTCTACGGCTACGTCTATCCGGGCGCCAATCTGGATCAGGCCGGCCTCGCCTCGCGCTCGCTGAATACACTCGAGGCGAATGCCGCACTGAGCTGGAAACAGTTCACCCTGAAATACAACCGTGCGCTGACCGATTACTTCGGCGCGGACACCGAACAGGGCTACACGAGCGATTCGAAGGGCACCGACTATCTGCAACTGGATGTCGCCATTCCGCTGGCCGACGCGTGGAGCCTGGCCCTGCATGCGGGTCATACGCACTACACCACCACGTTGGCGGCACCATCGTCCGAAGGTGCGCGCAATCCCGGTTACAGCGATGTCGGTGCCACGCTGAAGTATCAGTTCGTCGGCCACTGGTCGCTCAGCGGCGGAGTAACCCATGCCAGCAACGCGGATTTCTATCGCCGCACGTCCAGCTTCCTCAACGCCAGCGACACCCGCAATGTCGGTGGTACCCGCGGTTTCGTGATGCTGCAAGGCAGTTTCTAGCGCGATCGATCCCTGATTGCTGAAAGCAACAAGCGACCATCCATGGCCGCACTTTTCAAAGAAGCGAGCACACTCATGTTCAAGCTATTGCGCCAATCCCTGCTGATGCTGCTGGTGATGACCGTGGTCACCGGCGTGCTGTATCCACTGGCCGCCACCGGGCTGTCCCGCCTGGCGTTTCGCCACCAGGCCGACGGCAGTCTGATCGAGAAGGACGGCAAGCCGGTCGGCTCCGAATTGATTGGCCAGTCGTTCGACGATCCACGCTATTTCTGGGGCCGCCCGTCGGCCACCTCGCCCAATCCATACAACGGAGCCTCGTCCGCCGGCTCCAACCAGGGCCCGAACAACCCGGCGCTGGCCGATGCCGTGAAGCAGCGCATCGCTGCGCTGAGAACGGCTGACCCGGGCAATACGGCACCGGTGCCGGTGGATCTGGTGACCGCCTCGGCCAGTGGACTGGATCCGGACATCAGCCCCGCGGCGGCGCAGTATCAGCTGGCGCGGGTGGCGCGCCTGCGCAAGCTCGATCGCAAGCAGGTCCAGGCGCTGGTTCGGCAACATACGCAAGGGCGTCAGCTTGGCGTGCTGGGCGAGCCGCGGGTCAATGTGCTCCAGCTCAACCTGGCGCTGGATGCGCTGTCAAACCACTGATCCGCCCACGGCGGCCCATTCATCACCCTACCCGGACCCAGGCGAGATACGTCCATGTCGGAAGCTTCCCGCGATATCCGTGCCGACGCACTGCTGAGCACTGCACAGGATGCGTCCAGCCCACGGCTGAAGATCTTCCTCGGTGCCGCACCCGGCGTAGGCAAGACCTTCGCCATGCTGTCGGCGGCACGCGAGCTGAAGCGCCAGGGGACGGATGTGGTGGTGGGTCTGGTGGAGACCCACGGCCGCGGCGAAACAGCGGCGTTGCTGGAAGGCCTGGAAGTGCTGCCTCGGCGCATGGTGAACCACCGCGGGGGCGACTTCACCGAGTTCGACCTGGATGCCGCGCTGGTGCGCAAACCCGCGGTGTTGCTGGTGGACGAACTGGCCCACACCAATCTGCCGGGTGGACGGCATGCCCGACGCTGGCAGGACATCGCCGAGCTGCTCGATGCCGGTATCGAGGTCTACACCGCGCTGAACGTGCAACACCTGGAGAGCCTCAATGACCAGGTACGCCGCATCACCGGCATCACCGTGCGCGAGACGGTGCCGGACGCGTTCCTCGATCGCGCGCGCGACATCGTGCTGATCGATCTGCCACCACGCGAACTGATCGGCAGGCTGAAGCAAGGCAAGGTCTACGTGCCGGAGACCGCTGCCGCTGCCCTCAACGCCTTTTTCTCGCCGACCAATCTCGCCGCCCTGCGTGAGTTGGCGCTGGAGACCATTGCGGGACATGTCGACAGCGACCTGCGCGAGCACATGCTGGCGCGCGGCAGCGCCATGACAGTGCGTCGGCACGTGATGGCGACGATCGACGGCTACGGTCAGAGCGAGTACCTGGTGCGCGTGGCCCGACGCATCGCCGAACGGCGGGGCGCGCCCTGGAGCGTGGCCTTCGTCGATACTGGTGCGACGCTTGATCCGGCCCGGCGCGAGCGATTGGACGCCGCCATGCGGCTGGCACGGCGCCTGGGCGGCGAGTCGATCATCCTGCGCGGCCATGTGATCGCTGACGAATTGCTGGCGCATGCCGATCGCGAAGGCGTGGGTCAGATCATTCTGGGACGTACCCGCGAGCGGCCGATCGCGCGGATGCTTGGCATCTCGCTGACCCAGCAGCTGTTGCGCCGTGGCGCGCACATGGAGCTGACGATCATCGCCACACCGACCGAACGCGCACGGGCGCGGCGGCGGCTGCGCGCGGCCGGCGGAGGTGGATCGCGGGGGGAATATATCTACGCCACGGCGGCCACGGTGGTGGCATTTGCCCTGGCATTCCTCGGCGATCGCTACCTGTCGGTGGCCAATCTCTCGCTGATATTCCTCACCGCGGTGCTGGTGGTGGCGGTGCGTACCCGGATGATGGTGGCCGTCTATACAGCCATGCTGTGCTTTCTCGGATACAACTTCTTCTTCACCCAACCGCGATACACCCTGCGGATTGCCAACGCGGACGACGTGCTGGCAGTACTGCTGTTCCTGGTCGCTGCGCTCGTCTGCAGTCGACTGGCCACGCGACTGGCCAGCCAGGTGGCCTCGCTGCGCGCGGCTCAGACGCGGGCCCGGGCGTTGTTGGGTCTGGGACAGCAGCTCGCCGCCAGTACTGACGCCGAGGGCGTGCTCAAGGTGGGGGCCGCCGCGCTTGCCAAGGCACTGGATGCCGATGTCGCCATGCTGGTTCGCGACGCGGGCCAGCTGCTGCATCCGGTCACCACCGCACCGCGTAGCCTGGCGCTCACGCCTCAGGATATTGCCGCGGCCAACTGGTGCGAACAGCATGCCGAGCCCGCCGGTCGCTTCACCGACACCCTGAATGGCGCTGCCTGCTGGATGCTGCCGCTGGGACTCGATAATCACCGCCTCGGCGTGGCTGCCCTTCGCTTCGATCCAGCCTCCGCTCCGCCCGACCCGGATCGCCGGAACCTGACCTTCACCATGGTGCAGGATATCGGCCGGGCGCTCGAACGCGCCCGGCTGGCCGACGAGCTGGAGAGCGCGCGTGTACAGGGCGAAACCGAGCGGCTGCGCAACGCACTGCTGTCGTCTGTGTCGCACGACCTGCGCTCGCCGCTGGCCTCGATGATCGGGGGCGCAGGGACACTGCTGAGCTACCGGGGCAAATTGCCAGAACAGGAGCAGGTCGACCTGCTGCAATCCATCCTGGGCGAAGGCCAGCGGCTGGACCGCTACATCCAGAACCTGCTGGACATGACCCGTCTTGGCCATGGGACGCTCAAACTCGACCGCGACTGGACCGACAGTGCGGAAATCACCGCCGCCGCCGTCACCCGCTTGCGCCGGTCTTTTCCCGATCTGAAGGTGGAGACGCAGGCTCCGGACGAGCCCGTACTCCTCTACGTGCATCCGGCCCTGATCGAGCAGGCCCTGTTCAACATCCTGGAAAATGCCGCCCGGTTCTCGCCGCCAGGCGAAGCGGTTCGTCTGCACGTGCATGTGGTCGAACAGAACCTGCTGATTGACGTCAGCGATCGCGGCCCGGGCATTCCGGAGGACGAGCGCGCGCGCATCTTCGACATGTTCTTTTCAGTGGCACGCGGCGATCGCGCACCTCAAGGCACAGGGCTTGGTTTGGCCATCTGCCGTGGCATGATCGGCGCCCACGGCGGCAGCGTGGAAGCGCTTCCCGGTGATGGCATCGGCACCATGATACGAATCAGCCTGCCGCTGACTCCGTCGCCGGATACCAGAATCTGATACATGCACTCCGACGGCGTCGATCATCGACCAGCGGGACGACTTCGCCGGAATTTCGAGATCGTCCCATTGGAGCTCGCCTGCTGATGTGCCTACTCCAGGCAACCGGCTCTAGCACGCGGCCGTCACTTTGAAACCATGGATGTGCCGATACATGGTAAGTGGTCCTCGCCCGGGCGTCTCGAGGGCTCCTGAGGTGGTAGTTCAGGGTGTCTTATCAAGCGTAGGAGCTGTCCGATAACGAATCGCCGCGTTTCGGTCTCGCAAACGGCAGCAATGGGTCGCTGCTCTGCCCATCGCTGCTTGCCGAGGCACCACCGAGCTTGCAAGGGCTGTGATCGGCCAGAGGCCGTCCATTGTGGTTTGAATCGCGACGCCCCACAACGGCCGTTACAGCGTGGCTTTGGATCCGGTCACGTGGTCGCGTTTCGTACGCAGCTCGATTCGCTGCTATCGTGGCGGCCGCGTCGAACCAACTTCGACCATGCGCGGCCATGCGATGCATTGGTAATACGTCCGATTCGGTCCGTAATCACTGACGCATGCGATCCGCGACACAAGGCAGACGCTGCACGTCCCGCATTGCTTCAGCAAAGTGCTGGGGTTCCTCATAAAACGGGAAGTGAGCGGCGTTCTCGAACCAGAAGATCTTCCTGCAAGGGGCCTTGAGCTTCTTGAAATACGCCACGCCGAGTACAGAGGGAGTTACGTAGTCGTAACGACCGGCAAACAGGAACGCCGGCACTTCAACCGAATTTACCGCGTCCGAGATGGGCTCATTGATGACGTCGTATTTCATGTAGCGTGCCGCGTAGTTTGGCCCTTTTGCGACGTTTAGTGCGTCATGAAACGTATATTCCGGCGCCAAGAACCCGGTGAGCAACAGCGGGAGGAAGCTCGTCGAGCGATGCAACTCTCCTCCAAACTTGAATAACCACTTCTCGCGATAGGCGTTGGAATCCTTCCGCATATCTACAAGCGCTTCCATGTTGCCGCGACTTACCGCCTCATTATGGATAAATCGATCGGCCACCACACGTTCCTTCGCAGGATCCGTGACCTGCCCCATCCCGATGTAGGCCGCAAACCAGTCCGGGTGCCGTTTGATCAGCTGCATGCCCAGATAGGTGCCCCACGAATGTCCGACCAGGAACATGGGCCGTGTGCCAAAGCGCTTGCGCAGCAATCTGATCAGCGCATCCGCATCCGCGAGTTGCACTGAAACCCGCTCTTGGTCGAACGGCATGTTCGGATTGAATGATTTGCCTGCATCCCGCCGATCCCAGTGGACGACAATAAAATCCTTTTCCAGAAGACGCGTGGATCCGTGGGCGAGATACATCGCCGGCATGCCAGGGCCACCATGCAAGAACAACAACACGGGGTCGTTGCGGTTGTCTCCCCGTACCAGTATCCATTGACGGCTTCCGTTGAGGTTGGCCGCCTCCAGCGACGCGACCGAACTTGGCGTGTCGATACGGGGCGTCCATGCCGGCCGAAGCAATATCGCGCCGCCAATCATCGCCAATGCAACGACGACTGCGAGCAACCATCTCAAGCGACGACACCGGTGAACTACGAACGCGCCGCAAAGAACCGCCAGTAGAACTACGCTTGCATAGAAAACTGTCATAGCCGGATTCAACTCCGAGGTGCAGCGCAATTGAACGAGGTTTCGAAGACCTGCAACAGCTTGTGGAAACCTAACCGCTTGCGCGGTCGGTGGTTGAGTATGTTCTCGACCCACCGGATATCGGTAGCGCGGAAGGTGGACAGGTCACAACTCTGGCAATCCTCCGGACTGAGGCGCTACCGATTGCGCGGTTCGCCGGCCACCAGCCCTCCCGCAAACGGACAGTCGCGACCGGCAGCAATGGGTGGCGGAAGCTTCCCTCTGCCCTACCCCCGATAACACAGGCTAATCGCCCTGCCCCAGCGTCTGTTGTCGCCAGGAACGGCCATTCGAGAAGATTGGCTTTCGCGGCCGCGGCCTTCTTGAAAGCGTCCGCGTTAACGGGGTAGAACCCCGTTGTTGATGCGTTGTCACACGCCGTGATCACGCTAAAAGACGGTACCGAACTGCGTGTCAGCCGACGCTTCAGACATCGGCTCCGGCTGGATTTTATTCGTACTTTGTCGCGCATTTAGAACTCCGGATATTCTCCCTTAAGGCTCACTCTGCATCGAAGCGTAAGTCGTAGTGCTGCGATGTCGCGTCGAATCGGGATAGAACCGCACGCGCCTTTTGCGGAACGACCGCGATTTCGTAATCTTCGCCTGCGAAGGTCTGCACCGATTCCAGTGAATCGAATTTCATGATGGTGACAAATTCAATCTCGTCGTCCACAGCGCGGCGCAGTAGTTGAATGCTTCTGAACCCCGGGATGCCCCTGTTCTTGATTCCGACAAAGATCTCCTCCCGCAGCATGGCTTCGTAGGTGTCGGCATTGACGAGCGTGGTCCATCCGTGCCAGATACGGGAGATCATTTGCAACCTCCTGCCTCTGATGGACTGTCGGGATTGCGTGGTGTCGCATGCTCGAACGCGCCGCGCACGCGGTCGCCGCGATCATTGACCACCGCCGACTTAATAACCAACGTTCGTAGCGTTGTCACGAGATCGCGCTCGCTTCTGCGGAGTGCTTTTGGCGTGGCACTCTGACTGGCGTTGTTGGCCCAATCCCACGGTCGTGTGACGTAGCCATGCATGAACAGCATGTTGCGCGCAATTTTCTGAAGTTCATTCGTCATGGCGATGGCTCCTTGGGGCGCAATTTCGACATCCATCTCCTCCATCCGGATTCCGGATGCCAGCCGTGCCGGGGCGCGACTGGCCTTTGCGAACTCCCATCCAACTTGGCAGCGCGGGCTGCAGGGGCCGGAATGGATTCAGTACCCGTTGACGCATTGGCGTCGCGCAGCGCGGCCAGCGTCGCTGGCAAGCCCTCGCGCAGGCTCGGGTACTTCGGTTGCCAACCGCTCTCCGAGCGCAACAGGCGATTCGAAATGCGCTGTGAACGCGACATGAGTTCGCCGAGCGAACCGGTCAACGCAGTAACCCACGTCGACAGCGGTTTCGGTGGCGCAACGCCAAGCGCTGCAGCCAGCGTTTCAGCATAGTCGCCGCGACGAAGAGGTTCGTCGTCGACGACGTTGTAACTGCCGGCGGGCACGCCGAGTGCTGCGACTACCGCGCTTGCCGCGTCATCGTGCGAGACCGACGAGACATAGGCCGTTGCCGGGCCCGGCAACGGCGCCCAGCCCTTGCGCACGGCTTTGATCATGTCACGCACTTGGAAAGCGTCGGGACCATAGAACGCTCCGAAGCGAAGCACCACGCCGGCTCTGCCGCCGCCGCTGAAACGCCGCGCAGATGCTTCTGCGTCGGCAACGGTGCGGTTGTAGCGCGTCGGCGCGATCGGCGTGTCCTCGTCGATCCACGCATCACCACAATCGGGGTATACCGGCGCGAACGATTCCTGGATGAAGCGCGCGCAGCCTCCCGCGATCGCGGCGTCAACGAGATTCGCCGACGCAATCTTGCGGATACGATCGTTTTCGCGCCACGCCCCAGGTAGCAGCATGCGCAACGTCGCCGGTATGTGCGTGGCAAGGTTGATGACCGTGTCGTGTCCGGCGACCGCGGCGCGCACCGCCCTGCGATCGAACAGGTCCACTTGCAACGTACGTGCACCTGCCTTCTCGAGCGCAAGGACATGGCGCTCGGAACGCACCATCGCAGATACGTCGTAGCCGGCCGCGACCAGTAGCGGCACCAGCCTGCGACCGATCACGCCGGTCGTGCCAGTAATGAAAATTTTCATAGTGAAGCCCCCGCATGTTTTCTGGCACAGGCCACTCTCGAGTAGTACTCGCCGGGCTGCGAGCGAAACGCCACGGAAAGCCGGTTCCAGCCATTGATCGCGGCAACGGCAAGCGTCATGTCGACCAGCTTCTTCTTGCCAAACTGTGCGCGTGCCGTTGCGTAGACCTCATCGGGCACGTGCCCGTCGGCGATCTGCGTCACCGCTTCGGTCCATGCCAGTACCGTCCGTTCGCGCTCACTGTAGAACGTTGATTCGTCCCAAGCGTCCAGAGCCTGCAGCCGCTGCTCGGTCTCGCCAAGCGCACGCCAAATGGTCCAGTGGAGGTCGAAGCAATACGCGCTATCGTTGACCTGGGGGGCGCGCAGACTCATCAGGTGGCGGAGGCTAGCATCACGTTCGCTGCCAGCAAGATAGGATCCCAAGTTCAGCATGGTCTCGAACGCATCGGGCGAAACCGCCGCAAAGTCGAGCCTGGATTTCATTTCGAAACTCCTGAGGTGCAGTGTCACGCTATTGCACGCGCATTCTCGTGTTCTGGTGTTCAAGGTCTGCCGGTAGTCCGCCCACCCATGTCTGAAGGCGAAATGTGCAGGCCAACGACGTTTTCACCGATGATCTAGTGCAGATGCTTCAGCTTGTCAGGGTTCCGCATCACATAGATTGCGGCAATCTGTCCGTCCTCGAGTTCAAGGGCGGTCGTTTGAAGTTCGCCGTCAGCTTCCTGCGTGACGAATCCTGGCAATCCGTTGACGAAGCCGAGGCGGATGAGGTTCGAAGCATGTTTTTTGAAATATGCCGCCAGATACTTATGCAGTTGCATGACAGCATCGAATCCCAAGACCGGCGTCGGCGACGCCTGACGCTTTCCTCCGCCGTCGGCATGAACGCTGACATCGGCCGCGAGCATCGCGCCAAGTGCCTTCACATCACCGCAGCGCGAAGCGGTAAAAAAAGCTTGGGCAAGCGCCAGGCCGCGCTGCCTTTCCATGTGGAAGCGGGGCCTCGCCTCGCGGACATGCGCGCGCGCGCGCGCAGCAAGCTGACGACAGGCCGCCGGATCGCGCTGGATGGTTTCCGCAACTGCCTCGAATTCCTCCCCGAACACGTCGTGCAGTAGAAAGGCCGCTCGCTCGAGCGGAGAAAGCCTCTCCAGCGCCAGCATCAGCGGCAAGGTGACGTCGTCCTCCGCCTCGTCCTCTTCCAGGATGGGCTCTGGAAGCCAGGTGCCGACATAGGTCTCGCGCTGGTGCCGTGCGGACTTGAGCTCGTCCAGACAGAGACGGGTTACCGTCCGCCGGAGAAATGCCTCGGGCTCGCGCACGTCGCTGCGATTGGCCTTCAACCAACGGATGAAGGCCTCCTGCAGAATGTCCTCAGCGTCTGCCACCGTTCCAAGCATGCGGTACGCGACGCGCATCAGCTTCGGACGCAGTGGACCGAAGCTCGCCGCCGCATCCTCGGGGCCTGCGTTCGTCATCCTGCAGCAACCCCTTTGGCAGCCGCCTTGATCTGCGCAGGATCGACATACAAGCCGAAACCGACCGCGATCCGGTTCCATCCGTTGATGATGTTGATCGTCAAGGTGAGCTTGACCTGCTCTTCCTCCGTGAAGTGCGCCGCCAGCGCCTGATAGCCGCTAGCGTGCCCACGCCCTTCGGAAAGCCGCGTCAAAGCCTCGGTCCATTCGAGCGCGGCGCGTTCGCGATCGGTATAGCAAGGCGCCTCGCGCCAAGCCGGAAGAAGATACATGCGCTGGTCGGTTTCTCCATTTTCGCGCGCTTCGACTGCATGGATATTGATGCAGTTGGCGCAGCCGTTGATCTGCGATGCGCGAAGATTCACCAGTTCAACCAGGCTCGACTCGAGGCTGGAGGCGGCGGCGAGTGCGATGTTTGTCCGTTGCCATTCCTTCATCAGGGCAGGCGCGGCGGCGAAGAGGTCAACTTTTGCGGTCATTGGGAGCTCCTTTTGTTGATAGCAACATAAGGACGAGCCGGTGAATGCTGTTGTGACATGCACGCCTGCCGCACAGCCAGCTTAACGCGGTAATCGCCGCTTGCCGCTGGTTCGAACCCAATATTCATCACGTCGCTCAACCCGGTATCTGTCCGGTCCTACCCAGACAACGCAGCAAATAGCATTCGGTCATCATCGCAGTGAGGGGGCCTCCTCGGTCCAAGATCGGAAGTCCCGGCTGCCGAAATGCCTGGCAGTCGATGACAAATACCCGACCTCCTCTGCTGCTGGGCCGGCCGGTGAATCTGAGACGGTTAGACTCCGCTCGCGTTGGGAATCAACTGCGTATTGGCTCCTTGCTGCCACCGAGAAGGGATGTTACGCGGAAGCGAGTTGACCGCACGCATGGTCCATCCTGGCTTCCGACCTCAGCCAGTTGGCTGTGGCCAGTACCCCTACACTCGGAGACTGGTCGGCGCGCATCGCCAGATGATAGGTATGACCTGCGATTGCTGGCCCGAACGGCTGCACCAGATGACCTGCGGCAATCTCATCAGCCACCAATGCAAGGCTCAGCAAGGCGATTCCCTGGCCCGCGACGGCCGCCTGGATCGCATGCCCCTCATCCGAGTACCGGAGTTGTCCGAGGGACGGATTCCACGAGAGCCCGGCCTGCGCGAACCAGTTCTCCCACGAGGGGTTGTCGGGATCGGCCTTTTTCCACTCGAAGTGGATAAGCGGCATTGTCTTTAGTGCCGCGACCGAACGTGCACCGAGCATTGAGTTGACGACCGGCGCGTACTCGTCCGCAAACATGACTTCGGTCGTGAGGCCTGGGTAGGGTCCCCGTCCATAGCGCAGTGCGATATCGAAAGCATGGTCGGCCAGGTCGACGGCCTCATCGGAGGCGTGAAGTTGCAGGTCGATGTCCGGATGCGAGGCGTGAAAGCGGGCCACTCTGGGCACCAGCCATTTGGCGGTGAAGGCATTGGTCGCCGAGATCGTGACTCTTTCTCGTTTGCCCACCAGCGCAAGCTGAGCAAGCACGGCTTCGAACGCATCAAAGCCCTGGTGCAGCACGGGATAGAGCTGCCGCCCCGCTTCGGTCAGCTTCACTTGACGAACCTTTCTTGCGAAGAGCTGCACGCCCGTTTGTTCTTCAAGCGAGCGAACTTGATGACTGATCGCTGTGGGCGTAACAGCCAGTTCGCTGGCGGCGCGCTTGAAGCTGCCATGGCGGGCCGCCGCCTCGAATGCCCGCAATGCCGAAAGCGTAGGAAGTCGCCGCATGGCCGTTCCATAGATGAAACATTTTCATCTTATAGCTGATAATTCATCGTTTGTCTTGGCATTTTCTGGCAATAAAATTGTCGCTCATCGACCAAGTTGATGAATTGAAATCATCTTTTGTTGGTCTTTCCCGCTTCGAGGAGACGACGATGCTTGAACAAGTAATGACCCAACCGGACCACTACGAGCCCTTCCTGTTGTCCCAGGGCATCAAATTCGGAAATCTTGTTTTCATCTCTGGCCAAGCCGGCGCCGGTAACGATGGAAAGATCGTGGAGGGTGGTTTCCTCGCGCAGGGTGAGCAGGCCTTTGCCAATCTGCGCCGGGCACTCGAGGCCAGCGGATCGAGTCTGAACGATGTCATCAAGGTAACCATCTTCGTCACCGATATGGGGCATTTCCAGGACGTCGTCGCACTTCGACGCAAGTTCTTCACCTCCCCGTATCCGGCAGACACGATCGCTGAGATCAACGCGCTTTATGATCCCAAAGCGATGATCGAGATCGAGGCGATTGCAGCGGTGGGACTCCTGGAGAGCCGCTGAGATGAACTGCATTCGAAACGAACCGCCCCGCCCCACCACGCAAATTGAAGCCCTCTTTGCGTCGCTTCATCTAGGGCCATTGGAGTTGCCCAATCGTCTGGCTGTCGCGCCTATGACGCGCGTGAGCGCAACGGCCGAAGGCATTGCGACACCGCGTATGGCTGACTATTACCGCCGCTTCGCCAAGGGCGGGTTCGGGCTGGTCATCACCGAGGGCATTTACCCCGACGAGCATTTCTCTCAGGGCTATTTCTTCCAGCCGGGCTTGGCCAACGGCGCGCAGCGTGACGGCTGGCAGGCGGTCGTCGCAGGCGTACAGGCCCAGGGTGTCCGCATGATCGCGCAACTCATGCATGCCGGAGCACTTTCACAGGGTAATCCCTGGCGGATCGGGACCAGGGGACCGTCGTCGCTGCGCCCCAAGGGAAAGCAAATGAGTTTCTATCGCGGTTCTGGCGACTATGTAGTACCTGACGCCATGAGCTCGCAGGAGATCTCGAACGCCGTCGCTGGCTTTGCAAACGCAGCTGAGCGAGCCCAAGAGGCCGGCTTCGATGGTGTCGAGATTCACGGCGCCAATGGTTACCTGCTTGATCAATTCTTGAGCGAGGGCATCAACCTTCGCAATGATGACTACGGAGGGGGTATCGACGAGCGGCTGCGCCTGATGGTCGAAACGCTGCGGGCCGTACGTGCCGCGGTGGGCTCAAACTTTGTGCTTGGCTTGCGTGTATCTCAAGGCAAGGTCAATGATTTCCAGCACAAGTGGCGCGCCGACGAAGCCTCGCAGATATTCGAACGACTGGCTACGCTGCCGTTGGACTACTTGCACACGACCGAGTTTCAGGCGTGGCAGCCAGCGCTAGAGGGAGGTCCCAGCTTGGCGGCTTTGGCCAAGCAGCATATGCAAGTGCCCGTACTGGCAAACGGTTCGCTGCATGATCCGCGTCGGGCGAGCCAGCTCCTCGCAAGCGGCGACGCAGATTTCGTTTCACTGGGGCGCGGTGCACTGGTCCATTCCGACTGGCCACAACGTGCCAGATCTGGCGCAGCGATCGAAGCCTTCGATCCTTCGATCCTGTCGCCGATCGCGGATCTCGCGAATGCCGACGCGTTCCATGCAAAGAACCATCTCGCGTAAAAATATGATTTTGATAGGAGAATCTTGGCGCAAATAAATACCATCGGCACCAAACAAGCCGTCGCTATCCTGGACGATTTGGACCTCTTCCTCGAGGTCCAACACCTCATAGTTGGATGGCGTCCTCTTTGGCGATCACGGTGTAGTGTTGGACGAGCGGCTCAAACTCCAGAAGGTAGTCTTGATCCTCCGGATAGTACTTGGCCTTAAGTAGGTCGTCGCCAGCGAATTTACGAATGCAGTCCTCGGACTCCCAATATGTCACGGTCAGGAAATGGGCCGTGTCACCGTCTTCCCGGCGCAGCACGGCAACACTTATGTTCCCTGGAACGGACCGATAGTCTGGAATGGCCTTCCGTTCGAGGAACTTTGCGTACTCATCTGCTTTTGACCGCGGAGTACGTCCGTGCCAGATGCGATAAATCATGAAGCCCTCCAGATATTTGAGTTAAACCGCGCAGTGCGCCCGTTTCGATGACTGTACGAAGCAACACAGAAGACATCACAAGTTCCCAGCACCGGCTCGGAAGCCTGTTGCCCTGAGGCGCATCAAGAATCGAAAGTAACGCACCCAGCCCATATAATCCGATCACGTTGTCTTTGAATTGCTGATGTGAATCGCCCCGGGTTCCTGCTGCTGTTTGGTTTAGGTCCAGTCCACCAAGCGTCGTCGCGCGACTGGCGCTGCAGCGCAGCCGTGTCAGGGTCCTGCGCCATGGCCAGCGGCGCCACCAGTGCCAGCAGCCATACCCCATGCCACGACCAGCACGCCGCGTCTTTTACCTTGGTTATCCTGCCCAAGCCACGCCTCCACCGGATCGACACCATGTCATGCCTATCTACCAGCAGATCTCCGACGGGTTCCGCCGCGCGGTCGCCAACGGCCAGCTCTGCGACCGGGACAGCACGGGCCGTCCACGCGCAGCCTGGCTCGCGGCCTGCGTGTGTCGCGCTTGCCGGTGTTGGGCGCTTGCGAACAATTGCCGGCCGAGAGCCACCTGCAAGAGCCGACATGGCCTCGACGCACGATATTTTTCGCCGAATTGCATGTCTATTCCTTTTCCCTTTCAAGAAGCAGCTTTTTGCGCTCCATGCCCCAGCGATAACCGGCAACGCGCCCATCGGCGCCGACAACACGGTGACAGGGAATCAACAACGCAACCTTGTTGCGCGCGCAGGCCGATGCTACGGCGCGCACTGCGGTTTGCCTTCCGATGCGTCCCGCAAGCTCCGAATACGACACAGTTTCGCCGAGCGGAATCTTGCGCAGCGCCTTCCACACGCCCGCCTGAAAGGCCGTGCCCTGGATATCCACGGGCAGGTCCAGCGCGTCTTTCGGAAGCAGGATGAATTCGCGCACCTTGTCGAACCAGTCCGACAGGCGCGCTTCGTCGTTCCGGAAGCGCGCTTTCGGAAAGGTAGAGTGCAGCTCTTCCAGCATGGCGCCCGGCTCTTCACCGAAGGCCAGCCAGCAGATACCCTGCTCCGTGGCCGCCATCAGCATCCAGCCGAGATCCGACAGGCCGAGCCACCAGCCGATCTCGATGGCGAGCTTTAGTTTGCCCGGCGAGACGCCGAGCGTGTTCGAAGCGTTTTCGTATGCGCTGGCGACGGACTCGTAACCGGCATCCAGCATGGCCCGCAAGGTATTGCCACTGGCCGACACGCCCTTTGCCAAGCGATGCAGTTTCAGTGCCTGTTGGTAGGCTTTCGGGCTGATGCCAAGCCTGGACGTGAACTGGCGTTGCAGCTCGGAGGGACTGACGCCCGCCCCCGCCGCCAGATCGGCGAGCGATGGTGCTGCGCCTGCCGCTTCGATGCGGCGGCAGGCGTTCAGCAGCGCGCGCGGCCAGTCAGTTTTCGTACGCCGGAAGGTCATTGACGGAACTCGGGTCGATGGAATACGCGTAATACGTTTCAAGATGGCCCGGTTGTGCGCGGACGCGGTCAACCCAGGCGGCCAGTCGTGGATACGAATCAAGATCGATGCCCGCTTCATGCGCAAAACCGACGTAACCGAACATGGCCATGTCGGCAATCGTGTACCCGCACTCGACGAGAAAGTCCCTGCCGGCCAGACATTTGTCCAGGATGGAAAGTGTCTTCTCGCTGGCTGCGCGCTTGCCAGCCACGGCGGCCTCGCCATAGCGCCGGTCCTTGCCGGTCAGCACCCAATGCCGCAAGGATGCCAGGCCGTTCTGCACGTAGTCTTGCTCGAAGAACATCCAGCGCGCGACCTGTGCGCGCAGCCACCGATCATCCGGGTAATACGGCGTGCCTTCGGCGAGGTACGTCAGGATGGCGTTGGATTCCGGCAGGCAACGGCCGTCTTCCAGCTCAAGCACCGGCACGGCGCCGACCGGGTTCTTTGCGGCGAAAGCTGACCTGCGGCCGTCGCCGTCGAAGATCATGATCTCGACGGTTTCGTATTGAAGGTCTAGATGCTGCAGCAGCTGGCGAACTTTCCAAGCATTCTGAGATGGCAGGTAATCGTACAGTTTCAGCATCGCGGACATTCCGGTCATTGGGTATGCGCAATGATCGGTCTCCGTCCCCGGCATTTCTTCCGGATTTTTGCGCTATTGCACTGCTGGCGCTCGCGCAAGATTGACCAGAAAGGTGCCGATATTTTCGTTTTCGGCTGATCATCTGCAGGATCGAGAAATCGGGGCTGCGCCTTGAGTGCCAGCGCTTACGACCTGGTCAGTCGAGAACGGGTAGCACTGGTCAACTTGGAACGAGCGGCAACAGTGCGCTGAAGACCACAACCCAGCCGCGCGCCCGGGCGCTACGCATCGGATGATGCGTCATAGCACGCGAGGGCTTCTTGTCTCGCTGCGGGGCGATCAAATAAAGCCCAGACCTGCCGCCAGGTCGGTAGCAGGAGCACTTCCGCCTTTGTTTCGCGGTCTCATCACGGATTGCAGCCGTTGGACGACGCTGTCGTCGATTTCGCGCCGGTCTACCGGCGCAAAGCCCGCGTCATGTGTGGCTGACCTGCGAAACCACAGCCGCTGGCAGTCGCCGCCCGTGATGCGCGGCCGCGGGCACGATGCGGACCCTGAATTCCTCATCGCCCGAGATACCAGTCCGAAACGGACTTTCGTACGTTATTCAGCGACTGCTTGCCTGCGGCCCAGTTGTGGGACATGCCGGTCAGCTGCGCCCATTTGAGGCTTTGTTCAGAATGCGCCTTGCGATAGTACGGCTGCAGGCTCTGGTACAGCGCTAGCGCCTCCTCCTGCCCCATAACGGAGTCGTCGTCTCCCTGTAGCAAGAGAATGGCCGGAAGTGCCCTTCCCCGCGCAATGTCGGCAGCGCGCTTGGTGGCGTCTGTCCGCTCGGCCAGGCGTCGAGATGCCGAGGACCAGGCATAGGACTTGCCAGTGGCGCGCTCCAACGCGCGTATTGATGCACTCAGGCCGGTCGAGGGGTTGATTAGAGCCACCGTGCCGATAGCGACCTTCCGTTGGGACAGGGCATAAAGGGCAGCGGCGCCACCGGCGGAAAAGCCTATCAACCCGATCTTTGCCTCCGGCTGCATGCAACCGCGCCGCTTCAATGCGTCCACCACGAATGGCAGCTCATCCCCTGCCCCAACCACCGTGGGCTTGAAGACCAGGAGAGCGAAATCTTGCTGCTGGCGGCGCACGAGTGCCTCGGTACCTCCTGCTGGCGCGCGCGCGCCAAAGAGCGGCAGCCCCAGATACACTTTGACTGCCGGCACGTCGTCGAGCGGAAGAGCCTCCATCATCGCGGCCTCGCTTGCCGGCGGTCCGTACCCATGCCAGAGAACAATCGGCGGTCGGGTCACCCTTCGCGGCACGCGAAGAATTGCCGGAACACCGGCAAGCGTCGTTCGCGTAACCATTACTTCGGGGCCGGCCTTGCCCGCTTCGGCACAGGTCACCCGATTGTCGCGTAGGTCGGTACCCCGCGTGGCTACCACTTTCTCATAGCCCGATACTGGACATGAGATGCAGGTCGCAATGATTGTGGACACCGCCAGCAGACGACGCATCGACCCCAGTACCAACCAGTCCCTCATAAATTTGTCCTCATGGTTGAGGAGCGCCCATTGCTTGAGGCACTCCAGATATTTGAGTTGAGCGGCGCAGTGCGCGCGCCCGTTTTGATGACTGTACGAAGCCACACAGAAGACATCATATGTTCCCTGCACCGGCTCGGAAGCCTGTTGCCCTGAAGCGCATCAAGAATCGAAAGTGGCTCGCCCAGCCCATAAAATTCGATCGCGTTGTCTTTGAATTGCTGATGTGAACCACCCCGGGTTCCTGCTGCTGTTTGGTTTAGGTCAGCGACCGTGGTGGCCTGACTGGCGAGTAGCCGGAAGTAGTTTGCCTCGGCCTCTGCCGGCGGCATATGACCGATGCGTTCGAGTAGCCGGCAGTGGTTAAACCAAGCCACCCACCCCGGCGTGGCGAATTCCACGGCCGTCGCGGGCGAAAACATGGCGCGATGCCGATGACCCGGTTCTGCTTCTTCTTGACGCCTTGCGAATCAAGTATACACTGTATACATGATTCGTTTGAAAACGTCGGAAAAAATTCTTCGCGCCGCTCTGGAATTGTTCGAGCAAGAGGGCGCGGATGCCTTCAGCATGCGGCGCGTTGCTGATGCAGTGGGCATCACGGCAATGGCGATCTACCGACACTTTCCCAATCGGGAAGCGCTGCTCAAGAGAATTTCCGACGATAGCTTCAATGCTGTCGCCGCTGCATGGGAACACCACCCCGACAACCCGGACATCATGCAGCGGATCTACTGGCCGCTCGAGCACTACCTCGACTACGCGCTGGCGCATCCGCATCTCTTCGACCACGCCTTCTCGGTCCGCAGGGACGACGCGCGCCGCTTTCCCGAGGGATTTCGCAACCGCCAGTCCCCTACCCTCACCGTCATCGCGGATGCATTGGTGGAAGGCATGAGTCAAGGCGTGCTGCGCCAGGACGATCCATGGGATCTAGCCATGACGCTGTGGGCGCACGCGCATGGGCTGGTATCGCTGTATCGCGCGGGACGCTTCAGTTACGACGAGAAACAGTTTCGCGAGTTCTATCGCGCATCCATTGGAAGACTGATCGATGGCATCCATACCTGACCGTTTCAAATCGCTGCTCTGGCTGGCGGCGACGACGTTGACCACAGTCGCCTGGTGGTTCGGCAGCGGCGTGCAGCCGATCTGGTGGATGGCATGGATGGCACCGATACCTGTTCTTTGGTTGGCCTCTCGCGTCAGCACTCGCTGGGCCGTGCTGGCAGGTTTTTCGGCCTATACGATGGGCTCGTTCAACCTCTGGGCTTATTTGCACGACCACATCGGCATCCCGCTGACGACGATCGCGTATTACATCGCTCTGCCCGGCGTGATGCTTGCGCTTTGTATACTTCTGTACAAGCGGCTGTTGCTTCGCGGGCGCCCGCTCGCGGCGGCATGCGCAGTGCCGGCCACGTGGGTGGCCATCGCGTACGTCAACGCTGTGCTCTCGCCTCACGGTACGTTCTTCGACATCGGCTACAGCCAGATGGACATGCTGGTAATCATCCAGATCGCCGCCGTCACCGGTATCTGGGGCATCGGCTTCCTGCTCATGCTGTTTCCGGCGGCCGTTGCTGCGCTGGCGACGCAGCAGATATCGCGGCGCAGCCGCATGGCCGTTGCCGGCGCAACGGCGCTATGCCTGGCGGTCACCATCGCCTATGGCGCGTGGCGACTGCAGACGCCGCCCACGTCCATGCTGCGCGTCGGCTTGATCTGGCTGGAAAAGCCGTTCCAGCCGGCACTGGGCAGTGCGGACGGTCGCGCGCTCGTAGCGCGTTATGTCGCCGCGATCGACCGCCTCGCCAGCGAGGGCGCGCAAGCGGTCGTAATTCCGGAGGGGTCGTTCGGCGGCGCCGATCAGACCATCCCGGCTTTCGCACAGCTGTCGCAGCGACGTCATCTCATCATCGATGCCACCATCGACTTCAAGGGTGACCCTCATGCCGAACGGAACATGGCGATGGCATTCCAGCCGGGCGCCTCAGCGCCGCTCACCTACAGCAAGCACCACTTGATTCCCGGCTTTGAAGACAAGTTCACGCCCGGCCAAGATTACCGGATGCTGGAAGGTAGCCCACGGATCGGGCTCGCCATCTGCAAGGACATGGACTTTCACGACATCGGTCGCGCGTATGCGGCGCGCGACGCGCAACTGCTGCTGGTACCGGCCGGCGATTTTGTAGTCGACGGCTGGCTGCACAGCCGCATGGCGGTCATGCGCGGTGTGGAGGCCGGCTTCGCAATCGCCCGCATCGCCCGATTTGGCCGCCTCACGCTCAGCGACGACCGCGGTCGCGTCGTGGCCGAAGCGTCGAGCGAGAAACACGGTACGGAACTGATCGGGGATCTGCCCCTGCGCGAAACGCACACGTTGTACGCGCGCTGGGGCGACTGGTTCGCCTGGCTGGATCTACTCGGCCTGTCGGCGCTGGTTGCGTTGGCGAGCTTGTCCCGTTTCCGGCGGCCCATCCACAAAAACTGACGGCCGGTTGATCCGACACAAGTACGGACCTCAATCGAGGGATGCGCAAGGTGGAAGCCAGGCCGACACATTGATGTTGGGTCGCGGCGAACAACCGGAGTCGCAAAGTGAGCTCCGTCATGTCACGCGGAGGGGCCGTGTCTCGTCAGGACGTTGAGGTCGCACGAAACGAAACTCCCAACATGACTATCCAACGCGAGCCAACGCCTTCGCTAACGGATGCATTGGATTTGCCCGGTTCAAGCACAACATTCGTCGTATTGCGAGAGCAGACGGCCATGGACGCGCCCCCTCAGATGAGACCGATGAAGAATGGAGCAGAACGATCCGTGAATGAGCTGAAAAAATCTGAACATCGACTGCCGAATACGCCAACAGGGCCAACATTTCGCGGCTGGCTGCTCTCTGTTGGCCTCGTCCCGCGGCGAGTCGCGAGGTTGACGCTGGCACTTATCCTGGCTTGCGGAGTGCCATGCACGTTCGCCACCGTAGTGCCCGGCTCGCCCGGTGCGACAAGTTTCAAACTTGGAGAATTCCGTATTTCCATTCTGCGCGACAGCGCCTTGGCATTCCCAAACGACGGCAGCATTTTTGCCACCAACGCGAGTCCAGCAGCCGTGTCGAAGGTTCTCAGGGACGCAGGTGCCTCGCCAGATACCATCCGGCTCGATATTGACACCTTGCTGATCCGGATGCCCAGGCACGTCGTCATGCTCGATGCCGGGTATGGCTTAGCCGGTAAGAGCGTCGTGCGGGACAGTCTCGGCCTGGTCGGCGTTTCGCCCGACGATGTGACAGACATCCTCGTTACGCATGGTCATCCTGACCATGTCGGCGGTCTGGTTGACACGCAGGGACGTCTCGCGTTTCCAAACGCGACAATCTGGATGTCTTCGAAGGAATGGGCGTTCATGCAGAGAGAAAATGACGTCCGTGCAGAGGTTTCCATCCTCAAGGCGCAAGTCAAAACCTTCGAAACCGGCAAGCCGGTCTTGCCTGGCATTACTCCCGTGGCCCTCCCCGGCCATACTCCCGGGCACGTCGGCTATGAGATCGTGTCGCAGGGGTACAAGCTCATCGACATTGGCGACATGGCCCACAACGCCATCATCTCGTTGGCGACGCCAGAATGGACGCTGGCGTGGGATTCCGACAAGCCGCAGGCAGCACGGACGCGGCGTCAGGAGCTCCAGCAGTTGACCAATACCCGTGAGCTGATGTTCGCGCCGCACTTTCCCTATCCCGGAGTAGGCCGGATCGAGCAGGTCGATCGGGGATTCAGCTTCCGACCGGATCCGCCGGCGGGTCAGCAGGAGCGCGTATGTGGAAGCTATTGAAAGTCCGGCCATTTGCCTTGAAAGGATCCAGCCGCAGATAGTCGCGAGTCAGGCAACTCAAGTTACGGAGGTTATATGCCATTTACACGTGTTGCAGTAAAAAAGGGGACGTCCTCTGAGCAGAAGGAGGTAATCGCACATGGCGTTCATCAGGCAATGGTCGACAGTCTGGGAATTCCTCAAGACGATTTTTTTCAACTGTTCTACGAATATGGCCCCGGCGATTTCTTTTTCGATCGGCGTTTTCTGGGCATTGCTCGTTCCGACAATCTGGTCGTGGTTCAAATCACCATGCGTCGAGGGCGAAGTGACGCGATGAAACGAGAGCTTTATCGAAAAATAGCCGAAAATTTGAATACAAGCATGGGCATACGTCTCCAGGATGTATTTATTTATCTGACTGAGAATGATTTCTCTGATTGGTCTGTTGGTAACGGACAGATGAGCATGGCTATCGTCCAGCAACCAGGCGACGAAGCTCAACAAGCCGCAGCACTCGAGAAGTAGTCGACACCCACTTGAAACTGTCGTCGGTTGCTTTTCGCATGATTCAGGATTCGGCTAACGCTGCCCGACTTTTTCCCGCCGCTACGTTTGACGCCATGAAAATTCTTGCAATCTCGGGCAGTCTTCGCAAAGCTTCGCTGAATACGATGCTGCTTCGTGCCATAGCACGCATCGCGCCCTCCGGAATCGAAGTGGTTCTGTATCGAGGCCTGGGCGACCTGCCTCTCTTTAACCCCGACCTTGAAACAGCCATACCGGCACCTGTAGCATCCCTCCGCGAACAAATCTTGACGTCTGACGCGTTGCTCATCGCCAGTCCGGAATACGCGCATGGTGTCACGAGCGCTATCAAGAACGCCCTTGACTGGATGGTGGGAAACGAGACGTTTGTTCATAAGCCAGTTGCGATACTGAACGCCTCGCCCCGGGCAACACACGCCCTGGCGGCATTGCAGGAAACCATCTCCACGATGTCGGCGCGCCTCGTCGATGAAGCTTCCATCACTCTTCCGATTCTCGGATCCGGCTTGAGTGAAGACGACATTGTCGAACACCCAAAAATCAAGACTGGCTTGCTCGCTGCATTATTATCGCTCAAGGCTGCCGCGCTATCTGCTGTGGACAAGCAAGGTGGGGCATTCGATGTTTCAGGCTGAGCAAACCGTAACCCCCAGCAAGGCGCTGCAGTCGACGTCAAAGCGGCCGCTCAGGTTCGTCGCAGCTGGGCTAAAGCGTTGATATGAGGAGCGGAGCAGACCATGTTTGACCTTCAAGGATCCCGTGTGCTGATTGCAGGCGGTTCATCCGGAGTCGGCTTGTCCACCGCCAAGTTGTTGATTGAATGCGGTGCAGATGTTGTCGTTACGGGTAGGGATCGCGCCAAACTGGATTCGGCTAAAGAGCAACTGGGTGTCCAGGCGTCCGCCTTTGCATTCGATGCAATGAATCTTGAAGAGCGCACACGTTCCCTGGCTGAGATCGGCAAGTTCGACCACCTCGTGGTGTCCCTCAGTGGGGGAAAAGGAGCGGGACCATTCGCAGAGATCACACCAGCTGATTTACGCTCCGGATTTGAGGGGAAATTCTGGCTCTACTTCTGCCTGGCGCAAGAGTCGCTTCCTTACCTTAGTGAGTCGGGATCGATTACGTTCGTCTCGGCCATATCGGCTCGGGCAGCCAATCCTGGCACGGCGGGTTTAGCTGCAATCAACTCGGCGATCGAGGGTTTGGTCAAGCCGCTCGCGGTTGAGCTAAGGCCGCGTCGAGTAAATGCGGTCTCCCCCGGCGTGATCGACACGCCGTGGTGGAACTGGATGGAGGAAGATCAGAAGCAATCTGCCTTTGCAAAATTTGCGGCGGCCACACCCGCAGGACGAGTTGGAGAGCCCAAAGAGGTTGCGCAATCCATCGTATTTCTCATTGGCAATTCGTTCATGACAGGATGCATTTTGGAGTGTGACGGTGGGCTACGTTTAGTTGGTCAATCGCTCTAACCAGCGGCTTTGACCCGCCGGCCGAAAAGCCGGCAGCAGTCCACTTAGTTAATTTCGTGGCCATGGGCACTCCGCACCGAACTGCACGACGCCTTTTCGTCGGCTTCAGCTTCTCCTGCTGGCATCGCCTCGAACGAGCCCAACCATGATTGTGTCGTGGGCTCAAACGATGCACGTGAATCGAGGTCAATTGCCAAGTGGCCATTGCGCTGCCCGGTATTTCTCTGCTACTCCATTGAGTCGCGAGATAAGTTCCTCCGAGCTATACCATCGCCCCCGCGCCATGACGCCAAGCGGATGCTCAAGGGTCGAGAGATCCTCAAGCGGATTAGCCGCGGAAAGAATCAGGTCGGCTCGGCTACCAACAGCTATGGTGCCAAAGTGCTGGGCGCCGGGTTTGGCTATGGCTATTAGTTGTCCAGGTAAGCGAGTGGCTGTGGACAGAACTTCAAAGCGACTAAGACCGGCAGCTTCCAGTGCATTCAGGTCCTGATGCAAGGAGAAGCCAGGTACCAGTCCTGGCAACGATGGCGTGTCCGTCCCAGCGATGAGAGGAACTCCCGCTTTCTCCAGGGACTTGATGAATTCCTTGAGGAACTCGAGCCTGGCATCCAGGCTTCCCGAGCGAGTGTCATACCCGCCGGCACGCCAAGCAATGCGATCATCAGGATCAAGGTAACGCGACGTGGGCATGGCGAGAAATCCCTTGACCACGTCAGGTTTACCCCACTGCTTCGCAATCGTGGCGTAGGTGTTGAGATCGGCGGTGACAAATGCGCCGTAGCGCTTGGTGAATGCGACCGCGGCCGGAATCTGGTCGAGCCGCGGCGCTTGATTGCCGACCTCTGCGCCAGCGGGGAAGAACACCGTGTAAAGGTATTCCTCGGCGTGAGCGACCATCAGTTGTCCGGCTGCAAGCTGCCGCTCGATGCCAACACGGGTCACACCATGACCAACCACCGGAAGGCCCTGCTTTTTGCCCTCATCGATAAACGCCTGAAAGACGTCCGGCGCCAGGTTGTCGTAGACCTTGATGAAATCGTAGCCGTTGGACTTTGCAAGCCCGACGACGGCACGCGCTTGGGCTGGAGTGGTGACAACAAGCTGGCCGAACTCTGGCGTCCCATCAACGCGAAGACTCAAGTAGACATGGGGGCCCGGAAGTTCACCACGATTGAGCTTTGGAACCACTTGGTCGACGAACGCGTAGGTTGCACCACCCATGTTCAGCACGGTGGTGACGCCGTTGGCGAGGAAGAGCACCATGTCCCGACTTGTCGTCGAGTGCACGTGCATATCGGCCAGACCGGGCGAAAGATACTCGACTCCATGCCCATCGATGACATGGGCCCCGGGTGGTACATCAAGATGCGCACCGATCGCTCGAATGGCGCCTTCTTCAATAAGCACCGATTGGTCTCGCATTAGTCGATCGCGATCCATCGGAACAACGTTCACGTGCTGAAACAGGGTTATCGCGGCGCTCGTCGCCTGTGCGAGCGGCTGGGCCACGCAGACACTAAGGTCGGCGGACCACAAAAAAACAGTGATGGTCAGAACGACTGCCAATCGGCGTTTAATCCGATCACGAAGATGCTTCGGTTTCATAGAAAGTGGTTCTCGCACATGAGTCTTATAGGTGATGCCTTGAGAGCGCATCGTTCGAGGCTTCCCCATGTTGATGACGCATTGCCATGGACAGGCTCCAGTGACTGAATAAAATGGTCTATTTCCGACGCGGTAAAGTCGGCGCAATCGGGTCAGAACTCAAGACGGTAAGCGACCTTTACCAATGCCTGTTCCGTATGTCGCAGGTCGAAGCTGCGGCGAAAGGTGGAAAACGCGCCTTCGTTTTCAGCATCCGATTCGTAGCCACCGCGGTTGTACACAATATAGATATCTGACAGCGGCGCAATTTCGTAGCGATAGCGGATCTGGAAACCCAGGTTCATCACGCCCAGATCGTCGACCGGCTCTTCGGTCGGCACAGCCCGTCCATCGCGAGCAATTTCGTAGGCCTGCCGCAGATGAGCTCCGACGCCTAGGGCCTGCAACTTGACTCGCAGCTCCTGCCGCGTGCCGATGTTCCAGTTGATTCCCGCATTGACACCGTAGGTCTTGCCGTCGAATGCGCCCACCAGATTCTCGTGCTGCCAGATCATCCAGTAAGGATCGGATTCGATGCTGGCGCCGGTGAAAAAGCTGAAGGCGTCATTGATGAAATAGGTCGGCACGAACTTGAGCATGTAGCCCAGGCGATGGGATCCGGTGAGCTCATTGCCCTTCACTTCGCCATCCAGCACCCATGACCAGTTGCCGACCCGCGGCCGGGTGCGCTCGTAGGTCAATGTCACGTTGGGCGGGAGGTGCAAGGGGTTGCTGCCACGCGTGAGTAGATCATCGTAACTGGCTGCGTCCAGACGGAACTGCCAGATTTCCTCGCCGCCATCGCGGCGCAGGCTGTCCCGCGTCACGCGCAGTTCGCGTTCCAGCTTGAGGCCATGGGTATTGTTGACGGCGACTATGCGATAGCGCCAATAGTGCGAACTGTATGGGGAATCCGGCGAAAGTCCGGTGAGCCGCTCCCGTACCTCATAGTGGCCGTAGTTGAATCCATTGCGGTCAAGATATCCGAAATCGTTGATATCGAGACTGTCGCTGAAATGCATCCCGAGCCACTGCTGGCTCCATACTGGCGACATCTCGTAGTTGATGATCGTGGTGGCGCCGGTACCGGCACTATTGTGTCCCGGTTGGTCGATACGACTGGCGACGACGTTGCTCGTCATGTCAAAGCTCGCGTTGGGCTTCCAGCGATGATCGATGCCAAGCACGTTGGCGTCCCGATCCAGCCATGGATGCTCGACATGCGTCGCCAGCATGCCAAGGCTCTGGGTTCCGAGATCCTGATTGATGCGCAAGGCGCCAAACGTTCGGCCCGCATCGCCCTTTTCCTGCGCGGCGAGCACACCATAGCTGGTGTCGCCGATGCTACCGTTGAGCTTTACCGCGCCGGCGATATCCGCGGGGCCGGACCCATCATCAGAGATGCCACCGACGCGGCGCGTGTAGACAAGCTGCGTATAGTCGTCGAGTAGACTGAAGTCGAAGATGCCCTGGTTCTCGGTAAAGAACGGGCGCTTGTCGGTCTGGAACGTTTCCTCTGGTGTGAAATTGATCACCAGATCATCGCTTTCGACCTGGCCGAAATCGGGATTGATGGTGGCCGTGAGCTGGGTCTGTCCGTTGGGTTTCCACACTAAATCTGCGCCTTCCTGCAACGACGTACCGCCGCGCACGCGATCGGTCATGGCGACCATGTAAGGCGTCACCGCGAACATCGACTGAGTGTAGGCCGGTATCTCGACACGCTTGAAGTCGGACAGGAACCGAGGCTTATTGAAACTGGCGACAGGCCAGGCCATGCGTTCGCCGGTGCTGGCGACGATGCGATCCAGATAGAGACCGATGGTGCGCGTGCCGTTGCTGGCAGCGCGCATTTGTGCGACGTACCACGGAATCAGCACCTCGACCGACCACCCCTGCTCGTCCTCGGTCACCGCATGGCTCCACACACCATCCCAGTCGTAGCTGAACATCGATTCGCTGGTAATGACCTCGTCTGCAATGCCACCTGTCGACGTCACTTCAAAATCGTAGCCTGTACGCCCATCGCCGTTGAAATCGACCATGACATTGATACGGTCGACCAGAGCGTCCTCGTCGCGGCGTGTTTTTTGACGAGTACGCGGTACGCCCGGTGGCTGGGTGGCGCGGATGGCAATGGCCAGTCCTTTGGGTGTGGAAAGGATCCAGGCCTCGGTAGGCATACTTCCCGGTTTGCCCGTGAGCGGCTGCGTGTCACGGAAGTCGGTGATGTGCAAAGCCCCGGCCCATTCGTTTGGATCAATGCGACCATCGATCTCGACAGCATTTGCTGCAAGGGAAAACACCAACAAAACGAACAACAGGACAACGCGGTGAATCATGAGGAAATCTTTCTGATG
This sequence comes from uncultured Pseudomonadota bacterium, assembly GCA_963828685.1. Taxonomy (GTDB): domain Bacteria; phylum Pseudomonadota; class Gammaproteobacteria; order Xanthomonadales; family Rhodanobacteraceae; genus Rhodanobacter. The sequence goes on from CAWHFU010000022.1 coordinate 30,078, forward strand.
GACGCGGATGGGATGCTGCCGATTGCAAGAGAGTTGTCATGACTGATGACCTAGCCGCACGCAGCCGCTCGTTTTTGGCTGACATCGGCGATGTATCAAGAACAGAACACAAAGCGGCTGAGCATCAGGATGCGGTGCTGTGTAACGACGAAAGCGTTGCTGGCGGTGAGGCTCCGGCTTGTGTGATCCGGTGTAGAGCAACTGTCATGCCACGCCCAAACGCTCTGCTAAGCAGTTGATTGGCGGACGGAGTGCACGTGTTGCAGGGGCAGCGGTAGTGTCCGCGTACACCAACGTGATGTCCGCGGACAAAGCCCATATGAACCAGACGGCGAGCAGAACAGGAATTTGTTGCTTGCACGTGAGTGGCGGTTTCCTTTAGCAAGCAGAAGCTGAGCGCGCAAACCGATATGGGCGTCTATCACAACGTCTGACGATCGCTTACGACAGCGCCGTTCAAGGCGGCAGCCCTAGGCCAGGCCCATTCATGGTTAGGGGCGAGCAAAACAGGACGGAGGTGGAAAACCCAGCCCCGGTTGTCGACTTGGCTTCTTCCGTCCCGGCTGACCAGTGCGGCAAAATGGTGATCGCATGGGTTCCTGCGGATAGCGTGACGAAGCTTGCTGGCTACCGTGGGGGAAAGTGCGCCGACCCCTCTTTGGAAGAGGGGCGCAAGGGGATACGCATTCAGCCGCACCTCACCCGTGCCGTAGCTTCAACATCAGAATCACACAGGACAACAAGCACGTGATCGCGTTGGAAAGGATGACAGGCCACGAGCCGATCAAGACGCCATAGGCCAGCCAACACGCGGTGCCCGAGGTGAACAGCATGTACATCGCCACCGAGATGCCCGCTGTGTTGCGGGAGCGTGCGGTGCGGGTCGCCTGCGGCACGAACGAGATCGTCGTCGGGTTCTACCCCGTGAACGCGGACACTTCCAAGACGACGATCAGCGGCCACGCGCTGTGGTCAGCAGATGTCCCACGTCTGCTATCGAGCAATCCGGACATCCTGATGGCAGCCATTCGCGACCGGCTGCGATGGGTGGCGGGTTCAACCGGTGGATGCAACACACTGAGAGCTGTCACGGCAGCAGGAGTGTTGCAGATGCACCAGCGGAAGCGGATTTATTACTCGGAGACACAGAAGTCGTTGATGTGGGATCGCTGGGACGGCCAGGCAGATCCACGGTGACGGTCTTGTACCCGTCGGCTTTCAGCCTGGCGCTCACATGGCCCCAGATTTGCGCATCTTCGAATGCGCCGTGGACGAGGACGATCGGTGGCTTTTCCGCTGCCATGGCATGGGTGCCGAAGGCGATAGCGGACGTAGTGATAGCGGAAGCAGCAAAAACCGAAGCAGCGAGAACAGCATGAAACCGTTTCATGTTGAGATTTCCTTTAGAGATATTTGGGGGAGCGACGCGGAAGTAGGTCCGTCGTCTCGATTCGTCGTTCGGATGTTTCACGCATCCCGCGCAGCAATTTCCGTATAGCGAGCCGCAGGCGACGATTTTGAAAGGTTGGGCACGAGTGCCTTGCGCGTATTCTCGAGTGCTGCCCAGTCGCCGGCATCGGGAAGCGAGGGGATCGTCACCAGCTCGCCCTGGGCGAGCCCGGCGAGCGCCGCGTCGACCAGTTGCTCGGGCGTCATGACGATGCTGCTCGGCAGGTTGGCCACCGGCAGGCCGGCGGTCGCCCAGAAGGTGGTGGAGGTCACCCCCGGCAGCACGGCTTGGACGCGCACGCCCTTCTCGGCCAGCTCGTGGTGCAGCGCCTGGGTCAAGGTGAGGACGTACGCCTTGCTCGCGGCGTACACGCCATTGAACAGCTCGGGCGCCAATGCGGTGACCGACGAGACATTGATGATGGTGCCGTGTCCGCGCCGGGCGAAGGAAGGCGCGACGGCGTGGGTCAGGCGCGTCAGCGCCGTGACGTTGAGATCGATCATGGCTTCCAGGCCATCGATATCCGAAGCGAGCAAGGGCGCGGTGGCGCCGATGCCGGCGTTATTGAGCAGCAGCGTGATGGATTCGTCGTCGCGCAGGAGCGCAGCCACTTCGGCGATTTCGGCGGGCTTGGTGAGGTCCGCGGCCACGGTGCGCACCGCGCGGCCGGTGCCGGACAAGGAGTTCGCCTTGGCCTTCAGGCCGTCGGCGTCGCGTGCAACCAGGATGAGATCGTAGCCTTGTTCGGCAAGGCGGTCGGCGTAGATCGCACCGATGCCGGAGGATGCACCGGTGATCAGGGCGGTGCCTTGGGTGGTCTGGGACGTCATGATGAATTCCTTGGTGTCGTGAGGGATGTGCAACGGCTCGTTGCCGCACGCCTAATCTAGGCGTGCTTGCTCACGTCTTAAATGTCGTATATACCTCTTTTCAGGACACGAAGAGGAAACGCATATGCGGTCAGTCGCGCTGGTCGTCGGACCTCAATTCCAGGTCATGAGCATGGCCGCGTTGACGGCCTTCGAATTCGTCAACCTGGTGGCAGACCAGCCGGTCTATGACCTGCATCTGGTGTCGGAGACGGGTGGCCCGGTTCGTACCTCGTTCGGAGTGACGATCGACAGTCAGCCGTTCGACTGCCGCATCCACGACACGGTGATCGTCGCGGGTGGCCTCGAAGTGATCCCGGCCGACGCCGGCACCATCGGCTATCTCCAGACTATCGCCCGGCATTCGCGCCGCCTTGCCGCGATCTGCAATGGCGCCTTCATCCTTGCGGAGGCCGGCTTGCTCGATGGCCGCCGCGCCACGACGCACTGGGCGACTGCGCGTCTGCTTCGCGAGCGATATCCAGCGATCAAGGTCGAGGAGGACCGGATCTTCATCGTCGACGGATCGATCTGGACATCGGCCGGCATGACCGCAGGCCTCGATCTGGCGCTGGGCATGGTCGAGAATGATCTCGGCCCGGACATGGCACGAACGGTGGCGCAGCATCTGGTGCTGCACCATCGCCGGGCGGGTGGCCAATCCCAGCATTCGGCACTACTGGAGATCGATGCCAAGAGTGACCGGATCCAGACGGCGCTCGGCTATGCGCGCCGCCATCTTCGATCCGAACTGTCGGTCGAGGAACTCGCAGGCGTGGCCCATCTCAGCCCGCGTCAGTTCAGTCGCGTATTTCGCGCCGAGACCGGGCAATCGCCCGCCAAGGCGGTCGAACACCTGAGGATCGAAGCCGCGCGCGTCATGATGGAGCAGACGCGCCATCCGGTTGAGACTGTCGCTGCGGAAACCGGATTTGCAGATCGCGAGCGGATGCGGCGCGCGTTTATTCGGACGTTCGGTCAGCCACCCCAGGTGATAAGGCGCAACGCACAATTCGCCGAAGTCAGTGGCGACGCCTAGCACGTTTGAACGGCTCAGACGGCCAGAGTTTTTCCTCGAATGCTGGCAACGACAGAAGATTCGCGATCACGGCCCTATCAGGCTGTAAAGAAGCTCCGCCCCGTTCTTCATTGCCCGGGTTTTACCCAGTCAACGCACCCTAATCGCCCTGCCTTTGTCCTGAGATACAGCTGATGGGTTCAGTGCACATAGTTGATGGCGATGGCCGGCGTCACTGATCGGTGCGTGTTGTGGCCACCCGCCAGCACACGCACACCCAGCAACACGCCGATGTTGGGCGTCCAGCTGTATTCCACTGCGGGAGCGTAGCCCACGGTGTCGCTGGGGCCGGAGTCCACTCTCACGGGCAACGGCAACGCAGCCGGGTCGAACGGGTCGTCGATCCCAATCACGTGGGTGTTGCCGTTATGACTGTAGAGCACGTCCATGGCCAGCACCCAACGCTTGGTGAGGCTGTATTCCAGGGATGTGTCGACGTAGAAGTTGTTGCCCGGATGCGCGCGGCCATGGAAGGACGGGCCAGTGCCGTACACGCTCACACCGTCCACGTCGGCATGGCCTGTCACCGTGCCCGAGACGTTGAGACGCATGCGCAGGATGCGTCCGTTGGGCATCCAGAAATAGGTCTGCGCGTTCACACCCAGGGTGGTGGCGTAGCCGCCGCTGCCCATGCCATTGGCGGGTCGCGAACCCAGGCGGTCGTAGCGGCCAGTGGGCACCGCCTGCTGCAGCATCAGCGACACGGTAGGCACCCAGCTACCCTCGTGGTAGCGGATCAGGCGGTACTGGGCCTGCAGGATCTGGTCACCCAATCGGACGCCCGAGCTGTTGGGCCCGCCGCTGACCCGGTTGTAGCCGACGATCGGGATGAAGCCGACAGTGAAGTCGTCGGTGACGCCGTAGAGCACGTAGGCACGCGAGCCGAAAGCGTCCACCTTGTGGGACATCACATCGTAGACGTAGGGCTCCACCAGCATGTGGCCGGGGGTCAGGGTTTCAGCGGAATTGGCCAGCATGGGTCCAGTCCACCAGGCGTCGTCGCGCGATTGGCGCTGCAGCGCGGCCGTGTCGACGTTCTGGGCCATGGCCAGTGGCGCCGCCAGCGCCAGCAGCCATGCCCCATGGCACAACCAGCGTGCCATGTCTTTTGCCCTGTTAATCCTGCCCAAGCCACGCCTCCGCCGGATCGGCGCCATGTCAGACGGACAGACTAGGCAGTCAGGTGGTCGCCGCGAATAGCCACTTCGCTATGATCTGGCATGACCACTTGGAGTCTTCCACCATGCCTCGCGCGTCCGCCTCGTTCCTGCCGCCCATCGCCCTGGAACCCCACAGCGGGGTGCCCATTTACCAGCAGATCTCCGACTGGTTTCGCCACGCCATCACCAACGGTCAACTGCGACCGGGGCAGCGCGTGCCGTCCACACGCAGCCTGGCCGGCGACCTGCGAGTGTCGCGCCTGCCGGTACTGAGCGCCTACGAACAATTGCTGGCCGAAGGCTACCTGCAGAGTTTCATCGGCGCGGGTACCCGCGTGGCGGCCACCATCCCGCAGGAGGCGGTGAGACCCGCGCGGTCGAAGACCCAGGCCGTGCCCCGCGTGACCCCAAACGACTGCACCCTTCGCCGCGTGGCACAGCGGACGGAGGCGATGCGCGCGCCGGAGCGGACCTGGCTGGACAGCCAAGGCGCGTTCCGCGTGGGCCTGCCGGCGCTGGACCATTTCCCTCATGCTCTATGGACCCGGCTGCTGGCGCGCCATGCGCGCTCGCCCGGCGCGGCGGCACTCGCCTATGGCGACACCCAAGGCTGGCTGCCGCTGCGCGAGGCCATTGCCGACTACCTGGGCGCCGTGCGCGCAGTACGTGCCGATGCATCGCAGGTGCTGATCACCACCGGCGCGCAGCACGGCGTGCAGTTGTGCGCGCATGCTTTGCTGGATGCTGGCGACAAGGCATGGGTGGAGGACCCCTGCTATCCGGGTGCAGCGCAGGCGCTGGCCACGGTCGGTGCCCGGGCGATACCCGTGCCGGTGGACACCGAGGGACTGGACGTCGCCGAGGGAATTCGCCGTGCGCCGCAGGCGCGACTGGCCTATATCTCGCCCTCGCACCAGTTTCCGCTGGGCATGACCATGAGCGCCACGCGGCGCATGCAATTGCTGCAGTGGGCCGCCCGCCAAGGCGCATGGATCGTGGAGGACGACTACGACAGCGAGTACCGCTACGGCAGCCACCCGATCGCCTCGCTGCAGGGGCTGGATACGGATGCGCGGGTAATCTACGTGGGCACCTTCAGCAAGGTGATGTTCCCTGCCCTGCGCCTGGGCTACCTGGTCGTGCCCAGGGACCTGGTACCGGTCTTCCGCGCCTGCCGCGATGCGCTGGACACCTGTACCGCCACGCTGACCCAGCTGGCTTTGAACGACTTCATTCGCGAGGGACACTTCGCGCGGCACATCCGACGCATGCGCATGCTGTACGCGGAGCGACGAACGGCCCTGGTCGAGGCCATCGCCCGGTACCTGCCAGGCACCCTGGAGCCGATCGGCGCCGAAGCCGGCATGCAGCTCACGGCGTTGCTGCCACCGGGCCTGGACGACGTGGCGTTGTCGCGGCGCGCCGCGCAAGAAGGCGTGTCGGCGCGGCCCCTGTCGCCGTGCTACCTCGAGCCGCCCTCGCAGGGTGGCCTGATCATGGGCTTCGGCGGAGCGGACGCGCGCGCATTGGACGAGGCAGTGCGCCGGCTCGGGCGCTGCCTGTGAGTCAGCAGCATCCGGCACCACGTTTTCGTCCGCGGGCGCAACGAGCAGCCCTTCTCAACCGGAACCCGCAGCCCCCGTTTCTTCCTGGAGCTGCAGTTCTTGCCGGCATCTGTGCCGACGGACTTGCCCCGTCCCCTGGACACTTCGGCCCTGTGCCTTGGAATGCTCCCGAAGTCATGACAGCCTTCAAAACGACTTCGACAGCATCTGTAGTCCATGCTGCCGGATGGTACCGATTTGGAAGGTATTGACCTTCGGCCGCAAATTTCAGAAATTCCATTGACGCGTCACGCTTCCGCATCTTCAGGTGCGCACCAACCTCACTTGAGTCGCACTGCCCGAGAGAACAGAGAGCAGCCGCCCCGGCCGTCCGAAATTCCGCCTCACTCCCCGAGAAGGTCCCTCCGAGATGAAATGGTTCGCCAGCCGCCGTTCCTGTGGAACCTCCCGTCGGGGCACGCGGCTCGCGTGCATCTCTCTGCTCGCCATTGCCACCTCGGTGGGCGCCACCGATCATGCGAAGGACGTCGACCCGTTCATTGGCGTGGACAGGGATGGTGAGGTTTTCGTGGGAGCGACGGTGCCGTTCGGCATGGTCAAGCTCGGCCCGGACGTGCGCACCTTCGACGGCAAACTGATCAAGTCCGGCTACTACAGCACGGGCGAGGTCGTGGGCTTCAGCCATCTGCACCTGAGCGGCGGTGCCGGAAAGTACGGCAACATCCTGGTGGCCCCAATCACGGGGACGCTGCGGCCCGCGGACATTCATTCATCGCGCAGCGACGAACACGCCGGCGCCGGTTATTACTCGACCTACCTGAGTCGCTACCGGATCGGCGTGGAACTGACCGCCACCCGACGCACCGGACTGCACCGCTACACCTTCACCGACGCGGGCAATGCCCATATCACGGTCGACCTCCAGCACGCCATAAACACAGGCAGTGGTGCAGAGGACCAACGCTTCCTCGGCGGCGATGTCCGGGTGGTGTCGCCACGCGAGATCGAAGGCGTGGGTCGCTACATCGGCGGCTGGAACGAAGGCGGCGAATACCGCGTCTACTTCTATCTGTCCGCCGACACGCCGGCCGCCGACGCGCAGACCTGGCAGGACCAACGGCTCAGCCGTTCCCACCATGCCCACATCGATGCCGACCGGGATCTCGGCGCCTCGCTGGACTATCGGGTCCGGGCAGATCAGGTGATCCAGGTGAAGGTAGGCATCTCCTTCGTCAGTCTGGCGCAGGCACACCGGAACGCCGAGCAGGAAGCTCCGGGATGGAATTTCGAGGCGGTACATCAGGCGGCCGTGGCGCAATGGAACCAGGCCCTGTCGAAGATCGAAATCCATGGCGCCGATGAGGTCGAACGGCGCAAGTTCTATACCGCGCTCTACCACACGATGATGATGCCGTCCGACCACACCGGCGAGAATCCCAAGTGGTCCTCCGACCAACCCTACTACGAGGACTTCCAGGCGATCTGGGATACCTTCCGCAGCGATGGTCCGCTGCTGACCCTGATCGCGCCAAACCGTCAACGCGACATCGTGCGCTCCCTGATCGATATCTACCGGCACACGGGTTACATGCCCGATGCCCGGGTGGGTGACGACAACGGGCGCACTCAAGGCGGCAGCAACGCCGACGTGCTTGTCGCCGACGCCTACGTGAAGGGGCTCGCCGGTATCGACTACGCCACCGGCCTGCAGGCGATGATCAAAGATGCCGAGGTACCGCCGGCCGAACCGCGCAAAGAGGGCCGCGGCGGCCTGGATACCTACAACCGGCTCGGCTACATCGCGCAGCCGACCGAGCGCGCCGGCTCGCGCACGGTGGAATACGCCTACGACGATTTCACCATCGCCGAACTGGCGTGCGGGCTCGGCCACACGCAGGACGCCCAGCGCTACGCCGGGCGCGCCGGCAACTGGGCCAACCTGTGGGACGATGGCCTGGAACAGGAGGGCATCAAGGGCTTCCTGCGCCCCCGCAACGCCGACGGCAGCTGGGCCGCACCGTACCTGGTCAAGCGCGGCACCTGGCCGGATTTCTTCTACGAGGCCGACCTGTGGACGTACTCGCTGTATGCGCCGCAGGACGTGCGCGGGCTGGTCGCGCGCGCCGGCGGCAAGGACACGTTCGTGCGACGCCTCGACCGTCTCTTCGAGCACGGCCACTACGACATGGGCAACGAGCCGGGATTCCTGATCCCGGACCTGTACCTGTGGGCCGGCCGCCCCGACCGCACCGCCGATCGGATCATCGACCTGTTGCGCCGCGACTTCAGCGACAGCCGCGCCGGCCTGCCCGGCAACGACGACTCCGGCGCCATGTCCAGCTGGTATGCGTTCCAGTCGATGGGCTTCTATCCGAATGCGGGCCAGGATATCTACCTGATCGGCACACCCTCGTTTCCCGAAGTGGACATCCAACTGGGCAACGACAGGACCTTCCGCATCGTCGCCGAGAACTTCCGCCGCGACCGCCTCAATCGCTACGTGCAATCGGCCACGCTCAACGGCAAGCCACTGGACACCTCCTGGTTCCGCCATGGCCGGATCGCCGATGGCGGCACGTTGCGACTGATGATGGGCTCGACGCCGTCGCGCTGGGGTATCGCGCCGCCACCGCCATCGCTATCCGACCCGGGCTTCGCATTGTGCGAAGGGGCCTCGCGGAGCGTTCACTGAGCCTCGTTCGTCGCCCGGTCGAGGCCGGACACGATACCCGCAACACGCGGGCAAGGCCCGCACCGACGCCCCCCGCTCCCGCCAACTGAAAAACGAGCCGGCAGGCGAAGGAACTGCGACGCCTCGGGATGGCGGCAAGCTCCCGCCGACCCGGTCGTACGAGCCGCCCTCGTCGTTTCGGGCGGCACCATCCGGCAGGCTTCGCTAGACCTCGATGTCCAACGCCCGTCCCTCGTGCCAGGAGCGCGTAGCCAGCTCGGCCAGTTGCAGTGCCTTGATCCCGTCCTCGATGGTGGTGCGCACGGGAATAGCGTCGCTCAGTGCGTCGAGGAAATGCCCGATCTCCAGAGCATAGGCGTCGCGATAGCGCTCCAGGAAGAAGGCCTCGGGCTTGTCGCCGCTGATCGACTGCTCACTCCAGGCAACTACCTGGGTCGGGCGCACGTTGCCCGCCTGCAGCAGGCCGCGGCTGCCCAGCACTTCGAAGCGCTGGTCGTAGCCGTAGGCGGCGCGCCGCGAGGTGTTGATCTGGCACAGGGCGCCGGTGCGGGTGCGCAGGGTCACCGCGGTATGCGACAGGTCGCCCGCTGCGGCGACGTCCGGCAGACCGGGACAGCCGCCGGTCGCATGGATGCTGACGGCTTCGCCGCCGAGGATCCAGCGGAAGATGTCGAAGTCGTGGATCAGCATGTCCTTGAACACGCCACCGGAATGCGCGAGGTAGCTGGTGGGCGGCGGCGCGGGATCGCGACTGGTAACGACGAGCATTTCCGGCGTGCCGATCTCACCGGCATCCAGGCGTTGCTTGAGCGCAGCGAAGGTGGGGTCGAACCGCCGCTGGAAGCCGATCATGCAGGTCACGCCCGCTTTTCGGACCGCGGTGGCGCAGGCACGCGCGCGTTCGAGATCGAGGTCGACGGGCTTTTCGCAAAAGATCGCCTTTCCGGCGACCGCGGCGCGGACGATCAGGTCCGCATGCGTGTCGGTGCTCGAACAGATCAGCACCGCGCCGACGGCCGGGTCGGCCAGAGCCTCCTCCACCGACGAGACCTGCGCCGCATGTCGCCCGGCCAGCGTCTCGGCTGCGTCCGCATTGACGTCGGCAACGTAGCGCAGTCGTGCGCGGGGATGGCGCGCAAGGTTGCCGGCATGGATGGCGCCGATGCGACCCGCACCGAAGACGGCAACATCGATTCGCTCAGTCATCGTAACCCTCATGATGGGACGTTTCCTCGACCTTGAGTTCGAGCTTGTAGGCCAAAGCCACGAACAACGACTGGCACAGGCATATCGTGCTGGTGAGTCCGCGGAAGGCAAACGCACTGCCTTCGCTCACTTTCAGCGTCACGCGGGCCTCGCTGCCCAGCGGACCCAGCGCGCTATCGGTGATCGCCAGCACGTTGGCCTTGTGCTGGTGCGCGACGCGGCTGCAGTAGAGCGTTTCCCTTCCGTAGGGCGGAAAGCTGATCGCGATGAGCACGTCGTTCTTGCCGATGCTGCGTATCTGCTCGCGATACATGCCGCCCAGACCGCTTACCAGATGCACACGTTTGCGGGTGTGCTGCAAGGCGTAGACGATGTAACTGGCAATGCTGAAAGTGCGGCGTACGGCAACCACGTAGATGTTCTCGGCCTTCACCAGCAGGTCGACCGCGGCATTGAACCGTTTGCTGTCGAAGGTGCCCGCCAGTTCGTCCAGGCCGGCGCGGCTGGCATCGATGAAGCGCCGCGCAATTTCGGCAGACCCCATCGCCTGTCCGTCCGCAATCACCTGGCGCACTCGCTGCTGGTAGCTCCGCGTCGGCGTCACGGTGTCGGTGTAGTGGCTGCGGAATACCGACTGCAGCTCCCTGAAACCGGAAAAGTCGAAACGCTTGGCGAATCGCACCACCGCCGATGGATGCACGCCGCTCCCTTCGGCAACCTCGTTGATACGCTGAACCATGATGTTCGCGCGCTGCTGCTCGAGGTAGCTGGCGATGTTCTGCAGCTGAGGCGGCAGCGTCTCGAACTCGTGCGCGATGCGCAGCAACAGTTCGTCGACTGTCTTCGGATTGCTCATGGATCAAGTGGCCAGGTGAGAGTGATGCAGAGCAAGTGTATCAATCGGCTGACCCGCGGATGGGCATCAGGCCCCATGAACATGTGCCCGGCGAAGGGGATCATGCCGTCCATACGGTCAGCCTCCCGATTGCACGAAAAGCACACTCAGCCTCCACCCGCTGGCTGGCCAGCGCCCGAAGTGCCAGTGTGCCGCGAAGCGCCCGGCGCTGTTCCCAACTGCCCTGCCAGCGCCTGGTACTGATCGGTGGCGATGAAATCCACCCCGGCCGCGATAGCCGCTTTCCAGCGCGGGAGGACTTGCTTCATCGAGCCAAAGTTGTAGCTCGCAGACCAACCCCGATCCTGGCCGGCACTGAAACCGTCGAGCGTGTAGAAGCGGATCCAGAAACCTTGCCTGTGCGCGTAGTCGACCAGCGCGCGCAGACGCCGGTCATCGGCCCGCGTCCATGGGCCGGCATTGCGCTGTCCACCCTGCTCCACGACCCACCAGGAATTGTTCCACCAGCGCCGGTAATTGCTTGCCTTCCCGGTCAGCAACTGCTCCGGGGGCGCCGTCGCGGCCCATCGGGCGTGCGCGGCCACGTCGGTTCCCGGAGGCAGGCCACGGGTATGCGCCGAGCCGAATACGCGCAGCCGGCCACCAACCGGGACATCGTCGAAGAACACCGCCGCCTGCGCGTCGGAGTCCTCGGTGACGACCAGGATCGGCTTGCGGTCGATCGGCGACTGGCGGGTCGGGTCGCCGGTCTTGACCGCCGTGGACAGCCACGGCTGGTAGTCGCCCAGCAGCTTCCACACGGCCTTGAGGATCGCCGGCCGGTCATCCTTGAAATCGAAATGCAGCACGATCAGCGGCCAGTGTTCGCGCTGACCGGCTTTCAGCGCCTTTTCGACGATCGGCCGCACCCGTTCGAAGAAATATGCCCGCAGCGCCGGGGCGGTGCCGGTGGGGACGACGCTATGCGATACCACGACGCGCCCGTTACCGGTGGCGGGGTCGACGTACCAGGCCAGATCCTGTTCGATGGATACGGGGAACCCGGCATCCAGGGCGTGTTGGATGCGATCGTTCCAGTGGCCGTCGTCCGGATAGCAGTTGTGGGCATCGACCATCGACCGGCCGTGATCGAGGAAGTCCAGACTGCGCGCACCGGCGCTCGCGTTGCCGCCGGTGGTGGTGGCGACGGCAGCCAGCGGCAACCACGCCGCAGCCAGCATCGACCAGTGGAGTGACAACCTCATGGCGAATCTCCGCATGACGGGATGGGTTCATCGCGCTGACCCCGGCGGGTCAACTGCACGTGCATACCGGGCAACGCCGCCGACGTGGCGTTCGTGAGGACGTTGTGCCAGGCCTCATTGATTCGGCCTCATTGCATCGACCTCATGGGTGGCGGCTGCAGCGCGACCCAGCGATGGAGGCGTCCACCTGGCGCCCCAGGCCGACGGCTTCGGCCCCATCACGAAGGTCAGCGCGCCGCCGGCCACGATGTCGGCATGGCTGAGGACAGGTGCATCGAGCGGCCTGCCGTTGAGCGTGGCCGACTGGATGTAGATATTGGCGGGCGAGTTGTCCTTCGCGTTCACGGTGAAGGTCTTGCCGTTCGCCAGCCGCAGCGTGACGCGGGTGAACAGCGGGCTGCCGATCATGTAGTCGGCGGAAGCCGGATTGAGCGGGTAGAAACCCATCGCGGTGAACACGTACCACGCCGACATCTGGCCGCAATCCTCATTACCCAGGATGCCGGTGGGGGTGTCCGAGTAAGCGTTGCGGGCGATCTCGCGGACCTTCTTCTGGGTCTTCCACGGCGCGCCCATGAAGTCGTACAGGTAGCCGTAGTGATGGCTGGGCTCGTTGTCGTGATGGTTATGGCCGCCGTCGAAATGCGCGTCCAGTTTTGCCGCGGCCGCCGCCGGCCCACCCAGCAACTCGACCGTGCCGTGGACGTCGTGCAGGGCCGCGAACAGATAGACCCACTGGTCGCCCTCGGTCCAGCCCTCGTCGGGCGAGGCCCAGGAGCCGTCGCTGTTGCGCGCCTGCATGAAGCCGCGCGCGGGGTTGAACAGCTTGCGGTAGTCGAGCGACCGCTGCAGGAAATGCGCGTAATCCTGCGCATGCCCGGTGGCCCTGGCCACCTGGGCCACCGCGTAGTCGTCGTAGGAGTCCTCCAGTGTGCGCGACGCCGACTCGGCCACCTTGTCGGCCGGGACGTAGCCCAGCTTCAAGGCATAGCTCAGCCCGGCGCGCGCCTCGTACGGCGTATGCGGCTCGCGGTCGAACCAGCGCCGCGTGGTGTCGCCGTCCGGCGACACGGAGGCATCCTTGCGCACGGCCGCGTAGGCACGTTGCCAGTCGAAGCCCTTGAAGCCCTTGGCGATGGCTTCGGCGACCAGCGAGTCGGCATGCGTGCCGATCATGATGTTGGTGTAGGACGGATTGGGCCACTTCGGCATCCATCCGCCCTCGTCGGCATCCTGCAGCAGGGCCGTCACCATCGCGTCGATGCGCTCCGGCGCGAACACGGTCAACAGGCTGTTCTCGGCGCGGTAGGTGTCCCAGATCGAGTAGTCGGTATAGGAAACGCCTTTGTGCACCTTGTCGTCGAAGGCGCTGTAGTAGCGCCCGTGCTCGGAAAACAGCCGCGGATACAACAGTGCGTGGTAGAGCGCCGTGTAGAAGATGCGCCGCTGCGACGCATCCGCGCCTTCGACGTCGGCCATCTCCAGCTTGCGGTTCCAGGTTGCCTTCAGCGCATCGCGCGCGGCGTCGAACGTCCACCCCGGCAGCTCTGCGTCGAGGTTCGCCTGTGCCTGCGCCAAGCTGACGAACGACGTGCCGACCTGCGCCTCGATCGGCGATGCGCTGTCGAAGGAGACGAAAGCGCCGACGTTGTCGCCCTCGGCCTGGCGACTGTCCGGTCGCGCCAGCACACCCTGGTAGACCTTGTACGCCGAGAACGCCTGCTTGAAGCGGACCACGAAATATCCCTTGAAATGCGACAATTTCAGCGGTCCGAGGACCGCATCCTGGCGATCGGGGTTGTAGCCGCGAACCTCGTGCTTCTGCACATCGATCTCGACATAACCCTGCACGCCAGGGCGGGTGGCCTCGATCAGCACGCCGGGGCTGGATGGCTTCGGGAAGGTGAAACGCAGATAGCCGCAGTGGTCGGTGGCGGTGATCTCCGTGCGGATCCGGCGGCCAGCCGCCCGCATCCATCGTCACCGAGTAGTAGTACGGCGTGGCGACTTCGTCCTTGCGCGAGAACGGCAGCTGCCGCGCCTCGGGCGCGTAGCGCAAGCCGTCGAGTTCCGGCATCAGGGTGACGTAGCCGTAGTCGCCCATCCAGATCGCGGCCTGGTGGGTGCCGATGAAACCCTGGATATGCGAGTCGGCGTAGTTGTACGAGGTCACGCTGACCCGGTTCTGCCGGGTCTGCGCGGTCCAGTTCGTCATGCCGAAGGGAGGCGTCACCAGCGGCATGGTGCCGCCGTACTCGGAGCCGCTGCCGGCCGAACCGATGTAGGGATCGACCCAGTCGATCGGCGTCGTCTGCGCGGGCGGCGCTGCGAAGACGGCACTCGCTGCCGTTGCGCCCATGACGAGCAGGGCGAGCAGGACGCTGCCGGTCAGACGGACACGGGCGCGCTTGTTTTCCATCTCAACATCTCCTCGAACCGGAAGGCGGGTTCATCGACGCCGGCATCACATGCGCTACCGGCGCAGGACGGGAATGAATCGCGCTCATTCGGTGTTGACATAGATCGGATTGCCGACCAGCAGCAGTTGCCGGCCGGCACCGCGGACATTGGCGCGCAGCCAGTGGCGCTTGCCGTCGCTGCGCCAGTCGAAGGAAACGGACTGCTTCGCCGAATGGATGGCCAGATCCAGGTCGGGCCGGATCGGCTTGCCGTCCTCGATGATCTCGATCCGGTCGCCGGAGAGCGCCGTCACACGGACTGTGAAGTGGACCGTGCTGCCGGCGGGCGCGACCAAGGCATCGCCCATCTCCACCTGCTGCCGTCCGGCATGGGCGGTCAGGTCGAGCATCCGGTCGCGGCTGCCCTGCACGTCGATGAAGACGTGCCCCGCACGGATCGCCGCAAGGATCGCCGGCATCGACAGCTCGCGGGCGTGCACTACCGTGGTCGGCATGCCGACCAGGCTGCTGTTCGGCAATTCGACCTTGCTGTGGATATCGCCGAACAGCTGCCCGATCGGCAACGACGGCTTCCATGCCGCGTCGTGATTGTCGCTGCCGCCGACCGCGGTGAGGCGATAGCCCCGGTCAAGCATCCCCTCCCAGAAGGGGATGCCGGAATCCGCCAGCATGGCGTCGATCCCGTTGACTGCCTCGACCGCCTGCACCAGGTGCATGTCCACCGGGTGCATGGGCGTCCAGCCGCAGCCCATGCAGCTCTCGTCGTTCGGACGGATCGGGTGGTTGATCGAAACCAGCCCGTGCAGCCGTGCCACCTGCCGCAACAGGGCATTCCAGTCCGGCACGGCCTTGCTGCCGATGCGGAAGTCCACCGGCGCGGTGCTGCCGAGCAGGTTGGCGTGCCCGCGGAAGGTGGTCATCTCCCGCGCCGGGATCAGCAGCAGGCGATCGAAATAGGGTTGCAGTTCACGGATGTCGTTCGTTTGCGACATCGTGTTGTGGTCGCTCAGCGCGATGAAATCCAGCCCTCGCGCGACCGCGTCCTCGACGGTGATGAACAGTGGGCAAGGTACGCGCCGGCCGCCCTGGCTGGGACAGCTGCCGTCGCTATGCGCGGTGTGCATGTGCAGGTCGCCGCGATACCAACCCGCTTTGCGCCGCAACGGCGGATTCAGCACGGCCGGCTCCCAGGCCGGGGCGTCGGCCTTGCCGAACCAGATCTCCGCCCGATAACCGGCGTGGCTGTCCCGGCGGATGTTGGGGATGCCGAGCAACAGCGTCCAGCGACCCGGGCGGATCGGCCCCGGCAGGTACGAGGGCGTGGCATCGGTGGCGGAGATGGTGAACGCCTGCCTCGGTCTCGTGCCGCCGCTCCAGCCACGGAAGCCGTCCTGGCCATGAAAGCCGTCCGGTCCCAGCAGCCCCATGTCGATCGTGGTGTGATCCTCCTCGCGACTGTCGTAGGTGAATCGCACGCTGATCCGGCTTGTCCCGGCGGGCACCTCGAACGGCAGCATGCGGTAGGTGTGGTTGTCCGCACCGTCCAGCATGCCGTGCAGCACGAGGTCGGGCTTTTCGCCCGCCGCGCGCGCCTCGGCGGCGCGCACGGGCCCTGGCGCGGAGAACAGGAACAGCAGCGCCAGGCCGGCCAGCAGGCGAATCAGGTCACGCAGACGCCGGCTCAAGGCCGTGCCCCGGCAGCGGACGCCGAACAGGCAACCGCGCGGCGCGGATTGCAGCGCGCGACCGCCCCGCCCGGCAGCTGCACACGGTAGTCGCCGAAGCGCGGATCGGACCACAGGTAATCGGTGGAGACGTACTGCGCGCCGCTGGCGAAGGCAGCCTCGCGGCGGCGCGTGTCGTCGCGCCGCGCCTCGACGGTGTTCGCGTCGGCGCGCGTGCGGACCATGTAGCCCGCGGCGACGTCGCGCGCGATGCGCGCGGCTTCACCCTGCGGATCGTTGAGGGTGAGGTAGGCCGCCGCCGGCGAGGCCTCGTCGGTGTTGATGAACATCACCCGCCCTTCCAGCACGTGCCGTGCGCCGCGATACAGCGCGACCTTGGGCGGATCCTCGTCGAGCACGAAGAACTCCTTGCCGCGCGCCGCGCCCAGGGTCGGCCAGTGCCCTGCCCGTACCGCGGCACGCAGGTTGGGGTAGTCGCCCTGCACGTCGTCCGGCGTGATCAGGTCGGAGGGAGAGAGCACGGTGCGGATTTCCGCATCCAGCGCATCGAACGCGGCCTCGGTGAAGCGCAGCGGGGTGACTGCGCCGGGGCCGCTGTGGCTGTCCTTCGCATTGATCAACAGCATGATCGGCACGTGCCGCGGATGCGTGTGCGACCACTCGCGGATGAGCGTGAGGCAGGCGACGAAGGTCTGGCAGCTGCTGCGGAAATCGATGTCCGCCAAGTGCATCACCTTGAAGCCCGGTTGCTGCATCTGCCGCGTCGCGGTCGGCGACCAGGGCGAACTTGTGTAGCTCTTGCGCAAGGCGCCGGGTGGATGCGCGTAGTAGCCGCCGCGCGGGTCGTAATAGACGTCAAGTTCCAATGTACGTGCACCGCGGTCGAGCTGTTCGACCAGCGGGCGGTGACCGTAGTCGATGCCGTCGGCGCCGGCCGGATCGCGGGCGCGGTGGGCGGCCAGCTCGGCCGGCGGCATCGCCTGCTTGTAGCTGTTGTGGGTGCCGATCGCCTGCAGCTCGTTCATGCGCAGGGTGCGGTCCAGCTGCGCCACATGGCAGCCGGGCGCCGGCGCCTCCAGATCGCAGGCCGCCTGTGCCACCACCCAGGGCAGCAGCAGCGTCATGGCGAGCATGCATCGGGCGGATCGTTTGAAGTCTTTCATCATCTGCCGGGGCTGCGGCCCGGACGCCGGGGCGTCCGGGCCCGTGGTTTCAGAAACGATACATCGCGGCCAGACGGAACGCGCGGCCCAGCAAGGGACGGGCGAGGAACGTGTTTGCTCCGGCGTCGGCACTCTGCAGCTCGCCGGCGCGCGGGTTGCCCTCGGTCAGCCCCAGCGAGTTGTTGAGGTTGTCGGCGTACAGGAACAGCGAGAACGCCGACGACACGTCGTAGCGCGCGCTGGCGCTGAGCACGTCGTACGCCGGCAGCCGCACCGAGTTGGCGGTGTCGACGAAACGTGCGCCCTCGTGCTCGTAGGCCAGTTGCAGGCGCAGCTTGCCATCCAGCAGGTTCAGGCCGGGCACCACGCGGTAGCTCGTCTTCGGCACGCGGATCAGCTGGTTGCCGGTGTAGTTGATCAGTACGGGGCCGCTGCTGCTCTTGTCGGTGTAGCTCAGGCCCTTGTACTGCGGGTCCTCCACGGTGGCGGTAACCTGCACGTCGAACCAGTCCACCGGGTACCAGGTGCCTTCCAGCTCCAGGCCAGTGGTCTTGGTGGTGGCGTAGCCTTGCTGTGCGGTCGACGTGCCGTTGTTGGGATCGAACACGTAGTTGTTGAATCCCACGTTGTCGTACTTGGTGTAGAACGCGGTGGCGTAGAGATCGAGCCAGCGGTTGGAGAACTTGTAGCCGGCCTCGCCCAGTTTCATGGTCTGGATGATAGGCGTGGCCGTGGCATTGGTGATGTAGCTGCTCAGGTTGGGCAGGCGGAACGCCGAGGTCCAACGTGCGAACACACCGGAACGCTGGGAGAACTGGTAGTTCGTGCCCAGGGTCCAGCCCAGCTTGTTGAAGTTGTGGTCGTAGGACACGATCTGGCCGGTACCCATCTGGATCGACGAGGTGGGCAGCGTGCCCTGGTTCACCGTCTGCTTCTTCTCGACCCAGCCGCTGGTGTTCACGTGTTCCCAGCGTACGCCGCCGTCGATGCGCAGCGCGTCGGTGACCTGCCACTCGTCTGACAGATACAAAGCGTTCGTGGCCGAGCTGCCGTTCGCGTTCTCCCACTCGTAGCCATAGTGGTAGATGCCGTTGTCGGTGAGCGTGCCCAGCGGGTTGCCGGCGGCGTCCACCGCAACCAGGTCGAGCAGCTTCGCCCTGTCCTGCACGTCGAGCAACACGGTGGAGGAATAGCGGCTGAAGCCCTGGTTGAAGTGGGCGTAGTAGTAGCCCAGCGAGATGTCGTGGGTCTGCCCGCCAATGTCGAACTTGCGCAGCAGCCGGGTATCGTTGATGAATTCCTGCAGCGGCATGGTGACGCCGCGCAGGCCACCGATCACCATCAGACCGTTGCCGTTCTGGGCCTTGTTGTCGAACACCTGAGAGGGGTTGTCTACATAGCGCAACTGCACGCCGGCAGTGCCGGCCGGCAGGTACGGTGCCCACGCGGCGAGATTCGTTGCCGAGCTCAGGAAGCTGTCGGCGCTCATCAGCGTATTGGGAAACATGCCGTTGCGCTGGGTCTTGGTGTCGTCGTAGCGCATCGACTCGGCCAGCTTCCAGTCCGCACCCAGGTCGTAGTCGAACTTCAAGGTCAGCTGGTCGCGCTTCACATGCGTACCTTCGCTGTTGTCGAAGTTGTACAGGCTGCCGTCGCCTTCCTTCATCAACACGTGTTCGGTCTCCGGTCCGGCCATGGTGCCGAAGTTGCCGTCGAAGCCGGGCACCGCCTTGATCTTGCCGTTTGGATAGGTGCGCATCGGGATGCCCAGGAACAGCGCGACCTTGTCGTCCATATGCTTGTAGTCGACGCTGAAGCGGCCGTGCTCGAAATCCTTGGCCAGGTTGAGCCGGATCTGGCCGCCGTCATTGGCGTTGAACCCCGGGTCGCGAATGCCGTTGTCCTTGCGGTAGAAACCGCCCACGCCGAGCTTCCAACCGTTGCCGACCGGTGTGCCGTACCAGAAGTCGGCACGATTCAGCCCGTAGTTGCCGACCGTGTACTTGATCAGGCCGTCCGGCGTATCGCCGACCCGGCGCGGAATGAAGTTGATCGCACCAGCCGGGGCGTTCGAATAGAACACCGACGAGGGACCGCCGCGCACCACCTCGATCCGCTCGATCGTCTCGTCCAGACGGAACGCCTGGTCGGCGTTGAGATAACCCAGCGCCGGATCGTGCTGTACCGGGATGCCGTCCTCGAGCAGGGTCACCGAGCCGAAGCCGTCGACCGGGATGCCGCGTGCACGAATGTTGCCGCTCGCCTCGCCACCGGAGGCCTCGACCCAGAAGCCGGGCACCGACTTCATTGCCTCGGTGACCGAGGTCGGCGCCTGCATGCGCAGCCGGTCCTCATCGATCGTGGTGATCGAGTAGCTGGTTTCGGCCTTGGTGCGCGTCTCCACGCCGGAGCGTGCGGTGACGACCACGCCATTGAGCGTCTTGGCCTTGGTCTTGTCGGCGCTGGAGGTCGCCGCTGTCGAGTCAGAGGTGCCGCTGTCCTGGGCAAATGCAGGCACGGCGCTGGCGAGAAGCATGCTGCCGAACAAGGCAGTGCGAATCGCACGGCTGATGGTTTGGGGACGCATCGCGAATCTCCGGTTGGGTTGTTGAGATGGCTCGATGTGGACAGAAAAATGGATGGGACAAAGTGGGTCATGCGCGTTGAAGCTTGCGACGTCATGGGTCGTCCGAGCGAGGGCGTCGGTGTGACAAGAACGGGGGTGCCTGTGCTTGCATCGGCCGATCAGCTCGCCGCGTTGCCGAACGACGGCGGACGATCGGCCAGCGAGGCACCGAAGCGCGTGTTCGGTGCCTCGCCCATCTCGAAGACGAGGATGCCGCCGGCAGCCAGTTCGGCATGGCTGATCCAGCTGCGCGACCATGGCCGGCCGTTCCATGACACCGACTGGATGTACGGTCGATCCGGCCCGTTGCCCGTGCTCCTCACTGTGAGCACGCGTCCCTGACCAACGTCGATTTCCGCATGATCGAGCAGCGGGCTGCCGAACACGTAGTTGGCGCTGACCGGATCGACGGCATACAGGCCCAGTGCGCTCATCACGTACCACGCGCTCACCTGGCCGCAATCCTCGTTGCCGGCGAAGCCGTCCGCTGCCGCGCTGTACATGGTGTCCAGCAGCATGCGCACGCGTGCCTGCGTCTTGTGGTGCACCCCTGCGTAGGCGTAGAGATAGGCCACGTGATGGCTCGGTTCGTTGCCGTGCGCGTACTGGCCGACCATGCCGGCGATGTCCGCGGGCGCATCGGCTGGCAGGCTGGGGTCCGCATGGAACAGCCCGTCCAACTTGCGCTCGAAGGCGCGCTCGCCGCCGAACAGGCGCATGTACGCATACAGGTCGTGCTGGTTGAGGAAGGTGGCCTGCCAGGCATTGGA
Organism: uncultured Pseudomonadota bacterium; assembly: GCA_963828685.1. GTDB lineage: Bacteria > Pseudomonadota > Gammaproteobacteria > Xanthomonadales > Rhodanobacteraceae > Rhodanobacter. Next base: position 50,862 of record CAWHFU010000022.1, read on the forward strand.
TTCGGTGAAGTCGCGCCATTGTTTCGAGTGACCCATGCCGCGCGGATCGAACGGTTCAAGCCACGCGCCGGTGCTGTCGCGCGGACGCATGAAGGTGCTCCCGGCATCGAACACACTGCGGTAGTTGCGCGAGCGTTCGCGCAACTGGCTGGCGTCTGCGTGTGCGCCGACGGCCTCGGCGAGATGCGCCATGGCCCAGTCGTCGTAGGCGTATTCCAGGGTCTTGCTGACCGCCTCGCTTTCCTTGTCGCTGGGGATGTAGCCGAGCGTGCGGTAGTACGGCAGCCCGCGATAGGCGTCGTCCATCGCGCGTTTGCGGAACACCGGCCAGGCGCGCGCGAAATCGATGCCTGGAAAACCTTTGGCATGCGCCTCGGCCAGCACCACGGCCGAGTGGTAGCCGATCATGCAACCGGTCTCCACGCCTTGCAGCGGCCACACCGGTGGCCCGTCCGGACTTTCGACGGCCATGCGCACCAGTCCGTTGACCAGGTCCGGCACGCGCTCGCTCTGGTACAGGCTGAGCAGCGGATGCTGCGCGCGATAGGTATCCCACAGCGAATACGTGCTGTAGTTGTGCTGGCCCGGCGGCAGCTGGTGCACGGCCTGATCCATGCCGCGATAGCGGCCATCGACGTCGCTGAACAGGGTCGGTGCCAGCAGCGTGTGGTACAGCGCGCTGTAGAAGGTTCGCAACACCGGTTCCGAGGTGGTTTCCACGCGGATGCGCCCCAGCTCCCGCTCCCAGCTGGCAGCGGCAGCGTGCTGCACCTGCTCGAAATCCCATCCGGGGATCTCCGCGCGCAGGTTGCGCAGCGCGCCCTCGGTATCCACTGCTGAAATGCCCACCTTCACCAGCAGCGGCGCACGATTCGCGCCGTCGTAATGAAGTGCGGCCTTGAGCTGGCCACCCTTCGCCGTGCGCGCGGACCGCGGCAGGCGCTTGTCGTCGACATACAGGGCGGCATGCTTGAACGGACGCGACAGCTTCATCGCGAAGTAGAGGTGCCGGCCATTCGCCCATTCGTGCACACGCCGGCCGCCGACCAGAGTGTCGTTGCCGATCACCCGCAGTTCGGCATCGGTGACCTTTGCAGGGAGTGCCGGGTCGGTATGGTAGCCGTGGGAAAGGTCCAGCAGCAGATGCCCCGCGCCGGATCGCTGGAAGGTATAGCGATGCAGGCCGGCGCGCAGCGTGGTGGTCAGCTCGGCAAGAATGTCGTGATCGGTCAGGCGCACTCGGTAAAAGCCCGGCCGCGCCTGCTCCGAGGTCCGGTCGTAACGCGACCGATAACCGTGTCCCGGTCGCGCCTTGCTGTCCGGCGAAAGCTGGGGCGAGGCACTCGACACGCCATCGTGCTTCGAATGGTAGTTCTCCTCCGGCAGGCCGCGGCTACCCGGCTGCAGCAGCACCGGCCCCTGCGCCGGCATCAACAGCACATCAAGCATGTCGCCAACGCCCGTGCCACTGAGATGGGTGTGGGAAAAACCCATGATCGAGCCGTCGCCCTGGTGATAGCCCGAACTGGCATCCCATCCGCTGTCATGCGTATCGGGGCTGAGCTGCACCATGCCAAAGGGCAGCGTCGCCCCCGGATACGTGTGTCCATGCCCACCGGTGCCGGTGAATACGTCGACGTAGCGGGCCCACCCGGCGACTGCCTGCGCCCCGTCTCTGACCACGGGGTTCGTCCGATCAGCGGCGGCAGCGAAAACCGCTTGCAGGCCGGGCCGACCGCCAAGCAACGCCAATGAGGTCGCGCCTTGCAGGAACTGTCTGCGGGTGACCATTCACGCTCTCCCCCATACGCAAATCGACGACAGAAAAGGGCACTGCGCCTACGCGATCGCACCGGGGTCCAGGGACCGTGCCGCGTCGGTGGAGCAAGGATGCGTGCGCTCGCATGCATTTGCAACTTGCATTGCACAAAACATACTTTGTGGAAATTAACTTCTGTTCATGACGGGACGATGACCGCTGCTGCAGGAGTCCATGACCAGATTTCGAGCGAGGTCAGTGCGTCGGCATCGCGAATTGCGCACCGGAGCTGGCTGCGTCGGCCAGCCAGCGTTGCGTGACCGCCTTCTGGCGGGTGTAGAAGCGCACGGCCTCGGCGCCGTGGGCGTGGTGGTCGCCCATCAGGCTCTTTTTCCAGCCACCGAAGCTGTGGAATGCCATGGGCACGGGAATGGGCACGTTGATGCCTATCATGCCGACCTGCACCCGATGGGCGAATTCGCGGGCCACGTGGCCGTCGCGGGTGAAGATGGACGTGCCGTTGCCATATTCGTTTTCGTCGACGAGCCTGAGCGCGCTGGTGAAATCCGGCACGCGCACGATGCACAGCACCGGACCGAAAATCTCGTCGCGGTAGATGCGCATGTCGGGGGTCACGCGATCGAACAACGTGCCACCAAGGAAATAGCCGTTTTCCCGACCGGCCACGTGGCAACCGCGCCCGTCGACCACCAGTTCAGCACCAGCGGCGGCGCCGTCGTCGATGTAGCCGGTGACTTTTTTGCGGTGCTGGGCGGTGATCAGCGGTCCCATCTCGACTTGTTCATCCATGCCGTCGCCGACGCGCAGCGCACGTACCTTCGGTGCAAGCCTTTCGACCAGCGCATCGGCCGTTGCATCACCCACCGCCACCACCACCGAGATCGCCATGCAACGCTCGCCCGCCGCGCCGTAGCCGGCGCCGATCAACGCGTCGGCCGCCTTGTCCAGGTCCGCGTCCGGCATTACGACCATGTGGTTCTTGGCGCCGCCCAGTGCCTGCACGCGCTTGCCGTTCGCGGCACCCCGCGCGTAGATGTATTCGGCGACCGGGGTGGAACCGACGAAGCTGATGGCGCGCACGCCGGGGTGATCCAGCAGCGCATCGACGGCGCCCTTGTCCCCCTGCACCACATTGAATACGCCGTCGGGCAGACCCGCCTCCTTGAGCAGCTCGGCCAGCAGCAGGCTGACGCCGGGATCGCGTTCGGACGGCTTGAGCACGAAGCAGTTGCCACAGGCGATTGCCATCGGGAACATCCACATCGGCACCATCGCGGGGAAATTGAACGGCGTGATGCCGACGCAGACACCCAGCGGCTGGCGCATGGTCCAGGCGTCGATACCGTTGGCGATCTGCTCGGTGTAATCGCCCTTGAGCAGTTCAGGGATGCCGCAGGCGTATTCGACCACTTCCAGGCCGCGCACCAGTTCGCCTCTGGCGTCGGAAAGCACCTTGCCGTGCTCGCGGGTGATCACGGTGGCGAGTTTGTGCATGTCGCGCTCAAGCAGTTCCTTGAAACGGAACATCACGCGCGCCCGCTTCAATGGCGGCGTCTGCGCCCATGCCGGGAACGCAGCCTCCGCGGTCTTGACAGCGGCATCCACCTCTTCCGGTGTGGCCAGCGAGACCGCGCCTGTCTCTTCGCCACTGGCGGGATTGTAGACGGGCACGGTGATGCCACTGCCGGCACGGCGCTGGCCGTCGATGTAGTGGCCGATCTTCGTTGCGGGGATGGGTTCGGGAGCTTGGGCGGACATGTTCGTATTCCTGTGTGCCAGCACTCAACGCGACATCAACCAGTCGTGTGCCGGGTCGTTTTTGAAGTGCCATTCGCGACGAGGGCCTGCCATCACGTTGAGGTAGTAGCCGCGATAACCATGTGGCATCACCACCGGATGGTAGCCACGCGGCACCATCACCACGTCGTGATCGCCGACCGCCATCGATTCGTCCAGGTCGCGCGAGTCGGTATAGACACGCTGGAAGGCGAACCCCTGCGGTGGGTCGATGCGGTGGTAGTAGGTTTCCTCCAGCGCGCTCTCGGAAGGCAGGCTGTCGGTGTCGTGCTTGTGTGGCGGATAACTGGAGGAATGCGCCGCCGGGGTGACCACCTCCACCACAAGCAGCGATTCGGCGGGCTCGGTTTCCGGCAGGATGTCGCAGACGTAGCGCGTATTGCTGCCATGGCCGCGCGTCGAGCGCTTCATGTTTGCCGCGGGAATCAGGCGGATCGGCAGGCTGCCCTTGGCCGGCGCGGTGGCCAGCGCCAGTTCCACCGCATCGTGCGCGGCGACCTCGAACCGGCTTCCTGGCGGTGCGTAGACCGCGTCTGGCGAGCATTCGTCGAACACGCTCGCGCGGCCGCCCAGCCGTCCGAAGCGATGGGCGTCGGCAAACACGTCGGCGCGGCCGGCCAGCACCACCAGGCAACCTTCGCGGCCAGCGGGCAGGACCAGCCGCAGGCTTTCGCCGGGCGCCAGGCGAAACGCCTCGAAGCCCACGTGCTTCCAGCCTGCCGATGCCGGCGTGACCTTGACGATTTCGCGCCCCCGCGCCGTGCCCTTCACCAACAGGCTCATGCGACCTCCTTCAGCGGCGAACCGTCGATCAGTGCGCGCAGGGTCCGGTAACCCTTGTCGGCGCAGGTGTAACTCGGTGCCACGGCCGGGTCCTGTTCGGCCTCGACCACCATCCAGCCACGGTAACCGTGCATACGCAGGGCATCGACGATCGTGGCGAAGTCGATGGCGCCATCGCCGGGCACGGTGAACACGCCGTTCAACACCGCGTCCAGAAAGCTCCATTGGCGATTGAATGCGTGGCGCACCATGGCCGGGCGCACGTCCTTGCAATGCACGTGACAGACGCGATGAATGTGCCGGCGAAGGATGGCGGACGGGTCGCCGCCGCCGAAATAGGCGTGACCGGTGTCGAACAGCAGCCCGACGTCCTCGCCGGTATGCGCCATGACGCGGTCGATGTCGTCGGGGCTCTCCACGTAGGCACCCATGTGGTGGTGATACGCCAGCCGCACGCCATGCCCCAGCAGGTAGCGGCCGAACGCGGTGAGCCGCTCGCCGTAGCGCCGGAAGGTATCGTCATCTCGGAAGCGTGGGCGCTTGTACAGCGCCACCGCCGGCTCGCCCTGGATGGAATCGGCCACTTCCCCATATACCATCACCCTGCAACCGTTCTCCGCGAGAAGACGCAGGTGCGGACCGACCGCGGCAATTTCCTCAGCCACCGAGCGCCGGGCGAGGCGGCCTGAATACCAGCCGGAGACGACCTCCAGGCCATAGCCGGCCATCAACTGGCGCAGCGCCTCCGGCTCGCGCGGAAACTTGTTGCCCAGCTCGAAGCCCTGGTAGCCGATGGCACGGCCTTCGGCCAGCGCCGTCGCCAGCGGGGTCTCGCCGCCGAGGGTGGGGAGATCGTCATTGCTCCAGCTGATCGGGTTGATACCGATCTTCACGTCGAATGGCTCAGCCATGGCCCTTCCCTGCGGTACTGCCGGGCCGCTGTCGCTGCCGGGCTGCTTCATAGTTGCGACGTGCCTCGCGCACGTCCTCGCGCTCGGACACTTCGGGCACCGCCACGTCCCACCAGCAGCCTCCCTGCGTGGTCGTCCGGCGGTGATCGGTGTCGATGGCAATCAGATAGGTACGGGCAGCGGCCCGGGCGCGCAGCAGCGCCTGCTCGAGCTCGGCGAGGCCGTGCACGTGCTCCGCTTCGGCACCCATGGCGCGCGCATGGGCCGCGAAGTCGATCGCCGGCACGCCTCCGGGCCCGTGCAGGCAGTCGTCCAGCATGTTGTTGAACGACGCACCGCCGCACGCCCGCTGCAGGCGGTCGATGCAGCCGTAGCCGCGGTTGTCCAGCACCACGACGATGAGCTTGCGATCCAGCATCACCGACGTGGCGATCTCGGCGTTGAGCATCAGGTAGCTGCCGTCGCCGAGCATCACGATCACCTCGCGATCCGGCTTGGCCATCTTCACCCCGAGCCCGCCGGCGATCTCGTAGCCCATGCAGGAGTAGCCGTACTCCACGTGGTAGCCACCCGGCGTGTCCGTACGCCACAGCTTTTCCAGCTCCGCCGGCAGCGTGCCTGCCGCGCCAACCACGATGTCCGTGCATGCGGAATCGCGGCTCGAGCGCTGCACCGCTCCGATGATTTCGCCATCGTAGGGCAAGGTCCCCGCCGGCAGCTCGCGCCGGGCGGTGATGGCATCCACGATGGCGCGCCACCCGACCGCGGCGTGTTCGGCGCGATTGCGCCATGCGTCCCCGGCGCGCCACGAGCCGAGTGCCGCGGACAAGGCATCCAGGCCCAGCCGCGCATCGGCAAGGATTCGCCCGCCGCCACCCTTGAGCGCGTCGTGGCCGTTGACGTTGAGGGTGACGACGCGCGCCGCGCGGTACAGCGCGTTGGAGCCGGTGGTGAAGTCCTGCAGGCGCGTACCGACCGCCAGCACGACATCGGCGTCGGCCAGCAGGTCGTTGGCGGCGGTGGCGCCGCAGACGCCGGCCGGCCCCAGTTGCAGCGGGTGATGCCATGCCAGCAGACCCTTGCCGGCCTGGGTCTCGGCGACCGGTACGTCGTGCGCCTCGGCGAAGTGGCGCACGGCCCCGGCGGCCCTGGCATACAACGCGCCGCCACCGACGATCAGCACCGGGCGCCTGGCGTCACGCAGGACCTGCGCGGCTGCGGCGATCTCGTCGGCGGCGGGCGGCACACGGCGGAATTCGTGCACGCGATCGGCAAAGAAATCCTCGGGCCAGTCGCAGGCCTCGGTCTGCACATCCTGCGGCAGCGCGAGCGTCACCGGGCCACACGATGCGGGATCGGTCAGCACGTGCATCGCACGCGGCAGCGCGCTGAGCAGCTGTTCCGGCCTCACGATGCGGTCGAAGTAGCGCGATACGGTTCGGAAACAGTCGTTCACGCTCACTGTACCGTCGCCGAAATCCTCCAGTTGCTGCAGCACCGGATCCGGCGTGCGCGAAATGAAGATGTCGCCCGGCAACAGCAAGACAGGCAGGCGGTTGACGTGCGCCAGGGCGGCGGCGGTGAGCAGGTTGGTGGCGCCGGGACCGATGGAGGTGGTCACTGCCATCATGCGTCGACGCATGTGCGCCTTGGCGTAGGCGATGGCGGCATGGGCCATCGCCTGCTCGTTGTGCGCGCGATATGTTGGAAGCCGGTCGCGCTGCTGGTACAGCGCTTCGCCGAGTCCGGCAACGTTGCCATGACCGAAGATCGCGAACACCCCGGCGAACAAGGGAATCACCTCCCCGTCTTCGTCATCGCGGACCTGTTGTGCGGCGAGGTAACGCACCAGTGCCTGGGCCATCGTCAGTCGCACGGTAGCGCTCATGCCTTCACCCCTTCCTGCCGCGCGTGCGCCTCGCGCGCCTGCCGCCAGAGCCCCGCGAGCTCGGCGAACTGCCGCGCAGCCTGCGTCACCAGCGTCGCATCGTCGATTCCGCCAAGCAGCCACGCGCGCGCCGGCTCAAGGAACAGGCTTCGGCCGACGGCAAAGCCACGGCAGCTTGCGCTGTGTGCGGCGGCATAGAAGCCCTCGGCCAGCTCGGCGAACGGTGCATTGAGGCCGAGCAGCACCACTCCACGACAGTAAGGGTCACGTTCGGCGATCAGTGCATCGATCGCGGCCCAGTCTTGCGCGGGAAGAGGCGCCAGCTTCCACCATTCCGGGCGGATGCCCAGGTTGTAGATGCGCTTCATGGCGCGCAACATGCGCTCGCCCGGTGTACCGTCGGCGTCCGGATTGGATGGCGGGATCACCTCCAGCAGCAACTCATGGCCGCTCTGCAGCACGGCATCGTAGAGCGTGCGCAGCTGGGTCTCCTGTTCCAGCCGGGTCTCCGGCGCGCCGTCGGGATCGAACGGCACCAGACATTTGACGATGTGCTCGGCCGGCCAGTGTTCGAGCTGGCTGCCGAGCGAGCGGCCATACTCGAACTCCAGGGGATTGGAGCCGGGCATTTCCACCGGGCGGCCGACCCACCAGCCGCGCCCGGTCGCCGCGTTCAATGCATCCTGGCCGTAACGCTGGTCGATCAGGACGCCCACGCGTTGCCGCAGATCGAGCTCCTGCTCGGTCCGGACCACGGCCTCGACCAGCAGTTGCTTGAGCCGGAACAGGCGCGATTCGTCCGCCCCGCACTCCCATGCCAGTTCGTAGAACTGGCTGCGATGATCAAACGCGAAGATGTGCAGGTCGTTCCAGGTCCGGCGCGGCACGCTCACGCGATGCAGGTGAGCCAGCTCCCTGTCGTCGTCGGGCCGGCGCAGGCGCTCGCCGTGGGCGAGGAAGTAGTCGAGCTCCGCGCGACTCGGCATCGCGGGCGCGCAACCGTGCCGCGATACCACCAGGGCCCCGCAGGCATTGCCGTAACTGCAGCTGCGCTCGATACCCTCGCCGCTCAGCCAGCCGTACAGGAAGCCGGCCATGAAGGCGTCGCCGGCACCCAGCACGTTGAGCACGTCCACCCGGGTGCCGCTGTAGGTGGGCGCCTGATCGAGCTCCGCCGGAACGGCAGCCTCGATCACGCTGCAGCCGAGTGCGCCGCGCTTCACGATCAAGGTGCCTGCGGCGACCGCACGGACGGCGCGCAGGGCGCCGATCAGGTCGGTGCTGCCGCCGGCGATCTGGAACTCCTCCTCGGTGCCGACGATCAGGTCGAAATGCGGCAGGATCGCCTGCAGGTGTGCGGTGACGCCAGCGTCGGCAACGAAGCGCGTTTCGCCCTCACCTCGACCGGTCAGGCCCCAGAGCACCGGGCGGTAGTCGATATCCAGTACCGTGCGCACGCCATGCTTGCGCGCGAAGCCGAGCGCCTTGTCGCTCGCTGCATGCACGCCGGGCGTGGAGAAATGGGTGCCGGTGATCGCAAGTGCGCGGCTGGACGCGATGAACGTCTCGTCGATGTCATCCACGTCGAGCGCCATGTCCGCGCAATTCTCGCGATAGAAGATCAGCGGGAAGGTCTCCCGATCCTTGATCCCCAGCAGCACCAGGGCCGTCAGGCGTTGGCTGTCCGTACGAACCTGACCGACATCGCAGCCTTCATGAAGCAGCGTTTCACAGAGGAAACGGCCCATGTGGTCGTCGCCGACCCGGCTCAGCATGGCGCTGCGAAGGCCCAGGCGCGCCGTGCCGAAGGCCACATTCGCCGAGGATCCGCCCAGGTATTTCGCAAAGCTGGTCGCATCTTCCAGCCGTGCCCCGGGTTGCCGGGCATAGAGATCCACGGCGAGGCGGCCAAGGCAGATCAGGTCGTACTTGCGTTCGTTCATCGCTGGCCACTTAGGCATCGGTAAAGGGTGTGGTACGGGGCTCAGGCAGTGGCACGACCTTCCAGTTCGGCGACCAGGTCCTGGATCTCCGCGCTGCCGGACATCATTTCCAGCACTTCCCTCTCGCTGATCTCGTTTCTGGAGAACGAGCCCATGGACCGCCCGCGGTTGAGCAAGGTGAAGCTGTCGCCGATCGGGTAAGCGTGGTGCACGTTATGGGTGATGAAGATCACCGAGATGCCGCGCTCGCGCGCCGTATGGATCAGCTTGAGCACGTTGCAGCTCTGCTTGACGCCGAGCGCCGCGGTCGGCTCGTCGAGGATCAACACCCTGGCGCCGAAATGGATCGCGCGGGCGATCGCCAGGCATTGCCGCTCGCCGCCCGACATGGTGCCCACCGGCTGGTGTGGCGAGCGCACGTGGATGCCCATCTCGGCGAGCTTCCGCACGGAGACGTCAGCCGCGTACCCCAAGTCCATCACCGGGATCACCCCGAACAGCTTGCGCATCGGCTCGCGCCCGGCGAAGAAATTGCGCGCCACGCTCATCAGCGGAACCAGCGCGAGGTCCTGGTAGACGGTGGCGATGCCCCGGTCCAGCGCCTCGCGCGGCGAGCGGAAGTTCACCTCCCGGCCCTCGATCAGATAACGGCCGCGGTCGGGGCGATGTACGCCGGCAAGCGTCTTGATCAGGGTGGACTTCCCCGCGCCATTGTCGCCGAGCAGGCAGTGCACCTCGCCCCGACGCAGACGCAAGGTGACGTCCTGCAGCGAAATGACCGTGCCGAAGAACTTGCTGATGCCCTCGAGCTGGAGGATGTAATCGCAATTGTCCCCGCTTGTCATGGCGACGCCCTCACCTGTCCGTGCCGGCATGCGCGCGGATGTAGTGGTTGAACAGCACCGCCAGCAGCAGCATGGCGCCGAGGAACACGCGGTACCAGTCCGAGTCGATGGTGGTGTATGAGATGCCGACCTGCACCACGCCGAAGATCAGCGCGCCGAAGCAGGCGCCGAGCACCGAGCCGTAACCTCCGGTGAGCAGCGTGCCGCCGATCACCGCCGCGATGATCGCCTCGAACTCCTTTTGCAGACCGCGGTCGGCCGCCGCGGAACCGACGTCGGCCAGCTGCAGCACACCAAACAGGCAGGCGCAGAACGACGTGAGCACGAACAGACTGATCTTCACCCGGCTCACCGGAATGCCGGCATTCTTCGCCGTGTTGTTGTCGCCACCGACGATGAAGATCCAGTTGCCGAAGCGCGTGCGCGACAGCACGAAACCGGCACAGCCGGCCATCGCCAGCCACCAGAGCAGCACCTTGGGCATCCCGTTGACCACCGGCTCGCCGCTCGGCAGTCGGCCGATCAAGCCGGCATGGGCCAACCATGCGAACAGGTGGTGGAACGTGCTGCCCTGAAACAGCACGTGCGCGACGGGATCGCTGCCCAGCCGGTCGCCTACCCCGCTGACGATGGTGCTGTTGGAGAAATAGGTGGACAACACCAGGGTGAGGCCACGCAGGATGAACATGAAGGCCAGGGTCACGATAAAGCTTGGCAGCCGGGTTCGCACTACCAGATAGCCGTTGAGCCATCCCAGCGCCATGCAGCCGACGAACGCAAACAGTATCGATGCCCAGACCGGCCAGCCCAGGAACATCGCCGGCACTGCCACCATCATGCCGGCGAAGCCGATCATCGAGCCGATCGAAAGGTCGAACTCGCCCGCGATCATCAGCACACAGGCACCCACGGCGATGATGCCCAGGTAGGCTGCGACCTGGGCCCAGGTCATCACGCCATCGAGATTGAACATGCCCGAGTCGCCGGCGAAGATGCCGAACAGCACAAACACCAGAACGGCGCCGGCGATGGAGCCGAATTCGGGACGGCCGAGCAGGCCGCGCCAGGGCGGAACACGCCGGATGCGCTCGTCCGCCCCCGCAACATGCCGGTCCGGCTTGTCGGTGATGTCGGTTTGCGAAGTCGTCACGCTCATGAAGTCTCCGATGTCACTGCGCCGGATGGGCGCCCCGGCGGCGCTGTATCCGCCTCAGCGATATTGCCCGGCGTACTTTGCGACCAGATCCACGTTGTCCCTGGTGACGTAGGACGGGCCGGTACTGACTCCGTTCACGCCATAGACCGGTTTCAATCCGTAGGTCCTCAGGCGTTCCTGAAATTTCGGATTCGCCTTCAGCCTGGCGATGATTGTGGCCGGGTCGCGCGTGTGGTTCTCGTGCGCGATAACCAGCGCGGCGATTGCCATGTAGCCCTGCAGATAGGGCTGCTGGTCGATCGCGAATTCGATTTCGCCCTTCCTGATGCCGGCGATGATGGCCGGCGACAGGTCGAAGGTGCAGAAGTAGATCTTCCCGGCGAGGCCCATCTTGCGCAGCGCCTGCAGGGTGGGCTCGGCGGAACTGGGACCAAGTGCCAGCACGGCCTGGGTGCCGGGATGGTTGCGCAGGTAGGCGCTTGCCTTGCTCTGCACCACGATGGGATCCACGCCGGAATCGATCATCGATTGGCGCACGTCGACCCCGAGGGCATCCGCAAATCCCTTGCAACGCTGGAACGAAGCGGCATTCGTGGCGTAGTGGTTGACGCAGACGAACGATTTGATACCGGCAGCCCTGGCGCGCTCGCCCGCTGCCTTGCCCGCTGCGTACTCCGGCTGTCCGATGTGCATGATCGCGCCCAGCCGTGCGCTCTCCTGCGGGGTGCCCGAGTTGATCGTGACGACAGGAATGCCCTTGGCGGTGATGCGGGCGGCGGGCTTGGACAGTACGTCGTAGTCGGCGATGTCGAAAGCCACGCCATCGTAGTTGCGGGCGGCCGCCTGCTCCAGAAGCCGCGCCATGCCTGCCAGATCCCCGTCGGGCGGATTGCGGTAATCCACCTGTACGCCGTAGTCGTCGCCGGCCTGCCTGATCGCGTTCTTGACGGTGTTCCACCACACATCCGAATCGGCCGCATGGCTGATCAGCACGAAGCGCCCGCCCTTGGACGTGCCGCCTGTCGCAACCGCTACCGTGATGCCGGCGAGCGCCAGGATCAACACCGATAGCCATCGAATGCCCATGCAGCCTCCAGAGCGTCAGTACCGGTCTCGGCCGGAAGTACAGGAATGATGCGCCACGTCTGAACGTTACGCGGACAGGTCGATGATAGGAATGCCCCCACACAAATTGCAACTTGCATTGCAAAACGTTGGTTACGTGGAAACACAATTCCACGCCTTGTACGGCACCGGTAGTGCATTCGAAAAGGTCCTCTACCCCCGATAACCGGCCCTGATGGACGTGTCCTGGATTTTGTGCGAGCGGGCCACAGGCAGTCTCTGACTCGGAGATACTACGAACGCACGCAAGCACCAGGTATTCGACGAGCTGCTCGGCAGGTGGTTGGCGAACTACAAGAAGCCTGAACACTTGATCCGGAAGAACGGTGTGTCGCAGGTTCCGGTCACAACAAAATCTATCTTTTGAACATGCCTGACCGGCTCGATTCACTGCGTGCGTTCTTGCACACTGCGCAGCATGATCAGGGTGCAGACTGGCGGGCAAGCTCATGCGTAGCAAGTTGTTCGTGCCTGGCGCGCGGCCGGAGCTGTTTGCCAAGGCGCTGGCCGGGGACGCAGATGCCCTGTCGTTCGACTTGGAAGACGCGGTCGCCGAGGAGCGCAAGGCGCAGGCCCGCGCGGTGCTGTCCGCATTTCTCGGGAGCGAGGAGGTCGCACATACTGACAAGATCATCATCGTACGCACTAATTCGCCAGCGTCATCGCACTTCGGCGCCGACCTCGCGGCGGTCGTGGGACCACACGTCGACCTGATCAACCTCCCCAAGATCGAATCGCCCGCGGACCTACTCGCAGCCATCGTCATGATCGAGAAGACCGAGCGCGCAAAGGCGCTCACGCGGCCGATTGGGCTGTTGGTAAATGTGGAAACGCCGCAGGCGCTGGCCGACGCCGCGCGCATAGCCACTACTCACCCACGCGTCGCGGCCTTGCAGCTTGGCCTGGGTGACCTGTTCGAAACGCACGGTATCGATCGCAGCGACCTGCGCAACGTGCACGCGGCGATGTTCGACCTGCGCATGGCGGCGGCCCAGGCCGGCGTTCTCGCGATGGATGGCGCGTTTGCGGCGCTCGACGACGAAGACGGCTATCTTGCCGAGGCTCAGATGGCACGGCAGCTCGGCTTCGTCGGCAAGACCTGCGTGCACCCCCGCCAGGTGGCCCTCGCCAACCGGATTTTCGCGCCGACCGAGGCCGAACTGATGACCGCACAACGCATCGTGGATGCCTCGCTGGCGGCAGCCAACCTGGCCCAGGGCGTGTTCGTGGTCGACGGCAGGATGGTGGACCTGCCCTTCCTCAAACGCGCCAAGGCGCTGCTGGCGGCGACAGGTCGCGCGGCATGATGCGCGGCCCGGGGCGCGCTTGTCCTTTCCACCGATGGTTTGCCAGGCCCATGCCGGCGCTGCTGCGCCCGCTGCTTTGCATGCTGCTGCTTGCGTCGTCGTGGTGCCTGCAGGCGCAGAGCCTGGCACCGATCAAGCGCGCGGCACTGCCCACGCTGGACACGACCCGGCCGTTGCTCGGCGTGGCGGTGGTCGACGGGCAGCCGCTGGCACTGGCCGACGGTGCGGCGTGGCGCCTGGACGATGCGCACACGACCTGGCAGCCGCTGGCGTGGCCCGCGGCCAACGGCATCGATGCGCGGGGCCTCATCGAGGACGGCGGCCGCGCATGGCTGCTCGTCGCGCGCAACGGCGGCCAGGCCAGCATCGGCCTGGGCCGGATAAGCCTCGACACCCGCGGCCTGCATCTGACCGCATTGCCCGACCTGCCCCAGCCCCTTGCCGGCGCCAGCGGCAGCGCATCGGCGGATACGCTTTTCGTCGCCGGCGCGGACAGCGACGGCGCGCCAAGGGTGTTCCGACTGCAGCCAGGCGATGAGCAGCCGAACTGGTCGCGCCTGCCGACATGGCCGGGCGGCCGGGCAGCCAGCACCATCGTGGCGCAGGACGGCGCACTGTTCGTCACGGTACCGGGCCCGCAGAGCGAGCAACTCCTGCGCTGGTCCGCCGACAGCGGCTGGACCTCGCGCGGACCCGTGCCGGGCCACGTGATCAAGGGCTACGGCCACGCGCTGGGCCAGGCCAACGTGCTGTACCTGATGCAGCCGGCGGAGCAGGCCGGCACGCGCTTCATGACGTTCCAGACCATCACCGGCAGCTGGGCAGCCCTGCCCGGCGATGCGCCCGCCGGAATCGCCGCCAGCGGCACCTGGCCGGGCGGCAGTTTCTGGGCGGCGGCCACCCGCGGCGGCCGCGGCGTCGACTTCGGCTATGCCCGCGTGCAGTCCACCAGACTGCTGCTGAAGTGGCTGGACTGGGCGGTGATCCTGGTCTACCTGGTGGCGATGGTCGGCATCGGCCTGTACTTCTACCTGCGCGAAAAGCGCGGCTCCACCGCGGGGTTCTTCGTCGGCGGCCGCAGCATTCCGTTTTGGGCCGCGGGCATCAGCCTGTACGCCACCAACACCAGCTCGATCAGCTTCATCGCAATTCCGGCCAAGGCTTTCGAGACCAACTGGCAGTACCTCACCAACAACCTGATCGCGATCCTCGGCCTTATGTTCGTGGCGGTCTGGGTGGTGCCACTGCTGCGTCGGCTGGACCTGATGTCGGTGTTCTCGTACCTGGAAACGCGCTTCCATCCGGCCATCCGCATGCTCGCCAGCGGCCTGTGCATCGTCATGCAGATCGGCAGCCGCATGAGCATCATCCTGTTCCTCCCCTCGCTGGCGATCGCCACCATCACCGGTATCGACGTGGTCTGGAGCATCATGATCATGGGTGGCTTCACCATCCTCTACACCACGATGGGCGGCATGAAGGCGGTGATCTGGACCGACGTGGTGCAAGTGGTGGTGATGTTTGGCGGCGCGCTGTTCGCGATCGGCTTCATCATCCACCACATCCACGGTGGCGTGCCCGCGTTTCTGCACACGGCCATGGCCGACCACAAGATGCATCTGCTGGACTTCCACTTCGATCTGACCAAGGCGACCGTGTGGGGCTTCCTGTTCCTGGTGCTGTTCGACGTGGTGCTGACGTTTCCCAAGGACCAGGTGCTGATGCAGCGCATTTTGTCGACGCGCTCGGACAAGGAGGCCGGCCGTTCGGTGTGGACCTTCGCCGCGGTGATGGTACCCGGCGGCTTCGTGTTCTACCTGATCGGTACGGCGCTGTTCGTCTATTACAAGTCGCACCCGGAGCGGATGAACCCTACCCTGCCGATCGATGCCACCTTCCCGCTGTTCATCGCCGCCGAGCTGCCGATGGGCATTACCGGGCTGATCATCGCGGGCATCTTTGCCGCGGCCATGTCCACCCTGGCCAGTATCATCAACAGCGTATCAACCCTGGCCTCGGTGGACTTCTACGAGAAACTGGCCAGGCATCCCACGCCCAAGCGCAGCGTGCTGTTCGCTGAAGTCTCCGGCGTGCTGGTGGGGCTGCTGGCGATCGGCCTGGCAATCCTGCTGTCGCGCTATGACATCCATTCGCTGTTTGATGTATCGATCGAGCTGGCCGGCCTGCTTGGCGGCGGCTTCGCCGGCGCCTACACCCTGGGCATGTTCACCCGCCGGGCCAACGCGCCCGGCGTCGCGATCGGCATCGGCAGCAGCATCTGCCTGACCGTGCTGGCGTGGTCGTTCAAGCTGGTGCACCCGTACTTCTACCTGGGCATCTCGATCCTGCTGTGCATCGTGATCGGTTACCTGGCGAGCCTGTGCTTCCCGGCGCCGACGCGTTCACTGCGCGGGCTCACCGTCTATGCCGACGGCGACGAATGAGCTGGCCCGGGCGATGCCGGGTAGATGCGAAGTCGCCTGCTCCGACGCGTTCTCTTCAGCGACGAGTGAAGGTATGGTCGCAATGAACAATGGAGCACCGAACCGGGCAGGAGCCATCCCTCACCCCAATCCTGCGAGTCGCCGTGGAAACCCAGTTCCTGCATACCTTCATCACAATCGTCGACCAGGGTTCGATGGCCGCCGCCGCGCGCGTGCTGAACATCACGCCAGCGGCCGTGGCGCAGCAGGTGCGGACGCTTGAACGCGAGATCGGCGCCACCCTGATCGCCCGCGTCGGCCGTACCGTCAGCGTCACCGAGGAAGGCTCGCGCATCCTGCAGCGGGCACGCGAACTGTTGCGCCACGTGGGTGACCTGCGCAGCCTGGCCAACGAAAGCGGGGTATCGGGCGAGTTGCGCCTGGGCGCCTGCCCCACCGGCCTGGCCGGCATCCTGCCGGATGTGCTGGCGCGCATGGTGGAGACGTTTCCGCAGATCAACGTATTCATCAAGCCCGGCTATTCGGCCGAGCTGTATCGCTCGGTGGAGGCCCGCGATCTTGATGCGGCGGTAGTGCTTGAGGCGCCGTTCCCCCTGCCCAAGACCTGCCAGTGGCAGCTGCTGCGCGAAGAGCCGCTGATCGTGCTGGCACCGCAGGCCATGGCCGGCCGCGACCCGCACGAACTGCTGGCGAGCGAACCGCTGATCCGCTACGACCGCAACCAATGGGGTGGACGTCAGGCCGAGGAGTACCTGCGCGCCAAGGGCATCGTGCCGCGCGAGCGTTTCGAGTTGAACGCGCTCAACGCGATTGCCGTCATGGTCGACCGCGGCCTGGGTGTTTCGCTGGTACCGGATTGGGCACACCCGTGGCCCGAGGGCCTGCAGCTGGCCCGCATTCCCCTGCCCGATGCCGCAGTGCCGCGACGCATCGGCATCGTGTGGTCACGCTCGAGTGTGCGGGTACGGCTGGTCACCGCCTTGCTCGAAGAAAGCCGCAAGACCATGCAGGCATGGGCCCGCTAACCGTTTCGGCGATCCTGCGTACAGCGCTCGCGGTCTTCGCTCCTCGCTTCGAGGCCGCTTCGCGTACCGCGGAAATTTGTGCGCCGCGCCACGTTTTGACGGCTCCGTAAGCAACAAAAACTAGTCTCTGAACATAGTCCGCGGCGGTTCTACCGCTGCCGCGAAGCGCATAGGCTCGCTCCAAAATCAGCACAGGCTGCTGCAGACACCGGGAGAGGGCAGCACCCATGAAAGATGCAACACGTCGGCCATAGCGCGTGACGAGAACAGGGGTCGGATGGGCGAATGCGCCGATCCGCGGACACCAGCACACCACCAGAGACACAACATGATCAAGCCACTTTCCGCCGCGATCAGCAGCATCCTGCTGGTCTCGTTCATCGCAAGCAGTGCACGCGCGCAGGACAACGCCCCGACCACCACCGACACGACCACGGCGAAGGACGCAAAGGCCCAGGAAGCGGCGAAGAAAAAAGCCACCAACCTGGGGCAGGTCATTGTCACCGGCACGCGCAGCCCCAAGGCCGTCGACGAGATTCCCGGCGCGATCACGGTAGTCTCCAAGGCCGAGATCGCGCATACCCTGCTGGTCACCGAGGACGCGACCGCCGTGCTCGCACGCACTGTGCCGGGATACGCGGAATCATCCCAGGCCATGAGCAATACCGGCGAGACCCTGCGCGGACGCATCCCGCTGCGCCTGTTCGACGGCATCCCGCAGGGTTCGCCGCTGCGCGAGGGTACGCGCAACGGCACATTCACCGACATGGGTATCATTGGCCGCATCGAGGTGATCAACGGGCCGTCGGCCTCCGAAGGCATTGGCGCCGCCGGCGGCATCATCAACTACATCTCCAGGACGCCCACTGAAGACGGTAACGAGACCACCTTCACCACGCGTTACCAGACACAGGGTCATGAGGGCAGCGAGGGCTGGAAAACCGGCCTCACCTTTACCCACAAAAAGGGTGCCTTCGACCTGCTCGCTTCCGCCTCGTACATCGATCGCGGCATCAGCTACGACGGCAATGGACGACGCATAGGTCTCAACACCAGCGGTTCACTGGCCGACTCCACCTCGAAGAACCTGTTCCTGAAAGGTGGCTTCAACTTCGGCGAAGGTGGGACGCAGCGACTGCAGGCGACCTACAGCCGCTTCAAGATTGCCGGCAAGGGCGACTACATCCAGGTGCTCGGCTGCCGCGGCCCGACGGATGACCCACCCTGCGACGTGCCGCGCACCAACACATCCGAGAAAGGCCACATCAACGGCTCGCGCGACGCCTTCAACGACTTCAAGCAGTACAGTCTCGAGTACAGTCACAGCAACTTTTTTGACGGCTCGCTCGACATCAACGTATACAAGGCCGACCAGGCCATGCGCTACCTGCCCGAGCTGGATCCGGCCAAGCAGGATCCACTGTTCGCCCCGCTGGGTACCTTGTACGAACAATCGGAAATCGATTCGCACAAAAAGGGGATCCGCACTTCGTGGACGCGTTCGGAGCTGTTCAATGTGGACGGGCTCGAACTGCACACCGGCATCGACTTCGGCAAGGACCAGGCCCAGCAGCGCCTGGCTCTGACCAACCGCCTGTGGGTGCCGCCGATGAACTACAAGAGCACCGCGCCGTATGCGCAACTTTCGTGGGATGTCGGCCCGCTGACCATCAGCGGCGGATACCGCCGCGAGGACGACAAACTCACCGTCGACAGTTACACCAGCACCTACTACAACAATCGGGTGTTCGTGCAGGGCGGCGGCGTGAAATATACCGAGAACCTGAAGAACCTGGGCGCGATCTGGCGCATCGGCAGCGAATGGTCGGTGTATGCGTCGTACAGCCAGGGCTTCACCCTGCCCAACATCGGCATCCCGCTGCGCAACATCAACGTGCCGGGCCAGTCGGTGGACCGTATCAGCGACCTCGGTGCGATCATCTACAAAAACGACGAGATCGGCTTCAACTGGCGCGGCCAGCAGGCCTCGTTCGGTGCCACGCATTACATCTCCAAGTCGCCGTTCGGCGCCTCACTGGCGATCAACCCGGACACCAACGACTTCATCCTCTCCCGCGCGCCGGTACGCATTGAGGGCACCGAGGTCACTGGCGAGTGGCGCTTTACCGATACCTGGAAGGTCACCGGCCTGTATTCGCACATCACGGGCAAGACCTCGTTCTGGTCGGCCGATGCCGCCGGTCGCTACCCGGCGGGTGGGTTGAACAAGCCGCTGGGCGTGCTCGACATCAACCCGGACAAGCTCTCCGGCGCGCTCACCTGGAATTTCCTGCCCAACGCCGACACCACCCTGGGCTTCACCTCGCTGTTCGGTCGTCACATCTCCGGCAGCGACGTGCGTGCATTCGACGACAAGGCATACAGCTACAACGAAACCACTCATGGCTACACCCTGTGGGACCTGGGTGTGAACTACGACCTGCAGCGCTACGGCAAGATCTCGCTGGGCGTGGAGAACCTGCTCAACAAGCAGTACGTGCTCAGCTGGTCGCAGCTGGCCGGTTATCAGAACTACTGGGCCGGTCGCGGTCGCATGATCTCGGTGACCTATCAGATCAAGTTCTGATTCAGGCAGGCCGCGGCGTCCCCCTCCCCTCATGGGCGCCGCGGCCAGGAGACGCTATGACAATGATTTATGGGTGCAACACCAGCGTCCCCTGGGTCGCACGCTGGCGCCGGGTGCTGGTGTTGTTGATCTGCGCGGCGCTGCCTTGCGCCGCTGCCACGCAACCTAGGCACACCGCCGAGCCGCAAGGCGTTTCGGACACACGGTTGCATCGACTGCACGACTACCTGCAGCAGGCCACCACCGCCGACGGCTACCTCGGTGCGGTGTCGCTGGTGGCGCGCGATGGCAAGGTCGTCGATTGGCGCGCCTACGGCTATCGCAACCTTGCGCGTAGCCAGTCGATGCGCCGGAACGACATCTTCCGCATCTACTCGATGACCAAGACGGTGACTTCGGTAGCGGTGATGATGCTGGTGGAAGAAGGCCGCATCACCCTGGACGATCCGCTCTCGCGCTACCTGCCCGGCTTCGACGCGCCGCAGGTGATGGTAGGCGGCACGGCCGACGCACCGAAGCTGCGAGCGGCGGACAAGCCGATCACGCTGCATGCGCTGCTCACCCATACCGCGGGCTACCCGGCGGGACTGAAGGGCGACGAACAGGTGGTGAAGCTGATGGAGCGCATCGACCCGCATGGTGCCCGCGACTTGCGCGGCTTCGCCGAACGCATGAGCAACGTACCGCTGGCCGCCGATCCCGGCACCCGCTTCGGCTACGACGGCGCCTCCCTGGAACTGATGGCGCGGGTGATCGAGGTGGTCTCAGGCCAATCTTTCCGGCAATTCCTGCAGCAGCGCATCTTCGACCCGCTGCAGATGCACGACACCGGCTTCAGCGTGCCGGTGGCGCAACGCGGGCGCGTGGTCGACATCACCCGCATGGGCGACGACGGCAGGCTGGTGCTGGATGATGGACCCAGCGCGGTACACCCCGGCGCGCCGCTCAACGCCTACGACAGCGGCGCCGGCGGCCTGTATTCCACCGCGGGCGACTTCGCGCGCTTCGCCCAGATGCTGCTCGATGGCGGCAGCCTGGACGGGCAGCGGCTGCTGGCGCGCAAGACGGTGGACTCGATGATGCGGAACCACCTCACCATGCTCGACCCGCCGGTGAACCAGTTCAGCGATGCCGAAGGTTTCGGCATCGGCGGCTACGTGGTGATCGATGCCGCGCGGCTCGGACACCTCGGCTCCAACGGCCAGTATGGCTGGAGTGGCGCCGCGTCCACCTACTACACCATCGACCCGCGCGAACACCTGGTGGCGATCCTGATGCTGCAGCACCTGCCGCGCGACGATGGCGGCGAGGACCTGCCGCACATCAGCCGCAACTTCTACAACCTCGTCGACCAGGCGTTGCCGTGACGCGCACCCAAGCCGGCCAGGTGCTGGTGGCCGGTTCCGCCAACCTCGATTTCGTGGTGCGCGCCGCACATGTGCCAGCGCCCGGCGAGACCGCGCTGGGCCAAGGGTTCACCACCCTGCCCGGCGGCAAAGGCGCGAACCAGGCGGTGGCCTGCGCGCGCGCCGGCGGAGCATCCACGCACATGCTGCTGGCCTTGGGCGACGATGCGTTCGCAGCAACCATCGAGACTTCACTGCGCGATGCCGGCGTGACGCTGACGCTGGTACGCATGCTCCACGCGCCCACCGGCGTGGCCTTCGTCTGCCTGTCCGACCAGGCCGAGAACGCGATCACCGTGGCACCCGGAGCCAACAGCCTGCTGGCACCGGAACACCTGCCGCCGCTGGACGGCATGGCCTGGCTGCTGCTGCAACTGGAAACCCCAGTGGCCAGCGTCCATGCCTGGGCGCAGGCCGCGCGTGCGGCCGGGGTGCGCGTGGCCCTGAACGCCGCCCCGGCACAGGCACTGCCGCAAGAGCTGCTGGATGGCGTGGACCTGCTGATCGTCAACGAGGGCGAACTGGCCGCGCTCAGCGGCGTCAGCGGCAACATCGCCGCCGGCATGGCCGCGATCGATACGCCGGCGCTGGTGGTGACCCTGGGCGCGCGCGGCAGCTGTGCGCGGGTAGACGGCGCGCACCTGCTGCAGCCCGCCTTTGCGATCAAGGCCGTGGACACCACCGGCGCCGGCGATACATTTTGCGGCACACTGGTGGCCGCGCTCAGCCAGGGCCTGCCCTTCGGCCCGGCCTTGCGCCGCGCGGCAGCGGCCTCCGCGCTGGCCTGCACCCGACTGGGTGCACAAGCCGGCGTGCCCGCGCATGATGCGGTCGAACACCTGTTACGCCACGGCATACCGGTCACCGACCGCGATACGCTCGCCGCCTTCTGCGGCCTTGCCGCAGCCACATCGTCCCTGGAGCACGACGCACGCGCATGACCACGCATTCAGACAAGCCCGAAACCCCGCATCCAGCGCGCACCGAGTACAAGTTCTCGCACGTCACCACCGGCCGTTACCTGCCGCTGCCGGGCAAGGCACCGGGCTGGCCGTTCGCCGAGATCGGCCACTGGAAGATGGACGTCGACGGTACGGTCGACGACTGGGTCGCCGAACTCACCGACTGGCGCCGCGAACACCTCACCCGCATCGGCTACGACGACGCCAACTACCGTCGCCCCGAGCTGCAATGGGCGCAGCGCAACTTCGTGCATGCGCAGATGATGGTGGAAGACCGCTACTTCCACGATCCGGTCAGTGGCCGCTACACCGTGGACCGCTACCTCGACGACCTTGAGGCGCGCTTCGGCGGCATCGACAGCGTGCTGATCTGGTTCGTATATCCGAACATCGGCATCGACGACCGCAACAAGACCGACCTGGCCCACGACTTGCCTGGCGGCCTCGACGGCCTGCGCGGCGCGGTAGCCGACTTCCACCGGCGCGGCGTGCGCGTGTTCCTGCCTACCATGCCGTGGGACCACGGCACGCGCGAGCCGGAAAACAACGACTGGCAGAGCATGGCGCAACTGGTGGCCGCGGTCGGCGCCGACGGCATCAACGGCGATACCTACAACGGCGTGCCGCGCGCGTTCTTCGACGCCTGCGATGCGCTGGGCCACCCGGTGGTGGTGCAGCCGGAGTCCACCATCAGCGCCGAGGAACAGCTCAACTGGAACGTGCAGAGCTGGGGCAAGAAGGCGCCCAACGAAGTCATTCCGCCGGTGGCCAAGTTCAAGTGGCTGGAACCCCGCCACATGATCAACTACGAAAACCGCTGGGGCCGCGACCGCAACCACGACCTGCAATACATCTTCTTCAACGGCATCGGCTACAACGCGTGGGAAAACATCTGGGGTATCTGGAACCAGTTCACCCCGCGCGACGCCGAAACCCTGCGCCGCATCATGGCGATCGAACGCCGGTTCGCCGCGGCGATGGTCAGCCTGGACTGGCGACCGTATGCACGCACCCTGCAGGCTGGCGTCTTCGCCAGCCGCTTCCCCTCCGTGCAGGTCACCGTGTGGAATCTGGTCAATCGCAACGAGTACGCGGTGGACGGCGAGCAGATCGCCGTCACGCACCGCGAGGGTACGCAGTACTACGACGCGTGGCGTGGGCAGCCGCTGGAAGCGCGCGTGCAGGATGACCATGCAGTGCTGTCGTTTCCGATGGAAGGCCGCGGCTTCGGCGCGGTAGTGGCGGTGGTTCCGGGTGAGTTGCCTGATGGTCTCGATGATTTCCTCGTCCGCATGCTCGGATACGCCGCCACGCCGCTGCAATCGCTGTCCAGCCAGTGGCAGGCGCTGCCGCAGCAACTGGTGGCCAGCACATCCACGCCGCGCGTGGCCGCGCCGCCGCCGGGCATGCTGGCCATCCCCGCCGGCGAGTTCGACTTCGTGGTGGGTGGGATCGAGATCGAAGGCCAGACCTGGGAAGGCAACGACGTGCAATACCCTTGGGAACCCAGCCCGCGTCGCCACCACCGGCGGCGCATGGTGATGCCCGCGTATTACATCGATCGCACGCCGGTCACCAATGCGCAGTTCCGCGTCTTTCTCGCCGAGAGCGGCTGGCAACCCGCCGACCCGCACCATTTCCTCAAGCACTGGCGCGATGGCGCGCCACCCGCCGGCTGGGGCAACAAGCCGGTGACCTGGGTGTCGATCGAAGACGCACGCGCCTACGCCAGCTGGGCCGGCAAGCGCCTGCCGCACGAATGGGAGTGGCAATACGCAGCGCAAGGCAGCGATGGCCGGCTTTACCCGTGGGGCGATACCTGGGACGAATCCCGCGTCCCCGCCACGAACCGTGGCCGCAGCGTGCTGCCTCCGGACGATGTGGAGGCCCACTCCGATGGCGCCAGCCCGTTCGGCGTGCTCGACCTGGTCGGCAACGTGTGGCAGTGGACCGACGAGTTCGTGGACGAGCACACTCGCGCCGCGATCCTGCGCGGCGGCAGCAGCTACCAGCCGCAGACCTCGCACTGGTATTTCCCGCAGGCGCACCGTCTCGACCAGCACGGCAAGTACCTGCTGATGGCACCGTGCAAGGATCGCTCGGCCTGCGTTGGCTTCCGCTGTGTGGTAGACGCGGCGTGAGCACGCCACCACCCCCTCCAGCTGCGCTGGACGTCTGCCTCGGTGGCCTGCTCGGCGAAGCGCTCGACGCCAACCTGCGCGGCCGCCTCTCGCACTTCATCGTGGACGAGCACAGCCCCGCGATCGCGCTGTTCGACCCCGCGCTGCGCCAGCACAACCGCGCCGGCGACTGGTATGGCGAGCACGCCGGCAAGTGGCTTTATGCGAGCGCCAAGGCGGCCGCCCGCAGCGACGACCAGACCTTGCGCGCGAACGTATTGCGCGTGGCGGACTACCTCGTTTCCACGCAGGAGCCGGACGGCTATCTCGGCACCTATGCGGTCGGTCACCGCTTCATGCAGCCACAGCCACCCAAGCCGGCCAGCTGGGATGGCGCACCCAGCGTGCGCACCTGGGATGTGTGGACGCACGCATACCTGATCCTCGGCCTGCTGGAAGTCCATCGCCACTTCCCTGCACCGCGCTATCTGGACGCCGCGAGCCGCATCGGCGAGCTGTGCCTGCGCACGCTCACCGACGGCGGCATCGACATCACCGAGCTGGGCAACCACCACGGGATGTCGGCCACGGTGCTGATGGATCCCGCGGTGGAGTTGTACTTCGCGACCGGTGAAACGCGCTTTCTCGATCTGGCGCGCATCATTCTCGACCAGGCCGACCGCAACCGCGACCTGGCCCTGCTCACCCGTGCGCTGGCCGGTGTGGACGTAGCCGCGATCGGCACCGGCAAGGCCTACCAGCTGGCGTGGAATCTGGTGGGCGTGGCCAAGCTGCACAAGGCCACCGGCGACCGGCGCTGTCGCGAAGCGGTGGATCATGTGTGGCAGAGCATCCGCCAACACCACCTCAGTCTGGGCGGCGGCCCGTGGGGCGGCGTGGCACATCGCTCGCGCGAGGTGTTCAACCCCGCCGGCGTGTTCAGCCCGCAGGGCTATGTGGAAACCTGCTCCACCCTGGCGTGGATCCAGCTGAATCGCGAACTGCTGGCGATCACCGGCGTGGCGCGCTACGCCGAGGAGATCGAACGCAGCGCCTACAACGACCTGCTCGGCGCCCAGGCCCCCGATGGCGAGGACTGGTGCTACTACGTGTTCCCCAATGGCCGTCGCGTACACACGACGTACTGGCGCTGCTGCAAGTCCAGCGGGGCCATCGCGCTGGAGGAACTGCCCGGCGTCGCGTATACGCGCGGCGACGACGGCAGCATCGCTGTGCAGATCTACGGCGCCGGCGAGGCGCACTTTGCATCGAGCGAAGGCGTCCATGTGCGCATCGTGCAGAGTACGCGCTACCCATATGCTGGCGACATCCATTTCGCCGTCCATGCCGACACGCCCGCGAGCTTCGTGCTCAAACTGCGCATCCCCGGCTGGGCCAGCGGCGCCACGCTCGCGATCGATGGCAAGGACGCCGGCGTGCCGCTGGTGCCCGGCGACTACGCCGTCATCGATCGCACCTGGCGGGGCGGCGAGGGACTGCGCCTGCACCTGCCGATGCGGCCCGTCCTGCATCGTGCGTTGAACCGCAACGTGCAGGAGTCGTTGGCTCCCGATGGCAGCGAAGTGAAACAGCAGGTGCTGTGCTTCGAGTACGCCGGCATCACCTGCGGGCCGCTGGCGTATGCCACCGGGTTGATCGACGGCTTCAAGACCGAGGAGACCGTGCGCCTGCCCGACGTGCCACAGGACGCATGGCTCACCCGCCTGCCGGATGCCGACGACGGCCTGCCGCGCATCGCGCTCGACCCCGGCTATCGCGCACCGCTGGTGTTCACCCCGTATTTCACCACCGGTGGCCGCGTGGATGGCGCGTGGCGGCTCACCTGGCTGCCGCTGGCGCCGGAGCCGCCGTGACATCGCGTTCGCATTTTCCGAAGGTGCCGTCACGCAAGATTATGTGCTGCCAGAACATATCAACCACGCCTGTTTCTTCCCGGACGCATGGCGCAAAGTGAGCCCCGCATCGGACCTGGATCTCCGTGGACGTTGAGCGCATGTCGACCTTGCCCCCCGAAACACCCCTTCGCGATGGCCGCAGCGGCCCACTGGCCGGGGTGCGTGTACTCGACCTCAGCGCCTACATCGCTGGCCCCTACGCCTGCTCGCTGCTGGCCGACCAGGGCGCCGACGTCATCAAGGTAGAGCCACCCGCCGGCGATAACCTGCGCCAGTACCCGTCCACCCTGCCCAGCGAAAGCCGCGCCTTCCTCGGCGTGAACCGCAGCAAGCGTGGCATCGTGCTCGACCTAAAGCAGCCAAGGGATCACGCCGCCCTGCTCAAGCTGGTGCGCAATGCCGATGTACTGGTCCATAACTTCCGCCCGGGCGTACCCAAACGCCTGGGCATCGACCACGAACACCTCCACCTGGTCAATCCGCGGCTGGTGTACTGCGCCCTCACCGGCTACGGCGAAACCGGCCCGATGAAAGACAAGGCCGGCTACGACCAGGTGCTGCAGACCATGACCGGCATGTGCACCTTGCAGGGCAAGCGTGGCGGCCCGCCCGAAATCATCTACGGCTCGGTGGTGGACTATTACGCCGCAGCCCTGCTAGCGGCTGGCGTGTCGTCAGCGCTGTATGAACGCGAGCGCAGCGGCGTGGGCCAGTTCGTCGGCGTGTCGCTGCTGCGCAGTGCGCTCACCATGCAGTCGGCACGCATGATCTGGGCCGAAGGCGAGTCGCTCGACATCGGCCGCGATATGCGTTCAGGCGGCGTCACCGGCATCCATCCCACCCGCGACGGCTACATCTACATCTCCGCCAACACCGCGCGTTTCTGGCAGGCACTGTGCGCCAAGACCGGCCTGGGCGCCCTCGCCGTCGACCCGCGCTACGACAGCGTGCGCAAGCGCGCCCGGCATTTCGAGGAAATCCTGCCCAAACTGCACGACGCACTCGCCACGCGCAGTGCCATGGAATGGGAAGCCGAATTCGGCGACGAAGTACCATGTGCGGCCTCGCGCCCGATCGAGGACATGTTCGACCACCCGCAAGTGCAGGCTCAGGGCATCATCGGCAACTTCGAACACCCCGTCGTCGGCCGCTACCGCGGCGTCGCCCAGTCCATCCATTTCGGCCGTACGCCGGGGCCTGCACCCTTCGCCGCTCCGTCGCTGGGGCAAGACACGGACGATGTGCTGAATTCGATTGGCATAAACACTGAAGGAGGTTAGAGCGCGTCGGTATCGTCGTCGCAGGTAACCACACAGAAGTGCGACGTCCCTCACCACTATTTCGTCTGTCGTCGTGGCCACACGATGTCCAGCGAAAGTCGACGCTCGCCATAGGCTCAGTCATCACCGTTTGCGCCTGTAGCCACGATAACAGTCCCTAATCACGAGCTGCTCAATGCGCGCGGGGCGATGCAAGGGCGTCCTCCCGATCCGGCCAACTGGAACGCATTAGAAACGGCCACCCCGGGATCGTGAATCTTGCGGTCCGGCGGCGCACTTGGATCGACGTGTTTCTGGCGAGAGGCGGGTGCGATCGGCAGCCATCGGCGTGAAGCGGACGGTCACCGCTTTAGTTGATCGTCCACAGCGCATTATCAGGAGTTCTCTCCCGAATTGAGAATATTCCTGCGTCTCCGCTTTTCCTCCTGATCCGTGGCGCCCTCAAGCGGTCCACGCGGCCGCCGCGCATCGCCCGTGTGGTCATCGGCTCAGAAGACCCTTCCGCTGAGTCGGGAGCTACCTCGGGCCAGCAGATCCCCGGCGAACGCCAGCACGCAACAAAGGATGCAGAGCAGGCAGACGCCGGACCATCCGGCGAAGGCCCAGACAATGCCAACCGCCACGGCACCCATGCTTCCACCGACAAAGAACACGCCGACAAACAGGCCATTGAGCCGGCTGCGCTTGTCCGGATCGAGCATGTTCACGGCGCGTCGCCCGAGCGTCTGGTCGGCGATGGCGCCGGCGTCGAGCAGAACCGCGGCGAGGAGGAGCAAGCCCAGTGCCAGATGCGGGTGGGCATCGATGCTCATGCCGCACCAGCCCGCCCCGGCGCAGCCCGCCAGCACGCTGCCGGCCAGCACAACCAGATGGCTCAACGGCATACCGGCGACCGCGTGACCGGCATCGCCTGCCTTGCCCGCCAGCGGCGCCACAATGGCGCCAGTGACGCCGGCCAGGGCGAACAGCGCGATGCCGCTGCTGCCGAGTCCGAATGGCGACTGGACGAGACGCAGGCCAATGCCTGTCCAGAAGGCACTGAAGGCAGCCATGTTGATCGCCGCCGAAAGCGCATACCGGCGAAGCTCGTACTCGCGACGCCACAATGTCCACAGGGAGGCGATCAGGGTGGGGTACGATTCTTCACCTGCTGGCCTGCGCCGCGGCAACCAGCGCCAGAGCAGCAGCGCCAGCGACCCGTCGAGCAGTGCCAGCAGGCCATAGAAGGCGCGCCAGCCGAATGCGCCGGCGAAGAAACTTGCCAGCGGCCTGGACAGCAAAACACCCAGCATCACGCCGCTCATCACGTTGCCCACCGCACTGCCGCGTCGCTGCGGGTGCGCCATGGCGGCCGCCAGCGGAACTAGAACCTGGATGGCGCACGACGTGGCACCGGCTAGGCACGCCGCCAGCAGGAACCACGGCGCGGAAGACGCCACGGCCGCCAGCGCAAGCATCAACGCACAACAGACCAGCGTTGTCACGGTGAGGCGACGGTTCTCCAGCAGGTCGGCAAGCGGCACCAGGAAGATCATGCCCAGCGCGTAGCCGAGCTGCGGCAACATGGCGACAAGACCTGCCAGGGAGGCTGGCAAGTGCAAGGCTCGCTGGATCGGGCCGGCCAGTGGCTGTACCGCCGTCAGATTGATGATGATCACGCCAACGGCGAAGGCGAACAGTGCGGTCAACGGCCCGGTCAACGTGGCGGCGGCGCCGTCTGTCGTCATCCTACCGGTACAACTGTGGGGGATAGATTCCATGAGCGGAGGCGCTTGCTTGGGAAGAGTTTGGCAATGCTAGACTTGTCATGTCTATGCGACAATTGAATATTGCGCATAGTTATAATGCGTTTTGTTAATTCAATAGATGGGGCCGGGCTCATGAACACGCGAGATCTCCACGCCTTTGTTGCCGTCGTCGACACCGGGTCGATCGTGCAGGCAGCCGCCACGTTGCATCTCACCCAGCCCGGTGTGACGCGGCGTGTGCAAAGTCTGGAAACCATGCTTGGACTGCAACTGCTGGATCGACAATCCAAACCATTGCGGCCCACCGCTGCCGGCCGCGAGGTGTACCTGAAAAGCCGCCAGCTGCTGCACGCCGAAGAGGAGTTGATGACGCTTACCCGCCCGGACACGGAGCCTTCGGGTGAGCTGCGGTTGGGCATGCCGCCATTCATCGCCGAACGGGCGCTGACCACGCCGATAGACTGCCTGCGCGAAAGCTATCCGTTGCTGCGTCTGCGCATCCTCGCTGGATGGTCGCCGAGTCTGGCGCAGCGTATGGAAGATGGCGACCTCGATGTGGTCGTCGTCGTCTTCCCGGAAAACATGCCGCCACCCGCGGGCATGCAGGCGCATGCGCTCGGGCGGCAGGCTATCAAGGTCGTGGCATCGCGTTCCATGAACCTGCGCACGCGGGTGAACCTGAAGGATCTTGCCGCTGTTCCCTGGGTGCTCAGCCAGAACGGTTGTGGCATGCGCTCCACTCTGCGTCGAGCACTGGAGTCACAGGGGCTGCCCTTCAATGTCGGGGTCGAGGCATCCGGTGCCGACCTGCAGCTGTCGCTGGTGGCGCGTGGTGCGGGGATCGGCCTGGTACCGGCTGACGTGCTGGCAGAGAGCCCCTGTCGCGACCAGCTCAAGGTGCTTTCGGTGAGCGATTTCAAAGTGAGCGTGGTCTCGTGGCTTGTCCATCGCCCGTTGCCGCCACGACTCGAGGCTCCCGTTGCGACGCTGGTGGCACAACTGAAGAAAGTGATGGCCGGGCGCTGATTACACGCTCGGTTTGGAGAGCGGTGGCAACACGGAAGCCCAAGCCCGCTGCCTTTCCCAACCCGGCGCGAGCCAAGGCGAGGAAATCGAACGGGTTCACATCTGAAAATATGGAAGCTCGGAAACACAGGCGAGGTTTCGCTGGCGCTCGCATTCCGCTCTGCGACGAAGATGCCGACTCCGGCTAGGGGCTCATCGAAACGATCGAACGTCTTGCCTGCAACGATGGCTGCCGCGCGTCGTGCAAATCGGGCACGTGATCACAACTTGCGTGCTTGGAGGCAACGGCGTCGATCTTTCACTTGCAACGCCCGAGCAGGCGAAGCTAGGATGGAAGGGTTCTGCAGTACGCATGGTGTACTTGGCCATGTATGGCAGCATGTGATCTTTCAATCGGATGATCTCGGCTCTTCGGAGCCTTGTGCAGGGAGAGATAATGGATGAAGTCTCTGGGGGCGCAGAAGCAGCGGTCGATGGCTTCGCAGCGGAGCGCATCGAACAATTCATCTTCGCCGGTCTTTATCGGCGTGCCAGCTTCGTGACCTTGGCCATCCCCTCTGCCGGAAAGGCGGTTCGTCTTTTCTTCAACCTCGAGCAGCGGCGCCGTGCCACCGCGAAAGGCGGCGCCGTGTGCGTGCGCCCGCGCGAGCCGGTGATCGCGGTACGGCGCCCGCCATCCAATGACTTTGATGCGAAGCCCTGTTCGGGTCCGGTATGGCCCACGCTGCTTGGCGCATGTTGCTGAAGTTGTCTTAAGTGGATCGCCGTCCATGGCCGAATGCGATGGAACGACGATCGATGCTTGCTTGGGGGAGTCGACGTTGAGGGCGCCACTCAAACTTTTCTGTTTTCCGTTTGCTGGCGGCAGCGCCTGGGCGTTTCGCCAACTCGGCCGCCAGCTCGCCGGACGCATCGACGTACACCCGGTCGAACTGCCGGGACGCGGCCGCCGCCACGCGGAGCCGTGCCTCGATCGATGGCCTCAGGCGACCGCGCACCTGGTGGCGGAGATCGAGCCGCACCTGTCCGGATCATTCGCTTTTCTGGGCTACAGCCTCGGCGCCTTCGTGGCGTTGGAAGTTCTCCACGCACTGGCAGCCAGCGGCGCGAGCGCACCCCTGGCCTTGTTCGCCTGCGCCGCCGTCGGCCCAAGGACCATCGAACATGGCGAGCTGATGCACCGCATGGAGGACAAGGCGATGTTCGAAGCCCTGCACAAACTCGGCGGCATTCCGAACGAGCTTCTCGAATCGCCGGAGTTGATCGCGTTTGCGGCACCGTCGATGCGCGCCGACCTGACGCTGTTCGAGACCTACGCCGCGCGTGCACAGCCGTTGCGCGGCGTGCCCATTCGCGCCTACTACGGCCGCGCCGACACCAGCGTGGGTGACAAATATCGGGCATGGTACGAAGAGACCGACGCGCTTTTCGAAAGCCGCGCATTCGACGGCGGGCACATGTTCTCGAAAACGCCGCCGCGGAGCTCGCCGAAGCGCTCGCCGCGGACCTGGCCTGCCCCGAACCGCGCACCCTGAGCGCGTGAGCTTTGAGCATGGAGCTTGCATGACTAACCCGATGCAACGTGCACACGGCACCGCCGGCAGCGGCTTTCCAAGCGTGGCCCGCAATGGCTTCACGCCCTTTCCCATGGCGTCGTCGGTAACGCAGGCTTTCGCTCAGGTGGTGCGCGTTTATCCCAATCGGCGCGCGCTGGTCGACGGCGAACGCACGTGGAGCTACGCGGAGCTGGACGACATCGCGAACAGCGTCGCCGCCGCGCTGCATGCCAACGGCGTGGTACGCGGACAAGGCGTAGGCATTTGCATGGATCGCTCGGCCGACGCCGTCGTCGCCATGCTGGCGATCCTCATGCTCGGCGCCATGTATGTACCCTTCGACCCTGCAGCGCCGGACGAGCGCCTGGCCAGCCAAGCGCGCTCCGCCGCCATCGGCACGCTGGTCGTCGCGCACGGGCAGCCTTCGCCGCCATGGTTCGGGGGCGCAACAGTCGCGGTCGACCTTGCCACGAACGCGCCGGCACGGGCTGTGCCACCGCTGGACATTCACCCGCTCGAACTGGCCTATGTCATCCACACCTCCGGTTCGACGAACGAAGCCAAGGGCGTATGCGTGACGCACCGCGCGATCGTGGACTTGATCGCAGGCGCTGCCTATTGCGGCTTTGTTCCAGACGATGTGGTCTACCACGGCATGTCGATCGCTTTCGATGGCTCCACGTTCGAGATATGGGGCGCCCTGCTCACCGGCGCATGCCTCGTCGTCGCGCCGCCGTCCATTTCCCTCCAGGGCATCGTCGAGCTGGTGGAAGCGCAAGCAGTCAGCGTGTTGCTGCTCAGCACCGGCGTGTTCAATGCGCTCGGCCGCGACATGCTGCAGCGCCTGGCGAGCGTACGCGTTCTGCTGGCCGGCGGCGATGTCATGTCACCGCAGTCGGCCTCGCAATTCCTCGCCAGCGGTGGACACGTGCTGGTGAACGGCTACGGACCCACCGAGGTCACCACCTTCTCCCATTGCCATGCGATGAGCGGCGCAGCGCAGGCCGCGGCGGCCGTACCCATCGGTGCGCCCATTCACGGCACCGCCGCCTATGTGCTGGACGCACACGGCGTGGCTCTGCCGGTCGGTGCCGAAGGCGAGCTTTTCCTCGCCGGCACCGGCCTGGCGCAAGGCTATCTGGGCAACCCCGCGCTCACCGCCGAGTGCTTCGTACCCGATCCTTTCGCCACCGACGGCTCGCGCATGTACCGCACGGGCGACTTGGTGTGCCAAGCTCCCGACGGCAGCCTGGACTACATCGGGCGAATCGATACCCAGGTGAAGATCCGTGGCTTCCGGGTCGAACTGGGCGAGATCGAAACCTGCCTGCGCCGCGCGGGGGGACTGCACGATGCCTGCGTGATCCACGTGAAGAACGCCGCCGGCACATCGCTGCTCTATGCCTACGGGGTGCCCGGCTCCGGCGCACCGGCGTCGTCCGAGGCGAACTTGCTGGCGCAACTGCGCACCCTCCTGCCGGACTACATGCTGCCCCGGCAGATCGTTTTCCTTGATGTCTTGCCGCTTACCATCAACGGCAAGGTCGATCGCCGCCTGCTGGCCGCGCAGGCCATCGCCGCGTCGAACGATACCGGTGCGCCGGCGGCGTCTATGGGGACGGTCGACGACCCACTGGCGCAGTCGCTGATGCGCGAGCTTGCTAGCCTGCTGGGGCAGTCGCAGCTGACGCCAAGCGACAACTTTTTCGATATCGGCGGCGATTCGCTCACGGCAATGCGCTTGTGTGCACGGATCGGCGAAGACCATGCAGTGAATCTGCCGTTACTGGCGCTGTTCGAAATGGAATCGCTGGGTGACCTGATCGAGCACATCCGTGCCCTGAAGGCCACCGCACCGGCGCATGCACGCTTACCTTGAAACGAAGCCGTGGGGCGCGCTGCGCCTGCGGCCTGCGACCAACACTGAGCCTTGTGGTTGAAGGAGTGACCGATGCAGACTGAAAACGAAGAACGCTATCTCGTCGTGATCAACGACGAACTGCAGTACTCGATCTGGCCAGTCGGCCGCGAAGTACCGCTGGGCTGGCGCGCGGAAGGCTTCGAAGACACGCGCGCAGAGTGTCTGGCGCACATCGCCGAGGTCTGGACGGACATGCGGCCGCTCAGCGTCCGCCGCCGGCTGGAGACTGCCCAATGAGCGCCCAATTCCCCTGGTTCGAAGATCTTTTTGGTGCGATCGACTCCGCTTCGTGGAGCGACTTGTCGCGCTTCTTCCACGAGGACGTGGTGTACGAGCGCCCCGGTTATCCTCCCATTACCGGGTTGCAGGCTCTGCTCGATTTCTACAGCCAGACCCGCATCATTGCCGAAGGCAAGCACTCGCTCGAAGGCGGCCTGCGCGCGACGGGCCAGGCGATCTGCTGGGGGCAGTTCAACGGCTGCGCGAAAAACGGTGATGTGCTGGCCGAGCGCTTTGCCGACGCCTACGAACTGCAGGATGGACTGATCCGGAAGCGCACCACGTTCTTCTTCCGCGCCGCGATCTGAGGCGCGTCCGGGCAGCAGCGTGGCGGGTGACTGTGCCCGCAGCGGGAAGGCATCAAACGGCATGGAGATGCGGCATGGATTCGGTGTACTGGCACAACGGCGAATGGTCGACCAAGCATCGCTCAATCCTCGGATTGAGCGACAACAGCTTCTGGATGGGCAACAGCGTGTTCGACGGCGCACGGGCTTACGAGAGCGTGGTGCCCGATCTGGACAAGCATTGCGAGCGGCTGCTGCGTTCGGCCACGTACATGCTTATGCAGCCCTCGCTGGACGCGGCGCGGCTGAGCGCCATCTGCCGCGAAGGCGTGGCGTTGTTCGAGCCGGGTTCCGAGCTGTACATCCGGCCGATGTTCTTCGCGCGCGGCGGTTTCATCGTACCCGACCCGGACACCACAGAGTGCGCCATCGTGATCCATCGTGCGCCCATGCCGCACGCTGGCTTCAGCGCCTGCTCCGCGCCGTTCCGCCGCCCGTGCCCAGACATGGCGCCGACGCTGGCCAAGGCCAGTTGCCTCTATCCGTTGACCCAGCAAGCGCTGCACTACGCGCGCGAGCGCGGCTTCGACAATGCACTGCTGTGCAACGCCGACGGCGATGTCGTGGAGTTCTCAACCTGCAATGTGATGATCGCGCGCGGTTCCGCGGTCTACACGCCGGTGCCGGACGGCAGTTTCCTCGCGGGGATCACGCGAGCACGCGTGATCGGCCTGCTACGCGAGGCAGGCATCGAGGTTATCGAACAGCGCTTGCGGTGGAATGACGTACTCGAAGCCGACGAGGTGTTCAGCACCGGCAACTTCGGCAAGGTGCTTCCAGTGCATCGCATCGATGATAGGCACTACCCCCACGGCCCGATTGCCCAGCGAGCACGCGATCTGTACCAAGCCTTCGCCCAGGACGGCACGCACGCCTGCGCGGCCGCCTAATACCGCAGGGGCCTGTCGCGCGTCACGCGACTTTGCCACACGGCGAAAGCAGCTATTCCCCCGGAGTACATCGATGGTCGAAAACCAAGCCAAGCACGCGGCACGTCCCCTGCGCGAGGACGCAACGGATACGGTCGCTCCGCTGCGCCGGCTTTCGCTCGCGCAGGAACGCCTGTGGATTGTCGACAAGCTCGCCGATGACAAGGCGTTGTACAACGCCTCGATGCGTTTCGCGCTTGCCGGCGAGTTCGACGCCGCGGTGTTCGAGCTCGCCCTGCGCGAAATCGTACGACGACACGAGGTGCTGCGCACGGGTTTTTCCGCCACGGACGGCACACCGGAAATCACCGCACAGCCGACATTCGAGTTGGCATTCCATGACTTGAGGCAACAGGCGGACCCGGCACGGAGTATGCGCTGCGACCAATGGTCGTTAGCTTCGCGCCCCTTCGACCTTGAGCGCCCCCCTTTGTTCAGGGGCGCCATCTACCGACTCGGCGAACACCACCACGAAGTTCTGCTGACGGTGCACCACATCATTTTCGATGGCGCCTCCATCGACATTCTGCTGCAGGAACTGGCGCAGCTCTATCCCGCCTTTCGCGAAGAGCGCCCATCCCCGCTGCCCGAGCTGTCACTGCAGTGCAGTGACGTCGCTGCGGCCGAACGCGTGCGGCTGTCCGGCGCGTCCAGGGAACAGATGCTCGCTTACTGGCGCACTCACCTTGGCCAGGAGCTGCCCGTTCTCACTCTGCCCGCCGACCGCCCGCGCCCGCCCGTGCAGAGCTTTCGCGGCGATACGCTCTGCCGGACGCTGGACAAGGAACTGGTGACGGCAATCGAGGCTACCTGCCGGCGCGAGCGGGTGACGCCTTTCATGCTGATGTTGACGGCCTATGCGATCTGGCTGTGCCGATACGCGAGCCAGTCGGATGTGGTGATCGGCAGTCCGTTCGCGCTGCGTGGCGACAAGGACACACGCAGACTGATCGGCTTTTTCGTGAACACGATTGCCCTGCGCGTGAAGGTGGACGGCCGGGCGTCGTTCCGCCAGCTGTTGTTCGCGACGCGGGGTCTTTGCCTCAACGCGTATCCACATGGCGAATTTCCGTTCGGCGAACTGGTCGGCGCGCTCGATGCCGGTCAGGGGCTATCGCACCCGCCGGTATGCCAGGCGATGCTCGCGGTGCAGAACCGTCGTCCACCGGTCGCCCTGTCGCCTTCGCTGAGCATGAGCTACCTGGGCGAGCTGGCGATCGACAAGGCTCGCTTCGACGTGTCGATGGTGCTTGATTTCTTGCAGGATGGGGCTGAACTTTCGCTTGAATACAGCCGTGACCTGTTCGATCCGGCCACAGCGAATCGGATGCTCGATCATTTCCTCATCCTGCTGGCGGGCGCACTGGAATGCCCCGACCTTGACGCCGACCGCCTGCCCCTGCTGGGCGAGACCGAGCGCGCGCACTGGCTGGCATGGTCGACCTTGCCCGTGACGAACGTCCCAGACTGTGGCGTGCACGAGCTATTCGAGCGGACGGCTGCGGCGCAGCCCGATGCGATCGCAGTGCGCTACCGCGATCAGGTCCTGAGCTACGGCGAGCTGGATCAGCGCGCGAATCGCCTAGCGGGATTTCTGATCGCTGACGGCCTGGTGCGCGGCGAGCGGGTGGGCCTCTGCCTGCCACGCACACCCGATTTTGTCATCGCGGTGCTCGCCACGTGGAAAGCTGGAGGCGTCTACGTGCCCCTCGATCCCGAGCAGCCGCCCGCCCGCCATACCTATATCGTCGGCGATGCGGGCGCCGCGCGCGTGGTTACCGTGACGTCGCTGGCAGCTCGCTTTGCCGACGAGGGCCGAAGTACGTTCTGCCTGGACGACTCTGCCACACAGCAAAGGATCGCTGCATCTGCAGCGCCGATGACGAATGTTGCCGATGCCCGCGAACTCGCCTACGTCATTTATACGTCCGGTTCCACCGGCGAGCCCAAGGGCGTACTGGTGGAGCACCGCGCCGTAAGCCGGCTGCTCGGTTCGCCCGAGGCGCTTGGCTATAGCCGCCGGACCGTGATGCTCCAGAGCATCAACCTGGCGTTCGACGCCTCGGTGCTGGAAACATGGGCGCCGCTGTGCTGCGGCGGACAATTGGTGCTCTATCCCGGGCAGGGCCTCGATGTGTCGGCCCTCAATGCGCTGATCGCCAACGAGGGTATCAATACGCTCACCCTGCCCGCGTCCCTGCTCGACTTGTGGAGCGAGCAATGGCGGGGAAGCTGCGGCCTCGAGCGTATCATCGTGGGCGGCGAGGCGTTGTCGGCCGCCACCGTGGCGCGGCTGTATGCGCTGGACGAGAAGGTCGTGGTGATCAACCACTACGGCCCAACCGAAAACGGCGTGTTGAGCAGCTACTACCCCATTCCCCGCGACAACATGGCCGCGCCCGTGCCGATCGGTCTGCCGGCGCCGGGCACGCAACTACTGGTGCTGAACGAGGCTGGCCAGCCGCAGCCTGCCGGCGTGGTAGGCGAACTTTACCTGGCCGGCCAGGGACTGGCCCGTGGCTACCTCGGGCGCCCCGCCCTCACGGCGGAGAAATTCCTTCCGGCCGATGCCGCCATCGCGGTCTCCTCGTCCTGGTATCGCACCGGCGACTTGGCGTGCTGGAAGGTGCATGGCCAGGACGAGCGGGCGACCCTTCAGTTCGTCGGGCGTAGCGACCAGCAGGTAAAGATCCGCGGTTTCCGCATTGAGCTTAGTGAGATCGAGTCGCAGCTCCGCGCCTGTCCCGGGGTGCAGGACGCCAAAGTCGTGGTGCAGCGCGCGAACGGCGCCGACAAGCAGATACTCGCCTACCTCATCGCACAAGAGGATGCGCGCACGCGATGGCGCGAACGCCTGCAACAGAAGCTGCCAGCCTACATGGTCCCAGCTGCCTTCGTCATGGTTCCGGCGTGGCCGCTCACGCAGAACGGCAAGTTCGACCCCAAGGCGCTGCCCGCGCCTGATCGCGATGCCTATACCTGCAAAGCCTTCGCGGCACCGCGAACCGCGCGGGAAGAAACACTGCTGGCCATCTGGCAGGATCTGCTTCACATCGACCGCATCAGCATCGACGACAACTTCTTCGAAATCGGCGGCCACTCGCTGCTAGCCACGCGCCTGCAAAACCGCATTCGTGCCGAGTTCGGGGGAGCGCTGCCTCTGCGGACGGTTTTTGAGACCCCCACCGTGCGTCAGCTGGCCGCACGGCTGGATGCGCTGCCCGTGTCCGAGCAGGCTGCAGGGCAGCGGCTACCGCCTATCGCGCCGACAGGTGATGCCGAGTGTGGCGCGCCGCTGTCCTACGCGCAGCAACGGCTCTGGTTCATCCATCGGCTCGACAGCGACAGCGCGCAATACCACGTCCCCTACCGATTGAGTGTGGAAGGTGTGCTCAACATGGGCGCGCTTCGCGCGGCGCTGCGCGACCTGGTCGCGCGCCACGCGGTTTTGCGCACCGTGTTCCGCGAGACGAGCGATCAGCCGCTGCAGGTGGTGCGCCGGCCGGCGGACTTCGATCTTCCAGTACACGATCTCAGCGGGCTCGACGAACAGCTGATGCAGAGCGAGGCGGAACGCTTGCTGCATGAGGTGGCGATACGCCCGTTTGATCTGCTCCGGAATGGGCCGCTGCACACTCAGTTGCTGCGGCTCGGCCCAGAGCGGCACTGGCTCGCTCTCACGGTTCACCATATCGCGGCCGATGGCTGGGCAATGAGCGTGTTGCAGAAGGACCTCGTTGCGCTGTACACCGCGCACCACGACGGTGTGCCCGCGTCGCTGCCACCGCTGCCGCTGCAATATGCCGACTACGCGCGCTGGCAGCGCCGTTGGCTGGACGAGGCTGCACTGGAAACGCAGCTGGCGTTCTGGCGCGAACGCCTGCGCGACCTGCCCCTGCTGCACGGCCTGCCGCTGGACCATCCGCGTCCGGGCATCCAGGCCCATCACGGCGCGGTCCATCGGCAGGTCCTGCCGGGCGCCCTCGTAGCGCGCCTGCAGAACCTGGTGCAGAGTCATGACGCCACATTGTTCATGGGGCTCAACAGCGCCTTCGCTCTGCTGCTTTCCCGTTACAGCGGTGAAAACGACATCGTGATGGGCACGCCAGTGGCCAACCGCCGCGACGAGGCGCTTACGCCGCTGGTGGGCCTGTTCATCAACACCCTGGTATTTCGCAGCGATCTGTCGGACGACCCGACATTCGTTGATTTGCTCGCCCGGACCAGGGCCTACGCGCTGGACGCGTACGAACACCAGGACCTGCCCTTCGAGTTGCTGGTGGAGCGGATAAATCCGGCGCGCAACGCGTCCTATACCCCGCTGTTCCAGGTGATGTTCGCGCTGCAGAACACGGACGCGGCCGAGATGAGGCTACCGGGCCTCGACGCCAGGCCGATTCCGTTCGAGGAACGCTTCGCGAAATTCGACCTCGCCCTCAACCTTCAGCCCATAGGCAACGAACTCCTGGGCGAGTGGGAGTACAACGCCGACTTGTTCGACGCGGCCACCGTCGAGCAGATGGCTGCGTCCTACCGGGTATTGCTGGAGGCCATCGTCGATGCACCCGAAACGCGCGCGCGGCAGTTGCCCTTGCTCGATGCAGCCGGGCAGGCGCGCGTGCTCGCACTAGGGAACAACACCGACCGCCCCTACGCCACGCAGGATTGCCTGCATACGCTGATCGAGCGCAACGCGGCACGGTCGCCCGATGCAGTCGCGGTGATCCATGGCAGCAAGGTACTCAGCTATGCGCAGCTCAACTGCGAG
Organism: uncultured Pseudomonadota bacterium; assembly: GCA_963828685.1. Lineage (GTDB taxonomy): Bacteria > Pseudomonadota > Gammaproteobacteria > Xanthomonadales > Rhodanobacteraceae > Rhodanobacter. The sequence goes on from CAWHFU010000022.1 coordinate 90,711, forward strand.
GCCAACCGCCTCGCCCATCACTTGCGCACGCTGGGCGTGAAGGGAGATGTCCCGGTGGCGATCGCCATGGAACGTGGGCCGCTGCTGGTGATCGGCCTGCTCGCCATCCTCAAGGCGGGCGGCGCCTACGTTCCGCTTGATGCCGGATATCCCGAGGCACGCCTCGCGATCATGCTGGCCGACAGTGACCCGGCGGTAGTACTGGTCGATTCGGACACACGCCCGACCATCGAGGCGGCACTGTCGCAAGACGATGCGCCGGCAGGCGCGCGCGTCGTGGACGTGCTGGCCGACGCCAACCAATGGCGCTCGCAGAGCGAGGCGGATCCGTCGCCGGAGGATATCGGCCTCTCCTCGGCGCATATCGCCTACATCATCTACACCTCTGGCTCCACCGGCCGCCCGAAGGGAGTGATGAACGAGCATCGCGCCATCGTCAATAGGTTGCGCTGGCTGCAGGAAGGTCATCCACTGAGCGCGCAGGACAAGTTCCTGCAAACGGCGGCGATCGGCTTCGGCGCCTCGGTATTCGAGATTTTCTGGCCGCTGCTGGCCGGCGCGCAACTGGTACTCAGCGAGGGGCAAGGTCACAAGGACCCTTCCTATCTGGGCGAACTGATCCTGCGCGAGGGCGTCACGGTACTGTTCTTCGTACCGTCGATGCTGCAGGCGTTCCTTGACCATCCGCGCGCACGCGACTGCGGCATTCTCAAGCGCATCTTCTGCGGCGGCGAGCCGCTTTCCGGAGCCCTCGCCCGCCGCTGCCTGGAACAGCTCCCACAGGCCGGGCTGGTACATCTGTACGGGTCCAGCGAAACGGCCGTGCTCTCCACCAGTTGGGACTGCCCGCCCGGCGCGGTACCTGACAAGGTGCCCATTGGCACCCCCGGGGCGAACACGCGGATCTACTTGCTGGACGAACTGGGCCGGCCGGTGCCGCGCGGCGTGCGCGGGGAAATCTACATCGGCGGCATCCAGGTCGCCCGCGGCTACCTGCGGCGCCCTGACCTGGACGCCGAGCGTTTCGTGGTTGATCCGTACCACACCGCCGCCGACGCGCGGATGTGTCGCAGCGGCGACCTCGGTCGCCACCTTGCCGACGGTAGCGTGGAGCATCTTGGCCGCAACGATTTCCAGATCAAGATCCGCGGTCAGCGCGTGGAACTGGGCGACATCGAGGCCCAGTTGCTGGCCTTCCCCGGCGTTCACCAGGCCGTGGTGTTCGCGCGCGAGGATGCTGGCGAACTACGGTTGGTCGCCTATCTGGTGTCCAGCGACACGGGTGCCGGGCAGGATGCGCTGGTGCTGGCTTTACGCATGCATCTGGGGGCGCTGCTGCCTTCGCACATGCTGCCGGCCGCGTATGTGGTGCTTCCGGGCCTGCCGCTCAATGTCAACGGGAAGCTCGATCGCGCGGCGCTTCCGGTGCCGCAGAAGGAGCACGTCGAAGGCATCCTGCAGCCATCCGAGAACGACCTGCAACAGCAATTGCTGGAGCTCTGGCAGGACGTGCTCAAGCAGCCACACATTGGCATCGACTGCGATTTCTTCGCGGCCGGAGGCCATTCGCTGCTGGCGTTGCGCCTCGCCAATCGCCTGCGCGAAGCATTCGACTACGAACTGGAACTCAAGACCTTTTTCGCCGCCCCCACGGTCCGCGCGCTCGCCGCGTCGATCCAACGGCATCGGCAGGCGCAACTTGCCGCACAGCGCTTCGACGAATGCGATCTCTCCGATGTCGTCGAATTCTGAGCGCCTGCCGACATGTTGCGGCCTCGCCCTAGAGCGGAAGAGCGTGGCTTAGGCGCAGGGGATGTGCCCCTTGCGGAACAACGGTAACCAACGCGTCAATGGAGGCATGCAATGAGTGGCTTGCGTGATATCGATTTCGTCGAGATGTGGGTGGAGGATGCCGACGCGATCGCGGACATCTATCAGAAGGCGTTCGGCTTCGATCGGGTGGCGCAGGCCGGCCCCGAAACCGGACTGGCAGGCCATCGCTCAGTCGTGCTTTCGCAGGGCGACGCGCATATCATCGTAACCTCGTCGAACGGCAAGACAGGCGAAGTTGCTGACTTCGTCGCCATGCACGGGGACGGCGTGCGCGATGTCGCATTCGCGGTGGACGATGCCCAGAGAGTTTTCGACCAGGCAGTGGCTCGTGGCGCGGTGCCGCTGCTCGCCCCGACGCGATCGCTCTGCCACGACCAGCCGGTCGTACGCGCCGTCATCGGTGGCTTCGAGGACGTAGTGCATTCACTGGTGCAGCGGGATGCGCCATTGCTCGAGGCACTGCCTGACTACTACCAGGCCGTTGAGACGCAGTCGAGGATCGGGCCGCTCCTGCTGGACGCGATCGACCATGTAGCGATATGCCTGCGCACCGGCACCATGGACGAGGTGGCGGAATACTACAAGCGAGTGCTCGATTTCGAAGACGGGCACCGCGAGCTGCGTATACACCGAGCGCAGTGGCATGAATGCCCGTGTCGTGCAGTACGGGCCGATCAAGTTCCCACTTCAGGAGCCCCTTGCGTCCAACCCTACCGGGCCGATCGCAGAATTCATCGATCTGAACGGTGGTGCGGGCGTCTATCACCTTGCGTTTCTCACGAACGACATCGTGAGCACCTTGCGCGAGCTTCAGCACAACCAGGTCGATGTGCTCCCTACACCAGGGCGCTACTACGACATGCTGCCCAAGCGGGTGGGACAGATCGATGAGCGCGTTGATGACCTGCGCGACCTGAGCGTGCTGGTTGACCGCGATGACTGGGGATACCTGCTGCAGGTATTCACGCGCTCATTGCACAAGCGGCAGACGCTCTTCTTCGAAGTGATCCAGCGCAAGAACGCACGCGGCTTCGGCAGCGGCAACATCCGCGCCCTGTTCGACGCTGTGGAAAGCGACCGCCTCGCACTATCCGAGGCCAGCGCCCCGTAGCGCCCCGCAAACCGACCGGCCATGCAGCGCCAAGCGTGCCCTGCACGGCCGTTCCGCGCTTTCGGGTGCGCCTTCAGCCAGCGACGCGCAGTGTTTCGAACGCCGTAACTCCCTCGACATCGCCGTATTCCGACTACCGAGAAGGAACTTCCATGGGCAATGAACCATCAAGCAGGACGCTCGATCGCCGCATGCCGGCCTTGTGGCCACTTGAACCTGCCGCGCTCACAGAGGCGGCCCAACCGGCGCTCGACGCCATCACGGCTTGGGCGAAAAGCTACTTGTGTTGTCCGCATGCCGAGCTGGGACGCAACGGGCCCATGTGTCCCTTCGTTCCCGGCGCCCTTCAGAAGCAGTTGCTTTTCGGTACGGTGTACGAGCAGAGCGATCTGGATGTAGCGTCGATCAAGGCCATCCTGCTGGATGAAATGGAGCGCTTCATCGCATTGGCGCCGGTATCGGGCAACGAAGCCCAGTTCAAATCGCTGATGGCCGTGTTTCCCAATCTGCCGACGGACCGAGTGGCGCAGCTGATCGAGTCGGCCCAGGCCGATCTGCAGAAACATTTCGTGCCCAACGGCCTGATGGTGGGCGAGTTCCACGCGGGGCCACCGGACAAGCGCGGCCTTTGGAATATCGAGTTTCGGCCACTGTACAGCCCGGTGCCCATGCTGGTCATCCGCCACATGGTGCCTACCGACGTGCTTTTCCTCAAAGACAGCCCGGAACTGTTCCGCGAATACGTGAAGATCTACGGCAACGCGGTACCTGAACGTTTCCGCGCGCAGTTCGATGAGGCCGCGCGCCGTTTCGGCTTGTCTGGCGGCGCGGCCGGCGCGCAGGCACAGGGCGCGCCGCGCATCATGCAGGCGCTCGACAAGGCGGCGCTTGACTACCGCGTGCATTGCCACGACGACTTTGCGCAGAGCATCCGTACGCCGCAGGATTTCGCCCGTGCGCTGGGTTACGACCATAGCCGCATCACCAAGACGCTGTTCGTCAAATGCCGTGACGCCGAGCGCTACTACCTGCTGGTATGCGGCATGGACAAGCGCGTCGACCTGCACGGGCTGTCCGAGCGGCTGGGCGCCAAGCGCCTGGAACTGGCCTCGCTACCGGAGCTGCAGCGCCACGTGGGCTATCCGCCCACGTCGGTGACACCGATCGCGGTGAGCGGTATTTCCGTATTCATGGACGAGAGCTTGCTGCGTCATCCAACCGTGCTGACCGGCAGCGGCGTACCGCGTGTCGAGATCGAAATCGCGCCAGCTGACCTGCAGTCGCTGTGCGGCGCACAGACCATGGCCACGGCCTGATTTTAGACGGACGCACCCTACCCTATGCGCATCGACCAGGTCATCGAAGAACTCGCCGACGCCGGCGTCTACCTCACCGTGCAGGATGGCAAGCTCGTGTGCAAGGCACGCGACGGCGCGCTTACACCAGAACGCCGCCGGCTCATCGGCGAGCACAAGGCAGACTTCATCGCCTTTCTCGACCGAGGCACCGGTAGTGGCTCCGTCCCATCCGAGCAGCCGCTGACGCGTCGTTCCGCCGGGCCTGCTCCGCTCTCGCCGACCCAGCAGCGCCTGTGGTTCATGGACCAGCTGACCGGATCGAGCACCAACTACCTCATCCCCGTGACTTACCGGCTGGATGGTCCGCTCGACACCGCCGCACTGGAAAGGGCGCTGCAGCGTGTCGTGGAGCGGCACGAAAGCTTGCGCACGACGATTGCCATGCAGGAGGGTGGTCCGGCGGCACACGTGCTCGATGTCACCGACCTGGCGCTGCAGCCGCAAAGCCTGGAGACGCTCGATGCCGCCGAACAGGAACGGAGCGTGAGTGAGCGGCTGCAGCAGGCCCTGGCGCAGCCGTTCGACCTCGCGCGCGACATTCCGATGCGGGCACAGCTTCTTCGCCTGGGGCCGGATGTGCACGTTTTGATGCTTGTCCTGCACCATATCGCCAGCGATGGCTGGTCGGTCGAAAATCTGCTGCAGGAACTGTCGACGCTGTACGGAGCCTTTCGATGCGGGCGCACCGATCCGTTGCCACCGCTGTCGCTGCAATACGCCGACTACGCCGCATGGCAAAAGCAGTGGCTGCAGGGGGAGCGCCTGCAAGGTGCGCTGGACTATTGGCGCAAGCAGCTTGCAGGCATCCCCGCGACACACGGTCTGCCGTTGGATCGTCCGAGGCCGGCGCACGCTCTCCGGGCGGGGGGCTCATGGCGGCAGCGCATGTCGAGCTCGCTGCACGTGGCCTTGCTCGAACTGGGTCGTCGCCGTGGCGCAACGCTTTTCATGACCATGCAGGCGGCCTACGCCGTACTGATCGCGCGCTGGGGGGCGGTGACGACGTGGTGATCGGCACCCCGGTCGCCAATCGGCCACGCCAGGAACTGGCGCCGCTGATCGGGTTTTTCGCCAACACGCTCGCCCTGCGCATCACGCTGGAAGGGGATCCCACGTTCGAGGAAGCGCTAGAACAGGTAAAGGGCGTCGCGCTGGATGCCTTCGATCGCCAGCATCTGCCCTTCGACCTCCTGGTGGATGATATGAATCCGCCACGCAGCCTCAGTCTCGCGCCCATATTCCAGATTATGTTCTCGCTGCAGGATACCAACGAGAGTGCTGCACTCACCTTGCCGGAGATCCGCGCCGAAGCGATCGTGCCGGATGCGGTCAACGCCAAGTTCGACCTCAGCCTGAATCTGTTCGAGACCCCCGATGGCATGGTTGCCAGCTGGGACTACAGCCGCGAACTCTTCGACCAGACTACCATCGCCAGCCTCGGCGCGTCGTTCGAAACGCTGCTCGAAGGCATCGTGGCCGATCCCAAACAACGCATCGGGCAGCTGCCGCTGCTCGATGCAGCGGGGAAAGCACACGTGCTGGCCCTGGGACGCGGCGTCACGCACGCCTGGCCGCAAGACGCCTGCCTGCATACCCTGGTCGAGCAGCAGGTTGCGCGCCGCCCCGAAGCGCCGGCCGCGGTCTGGGAGGGTGGAACCTGGAGCTATGCCCAGCTCAACGGCAGAGCCAACCGCCTCGCCCATCACCTGCGCAGGCTCGGTGTGGGCCCGGACGTACCCGTGGCGATCGCGATGGCGCGCAGTCCCGAACTGCTGGTGGGCGTGCTGGCCATCCTCAAGGCTGGCGGCGCCTATGTGCCGATCGAGCCGGACTACCCCATCCCTCGACTGCAGTACCTGATCGCCGACAGCGCGCCGCGGCTCGTACTGTGTGACGGCGGCACCGTCGTGGCGGTGCGCGAGGCGCTGGACGCGCAGGAAGCAGGCGCGTTCGCCCCAGCAGTGATCGACGTGGACGCCGACGCCACGGCTTGGGCCCATGAGAACGAGAACGACCCCTGCACCACGGAAATGGGGCTCCAGCCGAGCCACTTGGCCTACATCATCTATACCTCCGGCTCTACCGGACAGCCCAAGGGAGCAATGAACACGCACCGCGGCGTGGCCAACCGCCTGCTCTGGTTGCAGGCGTGCTACCCGCACGACAGCACCGACCGGGTGTTGTTCAAGACACCGGTGGGCTTCGATGTCTCGGTACGCGAGATATTTCTGAGCCTGCTCTCCGGTGCCTGCATCGTGCTTGCGCGCCCCGACGGGCATAAGGATCCGTCGTACCTGATCGACCTGATTGTTCGCGAACAGGTCACCGTGGCGAGCTTCGTGCCTTCCATGCTGCAGGCGTTCCTGGAGCATCGGCGCGCCAACGATTGTCGTAGCCTGCGGCGCATTTTCAGCGGTGGCGAGGCGCTTTCCAGCGCACTGGCACGGGTTTGCCGCGAAGCCCTCCCGCGGGCGGGACGCACAACTTCTACGGCCCCACCGAAGCCGCCATCAGCGTCACCGCCTGGGACTGCCCGCAAGACGTCTTGCCCGAGGCGATATCCATCGGCAAGCCAGGCGCGGAACACGCGCATCTACATTCTCGATGCGGCGGGCCGACCCACGCCGCGCGGCATGCGGGGGGAGATCCACATCGCCGGCGTGCAGCTGGCACGCGGCTACCTCAAAAGGCCCGAGCTGACCGCCGAGCGCTTTCGGCCGATCCATTCAACGCCACCCCGGGAGCGCGCATGTACCGCAGTGGCGACCTGGGCCGGTTCCTGGCAGACGGCAGCATCGAATACCTCGGCCGAAACGATTTCCAGGTCAAGGTCCGCGGTCAGCGCTGGAGCTCGGTGAGATCACGCGCAGTTGCGCGACTGCGTCGGCATAGCCCAGGCCACGGTGCTGGTGCGCCAGGATGGTCGTCGAGCCGCAGCTGTGGCGTATGTCGTACCCAGCGAGGCCGCGGTCTCTCACGACGTGCTGGTGGATGAGTTGCGTCGCCAACTGCGGGCTCGCCTGCCCTCCCACATGTTGCCGGCGGCCTTCGTCGCGCTTGCGCAGTTGCCGGTCACAGCCAACGGCAAACTGACGCCAGGCCCTGCCAGCTCCCGACGAAACGGCCTACCCCGCCAAAACCTACGAGGCGCCCGAAACACCACTGGAACGGCAGCTGGCGACGCTGTGGGAGACACTGCTTGGGCATGGCCCCGTCGGCGTCAGCGCCAATTTCTTCGACCTCGGGGGACATCTCTCCTCCTGCTCACACGGCTGCACAACAAGATTGGCGCGGAATTCGGTATCGAACTCGGCGCTCAAGCAACTGTTCGAGGCGCGACGGTGCGCGACCAGGCAGCCCTGATCGAATCCTTGCAGCGCAAAGGCCCGTCGGCACCCGCTGCGCAACCGCTGCGGCGAGCGTCCGACGCGCCAGCGGTGTTGTCGTTCGCCCAGAGGCGCCTATGGTTCATCGATCAGATGGGCACCGCCAGAACGGGTCATACATTCCCTGTGCGCTGCGCCTGGCAGGCCCACTGCGCGCCGATGCGCTGCACCGGGCGCTGGAGACCATTGTCCACCGCCACGAAGTGCTGCGCACCACACTCGTGCCGGCAGCAGGCGAAGCGCAACCGCGCCGGCTGGAAAGCGTCGCGTTGCCGATGCCGGTTCACGATCTGATGCCCTCGCGCCCGACGCACGCGATAAAGCCGTGCAACTGCGCCTGAAGGCCGAGGCGGAGAGGCCGTTCGACCTTGCCGCTGACCTGTTCCTGCGCGCACAACTGTTGCGCCTGGACACCGAGGAGTATGCGCTGCTCCTCACGCTGCACCACATCGCGGCCGATGGGTGGTCGATGTCGGTGCTGCTAGGGGAGTTGGCCGAACTCTACGAGGCTGCCACTGCCGGCCGCGCGCACGCACTCCCGCCAATGGCTCTGCAGTACGGCGATTACGCCCATTGGCAGCAGCAATGGCTGCAGGGCGAAAGGCTTGATGCACAGATGGCGTACTGGGAGCGCCAGCTGGCCGACCTGCCCACGGTGCATCATCTCCCGCTCGACTTTCCGCGGCCCGAGGAACAGCGTTACCGCGGTGCCGTGCACCGCCATCGTTTCCCGGCAGCGCTGTTGGTGCAAATCAAGCAACTGGCACGCGCCCACGACGCCACGCTCTTCATGGTCATGCAGGCGGCGTTTTCCGTGCTGCTGGCTCGCTGGAGCGGCGACACCGATATCGTGATGGGTACGCCGATCGCCAACCGGCGACACGAGGGGTTGGCGCCGCTGATCGGCTTTTTCGTCAACGCCCTGGTGCTGCGCAACGATCTGTCCGCCAACCCCAGATTCGTCGAGGCCCTGACTGACGCCCGAACGATGGCCCTGGATGCTTACCAGCATCAGGATCTGCCCTTCGAAATGCTGGTGGACCGCCTGCGTCCACAGCGCTCGCTCGGCCACAGCCCATTGTTCCAGGTGATGCTGGCGCTGGAGAACAACAGCAGCGCCATCGTGCCCTTTGGCGGCATGGACGTGACTGACATGGCGGGCGACGCGCATTTCGCCAAGTTCGACATCACGCTCAACCTGCGCGAAACACCCGAAGGCCTGGACCTCGGCTGGGACTATAACTGCGACCTTTTCCGCGCGCAGACCATCTCGCGCTTCGCCGCCTCATTCGAGGCGCTGGTCCGCGACATCGTGGCTACGCCGGACAAGCGGATCCAGCAGCTTTCCCTGCTGGCGGAGCACATGCACCCGCAGCAGGCGGTGCACGGCCCCGATCTCGTGCTGCCCGAGGTAGCCGGCGTGCACCGCCTGATCGAGGCCACGGCAAGCGCGACGCCCCACGCGATTGCCGTACGAGAGGGCCATCGCAGCATCGACTTCGCCACCCTCAACCTGCGCGCGAACCGGGTGGCGCATGCGCTGCGCGACCTTGGCACAGGGCCCGACCAGCGGGTCGCGATCTACACCGAGCGCAGCATCGAGACGGTGGTCGGCATGCTTGCCGTACTCAAGGCTGGCGGCGCCTACGTGCCGCTCGATCCGGCCCACCCCGCCGAACGTCTCAAGGGCATGCTCCGCGACTGCGGCGCCGTAGCGCTTCTCACCCAGCGCCACCTGCGGGATGCAGTTGCCGCCAGTGGGGTTCCCCAACTGGCGTTGGACGACGAAGCCTTCTTCGCATCGTTCAGCGACACCAACCCCGACGACGACCTGGGGCCCGAACACCTTGCCTATGTGCTGTACACCTCTGGTTCTACCGGCACCCCCAAGGGCGCGATGATCGATCACGCCGCGCTGCTGAACATGGTCGAATCCTGCCGGCCGCTCCTGCGCGACGAGCAGCCCATTGCGGGCGCCTGGTGGGCAAGCTTCGGCTTCGACGTGTCGGTCTTCGAGATGCTGACCACGCTCGTCATGGGCGGGACCTTGCACATCGTGCCCGAGGAGGTACGCATCGACGTTCCTGCGTATATCCAATGGCTCGGCCGCCATCGGATCACCCAGGCGTTCCTGCCGCCGTTCATCGTCCGCCGCCTGCGCGAGTTCCCGGACGCGCAGATCGCCGGGCTGTCTCTACGCCGTGTGCTGGTGGGCGTGGAGCCGTTGCTTGAGAACGAGCTCTACCGCATCAAGCGTCTGCTGCCGGAGCTGTTCCTTGTCAACAGCTACGGTCCGACCGAGACCACGTTCTACTGCACGTATTACACGCAGATCGGTGATCTGCCGCGGAATGCCCCGATCGGCCGGCCCATCGCCAATACGAGCCTGTACGTGCTGGACGATGCCATGCGGTCGGTGCCGGCCGGGGTGGTCGGCGATGTCTATGTGGCCGGCGCCTGCGTGGCCCGCGGCTACCTCAACCAGCCGGAACGCACGGCGGAGCGCTTTCTTCCGCATCCTTCGGGTTCCCGGATGTACAAGACCGGCGATCTGGCGCGATGGACACACGAAGGCCAGCTCGAATTTCGCGGACGATCCGATTTCCAGGTCAAGCTCAACGGCGTCCGCATCGAACTGGGCGAAATCGAAACCGCCCTCGCGACACATCCGGACGTGATCGAAGCGTCCGTGGCGATGCGCCAGGACGATGGCCCGGAAAGCCGCAAGCTGGTGGCCTATGTGGTGTCGCACACGGGGCGCGACCTGCCGGCGGACAGCGTGCGCGAGCATATGGCGCGACGCTTGCCGCCCTACATGCTGCCTGCGGCTTATGTCGCCATGGCGGCCCTGCCCCTCACGGTCAGCGGCAAGCTCGACGGAAAGGCACTGCCCGCCCCGAATCCGGACAGCTACGCGTCTACCGGCCATGAACCGCCGGCCACCGACATGGAGCATCAGCTCGCTGCTATATGGGGTCCCTTGCTGCAGCTGGAGCAGGTGAGCGTGACCGCCAATTTCTTCGACCTTGGCGGGCATTCACTCAAGGCAGTGCAGCTTATGTCGCGGCTTCGTGAAGCGACCGGCAAGGCGCTGCCGATCGCGATTCTGTTCAAGGCGCCCACGATCCGCGCGTTGGCGGCACAGGTGGAGAGCTACGGTGCGGCCGACGACGCTTTCGTGCAACTTCGCAGCGGCGGCAATCGCAAGCCGCTGTTCGTTCTGCATGCGGCCGGGGGCGATGTCCTTTGCTACCAGCCCCTGCTTCGCTACCTGGACCCGGACATGCCGGTCTGCGGGTTCCACCGCAGCGAATTGCCCAGGCAACGCGTGCCAGCTTTGCTTTCGCTGGAGCAGCTGGCCGACGAGTACCTGTCGCGCTTGTTGCGGGTGCAGCCGGAGGGCCCCTATTACCTCGCGGGCTGGTCGAGCGGCGGCCTGCTGGCGCTGGAAGTCGCGGCACGGCTGGAGAGCCTGGGGCATGAAGTCGCCGCCGCCATGCTGGTGGACACCATGCTGGCCACCGGCAAGGATCTCCCGGCACGGTTCCACGAGGTCGGCTTGGCCGAACTGGCGCGCCTCCCCGCCCAGGCCGCCTGCGACCTGATGCGGGAGTTCGAACCGACCTTGCCCCCGGTGATGCCACAGGACGGACTCCTGGCGGTCCCGGCCACCGACTACTTCAACTACCTGGTGGCCGCAAACCAGATCGGCATCGACTTTCACCGGCCGGATTTCCGCTTGAAGGCGCGCGTGTACTACTTCGGCTGCAGCCTCAACCGCGGCTCAAGGACGGATGCGCAGCGCGCCGCCGACATCCAGGCGCTCTTGCTGAAGCCTATCGTGCGCCAATCGTTCGAAGCCACCCATTTCGGGATCATGGAGGAGCCTTGCGTCGCCGACCTGGGGCACGCCATGGCGGCGGCGATCGCACACTGCTGTCCCGTCGCACACGCTTCACCGTTCGCTGCGGCAAACGCCATCGCAACGCTCACCCAGGAACCTATCGCATGACCGCGCACGATACGACGCAACCGGCTCCCGTTTCCGCGATAGATCCCCAGTCGAACCTGCTTCGAAACCGGAACTATCTCTGGCTGTGGGCCAGCGCCGGCATATCATGCCTGGGCGACTACTTCACCCTGATCGCGATGCCCTGGCTGGTGCTGACCTTGACCCGCGACCCGGTGGCACTGGGCACGGTCATGGCGCTTGAGAGCTTGCCCCGCGCCGCCTTCATGCTGGTGAGCGGCGGCGTCACCGATCGCTACACCGCGCGCACGGTGCTGATCGTGAGCCGGGCCTGCTTTATGCTGACGCTCATTGCGCTGGTATGGGACGTGCGCAACGGATCGTTGCAGTTGCACCACCTGTACGGCTTTGGATTCGTCTTCGGCCTGCTCACGGCATTCGCCTTGCCGGCGAACCGGGTCTTGCTGCCGCAGGTAGTCAACAGGTCTCAGATACAGCAGGCCAATAGCGCGCTCATGGGTTCCCAGCAGATGGTCCAGCTCTTCGCCCCGGTGCTGGCGGGCCTGCTTATCTGGGGCATGCCTTCGATGGAAGTGCGCGCGGCGACAAGCGATCTGGCGCGCATCGCTGATGCGTTCGCCTTCAATGCGGGCACCATTTTCGTTGCCCTCGTCTTGCTGACCCGGATCAGACTCGCGCCCATGCCGGCCATGGGCGGCAGACCGCAAGTCAGGCTCGCCGACGGGTTCACGTATGTATGGCGCGATCGCGGGCTGCGCATCGCCACGCTCTATATGGCGTGCGTCGGCTTTTTCGCCATAGGCCCTCTGTTAACCGTGATTCCCCAATTGGCCGCACGGCGCCTGCACGACGGTGCGCTGTCATACGGCATGCTCTACGCCTTCAACGGACTGGGCTCGCTGATCGGTTTCGCCTGCGGCGGCATGTTGCCCAAACCCAGCAAGCGGCGCTTGGGGCCGACCATGTTCTGCACCGACCTGACAGCGGGACTTGGCGTGCTGCTGCTGGGCCACTGCACCAGCTTCGCAACCGCCGCGCCGGCGCTGATCGTAATCGGCGTGAGCGCGAGCTACGGGGGGGTACTCGGCCTCAGCTGGATACAGGGACGCATTCCGCACCAGCTTTCCGGGCGTGTCCTCAGTATCGTCACGTTCGCAGTCCTGGGGCTTACGCCGGTATCCATGGCGCTGGGCGGCGTGGTGATCTCCCACTATTCCCTGACCGCGTTGCTCGACATCTCCGGCGGCGCCATCGTGGGCTTTGCCTTGCTCGGGCTCTCTGTGCGAGGCATCAACCGCTTCGGCACTTACCCGCCCCCAGCAAGCTAGGGGCACTTCGAGTCCTGCGCAGGCGGCGTGACGTCTGGAGGCGTCGCGAGGCGCATGTCGACACCACAACTGTACTCGCCCGAGAAGCGCGCTACCGGACGCAATGAAGGACGGTCACCACATGGTCGCCATGGAGGGCATGGCGCACCTCCACCTGCCGTCCGGCGGGCCACAGCGCGCCCCAGTCCTCTTCCAGCCGCAGCGTAAGGCGGTCGTTGCCGGCGGCGACGAGCCGGGCGGCGGAAAAGTGCCGGAACGTGCGCAATCTTGGATATAACGCCTTGTAGAGACTTTCCTTGGCAGAAAACAGCAAGATCACCGCGAGGGCATCGGGCAGCGCCGCGAGCGCCGCCAGCTCACCCGGCTGGGCGATCAACGATGCGATCTCTGCGATGTCCCGCGGCGCGCCCATTTCTTCGATGTCCAGTCCCAGCCATACGCCCATCGCGCAAGGGCATGCCGCAGCCAGCGCCGCCGTTCTGCTGTGACTGATGCTGCCGCTCCAACCCTTCGGCCAAGCCGGCAGACCGGCAGCGTCCTGCCCCAACCAGCCCGGACCGGCGTAGCCGGCCCGGCTCAGCGCTTCGGCAGCACAAAGGCGACCGGCGAGGAATTCGCGGCGACGCTTCGCGCTGACCGTGCGCAACCGCTCCGGCAGGCCATGGACGAGCGTTGCAAAGGTCGAGGCGGCATCGAATCGCAGGCCGTGCAGGGCCACCGCATCAGGAAGACCCAAGCGACCGCGCAAGCCTGCAGCAAACGCTTCCTGTCCGTGTTCCAGCGTCATCGGCATCGATTCGGGCCTGTCCAATTCGCGCAAGTCGCACGATCATGAAGGCAGCCGCCGCTCATGTCACCCCGCAGGCCGTGCCGCGCGGCCAAGCAATGCGGCACGCCCCGCGGGGTGCCGCGCCCCATTCCGGCGATCTTCCGGCATGGGACCACCGGTGAGGGAAAGATCGGGGCCTTCTCACATTCATTTGCATAAAGAGCCGGCGCGCGCGCTCGGCCAATGATGGCAACGCTCGGATCGCGTCGCATAGCGATACGCGCTGGCGCTCATGCCCGCGACCGCCAATGAGCGCCGCTCGCTCAATCCCTGGTCGATCATCTGGCGCACCAGCTCGCGTCGAGCCGGTGCGCTCACCATTTTTTTCGCAGGGCGTCCTTGATGACCATCGTTTTCAAGCACTTGCTCGGCCAGCAACTTCTTCAGCCGACCGTTCTCCGTCTCCAGCTCCTTCAGGCGCTTGGCATCCGGCACGCTCATGCCGCCGAACTTGCTGCGCCACAGGTAGTACGAGGCCTCGCTGAAGCCGTGCCTGCGGCACAGCTCCTTCACCGGCATGCCGGCCTCCGCCTCGCGCAGGAAGCCGATGATCTGTTCTTCGGAAAAGCGCTTCTTCACGTCCAATCTCCTTCAGGTGGGGGATTGGACTCCAAACCGGCGTGCTACTCAAAAGCGGGGGGACGTCGGCGGGTTTGATCGGAATACGCGCCTTTATTGTTTCAGAGAGCCAGGTAACGCCCATCCAGACTGTTCAATCCGCCGCACGGTTTAGGCATCGCCACTCCCTTTCCCCTTAAACGTGTCGTCTTTTCACGGTCATGGTTCGGGAGGGCCCAGGGAAATCGATCAAAGTCTTGTTGTATCGGGTTTTTCCCAACCCATGGAACTGGCGCGGTTAGGTAGTAGGCGACAGCTCCGGGTGTCGACACCCAGCCAACCCTGTCATGCCGCTTTACTCTGTCACCCTTTGACAGAATTGACCTCATGCCTCCGGCATCATCCCGAACCGTGCCTGGAATTCGCGTTGCCCTTTCGCCGTTACGGTAAGCGCGCGGCTGTCCAGCTGACGGCGCAACCAGCCACGTTCGAGGCACAGCTGCAGCCATGCAGCTGCCAGCATACCGGCCAGGTGCGGGCGCCGGATGCTCCAATCCAGGCAGGGATAAGCGAAGCGACGGCGGCCCGTGCGGGCAGTCTTCAGGCCGAGCGCATCCATGGCCTGCTTGCCGTTTGCGGTGAGTGCGTAGTCCACCCCTTCGGCGACCAGCCAGCCCGTGTCGATCCAGCGGTCGTGAAAAGCCACCCCGAGGTTCCCGGCGATGTGGTCGTAGCACGTACGCGCGGCGCGCAGATGGACCGGCGTGTTCGAAATGAACCGCGGCATGACCGGTCCGACTGCGACCATCAGGGTCTCCAGCGCATGCGCTACTTCCGGCGAGGCCAGTCGGAAGTAGCGGTGGCGGCCCTGCGAGGTGACTGTCAGCAGGCCCAACTGGTGCAGCTTCCGTATGTGGGCGCTGGCAGTAGGTGCACCTACGCCTGCCACGACCGCCAATTCTGTTGCGGTGCGGGCGTGGCCGTCCATAAGGCTGCAAAGCATGCGGCTGCGCGCCGGCTCGGCGATGGCCGAGGCGAACCGCGCGAGTGAAGATTCCAGCGCTTCGGTATCCATGTGTGCCTCGGCGGGTCAGCTAGGCGGATAGTACTGTGGGGCCTCCGCCCGGTCGCACAGGCCGTAGTCCCGCGCAACCCGCACGAGCAGCCCGGCCGTGGCCGCTTTGCCCGCTCCGTGGCTGGCCAGGTAGTGTGCGGCCGAACGTGCGTCGGGCCAGGTCGCCAGCACCAGTTTGCGGTCCGACGCTGCAAGGTGCTCGAATACGTCGTGCATCACGGGGCCAGCGTGCTGCCCCTTCGCTTCCGGAGGCATGGCATCGCCCACCGCGCGCCCCTCGAAGAGGGTCAGGAATCGAGCTTGGCCATCGGTGGCAGCCAGCACCGTCGCCGTGCCTGTCGCGCACTGCCCCACCCGCAGACGGTAGTCCTGAAAGATGCCCTCGCGCCCGGCTTGCTGCGCCAGTCTATGGCGATCGAGCATGCGCCAGCGCATGATGCCCTCTTCGCTCGCCCACAGCGATAGCGACAGCAGCAGGCCGGGACGCCCGAGGCTGCGGAAACGCTCATTCTCGAGGAAGCCCGGGATGCTTTCCAGCGCCGGCCTCAGGCCGGTGGCGATGCCCAGGTACTCTTCCATGCGTGTTGGGTCCGGACGCACCTCGAACACCACCGCCCAGCGTGCCTGCGCGACTGCGCCGCTCATGGCGTCAGCGCCTCGGCCGTCTCGACGAAGGCAGCGACGCTCGCGTACAGCGAGTGCCGATTGCGCTCCAGGTGCATGACATGGGTGCCATCGTCGATGCGTAGGCGCCAACGCAGCGGACTGGCGGTGAAGCGCGCCAGGAAGGCGCTGGCGCCCGCGTCGCCCACGACGGTGTCGTAGCTCCCATATACCACGAACACCGGCAGGCGTACGTTGGTCGGGTCGTACGGATAGTGCCCTCGCCGTGCCGCAACGATGTCTACGTTCGGCCCGTTGGGAATTCGAAGCTGGTCAGCTGGATCACCTTTCACGTAAGGAACCGATGCGCGGTATGCCGCGACCCACCGGGCTTCGACCGCCGGTTCCAGCAGCGACACCCCGTCGGGCAGCACGTTCTTGAAGTGCAGCTGGTCCAGCCGTTCGGCGGCGGTCAAGGGAACCCAGGCCCCGGCCGGAGCGTTCTCGTGCTTGCCACCCGACACGGGCACGATCGGTCCGAACAACGTGAGTGATGCGAGTGCGGCGCTGGCGCGCGCAGCGAAGGCCGCGGCCGGAATCGTGCCCCAGGAATGGGCGATTACGTGCACTTTTGCCATGCCCATCGCACTGTGCAGATAGTGCACAGCGACAGCGATGTCGTCGACCGCCTCGCGTGCACCTTCCACCGGCTCGCCAGAAGCGGCCGGCGCGCGTATCGCCGACGGGCGGCTCGAGTCGCCGAACCCGCGAAAGTCCAAGCCACAGGCGTAATAGCCGCGGGCGGCCATATAGGCCATCCAGGAGTCGCCGGGCGCAAAGGTGTAGCCCGCGGCGAGATCCGTAGGAAAGCTGGCACCGTGTACGAACAACACGCTGCGGTGCGAATGTCGGGGCGGCGCAATGCAGTGCAAGGTGACCCACTCCCCCGCTGCCCCTGTCGGCAGGTGGACGGTTCGCTCGGCCCCGGCGACTCCTGTGGTAGTCAGTGCCATGGTCAATAACATCGGAAGCATCTTCGAGTTCCTCTGATGGGGAAACGCGGTGCATGCTGCGCAATGCGTGACGAGGATGCTTCGTCATTCAGCGAAGTGTGGAAGCCGGGCCCCGTGCTCCGCCTTTCTCACGTCTGCTGCGCATGATCCCGGGGGCTGGTCGGCGACCCAACTCGCCGCGATACGGGGAACGCGGGTGTCCGGTTTGGAGAGGTCAGCCATTACGCACTTGCTTGCCTCCGTCCCCTTGGCGTCGACCGACCCACAGGCGTTGCGGGCCGGCCCCCTGCTCGGCAAGCCTGTCGCAGGGATTGCGCAGCCGGCAGCGATCAATCGACAGGCAGCCGCAGCCGATGCAGTCATCGAGCGTGTCGCGCAGTTTCCGGAGCTGTGTCATGCGCTCGTCCAGGTCGGCGCGCCATGCGGCAGACAATCGCGCCCAATCGGCGCGGGTAGGCGCCGCCGTGGCAGGCAAGGTCGCCAGCGCTGCAGCGATGTCGGTCAACGCAACGCCTACCCGCTGGGCCACGCGGATGAACGCCACACGCCTCAGCACGGCTCGCGCATAACGTCGCTGATTGCCCTGCGTGCGATCGCTGCTGATCAGCCCCTTCGCCTCATAGAAATGCAGAGCCGACACCGACACGCCTGCGCGCCGCGCCACTTCTCCCACGGAGAGGGTTGGAGAGATTCCGGCCTGTTCCAGTCTGGTGTTCATGCATCACCTCTTGACCTCAACTTTACATGAGGTTTTACAGTGCTCGCTCAACCCGACTCGACCCATCTTTCAGCAGGAGTATCCACCATGACCACCCCTACCCCGACCAGCCACGCCGCATCGATCTTCCGCATCGACCGCTTCGTCGTACCCGCCGACGCCTTGCCGGCCTTCATGGAACGGTTGCGCTTCACCCAGCAAACCCTCGACACCATGCCAGGCTGCAAGCAGAACCTGGTACTGAAACAAGAGGGCAGCCCGGGCGAATACGACATCATCACCCTGGTCGAGTGGAGCGATGCCGAGGCGATCGCCACCGCCAAGGCCACCATGCAGGCGAAGTACGCGGAAGAAGGTTTCGACCCCGCCGCGTTCATGCAGACGCTCAGCGTGCGAGCCGATATGGGGGTCTATCGCAACGTCTGACGATCGCGAGCGCCGCCGCTCAAGGTGGCAACCCCTGCTCAGGTCCATTCGTGGCTTGGGCGAGCAAAACGGGACGGGGGCGGTCAACCCAGCCCCGGTTGACCACTTGACTTCCCCGTCCCGGTTGTTCGTCCCGGTTGACCGGTGCGGCGAAATGGCGACCGCTTGGGCTCCTGCGGATGGCGCGACGAAGCTTGCCGGCTATCGCGGGGGAAAGTGCGCCGCCCCTCTTTGGAAGAGGCGCGCAGAGGACGCACATTCAGCGGCACCTCATCCGTGCCGCAGCTTCAACACAAGAATCATGCAGGATAACGAGCACGTGATCGCATTGGAAAGAATGACCGGCCACGAGCCGATCAAGACGCCATAGGCCAGCCAACACGCGGCACCCGAGGTGAACAGCATGTACATCGCCACCGAGATGCCCGCTGTGTTGCGGGAGCGTGCGGTATGGGTCGCCTGCGGCACGAACGAGATCGTCGTCAGAGCGGCAGCGACATAACCCACCAGTTCGGACATCAGCCCTGTCGCTCGACGAACTCGGTCAGCGCCCCCTGCCTCTCGAACGTCACGTTTACCGTGCGGCCGATGGCGCGAGTGCGGTGCACGGTGCCTGCAGGAACCACGATGAACTGCCAGGGCGCAAGCTCGACTGTCCGACGCTCGGCGAAGTCGATCTGCAACCGGCCATCCACGACCAGAAACAGTTCGTCCGAGTCCGGGTGACAATGCCAGCGGTACTCGCCTTCGAACACCGACATGCGCATGCAGTCGCTGTTGATGTCCGCGAGCACGTCGTTGACGTAGGGCTCGCTCACGGCCTTGTGCAGCTGGCCGATGTCAACGACGGTCAGCCCGGCGAAGCGGGCGGTCTGAGCCGAATATTCCTCGGCCGATGGATACTGTGAATTCATTTGAATCTCCGGTTCGACGCGCGTTCGAGACCTGAAGCCCATATTCATCCCGGCTTCTGACCACGAGGAAACAATAGGTTTGCAGGGTCAAGGGGCGAACGTCCGCGGGTCGCCATGCCAATCTGCGCGCCTCAGGAACGCTTCCCAGGTCAACGCGCCGGGGTCGATGTCGCGACTCCATGTCAGGTCACGTTCGGGTGCGTAGTAGCCATACTCGACGGCGTATTCAGTCATGCCGATCAGTTCGCGCACCAGAGGTTCATCGGTGGCAAAGCCGGGGAAATGATGGACCAGTTCTTCGCGTGAATACGCGGATGCGTAGCGGGCCGGCTGACCGGTGATCCGCACAAACGTATCCACCATTTCCCGTGCGGTCAGGATCTCGCCTATTACGGGCAAGGTCTTGTTCGCGTACTTCTGCGGATGATCGAAGATCTCCCGCACTGCAGGGCCGGCAGCTGTGAGCGGGTCGCAAAATGGCATGGGCACGTCGGGTGGCAGGTAGATCGCGAACGTGAGGCCATCGTTTCCGCGTTGTGGCACGTAGTATTCGAGGAAATTTGTGTAGAAGAAGGCGAGGTAGACGAACGAACTGCGGACAGGAAGACCGCGTATGTAGTCCTCTATTCTCGCTTTGTCGGTGAAATGGGGCGCCCATTTCGTGCCGCCTGTCCGGGCCTCCACGTTCTCAAGAGCGCTGAAGACAACATGTTCAACGCCGGCCGCCAATGCCGCATCGGCCATCTCCCGACCCATCGTGAACTCCGTGTCCGCAGGCGGCACCCGCACGATGGGCGGGGTCATCAGGAATGCCCCCGCCGAGCCCTGCATGGCGACAGTCAACTCCGCCTGCATTCCGGGCCGGAGCGGGACGATCACAATATCAGCGCCCTTGCGCAACAAACGTTGCACCGCCTCGCTGTCGTGTCGTCGCGTCAATGCGCGCACCCGGTAGCGCCCGCTGTCGAGCAGTGATTCCGCCACGCTGCGGCCTTGCTTGCTCGCGGCGCCGACGACCGTGATCAAGGGTTTGGAAGAAGCGATCGGCGTCATGGGGAATCTCTGAAGGGGGCAATCCCACGTGCGGGATGTGCTTTCGCCGATATGCTCCGCCATCTCTTGGCATCCGCCAAATCAATATATTTAGCAGCTACCATCGAAACTATGGATACCAAGCGCCTGGATCTCAACCTGCTCATTACGCTGGAGACACTGCTGGCGGAGCGCAGCGTGACCAAGGCTGCATACCGCTTGCATCTGAGTCAGCCTGCCGTGAGTGCCCAGTTGGCGCGTCTGAGGCAGATGTTCGACGATCCGTTACTCATTCCGGCACAGCGTGGGATGACGCCGACGGCAAAGGCAATCGAGCTGGTCGACCCGCTTCGACAAGCTCTTGACCAAGTCCGTAGCACCTTGGCGACACATCGCAACTTCGACCCGTCCACGGCAGAGCTGACGTTCTCGGTTGCATGCACGGATTACCTGCAGGCAGCAGTGGTCACGCCCTTCATCACGGAGCTGCGGCGGCGGGCGCCCAAGGTCCGCGTCGCGATTCGGTACCTCGACCTGCGCGAGCTGGAAGGGCAGATGGCGCGAGGCGAGGTCGACCTGGCGCTCATGACGCCTCAGGTGGCGCCGCCAAGTCTGAGAACGCGGCATCTGTTCGACGAACGTTACGTGCTCATTGGTCGGGCCAATCACCCTCGACTGCGCAAGGGCATGTCCGTCAAGCAATTTGCGCAGCTCGACTATGTGGTGGTTTCCCTTGGCGGCGGCGCCTTCGAGACCCCGGTGGACGACGTTCTGGCTGCCCTCGGGCACAAGCGCAACGTCGTTGTGTCGGCCGCTTCATTCCTTCTGGTTCCGGAACTCGTGGCGCACTCGGATTTCGTGGCGCTCGTTCCCGAGCGGCTGGTTCACCAGCGGCGGAACATCGAGCAGTTCGAATGTCCATTCCCCGTGGAGGGTTTCGCCATTGCCATGGTCTGGCACGAACGCAGTCACGGGCACAGCGGACTGCGCTGGATTCGAGAGGCCCTGGTTTCCATGGTCAGCAAACGACAATGATGGTTACCGATGACTGACCGCCTGGGTGCTTTCCAACTATGCCCGGCCCGGCCAGCAAAAGAGGACGGGGAATTAACCCGGTTCCGGTTGCCTCCCGGCCGTCCATCTGACTTCCCCGTCCCGGTGGCCAACGTTGGCAACATGACCTGCAATACCCTGCCCCGTTCAAGCGCGGTGAGCCGATCGCCCAAGCCAAACTTGCGGAAAGTGTCAGCCAGTTGATGCGGGGCTTCCTCCAGATGGGTCCAGTGCTCGTTTGAAACAAATGGTTACGGATTTCAGCTTAGTCCACGGCCAACACTACGTCATGGACGATCACCGGCAACGAGCTTTTCCTGGCTGCCCGCTACGGGATGAGTACGGCCGCACCATCAAAGCACCCGGCACGCAAATCGGCCAGCGCCCGATTGGCCTGATCGAGTGGATACGGTGTCGTTCGGGTGACCACGCCGATCTCGGGGGCCAGACGCAGAAAGTCGATACCGTCCTGCCGGGTCAAATTGGCAACGGAAAGCAGCTCACGCTCTTCCCACAGCAGTTCATACGGGAAACTCGGAATATCACTCATGTGGATCCCGGCACAGACGACGCGACCGCCCTTGCGCACGGCTTTCAGCGCGGTCGGTATCAGATCGCCCGCGGTGGCGAAAATGATCGCGACATCGAGTGGCTCCGGTGAGGATTCGTCGGAGCCGCCGGCCCAGACAGCGCCAAGCTGCCGGGCAAACGCTTGCGTGCCGCTGTCGCCGGCTCGCGTGAATGCGAACACCGACCGGCCCTGCCATCGCGCGACTTGCGCCACGATATGCGCGGCGGCACCGAACCCGTACAACCCCAGCTTTTTCCCTTCGCCGCCCATGACCAGTGCGCGCCAGCCGATCAGGCCGGCGCACAGCAACGGGGCCAGTGATTCATCGCTGGCGGTCTCGCCGAGCGGAAATACGTAGCGCGCATCGGCAATCGCCGCGGTGGCAAAGCCTCCATCACGCGTATAGCCGGTGAACAGCGGGGAGTCGCAAAGGTTCTCGCGGCGTTCGATGCAGTAGCGGCACGCGCCACAGGTATGGCCCAACCATGGAATGCCTACCCGCTCGCCCAGCGTCAGGCCGACGACGTCCGGCCCGATCGCATCGATGCGTCCCACGATCTCGTGACCGGGAATGATCGGCACCTGTGGATCGGGCAACTCGCCATCCACGACATGCAGATCCGTGCGGCACACGCCGCACGCGGTCACCTCGACGCGTACCTCGCCAGGTCCGGGCTGGCGATCCGGCAGTTCGGTCCATGACAGCGGGCTGCCGACCGCGTTGAGTACCATCGCATGCATGCGGTTCTCTCTGAGCTGCCTGAACGCCGGCCGCCGCGGTGTGCCGCGTGGCCCCTGCTCCGCCCGGGCTCAGGAAAGATACTGCCCGCCGTTGATCGACAGGGTCGTGCCCGTGATGAACCCCGAGTCCTCATGGACCAGGAACGCCACCGCATGGGCGACTTCCTCGCAGCGGGCGAGCCGGCCCACCGGAATCTGCGCCACGATGCCCTCGATCAGCGCAGGATCCATCTGGGCGACCATGTCGGTGGCGGTATAACCCGGCGCCACCGCGTTGACGGTGATGCCCTTGCATGCCGACTCCAGCGCCAGCGCCTTGGTAAAACCGATCATGCCGGCCTTGGCTGCAGAGTAATTGGTTTGGCCCAACTGGCCCTTCTGGCCGTTGATGGAAGCGATATTGACGATGCGTCCCCAGCGGCGCACGCGCAGACCCTCGATGACCGCGCGGCTCATGTTGAAGCAGGACGAAAGGTCGTCCTCAAGCACCGTGCGCCACCGGTCCGGTGTCATCTTGTGCAGCATCGCATCCCGGGTCACTCCGGCATTGTTGATGAGAATCTCCACCGGCTGCCCAGCGTCACGCTCGACTTCCCTGACACCCTGCTCGCAGGCATCGAATTCGGCCACGTCCCATTTGTAGGCGGGAATACCGTGATCCCTGGTGAATGCCTGCGCGGCGGCATCGTTGCCGTGGTAGGTCACGACGATACGATAGCCGTCGCGACTCAGTCGCTGCGCGATGGCGGCCCCGATGCCACGCGTGCCACCGGTGATCAAAGCCAGCTTGCCCATCAGCATTTCTCCTTGGGTACGAGCACGTTCGCGAAATGGAACCCGGCGCTGGATGTTCGTTCCATGAACCCGGCCAGCGAGACTGGAGTGCCGAAACCGGTCTTTCCCTGAGGCGTCCAAAGATAGAACCGGCGCCGAGGCTGCTTATTGAGCTGGATCAATAATCCTCGTTGCCGGCGGCGCTAGATTGCCCGTCCCGGGGCTTCGCCCCCCTCACCGCCCTCGCAAGCCGGAACCGGTTGGATCAGCGAGTGCGCAAGGAAAACCGACAGACCGGCAGTACCCGTTGCCGTGGCGATCGTCCCATTCCATAGCACGACAGGCATTCGAGCATGACCATGCGCAGCTCCGCAGGAACCCGGCCCAATCTCAACGTTCCCTTTTTCTGGCCGGTCAATCTCGCGGCGGACATGGCCGAACAGGGACTGGAGCTGGTGGCGCGCAACGTCAAATTCCTGGACGAGGAGATGCGCCTGCACGGCGGCATCAAGCCCCGCCTGGCCACGGCCCATGAGGTTCGCCTGAAACTGCGCACGCTGGATCTGTGCGATTACTCGACCGCAGGTGCGGCAGGTATGCCCACCCTGGTCGACGCGCCCTATGCGGGCCACACTTCGATGATCGCCGATTACCACGAAGGCCAGAGCCTGATGCAGACCCTGCTCGGCCACGGGGTCGAGCATCTGTTCCTGACCGACTGGCATTCGGCCACGCCGGATATGAAGGATCTGGAAGTCGACCAATACCTGGCCGAACTGCTGGCCTGCGTCGACGACCTCGGCGGCCGGGTCAACCTGATCGGCCTGTGCCAGGGCGGCTGGATGGCGAGCATGCTGGCGGCACGCTATCCGCACAAGGTGGCGAGCCTGGTGCTCGCCGGCGCGCCGATCGACACGCATGCCGGCAACGGCCCGCTGGTGGGCATGGTCAAGCACAGCCCGATGGCTTTCTACGAGGATCTGGTGGCCAGCGACGGTGGCCTGATGCGGGGCAAGTACATGCTTGCCGGCTGGAAAAACATGCATCCGCGGCAACATTACGTGCAGGATCACATCGACCTGTACGAGCACATCGATGACCCGGCCTGGCTTTCCAAGACGGAGACCTTCGAGAGCTGGTACGAGAACCCGCTGGACCTGCCCGGGCGCTGGTACCTCCAGGTGATCGACCAGCTCTTCAAGCGAAACCTGCTGGCCAGGGGCGATTACGTGGCGCTGGGGCGCAAGCTGGACCTGAAGGCGATCACCTGCCCGCTGTACCTGCTGGCCGGTGAGGACGACGACATCACCAGCCACGAGCAGGTATTCGCCGCGGAAAGGCTGATGGGCACGCCGCACGCGCACGTGCGCAAACAGATGGTGCCGGGCGGCCATGTCGGCCTGTTCATGGGCGCCCGCACACTGACCGATGTCTGGCCCGGCATTGCCGCCTGGGTGGCCGGCCAGGCGGGGAACTGACCCAGGGCGACTGCGTCACTCGGCCGGCAGGCCCGAGATGCCGAAGTCGATCACGATGCCATCCGCATCGCGCTGCCGGTAGGTGACCATCAGGTGGTCGCCGAGGCGGTCGCGCAACTGGGCGATCAGCGGAATCGGGTCGTGGTCATTCACGAAGCGCATCGTTTCACCGGAGCGCAGGACGCTGATGGCGCCGAAGATCGCCGAATGACGGAAGCGCCGCGCGACGCCACGAGCGTCGAACAGATGGACGTTGGGTTCGGTGGAAATTTCCAGGGACATGGCGGTAACAGGCATTGAGAAGGGAGGCTCAAACATACGCCGCCTGCCCTGCCGCACCACTGACCTGGATCAGATCACAGCCATCGCGAACGCTCAGCGACGCCCTGTTCTTCCGCCGAGTCCGTGGAAATGCGACGGCGGTGCCAGTTGTGCGCGTACGACCTCGAACAGCGGGTTGGCCAACGTCGGCTCCTGCAGATGCCGACTGACGGCGGCGGCGGCCAGTTGTGTCACTTCCATCGGCAGCGGCAACGCGCCCTTGGGCCAGAACGCGAGTTCCAGGGCACCCAGTCGTTCCGCGCCATCCATGTGCGGAAGCATCTCGCCATAGACCGCTGAGCGCAGATCATTTTTCGCATCGCCATGGTCGGGCGCGATCATCACCCGGACGGCGCACTGACTGGAAGCCTTGAGATACGTGTCATAGGCCGTCAGACAGCCGGAGAACAACGAACGGTAGCGCACCGCGTCGGAGCCCTGGCGGTGGCTGACCTCATGCTCCACCACGGCGATCGCGAACCGCACCGGCAAGCGACCGATCAGGGTAGCCAGCGTGCTCTCGGCGGCACCCAGCTCACGCTGAAGCGGACGACTGAGCTGCGGCGCCACGTCTTGTACCCAGGATGTCCCTGTCACTGCGCTGGCCATCGACAAACCGCCCCGTACGCTGCGCATCGCTGCTGCGGCTTCGCTGAGCGTCGCCCATGCGGCGGAAATCGTGGGCCAGCACAGCACCTGCACGAATATGTTTCCCACCGCCGACTCCCCCAGGAAAGCGACCTGCTCCGGACCCAGTCCGGTCAGGGTCGGTGGTGCGACCTTTCCGGAGGCCGAGCCCCTGCGCTCTGACGTCCGAGCACTCTTATCGTGCGCGGCCATGTGGCCTCCCCGACGTCGGTATCGACAATTCGGCGGGGTCGTCCTCGGGGTGCCAGGGGCGCCCCAGCCGGCGTTCGATGTACTCACGGATCAACCGACGCACGACCTGCGAGGACGTCGCGTCTTCCCCGGCGCACAGGCGCTCGAAGACCGCCTTCTTGCGCGGATCGATCAGGATGGTCAGGCGGGCGGTGCGATTTTCGATTGGCATATGAGTGTCATCAGCCTTACACTTTGGATCAACTTCAATGATAATACGATTATCATGTTAATTGCACCGGCAACGTGGATGAGTCGCGGCATCCCATGGGTGTCGTCAAGGTGAGTGGATGGGCGCACATGTCTCCTCTGACCGCGCTGCTGAGCCTTGTCGCCGCCTGGCTGCTGGTCGGCGTGCTGGGTCTTGCGCAGCCCCAACGCATCGGCTGGGTGGCCCGCACGCTGTTTCCGCTGGGTGCGCTGATCGCGCTGGGCGTCGCGCTGATCGGGCTGTTCGCGTTGTCCGACGGATTCCCGGTGGAACAGGCGGTGTTGCCACTCGGGCTGCCGGATTTGCCGTTCCATCTCCGGCTTGATGCCCTGTCGGGATTTTTCGTGTTCCTGCTCGGCGTCGTCGGTGCGGGCATATCGGTATTCGCAGCCGGCTACTTCCGCGCTGGCGAAGGCACTTCACCGGGCCTGCTCTGCCTGCAGTACCACATCTTTCTGGCCAGCATGGCCATGGTCATCCTCGCCGACGACGCCTACCTGTTCATGGTTGCGTGGGAGACGATGGCGCTCAGTTCGTACTTCCTGGTGACCACGCAGCACCGCATCCCGGAGATCCAGCGCGCGGGACTTCTGTACCTGCTGATGGCGCACGTGGGAGCACTGGCACTGTTGCTTTGCTTCGGTGTGCTGCACGGTGGCAGCTGGCTGATGACGTTCGACTCGATGCGCGGCGCCACGCTCTCGCCAGCCTGGGCCGGGGTGGCCTTCCTGCTGGCCTTGTTCGGTTTCGGCGCCAAGGCCGGGCTGGTGCCGCTGCATGTGTGGCTGCCGGAAGCCCACCCGGCCGCGCCATCACCCGTGTCGGCCATGATGAGCGGATTGATGCTCAAGGTGGCGATCTACGGCATGTTGCGGATCAGCTTCGATCTGCTCCACGCCGGCCCATGGTGGTGGGGCATGCTGACCCTGGCGTTGGGACTGGGCACAGCACTGTTCGGTGCGGTGTTCGCCGCGGTGCAGACCGACATGAAGCGGCTGCTGGCCTATTCCTCGATCGAGAACATCGGCCTGATCTTCGCGGCCATCGGCCTGGCGCTGCTGTGCTACGCATTCGACATGCGCCTGTTGGCCGCACTGGCACTCACCGCGGCGCTGCTGCACGCGCTCAATCACGCACTGTTCAAGAGCCTGCTGTTTCTCGCCACCGGATCGGTGCTGCACGCAACCCACGAGCGCAGCCTGGGCAAACTCGGCGGGCTGATCCGCAGGATGCCGTGGGTCGCCACGCTGGCCCTGGTCGGCACCCTGGCCCTGGCCGGCTTGCCGCCACTGAACGGATTCGTTTCCGAGTGGCTGCTGCTGCAGGCCTTCCTGTCGACGCCGTCGATCCCACATGCGTTCGTGAACATGATCGTGCCACTGGGGGCGGCCGTGGTGGCCCTGACCGCCGCGCTCGCGGGCTACGTGATGGTCAAGTTCTACGGCGTGATCTTTCTGGGTCAGCCGCGTGAACCCTCGCTGATGCAGGCGCACGATGCCGGCTGGCTCGAACGCGCGGGACTCGCCTGGCTGGCGTTGGGCTGCATCCTCATCGGCGTATTCCCCCAATACGCGCTGGATGCCGCCGCCGCCGTGACCAGGGGGCTGCTCGGCACCGTGATCCAGCGCGGACCGGCACCGTGGTGGATCGCCCCGGTGGCGCAGACACAGGCCTCCTACAGCGGCCTGTGGTTGTTGCTGGGCATGGCCGGCGTGATCGCGGTGATGTTCGCGCTGGTGCGGCGGCTGTATCACGGCCGGGTACGCCGCACGCCGCCGTGGAATTGCGGCTACCCCGCGCTGACGCCACGCATGCAGGACACCGCGGAAGGATTCGGCCAGCCGATCCGGCACATGTTCGGGCCGTTCTTTCGCATGGAACGCGAAGTCCCTTTGCCGGATGACCCCGCCCCGCGATACCGCATCCAGATCGAGGACCGGTTCTGGCACGGGCTTTATCTCCCGCTCGCGCGCGCCGTCGGCTGGCTGGCCGATGCACTTTCCATGCTGCAGCGTGGCCGTCTGGCCGTCTATCTGCTGTACAGCTTCCTGACCCTGATCGTTTTGTTGGTGTTCGTCCTGTGAACGCACTCGCGCTTGTCAGCCAGCTGGGCGGCGCCGTGCTTGCGGTGGCGCTGGCGCCCGTGATGGCGGGCTGGATCGCGCAATGCCGGGCCTGGCTGCAGAACCGCTCGGCCCCTCCCCTGCTGCAGCCCTACCGCAGCTTGCGCAAGCTGTTCCGCAAGGATGCCGCGCTGGCCACGCATGCCTCGCCATTGTTCCGCGCCACGCCTTACATCGTGTTTGGCACGATGGCGATGGCGGCGGCGATCATTCCCTCGGTGACGACGGATCTGCCGATGGCACGCGTGGCCGACGCGATCGCGCTGGTCGGCCTGTTCGCGATGGCCCGCGTTTTCATCGCGCTGGCTGCGATGGATATCGGCACGGTCTTCGGCAGCATGGGCGCACGACGCGAGATGATGATCGGCTTTCTCGCCGAGCCGGCGCTGCTGATGGTGCTGTTCAACGCCTTCCTGATGTTCGGCAGCACGGCACTGCCGACGGTGGTGGAAGGCACATTGAATGCCAGCGGGCTGACGCTGCATCCGAGCCTCGCCTTCGCCGGCGTGGCTTTCGTGATGGTGCTGCTGGCAGAGAACGCCCGCATCCCGATCGACAACCCGGCCACGCATCTCGAAGTGACCATGATCCACGAGGCGATGTTGCTGGAATATTCGGCGCGCCACCTGGCACTGATCGAGTGGGCATCGTGGCTGAAGTTGTTCAACTACGCGTGCATCGGATTCGCCCTGTTCGTGCCGTGGGGGATCGCCCTGCATACGTCCAACCCGCTGCCGATGCTGCTCGCCGTCGCCTGGCTGGTCGGCAAGCTGGCCATCGCCGGCGCTGTGCTGGCGGTGATCGAGACCGTCTCGGCCAAGTTGCGCATCTTCCGTGCGCCGGAGTTCCTCAGCATGGCGTTCCTGCTGGCCGTGCTGGGCGTGCTCGTCCATCTGCTGCTGCGATCCTGAATCATGCCGCCACTGACCCTCGCCACCCAACTGCTGCATGTCCTCGCCGCCGGCCTGCTGATGATCTCCTTCGCCATGCTCGCGCAGCGACGGACGCGACGGCTGATCGTCCTGCTGGCCTGGCAGGGCGTGGTGCTGACCGCGTCCACGCTGCTGGTGGCTATTTCCGCGCACTTGCCGCATCTGTACTGGTCCGCCGCGCTGACCCTGATCGAGAAGGTCTGGCTGATGCCGTGGATCCTGATGCGGCTGATGCGTCGCCTGGGCATCGAGGGCGACAGCGACCCGCTGGTGAACATTCCCACGCTGATGCTGGTCGGGCTCGGCCTGGTGATCTTCGCGTTCGGGCTGGCCCAGCCGATCAGCTCGCTGGCCACCACGGTCACCCGGCAGACCCTGGGCATTGCGATGGCGGTGATCCTGCTGGCCTTCCTGATGATGATCGCCCGGCACAAGGCGGTGACCCAGGTGATCGGCTTCCTCGCCATGGAGAACGGCCTGTTCTTCGCCGCCAACAGCACGACCTACGGCATGCCGATGGTGATCGAGCTGGGTATCGCGCTCGACCTGCTGGTCGGCGTGTTCATTTTCGGCATCTTCTTCTTCCAGATCCGCGAGCAGTTCGACAGCCTCGATCTGCATCAGCTCGAAGCACTCAAGGAGGACTGACGTGGAGCTTGTGCTGGTGCTGGGTACCCCTCTGTTCGGCGCGATCCTGCTGGCCCTGATCGGGGCACAGCGGCGCGCGGCCGAACTCAACGTCGCGATCAGCCTGGCGACGTTGATCGCCGCCGCGGCGCTGGTGCTCAGAATCATCGGCCAGGGCTCGCTGACCGTAGCCCACGAGCAGTTTTTCGTGGATCCGTTCAACGTGTTCCTGATCGCGCTGACCGCACTGGTCGGCTTCACCACCGCGGTGTTCTCGCGCCCCTACATGCGCATCGAACAGGAGCACGGCAGACTCAATGCACGCCGTTTGCGGCTGTATCACAGCATGTACCAGCTGTTCATGACCGCCATGCTGGTGGCGCTGTCGACCAACAACATGGGCTTGCTGTGGGTCGCGATGGAGGCGGCAACGCTGTCGACGGTGCTGCTGGTGTCGTTGTACCGCACCCGTGCCAGCATCGAGGCGGCATGGAAATACTTCATCCTGTGCGGCGTCGGCATCGCGCTGGCGCTGTTCGGCACGATCCTGCTGTATTTCGCGGCGGAGCGATTGCTCGGGGCCGAAGGCATGAGCGCGCTGCTGTGGACGCATCTCGATGCCGTGAAGGGGCAGCTCGATCCCACGGTGATCGGGCTGGCGTTCGTGTTCCTGCTGGTCGGCTACGGCACCAAGGTCGGTCTCGCCCCGCTGCACAACTGGCTGCCCGATGCGCATGCCGAGGGTCCCACGCCGGTCTCGGCGGTGCTGTCGGGGTTGCTGCTCAACGTGGCGATGTATGCGGTGGTCCGCTGCAAGATCCTTGCGGTCGGCGCGATGCATTCGGCGCTGCCCGGACGCATGCTGATGGGCTTCGGCTTGTTCTCGACGGCGCTGGCGGCATTCCTTCTGTGGCGTCAGCGCGACATCAAGCGCCTGTTTGGCTACTCCTCGATCGAGCACATGGGCATCATCACGTTCGCGTTCGGCATGGGCGGGCCGCTGGCAAACTTCGCCGCACTGTTGCACATGACGGTGCATTCGTTGACCAAGTCGGCGATCTTCTTCACCGCCGGCCATGCCTCGCAGATCGCGGGCACACAGCGCATCGACGGCATCCGTGGCCTGCTGGCGGTAAGTCCTTCCGTCGGCTGGGGCTTGATGCTGGGCTCGCTGGCAATACTCGGCATGCCGCCGTTCGGCGTGTTCACCAGTGAATATCTGATCCTGATCACGGCCATGCGCGATCATCCGTGGGCGACACCGTTCCTGCTCGTCGCCCTGGCCGTGGCATTCGCCGCGATCTTCGCCAAGGTCCAGCCGATGGTATTCGGCGAGACCGATGCACGGCGCTTGCCGCATCCGCCCGCGCTGGTGCCGGTATTTGTCCACCTGTCGCTCGTGCTGATGCTCGGCGTGTACATGCCGCCTGCCCTTGCCGAGTGGTACCGCCTGGCGGCACGGTTGATCGGATGAAGACCATGCTGCCCGACTTTCTCGACACAGCCTGCGTGCCCTTGCCCTCCAATGCGTCCGCCTGCCGCGTGGTGGCCGACGCCTATCACTGGTCGTGGGCGGCCGATGCCCTGCACGCACTGGATGCGAGCCTGCTGGCGCTATGGGGCAGTGACGATCGCGATCGCGATCAGTGCCTGCGCATCCGCGCGGCGTACCTGCTGCCCGACCGCATCGTGGTGATCGAGCACGCGATGCCCGCCGAGCGTGCGGTCTACCCGTCCCTGACATCGCGTTTCCCGGCGGCCGACCGCATGCAGCGTGCGGTGCACGACCTGCTCGGGATCCGGGCGGACGGTGGTGACACGCGAGCATGGCTGCGCCATGGCGGCTGGCCGGAGCGGGTGTTTCCGTTGCGCCGCGATGTCGGTGCGGCGCAAACCTACCCGCTGGTCAGCGCGGCGTATCCGTTCGTGCCGGTCGATGGCGAAGGTGTGCATGAGGTCGCAGTGGGGCCGGTGCATGCCGGCATCATCGAACCGGGTCGGTTCCACGTCGCCGTGGTGGGTGAAAAGGTGCTGCGCCTGGAGGAACGCCTTGGCTACACGCACAAGGGCGTCGCCAAGCGCTTCGAGGCCCTGGACCAACGCGACGGGCATCGTCTGGCAGCCCGGGTCAGCGGGGATTCGACCGTGGCGTTCGGCTGGGCATACTGCGCGGCACTGGAGTCGCTCACCGGAACGGTGCCGTCGCCGCGCGCTGCCGCCTTGCGCGCGCTGGCGCTGGAGCGCGAACGCATCGCCAACCATCTGGGCGATCTGGGCGGCATCGGCAACGACGCCGGGCTGGCCTTCGGTCTGACCCAGTTCTCCAGCCTGAAAGAACAATTGCTGCGGCATAACGCGGAGGTCTTCGGCCAGCGCTACCTGTTCGATCTGGTGGTGCCCGGTGGCGTCGCCTGCGACCTGCCGGCGCCCGCGATACCGATGCTGCTCGACGAGATCGCCGCGCTCGAACGCGCCGTGCGCGAGCTGCGCAGGATCTACGCCCATCACGAAGGGGTCCAGGACCGCTTTCTCGGCGCCGGTCGGGTGACGCTGGAACAGGCCCGAAGGCTCGGTGCCATCGGCCTGGCCGCCCGCGCGTCCGGCGTGCCACGGGACCTTCGGCTGGACCAGCCGTGGGCACCGTACGACCAGTGCGCTCCGGTGCTGGCCACGCGCCCGGAAGGGGATGTGGCGGCGCGCGTCCAGGTACGCTTCGACGAAACACTGGATTCGCTGCGGCTGTGCCGGCTGTTGCTGGACAGCCTGCCTCCCGGCGCCCTGGCCGTCGACGTACCCACCGCCCCCGCCGGTCAGTGGGGACTGGGTCTGGTCGAAGGATGGCGCGGTCCGGTGATGGTGGCCCTGGAGACGGGGCCCGATGGCAGCATCC
This sequence comes from uncultured Pseudomonadota bacterium, assembly GCA_963828685.1. GTDB lineage: Bacteria > Pseudomonadota > Gammaproteobacteria > Xanthomonadales > Rhodanobacteraceae > Rhodanobacter. The sequence goes on from CAWHFU010000022.1 coordinate 123,486, forward strand.
GGCGTTGCCATCCGCATGACCCCTCGTGGCAGAACTGGCCACTGATCGAGGTCGCGATTCTCGGCAACATCATTCCGGACTTCCCGCTCATCAACAAGTCGTTCAACCTTTCCTACAGCGGCCACGACGGGTAAGCGCGCATGTTCGATATTCTTTCACGCATCCGCCGTGTCGGTCGCCTGAGCGAACCGCATCCGGCAGCGGACGCCTCCGAGACGGAGCCCACGGCGATCCAGCGCGAGCTGCATGCCGTGTTCGGGCGGGCGTTGTGCATCCGCCATGTGGATGCGGGCTCCTGCAACGGCTGCGAGCTGGAGATCCATGCGCTCGGCAATCCGTACTACAACCTGGAAGGCGCAGGCATCCGGTTCGTGGCCAGTCCCCGCCATGCCGATCTGCTGCTGGTCACCGGACCGGTCTCGGTCAACATGGAAGAAGCGCTCAAGTGGACTTATGAGGCGCTGCCCGATCCCAAATGGGTGCTCGCGGTCGGTGATTGCGGGGCTTGCGGCGGGATCTTCGGCGCCAACTACGCCACGCGCGGTCCGATCAGCGACGTGATTCCGGTCGACGCGGTGGTCAACGGTTGCCCGCCCAGCCCGCTCGCCATCCTGCGCGGCCTGCTTCAGGTTACCCGGCATCTGGCTCCCTGAACCCTTCATGGCTGCAAGGCCTGACCACCCGGCCGGATATGCCCGGCAAGGTTCCCCTTACCCGGCGCGCCTCTTGCCACCGGAGCAGCCGGGTCCGGAAAATATGCCCATGCGAACGAGTAATGCACAGTGACCCCCAATGACCGGAAAATCGAGGCGCTGCGCCAGCGCATCCCTTCCTTCACCTGCATCGTCGGCTGCCACGATTGTTGCGGACCGGTGACGGCTTCAGCGGAAGAGGTGGCAAGACTGCCGGTCAAGACCGAAGCCGAGCATGCCGTGGCGCTCGAAAACCTGAGCTGCCCCTACCTGGGCACGCACGGCTGCGAGGTCTACGGCGAACGCCCGCTCATTTGCCGACTTTTCGGCACCACACCACAACTGCTCTGCCCCAATGGCAAGCGACCGGTGTACATGATCGACACGAAAGTGGAACAGGATATCCATCACTTCCTCGCCAACACGCGGCAAGTGCTGTTGTGACATCCCGTGGCTGCAGCGCTCGCCGGGAAGCAAGCGCCGAACTCACCGGCCGAAGATGATTTCCTTGCCTTCGTGGTCGCGATCCCAGCCGCGTAGCTGGTCGCGGATGTGCGCGATGCGCTGTCGGCCGAGTGCATTGCGCTCCTCGTCCAGCACCTGACCATCCAGCAGTTCGGCCAGGCGCTGGGCGGTGGGCAACATGGCATCCCACGCATCCAGCGCCGGCAGCGGCGCCGGCAAGGTCATGAAGAAGCTGACCCCGGGCGTATGCAGCGCATCCAGGCGGGCCAGGTCGAAGTTGCCGGGCTTGAGCATGTTGGCGACGCTGAAGATCGGCCCCAGCTCACGCTTGCCATCGAGCAAGCGATGGTAGATCCCCATGTCGCCGAATTCGAGACCGGCCTTTTCGGCAGCCACGACCAGATCCGGGCCGCCGAAGTGGCTTCCTTCACGCGCCACCACGAACAAGGTGACGATCCGCTCCACCGGCAGTTGCGCCGGGCGCCGGCCCAGGTCCGACCGCGGTGGCGGCTTGGTCGCCGCAGCCGCTGGAGCCGCCTGTTCGGATTTCGCGGCAGTCGGCGCGGGTGCCGGTGCCGCGGCTTCGCTGTCCGAAGGCGCGCGCAGCGCGTTCACGATCGAGGCCGCATGACCGACCAGCCCGGTCTTCGGTTTCGCCGCGGCATGCTCACCGGACAGCGTGGCACCGAGACGCTCGAGTTCTTCGCGCAAGCCCATCTCGAGTTCGCCCTGCTCCGGCTGCACGGCGTCCGGCGGGCTGTCTTCAGCGCTGTTGAAGAACGGATCGTCGGCGAGGCTGGAGCCAACCGTAGGCTCGCGGCGCTCGCCACCATGCGGGCCGGGTGCGGTGCGGCGTTTGCCCTGCTCTTTCTTCGGCTGACCGAACAACCAGATCAGCGCGAGCACGATCACGCCGACAATCAGCAACGGAATGCCGACGGCAGGGTTCCAGGCAAGGGCGGACACGAGTTGCAGGGTCATCATGAAGTCCTCAGGCAGCGCCTGCCAGTTTAGCCGCTTCGGCCAGGTCCACCTGCACCAGTCGCGACACGCCCGGCTCGCGCATGGTCACGCCGCAAAGCTGGGTGGCTGCTTCCATCGTGGCCTTGTTGTGGCTGATGAAGATGAATTGCACTTTTTCGCTCATCTCGCGCACCAGGCTGGAGAAGCGTCCCACGTTTGCCTCGTCCAGCGGCGCGTCGACCTCGTCGAGCAGGCAGAACGGCGCCGGATTGAGGCCGAAGATCGCAAACACCAGCGACACCGCGGTGAGTGCCTTCTCGCCGCCGGACAGCAGGGTGATGTTGGAGACACGCTTGCCCGGCGGGCGCGCCATGATCGACACGCCGGTATTGAGCAGGTCGTCGCCGGTCAGTTCCAGATAGGCGTGGCCGCCGCCGAACAGGCGCGGGAACAGCTCCTGCACGCCGGCGTTGACCTTGTCGAAGGTTTCCTTGAAGCGCTGGCGGGTTTCGCGGTCGATCTTCTTGATCGCCCCTTCCAGCGTGTCCATCGCACTGACCAGGTCGGCCAGCTGGTTGTCGAGGTAGGTCTTGCGCTCGCTCTGCTCGGCGTGTTCCTGGATCGCAGCCAGGTTGACCGGCTCCAGCCGGGCGATCTTCTGGCCGATGTCCCCCAGTTGCTGGCGCCACTGATTGGCGTCGACATGCTCGGGCAGTTCGGCCAGCAGCGGCTCCAGTTCCAGCCCGGAGGCCCTGATCGCCTCGGCCAGTTGCTCGGCACGCAGCTGCAGGGCCTGCGCGGCGAGGCGTTTTTCGGACAGGCTTTCGCGCAGGACCGACAACCCCTGCTCCGCCAGATGGCGCTGCTGCTCAAGCTTGCGGAATTCGAGGTCGCAATCCTCCAGCGCACGACGCGCCTCGACCATCTGCTTGTCGACCAGCAGCCGCTGGTCGAGATAGGTCTGCCGTTCGGCCTCGAGTTCGGCGATCGGATCGGAGCCAGCGGCAAGCTGTTCGCCAATCTCGTTGCGGCGTGCCTCGATTTGGCGCAGCTGGGCGTCCATGCGGCCCAGCGCCTGCTCGAGCGAAGCCAGCGAGGAACGCTTGGATTCCAGCGACAGGGCCAGCGAGTGCGACTGGTCGGCCGCCTCGCGCGCGTTCATGCGTGCTTCCTCGCGCGCTTCCAGCAGCGCGCGGCGTTCATTCTCCAGCTCGCGGCGCTGATCTTCCAGATCGCCCATCAGGCCCACCGACTCGTCCAGGCGCGCACGCGCCTCGCGGGTCTGGTCCTGCAATTCGTCGATCTGGGTGGCGAGGTCAGCCAGCTCGCCGTTGACCTTCTCGGCGCGGGCGCGGGCGGTCTCCAGCTTGCCGCGGTGACTCTGCAGCTGGCCGGCCAGCTCGGACTGGCGACGATGCGCGTTGTACAGCTCGCGCTGGGCGTCGTCGCGAGCGCGCTCGGTCTCGAATTTGCTGGTGCGCAAGGTCTCCAGTTGTTCGCCGGCTTCCTCGAGCTGCGCTTCCAGCATGGCGATCTGCTCGCCAAGCGCGCGCAGTTCGCGCTCGCGCGCCAGCACGCCGACCTGACTGCCCTGCGCGCGGCGCACGCGTGCCCAACCCGGCCCCAGCCATTCCCCGCTGGGCGTGATCACCGACTGGTACGGCGCCAGCGCGGACAACGAAGCCACCCGTTGGTGGGCGCCGTCGAGCGAGTCCGCGGTCAGCACATGACCGAGAATGGCCATGGCGGCAGCCGGCCCGCGCACATGGGCGGCCAGGGTGCCGGCCGTGCCGACACCGCCCTCGGCGGCATCCAGCAGGGCGACGTCGGCGTTGTCGAGGGCACCGAACTCGGCGGCCAGCGCATGCGAGCCCTCCACCAGCACGCTGTCCAGAAAGCCGCTCAGGGCGGTTTCCACGGCAGTTTCCCAGCCGGCTTCCACCTGCAGCGATTCGCCGAGGCGGCGCGACCGGCTCAGTCCCAGCCTGCCCAGCCAGTCGCTGGCGGCACTTTCATCCTGGCCCAGCGCGGCATGCTGCAGCGCTTCCAGCGAGGCATGCCGCCCACGGGCCGTCTGCAGTTGCGAGCGGGCCTCATTCAGCGCCGACTGCAGCTGGCGCTCCTGTTCCTGCACCTTCTCGTGGCTGCTCTTGTGCTGGTCCAGCAGCACACCGAGGGTCTCGACCCGCTCGCGCTGGGTATCGTGTTCGCTGTGCAATTGCTCGCCAGCGGCGTCGAGCGCGGCCACGTCGGTGGCTTTCTGTTCGGCTTCCAGCACCTCACGGCGCCGGGACAGGTCGATGCCCTGGCGATCGAGGTAGTTGAGCTTGGTGCGCTCGACCTCGGCCGCGCGGTTCGACTCGCCGGCGTTGCGGGTGTGGCTGTCCCAGCGCTGCTGCCAGTCGGCCAGCTTCGCCTCGGTGTCGCGCTGGGCTTCGGCGGTGTCGTCCTGCATCTGCTGCAGGGATTCGAGTTTCGGCTCGCCTTCGGCCAGCGCCATCCGCAGCGTCTCGATCTGCTCGCGATCGGTGGCGATGTGCGCGGCCAGTTCCGCATGCTCGCGCTCGGTGTCGCCGTGGGCACGCTGCAGGCGGTCGGCGTTTTCGCGGTTGTGCCGGACCTGCTGCTCGACCCGGGCGATCTCGGCGCCGACCTTGTACACCTCGGCCTGCACCGCGTTCAGGTGCTCGCTGGCGTCGGCATGGCGTTCGCGCACACTCTCCAGCTGTGCCTCGATCTGGCGCTGACCAGCCAGCTGTTTCTCGATCTCGACCTCGGCAGCGGACAGATCCGCACCCTCGCCGTCGTGCTGGCTCTTCAGGCCGCGGTATTCCAGCGCACGCAGTTCGGCTTCCTTGCGCGTCTGCTCTTCCTTCAACGCCTTCCAGCGCTCGGCGGCGCGGGCCTGGCGGTTGAGATGCTCGAGCTGCTTGTCGACCTCGTCGCGGACATCGCGCACACGGTCGAGATTCTCGCGGGTGGCCTTGATCCGGCTCTCGGTCTCCTTGCGCCGCTCCTTGTACTTGGAGATGCCGGCGGCCTCCTCCAGATGCGTGCGCAGCTCTTCCGGATGCGCCTCGATGATCTGGCTGATCATGCCCTGCTCGATGATCGAGTAGCTGCGCGGCCCCAGGCCGGTACCGAGGAACAGGTCGGTGATGTCGCGGCGGCGGCAACGCCCGCCGTTGAGGTAATACGCCGACTGGCCGTCGCGGGTGACCTGGCGTTTCACCGAGATTTCGGCGTACTGGCCGTACTCGCCCTGGATCGAGCCGTCCGCGTTGTCGAAGATCAGCTCGACCGTGGCCTGTCCCACCGGCTTGCGCGTGTTGGAGCCGGAGAAGATCACGTCGGTCAGCGAATCGCCGCGCAGCCGGCTGGCCGCGCTCTCGCCCATGACCCAGCGGATCGCGTCGATGATGTTGGACTTGCCGCAACCGTTCGGACCAACCACGCCGATCATGTTGCTCGGCAAATGCAGGGTGGTCGGGTCCACGAAGGACTTGAAACCGGCGAGTTTTATCGTGCTCAGGCGCATGCGGTCATCAATGGGTCATCGGTAAGCGCCCATCACTCGGGCGACATGGCACTGTGCCAAACACGGGGCACGGCTGCAATGCGTTTTGCATCAAAAATTTACTTGAGAAGTGCAAAATAAATTGTTGTAATTTATCGCTATTCATTGGCACGAGCGTCGATCGACAAGGCGTGGATGCCATGATCCATCAATCCATCCAGCGCGGCATAGATCATCCGGTGACGCTTTATCGGCAGGCAACCTGCGAACGCCGCGCTGACGATACGCACGTGAAAATGGCCCTTGCCTTCGCCCCCATGACCGGCATGCTTGTGGCCTTCGTCCAGGACCTCCAGCTCGGTCGGCGCAAAGGCGGCCTGCAGGCGCTGGCGGATCTGCTCAAGGACTGGTTGTGCTGTCATCGCGGCACTCACCCGGCCGGCAGGGTCTTGCGGAACGGACGCACGCTGACCTCGGCATACACGCCGGCGGCGACGTAGGGATCGGCGCCAGCCCAGCTTTCCGCTTCCGCCTGGCCGGGAAATTCGGCAATGATCAGGCTGCCGCTGAAACCGGCCGGACCCGGATCTTCCGCAGCAATCGACGGAAACGGCCCGGCCAGCAACAGGCGCTCCTCGTCGTGCATCTGCTGCAGGCGCGCCAGGTGGGCTGGACGTGATGCCTTGCGCGCTTCCAGCGAATTCGGCACGTCATTGGCAATGATCGCAAACCACATGGCTCAGGCCTCCGGCCGCATATAGGGGAACAGCAGCACGTCGCGGATCGAGGCCGAGTCGGTCAGCAGCATCACCAGCCGATCGATGCCGATACCGAGACCGCCGGTGGGCGGCAGGCCCACTTCCAGGGCGCGGATGTAGTCGGCGTCGAAGTGCATTGCCTCATCGTCGCCGGCATCCTTGGCATCGACCTGAGCCTGGAAGCGCGCGGCCTGATCCTCCGGATCGTTCAACTCGGAGAAACCGTTCGCCAGTTCCTTGCCGTTGACGAACAATTCGAAGCGGTCGGTGATGCCCGGATCGGTGTCGCTCTCGCGCGCCAGTGGCGACACCTCGACCGGGTGGGCGGTGATGAAGGTGGGCTGGATCAGGGTGTGCTCGACCGTCTTCTCGAAGATCTCCAGCAGCAGCTTGCCCCAGCCGAACCCGGGCTTGACCTGCGCACCGAGACGCTTCGCGTGTGCTGCCATCGCCTCGCGGTCACGCAGTTCCTCGCGCTTGATTTCGGGATTGTGTTCCAGCACCGCGTCTTCCATGTGCCAGCGACGGAACGCCGGGCCCACGTCGATCGCCGCACCATCCCAGTTCAACTCGGTCGTGCCCAGGACGGTCTTCGCGGTATCGCGGATCAGCCCCTCGGTGAGATCCATGATCTCGTGATAGGTGGCGTAGGCCTGGTACAGCTCCAGCATGGTGAACTCGGGATTGTGCCGGGTCGACACGCCCTCGTTGCGGAAGTTGCGGTTGATCTCGTACACGCGATCGAAGCCGCCGACCACCAGCCGCTTCAGATACAGCTCCGGTGCCACGCGCAGGTACAGCTCCATGTCGAGTGCGTTGTGATGGGTCACGAACGGCTTGGCCGTGGCGCCGCCCGGAATGACGTGCATCATCGGCGTTTCCACTTCCATGAAGCGGCGCGCCGGCGCTTCCAGCCACTGGCGCATGTAACCGATGATCTTCGAGCGCAATGCGAAGGTGCGGCGCGTCTGCTCGGTGACAATCAGGTCGACATAGCGCTGGCGGTAACGCTGTTCCACATCGGCCAGGCCGTGGAACTTGTCCGGCAGCGGACGCAAGCTCTTGGTCAGCAGCCGCAGGCTGTCCACCCGCACCGACAATTCACCGGTCTTGGTGCGCATCAGCACGCCTTCGGCGCCCACGATGTCGCCCGCGTCCCAGCCCTTGAACGCCTCGTAGGTCTCGCCCAGCGTGCCCTGGTGGATGAACAGCTGGATGCGGCCACTGAAGTCCTGCATCTGCACGAAGCTGACCTTGCCCTGCACCCGCTTGAGCACGATGCGCCCGGCCACTTTCACACGGCGGGCAGCGGCTTCGATGACCTCGGCCGTGTACGCCTCCTTGTCGGCGAATTCCGCCTGCAGGTCGCCCACGAAGCTGTCGACCTTGAAATCGTTCGGAAACGCGATGCCCTGCCCGCGCAGCGCGTGCAATTTCTCGCGCCGCTCCGCGATCAGTTTGTTCTCGTCGACGGGCGGGGTATCGGTCGGTTCACTCATGAGGGATTCCGTTACTGCCGGCACCTCGTCGAGCGACGGGTCCGGTTTCCAGGGTTTGTGGTGGAAGGGCCAAGCGGCGAAGGATGAACCTCAGTGCCCTTTGTCGAACGTTTCCTTGAAGGCGTGCTTGGTGGCGTCCCAGCCCTCGCGCGCGCCGTGGCCAACGGCAATGCCGGCTTTCTTCGCGCCGTGCCCGATGCCGATGCCGGCCTCTTTCGCGCCATGCCCGACCGAGACAGCGACGTGCTTGGTCGCGTGGCCGATGTCACGGGCGCCGTTGCCGATACCATGGCCGACGGTCTTGGCATCCTGCTTGACGCTCTGGCCCGATGAGCTCTGCTGCGCACCGGCCGCGCCGGCGAACACCGCAACGGCCGCGAATGCGACAAGGATTCCGCAGATCTTCTTGCTGTTCATGTCGTGGCTCCTTACAGGTGATCGGGCTGATTCAACGAATCCTTATTCACGCATCGCTGCGTTTGGAGCCCGCTTCGAGGCCGGACTTCAGGCTGGCCTCGATGAATTCGTCCAGATCGCCATCCAGCACCTTCTGCGTGTCGGTGCGTTCGATCCCTGTACGCAGATCCTTGATCCGGCTCTGGTCCAGCACATAGTTGCGGATCTGGCTGCCCCAGCCAATGTCGGACTTGGTCGCTTCCAGCGCATCGCGTTCGACGTTGCGCTTCTGCACTTCCAGTTCATACAGCTTGGCGGCCAGCATCTTCATCGCAGTGTCGCGGTTGGCGTGCTGACTGCGGCCGGTCTGGCAGGCCACCACGGTATTGGTCGGGATATGGGTGATACGCACGGCCGATTCGGTCTTGTTGACGTGCTGGCCACCGGCACCAGAGGAGCGGTACACGTCGGTGCGCAGGTCGGCCGGGTTGATGTCGATCTCGATATCGTCGTCGACTTCCGGCGACACAAACACCGAGGTGAAACTGGTGTGGCGCCTGTTGTCCGAATCGAACGGCGACTTGCGCACCAGCCGGTGCACGCCGATCTCGGTCTTCAGCCAGCCATAGGCATAGTCGCCCTCGACCCGGAACGTGGCGGACTTGATTCCCGCCACTTCGCCGCCGGAGACTTCCATCAGCTCGGTCTTCCAGCCGCGCGACTCGCACCAGCGCAAGTACATGCGCAGCAGCATCTCGGCCCAGTCCTGCGCCTCGGTGCCGCCGGCGCCGGCCTGGATGTCGACGAACGCATTGGTCGCGTCCATCTTGCCGGAGAACATCCGCTGGAACTCCAGCTTGGCGACCTGCGCCTCGAGTTTGGCCAGGTCGTCGATCACCGACTGCGCGGTGTCGTCGTCGCTGTCGGCCATTGCCATTTCCAGCAATTCGCTGGCGTCGGTCAGACTTGCCGTCAGCGTGTCGATGCCATCGACGATGGTGTGCAGGCGGGCGCGTTCCCGGCCCAGCTCCTGCGCGCGCGCCGGGTCGTCCCATACCGTGGGGCTCTCCAGCTCGCGGGTTACTTCTTCCAGCTTCTCGCTCTTGGTGGCGTAGTCAAAGATACCCCCTAAGCGACTCGACGCGGGCCCGGAGGTCCGCGATCTGCGCAAGGATCGGATTGGTTTCGATCATGTGGTGTGCCAGTGAAGTTGCGGGCGCCCGGAGGCGCCGTCAGTAAAGCTGCACAGGATAGCAAACCGCTCAGGCCAGTGCGTTGTCGTGCACGCCACGGACCGCCCGGCCGGAGGGGTCGGCCGCGTTGGCAAACGCCGGATCCCAGGCCAGCGCCGCCGGCGAGGAGCAGGCGATCGACTTGCCGCCCGGCACCGTGGCCGCGCAGGCTTCGCCCGGAAAGTGCTGCTCGAAGATGCGCCGGTAGAAGTACGCCTCCTTGGTCGCCGGCGTGTTGAACGGATAACGTGCGGCGGCGGCAGCGAACTCGCGGTCGCTGACCTGCTGCTCGGCATGCGCCTTGAGCCCGTCGATCCAGCCATAGCCCACGCCATCGCTGAACTGCTCCTTCTGCCGCCACAGGATCGCGTCCGGCAACGCGCCATCGAACGCCTCGCGCAGCACCGCCTTCTCGATCCGTCCTTTGCCCGCCATCTTGCATTTCGCATCCATGCCCATCGCCACATCGATGAATTCCAGGTCCAGGAACGGCACGCGTGCCTCCACTCCCCAGGCCATCATCGCCTTGTTCGCACGCAGGCAGTCGTAGCTGTGCAGCGCATCCAGCTTGCGCACGGTTTCCTCATGGAAGGCCTCGGCCGAAGGCGCCTTGTGGAAGTACAGGTAGCCGCCGAACAGTTCGTCCGAGCCCTCGCCCGAGAGCACCATCTTCACCCCCATCGCCTTGATCCGCCGTGCCAGCAGATACATCGGCGTGGCGGCGCGGATGGTGGTGACGTCGTAGGTTTCGATATGCCGGATCACCTCGGGCAAGGCATCCAGCCCTTCCCAGAAGGTGTAGATGAAACCGTGATGCACGGTACCCAGCGCATCGGCAGCGATCTGGGCGGCGGCCAGGTCCGGCGAACCGTCCAACCCGATCGCGAACGAGTGCAGTCGCGGCCACCAGGCCTCGCTGCGGTCGTCGTCCTCGACCCGCTCGCGCGCGAACTGCGCCGCGCAAGCGGCGACCAGCGAGGAATCCAGTCCACCGGAAAGCAGCACGCCGTAAGGTACGTCAGTCATCAACTGGCGATGCACGGCCTGCTCGAACGCCAGGCGCAACGCCGGCGGGGCGACTTCCTGGCCCTGCACCTGCCCGTACTCGCGCCACGGCTTGTGGTAGTAGCGCCGCAATTCGCCGCTGACGCTGTCGTATACATGACCGGGCGGGAACGAGGTCACGTCGGCGCACAGACCGACCAGCGCCTTCATTTCCGAGGCCACGCACAACCTGCCCTGCGCATCATGGCCCCAGTACAGCGGGCATACGCCGATCGGGTCGCGGGCGATCAGGTAACGACCGGCCTCACCGTCCCACAGCGCGAACGCAAAGATGCCATTGAGTCGTGACACGCCCTGCTCGATGAAGCCGCTCGCGCCGAGGTCGCGATACAGCGCGTTGATCACCTCGCAGTCCGAGCCGGTGGTGAAGTCGTAGCCCCGAGCCTGAGTGTCGCTGATTGGTACGGGCTGCAAAGCCGCCTGCGCGGTCTCCGAGCCGGCCGGTTCTTGGTCCATAGCACCACTATGGGCCGGCGAACCGTCCAGCCCGGATCCTCGCGCAGCCGACTTTTCGCCTCGACCATCAGCGACACTCAGGCTCGTAGCCGCGCGCAGTTCGCGATGGTTGTAGATCTCGCCATTGACCGCCAGCGCCAGGGCGCCGTCGCGGGAACGCAGCGGCTGTGCGCCGCTGGCCGGATCGACGATCGCCAGTCGCTCGTGCACCAGGATCACGCCGGCGTCGACGTATACGCCACTCCAGTCCGGTCCCCGGTGGCGCTGGCGCTGTGACAGGTCGAGCGCCAGCCGCCGCAACGCGACCAGGTCATCGCCGGGCTGCAGATCGAATATTCCGAAGATTGCACACATGCTCGCTGTCCTTTGATGGGGTACCGGCCTTGTTGAAAAGTCCGGCCATGGCTGACCGGTTTTGCTGCTCGCGATCGGATTTGCGTGAAACGAAAAGCAGAAGGCCCGCACTGGGCGGGCCTTCGTCGCGTGGTTCATGGAGACTTGCTGCTACGCGCGGGCCCGCCAGTGATTGGCGTTATTGTTCGCGCGATTATTGTTGCCGGCCAGCAGGACGCCCCGCGCACTAGGCACGGTGGGGTTCTGGAAGCGGATGGCGACGGAATGCATGGGCCAACTTGAACAGATCGGGGCGGCGTTGGCAAGTGCACCTGACGACGGCGTGACGATTCGCTGGCTGGACGCGGCCGGCACGGACTACTTCTCGGTAAGCCAGCGGGTGGCTTCGTCCAGCTCGGCATTGTGGAACAGCCGGAACTGGGCCGGAACGGCAAAGCCGAACGCGGTTGCCGCAGTGCGCAGCCAGCCGACGTCGGTCACCAGGGCGATACGCTCCCAGCTGCTGAAATGACGCATGCCCAGCTTGGCATCGTCCCACATCGCGCCGGGGTCGAAGCCGGTGAAGTCCTCGGCCGTGACGTACAGCATGCGCAACTTGCGATTGAGCGCGAACGCGGCCTCGACATCCGGCACGATGACGTTTTCGTAGTCGGCCGCCGTCACCTGGCCATGGGCGCGAAAGCCCACCGTTCCAGCAGGCAATCCTTCGATCTGTGCGATCACGAGCGTTCTCCTTGGTAGGGGTGGAAGTCAGTCTGGGTCACGCCGCGTGAAAAACGTGCAAGCGCGCTCAGGCCGGTTCGATGTGCCGTAGCAACAGCCGCGGCGTCTCGCGGCCCTGCCAGTCGTTGATGGTCAGTTCGTAGGCGGCACGCAACCGTGGCGGTGGCGGCTGGCCATGATACGCGTTGAACATCACCGCATCGTGCAACGCGCCGTCGCGCGGGTCGCGCAGTTGCAGGCGCAGGTGGCGTTCTCCCATCACCTTCCAGCTGGAGCAATCGAACAGGTTGTCAAACAGCGGCTCGGGGAAGGCCTGCCCCCACGGACCGGCTTGACGCAGCTGCCGGGCCAGCGCCAGCGAGGCGGCACCGGGCGGCAGTTCGCCATCGGTATACAGCACGGCCTGCAGCCGCTCGGGCTCGATCAGCTCGCGCGCGATCGCATCGAACGCAGCTGCGAAACGCGGGTAGTCGATGGCCTTGAGGCTGAGCCCCGCCGCCATCGCATGGCCGCCGAAACGTTCGATCAACCCCGGCTGGCGTGCGTCGATGACGGCCAGTGCATCGCGGATGTGGAAACCGGAGATGGAGCGCGCCGAGCCGCGCAGGTTGTCCGTGTCGTCCTCGCTAGCCGGCGCGAATGCGATCACCGGCCGGTGCAGCCGATCCTTCAGCTTGGAGGCCACCAGCCCGATCACGCCGGCATGCCAGGACGGCTCGTACAGGGCCACGCCGATCGCCTCGATATCGGTCAGGCCGGCCACCATCCGCTCGGCCTCGGCCACCATCGAGGCCTGCAGGTCACGGCGCTCCAGATTGATCGCGCTGAGCTGCTCGGCGCAGCGACGGGCCTGGCCGACGTCATCGGTGAGCAGGCATTCCACGCCCAGGCGCATGTCCTCCAGCCTCCCTGCCGCATTCAGGCGCGGGCCGACGGCGAAACCGAGGTCGCTGGCACACAGCGTCGCCAGGCTGCGCTTGCCGGACTCGACCAAGGCGGTGATGCCGGCGCAGGCGCGACCGCCGCGGATCCGCTGCAACCCCGCCTCGACCAGCACCCGGTTGTTGAAATCCAGCGGCACCAGATCCGCCACCGTACCCAGCGCCACCAGATCAAGCAGACAGGAAAGATCGGGTTCTGTACTTTTGCGATCGTCCTGGTCGCGAGAATCAGGCAATACCTTTCCCTGTGCGCGCTTCTCGACACGTGCGAACCATCCGCTCTCGCGCAGTCGGGCGCGTAAGGCCAGCAGCAGGTAGAACATCACCCCCACCCCGGCCAGCATCTTGCTCGGAAACGGGTCGCCGACGAGGTTCGGGTTGACCATCGCGTCGCAGGCCGGCAGCTGTTCGCCGGGCAGATGATGATCGGTGACGATCACCCGGATGCCGCGGGCCTTCGCCGCGGCCACGCCAGCCACGCTGGCCACGCCGTTGTCGACAGTGACGATCAGTTGCGGCGTGGGTTGCAGCGATTCGACCAGGGCGGGACTGAGTCCGTATCCGTGCACGAAGCGGTTCGGTATCGCATAGCTCACCCGCATGGCACCGAGCAGGCGCAGGCCGCGCACGGCCACGGCGGTGCCGGTGGCGCCATCGCAGTCGTAGTCGCCGGCGATCAGGATCGTCCAGTCGCCGCGGATCGCCTCGACCAGCAGATCGACGGCCTGGTCCATCCCGCCGAGGGTTTGCGGCGACAGCATGCGTGCCAGCCGGTGTTCGACCTGCGCCGGGGTCAGCACGCCGCGCGCGGCGTAGACCTGTTGCAGTACCGGATGGACCGAGGCCGGCCAGCCCTCGGGCGTGCCCTTGCCCTCGCGGCGTCGCAACTGCAGCGCGCTCAACGCCCTGCCCCGCGCCAGAGCCGCCAACGGTGCCACGGCCGGCGCCGCCAGCGCTCGCCACTGCCGAAATGGAGCGTGACCGGATGGCTGCCCAGCAGCGGCTGCAGCGTCGGCCACCAGTTCGCGGCAATCTCGCCGGCGGGCAGATCCTGCAGGTCGATCAGCCAGCCCGGCGTGGCCGCGGCGACGGTCTCCGCGCTACGGGTGTGCTGGAGCATGCCTGCGCGACGGGCCAGCGCACGCAGCAGCAGCTCGTCGCCAATCACCCCGTGCAACGCGCTGTCCATGGGGCCTGGCAGCACGCCGCCGCCCCACAGCCACAGGCTGTTGACCGGTGCCAGCCCACGGGCGCGTCGTTGCAGATTCGCCGGATGCTGATGCAGCAGCACCTGGATGTCGTTGAGCAGGATGCGCCAGCGACGCCCTTCGGCACCTTCCGGCAGATGCTGCGACAGATCCTCGCCCAGCGCCTGTTCCGGTGCAGCGAAGAGAGGTAATTCCAAATCGGCCGGCAAGCGCAGGTGCCAGCGATCGGGCGTGGAGACCAGCAGGCGCATTCCGGCCTCGTCAAACACCGGTTGCAGCGCGGCGGAAAACGCCAGCGCCTCGTCCATGTCCACTCGCAGCTGGCCGCAGGCCAGCAGGCGCACGCCGGTCATGTCCGGCTGCACCCAGGCCGGATCGGCCGAAAGCCAGAGCGCTCCGGCCGCATCGCCAACGAGAAACTCGCGGGTGATCGCCGCTGCCGGCAAGCCGGCATCGACACCGGGAAAGTATTCGGCAAGACCACCCAGGTAGCCGACGCCGCCGTCATCGAGTCGGTCGGCCCGCACCAGCCATTCCCTCAGCGGATGGCCCGGCTCGAAGTGCGCCAGTGCAGGCAGCCATAGTTGCAGCGTTTGCTCCGGCTTCATGCTTGTGTCCCTGTTCCAGGTGGCTGTCGGGCTTTGATGGTCGAGGCTAAGCTTCCAGTTGCTCGACCAGCTCCAGCCACTCCGTTTCCAGCGCTTCCTTTTCGCGCCGCAGTTCGGTCTGGCGCTGGCCCAGCCGCATCATCTCGCTGGTGGATCCGCTGTAGGTCGCCGGGTCGGCCAGTTGGGCCTCCAGCGCCGTCAGTTCGTTGTCGATGCTGGCGGTGCGGGTCTCGATCCGTTTCACGCGCTGGCGCGAGCTCTTCTCGCTCTCGCGCTGGGCGGCGGCCTGTCGGCGACGTTCTTCAGGCGACACCTCCGGCTCGATCTTCACCACCTTCACCACCGGCTTGAGTGCCGCCGCCCCGGCCTTCGCCGCCTTCTTGTTGGCAGCGCCACGGGTTTTCAGCCAGCGTGCGTAGTCATCCAGATCGCCGTCGAAGTTTTCCACCACACCATCGGCCACGCGCCAGAAACTGTCGCAGACCATGCCGAGCAGATGGCGATCGTGCGAGACCAGCACCAGTGCGCCGTCGAAGTCGGCCAGTGCATCGGCCAGCGCCTCGCGCATGTCCAGATCGAGATGGTTGGTCGGCTCATCCAGCAGCAGCAGGTTCGGCTTGTCCCATGCAATCAGCGCCAGCGCCAGACGCGCGCGCTCGCCGCCGGAGAATCCGTCGACCGATTCGAAGGCCCGCTCGCCGGCGAAATTCCAGGTGCCGAGAAAATCGCGCATGACCTGGGTGGCCACGCCGGGGGCCTTGTCCTGCAGATGGTCCAGCGCACTGGTGCCCTCGCGCAGGCTTTCCACCGTGTGCTGGGCGAAATAGCCTATCTTCAGATCCTTGTGCGCCTTGCGCTCGCCGCTGAACGGCTCGAGTTCGCCCACCAGGGTCTTCACCAGGGTGGACTTGCCCGCGCCATTCGGGCCTAGCAGGCCGATCCGCTCGCCTGCCTCGAGGCTGAAGCGCACGTCGGCAAGGATGATGTTCGCCACCTCGGCATCCCCCCCGCGGGTGGACGGATCGGCGAGATAGCCGGCCGTGATGTCCTCCAGCTGCAGCATCGAATCGGGCAGCCGCCCCGGCACCGGAAACTGGAAGCTGAAGGGCCGCTCGGCGCGCACCGCCTCGGTGCCGACCATCTTCTCCAGCCGCTTCATTCGCGACTGCGCCTGTTTCGCCTTGCTGGCCTTGGCCTTGAAGCGATCGACGAAGGACTGCAGGTGCGCCCGCTCGGCCTGCGCGCGCTCGTGGGAGATCTGCTGCTGGCGCAACTGTTCGGCGCGCAGGCGCTCGAACGCACTGTAGTTGCCGCTGTACAGGATCGCCTTGCCGTCGTTGAGATGCAGGGTGTGGGTAATCACGCCATCGAGGAACTCGCGATCGTGCGAGATGATCAGCAACGTGCCCTGATAGCGGCGCAGCCATTCCTCGAGCCACAACACGGCGTCGAGATCGAGATGGTTGGTCGGCTCGTCCAGCAGCAGCAGGTCGGACGGACACATCAGCGCCCGCGCCAGGTTCAGCCGGCCGCGCCAGCCGCCGGAGAACTCCTGCACCGCGCGTTCGTGTGTTTCCGGCGGAAAGCCCAGACCGTGCATCAGACGGCCAGCGCGGGCGCGGCCGTCGTAGCCATGCAGTTCCTCGATCCGCTGGTGCGCCCTGGCCATCGCCTCCATGTCGCCACGTTCGCCCGCCTCGGCCTCGGCCTGCAGTGCCGCAGCCAGTTCCTCGTCGCCACCGAGCACATAGTCGATCGCCGCGTCCGGCAACGCCGGGGTTTCCTGCGCCACCGAGGCCAGCCGCAGCTTGGCCGGCATGTCCAGTTCGCCGGCGTCGCTCTCCAGCTTGCCCTGCAAGGCGGCGAACAGGCTGGATTTGCCGCAGCCGTTGCGGCCGATCACGCCCAGCCGCCAGCCGCTCTGGATCACCAGGTCGATGTCGGACAGCAGCAGTCGGGTACCGCGGCGCAAGGCAAAATGTCGAAACGAAATCATGAAAAGCAGCATCCGGAACCGGGCAGGCATTCGCCCGCAGCCGCCCATGATAGCCGTGATGGAGTTATTCTCGATGAACCAGCCGGTCCTGCCCGTGCGCTGGCCGAATGCCGAACTCATCGCAATCGGCGCAGGTCGGCATGGCGTAGCATGAGCGGTTCTGCTACAACGACGCCGCATACAGCCTTGTATGGAGAGGGGAGCCATGGTCAAGTTCACGAGCAGTTTGCCGGTCATCGCCATGATGGTCGCCGTCGCCGGTTTCGGCTTGTCACAACCGGTCCACGCCGCACAGTCAAAGCATGGCGACAGCCTGCTGATCCATCGTGTGCAGCAGGAAAAAACCATGCACCTGCCCCGTCGCGGGCTCAGCATGCGCCAGGTCGAGAAGACCTGGGGTGCACCGCAACGCAAGTTGTCGCCGCGCGGTGGCGACACCCGCAAGCACCCGCAGATCAATCGCTGGGAATACCCGGGCTTCATCGTGTATTTCGAACACAGCCACGTGATCCACTCGGTACTCAATACGCCGGCCGGCAACAACAACAACCCCGCCGCCGTCAACTGACCGGGCGCACCCGGACTGACGCGGCCCGTGGCGACACGGGCCGCGTTTTCATTGGCGCACATCCCTGTACGCCACCCCTGCGGGCGTGCAAAACGGCAGTCCTGCCGTTTTGTCGTGGCGCTATCGCTTAAAATACGCGACCGGGCGCCAGTGCAGGCGCCACACTACACGCACGAGAATTCCGTCATGACCGACCAATCCTTGCGCCTGCCGGCGGAATGGGAACCGCAGGCCGCGGTGCTGATCGCGTGGCCGCATGCCGGCACCGACTGGGCCGATCGACTGGCATCGGTGGAATCCACCTACGTGGCGCTCGCCGCCGCGGTCACCCGGTTCCAGCAATTGGTCGTTGTGGTTGCCGACGAGGCCCTGCGTGCCCGCGTCGACAGTCTGCTGAAGCAGGCTGGCGTCGATCCCGGCCGTGTCCGGTTCGTGCAGCTGCCCTACGACGACACCTGGCTGCGCGACTCCGGGCCGATCACGCTGAAGGCCGAGCATGGCGCATTCCAGCTGACCGATTTCCGCTTCACCGGCTGGGGCGGCAAGTTCGGCGCCGAACAGGACGACGCACTGGTGGCCGGGCTGGTGCAGGCCGGCGTGTTCGGCACGGCGACGCACAAGCGCATCGACTGGGCGCTGGAAGGCGGCGGCATCGAAAGCGACGGCGCAGGCACCGTGCTGACCACCTGGCGCTGCCTGGTGCAGCGTCATCCGGAACAATCGCGCGATGACATGAGTGCGATCCTGCGCGACAGCCTGCACGCCTCCCGCGTGCTGTGGCTGGACTACGGCTACCTCGAAGGCGACGACACCGACGCGCATATCGACACGCTGGCGCGCTTCGCGCCGGGCGACCGGATCGTCTACCAGGCCTGCGCCGATGCCAGCGACCCCCACCATGACGAACTGCAATGCATGGCGACCGAACTGGCCGCGCTGCGGACAGCCGATGGTCGCCCGTATCGGCTTTATCCGTTGCCCTGGCCCCGGCCCATCCTCGATGAAGGCCGGCGGCTGGCGGCCTCGTATGCCAACTACCTGATCGTCAACGGCGCGGTGCTGGTACCGGCCTATGACGACCCGGCCGATGACGAGGCGGCCCGCATCATCGGCAGCGCCCATCCCGGGCGCGAGATCGTGCAGGTGCCCTGCCGTCCGCTGATCTGGCAGAACGGCAGCCTGCACTGCATCACCATGCAGCTGCCGGCAGGCCTGACTTGAGTTTCACCCGCATCGGCTAGACTTCCCGGTCAGCCACATCAGGCCACCGCCGAGGACTCAAGCCGATGACCCGCAAGACCCTGAAGGTCGCGCTGCTGCAGGAAACCGACCGCGGCAGCCGCGACGCCAATCTCGATGCCATCGAGGCCGGCCTGCGCGAAGCCGCGGCCGCGGGTGTCGAACTGGTGCTGCTGCAGGAACTGCACAACGGCCCGTACTTCTGCCAGCACGAGTCGGTCGAGGTGTTCGACCAGGCCGAGAGCATTCCCGGCCCGGGCACGGCGCGCATCGGCAAGCTGGCCGAGGAACTGCAGCTGGTCGTGGTCGCCTCGCTGTTCGAGCGCCGCGCCGCCGGGCTGTATCACAACACCGCGGTGGTGTTCGATCGTTCGGCCGCGATCGCGGGCAAGTACCGCAAGATGCACATCCCGGACGATCCGGCATTCTACGAAAAGTTCTATTTCACCCCGGGCGACCTGGGTTTCGAGCCGATCGATACCTCGGTCGGCCGACTCGGCGTGCTGGTGTGCTGGGATCAGTGGTATCCGGAAGCGGCACGCCTGATGGCGCTGGCCGGCGCCGAGCTGCTGCTCTATCCCACTGCGATCGGCTGGGATCCGAACGACGACCAGGCCGAGAAGGATCGCCAGCGCGATGCGTGGATCACCGTGCAGCGTGGCCATGCCGTTGCCAATGGCCTGCCGCTGCTGTCGTGCAACCGCACCGGCTTCGAAGCCGATCCTTCCGGCGTGGGCGCCGGCATCCAGTTCTGGGGCTCGAGCTTTGTCGCCGGGCCGCAGGGCGAGTTCCTGGCCCAGGCCGGCCACGGCCAGCGTCAGTTGCTGCTGGCCGACGTCGACCTGGCGCGCAGCGAGCACGTACGCCGGATCTGGCCGTTCCTGCGGGATCGCCGCATCGATGCCTATGCCGACCTGCTCAGACGCTTTCGTGACTGACGGCGTGCCGCTTGCTTGTTCCACACGGGCGGCGTCCCCATGCTTGGACTATCCCCCAACGACCGGCGCGCTGATCGCATGAGTGTTCCCGAAACCGAAGCTTCCCCGTTGCCCGCCTTGCAGGGGCAGCCGATCGAGCGCATACAACGCGATGGCGTGGAATACGTGCTGCTCGGCACCGCGCATGTCTCGCGCAGCAGCATGGAGGCGGTCGAGGCTTTGCTCGCCCACGAACACTTCGACGCGGTCGCGGTGGAACTCTGCGACAGCCGCGCGCAGAGCATGCGTGACCCGGAAGCGTTCAAGCAGATGGATCTGTTCAAGGTGATCCGGCAGGGCAAGGCCGGCATGGTCGCTGCCAGTCTGGTGCTGTCGACGTTCCAGAAGCGCCTGGCCGACCAGTCCGGGATCCTGCCCGGCGCCGAGATGAAGGCGGCGATGGATGGGGCCGAACAACGCGGCATGCCGCTGTGGCTGATCGATCGCGAAGTCGGCACCACGCTGAAGCGGGCCTGGCGCAGCGTGGGCTTCTGGCAGCGCTTCGGCCTGCTCGGCGGCCTGCTGGCCAGCGTGTTCGAGCGCGAGGAAATCGAACAGGCCGAAGTCGAGCGACTGAAACAGGGCGACCTGCTGGAAAGTGCCTTCAGCGAATTCGCCAGCGAATCGAAACCGCTGTACGAAAGCCTGATCGGCGAACGCGATGCGTTCATGGCCGCGCGCCTGCGCGAGGAGGCCGCCTGGAGCGGCGGCGGCACGGAAGGTCGCCGGGTCCTGGTGGTCATCGGTGCCGGCCACCTCAAGGGTCTGTCTACGCAGTTGCGCGAGCAACAGGATGACCCGGCCGTCACGGTCGCCACGCTCGCCAGCTCGCCGCCCAAGTCGCAGTGGCCGAAGTGGCTGGCCGCAGGACTGGTGCTGCTGGTGTTCGCCGCGATTGCCTGGGCATTTCACCGCAACGCCGCACTCGGCACGAATGCATTGCTGGCGTGGGTGTTGTTCACCGGAGGCTTCGCCGCGCTTGGCGCGCTGATCGCCGGCGGCCATCCGCTGAGCATCACCGCCGCCTTCATCGCCGCGCCGATCAAGCCATTTCGCCCCGGCATCCCCGCCGGCGGCATCAGCGCCATGACCGAAGCCTGGGTGCGCCACCCGCGGGTGGTCGACTTCGACAGCCTGCGCGACGACATCGTGCACTGGAGTGGCTGGTGGACCAATCGGGTGGCACGCACCCTGCTCAACTTCTTCCTGGTCAGCGCGGGCACGATCGTCGGCGAGTACAGTGCCGGCATCCATATCTTCAGAAGCCTGATCTGAGCTCGCTGTATCCGCCTGCCGGCAACGGGCGACAACGTCACGCATGCTACGATTCGCACCGCTCGCCGGCGTGCCCGCGACGTACTTCGATGCCCCTCTGCCTGGGTGGCGAAACTGGTAGACGCAAGGGACTTAAAATCCCTCAGCCGCAAGGCTATGCGGGTTCGATTCCCGCCCCAGGCACCATATCCATGATCATTTGACGGCTAGCGGCTAACGGTCACGCTCAACCGGCGCTGCCGATCGCCATGCGGCCGGATATACCCAGTTTTCCACCCATGCCGGGATGGCCGTCGCCAGCATTGGTTCGGCGAGGACATATCCCTGCAGCTGTCCGCAGCCCAGCGAGATCAGCAACACTCCCTGCTCTTCCGTCTCGACACCTTCGGCGATCACGGCAATCTTCAGCAGGCGTGCCGTGGTGAGGATTCCCGCCGCGATCGCTATGTTCCGCGGTTCCACCAGGATATCGCGCACGAAACTCTGGTCGATCTTCAACGTCCCCACATCCATCTGCTGCACATGGCTGAGCGAGGCGTTGCCGGTTCCGAAATCGTCCAGACTCACATTGATGCCGCGCGCGCGACATTCGTCGATGACCTGACGGGCTCCGGTGGGGTCGACCAGTGGGCCGGTCTCCGTGATCTCGATGCACAGCAGGCTGGCCTCGACCTCCGGATGGGCGGCAAGCGCCTCGTCGATATCCGCAATGAATTCCTGATGCATCAGGTGGCGCGTGCTGATGTTGACTGCCACGGACAGCCGTACACCCTTGTTCAGCCAGGCCGCGCTGGCCCGCAATGCCCGATCCAGGACATAGCGGCCTATCGGGCGTGCAAGCTTCGCGTCGTCGAGGGCATGATGGAACAGTCCCGGCGACAGCAGACCAAGCGCCGCATCGTGCATGCGCAGCAGGGCCTCTGCGCCGACCACCCGCCAGTCACCGGACGCCACATCGAGGGCGACGATCGGCTGAAAACGCAGCGTCATGCGTCCATCTTCCAGCGCGGCCGCCACGCGTGCCTTCATCGAACGCTGCTCGATGTTGACGAGCGCCATGGCCGACGAATAGACCTGCTCGCGGTCGCGCCCCTGATCCTTGGCGTCGTACATGGCGAGGTCCGCATGCCCGAGCAGGGTCTCCGCATCGGCGGCATCCTGCGGATAAAACGTCCAGCCGAGACTGGCGGACAGGTGCAGTACCTTGTCTTCCCACGGCATCGGGTAACGCAGTGTCTCCAGGATGCTTGCGCTGGTCACGCGCGCGTCATGATCACTGTTGGCATGCGTCAGCAGCAGTGCAAACTTGTCCCCCCCGAGCCGGGCGACGACATCGCCGTCGCGCAGCACACCGGCGATCCGTCGCGCGACCCGCCCCAGGACCTCGTCTCCGGCCGCATGGCCGAACTGGTCGTTGATGTGCTTGAAGTCGTCCAGGTCGAGTACCCCGACGGCCAGCCGCACCTGGTGTCGGCGTGCCTGTCCGCGGCCCTGCTCGAGCAGTTCGAGGAACAGCCGCCGATTGGGAAGCGCGGTCAGCGGATCGTAATAAGCCAGCCGCTCGACTTCAGCCTCCTGCGCCTTGCGTTCGGTAATGTCGATGTATTGCCAGACCCGACCGTGCAGCCGGTCGTCGAAGGTGATCGGTGCAAAACTGCGCAGGTAGGTTCGGCCCCGGTTGAGCGCCACTTCCTCGAGCTCCACCGGTGTGGCATTCAGGAGGATGCTGCGTATCCGCTCGAGCTCCTGATCGGGATTCGCAAAAGCTTCGAGGATCCTCTCGTGCAGCATCGTCGAGGACATCCCGACAAGCTGGTCCGGCGTTTCGGCAAGGTCGAACAGCCGGCAGAACGTCGCGTTGCAGAACTGCACGAGCTCGTTGTCCAGCACCAGAATGCCCGCATACCTGCTTGCCAGAATGGCCTGGAAACGGCGCAGGCTGAGCTTGAGCTCCCGTTCCGCCAGGAGCTGTGCCTTGCCGGCGCGCAGCCGTTCGAGCCCCAGGCTAAGTTCCTGCGCCATCTCATCGAAGATCCGGATCTCCGCGCCGGAGAACGCATCCTCCAAGCTTGCGCCGATCACGATCACCCCGCCGATCTGGCCACGCAAGCGCAGGGGAAGCCCGAGCAATGCCCCCAGTTCCAGCTGGCGCGCATGCACCGCCCAACTTTGTGCACCGCCTTCGCGGGGTCGCTTCACTCGTGCTTCCCCCGACTTGACCACGGCCGCGCTCACGCTGGTGGAAATGTCGAGATCGTCGAGCTGGATCTCCAGCGTCTGGTAAGTCTCGGCACCACGTCCCGCATGGGCGCGCGCCTTCAGCGTTTGTGTTGAACCATCCCGCTCCAGCAAGCCCATCCAGCACACCGGATAGCCGCCCGTCTCCACCACCACCCGGCAGGCCTGATTGAACAACTCTTCCTCGTTCCCCGCGTGAGTGGCAACCTTGAGGGTCTCGCTCAATATCCTCAATGCCAGCTGACTGCGCTCGGCAGCCAGGAGGCTGCGGTCGAGCCGGGTACGTTGCACGTCACCCTCGAGCGCATGGCCGACACTGAGCGCCACTCTCTCGAGCAGTTGCAGCAGCTCGGGCGCAAAAAACGCGGGGTCGCGCGCACGCAGAATCAGGGCCGCGTGCACCTTGCCAAAGCAACGCACCGGCACCGCCGCCGAGGCACGGATACCATGCCGCGCATAAGCGGGACGCAAGGCTTCGCGGCCCGGTGCTTCGACGATATTCGGCTCGACCTCGATCTCGCCCTCCCAGAAACGGGGGCGCGCAATTGCCAGAGACACCAACTCCGGATAGATGTCCTCCTGTCCTTCCGGCACCGGATCGGGCGCACGCCGTCGCAGAACGCCTGCTTCGTCATCTATTTCCCCGACCAGAACCCGCATCGCACCGAGATGTCGCTCGAAAATATCCACGACTCCGGCATACAGCGCCTGCGGCTGGGGCATCGCCGCCACCAGATCTCCGATGTCGGCCAATGCGGCATAGAAGTGCTCGACCGATACTCCCGGAGATTCGCTCGTGGCAGGGCTGATGGGGGTCGAAGACATGAAGAATCTCGCTGCGGTCTCGGCGGGAATGCCCTGATCTGCTCCGTACACGCAGCATCATGCAACGCGGGCGAATCCCGCGCCAGAGCCCTTTCAGCGTGACGAGGCAGTACCCAGCCTGCACGAGTGGCACTGGATGGCATCGGAGTGAAAAAGGCCTGCATGTCCGGGGAAGGACTATGGCCATGCCATGAGCTTGCGCGCGGTCGATGCCACAAGATGCCGCAACAAAAAC
Organism: uncultured Pseudomonadota bacterium; assembly: GCA_963828685.1. GTDB lineage: Bacteria > Pseudomonadota > Gammaproteobacteria > Xanthomonadales > Rhodanobacteraceae > Rhodanobacter. The sequence continues at coordinate 147,716 of CAWHFU010000022.1, forward strand.
CCGCCAGCGGCGGGTTTTGATGGCTGGGTTGCAGCCGTTTCGCAATGGAGGCCTAGGTCGGAATCGAACCGGCGTACGCGGCTTTGCAGGCCGCTGCATGACCACTCTGCCACCAGGCCATTGCTGTTGCACCACGACCATGATGATCGCAGATTTCTCAAAAAACAAAACCCCGGTGAACCGAGGTTTTGCGGAAAACCTGGAGCGGGAAACGAGACTCGAACTCGCGACCCCGACCTTGGCAAGGTCGTGCTCTACCAACTGAGCTATTCCCGCATCAGAGCCGCGAATGATAGCAGACTGAAACCGCTTGTGAACAGTTTCAGCCACGTTCCAACATGGTTTTTTCACCGGGCCGCCGCCGGCAACGCCATCGCAGAAACGACAAAACCCCGAACGGGTCGGGGCTTTGTCTGCAAACTGGAGCGGGAAACGAGACTCGAACTCGCGACCCCGACCTTGGCAAGGTCGTGCTCTACCAACTGAGCTATTCCCGCATCGGAGCCGCGCATTCTAATACGTGAATCCAGATCGTCAAGCCCGCATCGAACCGTTCCGCGGCACGACGGTCATGCATCGTCGCCGCGCCGCGGACGCACGGGCGTATCCCCACGCAGGATCGGCCATGCGGCACGCAGGTAGTACAGCCCCGACCAGATCGTCAGCACACCGGCAATCACCAGCAGGCCCTCGCCGATGTGATACAGGCGCAGCGCGGTGGCCTCCTTCTCGTGCTGCACGATCAGCACCACCAGCGCGACCATCTGCATCACGGTCTTGAGCTTGCCGACGAAGGCAACCTTGACCGTGGCACTCATGCCGATCTCGGCCATCCATTCACGCAACGCCGACACGCTTATCTCGCGCCCGACGATGACGGCCGCGGTGATCGCCATGAGGATGCCCGACCAGCCGCTGCTCGGATGCGACTGCACCAGCAGGAACAACGTCACCGCCACCATCAGCTTGTCGGCAACCGGGTCGAGAAAGGCACCGAACGCCGAGGTCAGGTTCATCCGCCGCGCCAGGTAGCCGTCCAGCCAGTCGGTGAAGGCGGCCAGCACGAACACGATCGCGGCGGTGATGTTGTGACCGGGAAATGGCAGGTAGAACACTGCGACCATCACCGGCAGCAAGGCAACGCGAAAGAGTGTCAGCCAGGTCGGCAGGTTGATACGCATGATTCATCCCGTGATTTGCTGCAGTTTCGCACGTCGCCGGGCCGCTGCCGAGTGAAGGCTGTCGCAACCATTCAGCCGTGCAGGCTGGCGTAGATGCGTTCGGCCAGGCCGCGGTCGATCCCCTTGACCTGCATCAGCTCCTCGACACCGGCACTTTCCACGCCCTGCAGGCCACCGAACGCCTTGAGCAGGGCCGATCGTCGACGCGCGCCGATGCCCGGCACGTCCTCAAGCACGCTGCGCTCGCGCGCCTTCTCGCGACGCTTGCGATGACCGCTGATGGCGAAACGATGGGCTTCGTCGCGCACCGCGGCGACCAGGTGCAGCGCAGGCGACGACGAACCGGGATGCAGTTCACGCCCGGGCTTCCCGGATTCCAGCCGGGCCAGCACCAGGGTTTCCTCGCCCGCCCGCCGACCGGGCCCCTTGGCCACACCGACCACCTCGATGCCCACGACACCGAGTTGCTGCAGGACGTCCAGCGCCTGCGCCACCTGCCCGCTGCCGCCATCGATGAGCAGCACGTCGGGGCGCGCACCTTCCCCCTCGGCGACCCTGCGAAAGCGCCGGGTGAGCGCCTGATGCATGGCAGCGTAGTCATCGCCCGGGGTGATGCCGGCAATATTGAAGCGCCGGTAATGTGACTTCTCCGGCCCTTCCGGCCCGAACACCACGCACGAGGCCACCGTCAGCTCACCCATCGTGTGGCTGATGTCGAAGCACTCGATGCGTCGCGGCGGCGATGCCAGCCCCAGCACTTTCTGCAGGTCGTCGAAACGATTACCCAGCGTCTGCCGGCTGGCCAGGCGCGCGGTCAGCGAGGCGCGGGCATTGCGCTCGGCCATCTGCAGGAATTGCGCCCGCTCGCCGCGCACGCTCGACTTCAGCTCGACCGCCCGGCCTGCGTGCTCGCTCAGCAGCTCGGTCAGGATCTGCTGGTCGCCCAGCGTCTCGCCCAGGATCAGTTCACGCGGCACCGGCCGGTCAAGGTAGTACTGCGCGATGAACTGGGTCAACACATCCGCCGGTTCGGCATCGAACGGCAGACGTGGAAAGAAATCGCGGGTGCCCAGGCTGATCCCGTTGCGGAAGAACAACACGCTGACGCACGCCAGTCCCGCCTCGATGCAGCAGGCGATCACATCCATGTCGGCGCTCGCCCCCTGCACATGATGCTGCGCCTGCAACTGGCGCAAAGCGGCCACCTGGTCACGCAGCTTCGCCGCGCGCTCGAACTGCAGTGCCTTGCTCGCCTGCTCCATCGCCTCGGCGAGTTCATCGATCACCGCGTTGCTGCGCCCCTCGAGGAACATCTCGGCGTGGCGCACGTCGGCGCGGTAATCGTCCACGCTGATCAACTGCACGCACGGCGCCGTGCAGCGGCCGATCTGGTGCTGCAGGCAGGGCCGCGAGCGGTTGCGGAAAAAGCTGTCCTCGCACTGGCGCACCTTGAACAGCTTCTGCATCAGGCTGAGGCTTTCGCGCACGGCGTAGGTGCTGGGATAGGGCCCGAAATAGCGTCCCGGCAGATTGCGAGCACCCCGGTGAAACGCCAGTCGCGGGTAGTCCTCACCGCCGGACAGGTAGATGTACGGGTAGCTCTTGTCGTCGCGCAGCAGGATGTTGTAGCGCGGCTTGAGCGACTTGATCAGCTGCGATTCCAGCAGCAGCGCCTCGCCCTCGGTGCGCGTCACGGTGATCTCGACACGGGCGATCTGCGCCACCATCGCGGCGATGCGGGGCTCCATCCGCGGCTTCAGGAAATAACTGCCGACCCGCTTTCTGAGATTGCCGGCCTTGCCGACGTAGAGCAGCTCGCCGTCCGCGTCGATATGACGGTAGACGCCGGGCGAGGAAGTGAGCGTGCGGACGAAGGCCTTGCCATCGAAGGGGGGCGGTTGCGCTGACTGCATGCGCACATTCTAGCCGGTGCCTGGCGGGCCGGAGCCATCCGGCGGACGGTTCAGTGCTGCGTGCGCAGCCACTGCTCGGCGCGCTCGAGGTCGGCCTCGGTATCGATCCCCGGCGGGAACGGTTCGGGACTCAGCCGCACGGCGATCGGGTGGCCATGTTCGAGTACGCGCAACTGCTCCAGCGACTCGGTCTGCTCCAGCGGTGTGCGCGGCAGGCGGGCGTAGCAGGCCAGGAATCCGGCCCGATAGGCGTAGATGCCGATGTGCCGCAGAAACGGCGAGCCGGAGGGCAGCGCGTGCCGATCGGCGGCAAACCCGTCGCGTGCCCACGGCAGCGGCGCCCGGCTGAAATACATGGCGCGACCATTGACCGCCCGCACCAGTTTCACCACATTCGGATCGAACAGCTCCTCCGCATCGATGATCGGAGTGGCCAGGGTCGCCATCGGCGCATCGTCCCCGGCCAGCGCCTGTGCCACCGCACGGATGCCGGCGGCCGGCGCGAACGGCTCGTCGCCCTGCAGGTTCACCACGATGGCGTCGTCGGCCCAACCGTAAAGCCCGGCGCATTCGGCCAGCCGGTCGCTGCCCGACGCGTGGTCGCTGCGGGTCATGCAGATATCCACGCCCAGCCCGGCCAGCGCGTCGGCGATGCGCTGGTCGTCCACCGCCACCACCACCTGACTGGCACCCGCCTGCAGCGCGCGCTGCGCCACCCGCACCACCATCGGCACGCCACCGATCTCGCGCAGCGGCTTGGCCGGCAGACGGGTCGAGCCGTACCGGGCAGGAATGGCGACGATGAACGAAGGTATGGCGTTGGACATCGGTAATCCTTCAACCGCGCGGCAACGGCTGGCCGCAACGATACATGCACACGGAGGGACGGGTCAGTCGGCGACCTGCAAGGCAAAACCGCAACCGTTCGCCAGCTCGGGAAAGCCCGGGAACGATGTGGCGACGTGACGGCAATCGTTGATGCGTACCGGCCCGGTCGCGACCAGCCCGGCGACGGCGAAGCTCATGGCGATACGGTGATCGGTGAGGCTCTCCACCGTACCGGCGCCTATCGCTCCGCCCTGGATGACCGCGCCGTCCGGGGTTTCCTCGATCGCCGCGCCGAGCGTGCGCAAACCCGCCGCCATGGTGGCGATGCGATCGGACTCCTTCACCCGCAGCTCGGCCGCACCGCGTACCTGCGTGCGACCGTTGGCCACGGCAGCAGCGATGAACAGCACGGGAAACTCGTCGATCATGTCCGGCACCAGCGCCTCGGGCAGGTCAATGCCGTGCAGCGGCGCATGACGGACCAGCAGATCGCCGACCGGCTCGCCGCCACTTTCGCGCGGGTGCTCCACTTCGATGTCCGCACCCATCAGACGCAGCGCCTGCAACAGTCCGGTGCGGCGCGGATTGAGACCGACCGCCGGCAGCCGCAGTTCGGAACCCGGCACGATGCTGGCGGCCACCAGGAAGAACGCCGCCGAGGAAAAATCCGCGGGTACATCGACGTCGGTGGCACGCAGCGCATGTCCGCCGGCGAGCCGGGCGCGGCCCGGGGAAAACGTGATCGGCCAGCCGAATGCGGCCAGCATGCGCTCGGTGTAATCGCGGGTCGGATGCGGCTCGAAGATTTCGGTTTCACCGGCGGCGTACAGGCCCGCCAGCAGCAAGGCGGATTTCACCTGGGCGCTGGCCACCGGCAGTTCATAGCAGATGCCTTGCAACGCCCTGCCACCATGCACGTGCAGTGGTGGCATACCTTCGCGGCTGTCGATATGTGCTCCCATCTGCGCCAGCGGCTCGGTGACCCGGCGCATCGGACGCTTCGACAGCGAGGCATCGCCCACCAGAATGCTGTCGAATGCCTGGCCGGCCAGCAAGCCGGTCAGCAAGCGCATACCGGTACCGGCGTTGCCGCAGTCCAGCGCCTGCGGGGATCCGCGCAGGCCATGCAGGCCGACGCCATGCACCACGCGTTCACCGACCGCCGGCGTCTCGACGCGTACGCCGAGCTGCGCCAGTACAGCGGCCGTGGCGCGGGTGTCCTCACCCTCGAGGAATCCACGGATGCGCGAATCCCCTTCGGCGATCGCGGCCAGCATCAGGGCGCGATGCGAAACCGATTTGTCACCGGGTATCCGCAGGCTGCCGCGCAGTGGCCCGCCCGCGCGACTGCACCAGTCAAGACGATTCAAGCGATCTTCTCCATACCCGATCTACTCCACGCCACTCAGGGCAAGGCTACCGGGTAGGAACCCAGCACGCGGATGGTCGCAGCGGACTCGCCGATGTCGTGAACCGCCGCCTGCAGCGCGTCGTCGTCGATATGGCCGGAGACATCGATGAAGAACGCATACTGCCACTTGCCGGTATGCGCCGGCCGCGACTCGATCCGGTTCAGGCTGATGCCGTGTCTGGCGAACGGACTGAGCACATCGTAGAGGGCACCGGGCTTGTCGTTGACGGTGATCAGCAGCGACGTGCGATCGTTGCCGGACGGTGGAAACAGCGAGCGACCAATCACCAGGAAACGCGTGGTGTTGTCGGCGCGATCCTCGATGCCTGTGGCCACGGTCTTCAGCCCGTAAATCTTGCCCGCAGTCTCGCCGGCGATCGCCGCCGCATCGTCGGCATGCCGGGCCACCCGGGCCGCTTCGGCATTGCTGCCGACGGCAATGCATTCGACGCCGGGCAGGTTGATGCGCAACCAGGTCTTGCACTGCTGCAGCGATTGCGCGTGCGCGTAGACCCGCTTGACGTCTTCCAGCTTGCCGGCCTGTGAATGCAGACACTGGTGCACGCGCAGTTCCACTTCGCCGCAGATGGTGGCGTCGGAGGTCAGGAACATGTCCAGGGTGACCTGGATCATGCCCTGCCCCGAATTCTCCACCGGCACCACGCCAAAATCGGCATGGCCGGCAGCGACTTCCTGGAACACCTCCTCGATGCTGCCCAGTGGCAAGCCGTAGGCAGCATGACCGAAATGCTTGCGCACGGCCTGTTCGCTGAACGTGCCTTCCGGCCCCATGAAACCGATCTTCAGCGGATCTTCCTGCGCCAGGCACGACGACATGATCTCGCGGAACAGCCGCACCATCTCGGTATCCGACAACGGACCGTGATTGCGATCCACCACCATCCGCAGCACATGAGCCTCGCGCTCGGGACGATAATAGTCGATCGCCGAAAGCCCAGAGCCCTTCACCTTCGCGACCGTCTGCGCATGATTCGCACGCTCGGAAATGAGCTGCTGGATCTGCCGATCAATGCTGTCGATGCGCTCGCGCATTTCGCTGAGCGGTGTTTTCGGGTCGGTCATGCTTTAGCCGCCTAAATGTAAAGAAGTCCGTTGACGAACCGACATCTTGCCTGAAAAGACGCGCGCGCGGTCAATCAGCCATGCCGTTGCGCGAAGTCACGCATGAACGCGGCCAATGCTCGTACCGCGTCCAGCGGCACCGCGTTGTACAGCGAGGCGCGCATGCCGCCCAGCGCCTTGTGCCCCTTCAGGGCGAGCAGGCCGGCGGCCTCGGACTCCTCGAGAAAGGTGACATCCAGTGCCTTGTCATGCAGGGTGAAAGGGACATTCATGCGCGAACGGGCGGACAACTCGATCGGATTGCGGTAATAGCCGCCCGAGCCATCGATGGTCCGGTACAGCAAGTTCGCCTTCGCCTGATTATGTTCGGCCATGGCGGTGAGCCCGCCCTGGGCCAGCAGCCACTGGAAGGTCAGCCCGGCCAGATACCAGCCCCACGTATTCGGCGTATTGAGCATCGAATCGCTGGCAGCCTGCTCGGCGTAGCGGAAGATCCGCGCCATCGGCCGGCCCGCCCGCTGCAGCAGGTCGCGGCGAATGATCATCACCACCAGGCCGGACGGGCCGATATTCTTCTGCGCGCCGGCATAGATCAGCCCGAAGCGGCTGATATCCAGCGGCCCGGACAGGATGTTCGAGGACATGTCGGCCACCAGCGGCACTGCACCGACCTCGGGGATGTCGTGAAACTCGACACCATGGATGGTCTCGTTCGGCGTGTAGTGCACATAGGCCGCGCGCGCATCGAGCTGCCAGCCTTCACGCGGCGGCAATCGCAGGTAATCGTCGGGCCGGCCGCTCGCCGCCACGTTCACCCGCACATACGACGCCGCCTCGCTGACCGCCTTTTCACTCCAGTGGCCGCTGACGATATAGTCGGCACGGTCGCCCTCGGCGGCCAGGTTCATCGGGATCTGCGCGAACTGCTGGGTGGCGCCCCCTTGCAGGAACAGCACGGCGTAGTCCGCGGGGACCACCAGCAGGGTGCGCAGGTCGGCTTCGGCCTGCGCGGCCATGTCGATGAAACGCTTGCCGCGATGGGACTGTTCCATCACCGAGGCACCGCTGCCGTTCCAGTCCAGCAGCTCGCGCTGGGCGCGTTCGAGTACCGTCTGCGGCATCGCGGCCGGACCGGCGCTGAAATTCCAGACTCTGCTCACGTGCGCTTGCATCCCGTCGAGGTGTTCCGCGCATTATGGCGCGGCGCAGCATGAGCCCGTCAACTGGCCGCCACGGCGGATCTTCAGAAGCGGATCAGCAAGACCAGGGCGATGCCCAGGGCCAGCACCGCCGCCGTCACGATCAACCACCAGACCTCGCCCGACGGGCCCGCCGCCTCTTCCGGCAGAGGCGGCGCCGGTGACCCGGACGTGACGATCTCCGGCTCCGCTTCCATCCCCGGCGCATCGACCACGAAGCGGTGCATCGCCACACCGATCTGATCGCCGGGCTGCAGCGCCACGTTGTCCACGACGACACCGTTGACCCGCAGGGGATGGCGCACCGAGGGCTGCAGGGATTCCAGCAGCAACTGACCGCCTTCCCAGCCGATGCGCAACGACACCACGTCGCCCTGCGGCAGTTCCAGCGGGCAGCGGCCCTGCTGCAACCCGAGCTCCAGGCTGTCCCGTAGCGGCAGCACGCGCCCGGACAACGGGCCGGAGACGGCACGCAAAGCCACGGTGCAGCGCCCCTGCTCCGGCACGTTCAGTGCGGCGCGCCGGGCGGGGTCTTGGTCGGCGCGCAGCAGCATGCGGCAATCGCCCACGCTGACGACATCGCCCGCACGCAACAACGCACGCTCGTGCACCGGCCGCGCGTTGACGTAGATGCGATCGGCCGACGGCAATACCTGCAGCACCCAACCACGGCGATCGTGCTGGATTTTCAAATGGTGTGGTGCCGCCTGGCTGGCAGCCAGCACGAGGTCATTGTCGGGGGCGCTGCCGATACGCAATTGCGCGTGTGTCCAGTGAAAATCCTCACGGGCCGCCTTGGGAAATTCGATGCGCATGGGTGAACCAGTCGAAGGACCGCGAAACTCTAGCATCCTGTCGAGCTTTGGTGGTCTAAGCGAGAATTCGGCTGTGCGAGGGCAGGTTTTCGACGGCGTTGCCGGCCCATGTTGGTTCCATGCGGCAAGAAACGGCGGAAAGATGGATCACACAGACGGATTCGCAGCCGGGCCAACCAAAGTCCGACAGGATGCTGGCATGCGGTTCATCATGCTTCAGCACATGGCTGGCATTAAGATAAGCGTTTGCTCCGGAGCCTCACATGCCCAGTATCGATATTCGTCGCCCCCATCAATTGTCGATCCCCGAAGCCCGCGCCGTGGTCGACAAGGTGGCTGCGCGCATGCGCGAGAAATTCGGCATGGACGGGCAATGGCAAGGCGATACCCTGCGGTTTTCACGCCCCGGCGTCAGCGGCACCATTGCAGTCGACAGCGAAGCCATCCAGGTCAAGGCGGAGCTGGGCCTGATGCTGGCACCACTGAAAGGCATGGTCGAGCAGGAAATACGGCGCAAGCTGGATGAACATTTCGCCTGAGCGGCCTGTTCCCGACCCGCAGCGATTCTTTAACCAATCGTCTATCCGTGGCATACTCGACGGCTTACGCAGCCATGACGGCTGCGCGTGAACCCCGGAACACATGGCCAAAGACGACGTCATCGAAATGGAAGGCACGGTCCAGGAGACCCTGCCCAACACCATGTTTCGCGTGCAACTTGAGAATGGGCACGTGGTTATTGCCCATATCTCCGGCCGCATGCGCAAGCACTACATCCGCATCCTCACCGGCGACAAGGTCAAGATCGAAATGACCCCGTACGACCTGAGCAAGGGACGCATCACGTACCGCATGAAGTAGTGCGGTGACGCCGATGGCTGTCGCGCTTGCGCACAGCAACCCGGCAGGGGGATGAAGCAAAGGCGGCGCATTGATTGCGCCGCCTTTGCTTTGCCTCGCATTCGACAGGGGCTTACCCGACCACGGCCGGCAATTTTTCCGCCGCCTCGCAATCGACCTTCAGCTCGCCATCCAGCACGCTCAGACGGACCACGCCACCGTCGGCCAGCTTGCCGAACAGAAGCTCGTCGGCCAAGGCACGCTTCACCTTCTCCTGGATCACGCGCGCCATCGGCCGTGCGCCCATCTGCGGATCGAAGCCGTGCTCGGCCAGCCAGCGACGGGCATTGGCATCCACGTCCAGCGTCACGTGCTTCTCGGTCAGCTGGCTTTCCAGCTCGATCAGGAACTTGTCGACCACGCGCAGGATGTGCTCGAAATCAAGCGCGCCGAACTGGATGATCGCATCCAGCCGGTTGCGGAACTCCGGCGTGAAGATCCGGCGGATCACCTCCATTGCGTCCGACTCGTGCTTCTGCTCGATGAAGCCCATGCTCCGTCGCGAAGCGATCGCGGCACCCGCGTTGGTGGTCATCACCACCACCACGTTCTTGAAGTTCGCCTCGCGACCGTTGGTATCGGTCAGCACGCCGCGATCCATCACCTGCAGCAGGATGTTGAACACATCTGGATGCGCCTTCTCGATCTCGTCCAGCAGCAACACCGCGTGCGGATGCTTGGTCACCGCCTCGGTCAGCAGACCACCCTGGTCGAAGCCGACGTAGCCCGGAGGGGCACCCACCAGGCGCGATACCGAATGACCTTCCATGTATTCGGACATGTCGAAGCGGATCATCTCGATGCCCAGCTGCATTGCCAGCTGTTTGGTCACCTCGGTCTTGCCCACGCCGGTCGGGCCGGCGAGCAGGAAGCAACCGATCGGCTTGGACGGGTCGGCCAGCCCCGAACGGGCCATCTTGATCGACGCGGCAAGCGCTTCAATCGCGGGATCCTGGCCGAACACGACCATCTTCAGGTTGCGCTCGAGATTGCGCAGCACGTCCCGATCCGATGCCGACACCTGCTTGGCCGGAATCCGCGCCATCTTGGCGATGATGTACTCGACCTCGCCGACGTCGACCGTGCCGGTACGCTGATCCTCCGGCAGCAGCCGCTGACGCGCGCCGGCCTCGTCGATCACGTCGATCGCCTTGTCCGGCAGCAAGCGGTCGGGTATGTGCTTGACCGACAGGTCCACCGCCGCCTTCAACGCCTCGTTGGTATAGGCCACATGGTGATGCTCCTCGAAGCGCGAGCGCAGTCCCTTGAGGATCTCGATGCTGTCGGCCACGGTCGGTTCGACCACGTCGATCTTCTGGAAGCGACGGGCCAGCGCGCGATCCTTCTCGAACACGCCGCGGTATTCCTGGAACGTGGTCGAACCGATGCAGCGCAACTCGCCCGACGCCAGCATCGGCTTGATCAGGTTCGACGCGTCCATGGTGCCGCCGGAGGCCGAACCGGCACCGATGATGGTATGGATCTCGTCGATGAACAGGATCGCGCCCGGCTGCTTCTTCAGCTGGGCGATCACGCCCTTCAGGCGCTTCTCGAAATCGCCACGGTATTTCGTGCCGGCGACCAGGGCACCCAGATCCAGCGACCAGATCGTGGCGTCCTCCAGCACCTCGGGCACCTCGCCGTCGACGATGCGCTTGGCCAGGCCCTCGGCCAGAGCGGTCTTGCCCACGCCGGCCTCGCCCACGTACAGCGGGTTGTTCTTGCGCCGGCGGCACAGCACCTGGATGGTGCGCTCGATCTCGTCGGTGCGACCGATCAACGGATCGATCTTGCCTTCCAGCGCCAGTTCGTTGAGGTTGCTGGCGAACTCGTGCAGCGGATTGCCTTTCGGCTCACCGCCCTCCTCGCCATCGCGCTCGCTGCCGGACACCCCGGCGGCGGGTTCGTCGCCGATCTTGGCGATGCCATGCGATATGTAATTGACCACATCGAGCCGGGTGATTTCCTGCTGATGCATGAAATACACGGCATGCGAGTCCTTCTCACCGAAGATAGCCACCAGGACATTCGCGCCGGTGACTTCCTTTCGGCCCGAGGACTGCACGTGGTACACCGCGCGCTGCAGCACGCGCTGGAAGCCCAGCGTCGGCTGCGTATCGCGCTCGTCGCCAGTCGGCAGCACCGGCACCGTCTCGTTGATGATGCGGGACAGTTCCGCCGACAGTCTCGGCAGATCGACTCCGCAGGCACGCAGCGCACCCAGCGCCGACTGGTTTTCGGTCAACGCGAGCAACAGGTGCTCGACCGTCATGAACTCATGGCGTTGTTCACGGGCCTGCTTGTAGCAATGGCCGATGGTTACTTCCAGATCCTTGCTGAACATCCGGATCGTCTCCGCTTGTTTGTTGAGCGGCCTTCAACGCCGCGATGAGCACAAAATGGGGGCGTTCAGAGCTTTTCCATAGTGCACAACAACGGGTGCTGATGGGAACGTGAATATTCGTTGACGTGCGTAACCTTGGTTTCGGCCACCTCGCGAGTGAAAACCCCGCACACACCCCGTCCACGGGTATGTACGTGCAGCATCACCTGAACCGCCTGCTCCTGATCCAGGTTGAAAAAACCGCGCAGCACCTCCACCACGAAATCCATCGGGGTGAAGTCGTCATTCAGCAGCAGCACCTGGAACAGCGGTGGCTTGGCCACTTCCGGCTTGGCCACTTCCAGCGCCAGTCCCCGGTTGCCGTCATGCTCATGCTCATGTTCGTTTTCTTGGGCCATGGTTTCTTGGGGTGTGATCTCTGGTGCGAAGTATACGCCGCAGTGGATGCACCTCCACGCTACGGTCCGCTACAACAGGTAATGGCACAATGTCCGTTTTTCCAGTCCCCACCCACCCATGGCCGATCCCATTTCCAAATCCGAAATCTGGCGCCCGCACGTCACCGTGGCTTGCGTGGTGGCCGATGGCGACCGCTATCTGATGGTCGAGGAAGAGGTCGCGGGCCGGCTTGCCTACAACCAGCCAGCCGGCCATCTCGACGACGGCGAGAGCCTTGCGGCCGCTGCCGTGCGCGAGACGCTGGAGGAAACCGGCTGGACGGTGGAGCTGGAGCATCTGCTCGGCGTGCATCAGTGGCGCAGTACCGAGCACGGCGACGCGGTCATCCGTTTCAGCTTCGCCGCCCGGGCGCTCGGCCATGACCCGAACCGCCCGCTGGATGCCGGCATCCGCCGCGCACTATGGCTCAGCCGTGCCGAAATCGCCGAGCTGGGCGTACGCCTGCGCAGCCCGATGGTGCTGCTCAGCATCGACGCCTGGCTGGCGGGTGAGCGGTTGCCGCTTGAAAGCCTGAGCTACCTGCCGGACGAGCGTGCCGCATGCGAGTGATGCTTGGCATCTCCGGCGGCGTCGATTCCTCGGTGGCCGCGCTGCTGCTGCAACAGGCCGGCCATGAGGTCGAGGGCCTGTTCATGCAGAACTGGGAGGAGGACGACCGCTCCGGCCCCTGCACCACCGACGCCGATCGCAAGGACGCCGTGGCCGTATGCGGACGCCTGGGCATCCCGTTCCATGCGCGCAACTTCGCCGGCGAGTACTGGGACGGCGTGTTCGAGCATTTCCTGGCCGAATACCGCGCCGGGCGCACACCGAACCCGGACGTGCTGTGCAACCGCGAGATCAAGTTCAAGACCTTCCTGGACGAGGCCCATGCGCTGGGTGCCGAGAAGATCGCCACCGGCCATTACGCCCGCGTCGATTGCGTGGATGGTCGATACCGGCTGCTGCGCGCGGTGGACAGCGCCAAGGACCAGAGCTATTTCCTGCATGCGCTGGGTCAGCAGCAGCTCGCTGCCACGCTGTTCCCGCTCGGTGGGATCGAGAAGCCCCGGGTGCGCGAGATGGCCCGCGAGGCGGGCCTGCCCACCCATGCGAAAAAGGATTCCACCGGCATCTGCTTCATCGGCGAACGCGATTTCCGCAGCTTTCTGGCGCAATACATTCCCGCCCGTCCAGGCGAGATGCGCACGCCCGGGGGCGAGTTGATCGGCGAGCATCAGGGCGTGATGTATTACACCCTGGGTCAGCGCAACGGGCTGGGCATCGGCGGTCGTCACGGAGCCAGCGGCGACGCCTGGTTTGTGGTCGGCAAGGATGTCTCCGCAAATGTCCTGTACATCGCCCAGGGCGGCGAGAACCACTGGCTGCATTCGCGTCGCCTGCAGACCGAAACGCCGAACTGGATTGCCGGTGCGCCGCCCGCCGCGGAGTTTCGCTGCACTGCCCGCACCCGCTATCGCCAGGGCGATCAGGCCTGCCTGGTCAGCGTACGTGGCGACGGCCTTGAGGTACGCTTCGACGCGCCACAGCGCGCCGTGACACCGGGGCAGTCGGTGGTCTTCTATGCTGACGACGTCTGCCTCGGTGGCGCGGTGATCAGCATGACCGATGCCGCCTATGGTGGTCTGCTGCCGGCCTTCACTCCCTCCCCCCTCCCCCTTGCAAGAGAATCGCAGCCCCGTGTTTGAAACCTTCGGCATGAATGAAGAGCGCGTGCTTGGTCTGGCCGGCCTGTTCCAGGCCTGCTCGCTGGCGCAGCAGCTCGCCAATGAGGGGCGTTGTGACGAAGGCGCCATGGAAGCCAGCCTGGCCAGCGTGTTTCGCGTCGACGCGCCTTCGGTAGTCGGAGTCTTCGGCAATATCTCCAACGTGCGGCTTGGCCTGCGCAACCTGATCACCCAGCTCGACGAGAGCGATCGCGACATGTCGGTGACCCGCATGGTGGTGACCGTGATGCGACTGGAGCGCAGCCTGTCCGGCCGGCCGGAACTGCTCGAGCAACTGCGGCAGGGCATCGTCGCCGCGCAGCGCCAGGTCGAACATTTCGGTCGCGATTCGAGCCAGGTCACCAGCCGCCTGGCCGAGTTGTATGCATCGACCCTGTCGCCCCTGCGCCCACGGGTGATGGTCAGCGGCAACCCGCAGCAGTTGCAGCAGCCGACCGTGGTCGAGAAGGTGCGCGCCAATCTGCTGGCCGCGGTGCGCTCGGCGGTGCTGTGGCGGCAGGTCGGTGGACGCCAATGGCAGCTGCTGCTGTACCGACGCCAATGCAGCATGCTGGCTCGCGGCCTGCTGACCGGCGCCACCCTCGACAACCGCTGAAACCCGGCGTACGGCCAGGGTCCCGGGCGTACGAACGAGAAAAAGCAAACGGCGGGCATATGCCCGCCGTTTTCCGTCCCTGGGTAGAACTCCCTTACGATAACCGGTCCGACTGCCGTCCTGATGGCCGCAGTATGCCGCGGCCATGTGACAGTTTTAGAACGCCACCTGACCGAAGATACCCACTTCGTCGGTCTTCACGTTCTGCACGTGCGGCGGAATCGGGGTATTCACCGACTTGTCGCCCTTCTCGTGCTTGTAGACGAGAGCCAGCTGGAAACCCTTGTTCACCTGGTACTGAACACCGGCGTTGTAGTAGGTGTCCTTGGCGCTTGTATCCAGATCCTTGCTCAGCTTGGCGTTGTCGTAACGGGCAAACAGGCTGATGTTGTCAGCCACGTTCACGCTGCCCCAGAAGGAATAGCCATCGGCCTTGTCGGTCGGCAAGCTGGTCACGTTGTTCCAGTTCTTGGCGGTGAAGTATTCGCCACCCAGACGGAATGCCTTGCTGGAATAGGCCAACAGAACATCGCCGCGCTGCGCCGTGTGCACCGCACTCAGGTTCTGCATGTCCTGCCCGCGATCACCGGTATAGCCGCCGACCGCGACCACCATGCCTTCGAACGGCACGAAGCCTACGCGGCCTTCGACGTCCACGCTCTTGCTGCGGCTCGGGTTCTTGTAGCCATTGCCATTGACTACCGAGACGGCGTAGTTGAACGACTTGTTGGCGCCGATGTCGCCGCCCAGGTGCAGACCCCAATCGGCCGAGTTGGCGAAGTGGTTGCGATCCGTGATGGTCGGCTCGACATAACGGAAGCCGTAGTAATTCTCGACGAAGGGAATCCACGGCATGTCGGCCGAACCGACGCGGAACACCGCCGCCTGATTGAACTTGCCCTGGACGTAGGCCTTCTTGACGAACAGGTTGGTTTCACCGTCGTTGCTGACGTAATTGAAATCGGTGGTCAGGTTGGCCGACCAGATATCGTCGAACTGATGCGTGACACTGAAATAGAAGCGCTTCACGTCGACGCCGGTACCGGAGGCGTTGGTTTTGCCGGTATCGCTGTTCTTCTGGCTGATGTTGCTGAAATCAAAGTACATCTTGCCGGAAATCGAAGTGTCGTTGACGAGTTTTTCCAGCTTGGCCAGCTTCTGGTCACTGCTCGCCGTCACGCTGGTCGCCTTCTCGACCGCCTGGCCGGTGCTGACGTTGATGTCCGACTGCGCATCGGTGCGCTGCTCGAGCGAATCGACCTTCGCCTGCAACTGGGCCAGCTGGGCCTTCAACAGCTCCACTTCGCTGTTGACCACGGCATTGTTCTGAGCCGTCGCCTGCGCCTTGTGGGTCTTGTGCTGTGCCGGGGCGGCGGCAACCGTGAAGCTGGTTACGCCGAGGCCGGCGGCAATCGCCACCGCAATCAATTTGGAACGCATGTCATTCTCCGCAATGGTGGTAGGAAACATCTCAACCGCCCCCTCGATCCGATGGCCGGCTAGCGATTAGTTAACAAGTCTGCGCAGAAATCTTTACGGCCAGATGCACGTTTCATGACAGATTGAAGACAGCGCCACGCCGATGCGACTGCCCCGCATCAGCGCTACTCCCGCGCCATGCCATGCACCACGGCTGATATGCTGCGCCGATGGAAATAGTGAGCAACAACACCGCTGCCCGCATGGCAGAACGGTTCCGCGGGTTCCTGCCGGTGGTGGTCGACGTCGAAACCGGCGGCTTCGACGCCGAGCACGATGCCCTGCTGGAAATCGCAGCGATCCCCCTGGTCATGGATGCCGATGGCCTTCTGCAGTTGCAGCCCGTGGTATCGACACACGTGGAGCCGTTTCCCGGTGCAAACCTGGACCCGCGTTCGCTGGAAATCACCGGCATCGACCCGGACAACCCGCTGCGCGGCGCACTGCCCGAGCGCCTGGCGCTGGATCACATCTTCCATGCCGTGCGCGAGGCGGTGCGCCAAGCCGGATGCCAGCGCGCGATCCTGGTAGGCCACAATGCCGCATTCGATCTGGGCTTTCTCAACCAGGCCGTGCGCCGCTGCGGGCACAAGCGCAACCCGTTCCACCCGTTCAGCTGTTTCGATACGGTCAGCTTCGGCGGCCTGGCCTATGGCCAGACCGTATTGAGCAAGGCGGTACTGGCCGCCGGTCAGCCATTCGACAGTCGTGAAGCCCATTCCGCGGTATATGACGCCGAACGCACGGCCGAGTTGTTCTGCAGCGTGGTCAACCGCTGGCGCCAGCTCGAACTGATCGAAGTGGCCTACAAATCGCTCGGGCAGGCGTGAAGCACCGCCAGATCATCCAGTTACCGCCGATCCCGGCGGCCTGGGGCGAGCGCAAGATGACAATCCTTGCCGACTGTCATCTTGCTGAAACATTCATTTCATCCAATGGCAACACCGAGCGCTTGTAATAGAGCGGTCTCATCCAACTTCCCTCCAAGGAGCTACCGTGTTGACCTCTCGCAAATCCCCGCTTCGATTCGCTGCCGTTGCCGCGATTGCCGTGGCATCGAGCTTCGGTGCCGCCGCTGCACAGGCCACCGACATCACCGGTGCCGGCTCCAGCTTTGTCTATCCGGTCATGTCCAAATGGTCGGCGGCGTATGCCGAGAAGACCGGCAACCACCTGAATTACCAGTCGGTCGGTTCGGGCGCCGGCATCGCGCAGATCAAGGAAGGCACCATCGACTTCGGCGCCTCCGACGCGCCGATGAAGGCGGAAGACCTCGCGAAGTACGGCCTGGGCCAGTTTCCGATCGTGGTCGGCGGCATTGTGCCGGTGGTCAACATCGCCGGCGTGCAGCCGGGCCAGATCAAGCTGGACGGCACCACGCTGGCCGACATCTTCCTGGGCAAGATCAACAACTGGAACGATCCGAAGATCGCCGCGCTGAATGCCGGCCTGAGCCTGCCTGCCGGCAAGATCACGGTGGTGCATCGCTCGGACGGTTCGGGCACCACGTTCAACTTCACCAACTACCTGTCCAAGGTCAACCCGGAGTGGGCCAGCAAGGTCAAGTTCGGCACGGCGGTCGAATGGCCGGCCGGCGTGGGCGGCAAGGGTAACGAAGGCGTGTCGCAGTACGTGAAGCAGATCAAGGGCTCGATCGGCTATGTCGAATATGCCTATGCGGTGAAGAACAAGATCACCTGGGTCGACATGAAGAATTCCACCGGCAAGGTCATTTCGCCGAGCGCCGACAGCTTTGCCGCTGCCGCCGCCACCGCCGACTGGGCCAGCGCCAAGGACTTCAACCTGATCATGACCAATGCGCCGGGTGCCGATGCGTGGCCGATCACCGCCACCACCTGGATGATCATGTACAAGACGCCGAAGAATGCCGCGAACAGCAAGGCAGCGTTCGACTTCTTCAAGTGGTCGCTGGAAAATGGCCAGCAGGCTGCCGCCGCACTTGACTATGTGCCGCTGCCGCCGGCGCTGGTCAGCCGGATCGAGGCCTACTGGGCTTCCGAGTTCAAGCATTGATCGTGCGGCGGTCTGGATCCGGTTCGCCGAATCCGGACCGCCGACAGGATCGCCCCCATGCGCCGCCCTTCGCGAGAAGGGCGGCTTTTGGCTGAAAATGTGGTATCGAAGCAACCCGTGACATTCAATTCGCCAGCCCATCGAGGACGACATCCCACATGTCAGCCCTACCCGGCACCATCGCCGCCGAGCTCATCCTGGACAAACGCAGCCGCCGCGACGCGCGCAACGAGCGGTGGTTCCGCTGGTTGCTCAAGGCCTGTGCCTTGCTGGTGCTGGCTTCCCTGCTCGGTGCCGCCGGTGCCACGCTGTGGGGTGGCCGCGAGGCGTTCTCGACCTTCGGCTGGCATTTCCTGGTCAGCTCCGAATGGGATCCGGGCAACGACGTCTATGGCGCGCTGGTTCCGGTCTACGGCACCATCGCCACCTCGCTGATTGCGCTGCTGATCGCGGTGCCGGTCAGCTTCGGCATCTCGCTCTATCTGTCCGAAGTCGCCCCTGCCTGGCTGCGCACCCCGGTGGCCTCGGCGATCGAACTGCTCGCCGGCATTCCCTCGATCATCTACGGCATGTGGGGACTGTTCATCTTCGCGCCGTTCTTTTCCGCGCACCTCAAGCCGTGGCTGACCAGTTACCTGGGCAATCAGCCTGACGATGGCAAGGTTTCCTGGGTCGCCCAGCATGTGCCGCTGATCGGCAAGCTGTTCGGCAGCAGCTACCCGTTCGGTGCCAGCATCCTGGTCGCCGGCATCGTGCTGGCGATCATGATCATCCCGTTCATTTCCTCGGTGATGCGTGAGGTGTTCCTGACCGTGCCGACCCGGCTGAAAGAGTCGGCCTATGCACTCGGTTCGAGCACCTGGGAGGTGTCCTGGGACATTGTGCTGCCGTATACCCGCTCGGCAGTGATCGGCGGCATTTTCCTGGGCCTGGGCCGCGCACTGGGCGAGACCATGGCGGTGACCTTCGTGCTCGGCAATTCGATGCACTTTTCGGCATCCCTGCTCGACCCCGGCACCTCGATCGCCTCGACCATCGCCAACCAGTTCAGCGAAGCGGCCGGCCTGCAGAAATCCGCGCTGATGGCGCTGGCCTTCCTGCTGTTCGTGGTCACCTTCATCGTGTTGCTGATCGCTCGACTGATGCTGCGCCGACTGGCCAGCAAGGAAGGCAGCTGATGAGCTCGCTGTATCTGCGTCGTCGCATCGTCAACTGGCTGGCGATGTTCCTCAGCGCCATTGCCACCCTGATCGGACTAACCTTTCTGGCCTGGATCCTGTGGGAAACCCTGCGCCAAGGCATCAGCGCGCTGGATCTCAAGCTGTTCACCAAGATCACCGCCTATGGCGGCGACGGCGGGCTGTCCAACGCGATGGTCGGCAGCCTGATCATCAACTTCATCGGCATTGCGATCGCCACGCCGATCGGCGTGCTGGCCGGCACATGGCTGGCCGAGTACGCCAACCGCACCAAGCTGGGCGAGACGATCCGTTTCCTCAACGACATCCTGCTGTCGGCACCGTCGATCGTGATGGGTCTGTTCGTCTACACCATCATCGTGCTGCCGAGCACCCTGCTGACCCATGGCTCGACCTCGTTCTCCGGTTTCGCCGGCGGCGTGGCGCTGGCCCTGATCGCGCTGCCGGTGATCGTACGCACCACCGACGAGATGTTGCGACTGGTGCCCTCGACCTTGCGCGAGGCAGCGCTTTCGCTGGGCGTGCCGCAATGGAAACTCACCCTGCAGATCCTGATCCGCGCGGCCCGTTCAGGCATCATCACCGGCGTGTTGCTGGCGCTGGCGCGCATCAGCGGCGAGACGGCACCGCTGCTGTTCACCGCGTTCGGCAACAACTACATGACAGTCAATCCGATCGAGAAGATGTCCAGCCTGCCGCAGATCATCTACCAGTACGCCAACGACCCGGGTGAATCGCTGCACGCACTGGCCTGGGCCGGCGCCTTCGTGATCACCATGTTCGTGCTGCTGCTCAGCCTCGCCTCCCGCTTGATCCTTTCCCGCACCAAGGTGTCCCATGACTGATTCCGCCGTCGCCATGAACCCGGCGCAAGCAGCAGCCCCCCCGGCTGTCGAGCCCAAGCTCAAGGTCCGCGACCTGCGCTTCTACTACGACGGATTCGAGGCGCTGAAAGGCATCAGCATGGATATCCCGGAGAAGCAGGTGACCGCGATCATCGGGCCTTCCGGTTGCGGCAAGTCGACCCTGCTGCGGATCTTCAACCGCATCTACGCGATCTATCCCAAACTGGAGGCGAAGGGCTCGATCGAGCTGGATGGCGAGAACATCCTCGATCCGCGCTATTCGATGAACCGGCTGCGCGGCAAGATCGGCATGGTGTTCCAGAAGCCGGTGCCGTTCCCGATGACGATCTTCGAGAACGTGGCCTACGGCATCCGCCACCACGAAAAACTGTCGCGGCCGGCGATGGAGGCACGCGTCGAACAGGCGCTGCGCAGCGCTGCGTTGTGGGACGAGGTGAAGGACAAGCTCAAGCAGAATGCGCTCGGCCTCTCCGGCGGCCAGCAGCAACGCCTGTGCATCGCCCGTGCGATCGCGCTGAAGCCCGAAGTCCTGCTGCTCGATGAGCCCACTTCCGCGCTCGATCCGATCGCTACCGGTCGCATCGAGCAGCTGGTGGAAGAGCTGAAGAGCGAGTTCACCATCGTCATCGTCACCCACAACATGCAGCAAGCCGCGCGCGTCTCGGATCTCACCGCCTTCATGTACATGGGCGAGATGATCGAGTTCGACGAAACCGAGAAGATCTTCACCAAGCCGAGCAAGAAGCAGACCGAGGACTACATCACCGGTCGATTTGGCTGATTTTCTCCCTCTCCCCGACGGGGAGAGGGCTGGGGTGAGGGGCCATGCCGCCGCACTCTTTCCTACCTGATTCGGGCGAAACCATCATGAGCAGCGACAAAGACCACATCATCAAGAGCTACGACAGTGAACTGGCCCGGCTCACCGGCGAGATCGTGCGCATGGGCGAGCTGTCGGTGACCCAGCTGGAAGCCGCCATCGACGTGCTCGATCGGCGTGATGAACGCGCGGCAAAGCGGGTAGTCGGCAACGATGATGCGATCGACCAGCTGGAGCAGGAGATCAGCCACGACGTGGTGCGCCTGCTCGCGTTGCGCGCGCCGATGGCGGGTGACTTGCGCAATGTGTTTGCCGCGTTGCGCATCGCCGCCGACATCGAGCGCATCGGCGATTACGCTGCCAACGTGGCCAAGCGTTCGATCCCGTTGTCGATGATGGCGCCGGTCGCTCCCGTGGGCGGTCTGGGCTATCTGGCGGAGCTGGCAGCGACCGGCGTGCGCGAGGTGCTGCTGGCCTACCGCGACCGGGATGCCGAAAAGGCCTACCAGGTGTGGAAGGACGACGTGGTGCTGGACGAGGCCTATACCGGCTACTTCCGCCAGCTGCTTACCTACATGATGGAAGATCCGCGCAACATCACGCCATGCACGCATCTGTTGTTCATGGCCAAGAACATCGAACGGATCGGCGACCATGCCACCAACATCGCTGAGAACGTGTGGTTCCAGGTCACCGGCGAGCCGCTGAACAAGCAGCGCAGCAAGGGCGACCTCACTTCCAGCCCGCAGATGACCAAGCTCGGCGAATAGAGCGGGCGCGCCTGCAGCAGCGCGCCAACAGCCCTGCCCTACTTGTCGCCGGGCAGTCTCGCGGCTCGTGACTCCCGGCGCACCCGCACACCGCGCAGCACGCCATAGATGCCGATGGCGGCCCAGGCCGCCTCCATCACGAAGGCCGGGGCATTGAAACGGCCGAACAGCAGCGACAGCATTACGCCCAGAGCACCCAGGATATTCATCGACTGGTAGGCCAGGCCGTTGCCGTGCAGCTTGTGTGCCTGCAGCAGCAGGAACGCCAGCAGCACCAGCACCACGCCGATGTAGCCGGCCCAGTCGTGCCAGAAGATCGTGGTCATGGCTTCTTCGCGCCCCGCTGCCGCAGGGCCTCGAACAGCACCACACCGGTGGCGACCGAGACGTTGAGGCTCTCCATCGTGCCCGGCATCGGGATCTTCGCCACGAAATCGCACAGCTCGCGGGTGAGTCGGCGGATACCCTCGCCTTCGCTGCCCAGCACGATCGCCACCGGCCCACGGAAATCCACGCCGTACACCGAAGTGTCGGTATCGCCGGCCAGGCCGGTGATCCACACGCCGGCGTCTTTCAGCTCGCGCAGGGTGCGGGCCAGGTTGGTCACCGCGATCAGCGACACCCTATCGGCCCCGCCGGCCGAGGCACGGCGCACCACCGGCGTCAGCCCGACCGCGCGATCCTTCGGCACGATCACCGCGGTGACCTTCGCCGCGGCCGCACTGCGCAGGCAAGCACCGAGATTGTGCGGATCGGTGACGCCATCGAGCACCAGCACCAGCGTATCGCTGCCGTCACGTTCGAGCAGGCCGGCCAGATCATTCTCATGCGCCGCCGGGGCCGCCTCGTAGCGCGCCACCACACCTTGATGACGTGCCTCGCCGGCATGCCGATCCAGCTCCTCGCGCGGGCGATGCTGCACCGGGATCTTCAACTTCTTCGCCCGCTCGGCCAGCTCCAGCACGCGGGCGTTGCGCTGGCCGTTCTCGACCAGCACTTCGCGCACACGCTCGGCATCATTGCTCAACGCACCTTCGACCGGGTTGATCCCGGCGATCCAACTCTCACTCATGACTGGCCTTTCGGTTTCGGTTTCGATCGACGCCTGGGGTTCTTCTTCGCGGCGCCCGCGGCCGGTGGCGCCGCAGCGTGCCCGGCAGGATGGCCGCCACCGGCATCCTTGCGCGGACGACGGGTGGACGACGAACCGGCCGACTTGCCGGCGCTGGGCGTACGTCCCGAACGCTGCACACCCGCATGCTGCCGCCTCGAACCCTGCGAAGCGGACGGCGGATTATCGCGCGATGCGGTCGGCTTGTGGGGTGCCGGTGCCGGCGCCTCCACCACGGCATCCTTGCGTCCGAACGCGCGACCGATCGCCTTGGCTGCCCGGCCGAACATGCCCTGTGCCTTGTCGGTGGCGGCCTTCTTCGGCAACGAGTAGCGCTCGCCACTGGCGGCATAGTCGTAGGCTTTCTTGCCGCTGCTCGGCGGCGTATCGCTGGGGCGTGGCGAGACCAGCCGGAAGTCGATCTTGCGATCCTCCAGGCTGGCACGCAGCACCTGGATGCGCACATGGTCGCCGAGGCGGAACTGCACGCCGGTGCGCTCGCCCTTGAGCAGCTTGCGGGTGGCGTCGAAGTGATAGTAGTCGTTGGCCAACTGGCTGATGTGGACCAGGCCGGACACCTTCGATTCGTCCAGTTCCACGAACAAGCCGAACGAGGTGACGCCGGTGACCAGGCCTTCGAACTCGCTGCCGATGTGCTTCTCCATCCATGCGCACTTGAAGCGCTCGTCGACGTCGCGCTCGGCTTCCTCGGCACGCCGCTCGCGCTGCGAGCAGTGGATTGCCATCGCCGCCATCTCGGTCGGACTGTAGCTGTAGTCGGTCAGCTTGCGCCCGGTCAGCGCAAAGCGGATCGCACGGTGCACCAGCAAGTCCGGATAGCGGCGGATCGGCGAGGTGAAGTGCGCATACGCCTGCAACGCCAGACCGAAGTGGCCACGGTTGTCCGGCTGGTACGCGGCCATGCTCTGCGAGCGCAGCAGCACGTTCTGGATCAGCTCTCGCTCGGGCCGGTCCTTGACCATGCGCAGGACCTCGGAAAAATCGGCCGGGGTCACCTCGTCCACCGGCGGCATGCGCAGCTTGAACTCGCGCAGGAACTGCTGCAGGTCCTCGTACTTCTCCGCCGGCGGCGGTTCATGCGCACGGAACAGTGCCGGGATCTTCTTCTTCTCCAGGAACAGCGCCGCCTGCACGTTGGCGGCAATCATGCATTCCTCGATCAGCTTGTGCGCGTCGTTGCGCTCGGTAGCGCCCATCGACTCGACGCCGCCGGTCTGGTCGAGGCGGAACTTCACTTCCGGCGTCTCGAAGTCGATCGCGCCGCGGCGCTTGCGCTGCTGCGCCATCGCCTTGTACAGCGCGTGCAGGTTCTCCAGCTGCGGCAGCACGTCGGACACTTCGTGGCGTGCATCCTTGTCCTGCAGGCCAACTACCTGCCACACCTTGTCGTAGGTGAGTCGCGCATGCGAAAGCATCACCGCATCGTAGAACTTCGACTTGGTCACGGCGCCTTCGGCATCGACCACCATGTCGCACACCATGCACAGCCGCTCGACCTTCGGCATCAGCGAGCAGATGCCGTTGGACAAGGTCTCCGGCAACATCGGCACCACGAAACCGGGGAAGTAGGTCGAGGTGCTGCGCTCGTAGCCCTCCTTGTCCAGCGCGCTGCCGACCGGCACGTAATGGGAGACGTCGGCAATCGCCACGATCAGGCGCCAGCCGCCGCCGCGCTTCGGTTCGGCATACACCGCGTCGTCGAAATCGCGTGCATCGGCGCCGTCGATCGTCACCAGCGGCAGCTGCCGCAGATCGACGCGACCCTCGCGCTCGGCCGCGCTCACCTGGGGTTCCACCTGCGCCGCTTCGGCCTGCACATCCGGCGGAAATTCATGCGGCAGGTCGTAGCTGGCGATCGCCATCTCCACCACCAGCGATGGCTGCAGCCGATCGCCCAGCACCGCACGGATCGCGCCCAGCGGACCACGATGCTGGGTCGGCGGCTCGATGATCTCGACCACCACGATCTGCCCGGCCGTCGCGCCCTGCTCCTGGCCTGCCGGAATAAGGATGTCCTGGTTCATGCGGCGATCGTCCGGCGCCACCACGGTCACGCCGTTCTCGACCACCACCCGACCGACCAGCCGCGGCGAACGCCGCTCCAGCACTTCGGCGATCGCGCCCTGCTTGCGTCCGCGACGGTCGATACCGACCACGCTGGCGAGCACACGGTCGCCGTGCATCACCGCGCGCATCTGCTGCGGCGACAGGTACAGGTCCTCACCGCCCTCATCAGGGCGCAGGAAGCCGTAGCCTTCGGCATTGGCCAGCACTCGGCCGGCGATCAGATCCAGCTTCTGCGTCGGCGCGTAGCCGCCGCGGCGACCGAGCAGCAGCTGGCCATCGCGAACCATTGCCGCGAGGCGCTTGCGCAGCGCGTCGAGATCGCCCTCGTCGTGAATTTCCAGTGACTCGGCAATGCGCGCCTCGGTCAGCAGCTCGCCGCGTTCCTCGAGCAGGGCGAGGATCGCCTCGCGGCTGGGAATCGGGCGCGCATAACGCTGCGCCTCGCGATCGGCATGCGGATCGCGCACGGCGCCTGTGGCGGCCTTCTTGCGCTTCTCCGGTGCAGCAGCGTCACGCGGCGCCCGTTTGGCGGACCTCTTCGCGGAACGCGAGTCCGGCGGATTGCCGGAAGGGGGTGGGGGTTTTCTGGTCACTCAAGATCCTTGTGATGATTGCGCCGCGCAGGATGCCACGTCGCAATGGATGGATGTGAAAAAGTGTTGACAAGCCGTCAACAGATGCCTAAATTACGCGGCTCACGCAGCTCGCTGAGCAACGTGACACCTGCCCAGGTGGCGGAATTGGTAGACGCACTAGCTTCAGGTGCTAGCGGGGGCAACTCCGTGGAGGTTCGAGTCCTCTCCTGGGCACCAATTGTAAACGAAGGCCGCCTAACAAGGCGGCTTTCGTCTTTTCCAGGCTGGACTAAAATCGGGAAGGCCGCCTCACAAGGCGGCTTTCGTCTTTTCCAGGCTGGACTAAAATCGGGAAGGCCGCCTCACAAGGCGGCTTTCGTCTTTGTGCGGCTCGGTCTTTCCCGCTTGCGGCGCCGGGACTCAGGCCGGTGGCGGCCCCTTGAGCTCGATCATGTTGCCCTGCGGGTCATACAGGTAGATCGATGGGCCTTCGCCCTGGGCACCGTAGCGCGAACCCAGTTCGCCGAGGCGCACGCCATGCGCCTTCAGGTGCGCCAGGATCGCCGTCTCGTCGTAATCGACCACGCGCAGGCACAGGTGATCCATGTTGTGCCCTTCGCGACCGGGGGCGGCGCCACCCAGGCGACCGAGTTTGCCGTCCATGCTCACCAGGTCGATCAGCGACGTGCCGGCACGCAGCTGCACCAGGCCGATCTCGTCCTGGCGGCGTTCCTCGCGACAACCCAGCACCTCGCAGTAGAAGCGCTGCATGGTGGCCAGGTCGATCACGCGCAGCACCACATGGTCGATTTCACCGATACGTATCATGACGGCTCTCACCGGTCGGGAACGGGTAACCAAGCATAACGCGTCGGCCTCGGACGGCCGCCCGGGCTGAATCCTTGCCGCTATCCACTCGTCACACGCTGCAAGGCAGCCGACACTCCCCCGCCCGCCCTGTATAATCGCCGCGGTAAACGCATGGTGGGAGAAGCGCGCGTGCCGTGACCGGGTACAACCGCTGCCGAAGACGCAACGCCCGTAATCGCTCAGGCCCCCATACCACCATGTGCGAACACTCTGGAGAGACCGGTTGAATCCGGCGCCGAAGGTGCACGAAGTACGGCAACTCAACGCCGGCTTCCAAACTCTCAGGCAAAAGGACAGAGGGGCGCCCCACGTGCGGCACGGCACGCAAGTCTTCGGATGCCCCTAGTCATGAGCCAGAAAAACACGCCTTCCCTGCGCGAGCTTGAGTATCACCACGCGTTCATCGAGCGCCACATCGGCCCCAACGACGCGGAGATCGCGCAGATGCTGCGCGTGATCGGCCACGATTCGCTCGATGCGATGACTGACGCGATCGTGCCGTCCAACATCAAGTCGCCCGCGCCGCTGGCGCTTCCGCAGGCGATCACCGAGGTCGAGGCTTTGGCCAAGATCCGCTCCATCGCGGACAAGAACCAGGTGTTCAAGACCTTCATCGGCCAGGGCTATTACGGCACCCACACGCCGAACGTGATCCTGCGCAACATCCTGGAGAACCCCGCCTGGTACACCGCGTACACGCCCTACCAGGCAGAGATTTCGCAGGGCCGGATGGAAGCGCTGATCAATTTCCAGACGCTGTGCGCCGACCTCACCGGCATGGAAATCGCGAACGCCTCGCTGCTGGACGAAGCCACCGCCGCCGCCGAGGCGATGACCCTGGCCAAGCGCTCGTGCAAGTCCAAGAGCAACGTGTTCTTCGTCTCCAACGGCGTGCACCCGCAGACCCTCGAAGTGGTCCGGACCCGCGCCGAGGCGCTGGGCATCGAGCTGCACATCGGCGCTGACGCCGAGGCCGCCGCGCTCGACAGCTTCGGCGTGCTGCTGCAGTACCCCGACACCTTCGGTCAGATCCGTGACTACCGGGCGCTGGCCGACGCCGCTCATGCGCGTGGCGCGCTGGTGGCGGTGGCCACCGACCTGCTCGCGCTGACCCTGATCGCCGCGCCCGGCGAATGGGGCGCGGACATCGTGGTCGGCAACACCCAACGCTTCGGCGTGCCGTTCGGCAACGGCGGCCCGCATGCCGCCTTCATGGCCTGCCGCGATGCATACAAGCGCTCGATGCCGGGCCGGCTGATCGGCGTCTCGCTGGATGCCGAGGGCAAGAAGGCCTACCGGCTGACCCTGCAGACGCGCGAGCAGCACATCCGTCGCGAGAAGGCCACCTCCAACATCTGCACCGCGCAGGTGCTGCTGGCGGTGATGGCCAGCATGTACGCGGTCTACCACGGTCCCGAAGGCCTGACCCGGATCGCCCGCCGCACCCATCGCCTCGCCGCGATCCTGGCCGGCGCGCTGAACAAGGCCGGCGTCACCGTCGCCGGTGATTTCTTCGACACCCTGCATGTCAGCGGCGTCGATGCCGATGCGATCCACGCCAAGGCCCAGTTGCGACGCATCAACCTGCGCCAGATCCACGGCACCTGCGTGGGCATCAGCCTCGACGAGACCACCACCCGCGAGGACGTGATCGCTCTGGCGGCGCTGTTCAATGCACAGATCGACGACATCGACGCACTCGATGCCGCCACCGCCGACGCCCTGCCGACAGCACTACTTCGCCGCAGCGAGTTCCTCACCCATCCGGTGTTCAACACCTATCACAGCGAGCACGAACTGCTGCGCTACATGCGCGCGCTGGCCGACAAGGACCTGGCGATGGATCGCACGATGATCCCGCTGGGCTCGTGCACCATGAAGCTCAACGCCACCGCCGAGATGATCCCGGTGACCTGGCCCGAGTTCGGCAACATCCATCCGCTGGCGCCGGCCACGCAGACCGCCGGCTACAAGGAACTGATCGACAGCCTCGAGGCGATGCTGGTCGAATGCACCGGCTACGACGCGGTGAGCCTGCAGCCGAACTCCGGCGCGCAGGGCGAATACGCCGGCCTGCTGGCGATCCGCGCCTATCACCGCTCGCGCGGCGAGGCGCATCGCAACATCTGCCTGATCCCCGAGTCCGCCCACGGCACCAACCCGGCCTCGGCCCAGTTGTGCGGCATGCAGGTGGTGGTGACCAAGTGCGACGCCAACGGCAACGTCGACGTCGAGGACATCCGTCGCGCCGCCGAGAAGTACTCCGACCGCCTCGCCGCGCTGATGATCACCTACCCGTCCACCCACGGCGTGTTCGAGGAAGACGTGGTGGCGATCTGCGAGATCGTGCACGCGCACGGCGGCCAGGTGTACACCGACGGCGCCAACATGAACGCGCTGGTCGGCGTGGCCAAGCCCGGCAAGTGGGGCTCGGACGTGTCGCACCTGAACCTGCACAAGACCTTCTGCATCCCGCACGGCGGCGGTGGCCCCGGCGTCGGCCCGTGTGCGGTGAAGTCGCATCTGGCGCCGTTCCTGCCCAAGCACCCTCGGCGGCGAAGGCGAGGTCGGCATGGTCAGCGCAGCCAGCTACGGCAGCGCGTCGATCCTGCCGATCTCGTGGATGTACATCACCCTGATGGGCCAGCAGGGCCTGCGCAAGGCGACCCAGGTGGCCTTGCTCAACGCCAACTACATCGCCACCCGGCTGGCGCCGCATTACGCGACGCTGTACACCGGCCGCAACGGCCTGGTCGCGCACGAATGCATTCTCGACCTGCGCCCGCTGAAGGACGCCACCGGCATCGGCGCCGAGGACGTGGCCAAGCGCCTGATCGACTTCGGCTTCCATGCCCCGACCCTGAGCTTCCCGGTCGCCGGCACGCTGATGGTCGAGCCGACCGAAAGCGAGAGCCTGCACGAACTGGATCGCTTCATCGACGCGATGATCCAGATCCGCGACGAGATCCGCGCCATCGAGGACGGCAAGCTCGACCGCGAGGACAACCCGCTCAAGCACGCTCCGCACACCGCCACCATGGTCTCCGCCAGCGAGTGGACCCACGCCTACCCGCGCGAGCTGGCCGCGTTCCCGCTGCCCAGCCTGAAGCTGCAGAAGTACTGGTCGCCGGTGGCCCGCGTGGACAACATCTACGGCGACAAGAACGTGTTCTGCAGCTGCGTGCCGGTGGAAGCGTTCAGGGGCGAGATCGAGGCGTTCAGCGAACCGAATGTGGGCTGACGCCGGCTGGCGCCCGAGCCCGATGAAGAGGCCCCGCCATGCGGGGCCTTTTTTTGGACCACCCGCGAGGGGAATCGTCGGGACGGTGCGCGATCTGCATAGCGCCAGCCGGAGGACCATGGCCGACAGCAACACTCAATCGACGATTGAGCCACCCCTGGCCTGAGCGGTCGACCGGAGCCACCGGCTACGCGCGTGAAGTGCGTCCGCCCGACCTCGAAATGGCGGTGATCCGCCAGACCCGTCGCGTCGTGGGTGCTGGCCTCGCTCCAGTCGTCGAATTCGGTCCGCACCCCGGCATGGGCGCTCGCGCCCCGGGCGTCACCCCTGCACAAACCCCATGCGCCACTCGCAGTACCCTCCCCGCACTCAGCCACACCCACCGGGGACCACCCATGCTCTACAAAAAGCAGACCACGAAATCCGTCGACCGCGCGTTCGAGGACGTGCAGGCCGCGCTGAAGGCCGGTGGCTTCGGCATGCTGCACTACTACGACTTCCGCAAGACCCTGGCCGACAAGGGCTTCGATCTTCCGAACGAGTGCCTGGTTCTGGAGGTGTGCAACCCGCGCCAGGCGGCCGAGGTGCTGGCGATCGACATGTCGCTGAACATGGCGCTGCCGTGCCGACTGTCGATCTTCGAGGAGCACGGCAAGACCTACATCGGCATGGTGCCGCCTACCGAGCAGCTGTCGCTGATCTCCGAGGACGCGCGGATCGCCGAAGCTGCTCGCGAGGTGGAGCTGGCGCTGAAGCAGATCATCGACGCAGCGGCGTAAGTCACTGGCTGCACCTCTGAGACGAACGGACACAAAAAAGGCCGGCACCTTCGCTTGCGCTGGTTTGCCGGCCTTCGTTGGTGCTGCGTGCTGCGTTGAATGGTGGAGGTGGCGGGAGTCGAACCCGCGTCCGAGAGTGTTAAATGCCCAGATCTACATGCTTAGCCCAACGTTCGATCTCGTTCCGCGACAAGCACGATGGGCAAGGCGCACCGCGGAACCAGCCTGATTGATTTGACCTAGAACCGCCAGGCGGCAGCGTTCGGCGATCTCGTGATAATGACCCTACACCGACAAGCACGAGCACAAGTGGGTTCGGGGCTTACGCCTTAAGCGGCGAGAGCGTAGTTGTCGTCGTTGGCAACTAGAAGTTTGCTGCTGGATTTACGAGGAAAGCTGCCCCCTCGGCATGCACCAAGTCATCGCACTACCCCCGTCGAAGCCAGGACACCCCCGGGGAAACTGTTGTGACCGATCCAGTATATGGGGCCGATGGCCACAACGGCAATGTCGCAGGGCAATTCCATCGCGCGCCGTCCGGCGCCCATTCAGCGACCGCATCGATGGCGGCTGTGATGGTCGATCGGCGCCGAAGCACCGGCCAGGCTTGCGCGGCGCGAGCGCGGAGTGTTGTTCAGGCGCGGAAGCAACGTCTATACTCCCCGACTTCTATGACCCTGTACCCGCCGTACTTGTGGGAATGAACTCGATGACTCGATTGCAAATGCTTGGCCTGGCTGTGGCCACTGCCCTCTTCGCCACTGCCAGCGTCCATGCTGAAGGTGACAAGGCTGCCGGACGCAAACTGATCTACACCTGTGCCGGATGCCATGGGGTGCCTGGTTACACCAATGCGTATCCGCAATATCCGGTGCCGAAGATCGCCGGTCAGAATGAGCAGTACATCATCAACGCGCTGCATGGCTACCAGGCTGGCGATCGCAAGCATCCGACCATGGGTGCGCAGGCACAGAGCCTGTCCGATACCGACATCCAGAATATCGCTGCCTATCTCTCCAGCCTCGCTGCCAAGTAGTTGCCAAGGACTTTCCGCATGAAACGTGCGCTTACCCTGATGTCATTCGGCGCCGTGCTGGCGTTCGCTTCCACCCAGTTGCTGGCTACCGGCAGCATCGACAACGGCAAGCAAAAGGCTGCCACTTGCTTCGCCTGCCACGGCACCGACGGCAATGCGGTCGACCCGCAGTACCCGCGCCTGGCTGGCCAGTACAACCTGTACCTGCAGCAGGCACTGCACGAGTACAAGGACGGCCAACGCGACAACCCGATCATGAAAGGCATGGTGGCCACCCTTTCCAGCCAGGATATCGAGGACGTGGCCGCGTATTTCTCCAGCCTGCCGACCAAGCTGGATACGTTGCAGGGTCATATCCAGGGCGACAAGTAAGCCCGCGTCTTCGCGCATCCGACACGCACAAAGGCCCGCTCTCGCGGGCCTTTGTTTTCGAGGACGGCGTGGACTCAGGCGATCGCCGACTTGCCCCCGGCCTTGCTGTAGTAGGGCTTTTCGCCACCGGCATGATCAGTGGCGTCACGTACCGCGGTGATCTCCGGCACGCGCTCGCGCAAGGTCTTTTCCACCCCGTGCTTGAGGGTCACGTCGACCATGCCGCAGCCGTGGCAGCCCCCGCCGAACTGGAGCAACACCGCGCCATCGGCGTCGATTTCCAACAGGCTGACCTTGCCGCCGTGCGAGGCCAGCTTCGGGTTGATCTCCGCCTCCAGCACATAGCGCACGCGCGCGATCAGGCCCGCTTCGGCGC
Organism: uncultured Pseudomonadota bacterium; assembly: GCA_963828685.1. Lineage (GTDB taxonomy): Bacteria > Pseudomonadota > Gammaproteobacteria > Xanthomonadales > Rhodanobacteraceae > Rhodanobacter. Next base: position 179,787 of record CAWHFU010000022.1, read on the forward strand.
CGGGCACGTCGCCCTTGATCTTCGGTGCGCGGATGTTCAGCTGACCGCCGGTGGCGTTCGGTTCGAAGTCGATGGTGGCATTGTCCAGCCAGCTGGCGCTGTCGCCGTCAATGTGGAACAGGAATCCGGCGCATTCGATCGTCCATTCACCGCCGGCCAGGTCGGCCGGCTCGCAGAACTCCAACTCGCAGTTGGCCGCTGGTGTACCGGGGTTGGTGACCCGCAGGCGGATGCTGAGCCCATCGATGCCCTGCTGGGCAAGGAGTCTCAGGAAATGCTGCTGCGCGCGTTCGGAAATGTCGATCATGCCTGCTCCAGTGAAGCCTTGTCGGTGGCCGGCGCACCGCGCCGGCGAAACAGCACCATTTTAGTCCTGTTTCGGATTCCATGCTCGGATTCGCCGCGCTTTGACTTTTTCCGCTCAAGCTTCGACGCTTCGCATCCCGACTTTCAGCCCGCACGGATATCCGCATGAACGCCAACGACCTGTCGACCAAGCACTGCCAGCCACGCAAGGGACCGGAGAACGCGCTGAACCCTTCGCAGGTGGCGGAACTTCTGCAGCGGTTGCCGGGCTGGCAACTGCACGGCGACGGCAAGGCGATCGTCAAGGACTTCCGGTTTTCCGACTTCCACCACACGCTGGGATTCATCAACGCTGTAGGCTTCATGGCCAACCACGAGGACCATCACCCGGACCTTGAGGCCGGCTACGGCCACTGCCAGGTGCTGTGGTCCACCCACGACGTGGGTGGCCTGTCGCTGAACGACTTCATCTGCGCGGCGCGGGTCGAGGCCCTGCTGGCGCGTTGATCAGAAATCGGTGCGCGACTTGTCCCGTGAATAGACCAGCCGCTTGCCCTTGACGGCAAGCACGTCGAGAAAGGTCTTCAGGTCATCCGGCAAGGGGGTGGAAAAACTGTAGGAGCGGTCCTCGAGCTCGAAACTCATGTGCGAGGCGTGCAGGAACATCCGGTTCAGACCCATCTCGCGGAAACGCTTGTTCATTTCCTTGTCGCCGTATTTCGGGTCGCCTGCCAGCGGGTGGCCGATATGCGCCGCATGGACGCGGATCTGGTGGGTACGGCCAGTGCCCAGGGTGGCCTGCATCAGGCGAGCACCGGGGTATTGCTCCATCTCGCGGAAGAAAGTCAGCGACGGCTTGCCGTTGTCAGCCACCCGTACCATCCGCTCGCCGCCCTGCATCACGGATTTCAGCAGCGGCGCGTTGACGTCGAACTTGGCTTTGGACGGATGGCCCAGCATCAGACACAGGTATTGCTTGGTCACCGTGCCCGCACGGATCTCCGCCTGCAGCCCGGTCAGGCCGGCCCGGGTCTTGGCGAACACCAGCACGCCGCTGGTATCACGGTCGAGCCGATGCACCAGCTCCAGGTGTTCCTGCGGTCGCGCCGCACGCAACAGCTCGATCGCACCGTGGCTGACCCCACTGCCACCGTGACTGGCAACACCGGCGGGCTTGTCGATGACCAGGAAGTGCTTGTCCTCGAAAATGATCGCGTCAGCCACCTCGGCCACCTGGCCACCCGGCGGCCCCTGACGATCGAGCCGTTCAGCCACCCGGACCGGCGGAATGCGCAGCGTATCACCGTCAACGAGACGGGTATCCGGCTTGGCCCGCTTGCCGTTCACACGCACCTGACCGGTGCGCAACAGCCGGTAAATCATGCTCTTGGGCACGCCCTTGAGCATGGTCACCAGCGCATTGTCGATACGCTGGCCATCGCGCTCGGGGCCGATCACGACTTGACGTACACCCTGAGGTGCGTCGGGGGAAGTTGCCGTCTGCATTGAAAAAAACCTGCTGTAATAGGATACTCGGCGGGCGCTGGTTTCTGCCCATCGATGTCTGGATCGGGTGGAGCGCCCGCCCGTGACGTCGGCGAGGATTGCGCCGGTTGCCTTTGGGGAACCGGTCGCGGCTCCCTTTCATCGTAACGGTTTGGGCTGCTGTTTGTCCGATGCCATGAGGTATCGGGGCAGCAGGCGCAGCTGACCGAATCATCCCCGACACCGGTAACGGTGCCGTTTTTTTGCCGCTTAACCGCAGCGGCGCGATCCCCGGCAGGCCGCCATTGTGGCGCCACCGTGGCTCGCGACGCGTGGCCAAGCCGAGGATTACCACCATGAAACGTATGTTGATCAACGCGACTCAGCGTGAAGAGTTGCGCGTGGCCATTGTCGATGGCCAGACCCTGTATGACCTGGACATCGAAATTCCTTCGCGGGAACAGAAGAAGTCCAACATCTACAAGGGACGCATCACCCGTGTCGAGGCTTCGCTGGAAGCCTGCTTCGTCGAATACGGCGCCGAACGCCACGGCTTCCTGCCGCTGAAGGAAATCTCCCGCGAGTACTTCACAGCGGGCCTGGACCCGCACAAGTCGAGCATCCGCGAACTGGTCAAGGAAGGTCAGGAAGTGGTCGTGCAGGTGGAGAAGGAGGAGCGCGGCAACAAGGGAGCCGCCCTGACCACCTTCATCAGCCTGGCCGGCCGCTACATGGTGCTGATGCCGAACAACCCCAAGGCCGGTGGCGTCTCCCGGCGCATCGAGGGTGAGGACCGACAGGCATTGAAGGAAGCGCTGGACCACGTCACCGTGCCCGATGACGTCGGCCTGATCGTGCGCACCGCCGGCCTGGGCCGCGATGCCGAGGAACTGCAGTGGGATCTCGATTACCTGCTGCAGCTGTGGAAGTCGATCTCCGAAGCGGCCAGCAAGCAGAAAGCGCCGTTCCTTATCTACCAGGAATCGAAGCTGTTCATCCGCGCCCTGCGCGACTACCTGCGCAGCGACATCGGCGAGATCCTGATCGACGACGAGCCGCTGTTCAATGACGCCCGCGACTTCATGCAGCAGGTGATGCCGAACGCGCTGCGCAAGCTCAAGCTGTACCGCGACGACACCCCGCTGTTCACCCGCTACCAGATCGAGACCCAGATCGAGAGCGCGTTCGATCGTCAGGTGCGGCTGCCCTCGGGCGGCTCGATCGTGATCGACCAGACCGAAGCGCTCACCGCGATCGACGTCAACTCCTCCAAGGCCACCAAAGGCAGCGACATCGAGGAGACCGCATTCAACACCAATTGCGAGGCGGCGGTGGAAATCGCCCGCCAAGCGCGCATCCGCGATGCCGGCGGCCTGATCGTGATCGACTTCATCGACATGGACAGCCCGAAGCACCAGCGTGAAGTGGAGGATCGCCTGAAGGACGCCCTGAAGCTCGATCGCGCCCGCGTGCAGATCGGCCGCATCTCGCGCTTCGGCCTGCTCGAGATGTCGCGCCAGCGCCTGCGCCCGAGCCTGGGCGAAGCGACCCAGATCGTCTGCCCGCGCTGCGAGGGGCATGGTCACATCCGCGGCGTGGAATCGCTGTCGCTGTCGACCCTGCGCCTGATCGAAGAGCACGCGATGAAGGACAACACCGGCCAGGTGCTGGTGCAGGCACCGTCCAGCGTCGTCAATTTCCTGCTCAACGAAAAGCGCGCCAGCGTGGTCGAGATCGAACTGCGCCACAAGGTGCACGTGATGATCGTGGCCGACGAGAAGCTGGAAACCCCGCATATCGAAATCCAGCGCATCCGCGAAGTGGACATGGGTGAGCACAGCAAGCCCAGCTACGAGCGACTGACCACGGTGGAAACCGCCGAATTGCCGAAGATGGGCCAGACCCTGGGCAGCGGCGAGCAGCCCGCGGTAAGCGGCGTGGTGCCGTCCAGCCCGGCACCGGTGCGCGAGGAACTGGCCGAACAGCCGGTTGCCGTTGCGCAGCCCGCGCGCCGCCAGGCGTCGGCATCCCGTCCGGCCGCGGCACCCGCGCCTTCGGGCGGCATCATCACGCGCCTGCTCGGCTGGTTCCGCAGCACCGAGGCGGCCGCCCCTGCGCCCGCACCACCACAGCGCGCCGATGGTCACGACGGCGGCAGCAGCCGTGCTCGTCGCGACGAGCGCAGCGGTCGCGGCAACAATGCCAGCTCCAGCGCATCGTCGGCACGTCAGCCGCGGCGCGATTCAACGTCGCAGGGATCACCGAAATCCGGGGCCCAGCAGCAAGCACGCAGCAATCGCCAGCGCAACAACGAGGCGCAGCCGCGTCAGGCACCCCAGGCACAGACGCAGAACGCCCGGGCAGAACGTCAGCCCAGGCCCGCCGTCGCGAGCGAAACCACTGCCACTCCGCGGTCCGAGCGCAAGCCGCAGCCGCCGAAGACCGAGCGCCAGCCGCGTGCCGAGCGCCCTGCTGCGGTGCCGCTGGATGACGCCGCCAAGGAAGCCGCACTGCTGGCTGCGCCGCTGGTCGAGTCGACCGCGTCGGAATCGGCGGATGACGCACCGGATACCGACGGCAGCCAGTCGCGTCGTCGGCGTGGTCGCCGCGGTGGCCGTCGCCGGCGCCGTCATGACGAAGCCGCTCCGAACGGCAGCAACCCCGACATCACCCAGGCGCAGGCACTGGATGACGAGGATCGTGACGAATCCAGCAGCGCTCCCGCCGCCCGGCCGGTAGCCCGCAACGAGGCACCGCGTGAAGCGGTGGCTGTTGCTGCCGTGGTGGCCGCCAGCCCGCCGACCGACAGTGCGCAAGACGGCAATGCGCCGACAGCCACTCCGGAAGTGCGCCCGGCGACGGCCGCGCCATCGGTTGAAAAGTCCGCCGCCGTCGACGCGGGTGACATTTCCAAGGACAAGCCGTCGAAGCCGATGGCCAGCCCGGATTCCGCCGCCATCCCGGCGGCCCCGCCCAGCGTGACGACCTTCAACCTGCCCACCCTGCCACCGATCCCCGATCAGGCAAATTCGGTGGCACCCGTGACTGGTGACGAACCGGAATCGGTCAACGTTGCACCGGCTCCGACGCCGGCTCCGGCTCCGATCAGCAAGCCGCAGCCCACGGTGGTCGAGGTCGCCCGTACTGTGGAAACGCTCACCGCGAAATCCGATGTGGTCGACGCTGTTGCACCGGCGCCGGTTGCACCCGCAATCGTTCCTGCGACGATAGCCGCGCCTGCAGCGACACCTGCGGCATCCGTGTCGGCGCCGACACCGGCACCGCCGCCCATGCAGCAGTCAGTCGATGCCCCGGTTCCGCCGGTAGTGCGTCCCTCGCCGCCATCCGCGACCCCGGCGGTTGCACCGACTCCGCAGGACATCAGGCCCGCCCGTGCGCCGACGGCACCGGTGGTCGAGCCGGAAAGCGCTGCCACCACGGAGCCGGTACCGCCGATGACCTCGTTGCCGCAGCCCAAGCAGGGTGACCTGCTGACGACCCAGCCGGCACCAGCGACCCGCCAGGCCACACCGGCGCCGGAACGCGAGGAAGTAGCCCGGCCGACGACCCCGTTGGTCGAGCGGACGCCCGGTAGCGACTCGTTCAACTGAGCCCCTCTTTACCCAGGGCATGAAAAAACCGGACGAAAGTCCGGTTTTTTTTGCCCGATTACGACCACCAGGGTTGCTGCGATCAGTTGCCTACATGATGGTTCGGCGTATCAATGAGGCCGTGGACCGTCATCAGGTGGGCCAGGCCGAGCACGTGGTCCACGTGCAGCTTCTCCATCAACCGCTGTTTGTAGGTCGAAACGGTTTTCGGACTCAGGTTGAGCTGCTCACCGATGATCGTCAGCGGCTTGCCGCGCACCAGCATCATCGCCACCTCCAGCTCGCGACTGGACAGCACATCGAATGGTGAGCCGCTGCCGTCGAGCGTGGCCAGCGCGAGTTGTTGCGCTACCGCGGGCGCCAGATAACGTCGACCGCCGGCCACCTGGCGTACGGCAGACACCAGCTCGTCGGCACTGCAACCCTTGGTCAGGTAACCAAGCGCACCGGCATCGAGCAGGCGCTTGGGAAAACGTGCGTCATCGACAACCGTCACGATGACGATATGCGTGGACAATTTCGACCGGCATACGCGCTCGGTGAGCTCGATGCCGCTCATGCCTGGCATGTGCACGTCGACCAGCGCGATGTCGGGCGTGAGGGTCCGGATCAGGCGCAGGCCTTCCTCGGCGCTGCCGGCCTCGCCACTGACGGTGATATCCGACTGCTGTTGCAAGATCATACGAAAGCCGGTCCGAACCAGCTCATGATCGTCCACCAGGACAACATTGATCACGTGACGCCCTCCTTGGTTGGGCTGCATGAAATTAGGCTGCATGACGCCCCATTGCAAGCAATTCGGTGCCTGTGTGCGCAACACCGCATGCTTCGCTGCCGCAAGTTGCAGCCCGCAACTTGCCGGACGCTTCAAACGTATATCCCGGCGTCGCCGGGAACCGTCATCCCGCTGGAAAATTCACGCGACCAGAGCCTCATCCGCACGCTCATCCCCAGCGCCCGCATAGCACGCCAGCACGATTGCGGAATGCATGCCCGGCATTTTCACGCAGGTCGGCCGCCGCAGCCGCAGGTACTCATCGTGCGCCACGTCCCGGGCCAGCCTGGTCGCCTGCCCCAGCGACAGCCCGCTGAACAGGGTCACTCCACAACGACGAATACTCCATTCGCCGGAGATATCCCCGTCGCCAGCAAGCGATGGCCTGAGTGAAATCGTCACCACGGCAGTTTCCCCACCCGCAATGAAGGCTGCAGCGATGCGAAGTGCGGTCCCCCACCTCCTCGCCGGCATCATTAGCAGGCAAGATGTCACGTCGGGGACTTTCGATATGTCGGCTGGCGCCTACAAGCGCTGTGCGGGATTCACCGCGCACGACCTGCGCCATCCTTCTTTGGCGCGGGTGTCGTCACAATGTCACCCGTCTGCATTCCTGCACAAGATACTTCGTGTTTGATCACAGGGCCGAAGGCCGCGTCATCAAGTGCCTAACGGTTGTCGACGACGCCACCCACGAGGCGGTCGTCATCGAGGTCGAGCGGGCGATCTCCGGCATGGGCGTGACGCGCGTGATGGATCGCCTGGCACTCCGCCGCGGTCTGCCGCGGGTGATTCGCAGCGACAACAGCAAGGAGTTCTGGGGCAAGGCGATGGTCACCTGGGCCCACGAGCGTGGTGTGCAACTGCCTCTGATCGAGCCTGGCAAGCCGAATCAGAACGCCTACATCGAATCGTTCAACGGCCGACTTCGCGACGAATGCCTCAACGAGCACTGGTTCCCCAGTTTGCTGCATGCACGCGCCGAGATCGAAAGCTGGCGACGGGAGTACAACGAGGAACGACCAGAGAAGGCGCTGGCTGGGCTGATACCCGCCACCTACGCCAAGCTGCTCACGAGAAGCAGGTAAAGTAGCCCCGGACTCTAAATCGTCCCGCTACTGAAAGCGGGGGGACGTCGGAGAAGCATAAGTAAAAACGGAAATTTAACATGACTGGTTTTGTAGGTATATACGCAAAAACAGAGACCTATGTCATTCCGGAGCATCACAAATCGGAAATGCGGAAAGTGTTGTCCCGCGCAAAGTCTGACAATGTAGATTTGCTCGAAAATCAAAAATTTTGCCTGGCAAGCTATGACATAGGGGCATATGAATCACCCAGCTTGCTTCTGTTTGAAGATGGTTCTGTAACAAAAATCGCCGGCCGCGCATATGTCGACGAAAATACTGACAGTGGGAGATTATATGATTCCCGCGTTCTAACAGAAGCATTGCGATGTAACGATCAAAAGGCGCTAATTTCTGCCAGAGGTAGTTTCTGCGGAATCGTCTACCTCAAACCTCAGCATCGCGCCTATCTCTTCACTGATATGATGGGCGTGCGGCCTATTTATTTAACTGATTGTGGACCCTATTTTGCATTCTCGACCTCGTTCCGGGCCCTTACAACGTTGTCATTCGTTTATAACCACGTTGATGAAATCGGTGCGATGCAGCATGGCCGCATGGGGTATTCAACGGGTGCGAGAACTTCAATCTCCAATGTAAGCGTCACTGTCAGTGGCGAACTGATTTCGCTTGATGGATCTAAAGTTAGCCGTTCCAGGTACTATAAAATAGAAGATACTGCTGAATCCGTGGCAACAGAGTCTGAACTTGCTGATGTTTTTTATCGTAGTTTCATTAATTCTGTCAAGTTGAGATGCAAGACTAAAAGTCGCCATCGATCTTTGCTGAGCGGTGGTCTGGATTCCAGGTTGATCGTATCCGCACTTCGGATAATAGGTGCAGATGTAGATACATTTTGCATGGCCTCTACAGGACAACAGGATTATTTATTCTCAAAGCTTTTCGCTGAGGCTGTCGGTTCAACGCATAGGTTTATTTATGAAAAAGATGGATTCCGCCATCAAGCAAACAGACTGAAGCAGTACACCAGCTACCAAAAGTCACTTGGGAACCATAACGATGCACATATGTTATGGTCCGGTGACGGCGGAAGTGTGGGCCTGGGATTCGTCTATATTGACCAGGATCTAGATAATATACAGACAGAAGACTCACCCCAAGTGGCCCTCCACGAGCTAGCAAAAATAAAAGGAAACGGATTATCAAGTAAGCTCATGAACAAATCGCTTTACGAAGATTTCCGTGCAAAATATGTTGATGAGCTATTTCAAGCAATGATGATCAGTCCGAATGAATCTGTGGACAGAAATCTTCGCTTTTACTACCTTCTTAACGATCAGAGATGCCATCTTCACCAAAGCATTGAGGATATCGATCTACACAGAATCGAATTCGTCCTACCCTTCTTTGATGCCGGACTTATAAAAGTCATGGCATCTATACCTTATCACATGGGACGCCAACATCGCTTCTATACAGCTGTCATGGGTAATTTTCCCGATTCCGTCAGCACTATTCCTTGGCAAGCCTATCGTAACCACGACCCTTGTCCGCTACCGATTCCGGATGATCTAATCCGTCAATGGGACGAAGGAGATAATGTTACGAGGGCGTCAATACGTTCGTGTGCCGCGGAGATTATCCTCAGGGCACTTAGCCGGCATTTTCCGGCACTGTATTCAAGACGCCGTATTATGATTCTCGCGCTTTTGGAATACATGGGACTTTCACATCGAGGCTATGCATTTGGACCATTTCTAGCGTTGGCACGTGCCATCGACTTGGAAACGAAGTAAGTATGAGCGATCGTATATACGTATATAAATGTTTATAATAAACATTGGTTCTGCCCCTGAGGCTTCCCCACGTTTTCACGCCGGCACGCCCAGCTGATCCAGCAGTTGTGGACTGGGGTGTCGTAGCTGATCGATGAGTTCGCTCAAACGCGTACTCGACCATCGTCGCACAAGTGCCTCGCGACCTAGCCGCATGACCGAATAGAGACGTCGTCTCGATCGGAACGGCGCGAGCCATGCATCGATACCGCAGCGCTCGCACGCCAGGCCGACCAGCCAGCTGGCAAACGTGGCCATCGCGCTGAGCAGCAAAAGCACTTCGATACGCGCGCCTTTACGCGTGAGGCTGTCCACGAAGCCCTGCCCGTAGCGGTGGGATTTCAGATCCCGGAACGACAACTCGATTTGCATGCGTCGTTGGCCAAGCTCAGCGAAGGGTAATGACCGATGGTTGACGGGGTATGCGTTTTGCCGCCCTCGAGCCTGTAACGCACGACCCAAGTCTTTCGGCCTGATGCACTCACAGCCAGGTCCAGGTACAGACCGTTGCCATCCGCCAGGGTGTATGCCCTGGCCTTGGCCTTGGCTCTAAGCTTTGCTGATTTGGAGCTCGGTCAGAGGCTTGGCAAGGCGGGGCATGGCTTGAGACCTTTTTGTGTATGAATTTGCGTATGTATAGTTGAACCATACGCAAAACCCTACATATAAGTCTAAGCTTCCTTGAGACGCCCTACGACCTATAGGCACAAAAAACCCCGCTGTTATGCGGGGTTTTGTGTGTTTCAGAGGCTTGAGGAGACTCCCTGAAACGTTCATTGGTGCAAGAGGAGACCATATGTCTATCGTAACATACTGATGTTAAAGGCGTCCATCAAGTGTAACGCAAAATACGTACTCAAAAACATACACAACGAAGCGCTTAGGCACGCAAAAATTACCACATCGTGCTGTAGTCACAGCTTAGCACCGGACAATGTTAGTCCCCATTAGGACTCGAACTGCCGCCGTCATGCTTCATTCCAAATCTGGACAATTTCGTCCGTGTCATGAACTCCTTCCCTGCCCGCCTACCAATTTGTATACCTTCTGATATCGCACCCCAAACCTATCAAAAGTCATATCAAAATGATAGAATCTCAACCTCTCAGGAGATTTGATATGGGTGAGATCGTAGGCTATGCACGTGTCAGCACTGCCGGCCAGTCATTAGATGTGCAGCAGGACAAGCTTAGGCAATTTGGCTGCATGCGTGTCTTCGCTGAGAAGCGATCAGGTAGGCAAGCAGAAGGACGAGCAGAGTTGCAGGCCTGCCTTCAATTCTTGCGGGATGGTGACGTTCTGGTCATCACCCGGCTTGATCGCATGGCACGGTCTGTCCTCGATCTGGCCAAGATTGCCGATCAGCTGAAAAGCCAAGGTGTTGCGCTCAAGGTGCTGGATCAGGCCTTGGATACATCTACGTCCGAGGGGAAGCTGATGTTCTCTCTGCTGGGTGCTTTTGCTGAGTTTGAATGTGACATCCGGGCCGAGCGTCAGAACGATGGCATCGTGAAAGCTAAAGAGAAGGGTGTTGTGTTCGGTCGGAAGCGTGCTTTGACGATTGAGCAGTGCCAGCGCATACGCACGCTGCGCGACGAGGAAAACTTTTCCATGCCGCAGATTGCCGAACGGTTCAATGTCGGTGTAGCGACCGCGTACAGGGCTCTGAAGGCATGCGCGAATGAATCCTGATCTTATCATTGATATTTACGAGCATTTATTCAATCCACGATATTTTTATTAGAAATACAGAATTAGAAATACAGAATTAATTCTTTACGAATTTAAGAGCCAAGTATATGGCAATTATTAATCCAACAATGGGCAAAGTTATCATCCAAAATATGTATAAGATATATAAAATAAAAAATAACACCCCACCCGCAATAGAGGCAAATCCAATTATGATTGCGCCTTGTATTGGGATTAATACTATCCTAAGATGATTACCGCTATTCGCATAGGATTCACACATCCAAATAATGACGGCATTATCGTCCACCTTTTCTGGATGTCTAGCCAAATAAATAATACTGAAATGTCCAACTACGACCCCGACAACCTCAATTGCCGAACCCACAATAAGTCCGTAGCTCACATAAATGGCAATATGTACAAAAAGTGCAAAGCCAATAGCCACGACCGCTATGGTCAATAATGGATGGGCTTCAGAAAAATCGTTAATGCCTGTATCACGCCGAAAATGCCACCTACGGTCACCCCCGTCCTGCGCATCCTGAGCAGCCAAACCAGCATCAAGATCACTCCTTGTCACGCCTTCGAACTTTTTATCCGTCACGAATCCTCCTAACCGACCTTCATCAATGTGCGTACTCATGAACCTGGGGGAAATATCTTAAAGCGATAATTTGCGAAGCTACCATAATTTCCTCGTCTTTGAATATAAGGTATGCCTGCGGGAATCGACATTTTTTCGAAATCTCCATCACCACCGCTGCCACCAGCTTGCGTCGTGTCGGATACGCAAACAAATATCGCTGGGCCGTTAGGATCGCTTTCATTGCGAATATTACCAAAGCAGTTAGTGCTTGGACTTCCAAAAGCTTCGATTGTGACGGCCGGGCTGCATGAGTGAGGGGATGGGTTCTTAACGGAGACAAAGCATTCCTGGATGAATCCATTGCCTATGCTGTAGGCCATATTGGTTTCACCGTCACCATCGTTACTATCGAAACCAAATGGGGCCCCATTTGGCTTCAGTGTCACAAGTATCGAGTGCCCCGCCACCAGTTTCTTTAGGCCATCAGCACCAGTCTGGCCGGCGGCAGATTGAGATGACGACTGGCCGCCATCACTCTCTTCTGATTTATCGCTACTAGCCGAGTTTGATGAGGAAGAAGAGGAAAATATCATTGGTATTACAGTGTAAAAAACGACGGCGCATATCCATACAACAGCTACGATTTTCCATGGGGCGACTTTCCGTTTTGCTGCCTTTTGAGGCGGCGGCGAAGTTGGAGCTACAGTATTTCCAGAAATTTGCGCGGCTGGCATCGCTGGCATTGCCGGGATGCTGGGGGTAGGCGCTACCACTCCTATCTTCGGCTGAGCTTTGACAGCAGTTTCAGATTGCGATGGAGGCTTGATCTGAGGCAACTTTGGAGGGGCTACCCCTACCAGCGGCATGTCTCTCAATACGTCCTCAAAGGAATCAGGCAAGGACAGATCAAGTGCAGGGCCTGCCTCCGTCCATGTTTGCCATTCTTGGTCACCACGTAGCCTATAGCGCTCATCCGGGCGGATAAACATGCCGAGTGCGGATAGCGGCAATGGACCGCGCATCGTGCCCGCACGCTCCAGAAACGCGAGCTGTGCATCATCTGACTGTACGCATGCATCAACGCCGCTCGCACGCAACTGCTGGGTAAGGCGTTCGGCAGCAGCCTCGTCAAGATTCTGTCTGACCAACAGCGGCAACGCCGCTAGGACGCGTTGACGGAAGGTTGCTTCGTCAAGTTTGAACCCTTCCCTGACAGGTGTCCAAACCGAAACATCATCCTTATCTCCGGGCAGCCTGCCGGAAATGATCACGCAAAATCCTGCCATAGTGGAATTTCCCCTGTTCCTTATTGAAAATCATACTTGAGCTATTTGAGCCCCTTCGACAAACTGTTCAGCATCGTCAAACTAGAAAGTCGAGTTCGGGCGCAGCTCCATATCTGGGAAAAAGCGGTTCACGACTCGGCCAAACTTGCAACGCCACTTCCCCGATCGTGATCAAGATAGCATCCCACTGAGGCGTAGTGATCGCACGTATTCAGGCAATGCCGTGAACTCTGCTGCGTCATCACCATGCGTGTTTTCAGAGCGAATCCCCAACGGCATGGCAATCTAATTATATAGAGTTGTTCCGCCAGAGGGAATGCCGCCAGAGGTAGAAAACACGGCCATTCCCTAGTGTTCAGGCATGGCAACCAAGCATGCTCCCAAGGGCACAAATCTCCCTTCCAAGAACAGATCAGGACCACCTTCAGAGCTGCTTTGCGCGGTGGGAGCACGAGTCCGCGAGATACGGCAACGCAAAGGATTCAGCCAAGACAAGTTGGCCTACAGCATCCCGCTCGACCGCGCCCATATTGGGATGATCGAGAACGGCAAGCGTGCAGCAACTATTCCAACGCTCGTCAAGCTCGCCGTTGCCCTTCAATGTGAAGTTGGCGAATTTTTTCCATCCGCAAAAGAACTCGTGCGGCTGAGCAAACTAGACGACGCAGATGCGTGACCGCGGAACATCGTGGGTGAAGTCGGTTGCACCCCAGCCTTCCAGAAGAATCATACTGTGATGCGAAAATTTTCGATGTAGTTGCATGCACAAGGTACGCCCAAGGCAGTCGCAACTTGTAGTAATGATCGTCACCAGAATAGCTTGAAATCCACGTGGCAGAAGGGCTGCGGAAGCTAGGAAATTATTAGGTTACAGGGTACGAATTGCTTCCATGCATAGTTGAATAAATTCTAGAATTACGCCGTCAAAACCATTATTTCAAGGGCTGCAAGATGTGTCGGACATGGGGCACGTAATTAGGGTGATCTTCCATGTTCCACGATGGCCGTAAGGGGATGCTTCCGGGTGCGAAATCAGGAACGCCTATAAAGAATAAGCGATCTTCGTTCCACCACGACATATGCTTAGCCTCCTTGCTTACATATTCGTCACCGCCCCCTTGTCGAAGACAAGTTGAGTGTCGGTACCATGCTTGCTGACTAATTTATTTTTCGCCCTGATATTGAGGCCAGATCCGGCTCGGCTCACAGCTAACTGCATACGTTTAAGCGCTTTAATGGGGTGGCGATCGAAACTGGGATGATCTTTTATCAAAAAATGAAAATGACAATTCCCCCTGTCACGACCATGCTTTCGTTTCCTTATATCAGCACGCTCAAGAAGCGTCACGCCTTGCAAACGTTCGGTTGAACGCCAAGCATATCTGCCAAAAAGCCTCCAGTGCAGGTGCTTTATGAAGGTCGATGCGGCCTTCAATCCCTCCACGTCACCGACAAAGTGCTGATAGCTTAGGGTAACAAAAAACCTATAATCACCGTAATCGTTGATCGCTTCAATTACTTGATGATGCTTGTCATCTATAAAATCACCAGTATCATAGCTCCTATACATAAGAACAATCCTAATTTTGGAATTACTATTTCATCTGAGTTTTCCAATACAGAGGCAATGGGCTTAATTTGGCATAGTTGAACTACATGTAGTTGTATGATCAGAAAACATGCAGGCATCCTTCTATATATGCGTTTGAAAATGAATTGAACAAAATTTTGGACATTTATAGATCACTTATGAATATCCAACGTCAGTATACAAATTAGAAATACTACGAAGAACCTGAACGATTCGATGTTGCTGGACTCATTTTACCGCCTCGACGGCATGTTTCTATTTGAAGGGTTATCCAAGCATCAACTTCGCAATCGGTCCATCGTGTAATACCTTCAGCAATGATAATAGGCCGTGGAAACTCACCCTTGGCTCTGAAACGATTGATTGTCGATCGAGAAAGGCTCGTTTTTTTGATAACGTCAGCCATCCTCATTAAACTTACCGTCTGTTTTTCTTCCGCACTACCCATAATATTCTCCCGTGATGGAAGAAATTATCCTGATTCATAATTTCGTACGCAATAGCAACCGTTTATTTATAATACTGAAGCTATTATAATAATAGTCTGTTCATATTCCGTTCATTTTCAAGGCTATTGACGGGCGACTTGCCCCCTTTTCAACCTTGCGAAAGATGCCTTTCTCGCAAGCTATCGAGGTAGTTTGCCCATTCCTGCATTTTTTCGCGGCGCTGTTCCTTGAACTTTACCCGCGCATACGCAGCCTCTACCTCGTCCTTCGGAGCATGAGCAAGCTGTTGCTCTAACACATCGACTTCGAGGCCCATCCGTTCCCTGCCGACGGTACGCAGGGTCGCGCGAAACCCATGAGTGCTGTGCTTGCCGCGGAACCCCATCTTTCGCAAGGCCGCGCCCAGCGAATCACGATGCAGATGCTGCGTTCGCTGTTGTGCAAGGGGTGGAAACACATACTCCATACCACTGGACAAAAGAGCGCATATCTTCGAGCAGAGCCAGTGCTTGGGTCGGCAAGGACGTACTGAAATCCTTACCAGTCTTCATCCTGTTGCTTCCGTCCGGATTCTTCCCGGGTACGTTCCATTCTGCTGCTTTCAGGTCTATTTCGGCCCATCTCGCACTGGCGATGATACCGGGGCGATGGGCCGTCAATGATGCAAGTTTCAACGCCGCCCGAACTACACGATTGTCATATTGCTCAATCGCTTGAACGAGTTTTGCGAGCTCTTCTTCGCTATCGGTGATTGCGGGTATGTGCCCGCCTTCATGCTTTGGCAGCAGGTTGTTTAGACGCAGTACGGCGTCATCGCCGCGCATCCCCTCATCTATGGCATATCCAACAATACTAGCGACATGCTGCTTTGCCTTGCGGGCCAGCACGGGAACCTTGGACGCCATGGCGAGAAGAGTAGGTTTGACATCCCGCGTTGTGAGAGTACGCATATCAAGACTCCCCAGTCCGGGCGTCAGATAATTGTTAACGATGAGTTTTGCTTTACGGTATGTCTCAGGCTGCCATGTTGTGCTCTTTTCCGACAACCACCTTGCCGCCACCACCCGAAAGCTGAAGCTCTCCGTTTCATCTGCCGCCTGATGGGCAGCTGCAATCTCAATAGCAATCCCGCGGCGGCGGTCTCGTTTGATGGCATTGAGCCCTTTTGCTGCCTCCCCATGCTTCGCCGTAGCTATGAGCAAGATGGCTTTGGCTCGTGCGTCTGCCAGCGACAAACCTGTCTCTGGGATGTCTTCCGGGAAATGTCCAATCGTGATGCACGAAGTCTGCTTACCACTGGGAAGACGGTAGCGAAGCAGCCATGTTTTAAGACCGCTCGGCCTCACTTCGACATATAGACCGTTGCCGTCTGCCAGCCGATAAGTTGCTTTCTTCCCTTTGGCGTTTTCGATCTGCAGCGGAGTGAGTGGTCGAGCAAGCTTAGGCATGTGGCCCCATCTTGAGTATGAATTCAAAGATCATACACAAAAGCATACTCAAACTGCTGCGCTTCCCTGAATCTGGGTGGGACAATAAGAAACAAAAAAACCCGCCAAGTGGCGGGTTTTTCTGCCTTTCTGGACTCCAGTGGAACAACCTGAAACCCCTAATTGGTGCCCAAGAGGGGACTCGAACCCCTACGACTTGCGTCGCTACCACCTCAAGGTAGTGCGTCTACCAGTTCCGCCACCTGGGCAGGTGTGTTGCTTCAGTGCTTCTTTGTCGGCTCTGTGGCTGCCGGAACCTCACCCTGACCCGGGGTCGGAACGGAGGTGGCTGCCGGAGCCTCGTTGCCTTTTGTGACTGCAGGCACAGCGGACGGGACTTCCGAACCGGCCGGCACAGCGGGAGTCACGTTGGCGGCTGCGGGCTTCTCCGCCACACCGGCCATGACACCCAGGTCACCGGCACTGGTTTGCGGTGCACCATGGGCATGCAGATAGATACCCATGCCCAAGCTGAGCAGGAAGAACAGCGCAGCAAGGACGCCGGTGGCGCGAGTAAGAAAGGTGGACGATCCGCGCGCGCCGAAAACCGTGGCCGATGCACCGCCGCCGAAACCGGAGCCCGCATCGGCGCCCGCCCCGTTCTGCAACAGGATCAGCACGATCATCGCCGCAGCGATCAGGATGTAAAACACGCTGAAAATGACGAACATAGATTTTCTATTGAGCCTGTAGCGCCGCGGCGCAGATTCCAAGGAAGTCGGATGCGGTCAGGGAAGCACCGCCGATCAGTCCACCGTCCACGTCCGCTTGCGCGAACAATTCCGCGGCATTTGCCGCTTTGACACTACCGCCATAAAGCAGTCGGGTCAGACGGGCAATTGTAACATCTTCCTTTTCCAGTTGGCTACGAATGAAGGCATGCACCTGTTGCACCTGTTCCGGCGTGGCGGTGCGGCCGGTACCGATCGCCCAGACCGGCTCATAGGCAATCACCGCGGTGTCGAAACTGGCAATGCCGTTGTGTCCCAGCACGGCCTGCAGCTGGCGCGCGATCACCACCTCGGTCTGACCGGCCTCGCGCTGCTCCAGTGTCTCTCCCACGCAAAGGATCGGGGTGAGACCGCCGGCCAGTGCCGCGGAGAACTTGCGCGCCACCAGTTCATCGGTCTCGCCTTGGTACTGGCGCCGCTCGGAATGACCCACCAGTACCCAGCTGGCACCGACATCTGCCAGCATCGCGGCGGATACCTCACCGGTATATGCGCCCTGCCCGCCATGTTCGCTGACGTCCTGCGCACCGATCGCCAGTCCGGTATCAGCATGCTGCCCGGCCAGCTCGGCCAGATAGGGGAACGGGGGAAACACGGCGACGTCAATCGCGGCCGGCTTGTCCGCAACGATGTCGTTGACCAGGGCTGTGGCCATCGAACGGCTGCCATGCATTTTCCAGTTGCCGGCGACAAGTTTCTTGCGCATGGTCTGCTTCCGCTGCGATCCAAACCGCAAGCTTAGCGAGGGGTCGGGGTATCGGCAAACCGGACTTCCACAGGCCCACTGGCGCGAACCTGTCGCCACGGTCAAGAATGACGGTCCGCCCGCTGGAACCGCCCGATGACACTGCAACGCCCACTCAGCCTGATCACTGGCGCCTCGTCAGGCATCGGTGCCGAATTTGCCCGGCAACTCGCTGCACAGGGTCACGATCTGGTGCTGACCGCGCGCCGCACCGATCGCCTGGAGACTCTGGCCGGCGAGCTGCGCGAGCAACATGGCAGCCAGGTCAGCGTGCTGCCGCATGACCTGGCCGATCCGTCCGCGCCGAAGTGGTTGCATGACGCGCTGGAACAGCGTGGCCTGCAGGTCGACTGGCTGATCAACAACGCCGGCTATGGCGTCCCCGGCACGTTCGAGGCCAGCGACTGGTCGGTCCATGCCGACTTTCTGCAGGTGTTGCTGACTGCGCCAACCGAACTGGCGTGGCGATTGCTGCCCGGCATGCGCCGGCGCGGCCATGGCCGCATCGTCAACGTCGCCTCGCTGGCCGGACACGTACCGGCGCCGGCTGGACATACCCTGTACGCGGCCAGCAAGGCCTACCTGATCAAGTTCTCGCAAGCGCTGGCACTGGAGAACCAGCCGCACGGCGTGAACGTGTGTGCGTTGTGCCCGGGCTTCACCTGGTCGGAATTCCACGATGTCACCCGCACTCGCGACAAGATGGACAAGTTGCCCGGCTTCATGTGGCTGAGTGCCGAAGAAGTGGTGCGCCAGGGCATCGCCGCGGTCGAACGCGGCGATGCCGTGCATATTCCCGGCCGGGTCAATCGCTTCATCAAGACCCTTGTGCAACTGGTGCCCGACCGGCTGGCGCTGTGGCTCTCCGCGCGGGAATCGAAACGCTATCGGAATACCGGGATCTAGCCACGCGCCATAGCCCGCGGACTTGCGCGCAGGGTTCGGCTACTGTGGGTCACAACTTCGCCACCGGCCCCTGCGCGCATGTCCCTGTTTCCGACCCAGATGCGTCCATTGCCTTACCACAAGCCCCGGCAAGGCCGCGATTACTGGGTCGTCGATGACGTGTTGCCGAATGCGGACGAAGTGCGCGCCCGCTGCCTGGCCAAGACCGACTGGGAACGGGGCTATCCATATACCGGCGAAGTGTGGCCCGGCATGCGCGCCATGCCCGCCCTGCTCGACGATGAGCTGGCCGCGCTGGACGCCAGGGTGTGCCAGCTGACCGGCGCGAAGAAGGTCTGGGTCGAACAGACCGAGGCCGGCACCCGCCTCAACCACAATTGCGTGCAGGTGGTCGGCTCGGTCGAGGGTGCGGTCAAGCCGCACACCGACTCCTCGAATCTGTGCCGCTACGCGGCCGTGCTCTATCTCAATCCCGCGGTGCCCGAGCAGTGCGGCACCAGCTTCTATCGCCAGCGCATGCCGGGCGGACAGCTCGGCGGCAACATCGTGCTGCCGCCGCATCGCAATCTGGCCGAGGCGCTCGGCAACCGGTTCGTGCAACCCAATGCCTTCGTCGAAGATGTGCGGGTGGCGCATCGCTTCAACCGGTTGCTGGTGTACAAGGCCAACATGATCCATAGCGCCAGCGCCTACTGGGGACTGGAGACGGCGACCAAGCGCATGACTGCCGTGTTTTTCTGGATGGCTTGAGCGGAACAGGCTCAGATCAGCTTGATCTCGCGCAGCCGCTGCAGCAGGTATTCGTGCGAGCTGATCGAGGTGTCGTAACGGCGCGGATTGTCCGGCGTGATGCAGGAGTCCAGCGGATCGAGCACCACATCCGGATTCGGATGCAGGAAGAACGGTACCGAATAGCGCGGCTTGCGCGCATTCTCGTTCTGCGGGTTGACCACCCGGTGCGTGGTCGACGGATACACGTGGTTGCTCAGCCGCTGCAGCATGTCGCCGATGTTCACCACGATGGCGTCGCCCTCGGTGGTGATCGGCAGCCACTCGCCCTGCGCTAACACTTCCAGCCCCTCGGCGCTGGCACCGACCAGCAGGGTGATGAAGTTGATGTCCTCATGCGCGCCGGCACGCACGTTCGGGATGTTGTCCTGGGCGTCGCCCTATGAACGATCGGCGGATAGTGGATCGGCCGCAGGATCGAATTGCCGAAGTCGGTCTTGTCCTCGAAGAAGTTTTCCGGCTGGTCGATGTGCAGCGCCAGCGCACGCAGCACCTGCGTACCCAGCTGATCCAGTGCCTCATACAGGCCGTAACCGTACTGCCGGAACTCCGGCACCTCGGCCGGCCACAGGTTCGGCGGCATCACGTCGGCGAATCTCGAGTCGCGCGGAATCTCGCGGCCGATATGCCAGAACTCCTTCAGATCCGCGTACTGGCTGTCCTTGGCGGTCTCGACCTTGAACGGCGTGTAGCCGCGCGCGCCGCCGCTGCCGGCAACGTGGTACTTCATCTTGGTTTCGGTCGGCAGCGCGAAGAAGCGCTGGAACACATCGTAGGAACCGTCGATCAGTTCGCGCGGAATGCCGTGGCCGCTGATGCAGCAGAAACCGAATTCGCGGTAGGCCGCGCCGAGCTCGGCGACGAAGGCCGTCGCGATCGGTGTCGTAACGACGGATGTCGAGGGTCGGAACGTTTTTCATGGCGAGTCACAGGTTGGCGTGCGGTCGATTTCATCCCACCACCGCAGGGGCGGGGCACGTCGGGCCAATCCTTGGCGACCTGGGCAAGCTTCAGCGCTGCGCAGGCTCACGAGCAGTGAGGCTGCCGATTTTACGGCCTCTGCCAGCCTCTCTGCCAACTGCTGCACCTCGGCGGCGTCGGCCGCCTCCACGGTGACGCGTACCACCGGTTCGGTACCCGATGCACGCAGGAACACCCGCCCCGCCCTTCCAGCACCCGCTGCGCCTAGGCCAGCGCATCGCAGACAGCGCGTGTCCAGCACCTCGCGGGCGTCCTCGACACGCACGTTGAGCATCACCTGCGGCAGTTTCTGCAGGCCTGTCGGGCCAGCGCGAGATCCTGCCCCGAGGCAGCAGCGCCTCCAGCACCGCCAGCGCGGCGACGATGCCGTCGCCGGTGGTGGCGCGGTCCAGGCACAGGATATGACCCGAGGTTTCGCCGCCCAGGGTGCCGCCATGCTGCTTCAGTTGCTGCAGTACGAAGCGGTCGCCGACGTTGGCGCGGATCAACGGCATGTCGAGTGCTGCCAGTGCCTGCTCCAGGCCATAGTTGCTCATCAACGTGCCGACCACCGGTCCCTTCAGACGGCCCTCGCGCATGCAATCGCGCGCAAGCACGTAAAGAATGTCGTCGCCATCGGCGAGCACGCCATGGCGGTCGACCAGTTGCACGCGATCGCCATCGCCGTCGAACGCGATGCCGAGATCGGCGCAATGTTCCAGCACCGCGCTCTGCAGTGCGTCCGGATGGGTCGAGCCGACGTCGCGGTTGATGTTGAATCCGTCCGGCTCGTCGCCGATGGCGATCACTTGCGCGCCCAGCTCGGCGAACACCTTCGGCGCCACCTGATAGGTCGCGCCATGCGCGCAGTCCAGCACGATTTTCATTCCCAGCAGGCTGAAATCCTCGGCCACGGTGGACTTGCAGAACTCGGCGTAGCGCGCCACCGCGTCGTCGACACGACGCGCCTTGCCCAGCTGCTCCGACGGCACGGTGACGAAGGGTGCATCGACCTCATCCTCGATCGCCAGCTCGATCTCGTCGGAAAGCTTTTCGCCGGTGGCGGAGAAGAACTTGATGCCGTTGTCGTAATGCGGGTTGTGCGAAGCGCTGATCACGATGCCCGCCTCGGCCCGCAGCGAGCGGGTAAGAAACGCCACCGCCGGCGTCGGCATCGGGCCGAACATGTGCACGTCGACGCCGGCGGCGACCAGTCCGGCTTCCAGCGCCGACTCGAACATGTAGCCGGAAATGCGGGTGTCCTTGCCGATCACCACCCCGCGTCGGCCGGCGCCCTGCTGGGCCAGCACGGTGCCCAGCGCCCGCCCCAGCCGCAGCATGAAATCCGCATTGATCGGCCATTCGCCGACGCGGCCGCGAATACCGTCGGTGCCGAAATACTTGCGTTGATTCATGGTCGTTCCTCGTCAGGCCGCCGCGTCGCCGCGGTGGCCATGAAAATCAGTCGTCATCTGGCCAGCGCGGCGCGGACGGACGGTCGTCGCGACGCGGCACCCCATCGACGGCATGTACTGCCTGCCATACCGCCAGCGCATCGACGGTGACCGCCACGTCGTGCACACGTACCATGCGCGCGCCACGCTGAACCGCGATCAGTGCCGCGGCCGCCGAGCCGGCCGCGCGATCGGACGGCGCGGTCCTGCCGGTCAGCGCGCCGATCATGCTCTTTCGCGACAGCCCGACATACACGCCACTGCCGAGGTTGGCGAAACGCTCCAGCTCACACAGCAGCGCCAGGTTGTGCTCCAGCGTCTTGCCGAAGCCGAAACCGGGATCGAGCATCACCTTGCGCCGGTCGATGCCGGCCATCTCGCAGGCGAACAGCCGGTCGGTGAGAAACCGGTGCACCTCGCCGACCACGTCGTCGTAGTGCGGCTCGGCCTGCATGCCGCGCGGCTCGCCCTGCATGTGCATCAGGCAGACCGGCACGCCGAGTTCGGCCGCCGCATCCATCGCGCCGTCGCGGCGCAGCGCATAGACGTCGTTGATCATGCCGGCGCCGGCCGCCACCGCCGCGCGCATCACTTCGGGCTTGGAGGTGTCGATCGCGATCGGCAGGGCGGTTCGTGCGACCAGCTGCTCGATCACCGGCATCACGCGAGACAGTTCCTCGTCCAGCGGCACCTCGGCCGCGCCGGGGCGGGTCGATTCGCCGCCGATGTCGAGCATGTCCGCGCCCTCCTCCGCCATGCGCAGACCATGCGCCACGGCGGCCTCCACGCCGGCATGCGGGCCGCCGTCGGAAAACGAATCGGGGGTGACATTGAGGATGCCGACCACGCGTGGGCGATCCAGCCGCAGCGGGCGTCCGGCGCAATCGAGCACCGTGGCAAACAGATCGTTCGGCATGCTCATGTCCTCACTGGCTCAGTGCTTCGGGGAATCGGGCCAGGACGGCCGTTCAGGCGCCGACCTTGCCGCCCAGCTCGCCCATGAAGCCGCGGTAGTGGCGCAGCTCCGCGATCGAGTCGCGAATGTCCGACAGCGCCGTATGCGCGGATCCTTTCCCACGCCCTTGGCGATCTCGGGCGCCCAGCGACGCGCCAGTTCCTTCAGCGTGGACACGTCGAGGTTGCGGTAATGGAAGTAACGCTCCAGCCGCGGCATCTGCCGATGCATGAAGCGGCGATCCTGGCAGATCGAGTTGCCGCACATGGGCGACTTGCCCGGCGGCACCCAGGCGCGCAGGAAATCCACCGTCGCCTGCTCGGCCATCGCGTGGTCGGTCTGTGAAATCAGCACCTGTCGCCACAGTCCCGACTTGTGATGCTGGTTGGGTTCCAGCTGTCCATCGCCTCCAGCTGGTCGATCTCGTGACGGATCGCGAATACCGGGCCCTCGGCCAGTACATTGAGATCCTTGTCGGTGACCACGTGGCGATCTCCAGGATCGAGTCGTTGTCGGTGTCGAGGCCGGTCATCTCCAGATCGATCCAGATCAGGTTTTCTTCGTGGGCTTGGCTCATGAGCTCTCCTTGTCACCGGAGTTTATCAGTCTTGCCGCATGCGATGATTCGAGCCATGCAGACCTTCTTCTGGCACGACTACGAGACCTTCGGCGCCGACTCGCGGCGCGACCGGCCGGTCCAGTTCGCCGGCGTCCGCACCACGCTGGAGCTGGAGATCGTCGGCGAACCGGTGATGTTCTATGGCAAGCCACCCGTGGAAATGCCGCCGCATCCGGATGCCTGCATGATCACCGGCATGGCCCCGCGCCTGGCCCGCGCGCGAGGGCGTCAACGGGCCGAATTCGCCGCCCGCGTGCACGGCAGCTCGCCACGCCGGCACCTCCGGGTGGGTTCCGACTCGCTGCGCTTCGACGACGAGTTCACCGGGCGGATGCTGTATCGCAATTTCTACAAGCCGTGGCCGCGAATGGGAGAACAGCAATTCCCGCTGGGACCTGGTCGACCTGGTGCGGCCGTGCCAGGCGGTGCGACCGGAGGGCATCGTCTGGCCGATCCACGAGAACGGCTGGCCCAGCTTCGAGCTGGAACACCTGGCCAGCGCAAACCGCCTCAGCCAGGGGCGCGCCCACGATGCGCTGTCCGACGTCTACACACTGATCGACCTGGCCCGGCTGATCCGGGTGCGCCAGCCGCGCCTGTGGGACTGGTCCTACGCGCTGCGGCGCAAGCGAAAGGTGCTCGAGATGCTCGACGTGGTGGCGATGACACGGTGGTACATGTCTGTCGCGCTATCCGGCCAGCCGCGATAGCCTGGCCATGATCGCGCGCCGCTGGCGGCGCATCCGGGCCGTGCTGGCGAAATCATCGTGTACGACCTGGCCACCGACCCGACCGAGTGGCTGGCGCTGGATGAGGACGACATCGCCGACCGCATCTTCACCGCGCGAGCCGACCTGCCCGACGGGGGCGACGTCCCGCTGCGTACCGTGCGCCGAATCACGCCCGCGCTGGCACCGCTCAGTCCTCCCGGGCGTGGACCAGCAGCGTCTGCAACTGGACCTGCCGCGCTGCCTGGCGCATCGCGATGTGCTGCTCGCCGTCGACGGTTTGGCCGAAAAGCTGCGCCGGGTGTTTCAGCGCGCCGCCGAGCTGCCGCCGCCGGAAGATCCCGAGCTGGCTCTCTATGGCGGCGGTTTCCTGCCGGACGCGGACAAGCGCCTGCTCACCCAGGTACGCGCCACGCCACCGGATCAGCTCGGCTCGCGGGCGTTTCCGTTCCGCGATCCGCGCTACCCGGAGCTGCTGTTCCGGTACCGCGCGCGCAACTGGCCGGACACGCTCGACCGCGAGGAACGCGCACGCTGGGACAGCTTTCGCCAGGCCCGGCTGACCCGACACACGGCCCTGACCGGGCTCACCCTCGACGACTATTTCAACCGCCTCGATGAACTGCGCAACGATCCGCAGGCGCAGCACCAACTGGCCTTGCTCGACCAGCTGCAGGCCTGGGGCGAACACCTCGCCGCCAGCATCGACGCAGCCTGACCCCACTTCCCGCCACCTCACCGAAGCCATGTCCCAGACCTACTTCACTCCCGCCAGCTTCCGCTTCCTGCGCGCGCTCGATCGCAACAACAGCCGCGAGTGGTTCCATGCCCACAGGGACGACTACGAGTGTCACGTGCGCGAACCGTTCCTGCAGTTGATCACCGACCTGCAGGCGCCGCTGGCGAAGATCAGCCCGCACTACCGCGCCGACCCGCGCGCAAGAACGGCGGCTCGCTGTTCCGCATCCATCGCGACACGCGCTTTTCCCACAACAAGCTGCCGTACAAACCCTGGCAGGGCTCGCGCTTCTTCCACGAACGCCGCCACGAGATCCCGGCACCGTCGTTCTACGTGCATCTGCAGCCCGGCGACTGCTTCGCCGGCGGTGGTGTTCTGGGGCCTGCCGAGCCCGACGCGCTGAAGCATATCCGCGGCTTCCTCGCCGACAACCCGGCCGCGTGGAAGAAGGCCACGCAGAGCAAGGCCTTCCGCGAACACCTCACCTTCTGGGGCGAGTCGCTGAGCCG